>NZ_CP197235.1:4800000-7535000 GCF_052076005.1 Bradyrhizobium sp. 63_E2_N1_3 | reverse complement strand
TTGCGATCGACAACACAGATCCGGCGGCAAGGTTCCTCGACAAGACGGTGATGCTCGGCCCGGCTTTGACGGTGGTCTGCGCCCGCAGAAGGCGATCGAATGAACTGCGTGCCTAACGACCGTTCTGGGTCAAACTGCGACTTGGCAGGGAGGGCAGCTTTTGGCGCGCAAACCGGACCTAGTCAGGAATGGATCTCTTAGCTGCCTCCCGAGGATCAGGCCACGGATAGGACTGCGATTGCACGATTGAGTTGAGGATCATCTAGACCCATGGAGCCCGGCTCGGCTTGGACCTCGATCGTGGGTGCGACGCCAACGCCTTCCAGCCGCTCGCCGTCGACCTCCACGTCCCCGACCGCGAGCAACAGCAAGCCGCCATCAATGAGAAATGCCGTCGCAGCGAGGACAGCTCCCTCGGTCCGGCTACCGATGACCTCGCCAAGCCGATATTTCTTGAAGCCATAGGCAAGGATTTCCTTGCCGCTGCGGGTGCCACCGTTGACAAGCATGGCGGCAGGCTTGCGCCACTTCACGTTCTCGAGTTCGCTGGCGCGATTGCGATCAGTGACCTGTATCGTCGGCGCTCGCGTGTTGAACAAATCAAGATATCCGGGGATCGCGCCGCCCCAGCCATCGCGCAAGTCCCAGATCAGTGCGTCGGCGCCGTTCAGGGGACTCTGCGATAGAAGATGCTCGAGCGTCCGCTGATACACGGAGCCGGCGTAGCACCAGACATGAACATAGCCGATGCTTCGGCCGTTGGCCGGTATTATACGGGCGCTGGCCTTCAAGCCGTCCAAGAACATCTTGTTGGGCTCAATTTCGACCGGAGTAACCGATATTTGCATAAACGCGCCGGCACGACGCAGCCCCAGCACAACTTCCTTGCCGACCTTGCCACGGAATGACTGTACCGGCTCAAACGGTGCACCATCGGCGAAGACGATCGCATCGCCAGCGAGCAGGCCGGCTTGTTGGGCTGGCGTGCCTTCTATAACACCGGTGATCATGTTGCGACCCTGCGTGTCGAGACGCGAGAGGATGCCAATGCCGGGATAGGAGATACGGCCATTCGGAAAAACACGTTCCAGTCCGCGCCGCCTTAACGCACCAGCAAAGATATCAGAAAGCTGGTAGTACTCTGGTTCGTACGGTGTGTAGTAGCGGGTGTGCGAAGCATGCAGCTCAGAGAGCATACTATTAATGACGCCGGCCAGCGCCTCTTCGGAACTCGCCCGCGCGGCGTCCGGCAAGTAACGTTCCCGGACGGCCGACCAATCGAGCCCGTCTAGGTGCGGATCGTAAAAACGATCTCGCACGGTCCGCCATACCTCCTCGAACGTGGCGATGCGTGCGGGCACGGCCTGGGATGTGGCCGAATCCGCTGCTTGTTGCTGCTCGGCCCACAACACCGTTGGAGTCAGAGCTGATGCCGCGGCCACTGACGTGAGCCGCAAAAAGCGGCGGCGCGACAGTGCTGAGTTGACTACCTTCTTCATCGTGCAACCTTGCGATGGAGCTCGTCGCTGTCTCGATAATCGGACATTCTCAGAGCCAGAGGGAATGTCTCAAACGGGCCGAAAGCGGCCATTGAACCGGATTTGAGGCCGCGCACGCCAATCCGCGCTTTTCGTTGGTTACGATCCACGTAGCCCAGCACGCCGCTGCAGTTCTGAGCGTTACCTCAACGCGCGTTGAAGGTGAGGCCGGCGCGCTCCTTTAGACGCTTGCGCAACGCCGGACCCATCAGCGCGCCCGGCGTCCAGGTGCCGCCCTCGCCCTGCACGTCGCGCACGAGGCAGAGAGCGCTCTCGGCGATCATCTTGCTGGTCGAGCCGTAGCCCGGATCGCGGTCGCCCGTGACGACCGCCTCGACCCGTCGGCCATCCGGCAGCTCGCCCAGGAAGAGGATGTCGTAGAAGCCCTTCGCGCGCTCTTCCCGAGTCGGGCCTGCACCGGGTTTGAGACCGCCGGTCCCGAGCAGGGAAAATATGGTGGCGAAGGTCTCCGTCGTCACGCGACCGATTTCCCCAAATCCGGGCGCGACCATCATCTCGTCGTAAACGAAGTCCGTGCCGTAGGGATGACCCAACAGGAAATTCGTGCGGTGTACGTTCTTGGTGTTGACCGGCGCCATGGGAAACGGCACGAGCCACACGTTCATGCTCGGGTCGTATTCGGGGATAAGGCCCGACGGCTGAGACGGCCCGGTGAACCCCGGTGTCAGCGCGAAGGGATCGGTCAGCAGCCGGATCAGGGCCGGGTCGCGCGCCGCGGCCGCCAACGTCGCCTGGGCGCTCGCTGCGGTGCCGCCCGACATGCCGCCTTTCACCTTGCGCAGGCGGGCTTTAACCCGCCGCGCCGGGCGTCCGAATTTCTCGCGCGCCTTCTCCTGCAACGTGAGCACGCCGAGATCGAACGGGATGGAATCGAAGCCGCAGGAGAAGACGATGCGCGCGCCGGTCCGTTTCGCCTCTTCGTGATGGGCGTCGATCATGCGCCGCATCCATGCCGGTTCGCCGCACAGATCGACATAGCTAGTGCCGGTGGCCGCGCAGGCCGCCACAAGCTCGGGGCCGTAAAGCTGATAAGGCCCGACCGTCGTGATAATCACGGCCGCACGCTCGCACATCGAACGTAGGCTGGCCGGTTCGCCGGCATCCGCTTTCACCAAAATCAAATCGTCTGGTGCGCCGATGTCGGCACGCACTTTCTGAAGCTTGTCGGTCGAGCGTCCCGCGATCGCCCAGGACGGAGCATCGTCGCCGCGATAGGACGTCGTCAGATATTCGGCGACGAGACGGCCGGTGTAACCCGTCGCGCCATAGACGATGAGGTCGAAGTCCCGCTTCACGACGCTGGTCCTCCTCGAACCCGGGAGAGCGTTACCCCTTACTCGGACCGGTCTTCCGCCGGCAGGATCGCACCAGCTTGCCTAGCGCGCTCATTCGATCACCTCGTCGGCGCGGGCCGAGCAGGCGCCTAAGAGGTGGGGATGCCAGGCCATTTTGTGCTGTCCCGGAGCCCGGCGAGGACACGAGGACGCGCAGTAAGTGCCACTAGAGGGGGCAGCCGCTTTCGTTGAACCGTCCCATCGCATTTGACGGAGGATACCACAGTTCCTGTCTTGGGGTGCGCAACGTCCGGTTGGAGTCAATACGCCATTTTGACCGCGGGCGAGCCACTTCCCGTCTCCCCTCGACAAGCGGACAGTTTCCGGGCCGGTTGGCGTGCCCCAAACGGGCCAACACCGGAAGAACTCAGGGTGAGCAAATCTGGTCCGAGCGCTCGACAGGAGTCGATCGGTGTCGCAAAAGCGACGCAGCACTGACGGGTCGGATTGTAGGAGCCGAAGCCTCGTGTTGCCCCGGAAGCAGACCTGAAGGAGAAGGGGCGAACGCGACTCCGGCAGCAGCCGCAGGGTCCTCGTGATGCCGCTAGTCAAATCGCACATGTGCAGCAAATGCTGCCGCACGCGGCGGTCTCAGATACGAAACCTGTTGACAGGGATCGGCTTCATTCGTCCTTCCATTTGATCGAGCAGCCAATAGACGCCTTTTGGTCAGCCGGCGCAAGACCGGTGGTCGTAATCGCGCGCATGGCCTCGACAAGCTCTCGGGGCGCCCCCGCGCGAGGCGGAGTCGCACGCCCTTCGTCGAGCCGGCCGCGATACTTGAGCTTGCGGTCGGCATTGTAACCGAAGAAGTCCGGCGTACAGACCGCCCCATACGCCCGAGCGACTGTCTGGGTCTCGTCGTGGAGATATGGAAACGGGAAATCATGAGCCCTCGCGAAACGCTTCATATTCTCAAACGAGTCTTCGGGATAGTTCGCCGCATCGTTCGAGCAAACCGCCGC
Source organism: Bradyrhizobium sp. 63_E2_N1_3 (assembly GCF_052076005.1). Lineage (NCBI taxonomy): Bacteria > Pseudomonadati > Pseudomonadota > Alphaproteobacteria > Hyphomicrobiales > Nitrobacteraceae > Bradyrhizobium > Bradyrhizobium sp. 63_E2_N1_3. The sequence goes on along the minus strand of NZ_CP197235.1, from coordinate 7,531,142 downwards.
AAAGCCTATGCTCTCCGACATCAGCACGCGGGCGTCCGAAACCATGCGGTCGATCACCGCTTTGACATAGGGACAATGGTTGCAGATGAAGACGACGACCGTGCCTTTTTCGCCCGCAACGTCGTCCAGTGCGTAAATCTTGCCGTCGGTGGCCGGAAGCTGGAACACGGGCGCCGGCGTATCAAGAACGACTTGGGTAGCTGCTGTCGCCATTTCGCACCTCCTTGTGCCCAAATATATGCTGACTACGGCCTGCTGGGGCACAGTTTCCAAAGCCTACTCGCCAGTCGCGTTGTTTTGGCCATATGTTAGCCATTTCCGGTCGCCCCTTAACAGCCGTCATTGGGACGAGCGCGGGATTTCGTCGGTGTAGGCCACGAACGGACGTTAGCAGCTCCAATGTCCCGACGCGTGGGGCTGCGACCATGATAAACTGCTGTCCAAAGTTTGTTCGCCCGGCGGCTCTGAATGATCGTCTCGACACTCACCGCCGGCCGCGCTCCTGCGATTTTTTTGCCGATCAGACAGGGCACCCGGGGCTCTTTCTCGGCGGCTGGGACGATCCCGCTCTCTGGCGTGAGGCCCGCAACTTCGCGAACAAGCTTGGTCCGGATCGCTGCCTGGAATTTTTCGCGATCTTTGATCGTCATGATGAAGGCGCCCGGCCCTCCGATCACGCAGTCCTCGTAATAGAGATCGAGGTTCTCGATATCGGTCGTCGAGAGGGATGGCTCCTTCACCATGATCGGGAGGCCGTTGATGATGATGCCTTTCTCCAGGGCAGCGTCGCGCGCGCCGGTTACGGGGGCTCCGTCGTTGTTCGGCCCATCGCCGGAAATGTCGATGACGCGCCGCAACCCGCGATACGGATTCTTTTCGAACAGCTGCAGTGCGAAATTAATCGCACCGGAAATTGAGGTCGCACGGCCGCGACCTCATGTGCCGCTAATGCAAGCCACCGCCCGCGCGGACTTGCGGGCTAGGCTTTCTGTTGGCGCTGGCGGCGTGCTGTTTACACCTCCAGAAATTCCTCGCCGACGAAAGGGCCCACGCCGATCTGGCCGATCGCCTGGACATGTTTTGCACTGCGAGACCAGGACATTCGACCTACCGCAGGCTTCGCGACGATCTCTTCGGGCATGTAGCGTTTTTGCCGTTTGTAGTCCTCCTTGAGGCCCAACACATACCTCAAGTCGGATCACTTCCAGGAGGTGGATAAGTGTGGCATTCGCAAGGACCAGCAGGATATTATAAATTCCGACATTCGCGCTCAGGAATAATGGTTCGAACGGACAAAGCGGCGCGGCTCCTGGCGCGGTTCATTCTATTCAAGGGAGACCAGCGTGGGCACAGCGATTCGTAGCAGCGGAATGATCCGCGAGGCCTCTCGGCTCGCCGCAGCCGGCGAGCTCGGAAATTCGGATGTCATTCGACTCTTGCAGATTCCTCATAGCAAAGAGGACGTTCAAGAAGTCCTTCGCACCTTCGAGCAGCAACTGTCCCGAGAAGCGAAGAGCAAGTTGACTTTGGACGCGTTCGTGCCGCCACCGTCCGATATCGATAATGAGCGGTACGAACCACTCTTCGACAAGTACATCATCACGGGCAAGACCTATACGACCGCCAGCGGCGCAGTCGTGCCGAATGAGCTTCAGTATTATAACGGTCAAATGGTGCACCTCTACGGCGAGTGCTCCAATGTACCTCTCGTGAATGCCGCATTGGCCGGCAGTGGCTACAGGCCGATAATCTTGAAGTACGCGGACGGCAGGCACGCGGCTGTCGCACAGCTCTGGTCGAATAAGTTCACCGACACCTCGATCCGGCCGTATGCCGCCATGTTCATAGTGGTTGCTGCCGTGGCGGACAACGCTCCCGAAAGCCATGCGTCCCTGAGGGCGGCCTCCAACGGCTCATCGAGCGTGCTTGTGATGCTTGATGGATCGTTCGATCCCGCAATGGCGGTGTATGAGAACGAAGCGCGGATGTACATGTTCCGACTGCTCGATACAACCCAGGTTGCGATCGACGTCGGCCGTGAGCGCATGGGTACCGACAAGCGGCCCGGGACCATCGATATGGCGTGCATCGGTCGCCGGCTCCACTTGTCGATCAAAGACCAGCACAGACGTGGCGTCGTCCAGGGAGACCTGGCGCTTACCGGGGATCCGACGGCATACGAGTCAGTGGTAGCTCAGGCGGCCAAAACAGCCGGCGTCACGCTGCAGGCGCTTCCGCGCGGTGCCGAATGCGTCTACCCGGCGGTCGCGCGCATCGGGCAGGGGTCGGTCGTTTGCTGGCAGTGGCGAAGCGATGTCGCCCCTCGGCTGCAACCGGTGATGCCAGGATCTTTGCACTTCGACCGGAGCTCGGAGGAAGGTCGGACCCTTCTCGCATGGGGCTTCACGCCCAAAGTGCTGGGTTTTTTTCCCAAGGTGCGGGGGGTGATCACCGGCCTGGCGGATCAGACCCCGCGTTGCGCCCGCGACAGTTCGGCTGCATGCGAGGGAATGGCAAACGCCGGCTCGCGCCTTCGTTGGGGGGCATCCGAAGAGGCCGCCTCTGCCCCATTCCGCTTGGCTTGGAATACGAGCTTCCTCGGATCATTGAAGGTGGTGCTCCGCAAAGAATTGGTCGGCCCAATGTCCGACGGCCTCCGGGTCAATTGGCACATCACGGAAGGGACCTTCGTTGGGCCGGGTCACGATGCCGTCGTGTTACCCGGCGCGGCGGACTGGATGCATATCCGCCCGGATGGAATTGCGATCGTCAACGTCCGGGCGTGTTTCGAGACGCGGGACCGTGTTCGCGTGTACGGCGCCTACGGCGGGGTCGCCGATTTTGGTCCCGACGGCTACGCTCGGGCGCTGCGCGGTGAGTATGACCAGCAAATCTCCGCCGTGGTCACACCGACATATGAGACTGCGGATCCGAGGCTCGAATGGCTCAATCGCGTCCAGTGCATCGGTGTGGGGAAGGTGGACATGAGCGCGCTTCGCGCGCAGTTCGACATGTACGTGGTGCGGGTGGGGGAGCGAGCACAAGAGGCGTCCAGCGCTGCAGCACAGTCACCGATACCGGAGCAGATCATCACCGCGGTTGAACGTTTTCGCGCCGCGATTCCTGCCAATTTCGATCCGATCTACGTCGAGAAAGTCGTCATACCGTTCTTCCTGACGAACGTTTACGAAGGGGAGCGGCCCCTTTTGCCAATGATTGACCTTAATTTCAGTAAGGAGAATGCACTCCCTCGTGATCGTTTTGGTCTCATCTATCGTGACTGGAAACCGACCCCTGAGGAGGGCGTGATGGTTTTCCTGCAAGGTCTCGAGAAGCGGGGTCAGAATAATCTTCGCAAGCGAATCTATTTTTCGGCGGTGACGCCCGATCTCTATAAGCCGATGTACCGCGCCAAAGTTACAGCTTTCTTTGACAAGCTCTTAGATCAGAAATTCGCTGACAGGCCATTCATGCAGCATTACCTCGACCACTATTTCGACCTCTATTGGGACCTTCACCTTGGACTTGTTGGCAGCGATATTCCCCGTGAGGTTCGTGAAATAGGAGAGGCGTTCAATACGGTCTTTGCCTATCGGGATCCGTTGCTGCCAGTTACCTACCAAAACTATATGAAGGTTCGTGAGCTTCAGGATTTTCTCAAATCGTGGATCGGCAAACGCATCGACGATATCCAATCGGGCAAAATCAAAAATCCCGAGAGAACCATGGCTTGGCATTGGCTGAAGAATGCCCAGGACGGCGGTCATTTCAGCAAGAAGGACATGGTCATTGAGTGCCTCCACGATTTCGTCGCGCTAAGCCAATGGGGCAATGCGATTTTCCGGGTCATGTCGCTCCTGTCGGAAGACCGCGGCGACCAGGCCGTGCGAGCATCATTTCAGAAGACAATGAGCGGAAATTTCGACACTGCCGGAGGTGCGTCTTTCTCGCCACTTGAGCTATTCGTAATGGAATTGTTTCGCGTGATTTCGCCGAACGGTGGCAGCGTCTCCGCCATCCATGATGCGAGATTAAGCGTCCGCGGGGAGGCTCCGCAGCAAAAGCTCGGCATGCCGTTTGAAAGAGACAGCTATGTATCCACGCCGCATGCCAGCACCAGCCTGGATCCGGTTCACTGGACGGATCCGAATACGTTCGATCCGCAACGATATCTCCGCGTCCCGACCAGCGCGCAGATCAACGATGACAAGTGTCGGCAAATCGGCCTGGCACGGTGCCCGTTCGACATCACCAATTTCAAGGTCAAGGACGGACGAAACGCCCATATTACAAATAGCGGCTTCGGCACCTTATTTGTCGTTGCGGACGAACGAAGCTACCCGGTTTGTGACTATGCCGGCTTTGCTCCGTTCGGCTTTGGATACCGACGATGTGCGGGTGAACAACTGACAATTCTCGTATTTGAGGATTTTTTGCGAAAGGTCTGGCGCGACAAGATCGTGTTTCGGAAGCTTGATCTGGCAAATCCTGCTCGCGTACCAGTCGGACTGGACGCGGTGATCCAAGACGATATCGGGTTCTACAGATCCGCCTTGCGATAGCGTATCGCGCCGCTGGCACGCGGTTTTTAGCCGTCGCAAGCGGACTGGCGCCGGCGTGGGGAGATCCAGCAGGTCGCCAACTACCGGCAGCAGCCCCTGTCCTGTACACGCAATACAATATAGTCTATTAGACAGAACCAGAATGCGAAGTCGGTCGAGCAAATGCCAGGCAAATGCTATGGATCGAAAAGCGCGGTCGAGGACTCGGGGCTCTCTCCCCCGGGGGCGTCGCCGCTGTCGCGTTTGCCGGGACTTGCCGATGCGGCTGGCGTCCAAACCGGGGCGGCCCAAAAGCGCGGCCTTCTTCGACAGCCTTCTGACGCGCTTCAATCGGTACGCCAAAACGCTGCGCGCTCGGGAGACTCCTCGGTGCGGCAGGCGGCGCCTTGCGCCCCCCCCTTGGTGACCAATCCCGGCGATCTCATTGCGCGCGCACTCGAAATCCTCGCCGAGGAAGACGAAGCATGGCGGATGCGCAGGGGTCTCGATCTCACGCCGCGGAGCGTCCCGTGAATTCCCCGTCGCGCGGATTCGTCAATAGACGGCCGTGCGTTTTTGCGGAAGCTGCGGCAAAGCCCTCACCTATTCCGGCGTGTGACCGGTTTCTTCCGGCGCCTTCCCTGACGCTGCAAACGGATGAAGCTCAAGCTAAGGCAGCATGCATGCCTTCGATGCAGCGCGCACGGGACGGCTCGGAGCTGCGATGGGGCGAGGCGGATACGCCCGTGCCCGCTGCAGTGATTTCTCCGGGAACCCCGGCATCGGTCACGGTAGCGGTCTCTCCAGTGCGGCCGGGTCACGCTGTCACGGTAGAGTACCGGGTGAACGGAGGCCCGGTCCGCCAGGCAATCGGGCAATCCGCGCCGCGCGTCCACGGTGCGAACGGTCGGCTATTCCGGGCGCTCCTGCCGGGCCAATCCGGCGGAACGGTGGAGTTTCTGCCGGTGCTTGGCTTTGCCGGCCAGCCGATCTCTCCGCGCCTACGGGAGTCCGCCAAATGTCCCCGGTATCAGGTGGGTTGCGGAGCGGCCCCGGTCGAGACCGCTGCTCTACCTGCGGGCGAGCCTCGCTGGGACTGGGATGCCACGTTCCTCTGGGCCGGCACGGTGGCCATCCGTACGGAGGTAATAGGCGTTATGCCGGATGGACTGCGGGTCAACTTGCACGTCACGGAAGGACGCTTCGTTGGGCCGCGCTTCGAGGGGATCGTCCGGCCCGGCGGGATCAACTGGCTGCGCATCCGCAAGGACGGTGTTGGAATAGTCAATGTGACGGAGTGTCTGCAGACGCGGTCTGGTGCGCGGATCGACTGCTTGTATGATGGCATCCTCGACCTGGGTGCGGACGGCTACGCACGTGCCATCCGCGGCGACTTCGGTATACTGCCGCCGTTCGTTCTTGCTCCGACCTACGCGACCGCTGACAAAGAACTCGCTTGGCTCAACCGCGCCCAGTGTATTGGCGTTGGCAGGGTGGACATGAAGAAGCTGCGCGCCGCGTACGACATATACGTCGTAACAGCGGGGGCCGCAAAACATGTGGAGTGAAGACTCAATAGAAGCCGCACTCGTGGAGTGCGCGCCAACGGTGTTCTGAGCTCAAGATATTTGCGTTCGTGCGCAAGGACGAACGACATCTCGTTCCCGATGTATTAAATTAGGGGGGCCTTTGAGATGACAACCGATAACCCGCAAGTGCCTTGGACCGACGAGCAGTGGGCTCGCGTCAACAAAGTCGTTCAAGAGGAAGCTAGCCGCGTACGGATCGCGGCGACGTTCCTTCCGCTGCTTGGACCGCTGCCCGGAGATACCGACTTCGTGAGGGAGGAAGTTGTCCAGGTTGCTCCGCGGCCATTACGTATCCAGGACAGGGATGTCATCCAGTTGGCGACCTTACAGGTAAGAGTGTCCGTGCGGGGTGCGCAGATGGCCGATCCGGAGATGACCAGCGTGCTGGCCTTATTCCGGCGCGCTGCCAACGTACTGGCTCGTCTTGAGGACGCCGTCGTCTTCAGGGGATTGGTGCCAGACCCGGCATTCCTGGGACAGGATAGGTTTGCCCCTCCCATAAATGTCGGCCCACGGCAAAGGCTCTGGGAAATCACCGGCGGGGGGGTAAGCCGTGGACTTTGGACAAACTCAGCCGCCGTTCAGGCGCAGCAGGTTAATATTCAATTGCAGCAGCCAGACAGAGACGCGCGGCTGGTGGCCGGGATAGCCGACGCCATTGGCCGCCTGGAAGAGCGGGGCCACTTCGGACCGTTCGCGGTGGTTCTTGACCAGCAGATGTTTCTCGTCGCTCAGTCGCCAACGGAAGCTCTTGTATTGCCGCAAGATCGCATCCTCCCGTTCCTGGGCGGCGGTCCGCTGCTCCGCTCGTCCACGCTTGACGTCGCTCCCGGTCTGCGGTCCGGCGTGGTTGTGGCGCTTGGCGGCGAGCCAGTCGAGCTAGTCATCGCCACAGATTTATGCGTCCAGTTCCTGCAGGTCACAGCCGAGCCGAATTTCGTCTTCCGTGTGTGCGAGAAGATGGCGCTGCGCATCAAGGAACCCGATGCGATCATACGGCTGACGGCATAGGCGCCACGAAATTTCGAGGCACCGTAGCGATTGAGATTTTCCGATGATCGCGGCGTGTACGGAGAAATGTCTCGGGGTCGCTTGATCGCTACTTCACCTCGGCAAAAGACTAGGGAGGAGATGCAAATGAAAATCCCAATAGACATTGAAGTTTTGAAATCTGTCCTTCGGATCGATGACGAGGCCGCCCAGCAGAAAATTAATCAAACCAAAGCAGTGAGCGTCGATGATGAACCTCCAATCGTATCGAAGCGCCAGAAAGACGAGTTCACTGTGGAAGCGTCGACCAACCGCAGTGACGGTGTATCGGTCATTAATTTACTTGACGAGCACGGGGGGATCATCACTCCCCTCGCAGTTGATCTGAAAACAGGAAAATTCCGTCAACTTGAGCCAGACCCCAAACCCGCGGCTTCCGCTAAGGCCAATCCGCAGGCCGATCCAGGGCGCGACCTTGGGCTCGCGCTGCAGATCGGTAACAGGACTGCGGTCACAGCGTTTTTGAAACATCATCCCAAGGGGTTCTACGCCGACCTGGCAAAGGCTCAGCTTGAGAAGATCGAGACCGAGGAAGCCGCAGCCAAGAAACCGTGAGCTTTTCTACTTGGTCAAATACAGATGGCTGCTGACGTACGTTTGGCAACTTTGGGTGAATGAAGCTCATGCTTGAAAGGGCTCGGGAGATCGTCGAAACTGATCCGATGTATCGCGTCCCGCGCGCTCGGTGACGCCTCCAAAGCTGGCTAAAAGTCGGACTAAGTGGTCATGGCTCGGTGAAGCATGCCTACTAGGGTTATCGTCTTGGGCGGTGGTGTCGCCGGCATGAGTGCCGCGCACGAGTTGGTCGAGCGCGGCTTTGATGTCGTGGTGCTCGAGAGTGGCGATATTGCGGGAGGCAAGGCCCGCAGCATTCCCGTCTTCCACGAGGGCGAGGACACCAGCGGACATCAGGTCGCCGATGGCGCTGGGAGTTCGGTTCAGCATCGGGTGCCCGGCGAGCATGGGTTTCGATTCTTCCCAGGTTTCTACAAGCACGTAATCGAGACAATGCGCCGCATACCGTCGTTTGACGGGAGCAAGGTTGCGGATCACCTGGTGCCGACCACGCGACTGGAGTTCACGCAATACGACGAGCCCCCGTTCGTCGTACCCGCCGGCTTTCCGCTCTCGCCCCGCGATGCCGGCACCATGTTGCGGGACATCCTGCTGTTGTTCGAACACTCCACTGGCCTCACACCCGACGATCTGGCATTCTTCGGTGCGCGCGTCTGGCAGATACTCACTTCGTGCCACCAGCGCCGGCTCGCAGAATACGAGCGCACGAGCTGGTGGGAGTTCGTCGGCGCCGAGCAGCGGTCGGAGTCATACCAGAAGTTCCTCGCCACCGGCATTACGCGCTCGCTGGTGGCGTCCAAAGCGCGCAAGGCCAGCGCGCGCACCATCGGCGACATCTTTGTGCAGCTGGTGCTCACGATCCTGAACCCGATCGCGGGATCGACTGATCGCGTGCTCGATGGGCCAACGAATCTCGTCTGGATCGACCCGTGGCTTGCGTATCTCGAATCGAGAGGGGTGCGGTACGTCAAGAACGCGCGGGTCGAGGAGATCCTTTACGAGAACGGACGGATCACCGGCGTCGTCGCTCGCCAGCAGGGCCAGCAAGGTCAGCGCATCATGGTGCATGGCGACCACTACGTGGCGGCGCTCCCGCTCGAGGACATCGCCCCCCTGGTGAGCGACCGCCTGGCGGCAGCCGACCCGACGCTCGCCAACCTGCGCGCGCTGGCTCCGAACCTGGAGTGGATGAACGGCGTGCAGTTCTATCTGCACCGCGCGGTGCCGTCGGCGCACGGGCACGTGATTCACATCGACACCGAATGGGCGCTCACGAGCATCTCGCAGCTTCAGTTCTGGCGTGATGTGCCGTCTGAGCTGTTCCGAGACAGCGATGTGCACGGCATCCTCTCGGTCGATCTTTCTGATTGGACGGCGCCGGGATCGGACGGACGCCCAGCCATGCGGTGCTCGCGTGAAGAGGTGGTGCGCGAGACATGGAATCAACTCAAGCGCTCGCTCAATGATGCCGGTGATGAGGTGCTGCGCGATGAGGATTTGCATTCGTGGTTCCTCAGCGCAAACATTGAGAACGATCCCGCACGCCCGGGCTGGCTACGGAATTCCGAGCCGCTTCTGGTGAACCAAGTCGAAACCTGGGCCTTGCGTCCCGAGGCGACCACCGCCATTCCAAACCTTTTTCTGGCGTCGGACTACGTTCGCACGCATACCGACCTCGCGACGATGGAGGCAGCCAATGAGGCAGCTCGGCGCGCAGTGAATGGCCTGCTTGACGCCGTGAAATTCGACGGAAGCCGCTGTGAGCTGTGGCCGCTGCACGAACCTGAAATCCTCCTGCCATGGCGGCTGCACGATGCTGCGCGATACCAGGCCGGCCTGCCGTGGGACGCTTCACTCGCGCAGGTAGCTGCCCACGCCTTACGCGGTGCGTCGCCGCTGCTGGAGCTGGCGAGCTCCCTGCTCGAGCAGGTATCGCCGTTCACCCATGCCGTCGCCGACACGCTCGACTCGCACAGTGCCGCCGCGGATGATGTCGGCGCGCTTGATGCGGTCGACCCGGCGACGATGGCGCGCCGCTTGGTTGATGTGCCCACCCTGCAGGATGCGTTGATCAAGGTCGCGGATACTGTGCCATTGGCCGGCGAGATCGTAGGCCCGGCCGGCTTTCTGGACCGCCTGGTGTGGTATCGCGACATGCTGGCCGATATGCTCACAGAAGGTGTACCGACGTGGGAACCGCAGCGCCACCTGTATGGGCTCGTGACGGATTTCATGGGCCGGTCAGGCAAGGGCCTTCGTCCTGCCCTCTGCATCGCGACCGCGAGAGCGCTGGGCGGCCGCGCGGAGGATGCGTTTCCTGCCGCCGCCGGCCTGGAAATGCTGCACAATGCATTTCTCGTGCACGACGATATTGAAGACGGTAGCGACTGGCGGCGTGGCGTTGCGACAATGCATCGTCGTGCCGGGATTCCAATTGCCGTGAACACTGGCGATTCCATGAACGCACTCGCTATGCGCCTTTTCCGCAAGACCGGCGAGCGGCTCGGCCCGGTGACGGCGCTGCGCATCTTCGACGAAGTCGATCACATGGTCGTCGAGACCTTGGAGGGGCAGGCCAACGAACTAGGATGGGTACGAGACAATGATCTCACAGTTACGACAGACGATTATCTGCGGCTCGTGCTCAAGAAAACGGCCTGGTACAGCTTCATTCACCCCATGCGGATTGGTGCACTCGTTGCCAACGGCGAGGACCAGAATCTCGGTCGATTTGATCGGTTTGGCTATCTGCTTGGACTGGCTTTCCAGATCACCGACGATGTTCTTAACCTGGTTGGCGACATTGGGCGTTACGGCAAGGAGATCGACGGAGATCTCTGGGAAGGCAAACGGACGCTTCTGCTCGCGCACGCCCTGGGTCGGGCGAATCCCACTGACCGTGCGTGGATTAGCACCTTTCTGGCGCGGCCCCGCGAGCGACGTTTGCCGCGTGAAGTGCTGAGGCTACATCAGATCATCGCGGAGGGCGGGAGCATCCCATGGGCGCAGCGAGCGGCAGCCGAATTTGCAGAGGCTGCAGCGCGCGAATTCCACAACTCGGCGTTCGCCGGTGTGCCTGCAGGTCCAGACCTCGAATGGCTGCGCACTTGCATAAACTTCCTGACCCAGCGCGACGCGTAATCGGGTTCAGGTTGGAATGAATGGGGACATCGTAACCCGATTGCTCTTAGATCCCTTGATTGAGTCCCGCCAGGAAAGCTGCATCTGCGCGCGACCGCGGCACAGCCGTCCTACTGCAATTTTCCAGGGTTATAGTAGGTTGTCGCGGAACGTCTGCGCGACAACGTTCGGCAGCACCGGAGAATCGTATGGAGCGCCTCAGCAAGCCAATCGATGCGGACATCCCGTTGCTTGAGAAAAGCGCTGATCAGCTCGGCTATGTGGTGCCCGATCTTGAGCAAGCCATCAAGAGCTGGATAGACCAGGGTATCGGGCCCTGGCTCACGGTTGGTCCGGTGGTGGTCACTGATAACAAGTATCTGGAGAGGCCCTCACGCCCGCTGATCATGTTCGGATTCTGCCAGGTCGGCGGGGTGCAGCTGGAGCTTATTCAGCCGCTCGACAATGAGCCGTCAAGCTGGCGCGCCTTCCTTGCGGCCGGAAGGAGCGGTCTTCAGCACTGCGGTTTTTGCGTCGAGCCGCACGATTATCAGCGGTCCGTCGCGCAGACCAAGGCGTGTGGCGCGACGATCCAGCAGATGATGTCTTTTTCGGGCGCCCGCTTCACCTATTTTTCCCTGCCTGCTCGCGCCGGTCCTCTGATGGAACGAATTCGTCTTGGAGAGGTGGCGCCTGAAAAAGCTAATGCAGTGCGCAATTCCATCGCGGGGGGGTGCGAGATCGTAGAACTGATCGAGTTCCAGCCCCGTATCCGCGAGATGTTCGCAAAAGTTACGCAAGCAGCGGCCACTTGGGACGGCAAGGCCAGGCCCGTTCGTCACCTGATAGGGCCTGTCGCAAAGGCAGCAATCGGTTCGCACTTGCTCCGAACTATGCGATTCCGGTGATGTATTTTCGTGGCGGCGCGACGCACGGTATGTGGCGGCATGCTCGCCTTTGACGGCGGCGCATTGGCCTTGATCGCGATCCGCTGCACCGGCATCACGCCGAACGAGCGCGGCCGGTTTGCGAGGCTTGGCGGCCAAGCTCGATCCGCCGACATCGCGCGGCGATCCTTTGAAATCGATGGTTGCGGTCATGGCGGCGTCGATGCGCGCGCCTGTTCGAGCGATCAATTGCGCGACGTTTCGCTGCTCTCGCTCATGCCTTGAGCTGCTCCAGCAGCGATTTGGCCTCCTTCAAGTCCAGCGTGTCGAAACCCTCGGTGAACCAACCATAGACCGGGGCGAGAATATCGTGGGCCTGCTGTCGTTTGCCCTGATCGTACCACAGCCGCGCCATGCTCACAGCCGCACGCAGTTCCCAGGACTTTGCCTGCTGCTGACGAGCGACCGCCAGCGCATGTTCGAAATATTCTTCCGCTTTCGTTGCGTTTGGGTTGGGCGACGATAGCTCGATTTCGCCTGCCATGCGCTTGATCTCGGCCTCAAACCAACTTTCCTTGGTTGTTTCTACCTGGGTCATCGCTTCGCGAATGCAGTCCCGTGCATCATCGAAGTGGTCGAGTTCAGCATGAGCGCCCGCCAGATACGACAAGCAGAATGGCACTAGCGCTGTTGCCGCCGTTGACCGACGTGCTCTGATACCCGAGTCGATCACATGGACCGCGTCTGAGGCCTTCCCAGTGAGGGCCAAGACGCAACCTTGGACCACCATTCCGAGCGACCCCCAAAACAATGAACCTCTCTCGTCTGCCAGGGGGACAAGTTCATTAGCTTCGGCGCTTGCTGCCGCATAGTTTCCGCAGCAGATATGGGTAAAGGATGTATGGAACAGGGCATACATCAAAGTGGCTGCTTGGCCGATCTCGCGCGCTTCCTTGAGCGCCTGTTCAGCGTCTCTGCCTGCAGCCTCGGGGAAGCCAAGAAGCCATAGAGCCCAGGACCGATAGGATAGGGCTGCGACCCTAATGTCCTGGCCAAATCGAGCCGCCAGCGTACGATGCTCGGCGGGTTCGTAGATCGCGATCGCCTGATCGTAATGTGCCAGACTTTCTGCAAGGACGCCCGTACACGTCAGAGACGTAGCCATAATACGATGCCCAAGCATGAGCGGAACCATCGTTCCCTGCTTCTCGGCAAGCGCCAAGCACTCTGTCGCAAGGTCGAGGAGAGCGTCGCTTTTGAACTTTATATAGTTCGTGACCCAGAACCCATAGAGGACTGAAAACAGGAGCAACGGGTCTTCAGGGGGCTCTCCGAGTGACTCCGCTTGCTCGATGAAGGCGCGGGCTCGATCGAGAGATGCGATAGTCTCAGGGGCCGCGTGGCCCTTGGTGTTCATCAAGGCATTCACAAGCGCGACCTCCAGTTTGATCTGGTCGCCACGCAGCGCTGGTGTGCCCGGCAGCGTCGCAATCTGTGAAAGAGCGCGGATTAGCTGAACCGTCGCCTCTACTAGCGCTGAACGCGCTAGCGACCGCTGTCCCGCCTTGCCCCATAAGGCCGCCGCCCTCTCGATCAGCCCGGCCTCAGTGCAGTGATGTGCTAGCCGTTCCGGCTGGCTCTCGGCTGTTTCGGCGAATTGGCTTTCAATTGCTTCGGCAATGCGTGCATGGAGCGCGCGGCGGGGCTGGCGCAGCAACGTGCTATAGGACGCGTCCCGCACCAAAGCATGCTTGAATAGGTAAGTTGCATTCGGCGGCGAGCCTAACCTGAAAAGCAAACCAGCCTTTATGAGACGGTTCAGCACTGATCCCAGTTCCGCCGCTGGCACGCGCACCACCGCCGCCAGGAGAGCATGCGAAAACTCCCGGCCGATCGCCGCGCCAATCTGTGCCACTTCTTTGGCGGGGCCGAGCCGGTCGAGCCGCGACATCAATGAGGCGTGCAAACTTGCGGGGACTGCCCAGGCCGGGGACGGAATGACGGCAATCGTGCGTTCGACTGCGCCGTGGCCCTCCGCCTCCAGCACTGCCTTCGTCATCTCCTCCACGAACAGGGGGACGCCATCGGTACGTTCGATGATGTCCTGCCTGATGCCCGCCGGCAGCAGCTTGCTGCCGACTACGCCGTCGATCATGGCGCCGACTTGGTGTTTCGTCAGCCGATTGATCGTCATGGCGGTCACGTGCTGCCGCCCGATCCAGGGCGGATCGAATTCCGGGCGGAATATCACAATCATTAGCGCGCGAAGGGTCTCAATCCTGGCCACGATCCGGCCGAAAGCTTCTAGGCTCGTAGGATCGGTCCAATGCGCATCCTCAAAGATTATCAAGACTGGGCTTTGCCGTGTAAGCGCTTCTAATTGTGAGATGAGCGCTTCGAATGTTCGCTGCCTGTGCTGCTGCGGGGTCAATTTGAGGGCGGGATAGCGTCCATCATTCGGAAGCGACAGCATCTCGGCAAAGAGCGAAGCGTCCCCGATCGAGGTCGAGGTCTGAGCGAGCAGGGTATCAAGCTTGTCGAGCCTCGCGTGCAGTGTATCGTCGTGCGCCAGCCCGGCGGCACGTTCCATCTGCCCGATGATCGGATATAGCGCGCTGTCGGTGTGCTGCGGCGAGCAGACATAGCGCAAACGCGTATGCGGCTCTCCGGCGAGTCGTTCCAGAAGCGCGGCAGTGAGACGCGACTTGCCGATCCCAGCCTCACCGGCGATCAGGACCGCCTGGCCTTCACCTGTCTTTGCCCTGGCCCAACGCTGTAGAAGCAATTCGAGTTCTTCCTCCCGCCCGACGAGGGCAGTCAGGCCAGTTGCGTGTAGCGCCTCGAAGCGGCTCTCCACGGAGCTCGCCCGCAACGCCACCCAGGCCCGCGTTGGCGCGGCGATGCCCTTGAGGTCCTGCGGCCGGAGGTCTTGTAGCTCGAAGAGGTTTCCGAGCAGCCTTCGGGTGCCTTCGGCGATGACAACCGTGCTCGGCTCAGCGATCCCCTGCAGACGAGACGCCAGGTTCGGCGTCTCGCCCACCACCCCGCGTTCCTGGGCCTCGCCGGCACCAACGAGATCGCCAACCACGACCAAGCCTGTCGCGACCCCGATACGCACCCGGAGCGGCTCCTGGATACCCAGATTGCCGATCGCCTCGATGATCGCCAGTCCTGCGCGGACGGCACGCTCGGCATCATCCTCATGAGCGTGGGGATAGCCGAAATAGATGAGCACCCCATCGCCCATGTACCTGGCCACGAAGCCGTCGAACCGGGCGACCGTCTCCGCGACGCACTTATGATAAGCGCCGATTACCGAACGCAGATCCTCTGGGTCGAGCGTGGTCGAGAGCGCGGTCGAGCCAACGAGGTCGGTGAACATCACCGTCAGTTGGCGACGCTCGGCGTCGTCTCGCCGAGTTGGCTCGATATCCACGAGTGCAGAAGGTGCCGTTACGGCAGCCGAGACGTTGCTGAGATCGCGGATCGCATGCAGCATTTTCAACCGGTGGCCGAGCGAAACGCCAAGGTCTTTGAGATGTTGGTCGGTCAAGTCGGGGAGAACGGCCATATCAATGTCGTTCTCGGCGAACCTCTGCGCATACTCGGACATGCCGAGCTTTTTGAGCCAGTCCGCAATTTGTTGCACCGCGGTCACCGTGATCCGTGCGTCGCCTATCTAAGTGTTGGCCCGACGACTACAGAAAGAGATTACACAAGAAAGACCGCGAAAGCACGTCCTCACGGGCGCGGAATCGCGATACCAATCGAGCCCTGAATGCCCGCCCTGTGCGCTAGCGATTGGTATAGAGGACCAACAAATCAATGCATGACGTACCGACGCTCGACATGGAGCAGGCCCGGGCGCTATTCCGACAGTTTGTCGAATCCGTGCCCGCGCGGACCTCGGACCAGCGAATTGCTGATCGATGCGCTGGCGAAGATCGCCTGCCCGGGCCCCCCGGCAAAATTGATTTGCCGCTCGGGGCACCGGACCGTTCTCTGGAAGTCGACGACCTTGCTTCACGCAGTCGATGCAGATGAACACCGCATCGATCCAAGAGCGCAACTGCGTCCGCCCACACCCGCCGCAGTAGCGAACATGTTGCCCGCTAGACTAGGCAAATCCGCCGAGGCGCTTGGCGATGCGGTGCGGATGGCAAGTGATTTTGCTCAGCGCGTCGACATTGTCGAGCGCTGGGTCGGGTCGATGCTCGAAAGCGGCACGCAGGACTGCGCGATCGGCCTCTCGTCCCGGATGATGGTCGCCGCCGGCGGCCGCGCGCGGATCAAGGACTGTGTTGCAAAATCCGGCCTTAGCCAGTCAATTCCAGCGCCGGTTTGCGACGCAAGTCGGAATGGCACCAAAGCTGTTCGCACGCACCATCCGGTTCGACCGGGCGCTGGCGTCTCGTCGCAATACCCCGAGCCGTCGAGCCTCTGGTCCGTTATTTGCGCAATGATCTGAAGGCTGCGCGTACCTCATCTGAAAACAGCTTCGGCTCCTCCCAGGCGGCGAAATGTCCGCCACGTTCGACCTCGCTGAAGTAGGCGAGGCCGGGGTACATAATCTCGACCCAACTTCGGGGCGCAGCAAAGATTTCGCCGGGGAACGTCGAAAATCCCACGGGAACCGCGACCGCAGGAGGAGACTTGCCGGCCGCACGGGCTGCGGCCTGTCCGGCCTCCCAGTACCACCGTGCGGCCGAGGCCCCAGTGCCCGTCAGCCAGTACAGCGTGATGTTGTCGAGGATGCTGTCCCGGGTGAGATTGCCCGCGGGCTTACCCTCCACGAACGCTTGGGAAATCTTGTAGTAGCTGTCCGTGTCATGGTCGAGCATCCAGCTCGCGAGCCCGAGGGGTGAATTCAGCAGGGAGTAGCCGATCGTCTGTGGCCGCGTCGACTGCTCTAGGAAGTAGCCAAAGCCACTCGCCCTAAACGTCGCGGCCGCCTTCTGCGCCGCGCGTTCCTTCTCGGATTCTGCGGGCAGCTTGTCGGACATTGCCGCCACACCCGCGAGCAAGTTGACGTGGATGCCGAGAAGTCCCTTGGGTGCCTGGCGCCCCATCGCATCCGTTACTGCCGCTCCTACGTCGCCACCCTGGGCGACGTAGCGCGTGTAGCCGAGGCGATCCATTAGCCCCGTCCACGCACGCGCGATGCGCGCGGCGTCCCATCCGAGTTCGGTCGGCTCACCCGAGAAGCCGTAGCCTGGCAAGGACGGCAGCACCAGGTGGAATGCATCGTCGGGAGTGCCACCATACTTGGTCGGGTCAGTCAGGGGACCGACGGTATCGAGGAGTTCGATGACCGAGCCAGGCCAGCCGTGCGTCATGATCAGCGGCAGCGCGTTCTCATGCCGGGACTTGACGTGGATGAAATGGATCTTCACCCCGTCGATCACGGTCGTGAACTGTGGCAACGCGTTCAGCCGTGCCTCGCACTTGCGCCAGTCGTACTCAGTCGACCAGTAGCGGGCGAGCGCCCGCAGCGTCGCCAGTTGCACACCCTGCGACCGATCCTCAACGAGCTCTTTGGTGGGCCAGCGCGTGGACGCGAGGCGCCGGCGGAGATTAGCGAGGTCTTCACCCCGGACATTGACGCGGAAGGGAAGAATTGCGTCGGCTTTGGTCGTACCAAACGGGGACCCTCCTTGCTTCGATTGCGCGCGTGCGGCGACGAAATGTATTGGCAGCAAGCTGACGGCACCAGTTGCGACTGACCCTGCGAGGAGGCTGCGCCGGGTGGGTGAAGAGGAGATTGCAGTCATGTTCGGCCTCCTTGTTTACAAGCCCGCTCCTAGACTAGTGAACTGCGATGCGTCGCTCTGACCCACAAAAGGTTGGCCGAGACATAGGCCCGGTAGGCTCGCACATAGTCGCGGAACTCTCGAACCCACTCACGCACAGGGCTCTAACGCCTGATGTTTGCCGCTCGCCTTGACGATTTTACTCTACTTGCGAACGGCACGCCGCCAAATTCAGCGATCCTTGCTCGGCGCAGCTTGTTGAACCAGGGCCCCAGCGCTCGGCCATCGAAGTGATCCGCGATTAGCGCGCGACCTCCCTGTGATGCCCCAGGTTCGTCGGCATGGTAGTCAGCGAAAGTGAACTCACGGTCGGTATTGGCCCGAACGCGAAGCCCTGGAATCGAATCGGACCCAATTTGGCGCGACAAAGCGAGCGAAGGCTGGTGGGCCCGGCAGGACTCGAACCTGCAACCAGACCGTTATGAGCGGCCGGCTCTAACCATTGAGCTACAGGCCCCGCCGCGGGACGGCCGCGGATGTGCGGCCAGCAACGGTGCGCGGTTCGTTTACAGGGATGGAGGCGGGGGTGCAATGCTGGCTCCGGCGGACGGAAACCCCTGGCGCAGCATTGCCGGTGATTTTTGAATTACCGAAATTGACGATGGTGCCCTTATGCTCCTGTTTTGCCCGACGAGTCAAATCGGCTCGCGAAGGCCCTTTTTTCGCTTCCGTAACCCATTGTGATTACGTGGCTTTTCTACTGTGCATGGGGTTGTTTTCGCACATTGTGATTCCGGAGGGGCCTGCAGGTCCCTCCGAATGCTTTGCTGGCGCGCTACGGGCGCCGCGCAGGGCCACCCCTAGTCCACCGAAACCCCGGCGAACTCCACCACCTTCTTCCACTTCTCGGTCTCGTCGGCGACCAGCTTGCCGAACTCGGCTGATGTCATCGGCTTCGGGATGCCGCCGTTCTCGGTCAGCCGCGCGATGACCTTCGGGTCCTTGAGGACTTCGCCGACGGCCTTGTTGAGGATCTCGATCACTTCGGGCGGCGTGCCCTTCGGCGCGGAGATGCCGTAGAAGCCGACCGATTCGAAGCCCGGCACGGTCTCGGCGATCGCCGGCACGTCGGGCACGGTTGGCCAGCGCTGCGGCGAGGTGACGCCGAGGGCGCGGACAGTGCCGCCGCGCGACTGCTCGAGCGCGGAGGGGAGGTTGTCGAAGATCAGCTGCACCTTGTTGGAGATGATGTCGGGGAAGGCGATCGCGGAGCCGCGATAGGGCACGTGCACCATGTCGCATTTGGTCATCACCTTGAACAGCTCCGCCGACATGTGCACCGAGGTGCCGTTGCCGGACGAGGCAAAGGAGATCTTGCCGGGATTGGCCTTGCAGTAGTCGATGAACTCCTGAACCGTCTTCACCGGCATCGCATTGGAGACGACCAGCATGTTGGTGAGCTGCATGATGCTCGCGACCGGCACGGTGTCGCGCAGGAAGTCGTAAGGCAGCTTCTTGTAGAGCGAGGTCGAGATCGCGTTGTTGGGCGCGACGAACAACAGCGTATAGCCGTCGGGGGCCGCGTTGATCGCGGCGGCGGCCGCGATGTTGCCGCCGGAGCCGGCGCGGTTCTCGACGATGAATTGCTGGCCGAGGCGATCCGAGAGCGCTTGCGCCATGATCCGCGCCACGATGTCAACGGGGCCGCCGGCGGCGAAGCCGATCATCCAGTGCACGGGGCGGTCGGGGTAGCCGGCGGCGGAGGCGGGAGGGGAGGCGTTGAGGAGAGTTGAAAGAAACAGCAGCCCAAAAACAGTGTTACGCAAAATTCGCAACATGACGTCTCCCATTGTTCTATTGTCGTTGGGCTGCATGCTTTCACAAAAACCGCCCGCTGCCTACATCGCCGCAAGTCGATGTTGACGCGGGGCGGCCGGGACTCATCATGAGATTCGCAATCACAATTCTTCTCGGCGCGGCGCTGCTCGCAAATCCACTCGCAAGCCCCGCCGATGCTCAAACCGGAGGCAAGGCCATTCCGACCACCACACTCAGCCTGGGCACCGCGACGCCCGGCGGCGGCTTTCCGCTCTATGGCAACGCCTTTGCGGAAGCGATGAACGCGGCCGATCCGCAAATCACCATCGCGCCCCGCAACACCAAGGGCAGCAACGAGAACATTCCGCTGCTGGAGACGGGCAAGCTCGATCTCGCACTGGTCGCGGGCGAGCCGGCCTATGAGGCGTTTGCCGGCATCGGCCGCGTGCCTGTGCGGTTGAAGATACTCACCGCGATCTATTCCAACCCCGGCATGTTCGTGGTGCAGGCGGACAGTCCGTACAAGACCATTCGCGATCTCGTCGGCCAGCCCGTCGCGTTCGGCGCCAAAGGCTCGGGCCTGCCGATCCTGGCGCGCTACGTGCTCGATGGCCTCGGCCTGAAGCAGGACGAGGATTTCAAGGCGATCTATCTCGACCGCGCCGGCGATGGCCCCGCGATGGTCGAGGATGGCCGCGTCGCCGCGTTGTGGGGTGCCGGCATCGGCTGGCCCGGCTTTGCCGCGGTGGCATCGAGTGCGTCAGGCGCGCGCTTCATTGCGCCGACCGCTGAGGAGATCACGCGCATTCGCGCCAAGCATGCGTTCCTGAAGCCGCTCACCGTGCCGGCCGGCTCCTATCCGAAGCAGGCCGAGCCGATCGCCTCGCTCGGCTCGTGGAGTTTCGTCCTCACGCGCGAAGACCTGCCCGATGACGTCGCCTATCGTCTCGCCAAGACGCTGCACGGCGCCGAGGCGGCGTTCTGCAAGCAGCTCGCGCAGGCCTGCGAGACCACGGCGTCGAACACGGTCGCGGCGGCGCCGAAGCCGGAGCTGATCCATCCAGGCGTGAAAAAATACTTCCGCGAAATTGGTGTCATGAAATAGGACACGACTGCATCGACAATCGTCGTGCCCGGGCTTGTCCCGGGCATCCACGTTCTTGGCGCCGTACGAAAGATCGTGGATGGCCGGGACAAGCCCGGCCATGACGACGACCTCTCGCTACAGCATCACTTCTTCACCAGCGGACACGCCGGGTCCGGTGGACCAAACGCCTTCTCGCCCGAGATGGTCGTGAGGATCTTGTAATAGTCCCACGGATATTTGCTCTCCTCCGGCGTCTTCACCTGCACCAACCAGAGGTCGTGCACCATCAGATTGTCCTCGCGCAGTTTGCCGTTGCGGGCGAAGAAATCCTCGATCGGCTTTTCCCGCATCTTCGCCGCGACCTTGAGCGGATCGTCGGTGCCGGTCTCCTTGATGGCGTTGAGATAGTGCATCACGCTCGAATAGACGCCGGCCTGCCACATCGACGGCATCTTGTTCATCTTGGCGAAATAGCGCTTCGACCATTCGCGGGTCTTGTCGTCCATGTCCCAATAGAACGACGTCGTCAGCAACAGCCCTTGGGCGGCCTGCAGGCCGAGGCCGTGGATGTCGGTGATTAGCGCCAGCAGCGCCGCCATCTGCTGGCCGCCCTTGAACACGCCGAACTCCGAGCCGGTCTTGATCTCGTTCATGTTGTTCGGGGGACCTGCGGCAATGCCGATGATCTTGGCCTTGGAGGCCTGCGCCTGCAGCACGAAGGAGGAGAGGTCGGGGGTTGCCAGCGGCGGCCGCACCGAGCCCAGCACCTTGCCGCCATTGGCGGTGACGACGCTGGAGGCGTCGCGCTCCAGCGAATGGCCGAAGGCGTAGTCGTCGGTGATGAAGAACCAGCTGTCGCCGCCGCGCTTGACCACCGCATCCGCGGTGCCGACCGCGAGCGCGCGGGTGTCGAACACCCACTGGATCGCGTAGGGCGAGCAGAACTTGCCGTGGAAATCCGCCGTGCCGGTCGAGTGGGTGATGAACAGCCGCTTCTTCTCGTTGGCGATGTTCTGTACCGCGAGCCCGACCGCGGAGACCGGCACGTCGACGATCAGGTCGACCTGATCAACGTCATACCAGCGCCGCGCGATGCCGCCGCCGATATCGGCCTTGAGCTGGTGGTCGCCGATCACGATGCTGATCGGCTTGCCGAGCACCTTGCCGCCGAAATCGTCGATCGCCATCTGCGCCGCCGTCACCGATCCCTGGCCGGTCGGCGCGGAGGCGGGGCCGTTCATGTCGGTGAGCACGCCGATCTTGACGATGTCGTCGGAAACCTGCGCCGACGCCGTACCCGGCAGCAGCGCCGCCGCCAAGAACGTCGCTGCAAAGCCGGCCGCAACCGGCAGTCCAAATCTCGTTGGATTCACGCTTGTCCTCCCCTGATCCGGCTCGTTGGCCGGTGTTGCCCGGGTATGGCCCGGCTGAATTGGTTTCTTTTGCAACTATTTGGGGTCGGGCGTCAACGTCAGGCCGCGAAGCGGATCTGTCCCGCCGGCGAGGGATCGTAGCCGGTCAGTTCCTCGGCGCGCTGTCGCAGCCGCCTTTCGCTGAGGAACCGGATCAGGGCCTGCATCGGCGGGCGGAAATAGCTGCGCTGCCGCATTGCGAGATCAAAATTCTCCCAGACCAGCGGCACGAAATCGAGCCCGGCCGAGCGCGCCGCCGCACGCGTCGCGATTCCGCAATCGGCCTGTCCGGCGCGGACGATCTCGGCGAGATCCGGCCCGGTGAGGGCCGGCGTCTCGATCCGGCGCAGATCGCGGGTCGAGGCGCCGGCGCGCTTCAACAGCACGTCGAGCAGCATCTGCGCGCCTGTGCCCTGTTGTCGCATCGCCATCCTGACACCGAGCGCAAGCACGTCGGAGAGGCCGCGCAGCCGTTTCGGATTGCCCGGCGGCAGCACGAGACCCTGCTCGCGGCGCACGAATGCGACCAGCACCGCATCATGCAGGTCAGGCGCGTCACGCAGCGTCGTCGCACTGGCGTCGGAAGCAAGATTGCCGTCGGCCTCCAGGCTGTGGAAGTGCACCGCCGCCGCCATCACCTCGTCGCGTTGCAAGCGCTCGAGCCCGCGCGCGCTGCCCTCGCTCATCGATCCCAGGCCCGAGCCGGATTCACGCAGGCTCCAGTCCAAAAGCTCGTCCTGGCTGCCGCCCACGACCGGCGGCGGCTCCGCAGTCAGCATGCCGGCCGGACGCGCCAGTCCCGACAGGACCCAGAGGTCGAGCTCGTGCCGCGGGAAGAGCCACTTCCCGGTCACCTTGGTGCAGGGAATCGCGCCGGTGGTGACGAGTTCGTAGAGCTTGCGTTCGCCGAGCCGAAGGTAGTCGGCGGCTTCGCTGGTCGTCAGGAATTCCATCCTGCATTCCTATGCAAATTCTTGCTTCTTTTTGGCGTTCGACGCAGGTGGAATTCTGCATTTCAATTTACGTCCGCCAGGACCATGCCCGATCATCTCGCTGCTTTGCAACACATCCTCACGCGCGATCTCTGCTTTGGTGAACGATCCTGAAGCACCCGCGTGGCGCGGGCCTTGCGGCCATCGCGCTCGCAATTGCAATGGGCGCACCGCGCGGGCCGCATTGCCGAAATATCCCGAGTGGGGAGCGCAACGCGCAAACGCGTCACGAGTGTGGCGCAATCGATCATCATGATTGCGTCATAGCCAATGGGAACCCGATCATGGTCGTCCGCCGCCTGTCCGTTGCACTCGCGCTTCTCTGCGGCCTCGCCGCGGGCGTGGCGGCGTCATTTGCGGAGGACCGCGCGATCGTGCTGGCCTCGACCACGGCGACACAGGAGTCCGGCCTGCTCGATCATCTGCTGCCGATCTTCCGCGAGAAGACCGGCATCGAGGTGACGGTGATCGCGCGGCGTGCAGATGAAGTGCTCGACGGCGCGCGCAGGGGCGAAGTCGACGTCGTGCTGATGCACGCACGGCCGCAGGAAGAGAAGTTCGTCGCTGACGGTTTTGGCGTGAAGCGCTTTGACGTGATGTACAACGACTATGTGCTGATCGGACCGAAGAGCGATCCCGCCGCCGTGAAAGGCAAGGACATCGCCACCGCGCTGAAGGCGATCGAGGCCAAGGGCGCGCCGTTCGTGACGCGCGGTGACCGGTCGGGCACCCATGGCGCGGAGCTCGCGCTCTGGATCGTCGCCGGCATCGATATCGCCGCCGCCAAGGGCGCATGGTATCGCGAAGTCAAGCAAGGGATGGACGCAGCCCTCGACGCGGCGCGCACGGCGAACGCCTATGTGCTGTCCGACCGCGGCAGCTGGATCGCCTTCAAGGATCGCGGCGATCTCGACATCGTCGTCGAAGGCGACAAGCGGCTGCTTAATCAGTACGGCGCGATGCTGGTGAATCCGGAAAAGTTTCCGGACGTGAAGAAGGAGCTGGGGCAGACCTTCATCGACTGGCTGATTTCGCCGGAGGGGCAGGCGGCGATCGCCGGCTACAAGGTCGACGGACAGCAGCTGTTCTTCCCCAATGCGGCCAAGTCCGGCGGCTGAGCTTCGCGTTGCCAGCGGTTGCCAAACCGGACGATGCATGGTCCATCATGGCGCATGACCCAGCGCCTGCCGCCAGCACTGACGCCGCTCGACACTGCGCTCGCCGCGTTGCTGCGAGGCGTTGATCCGATCGCGACGATCGAGTTGCCCCTGACGGAGGCCGCCGGCTGCATCGCGGCAGGGACGCCGCCGCTTGCGGCCTGTCCGTCGTGCGACATCGCCGCTGCGGACGGCTGGGCGCTCTGCGCCAACGATATTGTCGGTGCGTCCGCCTATTCGCCGCTGCCTCTGACGACGGCGCCCGTTTGGGTCGATGCCGGCGACGCGATGCCGCCGGGATGTGATTGTGTGCTCGATGCCGACGCAGTCGAGGTGTCGGGTCCACTCGCCCAGGTGCTGGCGGAGGGCGTGCCCGGACAGGGCGTCAGGCGCGCCGGAAGCGACATCGCCGGGCGGGCGCCCGCCGTGGCGGAAGGGCATTTGATCCATCCTGCCACACTGCTGCTCGCGCGCACCGCCGGTGTTGAAAAGCTAAGCGTACGGCAGCCGCGGCTGGGCATCGTCAACGTCCCGGGTGCGGCTTTGACGGCGCACATGATTGCCGAGATCGCGCGCGCGGCAGGGCTGCAGGTGCAAGCGCGCGAAGCTGCCGCGCGAGATGCGGCATCGATCGCGGAAGCGCTCGGCGATCTCACTTGCGATCTCACTTGCGATCTCGTCGTGACGATCGGCGGCAGCGGCGCCGGCCGCCGGGATGCCGCGGTCAGCGCGCTGGCCCGGCATGGTGACGTGCTCGCCCATGGCCTCGCGCTCCAGCCCGGACGCACCGCCGCGGTCGGGCGGCTCGGACCGGTTCCAATCGTCGCCTTGCCCGGCTCGCCCGATCATGCGCTTGCCGCCTGGCTCGCGCTCGCGCTGCCGCTCGTCGATCGGCTGTCGGCGCGGCAGTTACGCCGACGCATGACCTTGCCGCTTGCGCGAAAAATCGCATCCAGTGTCGGCATCGCCGAAATCGCCCTGCTGGCCGAGGAACATCATGCGTGGCTCCCGCTTGCGGTGGGGGAATGGCCGCTTCAGGCCATTGCCCGGGCCGATGCATGGCTGCTCGTTCCCGCCAGCCACGAGGGATTTGCGGCAGGAACGCCGGTCGATGCCTATCTGATGCGGGAGTGATATGAGTTTGGCATGACGATGATCCCGCAATCCCAAGACCGTAGCACGCTCGAACAGGAGCAGTTCCTCAAGATCCTCTCGCGCGAGGACGCGCTGGCGCGCTTTGAAGCTGCGTTGTTCCCGCGCGCGGTCCCGAGCGAGACGCGCAAGCTTGCCGATGCGCTCGGCGCGGCGCTGGCCGAAGACATCACGGCGCCCCTCGACGTTCCGCCGTTCGACCGTTCCAACGTTGACGGCTTTGCCGTGCGCTCGGCCGATCTCGCCGCGGCCGGCGAAGGCGCGCCCGTTCGCCTTGCGCTGAACGGCGAGACCATTCACTGCGGCACCGCGCCGAAGCTGCAGGTGGCGACGGGAACCGCAACGCCGATCGCAACCGGCGGGCCGCTACCGCGCGGCGCCGACGCCGTCGTCATGGTCGAGCATACCCAGCCCGCCGGATCCGATGCGATCGACGTCCGGCGAGCCGTTTCGCCGGGACAGTTCGTGTCCTACGCAGGCTCCGACATCGCGCGCGGCGAGGCGCTGCTGCGCGCCGGCACGATCATCGGCTCGCGCGAGATCGGCATGCTGGCGGCCTGCGGCATCGCCGAGGTGACCGTCGCGCGCAAGCCGCGTGTTGCCGTGATCTCCACCGGTGACGAATTGGTTCAGCCCGGCGAGGCGCTCGCGCCGGCTGCGATCTACGACACCAACGGCGCCATCGTCGCCGCCGCGATCGACGAGAACGGCGGCGAGGCCGTGTTCCTCGGCGCCATTCCCGACGATGAGGCAAAACTCGAAGCCGCCATGCGCCGCGCGCTGGCGGACGCCGACATGCTGGTGCTCTCGGGCGGCACCTCGAAGGGCGCCGGCGACGTGTCCCATCGCATCATCGGCCGGCTCGGCCAGCCCGGCATCCTCGCGCATGGCGTCGCACTTAAACCCGGCAAGCCGCTGTGCCTTGCGGTGTGCGACGGCAAGCCGGTGGTGATCCTGCCGGGCTTCCCGACCTCGGCGATGTTCACCTTCCACGACATGATCGTGCCGGTGCTGCGCAGGATGGCCGGGCTGCCGCCGCGCTCCGATGCCAAGGTGAACGCGACCGTGCCGGTGCGCATCGTCTCCGAGCTCGGCCGCACCGAGTTCGTCATGGTCTCGCTGGTCGGCGGCAAGGACGGCCTGATCGCCTATCCCTCCGGCAAGGGGTCCGGTGCGATCACGTCGTTCGCGCAGGCCGACGGTTTTCTGCGCATCGACGCGCTCGCCGACCAGATGCCGGCCGGGACCGACGCCGAGGTGACGCTGTTCACGCCGCATGTGCGGGTGCCCGATCTCGTCATCGTCGGCAGCCATTGCACCGGCCTCGATCTCGTCACCGCACGGCTCGCGCATGCGGGGCTGACCGTGCGCTCGATCGCGGTCGGCAGCCTCGGCGGACTTGCGGCGGCGAAGCGCGGCGAATGCGATCTCGCGCCGATCCATCTGTTCGACGACAAGAGCGAGACCTACAACACGCCTTACCTCGTTGAGGGGCTCGAGCTCGTCCCCGGCTGGCGGCGGATGCAGGGCATCGTGTTCCGGAAGGGCGACAAGCGTTTCGAGGGGCTCGGTGCGAAGGAAGCCGTTGCCGCCGCGCTCGCGGACCCCGCCTGCATCATGGTCAACCGCAACCAGGGCGCCGGCACGCGCATCCTGATCGACCGGCTGCTCGGCGGTGCGCGCCCGGAAGGTTACTGGAACCAGCCGCGCTCGCACAATGCCGTGGCTGCGGCTGTCGCGCAGCACCGTGCCGACTGGGGCATGACCATTGCGCCGGTCGCCCATGCGGTCGGCCTCGGTTTCATTCCGTTCGCGGAAGAGCATTATGATTTCGCGCTGGTGACGGCGCGCAAGCAGCGGCCGGCGGTGCAGGCCTTTCTCGACGCACTCGGCTCGGATGAAGCGCGTACTGCGCTGGAGCGGGCGGGCTTCCGGCCTGCGTAGAGGCGACGACGCGGCGTTCAAGCCGCGCGACAGGGTGGGGGACGCGATGGCGAGGCCGCTTTCGGTTGCGATCGTCGGTGCCGGCATGGGCGGGCTTGCGACTGCTGCGGCGCTTCGGCGCGTCGGTATCGATGTGATGGTCTACGAGCAGGCCTCCCAGTTCGCCCGCATCGGCGCCGGCATCCAGATCGGCTGCAACGCGATGAAGGTGTTGCGCGAACTGGGGCTGGAGGCGCGGATGCGCGAGCACTCGTTCTATCCACGCTCCTGGAACAACCGCGACTGGAAGAGCGGCGACATCAAGTTCGACATGATTTTTGGCGAGAGCGCGGAAGAGAAGTTCGGCGCGCCCTATCTGCTGGCCCATCGCGGCGATCTCCATGCGGCGCTGGCGAGCGTGGTGTCGAACGAATTTGTGCGGCTCAATCACAAGCTCGTTGGCCTCGACGAGACCGGCGATGGTGTCCGGCTGAGCTTTGCCGATGGCACGCGTGCCATCGCCGATGCCGTGGTCGGCGCGGACGGCGTCCATTCGACGGTCCGCGATCTCCTGTTCGACACCTCGCCGGCCAAATTCACCGGCCGCATCGCCTATCGCACCACCTATCCTGCCGCGCTGCTCGGCGGCGCAGGGATCGACGACTGCACCAAATGGTGGGGCGAGGACCGCCACATCGTGATCTATTACGTCAAGCCTGATCGCAGCGAGGTCTATCTCGTCACCAGCCAGCCCGAGCCGGACTTTCGCATCGAGTCCTGGTCGGCGAAGGGCGACGTGCGCGACCTGCGCGCATCATTCGAAGGCTTTCATCCGCAGGTCACTCGGGTGCTCGCGGCATGTCCTGACGTGCACAAATGGGCGATCATGGACCGCGACGCGCTGGAGCACTGGGCCGACGGCAAGGTGACGCTGCTCGGCGATGCCTGCCATCCGATGACGCCCTACATGGCGCAGGGTGCGGCCATGGCGATCGAAGACGCCGCCGTGCTGTCGCGCTGCCTCGACGGTGTCGGCCGCGACGGCGTCGCCAATGCGTTCCGCCGCTTCGAGGCAACCCGCAAGGTGCGCACGACGCAGGTGCAGGAGACCTCGCGCGCCAACATCTGGCTCAAGGAGAGGACCGATACGAGCTGGGTCTACGGTTACGACGCCTGGTCGGTGCCGCTGGCGGCTTGAACTGCCTGCTCGCGCTTGCGCCGACGTTTCTTGTCAGGAGGCGGCATCCAGCGCGGCCAGCCGCTCGGCTTCGGCGATGTCCTCGACCGTGTTGGCGTTGAAGAATGGATCGAGCGGCGCGGTCGGCCACGTCACCGTCGCGAGCGGATAGCGCGCGGTCCAGCGGTCGATCTTGCGGAGGTCCTCGACGACCAGCGCGTGACGCAGCTCGTCGCGCAAGGCGACGCGCCACAGACCGATCACCGGATGCGACTGGTCGCCTGATGCGGCGACCGCGAGCTGGGCGTTCTCGCGCTCCCGCGCCTCGTGCAACTGCGCCACGAGATCGCGCGGCAGGAACGGGCAGTCGCCTGCGGCGCTCAGTACCCATTCGATGTCAGGCCGGTTCGCCGCCGTCCAGTCGAGCGCGGCAAGGATGCCGGCGAGGGGCCCGGGGAAGCCGGGTACGTCATCGGCGACAACGGGCAGACCGAACGCCGCGAAGCGTGCGGGATCGCCATTCGCGTTGAGGATCAATCCGCTGCATTGCGGCGTCAATCGCGCGATCACGCGCTCAAGGATGGTGCGGCCGCCGATGGTCCGCATCGGCTTGTCGCCGCCTCCCATGCGCCGCGCGAGGCCGCCTGCGAGCAGCACGCCCTGCGTGGCTGGAATGTCAGTCGTCACCACCTTCACCCTTGCGCTTGTGCTTCGCCGATTCCTCCTCGACGTAAGCAAGGTTCTGGTCGTAGACGATCCGCTCTTCGCCCGCGAGCACGATGAAGCGCTTTCCGCGCGTGCGGCCGACCAGCGTCAGTCCGACCTGGCGAGCGAGATCAACGCCCCAGGCGGTGAAGCCGGACCGCGATACCAGGATCGGAATGCCCATGCGCACGGTCTTGATCACCATTTCCGAGGTCAGGCGTCCCGTGGTGTAGAGGATCTTGTCGGAGGCATCGACGCCGTGGCGGTACATCCAGCCCGCGATCTTGTCGACCGCGTTGTGACGGCCGACGTCCTCGGTGTAGCAGAGCGGTTCGCCCTCTCTGCACAGCACGCAGCCGTGGATCGCGCCGGCCTCCAGATAGAGCGAGGGCATGGTGTTGATGGTCTGCGTCATCTGGTAGAGCCAGGAGGTGCGCAGCTCTGCCTTCGGCAACGCGACGCTCTCGACCGCCTCTAACAGGTCGCCGAACGCGGTGCCCTGCGCGCAGCCCGAGGTCTGGGTTCGCTTCTTCAGCTTGGCTTCGAAATTGGTGTGATGTGAGGTGCGCACCACCACGACCTGGAGGTCGTCGTCGTATTCGACCTCGGTGACCTCGTCATTATATTTCAGCATGTTCTGGTTGAGCAGATAACCCAGCGCCAGATATTCCGGGTAGTCGCCGATCGTCATCATGGTGACGATCTCCTGCGAATTCAGGTAGAGCGTCAGCGGCCGTTCCATCGGCACCTTGATCTCGACCTTGGCGCCGGTCTGGTCGGTGCCGGTCACGCGCTCTGTCAGGCGCGGGTCGTCAGGGTTCGGAACGATCAGGGGCACCGGGGCTTTGTCGATCTTCATCATGGCCGCGACGTTAGCATGACATTCGGGTCAAGCCGATATAAGCATGCTCACGACGATGGAGAAGGCGGTTCCGGCCGCATGACACGGCTGGCGGAGATCGAGTTGCGATGAAAGTCATCGGCCTTGCGGGCTGGAGCGGTGCGGGCAAGACCACGCTGTTGACGCGGCTGATCCCGCATTTCAACGCGCAAGGCCTGCGCGTCTCCGTCATCAAGCATGCCCATCACCAGTTCGACGTCGACGTGCCCGGCAAGGATTCCTGGCGCCACCGCGAGGCCGGCGCGGCCGAGGTGCTGGTTGCGTCATCGAACCGCTGGGCCCTGATGCATGAATTGCGTGGCGCCGAGGAACCGCGGCTGCCGGAGCTCCTGGGCAAGCTGTCAAGCGTCGATCTCGTCGTGGTCGAGGGCTTCAAGCGCGAGCCGCACCGCAAGATCGAGGTGCATCGCGCCGCCAACGGCAAGCCGCTGCTGTTTCCCGATGATCCCGGGATTGTCGGGATCGCGACCGACATCGCCATTGAAACCCGCCTGCCGACCGTCCATCTCGATGATATCGAGGCTGCCGCGGCGTTGCTGCTGCGTGCGGCGATGCCGGTCGAGGAAGCGGTGGCAAAAAGCGCCGCGATACGCTGACGAGGCACCATGGCGCAACTGTCGGACGATTGCTTTGCCTTCGGCGGACCGATGATGTCGGTCGACGAGGCCGTTGGTCTGATCACCACGCGCGTCAATGCGATCGCCGATATCGAGACCGTGGCACTCATTGACGCGGACGGACGCGTGCTCGCGCACGATATCGCGGCGCCCCTGCCGCTGCCGCCCTTCACGAACTCCGCCGTCGACGGTTACGCCGTGCGCAACGCCGACCTTCCGGAAAGCGCGGAACGGGCATTCCCGCTCGACGGCCGCATCCAGGCCGGCGGCCTTGCGCAGGCGCCGATCAAGGCCGGCCACACTGCGCGCATCTTCACGGGCGCGCCGATGCCGCCCGACGCGGAGACCGTCTTCATGCAGGAAGACGTTCGCCTCGATGAGGCCGGCAGAATCGTGCTGCCGCCGGGGCTGAAGCCCGGCGCGAATGTCCGCCCTGCGGGCGAGGACATTCCGCAAGGACACGTCGCGCTGCGGGCCGGCCAGCGGCTGCGGCCGCAGCATGTCGCGCTTGCTGCAGCATTCGGCCTGACCCGGCTCGACGTCGTCAGGCGCATCCGCGTCGCCGTGTTCTCGACCGGCGACGAGCTGGCTTCGCCCGGCGAGCCGCGCGCGGCCTCACAGCTGTTCGATTCCAACCGCTTCATGCTGATGGCGATGCTGCGCCGGCTCGGCTGCGAGGTCTCCGACCTCGGCATCTTGCGCGACGAGCGCAATGCGCTCGCGGATGGATTGAAGCAGGTTGCAGGCAGCCACGATCTGATCCTCACTACCGGCGGCGTCTCGACCGGCGAGGAGGACCACGTCAAGGCGGCTGTCGAGAGCATCGGCTCGCTGGTGCTGTGGCGGATGGCGATCAAGCCCGGCCGTCCCGTTGCGATGGGCATCATCGGCGGCACGCCGCTGATCGGCTTGCCCGGCAATCCCGTCGCCAGTTTTGTCACCTTCGTCCATGTGGTGCGGCCGACGGTGCTGGCGCTTGCGGGCAGTCTGCCGGAGCCGCTGTTGCCGATCCCGGTGCGTGCCGCGTTCACCTACAAGAAGAAGATCGGCCGCCGCGAATATGTTCGCAGCTCGTTGCGACGCGGAGAGGACGGTGCGTTGGAAGCGGTCAAGTTTCCGCGCGAAGGCGCAGGCCTGTTGTCGTCGCTGGTCGAGACCGATGGCCTCATCGAACTCGGCGACGACATCACGCGTGTCGAGCCGGGCCAGAGCGTGGGTTTCTTGTCCTATGCGGATTTGCTCTGAGCCTCGCGTTGACGCCATCGCCTCACCCCGCCATGTTGCGCCCATGACCAGAACCACGCTCGATCTCACCGGGTTGAAATGCCCGCTACCTGCCCTGAAGACGCGCAAGGCGCTCAAACCGTTACAGCCGGGTGATCAGCTCGAAGTGCACTGCACCGACCCCTTGTCGGTGATTGACATTCCGAACCTGATCCGCGAGACGGGCGACACGGTGGAGATCACCGAGCGCAACGAGGCGCGCATCGTGTTCTTGATAGAAAAGATCAATGGATCGATAGAGAAAACCAATGGTGCGCTGCGTTCGTAGTGCACGGTCACTCTGCTGATACCTACCTTTTGTCTATCGACATCAATCGTGGCTTCTGCCCCAATTGACAACCTCCGTGCAGGCGCGGAGGTTGAGTCTTGTCTGCGATACGCGGATGAACGGGCCAAGCTCACGAAGCCTGCACGGTGTATCGGCATAGAGCCCCGCTCGAGGGGTTAACGACTCGGACGCGCGTGACGATCCTGGCGCGCGTCGAATGATTGTGCGGAGCAGCAGGGACCGTTGGCTGCGTCGCGAGGGCTGAGGACCAGGATTGCAGCGGCAGGCTTGCTCAGAAGGGCAACTGCAGGGGAGGACTACATGGCAACAATCGAGAGCGCTGGAACACTTTCGGGTGCCGGCGCAGGTTTTCTGGATCGCGAGCGAACCATCGCGACCGCCGGCTTCAATCGCTGGCTGGTGCCGCCGGCTGCGCTCTGCATCCATCTCTGCATCGGCATGGCCTACGGCTTCTCGGTGTTCTGGCTGCCGCTGTCGCGCGCGATCGGGGTGACCGCGCCGAAGGCGTGCGCAGACATGTCGCTGTTTCAGGAGCTGTTCACGACCAGCTGCGACTGGAAGGTCGCCAGCATGGGGTGGATGTACACGCTGTTCTTCGTGTTGCTCGGTATCGCGGCCGCGGTTTGGGGCGGCTGGCTGGAGCGCGTCGGTCCGCGCAAGGCCGGCTTCGTCTCGGCGCTGTGCTGGTGCGGCGGCCTCTTCCTCGGTGCGATCGGGGTCTACACCCATCAGCTCTGGCTGTTGTGGCTGGGTTCGGGCGTGATCGGCGGCATCGGTCTCGGCCTTGGCTATATCTCGCCGGTGTCGACGCTGGTGAAGTGGTTTCCGGACCGCCGCGGCATGGCGACCGGCATGGCCATCATGGGCTTCGGCGGTGGCGCCATGATCGGCGCGCCGCTGGCGAACCTGTTGATGAACTACTTCAAGACCCCGACCTCGGTCGGCGTCTGGGAGACCTTCGTCGCGATGGGCGTCATCTACTTCGTGTTCATGATGATCGGCGCGTTCCGCTATCGCTTGCCGCCGCCCGGCTGGCAGCCCGAGGGCTGGACCCCGCCGTCCAAGGCCAACGCGATGATCTCGAAGAGCAACGTCCATCTCAACGACGCGCACAAGACGCCGCAGTTCTGGCTGATCTGGTGGGTGCTGTGCCTGAACGTGTCGGCCGGCATCGGCGTGATCGGCATGGCCTCGCCGATGCTCCAGGAAATCTTCGCCGGTAAGCTGATCGGCCTGCCGGACGTCGGCTTCAACGCGCTCGACGCCGGGCAGAAGGCGCAGATCGCCGCGATCGCCGCGGGCTTCGCCGGATTGCTGTCGCTGTTCAACATCGGCGGCCGCTTCTTCTGGGCATCGCTGTCGGATAAGATCGGGCGCAAGAACACCTATTACACGTTCTTCATCCTCGGCATCGTGCTCTACGCGCTGGCGCCGACGTTTGCAGCGATGGGCTCGAAGCTCCTGTTCGTGCTCGGCTTCGGCATCATCCTGTCGATGTATGGCGGCGGGTTCGCCACCGTGCCGGCCTATCTTGCCGACATGTTCGGGACCCAGTTCGTGGGCGCCATCCACGGCCGGCTGCTGACGGCGTGGTCCACCGCGGGCATCATCGGTCCCGTCGTGGTGAACTACATCCGCGAGTTCCAGCTCGCGGCGGGCGTGCCGCGCGATCAGCTCTACAACACGACCATGTACATCCTGTGCGCGATGCTGATCGCGGGCCTGATCTGCAACTACCTGATCAAGCCGGTCGATTCGAAGTGGCACATGAAGGACGCCGACGTCGCCAAGCTGCAAGCGGCGAGCGCCAGCGCCGCTGCCGCGGGGCCGCACGGCTCCTACGGCATCGGATTTGGCGGGCTTGACGTCAAGGCGGCGCTGTTCTGGGCCTTCGTCGGCGTGCCCCTGCTTTGGGGTGTCTGGAAGACACTGGAGAGCGCGGTCAAGATCTTCTGATCGCCGTCGAGACTGCCGCGGGATGCTGATCATCGGCGTCCCGCGGCGTTCGCCTTTTAGACATCATCGAGAGTCGGACTTAATCAAGAGTGGGACTTAGGGGGATTGAAATGCTTCGCACCCGAATTTGCCTTGTGGCCGTGTTGCTTGTCGCCGGCCTTCATGCCGCATCCGCGCAGACGACGCCGCCGGCGGCGCCTGCCGCAACGACCGAAGCCAAGCCGGGCAAGATCAAGCTCACCATGCAGAAGCTGAAGGACATGAAGGCGAAATGGGCGGCCAACAAGCCGAAGCTCAAGGCCTGCCGCGCCGACGTGAAGTCCAAGGGCCTCGCTGGCGACGACCGCTGGTTCTACATCGAAGAGTGCATGAGCAAGACGTGAGGCCGCGCCGCAAATCGGGTCGATGAAGGGGCATGAAGCTGGGCGGCTGCATGCCCCTTAAATGCTTATCGGAACGCATGAATTCTCTTGGCATCTGGTATGCCAGGGGCTAGAGTTGGACTCGTTCTAAAGAAGAGATACGAGACGCATCGATGAGTCACGACGTGCACGAGGTCCGCCCGTTCGAACATCCGGGCGAGGGACGGAAGCGAGCCAAGGCCACGCCCAAGGGGCGGCAGGTCGATCCCACCGCCGCGCACGAAATCGAGCAGCTGCTCGGCGACAAGCCGCGGCGGCGCGATCTCTTGATCGAATATCTGCACCTGATCCAGGACAAATATCACCAGATCTCGGCCGCGCATCTCGCCGCGCTCGCCGACGAGATGAAGCTCGCCTTCGCCGAGGTGTTCGAGACCGCGACCTTCTACGCGCATTTCGACGTGGTGAAGGAAGGCGAGCCTGATATCGCGCCGCTGACGATCCGCGTTTGCGATTCTCTGACCTGCGCGATGCTGGGCGGCGAGAAGCTGCTCGCCGACCTGCAGAGCACATCGGGTCCGGGCATCCGCGTCGTGCGCGCGCCCTGCGTCGGCCGCTGCGATACCGCGCCGGCGGCTGAGGTCGGTCACAACTTCGTCGATCACGCGACCGTGGCCAATGTGATGGCGGCGGCGAAGGGCGGCGACACCCACGCGCATCTGCCTGAGTACGTTGACTACGACGCCTATGTCGCCGGCGGCGGCTACAAGCTGCTCAATCGCGTGCGCTCGGGCGAATTGCCGAAGGACGATCTGCTGAAGGCGCTCGACGACGCCTCGCTGCGCGGCCTCGGCGGCGCCGGCTTCCCCACGGGCCGGAAATGGCGCGCGGTGCTTGGCGAACCCGGCCCGCGGCTGATGGCGATCAATGGCGACGAGGGCGAGCCTGGCACGTTCAAGGACCGCGTCTATCTCGAAAGCGATCCGCATCGCTTCATCGAAGGTATGCTGCTCGGCGCGCATGTCGTGCAGGCCTCCGACGTCTACATTTATCTGCGCGACGAATATCCGGCATCGCGCGAGATCCTCGAGCGCGAGATCGCAAAGCTTCCGCCAGGCGGTCCGACGCTGCACATGCGCCGTGGCGCCGGCGCCTATATCTGCGGCGAGGAATCCTCGCTGCTCGAAAGCATCGAGGGCAAGCGCGGATTGCCCCGGCACAAGCCGCCTTATCCGTTCCAAGTCGGCCTGTTCGGCCTGCCGACGTTGATCAACAACATCGAGACGCTGTGGTGGGTGCGCGACATCGTCGAGAAGGGCGCGGACTGGTGGAAGGGCAACGGTCGCCATGAGCGTCACGGCCTGCGCAGCTTCTCGGTCTCGGGCCGCGTCAAGAACCCCGGCATGAAGCTGGCACCCGCCGGCATCACCGTGCGCGAATTGATCGACGAATATTGCGGCGGCATGGCCGACGGGCACCAGTTCTATGCGTACCTGCCGGGCGGCGCGTCGGGCGGCATCCTGCCGGCGTCCATGGACGACATCCCGCTCGATTTCGGCACGCTGGAGAAATACGGCTGCTTCATCGGTTCGGCCGCGATCGTGATCCTGTCGCAAAAGGACAGCGTGCGCGCGGCGGCGCTGAACCTGATGAAGTTCTTCGAGGACGAGAGCTGCGGCCAGTGCACGCCGTGCCGTGTCGGAACCCAGAAGGCGGCGCAGCTGATGCAGAAGCCGGTCTGGAACCGCGCACTTCTGGAAGAATTGAGCCAGGCGATGCGCGATGCCTCGATCTGCGGGCTCGGACAGGCGGCATCGAATCCGCTGTCTACCGTGATCAAATATTTCCCTGACGAGTTCAAGGAAGCGGCCGAATGACCAAAATTACGTTCGAGCTCGACGGCAAGCAGGTCGAGGCCAAACCCGGCGAGACGATCTGGCAAGTTGCAAAACGCCAAGGCCGCGAGATTCCGCATCTGTGCTATTCGCCGGCGCCCGACTACCGCCCCGACGGCAATTGCCGCGCCTGCATGGTCGAGATCGAGGGCGAGCGCGTGCTCGCCGCGTCCTGCAAGCGCACCCCGTCGGTCGGCATGAAGGTGAAGACCGAGTCCGCGCGTGCGGTGTCGGCGCAAAAGATGGTGATGGAGCTGCTCGTCGCCGACCAGCCGGCGCGCGAGACCTCGCACGATCCGGATTCGAAGTTCTGGCACTGGGCCGAGACCACAGGCGTCACCGAGAGCCGCTTCCCCGCAGCCGAGCGCTGGGCGACCGACGACAGCCATCCGGCGATGCGCGTCAATCTCGATGCCTGCATCCAGTGCGGCCTCTGCGTGCGCGCCTGCCGCGAGGTCCAGGTCAACGACGTCATCGGCATGGCGTATCGCAGCCATGGTTCGAAGATCGTGTTCGACTTCGACGATCCCATGGGCGAGTCCACCTGCGTCGCCTGCGGCGAGTGCGTGCAGGCCTGCCCGACCGGCGCGCTGATGCCGGCCGTCATGCTCGACGAGAAGCAGACCCGTGTCGTCTACGCCGACAAGAAGGTGGATTCGCTCTGCCCGTTCTGCGGCGTCGGCTGCCAGGTGACCTACGAGGTCAAGGACGAGAAGGTGATCTACGCGGAAGGCCGCGACGGCCCCGCCAATCACAATCGTCTCTGCGTCAAGGGCCGCTTCGGCTTCGACTACATCCACCATCCGCATCGTCTGACCAAGCCGCTGGTTCGGCTGCCGAATGCGAAGAAGGATTCCAACGACCAGGTCGACCCCGCCAATCCCTTCACGCATTTCCGCGAAGCGAGCTGGGAAGAAGCGCTCGACATCGCAGCCAAGGGCCTCGTCAGGATCCGCGATGAGAAGGGCGTGAAGGCGCTGGCCGGCTTCGGCTCGGCCAAGGGCTCGAACGAAGAGGCCTATCTGTTCCAGAAGCTGGTGCGCACCGGCTTCGGCTCGAACAATGTCGATCACTGTACGCGGCTCTGCCACGCCTCGTCGGTGGCGGCGCTGTTCGAAGGCCTGAGCTCGGGCGCGGTGTCGGCGCCGTTCTCGGCTGCGATGGATGCCGAAGTCATCATCGTGATCGGCGCCAACCCGACCGTGAACCATCCGGTCGCCGCGACCTTCATCAAGAACGCGGTCAAGCAGAATGACGCAAAGCTGTTCGTGATGGATCCGCGCCGGCAGACGCTGTCGCGCCATGCGACCAAGCATCTGCAATTCAAGCCGGGCTCCGACGTCGCCATGCTGAATGCGATGATCAACACGATCATCACCGAGGGTCTGACCGACGACCAGTATATCGCCGGCTACACCGAAGGATTTGAGGACCTCAAGGAGAAGATCAAGGAATTCACGCCGGAGAAGATGGAGGCGATCTGCGGCATCCCGGCGCAGACGCTGCGCGAGGTCGCGCGGACCTACGCGCGGGCAAAGTCGTCGATCATCTTCTGGGGCATGGGCATCAGCCAGCACGTCCACGGCACCGACAATGCGCGCTGCCTGATCGCGCTCGCGCTGATCACCGGCCAGGTCGGCCGTCCCGGCACAGGTCTGCATCCGCTGCGCGGCCAGAACAACGTGCAGGGCGCCTCCGATGCCGGCCTGATCCCGATGTTCCTGCCGGACTATCAGCCGGTGAGCCGCGACGATCTGCGCGGCGCGTTCGAAAAACTGTGGCACCAGGATCTCGATCCCGTCCGCGGCCTGACCGTGGTCGAGATCATGAACGCGATCCATGCCGGCGAGATCACGGGCATGTATATCGAGGGCGAGAATCCCGCGATGTCCGATCCCGATCTCCAGCATGCGCGCCAGGCGCTCGCCATGCTCGATCATCTCGTCGTGCAGGATCTCTTCGTCACCGAGACCGCGTTCCATGCCGACGTCATCCTGCCGGCCTCGGCCTTTGCCGAAAAGGACGGCTCGTTCACCAACACCGATCGCCGCGTGCAGCTCGCGCGCCAGGTGATCAAGCCGCCGGGCGATGCGCGGCAGGATCTCTGGATCATCCAGGAGATCGGCAAGCGGATGGGCCTGCCCTGGAATTATTCCGGCCCCGGCGACGTCTACACCGAGATGGCGGAGTTGATGCCCTCGCTCAAGAACATCAGCTGGGAGCGGCTGGTGCGCGAAGGTGCCGTGACCTATCCGGCCGACGATCCGAACAAGCCCGGCAACGAGATCATCTTCACCACGGGCTTCCCGACCGCGAGCGGCCGCGGCAAGATCGTGCCGGCCAAGGTCATCCCGCCGGATGAGCTGCCCGACGCCGAATATCCGATGGTGCTCTCGACCGGCCGCGTGCTCGAGCATTGGCACACCGGCTCGATGACGCGCCGCGCGCAGGTGCTTGACCAGATCGAGCCGGAGGCGGTCGCATTCATGTCCCCGAAGGACATGCACCGGAAGAAGCTCGCGCCCGGCGATTTCATCCGGCTGGAGACCCGCCGCGGTGCGGTCGAGGTCAAGGTCCGCTCCGATCGCGATGTGCCCGAGAACATGGTGTTCATGCCGTTCTGCTACGCGGAGGCGGCGGCCAACTTGTTGACCAACCCGGCGCTTGATCCCTTCGGCAAGATCCCGGAGTTCAAGTTCTGCGCGGCCAGGGCCGAGCGTGCGGAGATGCGGGACGCGGCGGAGTAATACTCCGCCGTCGTTGGGCGGCGTAGCACCGTCAACGCCCACTGTCGTCCCGGCGAACGCCGGGACCCATACCGCGTGATCTCGCGATTGCGGACGGTCGCAGCCCCTAACGACTAGGCTTCGCCAAACTCCTTCCTGTGGTTATGGGTCCCGGCGTTCGCCGGGACGACACTGAAGGTGTGGCGCGTATAGACATCCTCCTTGCCATGGCTTCGCTCCTCGCAATGACGGTGGTAAACATCGTGCATGTCCAAAGTCACCCCAGCCACGCGCGCGCTTGCAGCCGCCGGCGTTGCCTTCACTGTCCACACCTACGACTACGATCCTGACGCCGAGAGCATCGGGCTCCAGGCGGCGTCGGCCCTCGGTGAAAATCCGTCGCGCGTGCTGAAGACGCTGATGGCGCTGGTGGACGGCAAGCCGATCTGCGTCGTCGTCCCGTCCGACCAGGAAGTCTCCATGAAAAAGCTCGCCGCTGCCGCGAGCGGCA
This sequence comes from Bradyrhizobium sp. 63_E2_N1_3, assembly GCF_052076005.1. Classification (NCBI taxonomy): domain Bacteria; kingdom Pseudomonadati; phylum Pseudomonadota; class Alphaproteobacteria; order Hyphomicrobiales; family Nitrobacteraceae; genus Bradyrhizobium; species Bradyrhizobium sp. 63_E2_N1_3. Next base: position 7,491,665 of record NZ_CP197235.1, on the reverse strand, counting down.
AGTCGGCGCAGATGATGAAGCCGCCGGAGGCCGAGCGCGTCACCGGCTACAAGGTCGGTGGCATCAGCCCGTTCGGGCAGCGCAAGCCGGTGCGCACCGTGATCGAGCAGAGCGCGCTCGCGCATGATCAGGTCTATCTCAACGGCGGCCAGCGCGGCTTGCAGGTTCGGCTGAAGCCGGGCGACGTGCGGGATGTCCTGAAAGCGGTCGTCGCGGATGTGGTCGCGTGAGCGCCGCGCGTTACTGCTTCTGCAGCAACTTGAGCCGGCAGCGCAATGCCTCGCGGATATGCGCCCGCGCAAGCTGTTCGGCCTTGTCGCCGTCGCGCGCGGCGATGGCGTCGATGAGGGCCTGATGCTCGCCGTGGCTGGTCGAGGGTCGGCCTGTCACCGTGAAGGTGGTCGGGCCCAGCAGCGCAATCCAGTCCTGCAATTCGCGCGAGGCGTTGTCGAGATAGCGGTTGCGCGCGGCGCGGCAGATGGCTTCGTGGAAGGCGCGGTTGAGCCGCGCCATCTCGGCAGCGTCTGGCGCCGACGCCTCGATAAAGGCTTGCTCGATATCCCTGAGCGCGTGGACTTCGGGCGCTGAGGCGTGCTCGGCGGCCAGGCGCGCTGCAGCACCTTCCATGATCTCGCGCATGGCGTAGAGCTCGAGCACCTCGGAAATGTCGAGGTCGCGCACGATCAGCCCGCGGCCGCCGGCGGGCTCGACGAAGCCGCGGGCCGCGAGACGGCCAAGCGCCTCCCGGACCGGCGTGCGGCTGACCTTGAGCCGCTGCGCGACCTCTTCCTCGCGCAGCCGGTCGCCGGCGCGGTAACTGCCGGCCTGAAGCGCCTCGCACAGCGAGCGGAACACGGCTTCGCCCAGTGCCACGCCGCCGCCGCGTGCGATCGATCCGCCTGACTTTGCCGCGCGCTTGGCCATGTTTCCTCACGGCGCATCCTGCCCATGCAGAGATGGCACTTGCAGTACCGATGTATATCTTTGTATACAAACGTACGCAATGGCTGCCCTGGGTCGATCGGGGTCCTCGGCGGCAGAATGTCTCTAACTTCGTCGCATCGGGCAGACGGGATGAGCAGCAAATACGACGTGCTGGTGATCGGCGGCGGCAATGCGGCACTGTGCGCGGCGATCTCGGCGCGCCGCGGCGGGGCCTCGGTGCTCGTGCTGGAGGGCGCGCCAAAATTCTATCGCGGCGGCAACACGCGTCACACCCGCAACATGCGCTGCGCCCACGATGCGGCGACTGAGATCCTGACCGGTCCCTACACCGAGGAGGAGTTCTGGCAAGATCTGCTGCTGGTGACGGGCGGCCAGACCGACGAGGACCTCGCGCGCCACATGATCCGGGAGTCCAAGGACATCCTGAACTGGATCGTGGAGCAGGGCGTGCGCTGGCAGCCCTCGCTCGGCGGCACGCTGAGCCTTGGCCGCACCAACTCCTTCTTTCTCGGCGGCGGCCGCGCGATGTTGAACGCGCTCTATCTCACCGCCGAGCGGCTCGGCGTCGACGTCGAATACGACGCCGAGGTCACCGATCTCGTGATCGAGGACGGCATGTTCCTCGCCGCGCGTCTCAAGCGGCCGATCAAGGGCGAGACCGAGATCCGCGCGACGTCGCTGGTCGCCGCTGCCGGCGGGTTCGAGGCCAACATCGAATGGTTGAAGCAATATTGGGGCGAGGCCGCTGACAACTTCCTGATCCGCGGCACGCCCTATAATCGCGGCTCGATCCTGAAGATGCTGCTCGACAAGGGCGTGCAGGAGGTCGGCGATCCCACCCAATGCCATGCGGTCGCGATCGACGCCCGTGCGCCGAAATTCGACGGCGGCATCATCACCCGCCACGACTCCGTCGTGTTCGGCATCGTCGTCAACAAGCATGCCCAGCGATTCTACGACGAAGGCGAGGACATCTGGCCGAAGCGCTACGCGATCTGGGGCCGGCTGGTCGCGGCGCAGCCCGACCAGATCGCCTATATCATTTTCGACTCGACCGTCGTCACCAGCTTCATGCCGACGCTGTTCCCGCCGATCGCCGGGCAGACCGTCGCCGAGCTGGCCGGCAAGCTCGAGCTCGATCCGGCCGCGCTGGAAAAGACCATCACCGAGTTCAATGCGGCCGTGCGGCCCGGCACCTTCGATCACACCATCCTGGACGATTGCGTGACTGAAGGCATCACGCCGCCCAAGACGCACTGGGCAAGGCGGATCGAGACGCCGCCCTATCTCGCTTATCCGGTGCGGCCCGGCATCACCTTCACCTATCTCGGCACGCGCGTGAACAAGGAGGCGCGGATGCTGATGGCTGACGGCAAGCCGTCCGCCAACATGTTCGCGGCCGGCGAGATCATGGCGGGCAACGTGCTCGGCAAGGGCTACGCGGCCGGCATGGGCATGACCATCGGCAGCGTGTTCGGGCGGATCGCGGGACGGGAAGCGGCGAAACATGCACGGAACTAGAATTCTGGACGAAGCCGACCGTCTGATGACGGTCTGTAATTCCTGCCGCTACTGCGAGGGTCTTTGCGCGGTATTTCCCGCCATGGAGATGCGGCGCGCCTTCTCCGATGGAGATCTCAACTATCTCGCAAACCTCTGCCATTCCTGCGGCGCCTGCTACGTCGATTGCCAGTTCTCGCCGCCGCACGAGTTCAACGTCAACGTTCCGAAGACGCTTGCGGTTGCGCGTGCCGAGTCCTATGCGGCCTATGCCTGGCCGCTGGCGTTGTCCGGTGCCTTCGCCCGCAACGGGTTCGTCATCAGCGTCATCGCCGCGCTCAGCATGGCCGCCTTCATCCTCGGCTTTGCCGCCCTCAACGACCACAGCGTGTTGTTCGGTGTGCACACCGGCCCTGGTGCCTTCTACAAGCTGATGCCGCACAACGCGATGGCCGCATTGTTCAGCGCCGCCTTCCTCTACGCGATCCTCGCGCTGGTCATGAGCGTGCGTGCCTTCTGGCGCGACATCGGCACCCCCATTGGCGGTCGCGCCGACGGCGGCTCGATCTTCCAGGCGATCCGCGATGCCGGGGAACTGCGCTATCTCCACGGCGGCGGCGTCGGCTGCTACAACGAGGACGACAAGCCGACCGACCGGCGCAAGCTTTTCCACCACCTGACGTTCTACGGTTTTCTGCTGTGCTTCGCCGCGACGTCGGTGGCGACGCTCTATCACTACCTCTGGAGCCGGGAGGCGCCGTATCCGTGGTGGGATTTGCCCGTGGTGCTGGGGACACTCGGCGGCATCGGTCTCATCGTCGGTCCGATCGGCCTGTTCGTTGCGAAAACGCGGCGTGCACCGGAGTTGCTCGACGAGCAGCGCTACGGCATGGACGTCGGCTTCATCGCCATGCTGTTCCTGACCGGCTTCACCGGCATGGCGCTGCTAGTCCTGCGCGAGACCGCGGCCATGGGGCCGTTGCTGGCCCTGCATCTCGGCGCAGTGTTCGCGCTGTTCATCACCATGCCCTATGGCAAGTTCGTGCACGGCATCTATCGCTTCGCGGCGCTGGTGCGTTATGCGCAGGAACGGCGCAGCGAAGCCGGCTCTTGAGAGGCATGCGCGGCTGACGTATTTCTTGGGCCGTTCGCGCACAGCGCGAATCGCTTAGGGAGCCCGCGCTCATGTACATGTTTCTGCCTTTCCTGCTGGCGCTCGCGGGCTGCGCGAGTGCCTGGCGTTCGCGTGCGGGACTGAGCTATGCGCTCTGGAGCGCAACAATCGTGGTCACGGTCGCATGGTTCTTCCACCACGCGACCGATCCGCTCAAATTCTCGTTCTGACGGTGTCGAGATGAGCCCTGCAGAGCTGAGCGAGCAACGGCCGGTCGGCGCGGTCCTGAACATGCTTGGGCTGCTTGGGATCTCGTTGATCCTGACGGTGGCGTTCGCCTATCAGCTTGCGCTCGGCGAGCTGCCTTGCCCGCTTTGCCTGTTGCAAAGGGCCGGGTTCATCGCGGTCGGCATGGGGTTCCTGTTCAACCTGCGCCTCGGCGAACGCGGGTCTCATTACGCGATGATCCTCGTGGCCAGCCTCGTCACCGGCTTCATCTCGATGCGGCAGGTATCGCTGCATCTTGCGCTCGGCGATCCCGGATACGGCTCGGCGCTGTTCGGGCTGCATTTCTACACCTGGGCGCTGATCGCGGCGATCGGGATCGTGTGTTATGTCGCGCTCGTCTTCATCCTGAAGGATGTGACCGGCAAGCGAGACGGGGACGCGCCTTTGAACGGTGCGGCATCGAACACGGTCTTCGCGATCTTTGCGTTGCTGGTCGCCGCCAATCTCTTGTCCACCGTGCTGGAGTGCGGCGCGGGGCAGTGCGACGACAACCCGGTTCGCTATCTCCTGCTCAAGTGATCGGATTGAAGCGGCCTTCGTGCAGGAACGCGATCGTCTGCTCGATCGCGACGGCATTTCGTGGAAGTCCGGTGTGCGATGCCTTGACGACGATGTGGTCGGCCATGTCGGCCAATTTCGCGCTTTCGACGGAAACGCGTCCGTCATTGGGCCGCGGCAGGACAAAGGCCGAGGTGATTGGCGCGGTGGTGCGGCATCCCGCGATGACGCCGATCGCATAATCGGGCGACGGCAGGGCGGCGAGCACAGGGGGCTGGGCTGTCGAAAGCTGCGAGCCGGCCGGACCGAAAACAGCGCGGTAGAGCGAAAGGTCCTTCAGGAGATCGGCGACTTCGCTGCCGCCGTTGGGCGTGCCCAGCATCACGACACGGCCGAGCCGCACCGGACGATATCTCGCGATGTAAACCCGGGCGAGTAGCCCGCCCATGGAATGGGCGACGAAGTGGATAGCGCCGTCGCATTGCGCTGCAAACGCGGCGACCGGCGCGTGGATGTCTTCCGCAAGCTCCTCGAGCGGCTTCTTGCGGCTGGGGTAGCCGAGATTGAGCGTGGCGAAGCCGTGACGCTGCAACGCCCGATCCAGCCTCTTCAGCGTCCAGGCACCGACGCCGATGCCGTGAAGCAGGACGACGCCGTCGCACCGGGCTTCCGCCGGAGCGACGGCCGTGGACTTGTCGTCTTTACGCAACCTCGCGCTCCGGCGAGGATGCCTGCTCACGGGCCATCGTCGTTGCCGTGACATAGTCGGTCTTGCCGGTGCCGAGCAACGGCACCTTGTCGACCACCATGATCGCCGCGGGCACGGTCAGCTCGGACGCGCCAATCGCCTTGGCCTGGCCCTGCATCGCACTGCGCTCGGCGGTCTTCTCCGTCGTCAGCAGCACGATGCGCTCGCCCTTGCGCTGGTCGGGGATCGACACGGCGACCGAGGCGGCTTGCGGCCACAGCGTCGTCGCGATGCTCTCGACCGCCGACAGCGAGACCATTTCGCCCGCGATCTTGGCGAAGCGCTTGGCGCGTCCCTTGATGGTGATGAAGCCGGCCGCGTCGATCGCCACGATGTCGCCGGTGTCGTGCCAGCCCTCGGCGAGCGGTTCGAGCACGCCGGGGTTTTCGGCCCTGAGGTAACCGAGCATCACGTTCGGTCCGCGCACCGAGAGGCGTCCACCTTCCTCGATGCCGGGGACCGGATCGAGGCGGCTTTCCATCAGCGGCGAGAGGCGGCCGACGGTGCCGGGGCGATTGGCCATCGGCGTGTTCATCGCCAGCACCGGCGCGGTCTCGGTGACACCATAGCCTTCCAGGATGCGGATGCCGTAGCGCTCCATGAACACCTGACGTGTGCGATCCTTCACCGCCTCCGCGCCGGCGATCACCAGGCGCAGCGTGCGGAAGTCGTAGGCGTGCGCCGAGCGCGCATAGCCGGTGAGGAACGTATCGGTGCCGAACAGGATCGTGGCGCCGGTCTGGTAGATCAGCTCTGGCACGATGCGGTAGTGCAGCGGCGAGGGGTACATGTAGATCGGAATGCCAGCGAGCAGCGGCATCATCATTCCGCCGGTGAGCCCGAACGAGTGGAACACCGGTAGCACGTTGAACACCTTGTCATTGGCGTTGGCGTCGACTCGCGCCAGCGCCTGTGCGGCGTTTGCGAGGATATTGCGGTGGGACAGCACCACGCCCTTGGGCGTGCCTTCCGAGCCCGACGTGAACAGCACGACGGCCGGATCATTCGCCTCGCGAGCGACACGCGGCGCGGTGCCTGCGAGCAACCCCTTGATCTTGTCGGCCGTACCGATCGAAGCGCGGACATCCTCGAGATAGACGACGCGGGCTTCCGCGGAGATCGCGGCCATCAGCTTGTCGAGCTTGCCCTTCTCGATGAACGCTTTCGAGGTCAGCACGGTCTTGACCTGCGCGGCCTTCATGGCGGCGAGGACGTTGACCGGGCCGGCGGAGAAGTTGAGCATCGCCGGGACGCGGCCGATGTTTTGCAGCGCCATGAAGACGACGGCGACGCCCGCGGAATTCGGCAGCAGCACGCCGACATTCTCGCCGGCTACCGTGCCGGCTTCGAGCTTGCGGCTCAAGACCTGCGCGCCGAGGATCAGCTTGCGATAGGTCAGCTTGGTGCCGAGCGCGTCCTCGATGATGACCTTGCCGGTATCGCGGTCGCGATAAGCATGTCCGAGCGCTTCGAACAGCGTGTGATCGAGCATGGCGTTCTTGACCATGGCGTCGATCATCACGTCCTGGAGCGCGGCGCCCGCGGCATTGCGGCGTGCCTTGCCCTTCAGCGACGGATCGACCGGAAGCTTGACCGGCGGCAGGATCGTAACCGTCACCCGCGGAAACCACGAGCGCTTGATCTGGCTGCCGTTGAGATAGCTGAGATGCGAGCGCTGCGCGCCCTCGATGCGAATGGGCACGACCACCGCGTCGGCCTTGTCCGCGATCATCGCGGTGCCGTCATAGACCTTCATCAGCGAGCCGGAGACGGTGATGCGTCCCTCCGGGAAGATGACCACCGGCTCGCCGGCGGCGACGAGCTTGATCAGGTCGCGTGCGGCCAGCGGCTTGGTCGGGTCCATGGTGTAGTGCTTGACCACCCGCAGGAACGGCTTGGCCCACCAGGCCTTGGAGATGCCGGTATCGACCGCGAAGCTGGCATCGATCGGGAGCACGGCGTGCAGCAGCGGGCCATCGATCAGGCTGACATGGTTCGGTGCGATCAGCATGCGCGTGCCCGGAGGCGGCAGGTTCTCGAGGCCACGAACCTCGGTACGGAACAGCGCGCGGAACAGCAGCCCGCCGAAATCGCGTACGCCTTCCTTGCCCCACTTGGTCAGCACGAACCACACCGCGCCGAAGCTGGCGACGCCGAGGCCGAAGAAGATCCAGCCGATATGGAGGCCAGCTGCCTGGAGCAGTGCGACGAACAGCGAGCCGACCACCATGAAGGCAGCCTGCAGCACGTTGCCGGCGGCGATGATGCGAGCGCGCTCGGTCGGTTGCGACCAGGCCTGGACGGCAGCAAAGGACGGAACGACGAACAGGCCACCGCCGAATGCGAAGGCGACGAAGTCGATCAGCATGCGCAGGCCGGCGAACGAGGTTGCGAAGTCGACCGCGGCGATGTCCTGCCCCTTGGCGGTCACACCGATGGCCCAGGCGAGATCAAGGCCGGCAAACCCCATGATGATCGCGCCGATCGGCACCAGCGCGAGGTTCGGGCGGACGTGGCTCAGGCTGGCCGCGAACAGCGAGCCGATGGCGATGCCGATCGCGAAGGTCGCAAGACACAGCGTCACCACGCCTTCGGTGCCACCGACGACCTCCTTGACCAGCGCCGGCAGCAGCGACAGCACGATGGCGCCGACCAGCCAGAACCACGAGACGATCACGGTGCCGTCCCACAGCCGCTTGTCCGCGTAGAGCGTCTTCAACAGGCCGACCGTCGAGGTCCAGGGATTGGCGGTGACGGGCAGGTCGGGGGCGGATGGCGTCGTCTGCGGAATGCGGGAGGCGAAGGCCCAGGACAGCAGGGCCAGCAGGACCACGGCCGATGCAACCCAGCCCATATGCGCGGAGCCGGCCACGAACTGGCCGCCGGCGACGGTGCCGAGCAGGATGGCCATGAAGGTGGCGCCTTCGACCAGCGCGTTGCCGGTTGCGAGCTCACCGAGCTCGAGCTGGTCCGGCAGCATGGCGTATTTCACGGGACCGAACAGGGCGGCGATGACGCCGAACAGCGCGAGCGCCGTGAACAGCAGCGGCACCGAGTGCAGGAAGAAGCCGGCGGCGGCAAAGGCCGCCGCAAAGATCTCCGCGAATTTGAGCCGCCGAGCAACGACGGATTTGACGTATTTGTCGGCGAGCTGGCCGCCGAGCCCCGACAGGATGAAATAGGGGAAGATGAAGACGGCGCCTGCGACCGTCACCAGCGCGTCGCCGTGGCCGGTCGCGGCACTGTAAAGCAGGATGATGACGAGTGCGTTCTTGAGCACGTTGTCATTGAGCGCCGAGAAAAATTGCGCCCAGAACAGCGGCGCAAAGCGGCGTGACGACATCAATTCCCTGATCATGACAAGTCCTGTTTTGGGAAGGCAGCCTGAGATTGTTACGTTGTCGGTGAGGCGTCACGACCGGAAGCTTACGGGACGAACGATGGCTGGATGACGACGGTCGCCGGCCTGCTCTGTCCCCTCGACCCTTCCGATCCTGTTGGTCTCCAAATGGTCTCGTTAGGTTCGCAAATATCTGGTCGCAGCCGTGGTTCGGACGGACTGGCCGCGCTTTTCCGGATACCGCGCGGAGCGATGAGGAAAAGTTGAACCGCATCGCCAAAGGCCGCGACATCGGCTGCGAATGTCGGGACATGGTAAGTCCTTCCTTGCAACCGGGTCTTGCATTCGAGCCGACCGGAACGTCCCGGGTGCGCACGCCTCAGGTGAGATGAGCGAGGTGGCGAAAGGGCGAGAGGCGGCCGAGCAGGCTGAACCGACGGCCCGCGTGACGGCTACGGGCGCGGCTCGCCCGCCACATCCGAAAGGTCGCGCGGCGCTCGGTGAGCACGCCAGCGATGTCGCAGGCATTTGCGATGCGATCGATCGGTTGCATCGCGAACTTGAGGACGGCCCGGCCAAGGCCGGCCACGAGAGCTGCGGCGTCGTCGACGAAGGTGGTGGCGATATCAACAGCGAGGGTTTGCATTTTGCAGATCTCCGGGTTAATTTGAACAATGTTCACATGAGTAGCTTGAAAATGAACAATGTTCAAGAAGAATCGCCACGCGACCAGAAAAAAAATCGGCGGAGGCTCCAGATCCTGGAGATCGCCCGCGACATTATTTCAGCTAAGGGGCTGAGATCATTGAAGGTTCGTGACGTTGCGGAGGCTGCCGGCTGCTCGGTGGGCAGCGTCTATAACGAGTTCGGCGACTTCGACGGGGTGATCCTGACGGTCAATCGGGAGACGGTTCAGGCGCTCACGGTGCGGCTTGGCGAGGTCCCGGGGGAAGATCCCGTTCGCCAGCTCTACGGGCTGGCCGCGACCTATCTCGAATTTTTCGCCGAGCACGCAAACCTGCTGCGCTCGTTGTTCGAGCATCGGATGGAGGACGACCGTCCTTATCCCGACGACATCCTTCAGATGGTGATGGACGCTTTCGCGCTGATGCATCCACCCCTGGTGCGGCTGCTACCGGCTGCGGACGACGTGCGGATCGCGCTGCTGTCGCGCACGCTGTTTTCCGCCGTGCACGGAATCATCTCGCTCGGCCTCGAGGAGCGCATGGTGGCGGTGCCGCCCCAGATGCTGCGCCAGCAGGTCGAGCAATTCGTCGATACGCATCTCGCCGGCCTCGGGATCGTGCCGGTCGGCGCACGGTCGCCTTGAGGAGGCCAAGCGGCTACCAAGCGTATCGCAGGCTCGCGGTGCCGGAATAAGTGGTGCTGCGCGCCGCGAACTCGCCGTCGAACTTCGCCGACAGGGCAACGCCGTTCGAAAACTTCAGCTCGGCACCGGCAGATGCGAGCGCGGTGTTCTTGGCCGGCGTTGCGCCATTGACGATGAAGCTCGCGCCGGGCAGCGTCTGGAATGCGGCGACGAGCGTCGGATCGCTCACCCAATCATGGGCCCAGGCCGCGCGGCCGCGCAACGTGAGGACCGAGTTCGGCGTGACCAGCGTCGCGCGATCGAAGCGCGCGCCGAGCTCACTCCGTGTGTCGGAGGCCGTGCGTCCCTGATAGGTCAGGCCAAAGCCGCTGCCGGCCAGATCGGCCTCGGTATAAGTCGGTGTGCGAAAAGCCTGCGCCTGCGCCGCCACGTACGGCGTGAAGCCGCCAATCGGCGTGGCGAAGCGATAGCCGCCCTCGATGCGGCCTCCGACGGTTTGCGCGTCGAATTTGGCGGTGAGCTGGTTGCCGAACGGAGCGAGCCGGTCTGTCGACATCCAATGATTGGCCACGGCGAGAGAGGCGGCGAAATAGGCCGGCCCTGTACGCACGGCGGTGTAGACGCCGGCCTGGATTGCATCGCTCTTGCCGCCGCCGATCGCCTGCGCGAGGTCCCATTTGGTGCCGCCGCCCGACAGCGCGAAACCGACCAGCGCATCGCGGCCGAAATGATAATCGGCGCCGGCCGCGACGCCGCCGGTGCGCGCGCCGAGGTCGTGACTGCCGATCACGACGGGGTCGCCGCTGGTGCGGTTGGTACCGCCGAACGCCGTGCCCCAAGCCGTCCAGCGCTCCGCAAAGACCGGCGCTTTCATGGCAGGCGTCCCCAGCACCTTGTTGTAGGCGAGGGCGATATCGTCCGGCAGCGCGGCGCGTTCGGGGCTGAAACCAAGCGCCGTGTCGCCGGTGCTCATGCCACTGCGTCCACCTACGAACGGATCAAGCATGAGGCCGAGGAATTGGCTCGTGAACTGGAAGGCGCCCTGCTGGGCGCCGGTGGCGGCTTCACCCGAAAGCTGGTCCAGACTGTAACGGAGTTGGGCGTCGCTCTGGCCTGCGAAGGAGGAGAGGAAAGGCAGGTTGGGACCGAACGCGCTCAAGGCGCCGGCCACGGCCTTCTGGTTCTGCGTCTGGGCGAGGGAGAGGAATGCGGCGTTGTTGTAGTTGAGCGTCAGGAAGACGCTGAACCCGTCATAGCTGAGGGAGGAAGCGAAGAGCAGCGGATTGTATCCGCTGACAGTCACGCCCGAGAAGCTGCCGGTGACGCCAGTCGTCGTGCTCAGGATCGTGTATTGCGTCGAGGGGTTATAGGCGCCGGCGATCGTGTTGACTGCGACGGTGCCGCCGTTCAACGCTGCGCTGACCGCGAGGATCTTCTCGGATTGTCCGGTAGCGGTGACGGAGATCGCGTAGGTCGAGCCGGCGTTGAATGTGACATTGCCGGAGCTCGTCAGCGTACCGAGATTGCCGGGCAAGACCGTGCCGCCCGATAGCACCGTGATATTGCCGATCGCGCCGTTACCGCTGAGGATGCCCGCGCTGACGGTCGTCGCGATGTTGGGCATCGAGCCGTTCACCTCGACGGTGCCGGCCAGGACATTCATGGTCGCGATCTCCGTCGTCGAGCCGTTCATCGTCCAGGTGGAGCTGCCGGTCTTTTCCAGCACCTCGAATTCCCGGAACTGACCGGCCGCGCCGAATATGCTGAGATTGAACGCTGCGTTGGTGGCCCCGCCCAGGCGCAGCGTGTCCGTTCCGTTGCCGCCGAGGACCCATCCCGTGATGCTCGATCCCGCTCGCAACTCGAAGACGTCGTTGCCTCCCTTCAGGTCGACAGCCGTGCTGACGCCACCGCTGATGATCGTGCCTGAGTTGATGATGGTGTCCTGATTGGCCGAGCCGATGATTGCCGTGCCCGAGGCACTCGAGATCGTGCCGGCGTTGCTGACGACGTTGCCGTCGGCCGCGCCGCTCAGATCGACGGCCGCGACATTGATGGCATGGACAAAGCCGCTCGACAGGATGTTCGCCTGATTGTTCGCCGACCCGGCACCGATGCTGATGCTGATGGCTCCGGTGACGCCGTTTCCGACCGTACCTCCGATCACGATGATGTTGTTGCTCGAATTGGCCAGTGCGAGCCCCGACGTGCCGAGGCTCGATGACCCAACCATGGCGCCGGCATCCACGGTGATGGTGTTGCCGCCGCCGCCGATCACTGCAATGCCGTCGCTGTTGGCGGATGTGACCGTTGCGTTGCCGAAGACCTTGGCCGCGCTATTGGATGCCGCCTCGAGGACAACGCTGGCAAAGGTCGGGTCATTCAGAGAGGTCGCGGTGCCGTCTCCAATGTTGACGGTGACACCGCTGACCACGGGCGCCGTCTTGATCTGGGTGTTGCCCGCTCCGGTGCAGGTGATCGAATCGCCTGACTGCAGCGCTGCCTGCGCGCCGCTTCCAGTCACCACACAGGCCGCCTCTGCCGGCGTCGCGAGCCACGGCAGCGCACCACCTGCGGCAACAGCGCCGATCGCGGTGCTCAAGAGAAACGCACGCCGCCGACACGTCTTCGCGCGACGGATCCGGGGCGGGGGCAACAAACCATTCCAGGGCACCTGCAAACTCCTCTTTCGGCACGGTCCGGGCGGAATTCGGACCGCAACGTTGGCTGGTGCCATGCTTAGCGAGGGAGGTTCTGGCCATCGTGGATCAGCGCGCAAGGCGGTGTGGCGGAAAGCGAAAGACGCAGTTTTTTGGGAGCAATGTGGCCGCGGCGTCACATAGCCGCGCCGCTGCGACGCCGTTGGACGATGTCTGCAATCGGATGCCGGGGTTGAGAGGGCGCCGGCGCCTGTCAACCTCGCGCTGCGACGGCCTCGCGCGGACGGGCTGCAACGACGACGACGTCCGGTCTGCCATTGTCGACCTGTACCCGGTTGCGCCCCTTTTCCTTGGCGCGGTAGCAGGCGGCATCCGCGCGCCGCATGGCGTCCTCGAGCGTGGTGTTGCCGTCCGCGATACAGGCGACGCCGATGCTGGCAGTCACCGCGAAGCAACGATCGTCCCAGGCGAAGGTGAACAGCTCGAGCGATCTGCGCAGGCGTTCGGCGATATCGACGGTGGTCGAGGGCGAGCACTGCGGCAGGATCAGGCCGAATTCGTCGCCGCCGAGCCGGGCCACCAGATCATGCGGCCCCCGGTCCTGTTGCAGCAGGCGCGAGACCTGGCAGAGCAGGCGGTCGCCGGCGAGGTGGCCGCAGGTGTCGTTGACGCTCTTGAACTGGTCGAGGTCGAGCAGGATCAGGCCCAGCGAACCCGCCGCGGTGGTGTCCAGCACGCTTTGCAGGCGCGCCTCGAAGGCGCGGCGGTTGGACAGGCCGGTCAACCAGTCGTGCGATGCCTGCCATGCCAGGCGCTCCTTCTCGGCATGCAAAGCATCCTCGAACGCCTGTCGTTGCAGCATCAAGCGCCGCGTGTGCCAGATCAGGAGCAGGATCAGCGTCGCGGCCGCCACGATGTTGATGCACGTCAGCGTGACCTTGATGGCGCGCGAGCCTTCGCCGAGGACGGTCGAGAACCGCTTTGCATGCACCGTGAACTGCGTGTTGAGTTCCGAGAGCCGCGACGACAGCAGCCGCAGGCGGTCGCGGTCCTCAATGGGTCCGTGCGCCAACTCGGACCGGATGACCTCGCCGAAGACGCTGAGCTCCAGCAACATGGGATCGGTGGCCGCCCACTCGTGGATCGCTTCCTGGAGGAAGCTGACGCGGTTGAAATAGCGGAACAGCCAGATCAATCCCGGAACGTCATCGGGATGGTTGCCGCCTTGCAGAAACCCGACGCGGGCGGCCTCGACGTCGACCGGATCGCGCTCGAGTGCCCAGCGCGCGAACTCATCGCCGATGGGAACGGCGAGGGACGCCTGGTAGTGGGTGAACTGGCTCGGTTCGCCTGAATGCAGATAGAGATTGAGGAAATAGACCGCGTTCTTCTGTGACCGCGACCACATCGCTTCGCCCGCGACATAGGCGCGGACCGATGACATCACCTCGAGGCTGAATCCCGCGATCGTTGCCTGGAGCACGACGACCATCACGAATGGCGAGACAAGTTTGATGACGTGAAGGAAACTACGCCCCTTCGTCGACGTCGCTGTTCTGCGAAACACCCTGCATTCCCCAAATCGATCAACGACCCCACCGGAGCGTCGCGCCTGCAACGCCAAGTAGAGGGGAAAGTTGCTTAACTCGACCCCAAGGACGCAGGCGACTGCACTGCAGGGTGAAAGCGTCGTGAAGCGGATGCCCGCAGATCGTTGCAAATGCCGACCAACCGGAACCGATGCGGTCGTGGCGAACCAATGCCTCGCATTCGTCCTGCGCGGTTTACCTGATCGAGAGAGTTTGGTCCGGCGCTAGACCAGCACCGGCTTGCGCACCCGGCCAGCGTCGCCGAACACGCGCAAATAGCGTTCGATCTCGGAGGGCATGCCGGTCGCCTTCTCCGGATTGTCCGAGAGCTTGACGGCCGGGTGGCCGTCAACCGACGACACCTTGCAGACCAGCGAGATGGGATCGAGATTGAACGAGCCGTCCGGCGGGCAGCCGACGAAATCATTGGTGAGGTTGGTGCCCCAGCCGAACGAGAGCCGCGAGCGACCGGAGAAGTGGTGATAGGTCTCCTCAATCGAGCCGACATCCATCGCATCGGAGAAGACGAGCAGCTTGTCCTTGGGGTTGCGGCCCTTCTTTTCCCACCAGGCGATGATCTCCTCGCCGGCCTGGATCGGTGGCGCGCTGTCGGGGCGGAAGCCGGTCCAGTCGGCGACCCATTCCGGCGCATCGCGCAGGAAGGATTTGGTGCCGAAGGCGTCGGGCAGCGCGATCAGGAGATTGCCGCCATAGGTCTGGCGCCATTGGTCGAGAATGCGATAGGGCGCCCAGCGCAACTCCTCGTCGTCCTTGGCAAGCGCAGCCGCGACCATCGGCAGCTCATGCGCATTGGTGCCGATGGCTTCGAGATCATTGTCCATCGCCAGCAGCACGTTGGAGGTGCCGATGAAGGACGGGCCCAGGCCTTCCTTCACCGCCTCGACGCACCAGCGCTGCCAGAGGAAGCCGTGGCGGCGGCGGGTGCCGAAGTCGGAGAGCCGCAAATTCTCGAGCTGGCGCAGCCGCTCGACCTTGGTCCACAGCTTGGCCTTGGCGCGGGCATAGAGCACGTCGAGCTCGAAGCGGCCGCGGCCCTTCATCGCGGCGCGCGACCGCAACTCGTTGAGGATGGCGAGCGCCGGAATTTCCCACATCGTGGTGTGGGTCCAGGGGCCGTGGAAATGCAGCTCGTACTGGCCCTCGACCTTGCGCAGCTCGTATTCGGGCAGCCGGAATTCGGCCAGCCAGCGGATGAAGTCCGCCGAGAACATGTGGGTCTTGCCGTAGAAGGTGTTACCGGCAAGCCAGATCAGCTCTTTCTTGGCGAAGCGGATGGTGCGGGCGTGGTCGAGCTGGGCGCGCAGCTCGCCCTCGTCGATGATCTCGGCCAGCCGCACATGGCGCGAGCGGTTGATGACCGAGAAGGTCACCTGCTGATTCGGATAGTCCTCCCGAATCATCTGCAACATCAATAGCTTGTAGAAGTCGGTATCCAGCAGGCTGCGGATGATGGGGTCCAGCCGCCAGCTATGATTGTAGGTCCGGCTCGCAATATCGGTCACTGTCATGGGACAATTCTAGCGTGGCGGCCCTCGCGCAACCAGTGGGTTTGGCGAAGGGCAGACTTCCCTGAAACCGTAACCGAGGCTCAGTCTCCGGCCGCCGTTGCCGCCACGGTTTCGAGCTGGCCGCGGATCCAGCGATGGGCCGGGTCTTTCTGATAGCGCTGATGCCAGACCATGAACATCGGCAGCTCGGCCAGCGTCTTTGTCCGCGACGCCAGCGGAATCGGTACATGCGCAAAGCCGCGCATCACACCGGAGGCGAGCAGGCTCGGCATGCTGGCCAGCATCTGCGAGCCGTGCAGGAAGGGCGGCACGCCGGAAAAGCTCGGCACGGAGATGGCGATGTCACGAAGAAAGCCGTTCGCCGCCAGCCGGCGGTCGAAGTCGAGCCGCTCGTTGTCGGTATAGACCACCGTGATGTGGCGTGCTGCGAGATAGGCGCTGCGGCCGGCCGGCGCGGTGCGCGCCTTGGGATCGAAGTAGCAGACGTAGTGATCGCTGAGCAGCCGCTTCTGCACGATGTCCACGCCGGATGGCGGCAGCGGCGTGACCATGAGATCGCAGCGGTTTTCGCGCAGCATCGCGGGCGACGGCGATTGCGAGGGGATCACGCGCAGGTTCAGGCTCCTGACCTGTCCCGCGACATGATCGAAGAACCGCGGCAACAGCAGATCGCGCTGGAAATCATTGGCGGCGATCGTCAGCGAAAGCTGCGCGCGCGCCGGCTCGAAGGTGACGCCGCCGGCAAAGCTGCGCATCTCGTCGATCAGCGCCCGCGCTTTCGCAGCCAAGGCCTGGGCATGGGCGGTGGCGACGATGCCGCGGCCGGATTTGGCAAACAGCGGATCGCCCGCGATCCGCCGCAACTTGTTCAGCCCGTGACTGACCGCCGATTGCGTCAGACCAAGCCGCGTCGCTGCCGCCGTGACCGAGCCTTCCTCCAGCACGGCAAGGAACAGTTCGAGGGCGTGGCCGTCGAGCGCCAAATGATCGATTTCCTTCATGTAATTCATTATAATCGATCTATTTATCTTGAGAATAGATCGTCCCATGATCTCCCGATAAGCCGCGCCCCCGGACCCGGGCGCCACAGGGAGAGACAACGCCGATGAACGTCCAGGCGCCAGCCTTGCAGGATCCCCGCCTCAACCGACCCGAGCCGTTCAGCCTTCGCGACGGCGGCTTCTTCCAGCGCGACCGCTCGATCCATCCACCGGCACATGCGCCCGGCTACAAATCCTCGGTGCTGCGCTCGCCGCGCCAGCCGCTGCTGTCGATCGAGAACTCGGTCTCGGAGATCACGGGTCCGGTGTTCGGCCACAACGATCTCGGCCCGCTCGACAATGATCTGATCCGCAACTACGCCAAGGATGGCGATCCCGTCGGCGAGCGCATCATAGTCCATGGCCGCGTGCTGGACGAGACCGGCCGCGGCGTGCCGAACACGCTGGTCGAGTTCTGGCAGGCCAATGCCGGCGGTCGCTACCGGCACAAGAAGGACACCTATCTCGCCCCGATCGATCCGAATTTCGGCGGCTGCGGCCGCGCGCTGAGCGACGACACCGGCTACTATTATTTCCGCACCGTGAAGCCGGGTCCCTATCCCTGGCGCAACTTCGTCAACAGCTGGCGTCCCGCCCACATCCACTTCTCGGTGTTCGGCTCGGGCTTTGCGCAGCGGCTGATCACCCAGATGTATTTTGAGGGCGATCCCCTGATCCCGGTCTGCCCGATCCTGACGACGATCCCGGACAAGGACGCGCTCGACCGCCTCGTGGCGCCGCTCGACCTCAACGCCTCGACGCCGTTCGACTCGCTCGCCTACCGCTTCGACATCGTGCTGCGCGGCCAGCGTTCCACCTATTTCGAAAATCGCACCGCGGGGAACTGAGCCAATGCCGCAGCCGCTCGACTATCTCAAGGAAACCGCCTCGCAGACCGCCGGGCCCTACGTCCATATCGGCCTGATCCCGGCCATGGCCGGCTTCGACATTTTTAAGAAGAACTTTTCTAACGTGCTGGTGACGCCGAACACGCCAGGCGAGCGCATCACGCTGGAGGGCAAGGTGTTCGACGGCAGCGGCACGCCGCTGCGCGATGTGCTGCTCGAAATCTGGCAGGCCAACGCAACCGGCCGCTATAACCATCCGGCCGATCGCCCGGCCGGCCCGGTGGACGAGGAGTTTCGCGGCTGGGGCCGCGCCGGCTCCGATTTCGAGAGCGGGTTGGTGACGTTCGAGACCATCAAGCCGGGCGCGATCACGGACAAGGCAGGCCGCAAAGGCGCGCCGTACGTCAATATCTGGATCGTCGCGCGCGGCATCAACATCGGTCTCAATACGCGGCTCTATTTCTCCGACGAAGAAGCCGCGAATGCCGCCGACCCCGTGCTCAACCTGGTCGAGCCGCCGGTGCGGCGCGCGACGCTGATCGCCACGCGCGGTGAGCGCGCCGGCAAGGTCGTGTACTCCTTCACGATCAATCTGCAGGGGGCGGAGGAGACGGTGTTCTTCGACGTCTGACGATCCGCCGATCGCCCCGCAGGATCATTCCACCTGGTCGCCTCGATTGATCGATCCGCGCGTGGTGGCTTGCGGTGGTTGCGGGCGCATCTCGCGCGATCCCGGCCGCTCGGCCGGGGCGCGCCCCACTCTTGGCTTCAGCTCTGTCAAATCGATGAAGACGTCGGCCTGCCGGCGCAGTTCGTCGGCAACCATGGGAGGCTGGCTCGCAAGCGTGGAGACGACCGTCACGCGGACGCCGCGGCGTTGCACGGCTTCCACCAGTGAACGAAAATCCCCATCGCCCGAGAACAGCACGATCTGATTGACGTGCTCGGCGAGTTCCATGGCGTTCACGGCGAGTTCCACATCCATGCTGCCCCTCATCTTGCGGCGGCCGGTCGTGGCGTCAACGAACTCCTTGGCGAGCTTGGTGACGACGGTGTACCCGTTATAGTCGAGCCAATCGATCAATGGGCGGATTGACGAGTATTCCTGATCCTCGCTCACGGTCGTGTAGTAGAAGGCTCGCAGCAACGTACCTCGGCCGTGAAATTCGCCGAGCAGGCGCCTGTAGTCGATATCGAAACCGAGCGCCTTGGTGGCGGCATAGAGATTGGGGCCATCGATGAAGACCGCAATCTTCTCAAACGAAGACATTATGCACTAATCCCCAGTTCCGCATTGAAGCCGGCAGGTTCAGCCGCCAGGGCTGTGTGCCGGCCGGAAAACGTCGAAGTCGCCGATGGCCCGCGGAAAAAGGCGGCGCAGACGGCCGGAGGGGGGGCCGTCCCGCGCCAGTTAAGGGAGGTTGCTGCTATCAGCGCCAGGATTCCGAATGCAGTCACGTTAATGCGTGCGCATGCCACGCTCAATTGTACGGAGGTAAACGGCGCGTATCCAAAGGGTTGGATGCTCTATACGAAGGTAAGTGGCGCGCTGGTTCGGATCTCGACAGCCCGGCGCGATCGCGGATACGACCGGCCGCAAATGCGCGCCGCACGTCGATGTCTGGATTGTTGCGCGCACCCGAGGACCGGATCATCGACGTGGGATGGCCTCAAGCCTCGCCGCCATGGAGTTGGGCGCGAAAGGCGCGCGGCGACAGGCCCGTGGCCGCGGCATAGACGCGGCTGAAATAGGCGGGATCCTCGAAGCCGAGCGCGTAGGCGATCGTCGAGACCGGCAAATTGGTGTAGACGAGGTTGCGACGCGCCTCGCGGATCAGCCGGTTGAGGATCAGGTGGGAGGCGGTGTCGCCGGTCGCCGCCCGCGTCAGCCGGTTGAGATGGGTCGGCGTGATCGACAGCGCGCCGGCATAGTCCGCAACGCTCCAGCGTTCCAGATGATGCTGTTCCAACAGCGCCTCGAAGCGGCGGAACAACCCGCTTTCCGCCGTGCCGTTGCCGCCGCTCTCGCTGGTGAGCGCGCGGGCCACCAGCCCGATCATGGCCGCCGACAGTGCACGCAGCACGTGCGCGCGGCCGAAATCGCGCGCGGCGTGCTCGGCGAAGATCTGCTTCATGGTGGTGCGGATCTGCGGCGTGCCGCGCACCACGGCCGATCGGGACAGGGCGCCGCGCAGTCCTTCCGAGGCAAGCAGTGCCTCGTCCAGAATTTCCGCAGCGATGGTCAGCACCCAGCCCTGGGTATCGGGCTCGAAGCGGAAGCCGTGGACATGGCCGACCGGCACATTGACGACCTGCATTGGCCGGAGCGGCACCACGCGCCCGTCGAGCGTCGCCTCGCCACCACCGCGCTCGATCAGCAGCACCTGGTGCAGCCGGGCATGGCGGTGCACGGCCAGCGTCCAGTCGTGCAGCACCGAGCGTGACGCGATCGTCTCGCAATGCACGACGTCGGGCAGATCGCCGGACTCGCCGAAGAGGTTGTAGACCCGGATTGCCGGGGCTGAGGCTGCGCTTTTCATGTTCGAATAGTACAAGACAAAGACGAAACCCTCCATCGGTTTGCGGCGGCGGATCTGCAAAAAACGCAGCGACGGGAGGACGTAAAAATGAAAGTTCAGGTCTGCATCATCGGCGGTGGGCCGTCCGGGCTGCTGTTGTCCCAGCTTCTGCACCTGAAGGGCATCGATACGGTCGTGCTGGAGAAATACAGCCGCGACCACGTTCTCGCCCGCATCCGTGCCGGCGTGCTCGAGCACGGCTTCGCCAGGTTGATGCGCGAGGCGCAGTGCGGCGAGCGGATGGACCGCGAGGGCGAGATCCACAACGGTTTCGAGATCGCGCATGACGGCGTGCTCTCCCACATCGACCTGCACAAGCATTCCGGCGGCAATTCGGTGCTGGTCTACGGCCAGACCGAGCTGACGCGCGACCTCTACGAGGCGCGCGATCGCCTCGGCGGCAAGGTCGTGCACAACGCCGAGGACGTGACGCCACACGATCTGACGTCGGACCGGCCCTACGTGACCTATCGATCGATCGACGAGATCGTCCGCATCGATTGCGACTACGTCGTTGGCGCCGACGGCTTTCACGGCGTCAGCCGCAGGTCCATCCCGAAGGACGTGCTGCGCGAATACGAGAAGGTCTATCCGTTCGGCTGGCTCGGCGTGCTGTCGCGCACGAAACCGGTGTCGCCCGAGCTGATCTATGTGAAGCATGAACGCGGCTTTGCGCTCTGCTCGCTGCGCTCACAAGTGCTGAGCCGCTACTACGTCCAGGTGCCGTTGACCGACAAGGTGGAGGACTGGAGCGACGATGCGTTCTGGACGGAGCTGAAGCGTCGCCTGCCGGACGAGGTCGCCGGCCACCTGATCACCGGGCCCTCGATCGAGAAGAGCATCGCGCCCCTGCGCAGCTTCGTCGCCGAGCCGATGAGCTACGGCCGCCTGTTCCTCGCCGGCGATGCCGCCCACATCGTGCCACCGACCGGCGCGCGCGGGCTCAACAGCGCCGCCTCCGACATCTACTATCTC
This sequence comes from Bradyrhizobium sp. 63_E2_N1_3, assembly GCF_052076005.1. Taxonomy (NCBI): domain Bacteria; kingdom Pseudomonadati; phylum Pseudomonadota; class Alphaproteobacteria; order Hyphomicrobiales; family Nitrobacteraceae; genus Bradyrhizobium; species Bradyrhizobium sp. 63_E2_N1_3. The sequence goes on along the minus strand of NZ_CP197235.1, from coordinate 7,470,682 downwards.
TACCACGCCATGCTTGCGCATTATCAGCACGGCGACGATTCCGGCCTTGCGGGCTATTCCGCCAAGGCGCTTGCGCGGATATGGAAAGCGCAGCGTTTTTCGTGGTGGATGACGATGCTGCTGCATCGTTTTCCCGACCGTTCCGAATACGAGGACCGGCTTCAGCAGACGGAGCTCGAGTACCTGCTCTCGTCCGAGACGGCGCAGCGGCTGCTCGCGGAGAATTATGTGGGATTGCCGTTTTAGCGACGGTTTGTGACCGCTCAGCTGACGTTGCCGCTCCAAAGGGGAGCTCTCCTCGCGGCACGAGGCGAGTTCGCCTGTCAGGCCGGTTCCCTTTCAATAAGTGGTGACGGACGCCGAAATGCTCTGTTGCCTCGTGCGATCGTTCCTACCTCCTCAACCGAACAGGAGGGCGTAGCGATGACGAACACAGCGCTTGTGGTCGGCGCCAGCGGTATTGTCGGCAGCAATCTCGCCCGCCATCTCAGCGATCGCGGCTGGCAGGTGCTTGGGCTCGCAAGGCGCCCACCAAGCGGCCTCGATGGTGTTCGTCCCATCGCGGCCGATCTGCAGGATCCGGCCTCGCTTCGCGACATCCTGGCGAGCCTTCGTCCCACTCACGTGTTTCTCGCCACATGGCTACGTCAGCCAACCGAGGCGGAAAATATCCGCGTTAACGCTGCGATGGTGCGCAACGTGCTGGGGGCACTTTCCGGCGCAGATACGCTTTCTCATGTCGCGCTGGTCACCGGGCTAAAGCATTACCTGGGACCGTTCGAGTCCTACGGTAAAGGCAGGCTGCCCGCGACGCCATTCCGCGAGGAGCAACCGCGGCTCGATGTCGAGAACTTCTACTACGCTCAGGAGGACGAACTATTCGATGCGGCCAGGCGCGGTGGTTTCAGCTGGAGCATTCACCGCCCGCACACGATCATCGGTTATGCGATAGGCAACGCCATGAACATGGGAACGACGCTTGCCGTCTACGCGACGATCTGTCGAGAAACGGGGCGGCCATTTCTCTTTCCAGGCTCGGCGATGCAATGGACCGGCTTGACGGATATGACGGATGCCAGATTGCTGGCGCGGCACCTGGAATGGGCCGCGACGACGACGGTCGCGCGAGACCAGGCATTCAACGTCGTAAATGGCGATGTCTTCCGATGGAGCTGGATGTGGGCGCGACTGGCCGGCTGGTTCGGGTTGCAGCCTGCCCCCTTTCCAGAGGAAATTTCGCCGCTTGAGCGTCAGCTTGCCGATTCAGGTCGTATATGGGCTGATATCGCGCTCAAGTATGATCTCGTCGAAAGAGACCTCTCCGTCCTTTCGTCGGCATGGCACACCGATGCCGACTTGGGCCGACCTATCGAAGTCGTCACCGATATGAGCAAGAGCCGTAAGCTCGGTTTCCTTGAATATCAGGCGACGGACGACAGTTTTTTCGATCTCTTCAGCAGGTTGCGTGCCGCGAACGTCATTCCTTGAGCCTTCTGACGAAGAGTAAACAACCGCTACTTTCCTTCCAGCGTATTGACTGGCGTCCACTCTGGCGATGGTGGATTTGCGGCGAGGGCTTTTGCGCGCTTGGCGAACAGCGCCGACGCCGGGTCGATCTTCGCGACGCCGTCGAACGCCTCGGCCGCCTTCGCAAACTCCCTTGCCCGCCAGCACGCCAGCCCCTCCGCATACGCTGTGGCCACCTTCGTCTGCTCGGCGCTCTCCGCGCCCTTGTCCGCGAGCGGCTCGAACACCTGGATCGCCTCGCCGCGGCCGAGCACCCTGATCGCATCGAGCTCACGCCAGGCGAAAGTGTCGCCGGTCTGCGCCATCGTCGTTTCCGAGGCCATGATGGCGGTGCCGTAATATTTGTTGGCGCCCTCGAGGCGCGAGGCGACGTTCACGGTGTCGCTCATCACGGTGTAGTTGAAACGGCGGCGCGAGCCGATATTGCCGACCACGGCTTCGCCGCTGTTGAGCCCGATGCGGTGCGACAGGCCGTGGCCTGCGAAGGCGGGATTGCTGGCGTTCAATTCCGCGAGCTTCTCGTGGCACTTCAGCGCGGCGTGAACCGCGTTGCGCGCGTGGGCCGGATCGTCGGCCGGCGCGCCGAACATCGCGACGATGGAATCGCCGATATATTTGTCGACATAGCCGCCATGGCTCTCGATGATGTCGGTCATGGCCGAGAGATATTCGTTCATCAGGGTCACCAGCTCGCCCGGCGTCATCGTCTCTGCGATCGAGGAGAAGCCGCTGAGGTCGGAGAAGAACATGGTGACGTTGCGCATCTCGCCGCCGAGCGCCGGCATCTTGCCGGAGGCAACCATGGTGTTGATCACTTCGGGCGCGAGATAAAAGGCGAAGCTCTTGCGCAGAAAACGCTCGTCGCGATCGGCCAGCATGAAGCGGTAGCCGATCATCATCGCGAGCGCCGCCAGGCTCGCGAGCGCGGGCTCTGTCAAGGGCAGCGCCAGGGCATGCACGAACGCGCCGACCGCCACGGCGGCGTAAACGGCGGTGAGGGCGAGCCAGGCGATCACCGCGCCGCCGGGTGCGAGCATGCAGGCCGCGCAGGCGATGATCGCCGCGAACGCAATCGTGAGGACGGTCCGCGCCGGAAAGCCGAGCTCCGTCACGGCGTCGCGCTCGATCAGGTTTCGCACGACGGTAGCATGCACGAACACGCCGGCGATGTCGCTGCGGGCCTTCTGCGCGGTGCCGGCCGGGGCGGGCAGGGCGCAACGCGGTGCGGGCGAGCCGTCATATCCGCCGGAAAGCCGCATCGAGGTGAGCTTGCGGTCCTCGAAGTTCAGGACGGTGCCGAGCAGCACAACCTTGCCGTCGAAGGCGCGGCGGAAGAAATCGCGGTCGCCTTTCTCGACGCAGGCACGCAGGTCGGCGAAAGAATAGGCCGGGACGTCGCGGCCCATGCCACGGTAGTTGAGCGTCAACGTGTTGGGGACCGCGCTCGGGATCGTGTAGCCGGGCAGCTGCATCGCGCCGGATGGTCCGTTCCCGGGCGTCGTGCCGAGCGCACGCGCGGCGAGTTCGACCGCCATCGCAGGGACAGGCTTGCCGTCGATGGCAAAGCTCAGCGGCATCCGCCGGATCACATCATCGGTGTCGGTATGCACGTTGAGGGCGCGGACATTGTTTTTCACCGCAAGTCGTTGTGCGGGGTAGGGTACGTCCGGATGGTCATTGCTGAGGATCTCGCCAAGCACCAGCTTGCCGCCGTCGGAGAGTTGCCGGAGTGCGATGAGGTAGTCCCGGTCAAAGCCCTTCAAGCGGCTGCCGAACGACGCATCGCCGAACGGAATCTCCGATTGCTCGATCGAGCTTGGAAAGATCACGTCGAAGCCGATGACCTTGGCGCCGCCTTCGGTGATGCTTCCGAGCACCCGGCCGATCTCGCGCGTCCAGGTCTGGGTCGGCGATCCCTTGAAAGGGGGAGTGTCGTAGGTCTCCCCGTCGATCGCAACCACGACGACCGGCGATGTTGCGGGATCACGGTGGTCGCCGACCAGCTTGCCGCGCATCGCGGTGAGGATATCGAGCGAGAGACCTTGCAGTGTCTGAAGCGGCGGGGACGTGAAGATCGCGCCCGCAACGAGCGCAATCAGGATGGCCGCAACGATGTCCCGTCCCCCGATCCGCCGCATCGCCCCGTCGCAGACCGCCTATTCGAGCCGCAGCAGCCGACCGACGATCGGCGTCGGCGATGACGTGGCGCTGGCATCGACCTGGAAGGCGTAGCGCTTGGCGCCAAGGATGGCGAGATAGCTGCCGCCCGGGGTCAGTGTCTTTCCGGCCTTGGCAAAGTCGTAGAACTTGCCGCCGACCATGATCTCGCTCTTGAGCGGCACGCTGATCGTGGGCTCCTTGCCGTCGGTACGTTCGATCACCAGCGTGCTGCCGCTCTTGGCCTGTATCAGCGGGGCGACGCCATAGAGCGTCGGCAGCTTGGCCGGCGGCGCTCCCTTGACGTCCGATCGCATGGTGCGGAAGGTCGTTGCGGCGCTCTGGTTGGCCTCGCGCTCGGACAGTTTTGCTGCATTGGTATCGCAGGGCACCTTCTCGCGCTTGACCTCGCCGAGCTGCACGGTGCTCTGCTCGGCGCCGACCAGGACGACGCCTTCGCTGATGGTCTCGCGCTGGCAGGATTTGAGGTAGCTGAGCGTGATGCTGGCCTTGGGCCCGAGCTTGATGATCTTGCCGGGCGCGACATAGTCCATGAACGCGATGCCATCGACCTTGCCCTGGACGTCCTCGACGATCGCGGCAGGGGTCTCCGCCAAAGCGGGGGCCGCAAGACAGAACGCGCCGACACCAGCGCTGATCAGGCTTCTCATGGGAATTCTCATCCAATTCGACCGATAAATCGCCGGTCCCCGTCCTGGTCCGATGCTTAGCAGCGGCGCGTCCAGACAAATGTGACCGGAATCACTCTTGGTTGTTGGTGCACTCTAGCAGGAACAGGTTCAAACCTGCGACCGGAGAAGCGAAGCCGCGGCAAGCTATTTGCCGGATGGATCATGTCAGGCGGCCGGGACGGGCTCAGGCAACCGGTCCTCGACCGCAGGGCTCTCTGCCGCACACTCTATAATGGGCGCGAGAGGGGCTTCGGTCTTCTGATACGGCGTCGCCTGCTGACCGGCGGCGATTTCCACGACCTCGTCCCAGCGCGACAGGAAGGCCTCGACGCAGGCCGGGTCGAACTGCCGGCCCTGGTTCTCGACCAGATAGTCGCGCGCCACGTCGAGCGGCATCGGCTCTTTATATGGCCGGCGCGTCGTCAGGGCGTCGAAGACGTCGGCGACCGCGACGACGCGTGCGGCGACCGGGATCTCGTCTGCCTGAAGGCCGTTCGGATAGCCCGCGCCATCCCAGCGTTCGTGATGGCCTGCGGCAATTTGCGCACCGAGCTGGATCAGCTCGCAGCTGGAGTCCGCCAGGATCTTTTCGCCGATCGTCGCATGGGTGCGGATCACCGCCATCTCATCGTCGGTGAGCCTGCCGGGCTTGAGGAGGATATGGTCGGGGATGGCGACCTTGCCGACGTCGTGCAGGGGCGCGGCCAGATAGATGTCGCGGCAGAGCCGGGGCGGCAGGCCGAGCTGCTCGGCGATGATGCGGCTGTAGCGGGCGACCCGCAGCGTGTGCTCGCCGGTGTCGTTGTCGCGGTATTCGACCGCAAGCGCGAGCCGCAGGATGATCTCCTCCTCGCGCTCGCCGAGCTTCTGGGTCGCGGCCGCGACCGCGCTCGCCAGATCGGCGGCACGGTCGTTCTGCTTGCGCACGGCTGCACCAAGGCGCACCAAGTTGCGCAGGCGCACCGTCATCTCGAGGCTCTGTGGCTGTTTCGGTAAGAAATCGGTTGCACCAACCTGCAGCGCTTCCATCTTGACGTCATCGGTCTGTCGCGACGTGATCATTGCGATCGGGATGTCGGCGCAGCCGGGCAGGGTGCGGAAGGCGCGGATAAAGCTGATGCCGTCCATATGCGGCATCTCGTAGTCGACCAGCACGAGGTCGAAGACGCGCTCGCGTGCGCAAGCCAGCGCCTCGACGGGATCGAGGAACGTCGTGGCCTCGACCAGGCCTTCGGCTTCGATATGACGTTTCAGGAAATTGAGGACAGAGCGGCTGTCATCAACGAGAAGCGCTTGGGTCAGCATCGGCGGCCGGTCTCGTTCGGATGCGAGGCGTGACCTCCACGAATAGTCTTTGCGATTTAACGCGGAGCAAACGCCCGGGCTGCTGCGAACTGACTCAAGACTGCGCACAGCGCATGCGAATTGAGCGAACCATGCACGCCTGCATGCATGCGCGAAGTTCTTCGGTTTGTGACCCGTAGTTGTACGGTGATGCCCATTAGGGGTTTGCACACTCTCCCAAGCGAATAGTCGTCGCGCGAGATTCGCGTCATGCGTGCAGCGAATCCCGAGGAAATCTGGGGGACGAATGCCGTCTGACGTCACTGAGCCGAAGTGGTCCCTACGGCTGCCTGCAGATTGCAGCATCGCTGCGATCCGCAGTGTCTATGACCTGATCCGCGAAGCTTTCGGCCGGCAGGACCGGCTCGAGATCGATTGTTCGAGCGTCGACAAGGCCGACGTAACCTCGATCCAGCTTCTGCTGTCGACCGCCAAGACGGGCGAGGCCCAAGGCCGCCCGGTGGTGCTCACATCGTTCTCCCAGTCTCTGCGCAACACCCTTCGCCGCGCCGGCTTCGCCAGCGATGCGATGATCGATCAGCACTTCCCGCAAAAGAAAGATGGCACCTGATGGCCACGATTCTCACGGTCGACGATTCCCCCAGCATCCGTCAGATGATCAAGGTCGTGCTCGAGCCGGCCGGTCACAACGTGATCGAGGCCGGCGACGGCGCACAAGGGCTCGCCAAGGCGCAGGCCGGCAAGCTCGACCTCGTCATCACCGACCTCAATATGCCCGTCATGAACGGGCTGGAGCTGATCCGGGCGCTGCGCAAGCTGCCGAGCGCGGTCGGCATGCCCATCGTGTTCCTGACCACCGAATCCAACGACACGGTGAAGCAGGAAGCCAAGAGCGCCGGCGCCACCGGCTGGATTACCAAGCCGTTCAAGCCGGAGCAGCTGCTCGCCGTGGTCGGCAAGCTGGTGCGTGCATGAACGCGATGGACCCGACAGAGGTCTTTCGCCAGGAAGCCAGCGAGTTGTTCGAGGTCCTGGAAGGGGCCCTGCTCGATCTCGGCCAGCGTCCCGACGACCGCGAGTTGGTCGATTCCGCCTTCCGCGCCCTGCATACGATCAAGGGCTCGGGCGCCATGTTCGGCTTCGACAAGGTCGCCTCCTTTACCCACGAATTCGAGACCGCGTTCGACCGCGTCCGCAAGGGCGAGATCAAGCCGACGCAGGAGCTGATCTCGGTCGCGCTTGCGGCCAAGGACTATATCCGCGCGCTGATCGAGGATCCGCAGTCGACCGACGACATCATCGGCGAGGCCATCCTCGACGACCTCAAGCGCTTCGTGTTTCCCGACCAGTCCGCCGCGCCCGTCGCCGAAATCGCCGAAGCGCCGCCGCTGGCCCCCGGTGAAAGCAAGCAGGCCGGCTGGCACCTGTATCTGGAATTTGAATCCCACATCCTGCGCAACGGCTCGAACCCGCTCGATCTGCTGGAAGACCTTTGCAAGCTCGGCCCGTGCTTCGTCGTGCCCGTGACCGACGGCATCCCGTTCCTCGACGAGATGGAGCCGGAAGATTGCTATCTGAAGTGGGACGTCAAGCTGCACGCCGCCTGCGACAAGGACGCGATCGACGACGTCTTCATGTTCGTCCAGGACGAGATGAAGCTGACGCTCTCGCCGCTTGAGCAGGTTGAAGCGCCCGCGCCGCTGCCGTTGTTCCAGCTCCTCGACGAAGAGCCGGCTCCCGTGGCCGAGATGGCCGCGCCGGCGGTCGAGGTCGCTGACGCGCCCGTCGCCGCGCAGCCCCTCCTCAAGGCAGAGCCGAAGCCGGAAGCCAAGCCTGAATCGAAGTCTGAACCGAAACCCGAGGCCAAGCGTGACGATCGCGGCATCGCCACCGTCCGCGTCCAGGCCGAGCGTCTCGACGAGTTGATGGACCGGGTCGGCGAGCTCGTCATCGCCCAGGCGCGGCTGACGCAGCTCGCCTCGTCCGGCTCGGATCTCTCGATCAAGATGATCGCCGAGGAAATCGAGCGCCTCGCCTCCTCCCTGCGCGACACCACGATGGGCGCGCGCATGGTACCGATCGGCTCGCTGTTCGGCCGCTTCCGCCGCCTGGTGCACGATTTGTCGCGCGACCTGTCGAAGCCGGTCGAATTCGTCACCACGGGCGAGGACACCGAGCTCGACAAGACCATGATCGAGTGCCTGGCCGATCCGCTGGTTCACCTGATCCGCAACGCCATCGACCATGGCATCGAAGACACCGCGACCCGCTCCGCCAACGGCAAGACGGAGCAGGGCCGGATCGAGCTCGCGGCCGTTCATTCCGGTGCGCAGGTGCTCGTCACCGTGAAGGACAATGGCGGCGGCCTCAACACCGCGCGCATCCGCGCGAAAGCGGAAGAGCAGGGGCTGATCGCCTCCGGCGCCGTGCTGACCGATCACGAGATCCACCAATTCCTGTTCCACCCGGGCTTCTCGACCGCGCAGACCATCTCGGCGCTGTCGGGCCGCGGCGTCGGCATGGACGTCGTCAAGCGCACCATCGAGAACATGCGCGGCACGATCGATCTGTCGACCCGGCCGGGCCAGGGCACCACGGTGACGCTGCGCCTGCCGCTGACGCTTGCGATCATCGAGGGTCTTTTGATCCGTGTCGGCGAGGGCCGCTACATCATTCCGTTGTCGGCCGTGGAGGAATGCATCGAGCTGACCGCCGAGGACGAGCGCTCCCGCGGCCGCAACTTCCTCAACGTGCGAGGCAATCTCGTGCCCTTCCTCAGGCTGCGCGAAATCATGACTGCGTCGGGTACGCCCGACCGGCACCAGAAGACGATCATCATCTCGACCGGTGAGACGCACGTCGGTCTTGTCGCGGACCAGATCATCGGCAACCACCAGACCGTGATCAAGTCGCTCTCCAAGCTGCACTCCGACGTCACGATCTTCTCCGGCGCGACGATTTTGGGTGACGGCACGGCGACGCTGATCCTCGATGTCGCGCAGCTCGTCACGCTGGCGCAGTCGAAGGTCGAGAAACAGCATATCAGCGAGGCGGCCTGATGAACGATGGTTTGACGGGCGAGCATCACGCCGACGCGATGCAGGTCGTAATGATCGGCCTCGGCGAGGAGAAGTTCGCGCTCGACGCAGGCCTCGTGCGCGAGATCATCGATCCCGTGCCGGTGACCAAGGTGGCGGGCGCGCGGGCCTTCGTTCCGAGCGTCATCAACGTGCGCGGCAACGTCATTCCGCTTGCGGACCTGCGCATCCGCTTCGGCATGCCGCAGCTCGACAATTCGGCCGACACGCGCATCGTCGTCATCGAGCTCACGCTCGACGGCGAGCCGGTCCTGGTCGGCGTCACCGCCGACAAGGTCTACGAGGTCACCGAGATATCGCAGACCGACGTGCAGCAGACGCCGCGCGTCGGCATGCACTGGAAGCCGGAGTTCATCCGTTTCATCGCCAAGTGGCGAGAAGAGTTTGTCATCGTTCCCAACATGGAACGCATCCTGAATTGAAATGAGGTCTCGGGGCGAGACTGGGGTAGGGGCTGGAAATGAGATTCACGGTCAAGGCAAAGCTTGCCATCGCGTTCGGTGTGGTCCTATTGCTGTCGATGGCGGCGGGCGGCCTCGCTTATGTGAAACTGAGCGAGATGATCGACACCGCCGACAGTCTGGTGTCGCGTGCCAACCGGATGGACCGTGCGGCGGAGATCGAGAAGGGTATCCTGCTTCAGGTTCGCGCCGAGAAGAACCTCATTCTCGCGCCTGAAGGCGAGGCGGATCGTTTTATCGCCGAAATCGCCAAGCAGCGCGAGACGCTCTCGAAGTTGAAGGAAGAGATCCAGGCCGCGGCTTCCCCCGAAGGCAAGAAACTCATGGAGAATTTCGGCGTCGCGTACGCGCGGATGAACGCCGTTCAGGACGACGCCCTCAAGACCGCCCGGACCGACAAGGCGAAAGCCGCCGAGCGCTCCATGACCGAGGTCCGCAAGGCGGTCGCCGAGGCCATGGAAGCCGCCAACGTCTACGTCACCAACGTCAAGAAGAACATGGCCGCTCAGGCGGCCCAGGCTCACGAGGACGGCAACCGGGCCCAGCTCCTGCTGATCTCGGCCGTGCTGGCTTCGCTTGTCATCGGCCTGATCGCCGCGATCTGGATTTCCTTGAGCATCTCCCGCGGTCTCGGCCGCGCCGTCGGGCTCGCCGGCGCGGTTGCCGATGGCGATCTCAGCCAGTCGATCAAGGTCACAAGCAACGACGAGATCGGCGATCTTGTTACCTCGCTGAACTCCATGGTCGAGAAGCTCAAGCAGATCGTCGCCGAAGCACTCACCGCGGCGCAGAACGTCTCGGCCGGAAGCCAGGAGCTTTCGGCCAGTGCCGAGCAGCTGTCGCAGGGCGCGACCGAACAGGCCTCGTCGGCCGAGGAAGCCTCGTCCTCGATGGAAGAGATGGCCTCGAACGTGAAGCAGAATGCCGACAACGCCAACCAGACCGAGAAGATCGCCGCGCAGTCGGCCAAGGACGCGGAAGCCAGCGGCGTCGCCGTCGGGCGCGCCGTCAATGCGATGCAGACCATCGCCGAGAAGATCACGATCGTGCAGGAGATCGCGCGCCAGACCGACCTGCTTGCCCTCAACGCCGCGGTCGAGGCCGCGCGCGCCGGTGAGCATGGCAAGGGCTTTGCCGTGGTCGCGTCCGAAGTGCGCAAGCTCGCCGAACGCAGCCAGGCGGCCGCGGCCGACATCGGTACGCTGTCGACGGAAACCGTGAAGGTCGCTCGGGAAGCCGGCGACATGCTGTCCAAGCTCGTGCCCGACATCAAGAAGACTGCCGAGCTGGTCCAGGAGATCACGGCGGCCTGCCGCGAGCAGGACGTCGGCTCAGCCCAGATCAATCAGGCGATCCAGCAGCTCGACAAGGTCGGCCAGCAGAACGCCAGCGCCTCCGAGCAGGTGTCCTCGACATCCGAGGAGCTCGCCTCGCAGGCCGAGCAGCTTCAGTCGACCATCTCGTTCTTCCGCATCGAGCATGCCGGCCGCGGCGAGGCTGCCGCGCCCGCGCCGATCGACCGTGCGGTCACCCAGCTCCGCGCCAAGGCCGCGCACATGGCGGCAGCGGACCGCGGCGTCAAGAAGCCCGCGCCCGCCCGCAAGCCGGCGCGCGCGCTGAAGGTCGCCAATGGCGGCGGCTTCGCCTTCGACATGCATGACGGCGAAGACGACCGCGACGCCGAGTTTCAGCGCTGACCGCAACTTGAAAACAATCTGACTCTGGACCGTACCATGGCCGCAACCTCGCAATATCTGACGCTCGGGCTCGCCGGCGAGACGTTCGGCATCAGCATCCGCAATGTCCGGGAAATTCTCGACATGCGGCCGATCTCACGGCTGCCGCATGCGCCGAATTTCCTGCTCGGCATGATCGACGTGCGCGGCAGCGGCTATCCCATCGTCGACCTCCGCACCAAGCTCGGCCTGCCGGCCGTGGAAGCGACTGAAGCGACCCGCATCATCATCCTCGACGTGCCGATGAAGGATCGCCTGGTCGGCGTCGGCTTCGTCGCCGATTGCGTGTTCGAGGTCACCGATATCGACGAGCAGGCGATCGAGCCCATCCCCGAGGTCGGCGGAAAATGGCAGTCCGACTATGCCGCCGGGATCGGCCGCAAGGGCGAGAAATTCGTCGTCATCTTCGATCTCGCCAAGCTGATGGCGAACGACGAGATCCCGGAAGGGCGCGATACCTCTCGCGCCGCCTGAATTTGCAAGCGTGAAGCGTGGTCAAGCGTAAGCACCCCAATTCGAACCAACGAGACTGACATGAGATTCACCGTCAAAGCCAAGCTTGCCAGCGCCTTCGGCGTCGTCATCCTGCTGTCCATGATCGCCGGCGCGGTCGGCTATGTGAAGCTGGCGGACATGGTCGGCACCACCGAGCTTCTGGTCAGCCGTGCGGGCCGGATGGAAAAGGCCGCCGAGCTGAAGGAAGGCATCCTGTTCCTTGTGCGCGCGGAGAAGAACGCGATTCTCGCAGCGTCCGATGCGGAACACGAGCAGTTCCAGGCCGACCTCATCAAGAACCGCGACGCGATCACCAAGTCGAAGGACGAGATCTACGCAGCCGCCAGCGAAAGCGGCAAGAAGCTGATGGAGGTCTTCAACGTCGCCTTCGCCAAGCTCAACGCCTATCAGGACGAGACGGTCAGGCTTGCGAAGACCGACAAGCCGAAGGCCCTGGATCGCTCCATGCATGATGGCCGCAAGGTCGTTGCGGACGCGATCGAAGCGGCCGATGTCTACATCAAGAATGTCAAGAAGAACATGGCTGAGCAGGCCGAGCAGTCAAAGCAGGACGGTGCGCGCGCCGAGATGCTGCTGATGAGCCTGGTCATTGCCTCGCTCCTGATCGCCGCGGTCGCGGCGACCTGGATTGCGCTGAACATCAGCCGTGCGCTGGCGCAGGCGGTGGGCCTCGCTGATGCGGTGGCGATCGGCGATCTCAGCCACAAGATCGAGTCCTCCAGCAATGACGAGATCGGAGATCTCATCAAGTCGCTGAACGCGATGACGGTCAACCTCAACGCGACGGCGGCGCTCGCCAACCAGATCGCGCAGGGCGATCTCATGGTCGAGGCCAAACCGCTGTCGGACAAGGATACGCTCGGCCTCGCGCTCGAGCGCATGGTGGAGAAGCTCCGTCAGATCGTGTCGGAAGCCCTGACCGCGGCGCAGAACGTCTCCGCCGGCAGCCAGGAGCTCTCCGCCAGCGCCGAGCAGCTCTCGCAGGGCGCGACCGAGCAGGCCTCGTCCGCCGAGGAAGCTTCTTCTTCGATGGAAGAGATGGCCTCGAACGTGAAGCAGAACGCCGACAACGCGAACCAGACCGAGAAGATCGCCGCGCAGTCCGCCAAGGATGCCGAGGCCAGCGGCGCCGCGGTCGGCCGCGCCGTCAACGCGATGCAGACCATCGCAGAGAAGATCACGATCGTGCAGGAGATCGCGCGCCAGACCGACCTGCTCGCGCTCAACGCCGCGGTCGAGGCCGCGCGCGCCGGCGAGCACGGCAAGGGCTTTGCCGTGGTTGCGTCCGAAGTGCGCAAGCTCGCCGAACGCAGCCAGGCCGCCGCCGCCGAGATCGGCACGCTCTCGACTGAAACCGTCAAGGTTGCGCAGGAGGCCGGCAATATGCTCTCCAGGCTCGTCCCTGATATCAAGAGGACGGCAGAGCTCGTCGAGGAAATCACCGCCGCCTGCCGCGAGCAGGACGTCGGCTCGGCCCAGATCAACCAGGCGATCCAGCAGCTCGACAAGGTCGGCCAGCAGAACGCCAGCGCCTCCGAGCAGGTGTCCTCGACCTCCGAGGAGCTCGCCTCGCAGGCCGAGCAGCTTCAGTCGACGATCGCCTATTTCCGCATCGAGCAGGGACGCAGCCAGGCCGCTGCGCCGATCGACCGAGCGGTCACCCAGCTCCGCGCCAAGGCGGCGACAATGGCGGCCGTCGAGCGGCCGGCCAAGAAGCCGCAGGCGAGGCCGGCGCGCGCGGTGAAGGCGGCCGGTGGCGGCGGCTTCGCCTTCGACATGAACGACGGCGAGGACGATCGGGACGCCGATTTCCAGCGCTGAGACCCGTCAAGAGGTCGGCCCATCCTTCGCCGGTGGGCCGATCCGCCGTCAGTGATCGTGTAAACGCGTGGGATTCAAGATGGCCCGTTCGGCCCGACATTCAGTGCAGGCGGCCATCGCGGACCGGGGCATTCAGCCATGATGCCCGCCGTGCAGGATACGGTCGTCCATCTGTCCGACCGCCACTTCCGGACCATCGCCGAACTGATCGAGGGCCAGGTCGGCATCAAGCTGCCGCAGGGCAAGCGGCTGATGCTGGAGGGGCGGCTGCACAAGCGCGTGCGCGCGCTGAACTTCTCCGACCTCAACGAGTATGTCGACAACCTGTTCGAGGCCGATCATTTCGACACCGAGCTGACCCATCTCATCGATGTGGTGACGACCAACAAGACCGACTTCTTCCGGGAGCCCCAGCACTTCACCTTCATGAGGGACGTCGCGATCCCGGCCCTGCTCAAGTCGCACGGGCGGAAAAACGCGAACCTGAAGATCTGGAGCTCGGCGAGTTCCACCGGCATGGAAGCCTACACCACCGCCATGGTGCTCGACGACATGACGCGGAACGGCTCGCGGTTTCAGTACCGCATCCTCGGGACCGACATTTCGACCGCGGTACTGCGTCTTGCCAAGACCGCGATCTACACCCGCGACGTGCTGGCGCCGGTGCCGGAGCATTTCCTGAAGCGATATTTCCTGTCGTCACGCGACAAGTTGCGCGGCGAAGTGCGGGTGGTGCCGGAATTGCGGCGCATGACGCATTTCATGAGGATGAACCTCATGGATAAGTCCTACCCCGTCGACCGGGACGTCGACATCATCTTCTGCCGCAACGTCCTGATCTATTTCGAGCGCGAGACCCAGCGCAAGGTGATCGAGCAATTGTGCAGCCATTTGCGGCCCGGCGGCTATCTTCTGGTCGGTCATTCGGAATCGATGATTCACAGTGCAGTGCCGGGTCTGAAGCAAGTTCAGCCAACCATTTTCAAGGTCTAGCCGGAGCGCAACCAGAATGCCGAGGGAGAAAGTTCGCGTACTGATCGTGGACGATTCGGCGTCGGTGCGCCAAATCCTGCAAACGATCCTCAACGACGATCCTGACATCGAGGTGATGGGGGCGGCCTCCGATCCGTTCGCGGCGGCGCGCCGCCTCCAGAACGAAATCCCCGATGTCATGATCCTCGACCTGGAAATGCCGCGCATGGACGGCATGACCTTCCTGCGCAAGATCATGGCGCAGCGCCCGATCCCGGTGATCATCTGCTCCTCACTCACCGAGGAAGGCTCCAACGTGATGTTCGAGGCGTTCGAGGCGGGCGCGGTCGACATCGTGCCGAAGCCGAAGATCGACACCCGGCAGGCGCTGCTCGAATGCTCGACGCGGCTGCGCGAGGCCGTGAAATCGGCAGCGCGCGCGCGGGTGCGCCCGCGGGCGGAGCGCCGTATGATCGAGAGGAAGCTGACCGCCGACGCCATCATCCCGCCGCCGGTGCAGGGTAAGGTCCGGCCGACGACTGAACGCATCGTGTGCATCGGTGCATCGACCGGCGGGACCGAAGCGCTCAACGACGTCCTCGAGATGCTGCCGCCGCACTGTCCTCCCATCGTCATCGTCCAGCACATGCCGGCTGGTTTCACCGCCGCCTTCGCCAGGCGCCTCGACAGCGTCTGCCAGGTCCGCGTCAAGGAAGCCGAGGACGGCGAGCCGGTGCTGCCGGGCTGCGCCTATATCGCGCCGGGCGCCCGTCACATGCTGCTCCAGCGCATTGGCCTGCGCTATCAGATCGCGATCAAGGACGGCCCGCCGGTGTCGCGGCATCGCCCCTCGGTCGACGTGCTGTTTCGCTCCGCGGCCCAGCATGCCGGCGCCAACGCGCTCGGCGTGATCATGACGGGCATGGGCGACGACGGCGCGCGCGGCATGCTGGAGATGCGCAAGCTCGGCGCCTCGACGCGCGCGCAGGACGAGGAGAGCTGCGTGGTGTTCGGCATGCCCAAGGAAGCCATCGCGCATGGCGGTGTCGAGAAGGTCGTCTCGCTGCATCATATCCCGCGCGAGATCATGCTCTGGTATCAGGCCGGACACGTTGCGGTGGCAGGTTGATTGCGATGTCCGCCATTCCGGCCAATACGCTCACCGAGGCGATCGTCGCGATCGAGGATGTCTCGTCGCGGATCGAGGACGTCTTCGCGCGCGTCGGTCACGAGCTCGGTCGCGGTCACCTCATCTTCAAGGAGCTGAACCAGGGCCTCGCGACGCTCTCGGAGGAACTCTCCGGCGCCGAGATCGAGGGCGCCGCCACCGCGCTACAGGAGATCGCCGCGCGGCTCAGCGAGCTGGCAGAGGCGCTGCCGGCCGAGAGCGCCCTGCTTGCGACCATCGGCACGAGTACGGCGGAGGCGTCCGCGCTGCTCAAGCCGCTGTTCAAGCACATCCAGATGATCACCATCATCGCGCGCAGCGCGCGGATCGAGGCGGCCTCGCTCGACGGCGACCGCGAGGGCTTTCTCGCCTTCACGCAGGAAGCCTACGATCTCGGCAAGGCGGTACAAGGTTCGATCGAGGGCTGCGCGCGGGACCAGCAGCGCCTGTCCGAGGCGGTTGCTACGGCCTCCGGTCGGCAGAAGGAGTTCGAGAGCCGTTATCGGAATCAATTGGTGTCGGAGAGCGCCGAGCTCGGCGCAGCCTATTCCGGATTGCGCGGCCAGCGCCGGGACAGCAGCCAGCTCGCCGACCTCGCGAGCACCAGCACCAGGAAGATCGCCGAGGCGGTCGGCGGCGCAATCATTTCCTTGCAGGCCGGCGACAGCACGCGCCAGCGCCTCGAACATGTCTGTCATGGCCTCGGCCAGGCGTCGGAAGCTGCGCCGGGCCTTGTTCCCGAACGGGGCGCGAGCGAGGACGGCGCGCGCGCGATCGGCCAGTTGCAGGCGGCCCTGCTCAGGGACGCCCAGCGCGAATTCGGCGGCGACATCGGCCAGATCGTTCGCGCGCTCACCGCCATCCTGCACGATGCGGGCAATGTCGTCGGCCATGGCCGCAATCTGTTCGGCGGCGCGGATGGCGGCTCGTCATCGTTCCTCGCGCGCATCAAGCAGGCACTGGCACATGCCTCGACCCTGATCGCTACCTGCGAGAGCGCCGGCCGCTCGGTCGACGAGGCGCTGGCCATCGTCGAGGGCACGTTGGCAAAGTTTCGCCAGGCCATCGCAGGACTTGCCGAAGCGACCGTCGACATTACCCTGATCGGAATGAATGCCGGCCTCAAGGCAAGCCATCTGGGCAGCCGCGGCAGCGCGTTCGTCGTGATCGCCAACGAGCTCAAGGCGACCGCCGACCAGGTCTCTGTGGGCGCGGGGCGCCTGCGGCCCGTGCTCGACGGCATCGAGCGCTCTGCGAACGAGCTGAAGGAGCTCCGCGTCCGGGGCGATCCCACGCAGCTCGCCAAGTTCGAGCCGCAGATCCTCCAGGCGCTGCGCGAGGTCGAGGTCGGCAACGAACGGCTCGGCAAGCTGATGAGCCGGCTCGTCGATGAAGGCGCGGAATTCGAGGGCCTGATGAATTCGGCGCAAGGTCTGATGAGCTCGCTAGGCGAGAGCTCCGCGGCCTTGCCTGCGGTTGCCGCGCGGCTCGAGACCGCGAGCGCCGGCGCGCAGCGGCCGCAGCCGGAGGCGCAGGATCAGGCGATGCTCGATGATCTCTTCGCGCGCTACACGATGGAGCGCGAGCGGGACGTTCACCGGGAATTCCTGCAAACGCTTGGCCTTGCGTCGATCGCCGCCACGCGCCGCGTCGAAGCGGTCGAGACCGCGGATGACGGCATAGAGTTGTTCTGACGTTCGCCGCCGGCGTCGCGCGTCGGCGGCAATTCGACGGATTGGGTTTTCCGAGCATTAACCTTGCCCGAAGGGCTGGCCGTTAGGTCATTGTCGCGCCCCAGAGTTGGTCGCAAATACAGGGCGATCTTCACCTCGGAAAATTCCCCATGCTGAGAGACGGTAAATACGCTGCCTGGTTCAGGACCCCACGAGGTCAGGGCACCGGCATCGTGGATCTGGCCGAGGGCCGGATCTCGGGCCGCGACAGCTTCTTTACTTATGGTGGTTCCTACCGGGTCGATGAGCAGCACTTCTCGGCCGTCCTGACCGTGAACCGGCATGCTGACGGTCCGTTGAGCGTCTTTGGGCCTGATGAGGTCGAGGTCAAACTTTCGGGTGTGTGCAACGGCCTGGTGGCGAGCTGTTCGGGAACGGCCAAGGAAGCACCCGACGTGAAGTTCGAGGCGACGCTGATCTACAGCCAGGAAGATGCGCCGGCAGCCGACGCCAAATGCGCGGTCGTGAAGCTCAACGCCGACAAGCTGCCCAAGGGCCTCGACAACCGTTCCCGGCCGCGTCACCCGTTCACGCCGCCCAAGGCGCCTGTGTCGTAAGGTGCCGGTTTTTAGCTTTGCATTGACGCTGTTGTCGCGAAATCACGGCGCGACTGGACTGCGGCAACACTAGTTTTAGAGGTGAAATCTAGGTTGGGGCCCATAACAAAAGGCGGACAGGGACATGCCTCAGATCTGGATGACATATGACGAACTCGCGACCCTCAGCGGCTGCAGCGCTGCCGAGGCCAGGATGCAGGCGATGCATCTGTCGCTCGATCGCCGCAAGAGCCGCGACGGGAACACCCGCGTCAAGCTGAACCTCGCCTTGATGGCCCGGTTCTTCGAGACCGTTCGCGAAGCCGAATTCGACCTCGATGACGCGATCACGGCGCTGCGCGATGCTCACCGGCAGATGTCCGGGGTTCTTTCGACGAGTCAGCCGAGCTTGCGGAGCGGAGTGGCGTAAGTTCTCGCGGCGCCGGCGGCCGCCTCAGGACGGCGGCCTCGGCAGGAAAGCCAGGATGGTTTGGGCCAGAAGGACGCCGACGGTGCCGCCGGCGGCCTTTTGCAGCACATCGATGAATCGTGGATCACGATCCGGCGTCACGGCCTGCAAGACCTCTAACCCGACTGCGACGGCGATCACGAACGCGCAAGCCAGCTTGACGCGCCCCGGTAGCAGGAAGGACAGCAGGAAGCCCAACAGGCCGTAGGCGCTGAAGCGCTCGATCACGACGACCCAGTAGGCCTCCGCGTGGCCCATGAGTGCCGGCCGGCCCGCGAGCTTGGCCAGCGTCGCATAGACGATGAGCACGAGACAGATAACCGCGGCTGCGATGAGATGATTGCGGCGCATTGCGCCAACATAGCCGGTCGACCGGCTGGCCGCTTTCGAAAGCCAAGAACATCGTTAAGGTTCACAAACCCTCGATGGCATGAACCGAGGTTCACGGGCGAGCCGCGCAGCCGTGGCTACGGCCCAATCCGCACGCATGCAGTTGACGTCAAACGTGGCGGTGTAGTCGCGATCTCACGCGGACGGCGCTGAGTTGGCGAGGGCAGGCATTCATCTGCCAGTTCTTCGGCCTGGTGATCCAAAGCCGGACTGCCAAGAACAGGATGTTGATGCCGAACCAGATCGACATCACGATAAGGAAAGAGCTTGCCATGACGGCTCCGCCTCCCGCTTTTCTTTCGAAAACAATGCGGAGCGCGGCTGAGAGTTCCACCGTCAGGGGAACGGGCAGGCGATCGTCCCTGCCCAAATTCTCGTCATCGACAAAACCAGGCCACCCCGGTCAAGCACGAAGCAACGCGCCAGACCGCATGACCAAGCTGTTCGCAGGGACCGACGTTCAACGCCGATTGTAGGTCCAGCCCTTGTCGACATTGGTCGGGTAGTGGGCTGCGAAGTACGGATTCTTGAGGCAGTTGCGCGCGGGATCGAAAATCCAGTCGGCGCATTCCCGGTAATTCAGGAATCGGCAATCGAAACCGAAGGCGCACCACGGCGCGCCGTTTGGAAATCCGAACCCCACGGGGACTTGCGCCGACGCTACTGAGGGCAGAGCCAGGAGCAGAGCTACGGCGAGCGCGCGGGACAACATGGTGCATTCCTCCAACAATCTATCAAACTGAGACCGAAGCCGGTCCGGCGATCGTTCTGCGCCGAAAAGGGACGATGTTCAATCTTCATCGTTGGATAGTCTAACATCCGGGCACGGAGAGATCGAGAGCGCCGAAAGCGATCGGCCCATGTCGATTGGCGGCTGCCATTCATCGATTGATGAGGCGGACGCGCCCGTCCATGACGTGTCGCGCGCGGCCGACGCTAGCCCTTCTTGGGGCCCTTGGATTTCAGCGACAGGCCGAGGCGCAAGGCCATACGCTTGATCGCATCGGGCGAGCGCCCGAGAAGTTTTGCTGCCTCTTCCAGCGAAGTCGAAGACTTGGCCAATTCCATCAGCCGGCGGTCTTCCTTGAACGACCAGGGCCTGCGCGCCATAACCGAAATCATCCTCTCGTCGACACAAAGACAAAGCCGCCAAGCGGACCCACGTTCGCTCGACGGCTTTGCTTGGGTGGGGCCGGGCCTGGGGGAGCCCGGTGAGAAGATGGATATGCGATCCACTAAGGTTCGCAACAAACAACGCGGATTAAGCTAACTGCTCAACCTTACCGCGATGAAATCGGCGCGTTGCGCTCCGTATAACCACGGAGTTTCGCTAACCAAGATCGGTCTGCACGCTTTGATGGTGGGGATCGAGGATGCTCTGCCACGACGTCCGGTTGTCGCAGAACCGGCGCACGGTCTTCGCAAGTCCGCGCTCGAAATCCTTGCAGGGGGCGCCTGCCGATATCGGAAGATCACGACCCCGCGTCTCGGCGCTGCGGCGAGACGCGGCAGCTCCACCAATCCGCGCGGACTGTTCTGACGAGCATGGAAGAAGTGTCGGCCGATCGTCGAGCCGTCGCCGACAGCCGTCGAAACAGTGACCGGTCCTTCGACGTGGTGGCGATGAAGATGTTCCTGATGCCTGCGAGCGTCAGGATGAATCGCAGACACTGGATCATCGGCTTACCGAAGACAGGCAGGAGCTGCTCGGACGCCATGCTGACGATGGAGGCGAGCAGGGAACTTGTTCCCTGCGCCCTCAATGTCCTCCAAGCTCAGGCGGCAATCTCCCCTTGATAATGGATGGCACGGCGTTTCGGCGTCAGCACTTGTGCGCGATTAGGAATTAAGTGCTTCGAGATCACGACATTGTTTGCTTCGAAATCACGACGTCGATTCGAGCGATCAACTTGAATTGAATCGGCGCCGGTTGGTCGCAACGGCTTCGAACGAGAAAAAAATTCAATCGCGATGCATGCGGCAGCGGTTTGACGAGCAGTATTGTGCTTCTCTCGGTTGAGTCGTCACGAGATCGTCGAATTCGTTCGGCTATGGTGCGCGCGCACGAACAAATCAAAATCAACAAAATCAAGAAGACCGAGATGCTTCAAAAGGCGCGAGCGGCACTTCCTCTCACCAAGCTCAGAGAGCGGGCGTTTGAAGGCGCGTTTTTCAGCGTTGCGCTGATCGCGATGGCGGGCTGGGTGTATTTCATCACGCTGATGCTGGTGCGATTGTTCCTCTGGTTTTTCGGTTGACGCACGAGCCCGATCAGTTCGCATGCAGGGTGCTGCCCAAAAAATCCCTGGCATGACGAGAAAATCAGCGGCGGTGATCATGATCTCGACACAACTCGAGGATGAGACTGCCAGTGTCACTGGAACGAATTGCGAATGATGCTGCTCGCGATCCTTGTCTCGCTCCTCGCTGGCTTTGGCGCAGGCTATGCGACACGCGCGCTGCGGCCTCGCGAGCGCACGGAGCGCCATCCGTTCCACCGTCCCTACAGTCCCACCGCGTTCCGGCAGAACAGTTCATTGGCGAGGGCGCGGCGTGCATTCTAAGGATTTACAACCGGCGTGCGGTTCTCGCCGTTGCGACTCGCATGGCGGCGGAGGGGAGTGAAGCATGACGGGATTTCGGGGAGACGCCATGACGAGCCCGACGTACAACGCGCCACGGCGGTATTTCGTCGACGGGGGAGGTCGCCGCGTCCTGATCGGCCTGACGCCCGAGGAGACGTTCGAGTTCGAGCGGCTCGACAGCGAGCAGGCGCAGGTCGCGCCCGATGCCGGCGAGCAGCGCAGGCTCGAGCTCTATGAGAAGCACGAGGGTGCCTGGAGGGCCTGGATGGCGCAAAGCCGCACCGAGCGACGCGAAGGATTCAGCCTTTATTAACCATCGCGGGCCCATTTTCTGGTCTGGCGCCTCGAACCGGAAAATGCACGCATGTTTCAGCTCTTCCTGCGGGCCCGCACCCATAACTTCCTGAAAGACCGCTTCGGCGGCGAGCAGGTGTTCCGCGCGCGCTCGCCCGAGCGCGACGCAGAAACAGATCGCACCCGCATCGAAGCCATCATGATTGCGATCGATGACGCCCTGCATGCGGCGGAGCGCGAGCAGTCAGGTCTCAACCGCCGGGTCGAGGACGTGCTGGCGCGCGCCGCCGTGACGATCGGGAACGGCGACGACGAATATCTCGAGCGCGAGGCGCTCGACAATCACCACCAGGACCTGTTCGACAAGGAAATCCTGAACGGCCAGCGCCGGCTCAAGGAGCTCGGCGCCTCGATCGCCCATTTCAAGTTCCTGAAGGCGGCGATGCTGAGCCGTTTCCCGGACTACCGGCCTCCGGCGAGCCCCACCAACTGACGCCTGATACGGCGCGCGAGCGAGACCGCTAGATCGCGAGCATGCTGTTGCCCTGAATGGACAGCAGCGTCAGGTTTCCGGTGGCATAGGCCCCGGTATCGATGTTGGCCCGGTTCTCGAGCAGCTCGGCCTGCTTCACCGGCGTATGGCCGTGCACGACGTATTTGCCGAAGCGTCTATTGCTTTGCAGGAACTCGTCCCTGATCCACAACAGGTCCTGCTCGCGCTGCTCGGAGAGCGGAATTCCCGGACGCACCCCTGCATGGACGAAGAAGAAGTCGCCGCATGTGAAGGTCGGCCGCAACTGGCGCAGGAACGCGATGTGCTCCGGCGGCATCACGGATGTGAGCTCGCGAACCAGATCGGGCAACTCGTCCTTGCCAAGGCCGGGCGCGGCCGACACGCCGTACGACATCAGGGTCTGGAGCCCGCCGAACTGAAACCATTCGGCGGCGCGGGCGGGATCTTCCAGCACCGAGGTGAAATAGGCCTCGTGATTGCCCTTGAGAAAGACGGTGTTGCGGCGGCGGCTGCGGTTGATCAGGAGATCGAGGGTATGACGCGAGTCCGGTCCGCGATCGATGTAGTCGCCGAGGAAGACCTCGATCGCGCGAAACGGCCGGCTGTTCGCCATGTCCGCATCGATCACGGCGAACATCTGCTCGAGCAGATGCGCGCAGCCGTGGATATCGCTGATCGCATAGATGCGCACGCCGTTCGGTAGCTTCGGCCGGGGCGAACTTCGGGGCGCAATCATGGACATGGGGTGCAACTCTTTCAAAGAGCTTCGCCCGGGATGTCAATATGCTATCGGAGAATTTGGGTGTCCGAGCAGGTTTTTTTCTACCCCTGCCGGCAAGCCTGCGCCTGCCCGATCATTCACCCGCGCTGCGAATCACCTGTCCACAAGCTTGCGCGAGGCTAGCCGAAGCTGCGGCTGTCGAACGAGGGTGCGGCCTTGCCGCGATAGGCCCGCCGCTCGCGCGCGCACCAGAACCGCGCCGCAGAAATAGCCAAGCTGGAGCACCGACGCGAAGACGAGAATCGTCACAACGATGTGAGCTGAATCATGTCCCTGCCACGCGGAGCCCACACCGAGGATCGTCGCACCGAGAACGATGGCGGGCGGCAGGATGAAGATCCGGAATCGGCCTCCCAGCAACGATCCGATCAGCAGACTGAAAATGGCAACCGTACTCACGACGCAACTCCTCGAATTGGTCACGAGTGTTAATGGCCGCGGCCTAATAACGGCTTAAGCGGCATGGTTGAACAGCCGTTCAAATGCGCGCGACAATGCTGTGCGAAAATGACGCGATTTGGTGTGAAACGCGGCGTGATGCCTGCTTAATTGTCACGCGTGTGACAGTAGTTTGAGCATTGTTTTGCTGCGACGCTGCATTGCATGAAAATCGATTTGATTTTTTCGGTGCACTGCCGCAATGTCGCTTTGTTTAGTTAAGATATACTTCGGCGCACATCGAAAAAATTAGATCGATTTGCTCGCAATTCTGATTGCGAGTGGTGACGAGGCAGCGAGGTTCGGATGGCTGTAGCAACTTACGGTTCGGAAAACTATTATTCGGTTATCTCGAACCGACGCGGTGCCCTCCAAAGACCCCTGCAAGTGGCTTTGATCGCCGGAGACTTCGTCGCCGTACTGCTCAGCTATTTCGTGGCGAGCGGCCTGTATCGCGTGCTCGTGATCGAGCAGGACTCATCCGTCGGAGCAGGCTTGGTCGTCGGCGCGGTGTTCGTGACCATCGCTTACTTCCAGGGCGTCTACGATCACCATCGTCTGCTGAGCACGGTCTGGCAGCTGCGCAAGGCCCTGGCGGTCTGGCTGATCTCGCTGACCATTCTCGCCGTCGAGGCGTTCCTGCTCAAATCGTCCGCGGACCTGTCGCGCGGAACCACGCTGCTGTTCGCCGCGACCGGCGGCGTCGCCTTGGGCGGTCTGCGCGTGCTGTGGCGCCTGGCGCTGACCTCGAGCTACGCCAAGGGCCGTCTGGTGGACCGCAAGGTCGTGCTGCTCAGCCTCAAGCCTCTCGATTTCACCTCGACCCGGTTCAAGGATCTGCGCAAGCACGGCTTCAACGTCGTGCGACATTTCGTGCTCGATCCGTCTGAAGAGGGCGCGGGCTGGGATCACGAGATTCGCGACATCACCCGTCAGGCGCGCACGGCGGATGTGGAAGAATATCTCCTGGTCATCGACTGGGACGAGATGCCGCTTCTCCAGAAGCTGAGCCAGCATCTGCGCGTTGTCCCCCAGCCGATCCGCCTTCTGCCAGATTTCCCGATCGCCGATCTGGTCTCGCGTCCGTTCCAGCCCGTCAGCGGCACGGTCGCGATCGAGATCCAGCGCGCGCCGCTCAGCGTGTTCGAGCAGGCGCAGAAGCGCTGCCTCGACATCGGCCTTGCCTCGTTCGCGCTTCTGCTGCTGGCGCCGCTGCTGATCACGGCTGCGATCATGATCAAGCTCGATTCCAAGGGCAAAGTGATCTTCAAGCAGGCCCGGCGCGGCTTCAACGGCAAGCAATTCGATATCTGGAAGTTCCGCTCGATGACGGTGGCGGAGAACGGTCATGTGGTCACGCAGGCGACGAAGAGCGACGCGCGGGTGACCCGTGTTGGCCGTGCGCTGCGGCGGACCAGCATCGACGAACTGCCGCAGCTCTGGAACGTTCTGCGCGGCGAGATGTCGCTGGTCGGGCCGCGCCCGCATGCGCTCGCGCACGACAATTACTACGATCCGATCATCAGCAACTACGTGTACCGGCATCACATGAAGCCGGGCCTGACCGGTTGGGCCCAGGTCAACGGCTTCCGCGGCGAGACGCCGACCATCGATCTGATGGAAAAGCGGGTCGAGTACGACATCTGGTACGTCAGCAATTGGAGCATCTGGCTCGACATCAGGATCATCCTGAAGACCGCGCTGGCGCTGATCCATCAGGAAGCCTACTGAGCCAGGCCGACGTCGGGCGCGCGTTGCCGCGCCCGACCCGCACGCCGCCCGTGCAGAGGGGAAACGGCCTGCATTT
Organism: Bradyrhizobium sp. 63_E2_N1_3; assembly: GCF_052076005.1. Taxonomy (NCBI): domain Bacteria; kingdom Pseudomonadati; phylum Pseudomonadota; class Alphaproteobacteria; order Hyphomicrobiales; family Nitrobacteraceae; genus Bradyrhizobium; species Bradyrhizobium sp. 63_E2_N1_3. The sequence continues at coordinate 7,445,682 of NZ_CP197235.1, read as the reverse complement.
TGCAGCATGTGATTCGTTGCTGCCCCTTTGACGATTTGCACCCCCGAAACGCCGAGCCTTGCAGATTGAGCCATCGCCTCGCCAAGTTCGTCGCCGTGCCGTTGCTCGTCACCTGGGCGATCGCTGCCGCCTGTTCTCATGCGAACGCGTTGGAGTGGGGGGTCGGCGGACCGCCGCAAAAACGCAGGGATCTCGCGCCGATCTTTCAGCTCATGAGGGAGCGGGGGCTCACGCAATACAGGACCGGTCTCAACCTGACGCAAGATGCCGAGCCGGGCGAAGCCACGATGTTCCGGCAGACCATTGCGCTCGCCAGAAAATATTCGATCACGCTTCACCCTTTGATCAACTTCCCCTTCCGCTACGGTGACCGCACCGACAAGGGGCGGTACCCCAAGGGAGACCGGGACGCGCTCTACAGGCAGGGCTACGACCGCACCTACGCGTTCGTCCGGCAATTCAAGGACGATGTGTCCGACTGGGAGCTTGAGAACGAGATCAACCTGCTCGCGGTCGATTCCGACGGGAAGAAGCTGTTCGGGCGCGGCATGACCGCGGCGGACTTCGAAATGCCGGTGATGGAAGACTGGGCCCAGGTGTTGCACGGCGCGTCCGATGCCATCGACCAGATCAACCGCGAGACCGGAAGTCGTCTGCGCAAGGTGCTGAACACGACGTCGACGATGCTGGGCTTCCTCGACTTCATGGAGTCCCGGGGCGTGAAATACGACGTGATCTCCTACCACTATTACGAGGTGGCGGGGCAGAACCCGCATCGGCACTGGAATGGACGCAATCCGCCCTTCGACCTCTTCAAGAAGCTGGCGTCCTATCACCGCCCGGTGACGTTCAACGAGGTCAATTGCGCCGAGATCTACAAGCCGGCCTATGGAAATCGGCCCGGCGATCCCCTGACGGAGCAATGCCTCCGCTCACTGCGGGACACCTTCCAATATCTGAAGAACCAGAAAGACGTCGAGATCGAGAGTGTGATGGTCTACGAGCTGTTCGACGAGCCGCAGAAGAAGCCGCCGGAGAACAGGTTTGGGCTGATGTACGAGATCGACAGGCCCAAGGTTGCGCTCTTCCTTCTTTCGGAATTTGCCGGCGGCCGCCTGTCGGCTGAAGAATCGACTGAGTTGAGAACCAGGGGACTGTAGCTTTTCGGTCTCCGTGCGAAGAAAAGAACCTGCAATGCCTTTACCTGGATCTGAGCGCGTCAACACCGAGAAGTCGGGCAGCATCTTGGGCTTCAACGGGCTGCGCGGTCTCTCGGTCGTCCTGGTCTATCTCAATCACAAGTGCGGACTGCAGTTCTACTCGGGCAGCGTCGGCGTCTGGATATTCTTCATCCTGAGCGGCTTCCTGATCATCGGCGAGCTCAACAGGCAGCGAGGCAAGGTCGGGACGGCCGCGTCCCGGCCCGCGGCGGAAATCGTCACCTTCTGGGTCAAGCGGGCGACGCGCATCTTTCCCGCATATTATGCGCTTCTCGCCATCCTCTTCCTGGCCCGGTCCTATTTTCAGCACGCGGGGCCCGATCTCGGCTTCCGCTATCACGTCGTGTACCTGTCGAACTACTGGATCGGCAGCGTCATCGGCGGGACTGCCGGTCCCTTCGGCGTGCTCTGGACGCTCTCGGTCGAGCAGCAGTTCTACGTGATTGCGCCCTTCCTGTTCATCCTGCTTCCGCTGGAGCGCCATTTCGTCACCTGCATGAGCGTCGTCGCCCTCGGGTTGATCGGCCATTTCCTGATGTATTCATCGGGCTTCAATCACACCGCCATCCACACCTTGTCGCCCTGGAATTTCAGCCTGATCGCGTTCGGTGGCGCGATCACGATCCTGCATCTTCGCAGGCAGGGATGGGCCCCGAACGGCAACGGCATATTTGCCTGTCTCCTCATCGTCGCGTTCGCGCTGTGCTCGAACGGCGTGATTTACGAGGCCCCTTCGTATCTTTCTCCCGCGATCGACATTGCGATCGGGCTGTGCCTGGTCGCGCTGATCTGGTGGGTGCGCGCCAACCAGGACAGTGCCTTTGTTCAGGCGCTGGAGTGGAAGCCGCTCGAGCATCTCGGGAAGATCAGCTACGGCTTCTATCTCGTTCACAACTTCATCCCGAACCCGCTGGGCAAGGCGCTGACGCTCTATGGCGGGATGTCGGTGCCCGAGAGCGTGAAGATCACCGCGGGCGCAGCCATCGGTTTCGTGATCTCCTACGCTGTCGCGCATGTGTCCTGGAAGTACTTCGAATCGCCGATCCTGCGCAGCCGTCGCGGCCTGACCAAATTCTTCCTGCAATACCTGCCCGAAAATCCCTCGCAGGGCGTGCCGCGAACCGAGCTGAAATAGCCTAGCGGCTCATCCGAAAGCCATCGCCATCGACTGGATAACAGCGATGGCGAATTCGCAGGCCCTTCTCCGCGACGAAATGCGAGAACAATTCCCGATCGGCTTCGGGCGCGGCGCAGGTGTGTTCGAGCAGCGCGATGCGCGCCTCGGCGCCTGCCGCCTGATAGAACGTAGCTGCGCTTGGGAACAGGCGGGCCTGGAAGATATCGGCGAAGTCCTGGGTGGCGTAATCCCTGAGCTCGGGCGAGGCCGCATTGAAGGCGCGAAGCGCCAGTGGCGCGCGGATGAGCTGGAGCCAGGCCTCGTGTGGTGCGAAGCGATAGGAAAGACCCAGCAGTTCCGCCGTTCGCGGCCCAAAGCCGGCCTGGCGAATTTCGGCCCAGTAGCTGCCGAACCAGCCCAGTGCTTCAGTCGGCGCGCATGCCAGCAAGGCACGGCTCGTCGACGCGACGGCGTCTGCATCGAGGTCGATCTGCTTCAGGTCGCCTGTGCGTGTCGATTCGTCGGCGATTGCGAGCTGGAGCAGCAGGAGCTCGCGCAGCGTCTTGGCGCTGCATAGGCGACGGGCGGATGGCAAATTGTCCGATACGATCCGTCTCAGGCGATCGACTTCATATCGCTCGCCGCGCGCGACGCGTCCTGCAATCTGCGGAACCGCGGGATTGGTCACATCCGGGGCGATAGCCGCGATCCACGCCAGCGCGGCTGCGGCCAGCGCGATGGTCGAGCCGCGCAGAAGCCAGCGATACGCGGTCCCCGCTGCCTGTGCCGCCGGCTCGGTGGCGCTAGGCTCCCTCGACATAGTAGCTGTTGTAGTGCGAGCCCTTATACGCCTCGATCCTCTTGAGCATCTTCGGATTGGCGCGATTGAGCACGGCGCCCAGAAGCTTCTTCTGAATGCCTTCGGAACTCGCCATCGACTCCTGGAGCGCGTTGCGGGTCGTACGGCCCCACTCGATGACGTAAACCATCGCATCGACGAGATGGCTGACAGCCTTGGCGTCGGTGACCGGCATCACCGGCGCCAGATCGATGACGATGTATTCGTATTCCTCGCGCACCACTGCAAGCAGGTCAGCCATCGACTTGGAGGCGATGACGTCCGCCGAGTTCACCATGCGCGATGCGACGACGGAGGGCAGGAAGTCGAGCCCGCTCTCCTTGCTGCGCTGGATATGATAGCCGAACGAGCGCGGATCCTTGAGGGCTTCGACCAGGCCGGTCTTGGAATGGGGGGCCAGCGCCCTCGTCAGCGAGCGGGTATGGAGGTCGCCGTCGATCAGTAGCGTGCGATGTCCGGTCAACGCGGTCAAATGACCGAAATTGGCGGCAACCGTCGTTTTTCCCTCTTTCGGCAAGGACGACAGGATTCCAATGATCTTGACCTCGCGCGACAGGCGCGCGACGTCGATCGACACCTTGATGTTCCGCAGCGTCTCCGCGAACCGCGAGAACGGGTGCTCGACGACGTAGCTGGATATGTTTCCTTCCGGATGATCTGCCGAAGCCCTCGCCGCGCGGATGTCGGGAAGAACGCCGAGGCATTTCACCCCGAGCTGATCCTCGACGTCGCTCGGAGATCGCAGCACGTCGCTCATCAGTTCCTTCGTGAAGGCCGCCCCGAAGCCGAAACAGAGACCGCCGAGCAGGCCGCCGACCAGCGCCAGCAGCGTCTTGGGTGAGCTCTTCTTGTCGGGTTTGACCGCCGTGCCGATGATGCGCGCTTCGCTGATCGGGAAGCTCTGGTTCTGCGTCGCGTTCTGCAGCTTCTCGAGGAAGTTGTTGTAGAGGTTACGATAAGTATCCGCCGCGCTTTCGAGGTCGCGCAGCTTGACCTGCGCCTGACTCGTGCTGCCGGCCTGGGATACGAGATTCTTGAGATTCTCCTCAAGCGCCGTCTCGCGGCTCTTGGCGATCTCGTACTCGCTGCGATATGCGTCCGCGATACGACGGACCTCGTCCGCGATCGCCTTGCGCAGCTCTTCCATTCGGTTGGCGAGGTTGACGGCCGCCTGGTGGGTCTTGCCGTAACGGCTCGACCAGTCGGCATATTGCGCCGCCAGGTCGAGATATTGGGCGCGCAGGCGCGTGATCACCGTGTTGTTGAGTGCGTCCGTCACGGTCGGCTGCACGAGATCCTTGTCAAGCAGCGCCTCGATCCGGTCGAGGCGGGCCTTGGCCTCGGCGGTCGCGGCATGAGCGGCAATAAGCTGAGAGTTGACGTCCGCAAGCTGTTGCTCGCTCATCAGACCCCGGCTGGTGCCCACGATGTTGTTTTGCGCCTTGAACGTCTGCACGGCGCGGTCGCTCGCCGTCGCCTGTTCACGCAGCTCGGCGCTGCGTTGCTGGAGCCACTCGCCGGCGCGCTTGGTCGACTGATATTTCGCCTCCAGCGCGCCGACGATGTAGGCGTCTGCAATCGCGTTGGCGATCTGCGCAGCCTTGTTCGGATCGATCGAACGGTAGTTCATCGAGAGGACATAGGTCGTCAGCACGCGCTCGACCTTAAGGTTCTTCTGGAGAAGCTCGACCGCGCCGCGCTCGACCCGCTCCTTGCTCGGAGGACCGTCCGACCCGAACATCGAGATGACCTTGCCGATGACCAGCGGAATCAACCCGGGATCCGAGCCGTTGAACTCCGGATCCTCGGTGAGCTTCAGGCGACGGACGATCGACAGGAGGAGGTCGTCAGACTGGAGAATCTCGACCTGGCTGTCGACGAAGCCCGGGTCGATCAGCGCGTTGGCGGTTCCGCTGTCCTTGTCCAGTACCTGGGTTTGGCGTGTGTCCATCAGGATGCGCGCATTTGCCGTGTACATCGGCGTTGCCACGATCAGGTAGACGAGAACGATCGCGAGCGTACCGGCCACGATGGCGACGATCAGCGGCCATTGGCGGCGTACGATGTCCAGAGCGCGCTCGGCGCTGAGCGTCGTGCCACCGACCTCGATGGCATATCTCGGGCGTTGCGGAAACTGATCTCGTGGCTGAAACATCTCTGGGAATCTTGAGGTTGTCACTCGGGAAGGGGAACGGGTTTGAACGGGTCGGCGAGTTCGGTCTTCCACTCACCCGACATCAGACCGGCGCTTGCACCCGGACCCGCCGGTGCATTGCTGGCCGTGGCGGGAGCCGGGCTTCCCGGAACGGGCGCAGCCGCGGCGTCCTGATCCGTGAGATATCCTTTGAGGACGGACCCGTCGTGCAGCTTGGCAACGAATTCGCTGATCCGGCGCGCGACGTCGGGCTTGGTCGCGATGCAGCGTTCTTCGGCACGGTGAAGCCCGGCGCCGATTGCGACACGGTCGGCCTGGCTCGCCTGGCGCAGCATGTCCCGAACCGGATCGAGCGCGGCTATGTCGGTCACCAGCAATCCGGTGAGCCGGCCCGAAAGCTTGTCCCTGTCGTTCTTCGACTGTCGCAACAAAACCGAGGGGTCCGAGACGAATGCGCTGACCGCGGACGACGGCGCTCGTTCGGCGCGATCGACGCATTGAGCCTGTGCCGGCGCCGACAGCGTCGCAGACACGGCAACGGCGATCACTGCCGCGATCCGTAAAACCGGCAGGGAGCCACGCAACAAGCTATCGAGTTTGATTAGGATCGCGCTCATATCTCGTTGCAAACTAGCGATGACGTATGGATTTAGGCCCTAGGTCCTTGATGACCCAAAACTATGTCAAATTCTTGTGCGGCGCAAAATATAAACCAGTACGGACCAAATTGCCATACTTGCCCGCTCTGCATCCCCGTTTCGCATGAACGAAATTCTTGCTGCGATCAGGCGCGGATTCGGCGAATGGTTGCGCGCGCTCGTATGCGATAAGCACGAATTTTAGGCAAGCGCCATGCCAAGGCCAAGCACCATGCCAAGGCAAAGGCGCGAGGGACGGTCTGGCAGACCATCGCCTCGCGCCTGTCGCAACCTGCGATTGAGGGCGGTAGAGCGAAACTTCGCGCGGTCTATTCGGAGGTCCGCAACATCGCGAGACGCGTGGCGCGCAGGCGCTCGCCATGCTCGCCGATCGCGACCCAGAAGCGCGGATTTCCGCCGGACTGCATCGAGATCCACTCGTAATCCGCGGCGTTCCAGGGGCGCACCGAAGCGGAAAGATTGTCCAGGACGAAGTCGCCGTCGGCAAGTCGCGCCACCAGCACGAGATGGCCCTGGCCGCCATTTGTCAGGACCACTGCGAGGCGCAGTGCCGACTTGGGCCAGCCCATCTCGATCAGTTGATGACGCTTGGTGACCGCGTAGTCGTTGCAATCGCCGGCGGACGGCGAAAGGCTCCAGCGCGCCACCATCGGATTGGTCGATTTCTGCATCGGTGTGATCGACGCGTTGACCGAGCTGTTCACCTCGCGCAGCATGCTCATCGCCCGGTCGCCCGAAGGCAGTGTCCGGTCGGCGGCGTCGCTCGCGCATTCGCCGTCGTTGTTCATGCAGAACTTGACGAATTGCAGCGGCGCGAGCGCATTGTCGTACTCGCGGATGAACGCGCTCTTCGCCTGATTGAGCGAACTGTCGTTCAACATCTCGGCCTTGGCGGCGGTGCCGGTCGACGCGATCCCGATCGCGACCAGCGATTTGATAATCCAGCTCATGACATCCCCGTCTCGCGTTTTCTTTTTTGACGCTACGGGTATCTCACAAACGATTTGAGCTTTGGTTCCGCGGAAATTTACAATTGTAGCTAAATAGGCCGGTCACGGGACCGGCCTGGGAGGGGTGGTTAACGGTTCCAGCCGTCAGCGCGACGGGCTTACCGAGGTCAGAACGGCGGTCGACGTCGCCGCAAACAGCGTCTGCGTCTGTGACGCCGCACCGGGCCCGCTCTGGTTCACGACCGTGGGTGCGGTCGAGCTTGCTCCGCCACCGCGTGCCTCCGCCGCGGTCGAACCAGGTCCGCCGCCGGCTGTGGTCTCGCCCGTCGGATCGGCGCCGTTGGTCGCTTCGGTCGGGATATCGCCGGTGATGCTGGTGAACGATTGGATCAGGTCGGGATTCTCGGTCTTGAGAACCGCCTCCTGGATCAGCTGGGCAACGCCGGGCTGCGACAGGACGCAAACCGAAGCGGCGGTGCCGAGACCAGCGCCAATGGCGCGGCTTTGATCGGTGCTGCTGGCCTTCGCCAGCGAGACAATGCCATCGACTGTCTCGGGACGCGCGGTCAGAAGGTCGCGCACAGCCGAGGCGAGGCCGCCTTGTCCGTCCTTGAACTGGTCGAGCAGCCCGCCGGGATTGGCCAGAAAGTCGGTGGCGCGCTCGGCTGAAACAACGCCCGTGTTGGCAACGCAGCCCGAGCTGACGCCCGTTGCGCCGAATGCTGCCGGCATTCCGGCGAAAATTGCCAGCGCTCCGACGACCACGGTGAAGCGCCTACCAGAATTCCAGCTCATTGCCCTGCCCACTTCAATCAATTTGGCTTTAAACTTCAATTAATTTGACTTTAGCTCGACTTGCACGGATTTGCCACGTTCTTTTCGCATCTGTGATGGTAGCGATTGCGCGAGGCCGCACCCGACGATGGCTGCGAAAAACACGCCGTAACCGGGTATCTGCAACGAGAAATCGATGCAGCTATGTGCAACTCCCAATACAGCGACGCTGGCGCCGATCACGGGTATGTAGCGGTCGCGTTTTCGGCGCAAGCTTCCGGTAAACAGATGGTAAAGATACCAGAGGCAGGCCAGCGCGATGACGGCGAAGGCGGGGATGCCTAATTCGACGGCAATTTCCAGCGGCGTGCTGTGAGCGCGGTCCCAGATGCCGAGACTGCCGAGCGTTGCGGGTCTGATGGCGGGAAAAACAGCTTCGAAATTGCCCAGCCCGACACCGAGCAGCCGATGATCAGCGATGATCCCCAATGATGCCTGGTACGCAGCAAGCCGCTGCGGATCGACCAGCCCGTGTTCGACGATTCGCCCCGCCACGAGGCCGCCTACGAGCTGCAAGAGCACGAGCCCTGCTGCCGCTGAGCCGCCGAGGACCAGCCACTTCCGCGATCTGCCGAGCTCGAGCGGCACGAGATAAAGGATGATGGCCAGCACGAACGTGCCAACCGACAGCAGCAGACCCGCCCGCGATCCGGTCATGGCAAGCGCGATCGTGCAGATCGCGAATCCCGCACCGAGCGCCACCGGCGCGGAGAGGATTTGCTCGAGCCGCGATCGCCAATCCGGTTGTTCCGGCGGCCCGCCTTCCTGGCGGTGCATGGTGCGCAGAAGCGGCACCAGAAACAGCAGGGCGCAGCTGCCCCAGAACGTCGCCGCCGTGTTTCGATTGACGAAGGTCCCTGTGGCAAAGCCCAGGTAGGCTTCTTTCTGCCTGAACAGCACCATGTCCGGTGCGATCAGCTCCGCCAGAATTCCGTACAATGCATACAGGCATCCCGCCCATGCCAGTATGCGTAGCAGCGAACGTGCGGCTCCCGCATCGCTTGCAAGAATCACGGCGCGCGTGAAGGCGAGCGACAGCAGCAAGACCGATCCGAACGCCAGCCACGTTCCGCGTGCGGTGACCGAGAGGCGGTCAGGCAACACGAGGCCGAAAAAACGCCGCGGCAGTTCCCAGACCGCTGCTGATTCACTGGACGGATCGCTCCACGTTTGCAACGCCACGATGACAACCACCGCCGCGATCGCCACTGCCAATGGAATGAGCAACATGGCATTGCGACGGCTCACGGCCGAAAGATCGGCGGTCAGCAGGCTGCAGACGAGCAGAAAATTCCAGAAGCAAATCCACGCGAGGTCGAGGGATCCGAGCGGAAGTGGCGCCAGCACAAACACGGCTGTGGCGAAAAATCGCGATATCGCGCCCAAAGGCCCCCTCTGTCATTCAACTCAGCCGCGATGGAGCTATCAGAACTTCGCGCGAGATCAAGTTAATGCGAGGCTAGGTCGTTGATGGCCATTCGCAACATTGCAAACAAGGCCGCAGCTCGCGCGTGCAGCCCTGATCTGTTCCAAACGCAATGCCCGTTGCCTCACGAAAGCTGAATTGAAGTCTATGAGCATGTCGTCGGAGCAAAGATGCCGACCGGCGTCTTGCTGCCGCATCTGTCGTGCACTGTCCTGGTCGAGATCGGCGCTTCGCGGCTCTTTTCAGTTGAATAAACCACCCGGTGGAGGCATTATATTGCACCGCAGCATTTCGCTTTGGTCGAATCGTAGAGCCTCTATCAAGTGCTAGCTCATCAAACAAAGGCGCACTACGTTCCGCTGGACAGCGTTCGTGGCCTCGCCGCCCTCTGCGTGGTCGTCCATCACTTCGTCGGATCGGATCCGCTCGCCGCTGCGCTACCTCATCGCGCCTGGATCGACGTCGCGTTTTTTCACAATTCCTGGCTCTTCGTCGATTTGTTCTTCGTGTTGAGCGGCATCGTGATTTCGATGAGCTATGTTCAGTCCGAATTCAGCGGGTTCGACTTCCGAACGTTCACCTTGCGTCGTATCGCACGCATCTATCCGCTGCACATCGTCATGCTGTTCGCCTTTCTGGCGTTTCGGCTGATGCGGCTCACGCTCACCGAACTGGACCTGCTGCACTTCTCGACCAACGAGACGGCGGATCTCCAGGTTAACAATGTGTACTCGTTTGTCGCGAATGTGTTCTTGCTCCATGCTATGGGCGTGCTCGACTATCTGAGCTGGAACGGCCCGAGCTGGAGCATCAGCGCGGAGTTCTACACCTATCTCGTGTTTGGCGCCGTCGTCGTCCTGTCGCAGCGCCTTGGCTACATCAAGCTCGTCTATGTTTTCAGCGCCGTGCTGGCCGTGATGGGCGCGGCTCTCATTATCTTCGTGCTCAAGAATGAAACGCTCGACTTCCAGACCAACGCCTTCACCCGATGCTTCCTGGGCTTCTTCGTCGGCGTGCTCACGCTTCGTTTCGTCTCGGGAAAAGGTCGTTCAGTGAGCCCCTTCGTTCAGTCGGCCTGCCAGATCGGCGCGGCCGTCGTCGCCATCGTGCTGGTTTCAGTCGTCGGCTTCGACGAACGGCTCAGCTTCGTGGCGCCGATCGTTTTCGGCGCCCTGCTGGGCTCGCTGATGGCGTTTCCGGAGCGGCTCCTGCCGAGGCTGCTGTCCGTCCGTCCGCTGGTCTGGCTGGGCAAGCGCTCCTATTCGATCTACATGACGCATGCGCTGATACTTGTCCTCATCCAGTACTTCGCGCGTGGCGTGGGCACCGAGCGCCTGCAAATCGTGGACAACATTCTTCCCGGACTGGCAGCCTCGCTGCTGCTCGCCGTCTTCGTGGCCGCCGTGCTCGTGCTCTCCAACCTCACCTACCTCTGGGTCGAGATGCCGGGGTCGCGGTTCGTGCTTCGGCTTTTCAATCGCCGCGCCGTTCCCGCTGTGGTCGCGGCGGAGTGACGGGCATGTCCAGCAGCTCTTCGGCTCTACCGAGGTCGGACTGGCGCATGGTCGATCCGGTGGCCTTGCCCCGGCATCACCAGCAGGAGGGCAGTGCATTCTTCAGTCTCGAGGCAATCGCGCTCTTGCTTTATTTCTACCGCGATGCGCTCGCAGGCGCGTTGCGCTATTATCTGGCCGTTCTCAAGATCAGCCCGCTGTGGTTCCTGCCTGACATTTTCGCGCTGGTCTGCATTTTTGCCTTCGTGCAGCGCTACGTCCTGATGGGACGTAACCTCGTCGCGATCCTCACGCTGTTCTACATCTGCTTTGCGCTTTACCTCGGATACGTGTTCCTGGGCTATTTCAGCGGCATGATGTCGTCGTTCAAGATGATCGCGCCGGTGTTCGTCGGCTTCTGCTTCTGCGGGCGCAATTTCGGCGACTACGATCGACTGCTGCGGTGGCTTCACCCGATCTTCTACCTGACGATCGTCGGGATCATATTGTCGTCCCGCATGCAGTTGCCTTGGGTGGGATATGCCTACGAGACTTTCGGCACGACGCGGCAGGCGACGCGGCTGTGGTGGTCGGCGTCCGAGACGCGCCTCGCCGGACTTGCCGCCGACAGCACGATGGCCGCATTCTTCGTGTTCATTTCGTTCACGATCAGCTCGGTGCGCCGGAGCCTGCTGTGGTGCCTGTTCTGGGCGCCCATCGGTCTCTACGCCATCAAATTGACCACGAACAAGACCTCGCTCGGCGTGATGGTGATCTACATCGCTTGCCTGATCATCGTTCGCCTCGTTCCCGAGCGTGAGAAGTTTCCCATGCTCCGGCGCATGGCGCTGCTTTCGTTCCTGTCGATCCTCGTGCCTGCGGTGCTGATCGCCCTGTTCTCCGGCAACGGGCTTGTCAGCATGTCGCGCGGCCTGTTCAGCCTGCAGGACCGCGTCAACAACAGCTGGCAGTTGCCGTTCGTCTACATGGCTGAGCTCATGCCGGTCGGCTTCTTCACCGGCTGCGGCCTCGGTTGCTTCAACTATCCGCAGCTGCTGTTCTCGAACAAGCTCAGCTATTACGTTCCGGTGGATAATTTCTACCTCGGCACCTACCTGATGTTCGGGCCGATCTTCGTGTTGTTCATGGTCATGGTCATCCTCGCGGTCGCAAGGACCAGGGACATCTACAAGCTGTCTTTCGCGGTCGCCATGAACCTCTTCACCATCACGGTTCTGGCCTATGGTCCCGCAAGCGGCCTGATCATGCTCGGCGTCGCCTTCAGCGAAGTCTTCGCCCGAGAGAGACGTGACGAGACCGTCGCGGACGCGGTGCCGCTCGCGCCTGACGTCGACGATCTGGTCTCTCGGCCGGCATGATCGCGATGTTGCCGCATGCAATGAGCTGCAATGCGCAGCACGGGCTCTGGTCCGCAACTTTCCTTCGTCTTGATATCGGATCGCGGCGGTGAGCGCAGACAGCAAGAATTTCGTGGAGGCGATCCAGGGGCTGCGCGGCGTCGCCGCGCTCACCGTGCTGATCGTCCATCTTCAGGACATGCCGCTTCTGGCGGGCTTCCTGCCTCCGATCTGGCCGTGGCTGGAAGCGACGGTCAACATGGGCGGGCACGGGGTCGAGCTGTTCTTCATGATCAGCGGCTTCCTGATTCCGGCGAGCCTGATGCGTCACCGCAGCGTCGGGAAGTTCTTTCTCGATCGCGCCCTGCGAATCCTGCCCGTGTTCGTGATCCTGCACCTGATCCTGTTCACGGCAGGCCCCCTGGTTGGCTACAAGTTCTTCAAGGGGATCGACCTGCCGACCTATCTCAAGCTGTTCTTCGTCAATCTGGCGTTCCTGCCGGACGCGCTGGGATTGCCGATCGGCCAGCAGAATGCATGGACACTGAGCTACGAATGGGCGTTCTACATTCTGTTCGCGGTGATCTTCGTGATGTTGGTGCGGCGGAGGAACTGGCTGCTGGCGGCGCCGTTCATCCTGCTCGGTCTCGCGGGCATTGCCTTTCGGCCGATCGCCGCGTTCTTTCTGGTCGGGCTGTTGTTCAGCCTGATCGATTTGCGAATCCGCGTCGTCGGCTGGCCCGGATTGCTGGCGGGCATCCTTTGCGGGATCGCGATGTACGTGTCGATCGAATATGCGCATCCGCTGGTCGGGCTGCTGCCGGGCGCGCTGCTGTTTGGAATGGTCCTTGCTCCGGACTCCGGTATTGCCGCCGCTTTGAGCGGCAAATTCCTACAGTTCCTCGGAAAGATCAGCTATAGCCTCTATTTGGTCCATCCTTTCGCGCTATTTCCGTTGCAGGTCATCGGAGTGAAGCTGGCCGCGCATGGCGTCAATCTCTGGCTCCTCTGGGCCGGGTTCGCGGGCCTCGGCCTGATTGCCGCGCTGATAGCGGGAACGGTCAGTTACGAGCTGATCGAAGTGAGACTCCGCCGCTTGCTCGATCCGGTGCTGCGGGGCCTGTTGTTCGGAGTGCGCCGTGAAGCTCGCTATGTCGCCTGAGCGCATCCCTTCGCAATCGTTTCAGCCGGATCACGTACGAGAGATGTCATGATCATCAAGAATCTGCTCTCGATGTCGAGCGTGAACGTCGTGAAGTCGGCCGTTCAGTTCCTCATCACGCTGCTGATCACCTATTTCGTGACGCCCACGGAATTCGGGCTCGTTGCGTTTTCGCTGCCCTTCATCGCCTTCATCTCCATGCTGACCGACCTTGGGCTGTCGAGCGCGATGATCCAGCGGACGTCGCTCACCAGGGAGGAAGCCGGCGCGGCGACGACTCTGATGGTCGCGATCGGGATTGGTTGTGCCCTGGTGCTGGCCGCCGCCTCGAAACCGCTGGGGGCTGCCGTCGACATGCAGGGGCTGCCGTCCGTGCTGGCTGCTCTCTCCGGTTCGGTCGTCTTGTCCATTTCCGCGATGGGGCCGCGCGCGGTCCTGGAGCGCTCCCTGCAATATCAGACCATCGCCTTGATCGAGGCCGGCGCGGCTCTAGCTTCCGCGACGGTGGGCGTGGCCGGAGCCCTGCTCGGATGGGGGATCTGGGCGCTGATCGCATACTATGTCCTGATGCAGGCGGTGCGCGCCGTCGCCTTCTATGTGAACACCAGGCGCCATATCCATCTGTCCTTCAAATGGCGCGGCGTCGCGCTGATGCTGTCGTTCGGCGGTTGGGTGCTGGCCTCGAACGTCCTCAACTTCACTGCGAGAAACGTCGGCAATCTCATGATCGGCGCCAAGCTGGGCGCGGCGGCGGTCGGCCTGTTCGGTCTCGCCTTCCAGTTCATGACGCTTCCGCTGATGATCCTGTCGTGGCCGGGCGGCGGCGTTCTGATGGCCACCCTGAGCCGGATGAACGGCGAACGGGAACAGGAACGGCGCCGGTCGGCGATCTGCGCGGTGCTCGGCATGACCGCGATGATCACATTCCCGGCGATGATCTATCTGACATTCGGGCTGAAATATCCCGTTGCGACGTTCCTCTCGCCGCATTGGCAGGAAGTCCTGCCGCTGATTGCCATCCTCGCGCCCGCAGGCGCGGCACAGTCGATTGCGGCCTATGCCGGGCCGATTCTGCTGGCTCACAACAAGGCCCGGCTTCAGTTCTGGGTGAGCACCGCCAACAGTGCCAGCATGATCCTTGCCTTTGTCGTGGCGTTGCCGTTCGGGCTCACGGCCGTGGCGGTCGTGTACCTGATCGTATCGATCCTCGTTTGCGTCCTGATGCTGATGATTGGAGCCCGCAACTGCGCGATCTCCTATGCCTCTTTGTTGGGCGCCCTGATGCCGGCCACCGTCGCCACCGCGCTCGGCGCATTGTGTGCGCTCGTCGCCACGAAGGCAGACGTCGCAAGCCTGTCACATTGGCTGTTGGCGACGGCCGTCTATGCGCTGATCGTGCTTGGCAGCTACGTGATATTCAGGCGTCGTATCTGGAACAGCATGCAGTCGCTGCTCGGCGGCTCGGTTCCGCCGATCCAGGCGAATGTCTCCTCGGCAGGTTAGTAGAGAACGTTTGATGTCATCAGTTGAGGGAATGAGCGGCAAGTCCCAGGCGGGATTTCCGTGGCGCGAGGACCTGATGGCAAACACCGGCAGGTCCGGTGTTGGTGCCGCTTTCGTCGCCATGCTGACGAGCCCGGGCTTTGCCGTGATCACGACCTGGCGCATCGCCAGGATGCTGCGATTCCAGACACGCTGGGGACATCAGATCACCTGGCTGCTCGTGCGGGCGCTAATGCGGCGCGGCTGCTACATCTCGGTTCTCGCGGAGATCGGTCCAGGGCTGATCTTGCCGCATCCGACCGGCGTCGTGATCGGCGAGGGGGCGCGGATCGGTCGTTCCGTGATGCTTTATCACAACGTCACGCTCGGCCGGCGTGCCTGGGATGAACCGGGTTGCCCGACCATCGGCGACGGCGCCGTCATCTACACCGGTGCCGTGATCGTTGGCCCGACTTCGATTGGTGCGGGAGCAAACGTTGCCGCCAACGCGGTCGTGACGCGTGACGTCCCGCCGCATTCCGTCGCCGCGGGAGCACCTGCGCGGATCGTGCGCTCCGAAGCACCAGGTCGCCTGCGCGCCTGACCGGCCGCGAACCGACGGCGAGGTTCCGGCGATCCGCGGTTGGTCCGCCGGTTCAACCCGGTCACAATTCTGATTGCTTGCCATGTATAGTTGTGTCTGGAAACGTCTCGGACACAGGAAGCAAGCCCATGTCGTCGATCATTACCGATTTTTCGCAGGTCTATCCCTATCTCGACGGCTCGAAGTTCAAAGACACCATCGTCGTGCAGTATCGGGGCGACGGCGACGTCAGATACAGATGCGACGTCCTCGTGGACATCTGTCGGGGCAAGCGAGTCCTGCATGTCGGATGCTGTGATCATCTGCCGCTCATCAAACGAAAGATCGACAACCGGGACTGGCTGCACGGCCTGATCACCGAGTGTTCCGAATACACCGTCGGCGTCGACATCGATGCGGATGCGGTGCGGGAGGCGTCGCGGATTTCCGGGCTCGACAACATGGTCGCGGGCGACGTGACGTCCGGCCAGAAGATCGAGGCAATATCCGGCCGGAAGTTCGACATCGCCGTGTTTGGCGAAGTCGTCGAGCACATTCCGAATCCGGTCTCGTTCCTGTCGCGCTTCAGGGAGAATTACGGCGACGTCGTCGATCAGATCGTGATCACCGTTCCGAACGCCTTCAGGGGTGGCAACATCAAGGGCATCTTGAAGAACGTCGAGACGATCAACAGCGATCACCGGTTCTTCTTCACGCCCTACACCATCGCCAAGGTCGCAATCGACGCCGGCTATGCGCCCGTCGAGGTGAAGATGGCCACCTTCATGCGCGCCGGAAAGCTGAAGTCGATGCTGCTGCGGCGGCTTCCGCTGCTGGCCGAGGATATCATCTTCATCGGTGCGGCCACACCCGCGCGGCCGCACTGACGTTGCTTCACCCGTCTTCCTATTTCAGCTGGCAGGGGGCACCTGCCAGCTGGTTCGGCATCAGACGAACAGGAAGTTGCCGTGATCCAGGGTGGTCGAATTCACATTCTTCAACAGGATGGAATCGGCCGAGGTGAGCTGGATCAGCGTGTCGGACCCTGATTGCGAAATCTGCAGGTGGCTGTAGTCGGCCACCAGTGATTTCAGGATTTCGATCGTGTCGTGGTTCGCCGCGGTTCCGGCGTGGAAGCTCTTGATCTGGTCGTTGCCGCCGTCGAACATGACGGTGGTCGTGCCCGGCGCCGCGGAGAAGATATCGTTGCCACTGCCGCCCGCCAGTGTCAGTCCCGCAGTCACCGCCGTGACGGCGTGGGTCCCATCGGTGTTGAGGACGTCGATCGAGAGCAGCGAGCCGCTGGTATTGTAGCTGTCGTGCTCGACGGCGCCCGGCAGGCCGGCGACCTTGAACTTGAAGACGTCGGATGTTCCATCGGCGTTGTTGATGGTTTCGGTCGTCTTGACCCCGGTGCTGTCGTAGACGTCGGAGATTTTGCTGCCGTCCGACTTGACCACTTGCGTGTAGTCGAGCGTGCCGTCCGCGTGCGAACGGATGATCGAGGTCATCTTGCCCGCAGCGTCGATGTGCTGCTGCTCCGTGACGTAGCTCTTGCCGGTGATGTTGTAGATCGTGTTGTCGTGCGAGCCGTCGGCGTTATTGGCGTAGACCGCGGTCTTGACGCCCGACGTGAACACGGTGGTCGAGTTGGAGCCGTCCTTGTTCAGCACGTAGTCGCTGGTGAGGCTGCCGCTGCCGTCGAACAGCTTCGTTTCCTTGGAACCGTCGGCGTTGACGACGTAGATCGACGAGTTCAATCCGTTCGCGTAGTTTGTCGTCGTCACGTCGCCGCCCGCCGTCTTGTGAACGTCCTGGACCAGAGCTCCCGACGAATTGTACGTGTCCGTCGTGGTCGATCCATCGGCGGCATTCAAGATCTCGCTCATCTTGTGGCCGGTGCTGTCGTAGAGGTCGGTGACCTTGCTGCCGTCGCTATTGATCACCTGCTTGTAGGCAAGCGAATCATCGGCATGAAGGCGGGTCAGGGCCGTAAGCGCGCCGGCGGCGGTGAGGTGTTGGATCTCGGTCGTATAGCTCTGGCCCGTGATGTTGTAGAAGGTGTTGTCATGGCTGCCGTCGGCATGGGTGACATAGAGCTTCGTCTTGACGCCGGCGGAGTAGACCGTGTTCGAGGACGAACCGTCCTTGTTCTGGACCAGGTCGCTGGCGATGATCCCGCTGGAATCGTACAGCTTGGTGTCCTTTGACCCGTCGGCGTTGACCACGTAGACCGACGCCAGCTTGGCGCCGTTGTAGTTCGTCGTTGTGGTGTCGCCGGAGTTCGTCTTGGAGATCTCCTGCTTCAATGCGCCGGTCGATGCATCGTAGATGTCGGTCGTCGTGCCCGACGACGTGACGGTGATGACCGAGATCTTGTGGCCTGTGGAATCGTACTGGGTCGTGACCTTGCTGCCGTCGCTGTTGACCACCTGGCTATAGGCCATCGAGCCGTCGGCATGGGTACGGCTGACCAGAAGCAGCTTTCCGCTCGGATCGATGTGGTCGTGCTCGTTGGTATAGGACTGGCCGGTGATGTTGTAATAGTAGTTGTCGTGGCTGCCGTCGGCATTGGTGCCATAGACCTTGGTCTTGACGCCGGCCGTGTAGAGCGTGTTCGAGGACGAGCCGTCCTTGTTCTGGATCAGGTCGCTCGCGATGAGGCCGTTGGAATCGTAAAGCTTCGATTCCTTCGACCCGTCGGCGTTGACCACGTAGACCGACGCCAGCAGCGAGCCGTTGTAGTTGGTCGTGGTCACGTTGCCGGAGGTCGTCTGCACGACCTGCTGCTTGAGCGCGCCCGCGGTGGTATAGAAATTGGTCGTGGTGGCCGTCGACGTTATGGTGACGGCCGAGGTCTTGTGGCCGGTCGAGTCGTACTGGGTCGTGACCTTGCTGCCGTCGCTGTTGAACACCTGGCTGTAGGCCATGGTGCCGTCCGCATGGGTGCGGCTGACCGACAGCAGCTTGCCGCTCGCGTCGAGGTGATCGTGCTCGCCGGTATAGGACTGGCCGGTGATGTTGAAATAATAGTTATCGCGGCTGCCGTCCGCGTTGGTGACGTAGGCCTTGGTCTTGACGCCTGCCGTATAGAGCGTGGTCGACGACGAGCCGTCCGCGTTCTGGACCACGTCGCTCGCGATGACGCCCTTGGCGTCGTACAGCTTGGAGTCCTTCGAGCCGTCGGCGTTGACGACGTAGACGGACACCAGCAGCGAACCATTGTAGTTCGTGGTGGTCACGTTGCCGGAGGTCGTCTGCACGACGGTCTGCTTGAGAACGCCGGCTGTGGTGTAGAAATCGGTGCTGGTCGCCGTCGATGTCACGGTGACGACAGAGGTCTTGTGGCCAGTGGCGTCGTACTGGGTCGTAACCTTGCTGCCGTCGCTGTTGTAGACCTGGCTGTAGGCCATCGAGCCGTCGGCATGCATCCGGACGACTGATAGAAGCCTCCCGCCCGCGTCGAGCTGGTCGTGCTCGGTGGTATAGGACTGACCGGTGATGTTGTAATAGTAGTTGTCGTGGGTGCGGTCGGCATTGGTGACGTAGACCTTGGTCTTGACGCCGTTCGAATAGAGCGTATTCGAGGACGAGCCGTCCTTGTTCTGAACGAGATCCGCGGTGAGATTGCCGCTCGTATCGTAGGTCTTGGTGTCCTTGTCGCCGATCGCCGAGACGGTGACGTCACGCACCATCTTGCCGCCGGTATAGGCGATGTTCTCCGACGAGCCGTCGGTATTGAGCGTCACCTTGCTGGTGATGACGCCGTCGGTGAAGTTGGACGTGCTGGTCGACAGAAGCTTTGCGGAGGAGTCGTAGACCCTGGTCACGCTCCAGGTGTCGGTCGAGTTGGTGACGGAGAACTGGTAGCCGCCCTGGATGGCTGCGAGCGCCTTCCCGTAATGCGAGATCATGTACTCCATGGTGGCATTGGAAGCGACCGGAAGCACGTGGGTGTCGGTGAGCGTGATGGTCTTAAGCGAACCCGAGGCGTTCAGGTCGGACATCTGCGATACGATGTCGGCGGCGGTTCCGCTGACGTCGGTCACGGCGGGCGGTGCAGTGCCGCCTCCTGCGGGAGCGTCGATCTCGATGATGAGCGGGTGGTCCGTGATCGGAACCACGATCTGGCTGACATCGGTGTAGGTCGCGATCGGCGAGCTGCCCTTTAGCGGGTCATAGACGTTGATCAGGTGGTGGACGCTGCCCAGGTTGACGGTAACCGATATCGTCGGATTCGCGATCTCGGTGTCGGTGGCGTCGTTCCAGACCTTGGGTTCCGCCCAGACCACGAGCTCATAGGCGCCGTTGCTCTTGCCGAGAACCATGCTGTTCCCGCTCGCCGGCATGTTGTCGAGCGTATAGTTCAGCGAGGCAGTCGGCGTGTGGCCGCCCTTGCCGTCGTCGGCCAGGATCGTCGTCAGATTGTGGACCGCGGTCGCCGCGAGCTTCGGGGTTCCGTCGGCGTTGAACAGGCCCCAGTGCGATTCGGGATCCGTAGGGTCGTTGCTCGCCGAGGCGTCGAGCAGTTGATAGAGATAGGTGGTGCTGACGCCGTCCTTGTAGGCATCGACCAGCGTGTTCAGGATCGATTTCGCCTGTACGTTCTCGCTGGCGCCGACATACGGGGTATCGCTCTTGGTCGTATAGCCGGTCTCGGTGATCACGACCGGTTTGCCGCCGGTGACCGACGTGGCGTTACCGAGCAATTGCTCGAGGGCGGTTTCGGGTGTCAGGCCGGTGCTGACATAGGCGTGAGAGTTGGCGTAGTCGGTCGATCCCGACATGTTTCCGAGATTGGCGTAGTCGGCCGAGTCATTATAGCCGATCGACAAATTGTAGACGGGGATGTCCTTGAGCGCGGCGTCCGCCTTGATGGCGCTGTAATAGACAGCCTGGAACTGCGCTGCGGCCGAGACGCTCGAGCTCCCATTATAGCTGAAGCCCTGGATGTTGACCTCGTTGAGGCCTTCCAGCGCGATGACGCTGCCGGGATGGCTGGCCGCGAACTCCTTGACGGATTCCAAATAAGACTGGAGCGCAGCCGCGCCGCCGGCCGGAACGCCCGACGGAACCACGAGGTCGAATTTGTAACCGTCCTTCGCAAGTCCCTCGACGATCGGTTGCGCTTCCGGGCTCGTGGCGAGTCCGCCCCGCAGTTTCGTCACCCCGAGATATTTGAGATTGTCCTCGACGAGGGCGAGGTTGTCGTAGGCGCCCCAGGAATATCCAACGTGAACATTGACGCCGATGGAACTGACAAAGGTGCTCGCCGACAGGATCGTCTGATCTGGTGATGCGGTAGTCATCGGTATTTCGGAGCCTTTTCTGAAACGCGAGAGTTCGGTGCCGCCTGCGTCTGTCGTATCGGCCAATCTCTGTTTTTCGAGTTGGTGAGATCGGTAAAAATGGAAGCACCCGGAGATTTTCTCACCGACGCTTCCTGCGCGACGCCCACAGCGCACGAATCTGCGTGGACTGAGATTGATCGATGAAGACCACGGCAATGTGCTTGCAGCGTGACGTTCGAATGGCGATGCAACGACGATGTTCGATCGATGTTGTGCCGGTGCCTAATCGAAACGCATTTGCTTGTCGCGCGAGCAGCCTTGCTTCGAATCTGTTGTGTTAAGCGCCGTTAAGCCTGTGGCGTGGGCGGATCGAGTTGCCTGCGAGTCACGACCGCAAAAAATATCGATCGAACTTCGAATGTGACAGTTGTTCGGGCGTTGAAGGCTTGCAGCGCGCTTCCAAATTTTCCCGCGTGCAGTCGGGAAGCGAGAAAGTAAATCTATGGAACTCGCCACCGGAGTTTTGTTTTCTCTCCTGGTCGCTGCGACATCGTGTCGACGTCAATGCAGAAGGATATCGAGTCTGTCTTTGGCCGATGAAGAAACGCCTCGTTGATGTGCAGGGCCAGTCGAACGAACGACGCCGACCAGATGAGAGGTCCAATCTGTGTGCACGAGGTGCGGCGATCGGTGCGTTGACGGCGGGACAATCGGTCGCGGACCCGGCGGGCAAGGGGCCGGGGGACGTTTCAACCGGGCGTTGCTTGCGGAATTTGAAGGGAACGCCGACTTCCGGCGGAAGGTGCGAACCCGAGAAGCGGACTTCGGACGTCGTCTGCAGTGCCGGGGCGGAGTGTCGCAGATCCGCAACGTCAATATGTTAGGCGCGCAATGCTGTTGCGGGCAAACCGCTGGCACGGCATGGAATTTGCCGCTAAGCACTGACCGAAATGTCGTCGATTGAACGGAGTAAGGCCATTCCCATGCAAGATCCCGCCCCGAATGTCATGTTTCTGGTTGAGGTCGTGAATTGCAATGACGGGATTGCATCCTATTGCGAGACCCTGGCCACGGGATTGCATGGCCGGGGCGTGCAGATCCACCTGGTCTCCGGTGCCGTGCGCTCGGACGACAAGTCTGAATACAAGCGTCAGAAGCTGGCGGCGGCCGTCAAGGAATGGCACGTCATTCCGGGACTTCGGAAGTTGCCCTCGCTGTCGATCTTCATGCAGCTGTTGAAGCTGATCCGGAAGAACAACATCACGGTGATCAACGTCCACGGGCTGGGCATGCTGATGTGGGGCAGGCTGCTCGCGCTGCTCACCGGCGCGCGCTGTGTTGCGACCTATCATCCCTCGGTGCTCGGGAACATCGAGAAGGTGCAGAATGCGCCGCAATCGACCTTCAGCCCGGTCCAGGTCCTGTTCTTCAACCTCTTCTTTCCCCACACCCTCATTCTGATGTCGGAGGAATCGCTCCGGCATCTGCGCCGCTACGTGCTGTTCGGCAAGAACCGGATCGCCAAGGTCTATGGCGGCGTCGACACGGTTCATTTCCGCCCGCCCTCGGATGCCGAGCGCCGCGATGCGCGCGCGAAATTCGGCGTTGGCGACGGTGAGTTCATGTGCCTGTTGGCGGCCCGTCTCGCCTGGGTGAAGGGTCACGACCTCCTCATCAAGGCGGCGCGCAAGATCCGCGACGGCGCCAGTTCTCCGCCGATCGACATCAAATGCTACTTTGTCGGCAGCGGCGGAGCCGAGCGCGAGAAGGAAATCAAGTCGTTCGCTTTCGCCGGCGAGAAGGACAAGGACACCTTCAAGTTCCTCGGTTTCATGGGCGACGTCCGCGAAATTCTCTGGGCCGCCGACGTGTTCGCGCTGCCGAGCCGGTTCGAGGGATTTCCGCTCGGCGTTGCCGAGGCCATGGCGACGGGCCTCGTTCCGGTCCGGACTCCGGCGGGCGGCGCGACTGATCAGATCATCCAGGGCCAGACCGGCTTCATCGTGCCGTTCGAGGACGTCGACGCGCTCGTCGGTGCGCTCGAGAAGGTGGCCGACCCCGCGATGCGCGCCGCGCTGTCGCGCAATGCTCTTGCGCGCGCCCAACAATATTTCGGTGTCGGGCCGATGGTCGACGAGACTCTCAGGATCTACGGTTTGACCGGCGATACCAGCGGCAACGCGCTGGCTCACGCGGTGAAGGCCTGATCTTAACTGCGTGCCGAGGCCAGCAGATCGCCTCGCCACGTCACCAGAACGACGGCGAGGCCGGCAAAGACGATCTTTCCCGCGAGCCAGGTCAGGGAGTCCGACGGAGCTGCCGCGAGCATCGCGATCGCGGCGGCCGCGACGGTCGCTTCCAGGATCAGCAACACCTTTGGCGCCGCCCTGAACCGGATCAGCGGACCGCTGGCGAAGAGGATGATGAGGGCGGTGGCCAAGGCCGCGCTCGCGATCTGTCCCGCCACCGATATGTGCAACAACGCGCCGATCGAGGACGCCGCCGACACCAGCAGCAGCTGGCACGCGGCGACGACCACCAGCCTCGTCGCCGATTTGGTCAGATGTGGCACGATCGCGAGCGTGGCCTGAAGGTGGGTGTGGAGGAAGTAGAAGATCGCCGCGACCGGCGCCGCGTTGAGGAAATCGACCAGCAGATCGGCGGGCACGAACAGATGCGCCGCGTCGGGCAGGAGGCCGATCAGCCCGCCCAGCATCACGATCGTCGCGCAGAGGATGAATTCGAGCATGCGGGCGGTGGCCTTGCGCGCTTCGCCGTCGACGCCGCGCTCGAACTGGACCACGACATTGGGATAGCAGACGGTGTGAATGGCGGCCACCAGGACCGAGAACGGTCGTTGCAGAAGGTCGATCGCCATCGAGAAGCCGGCCGCTCCGGTCGACGCCCGGCCGAGCGTGGCGATCACGATCAGGCGCAAGGTGACGGGTACGGAGAGATGAATGACGGAGGCGGCCGCAGCCATGATGCCGTAGCGGCAGAAATTGCCCCAATCGGTTAGCATGGCGTGCCGCGACGCGCGCCGTAGCGAGGTGCGATGCACGACCAGGCTCAGGAGAAGCACCGCGCCGTAGCTCGCGGCCATGCCGCACAGCGTCGCTGCAGCCGTGCCGTGGAGCAGCGCGCCGGCGACGGCGCCGGCCAGAAGCACGCTGGCACGCAGGATCAGGAGGACGGACGCGGTCCCCAGCCGGTCGGACACGCGGACGATCATGAAATAGAGGTCGGTGGCGCCTTGCAGCACGGCCATCGCCAGCGCGAGGGCGACGACGCTCGTCTCGAGCGTGCCCAGCAGTCCCGCCACGCCGCCGACGAGCAGCAGCACCAGCGCGCTGAGCAGCCCGGCGCTGAACAGCGAGAACCGCAGGCGCGCGGCCTCTTCTCCGGAAGCTGCGGCGAGGAAACGAACGCCGGCCAGTTGCAGCCATTCGAACACGAAGACGCAGAACAACTGGCTCGTCGCCAGCGCCAGCGAGAACGAGGTGTACTGGGCCGGCGAGAGGATATGGCTGACGGCGAAGATCAGAATGATCGCGGACGCACTCTGGTAGATATAGCTGCCGAATGCGAGCAGGCTGATCATGTCTGGCAATGCGTGAGAAAGAACATGGCGGGATGGTTGAGGGCCATTGGCGGCATCTGCGTCAGCTTCGGCTATGTGCGAGGCGTGCCGCGGCCGCGCGTGAGCTCGTCGTAGACGTTGCGATAGCCGGCGACGACGTCGTCAAAAACCCATTTGTCGATGCCGGACTTCAATCGCTCGCTCATCTCCACGATCTGCTGCGGCGCTTCGATGATCGCCGAAATGCTCTTGGCGATCGAGGCGGGATCGGGCGACGTCAGCCAGCCGGTCACGCCAGGCTTGATCGCCTCCTGAATGCCGCCGAACGGCGTGCCGAGCAGGGGTTTGCAGGCGGCCTGCGCGTCGGCGACGACGAGCGGGCAGGGATCTTCCCAGACCGAGGGGACGACCACCACGTTCACCTGTTCGTAAAACTGCTTCGGCTGTACGAAGCCGAGAAATTCGATCCGTGCATTCGGAGCGAGCGCCTTGAGCTGCTTCTGCTGGCTCTCGGTTGTGTGGCCTGCGATGACGAGCCGAAACCGGTCAGGCGGAATCGTCGCGATGGCGCGCACGAGATTGTAGATGCCCTTCTCTTCGGTCAGGCGTCCGATGAAGCCGAACGTGACGGTGCCGTCGACCATCGCGGTGTCTGCGTTGCCGACGTCGGCGGTCGAGGCGTTTCGAATGACGATCTTCAGCGGTGTCTGCGTGAACAGGCCGAGCTGGGTATGGATGTCGAGAATGCGCTGGCTGACGCCGACGACGGCATCCAGATGTCGCGTCGCCCCGCGACGGCGAAGGGTCAGGATCTGACAGCTCATGCAGCTCGATTCGCAGGCATGTCCGTCCGAGAAGCGCGAGCAGCGCGGGCAGGTGAGATAATAGTCGTGAAGCGTGTGCAGGACCGGAATGCCGAGCTCGGCGGCGGTCCGCCACACCGCGGTCGTCAGGCCGGAGAGATTGTTCGAGTGCAGGATGTCAGGCTTGAAGGCCTTGATGCGCGCCGCAACGAGCTCCGACATTGTCTGCCAGTCCTCGATCGCGTGCCAGATGCCGCGCACCGGCGAACTGTGCTGCTTGGCGAAAGGGAAATAGATGTTGTGTACGGGCGCCGAATACACGTCGATGCCGTTGCAGGTCTCCATCTGCTGGTTCGATGCGGACGCGGCACGTATCACTTCCACGCCGTCGTTCTGCCCGACCAGGGTCTCGGCGAGGCGGCGGACGAACGTTTCCGCGCCCCCGACCACCTTCGGTGCCAATGGCGTTGGATAGAGGGATGACGTGATAAGGATCTTCATCGAAAAGGTCTGTCCAGCTATCCTGCCAAATGGCTTTGCTGAAATCTCCGTTTCGGCTTATTGCCGGTTGGTTCGATTGTTGTTCAAATAGACGTCCAAATATTGTCCTGTCACTGAATCCGCCGAAAACCTCTCGGCGAATCCTGGCTGCGGAGGCCGGGAGACTTTCCAGTGTGACCTTTCGTTGACGGCCTTCAGCATCAATTCTCCCAGTCGCCTATGATCGCTGGGCTCGTAGGACCCAACCATATTGGAAAACCCCGCGATCTCGGGAATCCCACCGGCCGTCGAGCAAATCGTCGCCCGGCCGGCGTTGATGCTTTCGATCAACGTGCGCGGCAGCGGCTCCGGCCAGACCGAACTCACCAGGCAGACGTCGATGCTGGCATAGAATTCAGCTGCCTTGGCAAAGCCAAGCCATTCGATCTTCTTTCCGCTGCGGCTTTTTAGCCCCCGCACGTAATCCTCAAGCCCTTTTCCTGCGATTTTCAGTTGCCAGCCCTCGTCGGGAAGCTGCTCGGCCGCCTTGAGGACTACCTCGATACCTTTTTCAGCCTCGAGCCGCCCGATGAACCCGAATATCAGATCATCCGAGCTCGAAGCTGGTGACGGCACCACGGAGCTTGGATCGGCGATGTTGAAGATGACGCGGCCATCGGTGCCGGGGAAATATTTCAGCCTGGTGTGCTGGTCGAGCACGAATTGGCTGTTCGAGACCACCGCATCGACCATACGCGAGGCCAGCAGATAAGGCGACGTCATGGCGGCGCAGACGGTGCAGCGCTGCGCGCATGTCGCATCGCCCCGAAACAGCGTCGAGCGTTTGCAGAGCAGGGAATAGTCGCGCAGGGTGTGCACGATCCTGATGCTGCGCCGCCTGGCTTCCGACCACAGCGAGACCGAGAAGCCCGTGAGGTTGTTGGTGTGGACGACGTCGGGCTTCTCGATCTCGAGAATTTCGGCGAACCGCGCCGCGGATTTGCGATTCCATGTGTCCTTGAGATGCCACTTCAGGCGCTGGACCGAGGAGGGCTTCCTGTCGTTGCCGAACGGCCAGTAATCGTTGTCTATCGGCACGCGGTATACGCGCACGCCCTTGAGTTCGTCGATCGTGCGTTCCTGCTTCTTCTGAAGGCAGACCACCGACACCTGATGGCCGCGCTGGACGAACGCCTCCGCGAGCAGCGACACAGACACTTCGGCGCCCCCGATGATCTCGGGCGGATAGAGCGTGTTAACGATCAGTATTTTCAAGGATAGCCTCGGATTAGCAGCCCGCCGCAGCGTCAGTTCGATGGCCGGATCTCGAAATCCGGCACGGCCGTGCCCTTGACGCTGACAAGCAACGGCGTTGTCGATAACGCCGTCCAGGCGCCGGCGGCAGGGCCCGGCGCTTGCTGACATACATATCTGATCTCGGCATTCGGTTCCGCATTTTTTAATCGAACTTCGAAGCGCTTCGACGCAGTCTCCGACCAAAGCGCGAGTTTCGTTTCCGATCCACTGTCACTGCGAATCTGCACGACGCCGGGCGCCGGCGTGGTTCGCGTTGCCTTCAAGCTGGTGCGGATGAAGGCCCAGCTTTCGCGAATGGAACACACGGCAGGCTTCGGCGAATTGTCGAAATGATAAATGCCGAAATTGTCCTCCAGTTCACCAGGCTTCGTCCCACTGTCCTTCAGCTCGTAGAGCCATATCCCCTTGAGCCAGGGACCGGCGGTCGAGGCCCAGAGGATGATCTGCGCCATGTTGTCGGCGGCAAGCTGCTCGGTCACGCCGCATTTCGCGCTTGGTGTCGGCCAGCCCGTTTCGGTCAGATAGATCGGATAGTCGGGATTGCCGGTCGCCTGTGCGACGCGTTGATGAAGATTTTGCAGCCGTTCGATCGCCTCGGCTGCGGTCCGCCCGGCCGGTGACAGGCAATGGTTGTAGATGTGAATGGACATCCCGTCCGCGATACGAAGCAGGTCGGTCTTCAGCAGGGCGTCGGTCCATTTCCAGCCGGGATCGTCGCCCAGCGCTCCGACCACGAAAGGCGCGGACGGCACCGCCTGCTTGACCGCGGGCTGCACCGATCGGGCGAGCGTCACATAATTTTCGACGGTGAACAGCGGCTCCGCGCGCGCTCTGAGATTGTACTCGTTCCACAACTCGAAGATCGGCTGCCGCGATGCGACCGCTTGCGCGGCTGCCGCGGCATAGGTGACGAATCTTTGGCGCGCTTCGTCGGTCGTCGGCGGATCGGAATTCGGGACGAGATGATGGCCGGTCCCGAGAATGAGCAGCGGGATTCCGACGCCGGACCTGATCTGGGTCTCGAGGCGGCCGTTCAGGGCATTGAAGCCGAGCCGCTTGCCGGGCAGCTCGAAATCCGACCAAGGGAAGTCGTCGCGGAACGAGGTGACCCCCAGCTCCTTCATCTGCTTGATGGCGGTCGCGGGCACATAGCCGCGGGCGCTGGTGACGCCGCCGAGGCCCTGGTGCGTGCCGACGCCCAGCAGGAAGCGCTGATCGAGCGGCTGCGCGTTCTGTGCGTCTGCAGGATATGAGAGGCCGGCCGCGACGCAGAGCCCGCACATCAACATCCGGAAACGACGCAGGGCGCGTTTCCTGTTTTGCTCGGTCACGCTCGTGTCCACTCCTGCTCGCGTCAACCCGACAAGGCTAATACTCTTCTGTGGCCCCAATGGGGTAGGGCCGCCTTGTCTGCACGCTCGTCATTGAGCGCGCTGAGTTGGGCTATTTGGAGTTCACGACCACCGAGCTGATGTTGTCCGCGTTGGCGGTTGCCGCGTTCAGCGGGGCCATGAGCTTGATGAATTCGATCGACGGCGATTCCGCCACCGAGATCACGTCGTGATCGCGCATCCTGAACGTATCCGCCTGGAACCAGCCGTCCGGCTTGCTCATGTCGAACTTGTAGACGGCAGGGACCGACTTGGTCGGGAACTGGGATACGGCGATGCCGATCCTCTCCAGCAGCGGCTTGGGCTCGAAACGGTAGACGTAGATCGACTTGGAGTCCGCACGGGCGCCGTCGAGACCGCCTGCCTTCGCGATGGCTTCAGCCAGCGACATGTTGTCGTTCTCGAACGTGAAACGACGGTTGTTGGTGCCGCCGATCGATCCCGGAGACGGCGTCGAACCGAACACCATGTAGACGCGCGGAATGCGGGTCAAGAAGACGACGTCGCCTGGAGCGAGCAGCGCGTCCTCGTTGGGGTTGTGCACGACCGAGGACATCGTCTCGCTGTAGGTGCGGCCCTCGCGCTTGATCGTGATCGTGCTCTCGTAGGACGGATATTTCGGGCCGCCGGCGCGCGCGATCGCGCCCATCAGGCGAATCCCGCCCGGATCGACCGGGAAGCGGAGCGGCGAGTTGACTTCGCCGAGCACGCTGATCTGGTTGCCGCGCTGTTCCGCCACGCTCACGACGGCCTGCGGGTCGATGGCGCGGTCCTTGAGACGCTCGCGGATGATGTTCGACACGGCGCGCGGCGTCAGCCCTGCGACCTTGATCGATCCGGCGTAGGGGATGTTGATGTTGCCGGACTGGTCGACCTGCTGGCGCGGAATGTCGACGAAGTTGCCCGGCCGCACGCCTGCTTCGCGCGGAATGAACAGGCCGCCTGCCTGCGCTTCATACACGGTCACGGTGACGATGTCGCCGATGCCGATGGTGACGTCGCGGTAGTTGCCGCCGGGAAGGCGGGAGAACACCATTCCGGCGGAGTCCGTGAACGCGTTGGTCGCCTGCAGGATCGCCGGATTGACCGGCATCAGGGCATAGGCCAGCGGCGCGCTCGGCTCGGTGATCAGCGCCGCATTTGTTTGCGTTGCGACGGCATCAGGAGCGTCTAACGGAATGAAGCTACCGCAACCCGCCAAGGAGAAGCTGATCGCAGCAACGGCCAGGATTCGGCTAATACCGAAATCAAAATCAAAACGTTCGGTCTTAGCCACCACTATTCCCTCGCACTCATCTAAAATCGGAATCACCGTACAAATCCCGTGCTGCGGAGTCACTGCTACGTCTTCGACTTTATGGTAAAGCACTTGTGGCTGTGACCTTATTGCCACTTGTGAACGTGGATACACGCCGAAATCTCTGTCCAAAATTTGTGCGGAACATCCTCTTAAATAAGCAGTTCGCAAACCATACATACACGTGTCAGATCGATGTCACGATTGAGACTGCGATCGAACCAATGAGCAGCGTGCGGCGACGGACATGCAGATGCGACGGCATTGTCGCGAGATGACATCGCCATAAACTTCAAGTGTTGGATCCCGTCCTGAGTGATTCTGCGTTGTGTTTTCGTCGTCCTGCGGCGGGCATCGCGCCCGAGCGGACGTTCTCGCCGGGGCATCGGACCAATGTTTCTGCGACGGGATTCCACCTCCGTTAACGCTTAGATTTGGAAGCTGGCGTCACGCTGGCGTCCGTAAGGTCTTCCTAATCCTGATCCGGCTAGTGGTCGGCCAAACAAAAGGAAGGCGAAGACGATGTTGCACACCGGATCACTGCTGTTCGCGGCCCGCTTTCTCACCTGCGCGATGATCGTCGCATCGGCCATTGCTTGGTCGTTCTCCGATAAACGCGTGAATGACGGCGAGTTCGCGCAGGGCGATGCCCGCCGGCTGGCCTGATCAGCCGGTCGCTACGATCGCAGATTGTTCGGGAAATCGGACTGCAACTTCGCCTGCTGCCCGGATTCGCTCATCCGCACATGCACGACGTCGGCATAAACCTGACTGAGCGTGCGGTGGGTCTGTTCGATGTCGTAGAGGCGGGTGAAACGCTCATATCCGGCACGGCCGACCGCAGCCAGGTCGAGCCTGGTTGCGCGTTGGAAACCTTCAACCAGCTTTTCGGCCGAGACTTCGTCGCACAGCACGCCCGTCGCATTGTCTTCGACGATTTCGGGCAGGGCGCCGATGCGGAAGGCAATGATCGGCTTGGCCGCCCGCATCGCCTCGATTGCGACCAGGCCAAACGCCTCCCAGCGCGAGGGAATCGCGACCATGTCGGCCTGGTCGAGCTCGGCCTCGATCTGGTTGCGGTTCATCCAGCCCAGAAAAGAGACGTTGGCGGGCAGATCGCTTCTGCGGAATTTGCTGACGACCGAGGCGCCGATCAGGCGCACGTCGAGCTTGTCTCCGAGTGCGCGCGCCGCCTCGATCAGGAGATCGTAGCCCTTCTGACGGTCGAGGCGCCCGATGAAGAGGACCTTGATCTTCTCCGACCGCCATTGCGCTGCGCCCTTGTCGAGCGCAGGACGCTGCTTGGAAATCCCGTTGTGCACAAGAACCAGGCGATTCGCCGCGATTCCGACCTGCTTGGCGTCGGCCTGCTCGCTTTCCGAGATGCAGACGATGCGATGGGTGAATTTCGACAGCACGAGCTCGGTGAACTTCGTCACCTCGCGGCTGAGGCGGCCGGTTTCGCGGCCGAAGGCCCAGCCGTGCGGGCAATAGACGATGCGCGAGCGCCGATAGGTGAGCCAGAGCACCGGGCGCACCACGAGCCCGGCGAACGACGAGTGCAGGTGGATGACGTCAGGACGAAGCTGCCGGACCGCGCGCATGGTTGCAAACAGCATGCGAAACAGGCCGACCGCGTTGCGTCCGTCGCGCGGAAACGTGGTGACCGCGTCGTCCTCGATGTTCACCAGGTCGCTGCGATGGTCGGAGGGAACGACATAGTTGACGTTGCCGGGGCCGAAGCTCGCGCTCTGGTGCGGATGCAGCTCGTTGAGGTAGGTCGCGATGCCGCCACGGACCGTTTCGGCGACATGCAGAATCTTCAGGCCGCTGGACAACGGTCATTCCTTCCTTGTCTTGAAGGCGCCAGATACTGGAGACGCCGGATCTTGCAGGCGCACGTCTAACCTCGCTAAGCAGCAATAATCGGGCCGCGTCATTGTTTCGCACGGTCGGATGTGGATCGGGATGCCGGTTTGGCGAGGAATTCGAGCATCGCTGCGGCGGACTTGGCCCAGGAATATGTCATAAGGCGCTGCCGCTGCTTCTCCTGTTCCGCCGGCGATATCCTGCCGAGTTCAATTCTTTCGCGCATCCGCGCCGACAGCTCGTCCGCGTCGAGCGGATCGAAATAGACGGCGGCATCGTTGCAGGTCTCGCGCACGGCATCGGCGGAACTCGCGATCACCGGACAGGCGAAGAACATCGCCTCAAGGGGAGGCACGCCGAATCCCTCATAAAGGCTCGGAAACACGAACGCGGCGGCCTGGGAGAACAGCGCGGCAATCTCCTCGTCCTTCAGGCGCCCGGCGATGACAACGCCGGACCTCGATTCCGTGGCCGCGCCTCCGAACACTTTGCTGTTATCGCCTCCGACCACGACCAGCGGAAAGTCGGCGCGGCCAAGCTGCTCGGCGGCGCGAATGGCCGTATCGACATTCTTGTTCTTCGTCATCGAGCCGACGAAGAGGAAGAATTGATGGGGCGCAAGACGCAGCTTGTCGATGATCGAGAAGTCGGGCGCGACGGTCGCAAAATGTTCCGCGCTGTTCGCAATGACGGGGATCGAAGCCGGATCCAGCGACAGCACCTCGGCAAGTTCGTTGCGTGAAAACGCCGAAACTGTTGCGATCGTTGCCGTGCGCGCCAGCAGATGGCCGAGCGTCCGGTGCAGGGCGAGGTAGCGCCAGCTGAAGAAGTCCGGCCGCCGGAAAACCTGCGCGTCGTGAATCACGACGAGATGGTCGCGGTGGAGTACGGGGCCGGAATTGGCGAGACTGACGAGACGGGTGCCGGCCGCGGCGCGCGCCAGATCGATCTGGTCCCACGCGTGCCCCTGCAAAGATCCGATCTGCTTGATGGCGATGCGGCGAAGACCTGGAAGCGTCTGCGCATTCGGCGGCGCAAGGATTTGCCACTCTGCATCCAGCAGTTGTCGCGGGGCCTCTCCGCTCGCGAGCAAGCGGTCCATCGCCTTGACGATCTCGGCGGCGTAGCGCTGCACGCCCGTGAGCGATTGTGACAGGAACCTGCCGTTGATGGAGAGTTTCAAAGTCGATCTTTTTCTTTGCGGGTTCTTGCGCGAACAATGCTCGAAGACTGAGCATCAGGCGCCGAATATACGTTCTATGACGTCTAGCACATGTGGCGCTATCGTCCGAGCATCCTTGCAGGCGGATAGCATGCGATCGTGCATGACGCCATCATGTTTCCTACACATTTCGATGCGCTTACATGGGCCGACTGATTTGATGATTGTCGTGACTGTCCAAACCTTGCCTCTCATGTCCTGGTCTGGCAATGCTCCGCGGAATGAACGAGATGACAACTTTGCGGCCAGTGATCGTTACCGGTGCTGCCGGCTTTATCGGAATGCATGTTTGTGAACGGCTGTTGGCACGTGGCGAGCAGGTCGTCGGCATCGATGCAATCACTCCGTATTACGATCCCGCGCTGAAGCGTGCGCGTCTCGCAACGCTCGAACACCATCCAGGGTTCAAATTCCACAAGATCGATCTCGCAGACTTCGCCGCAGTGACGCGCGTCTTCGACGAGGTCTCGCCCGATCGCGTCGTGCATCTGGCGGCGCAGCCCGGCGTGCGCGCGTCGATCGACGATCCCATCACCAGCATCCGGGCCAATTGTGACGGCTTTGTCACCGTGCTCGAAGCCGGCCGGCGCCATGGTCTGGCGCATCTCGTCTACGCCTCGTCGAGTTCGGTGTATGGCGCCAACCGCACCTTGCCGTATTCGACCGAGCATTCGGTGAACCATCCGGTCAGCCTTTACGCCGCAAGCAAGAAAGCCAACGAGCTGATGGCGCATACCTTTGCGCATGTTCACAAGCTGCCGGTGACCGGGCTTCGCTTCTTCACCGTCTACGGCCCGTGGGGCCGGCCCGACATGGCCGCCTATCTGTTCACGCGCGCGATCTTCGCGAATGAGCCGATCAGGATTTTCAATAAAGGCGACATGTGGCGCGACTTCACCTATGTCGACGACATCGTCGAAGGGGTGATCCGCACCCTCGATCGGCCCGCGGCGCCGAATCCCGCGTGGAATGCCGAGCGGCCGGAAAATTCGTCGAGCTATGCGCCGTATCGCGTCTACAACATCGGCAACAACAGGTCGGTCAACCTGATGGAGTTCGTCGAGACGCTCGAGAAGATCATCGGCAAGCCGGCGATCCGTCAGCTGTTGCCGATGCAGGCCGGCGACGTCCTGGAGACGCGCGCCGACATTTCCGCGCTCCAGCGCGACGTCGGCTTCTCGCCGTCCACGTCGATCGCGGATGGCCTCGGCCGCTTCGTCGAATGGTATCGGAAGTACCACGGCGTCTGATCCCGCGGGCGACGGCAC
The DNA here is from genome assembly GCF_052076005.1 of Bradyrhizobium sp. 63_E2_N1_3. NCBI lineage: Bacteria > Pseudomonadati > Pseudomonadota > Alphaproteobacteria > Hyphomicrobiales > Nitrobacteraceae > Bradyrhizobium > Bradyrhizobium sp. 63_E2_N1_3. The sequence continues at coordinate 7,411,866 of NZ_CP197235.1, read as the reverse complement.
CTGCGTGTCGCCCGGGAATGCCGGCTCTTAAGCCGGTTCTTGCGCTGGTTCTTGCGCTTTTGACCGCCGGCGGCCTTGTCAGCGGGCGCGAACGGTGGTTATCCCGTCCCTCTGAACCTCTTTGACCCCGAACCAGGCGCGGGCCCATGGCTGAGCGGATCGCTCTCATCACCGGCGTGACCGGTCAGGACGGCGCCTATCTCGCCGAATATTTGCTGTCGCTCGGCTATGTCGTGCACGGCATCAAGCGGCGCTCGTCCTCGTTCAACACCGCGCGCGTCGATCACCTCTACCAGGACCCGCATGTCGGCAACGTGCCGTTCCTGATGCATTACGGCGACATGACGGACTCGACCAATCTGATCCGTCTGGTGCAGCAGATCCGGCCGACCGAGATCTACAATCTCGCAGCTCAAAGCCACGTCGCCGTCAGCTTCGAGAGCCCGGAATACACCGCCAACGCCGACGCCATCGGCGTGCTGCGCCTGTTGGAAGCGATCCGCATCCTCGGCATGGAGAAGGAGACGCGGTTCTACCAGGCCTCGACCTCCGAGCTCTACGGCCTGGTGCAGGAGATCCCGCAGAAGGAGACGACGCCGTTCTATCCGCGCTCGCCCTATGGCGTCGCCAAGCTCTACGGCTACTGGATCACGGTGAACTACCGCGAAGCCTACGGCATGTTCGCCAGCAACGGCATCCTGTTCAACCACGAGAGTCCGATCCGCGGCGAGACCTTTGTGACCCGCAAGATCACCCGCGGCGTCGCGCGTATCGAGGTCGGGTTGGAACAGACGCTCTATCTCGGCAATCTCGAAGCCAAGCGCGACTGGGGCCATGCCAGGGACTATGTCGAGGGCATGCACAGGATCCTGCAGGCCGACAAGCCCGACGACTTCGTGCTTGCCACCGGCGAGATGCGCTCGGTGCGCGAGATGGTCGAGCTGTCCTTTGCCCATGTCGGCCGCCGCATCGCATGGCGCGGCAAGGGCGTCGAGGAGACCGGCGTCGATGAGACGAGCGGCAAGCCCGTGGTGAAGATCGATCCGACCTATTTCCGTCCGACCGAGGTCGATCTCCTCGTCGGCGACGCCAGCAAGGCGCGCGAGGTGCTCGGCTGGACGCCGAAGCGCAGCTTCGCCCAGCTCGTCGAGGAGATGATGGCAAGCGACCTGGCGGAGGCAAAGCGGGATGCGGCCAGTGGCAAACGCACCGTTTGAGCTGAGGGGAAAGACCGTCTATGTCGCCGGCCATCGCGGCATGGTCGGAGCCGCGCTGGTGCGCCGGCTGGCGCGGGAGGACGTCAACCTCGTCACGGTCGACCGGCGCGAGGTCGATCTCTGCAACCAGGCCGCCGTGTTCGACTGGTTCGTGAAAGCGCGGCCGCAAGTGATCTTCCTCGCCGCGGCCAAGGTCGGCGGCATCGTCGCCAACAACACGCTGCGTGCCGAGTTCATCTACGACAACATCGCGATTGCCGCGAACGTGATCCAGGCCGCGCATCTCAACGGCGCCGAGAAGCTGATGTTTCTGGGCTCGTCCTGCATCTATCCGAAGCTGGCGCCGCAGCCCTTGCGCGAGGATTCGGTGCTATCAGGCCCGCTGGAGCCGACCAATGAGCCCTATGCGATCGCCAAGATCGCCGGCATCAAGATGGCGGAGGCCTATCGCAGCCAGTATGGCAGCGACTTCATCAGCGTGATGCCGACCAATCTGTACGGTCCCGGCGACAATTATCACCCTGAATTGAGCCACGTCGTCGCCGCCCTGATCCGGCGTTTCCATGAGGCAAAAGTCGCAGGCGCAAAGAGCGTCATCGTGTGGGGCACCGGCACGCCGCGGCGCGAGTTCCTCTATGTCGACGACATGGCGGATGCCTGCGTGCACCTGATGAAGACCTATTCGAGCGCGGAGCTGGTCAACATCGGCACCGGCGAGGACATCACCATCGCCGAGTTCGCGCGGGTCGTGGCCGACATCGTCGGTTACGGCGGCGAGATCGGCTTCGACACCTCGCGTCCCGATGGCACGCCGCGCAAGCTGCTCGACGTCAGCCGTCTCGCCAAGCTCGGCTGGCGCGCCACGACCTCGCTCGAGGACGGCGTGAGACGCGCTTACGCGGCGTATCTGTCGCATACGTAGAATGCAACCAATGCATGTCGCGTATTTCAGGAGATGACCGCAACGCCTGTCACGCGCGGCGGTTAAGGTTTATTCGGTTCGCGAAGCAACCTGCCCTAATGTTGGGCGTGCGGCCGGATACAGAAATGGTCTAGGGTGTTCAGTGGAACATCCGTCTTCAACGGAAAGAGTTTTTCATGCGAATCGCGATGATCGGAACGGGCTATGTGGGACTGGTGTCCGGAGCCTGCTTTGCGGATTTCGGTCACGACGTCACCTGCGTCGACAAGGACGAGAAGAAGATCGCGGCGCTTCATCGCGGCGAGATTCCGATTTACGAGCCTGGGCTCGACGAGCTGGTCGCGACCAATGTGAAGGCCAAGCGGCTCGACTTCACCACCGATTTGTCGAAGCCGGTCGCGGACGCCGATGCCGTCTTCATCGCGGTCGGCACCCCCTCGCGCCGCGGCGACGGTCACGCCGATCTGTCCTATGTCTACGCCGCCGCGCGCGAGATCGCGCAGTCGCTGTCGGGCTTCACCGTCGTCGTGACCAAGTCCACCGTCCCGGTCGGCACCGGCGACGAGGTCGAGCGCATCATCCGCGAGACCAACCCCGCGGCCGACGTCGTCGTCGCCTCCAACCCCGAATTCCTGCGCGAGGGCGCGGCGATCCGCGACTTCAAGTATCCCGACCGCGTCGTCGTCGGCACCGCCGACGAGCGCGGCCGCAAGGTGATGGGCGACGTCTATCGCCCGCTGTCGCTGAACCAGGCCCCGCTGATGTTCACGGCGCGCCGCACCGCCGAGATGATCAAATACGCCGCGAACGCGTTCCTCGCGACCAAGATCACCTTCATCAACGAGATCGCGGACCTCTCGGAAAAGGTCGGCGCCAACGTCCAGGAGGTCGCGCGCGGCATTGGCCTGGACAACCGCATCGGCACCAAGTTCCTGCACGCGGGTCCCGGCTTCGGCGGCTCCTGCTTCCCGAAGGACACCAAGGCGCTGATCAAGATCGCGCAGGACTATGACGTGAGCTTGCGCATCGTCGAATCCGTGCTGGCCGTCAACGAGAACCGCAAGCGCGCGATGGCGCGCAAGGTCAGCCAGGCGCTCGGCGGTAGCTTGCGCGGCAAGACCATCGCCGTGCTCGGCCTCACCTTCAAGCCCGATACCGACGACATGCGCGATGCGCCGTCGATTCCGCTCGTCACCGGCCTGATCGACATGGGCGCGACGGTCAAGGCCTTCGATCCCGTCGGCATGGAACAGGCCAAGGGTGAGTTGCCGAACATCACCTATTGCGAGGACGCCTATTCCTGCGCGCAAGGCGCCGATGCGCTCGTCATCGTCACCGAATGGGTGCAGTTCCGCGCGCTCGATCTCGGCCGGCTGAAGGCGGCCATGACCCAGCCCGTCGTGGTCGATCTCCGCAACATCTACCCGCCCGAAGAGATGCGAGCCGCCGGCTTCACCTACGAGAGCATCGGGCGATCGTCCCAGGCTTAAGCCAGTCGTTTGAAGTTCGGCTTCGCCCGCCTCATCCTGGGGCGGGCGAAATCGTTTCTGATGCGATATGATCCGGTCGCATCAGGTCGCCGCGTTTGGCCTCGTTGCCGCGATGGAGATTGTCATGACCGACGACACGCACACGATCCGAAGTGGCGGGCTCACCGCGACCATCAAGGCACACGGCGCCGAGCTGTGCTCGTTGAAGGACGGCAGCGGTGTCGAATTTGTCTGGCAGGCGGGGCCGGCCTGGCCACGCCACGCGCCGCTGCTGTTTCCGATCGTCGGGCGTCTCGCCAATGACGAAATGCGGCACCGGGGCAAGACCTACCGGATGACCCAGCACGGTTTTGCGCGCGACAGCCGGTTCGCGTGGGTAGAGCGCGGCGAGAACCGTTGCGCGCTGGCGCTCGAAGACAGCGAGACAACGCGCGCGCTCTATCCGTTCGCATTTCGCCTGACGGCCACCTACGCGATCGACGACGCTGGTCTCGATCTCTCGCTCACGGTCGTGAACACCGGCAAGGAGACATTGCCGGTGTCGCTCGGTGGCCATCCCGCCTTCAACTGGCCGCTTCAGCCTGGAATGTCGAAGGAGAGCTACGCGCTGACGTTCACGAACGAGGAGCCGTCTCCGGTTCGCCGTGTCGAGGGCGGACTCCTGCTCGCGGCAACGGATCCGAGCCCCGTCAGAGGCACCGTGCTTCCTTTGTCGGAATCCCTGTTCACCAATGACGCCGTCATCCTCGACCCCGTCAACAGCCATGCGGTCCGCTATGCGGCCGGGCAGGGGGCCGGGCCCTGGCTCAAAATGTCATGGCGCGGCTTTCGCGAACTCGGCGTCTGGTCGAAACCGACAGGCGCGCCGTTTCTCTGCATCGAGCCCTGGCGCGGCTATGCCAGTCCCGTCGGTTTCGAAGGCGAGTTCAGCGACAAGCCGGGTCTGATGCACATTGCGGCCGGCGCGAACGAAGAACTGTCGTACCGGATCGAGGTCGGGTCGTCCTGAGGCAGGCCTTCGCGTGCCTGTGGCTCTCAGACCTCGATCCGCGTGAGGTCCTCGCCGAGCACGACGGGACCTGCGTAGTCTCGGCGGACGTCCGCGAGCAACGCGTTCAGCATGGAATCGTCAGTGCGCGGCCGGTGATGGGTCAGCGCGAGCTTCTTGACGCCGGCCTTGGCGGCAACCTTGCCGACCGTATCGCCGCAGGCGAGCGTATATTTCGCGAGCCGGCGGAAGTGGTCGTTGGTGATCTCAGGCGTCGCGAGAAAGCAGCACTGGACCAGCAGGTCGGCTCCCTGTGCCAGCCGCTCGAGACCGGGGCAGGGGACCGTGTCGCCGGAGATCGCTATGACCTTGCCCTCGGCTTCGAAGCGGAAGCCGAGACACATCCAGCGCGCGAGAAACGCCGGCGACATGTCGAGACCGTCGCCATGTGAAACGAGCTCGGCGCTGATCTTCCAGCGACCGGTGTCGAGGACGGGGCCGGGAATGATGTCCGTCGCGACGACCGGCTTCCATCCCCCAAAGGTCGGCTCGCCCTGATCCCGCCAGGCGATGTCCTTGTCGTAGACCTGTGTGATCAGCGTGTTGACGAGCCGTTCGGTATCGGGCGGACCGTAGATGCGCAGATCGTCCTTGCGCCCATGCATCCACGAATTCAACATCACATCGTAGAGGTCGCCGATGTGGTCGAAGTGGTGATGGGTGAGAAAGACCGTGTTGATGGCGCCGAGCGGCACGCCGGCCTTGTGGAGCTGCACCATGACGCCGCGGCCCGCGTCGAACAGGATATTCTCCTCGCCAAGCCTGATCAGCGTGGTCGTCGCCATGCGGCGCGGGTCCGGGCGTGGGCCGCCGGTGCCGAGCAGTATGACTTCCATGGCGCCTACTCCAGCGTGAAGCCGGTCGACCTGATCACGCCGCCCCGGCGTGTCTGAAGATCTTTCGTGGCGTACTGTAGATTCGAAGGCGTCAGCTAGACAAGTCGCGCGTCAGTGCAGACCGGCCACAGTGGCAGCAATGGTTGGCCGGATCGTCGAGCGGCCCGATCCCGTGGACGTCAGGCGATGCGCAAAATCCTGCGCGCGCCGTTCGACCAGATGCCAGGTCGCGCGTGCGACGAGATAGCTGAGCGCGGCGATGACGGCATAGGCGATCAGCAGCGAGACCAGTCCGTCCGTAAGCGGCCAGATCTGGCGCAGGCCGTAGATCACCGCGAAGTGCGACAGGTACATCGAATAGGAGTTGCGGCCGAGCGCCTCGATCGGCCGGCAGCGGATCGCGAGGCGGATGCAACCTGCAACCAGCGCGCCGAGCACGAGGTTGATCATCAAATAGTTGAATTCATGCGAGTCGGTGGCGCGATCGGCGATGAAGGACAGCGCGATGAAGGCGGCGAAGATCGCGGCGTCCGACTTCGCAAAGCCGTCGCGCAGCGAGAAGAACAGCGCGCAGCCCACGAGGAAGACCGGCAACTGGTTCAGGAAGCTGATGTGCAGCGCATTCCAGACGAAGGCCTCGTGGCCGGGCCCGTAATGGGCCGAGAACAGTGCGAACGCCCAAGGCTTGAACAGGCAGACATTGACGAGATGCAGCGCGATCGCGAGCGCGAGATAGAGGTGGCGGCGAGATCCGAAGGCCGTGATCACGAAGGGGAAGACGAGATAGAACGTCATTTCCGCCGCAATCGACCAGTCGCCCGGCACGACGCTGTTGACGCTGTCCGGCCAGAAGCCGTGCAGGAACGTCGCGGTCAGGATCACCTGGAGCGGTCCGATGCCGTTGGGCGCGTTGTAGCTGGGACCCGTGCCGTTGACGGCGAGGTAAACCGGGATCGCGAGCCAGAACAGCGGCGCGATGCGCAGGAAGCGCCGGATGTAGAATTTGCGCGTCGGGTCGGTTTCGGTGCGCTGCGTCCACATCAGGCACATCGTCATGGCGCTGACGAAGTAGAACACGTTGACGCCGGTCCAGCCGCACATGAAGGCGAAGTCGACGGCGTGGATCTTTGAAGGAAAGGATTGTGAAACGTGGATCGCCATCACGCCGACGATGGCGAGGCCGCGCAGGACGTCGAGCGTGTGAGAACGGCCGAAAGGCGTTGCACCTTGCTCGGTTCGTTCGGCGGCCAACCGGGCCTGCCCCTGCATCACGCCTGCTCCGTGGTTTCGCATCTGCAAGCGGAGACCATAGAGGCGCGGCCGGCTGTTTCGAAGCCGAAGCCTTTCTTTACGTTAACCAGCGGTTGAGTCCGATGCCGAATGTACGGGATCGGCGGTGTCGAGGGCCCCGGTCGGCGCTCGCACGCGCCACGCCGGCATGATGATGCGCGCGATGAGAATTGTGGGGCAATTCATACTTAATACGCCAATACCATGACCAATATTGTTCGGGCAGCACAACACGCCTAGTATTCCAGCAGGCAAATTTCGGGGGCTCGAATAAGTCGTGAATGTTCGTTCACAGGACAGTGCGCTGCGCGACGACTTGAACTTTCAAGCCGCGCCACAAGCACACAGGACATCCAACAACGTGGTTGATTCCGCACGTCAGGAATTGAGGCCTGCCGGCCGCGAGCGGCTGATCGTCGTCGAAGACGATCCCGTGACGCGGACGATGCTGGTCGGCTATTTCAGCGAGAACAATTTCGACGTGGTCGGCGCCGGCTCCTGCGCGGAATGCCGCCAGGCGCTGCGCTCGCGCACGGATCTCGTCTTCCTCGACGTGCAGTTGCCTGACGGCGACGGCTTCGAGCTCGCCAAGGAGATCCAGGCGACCAGCAACGCGGGCATCATCTTCGTGACGCGCCGCGACACCGACGTCGATCGCATCCTCGGGCTCGAGATCGCCGGCGACCATTACGTCACCAAGCCGATCAATCTGCGCGACCTGCTCGCGCGCGCGCGCAGCGTGCTGCGGCGGCGCTCGATCGACCGCAAGGCGGCGCGCAACCACAATTCGATCGCCTTCGGCGACTGGATCATCGACCTGACCCGGCGCGAGCTGCTCGGCAGCGACGGCAAGCCGGTGGCGTTGACGCGCGCCGAGTTCGACCTGCTCGCGGCGCTGGTCGGCGCCGACGGCCGGCCGCTCAGCCGCGACTATCTGATCGAGGTCGTCAGCAACCGCCAGGCCGAGGTCGACATCCGCACGGTGGATGCGCTGGTGGCGCGGCTGCGGCGCAAGCTCGTCGGCAGCGGCACGCCCGTGATCGCGACCGTCACCGGCGTCGGCTACAAACTCGCGCTCAGCGAGCGGCTCTAGCCTCAACCGTCGAAAGATCCGATCACCCTCGCGCCTATCGCGCGCGGGCGCTCTGATCCGTCGATGTCCTTTGCGCCGCCCCGGCCAGCTGGTCATCGACCGCATACAGCGTGCAGGTCGGCGACCATTTCATGCAGGCGCTAAGCGAATCGCGCCGGGCGTCGTCGGCGGTGGTGCGGCCCGAACGCCAGCCGTAACCGCCGTTCGGCGACACCGCAAAAGCCTTGTGCGGCATGGTGCTGGCGAGATAGCGGGAGAATTCGGCGCGCGCGGCCTCGTTGAGCTGGCCCGGCGGCGGCAGCGGATCGGGAAGGCTCAGGATGTCATGGCCGAGCCCGCGCTCGCGCAGGAAGGCGTCGAGATAGGGCGTCCATTGCGGGCGGCCCACCACCGAATAGAGATAGTGGCCGTCATCGCCGTAAGGCGGCGCCGCAATGAATTTCGCGTGACCGCCATTGCCGCGAAATCCGTCATAGAGGCGGCGCGCGAGATCGGGACCGAAGAACGAATCGTTGGCCGCATAGACCCACAGCATCGGCACGCGCGAGGTTTTGCCGAACGTGGCGAAGGCCTGCACCAGCCCGTCCTCGTTGCAGACGTCGTCGTCATCGCGCGAGCCGCGGCCGCCGGCAAAGCTGATCGCGGCGACGAGACCACTCGGTGCCTGCGCGGTCAGCGCGACGGTGGCGAGCCCGCCGGCGGAATGGCCGGCCGCGATCATGCCCGATGTCGTGACGTCGGCCCTGCGACCCATCGCGTCGATCGCCGCGCGCAAATCCGCGACCGCAACCGCCGCCGCCGGCAGATAGGCGGCATTGGCGCAGCCGCCGACGCTGTCGACGCGTCCGCTGGGCGAGGTGCCGTAGCCGCGCCGCATCACGATCAGCGCGGCAAAGCCGCGCCGGGCATATTCGAGCGCGATCCCGTAATATTTGTGCGCCGACATGGTCGCGCGGTCGTCGAAACTGCGCGGCGAGCCGTGGTTGAGCAGCGCGAGCGGATAGCGCTTCGTTCCGGCCGGCCGGACCAGAAAGGCCTCCAGCCCCTGCGGCCCGGCCCCCGCCATCGGAATGCGCAGGTCTTCCGTGTAGAACTCCGCGGCCGTCGCATTGGTCACGATGCCAGCGGTCGCAAGCCAGGCCATCAGCACAACCAAGAGCCTGTGAAACAGCGTCATGCCCCGACTCGAAAAAGCCCCGATTTGAAAGACCATAGCATGATCTCGGGAACGGCCAGCCCGCCGCGCGTGTTGTGCCCTTGGCGGGGGTCCGGCCGATGCTATGGTACTCCACAAACTCTGCACGACAGGACGAGGATATTTCAGTGGCTGATGTTCATCCCGCGGCGGGCAAGCTGGTCTCGCCGGACGCGCTCACCAACGTTCCGCGGCTGGTGACGGCCTATTTCGCCGGCAAGCCCGATGTCGGCGATCCCGCGCAGCGGGTGGCGTTCGGAACCTCCGGCCATCGCGGCACGTCGTTCAAGAACAGCTTCAACGAGGGCCACATCCTCGCGACCACGCAGGCGATTTGTGACTACAGAACAGAAAAGGGCCTGACCGGCCCGCTCTTCATCGGCATCGACACCCATGCGCTGGCCGAGCCCGCGCTGGTCAGCGCCGTCGAGGTGTTCGCCGCCAACGGCGTCGACATCATGATCGACAAGGACGGCGGCTACAGCCCGACGCCTGTCATCTCGCACGCGATCCTGACCTACAACAAGGGCCGAACTAGCGGCCTTGCCGACGGCGTCGTCGTCACGCCCTCGCACAATCCCCCCGAGGACGGCGGCTACAAATACAATCCGCCGCATGGCGGCCCGGCCGACACCGACGCGACCTCCGTCGTCGAGAAGCGCGCCAACGCCTATCTCGCCGAAGGCCTCAAGGGCGTGAAGCGTATCGACTACGCCAAGGCGCGCAAATCCGCGAACGTGCACGCCTACGACTTCATCACGCCCTACGTTGCCGATCTCGGCAATGTCGTCGATCTCGATCTCGTCAAATCCGCCGGCATCAATATCGGCATCGATCCGCTCGGCGGCGCCGCCGTGCATTACTGGCATCCGATCATCGAGCGCTACGGCCTGAAGGCCACCGTCGTGAACGAGGCGATCGATCCGACCTTCCGCTTCATGACCGTCGACTGGGACGGCAAGATCCGCATGGATTGCTCCTCGCCCTACGCGATGGCGAGCCTGATCGCGATGCGCGACCGCTTCGACGTCGCCTTTGCCAACGACACCGATGCCGACCGCCACGGCATCGTGACGCGCACCGGCGGCCTGATGAATCCGAACCATTATCTGGCGACCGCGATCTCCTATCTGTTCGCGAACCGCCCGAACTGGGGCAAGGATGCCGCGATCGGCAAGACCGTGGTGTCGAGCTCGATCATCGACCGCGTCGCCAAGAAGCTCGGCCGCAGGCTGGTCGAGACGCCGGTCGGCTTCAAATGGTTCGTCGACGGCCTCCTCACGGGCGGCTTCGGCTTCGGCGGCGAGGAGAGTGCAGGGGCCTCGTTCCTGCGCCGCGACGGCGGGGTGTGGACCACCGACAAGGACGGCATCATCCTCGGCCTGCTCGCAGCCGAGATCATGGCGAAGACCGGCCGCGACCCCAGCCAGCTCTTCAACGACCTCACCGCGGAGCTCGGCGTGCCGCACTATGCGCGCATCGACGTCGCCGCCACCGCGCCCCAGAAGAACATCCTCAAGTCCGTCACGCCCGAGCAGCTCGGCCTCAAGGACCTCGCCGGCGATCCTGTCCGCGCCACGCTGAGCAAGGCGCCGGGCAACGGCCAGCCGTTCGGCGGCATCAAGGTCGAGACCGATTTCGGCTGGTTCGCCGCAAGGCCGTCGGGGACCGAGGACGTCTACAAGATCTACGCGGAAAGTTTCCGCAGCACCGAGCACCTGAAGCGGATTCAGGAAGAGGCCCAGGCAGGGCTGAAGAAGGTGTTCGGGGCGTAGGGCACTGAGCCCAGTACGACTCTTCGGTTGCTGCTCCGAGGAAGTGTTTGCCGCATTCTCCGCTGTCATCACCAGCGAAAGCGGGTGATCCAGTACGCCGCCGCCGTGCCGTGATGCGGAGAAGCCGCGGCGTACTGGATTCCCCTCCTTCGGGGAATGACATGTGGGTAGAATTGTATACACCATCTGGATAATAGGTATCCAAATACGCCATATTTAGCCTTGAACGATTCTATCCCTCCGCTATTGTATACATAAAGCATACACAAGCCTTGGGAGAGCGACCCGTGACAAAACCCTTCCCGATGAACGCGTGGTACGCCGCGGCCTGGGACGCTGACGTCAAGCCGGCGCTGTTGCCGCGGACGATCTGCGGCAAGCATGTCGTGATGTACCGCAAGGCCGATGGCTCGGTGGCCGCGCTGGAGGATGCCTGCTGGCACCGTCTGGTGCCGCTGTCCAAGGGCCGGCTGGAAGGCGACACCGTCGTCTGCGGCTATCACGGCCTGAAATACAATGCGCAGGGGCGCTGCACCTTCATGCCCTCGCAGGAGACCATCAATCCGTCGGCCTGCGTCCGCGCTTATCCCGTGGTCGAGCGTCATCGTTACATCTGGCTCTGGATGGGCGATCCCGCGCTGGCCGATCCCGCGCTGGTGCCGGACATGCACTGGAATCACGATCCGGCCTGGGCCGGCGATGGCAAGACCATCCGCGTCAATTGCGACTACCGCCTCGTGCTCGACAATCTCATGGACCTCACCCACGAGACCTTTGTGCACGGCTCCTCGATCGGCAATGATGCGGTGGCCGAAGCGCCGTTCGACGTCACCCATGGCGAGAAGACGGTGACGGTGACGCGCTGGATGCGCGGCATCGAGGCGCCGCCGTTCTGGGCCAAGCAGCTCGGCAAGCCCGGCCTCGTCGACCGCTGGCAGATCATCCGCTTCGAAGCCCCGTGCACGATCGCGATCGATGTCGGCGTGGCGCCGACAGGCACGGGCGCGCCGGAAGGCGACCGCTCGCAGGGCGTCAACGGTTTCGTGCTCAACACCATCACGCCGGAGACCGAGAAGACCTGCCACTATTTCTGGGCGTTCGTCCGCAACTATCAGATCGGCGAGCAGCGCATCACCACCGAGATCCGCGAGGGTGTCTCCGGGATCTTCCACGAGGACGAGCTGATCCTCGAGGCGCAGCAGCGCGCCATGGACGAGAACCCCGATCGGATCTTCTACAACCTCAACATCGACGCCGGTGCGATGTGGACGCGCAAGCTGATCGACAGGATGGTGGCGAAGGAAAGCGCGCCGCAGCAGCTCCAGGCCGCGGAGTAGGCCAGGTGAAACCAGCGCCTGAGCGAGAGGTCGACCGCTCCGTCTCGCAGACCGTGAAGGCGCAGCTCGCGCTGCGCGACCAGATCCTGTCGGGTCGCTTACGGCCCGGCGAGCGCATCTCCGAGCTGCAGGCGGTGGAGACGACCGGCGCCTCGCGCACGCCGGTGCGCATGGCGCTGGTGCGGCTGGAGGAGGAAGGCCTGCTGGAGGCGATTCCCTCCGGCGGCTTCATGGTGAAGGCGTTTTCCGAGCGCGACATCTCCGATTCCATCGAGCTGCGCGGCACGCTCGAAGGGCTCGCCGCGCGCTTCGCAGCCGAGCGCGGCGTTTCCGCGCGCGAGCTCGAGCCGTTGAAGGAGTGTTTGGCCGCGATTGACGAGTTGCTGCGCCAGGTGCCGATCTCGGTCGACGCGTTCTCATCCTATGTCACGCTGAACGCGCGCTTCCACGCACTGCTCACGGAATTGTCGCGCAGCCCGCCGCTGATCCGGCAGATCGACCGCGCCTCGGCGCTGCCGTTCGCCTCGCCCAGCGGTTTCGTGATGGCGCAATCGGCGCTGCCCGAGGCGCAGCAGATTCTGATCATCGGGCAGGAGCACCATCGCGTCGTGATCGACGCCATCGAGAACCGCGAAGGCGCCCGCGCCGAGGCCGTGATGCGCGAGCACGCGCGCCTCGCAGTGCGAAACCTGCGGCTTGCGCTGCGCAACCGCACCCATCTCGACCTCTTGCCGGCGCTCGCGCTGATCAGGACCGCAACCGACTAGGGCAATCGCCATGCGCTTCATCGAAACCTGGATTCCGGCAACGCTGGTCGCGACGCGCGATCTTGCGCCGGGCATCCGCGAATTCCTGATCCTGCCGGATCAGTTCGACGGCACGGCCTATCCGGTCGGCAGCCACATCAATATCAGCGTGACCATCGACGGCCTGCCGGAGACGCGATCCTATTCGCTGGTCGGCGAGGCGTCCTCGCGCGGCTTGCGGATCGCGGTGCGCCGTGCCGAGGATTCCCGCGGCGGCTCGCGCTATATGTGGCAGCTCGCACCCGGCGCTCGGCTCGACATCACCCGGCCGGCTTCGCTGCTCGCGGTCGACTGGGCCCGCGAAAACTATTGCCTGATCGCCGGCGGCATAGGCATCACGCCGATCCTTGGCGCCGCTCAGGCGCTGGCGCGTCGCGGCGCTGACGTCACGCTGCATTATGCCGTGCGCTCGCGCACCGATGCCGCCTACCTCGACGATCTCGCCAAAATGCTCGGTGAGCGCCTGGTCGTTCACGCGAGCGACGAGGGCCGGCGGCTCGACCTCGATGCGCTGTTCGGATCATTGCCGCAAGGTGCGCTGGCGCTGTTCTGCGGTCCGATGCGGATGCTGGATGCCGCGCGGCACGCCTGGATCGGCGCCGGCCATCCGCTTCCCGATCTCCGCTACGAGACCTTCGGCTCCAGCGGCACGCTGCCGACCGAGACGTTTCGCGTGCGCCTGAAGGGGACCGATGTCGAGCTCGAAATCCCGCGCGAGCGCTCGATGCTTGATGTGCTCAATGCCAGCGGCCACGACGTGATGTACGATTGCAAGCGCGGCGAATGCGGCCTGTGCGCCATCGACGTGGTCGAGGTCGACGGCGAGATCGACCATCGCGACGTCTTCTTCAGCGATCACCAGAAGCAAAGCAACCAGAAGATCTGCGCCTGCGTCTCCCGCGCCCGCGGTACCATCACCGTGGACACGCTGCTGCGGGCGGATGCGGTCTGACCGGGGCTGGAAGGCGTACTCGGAAACCGCGATCAGCCTGAAAGCTCGCGCATCCGCCCTACTTTCGGAGCGGGCGGGTGCAGGTCGTCCTGGCGAGGCAGCTAAGGGCGGTGACGAAGCGGGCTTCGTTTGCAGCGCCAACGGGCCGGTAAGAGCGCTTCGTGCGGTCCATCAATCATGATAGGTTTGCTCTCGCAGTAAAAGTGTTCAGCCGGTCTTGGACAGCAAGGGTGGAGATTCTGCCATGAAATCCAATTCTGTCTCGCTGGCAGTCGATGAGTTCGCCAAAGGGCGAGCTGACGCGCTGATTTTAATCGGCCGCATTCTCCTCGCGTGGGTATTCGTCGGAAGCGCGTATGGAGCAATATCCAACTTCAGCGGCTCTGTGGGTTATTTCAGGTCCCTGAACCTTCCAGCACCTGAGCTGTTCACGATGACGAACATCGTACTGGAGGTATTGATATCCGTCGGTTTGATATTGGGCGTCGGTACGCGCTACTGCGCAATTCTGACGTTTGTGTTCGTATTGGCGGCAACGGCTATTGCGCACCGCTACTGGGAGTATCCCGCGGGTGCGCAGCAGATCGGTCAATACAACCACTTCTTGAAGAATGTCTCGATCATGGGAGGCGCGATGTTGATCTTCGTCACCGGGGCGGGCCGGTTCAGTTTCGATCGGGCATCGTAGCCGAGATCACTTCAAGTCGGGCTTGAAAGCTTCCTCTATCGCGCGGCGGATGCTCTTTGAGAGCTGCTTCAGGGTCTTGCTCACGAGGGCGAAGAGAAGCATCAACCATGTCGCAAGCGCGGCACACCACAGCACGACTTCAAATATCTCAGGCATGATGATGCCCCTCAAAATAATTACTTTGAAATGAGGCAAGTGTTGCTTAATGGGGCCGACACGGCAAGCCGTCTTGAGAGTGGTAGCGCGCCGAAACACTCGGAAACGCCCTCAAAACAGCGGGCAGCCTTAGGTCAGGGATGCAGACCAACCCTATGACCGCGAAGACTGGCGCGGGATGCAGAACTGCCTGGCAGCGATTCATTTGCGAAGGGTGGCTTGAAGAAATTCTGCCCTGCGCGAGTCTGCTTCACCCCTGGAAGCGGACCGCCTCACATTTGCGAGTATTTCCCTACGCCGCGTAAGTCGCCCGCAGCTTCTTCGTGTTCAACAGCGCCAGAACGCCATCGGCCGACACCGGCCGGCTGATCAGATAGCCCTGCGCTTCGTCGCAACCGAACTGGCGCAGAAACTCGAGCTGGTCGGCGGTCTCGACGCCTTCCGCAACCACGCCGATGCGCAGGTCGCGCGCCAGCGAGATCACCGACTTCACGATCGCGGCGCAGTCGGGCTGCACCAGCATGTCGCGGATGAAGGACTGGTCGATCTTGATACGGCTGAACGGCAGCTTGCGCAGATAGGTGAGGGAGGAGAAGCCGGTGCCGAAATCGTCCAGCGCCACCGTGATGCCGAGCTCGAGCAGCGCGTTCAGGATCGACGCCGCGGAGCCATATTTCGACAGCAGCATCGATTCCGTGATCTCGACCTCGAGCCGGTGCGGGGCGACCTTCGCGTCCGCGAGCGCCTGCACGATGGTCTGGAGGATGCCGGTGCTGTGAAACTGCGCGGCGGAGAAGTTCACGGCGACCCTGATGTCCTCGGGCCAGTCCGAAAGCGTTGCGCAGGCGCGCCGGATCACCCATTCGCCGATCTCGTGGATCAGCCCGGTCTCCTCGGCGATCGGGATGAATTCGCTCGGCGGTACCAGTCCGCGCCGGGGATGCTGCCAGCGCAGCAGCGCCTCGAAGCCGGTGATGCGGTTCTCGCCGAGATCGAGGAACGGCTGGAACACCAGGAACAGCTCGTCCCTGGCGATGGCGCCTTCGAGGTCCGCTTGCAGCGCCTTGCGATCGCGTGACACCCTTTCATCGGCTTCCTCGAAGAAGCAGACCGTGCCGGGGCCGGCTTTCTTGGCGCGATACAGTGCGGCGTCGGCATTCTTCATGATGTCGAGCTGCGTGGTGCCGTCGCGCGGCGCCAGCACGATGCCGACGCTGGTCGCGCCGACGATCTGGCGGCCCTCGAACTGGAACGGTTCGTCGAAGGCCGCGACGAAGCGTTCGGCGATCTCGAGCGCATCCTCCGGCCGCGCCAGATTGGCCATCACCAGCGCGAACTCGTCGCCGCCGATTCGCGCGACGTGCTCGGCGGCGCGCGTGCAGCGTTGCAGCCGGCTTGTGACCTGCAACAGGAATTCGTCGCCCGCGGGGTGGCCGAACTTGTCGTTGACCTCCTTGAAGCGGTCGAGGTCGAGCAGGAGCACCGCGAATTCCTCGCCGGACAGGGCCATCCGCCGCAGCGCGGCTTCGAGCGTCTCGTTGAAGGCGAAGCGGTTGGGCAACAGCGTGAGGGGATCCTGCCGGACCGTGCGCTCGGCCTCGATCTGCCGGATCACGCGTCGCGCGAACGCGAATGAATTGACGAACACCGCGCGCAGCAGCACGCTGCCGTAAACCACCACCAGGATGGCCATCAGCACATAGGCGGGATCGCCGTCGCGGCCGAGGCAGATGGCGATGCCGACGAAGATGGGGCTGGTGAAGGCGATGGCCGCAATCGGGATCGTGGCGAAGGCAAGCGCGCCGCCGGCCAGCATTCCCGAGCAAAGGCAGGTGATGACGAGCTGGCCGCCGGTCGCGGCATTCGCGAAGAAGGCGACCGGGACGATGCCCCAGGCAACGCCGAGCACGAAGGCGTTGCGCACCAGCCGATGCATCGCCCGGCGCGAAACGAATTGCGGTTTTGTGATCCGGCGCGAGGCGTGGGATTGCAGGCCGAACGCAATCGCGGCGCCGGCCACGATCGCGGCCCAGGCCAGTGCAAACTTCCAGTCCGGCGAATGCCAGAGCGCGATGGCGAGCACGGCCGCGTTGCAGGCATTGGCAAGCATGATGCCGACGGAGTAGCCGAGCACCAGTGACATCTGATCGGCGCGGATATGTCCGGCGACGGCTTCGTCGGTTGCAGGACCGCCAAAGGTCGACAGATCGCCGGCGAACAGCCGTGCGAAATAGCTGGTCGTTTGAGTCCGCATTCCAGGGCCTAGCAGCATGGGCCGTTTGTCCGGCTCGATCAGGAGGATTCGCTGCAAACCTTTGACGAAATATGAATTATCCCCGCTGGCCACGATCGCCATGGCCACTTCTGCGTGTTCAAGCGAGGGTATCGATAACAAATCGATACAAATGCGGCGCCCCGCGTTACGGTTGTAACAGTGGGCCGATTGCAGAACGCGCTCGGCCTTCATGGTTCGAGACGCGCCGCAAGGCGGCGCTCCTCACCATGAGGGTCCAAGATGTTGCCGCGGAGCAGACCTCATCCTGAGGAGCCCGCTGAAGGCGGGCGTCTCGAAGGATGGCCGCGAGGAGGCTGCCAACCCGATCTGTTGCCAAATGTGCCGAACGTCACCGCCCGAGCTGCTTCGGATCATAGTAGAACCGCTCCTCGACCAGCTTGTCGCCCTGCCAGGTCTGCCACGCGATCTCATCCAGTGTTCGGGTGGCGCCTTCGGCATTGGTGAAGCTGAACCGCCAGCGTGTCGCGACAGTGTCGCCCTCGATCAGGCTCGGCCCGATGCGGACGGCCTTCACCTCCCTGGATGCCGCGAGCACGCCGCGCTCCTTGGCGACGAGCTTGTCGCGGCCAACCGTCGGGGCGGCGTTGTTCTCATAGGTCGCGGCATCGGACGTGTAGTACTGCTCGATCGCTTCGACAAACTCCCCATCCTCCAACCGCTTCGCAAAAGCTTCGACGACGTCACGGCTCGGCATGGCGCACCTCACGATTAAAACCGACTGATAGTCGGTAAATACCGACCGGTAGTCGAAAAGTCAACTGGCCGGGTGCGACGAATTGGACTAGACGGGAGCGATGGCAAAGCAGGCGGAGCGGCGGGCGGCGACATCGGAGGCGATCCTGACGGCGGCGCGCCGCCTGTTCGGGACGCAGGGCTTTGCCGCGACCACCATGGACGACATCGCGGAGGCCGCGGGCGTCGCCAAGGGCGCGGTCTATCATCACTTCAAGACCAAGGAGGCGGTGTTCGAAGCGGTGTTCGATTCTGTCTCGCGCGATCTCGTCGCCGAGATCGACCGCACCGCGCGCGCCGAGAAGGACGTGCTCGCCGCGATGGTCGCCGGCACCCAGCATTACTTTGCGGCGACCGCCAAGGGGCCGACCGGCCAGATCATCCTGCGCGACGGCCCGGCCGTGCTCGGCTGGGAGCGCTGGCGCGAGATCGACGCGCAGCATTTTGGCGGCAAGATGCCGCGCGCGCTGTCGGTGGCGATGGAGGCCGGCCTCATCGCAAAGCAACCGGTCGAGCCGCTGGCGCGGCTTCTGCTCGGCGCGGTGACGGAAGCGGCGGTCGCCTGCGCCGGACGCGCCGATATCGCAAGGGCAGGGGCGGAATATGCCCGTGCGTTCAAGTCACTGGTCGAGGCGCTGCGTCTACGCGCATGATTGTGCTAGTGACGAACCGGAAACGCCCACCAACAAGAAGAACAGTAGCGCATGAACGCAAATTCCTCCCTCGCGCCGTCCGATCCTGAGTTCGACTACATCATCGTCGGCGCCGGCTCCGCTGGCTGCGTGCTCGCCAACAGGCTGTCGGCGAACGGCAAGCACAGCGTGCTGCTGCTCGAGGCGGGACCTAAGGATTCCAACATCTGGATCCACGTGCCGCTCGGCTACGGAAAACTGTTCAAGGAGAAGACGGTCAACTGGATGTATCAGACCGAGCCGGAGCCCGAATTGAAGGGGCGCCAGGTGTTCCAGCCGCGCGGCAAGACGCTGGGCGGATCGAGCTCGATCAACGGCCTGCTTTATGTCCGCGGCCAGCACGAGGATTACGATCGCTGGCGCCAGCACGGCAATGCCGGCTGGGGCTATGACGACGTGCTGCCCTATTTCAAGAAAGCCGAGAACCAGGCGCGTGGCGCCGATCAATATCACGGCAGCGGCGGCCCGCTGCCGGTGTCCAACATGGTCGTGACCGATCCGCTGTCGAAGGCCTTCATGGATGCCGCGGTCCAGACCGGTCTGCCCTACAATCCCGATTTCAACGGCGCCACGCAGGAGGGCGTCGGCCTGTTCCAGACCACGACGCGCAACGGCCGCCGTGCCTCGACGGCGGTGGCCTATCTTGGACCCGCGAAGACGCGCAGCAATCTCAAGGTCGAGACCGAGGCGCTCGGCCAGCGCGTGCTGTTCGAGGGACGCCGCGCGGTCGGCGTCGAATATCGGCAAGGCGCAACCGTGCGCCGGGCCCGCGCGCGCAAGGAGGTCGTGCTGTCGAGCGGCGCCTACAACTCGCCGCAGCTCCTTCAGCTCTCCGGCGTCGGCCCTGCCGATCTCTTGCGCAAGCACGGCATCGATGTCGTGCTGGACGCGCCGGGCGTCGGCCACGATCTCCAGGACCACATGCAGGTCCGCGTCGTGATGCGCTGCTCGCAGAAGATCACGCTCAACGACACCGTCAATAATCCGTTCCGCCGCACGTTGGCCGGTGCGCGCTATGCGCTGTTCCGGAAGGGCTGGCTGACCATCGCGGCCGGCACGGCCGGCGCCTTCTTCAAGACCAGTCCGCGGCTTGCTTCGCCCGACATCCAGGTGCATTTCCTGCCGTTCTCGACCGACAAGATGGGGGAGAAGCTGCATGATTTTTCCGGGTTCACGGCGTCGGTGTGCCAGCTGCGGCCCGAAAGCCGCGGCTCCTTGCGCATCAAAAGCGCGGACCCGACCGTGCCGCCGGAAATTCGCATCAACTACATGTCCACCGAGACCGACCGCACCACCAATGTCGAAGGCCTGAAGATCCTGCGCAAGATCCTGAATGCGCCGGCGCTGAAGCCGTTCGTGGTCAGCGAGTACGATCCCGGGGCGAAGGTATCCACGGACGCCGAGATTCTGGATTATTGCCGCGAGCGCGGCAGCACCATCTACCATCCGACCTCGACCTGTCGTATGGGCAATGACGCGCTGGCGGTGGTGGACCAGCGGCTGAAGGTGAGGGGGCTCGAAGGCCTTCGCATCGTCGACGGTTCGATCATGCCGGACCTCGTGTCGGGGAATACCAACGCGCCGATCATCATGATCGCCGAAAAGGCCTCCGACATGATATTGGAGGATGCGCGATAAACATTGCGCTGAAAGGACATTCGACTTGGCTACGCGACTGAAGATCGGCACACGCAAGAGCGCGATGGCGCTGGCGCAGACGGAAGAGATTGCGCGCCGCCTGACCGCCGCCATGCCCGATCTCGACGTCGAGATCGTCAAGTTCGACACCACGGGCGATCTCGACCAGACCAGCAAGCTGTTGCCGCATGGCGGCAAGGGCGGCGCCTTCGTGGCGCAGATCCGCGCCGCGGTCCTGTCGGGCGAATTGCAGGCCGCTATGCATTCGCTGAAGGACATGCCCGGCAACGAGGACACGCCCGGCCTCGTCATCGGCGCTACGCTATCGCGCGATCCCCCGAGTGACGCACTGGTGCTGCGCGATGGCGTGACGCTGGAAGCGCTGCGCCAGTCCCGCGGTAAGGGTTTCAAGATCGGCACCAACGCCGTGCGCCGCGCCGCCTATGCGCGGCGGCTGTTTCCCGATGTCGAAGTGATCCACTTCCGCGGCGCCGCCGACACGCGCGTGCGAAAACTCGACAATGGCGAGAAGCAGAAGTTGCCGGATGGCGGCGCGGTTGGTCCCGCCGATGCGCTGATCATGGCGCGTTCCGGCCTCGACCGCGTTGGCCTCTCTCACCGTATCGCCTATGAATTCACCGCGGCGGAGATGCTGCCCGCGGCAGGCCAGGGCATCGTCGCCGTGGAATGCGCCGCGCAGGACTGGCAGACGCGGCAGATCCTGTCATCGATCGACGATCCCTCTGCGCACGCTTCTGCCGATGCGGAGCGCGAGGTGCTGTGGGTGCTCAACGGCCATTGCAATTCGCCGGTGGCGGGTTTTTCGACCATCGCAGGCGATCAGATGTCGCTGACGGCGTCCGTGCTCGACCTCTCCGGCAACACCATCATCGAAGCCTCGCACACAGGCCCCGCCAACCGCCCGCGCGAGCTCGGCCGTGCGGTGGGACTGGATCTGCTGACGAAGGGCGCCGCCGAGATCATCGAGCGCAGCCGGCCGCGCTAGCTGGCCTGTGAAATCGCAATCGGTGGGATGATGCCATCCTGCTCCTGTTTTGCCCGACGTGTCAAACGTCGGCGCAATCTAGTGCGATGACCGCGCATCTGATTTCAGTGCCCTTTAAGTCATTGATCGGGCGTGGTCTCTCTACTGTGCATGGGGTTGTTTTCGCGGTTTTTGTTTCCGCTCCCCTCCGGGACGCAACAAATTAGCCCCGCACGCGCTTCAGCATCTGCTCGACATGGGCGATCGGCGTTTCCGGCTGGATGCCGTGACCGAGATTGAAGATGAAGCGCCCTTGCGCAAAGTTCGCCAGCACGTTGTCCACGGCGCGGTCGAGCGCAGCGCCGCCCGTGATCAGCACCAGCGGATCGAGATTGCCCTGCACGGCGACGCGGCTCTGCACGCGCTCGCGGATGAAGGCCGGCTCGGCAGTCCAGTCGATGCTGACGGCATTCACGCCGGTCGCTTCGACATAACCCGGCAATTGCGCGCCAGCGCCGCGCGGAAAACCGATGATCTTCGCATCGGGCACTTTTGCGCGCACGCCTTCTACGATGCGCCGGGTCGGCTCGACCGACCAGCGCGCGAACTCGGCCGGCGGCAGCACGCCGGCCCAGGTGTCGAAGATCTGCAACGCATCGGCACCGGCCGCGAGTTGCGCCAGCAGATATGCGATCGAGTTCTCCACGAGCACGTCGATGATTGTCGCAAACGCCTCCGGATGCCGGTAGGCCATCATCCGCGCCGGCGCCTGGTCGGGCGTGCCCTGGCCGGCGACCATGTAGGTCGCCACCGTCCACGGCGCTCCGCAGAAGCCGATCAGTGCGGTCTTGGGATCGAGCGCACCGCGCACGAGCCTGAGCGCTTCGAACACCGGTTTGAGCTTGCTGAAGTCGGCGTGCGCGGCGAGCGTCACGACTTTTGCGGGATCATCCAGCGGCTCCAGCCGAGGACCCTCGCCAACCTCGAACCGCACGGAACGGCCGAGCGCATAGGGGATCACGAGGATGTCGGAGAAGATGATCGCTGCATCGAAGCCGAACCTGCGGATCGGCTGCAGCGTCACTTCGGCGGCAAGCTCCGGGTTGAAGCAGAGATCGAGGAAGCCGCCGGCCTTGGCCCGCACCTCGCGATATTCCGGCAGATAACGCCCGGCCTGCCGCATCATCCACATGGGCGGGGTAGCCTGGCGCTGGCCGGAGAGCACGTCGATGAAGGGCTTTGTCGCAGACTGGGGCACGGACGGTCCTATCAAGATTGAGGTTCCTGATACACTGCCGGAAGCCGGAGCGGAACAGTGGAACCAGCGCAAATGCGCCGCGTTGACCTCCCAATCGAGGAGGACTCCATGGCTGAGACATTCAATCCCGCGCCGCACGACAAGCACGCTGATGATCTTGGCAAGGCGCTGGCCGCCGATCGCCATACCAAGCTTGAAGCCGGGCTGGAGGACAGTTTCCCTGCGTCCGATCCGGTCAGCGCTGCGCAGCCGACACCGTCGAAGGCCGATGCGGACGCCGACAGTCCCTCGCTCTGGGACAAGGTTAAGTCGATCTTCAGCTAAGGCCGACGTTCAGCGAGCGCCGGGGCGCTCGGTTTCCGATAGGGTCGCTAACGCATTGTTAGCGATCCAACGACGCTCCAGTCCGTAGGAGTACGGGAAAACCCGCATAACGCTGCGAATGTCCTCAAGCGTTTCAGGGTTCAATAACAGAAGCGGTGGAAGTTCCGGCGATCGGAGATTTCTGCCGCATGACCGTCGCCTCACAAAGAGCCGGATGGAGCCGCCTGCCGTTGCGCGCGGCGGCGTTCGTCGTGCTCACTTGTGCGACCATCCTCGGCGTCAGCGGCTGGCGTGAATGGGCCGCGCGCGATGCCGTGCTCAAGGGCGCCGAGACCGAGATGGCGAATGTTGCGCGCTCGCTGACGCAGCATGCGGAGGACAGCCTCGACCTGCTGGATTCCGGCGTCGTCGGCGTCGTCAGCCGGCTGGAGATGGACGGCGCCGAACCCGCCACGATCGCCAAGCTCAGGAACCTCTTGGAGGCGCGCAAGAAGGCGATCGCGCGCATTCACAGCCTCGCCATCATCGACGACCAGGGCAACTGGCTGACCTCGCCGGGCACGATCGGCTCGACCCTCAGCGACGACGCTTTCTTCCGTCATCACCAGCTGTCCTCGAAACGGGAGCCTCATGTCGGCCATCCGGTGCGGAGCCAGCTCGATGGCGAATGGGTCGTCACCCTGTCGCGCCGCTTCAACAAGCAGGACGGCAGCTTCGGCGGTGTCGTGCTTGCGACCATCAGTGCGAACTATCTCGCGCATTTCTACGAGCAGTTCGAGCTCGGCCGCAACAGCTCCGTGGCGCTCGTGCACGGCGACGGCATGATCATCGCGCGCAATCCAAGCAACGACAGGTTCGTCGGCCGCAGCGTCGCCGACACCCCGCTATTCCGCGACGCGAGCCTGCAGCAGCCGGGCGGCGCATACCATTTCAGGTCGCCGCTGGACGGCGCCGAGCGCGTCAGCTTCTTCAAGCGCTCTGGCCGTTATCCGCTCGTCCTGCTTGCCATGGTCGACAAGGCCGAACTGCTGGCGCCCTGGCGCGCCGCGGCGATCTCCCGCATGCTCTACGTGCTCGCGCTGGTCGTGCTGATCGCGGTCATCGGCGCGGTGCTGGTGCGGCAGTTGCAGCGGGGCCAGCGCATGGCCGCGGCCCTGGTCGAGAAAGAGGCGCATTTCCGCCTGCTCGCGGAAGGCTCCAGCGACATGGTGACCCGCATCGGGCTCGACGAGCGGCTGCGCTATGTCTCGCCCTCGTCGGTTCGCGTCGTCGGCTGGCGGCCCAATCAGCTGATCGGAACGCCGGCGCTCGCCGGCATCCATGCGGATGATCGGCCGCAGGTCCAGGCGCTCGTCGATGCCATGAAGCGCGGCGAAAAGGACGAGGCGCGCGTCACCTATCGCAACGCGCACCGGCAAAACTCGGAAGTCTGGCTCGAATCGACCATGCGGGTGACGCGCAAGGAAAACGGCAACGTCGACGGGGTGGTCGCGATCTCGCGCGACATCACCGAGCAGAAGAAGCTGGAGACCAGGCTCGAGACACTCGCAATCGAGGACAGCCTCACCGGGCTCGCCAACCGCCGCCGCTTCGACGAACGGTTGAAGGAGGAATGGGCGCGCGCCTATCGCGACCGCTCCAGCCTCGCTTTGCTGATGATCGACGTCGATCACTTCAAGGCCTACAACGACGAATACGGCCACCCCGCAGGCGATGCCTGTCTGCGTGTGGTGGCGAAGGTCATCGCGGCCGAGATGCAGCGCGCCGGAGATCTGGCTGCGCGCTACGGCGGCGAGGAATTCGCCATGCTGCTGCCGAACACCGATGCCGCCGGCTGCGCGCGGATCGGCGAGCGGATCCGCCGGGCGATCCGCGAGGCGGGCCTCGTCCACAGCACCAATCACGCGTCGGGCTGCGTCACCGCTTCGCTCGGCGGCGCGGCCTGCCGGCCCGCGCTGGAACGCACCGCCGGCGTGGGCTCGCTCGTCGAGGCTGCCGATCAGGCGCTCTATGCGGCGAAGCAGGGTGGGCGCGACCGCCTGATGATGTCGGTCGAGGTGGCGAGCCTGCTGCCGAAGGCGTCAGGGCTGTAGCCCATCATCCTCAATAATGCGGCGGGGGCTCGTTGGCGGGGCCCGGCGCATTCGTCTCGGCTTCCTGAAGTCGCTCGCCGAGCTCTGCGATCTTCCGCGTCAGCGCGTCGATCTGCTTCCATTGCGCGGTGATCGTCTGGTTGAGCGTCTCGATCGTATCGTCCTGATAGGCGATGCGCGTCTCCAGCGTGTCGATGCGCTCGCCCAGCGTCTTGATGTCACTCGTCACGGTCGTGCCCCAATTCCTGTTCGCGTAGGCCCCGTTCGCGCAAGCCATGACTGAGTGCGACGCGCTCGTCGAATACAAAACATTCGCCGCGCCAGCGGCTCTGCGCCTCCGGCACCTCTTCGAGATATTTGAGGATACCGCCCTTGAGGTGATAGACCTCAGCAAAGCCGCGCGCGAGCAGATGCGCGCTCGCCTTCTCGCAGCGGATGCCGCCGGTGCAGAACATCGCGATCCTGCGGTGCTTTGCCGGATCGAGCTGCTCGGCGGCAAAATCCTTGAACTGGCCAAAGCTCTTGATCTCGGGATCGACCGCACCCTCGAACGTGCCCATCGCCACCTCGAAGGCGTTGCGCGTGTCGAGCACCAGCGTGTCGGGTGCTGCGATCAGCGCGTTCCATTCGGCGGCCTCGACGTACGTGCCGACCTGCCGCGTCGGATCTGCGGCCTCGTCGCCGAGCGTGACGATCTCCTTCTTCAGCCGCACCTTGAGCCGGCCGAACGGCATCGCCTCGGCGGTCGAGAATTTCAGCTCGAGATTGTTCAGCCGGCCGCCGAACAGGGCGCCGTGCGCGAGCTCGTGGACGAAGGCGTCGATCGCCTCGGGCGCACCCGCAATCGTGCCGTTGATACCTTCCTGGGCGAGCAGCACGCTGCCCTTGAGCGCGAGGCCTGCGCAGAACGCGCGCAACGGCTCGCGCAGCTCGCGGTAATCGGGCAGGGCGGCGAATTGGTAAAAGGCGGCGACCTTGTGGATCATGGCGGCTCGTTTAGCAGGCGGCCGCCGCCCAGAAAACCCGCATGGCCCCGGACGGCAAAAGGTCTATACGCCCAGCGGATGGCAGCTATTTCGCTGGTATGCCAGCATTGCCCCGACGGGCCGGAATGTGTCATGTAGGCCCGGTTTTTCCGAGACGGCGCGCCCTCCGCGCCGACGGCCCAAGAGAGCCCCCCAAGAGAGCCCTGAGAGAGCAAAACTTCGATGAGAAACTTCCATTTCCCCGGCAGGTCCACCGTCCACGCCACCAACGCGATGGTCGCGACCTCGCATCCGCAGGCCTCCCTGGCCGCGATCGAGGTGCTGCGCGAGGGCGGCACGGCGGTGGATGCGGCGGTGGCGGGTTCGGCGCTGCTCGGCGTGATCGAACCGCAATCGACCGGCATCGGCGGCGACTGCTTTGCGCTGATCCAGCCGCGCGGCGAGGGCAAGATCATCGCCTATAACGGCTCCGGCCGGGCCCCGAAGGCGGCGAACGCCGACTGGTATCTCGAGCGCAAGATCAATTCCGTGCCGCTGACCTCGGCGCATGCGGTCTCGATCCCGGGCGTGATCGACGCCTTCGCGACCGTGCTGCGCGATCACGGCAAGTTCGGCTTCGACCGCCTGCTGCAGCCCGCGATCAAGGCGGCCGAGGAAGGTTACGTGGTTGCCCCCCGCATCGCCTTCGACTGGAAGAACCAGTTCGAGAAGCTGAAGGGTGGCACCAATACCGTGCGTTACCTGTTGCCGGGCGGCAAGCCGCCGGTCGCCGGCGACATCATCCGCCAGGCCGAGCTCGGCAAGACGCTGCGCGCGATCGCCAAGGACGGCCGCGACGCGTTCTACAAGGGCGCGATCGCGGAGGACATGGTCGAGACCCTCAGGGAGATCGGCGGCCTGCACACGCTCGACGATTTCGCCGCCCACACCACCGAGACGACGACGCCGATCGGTACCAACTACAAGGGTTACGACGTCTGGCAGTGCCCGCCGAACGGCCCGGGCGTCACCGCGCTCTTGATGCTCAACATCCTGTCGCGGTTCGACCTGACCAAGTACGCGCCGCTCAGCATCGAGCGCTTCCATCTCGAAGCCGAAGCCGCGCGCATCGCCTACATGAATCGCGAGATGCATGTCGCCGACCCTGAGCATATGAAGATCGACGTCGCCGAAATGCTCGCGAAGGGCTTTGCCGACGAGTACATCAGCAAGATCCGCATGGACGGCATGCTCGACCTGCCGAACGTCGCGCCGCCGATGAATCCCTCGACCATCTACATCACGGTCGTGGACAAGGATCGCAACGTCTGCTCGTTCATCAATTCGATCGCGCATTCCTTCGGCTCGGCGATCGTCTCGAACAAGACCGGCGTGCTGTTCCAGAACCGCGCCGGCGGCTTCCGCATCCAGCCCGGCCATCCCAATTGCATCGCCGGCGGCAAGCGCCCGCTGCACACGATCATGCCGAGCCTCCTCACCAAGGGCGGCCGCTCCGTGATGCCGTTCGCGGTGATGGGCGGACAGTACCAGCCCGTCGGCCAGACCCACGTCGTGACCAACATTCTCGACTATGGCTGCGACGTGCAGGAGGCGATCGACATGCCGCGCGGTCTGCACTACGAGGGCCAGTACCAGCTCGAGGACAGCGTGCCTGCCGATATCGTCGAAGGCCTGAAGAAGCTCGGCCACAAGACCACCAGCGTGGTCGGCCCGCTCGGCGGCGCCCAGGCGATCTGGATCGACTGGGACAAGGGCACGCTCACCGGCGGTTCCGATCCACGCAAGGACGGCTGCGCGCTGGGCTATTAAGGGCCGAGGGCTGGAAACGATTGCTTCGTTGCGCTAGACACCTTCCGCCTCAAACGGAAGGTCTCTTATGCAGCGTTTCCAGCGCGCGCTCCTCGCCATCATGTCGGCACTCGCGATCACCGTGATCGGCAGCGTGTCGACATTCGTTTCCACCACGGCCTCGGCCCAGACCGCAGGAAAACCCATGACAACAGCTTCAGGCTTGCAGACCATTGATAGCGTCGTCGGCACCGGTGCCTCGCCGAAACCCGGCCAGATCTGCGTGATGCACTACACCGGCTGGCTCTACGAGAACGGCCAGAAGGGTAAGAAATTCGACTCGTCGGTCGACCGGAACGAGCCGTTCGAGTTTCCGATCGGCAAGGGCCGCGTCATCGCCGGCTGGGACGAGGGCGTTGCCACGATGAAGGTCGGCGGCAAGCGTACGCTGATCATCCCGCCGCAACTCGGCTACGGCGCCCGCGGCGCCGGCGGCGTGATCCCGCCGAACGCGACTTTGATGTTCGACGTGGAATTGCTCGCGGTGAAGTGAGCCTGCTTCGTCATGCCCGGGCTTGTCCCGGGCATCCACGTTCTTTCCTTCGTGCAGCCAAGACGTGGATGGCCGGGACAGGCCCGGCCATGACGGATAGAGATCAGCGCAAAACAAAAAGACCGGCCTCGCGGCCGGTCTTTTCGCTTTCAGATTGACGCGCGTCACTCCGCCGCGCGCTTTGCCGCGGCTGCGGCGCGATCGATTGCTTCCTTCGCGGCGTCCTTGGCGTCGCCCATGGCCTGCTGGCCCTTGCCCTTCACTTCCTGGACCACGCCTTCGCCCTTCAGGCGATCGGAACCGGTGGCTTCACCGATGCCCTGCTTGGCTTTGCCAATGGCCTCGTTGGCGGTGCCCTTGATCTTGTCGCTCGTGCTACCCATGAAACTCTCCTTCCAGTTGGCTCGCGAAAACAACGCCTGCCGACTACGAGAGTTCCGATTTTGGGTATGGCTTGATAGGCCCGCTTTGGTTAGCTTGCCGCGCACGGAACCAACAGAAAGCAAGTCCCATGACCGGCCATGACCACACGCATTCCCACCATGACCACGATCATGACGATCGCTGGAAACATGACGGTGTGCGCGTCATTCCCGGCAATCAGCTCGATACCAACGTGCCGTCGACGGCGGGCATGGACCGCGCGGCCGCGATCAATTTCGCACGCGTCGGCGCGCAGAAATTGTGGGCGGGCACGGTCAGCATCAAGCCGGACGCCAAGACCGGTGCGCATCACCACGGCCATCTCGAAAGCGTCATCTACGTGGTGAAGGGCAAGGCGCGGATGCGCTGGGGCGAGAGCTTGCAATTCACGGCGGAGGCCGGCCCCGGCGATTTCATCTTCGTCCCGCCTTACGTGCCGCATCAGGAGATCAACGCCAGCCGGGACGAGGTGCTGGAATGCGTGCTGGTGCGCAGCGACGGCGAGGCGGTCGCGATCAACCTCGACATCGAGCCGGTCGAGAAGCCCGAGACCGTGCTGTGGATCGACCCCGTGCACCGGGATCCCAACGAGAAGAAGTAAGGGCCTGAAAGCCTGCTGGTTCTGTACGACAGAACCACGCAGGGCACAGCCTTCAAAAAATATTCGGAAGCCGTGTCGGATGGCCGTCGGGCCATCCGTCCTTGGGCAGAACCCCGCCCAAGGAGCCTCCGATGCCCAAAATGATCTTCGTCAATCTGCCGGTGACCGACCTCAAGCGCGCGACGGCCTTTTACGAGGCGGTCGGAGCGGTCAGGAACCCGCAATTCAGCGACGAGACGGCGAGCTGCATGGTCTTCTCCGAGACCATCTTCGCCATGCTCCTGACCCACGACAAATTCCGCAAGTTCACGCCGAAGCCGATCGCGGATGCCAAGACCTCGAACCAGGTGCTGCTCTGCCTGTCGGCCGACAGCCGCGACGAGGTCGATGACGTCGTCGGCAAGGCCGAGGCCGCGGGCGGTGTGGCCGATCCAAGCCCGAAGGACGAATACAGCTTTATGTACGGCCGCAGCTTCGAGGATCCGGACGGTCATATGTGGGGCGTGAACTGGATGGACATGGCAGCCTTCGCCGCGCAGTCCGACATGGCGAACGCCTGACCGAAGCCAACGAACATCGACCATCTCAAGAGGAGCATTCACGATGTCCAAGCTCGTGCCCTGCATGTGGTTCAACGGCGATGCCGAGGAAGCCGCGAAGTTCTACGTGTCGCTCGTTCCGAACTCGGAAATCACGCACGTCCAGCGCAACGTTTCGGACGGCCCGTCCGGCAAGACCGGCTCCGTGCTCGTCGTCGAGTTCACGGTGGCCGGGCAGCCCCTGGTCGCGCTCAACGGCGGCATGAAGGTGGAATATACCCACGCAATCTCCCTGATGATCCATTGCGACGACCAGGCTCAGGTCGACAGCGTCTGGAGCGCGTTCCTTGCTCATGGCGGCAAGGAGCAGCAGTGCGGCTGGATCAGCGATCGCTGGGGCGTATCCTGGCAGGTGGTGCCGAAGGTGATGTTCGAATTCCTGTCGAGCCCCGACAAGGCCGCGGCTGCGCGCGCGATGCAAGCCATGATGACGATGGTGAAGCTCGATGTGGAAGTGCTCCGGCGGGCGTTCGAGGGCAAGTCGGCAGCGTGACGTGGCATGCTCTGGCCACATATTGACTGTCATCGCCCGACTTGATCGGGCGATCCAGTACTCCGAGACGCTAGTGGTCAATCGATAGGCCGCGGCGTACTGGATGCCCCGGTCAAGCCGGGGCATGACAGCGGAATTTGGGGCGAGATCCCGCCCTAGTAATTGATCCTTAGCCCCACGCCGCCATGGATGGTGTTCCCCACCGGCTGCGGGCCCAGCGTGCCGTTGGCGAACAGGTCCACGATCCAGCCCTTCTGCACGCGGAAGCCGAGGCGGCCGCCATATTCGAACCAACCCTGGTTGCCCATCGTCGGCACCACCAGGCCGTCGCCGGTCACGGTGGCGACGATGCCGCCATGGCTGGCGAAGGACTGCACCCAGCCGCCATTGACATTGGCCTCGATGTTGCTGCCGAAGAGGTGCGTCCACTGGCCGCCGATCTTGACCAGGCTGGTGCGGTCGGTGCCGGTCGCAATGGAGGCGTCGAACGGATTGAACGCCACGGCGCTGTCCGAATAGCCGGAGACGCGCTGCCAGAGCTGCCAGACTTCGATCGAGGCCGCGAATTCGTCGCGCGGGGACACGCGGCTCATCCAGCCGGCACGGCCATAGACGGCGTAGTTCGACGCGTTGGTCGAGCCCGTGACGCTCACCGGCCCGAGGCTGGTGTTGTAGTTGCGGGTGTAGCGCGCCTTCTCCCACGGCGTCAGGATGGTGCCGACGTCGAAGAACGGGCGCGACGAGCCCCAGTCGGTGAAGTCATAGCGCAGAGCGAAGGCGCCGATCGGCGCGCTGGTGATATTGTAGCCGCCCTCGCTGTATTGCGTGTAGGCGATGCCGGCGAGCAGCGACAGGTTGTTGGTGAGCTCCTTGCGGCCGTGGATGCCGGCCGAGAACGAGCCGGCGGAGCCGAATGCGCTGATGCAGTCGCTGCAATTGACCTGCTCGTTGACGCCGAGCAGCACCGTGCCGAGCACCCGGTTGGTGATCATCTGGTTGAAGCGCTGGTTGGCGAGGCCGCCGATCGAATTGCCGCTGGAGTCCGCGCCGGTCGGGCCCGAAGGTGGAGGCGGTGGATACGGGCTCGGCGAGGACGACGGATAGGGGCTTGGCGAAGGGGAGGGGGTCGGTGTGGGTGTCGGCGACGGCGACGGTGAATAGGTCGGCGACGGAGAGGGCGTCGGCCCACCGCATCCGGACTCGCAAGACGCCTGCGCTGCCGCCGGTCGCGCATTGAACGCGAAGAACGCAAACGCAGCGGTTGCGGTCAGCGCGGCGGCGAGGACGAAGCGCTTGACGTCGAGTTTCGCCATCATCACCGCCCGCACAGCATGCCGTCGTCGTGGACGGCAGGCGTGATGGTCGGCGAGGCGTCCGCATACTGGTTGACCGAGCACAGCCCGGCGCTTGCGGCGCAGTTGGCGGCAAAGGTCCAGGGCGGCGTGTTGGTCTTGGTGATGCTAACCTTGCCGCCGGCCGAGGTGATGATTGCAGTGTCGCCGGGCTGGGTGAGCTGCACGCACTGGGAGCTCGTCGTGCAGACGCTGGCGGCTCCGTCCTGGAGCACGACGACGGAGCGGCCGCGCTGGGAGAGGATGTCGAGCGTGGTGCCGCGCACGCCGATGGTCGCGAGCGGTGTCGTGATCTTGTAGGCGGTCTTTTCCGAATGTCCGGTGACGAAACGGAATGCGCCTGTGGTCATGCGGATCGCGACGTCGCGATAGCTGTGCTCGTCGTTGAAGACGGTGCGGTCGAGCTTCAGCGTGGCGCTAGGGCCGAGCGACAGATTGGTGCTGTCGGCCATGACGAAGCGCGCAGCGCTATCGGCGCCGGTGCGCACAGTCTCGTCGCGCAGCATGCTGTCGCCGACACTGATCGGCGTCGTGGTCGTGGCCACGCGCACCACGTCGTTCTGGATCACGACGGCTTCGCCGACGCGCGTCTGTGCCTGCGCGCAAGGCGCCGCGCAGACGAGTGCCGACAACAGAGTGGGGAAAAGCCAGAAACGCAAATTCATTTCGCAACCGATCGATATGTCCCTGATCGTACCGGATCGCGCGCGCTTCTGATGTGGCGAAATTATCACAAGCGGCGCTGGACGTGCGTTATGCTTAGTGACAGTTGCGGCAGAATGCGTTCAATGAAAAGTGCCGTCTTTGTTTTTCTCCGCGGTGAAGCAGATTTGCCACGCAAAATAGCCCCACAGCAGCCGTTCGAATTGCCCTCGGTTCCGAAGGTGTCGCAGAGCGCAGTGATCGCTGTCGCGATTTTCCTGGTCGCGCATCTCGCGCTGCTGATCGGCCTGACGGCGCCGGAGAAGTTCGTCTTCGACGAGGTGCATTACGTGCCGGCGGCACGGCAGATGCTGACACCCACGATGTCGCAACCGATGCTCAATCCGATGCATCCGCCGCTGGCCAAGGAGCTGATGGCGGCATCGATCGCCGCCTTCGGCGACAATGCGCTGGGCTGGCGCTATCCGTCGACCTTGTTCGGTGCGCTCGCGATCGTCGCGA
This sequence comes from Bradyrhizobium sp. 63_E2_N1_3, assembly GCF_052076005.1. Taxonomy (NCBI): domain Bacteria; kingdom Pseudomonadati; phylum Pseudomonadota; class Alphaproteobacteria; order Hyphomicrobiales; family Nitrobacteraceae; genus Bradyrhizobium; species Bradyrhizobium sp. 63_E2_N1_3. The sequence continues at coordinate 7,379,084 of NZ_CP197235.1, read as the reverse complement.
TCTATCTGTGCGGGCTCGCGCTGTTCTCCGCGCAAGGGCCCGCGATCGCCGCCGCGGCGATCGCGGGCTTCAACCAGATGCTTTACGTGCAGGCGCGCATCGCCATGCTGGACATTTACGCGCTCGGATTCGGCCTGCTCGCGATTGCCGCCTTCATGCACGGCTTTCGAAGAGAGCGCCCGCATGCGTTGTTCGCGCTCGCTGGCGCCTTGTTTGGCCTCGCCGCGACTTGCAAATGGAGCGGCCTGTTTCCGCTCGGCATCTGCATCGTGATGGTTGCGGTGATCCGCCTGATGCAGGGCTGGCACACACTGTTTGCCGACGCGAAGCCGAGCGACTGGTATCGGCCCGATCTCTGGCCCGGTTTTCGGGTGCAGCATGTCGCGCTCTGTTTCGCCGTGCTGCCGGCGCTGACATATCTTGCCGCTTTCGTGCCGCTCTACGGAGCGTCGCTGCCGGATCTGATCGAGGCGCAGCGCCGGATATTCGCCGACAACACCACGACCGCGATCGCCGGCCATACCTATATGAGCGCGTGGCCATCCTGGCCGCTGCTCGCGCGCCCGGTGTGGTTCCTATTCGACAAGACCTCGGAGAACAATGTCTCCGCGATCGTCTTCCTCGGCAATCCGCTGGTCGCGTGGCCGGCGCTGCTCGCGCTCGCCGTCGTGTTGCGCGACTTCATCGTCGCTCGCCGCTGGGATGCGTTCCTGATCGCGACGTTCTATTTCGGCTCCTGGCTCGCCTGGGCCTTGCTGCCGCGCACGCTCGGCTTCCTCTACTATTATCTGCCGGCCGCAACCGTGGCGTCGCTTGCGCTGGTCTATGTGCTGCGACGAGAGGGGCTGCCGCGCTGGCTGCTGTGGGCCTATGTCGGGGTCGCGGCGATCGGCTTTGCGGTGATGCTGCCGATCTCGGCGGCCTTCATCGGCACGTCCATGCAGACGTTCAACCGGTTGATGCTGTTCCAGAGCTGGATATGAAATCGCCGCCTGTCACGATCGGGGCAGGCGGCGTATTTCACGCGGCGATGATTTGAAGTTCACTTGGACAGTTTACTTGGACAATCTACTTGGACGCCGTCGTCTTGGCTTCCATGTTGACGACCTGGACGCGGCGGTTGATCGGGTCGGCGCCGTTGGCGGTGTCCTTCAGCTTGGTCTTGCCATAGCCGACGGTGACGAGCTCTGTGCCGTTGAGACCATAGTTCTGCACCAGGTACTTCTTGATGGTGTCGGCGCGCCGTTCGGAGAGGCCTTGATTGTACTCCTCGCCGCCGATCGCATCGGTGTGGCCGGCGACCACGAAGGTCGAGCCCTTCAGCGACGGATCGGACAGCGCCTTGCCGAGCGCCTGCACCGACGGCACCGACGTCTTGGCGATGTCGGCCGAGTTGTAGTCGAACTGGATCTCCAGATCGATCTTCGGCTTGGTGGCGGCGAGCTCGGCGATCTGCTCGCGCTCGCCCATCGAGAGCGACCGGGTCGAGCGGTTGCGCACCGTGTTCAGGAACGTCGCTTCCTTGGCCTGCGCGGTCGGATCGGCCTGCGGACCGACGGACAGGCCGCGGGTTGCCGGCTTCGGCTTCAGCGCATCCAGAATCTGGTTAGCAGAGACGTTATCCCCGGCGAAAGCCAGGCCGGCCGTCATCGACAGCGCGGCCGTGAGGGTAATCGCCTTCAATCCAAAAAACTTATCAAAACGGGTCATTGTCGCATCCTCGCTGTTACGCCTGATGGCGATTTGATGTTGCGAGCGTAGGGAAGGTTCAACAGCCTCGATGTGATGCGGGTCACATTCCAGACGACCGAAATGACCCGTGCATCCTAGCGCCGGCGCCGATCGGCATCCATGGCATGTCGGGCCAGCGGCGGTGCCCTGCCACCGGGAAGAACCGCCGTCTCATTCGGCATCGACAGCTGAACCGGCTGGACTCGCAGCCCGAGCAGGTACAATCTTTCGGCCATTGTTCGTCACCAGCCGTATTGCCCGCTGCGTCAGCAGCCCGAAAAGCGACCGTCGCAGCGACTCTCAGCTCGGTTCGAGCAGCAGAAATCCCCGAGTGATCCAGATCACAGTGCGTCGTTGTGAACTGGATCAGATTGCTCTCATCGGATCGGCTCAGGCCGAACCGAGAGCAGCGAGGAAGTTTGGATCAGGGGAGAATGATCATGCGCTTCTTGATCGCAGCAATTTCAATCGCAGTATTTCTCGTCAGCGGCAACGCGGCCTTCGCGGACAAGCGCGTCGCCTTCGTGGTCGGCAACGCCGCCTACAAGAATGTCCCGCAGCTTCCCAACCCCGCGATCGATTCCAAGGCGATGGCCAGGGTGCTGCGCAATGTCGGCTTCGACGTCGTCGAGGGCGCCAACCTCACCCGCGATGCCATGACCGCGAAGCTTCTGGAGTTCGGCAAGAAGAGCGAAGGCGCCGACGTCGCTGTGTTCTTCTATGCCGGCCACGGGATTGCCGTGAACGGCGTCAACTACCTGTTGCCGGTCGACGCAGACCTGAAATCCGAGATGGACGTCAAGCTGGGCGCGGCGATCAATGTCGACCTCACGCTCGATCAGACCATGTCTGACGCGAAGGTGAAGCTCGTGTTCCTGGACGCCTGCCGCGACAATCCGTTCGCGGCAAAGATCCGCTCGGCCAAGGCCACCCGCTCCGTCAACGTCCAGACCGGTCTTGCCGAGATGAAGTCGGGCGAGGGTACGCTGATTGCCTTTGCCACCGGCCCCGGCCAGACCGCGCTCGACGGCGAAGCCGGCACCAACAGCCCGTTCACCCGCGCGCTCGTCGCCAACATTGCCCAGCCCGGGATCGAGATCCAGCAGGCGATGACCAAGGTCCGTGCCCAGGTCAGTGACGAGACCAGCAAGGGGCAATTGCCCTGGGGGCACACCAACCTCACGGGCAACGTCTATCTCAATCCGGTCGGCGTGCCGGCTGCGGCCACGACCGATCCGTCGAACGCACCGGTGTTGGCCGCGAGCAAGCAAGGCTCCGACGTCGAGCTCGAGTTCTGGCGCTCGATCAGGGACTCCAACAAGGTCGAGGAGCTCAACGCCTATCTCACCAGCTATCCCAACGGCACGTTCAAATCGATCGCGCTCGCCCGCATCGCGGCGTTGCAGGATGGTCCATCCATCACCACCCGCAACCTCTCGGCCGGGATCGATCCCGCGACCTTTACGGAAGAAGCCAACCAGGTGTCTGAAGACCAGATCGGCCTGGACAAGAACCAGCGCCGCGACGTGCAGCGCCGCCTCACCGGGCTCGGCTTCGACGTCAAGGCGACGGGCAAGTTCGATGATGAGACCCGTTCCGTGATGAGGCGGTGGCAGGCTGCCCGTGTCTATCCTGCGACTGGTTACCTTAACAAGCTCCAGCACAAGGCCCTGCTGTCGGAGATTGTCTCGACCCGCGCGGCCTCCTCCGAACAGGCAGACGACGAGCCGGCGCGTCGCCGGTCCTCCGGCGGTGGCGGCCGGCGCCATTACGGCGGTGGCGGTGCCGGTCCGCCAGGCGGCCCCGGCGGTCTGTTCGGCGGTATGATGGGCGGGTTGTTCGGCCGCCGCTGAGCCGGCAGGCAAGCAACAGGCGGCCCGGCTCGGGCCGCCAATTTGTTCCGGAAACCCTTGCTCACCGATCGTCGCAAAGCCGTCGCGTGATGGCCTGCGTGCGAACAAGAATTCGGCCAGTTGGGCGCCTAGCAGGACTCCGCGTCCAATAACCGCCGAGGAACGGAGCCGAGTTCAGTCCAGTGCCCAGGCCGAGTGATTACCAGTTCTATCGTGGCGGGCCGCCGGATCGGACAGTCTTTCTGAGCTCAATGCCCATCTATGTCGGTGCGGCGATGATCGCGGTGGCGATCCTGCTGTCCACGCTGATCACCGGGCTGAGCAGCCGTTATGTCGGCCTCGACGGTCCGAACGACGAGAACATGTGGCTGGTCGACCGCCTCACCGGCAGCGTCTATCGCTGCCAGGCGGAGGTGCGTGGCAAAGCGTCCTGCGAGCCTGACGTTGCCACCGGCAGCCTCGGTGACCGGCCCAAGGTGCAAAAGAACGGCAATTGAGGCCTTTCACCCTCGCAGCGCAGCCATGGCCAACACCGTTATGAGCAACGGCAAGATGAAGAGCGCCTGCACGCATTACATGAAGGCGCAGAAGGCCATGTCGATGAAGTGAGGCGCGAGGCGCGCACGGTTCGGCCGCGCTGTCAGCAGTTGGCAGCGCGGCTTTTTCTTGAGAAAGCTTCTTTGGCGTCTCTCTTTTTCCTGGCGCGAATCCGGCTACATTGCCTCCTGCAATGTCACGCGCGCCCAAACCCTTTCCGATCCCCACGACACAGGCCCGGCAGATCTGGCTGCATGCCCAGCGGCTGGACGAGCGCGCGCCGTTCGGGGAGGGCGCGCGCGCGGTGGCGGATGCGATCGACCATCTCGGTTATGTGCAGATCGACACCATCAACGTCATCGAGCGCAGCCACCACCACATCCTGTTCAGCCGCATTCCGTCCTACCGGCGTGCCGATCTGCGCCAGGCCCAGAGCGTCGACAGGAGCGTGTTCGAATACTGGACCCATGCGCTGTCCTATGTGCCGGCGAACGATTTTCGCTTCTTCCTGCCGGCGATGCGCGAGCACCGGCGCGAGGGGCACAAATGGTACGCCTCGGTCAAGCCGGCCGATACGCGCAAGGTGATGCGGCTCCTGCGCGCCGGTCCGCTGACGATCCGCGACATCGAGGACGACGTGCTCACCGAGAAGGAGCATCTCTGGCAGAGCCGAAAGCCCTCGAAGCGGGCTTTGCAGCTCGCCTTCTACACCGGCGTCGCGACCGTCAGCGCGCGCCAGGGCATGCTCAAGACCTATGAGCTGATGACGCGGCACTTCGGCTGGGACAAGCTGCCGAAGCCGGCGTCGGCGAGAGACATCACGGCCTATCTGCTCGACCGCGCGCTGCGGTCGCAGGGCTTGGTCAGTCTGGATTCGATCTGCCACCTCGATGCGCCGAGCAAGAAGGCGATCGCTCAGCTGGTCGCCTCACGCATCCGCCGCGGTGAGCTCGTGCCCGTTGCGATCGAGGGCGCCGGCAAGCAGGAGCATTGGGCCGCGCCTGCGGCGCTGGAGCCGGGTGAGGGCGCTTCGCCCGATCTCGTTCACATCCTCTCGCCGTTCGATCCCCTGATCATCCAGCGCAAGCGCACCAATCTGTTCTTCGGCTACAACCACCTGTTCGAAGCCTATGTGCCGAAGGCCAAGCGCAAGCTCGGCTATTTCGCGTTGCCCGTGCTGGTGGGCGATGAGATCGTCGCGGCGCTTGACCTCAAGACCGACCGTCAGGCGAAGAAGCTGTTGATGCAGAAATGGACCTGGGTCGGGCAGGGGAAGAAGACGGCGGGGCGCAAGGAGCTGAAGCGCGTGATCGAGGAGGAGCTCGATCGCTTCGAGCGGTTTCAATTGACAGAGTGAGGGGCGCTCGCCACGGCGTCGGTCCCGTAGGGTGGGCAAAGCGACTTGTCCGCCGTAGCTCGAAGAGCGAAGGCGGAAGCGTGCCCACCATCGTGGTCCGCGAAGGAGAACGGTGGGCACGGCGCTAACGCGCCTTTGCCCACCCTACAAGACCATCAATCCAAACGCCGAACGCAATCCCGACCGCATAGGCCACCAGATTCCACAGCGAGAAGATCCGTCCTAACAGCAGCGCGCCCGCGGTGGTGAGCCGAAACGCATCGAGCCAGGGCGCATGCACCAGCCGGGAGAACTCGACGGCGATCGCGATCGCCACGGCGATGGCTGCAAGTCGGCTCCGCGACATCCCCGGCAGCAAAACCCCGACTAGCAGAAACACCATCGTCGCCCATAGCAGCGAGCCGCCATATTTCACCACGAAGGCGGGAAGCCCAAGCGGAAAGCCGTACCAGCGCAAGGACAGCCCGCAGGCGATCACGACCAGCGCAAGGGCGGCGCGGGTCAGCGACCTCCGTCGCAGCGCAACAGGTTTATCCGGCTGCGCCCCGTGCATTGCTTGCTCCATTGACTCTTTCGCAGCGATGCTGAAAACCCCGGATCAGCCCATAAGAGCAACAACCCCGGGGGGAAGCCTTGAGCCAGACCACGACCTATGCCGGTTCCGCCGGCTCAGCCAAGTCGGAAATCGAGACCTCGACGATCCGTGCCATCTCCTGGCGCCTGATTCCGTTCCTGGTGCTGGCCTACTTCTTCTCCTATCTCGACCGCGTCAATCTCGGCTTCGCCGCGCTGACCATGAACGCGGAGCTGAAGTTCACGCCGCTGATCTTCTCCTGGGGCGCCGGCATCTTCTTCATCGGCTATTTCATTTTCGAGGTGCCGAGCAACCTGGCGCTGGAAAAATTCGGCGCGAGCCGCTGGATCGCCCGCATCATGGTGACCTGGGGCATCATCTCGGCGCTGATGGCGCTGGTCAGCGGCGTGACGAGCTTCTACGTGCTGCGCTTCCTGCTCGGCGTCGCCGAGGCCGGCTTCTTCCCCGGCATCATCCTCTATCTCACCTACTGGTACCCGGCCGAGTATCGCGCCCGCTTCCTCGCCGCCTTCGCCATCGCTGTCCCGGTCTCCACCGTGATCGGCGCGCCGGTCTCGGGCCTGCTGCTCGGGCTCGACGGCGCGATGGGGCTGAAGGGCTGGCAGTGGTTGTTCATCATCGAAGGCATCCCCTCGGTGCTGCTGGGCATCGTCACCTGGTTCTATCTCACCGACAGGCCGGAGAAGGCGGACTGGCTCTCGGCCGATCAGAAGGCCTGGCTCAAGTCCAGGCTCGATTCGGAAATCGCGGCCAAGCAGGCGGTGAAGCATCTGTCGCTCGGCGAGGCGCTGTCGTCGCCGAAGGTGATCATGCTGAGCCTCGTCTATTTCGGCTTCGTCGGCGCGCTCTATGGCATGCAGTTCTGGCTGCCGCAGATCGTCAAGGCGTTCGGCCTCACCAACGCCCAGACCGGCTTCGTCACCGCGATCCCGTATCTGTTCGGCACCATCGCCATGATCCTGTGGGCGCGGCATTCCGATGCGACGCGCGAGCGCGTGATGCATGTCGGCGCGCCGCTGCTGCTCACCGCCGTCGCGCTGGCCGTCTCCTCCTATCTCACCGATCCCACCATGACGATGGTGGTGCTCACCGTCGCGGCGATCGGCGTGTTCTGCTGCTTCGGCGTGTTCTGGACCCTGCCGACCGCCTGGCTCTCCGGCACGGCGGCGGCCGGCGCCATCGCGCTGATCAACTCGATCGGCAACCTCGCCGGCTTCGGCGGTCCCTACCTGATCGGCTGGGTCAAGGAAGCCACCGGCCAGACCTCGACCGGCTTGCTGGTGCTGGCCGTCCTGCCCCTGATCGCCGGCATCCTAGTGTTTGTCGGCGGCCACGAGAGCAAGCACGAGTTCGCCGGGCAGGGGCGTTAGAGCTGCACCCACCACTGCGTAGCCCGGATGGAGCGAAGCGAAATCCGGGAGCGCTCGAGCTACAGCCTGCAGGCCGCGGATTGAGCTGCGCTCCATCCGGGCTAATCTGCACTGGCGCTTCTCTGCGAACCAGCCAGTCCGAGAAACACCAGAATAGCGCGATTGAGACGCAGCAGGTCGTCATCGTCTAGGCGTCCCACTAACGTTCCTACCTTGGCTTTTGGCACTGTAGTAATCTTGTCGACCATAAGTCGAGACGGAGCTCGAAGGCCGTTGCCGTCGTTCGGCTCGACCTTGAGCCGGAAAAGTGGCGCCTCGGTTTCGTCGGTCGTGAAGGCGCAGACAGTGATGGAGTTCGTCGCGTCAAAGCTGTCGTCCTGCACGATGACGACGGGGCGCGGCTTGCCCGCATAGTCCTTGCCGCCTGCCACCGTCCAGACCTCACCTCGCTTCATTCATCGGTCCAATCGGATACGGCATCAATGAAGCCTTGGTCTTCGGATTCATGTGAGCTCGTTGCGACCGCAAGCGATTGGCGATGGGCTTCCGATTGGAAGGAGGGCGAGCGGATATCCGGCACCCAGATCTGGATCGGCCGCAGGCCTTGTGCACGCAATCGATCGCGGTGGGCCTGCACCTTCATACGAGACGGCTTGGGCTTTGAAGGGCTCATATGTATTTCCGTTGGTTACATGTAACCCTATCAAGAAATGGTGCGCGTTGCTAGCGGCACAAGGCTCACCAATCCTTACCGCCCCTTAACGATCACGCTTTCCTGATGACTGACGATTATTGACTTTTATCAGTGATTAGTCGACATTCCTCTCATTGCAGTCGCGGGAGTGTCCTCCGATGTTCGTTCGGTCAGTTTTGTCCAGCTATTCCAAGCTCTTGGCGGGTGTGTCGCTGGCCCTGATGGCCGCCGCGCTGGCCGGGTGCAATGACACCGTCGCTGAAAAGGCCGAGCCGCCACGGCCGGTTCTGGTCGCGACCGCCCATTATGATGCCGAGACGCCGGAGCGCAGCTTTGTCGGCACCGTCAGGCCCCGGATCGAGAGCGATCTCGGTTTCCGCGTGGCCGGCAAGGTTGCCAAGCGCCTGGTCGAGGTCGGCCAGACCGTCGAAATCGGCCAGCCGCTCGCGACCCTCGACGAGGTCGATCTGAAGCTCCAGGCTGAACAGTCCGTCGCCGAGCAGACCGCTGCGACCGGCGTGCTGGCCCAGGCCGCCGCGGCCGAGCAGCGCGCCAAGGATCTGAAGGCCAAGGGCTGGACTACGGATGCGGCGATGGATTCGAGCCGCGCCGCCGCCGATGAGGCCCGCGCGCGTCTGGACCGAGCCGTGCGCTCAGTCGAGCTGACCAAGAATTCTCTTTCCTACGCGACGCTCAACGCCGACGCCCGTGGCGTCGTCACCGCAACGCTGATCGAGCCCGGCCAGGTGGTTGCCGCAGGCCAGACTTCGATCCGTGTCGCCCGCTTTGCCGAGAAGGAAGCGGTCGTCGCGATCCCTGAGACGCTGGTTGGACGTGCCAAGTCGGGCGCCGCCAGCGTCACTCTTTGGTCGGAGCCGGACAAGAAATATGCGGCCAAGCTGCGCGAGATCGCGCCGACGGCCGATCCGTCGACGCGCACCTATCTAGCAAAATTCTCGCTGCCTGAGGCCGACGACAAGGTTTCGCTCGGCATGACCGCGACGCTGACGCTGTCGGATGCCGCGACCGAGCGCGTCGCGCGGCTGCCGCTGTCGGCGCTGTTCAACGAAGGCGGCAAGCCCTCCTTCTACGTCGTCGACGACAATGGCGCCGTCACGCTCAAGCCGGTCGTGGTGAAGTCCTACGAGAGCAACGACGTCATCATCACCAGCGGTGTCGAAGAGGGCGCCAAGATCGTGGCGCTCGGCGTGCAGAAGCTCGATCCGAGCCAGCGGGTGCGGATCGTCTCGTCGCTGTCTTTCTAGAGTTTACGAGTCACGTCGTGTGAGGTGAGTTTCGGCCCAAGCGCAAATGCCGGGGCTGAAGCGGCGAAGCGATCCAGAACCTGCCCAGCCCCCTGGATTGCTTCGCTGCCTCGCGACGACGGTTTGAACAGAGTGGCTGTGGTTTTTTTGCAATTGGACCATCTTTGGAGAGTGCGATGAAGCGCTTCAACCTTTCGGCCTGGGCCGTCAGCCATCCGACGCTGGTCCTGTTCTTGATGATCATACTCGGCGTCGCCGGCTTCTTCTCCTATCAGAAGCTCGGGCGAGCCGAGGATCCGTTCTTCACGGTGAAGGTGGTCAACGTCTCCGTGATCTGGCCGGGCGCGACTGCGCAGGAGATGCAGACGCAGGTCGCCGACCCCATCGAGAAGAAGATCCAGGAGCTGCCCTATTTCGAGAAGGTGCAGACCTATTCCAAGCCGGCCTTCACCGCGCTCCAGGTGACCTTCCGCGATTCCACGCCGCCAAAGGACGTGCCGTATCTCTTCTATCTCTTGCGCAAGAAGCTCGCCGACGTGCAGGGCCAGTTGCCTTCGGGCATTCTGGGACCCGTCGTCAACGACGAGTTCTCCGACGTCGATTCCATCCTCTACATGATGACCGGCGACGGCGCCGACTATGCCCAGCTCAAGAAGGTCTCGGAAGGCTTCCGCCAGCGCCTGTTGAAGGTGCCTGGTGTGACCAAGGTCGACGTCTACGGCAACCAGGACGAGCGCATCTTCGTCGAATTCTCGCACGCCAAGCTCGCCACCCTCGGCATCACGCCGCAGGCCCTGTTCGATTCGCTCGCCAAGCAGAACAACGTCGTGCCCGCCGGCACGGTCGAGACCTCGTCGCAGCGCGTGCCGCTGCGCGTTACCGGCGCGCTCGATGGCGCCAAGGCCGTCGCCGAGACGCCGGTCGAGAGCAACGGCCGCGTGTTCCGTTTGGGTGATATCGCCACCGTCACCCACGGCTATGTCGACCCGCCGAGCTTCATCGTGCGCCAGGAAGGCAAGGCCGCGATCGGTATCGGTGTCGTCACCGCCAAGGGCGCCAACATCCTCGATCTCGGCAAGGAGGTCGAGAAGGCCACCGCCGAGTTCATGAAGGCGGTGCCGCAAGGCATCGACGTCAAGCTCATCGCCGACCAGCCCAAGGTGGTCGAGCACGCCGTCGGCGAGTTCGTGCACTCCTTCATGGAAGCGCTCGTCATCGTGCTGTTCGTGTCGTTCCTGGCGCTCGGCTGGCGCACCGGCATCGTGGTCGCGCTGTCGGTGCCGCTGGTGCTCGGCATCGTCTTCGTCGTCATGAACACGATGTCGCTCGATCTGCACCGCATCACGCTCGGCGCGCTGATCATCGCGCTCGGCCTGCTGGTGGATGACGCGATCATCGCGGTCGAGATGATGGTGGTGAAGATGGAGCAGGGCTGGGACCGTTTCCGCGCGGCCTCCTTTGCCTGGGAATCCACTGCGTTTCCGATGCTCACGGGAACGCTGGTCACGGCCGCTGGCTTCCTCCCCATCGGCTTTGCCAATTCCGCGGTCGGCGAATATGCCGGCAGCATCTTCTGGATCGTGGCGATCGCGCTGGTCGCGTCCTGGTTCGTGGCGGTGATCTTCACGCCCTATATCGGCGTCATGTTGCTGCCCAACATCAAGGTGCACCACAATCACGATCCGCACGCGGTCTACGAGACCCGCATGTACCGCGGCCTGCGCGCCATCGTGCAATGGTGCGTCAACCACCGCATCACCGTGGTGGCCGCGACCGTCGGCGTCTTCATCGCCTCGATCGTCGGCTTCGGCCATGTCCAGCAGCAGTTCTTCCCGCTGTCGGAGCGGCCCGAGCTGTTCCTCCAGCTCCGCCTGCCCGAGGGCACCGCCTTCAACGTCACCGAGAAGGCGGTGAAGAAGGCCGAGACGCTGCTCAAGGACGACAAGGACATCGAGACCTATACGTCCTATGTCGGCCAGGGCTCGCCGCGCTTCTGGCTCGGCCTCAATCCGCAGCTTCCGAACGAGGCCTTTGCCGAGATCGTCATCGTCGCCAAGGGCGTCGAGGCGCGCGAGCGCATCAAGGCCAAGATCGAGAACGCGGCTGCGGAGGGCATGCTGACCGAGGCGCGCGTGCGCGTCGACCGCTTCAACTTCGGTCCGCCGGTCGGCTTCCCCGTCCAGTTCCGCGTGATCGGCCCCGACGCTAACAAGGTGCGCGAGATCGCCTATCAGGTCCGCGACGTCATGCGGCAGAACAAGAGCGTCAAGGACGTCCAGCTCGACTGGAACGAGCAGTCGCCCTACCTCAAGCTCGTCGTCGACCAGGATCGTGCCCGCGCCATGGGCCTGACCCCGCAGGACGTCTCGCAGGCGCTGTCGATGCTGATCTCGGGCGCGCAGGTCACGACCATACGCGACGGCATCGAGAAGGTGGCCGTGGTTGCTCGTGCGGTCCCGTCCGAACGTCTCGATCTCGGCGGCGTCGGCGATCTGACCATCACCTCGAAGAACGGCGTCGCCGTGCCGCTCCAGCAGATCGCCAAGATCGAGTATGCCCATGAGGAGCCGATCATGTGGCGGCGTAACCGCGACATGGCGATCACCGTGCGCTCCGACGTCGTCGACGGCGTGCAGGCGCCCGACGTCACGAGCCAGATCACGCCGAAGCTGAAGGCGATCAAGGACAATCTCGAGCCGGCCTACCGCATCGAGCCGGGTGGGGCGTTCGAGGAATCCGCCAAGGGCAACGCCTCGATCTTCATCCTCTTCCCGTTGATGGTCATGGTGATGCTGACGCTGCTGATGTTCCAGCTGCAGAGCTTCTCGCGCCTGATCCTGGTGTTCCTCACCGCGCCGCTCGGCATCGTCGGTGCCTCGTTCGGCCTCAACGTCGCCAATGCCCCGTTCGGCTTCGTGGCGCTGCTCGGCCTGATCGCGCTCGCCGGCATGATCATGCGCAACACCGTCATCCTGGTCGACCAGATCGAGACCGACGTTTCCCACGGCCTGACCCGCCGCGAGGCGATCGTGGAGGCAACCGTCCGCCGCGCCCGGCCGGTGGTGCTGACGGCGCTCGCCGCGATCCTGGCCATGATCCCGTTGTCGCGCTCGGCCTTCTGGGGCCCGATGGCGATCACGATCATGGGAGGCCTGTTCGTCGCGACCTTCCTGACGCTGCTGTACCTGCCGGGCCTCTACGCCCTGTGGTTCAGGAAGAGCCTGGACGAGGCGGGCACCCCCGAGCAGCCTGCCGCGCCGCAGCATGGGAGCGATGACCAGCACGCAATTCCGCTTGCTGAAGCGGCTGAATAAATGAGAAGACTGCTGATGGACGAGTCCTGACACATGACACTGGTTGCGGAACATATCGAAGGCGACACCCGGGATCGTATCCTCGAGGTGGCTGAGCGGCTGTTCCGCCAGATCGGTTACCAGAAGACCACGGTCGGGGACATCGCCAAGGAGCTCAGGATGAGCCCCGCCAATGTCTATCGCTTCTTCGAATCGAAGAAGGCGATCCACCAGTCGGTGGCGCGGGCCTTGATGGGCGAGGTCGAGATCGAAGCGCAGCGGATCGTGGCGAGGCCTGGTCCGGTGCTCCCGCGCTTCCGCGAGCTGCTCACCACCATCCACCGCATGAACACCGAGCGCTATGTCGGTGATAACAAGCTGCATGAGATGGTCGAGATCGCGATGCAGGAGGACTGGGACGTCTGCGTCGCCCATATGGAGTGCATTGCTGGCGTCATCGGCCAGGTGATCGCGCAGGGTACCGCGTCCGGCGAGTTCGAGGCGCCGGACCTGCAACTGGCCTCGATGTGCGCCTGCACCGCGATGATGCGCTTCTTCCACCCCCAGATGATCGCCCAGTGCGCCACCAAGCCGGGCCCGACCATCGACCAGATGATCGATTTCGTCATCGCCGGTCTGTCCCCGCGCCACTGACGGGCGCTGGAATTTCCCCTATAAACTGCTTAGCGCCGCCCTTAACGGGTGGATGGCGGGCAATGACGAAAAGGAAGCAGCGCGTGACCGACAAAGACCTCTACTTCTACGAGCCCTCCAAGGGCCACGGCCTCAAGCACGATCCCTTCAACGCCATCATCGCGCCGCGGCCGATCGGCTGGATCTCCTCCCGCGACACCAAGGGCCACGTCAACCTCGCGCCCTACAGCTTTTTCAACGCCTTTTGCTACGTGCCGCCGATCATCGGCTTCTCCTCCACCAACTGGAAGGACACGGTCTCGAACATGGAGCAGACCCGGGAGTTCGTCTGGAATCTGACGACCATGGATCTCGCCAAGCACATGAACGCGACCGCCGCGCATGTCGGCCCCGAGGTCGACGAGTTCAAGCTCGCAGGGCTGACCGCCGTCCCCAGCAAGCTCGTCAACGTGCCGCGCGTGGCCGAGAGCCCGGTTGCCTTCGAGTGCAAGGTGTCTGACATCGTCCGCCTCAAGGGCGCCGACGGCAAGGAGGCCGACGCCTGGCTGACGCTGGGCGAGGTCGTCGCCGTCCATATCGACAAGGCCATGATCAAGGACGGCGTCTACCAGACCGCCGCCGCCCACCCCATCGTCCGCGCCGGCCGTCGCGGCGACTATTTCGAGATCAAGCCGGAAAACATGTTCGAGATGGTGCGGCCGGACTGATCTGATCCAGGTTAAGCCACTCTCTCCGCATCGTCATTCCGGGGCGCGCCGTCAGGCGCGAGCCCGGAATCCATACTCCCGATGGTGGTTATGGATTCCGGGCTCGACGCTTGCGCGTCGCCCCGGAATGACGACGGGGCATTCAGCCCGATTCGCCTCCCCGGAACTGCCCCCACGCCCCGACCGTTATGGCCTCCGGGGCGGCCGCCCGGCCGCGTCAATTCGCGTCTTTTTGCTCGCGAAGTGTTCACTTACCCCGGCCACTTTCCGCTAAAATGCCGATAACCGCGCCGATGCATGAGGTCAGCCATGAGCTTCCGCCGCGACACCATCACAAAGCCGATCTTCTCCTGGGCGCGCGGCGTGCTGCCAGCGATGTCCGACACCGAGCGCGAGGCGCTGGAGGCCGGTGACGTCTGGTGGGATGCCGATCTCTTCACCGGCGACCCCGATTGGTCGAAGTTGCTGAAGGTGCCTCAGGCGACGCTCACCCCCGAGGAGCAGGCCTTTCTCAACGGCCCGGTCGACGCGCTCTGCGCCATGCTCGACGAGTGGAAGATCTTCTGGGAATGGCGTGACCTGCCGCCAGACGTCTGGCACTTCGTCAAGCGTGAGAAATTCTTCGGCATGATCATTCCGAAGGAATTCGGTGGTCTCGGCTTCTCGCCCTATGCCCATTCGGAAGTGGTGCGCAAGATCTCGACCCGTTCGATCGCCGCGGCCGTCACCGTGATGGTGCCGAACTCGCTCGGGCCGGGCGAGCTCCTGATGCGCTTCGGCACGAAAGAGCAGCAGGAGCGCTGGTTGCCGCGCCTCGCCGACGGCCGCGACATTCCCTGCTTCGGCCTGACCAGCCCCGAAGCCGGCTCCGACGCCGCCTCGATGGTCGACACCGGCATCATCTGCAAGGGCGATTTCGAGGGCAGCGAGGTCATTGGCCTCAGGCTCAACTGGCACAAGCGCTACATCACGCTCGGCCCGGTCGCGACGCTGCTGGGCCTCGCCTTCAAGGCCTATGACCCCGACCACCTCGTGGGCAGCCAGGAAGAGCTTGGCATCACCGTCGCGCTGATCCCGACCAATCTGCCGGGCGTCAAGATCGGCCATCGTCATCTGCCGTCGATGCAGGTGTTCCAGAATGGCCCGAACTGGGGCCGCGACGTCTTCATCCCGCTCGACTACGTCATCGGCGGCAAGGAGAGACTCGGGCAGGGCTGGAAGATGCTGATGACCGCGCTCGCCGCCGGCCGCGGCATTTCTCTTCCATCGTTGTCGGCGGCCGGCGCCGCCTATGCCGCCCGTACCACCGGCGCCTATGCCCGCATCCGCGAGCAGTTCGGCATCTCTATCTCCAAATTCGAGGGCGTCGAGGAGCCGCTCGCGCGTATCGTCGCCACCGCCTACCAGCTCGACGCGGCGCGCCGGCTGACCTGCGCGGCGCTGAATGCCGGCATCCATCCCGCCGTCATCTCCGGCATCATGAAGCTGCACGCGACCGAGCGGATGCGCACGGCGGTCGACGACGCCATGGACATCCATGGCGGCAAGGCCGTGATCGACGGTCCGCAAAACTATCTCGGCAATCTGCACCGCGCCGTGCCTGTCGGTATCACGGTCGAGGGCGCCAACATCCTGACCCGCAACCTCATCGTGTTCGGGCAGGGTGCCATCCGCGCGCATCCCTATCTGCTTGACGAGATGAATGCGCTTGCGGACGCCGATCGCGAACGCGGGCTCACCGCCTTTGACAAGGCGTTCTGGAAACATGCCGGCCACAGCTTCCAGACGCTGTTGCGTGCGTTCGGCCGGAGCTGGAGCTTCGGCGCCTTCGCGCTTGCGCCGGATGCGGGCGATGCCACGCCATTCTATCGCCAGCTCGCGCGCTACTCCGCGGCCTTCGCGCTCTGCGCCGACATGGCGCTGCTCACGCTCGGCGGCGCGCTCAAGCGCAAGGAGATGCTGTCGGCGAGGTTCGGCGACATCCTCTCCGAGCTCTATCTGCTCTCGGCCGCGCTGAAACGCTGGCAGGACGAGGGCCGGCAGAAGGAGGACTTCGCTGCGCTGGAATGGTGCATGGCGACCGGCTTCAAGACCATCGAGAACCGGCTTGCTGAGATCCTCGCCAATCTGCCCAATCGTTTTGTCGCTGTCATCCTCAAGCTCGTGGTCCAGCCCTTCGGCGCGCGGGTGCTCGGCCCGTCTGACCGTGTCGTGCACCAGTGCGCCAGCCTCGT
The DNA here is from genome assembly GCF_052076005.1 of Bradyrhizobium sp. 63_E2_N1_3. Taxonomy (NCBI): domain Bacteria; kingdom Pseudomonadati; phylum Pseudomonadota; class Alphaproteobacteria; order Hyphomicrobiales; family Nitrobacteraceae; genus Bradyrhizobium; species Bradyrhizobium sp. 63_E2_N1_3. Next base: position 7,362,794 of record NZ_CP197235.1, on the reverse strand, counting down.
GCTGGAGCCGTCGGCGGCGCGCGAGCGCCTCACGCCGGATCTCGCTTATGTCGATGACGACGGCGGCTTTGCCCGGCTGGAGCGCGCGTTCAAGCTCGTTGCGGCCACCGATGCCATCGCCAAGCGCATGCGCGCCGCGCACATCCGCGACTGGAAGGACGCCGTCACCAAGGGCGTGATCACGCAGGCCGAAGGCGAGCAGCTTGCGGCCGCTCATGAAGCCGTCACAAAAGTGATCGAGGTCGACGATTTTGCGCCCGAAGCGCTGTCGCCGATTTACAAGAAAACCGGAGATGTGCATCAGTTCTTCCAGGAACTCGGTGAACAGAGGGCGGCGAGCTGATGGCACGACCGGTTTTCATCGTCGACGGCAGCCGGACGCCGTTTCTCAAAGCGCGTTCGGGGCCGGGGCCGTTCACGCCAGTCGATCTCGCCGTGCAATGCGGCCGGCCGCTGCTGGCACGCCAGCCGTTTTCACCCGATGATTTCGACCGGGTCATCCTCGGTTGCGTCAACGTGATCGCGGACGAGATGAACCCGGCCCGCGTCGCCGCGCTCCGGCTCGGCATGGGCGAGGACATGGTCGCCTTCACCGTGCAGATCAATTGCGGCTCCGGCATGCAGTCGATCGACACGGCCTACCGCTACATCCGCGAGGGTCATGCCGACATGGTCCTCGCCGGCGGCACCGAGGCGCTGAGCCACGCGCCGCTGGTCTGGCCGAATTCCGGTGTGCGCTGGTTCGCCGGCCTTGCCACCGCCAAGGGTATGGCCGCGAAGCTCGCTGCCGCCTTCAAGCTGCGGCCGCGCTACCTCAAGCCGATCATCGGCCTGGAGCGCGGGCTGACCGATCCCATCACCGACTTGAACATGGGCCAGACCGCCGAGGTCGTCGGCCATCTCTTCGGCATCACGCGGGCACAGTCCGACGCTTATGCCGCCGAGAGTCATCGCCGGCTCGCGCATGCGCAGGCCGAAGGTTTTCTCAAGGGCGAGGTCGAGACAGCGTTCTCCCGCGACGGAAAATTCTTCGACCATGACGACGGCGTGCGGCCGGACTCGACGGCCGAGACGCTCGCAAAGCTGCGGCCGGTGTTCGAACGCCCTTGGGGCCAGGTCACCGCCGGCAATTCGTCGCAGATCACCGACGGTGCCTCCTGGGTGATCCTCGCCTCCGACGCGGCGGTCGCAAAGCACAGACTGACGCCGAAGGCTGTCATCGTCGACAGCCACTGGGCGGCGCTCGATCCCAGCATCATGGGACTGGGACCCGTGATGTCGGCGACGCCGCTGCTTCACCGCAACGACCTCACCGTCAAGGACGTCGAAACCTGGGAGCTGAACGAGGCTTTTGCGACGCAGGTGCTCGGCTGTCTCGCCGCCTGGAACGACGACAAATTCTGTCGCGAGATCCTGGGCCTCGACGGCGCGGCCGGCGAGATCGACCGTGATAGGCTCAACGTCGATGGCGGTGCCATCTCGCTCGGCCATCCCGTCGGCACCTCCGGCAACCGCATCGTGCTGCATCTCGTCAATGCGATGAAGCGGCTCGGCACGCGCCGCGGCGTTGCGACCGAATGCATCGGCGGCGGGCTCGGCGGCGCCATGCTGATCGAGGCGGTGTGACCATGGATTCCAGGATCATGACCGCGCTCGGCGACCGCGTGCTGGAGCTTGGGCCCAGGCCCGCGACCGACTGCCCCTACAAGCACTTCAAGCTGACGCGCGATGCCGACGGCGTCGCCTGGCTGCTGTTCGACCGCGCAGATGCCAGCGCCAACACGCTGTCCGCGGACGTGATGGAGGAGTTCGATGCCGTGCTCGCGGCGATCGAGACCGAGCGCCCCGCCGGCCTCGTGATCCGCTCGGCAAAGCCGTCCGGCTTCATTGCCGGCGCCGACGTCAACGAATTCCGCGGCGCCAGCGATCCCGAGATGGTCGAGACACGCATCCGCGCGGCGCATGCGGTGGTCGATCATCTGGAGGCGCTGAAGCTGCCGACGGTCGCGGTCATCCACGGCTTCTGCCTCGGCGGCGGGCTGGAGGTCGCGCTGGCCTGCCAGTCGCGCATTGCGATCGACGGCGCGCGCTTCGGCTTCCCGGAGGTGATGCTCGGCCTGCATCCCGGCCTCGGCGGCACCGCGCGCTTCACCGCGCTGGTGAACCCGACGCAGTCGATGGCGCTGATGCTGACCGGCCGCACCATCGATGCGCGCCGCGCCAGATCGCTCGGCCTCGTCGATACCGTGACGCAGGAGCGGCACGTCCGCAACGCGGTGAAGGATGCGCTGTTCGGCCGCTTGAAGCGGGCGCGTCCGGGCCTTCTGACTCACGCGGCCAATTTCGGTCCCGTGCGCGGGCTGCTGGCCAGGCGCATGCGCTCGGAGGCGGCGAAGGCCGCGCGCCGCGAGCATTATCCGGCGCCTTACGCGCTGATCGATCTCTGGGAGACCCATGGCGGCAGCAAGGCCGCGATGCTGAAGGCCGAGCAGGCCTCGTTCGCCAGGCTGATGGTGACGCCGACCGCGCAGAATTTGATCCGCGTGTTCTTCCTGCGCGAGCAGATGAAGAAGACGGCCGGCGGCGGCAACACGATCAAGCACGTCCATGTCATCGGCGCCGGCGCCATGGGTGGTGATATCGCGGCGTGGTGTGCGGGGCAGGGGCTGCGCGTCTCGCTCGCGGACATGAAGCCGGAGCCGGTCGCCGGCGCGGTGAAGCGCGCGGCCGAGCTTTACGGCAAGATCATTCGCAGGCCGACCGAGGTGCGCGATGCGCTTGATCGTCTGATCCCCGACATGGACGGCGAGGGCGTTCGCAACGCCGATCTGATCATCGAGGCGGTGCCGGAAAAGCTCGAGCTGAAGCAGAAGGTCTATGCGGGCCTCGAGCCGAAGATGAAGCCGGGCGCGATCCTTGCGACCAACACGTCGAGCATTCCGCTCCAGGATCTGCGCACCACGCTGGCGCGGCCCGATCGTCTCGTCGGCCTGCACTTCTTCAACCCGGTGTCGCGGCTGCAGCTGGTCGAAGTCGTCAGCCATGACGGCAACGACGCGCGGGTGCTGAAGGAGGCGCTCGCCTTCGTCGGCGCGATCGACCGTCTGCCGCTCTCCGTGAAGAGCTCGCCCGGCTTCCTCGTCAACCGTGCGCTGACGCCCTACATGCTGGAGGCGATGGTGATGCTGGATGAGAGGATCGACCAGCGCCTGATCGACGCGGCGGCCGAGCAGTTCGGCATGCCGATGGGGCCGATCGAGCTCGCCGACCAGGTCGGGCTCGACATCTGCCTCGACGTCGGTGACATGCTGCGGACCAAGTTCGGCGATCTGCTCCCGCCGACGCCGGCTTGGCTGCGCGAGAAGGTCGCCAAGGGCGAGCTCGGCCGCAAGACGGGCAAGGGATTCTACACCTGGAAGGACGGCAAGGCGGAGAAGGCGCCGTTGCCCGAGACCGGCCCGCGCGTCACCGACCCGATGATCGACCGCCTGGTGCTGCCGATGTCCAATGTCTGCGTCGCGGCACTCCGCGAAGGTATCGTCGACGATGCCGATGCGGTCGACGGCGCCATGATCTTCGGCACTGGATATGCACCGTTCCGCGGCGGTCCGCTGAACTACGCGCGCACGCGCGGCGTGGAAAATGTCGTATCCACCCTGCGCGCGCTGGTCGAGCGATTCGGCGGGCGCTTTGCGCCCGATCCGGGCTGGGACAATTTTAGGTGAGACCGACATGACCGAGAAGTCCGACACCGAGCCGCGCGGCGATCTCTGCATTCGCACGCTGGCAATGCCCGCCGACACCAATGCCAACGGCGACATCTTCGGCGGCTGGCTGCTCAGCCAGATGGATGTCGGCGGCGGCGTGTTCGCATCGAAGCTCGCGAGGTCGCGTACGGTCACCGTGGCGATCGAGGCGATGAATTTTCGCAAAGCGGTCTATGTCGGCGATCTCGTTTCGGTCTATGCCAATCTCGTCCGCGTGGGCCGCACCTCGATGACCGTGCATCTCGAAGCCTGGGCGCTACGGCGCAGGGAGCTCCAGCCGATCCTCGTCACCGACGGTCATTTCACCTACGTCTCGATCGATGATGACGGCCGTCCGCAAGCGATCCAGCGCAACGATCCGCCGATCGCGACGTAATCGCGCGCGACGCTCTGCCCCATCTCACGCAAACTTGCGGCACGCCAAACGCGGCGCGACTGAGTCACCGCGTCGCGGCTTCGCCAAGAACAAGTCATAAAACGGATGAGGTCCCGGCGTACTCAATTGCGTGTCGATTCGGGGTGGAGACGGCCTCAAATGCTCAGGAACCTTTGGGCAGGATTGCCGTTATTTGCCCGCACTGAGGAATCTACGGACCATGCCGGACAGCTACATTATCGAAGTCGACTCGCAAACCGCAGGTATCGTCGTTCGTTCTCAGGGAGGCTATTGTTTCTTCGCCTCGTCGCACCGCTTCAATCGCCTTGAAGGCCAGCTTTTCCGCAACGCACGCGAAGCCGAGCGTGCCGCGCGCAAGCTGGTTAACGGCGATGTGAAGGAAGCGGCGTAAACGCCGCCGCTGGCGATTTCTGGCGCGCAAAGCGTGGTCGGGATTTTTTGCAGCCCTTGATGCCGCTGCCTTTTCCTTCTCCCTTCATGTCCGCCGAAGCCTTGGCGAAGGCGGATGTGGGAGAAGGTGGCGCGAAGCGCCGGATGAGGGGTTGTTTCCGCGAATTCAATCGTGAGAGGGTCGCCCGCGGGGGCAACCCCTCATCCGTCTCGCCGCCGCGCGGCGAGCCACCCTCTCGCGCAGGGGGAGAGGGAAAGAATCGCAATCACAACTTCGTCGCGGAGCGCGACAACAACTTCCACTCGTCGCCTTGCTTCAGCCAGTTCATCAGGATGTGAAGGCTGTTTGCCACTTTCTGTCCGCCGGTCATCATCTCGGCCAACCAGTGGAAGCGCACGATCGCGGCGGGACCAACGATCTTGATGGTTGGATCCTTGTACGTAATCGACAGGAATTCGGTCTTGCCGTCGGTGGCGTTGGCGATAAAGGCCGCCTTATCCTCGAGGAAGCCGCTGGAATGGCTGTAGCTCAGATCGTCCGCGCACAGCGCGCCGAGGGCCTTCGGATCGGCCGCGATCTGGGCGAGGCGAAATGCCTCGACGTTCTTTGCCACCGCCTCGTGGTCCGTCGTGGCAGCATGGTCGCGATTCAGTGTCATCATATCCTCCGTCCTTGATCTTGCGCCCACTGTTGCAGCCGCACTTGATTGTGTCGAGCGCCAGGTCGCAATCGTCGTCGCAATACGCTGCATTGCGCCAGGCGGCGCGATTTCTGACGCGCAAAGCGTGGTCGGAATTTTTTGCAGCCCTTGATACCGCTGCCTTTTCCTTCTCCCCTTGTGGGAGAAGGTGGCGCGAAGCGCCGGATGAGGGGTTCTATCGGCGCATTCGGAAGCGAGAGAGTTACTCGCGGAAGCATACCCCTCACCCGTCTCGCCGCGAGCCACCCTCTCCCACAGGGGGAGAGGGAAAGAATCGCAATCACAGCTTCGTCGCAGCCCGCGACAGCAGCTTCCAATCGTCGCCCTGCTTCTGCCAGTTCATCAGGATGTGAAGATTGGTCGATACTTTTTTCCCATCGGCCGCCATTTCCTGTTCGCCCATCCAGTGGAAGCGCACGATCGCGGCGGGGCCGACGACCTTGATGGTCGGGTCCTTGTACTCGATCGACAGGAATTTTGATTTGCCGTCGGTGGCGTTGGTGATGAAGGTCGCCTTGTCCTCGACCTTGCCGTTGGAATGGCTGTAGCTCACCTCGTCGGCGCAGAGCGCGCCGAGCGCCTTGGGATCGGCCGCGATCTGGGCAAGGCGGAAGGCCTCGACCTTTTTCGCCACGGCTTCCTCATCCGCCGCGGCCGCCAACGCCGGTGCTGTGAGAGCAAGCGCGGAGACGGCAAGGGTTGAGACGGCAAGAGTCGAGAGAGCCAGATCGCGTCGGTTGATCGTCATCGTTTCCTCCTTTTTGGTCTTGCGCGGAGTGTTGCAGCCGCGCGCGACTTTGTCGAGTGTCGCTTGGCGGTCATGTCGATGCGTCATTGCGCGATCGGGGCTGCATTGATACGTGTTTCGCATTGATGCATCGTGCATTCGGGAAAGTACGGAAATGATCGAGGCCAAAGGGCAGGCGCAGGGGCAAGTGACGGGCAGGGCGCTGCTGTTCGACATCGACGGCACGCTGGCCAACACCGACCCGCTGCACCTCAAGGCGTTCAACCAGGTGCTTGGGCCGCTGGGCCATGTGTTCGATCACGCGCGCTTCTCCAGGGAGCTGCAAGGCTTCGCCAATGCGTCGATCGGCGAGCGCTTTCTGCCCGACGAAACCGTGGAACGGCGCGCCGTGATCCTCGGAGAGAAGGAGGTCGTCTTCCGCACACTCGTCGCCGGACAGATCGAGCCGCTTCCGGGCCTGATGGCGCTGCTCGACCGCGCGGATGCCGCCGGCATTCCCATGGTCGCCGTGACCAACGCGCCGCGTCCGAATGCCGAGCTGTTGCTCTCCGGTCTCGGCATCACGCACCGCTTCAGGGCACTTGTGATCGGCGACGAGCTGCCGCACGGCAAGCCGCACCCGCTGCCCTATCAGGAGGGGCTGCGTTTCGTCGGCGGGAGCGCGACGGCTTCGATCGCGTTCGAGGATTCCCGCTCCGGCGTGCAGTCGGCGACGGCCGCCGGCATTCCGACCATCGGCATCCGGACGAGCCTCAGCCATGCCGACCTTGTTGGCGCCGGCGCGGTTGCTTCCGCCAGCGCGTTCGACGATCCGGAACTGCTCGCGCGTCTCGCCGCCGCGATGGCATGGTGAGAGGCTTTGTCCGTTAACCGTGATCGCTGAGCGCATTGACCGAACGTGCGAACCGCCGCACCATGCGCCTTCCTGATTTGAGGCCATCGCCGTGACCGGATTGACCCATCGCCAAGCCGAAATCCTCAACATCGCGCGCGCCTCGGGGCGCGTCATGGTCGAGGAGCTCGCGCGCCGGTTCGAGGTCTCGGCGCAGACGATCCGCAAGGATCTGAACGATCTCTGCGAGCGCCGCTCGCTGACCCGTATCCACGGCGGCGCCATCATCGCCTCCGGCGTCGAAAACCTCGCCTACGAGGCGAGGCGGTTCGTCGCCGCCGACGAAAAGAAGGCGATCGGGGCTGCGGCCGCCTCGCTGATCCCGAACGGCTGCTCGCTCTTCATCAATATCGGCACCACGACCGAGGAGGTGGCGAGCGCGCTGACCTCGCACGAGGACCTCCTCGTCATCACCAACAATCTCAATGTCGCGATGCTGCTCTACCGCCATCCCCGCATTGAGGTGGTGGTCGCCGGCGGCACGGTGCGGCGGGCCGACGGTGCCGTGGTCGGCTCGACCGCGACGCAGCTCATCGGCCAGTTCAAGGTCGACTATGCCATCATCGGGGCGTCCGCGATCGACGAGGAGGGCGCGCTGCTCGACTTCGACTATCGCGAGGTGCAGGTGGCGCAAGCCATCATCGCCAATGCCCGCAGCGTCATGCTGGTTGCCGACTCCACCAAGCTGCGCCGCAGCGCGCCGGTGCGCATCGCCCATATCACCCAGATCCAGACCTTCGTGACCGACCAGGAGCTGCCCGAGCGCCTCGCCACCATCTGCCACAGCAAGGGCATCGAGGTGATGGCGGCGATGCCGAAGGATGCGGCGGATATCGATGATGCGCAGGCCGAAGCGCAGGATGCCGCGCCCGAAGCCGCGCCGGTGGTCCGGCTGAGATAGCGGCTTAGGCGTCGCTCCATGGGTCGAGCAGCGGAACGCCGAAGGCCGCAAAATCTTTCACATTGCGTGTGACGAGCGTGAGATCGTTGGCGAGCGCGGTGGCCGCAAAGAAGCCGTCCATCACGGACAACGCAACGCCATTGCGACGGCTCTGCGCCATCAGGTCGCCCCAGCGCTCAGCGACCGCGTGGTCGATCGGCAGGATGCGCTGCGCGAACCGAGCCGGCAGGTCATGGGCGAGCCAAGCGACCAGTGCGGCGCGCCGACGGCCATCGTCCAGCAGGGCGATGCCGCGGCGAAGCTCGGCGATCGAAGCAACGCTGATGAACGTGCGATCCTCATCGACCGTATCGAGCCATGCCAGGACTTTCGGGGAAGGCGCCGGCCGCTGAACCTCCGACAGCACGTTGGTGTCGAGGAGCAGGTTCACGGCATCTCGTCGCGCGGTTCGTCCTGCACCCGTTCAAGTTCGAGGTCGGCACCGCGCAGCGGCGAAGCCAGCAGGAATTCAGCTAGCGTGCCTTTGCGTGCCGTCTTTCGCGCCCATTCATCCGCGGAAACGACAACCGCATTGGGCCTGCCGTGTCGGGTGATGATCTGGGGGCCAGTTTGGGCGCGATCGACCACCTCGGACAGGCGTGCCTTGGCATTGGCGAGCGTCCACGTGTCAGTCGGGGGCGAATCGGGGGCGGTGCTGCGGTCTGTCATGCCGAATATAACTAATGTGACTATTATGACTATATTGGCTCTACGTGACTATTCAAGATCGTATTGCGGTTTCGATTGGCGTCCGAACTGCCCATTTCCACGGCTGATTGCCCACCAGAAAGTTCCTCTTTCACTTCCCTTCGCCTCTCTTTCATCTTGCTTTCGTTTTTCGGTGTGATCTAATCAAAAACGAAAGTAGTCGCTCGAAGGAACGAGCGGTCGCCGGGGGATGCGTCTGTTGGAGCGTATTTTCGACCTCGCCATTATCGGAGGCGGTGTTAACGGCTGCGGCATCGCGCGCGACGCGGTGGGCCGGGGCAACACGGTTTTCCTGTGCGAAATGAACGATCTGGCGAGCGGGACCTCGTCCTGGTCGACCAAGCTGGTGCATGGCGGCCTGCGCTATCTCGAATATTACGAGTTTCGCCTGGTCCGCGAGGCGCTGATCGAGCGCGAGATCCTTTGGGGCATCGCGCCCCATATCATCCATCCCCTGCGTTTCGTTTTGCCGCATCACGCCGGCCTGCGTCCGGCCTGGCTGCTGCGCCTCGGCCTCTTCCTCTATGACCATATCGGCGGCCGGCACCTGTTGCCGGCGACGCGTTCGGTCGATCTCAGGCGTGACGAGGTCGGCCGCCCGCTGATCCCGAACCGCTACAGCCGCGCGTTCGAATATTCCGACTGCTTCGTCGACGACGCCCGTCTCGTCGTGCTCAACGCGCGCGATGCCGCGGACAAGGGCGCCGAGATCCGCACCCGCACCCGCGCGACGGATATCAAGCAGTCCGGCGGCATCTGGACCGTCAGCATGGTCAGCACGCTGACCGGCGAGCGTTCGCAGATCCAGGCCCGCGCGGTGGTCAATGCCGGCGGCCCCTGGGTCGAGGATGTGCTCGGCCGCGGCGCTGGCGTGAACGCGAAGGCCAAGGTGCGCCTGGTGCAGGGGTCGCACATCGTAGTCAAAAAGCTCTACGACCACGACCGCGCCTACATGTTCCAGAACGCCGACGGCCGCATCATCTTCGTGATCCCGTACCAGGACGATTTCACGCTGATCGGCACCACCGATCGCGATTATGACGGCGATCCCTCCAAGGTGAAGGCGACGCCCGAAGAGATCGAGTACCTCTGCGCCGCCGCGAGCGAATACCTGGCCAAGCCGGTGACTTCGGCGGACGTGGTCTGGACCTATTCCGGCGTGCGGCCGCTTTATGACGACGGCGCCAGCGAAGCCAAGGCCGCGACGCGCGACTACGTGTTCGAGCTCGACACACCCGGCGGCGTGCCGCTGCTCTCGATCTATGGCGGCAAGATTACGACCTACCGCCGACTCGCCGAAGAGGCGCTGGAACGGCTCGCGCCCTATCTTCGCAGTGCGAAAGCGCGCGAAGGCTGGACCGGCAAATGGCCGCTGCCCGGCGGGGACATGGGCGTGTCCGACGTCGACGGCCTGATCGCCGAGCTCCAGCGCGGCTATCCCTTCCTCAGCCATGAGCATGCCCGGCGCCTCGCGCGCGCCTATGGTACCCGCGCCATCAAGCTGCTTGGTGATGCCAAGTCGGTCGCCGATCTCGGCCAGGCCTTCGGCGCGACACTGACCGAACGCGAGGTCCGCTACCTCATGGCCAATGAATGGGCGGTCACGGCGGAAGACATCGTCTGGCGCCGCTCCAAACTTGGCCTGCGACTATCTGCCGACGAGGTTGCTGCATTGAACGACTGGATTGCAACCCACGCTGTGCCGCAAAGTCCCCTGCTGGAAGCGGGAGGACGCCCATGACCGTGACGCTCGATCATGTGACCCGGACCGTCGAGGGGATACCGCACATCCGCGACGTCTCGCTGACGCTCGAGAGCGGGACGCTCAACGTGCTGCTCGGGCCGACGCTGTCAGGCAAGACCTCGATCATGCGGCTGCTCGCCGGCCTCGACAAGCCGACGACGGGCAAGGTGCTGGTCAACGGCAAGGACGTCACCGGCGTCGACGTGCGCAAGCGTTCGGTCGCGATGGTCTATCAGCAGTTCATCAACTACCCCTCGCTCACGGTCTACGAGAACATCGCTTCGCCCTTGCGCGTGCAGGGCAAGCCGCGCGAAGAGATCGAGAAGCGCGTGGCGGAAGCCGCGCGGCTGCTCCGGCTCGAGCCGTTCCTGAAACGCACGCCGCTCCAGCTCTCCGGCGGCCAGCAGCAGCGCACCGCGATGGCGCGCGCGCTGGTGAAGGGCGCCGATCTCGTGCTGCTCGACGAACCGCTCGCCAATCTCGACTACAAGCTGCGCGAGGAGCTTCGTACCGAGCTGCCGCGCATCTTCGAGGCGTCCGGCGCGATCTTCGTTTATGCCACGACCGAGCCGACCGAGGCGCTGCTGCTCGGCGGCAACACGGTCTGCATGTGGGAGGGGCAGGCGCTCCAGATCGGCGAGACGCCGAACGTCTACCGCCGTCCGCAGACGCTGCGTGTCGCTCAGGTGTTCTCCGATCCGCCGCTCAACCTCGTCGGCATCGAGAAAAAGAACGGCTCTGTGCAATATGCAGGCGGCATCGCCGCGCCGGCCTCCGGGCTCTATTCATCGCTCGCCGACGGCGCCTATCGCGTCGGCTTCCGCGCGCATCAGCTCGCCCTCGCCAATGGCGAGACCGACCGCCACGCCTTCCACGCCACGGTGACGGTGACCGAGATCACCGGTTCGGAGAGTTTTGTGCATCTGACCCGCGACGGATCGAACTGGGTGGCAGTGCTGCACGGCGTGCACGAGTTTGAGCCCGGCCAGACCATCGATGCCGTGCTCGATCCCAATGATATCTTCGTCTTCGACGCGGCCGACCGTCTGGTCGCCGCGCCGAGCTCGTAAGGGGGAGATGCGACATGGCCCGCATTGACCTCGTCGATCTCGCCCACTCTTACGGCGGCAATGATGCGCCGCAGGACAGCTTTGCGCTGAAGCCGGTGACCATGACCTGGCGGCAGGGCGGTGCTTACGCGCTGCTCGGCCCGTCCGGTTGCGGCAAGACCACGCTGCTCAACGTCATCTCCGGCATCATCACGCCGTCGCGGGGGAAAATCCTGTTCGACGGCCAGGACATCACACCGCTGTCAACCCAGAAGCGCAACATCGCCCAGGTGTTCCAGTTTCCGGTGATCTACGACACCATGACGGTGGGGCAGAACCTGGCGTTCCCGCTTAAGAACCGCGGCGTGCCGAAGGCCGAGATCGACAAGCGCGTCGCCGAGATCGGCCGCCTGCTCGACCTTGAGCCCTATCTCAATCGCAAGGCGACGCGCCTCACGGCGGATGCCAAGCAAAAAATCTCGCTCGGCCGCGGCCTGGTCCGCTCCGACGTCGCCGCCGTGCTGTTCGACGAGCCGCTGACCGTGATCGATCCCGAGCTGAAATGGCAGCTCCGTTCCAAGCTGAAGGCGTTGCATCGCGAGCTCGACCTGACGATGATCTACGTCACCCACGACCAGACCGAGGCGCTGACCTTCGCCGACACCGTTGTCGTCATGCATGACGGCCGCGTGGTGCAGAGCGGCACGCCCGCCGAGCTGTTCGACAAGCCGGCGCATACGTTCGTGGGCTATTTCATCGGCTCGCCCGGCATGAACATCCTGCCGGCCGAGGTGAAGGGTCGCGAGGCGCGCATCGGCGGGAATGTCATCGCGCTCAACCGCAGCTATGACAGCCTGCCAGCCGGCGCCAAGATCGAGATCGGCGTGCGTCCGGAGTTTGTCGACGCCGTCGCGCCCGCACCCGGATTGCTCAGTGCGAAGATCGACCGCATCGACGACCTCGGCCGCATCCGCTTCGCGCGCGTCCGCATCGGCGAGGCCAAGATCGCGGCGCGCGCGCCGGCGGGCTTCACCAGCGCGGACGGTACCGCCGGGCTGAAGTTCGATCCGGCGCATGTCCACGTCTATGCCGACAGCCTTCTGGTGGAGGGAGCCGCCTGATGGACAAGACCGTCAACCAAAAAGCCTGGTTCCTGGTGCTGCCGGTGTTCCTGGTCGTGGCCTTCTCGGCGGTGCTGCCGCTGATGACGGTCGTGAACTATTCGATGCAGGACACCTTCGGCAACAACCAGTTCTTCTGGAACGGCGTCGGCTGGTTCAAGGAGCTGCTCGATCCATCGACCGATCTCGGCGGCCGATTCCTCGCCTCGCTCGGCCGCAATCTGTTCTTCTCGATGGTGATCCTCGCGATCGAGGTGCCGCTCGGCATCGTCATCGCGCTGTCGATGCCGCGTCAGGGCTGGACGGTGGCGGCCTGCCTCGTCATCCTCGCGCTGCCGCTGCTGATTCCGTGGAACGTGGTCGGCACGATCTGGCAGATCTTCGGCCGGCCCGACATCGGTCTGATGGGCTATGTGCTCAATGCGATCGGCATCGACTACAACTACGTCTCCAACGCCGTCGATGCCTGGGTTACCGTCATCGTGATGGACGTCTGGCACTGGACCAGCCTGGTCGCGCTGCTGTGCTACGCCGGCCTGAAGTCGATCCCCGAGGCCTATTACCAGGCAGCTCAGATCGACGGCGCCTCGCGCTGGGCTGTGTTCAAGGCGATCCAGCTGCCGAAGATGAACCGCGTGCTCCTGATCGCCGTGCTGCTGCGCTTCATGGACTCGTTCATGATCTACACCGAGCCGTTCGTGGTGACGGGTGGCGGACCCGGCAACTCGACGACCTTCGTGTCGATCGAGCTCGTCAAGATCGCGCTCGGCCAGTTCGACCTCGGCAAGGCCGCGGCGCTCTCGCTGGTCTATAATCTGATCATCCTGATCGTCTGCTGGATCTTCTATACCGTCATGACCAATGCCGGCGTCGAACGCAAAGTCCAGGCCGAGACCGAGCCGGCGACGGAGCCCAAGCCTTCGGCCGTGCTCAAGCCCGTGACTGCACTCAAGCCAAAGGAAGGAGTGGCCTGATGCACTCAATTCCCGGCCGCCGCGTCATCATGGCGCTGTTTCTGATCTTCCTGTTGTTGCCGATCTACTGGCTCGTCAACATGAGCTTCAAGACCAACGCAGAAATCGTCTCGACGATGACGCTGTGGCCACATGCGCCGACGCTGCAGCATTACAAGCGCATCTTCACCGACGAGAGCTGGTACTCCGGCTACATCAACTCGCTCAAATACGTCGTCCTCAACACCATCATCTCGATCTCGGTGGCGCTGCCCGCGGCCTACGCGTTCTCGCGCTACCGCTTCCTCGGCGACAAGCACCTGTTCTTCTGGCTGCTGTCGAACCGCATGGCCCCGGCGGCGGTCTATGCGCTGCCGTTCTTCAACCTCTATTCGGCGATCGGCCTGTTCGATACGCCGTGGGCGGTCGCGCTCGCGCATTGCATCTTCAACGTTCCGCTGGCGGTGTGGATCCTCGAAGGCTTCGTCTCCGGCGTGCCGCGCGAGATCGACGAGACCGCCTTCCTCGACGGCTATTCCTTTCCGCGCTTCTTCATCAGGATCCTGGTGCCGCTGATCGCGAGCGGCATCGGCGTCGCCGCCTTCTTCTGCTTCATGTTTTCCTGGGTCGAGCTCCTGCTCGCGCGGACGCTGACCTCGGTGCAGGCAAAACCGATCGCGGCGATCATGACGCGTACGGTGTCGGCTGCGGGCATGGACTGGGGCCTGCTGGCCGCGGCCGGCGTGCTTACCATCATCCCAGGCGCGCTCGTGATCTGGTTCGTCCGCAATTACATCGCGAGCGGTTTCGCGCTCGGTCGGGTCTAGGGAGGCATCGATGGAATCTATTGCATGGATGGCCTGGACGCTGCCGACGGCGATCTTCTTCGTGGCGCTCGCCTCCACCCTCGCGGTCATGACGTGCCTCGCCGCGGTCTATCCCGAAGCCGAGCGCGTCGGCGTGCTCAGCATTCCGACGACGCGGGGCGACCGCCTGTTCATCTCCTTGATCACGGCGGCCGTCATCCACCTTCTGTGGATCGCCTTCGCCGGCACCGACACGCTCGCCACCCTGCCGATCGGCGAGGAAGGTTTTGAGATTTCGAGCCTGTGGCTCGCAAGTGGGATTTCGCTGGCCACGGCCGTGCTCATTTTTCGCACGGTCTGAAGCTCGCGAAGGGACGGCCAGATCCGGGGGCAACCCGGGCCTGTATAAAATTTTGTCGCTGCAACGGAGGAACAACATGCGACAGTTTAGGAGAAGGAAAGGTCCATTGACCAAGAATAGCTTTCTGACCATGTCCAGCGCCGCCGCCATCGTGGCGGTGTCGTTCGCCGTCTCGGCGCCGGTCCGCGCCGCCGACGACGCCGCGATCCAGAAGTGGATTGCGGAATTCCAGCCCTCGACGCTGTCAAAGGACGAGCAGAAGAAGGAGCTGGAGTGGTTCGCCAAGGCCGCCGAGCCCTTCAAGGGCATGGAGATCAACGTCGTCTCCGAGACCATCGCGACCCACGAATACGAGTCGCAGACGCTGGCAAAGGCGTTCTCCGAGCTCACCGGCATCAAGCTCAAGCACGACATCATCCAGGAAGGTGACGTCGTCGAGAAGCTGCAGACCCAGATGCAGTCCGGCAAGAACGTCTATGACGGCTGGATCAACGATTCCGATCTGATCGGCACACACTTCCGCTACGGCCAGACCATCGCGCTGTCGGACTACATGACCGGCGAGGGCAAGGACGTCACCGATCCCCAGCTCGACGTCAACGACTTCATCGGCAAGTCGTTCGGCACCGCGCCGGACGGCAAACTCTATCAGCTGCCCGACCAGCAGTTCGCGAACCTCTATTGGTTCCGCTACGACTGGTTCACCAACGCGGACTACAAGGCCAAGTTCAAGGCCAAGTATGGCTACGAGCTCGGCGTGCCCGTGAACTGGTCGGCCTATGAAGACATCGCCGAGTTCTTCACGAACGACATCAAGGAGATCAACGGCGTCAAGGTCTACGGCCATATGGACTATGGCAAGAAGGACCCGTCGCTCGGATGGCGTTTCACCGACGCCTGGCTGTCGATGGCCGGCAACGGTGACAAGGGCATTCCGAACGGTCTGCCGGTCGACGAATGGGGCATCCGCATGGAAGGCTGCCGTCCGGTCGGCTCCTCGGTCGATCGCGGTGGCGACACCAACGGTCCGGCCGCGGTCTACTCGATCACCAAGTACCTCGAGTGGATGAAGAAGTATGCTCCGCCGCAGGCCCAGGGCATGACCTTCTCCGAGTCCGGTCCCGTGCCGGCGCAGGGCAACATCGCCCAGCAGATGTTCTGGTACACCGCCTTCACCGCCGACATGGTGAAGCCGGGCATCGCCGTGATGAACGCGGACGGTACGCCGAAATGGCGTATGGCTCCGTCGCCGCACGGCTCGTACTGGAAGGAAGGCATGAAGCTCGGCTACCAGGACGCCGGCTCGCTCACGCTGTTGAAGTCGACCCCGGCTGACCGCCGCAAGGCGGCCTGGCTCTATCTCCAGTTCATCGTCTCCAAGACGGTGTCGCTGAAGAAGAGCCATGTCGGTCTCACCTTCATCCGTGAATCCGACATCTGGGACAAGTCGTTCACCGAGCGTGCGCCGAAGCTCGGCGGCCTGATCGAGTTCTACCGCTCGCCCGCGCGCGTGCAGTGGACCCCGACCGGCAACAACGTGCCTGACTATCCGAAGCTCGCGCAGCTCTGGTGGCAGAACATCGGCGATGCGTCGTCCGGTGCGAAGACGCCGCAAGCCGCGATGGATGCACTCGCGGCCGCTCAGGACTCCGTCATGGAGCGCCTCGAGAAGTCCGGCGTGCAGGGCGCCTGCGGTCCGAAGCTGCACAAGAAGGAGACCGCCGAGTACTGGTACGCCAAGGCCCAGAAGGACGGCACCATCGCACCGCAGCGCAAGCTCGCCAACGAGAAGCCGAAGGGTGAGACGGTCGACTACGACACGCTGATCAAGTCGTGGCCGGCATCCCCGCCCAAGCGCGCGGAAGCGAAGTAAGCGGCGCATAGCGTCATCAAACACGAAAGGCCGGGAGCGATCCCGGCCTTTTTCCTGGCGGATGTCGAGAATGGCGATTGTGCCGACTACTACACACTCGCTGTCATCGCCCGACTTGATCGGGCGATCCAGTATTCCAGAGACGGTCGTGATTGAACCGAAGAGCCGCGGCGTACTGGATGCCCCGCCTTCGCGGGGCATGACAGCCGTCGTGTGGTTGGTACTTACTCCGCCGGCTCGGCCGCGAGCGTCGGATAATCCGTGTAGCCCTTCGCGCCGCCGCCGTAGAACGTGTTCTTGTCCCAGTCGTTCAGCGCCGCGCCCGTCTTCAGCCGCTCGACCAGGTCGGGGTTGGAGATAAACGGCTTGCCGAAGGCAATGAGATCGGCCGCGTTCGCGTCCAGCACCTTGGTCGCGAGATCGAAGTCGTAGCCGTTGTTGGCGATGTAGGCGCCGGTGAAGCGCTTGCGCAGGCCCGCATAGTCGAACGGCGCGATGTCGCGCGGGCCGCCGGTGGCGCCTTCGACCACGTGCAGATAGACGAGCTTGAGCGCGTTGAGACCGTCGACGATGTGATCGAACAAGGCCTGCGGATTGGAGTCGGAGAGGTCGTTGGCTGGCGTCACCGGCGAGATGCGGATGCCGGTGCGGTCGGCGCCGGCCTCGGCGGCAACAGCCCTGGAAACCTCCAGCATCAGCCGCGCGCGGTTCTCGATGGAGCCGCCGTAAGCATCGGTGCGCTTGTTGGCACCGTCCCTTGCGAACTGGTCGAGCAGATAGCCGTTGGCGCCGTGGATTTCGACGCCGTCGAATCCGGCCTCGAGCGCATTCTTGGTGGCGCGCTTGAAGTCATCGATGATGCCGGGAAGTTCGGAGAGCTCGAGCGCGCGGGGTTCGGAGACGTCGGCAAAAGTGCCGTTGACAAAGGTCTTGCCCTTGGCGCGGATCGCGCTCGGCGCCACCGGGGCTGCGCCATTGGCCTGGAGATCGACATGCGAGATGCGGCCGACATGCCAGAGCTGGATGAAGATCTTGCCGCCGCGCTCATGCACGCGGTCGGTGACCTTGCGCCAGCCGGCGACCTGGTCCTTGCTGTAGATGCCGGGCGTGTCCTGGTAGCCCTGGCCCTGCTGTGAGATCTGGCTCGCTTCGGTGACCAGGAGACCTGCGGAGGCGCGCTGGCCGTAATAATCGGCGGCAAGCGGGCTCGGCACGAACGTGCCGGGCGCTGCGCGGTTGCGCGTCAGCGGCGCCATCACGAGGCGGTTGGCCAGCGTGATCGGGCCGAGCTTGTAGGTCTCTAGCAATTTGGTCGGGCGGCTCATGGGAATGCTTCCAGGCGGTGAGAGATCACGAACACTTGTGCATCGCGACAATCAGCGCAAGGGAGGAGCCATACGGAAAGTGCAGGCGAGCTACGCGGCCTGGCCCGCGTAGCATGATTCATGTGCAATCCCGGCCATGACAGCGGATTTGCGCTTCCACGGCCTGCGATCCCTCAGTTCGCGCCGAGGAAATCGCGCTTGCCGATCTCGACGCCGTTGTGACGCATGATGCCGTGAGCGGTGGTGGCGTGGAAATAGAAGTTCGGCAGCGAGACCCCGCTGAAGAACTGCTGGCCCTTGAGCGTCATGGTCCGGTCCGGGCCCGCCGGGAAGGTCACGTCCTTGGTGTCGGCGCCTTCGAACTGCTCCGGCTTGTACGATTTCACGTAGTCGATCGTCTTGGCGAGCCGCTGCTTCAGCTCCTCAAACGTCTTTTCCGTGTCGGGCATCGAAGGCACCTCGCTATGGGTCAGCCTGGCGCAGCCCTTGGCGGCGAAATCGCTGGCGAGCTGGATCTGCTTCGACAGCGGCAGCATGTCCGGGAAGAGGCGCGAGCCGAGCAGGACGCCCGGGTCGATCTTTTTGGCCGCGCAATGCGCCTCAGCCTTGGTGAGCAGGCCGGTCAGGCTGTTCAGCATTTGCAAGTACGCGGGGACGACGGCGTCGTGGAAGGACATGTGATGCTCGCTTGTGAATGGGAAATCTCAGGAGAAACCTGAGCCACTCACATGGGAGCATCACAGAAAATTACAATCGCGAGAGCGGCTTGTGCGGTGCGAAAATTCTAGCGAGCCACACCCGCAGTGTCATCGCCCGCGAAGGCGGGCGATCCAGTACGCCGCAGCGGTTCGATTCCGGCCGCGCTGTCTCGGAGTACTGGATGCCCCGCCTTCGCGGGGCATGACGGAGAGTAGAGGCCTTAGCGCACCATCCCCGCCGGCTGCGCCTGGGCCGTGCCGCCGCGCATCCGCGCGAGCAGCTCGGCGGTCGGCCAGGAATCGGCGGGCAGGCCGTATTTGATCTGCATCGCCTTCACGGCGGCACGGCTCTGCTGGCCCAGCACACCGTCGACCTTGCCGACGTTGAAGCCGGCCTGGACCAGGAGCTGCTGCAATTGCTTGAGTTCGTTGAACGGCAGTTGCGCGACCGGTTGGGCCGGCTTGCGCATCGGAGCCGCGCCCGCGATGCGCGTGGCGAGATAACCCGCGGTGGTCGAATAGATCAGCGAATTATTCCACTCGGTGTAGGCCGCGAAATTCGCATACGCCATGAAGGCAGGTCCATTGCGTCCCATCGGCAGCAGCACGGACGACGCGAGATTGTCGTTCGGCAGCGGACGGCCGTCGGGATAGGTGACTCCCAACTGCGACCATTTCGAGCGCGGCTGCTGCACCGTGAGGTCGGTCTGATCCCAGGGCAGGTTCTGCGGCACCTTGATCTCTTCGAGCCACGGCTCGCCGCGCCGCCACTTCAATCCGTTGGCGATGTAGTTCGCGGTCGAGCCGATCACGTCGTCCTCGCTGCGCAAGAGATCGCGCCGTCCGTCGCCGTCATAGTCGACGGCGTAGTTGACGTAATGCACGGGCAGGAATTGCGTCTGCCCGAGCTCGCCGGCCCAGGAGCCGACCATCTCGTCGGGTGTGAGATCGCCACGATCGATGATCTTCAGCGCGGCGATGGTCTCGTTCACGAACATCTCCGAGCGCCGGCAGTCATAGGCCAGCGACACCAGTGATTTCAGCGTCGGCAGATTGCCCATGTTGACGCCGAAATCGCTCTCGAGGCCCCAGAACGCGGCGATCACCGCCGGCGGCACGCCGTATTCCTTTTCGGCGCGTGCGAACGCAGCCGCGTGGCTCTTGATGTGCTGCTGGCCGTTCTGCATGCGATAGGGCGCGGCCATGCGGCCGGCAAATTCGGTGAAGAGCTGGCCGAACACGCGCTGGCCGCGGTCGCGATTGACGATGCCCTGGTCGTAGACGAGGTAGGGCGAGGCTTCCGATATCGTCCGCTGCGACACGCCGGCGGTAACGGCCTGCTTTTTCACGTCGGCCAGGAAGCGATCGAAGCTCGTGCCATTGTGGCACGAGGCCGCGCGCGGCGACGGGGTTGTGGCTTTGGGCGCGATGGGCTTGGCGGGTGGTGGCGCGAACTGGGCGGAGGCGGGGAGGGCGAAGGCGAGCAGAGCGGCGGCCGCGATCGCAAATCGGGTCTGGAGCATGAGGTTTCCGGCGGGGAGAAGGGCGCGTGTGGAATCTTGCTAAAGCTTAAGTGAATTGAGCGCCTCAAACCATCCCTTCGTCATGGCCGGGCTTGTCCCAGCCATCCACGCCTTTCGGGCCTTGTGTAGAGGAAGAACGTGGATGCCCGGGCCTTCGCCGCGCCGAAGCGGCTTCGGCCGCGCAGGCGGGACAAGCCCGGGCATGACGGAAATGCAATGTTGGGCATAGCCGCGGCCCCGCGACGCACCTTGAAACCTTGCACCCGGGCCGGGGTCATCCCTACCTGAATAGCGCCGGCCAGAGGTTTGCCCGCGGCCGCCCTGGGAGACGGCCATGAACTATCTGCGTACCGCAATGCTGCTCGCCGGCCTCACCGCCCTGTTCATGGGCGTCGGCTATCTGATCGGCGGTGCCACCGGCGCCATGATCGCGCTCGTCATTGCCGCCGCGACCAATCTCTTCACCTACTGGAACTCCGACCGCATGGTGCTCCGCATGTACGGCGCCCATGAGGTCGACCGCGCCAGCGCGCCGGAGCTGGTCGGGCTCGTCGCCGAGCTTGCGGGCCGCGCCTCGCTGCCGATGCCGCGTGTGTTCGTAATGGACGAGGCGCAGCCCAACGCGTTCGCGACCGGGCGCAACCCGCAGAATGCCGCGGTCGCCGTCACCACCGGCCTTGTGCATCAGCTCAGCCGCGAGGAACTTGCCGGCGTGATCGCGCACGAGCTCGCGCATATCAAGCATCACGACACGCTGCTGATGACTGTTACCGCGACCATCGCCGGCGCGATCTCGATGCTGGCGCAGTTCGGCATGTTCTTCGGCGGCCATCGCGACAACAACGGCCCCGGCATCGTCGGCTCGATCCTGATGATGATCCTCGCCCCGATCGGCGCCATGCTGGTGCAGATGGCGATCAGCCGTACCCGCGAATACGCCGCGGACAATCTCGGCGCGCGCATTGCGGGCCAGCCAATGTGGCTGGCGTCGGCGCTGCTGAAGATCGAAGGCGCCGCGCATCAGGTCCCGAACTACGATGCCGAGAGAAACCCCGCGACCGCGCACATGTTCATCATCAACCCGCTGTCGGGCCATGGTGTGGACAATCTGTTCGCCACCCATCCTTCGACGCAGAACCGCATCGCGGCGCTCCAGCAGCTCGCGGCCGAGCTCGGCGCGCAGGCATCTCCGTCGGTCGGCGCCAACGAAAACTATCCGCCGCGGAGCCCGTGGGGGCAGTCGTCCTCACGCGGCCCTTCACCTGGTCCTTCCCGTGGCCCTTGGGGCTGATGCGGAACCGGCCGGAATCGCGCCCGGCTTTGTGACCGGCTTTTGTGACCTGGCGCACACAGGATGGTCCCGGCCGGTGTTAACACCATGGCGAGACTGTTCCTTCGAAAGGGGATGCGTGGCCGGTCCTCTGCCTGCCACGGTCGAAGATGACCAAAGCTGCGGTACCATTGTTGATCGTCCTGGGCGTGCTCATTGGCCTGTCCACGCACACGGTCGTCAATTGCGGGGACGAGGACGAGCCCGACATCTGCTCGGCGGTGATCGGATTCTCGCCGCTGCGGGGATCGCTGATCGCGTTCGCCTATGAAGGGCGCGGACGGATCGCGTTGCGCCACGGCGACTGGCGGCGGGCGATCGCGGATTTCGACGAGGCCATCCACCTCAATCCCAACCGCGCCTCGCTGTATCGCGACCGGGCGCAGGCGCGCCGGCAGAACGGCGACCTGGAGCTTGCCATCGAGGATTACGACGAGGCGATCGCGCATGATCCCAGGCACGCCGCGCCCTATCACCAACGCGGTCTCGCGCTCGCCGCCACCGGCGATCTCGATCGCGCCATCCTGAGCTACAACACGGCGGTCCGTCTCGACCCGTCGGATGCGCAGGCCCGCCTCGACCGCGGCCTTGCATTCCTCGCCCGCGGCCAGGCCGACGACGCACGCGCCGATTTCGAAGCCGCTCTCGCGCTGCCGGCCGGCAAGGACGACCGCACCCGCGACGCAGCCCGCGCCAAGCTCGCCGAGCTCGCGAGCGCCGAGCCGAACCAGGCCCCCGCGCCGAGGCGGTAGAGATATCTAGAGCCGCATTCGCCGCTGCAACCCTCTCCCCTTGCGGGAGAGGGTGGCTCGCCGCGATAGCGGCGAGACGGGTGAGGGGTATCTCTCCACGATTGATCCTCTCGCAGACGAGTACGCGGAAAGAACCCCTCATCCGGCGCCATAGCCGAAGCTTCGCTTCGGCGTTCTTAAGAACGGCGGCCGAAGGCCGCCTATGCCACCTTCTCCCACAAGGGGAGAAGGAAGAAAGTGCGCGCTTACTTCGCTTTCTTGGCTTTGGCCTTCTTCGCCTTTTTCACCGGCTTCTCCTTCGCCTTCTTCTCCACCTTCGCCGGGATCGGCGTGCTGGCGACGAGGCGCATCGAGCGGGCGTAGCTGTCGGCGACGTTGTCGGCGGACATCTGGAGGCGCTTGGCGGCGGCGGTGGCCTGCTCCATCGTGGCCTTGGCCATCATCTTGAAGCGGTCGCCGGTCTCCTTGCCCTTGGCCTTGGCCGCAAGGCCGTTGAAGCGATCCCGGCGCTCCTTGGCGCGGGTCAAAAGGCCCGTATGCAGCTGTCTGGCCAGTTGCCGGATCACGACATCCAGGTCGGCGTCCGCCATGTTGTTCTATCCTCTTAAAACGGTATCGATGCGGGCGGGACTATGCAGATCGGGCCCCGCCTTGGCAATTCCCGGCGGTGCGTCATCCGCAGCTTCCGGTTACCAAACCAAAAAAGCCGCGCATTTTTGCGCGGCTTTCTGGGGTGGCTTGGCGCAGACGCCTTATTTCAGCGAGGCAACCGGTCCGCTCGCCGGTGCCGGATCGGGGTCGAAGCCGAACACGCCGACCAGATATTTGTAATAGTCCGGCATCTTCTCCTTGAGCGCCTCGCGCGACTTCGGGTCGTGGAATTCGCTCTTGCCGGCCAGGAAGATGCTGGCGGTCACGGCAAAGAATTCCATGGGATTCTTCATCGCATAGGATTCCTTGGGCAACAGGTCCTTGGACTTGGCAAGGGCGAAATAGCCGATCACGCCCTTGTTGGCGTAGCCGTCCGGCAACAGCCGCGCGTGATAGGCGTGCAGCAGCTCGTGCAGCAGCACGGCTTCCTTCTCGTAGCGCATCATGTCCGGCCGCAGCATGATCACGCCGAGGCCCGAATCGACCGCGAGGTCGACGGCGTTCGGATTGGTCCAGCGCTGCTTGTCGGGGTCCCAGACCGTCAGCGTCCGGGGTGCGGTGCGCTGGATATCCGGCGTGACCCGGCCGTAGCATGCGGTCGCGGCGCCTTCGTCGAGGCAGGCGAGCTCGCTCGCGACGATCGGAACGGTGTGGAAGAAGCGCAGCACGCGCGGCGACAGGCCGGAAGCCTCGACGACGTCGATCTGCTGCTTCAGATTGTCGGTGAGCTTGTCGACGTCCTTGCGCTCGGAATTCTCCGTCAGGTCGAACATGTAGCCGCGGTAGCTCTGGAAGCCCGGCGGCAGCACCTGCGCTGCCCCGGCCGACGCGTCGAGCGATCCGGCATGGGATGGATTGGCGAAGAGCGCGCCCACAACGGTCGCGGTCAGCAGCAGCGCAGCGCGCATGATGAACCCCCTGTTGTCACTTCACCCGGCAGAATAGGCCGCCGCCGTTTGCGAAAAGTGAGTGGGGCGAGACTAAGGCACCGATGTTGAGGCGTGCTTAACCGTTGGTTGCAGATCGCGGGAATGGATTAGTGGCGGGTTAACCAAGCGTGGATTGGTCGCGCGCTTCGGCGTAGGATCGAAGCCGGGCACATGCCCGACAGCAATAGCCGGAGGAGGATGCCATGTATGCCGCCATCCGTCAGGCCAAGGCGAAAAGCGGGAGCGCCGAAGAGCTGGCGCGCCGCATCAAGGACGGCGCCGTTCCGATCATCAGCGACGTCGACGGTTTCCGTGCCTACTACGTCGTCTATGCCGGCGACGACACGGTCACCGCCATCTCCATCTTCGACAAGTTCGAGCAGGCGGAGGAGGCGAACCGGCGAGCGATCGCCTGGATCGAGAAGGATCTGGGGCCGCTGCTCGCAGGGCACGCGAGCGCCGCAGCCGGGCCGGTGATCGTGCATACGCTGGCGTAGGTGGACGGATCGCTCTCGCCTCACACTCAACTGTCATCGCCCGGCTTGACCGGGCGATCCAGTACTCCGAGACGGCTGTGATCGAACCGATAAGCCGCGGCGTACTGGATGCCCCGCCTGCCGCCTACGCTAAAGCTTCGGCGCCCCTGGACCGCAGCCGCGGCGAAGCCTTGGCGTAGCCGGGTCGCGGGGCATGACAGCGGTGTGCCTCACAACTCCCGTGCATTCGAGAACGCGAAACTCGACACCCGTCTTGTCGTCTCATCCAAAATCAGCGTGCGCGTGATCGGCGGCTCGGCGCGCTGGGCGCAGTTTTCGCGTTCGCAGAGGCGGCAGTTGACGCCGATCGGCGTGCCCTCCGTTTTCTCCAAATCCAGGCCGGAGGCGTAGACGAGGCGGGCGGCGTGACGGATCTCGCAGCCGAGGCCGATGGCGAAGCGCGGCTGCGGCAGCGGATGCGGCGCGACGGGGCGTCGCACCATCTGCGCGATCGAGAAATAGCGCGTGCCGTCGGACAGCTCAATCACCTGCTTCAACAGGCGATCCGGCGTGTCGAAGGTCGAGTGCACGTTCCACAACGGACAGGTGCCGCCGAATTTCGAGAACGGGAACGTGCCGGACGAAAAGCGTTTCGACACGTTGCCGGCATTGTCGACGCGCAGCAGGAAGAACGGAATGCCGCGCGCGTTCGGCCGTTGCAGCGTGGTGAGGCGATGGCAGACCTGCTCGAAGCCGGAGTTGAAGCGCTGCGCCAGCACGTGGATGTCGTAGTTCAAGGCCTCCGCCGCGGCGAGGAAGGCCGGGTAGGGCATCATCACGGCCGCCGCAAAATAGTTGGCGAGCGTGATGCGGAACAGGCGGCGTGGCGCGTCGTCGAGCGGGCCGGCGCGGCCGATGATGGTCTCCAGGGCTTGCGCGCATTCGCCCAGGCCCAGCTGGAAGGCGAGCTGGAACGCGCGGCCGGGCGGATCGACCAGCTCGGAGATCAGGAGCTGGCGGCGATGGCGGTCGAAACGCCTGAGCGTCTCGCGCATCACGTCGACCGGCATGATGCGGGTCTGGATCGAATGCTTTTCGCGCAGGCGTGCGGATAGCGCGGCATAGAGCCCTTCGGCCGGCACGTTCAGTTCGTCGCGAAGCGTCTCCGCGGCCTGCTCCAGCTCCGGAAAATAATTGCGGTTGGCCTCGATCAGCTCGCGCACGCGCTCGACGGGATTGGCCTCATAGCGCGTGCCGACGTCGCGGTCGGCCATGTGCGCCGCGGCCAAGGTCTCGCCCTGGCGGGCCTCGGCATAGGCGGCATAGAGCCGTTGCAGCGCATGGGTGACGCCGGGACAGAGCTCGGCAAGGTCGCGCAGTTCCTGCTTGGGAACGTCGATCTGGCGGAACAGCGGATCGGAGAAGATCTCGTTCAGCTCGGCGAAGAAGCGGTCCTCGTCGGCGGTCGCGAGGTCGCGCAGGTCGAGGTCATAGGTCTCGGCCAGCCGCAGCAGGATCTGCGCCGTCACCGGGCGCTGGTTGCGCTCGATCAGGTTGACGTAGCTCGGCGAGATCCCGAGCCCCTCGGCGATCTGGGTCTGCGACAGCCCCAATTGCTGCCGGATCCGCCGGAAGCGCGGGCCGACGAACAGTTTTTTCCCTGATACGGCGGGCATTTTCAGATCTCCCAACGGAATAACAGGCACATCAAGGACAGTCTTGTTGACTCATATTCTTTACAAGATTTACAAAATAACATCTATTACATGTTCTGATGTTACATGACATCACCATTCGAATACAAGGCCTCTGTACGAACTTCGCTTTCTGGCGTTTAGCTCATGACACGCATTTCGCAATGCACTGTCAAAAATGTCGATGACAAGTTGAGTTGTCATCAGCGAAAGGATCGAGCAGATGAATTACCAGCCCCGTGGCATCAACGCCCTGCAGAGCCCGGCCTCGTATCAGAGCGAGATCGAGGCAGCCCAGGCGCTCCTCAAGACCCAGCCGACCTGGAACGGGGTGTCGGCCGAGGCCGTCGCGCGCATGCGCCTGCAGAACCGCTTCAAGACCGGCCTGGACATCGCCCGCTACACCGCGGCTTTGATGCGGGCCGACATGGCGGCCTATGACAACGATCCGACCAAGTACACCCAGTCGCTGGGCTGCTGGCACGGCTTCATCGCGCAGCAGAAGCTGATCTCGGTCAAGAAGCACTTCGGCGGCAAGACCGATCGCACCTATTTGTACCTGTCCGGCTGGATGATCGCGGCGCTGCGCTCCGAATTCGGCCCGCTGCCCGACCAGTCGATGCACGAGAAGACCTCGGTGCCCGCCCTGATCGAGGAGCTCTACACCTTCCTGCGCCAAGCCGACTCGCGTGAGCTGAACGACATCTTCCGCAGCCTCGATAAGGCGCGCAAGGAAGGCGACAAGACCAGGGAGAAGGAGCTGATCGAGAAGATCGACAACTTCCAGACCCATGTCGTGCCCGTCATCGCCGACATCGACGCGGGCTTCGGCAACGCGGAGGCGACCTATCTGCTCGCCAAGAAGATGATCGAAGCGGGCGCCTGCGCGCTCCAGATCGAGAACCAGGTCTCGGACGAAAAGCAGTGCGGTCACCAGGACGGCAAGGTCACCGTGCCGCACGAGGTGTTCCTGGCGAAGATCCGCGCCTGCCGCCACGCGTTCCTCGAGCTCGGCATCGAAGACGGTGTCGTCGTGACCCGTACCGACTCGCTCGGCGCCGGCCTGACGCAGCAGATCGCCGTCAGCCACAAGCCTGGCGACCTCGGTGATCAGTACAACAGCTTCCTGGATTGCGAGGAAATCACGCCGGAGAACGCCCGCAACGGCGACGTCATCATCAACCGTAACGGCAAGATGATGCGTCCGAAGCGGCTGCCTTCCAATCTCTACCAGTTCCGTCCCGGCACCGGCGAAGACCGCTGCGTGCTCGACAGCATCACCTCGCTGCAGAACGGAGCCGACCTGCTCTGGATCGAAACCGAGAAGCCGCATATCGAGCAGATCGCCAAGATGGTCGATCGGATCCGCAAGGTGGTTCCGAACGCGAAGCTCGCCTACAACAACTCGCCGTCGTTCAACTGGACCCTCAACTTCCGTTGGCAGGTCTACGACGCAATGAAGGAAGCCGGCCAGGACGTCAGCAAGTACAACCGTGCCGAGCTGATGAAGCCGGAATACGACGATACGCCGCTGGCGAAGGAAGCCGACGAGCGCATCCGCACCTTCCAGGCCGACTCAGCCAAGCGTGCCGGCATCTTCCATCACCTGATCACGTTGCCGACCTACCACACGGCGGCGCTCTCGACCGACAATCTGGCGAAGGAATATTTCGGCGACCAGGGCATGCTCGGCTACGTGAAGAACGTGCAGCGCGCCGAGATCCGCCAGGGTATCGCCTGCGCCAAGCATCAGAACATGGCCGGCTCCGACATCGGCGACGACCACAAGGAATACTTCGCCGGCGAGGCTGCCCTGAAGGCGGGCGGCGCCCACAATACGATGAACCAGTTCGGCTAACGTACCACGCTATTCGACAGGAGACTGACAATGACCAAAGGCAGCAATTTCTGGGTGATCGGCGGCGAGTTCGGTTCGATGAACTTCCACAAGCTCGTGGAAGGCTCGGCCCAGGTGCAGGGTCCGTTCAAGACCCGCAAGGAAGCCGAGGATGCCTGGCGCTCGGTCTCGGAAGAGAACCGCCACAAGGCCGGCGTCCGCTTCTCGATCGTGGAGGAGCCGTCGCGGGTTTCGGCCTGACAATCTGAACTAAGAAGACGTCCAAGGACGGAGGGTCCCATCCGGCGCAAGCCGGGTGGGATCGTCTGTTTCTGGGACAGGTCAATCGGCTGTGGGCGCCGTAAGTCTCTGGAATTGTGGACCCTTTGCGGAGGGTGTGGTTGCTGATAGGTTAATGGCGTAAAGTCGAGGACGAGGCCGACAATGTCAGAGCCTGAGACCAGCGGGACCCATCCCAGCCAGCCGCGCCCGGTGCGGCTGCGCGACGCGCTGCTGCGCGCACGGATCGAGGCCGCCGACCGGACCGGTGTGGTCGTCGATTTGCGCGACGCGGAGGTGGCGCGGCTGGAGATCCTCAATGACGCGCTCGATCCCCTGTTCGCGCAGGTGCCCGACCAGATCGACCTGTTCGATCGCGGCATCAGCCAGGGCGATACGCCCAGACTCTGGATCGATGTCGTCGCACACATCATGATGGGGCGCGACAAGCGGATGTACCGCTTCGTCCAGGACACCCGCTTCGGCCGCATCGTGCTCGCCGAATCGCACGACACCGCAATGATCGTCGAAGCCGTGACCGACTACGTCGCCCGCCGCATGATCGAGCGCGAGCACGCCATGGTGGTGCCATCAGAGCCGAAGCCCGCGGCCGCCGAGCCGCCGCGCCGCTCGCGCCTCTGGCCGTTCGTGTTCGGATTCATTTTCGGCGCGGCCGCCTTGTTCGGCCTCGCCGTGCTGGCGGCCCTGCGGAGCTGGTGAGACGCTCGCCGTCGTCATTGCGAGCGCGGCGAAGCAATCCAGGAATCTTTCCGCGGAGAAACTCTGGATTGCTTCGCGGAGCCTGTCATCGGGCCGCGCTTCGCGCGGACCCGTTGGCTCGCAATGACGGCGAACTAGATCAACCTTGCCTGCTTGATCTGCCGGATCTGAAATCCGGACCCGAGGCCCCGCACCGTCTGCTCGCAGCGCCAGCCGGCATTGTCTTTCTCGATCGTGAACAGGTTATACGCTGCCGCCGGGTAGCGCCCGTGGGCGAGCGCGGAGGCCGACGGCACGCCGACCGCGGGGATGTTGCCGTTGGGGCCCTCGAACCACATCGTCGAATGAATGTGGTCGTGCCCGTGCAGGATCAGCTCGACGCCGTGGCGCTTGATCAGTCCCAGCAGCGCACCCGCATCGGTCATCCGTTTCTGGCGCGCGCCGGACTTCAGGGGATGATGCACCAGCAGCACGCGGAAGGCGTCCTCGGCGGCGAGGCGGTCGAGGACCGCTTCGAGGGATGCGAGCTGATCGCGGCCGAGCGTACCCGTCGCCATCAGGGGCAGGGTCGGCACCGCCGTGGACAGGCTGATCAGCGCGAGCGGCCCGCGCCGGCGCAGCGAAGGAAAGCCGATGCTGCCGTCGTCGCCCGCAAGATAGGGTGCAAAGATCTCGCCGAATCGGTGAGAGGTGGCGTGGACATAGGCATCGTGATTGCCGGGAATGGTGGTGACGCGGTCGGGCGGACCGACGCCGTCGAGCCAGGCGCGCGCCGGCGCGAACTCCGCCTCCAGCGCCAGATTGACGAGATCGCCTGTGACCGCGATGTGGTCGGGCGTCTGCGCCTGGACGTCGGCGACGAGCGCGTCGAGCACCTCGCGGCGCTGGTATTTGTGGCGGTTGCGCGTCCAGTTGACGTAGCCGAGCGCGCGCTTGCCGGCGAGCTCGATCAGCCGTGGCTTCGGCAACGGGGGCAGATGCGGGTCGGACAGATGGGCGAGCGTGAAGGGGGCCATGGCGCGCGATTGCCTCGCTATTCGTCCGCTGTAATGGCAAGGTCGCGAGGACTGTGCAAGCGGGGCCCGGGCAGGGGCCTCTTGGGAGTCTTCTCGGGAGTTTTCTTGGGAGTTTCTTTGGGAGCCTGATGGGGGATCGTCTGAACAGCGTCCGACGGACATTCGAACCGCTGCTGCGGCGAATCTTCCACGCCTATTTCCTGCTTGTCCGCGGCATGACGCTCGGCGTTCGCGCCGTGGTGCTGGATTCCGAGAACCGCGTGTTCCTGGTCAGGCACAGCTACATCTCCGGCTGGTATCTGCCCGGCGGCGGCGTCGATCTCGGCGAGACCATGGAGCAGGCGATGCGGCGCGAGCTCAAGGAGGAAGGGGACATCGATCTCACCAGTGACGCGGTGCTGCACGGTATCTTCCTCAACAGCCACGTCTCCCGCCGCGACCACGTCGCGGTCTATGTCGTCAGGCAGTTCAAGCAGGATCGCCTCCCTGAGCCCAACCACGAGATCGTCGAATGCGGATTCTTCGCGATCAATGCGCTGCCCGAGGGCACCACACACGGCACGCGGCAAAGGCTCGCGGAAGTGCTGGACGGCAAGCCGCTGATCGCGACGTGGCGTTAAAGGAATTTGCCGCTTTAGCGATGTGACGTTGAAGCGATGTGACGTCGAAGCGGCCTGGCCGAATCCTCAAGCCCGAACCGGCTGCCCGATCCCCAGCAGGTTGCCTTCGCTGTCGCGGAACCAGGCGCCCCGCTCACCAGTACCCTTGCTCGGATAGTTTCCCGCGATCTCCGCAATTCCATCGACGGTCTTCAAGCTGGGCAAATCATAGTCCTCGAACGCCACGCCGCGTGTGCGAAGTTCGCGCACAGTTGCCTCGATATCCTCGACTTCCCACCCCATTTGCGTGTGCGTGCCGGATTGCGTGCCGGCCGAGACGAATATCGCAAACTCGCCGGCCGCACAGACGTAACGGAGCCCACCCTCGCGCTGTTCGACCGGCTCGAGCCCGAGCTTTTCCGAATAGAACGCCCGCGCACGGTCGAGGTCTTTGGCTGGAAGCCGGGTTGCCACCTTCGCGTTCTTCAGCATGCCCGCTCTCCCTGTCTTTGCCTCGCGACGACGCTGGATTTCCTCGGCTACGCGCTCATGACTCGACGCCCTGACGGCCCTGCTTCGCCTGCAGCTCCAGCACCAGCAGGCTCTGCTCCTGGATCAGCGCGCAGTTCTGCCGCTCCAGCCTGTGCAGTCGCGCCGTCATGTTGTGCATGAACGCGAACACCACCAGGAACAGGGCGCCGAACATCACGACGAACGGAAACACGACGCCGGTCAGATGGCTGACCAGATAAGCCAGTGTCGGAAACAGCGTGAAGCCCGCGGGGATGATCGCCACCATGGACAGCATCAGGAAGTCATAGAGATCGAACTTGCCCTGCATCGTCTTGCGCAGCAGCACCAGCATGTAGATCAGCGCAAAGGCGGAGACGACGACGACCGTCTCCGGACTTGGAAGGGCATCTGTCACGGCTGCCTCCTCAGAATGTTCGACGAGATGATGAGACCACAAATCGGAACGGGGACGCTCGGCGTCATGACGCCCTCACGAGGCGCGCGAGCAGGATATAACCGAGGACGCGGATCATGTAGCTCGCCGACTTCAATCCGTCGATCGAGCTGACGCCGGTCTCCCGCGCCCGCATCTCGACCGGAACTTCGCTGACCGTGAGGCCTGCGCGCATGGCCCAGGCCAGCGAGATCGGCTCCGGAAAATCCGTCGGATACGCTTTTGCGAAGAAGGCGATGGCGGAACGGTCGAGCAAACGCATGCCGCTGGTCGGATCGGTGATGCGGCCGCCGCTGAAGAGGCCGTTGAGCGCAAGCACGATCAGCCTGATGCCGGCGCGCCGCATGCGCGTGGAGCAGAAACCGGCATGGTCGATGAAGCGGCTTCCGATGGTGATGTTGGTCGGGTCGTTGCGATAGGCCTCCAGAAGCGTCTCGATGGCGCGCGGATCATGCTGCCCGTCGCCGTCGATCTGGATGCAGAAATCAAAATCCTGACGCGCCGCGTATTTGATGCCGGTCTGCACGGCGCCGCCGATGCCGAGATTCTGCGCGAGGCGGGCGACCGGCGAGCGGCAGCTTGCCACCGCGGACGTCGCGTCCGACCAGCCGTCGTCGACGACCAGGGTGTGGTAGCCGCGGCCGGTCGCCGCGATCTCGCTCAGCAGGCCGCCGACCGAGGCCTCCTCGTTGAAGCAGGGAATGATGATGAGGACGCGCGACGTGCCCTGCTGCGGTGCGGCAGCACCGTTGCGGCACGTGTCAGTTGAACCCAAGCCCAGTCCCATATCGGCCACGTCCGCCTCACCTCCAGAATCCCCACTTTGCTATACTTGCCGGTGCTTTTCCTGTACAGGCGGCGGGCCATTCAAGCTGCGGGGGCCGCCCGGCGAATGCCGATGAGAGCTGTCAAAGTATTTTTTTCAATTGTGTTTCTGGCAATTCTGGCCAGCAACATCAGGCTGACCTCGCATTGGAGCGAGAGCCGCGGCGTCTATGACGACATCTGCTATCTCAGGCAGGCGCATCTGTTTCAGCGCTTCGGCTGGCAAGGGCTCGACACCAGTCTCGCCCGTGAAACCGACGGCTATCTCGCGGCCAAGTTGCGCAGTATCGATTTTCCGAACTGGAACGAACCGACGCGGGCACCCTGCCACACCCAGACTGCCGACGGCAGCAAATGGGTGATGACGCCGCCGCCGGGCACGGGCTTCGTGCTGGCGCTGTTCCCGGAGGGGTTCCAGGTCGTTCCGCTCTATATGCTGGCCAACGCGATCGTCGCCGGCCTTGCGCTGTTCGGCTTGTGGCGGGCGCAGGAGAAGGTCGGCTTGACGCTCGCCGCATTGCTCGGCGCGCTCTCGATCTACTTCATGATCAATCCGACGAAGGCGAGCTATTCGATGGCGCCGACCATGGTCGTCTGCGCGCTGGCGGGTCTGTTCACCGCAAGACTGTTCGTCGATGAAGGCCGGCGCCGCCTGCTGATGGTCGCTGCCGTCGGCGTGCTGCTCGGCCTGTCCGCGAGCTTTCGGATCGCCAACGTGGTTCTGTCGGCCGGCTATTTCCTGTTCTTCGGATTGTCCTTCCTGATCCGGCGTAACCGCGAGACGTTCGTTTCGGGTCTCGCGCTCGGCCTTTCGTTCCTCGTCGGGCTGTTGCCGGTGTTCGCGGCGAACCTGGTCAATTCAGGCAATCCGCTGGTCTCGGCCTATGGCGGCCAGGATACGGCCCCGCCGAGCCTCGACCCGGCCGTGCTGCTGGCCTATCTCCGCGACACGCAGTTCCCGTTGATCGTGATCGCCTGCGTCGGGACCGCGCTGTTGTGGCGCTACGCCGGCCATGGTGGCGTCAGGAAACTCGCGTTGCTGGTGGCGGGCAATCTCGCGCTGAATCTGGCGTTCTTTGCCACGCATCCGGTCTTCACGCAGTACTATGTCATCCCGATCCTGATGCTGTCGCTCTGGACGCTGCTGTTCGCGGCGGTCCTCAGTCGCGGTCCGGCACAGGGTTTTATCGCCCACGAGGCCGATGGACCGCGGCCGTCTGAGATGTTATCCCGCATCTCGCATTGACGCGTTTTCCTGACGCGAACCTGAAACCACTTCGCTCGAAGACGCATGCCGACATGACCGATCTCTCGCTCACCATCCTTCCGGAAGCCGCCGGCGACGCCCAGGCGATCGAACGGCTGCACGAGCGCACCTTCGGCCCCGGCCGTTTCGTGCTCAGCGCTTACCGCATTCGCGAGCATGTCGACCATCTGCTCGAATTGTCTTTCACCGCCCGCATCGGTACGCTGCTGGTCGGCTCGGTCAGGCAATTGCCGGTGCTGGTCGGCGAAACGCAGGCCCTGCTGCTCGGACCGCTCACCGTCGAGCCGCCGTTCCGCGACCGCGGCATCGGCCGTCTCCTGATGGAGCGCGCGCTGAAGGACGCCAAGGAGAAAGGTCACCGCCTGGTGCTGCTGGTCGGCGACGAGCCCTATTACAGCCGCGTCGGCTTCAAGCCGGTGCCGAAGGGCCGCGTCACCATGCCGGGCCCGGTCGACGCCGCGCGCGTGCTGGTGTTCGAGCTCGTCGACGGCGCTTTCGAGGGCGTGTCGGGGCAGGTAACGCCTGACTGGAGCAAGGCGCGAGGCTAGGGCTACGATACCTCTTGCGGAGTATCCATGATGCAGGTGCGGCCCGCTGATGCCGGTGAAGTCGATCATCTCGCTCAGCTGTGGCACGATGCCTGGCATGGGTCGCATGCCTCGCTTGCGCCGCAAGAACTGGTCCGCCTTCGCACGCTCCCGAATTTTCGCGATCGGCTGGCGGTCATGCTTCCCGACATCCGCGTCGTCGGCCCGGCCGGCGCGCCGCTCGGCTTCTGCGCCGTCAGGGCTGACGAATTGTATCAGCTCTTCGTATCGCCGAAGGCGCACGGCGCGGGCGTGGCCGCGGCGCTGATCTCCGACGCAGAGGCCCGCCTTGCCGCGCGCGGCGTGGAGCTGGCGTGGCTCGCCTGCGCCGTCGGCAACGCGCGCGCTGCGCGGTTCTACGAGAAGAGCGGTTGGCGCAACGCCGGCACCTTCGTGATGATGACGGACACCTCGAACGGGCCGTTCCCCGTCGATCAATGGCGCTTCGAGAAGCGGCTGACGCGCAGCCCGTAGCCCGGATTTCGCTCCGCTCCATCCGGGCTACGGTTCACTCAACGCGCATGTGCCGGGGCCCGCGGGCCCCGGCTGTCGCAAGGCTAGAACTTGAAGTTGGCAAACGCCCGCACGCCGATGCCGGGCATCAGAACCTCGTCCTTGGTGTAGGACACCGAGTTGCGGATGTTTTCGTTGAGGAGATTGTTGCCGACGATGCCGGCCGTCATCTCGCGCGCGCCGAACAGACGCGGATCGAGCTTGGTCTTGTAGCTGACCTCGGCCTTCAGCAAATTGTAGCCCGGCGTTGGCGTCTCCGCGATCACGGCGACGTTGTTCTGCGCGAACGCGTGCAACAGGTTGACGCGCATCAACCAGTTGTCGTCGCGCCAGAACACGCCGCCGCCTATCCGCAGCGGCGGAATGCGCGGCACGTTGGTGCCGTCGGTGAAGGTGGCGCGCACCACGTCGAACTGGTTCTCGATGCCCCAGATGCCGCCCTGGAATGCGCCGACGTCGAGCTGCGACTGGAATTCGCCGCCGCGGAAATTGGCATTGCGTTGCGAATAGACGGCCTGGTTCAACTCGGCGCCCGGCGTGCCGCAGGACGCGAAACTGTCGTCGCACATCACGCCGGTGAGGCGGCGAAAGATGAAATTGTCGAAATGCGTGTAGTAGACGGTCGCCTCGAACCGGAACGGCCCCGTCGCCTTGCGCAGTCCAACCTCGACCGACTCAGCGGTCTCGATCGTGAGGTTCGGATTGCCGATGTCGAACGTCGCGGTCGCATCATGCGCACCGCGCGAGAACAGTTCGGCCGGCTTCGGCGCGCGCTCGACATATTGTGCGGTGATGCTGCCGACCATGCCGCCCGGCAGGTCCTGCAACAGGCCGATGCTGCCGCTCTTCGGCGTGAAGGACGGATTGCGTGCGATGCCCACCTGCGGCGTGCCGTCGGGTAGATAATCCGGCGGGAAGTTCGGCGTCGTGCCGTGCAGCTCGACATGCTCGATGCGGCCGGCGATCTGGGCTCGCGTCGCGTCCGTGAACTTGAACTCGTTGAAGGCGTAAGCGGCAACGCGGGTGTTGTTGTTGGGGTCCCACAGGCCGTTGAACAGCGTACCGGGATTGTCAGGGCTCGGCGCGGTCAATTCCTGATGGCCGACCTGAAAGCCCAGCGCCGTCGTCACCTCGGCGAAGCGCGCGTTGAACGGCATCAACTGCACCTCGGTGCGGATCTCCTGCTCCTTGTTGGTGAAGGTCTGCCGCACACCGTCGGTGTTGGGATCGGCGGGATCGGCAAGGCCGATCTCGTTGTGTCGATAATCCGTGGTGCCAGCCCAGAAGCGGATGGTGTCGATCGCGGCGGCATCGGGCCGGTACTCGCCCTTGACGTTGATCTTGGTCTGGTGCGCGTCGATCCGGGTGTTGTGGTCGGCGCCGTCGATGCCGGGGATATGGTAGAGCGAGTCGTTCTGCGTGATCGACGCGCCGATATAGCCGCCCTGGAAGAAGTAGGAGCCGCCGATCGAGGCGCCGTCCGTGCGCGACGCCGAATTGGGCTGGCGCCCGTTTGTGATGGTCCGGGTCTGGTCGGTCAAATAGGGGTAGCTCGGGATGCCGTAATCCGTCGTGTTGCGGCCGTAGACGTCGGCATGGAACGCGAAATTGCCGGCGCCGGTGTCGAGCAGCACGCCGCTCTCGACACCGCGATCGACCGAGCTGAACGCGGAACGCGTCTCGGCCGTGACGCAGGGCGATGTCCCAGCGGTTGCGAGTGGCGCCTTCACCGGCATGCCATAACTCTGGAACGGCTGGGCACCGCAGGTTGGCAGCGCGTCCGGAATCCGGTTGTTGGTCGCGCTGACGACGCCGCCGATCGAGGTCGATCCATAGCGCAAGGCGGCCGGCCCGCGCACCACTTCGACCTGATTGGTCGCGAGCGTATCGATCGGGACGAAGTGATCCTCGCCGAGATCGGATGCGCCGTTCGCATTGGTGCCGTTCTCGACGATGCCGACGCGGTTGACGTCGAGGCCCCGGATGATCGGCCGGCTTGAGGCGCCAGGTGCGAAGCTCGAGCCGGTGATGCCGGGCTTGGAGAACAGGAGATCGCCGAGCTGGCCGCCGCCCTCGCGGCGGATCTCCTCGTTCGGCACCACGGTGACGGTGGCGAACTGGTTGGTGACGATTGGCAGCACGCCCTGCTGGGGCGTGGCGGCCGTCGCTGGCGCCGCCGGCGTTGCTTCCGCCGCGCGTTGCTGGCCGCGCGACCGTCCGGTGCGCGCGACATGGACCGGGCTGCGGGTCGGCACCACCCTGCGCACGATCGGGCTCGGCGCCGTCACGGTGACGGCGGGGATCTCGGTCGATGATTTATCTTGCGCAGGCTGTTGTACCGGCTCTTGGGCGAGCGCCGATGTGGCGGCGGCGCCGAGCAGGAGCAGGCTTGCTCCACCCAGACGCTGCGCGCGTCGCAATTCAAATGACATAGTCCTGATTCCAGTCAGGCGCCGTCCGCAAGATTTGGTGCTGATCGGAGGCGGCCTGCCGTCGCAGCGCGACGGAATTCGACTTCAACTTCTCCCGTGCGTTCGCCGGAAAGCGGCGAGCCGGGCGTGATCAAGTGATGTCTGGAGTCAGGACGCGGGAGGGGCGCGGGGCTGGAACGCCGTGCCGGCCGATTTCAGATGGACGAATTCGGCATCGGTGGTGAGCTGAAGCAGCTCGATCGCCTGCGGCAGCAGGAGCACAGGCGGCGTCGCGGATACGACGGTACCCGCCATCGCGACCACGGCGCAGATCGCGCAATTGTCCTCGCCCGGCTGCTCCCGGTCGGGGCCGGCGGGCGATTGCTTCTGGACCGCGGCGCGGTCGATCGAAGCGATGCTCTTGCCGCTGTCGGTCTGCTGGAGCGAGGACTGTGCGAGGGGCGCGGCCTGGGCGAACCAATGGCTGTGGCCGAACGTCAACGCGAACTGCACCAGCATCGCGAACAACGCGAGCCGGGCGCCGTGCCTGATATTCGACCGGAACCACTTCATCTGGAAAAGCCACCCCACATCGCGAGGCGCCGATCCCCTCGGCTTCCTGCGATGTTATAATGTAACATCGCAGGAACGGTCTGCTTATGTCAACGGAAGTCAAACGATCTCGCGCGGGTGGCCGCGCGATGTGTCGTTCAGGCAACTAGCGCCCTTCGCGGACCCAGGTCGCGGCAAACGCGCCGAGCAGCAGCAACAGGCCGATCAGGCCGGCGAAGATCGGCAGCACGCCGACGCCCTTCACGACGCTGGCGTCGCGCATCCGCACGCCCATCCAGCCATCGCCAGCGAAGACGCTCGCCGAACGCACCGGCACGATGCGCGGTAGCTCGACGCTGGTGCCGTCGACCACGCGCACGGCATTGCCGCCGGTCGCCTGCGTCAGCGGCTTCAGGGTTTCGGTCGTCGAGGTGACTTCCGAAAACTCCTTCGGATTGGTCGGGCCGACATTGATCAGCGCCTTCAGTGTGCCGTCGGTCGCCTGCCACAGGCCGAGCTCGCTGGCCGGCAGGCTGGCGCGCCACTCGCCGGGATCGGCAGGGCTGAGCGTCAGGTCCTGCGATACGCCGGACGGCGAGGTCACGCTGACCGGCTGGACACTGTCCGACATGGTCTGGCGCACCACGACGAGGTCCTTGCCCTGCACCTGGAGGCGCAGCGCCTCTTCATCGAGGTCCGGCTGCTTCATCAGCCAGTGCGACATCCGCCGCAGCAGGTCAAGATGCGGGCCGCCGCCTTCATAGCCGCGCGCCCACAGCCAGATATGGTCGGAGAGCAAGAGCGCGACGCGGCCCTCGCCGAAGCGCGACAGGAACAGGAGCGGCTTGCCGTCGACGCCCGTCATCACCGGCGGGTTGACCGCATTGCGGGTGTCGACGGTGCGGAAGAAGCGGCTCCAGCGCGGCGGTTCGCTCGCGGAGCCCTCGAGGCCGCGCGTGACCGGATGGCGTTTTCCGATCTCCGACAGATGCGCATAGAACGGCTTTTCCGTCACGCCGACCGGCTCAGCCGGCAGCACCGAATCCAGCGGCGTGCGCCAGATGCTGGTGTTGGAGGCATAGTCGGGGCCGGCCGAGACCAGCACCGCGCCGCCCGCACGGACGTAGCGCGCGATGTTGTCGAAATAGGCGATCGGCAGCACGCCCTGGCGGGCGTAGCGGTCGAAGATGATCAGCTGGAATTCGTTGATCTTCTGCTGGAACAGCTCGCGGGTCGGAAACGCGATCAGCGACAGCTCGTTGATCGGCGTGCCGTCCTGCTTCTCCGGCGGACGCAGAATGGTGAAGTGCACGAGGTCGACGCTGGCGTCGGACTTCAGCAGGTTGCGCCAGGTGCGCTCGCCGGAATGTGGTTCGCCCGAGACCAGCAGCACGCGCAGCTTGTCGCGCACGCCGTCGATGGCGACGACCGCGCGGTTGTTCACCGGCGTCAGCTCTTTCTCGAGCGGCGAGGCCTCGATCTCGACGATGTTGGGGCCGGCATGCTTGATGTCGACGTCGACGCTTGCGCTCTGGCCGCTCGATAGCGTGCGCTCGCCCAGGACCTCGCCGTCCCTGCGGATCGTGACCTTGGCGCGCTCGCCGGTGACGCCCTGGTCGTCGAGGCGGTAGGTGATGGTCTGGGTCTGTCCGACGATGCCGAAGCGCGGCGCGGCCGTGATCGCAATGCGGCGGTCGCGCTCGTCCTTCTGCCCGGTGATCAGCGCGTGCACCGGCGCCTGGAAGCCGAGCCCGGCGGTATTGGCCGGGATGTCGTGGACCCGGCCGTCGGTGATCAGGAACGCGCCGGCGACGCGGTCGACCGGCACGTCCGACAGCGCGGTGGCCAGCGCCCCGAACAGTTTTGTGCCGTCGGTCTCGCCATCGGCCTGTCCGGCGTCGACGACGCGGACCTCGAGGCCCTTGATCTTCTTCAGGCTGTCGACCAGCGCTTCCTGCGCTTGCGCGGCCTCGCGATTGCGGTTGCCGAAATTCTGGCTCGGGCTCTTGTCGATCACGACGGCGGCGACCGAGGTGAGGGGATCGCGGTCCTCGCGGGTGAAGGAGGGATTGGCGAGCGCCAGCAGGAACAGCGCCAGCGCGGCCACGCGCACGGCTGCACCGCGCGCACGCGCCACCAGCAGCACGAGCGCAACGACGACGATCGCGGCGAGCGCGAGCCACAGGACGATCGTGGGAACAAGCGGCGTGAACGCAATGCCGTAATTCATGTCGATCCTATTGCCCCAACCGTTCGATCAGGGCCGGTGCGTGCACCTGGTCGGCCTTGTAGTTGCCGGTCAGGGTGTACATCACGATGTTGGCGCCGGCGCGGTAGGCGAATTCGCGCTGGCGGGCGTCGCCGCCGGACATCGGCAGCATGAACTGACCGTCGAGCCGCTGCGCCCAGGCGCCGGCCAGATCGTTCGAGGTGATGATGATTGGCGAGACGCCGTCGCCGCCGCGGGCCGGCCGCTGCGCGCTGTCGTCGTCCTCATCGCGCGGCAAGGCCTCGACCCAGGTCTGGCCGGTGCTGAAACGGCCCGGGAAGTCGCGCAGCAGGTAAAAGGTCTTGGTCAGCACGTGCTCGCGCGGCACCGGTTCGAGCTCGGGCACGTCGAGCGACGACAGGATCTCGCGCAGCGTCTGCATGCCCGGGGTCTGTGCGGCGCCGTTCTCGCCGGGCGGCGCTTCGATCGCGTCGCGGGTGTCGAACAGCACGGTGCCACCCTGCTTCATGTAGGCGTCGATCTTGTTGATGGCATCCTGCGGCGGCTTGGGCGCGCCCGGCACGATCGGCCAGTAGATCAGTGGGAAGAAGGCGAGCTCGTCGCGTCCGGGATCGATGCCGACGGGATCGCCGGCCTCCAGCGCGGTGCGCTGCGCCAGGAATTGCGTCAGACCGGACATGCCGGCCTTGACGATGGAATCGACGTCGGCATTGCCGGTGACGACATAGGCGAGGCGGGTTTGCGACACCGCCTTCATGGCGAACTCGTCGGACGCGCCATCGGCGCGCGACGGCGCGGGCGCAAGCGACACCAGGCCTGCAAGCGCCAGCCCGACGACGATCATGGCTGTCGCGGCGCGCCGGCGCAGCAGCGCGGCGATCCCGCCGCCGAGCACCGCGACGATGATGGCGTCGATCAGGAACAGCGCGAGCGCCGTCGACAGCAGCCAGCCGCGCAGGTCGCGCGGCTCGGCGTTGGTGTAAGTCGCGTGCCGGGCGCGCAGGCCTGCGGTGTTCAGCGCGGCGATGCGGTCGGAAGCTGCGAGCGTATTCACGGCGAGCGGTCCTTCTGCCGGACCATAGAAGCCGGGCGGATGATCAGGCGTAGCGCGGTCGCGATAATCCGCGGGCAGCGGCTTTGCGGTGGCCGGCGGCGGACCGAACGCGCCGAAGCCGTCGAGGATGTGCAGCGGCGCCACCGTCTCGGTGCTCGCCTCGGCCGCGACCCCGGGCCCGGGCTTGGCGGTGTAGCCGGACATGTCGACGACCCGGCGCAGCATTTCGACGAAGGTGCCCGACATCGGCAGGTCAGACCAGCGCATGTCGGCGCTGACGTGGAACAGGCTGACCAGGCCCTTGCCGCGATGCTCGCCGGTGACGAGCGGCGTGCCGTCTTCCAGCGAGGCCCAGCTCTTGGTGGCGAGCACCGCGTCGGGCTCGGCCAGCACCTGGCGGTTCACGGTGACGTCCTTGGGGACGGCGACGCCGGCAAACGGGCCGTTTGCCGCGAAGGCGGCGAGATGCTGCGGCTTCTCCCAGGTCAGGCTGCCGCCGAGCGTGCGGCCGCCCTTGCGCAGCTTGACCGGCACGAGATCGTCCTCGGCCTGCGCGAGCCTTGGACCGGCGAAGCGCACCAGCACGCCGCCCTGGTCGATCCAGGCGTTGAGGCGCTCGCGGATTTCAGGAGCGACGGTGCCGACATCGGCGAGGATGATCATCGGCAGCTTCTGGTCGAGGAATTGCGTGATGCCCTGCTGCGGCGAGCCCCGGTCGGCGAGCCGCACGTCGGCGAACGGCGCCAGCGCACGGGTCAGGTAGAAGGTCGGCGCCAGCAGCGGCTGCGCGGTCTCGCTGGTCGTGCCGGTGACGATGCCGATGGCGCGGCGGCGCCACCGCTTGTCGAGCAGTTGCACCGCGCCGGCCGAACGCTCGCCCGATATGTCGAGCCGCGTGATGTCGTTGCGCAGCTCGACCGGCAGGTCGAACGAGGCTTCGGTTTCCTTGTCCTGCGGGCCGAACGAATAACGCGCTTCGCCGATCGGCGAAGACTTCTGGTCCAGCGCGCGCACGGTGCCGACGGCGATGCCGCTGTCGGTGCGCAGC
The DNA here is from genome assembly GCF_052076005.1 of Bradyrhizobium sp. 63_E2_N1_3. Taxonomy (NCBI): domain Bacteria; kingdom Pseudomonadati; phylum Pseudomonadota; class Alphaproteobacteria; order Hyphomicrobiales; family Nitrobacteraceae; genus Bradyrhizobium; species Bradyrhizobium sp. 63_E2_N1_3. Next base: position 7,321,061 of record NZ_CP197235.1, on the reverse strand, counting down.
ACCTTCACCGTCATCTTGGCGGCGGCGTTCTCGGCGGCGACGAGCGCCAGCGGGGAGGACGTGCCGCCTTCGAACACCGTCAGGCTGCGATCTCCGATGGTCTTGCCCAGGCCCTGCACGAAGTCCTCGCCGCGGCCGGTGTCGACGCCATCCGACAGCCAGGCGATCTCGCAGTCGCCGGTGGCCTTCAGGAAACGGTCGATGGCGGTCAGGGTTTCAACGCGATCGATCGAGTAGGGCTTTGGCGCGAGCTGGCGCAGTGCGACGCGCGCCGCACCCGCCGGCATCAGGGTGATGTCGCGGTTCGGCTCGGACAGCGGCACCAGCGCGATGGCGCGGCGGTCGTTGTCGGCATTGGCGATCAGCTCGTCGGCGGCCCTGACCCTGACATCCCAATGCGATGCGGCGCTCCAGCCGTCGTCGAACATGATCATCAGCGGCGCCTTGCTGCCGGCGGCGCCGGTCTGCGGATTCCAGATCGGGCCGGCGGCGGCGAAAATGACGAGGGCCGCAGCTAGGAGCCGCAGCGCGGTCAGCCACCACGGCGTCCGCGAGGGCGTCTCTTCCCTTGGCGCGATGTCGAACAGCAGGCGCGTCGGCGGAAACTCGATGCGGCGCGGCCGCGGCGGCATCACGCGCAGCAGCCACCACAGCACCGGCAGGCTGACGAGGCCGATCAGGAGCAGCGGTTCGGTGAAGGCGAGCGGCAATCCCATCATGCGGCCGGCCCCACCTTGATCGTCGTGGTGCGGGTGCCCGATTTGCTCACCTGCATGCCGGCATGCAGGAACAGCAAGAGCTCGGCGGCGGAGCGGTCGGTCGCATGGGTCGTGAACAGCCAGTTGAGTCTGCTGGTCTCGGCGCGGATCTGGTCGCGGTGCAGCGCGAGCCGCGCGGTGTAGTCCTGCGCCCAGCTCTCGGCGCGGCCCGCCGTGATCACGCCGAAGCCCTCGGGCTCGACGAACTCGACGCGGCCGGAATAAGGGAACGACTCTTCGGCGGGATCGACCACCTGCACCATCGTGCCATGCGCGCCGGAGCCGGACAGGCCCGCGAGCGTGGATTTGATCTCCGCGATCGGCGACCAGAAATCCGACAGCACGATGATCTCGGCGAGCGCGGAAGGCACGAAGGACGGCGGCAGGCTCAGCCGGTCGGCATCGTCATGCAGCATCGCCTGCGCCATCTTGTCGATGACGCTGCGGCTCGCGGTCGGCGCCATCAGTCCGGGAATGCCGACGCGTTCGCCGCCCGAGACCAGCAACTCGGCCAGCGCGAAGGCGACGATCAGCGTCCGCTCGAGCTTGGATTCGCGCGCGGTCTTGGAGGCGAACGCCATCGAGGGCGAGCGGTCGGGCCAGATCCAGACCGTGTGCGAGGCTTCCCATTCGAGCTCGCGCACATACAGATGGTCGTCGCGCGCCGAGCGGCGCCAGTCGACGTTCTGCGCCGGCTCGCCGGAGACGAAGCGGCGGTATTGCCAGAAATTTTCGCCGGAACCGGCGCGGCGCCTTCCGTGCAGGCCATGGATGACGTTGGCGGCGATACGGCGGGCTTCGAGCACCAGGCGCGGCAGTGAAGCGGCGAGCGTACGGCTTTCGCCATCGGCACGTCGGATCGCGATGATCTCCTTCGCTGTGTGCCCGTTGTCTGCGGCCATCAACCGATCCGAGCCTTCAATTGTTTGATCACGTCCGGAATCGTGCGGCCTTCGGCGCGCGCCTGGAACGTCAGCGCCATGCGGTGCTTCAATATGGGCTCGGCGAGGTCGAGCACGTCGTCGATCGAGGGCGCGAGGCGTCCGTCGATCAGCGCGCGTGCTCGCACGGCGAGCATCAAGGATTGGCTGGCGCGCGGGCCGGGACCCCAGGCGATGAACTTGCCGGTCTCGCCGCTCTCCTCGCCCGGACGGGCCGAGCGGACCAGCGACAGGATCGCCTCCACCACGGAATCGCCGACCGGCAGACGGCGGATCAGCCGCTGCGCGGTGATCAGCGCATCTGCGTTCATCGATCCCCTCGCCAGCGTCTCCTCGGCACCCGTGGTCTCGAACAGGATGCGGCGCTCGGCGTCGCGATCGGGATAGTCGACGTCGATCTCCATCAGGAAGCGGTCGAGCTGGGCTTCCGGCAGCGGATAGGTGCCTTCCTGCTCCAGCGGGTTTTGCGTGGCCAGCACGTGGAACGGCTTCGGCAGGTCGTGACGCGCGCCGGCGACGGTGATGTGCTGCTCCTGCATCGCCTGGAGCAGCGCCGACTGCGTGCGCGGGCTGGCGCGGTTGATCTCGTCCGCCATCAGCAGCTGCGCGAACACGGGACCGGAGATGAAGCGGAAGGAGCGTTTGCCGGCGGTGCTTTCGTCGAGCACTTCGGCACCGAGAATATCCGACGGCATCAAATCGGGCGTGAACTGGATGCGCTTGGCGTCGAGGCCCAGCGTGATGCCGAGCGTCTCGACCAGCTTGGTCTTGGCGAGGCCGGGCACGCCGATCAGCAGCGCATGACCGCCTGAGAGGATGGTGACGAGCGTGTTCTCGATCACCCGATCCTGGCCGAAGATGACGGACGCGATTGCGTCTTTCGCCGCGCGAATCTGGCTCGACACCTGCTCGGCCGAACGGACGATTCCGTCTTCCAGTTTCTCGACACTTTCCGCCATCCGTCAGCTCCTTAAGTCCGCCACGCGGCCCGCTTGCGTCGTCAGATCATCACAAGTCGCACATGGGCCCTATGCTAGACTTGCAGGAAGGCCATGTATTCGTTGAATTAACCTATCCCCACCTTATCGGCTTAGGGATATGTAGGGCATCACGAAGTGGCGACCTCCACACCGGGTTAATCCGGTGTGGAACCGCGCACCCGGGTACAACGTAAAACCTGCACCAATCGTGCCAACAGACAAAGTCAGGGCAAACCATGGCGAACCAAGGGCAGAGCGCCGATCGAGGTCTTGAGGGGCTGACTGCCGCCGCCAAAACTGCCGCCAATACCGAAGGCGCCACGAAGGGCCTACCGCCGGTGCATCTGTGGAATCCGCCGTTTTGCGGCGATCTCGACATCCGAATCGCGTCCGACGGTACTTGGTTCTACATGGGCACGCCAATCGGACGACACGCCCTGGTCCGCCTGTTCTCGACCGTCCTGAAGCGCGAGGGCGACAAGCATTTCCTCGTCACGCCTGTGGAGAAGGTCGGCATTCGCGTCGACGATGCGCCGTTCATGGCGGTCGAGATGCAGAAGGACGGCGAGGACAACCATCGCGTGCTCCGCTTCCGCACCAATGTCGACGACTGGGTCACCTGCGATGCCGCGCACCGGCTGCGCTTCGAGCAGGCCAGGGAGGGCGGGCTGACGCCATACCTGCATGTCCGCGCCGATCTCTGGGCCAAGGTCACCCGCGCACTCTACTACGATCTGGTTGACATGGGTGAGGAGCGGATGGTCGATGGCCAGCCGATGTTCGGCGTCGAGTCGGCCGGCGAATTCTTCGCCATGGCCGACGCGGAGCAGGTGAGGGCCGCACTTTGAACAAGCCTATCCTGAAGAGCGGTCCGGTCGTGATCGGCGCGGCCGATTTCTTCGCCCGATCCCGGGCGAGGCTCGGGTTCGACGTGCCGCCCGGCCTCTACGATCCGAACGTCATCCCCGCCTCGGGCGATCCCGGCACCGACAAGATGCTCGAGATCGTCGCGCGCGAGCAGCCGGTGCGGCCGGCTGCGGTCCTGATCGCCGTGGTCGACCGTCCCGAGCCGACCATCCTGCTGACGCAGCGCTCGGCGCATCTCAATGACCACGCCGGCCAGATCGCTTTCCCCGGCGGCAAGATCGACGCGATCGACGCCTCGCCGCTCGATGCGGCTTTGCGCGAGGCCGAGGAGGAGGTCGGCCTGTCCAGAGACTTCGTCGAGCCGATCGGCTATCTCGATCTCTACGGCACCGCTTTCGGCTTCCGCATCCTGCCGACGGTCGCCAAGGTGCGGCCCGGCTTCGAGCTCACCATCAACCATTCGGAGGTTGATGATGCCTTCGAGGTACCGCTATCCTTCCTGATGAACCCGGTGAACCACCAGGTGCACAGCAAGGAATTCCGCGGCATGGAGCGCTTTTACTACGCGATGCCGTTCGCGGAACGCTACATCTGGGGTGCGACGGCCGGAATGTTGCGTGTGCTGTATGAGCGGATCTACTCATCATGATCCGGCCGGTTCTGACCGAGATCGGAATTTTCCTCATCCCCTTTGCCGTCTATGCGCTGTTCCTGGCCGCCACCCGCTCCGGCCTGTTCGCGCGATCGTCCTGGCCGGTCACCGTCGTCGCGCGCCTTGTCCTGGCCGCGCTCGTGCTTGTCATCGCGGGGCTGATCGGCTTCGCGCATTTCTCCGGCGCCGCACCGGATTCGACCTACGTTCCCGCCCATATCGAGAACGGCAGGCTCGTGCCGGGCGTGGAAAAATAGGGGCTGGACCATGAGCGCAGAGCCGTTACTCGCCAATGCGCCCTGGCTGACCTCTGGCGGGACGGCGCGCGTCCTGACGCTGCTCAACGGCAACGGCGAGGAAGCGCGCGTGGTCGGCGGCGCCGTGCGCAATGCGTTGCTCGGTCTCGTGCCCGGCGACATCGACATCGCGACCACGGCGCGGCCCGACGAGGTGATGCGGCGCGCCAAGGCTGCCGGCATCAAGAGCGTGCCGACCGGCATCGACCACGGCACCATCACGCTGGTCATCGACGGGCAACCTTACGAAGTCACGACGCTGCGCGAGGACACCGAGACCTTCGGCCGCAAGGCCAAGGTCGCGTTCGGCCGCGACTGGGTGAAGGACGCCGAGCGCCGCGACTTCACCATGAATGGACTTTCGGCCGATGCGATGGGCGTCGTCTACGACTATGTCGGCGGGATCGCGGATGCGGCCGCGCGGCGGGTGCGCTTCATCGGCGATCCCGACCAGCGCATCGCCGAGGATTTCCTGCGCATCCTGCGCTTCTTCCGCATCCACGCCGCCTTCGGGGCCGGCAAGCCCGACCGCGACGGCTATCTCGCCTGCATCCGCGGCCGCGCGGGTCTTGCGAGCCTGTCGGCCGAGCGGGTGCGCATGGAGATGCTGAAGCTGCTGGTCGCTCACGGTGCCTCTGACGCCGCGGTCGCGATGGCGGATGGCGGGTTGCTGCAAGTGCTGAGCGGAGGCGTCGTCTATACCGGGCCGCTGTCGGCCATGATCGCGATCGAGGGCGAGCTTGGCTTGCCGGCAAGCAGCACGCGGCGGCTCGCCGCGCTGACGGTCGCCGTGACCGAAGATGCCAAGCGCGTTGCCACGCGCTTGCGGCTCTCCAATGTAGAAAGCAAGGCGCTGGATTCGATGGGGCATCGCTGGTGGCGCTTCGCCACCAAGGACGAGGCCAATGCGCGGCGGTTGCTCTATCGGCTCGGCGCGGAGCGCTATCACGATCGCGTGTTGCTTGGCTGGGCGCGGGCCGGCGGCGACGTCGGATCGTCGCGCTGGCGTGCGCTCGCCGAGTTGCCGCAGCGCTGGATTGCGCCGAAATTTCCGCTGCGCGCCGCCGACTTCATCGCCCGCGGCATGGCGGAAGGACCCGCGCTCGGGCATGTGCTGACGCTTGCCGAGGACGCTTGGCTTGCGGCGGATTTTCCCCTAGAGGAAGCCGCGCTCGCTTCCATCGCCGATCAAGCAGCGGCACGCGTCAGCCGCGATGAGAGAACGTGACCATCGTCTCAGGCTTCGCCGACATCTCGATCCTTCAGCTCCTGCTGGTCGCGTTGATGGCGTTGTTTGCTTCGATCATCGGTGGTCTCGCCGGCTACGGCACCGGCGCGCTGATGCCGCTGGTGCTGGTGCCGCTGGTCGGCGCCGAGCCCGTGGTGCCGATCATCGCGATCTCCGCGATCTTCACCAATTCAAGCCGCGCGCTCGCCTATCTGCGCTATGCCGATCGCCGCCGCGCGCTGATCGTGCTCGCCTGTGCGGCGCTGACGACCGCGCTCGGCGCCTACGGCTACACGCGCCTCACCAATGCGGGCGCCGCGCTCGTGATCGGCTCCATGCTGATCCTCAGCGTGCCGCTGCGCCGCGTGCTCCGCCGCCGCCAGGTCAGGATCGGCGACACCGGCCTTGCCGCCGGCTCCGTTGGTTACGGCGTGCTGGTCGGCGGCACCTCCGGCTCCGGCGTGATCCTGCTCTCGCTCTTGATGGCCGCGGGCCTCGAAGGCGCCGCCGTGATCGCGACCGATGCGATGATCTCGCTCGGCACCGGTCTCATCAAGATCTCGGTGTTCGGCCTTGCCGGCGCGGTGAATGCGCAGGTGCTCGCCTTCGCGCTGCTGATCGGCGCGATTGCGATCCCCGGCGCGTTCCTCGCAAAGGCTTTTGTCGAACGCATGCCGGTGCATATCCACACGGCGATCCTCGACGTCGCCGTGATCACCGGCGGGCTGGTGATGATCTCGGCTGCGGCAAGGTCGCTGATCGCATAGATGACTCCGGTCCGATTGGCGTTCGCGATGTCCTTTCAAGGACGGACATTCCGTCCCGATGCTTGCACGCCACCAAATGCTAGCCGAAACGCCCGATCCTGACTGCCGGGGGTTGAAAAGATTTCCGCCGATGACGGCCGTGGGCCGGTGGGCCAAGCGGGACGCTTTCTTACAACTGCAATCGGGCATGTCAGGACTGAAATGCTTCAGTAGCACCGTCGAGGCAGGTTTGAGACTTCATATCAATGGAAGCGGGCGCAGGCATGCGCACGCATCGTGGTCTCGACGTGCACGGAGGAGGGTGAGGCATGGGACGATCCAACACAGAGTGCCAATGGCCTGAAAAAAAGTCGCGCAATCGGTCCAGGATTCAGATTGCCTTCCGTGAGATCAGTGCCGTTCTTGTTCTCTTTCCTGCTCTCCTGGGTCTTTCTCTCCCTTCCAGTGCATGGGCGCAGACCGGGACCGACGCGAAGCCGGACCGCATCAAGGCGAATATCTCGAGAGTCGACCGCGACTTCATTGAAGCCAATACCAAGAGATCCAGGGATTGGCCGACCGTCGGCCTCGACTACGCCGAAACGCGGTTCAGCAAGCTCAATCAGATCAACACTGACAACGTCAGGGATCTCGGGCTCGTCTGGAGTTACAATCTGGAATCATCGCGCGGCATCGAGGCAACGCCCCTCGTCGTCGACGGCATCATGTATCAGTCGGCCCCCTGGAATGTGGTCCATGCCATTGACGCGCGGACCGGGACAAAAATCTGGTCGTTCGATCCGGGTGTTGACCGGTCGAAGACCTATCGCGGGTGCTGCGACGCTGTCAGCCGTGGCCTCGCACTCTACAAGGGCAAGGTCTTCGAAGCCGCCTATGACGGGCGCCTGATCGCGCTCGATGCCGCGACCGGGGCCAAGCTCTGGGAAACGGACACGCTGATCGATCACGATCATTCCTACACGATCACCGGCGCGCCTCGCGTCTTCAACGGCAAGGTCGTGATCGGCCAGAGCGGTGCCGAATATGGTGTGCGCGGCTACGTCACGGCCTACGACAGCGAGACCGGTCATCAGCTCTGGCGCTGGTTCACCGTGCCCGGCGATCCATCCAAGCCATTTGAAGACGCCTCGATGGAAGCCGCGGCGAAGACCTGGGATCCCTCAGGGAAGTATTGGATCAACGGCGGCGGTGGCGCGCCATGGGACTCGATCACGTTCGATCCCGATCTGAACATGGTCTATGTCGGCACGGGAAACGGCGGTCCCTGGAATCGCAAGCTTCGCAGTCCGTCGGGTGGCGACAATCTCTATCTGGGCTCGATCGTCGCGCTCAACGCCGACACGGGCCGGTATGTCTGGCACTACCAGGAGACGCCCGGCGACAATTGGGACTATACATCGACCCAGCCGATGATCCTCGCCGACATCAAGATCGACAATGTGCCGCGCAAGGTGATCCTGCACGCGCCGAAAAACGGCTTCTTCTTCGTCATCGATCGCACCAACGGCAAGTTCATCTCGGCGAAGAATTTTGTCGATGTGAATTGGGCGACGGGATACGATGCCAACGGACGGCCGATCGAGCTGCCTGCGGCGCGCGATGCAGATCAATACGAGTCGATTCCGGGACCGGACGGGGCTCACAATTGGCAGCCGATGTCGTTCAATCCGCTGACCGGCCTCGTCTACCTTCCGGCGCAGCACATCCCGGTCAATCTGTCGCCGGAAAAGTCGTTCGTGCAGAATGCTGCTGCGCCGGGCAAGCTCGGCGGCTTGCTGGGCGGGAATATCGGTTTCGTTTTCAACCCTCCGAAGTCGGCCCCATTCGGACGTCTGCTCGCCTGGGATCCGGTGCATCAAAAGGAAGTCTGGCGCGTCGAGCACGTGTCGCCGTGGAACGGCGGGACGCTGACCACCGCCGGCAACCTGGTTTTCCAGGGGACGGCGGATGGCCGCTTCGTCGCTTATGATGCGGCAAACGGAACCAAGCTGTGGGAAATGCCGACCGGCACCGGCGCGGTGGCGGCCGCCGCAACCTACATGGTCGACGACAGGCAATACATCTCGATTGCGGTCGGCTGGGGCGGCTCCTACGGCCTGACGCACCGCGCGACCGAGTACCAGAACCCGGGAACGATCTACACATACGCACTCGGCGGCACGGCGAAGCTGCCAGCGTTCGTCAAATATCAGACCGAAGGTCTGCTGCAGGGCGTGAAGTACGATCCGAAGGACATCAGGGAAGGCGGCGAGATCTATGTCGCGGCAGCCTGCGTCGCCTGCCACGGCGTGCCTGGCGTCGGCCGCGGCGGCAACATCATCAATCTCGGTTACGTCAGCGCCGAAGAGATCACCAATCTGAGGCATATCCTCTTCCACGGTCCATTCCGCGACCAGGGCATGCCGGATTTCAGCGGCAAGTTGACGGAAGGGGACGTCGGGAAACTCCAGGCCTTCATACAGGGAACTGTTGACGCCATCAGACCGAAGAGCAGGTGATGAGTCAGCAGGCGCTGCGGCGGCGAGCGGCCCGTTCGACCGTGGCCGCTCGTCACGCGCCTTTGTCGATCTTCACCCAGAGCGCACTGCCGAGCGTCGATGAGTTCCTGGCCGCGTAGGCCCATGCCGGCAAGCGTGATGGTGCAAGCGCAAGTGCGATCATCGCTTGCCCAATCCGCTGCGCTTTGCTTCGCGGCAGGCCGCGCACGAACTCACTGACGCTGCCCGGCTTCTCCGCCCTGCGCAAAAAGCTGTCCACGATGTCTTCCCTGAGGAACTTCAGGAGATCGAATGGCTCCCGCTCGCAAACGCTCAATTGCAGGCCGTGTCGTCGACATACCGCATCAAACGCGTCCTTCGTCCAGCGGCCAATGTGGTTCGGCGGCATGTCGATGAGCGATCCGTGGCCCTCCATGTAGTGCGTTCGGATATCATTCGGCACGGCGATGAAGACAGAGCCTTGCGCCTTGAGGAGGTATTTCAATCGCGCGAAGACGTCATCCACCCGGTCCATGTGCTCGAACACCTGAAACATGAAGATGATGTCGAAGGCCTCCTTCATCGGAGTGAAGCCATCCTCCCGAAGGTCGACCGAAAAGGTCTTGTAGCCTTTCGATCGCAAGGCCTGTTGCGCTGCTTCGTTGTAATCGACCGCGTAAATATCGGACGCGCGAAAGAGTTTGTCCTTGATGTGATCGAGAAAATAGCCAAACCCGGCCCCGACATCGATCGCCGTTTTTCCGGCAGTGCCGAGGCCGCTCAGCTCCTCGATCGTCCTCTCATACTCCCATTTCATGGTTGGATAGGAAGGGTGGGGCGCGGCCAGGTTATAGAACTCGGCGCCGCCCGCGACGAACGGATCTGCAAATCCAAATCCGCAATCCGCGCATTTGCGGATATCGCAGGTGTCGCGGCCCCAGAGCAGCGACAGGTGGCTTATTAACTTTCGAGAGCGATCCGGATACTGGCGCGGACTGACGAAGGATCGAGAGGCCTGATCTGCGGTCACTTCAAACAGTTTGGCAGTTGATCCACTGCCGCATGCTGGACAGGTGCTCATCTCTCCTGACCTCATTCAGGTCTTTCGGTGGAAAGTGGTTGCGACCAATTGTCTCGTCATCATTCAAATGAAGGTTGGCGGAGCGCGAGGTCCGGGGCAGTGGACAGGACAGGGGAGGCAGGCCGCTCGCGGCGCGAAGGCGCCTTCGGCAGCGCCGATTTCCTACTGCCAGAATCTGTCACTGGCCTGCGCTAGGTCTTCTTTCAGGGCATTTTTACTGAAAGGAAGACGATGAAAACCCAGAGCAACGGCCAGGCGCTGCAGATCGCCAAGACCTACATCGAGGCCATCGCCAGCAGGAGCGTGGATACGATTACTTCCGTGTCGGCGGACGACGTTGTTTGCACGTCGCCACGCGGGCGGATCGTCGGCATGCAGAAGTTTCGCGAATTCCACCAGGGTTTCGCCCGCATGATCAAGAAGGTCACGGTTCTCGCCGTCTACGGCGACGATGATCAGGCTGTCGTCCTTTACAGCGCGGACACCCATCCGGTTGCCAACGCCGTCGTCGCGGAACTCCTCAAGGTGAAGAACGGCAAGATCGCGTCGACCGAAGTGATCTACGACGCGACTCCGTTCGCCGCCTACACGGCGACCGTCCAACCGCACTAAGGCACGATCGACCATGAAACGGATTCAATATGACAGCTACGGCGGCCCTGAAACGATGAAGCTCGAAGCCTTCGAGCTGAAGGCTCCGGGGACCGGCGAAGTCGCGGTCAAGGTCAAGTTCGCCGCCATCAATCCCATCGATTGGAAGGTGCGCAATGGCTATCTCAAAATGGTGACGGGGAAGAAATTTCCGCGTGCCATGGGCAGCGATTTTTCCGGCATCGTGACCGCTGTCGGCGCTGGTGTCACGCGCTTCAAGATTGGCGATCCCGTATTCGGCATGGCGCAGATAAAGCATGGTGGCGCGCTTGGCGAAGTCGTCATCGCTCCCCAAACCTTCGTCGCCAGGAGGCCGGATTCAGTCTCGTTCGAGGACGCGGCTTGCCTGGCTACGCCGGGGGTCACCGCATGGAACGGCCTCGTGGACAAGGCTGCCCTGAAATCCGGCGGCCAGGTGTTCATCAACGGCTGCACCGGCGCTGTCGGCGAGGCCACGGTGCAGCTCGCAAAGATGTTCGGGGCGACCGTCGCGGGGACATGCAGTGCGCAGGCGATGCAGCGAGCCCGTGACTTGGACGTCCAGCCTCTCTTCGATTATCGGGCCACCGATCTGTCGAAGATCCGTGAACGCTTCGACGTAGTGTATGACTCGGCGGGAACGATGGCAGTTGCCGCCGGGGTTGGCCTGCTTCGCGAAGGCGGCGTGTATCTCGATATCAATCCAGCGCCAATCAAGTTCATCCGTGCGATCTTCAACCGGAAACTCAAGCCGATCGTCTGCGCCGCGCGGGCTGATATCCTTGACGGCCTTGCCGTCGCTTCGGCGAATGGAAAGCTGCGCTTGCCAGTTGCTGAGACCGTGCGTCTGAACGATGCGATCCCGCTCATCGCGGCGCTTGAAGCCGGGCACAAGCTCGCCGGAAAGGCTCTGGTAGCGTGTAAATGCCGTCTGGGCCAGTAAAGCCCCGCCGCCCGTCGCCCGCGATGCCTACTGCCATTTTTTGGCAGGATTCGTGCTAGACTTGGTCTATGTCGAAGAGCCAACGATTATTCGACCTCATGCAGATTTTGCGGCGGCACCGCACCCCGGTGTCGGGCAACGACCTTGCGGCTGAGGCGGGTGTGTCGTTGCGAACGATTTATCGCGACATCGCCGACTTGCAGGGCTTGGGCGCACAAATCGACGGCGAGCCTGGCTTTGGCTATGTCTTGCAACCCGGCTTCCTCCTTCCTCCCCTGATGTTCTCGGAACAGGAAATCCAAGCCTTGGCGCTGGGCGCCCAATGGGTATCTCGCCAGACCGATGACGAGTTCGCGCTGGCGGCGCGTGACGCGCTCGCTAAAATTGGCGCGGTCCTTCCCTCGGAGCTGCAACACAAGCTGGACGACAGTGCCTTTCACGTAGGGCGCAGGTTGAAGCAGCCCGAAGCCGTCGACCTTCGCGTCGTGCGGCAAGCCATGCGCGACCAACACAAGCTTTCCATTGTGTATCGCGACCCGCAAGGCGCGAAGACGACGCGGATCATCTGGCCAATTGGCGTCGGCTTTTTCGATTCCCGGCGCATCATTGCCGGCTGGTGCGAAATGAGAAAGGACTTCCGCTCATTCCGGGCGGATCGGATAGAAAAGATCAAGCTCAGGACGGAACGCTATCCCGGTCGCCGGCGCGATCTCGTCAAGCAATGGCGGGCTCAAGTTGACGCGGAACGTCGCAAGACTCTCAGCTGATCTCACCACCGGGTCCGACGCTGATGCTGGCGAGCTATCACCTGCTGGTGCGCTTCACCATCGCCGGCGTAAGGGCCGCCTGACGCCTTCCGGGGTTAGAGCGGGCGCCGAAAATTACCGCGCCCGCTAGGCTCGAACCTTAATTTGTGACGGGCGCCGCCTTGCGGACCAACACTTCGTTGCCCGCCCGGCTGATTTCAAGCGCACGTGGCTGCTGGGACGTTGAGAGAACAACGCTTTGGCCTGGCGCGAGAACAGAGACTACGCGGATTGGCGTTCCCGTCTCGCCCTGAGCAAGGGTCGTCACGACATGGAACCCATCGCGCTCAACGGTGTAGTAGGCGACGCCGGACACCCCGCCGAGATCGATGCTCTTTGCCTGAATTGGCCTGAGGCTATCTGCATGAGCGGTTCCAAAAGCGGCTAAGGCTAGTGTCGCGGCTAAGAGGCTACTGCGGATTGACATGTTGATCTCCTTTAGCTGGGCGGTGGGCCACGCCCTCCGTTCCCTTGCCACATAAGATGGGCGGCCTATGCTCATTGATCAAACAGATTGGATCGATGATGGGTATCGATGCCGTCAATCTAAGCCATCTCGACCTAAACCTACTGGTTCACCTCGATGCCTTGCTTCGCGAACGTAGCGTCACGCGAGCTGCAGGCCGCGTAGGCATTGGTCAGTCGGCGATGAGCCACAACCTCGCCCGCCTGCGTGACCTGTTCGGCGACGAGCTTCTGACGCGAGGGCCCGACGGCTTGCGCCTCACTCCTCGTGCAGTGATGCTGGTAGAGCCGGTGCGGGCTACGCTGTCTCAAATCCAAACGATTGTCTCACGCGACGACGCATTCGATCCAGCGACGGCAGAGCGGACCTTCAGGTTCGGACTCCCAGACAGCATGGAAATCCTGGTCCTTCCCGCTCTCCTCGCACGCCTGCGCGAGGTCGCGCCTGGCGTCCATCTGCGGCTCTACAACATCGACTCGTCGAGACTTCTGGATGATCTCGATGCCGACGAACTGGACCTCGCTATTGGCTATGACGTCTTTCCTCAGGGCCAGATCCACCACAAGCGGCGTCTGCTGTTCAATGAGAGCTATCTGTGCATGTTCAACAAGGAGATAACGGGCATCACCGACGCCCAAATCTCGCTCGAAGATTATGTGCGGTTACCTCATGTTCTCACGAGCCTGCGGCCGGGCCGGACTGTGCGCGGCGTGGTAGACGACGCCCTTGAGAAACTGGGATTGCGGCGGACGGTTGTCCTGACCACGCCTCGCTTCCTCACTGTCCCTGCCTTGGTGGCACGCGCACCTGTCGTCGTGACAATGCACGCGCGGCTGGCTCGGTTGTTCGCCACAGAACTCAAGCTTAGCCTGAGCCAGCCTCCGGTGGATTTGCAGGACGTAGCTGTTTCACTGCTCTGGCACGCTTCCTACGATCACGATCCATCTCATGCGTGGCTGCGTCAGATCTTGGTGGAATTGGTCTCCGAGCTTTGAGCTGGCCACCACCCGGCGTGGAGCGGTGCAGACTCCACAGGCCACTTGTCGCCCTTTGGCCCTTAGCAGACGTTCCAGCGCTCTGGGTCGATGCCGGCTTTTGACCCAAAGCAGAAGTCGCTGTTGAAACCAATCATTGCCCAGCAATCCATCGGTCCGGCGGCACCTCACGCTCATGTGTCCGCGGCGAGGCCGCTATTTCTATTGAATTACGATCGTAATTTAATATTGTGACCGTAATGGCATCAAGCTGAGCCGCTGTTGGGCGGCGGCCGGGTGCCGCCAAACAGCTCCCAGCGAGGATTTCATGGACGACACGACCACGGCCTCACGCCACATCGCATCGCGACAAACCACAGATGTCGGCTCGCTTGGGCTCGCAACCGCTGCAGCAGCGGTTCGCAACGGCGATATCACCTCGGAGGCCTACACCGCGGCACTTTTACAGCGCGCCCGAGCGCTTGCCGAGCTGAACGCCTTCATCACCATCGACGAGGCCGGGGTGCTGGCGGCCGCGAGGGCCGCAGACAAATCGCGTGCGGCCGGATCGGCGGCCCCGCTCCTCGGCGTGCCGCTTGGGGTGAAGGACAGTTATTTGACGGAAGGGCTACCTACCAGCCTGGGCGTCGAAGGTCTCGCTCACTTCGTGCCGCGCGAAGATGCCGACGCTGTCCAGGCCATTAAGGGTGCGGGCGCTTTGGTCTTCGGCAAGAACAACCTCGTCGAGATGTCGTACGGCTTGACCGGTCACAACGCGCGTTACGGCCAGGTGAAGAATCCGCACGCACGAGATCGCGTGTCGGGCGGCTCCTCGAGCGGCTCCGCCGCATCCGTGGCCGCCGGCATCGTTCCCGCGTCCTTGGGCGGTGACACCGTTGGGTCGATCCGGGTGCCAGCATCGTTCTGTGGGGTCGTGGGATTTAAGCCAACCACCGGGCGTTGGCCGCGCTACGGCGTTGCGCCGATCTCCCATACGCTCGACACGACGGGCGTATTCGCGCGTAGCGTTGAGGATTGCATGCTGGTGGATCAGGTCGTGACCGGCGAACAGGCGGCGGAGTCCTCCGACGGCGGCTACGGCTTGAAGGGTGCCCGGCTGGCCTTCGCGCCGCGACAGTTCCTGGATCTGGTGGACTCGGAGGTCGAGACCCGCTTCCGCGAGGTGGTTCGGCGCTTGCAGGACGCCGGCGCCGAGATCGTTGAAGTAGACCTTGGCGACGATTTCAATTCCCTCGTCCAAACCGCAACATGGGGCATCTTCGCTCATGAGACGATGGGCGAAATTTCAGAGTTTCTTCGCCGCCATGACATTCCGACCACGTTCGAGGCCATTTACGAGGGCCTTAAGCCCCAACTTCGGCAGGCGTGGGGGCACATCGTGCTGCCGGGTGGCGCAGGTGCTACCTCGGCAGAGGCCTATCAGGTTGCGCTCGACGTGAGCCGGCCGGAAATCCAGCGCCGGCTCAACACGGCGTTCGTCTCTCATGGGGCGCTGGTCATTCTGCAACCGACCACGCCCTGCACGGCGCCTTTGATCGAGGAGCAGGCGACCGTCCATATCGCGGGGCAGGAAGTTAGCTACCTCGCTTTGGCGAACCACACCGTGTCGGCAAGCAGCGTAGGGTTGCCCGGTGTCAGCCTTCCTGTTGGCTTGTCTCGCGCGGGGCTGCCGATCGGGCTTGAGCTGGATGCCCCCTTAGGGAGCGACCGGGGGCTTCTAAACCTTGCCCGCGGCATCGAGGGCATCTTGGGCGCAGAGTCGAGTGCGATCTGACGTCGTGATCGACCAGCGTCGGTTTCAGTCAGCTTGGCAGCGATAATGTCGATCCAGTGGCCCAGCAACTTGATCGCGACCTCCAGGCTTTGCTGGAAGCGGCCGCAGCGTAAGGGCCGCGGGATATTGGTGGAGGGGAGAGAACATGCGCTTCGAGAAAGGTCATAAGGCGGCGACGCGACTGCACATCATCGATGTGGCGTCGAAGTGCATGCGCCGGAACGGCATCTCCGCCGCCGGGATCGCCGGGATCATGGACGAGGCCGGCCTGACCAAAGGCGCATTCTCTCCGCACTTCGAATCCAAAGACGCGCTCGTTCGCGAGGCGCTGGCGAGCGCGCTCGACGACCAGCAACATCGCCTCGATGAGGATCAGCGGAGAGGCCTGGACCTTGAGGGAGCGATCCGGAGATACCTGAACCGCGCTCACCTCGAAGACCCGACGGGCGGATGCCCCTCGGCGGCGTTGCTCCCCGAAATCGCCCGACAGCCCCTGTCCACCAGGAAAGATTACGAGAAGGGGCTGCGAAGCTACGTTGCGACATTGGCTGCACTGCTTCCTGACGCAGATGCATCAGCGAGCCGCCGCCGCGCGACCGCCATCTTCGGTCTCATGGTGGGCACCCTTCAGTTCGCGCGGGCCGTGCCCAACGCTGCGCAGGCCGAGCAGATCCTGGAAGGCGGCGTTGAGGCCGCCTTGCACTTGGCACGAGCTCCCTCTCGCTAGATTAGGAAGCCGGGAGAGGCGGTCCCTCGAGGTCCGCTTCACCAAACAGAGCAGACACGGCGTCGCATTGTCCGCCGCGAGCAGCGAAGGGCGTCGCTGGCTCCGAGCGCAACGATTGGGCGATCTAATTCGCGCATTCAATCGCGCTTTGATGCTGCTTTGGTTTTGCTTCATATGATTGGCAGGCCGCCCGGGCGGCTCAATAAGGGGGTTTTGAAATGAGGAAGTTTACACTTGTATTGCTGTCGACAGTCGCTCTCGGCCCGATCACAGCCCAGGCTGCGGATCTGGCGCCGGTCCGTATGTCGTCGAAGGCTCCCGCTCAGGTGGGCAACTGGACGGGATTCTATATCGGCGGCAACGTTGGTTATGGCTGGGGCAGCTACGGCGCGTCGAACGCCACCGGGACAATCGTGAACTCGAATGGCGGTTCGGGCATCTATGGCTTCAACGCTGTATCCGGAAACGGCAATGGGGTCACGGCCGGTATCCAGGCCGGCTACAACTGGCAGATCGAGCAGACTGTGCTCGGCATCGAGGCTGATTGGCAGTATCTCAATTCAAAGGCCAGCACCGGCAACTCGGCTATTGCTGTTCCCGTCTTCATCGGCGGCAATTTCAGCGGCAGCACGTCCGTCAGCACCGATTGGTACGCGACCTTCCGTGGCCGAGTGGGTTATGCGTTTGGGCCGGCGTTGCTCTACGCGACTGGCGGTATTGCGTTGGCCGATACCAAGGTCAGTGCGAGCGCTACGGGCAGTATCGTTACTGCCCTCTTCCCGCCAACCCTGGGACCGCTGGGCTCCATGAACGCTTCTGACAGCGCCGTCCTGATCGGCTACACGGTTGGCGGCGGTTTCGAATATGCTCTGGGGGCAGGGTGGTCGGTCAAGGGCGAGTATCTGCACATGGGTTTCGGCACGAAAGGCTACAACTTGACCGGCTCGCTTCAATCGCCGGCCGGGTTGACGGGCGTCATCGCGACTCACGTCGATATCAAGCCGAGCTTCGACATCGCCCGCGTTGGTGTGAACTATCGCTTCTGATCAGCGGATCTGAAGACGTGAAGAAAGGGAGACTTCAGGTCTCCCTTTCTCGCAATCGCAGGCCGCTTAGGCGTGCCTACTCGTCATCCTCGTCTTCGTCCTCATCCTCGTCGTGATCTTCCACTTCCAGGCGGTCGAGCGCGGCCAGCGGCAGTGTCTCGCGGAACAGATCGCCTTCCGAGCCCATCCAGAGGCAGAGGATGTCGTCGCCTTTCACCTCTGCGACGGTCAGCGGCTGGCCGCCGGATTTCAGCATCACGACGTCGCCGGTTTTCAGTTCCATGGATGGTCCTTTCGGGGTTGATCGACGAGAGGGGAGGCTAGCAAGCCGTCATGACAGGCCGATCACGGGCTATGGGACCCGTGAATTCGCTGCGGCTTGCACAGACTGCCGACACGTCGATGGCAGAGGTTCGAGTGGGGGATCGCTCGAGGTCACCAGGGGCTATTCCGTCCCAGGCACGGCGATGATGGCATCATGCGCCTGTTTTGCCCGACGCGTCAAATGATTTCGTAAAATCAGCAATGAATTGCGTTTGCGGCAAGCTCTTGAAATTGCAGCAGCCGGCTACTGTGCATGGGGTTGTTTTCGATGTTTTGTTTTCGCCTGGGTTACGGCTGGTCCGGCACGAGTTCGGTCAGCGAGCGGATGATGCGGTCGGGCTTGACGGCCGAGCCTTCGGGCAGGCCGTCGCCATGCACGTCGATCCAGATCGAGTAGATGCCGAGGCGCTGCGGCGTCACGACTTCCCATTCCAGATTGTCGCCGATCATCCAGGTGTCTTTCGCGGTGACGCCGAGCGCCTCCATCGCGTGCAGATAGGCGCGCTCCTCGGGCTTGCCGAAACCGTGCTCGCCCTCGATCTGGATGTGATCGAAGCGATGCGCGAGCTCGAAGCGCTCGACCTTGGCGCGCTGCATGTCGGCGGCGCCGTTGGTGACCAGCGCGAGTTTGACGCCGCGTGCCTTGAACGCGTCGATCGCATCATGCGCACCGGGGAACACGAAGATCGCTTCTTCGCGATAGGTCGTGAAGCGGTTGGCGAGGCGATCGGCGAGATCGTCGGAGAGGGCGCGGTGGCCGTCGGCGGCGAGCGCGGCGAAGCCGCCCCGCACTGTGAGCCGCCGTGCCTCGCCAAGCTTCATTCGCCATGCGGCTTCCGCATTGGCCCAGAAGTTTCGTGCGAAGGCCAAAACTGCGATCGCGACCTGCTGCGGCGGCAGCGGCGCGAGCTCGTCGGCAAATTCTTCTGCGATCGTATTCCAGGCGATCTCGGGCCGGCCGTAGGCCGACAGGATGGTGTCGTCCATGTCGATCAGCATGGCGCGCGGCAGCGGAGGCATCGCGGTGCTCATGGCCATTTCACCTCCGGCGGCAGCGACGACAGGATGGAGTCCACGTTGCCGCCGGTCTTGAGCCCGAAGATGGTGCCGCGGTCGTAGAGCAGGTTGAATTCGACATAGCGACCGCGCCGGATCAACTGCTCCTCGCGATCCTCAGCGGTCCAGGCGCTCGCGAAATTGCGCCTGACGATGTCAGGGTAGATTTTCTGGAAGGCGCGGCCGACATCCTGGGTAAAGGCAAGGTCGGCGTCCCAGTCGCCGCTGTCGTGCCAGTCGTAGAAGATGCCGCCGATGCCGCGCGCCTCTCTCCGGTGCGGCAGGTAGAAATACTCGTCGCACCATTTCTTGTATTTGTCGTAGTCGGCAACACCGTTCGGGCCCGTGCAGGCCTCCTTCATCGCGGCGTGGAAGGCGAGCGTGTCGGGATCGTCCTGCGTGCGCCGGCGGTCGAGCACCGGCGTGAGATCGGCGCCGCCGCCGAACCAGGCTTTTGTGGTGACGACGAAGCGGGTGTTCATGTGCACGGCGGGCACGTGCGGATTGCGCAGATGCGCGATTAGCGAGATGCCGGAGGCCCAGAACTTGGGGTCGTCTGCTGCGCCCGGGATCTGGGCGCGAAACTCGGGCGCGAATTCGCCGTGCACCGTCGAGCAGTGCACGCCGACCTTCTCGAACAGGCGGCCGGACATCATCGACATCACGCCGCCGCCGCCGGGCGCGCCGGTATGATCGGTGCGCTGCCAGGGCGTGCGTTTGAAGCGGCCGGCCGCGCCCGGATAAAGGCTTTGGGGGGCGTCATCCTCCAGCCGCTCGAAGCTCGCGCAGATGTCGTCGCGCAAAGCTTCGAACCAGGCGCGGGCGCGCGTCTTGCGGTCTTCGATTGTCGAGATGTCCATATCCAATTCCAAAACCGGTCTCGTAGGGTGGGCAAAGGCGCTCTTGCGCCGTGCCCACCATCTTCACTGTCGTCCTGAATGGTGGGCACGCTTCGCTTTGCCCACCCTGCGAATTTCACCCCTGCGGACCGTAATAGGTGCAGCTCTCGTTGCAACTGTCGCGGTGGATGCTGACGCGGGTGAGCTCGCCGATATGCTGGAGCCGCTCCCAGACGAAGCGCGAGAGGTTTTCCAGCGTCGGCGTGCCCAGCGCCTCGATCTTGTTGAGGTATTTGTGGTCCAGCGTCAGCCGTACGTCCTCGATGGCGCGCTGGACGAGGCCGAGATCGACCACCATGCCGGTCGCAGGGTCCGGCGTGCCGCGCAACGTCACCTCGGCGCGGAATGAGTGGCCGTGGATCTCCTCGCTCGCGGCGCCAAAGGTCGTCCCCGATAGTGAGTGCGCCGCCTCGAAGCGGAACGATTTCGTCAATTCCCACATCTGTTCGAAAACCAATCCTATCTGATGCCGAGCGATTTATGCGTCTGCACGCTCAGCCGCCATTGCGGATGGCGCAGGCAATAGTCGATCGCACGCACGGTGTTTTGGGCAACCTCGGGTCCGTCCATCGGCTGCAGCGAGAAGCGTTCGAAGGCGAGGTCCTCGAAGGTCTCGGGGGCGGCGAGGGCCTGCGGATAGACCAGCTTCAGCTCGTGGCCGCGGCGCTGGACGAGTTCGCTGCCGCCCTTGGGGCTGACGCAGATCCAGTCGAGCCCCTCAGGCGCCGCAATCGTGCCGTTGGTCTCGACGCCGATCTCGAAGCCGCGGGCGTGGAGGGCGTCGATCAGGGCGGCATCGACCTGGAGCAGCGGCTCGCCGCCGGTGAGCACCACGTAACGGTTGTTGTCAGCGGCGGCCGTCCATTGCGCGGCGATGGTGTCGGCGAGTTCCGCGGCCGAGGCATAGCGGCCGCCGAGCGTGCCGTCGGTGCCGACGAAGTCGGTGTCGCAGAATTTGCAGGTCGCGGCCTCGCGGTCGGCCTCGCGGCCGCTCCAGAGGTTGCAGCCGGCAAAACGGCAGAACACCGACGCGCGCCCGGCATGGGCGCCTTCGCCTTGCAGGGTCAGGAAGATTTCCTTGACCGCGTAACTCAATGATCTCTCCTCAACATCTCAAACTTGCGGGTTCCGGAGCTGCCGCAGCGCCTCGCCTGCGGCCATCGCCGCGGTCATGGCAACATTGAGCGACCGCAGCCCCGCATTGATCGGGATCACCAGCCGCGCGTCCGCAGCCTCGACCACCGCGTCGGTGACGCCGGCGCTCTCGCGCCCGAATAGCAGGATGTCCGCCGTCTGGTAATGAAAATCGCGGTAATCGGTGGCGGCCTTGGTGGTGAACAGAAGCAGGCGGTAGCCCTGTGTCGCACGCCAGTCCTCGAATTTCGACCAGGAGTCGTGGCGGGTCACGCTGACATGATCGAGGTAGTCCATTCCCGCCCGGCGGAACAAGCGGTCGGAGAACGGGAAGCCCGCCGGCTCGATGATATGGGCGGCCATGCCCAGGCAGGCACAGAGCCTGAGAATCGTGCCGGTGTTCTGGGCGATGTCGGGTTGGAAAAGCGCGATCTGCATGGGCTGTATCAGGGTCGGTGCGGGCCGGAAATGTCTCAATAAAACATCGCTGGCTGCGGAATTCGTGCATTGCACGCCCCCACGCCGTTAGCGGGCTTGCGCTCGCCCGGCAAGGGTGCCAATAGAACGATTCTGGACTGCTGTTTTCGCCTTGTTTCGGTGGGGACAAGTGAAGTTCTGCCGCCGCGGGGGGCCGCGGGCGCCGGCACGCTGTTTTGGGGACCTTGGGGGCTCCCGGAACGGTTCCGTCGGCAGCATAAGAAGAAAGGGTTGGAATCGTGACGACAGCGTCTTCGGCGGACCATCCGACACGCCGTGATTTCTTATTCGTTGCAACGGGGGCAGCTGCAGCAGTAGGGGGCGCAGCTGCGCTCTGGCCCTTCATCTCTCAAATGAATCCTGATGCGTCGACCATCGCCGCCGGTGCGCCGATCGAGGTCGATCTCAGCCCGGTCGCCGAGGGGCAGGACATCAAGGTGTTCTGGCGCGGCAAGCCGATCTACGTCAGCCACCGCACCAAGAAGCAGATCGACGAGGCGCGCGCCGTCAACGTGGCGAGCCTGCCCGATCCGCAGTCCGACGAGGCCCGGGTCAAGCCGGGCCACGAGCAGTGGCTGGTCGTGATCGGTATCTGCACCCATCTCGGCTGCATCCCGATCGCTCATGAGGGCAATTACGACGGGTTCTTCTGCCCCTGCCATGGTTCGCAGTACGATTCGTCCGGCCGCATCCGCCAGGGGCCCGCGCCCGCGAACCTGCCGGTGCCGCCGTACCAGTTCGTTTCCGACACCAAAATCCAGATCGGCTGAGCTTCGGGCCTTCGCCCGAAGCTTCGCGCCGTCTCGTCGTTATATTTCCTCAGGATCGCATCATGAGCGGACCATCCGACTACCAGCCGAGCAATCCGGCCCTGCAATGGATCGAGCGACGTCTGCCGATCATCGGTCTCGTCCATTCCTCCTTCGTCGTCTATCCCACCCCGCGCAACCTGAACTACTGGTGGACCTTCGGCGCCATCCTCTCCTTCATGCTGGGGATGCAGATCCTGACCGGCGTGGTCCTGGCGATGCATTACACGCCGCACGCCGATCTCGCCTTCAAGTCGGTCGAACTGATCGTCCGTGACGTCAATTACGGCTGGCTGCTGCGCAACATGCATGCCTGCGGCGCGTCGATGTTCTTCTTCGCGGTCTACGTCCACATGCTGCGCGGCCTCTATTACGGCTCCTATAAGGAGCCGCGCGAGGTGCTGTGGATCCTCGGCGTCATCATCTACCTCCTGATGATGGCGACGGGCTTCATGGGCTACGTGCTGCCGTGGGGCCAGATGAGCTTCTGGGGCGCCACCGTCATCACCAATCTGTTCTCCGCCATTCCCTATGTCGGCGAGAGCATCGTGACGCTGTTGTGGGGCGGCTATTCGGTCGGCAACCCGACGCTGAACCGCTTCTTCTCGCTGCACTATCTGCTGCCGTTCCTGATCGCTGGCGTCGTCGTGCTCCACGTCTGGGCGCTGCATGTCGCCGGCCAGAACAATCCTGACGGCGTCGAGCCGAAGACGGAAAAGGACACGGTGCCGTTCACGCCGCACGCGACCATCAAGGACGGGTTCGGTGTCGCCTGCTTCCTGCTGCTCTACGCCTGGTTCATCTTCTACATGCCGAACTATCTCGGCGACGCCGACAACTACATCCCGGCGAACCCGGGCGTGACGCCGCCACACATCGTGCCGGAATGGTATTACCTGCCGTTCTACGCGATCCTGCGTTCGATCCCGAACAAGCTTGCGGGCGTGATCGGGATGTTCTCGGCGATCATCATCCTGTGCTTCCTGCCCTGGCTCGATGCCGCCAAGACCAGGTCGTCGAAGTACCGTCCGCTGGCCAAGCAGTTCTTCTGGATCTTCGTCGCGGTCTGCATCCTGCTCGGCTATCTCGGCGCGCAGCCGCCGGAAGGCATCTACGTGATCGCCGGCCGGGTCCTGACGGTCTGCTACTTCGCCTATTTCCTGATCGTGCTGCCGCTGCTCTCGCGCATCGAGACGCCGCGGCCGGTGCCGAACTCGATCTCGGAGGCGATCCTGGCCAAGGGCGGCAAGGCGGTGGCCTCGGTCGCCATCGCGCTCGTTGCCGCCGGCGCGTTGTTCCTCGGCAGCCTTCAGGACGCTCGCGCCTCCGAAGGCAGCGACAGGCCGCCGGGCAACAAATGGTCGTTCTCCGGCCCTTTCGGTAAGTACGACCGCGGCGCGCTCCAGCGCGGCCTGCAGGTCTACAAGGAGGTCTGCTCGAGCTGCCATGGCCTGTCCTACATCGCCTTCCGCAACCTCGCGGAAGCCGGCGGCCCCGGCTATTCGGTGGCGCAGGCAGCGGCGTTTGCGTCCGACTACAAGGTCAAGGACGGCCCGAACGATGCGGGTGACATGTTCGAGCGCCCGGGCCGGCCGGCGGACTATTTCCCCTCGCCATTCCCGAACGAGCAGGCGGCCCGTGCGGCGAACGGCGGTGCGGCGCCGCCCGATCTGTCGCTGATCACCAAGGCGCGCTCCTACGGTCGCGGCTTCCCCTGGTTCATCTTCGACTTCTTCACCCAGTACCAGGAGCAGGGCCCGGACTATGTCGCGGCGGTGCTCCAGGGCTTTGAGGACAAGGTGCCTGAAGGCGTGACCATCCCGGAAGGCTCCTACTACAACAAGTACTTCCCGGGCCACGCGATCAAGATGCCGAAGCCGCTCAGCGACGGCCAGGTAACCTATGGCGACGGCTCGCCGACCACGGTCGCGCAATATTCCAAGGACGTCACCACGTTCCTGATGTGGACCGCCGAACCCCACATGGAAGCGCGCAAGCGCCTCGGCTTCCAGGTGTTCGTGTTCCTGATCATCTTCGCGGGCCTGATGTACTTCACGAAGAAAAAGGTCTGGACCGACTCCCACTGAGCGGATCGAGAAGAAAATGAAGAAGCCCCCGCGAGGGGGCTTTTTTGTTGGACACGAGCGTGTGTTGTTTGGCGCGATTGCCTATCGCGCTCCCAGCGGCCAAAATACTGCCAACCGCTCCCCCAGAAACTCATCGGAGGACACCATGGGAACCGCCATCACCTTCAAGCGCCCGGACGGCAAGGACGCCTCGGGCTATCTCGCCAACGCCGCGCGCGGCAACGCGCCGGGCGTGGTCGTGATCCAGGAGTGGTGGGGCCTGTCGGACCAGATCAAGGGCCTGTGCGACCGCTTTGCGCTCGCCGGCTTCGATGCGCTGGCGCCTGATCTCTACAAGGGCAAGGTGGTGCCGTATCACGACACGGACGCCGCCGGTAAGGAGATGAACTCGCTCGATTTCATGGACGCCACCACGCAGACCGTCCGCGGCGCCACGCAATATCTGTCGCGCAACGGCGCCAAGGTCGGGCTAACAGGCTTCTGCCTCGGCGGCGCCGTCACCATCATCGGCGCGACCAAGATTCCGGAGCTTGCGGCCGGCGTCGTGTTCTACGGCATCCCGCCAGAGCAGGCGGCCAAGCCCGCCGACGTCAAGATCCCGCTCCAGGCCCATTTCGCCAACAAGGACGACTGGTGCACGCCGCAACTGGTCGATGCCTTTGAAAACGGCATGAAGGCCGCCGGCAAGTCGCTCGAGCTGTTCCGCTATGATGCCGAGCACGCTTTCGTCAACGAGCAGCGCCAGGCCGTGCACGACCGCGAAGCCGCCGAGCTCGCCTGGGGCAGGGCGACGGAGTTTTTCAGGAAGCATCTCGGCTGATCGCCTGGAGCCCGGACGGCATCGGGCCCACCCTTGACGCCGTCCCCGCGCCATGGTGAGTATCCGCCCCATGAGCACCGCCGTCCGCCCAGCCCGTCTTTGGTGGCGCACCTCCTAAAGAGGTGGCCGGTGCGATTTCATTTCTCAAAATCGTCGAAGGTCGCCACGCAGTGCGGCGGCCTGATCGTTTGTCCTGTGTGGCGTTTCCTCGGCAAGTTTCGTAAGAGGACGACATGAACAGGACAGTCTTTGCCCTCCCGGCCCGAAGCGACTACGTGACCCGCGGCGGTCTCGCGATCACGCGTGTAGCGGAGCAGTTCACCGGCGGCGCCAACAGGCTCGACGATCTCATCAACCTGCTCGACCGCCGCCGCGGCGTGGTGCTGTCCTCGGGCACGACCGTGCCCGGCCGCTACGAGAGCTTTGACCTCGGCTTCTCCGATCCGCCGCTCAAGCTCGAGACCACTGGCGTCAATTTCAAGCTGGAAGCGCTCAATGAACGCGGCCAGGTGCTGATCGCCTTCCTCGCAGACGTGCTGCACGAGCCCTGCGTCGTGATCTCCGAGAAGAGCGCCACGCAGCTTGCCGGCCACATCATCCGCGGCGATGCGCCGGTCGAGGAAGACCAGCGCACGCGGCGCGCCAGCGTGATGTCGCTGGTGCGCGATCTCGTCGCCGCCTTCTCCGCCAACGATGACGGGCTGCTCGGCCTGTTCGGCGCCTTCGCCTACGACCTCGTGTTCCAGATCGAGGACCTCGTGCAGAAGCGCGCACGCGAAAATGATCAGCGCGACATCGTGCTCTACGTCCCCGATCGCCTGCTCGCCTACGACCGCGCCACCGGCCGCGGCGTGGTGCTGAGTTACGATTTTGCGTGGAAGGGCAAGTCCACCGAAGGCTTGCCGCGCGAGACCGTCGAGAGCCCGTACCTCAAGACACCGCGCCAGGGCTTTGCCGATCACGCGCCTGGTGAATATCAGGCCACGGTCGAGACCGCGCGCGCGGCTTTCGCGCGCGGCGATCTGTTTGAGGCCGTACCCGGACAACTGTTCGCCGAGCCCTGCGATCGCTCGCCGGCGGAAGTGTTCCAGCGCCTCTGCGTCATCAACCCGTCGCCCTACGGCGCGCTGATGAATCTCGGCGAGGGCGAGTTCCTCGTCTCCGCCTCGCCGGAAATGTTCGTGCGCTCGGACGGCCGCCGCGTCGAGACCTGCCCGATATCAGGGACGATCGCGCGCGGCACCGATGCGATCGGCGATGCCGAGCAGATCCGCCAGCTCCTGAACTCGGAGAAGGACGAGTTCGAGCTCAACATGTGCACCGACGTCGATCGCAACGACAAGGCGCGCGTCTGCGTCCCCGGTACGATCAAGGTGCTGGCGCGGCGGCAGATCGAGACCTACTCAAAACTGTTCCACACCGTCGATCACGTCGAGGGCATGCTGCGTCCCGGCTTCGACGCGCTCGATGCCTTCCTCACCCATGCCTGGGCGGTGACGGTAACCGGCGCGCCAAAACTCTGGGCGATGCAGTTCGTCGAGGATCACGAGCGTTCGCCGCGGCGCTGGTATGCCGGCGCGATCGGTGCGGTGAATTTCGACGGCAGCATCAACACCGGCCTCACCATCCGCACCATCCGCATGAAGGATGGTCTCGCCGAGGTGCGCGTCGGTGCCACCTGCCTGTTCGATTCCGATCCCGCGGCCGAAGACCGCGAGTGCCAGGTCAAGGCTGCAGCCCTGTTCCAGGCGCTGCGCGGCGATCCGCCAAAGCCGCTCTCGGCCTTCGCGCCCGACGCGACCGGCTCGGGCAAGCAGGTGCTGCTGATCGATCACGACGACAGCTTCGTGCACATGCTGGCCGATTATTTCCGCCAGGTCGGCGCCGACGTCACCGTGGTCCGCCATGTGCATGCGCTCGACATGCTCAAGCGGAAGAAATGGGATTTGCTGGTGCTGTCGCCCGGACCCGGCAGGCCCGAAGATTTCGGGATCAAGAAGACCATCGATGCGGCGCTGGAGAAGAAGCTGCCGGTGTTCGGCGTCTGTCTCGGCGTGCAGGCGATCGGCGAATATTTCGGCGGCGAGCTCGGTCAGCTCACCCATCCCGCGCACGGCCGGCCCTCGCGGGTGCAGGTCCGCGGCGGACGCCTGATGCGCAATTTGCCGAACGAGATCGTCATCGGCCGCTATCACTCGCTCTATGTCGAGCGCGACAGCATGCCCGAGGTGCTTGATGTCACCGCCAGCACCGAGGACGGCGTCGCCATGGCGCTCGAGCACAAGACCCTGCCGGTTGCCGGCGTGCAGTTCCACCCGGAATCGCTGATGTCGCTCAGTGGCGAGGTGGGCCTGCGGATTGTCGAGAATGCGTTCCGGCTGGATGCGCGCGTTGATTGAGAGGCACCAATGACCTTTGACCACGATCTGAAGGCGAGCGTCCGCACCATCGTCGACTATCCCAAGCCGGGGATCATGTTCCGCGACATCACGACGCTGCTCGCCGATGCGCGCGCCTTCCGCCGCGCGGTCGACGAGCTCGTCAATCCCTGGGCCGGCAACAAGATCGACAAGGTCGCCGGCATGGAGGCGCGCGGCTTCATCATCGGCGGCGCGGTGGCGCATCAGCTCTCGGCCGGCTTCGTGCCGATCCGGAAAAAAGGCAAGTTGCCGCACACCACCGTGCGCATTGCCTACTCGCTCGAATACGGCATCGACGAGATGGAGATGCATGTCGACGCGATCCAGCCCGGCGAGCGCGTCATCCTGGTCGACGATCTCATCGCCACCGGCGGCACCGCGGAAGGCGCGGTGAAGCTCCTCCGCCAAATCGGCGCCAATGTCGTCGCCGCCTGCTTCATCGTCGATCTGCCCGATCTCGGCGGTGCCGCCAAGCTGCGCGCGATGGACGTGCCGGTGCGCACGCTGATGACGTTCGAAGGGCATTGAGCCGCGTCGGCGCCCCGGCGGTCGTCAGATCGCCTCGGCCTTCAATGCCGACCGCCAATGCAGCATGCGCTCCTTCAGGAGCGCGTTCCTGACGTAGTCCGTCTCCTCATCTTCCAGCCGCTCGCATTCGCCGAACGTCAGGCCCGCCTCGCCATGCGCGTTCCAGGCGGCCTGGAGGGTACGGCAGGTGTGGCTGCCTTGGCGGAGCGAGAACCAGATGCGGTTCTGGATGGTCTGCAGGTTCGGCGCCTGGCCGACCCAGGCCTCGCCCGATGCCGCGCAGCGGACGACGTAGATGCCCGCAATGGTCTTGCGCTCCTTGTAGGCGGCGATGGCTGCCTTCCGGTCGATGCTCACGGGGGTGGGACCTTGCTGAGAGGGATACCGATCTCCGCCTCAATAGGCGCGGTCAGCCCCGCAGTCAATATTATCCGGGTAAAATTATCGCCTCAGGAGCTTTGCAGGATCAGGCTGAGCTCGAGCTCGCGGAAGGCGAGGTAGTTCCGCCGGGTCCACTGGTGCAGCTCGGTGGAGGCGTCCTTCTCCTGGCGCAGATAGCCGGTGAAGGAGAAGTTGAGCCGGTCGATATAGGTCTTGAGGAAGCCGGGTAGCGCGGGCAGGCGGAACAGCCGCCCGGTTGCCATCGCGGCCGGCAGCTCGCCGCGCACGATGTGCTCATTGTCCACCGTGATCAGGTTTATCCGGGGGATCTGCCCGCGCAGCATCTCGTGGGCGCGGGCCGAGACGCGATCGGTATCGGCCACGAACAGGATCATCGGCGCGACGTGGCGGCGCGCGGCCTCCTTCAACAGGCCGATCTCGTCGCTCATCTTGAAGAACTCGTCGAAGGCGTGGAAGCCGAGGTCGATCACCTTGGCCATGCCGTCATCGACGATGACGCGGTCCATCAGCTGCATCTTGCCGTAGGTGTCGATCACATCAGCCGTTTCGGTGACCTTCGGCAGATAGTCGAGTAGCGACGGTTCCTTCAGGTTGACGTCGAAGGCCGCGACGTCGCCGTTCTTGAGCAGCAAAAATTCGCTCAAAAGCCGCGCCAGCAGCGTCTTGCCGACCTGCGGGCGGGGCGAGCAGATGATGTAAAGGGGCGTCGCGGGCATCGACAGCTATATCAGGCGAACTCACCGCCCAATCCAGCCGTATCCGCCCGGGCTCTGCAACTATTTTTCGCTGTTGCGGGTGGCGGGCTTCGAACCGACGATGTCGGTCAGCCGGATCCGGTCGAACTCGCTCCAGACATTCGCCAGCCAGTGGCGGACATAGCCGCGCAGCACGAAGGAATAGTTCGCGGCTTCGTCGTTGATGCCCTTGTTGGCGACGAATTTCAGGAACGGGACGGAGGACACCTCGACCTGCTCATAGGCCATTTCGTTGAGCTTGGGGATGGTCAGCTCGGTCGCGTCCTTGATGCGGTGGAAGTAGGAATTGTAGGTCGCCTGGTCCCACTGGAAGAACTGGGTGTCGTTGATGAAGTTCTTCACCAGGAAATATTTTGCGCCCCCCATGAAGCCCGCGGTCTCGGCGATTTCGTCGAGCGACGCGATCGAGGGGCCCAGGATGTGGAACACCGCGAAGGTGATCTGGCCGGCCTTGGCGGCGTCGAGGAAGCCGATGTCGCGCAGCGAGGCCAGCGCCGGCGAGAGCAGGCCGGCGCGGACGTCGATCACGGTCACCGACGGGCTCGCCGCGTTGAGCGTGTCGAAGATCTTCATCTGGTCCGAGGTCGTCATCATGTCGACGATCTCGGTGATCTCGGGGTGAAAGCGCTTCAGGGTTCCGCGCGGCGACTCCGTGTCGAAGGCGCGCGTCGGTACGTTGTTGGCGGAAAAATAATCGAGCAAGGTGCGCGACACCGTGGTCTTGCCCACCCCGCCCTTGTCCGCGCCCACCACAACCACTGCCGGCTTTGCCATTGCTGTCCCCTAACGCGCCCTCCGATTGCGCCTTGCAATCGGTCGGGCCCCAAATCGATGTCCCAAGTCTGCTGTTGGGCGCGAACATGGCAGAAACAAGGGAGAATTCAAATCCTCGGCCTATGGTTGTGGCAATTTCCGAGGTTTTTCCCAATCGCAACGCAACCCTTCGCAAGTCGCTTAAAATCCCGCCCTTAACGACGGCCCCATGGACCCATCGGATTGCCGGCTGCAGTTCCGGAGGGTGCGGGTACGGGCGGCGGACTGGCCGAGCCGCCTGCATCGTCCCAAGGCCCCTGGCGCAACGGCGGCGGGCCGCCCTGCCGCTCAACCTGTGCCTCAGGCTCGTCCGCCTCGTCGGGCGGCGGCAGCGGGCCGGGATCATGGCCGCCGGCGAACTTGACCAGCGCGTCGACCCGGGACTGCACCGAGGGATGGGTCGCGAACAAATCGGCAAAGCCCTCGCGCGGATTGTCGACGCAGAGCTCCATCACCGCCGAGGTCGCGCCCGGCAGCTCGCCGCGGTTCTCGATCTTGCGCAGCGCCGAGATCATGGCGTCCGGATCTTTCGTCAGCTCGACGGAGCCTGCGTCGGCGAGATATTCGCGCGAACGCGACAGCGCGAGCTTCACCACCTGCGACAATAGCCACGCCACCACGATCAACACGACCGCGATGATGATCACGATCACCGCGCCGCCGCCGGAGCTCTTGCTTTCGCTCGATGACGAGGATGATCGCGACGATGAGGACGAGCCCGACGACCACGAGCCGCCGGAGCCGGAGCTCCAGTTGAAGCTCGTGAACAGGCGGAAGAACAACTCGCCGAAGAAGCCGACCACGCCGGCGATGATGACGGCGACCACCATGAGCTGGACGTCGCCGTTCTTGATGTGGGTCAGCTCGTGGCCCAGCACCGCCTCGATCTCCTTGTCGTTGAGCGCATTGAGGAGACCCGTGGTTACGGTGATCGAATATTGCCGCGGATTGAGGCCGGTCGCGAACGCGTTCAGCGCCGGGCTTTCCATGATCTTCAGCTTCGGCATGGTGATGCCGCGCGAGATGCAGAGGTTTTCGAGCAGATTGTAGAGCCGCGGCTCTTCCTGCCGGGTGACGTCGTGGCCGCCGGTCACGGCATCGATCATCGACTGGTGGAAGAAATAGGCGATGACGATCCAGACCGCCGCCGCGATCGTCGCGAACGGCGCGGCGACGATGAGGTCGTGGAAAGCGCGGCTCAGATAGTAGGCGACAGTGCCATTGCTGTTGATGACGACTTCGGCGACCAGCGCGCCGGCATAGACCAGCACGTAGACCAGCATGAACAGGCCGGCGAGCAGCAGCATCGAACGAAACTTGTTCGAGGCGATGTGCGTGTAGAGACCATACGCGGCCATGACGCGATGCCCTGCCGGCCTATCGGCTCAACTCAGAACTTCACCTGCGGAGTGGCTTCGACTTCGGTGCGGCTGGCGCCGAGATCGAAGAAGTCCTTCTTGGTGAAGCCGAACATGCCGGCGAACAGGGCGGCGGGCATCTGCTGGATGCCGGTGTTGTATTCCTGGACCGCGTTGTTGAAGAACCGGCGGCTCGCCGCGATCTTGTTCTCGAGGTCGGAGAGCTCACTGGCGAGCTGCTGGAAGTTGGCGTTGGCCTTGAGGTCCGGATAGGCCTCCGACAGCGCGATCAGCCGGCCGAGCGCGCCGGAGAGCTGGTTCTCGGCGGCGGATACCTGTGCCGGCCCCTGTGCGGACATCGCCGAGTTGCGCGCCTTGATGACGTCGTCGAGCGTGCCACGCTCATGCGAGGCATAGCCCTTCACCGTCTCGACCAGGTTTGGGATCAGATCGTGGCGCTGCTTGAGCTGCACATCGATGTCGGCAAAGGCCTGGCCGACCCGCTGGCCCAGCGCCACCAGCCGGTTGTAGGCGCTGAACGCCAGGAACACGAGGACGACGATGACGCCGAGAACGATCCAGCCGGTCGACATGGAGAACTCCTGAAGGGGGGAAGAAGGCGGGCGCAGCCTAGACCAAATTGGCACAGGACGAGAGCCCGGCGCAGAGGAAGGTAAGACTTGGTCGAATGGGGAACCATCCGAGTTCAAGGCAAAAGCGTCCGACGAAGTTAACTTTCGGCAATGACCGCGTCACCCCAGCGCCAGCGCCGGGCGTTTGCATAGGCGGCCTTGTCGCGCCGCGAGACCTTGGTGATGGCGAGGCCGCCCTCCGTGCAGAGCTTTGCGGTGATCTCGGCCTTGCCGACATCCGGCGGCGCCAGCACGCGCGCGGCGCGTGTTGCGGGCGCTGTCCGGGTCAGGGCGATGTAGATGAAGCGCTCGTCCTCGAACGGCACGTCGGCGCCCTTGATCTGCCGGTGCGCCTGCGAGCGCGGCAGACGCTGGCTGAAATGGCACCAGTCGGGCGCTACGAGGGGGCAGGGTTTTTCGTGCGGGCAGGGCGCGGCGACGTAGGCACCTAGCGCGATCAGTTGCTGGCGCAGTGCCAGGATGCGGGCGTAGCCGGCCGGTGTGCCGGGCTCGATCACGACCAGCGCGTGGCGTGCTTTCGCCCACATCGTTTCCGCCAGCTTGCGCTGATCACCCTCGCTGAGCTCGCCGACCACGTAGCTCGCGACGACGAGATCGGCTTGCGAGGCTTCCGCGAGGTTGGTGCCGGCGTCGCCCGGCAGATAGCGGCAATCAGCGAGCCGCGTGCTGTCATGCGCGAGTTCGAGCGCGAGACGGCTGAGGGTGGCGTTGGCGTCGAGCAGGGTGAAATCCTGCAGCGACGGAAAGGCCTCAGCAGCGGCCCAGCTCGCGGTGCCCGGGCCTGCGCCGACGTCGAGCAGGGTTTCCGGGGCGAGGTCCGGCGCCATCTCGGTCAGCGCATTCAGGCTGGCCGCCACGGCCGCATAGGTTGCCGGCATCCGCGCCAGCGCATAGGCGAGCGCGTCGGCCTCCGACTTGATGGTGCCGGAGGTGCCGCCTGCGCGATAGGCGGTCGAGATTTTTTGCGAGCGCTGTGCGGCGTCGGTGCGGGAGAAGCCCTGGAGCTTGCCGTCGAGGGCTGCTTTTAGCTCAGCGGGGAGGGTGGGTGAGATCATTTTCTCATCGTCATGCCCCGCGCAGGCGGGGCATCCAGTATTCCGAGACGGCGCCGTCAACCGAGAGCCCGCGGCGTACTGGATCATCCGCTCCAGTGCGCAATTTGCGCACAAGGCGGATGATGACGTCAATGGGTGTGGAACGACCGGAGGCTCACGCCACGTTCTGGTCGAGAATGTCCACCGCCTCTGACAGGCTCACCGACACCAGTTGCGAGACGCCGCGCTCGGCCATGGTGACGCCGAACAGCCGGTTCATCCGCGCCATCGTGATCGGGTTGTGCGTGATGATGATGAAGCGGGTGTCGGTCGAGCTGGTCATCTCGTGCAGCAGGTTGCAGTAGCGCTCGACGTTGTGGTCGTCGAGCGGTGCGTCGACTTCGTCCAGCACGCAGATCGGCGAGGGGTTGGTGAGGAACACCGCGAAGATCAGCGCCATCGCGGTCAGCGCCTGCTCGCCGCCCGAAAGCAGCGACAGCGTCTGCGGCTTCTTGCCCGGCGGCTTTGCGATGATCTCGAGACCGGCTTCGAGCGGGTCGTCGCTCTCGATCAGGTGCAGCGCGGCCTCGCCGCCGCCGAACAGCTCGACGAACAGGCGCTTGAAGTGGTTGTTGACGACCTCGAACGAGGTCAGGAGCCGCTCGCGCGCTTCCTTGTTGAGGCTCTGGATACCCTGGCGCAGCCGCTTGATGGCTTCGACGAGGTCATCGCGCTCAGTGACGAGGCCCGTGTGCTGGGTCTCGACCTCGCGCAGCTCTTCCTCGGCGCGCAGGTTGACGGCGCCGAGGCGCTCGCGGTCGCGGCGCATCTTTTCGAGGTCTTCCTCGATGCCGTGCAGCGGCGGCAGCTCGGCGCCGGGCTCGATCTCGGCGAGGCCGGCAACGGCCTGCGGCTCGACCTCCAGCATGTCGCGGATCTCGCGCTCGATGTCCTCGAGCCGGCGCCGTGCGCCTTCCATGCGTTCCTCGGCGCGCGCGGTGGCCTCGCGGGAGCTCGACAGCGCTTCGAGTGTCAGCTTGGCGACGCGATCGGTTTCGGCCATCGCGGTCTCGGCCGAGGCGAGCGCGTCGGCGGCCATGCGGCGGTCGTTTTCCGCGTATTCGATCTCGGTGATCAGCGCGCTGCGCTTCTCGGCGAACACGGCGGGCGCGTTTTCGAGATCGCTGCGCTCGATCGAGACCTCGGTGATGCGGGTCTGGATGGTGTCGATGTGAGAGGCCGCACTCTCCTTGCGGTTCTGCCACTCGGTGCGCTCGGCGAGGATCGCCTGCACGCGGCGGTCGGCGAGCTCCGCTTCGCGCGCCAGCGCCTGCGCCTCGGCGCGGACCTGGGCGGCCATACGGCGATGGCCTTCGATGTCGCTGCGGACGGCGGCGAGACGGGTTTCGGTGTCCTCGCTCGACGGCAGCTCGGTGATCCCGGCCTCGGCATATTCGTACGCGGCCTCGGCCTCGGCGCGGTCGGCGGCGAGACGGCTATGGGCTTCCGACAGCGTCGCCTTGCGCGCGGCGCGGCGGCTGATCTCGCGCTCGGCGGTGGCATGGCGCTCGCGCGCGACGTTCACCTCGCGCTGGGCGGCGCGCCAGGCCTCGCGGCTCGCACCTTCGGTGCTGGCGGCCATCTGCAGCTCGGACTCGGCGTTCTCCAGCGCCTGACGCTTGATCTGCGCGTCGATGCGGGCCTGCTCCAGCTCGTTCTCGATGTCGACGAGGCGGGCGCGCTCGGCGAGGCGCCGTGCCGCACCGGTCGGGGCGTGGGCTGCGGCGACAAAGCCGTCCCAGCGCCAGACGTCGCCTTCGGGCGAGACCAGCCGCTGGCCGGTCTTGAGCTGCGAGACCAGCTCGGCGCCGCGCTCGCGCGGCACCACGCCGATCTGCGCCAGGCGGCGCGCCAGCTCGGCGGGCGCCTGAACGTGGCTCGCGAGCGGCACGACGCCCTCGGGCAGCTCCGGATCGCCGTCGGTGACGCCGGCATTGGTCCAGCGCATCGGCGCGGACGGATCGACCGGCGCGTCGAGATCGTCGCCGAGAGCTGCGCCGATCGCCTTCTCAAAGCCCTTGTCGACGGTGATGCCGTCGATGATCGGCGGCCACAGATTCTTGGTCTCGCCGTTGACGATCTTGGAGATCGTGCGCGCTTCGGTATCGAGCCGCTGCACGCGCTTGTCGGCTTCGACGAGCGGTGAGCGTGAGGATTCCAGCGTCTGGCGCGCGGCAACATGCGCAGCTTCGCTGGCCTGGGCCGCGGCTTCCGAAGCGGCAAGGGTCTGCTCCGCGTTCTCGACCGTTGCGGTCAGCTCGTCGAGATCGCCGAAGCCGCCGGTCTCGTCGGCAAGCTTCTGCTCCTCGGCCGCGACGTTCGAAATCTCCTGGTCGAGGCGGGCGAGCTTGTCGCGATGGGTGCGGACATTGGCCTCGAGCTGGTTGCGCTTGGCGGTGAGGTCGGCGAGCGCCGTGGTGAGCTCGGCGAACTGGTGCTCGGTTTCGGTCAGCACCGCCTCGGCTTCGCCGACGCGCTCGTCGACGCCGGAGCGCTTCTCGACCCGCGACTTGATCTCTTCCTTCAGCTCGGCGTCTTCGGTGTCGAGCCGCTGGAGCGCGACGTCGGCGTCCATGGTCTGCTGCTGGGCGCGGGAGATGTCGCCCTCGAACTGGGCCAGGCGCCGCTCGAGCTCGGCGACGCGCTCCTTGGCGCGCTCTTCCTCGCGGTCGAGCAGCTCGCGGGCATTGGTCAGGCGCTGCAGCCCGGCCGCGGCGCGCGCTTCGGCATCGCGCAGCGCCGGCATTTCGGTGGCGCGGATCGCCTGGATGCGGGCGGCTTCGGCCTGGTGCTGAGTGCGCTCGGCCATCTCGCGAACCGCGAGATCATGGGTCTGGCCGGATTCGTTGACGTCGGCATGCGCGCCGATCCAGCGCAGGTGGAACAGCGTGGCTTCAGCCTTGCGGACCTTGGCCGCGACCTCGCGATAGCGCACGGCCTGGCGGGCCTGCTTCTTCAGGCCTTCCATCTGGCCGGCGAGCTGGCCGATCACGTCCTCGACGCGGGTGAGGTTGGTTTCGGCCGCCTTCAGCCGCAATTCGGCCTCGTGGCGGCGGGCGTGCAGGCCGGCGACGCCGGCGGCGTCTTCCAGCACGCGGCGGCGCTGCTCGGGCTTGGCCTGGATGATCTCGCCGATCTTGCCCTGGTGGACGAGGGCGGGCGAACGCGCGCCGGTGGCGGCGTCGGCGAACAGGATCTGCACGTCGCGCGCACGCACGTCGCGGCCGTTGATACGATAGACCGAGCCGGCCTCGCGCTCGATGCGGCGGGAGATTTCGAGCAGCTGGCTGTCGTTCATCGCCGCCGGCGCGGTGCGATCGGTGTTGTCGATCGTCATCGTCACTTCGGCGTGGTTGCGCGCAGGACGGTTGCCGGAGCCGGCGAAGATCACCGCGTCCATGTCGGCCGCGCGCAGCGACTTGTACGAGGTCTCGCCCATCGCCCAGCGCAGCGCTTCGACGAGATTCGACTTGCCGCAACCGTTGGGTCCGACCACGCCGGTCAGGCCGGGCTCGATGACGAAGTCGGTGGCCTCAACGAAGGACTTGAAGCCGTGAAGGCGCAGGCGGGTGATTTTCATAAGCACGCATCTCTGTTGGCAGGCGCGAATCCCCCTGCCGGGACAATACCATGGAAGGCAATGTCACTCTCTGGGTGAGTCGCGCGAGGCGCCTCATGCGGTCGGACAATGGCCGCGGTGCGCCGCGAGGGCAACCGGCGAAAGCCGCTTTTCCCAAGGGATTTATGCCGGGAAAGATACGGCTTTCGAGATGCGAATCAGGCGTTGAGCGGGGAAAATCAGCTCTTCAGCAGCGGATTGATCTTCTTGGCGAATTCATCGAACGAGGCTTCGCCCTTGATCTTCTCGCCGTTGATGAAGAAGGTCGGCGTCGAATCCACCTTCAGAACGTCGCTGGCGTATTTCTGGTCGGCGGCGATCTTGTCGAGCAGCGCCTGGTCCTTCAGGCAGGCCTCGACCTGCTGCTGGGTGAGGCCGGCCTGCTTGCCGATCCGCGTCAGGGTCTCGGTGGTGTTCTTCAGCACCCAGTCGTTCTGCTGGCGGAACAGCATGTCGGTGACCGCGAAATATTTCGGCGCGTCGTCCTTGGCGATGCAGCGCGACAGCATCGAGCCGGCGGCGGCTTTGATGTCGAGCGGGAACTCGCGGAAGATGTAACGCACCTTGCCGGTGTCGATGTATTCCGACTTGATCTTGGGGAACACCTGCTCGTTGAACGCCGCACAATGCGGGCAGGTCATCGAGGCATATTCGGTGATGGTGACGGGGGCATCCTTGGGACCGAGTGCCATGTCGGGCAGCGACACGGGCTTGGCCACATCGGCGGCCGACTGCGCCATCGCTTCGGAGATGAACCGCAGCGGCGACAGCCCGGCGAGCGCGGCAAAACCGGTCAGCGACAGCATCGTGTTGAAGGCGCGGCGGGTGATGATCAAGGTCGGCTCCCGGATTGATGTGGTCTCGCCCCAAGGGTCCTATTGAGTTCCCGTTCAGGCGGCCTGTCGCTAGCTTGAAACGTAGTTCGAGGCAATGGCGAGCGACAGGGACGGGTCCAGATTACCGTCGGAATGAGGCTCAATTTCGCTTGATGGCGGCCCCGAGCCGCGCCAGCGCTGTCTTCAATTCTTCATCTTCGATGTCCCCCAGGCTCTCCGCCACCTTGGCCACCGATTTGGGATCCGGCGGACCGGGCCGGACCGGCGGCCGGGCGCGCGACAGGGGGGCCTGGCGGAAGGCGAGCTTGCCGACCGCGCTCCAGCCGAAGAAGCGGTTGACCCGCTCCAGGATCACGTCGGCGGAGTGCTGGATCTCCAGCGCCATCGGCCCCTCGACCCGCAGCACCAGGGTCGCCGGCTCCTGCGGCTGGCCCTCGACCGGCCGCGGCCATTGTATCTTCAAGGGCTCGGCATGGGCCGCAATCTCCGGCCCGGCAATCTGCGCCCACCGGGTCACGAGCTCGCGCGCGGCAAAACCCTGCTTGGCATAGGCCTCGGCAAAGACGTCGTTGAGCAGCAGCGAAAGCGGCTTGGCGCTGATGGGACCGGGTCTGGGAGGGAATTTGGACATGGACCCTTATAGCACCTTGGAGCGCAGGCCTCACCATTGGGGAGCGTTCCGCGAAGAAAGACGTGGATGCCCGCGACGAGCACGGGCATGACGTGGAGAGGCCGGCGCGTTGCCGCTACAGTGAGAGCATGAGCCCCAAATCGGCACTAATGGCCAAGTCGGAACCAATTCAGTCGGAGGCATCGGCTCGCCCAACGCTGCTGCTCGCCTGGTACGACCGCCATCGCCGCCGTCTGCCATGGCGCGCGATGCCCGGCGAGACCTCGGACCCTTACCGCGTCTGGCTGTCGGAGATCATGCTCCAGCAGACCACCGTGAAAGCCGTCGGCCCTTATTTCGAAAAGTTCGTCGCGCGCTGGCCGGATGTCACGGCGCTGGGGCGGGCGTCGCAGGATGACGTGCTGCGGATGTGGGCTGGCCTCGGCTATTACTCCCGCGCGCGCAATCTCCATGCCTGCGCGGTCGCCGTGACGCGCGAGCACGGCGGTGTGTTTCCGGACACGGAAGAGGGGCTGCGCGCGCTGCCGGGGATCGGGCCCTATACGGCGGCCGCGATCGCCGCGATCGCCTTCGACCGCCGCACCATGCCGGTCGACGGCAACATCGAGCGCGTGGTGTCGCGCCTGTTCGCCGTCGAGGAGGAGCTGCCGCAGGCCAAGCCGCTGATCCAGCAACTGGCGGCGACGCTGCTTGCGGACGCTCGCGCCGGCGACGAGACGTCTCGCGCCGGCGACAGCGCGCAGGCGCTGATGGATCTGGGCGCCTCGATCTGCACGCCGAAGAAGCCGGCCTGCTCGCTCTGTCCGCTCAATGAGGGTTGCACCGCGCGTGCGCTAGCGACGCAGGAAACGTTTCCGCGCAAGGCGCCGAAGAAGAGCGGAACGTTGCGGCGCGGTGCTGCCTTCGTCGTGACGCGCGGCGGCGAGCTGCTGGTGCGCTCGAGGCCCGAAAAAGGCCTCCTTGGCGGCATGACCGAGGTCCCGGGCTCGGACTGGCTGGCCGGCCAGGAAGACGCGACGGCGAAGCAGCAGGCGCCGGACCTGAAGGGACTGTCGCGCTGGCAGCGCAAGGTGGGCGTCGTCACCCACGTCTTCACGCATTTTCCGCTGGAGCTGGTGGTCTACACGGCGAAGGCCGAAGCGCGCACTCGCGCGCCCGAGGGCATGCGCTGGGTGCCGATCGCGACCCTCGCCGGTGAAGCGCTGCCCAACGTCATGCGCAAGGTGATCGCGCACGCGCTGGACCCTTCAAGGGCCCCACCTTCCTGACAGCACGCTGGCAGCAGCGCTACGCTATCAGCGCCCGATAC
This sequence comes from Bradyrhizobium sp. 63_E2_N1_3, assembly GCF_052076005.1. Lineage (NCBI taxonomy): Bacteria > Pseudomonadati > Pseudomonadota > Alphaproteobacteria > Hyphomicrobiales > Nitrobacteraceae > Bradyrhizobium > Bradyrhizobium sp. 63_E2_N1_3. The sequence goes on along the minus strand of NZ_CP197235.1, from coordinate 7,281,603 downwards.
GGAGGCTGCCAATGGTCAAGACCGCACTCGACAACTTCAAGAGGCCGCCCTGCGCCGAGCTGCTCGGATGGCGCCTGCTCGATGCCCGTCCGGAGGAGGGCTGGATCAGGCTCGCCTTCCAGGGTAAGCCCGAGTTCTGCAATCCGGCGGGCTTCATCCAGGGCGGCATGCTCTCTGCCATGCTCGACGACACCATGGGGCCGGCCGTGCTGGTGATGAGCGAGGGCCGGCTCTACACCACCACGATCAGCATGACCGTGAATTTCCTCAGCCCCGCAAGGCCCGGTCCGATCATCGGTGAGGCCAAGGTGACGCAACTCGGCAAGACGATTGCGTTCGTCGAGGCGAAGCTGATGGCGGAAGACGGCACGGTGCTGGCGACGGCCAGCGCGAGCGAGCGGCTGCTGGAGGCGGCGAGGGTGGTGGGGAAATAGTCGAGCCGCGCATTCCTCTTCCCTTCTCCCTTGCGGGAGAAGGTGGCATAGGCGGCCTTCGGGCCGCCGTTCTTAAGAGAACGCCGAAGCGAAGCTTCGGCTATGGCGCCGGATGAGGGGTATGTCTCCGCGAACTCAAATGCGAGTTGGACTCGCGGAGACAGACCCCTCACCCGAGTGAGCCTGCGTCCACCGGCGTCGCTGCCCTCTCCCGCAAGGGGCGAGGGCGCATTCATGCACATCTCGCTTTGAGCGAGAGCATCACGCCCTCGCGCGCGCACCAGCACTCACGATCGGCGGCTTCGCATTCAGCGCCTCGACCTGGAAGCCGGCGACGCGCTTGTAGTTGGCGGCGATGTCTTCCAGCTCCTTTTGCGACAGCACGTCGGTGACGACGTCGTATCCGTCAGGCGCGCGCTCCTCGACGAGCTGCATCACCTGCTCGGGGCCGTTCTTGCGGTTGAGCAGGACGAGGTCGGTGGTCGCGGGCCTGCGCTCGGCCTCATAGGCGAGCAGCGCCGCGGTCGTCGGGCCATGCGCCAGGATCTCGCGCGTGATGGTGCGGGCATCGAGGATCGCCTGCGAGGCGCCGTTCGAGCCGATCGGGTACATCGGATGCGCCGCGTCGCCCATCAGCGTGACGCGGCCAAAGGTCCATTGCGACACCGGATCGCGGTCGACCAGCGGGTATTCGTAGGCGTGCGGGCAGTTCTCGATCAGGCCGGGGACGTCCAGCCAGTCGAACTGCCAGCTCTCGAACCAGGGCAGAAACTCCTCGAGCCGCGCGGTGCGGTTATAATCCTCGCGCCGCCACTGATAGGTCGGCGGCATGTGGCGCTCGGCAACCCAGTTGATCAGATGGTTGCCCGCTGCGTCCGGCGCCTTCGAAATCGGATAGCAGACGAATTTCAGGATCTCGTGCCCGGCCATGATCATGGTGCGGCCGGTGAGGAACGCCTTTGACGGCGTGACGCCGCGCCAGAGGATGCGGCCGTTCCAGATCGGCGGTCCCTCCTGCGGATAGAGCTTTTCTCGCACGGCGGAATGGATGCCGTCGGCGGCGATCAGGATCGCGCCGTCGTAGCTGCCGGCAGCCTTGCCGGTCGCCCTGTCGACGAAATTGGCGCGCACGCCGCTGTCCGTCTCGGTCCAGCCCGTCAGATGGTGGCTGGTCAGGATATTCTCGCGGCCGAGCCGCTCGATCGCGGTGTCGAGCAGAAGCTGCTGGAGCGTGCCGCGATGGATCGAGAATTGCGGCCATTTGTAGCCGGCCTCCAGCCCGCGCGGCTCGCTCCAGATCGGCTTGCCGTGCTTGGAGAAATAGGCGAGCTCGCGGGTGCGCACGCCGCTTTCGTCCAGCCGGTCCATCAGCCCGAGCTCGATCAGCTCGCGCACCGCATGCGGCAGCACGTTGATGCCGACGCCGAGCGGCTTCAGTTCCGCGACGCTCTCGAACACTTTTACGGGAACGCCGATTCCGTGCAGGCTGAGCGCGAGCGTCAGCCCGCCGATGCCGCCACCGGCGATGAGTACGGTCATGACAAAACCCCTCCAATTGCAGGCGTCTTGGCACAGGCGGGCGGCGGTGGGCAACTGCGAAGAGCAAAGCACCTAGAACAGCGTGCTATGGACCTGGCGGCCCGCAGCCGTTAGTTTCCAATTTTCCCATGAGGTCCGACATGCTCAAGCTCTACTACGCCACCGGCACCTGCGCGCTCGCCACCTACATGACCCTGGAGGAGGCCGGCGCCGACTACACGGCTGAACGGCTGAGCTTCAAGGATAACCAGCAGAACAGCCCGGACTATCTCGCGATCAATCCGAAGGGCCGCGTGCCGGCGCTGGTGACCGATCGCGGCGTGCTGACCGAGACGCCCGCGATGCTGGCCTATATCGCGCAGACCTTCCCCAAGGCGAAGCTCGCCCCGCTCGACGATCCCTTCGACTTCGCCCAGGTGCAGTCGTTCAATTCCTATCTCTGCTCGACCGCGCACATCAACCATGCCCACAAGATGCGCGGCGCGCGCTGGGCGACGCAGGAGAGCTCGTTCGCCGACATGAAGGCGATGGTGCCGAAGAGCATGGGCGCCTGCTTCTCCTTGATCGAGCAGAAGATGTTCAAAGGTCCCTGGGTGATGGGCGACCAGTTCACGATCTGCGATCCCTACCTCCACACGCTCTCGCACTGGCTCGAAGGCGACAGCGTCGACATCAACGCGACGCCGAAGATCGCCGACCACTTCAAGCGCATGTCAGACCGCCCCGCCGTGCGCAAGGTGATGGACGCGCAGAAGGCGTAGGAACGCGGCCACATATTCCCCTGTCGTCCCGGGCAAGCGTTAGCGCAGACCCGGGACCCATAACCACAGGGAGAAGTTGTGACACGAGCTGACGACCACGAGTCTTCGCCAAACCGCGCCCTGTGGTTATGGATCCCGGATCGGCGCTCCGCTTCGCTGCGCTTGTCCGGGACGACACCATTTGTTTTGAAGCTGCGTCCTACCCAGCACGCCGTTCCTTCTTCTCCAATTCCCGTCCCGTCGCCAGCATCAGCCGCCGCAGCCAGATCGAGCCGGGGTCCATCTGCGCCCGCGTCGGATGGAACATGAACTGCTCGTCGATCCCTGGATCGAGCGGCGGCGTCACCGTGACGAGGCCGAACTGCTTCGACAGCGCCGCGATCAGCCGGCGCGGCACGAAGGCGACGAGGTCGGTGCGGGCGGCGACGTGCAGCGCTTCGAGATAGCCTGACACCACCAGCGAAATGTGCCGCTCGATGCCCTTGGTCCGCAGCCAGGTGTCGATGAGATCCTCCGGTTGGCCGCGGATGATCACGCCGACATGGCGTGCCGCCAGGAACGTCTCGCGCCGCTTCAGCTTCGCAGCCATGGGATGGCCGCGCCGCACCGCCAGCGCGTCGCTGTCGGTGTAGAGCAACTGGCGGTGAAAGCCCTTGAAGGCGTTGCCGATCGAGATCACGAGGTCGATGGTGCGGGCGAACTCGGCGTGAAAGATCGCAGGGCCCCGCCACGGTACGACGTCGATGCGGACGTTGGGCGCGGCCCGCGTCACCTTCTCCATCAAGGGCGGCATCAGCAGCTCGACCGCGAGATCAGGCATCATCAGGCGGAATTGCCGCTCGCTGCGCGCGGCGTCGAAGTCGTCGGGTATGAACAGCCCGCGCACCTGGTCGAGCGCCTGGGCCAGCGGTGCGCGGAGGGCTTGCGCCCGCGGCGTCAGCTCCATGCGCGCGCCGGTGCGCACCAGCAGCGGATCGCCGAAGATGTCGCGCAGGCGTTGCAACGCATGGCTCGCGGCCGGCTGCGACAGCCCGATCCGAAGCGCGGCCCGGCTGACATTGGCCTCGCGCAGCAGCGCGTCGAGCGCGGTCAGGAGATTGAGGTCAAGCGAATTCAAATTCATGAAGCGAATAGATATCATATCCACTATCGATTTGAAGAATTCTCATCCGGCGGGGATGATCTCCGTGTTGCCACCAAACGGAGATGCCGCCATGAGCGCGAGCGCCAACAAGAAACTGATGCAGGATATCTTTGCCGCCGCCGCCAGCCCCGATCCGGCCGCGCGCGACCGGGCCCTGTTCGCCGCAAGCCTTGCCGACGATGCCAGATGGGTCGTGACCGGACAGTACTCCTGGTCGCGCACCTTCACCGGCAAGGAGGCGATCCTCAACGATCTGCACGGTTATGTGCGCACCCGCTTGCGCGATCGGACGCGCACCGTGGCTCACCGTTTCATCGCCGATGGCGACGTCGTCGTGGTGGAAGCCAAGGGCGACAACGTCACGCCCGAGGGCGTTCGTTATGACAACGACTACTGCCTGGTGTTTCGCCTCGAGGACGGGAAGATCAAGGAGATCCGGGAATATTGCGACTCGACCCTGACCGAGAAGGCGCTCGGTCCGTTTCCGCAGACGCCCGTGAGGGCCGCGAGCTGACCGGATCGAGGACCATCTCGTCCGCCGACCGGTGCCGTCGGCCCCGTTCGGCGATGGTCGTGTCGATCTGGCGCAGGCTGATAGCGATCGTCCATGTCAGGCGCGAGCGGTCCCGGGCCCGGTGCCAGCTCGCCGCCATGAGCGAACGGGAGCTTCAGGACTGCGGCATGACCCGGGCGGAGATCGCGTACGAACTGAGGAGACCGGTGCGACGGAGTTAGACAAACGGACGAGATCCAGGCGCCGCCTGCCTCCCATTTTATCGTAGCCGGCGGAACCTTCGGGTTCCGCCGGGCGTTTGCTCGGTTCGGGGGCAATCGCGCCCCGGCATTGCACGCGTTTGGGACATTTCATGCTGGCTGGGGTTTCGGACGTTTCAACACAGGTGGGCCGCAGCTTTTCCGGACTCCGCGAACGATTGAGAGATGCGACTGCGAATGCGCACCGGGAGCTCGATGCGCAGCTTTCGTCGTTCGACCTCACAGTCCTGTCCGGTTACCGCCGCTTCCTGCAAGCCAGCGCCGGCGCACTTCTTCCGCTCGAAGCTGCGCTTGTGCAGGCCGGCGTCGCCAAGATGTTTCCGGATTGGCGGGAGCGGGCGCGTAGCGCCGCGATCGCGGCGGATCTCGCGCAGCTCGGCAGCGCCGCGCAATCCACCGTGTCCGTGCCGCCGCTGACGCGCAGTGGCATGCTCGGCACGTTGTACGTTCTGGAGGGCTCCCGGCTCGGCGCAAAGTTTCTGCTGAAGGCGGTTGCCGATGCGGGCGATCCGCGCATCGGCGAGGCCACCGCCTATCTCAGCCATGGCGCGGGCAAACGGCTCTGGCAGAGCTTTCTGGCGAAACTTCAAAACGAAGAGGCATGCGACGAGGACGAGGCGATCGAGTCGGCACGTCTCGCCTTCGCGGCCTTCGAGCAGGCGGCGGACCGCGCATGAACGAGGCGGTCAATCTCACCAATTGCGATCGCGAGCCGATCCACATCCCCGGCAGTGTCCAGCCGTTCGGCTTCCTGCTCACGGTGCTGTCGGATTTCACGATCTGCATGGCCTCCGACAATGTCGACAGCTTTCTCGGGACTGACGTCGCCGACCTGCTCCAGCAGCCGTTGTCGCGCGTCATCTCGGAAGCCGCGGTCGAGACCATTCGCAGCCGCGTCGATCATCTCAGCGGCCCCGATACGACCGAGCGCATGTTCGGTGTCGAACTCCAGGCCGGCAAGCCGCCTTACGATCTCTCCATCCACTTCTCCGGCGCCTATCTGGTCATCGAGGCGGAGCCCAGCGTCAACGAGCCCGGCGTCAATTCCGGCGAGCTCGTCCGCCTGATGCTGGAGCGAATCCGCAAGACGCGCGGCATGACCGAGCTCGCCCGCGAGGCGGCGCGCCAGCTCAAGGTCCTGACCGGATTCGACCGCGTCATGGTCTATCAATTTCACCCGGACGGATCGGGTGAGGTGATCGCTGAAGCTGCGGAAGCCGGCCTCGAACGGTTCCTCGGCCTGCACTATCCGGCCTCCGACATCCCCAAACAGGCCCGCATCCTTTATCAGCGCAACTGGCTGCGCATCATCGCCGATATCAATTCGAAACCAGCCGCGTTGTTTTCGACGGCCACGCACAATGCGGGGCTGCTCGATCTCTCCATGAGCGTACTGCGCTCGGTCTCGCCGATCCACATCGAATATCTGCGCAACATGGGCGTCGGCGCCTCGATGTCGGTGTCGATCCTGCGTGACGGCAAGCTGTGGGGCCTGTTCGCCTGCCATCATTATTCGCCGCGCTACATCTCGTTCGAGAAGCGCACCGCGTCCGAGCTGTTCGGGCAGATGTTCTCCTGGATCGTGGAGGGGCGCGAGCGCGAGGGCAATGTCGCCTATGAGATGCGCGCTCACCAGGTGCAGGAGCGGTTGATCGAGACCGCGGCCTCGCATGAGCACAGCCGGCGCGCGATCGTCGACTTCCTCGGCGACTATCGCGGGATGATCGATTGCGACGGCGTGGCGGTGTGGTCCGACAACAAGATCACGCTTCAGGGCCAGACGCCGACCGAGGACGAGGTGAAGGATCTGGTTGCCTTCATCAACCGAACCTCGCCGGGACGGATTTTCGCCAGTGCCGAGATTGCCAAGGTCTATGCCGCGGGCCAGTCCTTTCGCGACCGCGCGGCGGGATTTCTCGCCATTCCGATCTCACGGACTCCGCGCGATTGCCTGATCTTCTTCCGGCGCGAGGTCGTGCGCTCGGTGAACTGGGCCGGCGCGCCCGACAAGGTCTATGACGAGGGTCCGAACGGACCGCGGCTGACGCCGCGCAAGAGCTTTGAGCTCTGGCAGGAAACGGTGGCGGGCCAGTCGAAACCGTGGTCCACGGCCGACATCCGCATCGCCGAGAGCCTGCGCGTCACGCTGCTCGAAGTGATCCTGCAACTGTCCGACCTTGCCGCCCGCGAGCGTCGCGGCGCGCAGGAGCGGCAGGAGCTGATGATCGCCGAGCTCAATCACCGCGTCCGCAACATTTTGAGCCTCGTCCGCGCGCTGGTGGCGCAGAGCAAGGACACCGCCACGTCGGTCGAGGAATTCGCCGGCGTGCTCGGTGGCCGCATCCAGGCCTTGGCTCGCGCCCACGACCAGATCACCAATTTGAACTGGGCGCCGGTTGCGCTGCGCTCGCTGGTCGAGTCCGAGGCCGGCGCCTATCTCGGCGCGCGCGCCGGCCGCGTGAAGATGGGCGGGCCCGACGTCGCGCTCGATCCCAAGGCGTTCGCGACGCTGGCGCTCGTCGTGCACGAGATGATGACCAATTCCGCCAAATATGGCGCGCTGGCCGATTCCACCGGCAGCGTCGAGGTGGTGTGGCGTCTCGATCCGTCTTCAAGCCTTGTCATCGAATGGAAGGAGAGCGGCGGTCCGCCAGTGCAGCCGCCGTCGCGCCGCGGCTTCGGGACCACCATCATCGAGCGTTCCGTCCCCTTCGACCTCAAGGGCGAAGCCGAAATCCGCTTCGACCTGCTCGGGGTCCAGGCCAAGTTTATCATCCCGCCCAATTTTGTCGAACTGGTGCCATCAATCGGAGGAGCCGCCATGCGCGTCGAGGAGCAGCAACCCGCCCGTCCGCGAATTTCCGAGACGGCACTGATCGTCGAGGACAATCTGATCATCGCCATGGCGGCGGAAGTCATCCTGCTCGATCTCGGTGCCCGCCATGTCGATACTGCGGCGAGCGTCGACCAGGCGTTGCGCGCGATCGAGCGCACGCGTCCGGGTTTTGCGCTGCTCGATCTCAACCTCGGTAACGAGAGCAGCATCAAGGTGGCCGAGAAGCTGAAGGAGATCGGCGTGCCCTTCATGTTCGCGACCGGCTATGGCGAGCGCGCGCCGATCCCGGAAGAGCTGGCGTCCGCGCCGGTGGTCCAGAAGCCCTACACGCTGGAAGTCGTCGAGAACGCGCTCGGCAAATTGCAGGGGACGGTCGCCCAATAGACATCCATCCCGGCGACGCGTGCAGCGCTCTGCAAGCGGCTGCGGGCTTTGCGCCGAAACCTGCGCAACTGCCGATAAAATCAGCAGGTCTTGGGCGGGCCGGCGCACACATGCGCGAAAAATCGGAAGGTTCAATTAACGAGTGTCCCTCATTGTACCGCGGTGCAGCGTGGGTGCCGAAAAGCGACTCGCGGCTGCCGGGGGTGGCCGTGACGATTGCCGGGGTCGTTCGTCCGCCCGAATTCACATGCACCTGGGTGGACAGTGGGAATGCCGAACTTTCGTTTGCGGATCAGGGGGCGCCTGTACGCAGGCTTCATGGCCTTGGTGGCGGTTGGTCTCGTGATGGCGGTGGTCGCCATCTGGAATTTGCGGTCCGTGCAGGACCAGGTCGCAAAGGCTTCGGCGTTTTCGGACAGCACGGCGCGTGTCCTGGAGGTCTCGACCCATCTTCAGGCGATCCAGCGCGCCAATCTGCGCTACATCTACGACGCCAGCGAGCCCGCAATGAAGGAGGCCGCAGAGCGGGAGACCGCGGCGACCGAGCTGTTGAAGGTCGGGGCGCAGGGGACGCTCTCCGAGGAGCGGCGGAAGCTCTACAACGATCTGATCGCCGACATCGCGAAAATGCGAAGCCTGCGTGACAATCTCGGCGACGCCGTCAACGAGGCGCGGACCGGCAAGGCGACGCTGCTGCCCAGCGGTGACGAACTGACTGTCAAGATGGGCAAGCTGGTCGATGTGGCGCGCGCAGCCGTCGACGAAGACACCGGGGCCCTCGTTGCGGATCTCGAATCCAGGCTCCTTCTCGTCCAGATCGCGAACTGGCGTTTCCTGGCCCTGCGCGACAGCAAGGGGCCCGCCAACTTCAGAACCAATGTGGACAGGGCGTCGCAGCGCCTCTCGGCGCTCGAAAAGAGCCCGCAGGCGACCGAACTGCGCACGACGCTCGCGCCGGTGAAGACCTCACTCGGAATCTACAAATCCGCGTTCGAGACGACGTCGGCCGCGATGCTCCAGGCCGACGAGATCTACCACAAGAGCCTCGCGCCCCTCATCGTCGACAGCATCGCCAAGCTCAAGGTCGCGGAAGCCGCCCTGAAGAAGGACTACAAGGAGTCGCGCAGCCAGGCCGAAGCCGTGATTGACGGCACGACCACCGTGCAGGCGATCGCTGGCTGCCTTGCCACCCTGTTCGGATTGATCGTCGCCTTCCTGATCGCCCGCAGCATCGTCGGTCCCCTGACCTCGATGACGCGCGCGATGGGGCTGCTGGCCGGCGGCAATCTCGAGGTCGAGATTCCCGGGCGCGGCAAGGCCGACGAGATCGGCGACATGGCCAAGGCGATCGAGGTGTTCAAGACCAACATGATCGACACCGAACGGCTGCGCACGGAGCAGACCGAGACCGAGGCGCGGCAGGCGGAGAGCCGCAAGGCCGACATGGTCCGGCTCGCCGACCAGTTCGAGCAGGCGGTCGGCGAGATCGTCGACACCGTGTCGTCGGCATCGAACGAGTTGGAGGCGTCGGCGGGCACCCTGACGACGACCGCGACGCGCGCACAGAATCTGTCGACCGAGGTGGCGTCGGCGTCACAGGAGGCCACGGCCAATGTGCAGGCGGTGGCGTCCGCGACCGAGCAGCTGTCCTCCTCGGTCACCGAGATCGCCCGCCAGGTGCAGGAATCCGCCCGGATCGCCAACGAGGCCGTCGGGCAGGCGAGCAGGACCAATGAGCGCGTCGGCGAGCTGTCCAAGGCGGCCGCCCGCATCGGCGACGTGGTCGAGCTGATCAGCACGATCGCCGGCCAGACCAACCTCCTGGCGCTGAACGCCACCATCGAGGCCGCGCGCGCCGGCGAGGCCGGCCGCGGCTTTGCGGTGGTCGCCTCCGAGGTCAAGGCGCTGGCCGAGCAGACCGCGAAGGCGACCGGCGAGATCGGCCAGCAGATTTCGAGCATCCAGGCCGCGACCGAGCAGTCGGTCGGCTCCATCCGGGAGATCAGCGGCACGATCGAGCGGCTGTCGGAAATCTCGTCGGCGGTTGCCGCCGCCGTGGAAGAGCAGGGCGCGGCGACGCAGGACATCTCCCGCAACGTCCAGCAGGCCGCCCATGGCACGCAGCGCGTCTCGATCAATATCGGCGACGTCCAGCGCGGCGCCTCCGAGACCGGCTCGGCCTCCTCGCAGGTGCTCTCGGCGGCGCGCTCGCTGTCTTCAGACAGCAACCGGCTGAAGCAGGAAGTCGCGAAGTTCCTGGACTCGGTCCACGCTGCCTGATCGGCGCGGACCCGCAAAAGCAAAGGTCCACGCGCATGCGCGTGGACCTGCCATGGCGGCGTGGTAGGATGAGGACATCGATCGCGCGCCACCGCTTGATGTCCGGAATACGGTGGTGTCTTCGTCGGCTTCTCCGTATTCGACACCGGTAAAATACAGCCGCAATTAACAATTGTTCCGCATTGTACGGCAGCGCAGCGCGATTCTCGGAGGCGTGGTTGCAATGATCTGTCGTTGCAATCGCGCGAAGGTCGTCGGCTGCTTCTGCTTTTCTGCTGCAATGGGTGGACAGTGATGCCGAGCTTGCGTTTGAGAATTCGGGGGCGTCTCTACGCCGGATTTTCGGTTCTCGTGGTCGTTGGTTTGATCATGGCCGCGGTTGCGGTCTGGAATTTGTGGGCCGTCCAGGGCCAGATGGCACGGCTCTCCGCGCTCTCGGACAACACCGCCCGCGTCCAGGAAATCTCGATTAACCTCCAGGCGCTGCGGCGTGCCAATTTGCGTTACATCTATGACGCCAACGAGCCGGCCTTCAAGGAGGCTGCGGAGCGGGAGGCGGCGACGGCCGAGCTGTTGAGGGCCGCGGCCAAGTCGACGGTCTCCGAGGAGCGGCTCAAGATCTACAATGGCCTCGTCGGCGACGTCGACAAGATGAAGTCCCTGCGCGAGCGCATGGGCGCTGCCGTCAACGAGACGACGAAAGGCAAGGCCACTTTGCTCGCCGGCGGCGACGAGCTCACCGCTAACACCGGCAAGCTGGTCGAGGCCGCGGGTGCAACCGGCGACACCAGCGTGACCGCCCCCGTCGCCGATCTCGAATCCAAGATCCTCCTTGTTCGTGTCTCAAACTGGCGTTTCCTCGCCGTCCGGGACGCGAAGGGGCCGGCGACCTTCAGGACCAATGTCGATCGGGCGCAGCAAGCACTCAAGTCACTTGAGGGGGCCGGTCTGCCGGACGAGGTCAAGGCCGCGTTCGGGCCGATCAAGAGTTCACTTTCGACCTACAAGGGGGCTTTCGAGACGACATCCGCCGCAATCCTCCAGGCCGATGAAATCTACCGCAACGAGATCGCCCCCTTGATCAGCGATAGCGTCGACAGGCTCAAGGTGGCGGAGACCGGATTGAAGGCCGACTACCAGAAATCGCGCGCGGCCGCCGATGGCGTCATTGCCAGCACGACCTGGATTCAGGAAGTCGCCGGCGGCCTTGCGGTCCTGTTCGGCGGCCTCGTCGCCTTCCTGATCGCGCGCAGCATCGTCGGACCGCTGACCACGATGACCCGGGCGATGGGAGCCCTCGCCGGTGGCGATCTCAAGGTCGAGATCCCCGGCCGCGGCAATCGCGACGAGATCGGCGAGATGGCCAAGGCGATCCAGGTGTTCAAGGAGAGCATGGTCGAGACCGACCGCCTGCGCCACGAGCAGGTCGAGGTCGAGGCGCGGCAGGCGGAGAGCCGCAAGGCCGACATGCGAAACCTGGCCAATCAGTTCGAACGAGCGGTCGGCGAGATCGTCGACACCGTGTCGTCGGCATCAAACGAGCTCGAGGTTTCCGCGGGCACCCTGACCACGACGGCAACGCGCGCCCAGGATCTGTCGACGGAAGTCGCCAGCGCCTCCCAGGAGGCCTCGGCCAATGTGCAAGCCGTTGCCTCGGCGACCGAGGAACTGTCCTCCTCGGTCTCGGAGATCGCCCGCCAGGTGCAGGAATCCGCCCGCATCGCCAGCGAGGCTGTGGGTCAGGCAACGCGGACCAACGAACGGGTCGGTGAGCTGTCCAAGGCCGCCGCCCGTATCGGCGACGTGGTCGAGCTGATCAGCACGATTGCCGGCCAGACCAATCTGCTGGCACTGAACGCGACGATCGAGGCGGCGCGTGCGGGCGAGGCCGGTCGCGGCTTTGCCGTGGTCGCCTCCGAGGTGAAGGCGCTGGCCGAGCAGACCGCGAAGGCCACGGGCGAGATCGCCCAGCAGGTCTCCGGCATCCAGGCCGCGACGGAGGAGTCGGTCGGCTCGATCCGGGAGATCAGCGGCACCATCGAGCGGCTGTCGGAGATCTCGTCGACGGTCGCGGCGGCCGTGGAAGAGCAGGGCGCTGCCACACAGGAAATCTCCCGCAACGTCCAGCAGGCCGCCCATGGCACGCAGCGCGTGTCGACCAATATCGGCGACGTGCAGCGCGGCGCCTCCGAGACCGGCTCGGCCTCCTCGCAGGTGCTCTCAGCGGCGCGCTCGCTGTCTTCAGACAGCAACCGGCTGAAGCAGGAAGTCGCGAAGTTCCTGAGCTCGGTCCACGCCGCCTGAGCCGCAAACGCAAAAGGCCACGCGCATGCGCGTGGCCTCCAAGAGCTGCGTCGCGCGATCAGGCGACCTTCGTCGTCATGTGCTTGAACATGTTGGCGCGCGCCTCGTCGTCCATCTCGGCCTTGAAGGTGAACTTGTCCTTCAGGGCGATCGCACGCGCCGCCGCCGGCCGCGCCGAGATCTCGTCCACCAGCCGCTTCACGTTCGGGTAGCGCGCAAAGGCATCGTCGCCGAGCTTGAACGGCACCATCCGCGCCCAGCCCCACAGCGCCATGTCGACGATCGAATAGCTGTCGCCGACCATATAGCTGCGGCCTTTGAGGTGACCGTCCAGGATCTTGTAGTGGCGATCGGTCTCGTACTGGTAGCGGTTGTGCGCGTAGTCGTGGTTCTGGTCCTTGGGCGCAAAATGCTTGAAGTGCACGGCCTGGCCCGAATACGGCCCGACGCCGGTGGCAATGAACATCAGCCATGACAGCGTCTCGCCGCGGACGTTGGCGGCGGGGAGGAACTTGCCGGTCTTCTCGGCGAGGTAGAGCAGGATGGCGTTCGAGTCGAACACGATGGTGCCGTTGTCATCGATCGCCGGCACCTTGCCGTTCGGATTGATCTTCAGATAGTCCGGCGCGAACTGTTCGCCCGTGCGGGTGTCGATCTTGACCGGCTCGAAGGCCAGGCCGACCTCTTCGAGATAAAGCGCGACCTTGGTCGGGTTCGGCGATCCGTTGAAATAGAATTTGAGCATGTTTGTCTCCCCGATTCCCTTCTTAGAGAATGAATGCAGCGTCGCGGCCTTCTGTGCCTGAACATGGCCTGGGAGAGCAACCGGCGAGTTTGCCGGGCGGTGTCTGCGCGGTACGCAGATCAGCCGGCGTAACAAGGGCCGATCGCCGCCGTAATGGCGGTTCAAGTCCGGCTGAGCCGTTCCCGCAGGAATTCGATGAAGCGCTGCGTCTTGGCTGGCAGCAGGCGCGTCTCGGGTGACTGCGTAGACAGTGACGGGCGAGCCCTGCCATTGCGGCATGATGCGACGCAGCCGGCCATTCGCCACTTCGTCGGCCACGATCTCTTGCGGCAGAAAGGCGATGCCCATGTCGAGCGTTGCGAGGCGGCGGATCAGTCCCACGTTGTTGAGCCGAAAACGGCCGCCGACGTCGGTCTGCTCCATCTGCGTGCCCCTGTGTAACGTCCACGCACTCACCTTCGTCATGCACAGGCATTGATGACGGGTGAGGTCCGCCGGTTCATGCGGCTCGCCGTTGGTCTCGAGATAGCGCGGCGAGGCGTAGAGATATCCCGGCATGCGGGCGAGCGGCCGCGCGATCATGTGGGACGGCTCTGATTCTCCGACGCGGATCGCCAGATCGAATGGCTCCGATACGAGATCGACACGTCGCGGCGTCAGGTCGAATTCGAAATCGATGTCGGGATATTGCTGCGCGAATTCGGCGATCAACGGTGCGAGGTAGGTGTTCGCGAAATCCACCGGCAGCGAGACGCGGAGCATGCCGCTCGGCTGCGCCAGCATCCCGTCCAGTTGCTCATGCGCCAGGCGCGCCTCGTCCACGATGCGCTTGCAGCGCTCGAAGTAGATCTGGCCGGCTTCGGTCAATTCGATCTTGCGGGTCGTCCGGTTCAGCAGGCGAAGCCCGATCTCCTTCTCCAGGAGATCGATCCGGCGCGACAGCGTCGAATTGGGCATGTCGAGGGTCTTGGCGGCGCGACGGAAGCTGCGGGCCTTCGCGACCTCCACGAACAGCGCCATATCGTTCAGCAACGCCATTTCATTATTCCATCAATGGATCAATCAGTTCCAATTTACGGTATTTATTCCATTGAGTGGAAGGTCCATCTGCCCTTTGCTGACATTGCAGGGCGAGCCATCCATGAAACGCGTAGAACTCGACAAGAACCTGAAGGTGAATCCGCCGGCGCTCGAAGGCCTCAGGCTCGCTGGATTGAATGTGGCGGTGATCGGCGGCACCGGCGGCATCGGCCGGGCGTTCAGTCGCCAATTGGCGGCCAAGGGGGCGCGTGTCCTCGTCGTCGGCCAGACGTTCCGCGATCAGAACGTGCCGGGCATCGCATTCATGCAGGCCGATCTGAGCCTGATGCGGGAAGCCAGGCGGATCGGCCGTGAGCTTCCCGCCGAGACGCTCGACATCGTCGTCTTCACGACCGGCATCATGGCGGGGCCCAGGCGTGAGGTGACGGCGGAAGGCATCGAACGCGATCTCGCCGTCAGCTATCTGAGCCGCTTCGTCATCCTGAACGCGATCGCCTCTCGTCTTGGAAGGGACAGGGCCACGGCCACATTCAAGCCTCGGATTTTCGTCATGGGATTCCCCGGGACCGAGCAGAGGGCCGATGTCGGCGATCTGAATTCGGAACGGAGCTACAAACGGTTCGCAGCCCACTCGAACACCGTGGCGGGCAACGAAGTGCTCGTCCTCGAGGCCGCCAGGCGCTTTGCCGATGTCGATGTGTTCGGCCTCAATCCCGGCTTCGTGAAGACCGATATTCGCGCCAATCTGCTCGGGTCGCGCGCGCTCGTCTCGCTGATCAACTGGCTGACCAGCTTCATGATGGTCGAGCCGGACGCCTATGCCGAGCGACTGGTGCCGCTCCTGGTGTCGCCTGATCTCAACGGCCGCAGCGGTGTCATGTTCAACAACAAGGCTGAGGCGATCCTGCCGAGCCCTTCGTCTGCGGAGCGATCCTACGCGACGGCGCTCATGGATGCCTCCGATCGATTGATCGCTCGTCTGGCGCCGTGAGGCCGCGCCTCGACGCTCAACTGGAATAGAGCAGGCCGACGATGGCGATGACGATCATCCCGGCGCCGACAGCGTCCAGCCGCATCGCGAGCCGCGTTGCGGCGTGCATGCTGGAGGCCCGTGCCTTGCGCTCCGATCCGCGCGCGTAGCCGTGCACGATGACGTCGTGATTGAAATTGTCGTGGGCCTCGTTGCTGCTGGCCAGCCCGACGCAGACCACCAGCACGCCGAAGATGGCGAGGCCGAAAAAGCCGAGCAGGGCGATCAGGAACATCGGAAACATGCCGAGCAGGAAGATCGGCAGCAGCGGCACCAGCAGCAAAGTCTCGGACTGTCGTCGCATCGGAGCCGGACCGGTCAGGACGGGGCTGATCGGTGAAATCTAGTCCTGGCTGTGGCGGCATTCAAGGAGCCGTAGGGTGGGCAAAGGCGCGAAGCGCCGTGCCCACCGCGTCGCTTGCGGCATATTCTAAGGTGGTGGGCACGCTTCGCTTTGCCCACCCTACGGGACCGCGGAGAAAACTACTCCGCCCCGATCCCCGCACGGATCTCGGCACGGAACTCGTCGATCAGCTTGAGACCCTTCTTGGTCTCGACATGCCAGAAGGTCCAGCCGTTGCAGGCTTGCGCCCCTTGCGCCACGGCGCCGATGCGGTGGATCGAGCCGACCTTGTCGCCCAGCATGATGGCGCCATCGGCACGCACCAGCGCACCAAGCTTCTTCTTGGCGTCGAACAGCTTTGTGCCGGGCATGATCATGCCGCGCTCGATCAGCTCGGAGAACGCGACCCGCGGCGCTTCGCGCGCGGTCATGAACGGGGCGAGGCTTTCTTCCGGCAGCGGCTCGATCGCAGCGATGCGGGCTTCCGCCGCCTTGGCATAGGTCTTGTCGCGCTCGAAGCCGATATAGGAGCGGCCGAGACGCTTGGCGACAGCACCCGTGGTGCCGGTGCCGTTGAAGGGATCGATCACGAGATCGCCGGGCTTCGACGACGACAGCAGCACGCGCGCGAGCAGGCCTTCCGGCTTCTGCGTCGGATGCACTTTCTTGCCGTCGGCGCCCTTGAGGCGCTCCTCGCCGGTGCAGAGCGGGATCAGCCAGTCGGACCGTGCCTGCACGTCCTCGTTCGCCGCCTTCAGCGCCTCGTAGTTGAACGTGTAGCCCTTGGCTTTTTCGTCACGCGCGGCCCAGATCATCGTTTCGTGCGCGTTGGTGAAGCGGCGGCCGCGGAAGTTCGGCATCGGGTTCGACTTGCGCCAGACGATGTCGTTCAGGAGCCAGAAGCCGAGATCCTGCATGATCGCGCCGACGCGGAAAATGTTGTGATAGGAGCCGATCACCCAGATCGTCGCCGACGGCTTCATCGCGCGGCGGGCGGCAAGCAGCCAGGCGCGGGTGAAATCGTCATAGGCGGAGAACGAATCGAACTTGTCCCAGTCGTCGTTGACGGCATCGACATGGGATTCGTCGGGGCGCTTCAGGTCGCCCTTGAGCTGGAGATTGTAGGGCGGATCGGCGAACACGAGGTCGACCGAACCGGCCTGAAGCTTCGACATCTCGGCGACGCAATCACCGAGGATGATGCTGTGCGAAGCGGACTCAAAATTTGTGCGGGGCGCCCTTGCAGACGCCCCGCGACGCGACACTACCATGACTCAAGAACTCTGACTCAGGCGACGCTGTCGGCGACGCGGGACCAAACAACCGACTGACCGCTACAATGGAGCGGCAAAGTAAAAATCGACTTAACCCGCCGCTTTGGTGAGCAGCCCTCGCATCACGCATTGTGCGCGTTTCGCTCTGCGCATTCGTCGTGTTTTCCAGTGTATTTCGTATTTCTTCGCGTTGCGGGAGCAGTCAGGTCGCCAAATTTCTCTCGGAAAAAATTGCACGACCCCGGAAAAAATTGCTGGCATCGGCATGCTGTCGCACTAGGCAATAATTGCCGAGCGGGATATTGATTAACGCATTGGAAATTTTACGTGTGTGGCGCGTTGAGCTTTCGCGCTTCTGCGCCCAAATGACGCCAATTGAGGACTGAGGGAAACCCGCCATGCGTTATGATGATTTCCGCCGCAGCGACGACATTGAGGATCGCCGCGACGGCGGTGGCGGCATGGGCGGCGGCGGAGGCGGGTTCGGCCTGCCGATGGGCGGCGGCGGTCTGGGCATCGGCACCATCATCGTGCTCGGCCTGGTCGGCTATGCCTTCGGCATCGATCCGCGCATCCTGATCGGCGGCGCCGAGATCCTCACCGGCGGCGGCCAGGCGCCTTCCTACCAGACCGATCGTCAGTCGACCTCCGCCAAGCGCGGCGCGCCGACCGACGAGATGGGCAGCATGATCTCCGGCATCCTCGGCGAGATCGACGACCGCTGGAGCGAGATCTTCCAGGCCAGCGGCCAGTCCTACACCGGTCCGAAGGTCGTGCTGTTCCGCAACGTCACCAATGGCGGCCGCTGCGGCCGGGCAGAGTCGGCGATGGGGCCGTTCTACTGTCCGCCGGATCGTACCATCTTCCTAGACACCAGTTTCTTCCGCGAGGTCGAGACGCGCTTCCGCGGCTGCTCCGGCAAGTCCGCCTGCAACTTCACCACCGCCTACATCATCGCGCATGAGGCCGGCCATCACATCCAGAACCTGCTCGGCATCATTCCGCGCGTGACGCGGCTGCAGCAGCAGGCCGGCAGCAAGGCCGAGGCCAATGCGCTCCAGGTGAAGGTCGAATTGCAGGCCGATTGCCTGTCCGGCGTCTGGGTCAATCGCGAGTCGAAGAAGCGTCCGAACTTCCTCGAGCCCGGCGACATCGACGCCGCGTTGACCACGGCGAGCGCGATCGGTGACGACACGCTGCAACGCCAGGCGACGGGACGCGTCGTGCCCGATTCCTTCACGCACGGCTCGGCGGCGCAACGCAAGCAGTGGTTCATGACCGGCTACCAGCAAGGCACCGTCCAGGCCTGCAACACGTTCGGCAGCGGGTCGTAGTCGCCAGGACATCGTGCCCCGGACGCAGCGCAGCGCTTCTTCAGCGGTGCGCTGCAGAGCCGGGGCCCACAATGCCGGTCTCCCAAGCCTCGGAAATGGGTCCCGGCTCTGCGACGCACCGCTGACGCGCTGCATCGCGTCCGGGACACGAGAGGAAGGACCAATGGCCTCGATCGACGACTCAAAACAATTCATCCCGCTCAACATCGCGGTGCTCACCGTCTCTGACACGCGCGCGCTCGCCGACGACAAGTCCGGCCAGACGCTGGCCGACCGCCTCACCGCGGCGGGCCATCATCTTGCCGCGCGCGAGATCGTCACCGACGACGTCGAGGCGATCCGCGCCGTCGTCCGCCGCTGGATTGCTGATGCCGGCGTCGACGTCGTCGTCACCACCGGCGGCACCGGTTTTACCGGGCGCGACGTCACGCCGGAGGCGATCGAGCCGCTGTTCGAGAAGCGCATGGACGGCTTCTCGATCGCCTTCCACATGCTGAGCCACGCCAAGATCGGGACGTCGACGATCCAGAGCCGCGCCACCGCCGGCGTCGCCGGCGCCACCTACATCTTCTGCCTGCCGGGCTCGCCCGGCGCCTGTCGTGACGGCTGGGACGGCATCCTCGCCGCCCAGCTCGACTACCGCACGCGTCCCTGCAATTTCGTCGAGATCATGCCGCGCCTCGACGAGCATCTGCGAAGGGCGAAGGCGCAGGGCGCGACGGTGTGAGTGCGTTGCTTTGACGCTGCTTTGCTGAGCTAGGCGCGGACCTCTTCCCTTCCCCCTTGTGGGAGAGGGTGGCTCGCCGCGGAGCGGCGAGACGGGTGAGGGGTCTCCATCCGCACGGACCGCTCGGAGACATACCCCTCACCCAAGCGAGTTCGTATCTACTGGCGTCGCTGCCCTCTCCCGCAAGGGGCGAGGGCACAATCATGCGCATCGCGCCCGCTGCGCCAGCGACTAGCTCTTCCGTCTCAGCGAGCTCCACACCACGCGCCACATAGTCCGGCGCGCCTCCACGTGCAACCGTCGCGCCCGGCGCTTGTAGAGATCGACGAGCTCTCCCGTGATGAGCGCGTGCCGCCGCATCAGAGATCGCGCTCCCAGGTTTCACCGGTGAGGTTCTGGCCAAAACTGCGATGCGGCTCGGTGGCGGTCAGCTTGAAGCCGGCATCCTGATAGATTTTTCGCGCGGCGACCAAATTGCTCTGCGTCCACAGCGTCATCCGCCGATAGCCGCAGGCGCGGGCAAAGGAGACGCATTCGGCGACCAGCCGTTGGCCTAGCCCCTGGCCTCGCGCGGCCGGATCGAGCAGCAACAGGCGCAGCTTGGCAACGTCGTCGCTGGCCTTGACCAGAAATACCGAGCCGACCGGCCGGCCCTCGATGTCGGCGATCCAGCAGCGCTCGCGCGAGGCATCGTAGGAGGTCATGTATTTGGCGACGATCTCGGCGACCAGCGCCTCGAAGCCGGAGTCGAAACCGTATTCGCTGGCGTAGAGCGCGCCGTGGCTCTGCACCACCCAGCCCATGTCGCCCGGGCGGGGCTCGCGCAGGGTCGCCCGCGGGGATGGCGTGCGCGGCATGGCGAGCAGCCGCTCGATCGTCTCCATCGCACCGGTGAGCTTGCTGCGCTCCTCATCCGGCAGCGGCCGCAGCATCGCGGCGACGTCGTCCTGGGACGAGCGTTCGAGCCTGGCGAACGCCTGGCGGCCCTTCGCAGTCAGGCTCAGCTGAACCTGCCGGCGGTCGCTCGGAAGCGGCTTGCGCGCGATCAGGCCGCTTTCATCGAAGTTCTGCACGATGCGGCTGAGATAGCCGGCGTCGAGCCCCAGCGCGATGCCGATCTCCTTGGCCGACTGCTCGCCACCATGGGCCAGCTCGTAGAGCACGCGCGCCTCGCTCAGCGAGAACGGGCTCTTCAGGAGCTGCTGGTCGAGCACGCCGAGCTTCTGGGTGTAGAAGCGGTTGAAGGCGCGAACCGCCTGGACCTGGTCGTCGGCGACCTGTTCGGTCGAAGCGGGGCCGGATGGCGAAGGGCTGGATGACGAAAGGGCTGATGGCATGGGTCACCTCGATACTTGCCATTGTCAAACAATTATTTGACTTTGGCAAGTATTAGATCGGTGACGTCAGCCGACCATGACGATCCGGCTGCGCAGCATGGTCCGGGACGAGCGGCCGAGCCGCCGGAGCAGCCGCGCCTCGGAACGGCGGGCCTGGGGCGGGTAGCCGCCGATCCGGTCGTAATGATCGCGCGCGATCAAGAGTCCCTGATCGCCGAGGGGGCCGACCAGTTTGCGCACCACGGCCCAGAGGACGTCGCGAAACCCGGTATCGGCATAAGGCGACCGTGTGTAGCGGAACACCGCCGCGCGATCCCTGCCGCTGGTCGAGACAGCCTGGATGAACTGGGTGGTTTCCTCGATCCAGCCGGTCTCCAGCACGGCGCCGGCCGGGAGGAACATCAGCCAGGGCGAACGGGCCTGGAGCGCACCGGCGGCAAGCGCCGCGCCCTGCGAAGAACCCTCGAAGCCGATGAAACGGCAGCCTGCGACGTCGGCAACGCGCTCGATGACACCGTTGCGGGTGCCATCGACCAGCAGGACTTCCTTGATGATGCCCGCAGCGGCACCGGGTACCAGCGCGGCCAGAGTTGCGACCGCCGTCTGCTCGACGCCTTCGGTCGGTATGATGACGCTCAGCATGATTGAGGCTTCGATGTCTGCACTTCGGGAGAAGCGTAGCTTGTTATGAATGTGTCATAAACACGCGGCGTCGCCGAGTGCAACTTTTCGCCGGTGTTCCGGCATGCGATGGTAAATCGCCGCCGGTCTATCGCAGCCGAATATGTCGTGCGCGGGGTGGCCCTGTTGCCCAATGTTTCCGCGAATGTCGTTTCCGTGAGCTTCAAACGGGGGCTTTCTCTGCCGATATGATCGGGGCGAGGACGGCACGTTCCGCAAGGCTGCACCGGCAGTCTGACACAAACCTTTCGACGGGAAAAACGTGCAACGCTCGCCGCGCAAAGTGAGATAGTCCAGTGAACGCCGATCAACTTCCCGTTGGCACCACGCCAACATCGCCGAAGCCGGAGGCCGCGCCGACCCTGCGGATCCGCGCCGTGATGCTGGGCGAACGCATCAATCCGTCCGGGCTCGAGCTTGGCGCACCTGTCTCCTCGACGCCTGCTGCCTTCCGCGTCCATGCCGGGCTCGTCGTGATCTTCCGCTACGGCGTCGTGGTGCTGATCGGCCTCCTCCCTTCGGAGGAGAAGGTGCTGATCGACAGCCTGAAACCGCGGGTGACCGGCGAGCTCAGCCCTTTTGAAGAGGAGATCGCACAGGCGCAGCTCTGCAAGGATGAGAACGCCGAGGCGATCCAGCCCGGCGGGCCGATCTGCCTCGCCAAATTCTCCGACGATCGCCTGCTGATCGTTGCGGACGCGCTCGCCAAGAGCACCTCGCTCGCCCGCGACGAGCGCCGCGTCGCCGCGGTCTTCGACGTGATCGAGCCCTTTGCGCGGGGACTCGCCGAGCAGGGCCGCACGCCGCCCCGGCGCAAGGGCATCTTGCAACTGATCGGCAATGCGCTTCTGGTCCAGCAGCGCGTCGCCGGCCGTGTCGCGGTGGCCGAGAAACCGGACGTGCTCTGGGAGAAGCCCGAGCTCGACCGCCTCTATGCCCGTCTCGAAGACGAGTACGAATTGAAGGAGCGCCTCGATACGCTCGAGCGCAAGCTCACCGCGGTGTCGGAAACCGCCAACGCGCTGACCGACATCATCGACACCCAGCGCTCGCTGCGTCTGGAAATCGCAGTCGTGGTGCTGATCGTGATCGAGGTCGTGATCGGGTGCATCCAGATCCTGTCGGGCACGCATTAGATCGGCCTGAGATCGGCCTGCACGCCACTGTGCGGGCGGGGAACCGTCGTTCATGTAGATGAACGTTGATCCAAATCAAAGGCACGAAGCTCCAGCGCACGAGACTTCGATCGGACCCGCGGTCAACGCGATGTGCAGCTGTCCGCGGCTTCCTCCCTCGAAGAAGGAGTACGCTGATGTTGCGTCAAGCTCTCATCGCTTCGGCAGCCGCAGCTATGCTGCTTGTCGCCTTCACTCCCGATGACGCATCTGCCCGCGGCGGTCGCGGCGGCGGCATGCGCGCAGGAGGTTTCCACGGCGGTGCCGTGCGGGCAGGAGGCTACCGCGGGGGCGCGGTCGCGGCGCGTGGATATCGGGGCGGTGCTGTCGCCGTGCGCGGCGGGCGTTACGGCTATCGGGGCGCTTATGCAGGGTATCGCGGATATCGTTACGGCGTCGGTGCGGCGGCAGTGGGGGCCGCGGCGATCGGCGCAGCTGCGACGGGGGCCTACTACCGCAGCGGCTGCGGCTATGACGCTTACGGAAACTATGTTTGCCCGGGCGGGTACTCTCCGTACTGAGCGGAGCGACGTAGTTGGCCCATGGTGCTCGAAGCGCTGGCGAAATCGTTTGCTTTGCGCACCATGGTCATTTCGACAGTGGCGCAGCAGCGCTGCGACAAGTCATGGCCCGACAAGTCATGGTCCGCTGAAATTCTCCCACGGGGGAGAAGGGAAAGATGCAGCGGTCGACCGGGCTTTCATTTCGCTCGCAGCACAGCCGCGCAATGCCGAGCGATCGTCAGCTCCTCATTCGTCGGAATGACGAACACATTGACGGTGCTGCCACTGCTGCTGATCCGCTCGCGTGCCGCGTCATTCGCACCCGCGTCAATATGTACGCCGAGCCACCCAAGCCGCTCACCAATCGCGGCGCGGATTTCCTTCGCATGCTCGCCGATGCCGCCGGTGAAGACCAGACAGTCCAGCCCGCCCAGCGTGGTCGCCATCACCGCGACCTGCTGCGCCGCACGGAAGGTGAAGAGCTCGACCGCCTGCCGCGCCGCAGCCTCACGGCTCGCCAGCAGCGTGCGCATGTCGGCAGAGATGCCGGAGACGCCGAGCAGGCCTGACTCGTGATAGAGCAGGTGCTGGACATCCTCGACCGACATCCTCTCGTGCTGTTGCAGATAGAGCAGCACGCCGGGATCGATCGTGCCGCTCCGGGTGCCCATCACGAGGCCATCGAGCGGCGTCAGCCCCATCGTGGTGTCGACGCTGCGGCCATCGCGCAACGCGCACAGGCTGGCGCCATTGCCGAGATGCGCGATGACGGTGCGCTTGGCAACGAACTGCGGCGCGATTTTCGCGAGGCGCCCCGCGACATATTCGAACGAGAGGCCGTGAAAGCCGTAGCGCCGGATACCGCGCTCTTCATAGCGCCGCGGGATGGCGAAGCGGCTCGCGGGTGGCGCCATGCTGTGATGAAAGGCGGTGTCGAAACATGCGATCTGTGCCAGGTCGGGCTTTATTGCCCTGATCGTGCGGACTGGTTCAAGGCACCGCGGCTGGTGCAGCGGCGCCAGTGGCGTCAGTGCGTCCAGCTTTGCGTAGACGTCGTCAGTCAGCTCAACCGGGCCCGAATAATCCGGCCCGCCATGAACGATGCGGTGACCGACGGCGCGCAGGCGGTGGTCGGCAAAACGCTCCTCGATGAAGCCGAGCACCTCCGCGAACAGATGACCGCTGTCCGCATCGGATGCTTCCCTCTGCGTCTCGAACAGGTCTCCGCCCGCAGGGCTTTTCACCACGAGCCGCGGCTTCGCCTCATGCTCGTCGAGCAGGCCCTTGCAGAGCAGGGCAGGCTCGTCCGCCGCGATGTCGAACAGGCCGAACTTGATGCTCGACGAGCCCGAGTTGAGCACGAGGGCCGACGCCGTCATGACGTCAACCCGCTTTGCCCGGCCAGACCCAGTCGCGAATTTCAGGCATGTCCTCGCCGTGTTCGCGCACATAGTGCGAATGTTCGATCAGTCTGTCGCGGAACTGCTGTTGCACCTGCGCGGCCTTGGTCGCCAGACCCGGCACGCGCGCGATCGCCTCGATCGCGAGGTGATAGCGGTCGAGCCCGTTGAGGACGACCATGTCGAACGGCGTCGTCGTGGTGCCTTCCTCGGCAAAGCCGCGCACATGCATTCCGGCATGGTTGGTGCGGTTATAGGTGAGACGGTGGATGAGATAGGGATAGCCGTGATAGGCGAAGATCACCGGCTTGTCTGGTGTGAACAGGCTGTCGAAGTCACGGTCGGACAGGCCGTGCGGGTGCTGGTCTTTCGGCTGCAGCGTCATGAGGTCGACGACGTTGACGACGCGGATCTTCAGGTCGGGCAGCGCCTTGCGCAGCAGATCGACGGCGGCGAGCGTCTCCAGTGTCGGCACGTCGCCGGCGCAGGCCATCACGACGTCGGGCTCGCCATCCGCATCCTCCGTGCCGGCCCAGGTCCAGATGCCGATGCCGGCATCACAATGCGTGGCGGCGTCCTGCATCGACAGCCATTGCGGCGCCGGCTGCTTGCCGGCGACGATGACGTTGATGCGGTCATAGGTGCGCAGGCAGTGATCGGCGATCCACAACAGCGTGTTGGCGTCGGGCGGGAAGTAGATGCGGACGATGTCGGCCTTCTTGTTGGCGACGAGATCGACGAAGCCGGGATCCTGATGGCTGAATCCGTTATGGTCCTGCCGCCAGACATGCGAGGTCAGGAGATAGTTCAGCGAGGCGATCGGTCGCCGCCAGGGCAGATGTCGCGTCACCTTCAGCCATTTGGCGTGCTGGTTGAACATGGAATCGACGATGTGGATGAAGGCCTCGTAGCAGGAGAACAAGCCGTGCCGTCCGGTGAGCAGATAGCCCTCGAGCCAGCCCTGGCAGAGATGCTCGCTCAAAACCTCCATCACCCGGCCGTCCTGGGCGAGATGCACGTCGTAAGGCTCCGTCGGCTCCATCCAGACCCGTTCGGTCGCCTCGAACACGGCATCGAGCCGGTTTGACGCGGTCTCGTCCGGACCCATGATGCGGAAGTTGCGCGTTTCTGCGTTGAGGCGGATGACGTCGCGCAGGAATTTGCCGAGCTCGCGCGTTGCTTCGCCGGTGACGCCGCCGGGCTGCGGCACGTCCAACGCAAAACTGCGGAAGTCCGGCAGCTTCAGCTCCTTCTTCAGCAGGCCGCCATTGGCGTGCGGATTGGCGCCCATGCGCCTGTTACCGTCGGGCGCCAGCGCCTGGAGCTCGGGAATGAGCGCGCCGCTGCCGTCGAACAGCTTCTCGGGCTCGTAGCTGCGCATCCAGTCTTCGAGGATTTTCAGATGCGCCGGGTTCTCGCGACAGCTCGCAACGGGAACCTGATGCGCGCGCCAAAAGCCCTCGACCTTCTTGCCGTCGACCTCCTTCGGGCCGGTCCAGCCCTTCGGGCTGCGCAGCACGATCATCGGCCAGCGCGGCCGCTCGACGCTCTTGCGGCCGTCGCGGGCATGCTGCTGGATCGAGCGGATGCTGGCGAGCGCGACGTCGAGCGCATCCGCCATGGCCTGGTGCATCAATTCGGGATCGTCGCCCTCGACGAACAGCGGCTCGTGGCCGAACCCGCGGAACAGGTCGCGGATCTCCGCGTCGCGCATCCGTCCGAGCACGGTCGGGTTCGCGATCTTGTAGCCATTGAGGTGCAGGATCGGCAGCACAGCGCCGTCATGGGCGGGATTGAGGAACTTGTTCGAGTGCCAGGACGCCGCGAGCGGGCCGGTTTCCGCCTCGCCATCGCCGACGACGCAGGCGACGATCAGGTCGGGATTGTCGAATGCGGCGCCATAGGCATGCACCAGCGCGTAGCCGAGTTCGCCGCCTTCGTGGATCGAGCCTGGCGTTTCCGGCGCCGCGTGGCTCGGAATGCCGCCGGGGAAGGAGAACTGCCTGAAAAGTTTTCGCAATCCGTCTGTATCGCGCGCGACGTCAGGATAGATCTCGCTGTAGCTGCCTTCGAGATAGGTGTTGGCCACCATGCCCGGGCCGCCATGGCCGGGACCGCAGATATAGAGCACGTTGACATCGAGCGCGCGGATGACGCGGTTGAGATGGGCGTAAATGAAGTTCAAACCGGGCGTCGTGCCCCAATGGCCGAGCAAGCGCGGCTTGATGTGCTCCGGCCGCAACGGCTCGCGCAGCAGCGGATTGTCGAGCAGATAGATTTGCCCGACGGAGAGGTAGTTCGCGGCGCGCCAATAGCGATCGAGCAGATCGAGCTCGCTGCTCCCTGAGGCCGATTGTCGTTGATTTGTCATGTTCCTGCTGACCTTCACCCAGCGATCGACACCAACTTTGTTCCGGTGCGATTGATCCCTGTCCGGCATCGAACAGGATCGCCGCGACGGGTGTGTTGCGTGAGGTCAAGGGACCGCGCCCGAAATTTGGGCGGCTACTGTGCATGGGGTTGTTTTTGAGTTTTTTGTTTGTGTTCTTGATTTGTTCCTTTTGCGTGCTATCTTGGCTTCATGAGTCCAGCATCCTCTCATGCTCTCAAGCACCCGCCGGTCACGGCGCCCTCCGAGCCGGCGGGTGCGGACTCTGATTTTCCCGAACTGGCGGTCGCCATCGACAAACAGCGCAGGCGAGGGCGGGGCGCCCAGTCCAATGCCAGCGGCCGCTTCGAGGCCGAGGCCCGCGTCGCCTTCGACGATGGCTGGCAGAGCCTGGAGGAGCTGCCGCCGTTCAAGACCACCGTCGGCGTCGATACCTCGCGCAAGGTGATCACCCGCAACGAATCCCCCGATATTGGCTTCGACCGCTCGATCAATCCGTATCGCGGCTGCGAGCACGGCTGTGTCTATTGCTTCGCGCGGCCGACGCACGCCTATCTCGGCCTGTCGCCGGGGCTCGACTTCGAGTCAAAGCTGTTTGCCAAGCCCGATGCGCCGGCGCTGCTCGAGAAGGAGCTGGCCGCGACCGGCTACGAGCCGCGGATGATCGCGATCGGGACCAACACCGATCCGTATCAGCCGATCGAGCGCGAGCGTAAGATCATGCGCGGCATTCTCGAAGTGCTGGAGCGCGCCGGCCACCCCGTCGGCATCGTCACCAAGTCGGCGCTGGTCACGCGCGACATCGACATTCTCGCGCGGATGGCCAAGCGCAATCTCGCCAAGGTCGGAATTTCCGTCACCTCGCTCGATCCAAAGCTGGCTCGCACCATGGAGCCGCGCGCATCGACGCCGCCGAAGCGGCTGGAGGCGCTGAAGCAGCTTTCGGACGCGGGTATTCCGACCACCGTGATGGTCGCGCCCGTGATCCCCGCGCTGAACGATTCCGAGATCGAGCGCATTCTCGATGCCGCCGCCCATGCCGGCGTCAAGGAAGCCTCCTACGTGCTGTTGCGGCTGCCGCTGGAGGTTCGCGATCTCTTCCGCGAATGGCTGATGGCCAATTATCCAGACCGCTACCGCCACGTCTTCACCCTGATCCGCGACATGCGCGGCGGCCGCGATTACGACGCGAAATGGGGCGAGCGGATGAAGGGCACCGGACCGATGGCCTGGACCATCGGCCGCCGCTTCGAGATCGCCTGCGACAGGCTTGGGCTGAACAAGCGGCGCTCCAAGCTGACGACGGATCACTTTGCGAGGCCGAAGCGGAACGGCGATCAGCTCAGCCTGTTCTGATCGGGAAACGGAAGAGGCGTAGCATGAGCCAGGAACTTACCGCGCCGGTGCCGCGGCTCACGGTCATCACACTGGGTGTGAGCGACATTCGTGCCAGCATCGCCTTCTATGACGCGCTCGGCTTCTCGCGTCGGCTGAAGGCGACCGGCGAGGCCGTCGCCTTCTACGATACCGGTGGTCCGGTGCTGGCCCTGTTTCACTGGGACAAACTCGCGGCCGACGCCAAGTTGCCGGACAATCCGAGGCCCGCGACCTTCCGCGGCATGACGCTCGCCTGGAACTGCGCCACGCGCGGCGAGGTCGATGCGGTTCTGGCCTTCGCCGTCGGCAAGGGCGCGGCGCTGCTGAAAGCGGCGCATGAGACCGACTACGGCGGTTATTCCGGCTATTTCGCCGACCCCGACGGCCATCCCTGGGAAGTCGTGGTCGCGCCCGACATCGAGGTCGGTGAGGACCGGCGGGTGCATCTGGCGGAGTAGGCGGCTGGTCTGAATAACGGGAATTGTCCGGGGTTCCCGGTTGCGCCGGCCGGGCCGCTTGCGCACGATCCCGCCCATGATTCGGGACAAGTCCACCAGGAAGCCGGCCAAAGACGCGCCAAAGAAGGGCGCGTCGAAGAAGGATGCCGCCAGGAAGGCAGCGCCTGCGAAGACGGCCAAGGGGGCGGCCAAGGCCCCGGCCGGTAGGCAGGGCGCCATCATCGCCGTCGCATCGCCGACCTTCCGCCGCGAGCGCGCGCTGATCAAGCGCGGCATCTGGCCGGTTGCCGGCTGCGACGAGGCCGGCCGCGGGCCGCTGGCCGGACCCGTGGTCGCGGCCGCCGTGATTCTCGATCCCGACCGCATTCCCCGCGGCATCGACGATTCCAAGCGCCTGACGGCCGAGGAACGCGAGAAGCTTTTCGACAAGATCTGCGCCACCGCGCAGGTCTCGGTCGCCGTCGCCTCGCGCTCCCGAATCGACCGCGACAACATCCTGCGCGCCTCGCTGTGGGCGCTGAAGCGCGCCGTGGTGGCGCTGCCCGACTCGCCGCGTCATGTGTTTGTCGACGGCCGCGACCGGCTCGACACCGCCTGCGACTGCGAGGCCGTGATCGGCGGCGACGGCATCGTCCTGTCGATCGCCGCAGCCTCGATCATCGCCAAGGTGACGCGCGACCGGCTGATGTGCGCGCTGGCGCAGGACTGCCCCGGCTATGGCTTCGAGCAGCACAAGGGCTACGCCGTCCCGGAGCACCTCGACGCGCTCGACCGCCTCGGTCCCACCATCCACCACCGCAGCTTCTTCGCCCCCGTTGCCGCCGCCCGCGCCAAGCACATGCCCTGGACCGTCGAGCCGGTGCGGGACCTGTTCGCGGTGACCGAGATGGAAGTGCAGCTAGAAGCAAGCGTTGAAATTGATGCGTCAGCGGGCCTGTAGGGCAGACGGTCGTTGCCACAACGCGCAGCGCCCTTTATCAAAACAGATGTGAGCGAATAGGGCCGGCTGGACGGGTTGGCTGCATCTTTCGGACGTTGCATGCGGTTTACCTCCCTGGTCATCGAGCTCATTCGCGCCCGGCCGCGGCTGATCGTGTGGATCGCCGTGCTGCTGCAGGCCGCGATGTGGCTGTTCGTGGCGCTGGTATTTTACCGCAGCCCGCCCGGCACGCTCGCGACCCTGCTGGCGTTCGGCCGCGAATACCAGGTCGGCACCGATCTCGGGCCGCCCTTGCCGGTCTGGCTCGCCGACATCGCCTATCGCGCCGCAGGCGGCCACGTGTTCGGCGTCTATGTCCTCGCCCAGCTCTGCGAGGTCGCGACCTTCATCGCGCTCTATCATCTCTCCCGCGCCGTGGTCGGCTCACAGCAGGCGGTGCTCGCCGTGCTGCTGACCATGACCGTGCTGGCCTTCTCCTCGCCGGCGCTCGACTTTGGCCCGCTGGTGCTGGCGCGGCCGCTCTGGGCGCTGCTGCTGCTGCATTCCTGGCAGATCATCGGCCAGCGCCGCGGCAATGCCTGGTTTGCCTGGTCGATCGAAGCGGGCCTCTTGCTGCTGACGACGCCCGCGGCGATCTTCCTTCTCCTCCTGCTCGTCGTCTTCGCGGTCTCGACCGCCGGCGGACGCCGGACGCTACGCGCGCTCGATCCGCTGTTCGCGCTGATCGTCGTCGCCGTGCTGGCGCTGCCCTATGCAGTCTGGCTGATGCGCGCGGAGACGCTTGTCATGCCGACCCTGCCTGAGGTCGCCGAGCTGAACGCTCGCGCGCTGCACGCGGCCTGGCTGCTCGGCGGGCTCGTGCTCGGCGCGGCGGCGATCCCGGCGCTGACCTTTCTCAATAGCGGCCTGTTCGTCGCCAAGGGCGAGGAAGCGCCGATCATCTACCGGCCGCCGGTCGAGCCGCTCGCGCACAACTTCGTCTATTTCTTCGCGCTGGCGCCTGCGCTCGGCGCGGTCCTGATCTCCGGCGTGCTCGGGCTCGATGCCGTTGTCGGCGGCGCCGGTGTCGTGCTGGTGGTGTCGGGACTTGCCGTGGTGGTGGCGGCTGGCGACCTCATCGCGATGCGCCGCGCGCGGGTGCTGCGGACGGTGTGGGCTGCCGCCGTCCTGGCGCCCGCAGCCGGCGTCGTGCTCGCCGTGCTGTTTCTGCCCTTGACCGGCGCCAACGAGATTGCGACCTCGATGCCGGCGCGCGCTATCTCGGATTTCTTCGACGAGAGCTTTGCCCGCCGCACCAATCATCGCCTGCGCGCGGTCGCCGGCGAGACCCAGCTCGCGAGCCTGATCACGCTGCATTCCGGCCGGCCGCATCTCTTCATCGATGCCCAGCCCGCGCGTACGCCGTGGATCAATCAGGCCAAGTTCAGCGAGACCGGCGGCGTCGTGGTCTGGCGCGCCTCCGACACCGCCGGCACCCCGCCGCCGGAAATCCTCGCGCGCTTTCCCGGCATCGTTCCGGAAGTGCCGCGCGCCTTCGAATGGCTGGTGACCGGCCGCCAGCAGCTCTTGCGCATCGGCTGGGCCATCGTGCGGCCGAAGGGGACGTAAGTCGGGAATCGTAGGGTGGGCAAAGCGAAGCGTGCCCACCACGCATCCATGATCGCGGAGAGAGACGGTGGGCACGGCGCTTTGCGCCTTTGCCCACCCTACGAGAGCTCGCTATCCCGCCAGCACCTTCGCGATCGCGCGCAGATCCTGCCAGGCCAGCCGCTTGTACGATGGCGAGCGCAAGAGATAGGCCGGATGGAACGTCGGCAGCGCGCGGATGGTGCGCCCACCCGTCTCGTAGTCGAACCAGCGGCCGCGGGTGCGCATGATGCCTTCGCGCGTCGACAGCAGCGTCTGCGTCGAGGGATTGCCGAGCGTCACCAGCACGTCGGGATTCACCAGCTCGATCTGGCGCTGGATGAAAGGCAGGCAGATCTGCGTTTCCTGCGGCGTCGGCGTGCGGTTGCCGGGCGGCCGCCAGGGAATCACGTTGGCGATGTAGGCAGTGGTGCGGTTGAGCCCGATCGCGCCGATCATGAGGTCGAGCAGCTTGCCGCTGCGCCCGACGAAGGGCAGCCCCTCGATGTCCTCGTCGCGGCCCGGCGCCTCGCCGACGAACATGATGCGCGCCTGCGGATTGCCGTCGGCGAACACCAGCTGCGTCGCGGTGTGCTTCAGCGCGCAGCCTTCAAAATTCTGCATCAGCTCGCGCAGTGCCTCGAGCGTCGGCGCGGTACGCGCGGCCTCGCGCGCGGAGGCGATCGCAATGTCCGGCGCAGGTGCGGCCTCGCCGCGCATCACCGCGGGCGCGGCAACAGGCCGTGGTGCCTCAACCGGAGGTGCGGCGCGTGGGGCCGGCGGCGGAGCATCCAATTCCGCCAGGCGGTCGACTGGTTCCTCCGCGAGCGCGCAGTCGACCCCGGCCTCCAGATAGAAGGCGAGAAGCTCTCGGACGGTGGGTGCGGGTTCGGGGATCATTTGGAAAGTCAGACTTTTACTATATCAGTTTGGGGTGCCTTGCATCCCAGTGGAACGCATTTCCGTGGTTGTCCTACCCGGAAAAATCGGAAACAAGGGGGCGCAAATGACGAGGAACCGTCTCAAGGGCTGAGATCAGATGAGCACCGAAGAACTTCCCCCGCGCGAATCCATGGAATTCGACGTCGTCATCGTCGGCGCCGGCCCGTCTGGCCTGGCGGCCGCGATCCGGCTGAAGCAGCTCAATGCCGATCTCAACGTCGTCGTGGTGGAGAAGGGCTCCGAGGTCGGTGCGCACATTCTCTCCGGCGCCGTGATCGATCCGGCCGGGCTCGACAAGCTGATCCCGGACTGGCGCGAGGATTCCGACTGTCCGCTGAAGACGCAGGTGAAGGACGATCGCTTCTACTGGATGACCGCTGGCGGCGCGATCAAGCTGCCGAACTTCATCATGCCGCCGCTGATGGATAATCATCACTGCTATATCGGCTCGCTCGGCAATGTCTGCCGCTGGCTGGCGCGCAAGGCCGAGGCGCTCGGCGTCGAGATCTATCCGGGCTTTGCCGCAGCCGAGGTGCTCTATGACGAGCGGGGCGCGGTGAAGGGCATCGCCACCGGCGACATGGGCATTGGCCGCGATGGCAAGCCGAAGGACTCCTTTACCCGTGGCATGGAACTGCTCGGCAAGTACACCCTGTTCGCCGAAGGCGCGCGCGGCAGCCTGACCAAGCAGCTGATCGCGAAGTTCGCGCTAGATGCCAACAGCGAGCCGCCGAAGTTCGGCATCGGCCTCAAGGAAGTCTGGCAGATCGATCCCGCCAAGCACCAGAAGGGTATGATCCAGCATTCGTTCGGCTGGCCGCTCGACCTGAAGACCGGCGGCGGCTCGTTCCTTTATCACTATGACGACAATCTCGTCGCCGTCGGCTTCGTCGTGCATCTCAACTACGACGATCCGTATCTGTCGCCGTTCGACGAGTTCCAGCGCTTCAAGACCCATCCCTCGATCCGCGGCACCTTTGAAGGCGGCAAGCGGCTCGCCTATGGCGCGCGCGCCATCACCGAAGGCGGCTACCAGTCGGTGCCGAAGCTGAGCTTCCCCGGCGGCGCGCTGGTCGGTTGTGCGGCGGGCTTCGTCAACGTGCCTCGCATCAAGGGCGTGCACAATGCGATGGGCACCGGCATGCTCGCCGCAGAGCATGTCGCGGCCGCGCTCGCTGCCGATCGCGCCAATGACGAGATCGTCGACTACGAGAACGCCTGGCGGTCCTCGGCGGTCGGCAAGGACCTGTTCCTGGTCCGCAACGTCAAGCCGCTATGGTCGAAGTTCGGCACCGTGCTCGGCGTCGCGCTCGGTGGCTTCGACATGTGGTGCAACACGCTGTTCGGTGGCTCGCTGTTCGGCACGCAGTCGCATGCGAAGCCCGATCGCGCCACGCTTGATCCGGCGAAGAGCCACGCGCCGAAGAACTACCCGAAGCCGGACGGCAAGATCTCGTTCGACAAGCTCTCGTCGGTGTTCCTGTCCAACACCAATCATGAGGAGGACCAGCCGGTCCATCTCAAGGTCGCCGACATGAACCTGCAGAAGACCTCGGAGCACGACGTCTTCGCCGGTCCCTCGAATCGCTATTGCCCGGCCGGGGTCTATGAGTGGGTCGAGGAAGGCGCGAGCCCGCGCTTCCAGATCAATGCCCAGAACTGCGTCCACTGCAAAACCTGCGACGTGAAGGACCCCAACGGCAACATCACCTGGGTTCCCCCGGAGGGCGGCGGCGGCCCGAACTACGAGGCGATGTAAGCCGGGATCATTGGACCAAAGCGATCAGGCCGGGGTCAATGTGACGTGCCCCCGGCATTGTGACGCACGTTCGCGTGAGAACCGGCCCGGGGTAGCGGTCCGCGGCCACGATAAGGCCATACTGGCAGCGTCTTGGGGCGTAGTAGGCCGATTTGGGGCGTGCGGAGGGGATCGCATGCCCGAATCCTTGCGGTGAAGCGCCAAAAGCGGCATTGTCGGCCCGACGGTTCCGGGTCCCCATGCCACCGGCCGCGTTCGCATGCGATACGGCCTACTGCTGCAAACCCAGGCACTACAACTCAAGGCGAGCCCCTGATGTTCTCAAATCGTTTCAACCGCTGGACTGTTGCCGCCATCGCCCTCATGGGCACCGCGATTGCGACGGTCCCCGGCGCGGTCCTGGCGCAGACGCCGGACCATCCGTCCGACACGGCGGCGCAATTCCCGACCCGGAACGATCTGAAGTCGCTGACGACCTCCGGCAGCTATCTCGCTGCCCGCCACGCCAGCGTCGAGCGCGATGCGGCCTCGGCCGCCGCCTTCTACCGCTCGGCGCTCCGCACCGATCCCAAAAACAATGAGCTGCTCGATCGCGCCTTCATCTCGTCGGTTGCCGACGGTGACATCGACGAGGCGGTCAAGCTCGCCGAGCGCGTCCTGACCATCGACAAGACCAACCGCGTCGCACGTCTCGTCGTCGGGGTGCACGATCTCAAGATGAAGAAATACGCGACCGCGCAAACCAACATCAACCAGTCGATCCGCGGTCCGATCACCGATCTCGTCGCCACGCTGCTGTCGGGCTGGGCCGCCTATGGCGCGGGCGATGCCAAGGGCGGCGTCGCCACCATCGACAAGCTCGCCGGTCCGGAATGGTATCCGCTGTTCAAGGACCTCCATGCCGGCATGATCCTCGAGCTCTCCGGCAAGGAGAAGGACGCCGGCGTCCGCTTCGAGCGCGCCTACAAGCTCGACGATTCCATGCTGCGCGTCACCGAGGCCTATGCCCGCTGGCTGTCGCGCAACAAGGATTCTGCGGCCGCGACCACCGTCTACCTGGCTTTCGACAAGAAGCTCGCCCGCCATCCGCTGATCGTGGAAGGCCTGCGCGACACCAAGGCCGGCAAGAAGATGCCGCCGCTGGCCGACTCCGCCCAAGCCGGTGCCGCCGAAGCGCTGTACGGCATCGGCGCCACGCTGACCCGCCGCGGCGGCGAGGATCTGGCGCTGGTCTATCTCCAGCTCGCGCTCTATCTCCAGCCGACCCATCCGCTGGCGCTACTCTCGCTCGCCGACCTCTATGAATCGGTGAAGCGGCCGCAGATGGCGATCAAGGTTTATGAGCGGGTGCCCGCGACCTCGCCGTTGAAGCGCAATGCGCAGATCCAGCTGGCCATCGATCTGGATTCCGCCGACCGCACCGACGAGGCGATCAAGATCCTCAAGGGCGTCACATCGGACGATTCCAAGGATCTCGAGGCCATCATGGCGCTCGGCAATATCGAGCGCGGTCGCAAGAAGTTCGGCGATTGCGGCGCGACCTATTCGCGGGGCGTCGACGTGCTGCCGGCGGGCAACGACAAGGCCAACAGCGTCTGGTACTATTATCGCGGCATCTGCGAGGAGCGTTCCAAGGAGTGGAGCAAGGCCGAAGCCGACATGAAGAAGGCGCTCGAGCTCCAGCCCGACCAGCCGCATGTCCTCAACTATCTCGGCTATTCCTGGATCGACCAGGGCGTGAATCTCGACGAAGGCATGAAGATGATCAAGCGTGCCGTCGAGCAGCGTCCCGACGACGGCTACATCGTCGACTCCCTCGGCTGGGCCTACTACCGCATCGGCAATTACGAAGAGGCGGTGAAGAACCTCGAGCGCGCGATCGACCTCAAGCCCGAGGATCCCACCATCAACGATCACCTCGGCGATGCCTATTGGCGCGTCGGCCGCACGCTGGAAGCGAAATTCCAGTGGGCCCACGCCCGCGATCTCAAGCCCGAGCCGGAGGAGCTTCCGAAGATCGAGGCCAAGATCGCCAACGGTATGACCGACGATTCGAACTCTTCGGCCGCGCAGGCGGACAAGAAGAAGGACGACGGCAAGGGCGGCTAAGAGTGCGTTTGGGGGCTGATCGCCAATGTCGGCGTTGATTGAAGAAGGGCGCGCGAAGGTCAATCTGAGCCTTCGCGTGGTCGGCCGTCGTGCCGACGGCTATCATGATCTCGAAAGCGTGGTCGCGTTTGCCGACTGCGCGGACCAGCTGACGCTGGAGCCGGGCGGCGAACTGAAGCTCGTCACCACCGGGCCGCTGGCCGCGGCCTGCGGCGACACCGCCGACAATCTCGTGGTCAAGGCGGCCAGGCTCCTGGCCGAGGCCGTGCCGAACCTGAAGCTGGGCGCCTTCGCGCTCGACAAGGTGCTTCCCGTCGCGGCCGGCATCGGCGGCGGCTCGGCCGATGCCGCGGCGGCGCTGCGGCTGCTCGCGCGTCTCAACAATCTGTCTCTCGATGATCCGCGCTTGCAGAAAGTCGCGCTCGCGACCGGCGCCGACGTGCCGGTGTGCCTGGTCTCGCGCGCCTGCGACATGACCGGCGTCGGCGAGCAGCTGCTGCCGCTCGCGCTGCCGAGCATGCCCTGCGTGATGGTCAATCCGCGCGTGCCGGTCGCGACCAAGGACGTGTTCCAGGCGCTGGGCTTGCGCAACGGCGAATTGCTGGTGGGCGCCACCTCTGTCCTCGACGCCCCGGCCTGGCCGGACGAGGGCGCCTCCATTGCCGATTGGGTCGACGTTCTCGAAACCGTGGCCAACGATCTCGAAGCCCCTGCGTTGCGGATCGAGCCCGTGATCGGCGAGGTGCTGGAAGCCTTGCGTGACTCCGCCGGCGTCAAGCTTGCCCGCATGTCCGGCTCCGGCGCGACTTGCTTTGCGATCTGTGGCGCAGCGAGCGATGCGCATGCCGGCGCGGAAAAGATCCGGCGCGACCACCCCGGCTGGTGGGTGCATGCGGGGACGTTGAGCTAGGTTTTTCCCCGACGACGGTGCCGTAGGGTGGGCAAAGCGAAGCGTGCCCACCAAACTTATTCTCGCAATCTGGCTGCGTGGTGGGCACGGCGCTTTGCGCCTTTGCCCACCCTACGGCAGTGGAGCTAGCCGCCGTCTTCGGCCAGCCCGAGAAACCGCCGGATCTCACCCAACACCTCTTGCGGCTTGTCATGCTGCAGCCAGTGTCCGGCGCCGGCGATGGTTTCGATGCGCGCCTGCGGGAAGTAGCGCTCCAGGCCCGCAGCCTTGGCGCCGGCGAGAAAACTTTCACCGGCATTGAGCAGCAGCGTCGGGCAGGCAATGCGCGACCACAGCGCGACGTGATCGTCCGGCCAGAGCCGGTGCGGCGCAGAGGCGCGCTGGTAGGGATCGAACTTCCAGCTATAGGTGCCGTCGTCATTCCGCCGCGAGCCGTGCGTTGCAAGATGCAGCGCGAGGTCGCGGGCGAGGCGGTTGTTGTGAAGCACCATCTGCGCGGCCGCGTCTTCGAGGGTCGAATAGCGGCGCGGCGTGCGGTCGTGCAGCCTGTCGAGCTGGCTGACCCATTTGCTGATGCGCTCATGCGTCGGCGCTTTGGGGGTGTCCGGCAACATGGTGACGCCGTCGAGGACGACGAGCTTCGAAACCAGTTCGGGGAACGACCCCGAAAAGATCAGGCTCACCATGCCGCCCATGGAATGGCCGATCAGAGTCACCTGAGGCGCTGCGATGCTGCGAATGAGCTGCGCGAGGTCGTAGACATACTCGGTCAGCGCGTAGCTGCCGCCCTTGGTCCAGTCGGAATCGCCATGACCGCGCAGATCGGGCGCGAGCACGTGAAAATGCGGCTGAAGCGAGCGGGCGATGGCGTCCCAGCTCCGGCAATGATCGCGGCCGCCATGGACCAGGATGGCGACGGGCGCGCCGTGATTGCCCCAATCGGCATAGTGCAGCCGCAGGCCGTGGGACTCGTAAGTGCGACTTTGCGGGGCGAGCATCGGGCGTCGATCCTTCGAAATGCCGGACGAGATAACAGCACGACTGGAGTAGCCTGCTGCCGGCCATTCCACAAGCAAGCCGCAGGTCACGGGCGCTTCGGCGGCGAGCTCGTGCCGGCTAGGCGGCGCATGGCGCGTCGGCGCTGCCGGGTCTTGCGCATCTTCGCGTCGTGACAGCGACGCGCGGTGCGCGACAACGACCTTGTCAGGAGGCGATAACGCGACCAGGACATCATCCTCATCGAACTCTCCATCGCAACAACCATGGGTGAGCCGCGAGCGATGGGTCGTTCGAATTCCACGCGTTACATCTAGGTCATTACGGGTCGGAAAGTCTTTCGGGCCGATGGCGACAATGTCGCGCGCACGCCGTCATCGCGAGCGGATCGCCTCATCGAAATCGTTCATCGGTATTAAACCTGCGTAAGGCGCCGAACGCAGGACGCACTCGTCGCCTCCAACGGATGTTAGGAGGTGAACATCATGAAACTTGTATCTGCGTTTGTCGGCCTTGCCGCGCTTGGCGGGGTCACGCTGTCGAGCGGGGCTGCGTCAGCAGCACCGATCGAGGTGCCGACCGGCTATGTCTGCAATGAATGGGGCCATTGCTGGCAACGGCACTACCATGGAGGCTACTACCATCCGCACTACTGGGGTGGTTACGGCTGGCACCATCATTGGGGTGACGGCTGGCGCTGGCATCATTGGGCTCGCTGGCACCGCTGGCATCATTGGCATCAGTGGTGAAATCCGAGAAAGGGGCTTCGGCCCCTTTCTTTTTTCGGCGGATGCCGTCGGGAATGACGCGAGCTAGGTCTGCACCGGCCGCCGCGCCAGCGCAAGTGAGAGGCCAAGGCCGGTGATGAAGACGCCCGAGCCCTGCGTGAGACGCCGCATCAGATGCGGCCTGCCAATCAGCTGCGTGCGCGTTGCAGTTGCCATCAGCACGACGACGACATCGGCGAGCGTGTTCAGGATCACCGAGATCGCGCCGAGCACGATGAATTGCAGCGTGGGGCTCGATCCCGCGGGATCGAGGAACTGCGGAATGAAGGCGAGGAAGAATGCGGCGGTCTTCGGGTTCAGCGCCTCGACCAGCACGCCGTCGCGGAACGCGCGCCTGTCGCCGACGGGCTCGCTCTCCAGCGAGAGCGCGCGGCCGGCGCTGCGGAAGGTCTTGATGCCGAGCCAAACCAGATAGAGCGCGCCGATGAATTTTACGACGGCAAACAGCTCCGCACTGGCAAGGATGATCGCGGAGATGCCGAGGCTGCCCGCGACGACATGAACCAGCCCGCCGAGCGCCGTGCCCGCAGTTGACGCAAAGCCGCTGGCGCGCCCCTCCGACAAGGTCCGCGCCGCGACGTAGAAGATGCCGGGGCCGGGAACGGCGGCAATGAGACACGCTGCGGCCAGGAACAGCCAGAAATTCGTTTCGATCATCCCGTTTTGGTAACGTAGCGTGCTGCGATTGCAAGGCCTCTCGTTCAGCCCATCCGGCGGAAGATCACGCTGGCATTCACCCCGCCGAAGCCAAATCCGTTGGAGATGGCGTTGAGCATCGGCATCGGCCGCGCGCTGCCTGCGACGATGTCGATGCCATCAGCGCCGGGATCTGCGTTTTCGAAATTGCGCGTCGGCGGCGCGACCTGGTCTCGCAAGGCGAGGACGGTGAAGATGGCCTCGAGGCCGCCGGCGGCGCCGAGCAGATGGCCGGTGGCCGATTTCGTCGCGCTGACCGCGATGCCGCGGTTGCGGCCGAACAGCGCGGCGATCGCGCCGAGCTCGCTCTCGTCGCCGGCCGGCGTCGACGTCGCATGCGCGTTCAGATGCTGCAAATCCGCGGGCGCAAGCTTCGCCTGGCGCAGCGCGATCTCCATGGCACGGCGGGCGCCGTCGCCGTCGGGCGGGCCCGACGTCATGTGATAGGCGTCCGCCGTCGTGCCGTAGCCCACGATTTCCGCAATCGGGGAGGCGCCGCGCGCCAGCGCATGCTCCAGCTCCTCGATCACGAGGATACCGGCGCCTTCGCCCATGACAAAGCCGTCGCGGTCGCGATCGAACGGGCGCGAGGCGCGCGCGGGCTCGCCGTTGAATCCGCTCGACAGCGCGCGGGCCGCGGCAAAGCCGCCGATGCTGACGATATCGATGCAGGCTTCCGCGCCGCCGCAGATCGCGACATCGGCTTCGCCTGCACGGATCATGCGCGCGGCATCGCCGATCGCCTGGACGCCGGCGGCACAGGCCGTGACCGGTGTGCCCAGCGCACCCTTGTAGCCGTATTTGATCGAGACGTGGCCGGCGGCGAGATTGGCGAGAAACGAGGGGATGGTGAAGGGCGAGAGCCGGCGCGCGCCGCGCTGCTCGGTGATGCGCACCGCCTCCGCCATTGCCGGGAAGCCGCCGACGCCGGAAGCGATGATCGTCGCGGTGCGTTCCTGTGCGCTCGCATCCTGCGGCGCCCATCTGGCCTGCGCGACCGCCTCTGCGGTCGCGAGCAGGGCGAACAGGATGAAGCGGTCCATCTTGCGCTGGTCTTTTGGCGCGGCAGCTTGCGCGGGGTCGAAGCCGCCTTCGGCATCGTCGGCCTTGTCGGGCACGAGACCGGCAATGCGCGCGGGCAGTGCCTGCGACCATTCCGGCAGAGGGCGCAGCCCGCTCTGGCCGGCGCGCAGCCGGCGCCAGGACAGTTCAACACCGCAGCCGAGCGGCGACACCGCCCCCATTCCCGTCACGACGATACGACGCATGTCAGTCTCCAGCCGGCGCAACGGCCGGGTTCATGGCTTTGAGCGAGGCGAGCCGCTTGCGCATCCCGCGACTGGCGCGGGGACCCGGGACGACGACCGCATTGGCGAGGGTGATCGGACGCATCTCGGCGGCATCGACCACGATCGGATCGAACGGGCGAGCGTCACTCCGATTCGCCAGCACGATGGATTCGCCCTTGGGCGCGAGATGCCTGTTGCCCCAGGCCAGCAGCGCCACGACCACAGGGAAGAAATCCCGCGCCTTCTCCGTCAGCACATATTCGTAACGCGGCGGCCGTTCATGATAGCGGCGGCGGACGAACATGCCGCTCTCGGTGAGATGGGCAAGGCGCCGCGACAGGATGTTCGGCGCGATGCCGAGACCTTGCGAGAATTCGTCGAACTTCGTCGCGCCCTGGAACGCATCCCGCAGGATCAAGATGCTCCACCATTCACCGACCGTCTCAACAGCGCGGCCGACCGGGCATTCCAGGATGGAGGGGGATTTGGGCTGCATGGCGGGAACGTAGGAGAGTGGCTTGCAAAATGCAAGTCACTGGGCAGGCGGCGGCGGGTAGAGTGAGCGGTGAGGATGCGGAGGTGGGGCTGGCGGTGAGGTGCGCGGCGGGCGAGCGGTAAGTATGTGAAAGCAGGTCTGGTGGTGGGATTTAAGGTAGCCGCCGGATAGCCGCTATCGTGCCCCGGACGCAGCGCAGCGCCTCTTGGCGGTGCGCTGCAGAGCCGGGGCCCATGTTGCGGAGAGCCTTGCGTGTCGCTTCCCGGCTCTGCACAGCAGCGTTTCCCGCTGCAGCGCGTCCGGGACAAGAGAGGGAATGCGCCGTTGCCTAGCTCTCCGTCATTGCGAGCGCAGCGAAGCAATCCAGACTGTTCCCGCGGAGGGATTCTGGATTGCTTCGCTGCGCTCGCAATGACGACGTGGAAAGAGCGTCAGGCCCTCGCGCCTAATGCGACCTTGCCAGACAGAACGCGACCACCTGCTCCAGCGCGCTCTTCATCGGCGAGGACGGGAACAGCGCCAGCGCGTCGACGGCCATGGCGCCGTAGTGCTGGGCGCGGCTGAGCGTATCTTCCAGCGCGCGGTGCTTGTTCATCAGGCCGAGGGCGTGGTCGAGGTCGGTGTCGCCGATCTCGCCGCGCTCGAGTGCCCGGATCCAGAAGGCGCGCTCGGTGTCGTTGCCGCGGCGGAAGGCGAGCACGACCGGCAGCGTGATCTTGCCCTCGCGGAAATCGTCGCCGGTGTTCTTGCCGAGCTTGGCGCTCTTGCCGCCATAGTCGAGCACGTCGTCGACGAGCTGGAAGGCGATGCCGAGATTCATTCCGACCGAGCGGCAGGCGGTCTGCTCCGCCTTCGGGCGGTTGGCGATCACGGGGCCGACCTCGCAGGCGGCCGCGAACAGCTCCGCGGTCTTGCCACGGATCACGGCGAGATATTCGTCCTCGGTGGTCGCGGTGTTCTTGGCGGCGGCAAGCTGCATCACCTCGCCCTCGGCGATGGTGGCGGCGGCCGCGGACAGGATGTCGAGCGCGCGGAGCGAGCCGACCTCGACCATCATGCGGAACGCCTGGCCGAGCAGGAAGTCGCCGACCAGCACGCTCGCCTCGTTGCCCCAGAGCATTCGCGCCGACAGCTTGCCGCGGCGCATCTCGCTCTCGTCGACGACGTCGTCGTGAAGGAGCGTCGCGGTATGCATGAATTCGACGGAGGCAGCGAGCTTGATGTGACCGTCGCCGGTGTAGCCGGCGAGGTTGGCCATGGCGAGCGTCAGCATCGGGCGCAGGCGCTTGCCGCCGGAGGAGATGAGGTGGTTGGCGACCTCCGGGATCATGGTGACCTCGGAGCCGGTCCGCGACAGGATCGTGGCGTTGACGCGCTCCATGTCACCAGCGACAAGGGCAACCAGCTGTTCGATCGACGCGCCGGGAGTTTCGAAAGGTACGATGACGGCCACGCCGGTCTCCAATATTTGCCCCGGAGGGGCTATTCTGATGCAAATACAATAGAAACTGGCAGCGGATGCGGCAAGTGCCGCGGAACCATTGACATTTGCCGCTTTAGCCCCTTTCAGGCAGGAGACGTGCGTTTT
Organism: Bradyrhizobium sp. 63_E2_N1_3; assembly: GCF_052076005.1. Classification (NCBI taxonomy): domain Bacteria; kingdom Pseudomonadati; phylum Pseudomonadota; class Alphaproteobacteria; order Hyphomicrobiales; family Nitrobacteraceae; genus Bradyrhizobium; species Bradyrhizobium sp. 63_E2_N1_3. The sequence goes on along the minus strand of NZ_CP197235.1, from coordinate 7,239,194 downwards.
GCGTGAACTGGTTCGGACCAACGACATGGTGCTGGTGTCGGCGATCGGCGCGCTGCTCGACGGCGCCAACATCCATCATCTGGTGCTGGACCAGAACATGAGCATTATCGAGGGCTCGCTGGGTATCCTGCCACGGCGGATCCTGGTCCATGAGGATGACGCCCAGGAGGCCAGGGAGCTCCTCACCGAGGCCGGCCTCAGCCATGAACTGCGCGGCGATGATTGACGTCGTCACAGACTTCACCGAGGACGCCTTTCTCGGCGGGCAATTGCGCTTGAAGCAGAAGCGGTCCGGCCACCGCGCCGGGCATGACGCCATCCTGCTCGCGGCGGCGACGGAAGCGCGGGCGGGCGACCGCGTCGTCGATCTCGGTGCCGGCATCGGCACCGCCGGGCTGGCGCTTGGCCGGCGCGTCGCGGGAATCAGCCTCAGCCTGGTCGAGATCGATCCGGAACTGGCGGAACTCGCGCGCGCCAATGCGGCGGCGAATGCGATCGCCGCCGAGACGATCGTGCTCGACGTTACGGCCGACGCACAGGCGTTTGCGGCTAATGGCCTCGCGCCCGACAGCGTCGACGTGGTGCTGATGAACCCGCCCTTCAACGATCCCGCGCGCCATCGCGGTTCGCCCGATCAGGCGCGCCGCACCGCGCATGTTGCGAGGGAGGAGACGCTGAATGCATGGGTGCATGCGGCGCGGCGCATCCTCCGATCGGACGGCGCGCTGACCCTGATCTGGCGCGCCGATGGGATCGCGGAGGTCTTGACTGCGCTGTCACGCGGCTTCGGCAGCCTGTCGATCCTGCCGGTTCACGGCGAGGCGGGACGGCCCGCGATCCGCGTACTGGTGCGCGCCGTCAAAGGCGGCCGGGCTCCGACGCGACTGCTGCCGGGCCTCATGCTCAACGACGAGTCAGGCGTGCCTAAAAATCAGGTGACGGAGATTCTGGAGGGGAGGGCGCTCTTGCCGCTGGCGGAGCCGCGACGACTTACTGCGGAAGCGATTCCGACTGCTGCTCTTGCGGGGTCGTCAGGCGGATCGCCATGAACAGCGCACCGACCAGCAGCAACAGCAGATAGATTTTCATGGTGTTCTCCGCTGCCTCATTGCAGCTTCCCAACGGGGAATCTGCAAAACACGTTCCGGGCACTTCCAATGACAGTCGCGTGATAAGAAATGGTTAAGCAGAGGTAACGGCATGGCCGAACAATTGAACGATCGTGAGGGTTCCGGCCTGGCCGACAAGCTCATGCAATATCTGCCGGCGCGCTTCCGTCCCGGCACCGCGGTGGTGCCGGTGGTGCGGCTGTCCGGTGTGATCGGTGCGGTGACGCCGCTGCGCCCGGGCATGACGCTTGCGGGCGTCGCGCGGGTGCTGGAGCGGGCATTTTCGTACCGGAACGCCAAGGCGGTGGCGCTGGTGATCAATTCGCCCGGCGGCTCGCCGGTGCAGTCGCGCCAGATCTATCTGCGCATCAAGCAGCTCGCGGCGGAGAAGAAGCTGCCCGTGCTGGTGTTCGTCGAGGACGTCGCGGCGTCCGGCGGCTACATGATCGCCTGCGCCGGCGACGAGATCATATGCGATCCGTCCTCCATCCTCGGCTCGATCGGCGTGGTCGGCGGCAGTTTTGGTTTCCAGGAGGCAATCAGGCGGCTCGGCATCGAGCGGCGGCTCTACACGGCCGGCGCGCACAAGGCGATGCTCGACCCGTTCCTCCCGGAAAACCCCGACGACGTGGCGAGGCTGAAGGCGCTCCAGCGCGAGATCCACCAGATCTTCATCGCGCTGGTGAAGGAGAGCCGCGGCGCGCGGCTGAAGGGCGCCGACGACACCCTGTTCACCGGCGAATACTGGGCCGGCGAGAGTTCGATCGCGCTGGGGCTTGCCGACGGCATCGGCGATCTCCGCTCAACTCTTCGTGCCCGCTATGGCGAGAAGGTTCTCACCCCTGTGATTGCGCAGCCGACCGGTCTGCTCTCGGGCCTTTTGGGGCGGAAATCGCCCGGTGCGGGCCAGCTTTCGGCCATGGAATCAATGGCCGGCCTGCCGGACGAGTTGATCTCGGCGGTCGAGACGCGGGCGATTTGGGCGAAATTCGGGTTCTAGGCGACACCCTCCCGCGCCATTTGGTCCGGGCCGAGCCAATTGCGGCGCGGCCCGGTCTGCGCAAGAATGTGCGTGGGGGCTGAGCACTAGACAAGGATCGACCGATGCCGCCGTTTGTCGCTTTCGCGGGCGTCCTGGGCGGGCTTGCCGTGGTCCGCTGGGCCTACAAGACCGCTGTCCGGATCAACCATGAGCTGGAGGAGATGCGCCTGTCGCGCGTCGCTGAAGCCGCCCATGCCGGGGATATTCAGAAGCTGGAACGTGACCCCGTGACCGGAGCGTATCGGCCCGGCTAGGCCGCGCTGCCGTAGGGTGGGCAAAGGCGCTCTTGCGCCGTGCCCACCATTCCCTTTGCAATTGTGGTGACGATGGTGGGCACGCTTCGCTTTGCCCACCCTACCGCACCGTCTCCGGACCAAGGCGATCGGCCCGAATCCGCCCCCTTTGCCTTGATTCCCATCCCCGCCGTCGATACGGTCCCGCGCGATTCAAAACCCCCCGCGAGAGCCTGATCTGACGATGGACGCCTCATTGCCCGCCCATATGCGCCCGGAACGCTCGTTCCAGGGCTTTATCCTCGCGCTCCAGCGGTTCTGGGCCGAGCAGGGCTGCGTGATCCTGCAGCCCTACGACATGGAGATGGGCGCAGGCACCTTCCATCCGGCGACGACGCTGCGCGCGCTTGGGCCAAAGCCCTGGAACGCCGCCTATGTGCAGCCCTCGCGCCGGCCCAAGGACGGCCGCTACGGCGAGAATCCGAACCGGATGCAGCACTACTACCAGTTCCAGGTGATCATGAAGCCGTCGCCGCCGAACCTTCAGGAGCTGTACCTGAAGTCGCTCGCCGCGATCGGCATCGATTCCGCCGTGCACGACATCCGCTTCGTCGAGGACGATTGGGAAAGCCCGACGCTGGGCGCCTGGGGCTTGGGGTGGGAGTGCTGGTGCGACGGCATGGAAGTCAGCCAGTTTACCTACTTCCAGCAGGTCGCGGGATTTGAGTGCGCGCCTGTTGCCGGCGAGCTCACCTATGGGCTCGAGCGCCTCGCGATGTATGTGCAGGGCGTCGACCGCGTCTACGACCTCAACTTCAACGGCCGCGAGGGCGACGCCAAGGTGACCTATGGCGACGTGTTCCTGCAGGCCGAGCGTGAATATTCGAAGCACAATTTCGAAGTCGCCGACACCGCGATGCTGTTCGAGCAGTTCAAGATGGCGGAGACGGCGTGCAGAAAATACCTCGAAGCTGGCTGGAAGGACGGCAAGCGCGAAGCGCACCTGATGGCGCTGCCGGCCTATGACCAGTGCATCAAGGCCAGCCACGTCTTCAACCTGCTCGATGCGCGCGGCGTGATCTCCGTGACCGAGCGGCAGAGCTACATTCTTCGCGTGCGCGAGCTGGCAAAGGCCTGCGGCGAGGCCTGGATCCATACTGAAGCGGGCGGAGCGGCCTGATGCCCGATCTTTTGCTTGAACTGTTCTCGGAAGAAATCCCCGCGCGCATGCAGGCCAAGGCGGCCGACGATCTGCGCCGCATGGTCACCGACAAGCTGGTCGCCGAAGGCCTCGTCTACGAGGGTGCGAAGGCGTTCGCGACGCCACGTCGCCTTGCGCTCACCGTGCACGGCATCCCCGCGCGCCAGCCCGATCTGAAAACCGAACGCCGCGGTCCGAAAATGGGCGCGCCCGATGCGGCCGTGCAGGGTTTTCTGAAAGCGACAGGTCTAAACTCGCTCGACGAAGCAAAGATCCAGCGCGACCCGAAGGGCGACTTCTACATCGCGTTGATCGAAAAGCCCGGCCGCGACGCGATCGACGTGCTCGCGGAAATCCTGCCGGTCATCATCCGCACCTTCCCCTGGCCGAAATCGATGCGCTGGGGCGCGCGCTCCGGCAAGCCCGGCTCGCTGAGCTGGGTGCGTCCGCTGCACGCGATCACCGCGACCTTCGGGCCTGAAACTGAAGAGCCCGATGTCGTCAAATTCTCGGTCGACGGCATCGAGACCGGCCAGACCACCTACGGCCATCGCTTCATGGCGCCGGCGGCGATCAACGTACGCCGCTTCGAGGACTATGAGGCGAAGCTGAAGGCTGCAAAAGTCATCCTCGATCCGCAGGCGCGCAAGGACATCATCTTCGCCGATGCCAAGGAGCTGACGTTCGCGCAAGGGTTCGAGCTGGTCGAGGATCAGGTGCTGCTGGACGAGGTGTCGGGCCTCGTCGAATGGCCCGTCGTCATGATGGGATCGTTCGAGCCGGAATATCTCGCGATCCCGGAAGAGGTGATCCGCGCCACCATCCGCAACAACCAGAAGTGCTTTGTCGTCAGGGATTCCAAGACGGGCAAGCTGACCAACAAGTTCGTCCTCACGGCGAATATCGAGGCGGCCGACGGCGGCAAGACTATCGTATCAGGCAACGAGCGCGTGATCCGTCCGCGCCTGTCGGATGCGAAGTTCTTCTATGAGACCGATCTCAAGACGAAGCTTGAAGACCGCCTGCCGAAGTTCGAGCAGATCGTGTTCCACGAGAAGCTCGGAACTCAGGCGGAACGCATCAAGCGCATCGAACGCCTCGCCGCCGAAATCGCGCCTTTGGTCGGTGCCGACGTCGCGAAGGCCACGCGTGCCGCGCATCTCGCCAAGGCCGATTTGCTGACCGAAGTCGTCGGTGAATTCCCGGAAGTGCAGGGCTTGATGGGCAAGTACTACGCGCTGGCCCAGGGCGAGGATGCCTCTGTCGCCGCCGCGTGCGAGGAGCACTACAAGCCGCAGGGCCCGACCGATCGCGTGCCGACCGATTCGGTCAGTGTCGCCGTCGCGCTTGCCGACAAGGTCGACACGCTCGTCGGCTTCTGGGCGATCGACGAGAAGCCGACTGGCAGCAAGGACCCGTATGCGCTGCGGCGTGCGGCGCTGGGCGTGATCAGGCTGATCGCTGAGAACAACCTGCGTCTGTCGCTCATGAAGGTGGCGGCATCTGCACTCGCGGGCCTGTCGCTGAAGTCGGCCGATGCGGAGAAGCTTCCAAGCGATCTCCTCGCCTTCTTCGCCGATCGCCTGAAGGTCCAGCTGCGCGAGCAGGGCGCACGGCACGATCTCGTCGACGCCGTGTTCGCCCTCGGCGGCCAGGACGATCTCCTGATGATCGTCCGCCGCGTCGAGGCGCTCGGCAAGTTCCTCGAGAGCGATGACGGCAAGAACTTGCTCGCTGGTATCAAGCGCGCCAGCAACATCCTCGGCATCGAGGAGAAGAAGGACAAGCGCGCGTTCGACGGTGCGCCGGATGCTGCGCTCTATGGCCTCGATGAGGAGAAGGCGCTGGCGAAGGCGATCGGCGAAGTGCAGGCGGAAGCAAGCGCCGCTGTCGCCAGGGAAGACTTTGCCGCCGCGATGAGCGCGATGGCAAAGCTGCGTCCGCCGGTCGATGCGTTCTTCGAGAAGGTTCGTGTCAACGACGACGATCCGAAGGTGCGTGAGAACAGGCTGAAGCTGCTCAACGAAATCCGCAGCGCCACGCGTGCGGTCGCGGATTTCTCGAAGATCCAGGATTGAGGCTCTCGTGCCCCGGACGCAGCGCAGCGCTTCTTCAGCGGTGCGCTGCAGAGCCGGGGCCCATGTTAACCTCGTGCTCGTAGCTTCTGGGTCCCGGGTCGCGCTGCGCTTGCCCGGGACACGAGAGCGTGCACAGACGACGCCCAAAAAAGCCCCGCCCGGCGGGGGGAGAACCGGGCGGGGCCTGATGTCCGTACTACGCGATGCGCGCCAGCCTGATTGAAGTGACACGCCGGACATCGAGTTGATCGGAAGCGTTTTCAAGCGAAGTGGATACCGGTTCGCGTGAAGAAAACGCGTTCAGACGAGAATCTAATCCATCACCTCGACGACGCGCCGCGAGCGCGGCTCGACCAGCACGGTTGCGCCGTTTACGACGGTGTAGCGGTAGGTGGTGGCGCCGAAACGTTGCGGCACGTCATAATAAGTGACGCCGCTTTCAGGTAAGGTGGCGCCGACCACCACGCGATCCGGGACACGGAAGGCCGGCACACGTTGCTCGACGACATATTCGCGGAATGCCGGCCTCTGTTCGACCGCAATCGTCGGGCCGCTGTCGACGACGACAGGCGCGCGGCCAACGGTGAGACCGGATTGCGCAGACGCTGCGATCGGCGAGCCGAGCGCGGCGCCAAGCGCAGCGAGGGCGAGAATCCTGTTCCGCATGGGCAACTCCTTCGAACTGATTTCAGCCGGCGCTACTGGCGCGACCGGTTGCCAATGCATGTCCCCTTCGCAATGTTCCGGGAAAAGCCCTGCCGCATCAGCGGCAATTTCGGGCAGTTTTCGCGAAGCCGGGAACCTGTTCGCGCCTTGTGCGTCTCTACCCGCGGAACCCGGTCCGGTATGATCCAGCCGCGATTCGCCTCACGTCACGGAAAGACAATTCATGCACATCACCGTCGCCCACATCTCGCCGCTTCTGTCGCTGCTTGCGGGCGTGCTCATCCTGATCATGCCGCGCCTTCTCAACCTGATCGTCGCGATCTTTCTCATCATAAATGGTGCGATCGGGCTCGGATTGTTGAAGTGGCTCCATCTCTAGGCCTTCATTTTCCGGAACTCTTCGACTTGCGCGGGCCTGCCCAAAGTGGTGTAAGGCGCGCGATTTCCCTTTCCTCTCGCAGGTTGTGTGCAAGCTATGGCCAAAGCCGCCTCGAAGCCCAATAAAACTCCAGCGAAAACGCCAGCGAAATCAAAGTCCTCCGCCGCGGCGAAGGCCGCGCCGGCGGCTCGCAAGGCACTCGCCAAGAGCGCCCCGAAGCCGGTCGCCAAGGCGGCTGTAAAGTCGGCTGCAAAGCCGGCTGCGAAGCCCGCGGCGAAGGCTGCGACCAAGTCGGCTGCGCCGAAGGTTGCCGTGAAGCCCGCCCCCAAAAAGGCCGCGCCCGCCAAGGCGGCGCCAGCCGCGGCCAAGGCCGGCAAATGGGTGTTCACGTTCGGCGACGGCAAGGCCGAGGGCCGGACGGAGATGCGCGACCTGCTTGGCGGCAAGGGCGCCAACCTCGCCGAGATGGCCAATCTCGGCCTTCCCGTGCCTCCCGGCTTCACCCTCCCGACCTCGGTCTGCACCTACTTCTACGCACACGACAAATCCTATCCGAAGGAATTGCAGTCGCAGGTTGAGAAGGCGCTCGACCATGTCGGCAAGTTGACCGGCAAGGTGTTCGGCGACGTCAAAAACCCGCTGCTCGTCTCCGTGCGCTCCGGCGCGCGTGCCTCGATGCCGGGCATGATGGACACCGTGCTCAATCTCGGCCTGAACGACGAGACCGTGGAAGCGCTGTCGGAACTGTCGGGTGACCGTCGCTTCGCCTATGACAGCTATCGCCGCTTCATCACCATGTATTCGGACGTGGTGCTCGGCTTCGAGCATCATCACTTCGAGGAAATCCTCGACACCTTCAAGGACAGCCAGGGCTATACGCTCGATACGGACCTCAGCGCCGAGGACTGGGTCGGACTGGTCGGCAAGTACAAGGACGCGGTCGCGCGCGAGACCGGCAAGGATTTCCCACAGGATCCGCACGACCAGCTCTGGGGTGCGATTGGCGCGGTGTTCTCATCCTGGATGAACGCGCGCGCAGTGACCTATCGCAAGCTGCACGACATTCCGGAATCCTGGGGCACCGCGGTCAACGTGCAGGCCATGGTGTTCGGCAACATGGGCGAGACGTCGGCGACCGGCGTCGCCTTCACCCGCAACCCCTCGACCGGCGAGAGCAAGCTCTACGGCGAGTTCCTGATCAACGCTCAAGGCGAAGACGTGGTGGCGGGCATCCGCACGCCGCAGGACATCACCGAGGAAGCGCGCAAGGAATCCGGTTCCGACAAGGCGTCGATGGAAGCGGCGATGCCGGAAGCCTTCAAGGAGCTGACGCGGATCTACACGCTGCTCGAGAAGCACTACCGCGACATGCAGGACATGGAGTTCACGGTCGAGCAGGGCAAGCTGTGGATGCTCCAGACCCGCGGCGGCAAGCGCACCGCCAAGGCGGCGCTGCGCATCGCGGTCGAGCTCGCCAATGAAGGGCTGATCTCGAAGAAGGAAGCGGTGACGCGGATCGATCCCGCCTCGCTCGACCAGCTGCTGCATCCAACCATCGATCCCGACGCCAAGCGCGACGTGATCGCGACCGGCCTGCCGGCCTCGCCTGGTGCGGCTTCCGGCGAGATCGTGTTCTCCTCGGACGAGGCGGCCAAGCTCCAGGCCGACGGGCGCAAGGTGATCCTGGTCCGCATCGAGACCAGCCCGGAAGACATCCACGGCATGCACGCCGCCGAAGGCATCCTGACCACCCGCGGCGGCATGACCTCGCATGCGGCGGTGGTCGCGCGCGGCATGGGCAAGCCCTGCGTCTCCGGCTGCGGCACCATCCGCGTCGATTACGGCCGCGGCACCATGAGCATCGGCTCCCGCACCTTCAAGACCGGCGACGTCATCACCATCGACGGCTCGCTCGGCCAGGTGCTCGCCGGCCGCATGCCGATGATCGAGCCGGAGCTGTCCGGCGAGTTCGGCACGCTGATGAAATGGGCCGACCAGGTCCGCAAGATCGGCGTGCGCGTCAACGGTGACACGCCGGAGGACGCGCGCACCGCGATCAAGTTCGGCGCGGAAGGCATCGGCCTCTGCCGCACCGAGCACATGTTCTTCGAGGAGACGCGCATCCGCACGGTTCGCGAGATGATTCTCTCCGAGGACGAGCAGTCGCGCCGCGCCGCGCTCGCCAAGCTGTTGCCGATGCAGCGCGCCGACTTCGTCGAGCTGTTCGAGATCATGAAGGGCCTGCCCGTCACGATCCGGCTTCTGGATCCTCCCCTCCATGAATTCCTGCCGCACACCCATGCCGAGGTCGAGGAAGTGGCGCGCGCCATGAACACTGACCCGCGGCGCCTGGCCGACCGTGCGCGCGAGCTCTCGGAGTTCAATCCGATGCTCGGTTTCCGCGGCTGCCGCATCGCGATCGCCTATCCGGAGATCGCGGAGATGCAGGCGCGTGCGATCTTCGAGGCCGCAGTCGAGGCCGAGAAGCGCACCGGCAAGGCCGTCGGCCTCGAGGTGATGGTGCCGCTGATCGCCACCAAGGCCGAGCTCGACCTCGTCAAGGCGCGCATCGATGCCACCGCGAAAGCCGTGATGCGCGACACCAACACCAAGATCGCCTACCAGGTCGGCACCATGATCGAGCTGCCGCGCGCCTGCTTGCTTGCGGCAGAGATCGCGGAGAGCGCGGAGTTCTTCTCGTTCGGCACCAACGACCTCACGCAGACCACCTACGGCATCAGCCGTGACGACGCGGCGAGCTTCCTCGGAACCTACGTGTCCAAGGGCATCCTCCCGGTCGATCCCTTCGTCGCGCTCGACCAGGAAGGCGTCGGTGAGCTCGTCAAGATCGGCGTCGCGCGCGGCCGCAAGACGCGCCCGCAGCTCAAGGTCGGCATCTGCGGCGAGCACGGCGGCGATCCCGCCTCCGTCGCCTTCTGCCACGATATCGGCCTCGACTACGTCTCCTGCTCGCCCTACCGCGTGCCGATCGCTCGTCTCGCCGCGGCGCAGGCGGCGCTCGGCAAGGCGATCGCGAGCCAGGCGTAAGCGCAGCGTTGAAGTGTTGAATGCGAAGAGGCGGGGCTAAACCCCGCCTCTTTCATTTGAGGCACACTCCACCCACACTTCATTGCGAGCGCCCCACACTCACTGTCATCGCCCGGCTTGACCGGGCGATCCAGTATTCCGAGACAACAGTGATTGAATCGAGAAGCCGCGGCGTACTGGATGCCCCGGTCAAGCCGGGGCATGACAGCGGTGTTTGCGGGACGTGGTTCCCGTAAACGATGGAGCCCCCCGCGTCCCGTAATGAGACGCGCGCGCAAGAGTTCCTTCACCATTCGCGTTGACCGAATGTTTACCGCTTTACGAGAGGCGGCGTTTACCAACGTGCATCATTGCCCGTGAAAACACCTGCAATCGCTTGAGTGTGCCGCACGCGCAACGCCGATTAACGCCCCGGCAACCTAAATTGGATATTGACGATAAAGATCGAATTGTACGGACGTACTGCGGTTCGATTTTTCTGGCGTAAGCGTAGCGTGAGCGTGTCGATGTCAGTGTTGCGTAACCATCCGAAGGGCGCGCGGTTCGCGTCCTTCGGAATCGGTCTCTGCATCTTCGCATTGATGCCGAGAGAGACCGGTTATCAGGATATCGCGTCGTTGCTGGCGCGGCAGCCCGGCGTCGCCGAGCGCTGGCAGAAGCAGGTGTTCTCTGCCGCGTCCTCGATCCAGCTCGCCACCTACAGCTTTTCCCGTCCGATCGGCACGTCGCTTCCGCAGAGCGCGATGGTTCGCCTCGCGAGCCTCGATGGTCGCGACGTCACCGGCGCGATCAGCCGCAATCCTGCGCTTCAGGCGCCGCCGCGCTACCAGGCCGCCGATTTTCCCAAGGTCGATCGCTCCATGAAGGGGGATCGCCTCGCAAGCGTCACACCCACGCAGGTTCCCGAGACGAGCGCACCATCGGCCGCGCCGGCGCTGCAAGATCCCGCGACATCGAACAGCTCGGTGTTCGGCGCCAAAACCGCCGCGTTGCCACAAATCATGTCGCCGGAGTCCGCGGCGGCGCTCGATCCTGAGCTTCAGGAAGCGCTGCGTGCGCCGCCGCTGCCGCAATATGCCAATCCGCCACAAGCCAGTGACGCGGCGCGCGCGTTCGCAGTCCAGCCGCTCGAGGCGCTGAAGCAGGCGACCCTTCCAGACGTGGCGCCGCGCGATCCCTTCCGCGTCAAGACCTCGAACCTGTTTTTCGGGAGCTCCTCGCTCGGCGGCAATCTCGAGAGCATCGAGAGCTGGCAGCCCGGCGCCGAGCCGCTGATCGTGATGCCCGATCCTGACATGAAGGTGACGGCCGCGCTGTCGCCGCCGTCGGCCGAGATCGCCAGGGACATCGAAAGCGGCGAGAGCGTCGCGCCGAAGGGCGAGGTCAACGCCGACAACCAGCGCGCCAGATCGCCGGCGGAGCGGCTCGCGCTCGACGACAAGTCGCGCGCAAAGGCCGAGAAGTGTCTCGCCGAAGCCGTCTATTTCGAATCGCGCGGCGAGGCCGTGCGCGGCCAGATGGCGGTTGCGCAAGTCGTGATGAACCGCGTCTTCTCCGGCAAATATCCGGACACCGTGTGCGGCGCGGTCTATCAGAACAAGCACCGCCATTTGGCGTGTCAGTTCACCTTCGCCTGCGACAACAATGCCGACGTGATCCGCGAGCCCGAGATGTGGGAGCGCGCGAAAAAGATTTCGAAGGCGATGCTCGACGGCCAGATCTGGCTGCCCGAAGTGGGCAAGTCCACGCACTACCACGCCTACTGGGTGCGTCCGTCCTGGGTCGCCGAGATGAAGAAGATGTACAAGACCGGCGTCCACACCTTCTATCGCCCGCGCGCCTGGGGCGACGGCAGCGAAGAACCGAGCTGGGGCACCCCGGCCCAGACCGCCGCGCTCTCTGCCGAGCTCGCCCAGGAAGCCAAGAGCTCCGCCGAGATGGGCGTGAGCGAGCGAAGGTAATCATTCACGGAAGTTCGTCATGCCCGGGCTTGTCCCGGGCATCCACGTTCTTTGTGTTGCGAGGCGAGGCGTGGATGGCCGGGACAACCCGGCCACGACGGTGTGGCTCACGCCTCGATATCCAGCGCACAGTCGAAATTCGGCGCCGAATGTGTCAGCGCGCCGGATGAGACGTAGTCGACGCCGGTCGCCGCGATGGCCGCGATCGAGTCCAGCGTGACGCCGCCGGATGCCTCCAGCTCGAGGCGCCCCTCGTTGAGCCGCACCGCCTCGCGCAGCGTCGCAAGGTCCATGTTGTCGAGCAGCACGGCATCGGCGAGCCCGGTGCCGAGCACCTCGCGCAATTGCGCGAGCGTATCGACCTCGATCTCGATCTTGACGAGATGACCGGCATGGGCGCGGGCGCGCTCCAGCACCGCACCGATGCCGCCGGCGACCGCGATGTGGTTGTCCTTGATCAGGATCGCATCGTCGAGCCCGAAGCGGTGGTTGAAGCCGCCGCCGCAGCGCACGGCGTATTTCTCCAGCGCACGCAATCCCGGCGTGGTCTTGCGCGTGCAGCAGATGCGCATTGTCGTGCCTTCGGTCTGCGCGACGTAGTCGGCCGTGAGCGTCGCGACGCCCGACAGCCGGCCGACGAAATTCAACGCGGTCCGCTCCGCCGTGAGGATGGCGCGCGCCGGGCCCGTGATCGTCAGCACGTGCTGGCCGCGGGCAACCCGTGCGGCGTCGCGGACATGCGCGCGCACGTCGATGTCGGGCGAGAGCTTTTGCAGCGTCGCCAGCGCCAGCGGCAGGCCGGCGATCACGCCGGACTGGCGGGCGACCAGGACGGCCTGCGCCTTGGTCGCCTCCGGGATCGTCGCAAGCGAGGTGATGTCGCCGGCGCGGCCGAGATCCTCGTCGAGCGCGCGATGCACGGCCTCGTCGATCGCAAGCGGCGACAGGAAGGCGTCGGGATAGAGCAGTGACGTCGGGGTGATCATGGGGAACTCCATCAGGCGATCATCGGTCGGGCGGTGCGTGGCAGCGGACGCTCGCTCAGGCGCTCCGCGATCTCACGTGCCTCCGTGAGCGTCGTCATCGTTCTCTGTGCCAGCGTGGGGACATCCGCCGGATGGTCGGAGCGGAAATGCGCGCCGCGGCTTTCGCGCCGCCTCCACGCGGAAGCCGCGACGAGCAGGGCTGATGCCGCCATGTTGCGGAGAGCGATGCTTGCGGGCCCGCGTTCGACTGCGGCGAAGTTGCGCACGGCCTCCGCAAGCCCATCACTGTTGCGGATCACGCCGACATGCGCGCTCATCATCGTTCGCAACCGCTTCACGTCGGCAGCGTCCGGCGTGCCGCCGCGCGACGTCACCAACGCATCGGGAAGGCGGGCAGGTGAGGGGATCGCGCGGCCGGCGATGTCGTCGGCGATGCGGGCGGCGTAGACCACGGCCTCCAGCAGCGAATTCGACGCCAGCCGGTTGGCGCCATGCGCGCCGGTGGAGGACACTTCGCCGCCGGCCCAGAGCCCGTCGATCGAGCTGCGGCCGCGCTCGTCCACCGCGATACCGCCCATGTGGTAATGCGCGGCCGGCGCGATCGGGATGGCCTGCGTGGCGGGATCGATGCCGGCCGCGATGCAGCTTGCATGCACGGTCGGAAATTTGTCGGCGAAGCGTGTGCCGAGCGCCTGCCGGGCATCGAGGAAGGCGCCGCGGCCGGCCGCGATCTCGGCGAATACGCCGCGCGCCACGATGTCGCGCGGCGCGAGCTCTGCGAGCGGATGGAGCGCCGTCATGAAACGTTCGCCATCGCCGTTGATCAGCGTCGCGCCTTCGCCGCGCAGCGCCTCCGTTGCCAGCGGCGCCGGATCGCGGCCGACCATGATGGCGGTGGGGTGGAACTGCACGAACTCGGGATCGGCGATCACGGCGCCGGCGCGCGCGGCGATCGCAAGGCCGGAGCCGCTGGCCTCAGTCGGGTTGGTGGTGACGGCATAGAGATGGCCGAGGCCACCGGTCGCCAGCACCACCGCGCGAGAGGCAAGCAGGAGCGGACGTGCAGCGGGATTGCCGGCCTCGCGCAATTGAATACCCGTGACCGCGCCGTCCTCGGTCAACAGCGCTTCGGCGACGAGACCTTCGATCAGTCGGATCGACGGCGTGCGGCGCACGGCCTCGCTCAGCGCCGCAATGATCGCGGCTCCGGCCCCGTCGCCGCGCACATGCACGATGCGCCGCGCCGAATGCGCGGCCTCGCGGCCGACCGCGAGCTGGCCTTCGAGGTCGCGGTCGAACGGCACGCCATAGGCGAGCAGGTCATGGATTCGTGGCGCGGCCTCGCGCGCGATCCCGAGTGCGACCGCCTCGTCGACAAGACCGCCGCCGACGGCGATGGTGTCAGCGGCGTGCGCCTCCGGGCTATCGCCTTCAGCCACGGCCGCTGCGATGCCGCCTTGCGCCCATGCGGACGACGCGCCCTGTCCGAGCGGGGCGGCCGAGATCAGCGTTACCGGCCGCGGCGCGAGCTTCAGTGCACAAAAGAGTCCGGCGAGGCCACCGCCGACGATGACGACGTCATCGGTGCTGCGGGTGAGATTGTGGATGTTGTCTTGCATGCTTCACTCTCAATTCTTCAGATTGATCATCCGCTCGACCGAGCGCCGCGCGCGTTCCGCGAGCGCGGGGTCGATCGTGACCTGCTCGCCAAGCGTGAGCAGGCTGTCCAGAATGTTGGCGAGCGTGATGCGCTTCATGTGCGGGCAGAGATTGCAGGGGCGAAGCATCTCCACATCAGGCAGCTCGGCGCGGACATTGTCGGCCATCGAGCATTCCGTGATCATGACGAGTCGCCGCGGCCGCCGCTCGCGCACCCAGTTGATCATGTGCGCGGTCGAGCCGGTGAAGTCGGCTTCCGCCAGCACATCAGGCGGACATTCGGGATGCGCGATGATCTGCACCGACGGGTCGGCCTCGCGATAGGCGCGCAGCTCCTCGCCGGTAAAGCGTTCGTGCACCTCGCAGGCACCCTTCCAGGCGATGATCTTCACGTCGGTCTTCGAGGCGACATACGTTGCAAGGTAGCGATCGGGCAGGAAGATCACGGTCGGTGCGTTCAGGCTCTCGACCACTTGCACCGCGTTCGACGAGGTGCAGCAGATGTCGACCTCCGCCTTCACCTCTGCGGAGGTGTTGACATAGGCGACGACCGGTACGCCCGGAAATTTTTCGCGGAGCAGGCGAACGTCCGCGCCCGTGATGCTGTCCGCGAGCGAGCAGCCGGCGCGGCTATCCGGGATCAGCACCATCTTGTCCGGGTTGAGCAGCTTTGACGTCTCCGCCATGAAGTGCACGCCGCATTGCACGATGATGTCGGCCTTCACCTTGGTTGCTTCGACCGCGAGCTGAAGCGAGTCGCCGCCGATGTCGGCGACGCAATGAAAGATCTCCGGCGCCTGATAGTTGTGCGCGAGGATGACCGCGCCCCGGGCCTGCTTCAGCTCGTTGATTGCCTTGATCGTCGGCGCCATCAGCGGCCACTCGATCGGGGGGATCACGTGCTTCACGCGCTCATAGAGCGGCGCAGTGGCCCGCTCGACGTCCGCAGTCCATTCCAGTGAGGGCTTCGGCAGCGCGGGGCCGGTTCGCGCTGCTATGGCGCGCGGAGGGGCGGGGACTTGGCCCTGCGGCCGGTTGGCAAAGTCGTCGGGGCCGTAAATTCCAGTGATGGGCATCGAAGCCTCCCGTGAATGCTAATTATGCTCAATGCGAGTATATATAGGGTCTGAGAAATCCGGCCGAGAGGGCCGGTGGGTTTCGCTAGAGCTCACATATACTCAATCTGAGTAAATCAAAGATAACACGCGCCCGAGCTGGCCGCTAGCCCCGGCCGCACACATTCCCGTCAAATCGCGCTCGGCGCGTCGGAGAGGGCCGCGATGGGCAGCCCTTCGTGGAACGCAATCATTTTTGACTTGGGATCTTCATGCATCTGCATTAAACGCGTGACTCGCGGTTGCCTATCCCGGATCCGCCAGTGACTGATGAGGAACCCATGTCCACTCAAGCGGGCGAACTCGGTCCGGACTCGCGTTCCTCCTCCTGGCGCACCCCGGCGATCATCATTCTCTGCGGCTGTGCGATCGGCATGCTCGGCTTCGGGCCGCGCTCGGCGCTCGGGTTCTTCGTGCAGCCGATGAGCCACGAATTCGCCTGGGGCCGCGACGTGTTCGGTCTCGCGATCGCTTTCCAGAATTTGCTGTGGGGATTGGGCCAGCCCCTTGCCGGCGCCGTCGCCGATCGCTTCGGCCTATTCCGGGTGATGTGCGTCGGCGCGCTGCTTTACGCCGGCGGCCTATTGCTGATGCGCTATTCCTCGACGCCGCTGTCGCTGAATCTCGGCGCGGGCGTCATGGTCGGCTTCGGTCTCGCCGGCTGTTCGTTCAACTTGGTGCTGTCGGCCTTCACCAAGCTGTTGCCGGCGGAGAAGCGCGGCCTTGCGCTCGGTGCCGGCACTGCGGCGGGCTCGTTCGGCCAATTCCTGTTCGCGCCGATCGGCGTCGCACTGATCGACAATTTCGGCTGGCAGCAGGCGCTCACCGTGTTCGGCTTCCTGATGCTGCTGATCATCCCGTTGTCGCTGGCGCTCTCGACGCCGCCGGTCGCAACCACGGCCAACGCGGCGCCGGCGGATGAGCAGACCTTTACGAAAGCGCTCGCCGAAGCCTTCGGCCATCGCTCCTATGTGTTGCTGGTGCTCGGCTTCTTCACCTGCGGCTTCCAGCTCGCCTTCATCACCGTGCATCTGCCGGCGTTCCTGGTCGATCGCGGCATCTCGACTCAAACCGGCGGCTGGGTGATCGCGGCGATCGGCCTGTTCAACATCATGGGATCGCTGAGCGTCGGCTATCTCCAGAACTCGCTGCCGAAGCGCTACATCCTCTCCGCGATCTATTTCACGCGCGCGCTTGCGACGCTCGCCTTCATCTCGTTCCCGATCACGCCGTTCTCGGCGATCGCATTCGGCGCGGTCTCCGGTCTGACCTGGCTGTCGACGGTGCCGCCGACCTCGGCGCTAGTGGCGCTGATGTTCGGCACGCGCTGGCTCGCCACGCTCTATGGCTTTGCCTTCGTCAGCCATCAGGTCGGCGGCTTCCTCGGCGTCTGGCTCGGCGGCATCGTGTTCGAAAAGTTCGGTTCCTATACGCCGATCTGGTGGCTCTCGATCCTGTTCGGCGTGCTCTCCGCGCTGATCAATCTTCCGATCGTGGAGAAACCGGTTCAGCGAGCGGTTGCGCAGCCTGCCTGATCGGCTAAACATCCCCTGAAACAAGTCCAGGGAGTTCAGTCGTGGCCACATTCAAGGCGATCCGGATCGACAAGGCGGACAAGGGCACCACCGCCGCACTCACGCAGTTCGACGACGCCGAACTGATGGACGGTGATGTCACGGTCCGCGTGGAATGGTCGACGCTGAACTACAAGGACGGCCTCGCGCTCACCGGCAAGGCGCCGGTGGTGCGCCGCTTCCCGATGATCGCCGGCATCGATTTCGCCGGCACGGTTGAAACCTCCGCCCATCCGCAATGGAAGGCGGGCGACAAGGTCGTCTGCACCGGTTGGGGCATGGGCGAGACCCATCTCGGCGCCTATGCCGAGAAGGCGCGGGTCAAGGGCGACTGGCTGGTCGCCTTGCCGCAGGGCCTGTCGGCGCGTGACGCCATGGCGATCGGCACCGCCGGCTTCACCGCGATGCTGTCTGTGCTGGCGCTGGAGAAGCACGGCCTGTCGCCGAAGAGCGGCCCTGTGGTGGTGACGGGCGCGGCCGGCGGCGTCGGCTCGGTCGCCACCGCCGTGCTCTCGAAGCTCGGTTATCACGTCATCGCCTCGACCGGCCGCGCCTCGGAAGCCGACTATTTGAAAGAGATCGGTGCGGCCGAGATCATCGACCGCAATGAATTGTCGGCGGCGGCCAAGCCCCTCGCCAAGGAGCGCTGGGCCGGCGGCGTCGACAGCGTCGGCTCGACCACGCTCGCGAATCTCCTGTCGATGACGAAGTATGGCGGCGCGGTCGCGGCGTGCGGCCTGGCGGCCGGCATGGACCTGCCGTCTTCTGTCGCACCCTTCATTTTGCGCGGGGTGTGCCTTCTCGGCATCGATTCCGTGATGTGCCCGATCGAGCCGCGGAAAGCCGCCTGGCAGCGTCTGGCCTCGGATCTGGATCGGACAAAACTATCTGAAATTACTCATGAAATTCCGCTCGAGGAAGTTTCGGAATGGGGCGCGAAAATCCTTGCCGGCCAGGTCCGCGGCCGCATCGTGGTAAAAATTGTCTAACGGCGTTCAGACTTTACCAACCAAGCTGCTTCAATGTTGCCTTGGTTAGTATGGTAAGCAGCGGGTAAAGAGATAAGGCATCGCCCGCGCTGGGGTTGGTTCGGAGTTGAGCATGCTTGCGCGTATTGTGTTGGGGGCTGTCACGGCGGCAGCGACGTTTGCGCCGGCCATTGCAGGAAGCATGAACGCCGACGAGGCGCGCCGCTTCGTTGCCGGTAAGGTGTTCGCCTTCACTTGTTTCGACGGCACCCGCGGCGCAGGCCGCATCCTGGACGATCTCGGCGCCGCCGGCGCGGTGCAGTTCTCGGGCGCAGGCCCGGTGAAGCATCTCCGCCTGCCCGGCAACACGCTCCAGATCCGTGGGCAGAACGTTTGCGCCTCGATCAAGGGCATTCCGTTCGAGCCCTGTTTCAACCTGGAAAAGACCGACGATCGCAGCTTCCGCGGCTCGGTGTCGGGCATGGGCTTCGCCTATTGCGACTTCCACCACCAGGGCGGCAATCAGATGCTGATGGCCCGCGCCGTGGCGCGTCCGCGTTCGCTGCGCTCTTCGGAGCGCACCGGTTCGGTCGCTGCGTCCAACACTGAAGTCGCCGCGCGCGTCGAGACGCCGCGTGTCGAGAGCAGCCGGCTCGAGCCGGTGAAGTCCGAAGCCAAATCGGAGCCAGCCAGGAACGACGCTCCGCTGGAATTGCGCCGCTCGACCCAGTGAGCTGGCTGCGCGGGACCGCCCGCGCATTTTGTCGTTGAAAATATTCATCGGTCACCAAGCCGCCGCGCCGTAGTCATACGGACGGCGGCTTTCATGCCTTGGTAGCGACTCGCGTCCCAGTTTGCGCAGGGCCGGGGGGTGCAAGGATTCTACGATGTCGTTGTATTTCTTTCGCATCAGCACCGGTCGTTATTCCGGCGCCGCCGACCAGCCGTACGAGTTCGAGGATCGCGCCGCCGCCTGGGCCGAGATGAGCGAGGTCTGCGCCAACCTGCTCGGCAGCATCGCGCGCAACCTGAAGCCGAACGCGAAGTGGAGCATGGAGCTGCTCGACGAGAACAAGAAGCCGGTCTTCCGCGTCAGCCTGGTCGGTGAGACCGTGTGCTGATGACCGCGAACGGGCAACCGTTAACGGACGCCAGCGCGTGCAAATCCGCGAGTTCCGTTTCATTGCACGTGAAAAGTGCGCAACTGCAGTAGTTTAAGCACGATTTCAGTATTTCTACCCAGGCTGCCGCGGCCACCCTTAACGTTAATGAGTAACCTCGCGGTTAGCCTTCCCGGACTGTTCACGCGCGTCGGCGCGGCAATGCGTATCCGGGGATTATGTCGATGATGTTCATTCAGAACCTGCGAATTGGCACCAAGCTCGCTGTGACCTCGGCACTCACCATCGCGCTCGTCGCGCTGATGATCGTCCTCCAGATGAACGGCGACGCTGCGGTTCAGAAGCTCAGCAATGGGGCATCGGGGCAGCAGTCGATCGCGCAAAGCGCCGCGGAAGCCAAAGCGTCGGTCCGCGGGATGCAGATCGGCATTCGTGACATCCTGAGCTCCACGTCGCCGGCCGAGTTGCAGAAGGCCGTCACCTATTTCAACGATCGGCAGACCGCGGCCCTGAAATTCGCGGACGAGATGGCGAAGCTGTCGCGCTCGCCGGAGAATCACAAGCGGATCGACCGCCTGGTCGTGTTGGTCGGCAATTTCAGCAAGGGGCAACAGCAGATCGAAGCGATCCGCAAGCAGGAGCTCGCCCTGAGCGCGAAGAAGGACGGCGAGGCGGCAGCACCGCTCGCAAAGCTCGTGGCCGAGGTCGACCGCATCCGCAAGGAGATGCTGGCGCCGATCAACGAAGAGATATCGGAGCTGACCAACGAGATCATCAACTTTGCCAAGCAGAAGAGTTCCGAAGCCCGCGCCGAAGCCGAAGCTGAGGCCGCGTCCGTCGCGCGGACCTCGTTCGTCGCCGGCGTGCTGGTCGCGCTGGTTCTGATCGGGGCGTGCATCTTCTCCGTCTTCAGCATTGCGCGGCCCATGCGCGCATTGACGGCGGCGATGGAGAAGCTCGCCGGCGGCGATTTCTCCGTGGTGCTGCCGGGCCTCGGCCGCAAGGACGAGGTCGGCGAAGTCGCCGGTGCCGTCGAAAAATTCAAGATCGTGTCCGAACAGAAGGCGCGGGAGGACGCGGAAGCCAAGTCGCGGCAGGATCAGCTCGCGGCCGAGCAGCGCAAGTCCGAGATGCGCAAGCTCGCCGACAGCTTCGAAGGCGCCGTCGGCGAGATCGTCGGTACGGTGTCGTCGGCTTCCACGGAGCTTGAAGCATCCGCCACCACGCTCACCTCGACCGCGGAGCGCACGCAGCAGCTCACCACCGTGGTCGCGGCGGCTTCCGAAGAGGCCTCCACCAACGTGCAGTCGGTGGCGTCGGCAACGGAGGAGCTGTCGTCGTCGATCACCGAGATCAGCCGCCAGGTGCAGGAATCTGCGCGCGTCGCCAGCGAGGCGGTCGGCCAGGCCCGCACCACGACCGACCGTGTCAGCGAACTGTCGAAGGCGGCGACGCGGATCGGCGACGTCGTGGAACTGATCAACACCATCGCCGGCCAGACTAATCTGCTGGCGCTCAACGCCACGATCGAGGCCGCGCGCGCCGGCGAAGCGGGCCGCGGATTTGCCGTGGTCGCCTCCGAAGTCAAGGCGCTCGCCGAGCAGACCGCGAAGGCGACCGGCGAGATCGGCCAGCAGATCGCCAGCATTCAGGCCGCGACCGAGCATTCGGTCGGCGCCATCAGGGACATCAGCGACACCATCGAGAAGCTGTCGGAGATCTCCTCGGCGATCGCGGCTGCGGTCGAAGAGCAGGGCGCCGCGACGCAGGAAATCTCTCGCAACGTGCAGCAGGCCGCGGAAGGCACCCATCAAGTGTCGTCCAACATCACCGACGTGCAGCGCGGCGCAAGCGAGACCGGCTCGGCGTCCTCGCAGGTGTTGGCGGCGGCGCAGTCGCTGTCCGGCGACAGCAATCGCCTCAAGCTCGAAGTCGGCAAGTTCCTGGGTACCGTTCGCGCGGCCTGACCAAAACCGCAGGGAGAGCCTTGCTCCCTGCGCAACTCTCGGAATGCAAGAGCGGCGTCGATCGCGGTGAAAGCTCCGTGTTTCTACGGCAAACGTGGTTAAGGGAAGCGGAATGGTTTTGGACGAAGTTCATGGGAATTCAGCCGCTTGAGCGGCAACGTCCATAAAGGGTTCCAGTCATGCATTTTCTCGGCCGCTTCCGCATCCTGAGCAAGATCCTCGGGATCGTCCTCCTGCTGTGCGGGATCGGTGCCGCGATCGCCTGGATTGGCGTCTCCGCCCTCAGCGATCTCAGCGAAAAGGCCGACGTGATGTCGACCGCGGCCAAGCGGGCCTTGCTCGCCGCGCGCGCCAACCAGAACGTCATCGCGCTGAACCGCGCTGAATTCCGCAGTGCGCTCGATCCGCGTGACGACAATCGCCTCGCCGCGCGTGATGTCATCAACGCCCAGCTCAAGCAGTATCAGGAGCGTTTCGACGAGGTCAGCCAGACCCCGGACGAGAAGGCCAAGACGCTGCTCCCGGGCGTGCGCGAGGCGTTCTCGGCCTACAAGAGCCAGATGGACACGACGCTCGCGGCCGTCGATGCCGAGAAGTCGGCGAAGCTCAGCGACAGCGCAGACAAGCTGCGCGACATCGCGATGAAGAGCAGGACCGCTGCGGAGAACCTTCAAGGCAAGATCCGCGAACTCGCCGATCGGCTGAATACGCGCGTCGAGGAGAAGAGCAAGGAAGCGCGCGAGCAGTATGAATCGACGTCACGCTTCCTGATCATCCTCGCAGGCCTCGGTGTCGTCATCGGCGGCGCGTTGGGCTTCATCATCGGTCAGTACGGCATCGCGCGGCCGATCCGCATGATCGTCGGTGTGCTCCAGGAGCTTGCCGCCGGCCGCTATCAGGTCGAGATCGCCGGCCTTGATCGCAAGGACGAGGTCGGCGAAGTCGCCAAGACCGCGGAAGTGTTCCGGGAGAACGGCCTTGCCAAGATTCGGATGGAAGCCGAGCAGAAGGAGATGGAGCAGCGCAGCGCGGCGCAGCGTCGCCAGGACATGCTCCGGCTTGCCGATCAGTTTGAAACCGCGGTCGGCGAGGTGATCGAGACCGTGAGCTCGGCCTCGACCGAGCTCGAGGCTTCCGCGACGACGCTGACCTCGACCGCGGAGCACGCGCAGCAGCTCGCGACCGTGGTCGCTTCGGCCTCTGAGGAAGCCTCCGCCAACGTGCAGTCGGTGGCCTCGGCAACGGAAGAGCTGTCGTCGTCGATCACCGAGATCAGCCGCCAGGTGCAGGAATCCGCGCGCGTGGCGAGCGAAGCCGTCGGCCAGGCCCGCACCACGACCGAACGTGTCAGCGAACTGTCGAAGGCGGCAACGCGGATCGGCGACGTCGTCGAGCTGATCAACACCATCGCCGGCCAGACCAACCTGCTGGCGCTCAACGCCACGATCGAGGCTGCGCGTGCCGGCGAAGCTGGCCGTGGCTTCGCCGTCGTCGCTTCCGAAGTGAAGGCGCTTGCCGAGCAGACCGCGAAGGCGACCGGCGAGATCGGCCAGCAGATTTCCGGCATCCAGTCTGCTACCCAGGAGTCGGTCGGCGCCATCAAGGACATCAGCGACACCATCGAACGCCTGTCGGAGATCTCTTCGGCGATCGCGGCGGCGGTGGAGGAGCAGGGCGCGGCGACGCAGGAAATCTCCCGCAACGTGCAACAGGCGGCGGAAGGCACCCATCAAGTGTCGTCCAACATCACCGACGTGCAGCGCGGCGCGAGCGAGACCGGCTCGGCGTCGTCGCAGGTGCTTTCGGCTGCGCAGTCGCTGTCCGGCGACAGCAACCGCCTCAAGCTCGAGGTCGGCAAGTTCCTCACCACGGTGCGCGCCGCCTGAGGGCGCCCGTCCTCACCCATCATTCGCCGATTGCAACCGCCGCGCGAGGACGCGTGGCGGTTCGCATGCGTCCACAGCCGATGCCGCGGTGAGAAGGTCTGCACGGTTAACCTTCCGGAAAACCGATGCAGTCATGATCTCGCAATATTCGGGTGCCGAGTCGCCCTCCCTGTATTGCGTATCGAACGTATCGGAGCACATTCAATGAGCGGCTTCTCCATTCGCCTCACCCACAAGGTCATGGCGATCGGACTCTTCGGCCTTGTCGGCCTCGTCGTCTTCGGCGCGATCTACGAGATCGGCAGCCTCTCTCAGGACGCCTCCCGCACCGTTGCCAACCGCGCCCGCGCGATCGCTGACCTCAACAAGCAGCTCACGATCGAGATGCTGGAGGCGCGCCGCAACGAGAAGAATTTTCAGCAGCGTCGCAACGAAAGCTACGCCAAGGCCCATGCCGAGCTGATGGGACCGATCAACCGCGATTTCGACCAGGTCGAGCGGTTGATGGCGGCCGGCGGCATGAGCGCGCTGTCCGACAAGACCAGGCAGGCACATGACGGCTTCAAACGCTATGCCGAGGATTTCAAGGCGCTTGTCGTGGCCGAGACCAGACTCGGGCTGAACGAGACGCTTGGCCTGTCCGGCTCGCTCCGCGCCGCCGTGCACGACATCGAGGTGAAGCTCAAGGAGATCGACGATCCCAGGACGACGAGCTGGATGCTGATGATGCGCCGGCACGAGAAGGACTTCATGCTGCGGCGCGACCCCAAATACATCGCCGAGGTGAAGAAGGCCGCGATCGAATTCTCCAAGGCGATCGAGGTGGTCGCAGTCCCGACGGCGGTGATGAACGACATCACGGCCAAGCTCCAGAAGTACCAGTCCGAGTTCGCGGCCTGGGCCGAGACCGCGCAGCAGAGCGCTGCGCTGGACGCCAGCATGATGAAGACGTTCCGCGAGCTCGAACCCTCCATGGTCGAGGTGCGAACCGCCGTCGACGCCATGTACAAGCAGGCCGACGCCGCGGAAGCCGCAACGCGCGATGCCGTGCGCCTGTGGATGATGATCGCCTTCGCGCTCACCGTCGTCGTGCTCGCCGTGGTCGGCTTCGTGCTGGGGCGCTCGATCTCGAAGGCATTGTCCGGCATGGTCGGCGCGATGACGCGGCTGGCGCGCGGCGAGCTTTCGATCTCCGTCCCCGGCGTCGGGCGCAAGGACGAGATTGGCGAGATGGCCGGTGCGGTCGAGGTGTTCAGGACCAACATGGCGGAGGCCGAGCGGCTGCGTGCGGAGCAGGCCGAGGCTGACGCGCGCGGGCGCGAACGGCGCAAGGCGGACATGCACCGCCTCGCCGACGGGTTTGAAGGCGCGGTCGGCGAGATCATCGACACGGTGTCGTCGGCGGCAACCGAGCTCGAGGCGTCCTCCAATACGCTGACCCAGGCCGCCGAGCGCGGCAACGGGCTCGCCACGGCGGTGGCGGCGGCCTCGGAGGAGGCGTCCGCGAACGTGCAGTCGGTGTCGTCCGCGAGCGAGGAGATGACCACATCGATCTCGGAGATCAGCCGCCAGGTGCAGGAATCGGCCCGCGTCGCCGACGTCGCGGTGGAGCAGGCCCAGCGCACCAACGCGCGCGTCGCGGAGCTGACCAAGGCGGCAGGGCGTATCGGCGACGTGGTCGAGCTGATCAACACGATCGCCAGCCAGACCAATCTGCTGGCGCTGAATGCCACGATCGAGGCGGCACGTGCGGGCGAGGCCGGCAAGGGCTTCGCGGTGGTCGCGACCGAAGTCAAGGCGCTCGCTGAGCAGACCGCGAAGGCCACGGGCGAGATCAGCCAGCACATCGGCGCGATCCAGACCGCGACGCAGGATTCGGTCGGTGCGATCAAGGAGATCGGCGACACCATCGCGCGGATGTCGGAAATTTCCTCGGCCATCGCCGCAGCGGTGGAGGAGCAGGGCGCCGCGACGCAGGAGATCTCCCGCAACATCCAGCATGCCGCGCACGGCACCTCGGAGGTCTCCGCCAATATCGGCAACGTCCAGCGCGGCGCAGGCGAGACCGGGGCTGCGTCGGCCCAGGTGCATTCGGCAGCACAATCGCTGTCTCAGGAGAGCAACCGGCTTAAGAGCGAGGTCGCGCGCTTCCTGGAGTCGGTCCGGGCGGCCTGAGGTCGTCAGTTGCTCCGTTCGAGCCGCGCATCGCGGTGCGCCGGTGTGGCGTCGCGCGATGTCTGCTGCGCTGCAACCAATAATTGCGGAACATATAACGGCGGCGACAGCGAATTCCGTAGTTTCACGTAGGTTCCTGTTAACGCCTGTTTGCAACTATGAGCGCAATCTTACGGGATAAAAATCAGCCAGCATTGTTGAACTGACTTCCGCCCTGTCGTCCGTCGTGACGATGGCGGCGCAGGTGATTTGCGCGTTGCTAGGTCTCATCGGGATTTGCTGTGATGTCGAAGTTGTCGATCGTGTTCAAGCTTCTGACCGTGTTGTCGGTCCTCGTGCTGTCGCTCGCCGGCGTCGGCGTGATGGCGATCGGCACCATGCAGAGTATCAATTCCCACACCGTCGAGATCGCGGAGAGCTGGCTGCCGAGCGTGCGTGCGCTCGGCTCGCTTCGCGCCGATATCAACGAGCTGCGCGTCGCGCTGCGCCTGCACCTGATGCAGGACACCGCCGAGGGCAAGGAAGCCGCCGAGAAGCGCCTCGCCTCGCTGCAGGCGCGCATCGACCAGACCCGCAAGGTCTACGAGCCGCTGATCACCTCAGCCGAGGAGCGTTCGCTCTATGAGCAGTGGAGCAAGGCATGGGCCGAGTACCTGAACGGGGTGCAGGACGTCATGGCGCTGTCGCGCAAGGGCGTCGGTCGCTTCCCGGCCGATGCCAACGAGCTGTTGCAGACCAAGGTCGCGAAGATGGCCCAGGCCGCCGACCCGCTGCTCCAGAAGGGCATCGAGATGAACAACCGGGGCGCCGAGCTGGAGACGAAGCAGGCGGCCGACAGCTACGCCACGATCTTCCGCGTGTTGGTCGGCATCATCGTGTTCTCGGTCGTGATCGCGATCGGTGCCGCCTATTATCTCGTGCGTGACGTTTCTCGCGGGATTGCCTCGATCATCCATCCGATGCAGTCGCTTGGCGAAGGCGACCTCTCCGCCGAGGTGCCGCATCGCGGCGAGAAGACCGAGATCGGCTCGATGGCGGATGCGCTCCAGATCTTCAAGGAGGCGTTGATCGCCAAGAAGGCCGCCGACGAAGTCGCCGCGGCCGACGCCGAGGCCAAGATCGAACGCGGCCGCCGCGTCGACGCCATCACCCGCAAGTTCGAGGCCATGATCGGCGAGGTCGTCGGCACCGTGTCGTCGGCCTCGACCGAGCTCGAGGCCTCCGCGACCACGCTGAGCAGCACCGCGCAGCGCGGGCAGGAGCTTGCGACCGTGGTCGCCGCGGCGTCCGAGGAAGCCTCGACCAACGTCCAGGCGGTTGCGTCCGCATCGGAGGAGCTGTCGTCCTCCATCACCGAGATCAGCCGCCGCGTGCAGGATTCGGCGCGGATGGCCGCAGAGGCCGTCGAGCAGGCCACGCGGACCAACGACCGCGTCAATGCGCTGTCTCAGGCGGCATCGCGTATCGGCGCCGTGGTCGAGCTGATCAACACCATCGCCGGTCAGACCAACCTGCTGGCGCTCAACGCCACCATCGAGGCGGCGCGTGCCGGTGAAGCCGGCCGCGGCTTCGCGGTCGTCGCCTCCGAGGTCAAGGCGCTGGCCGAGCAGACCGCGAAAGCGACCGGCGAGATCGGGGCGCAGGTCTCCGGGATCCAGTCCGCGACGCAGGAATCTGTCAGCGCCATCCAGGAGATCGGCGGCACCATCGAGCGGCTGTCCGAGGTGGCGGCGGCCATCGCAGCCGCCGTCGAGGAACAGGGCGCGGCCACGCAGGAGATCTCGCGCAACGTGCAGCAGGCTTCGGTCGGTACGCAGGAGGTCTCGATGAACATCACGGACGTGCAGCGTGGTGCGATCGAGACCGGCTCGGCGTCGACGGAGGTGCTGTCGGCGGCGAAATCGCTGGCGACCGACAGCACGCGGCTCAAAGTCGAGGTCGCGCAGTTCCTGGAGTCGGTCCGCGCGGCTTGATCCTCAAGTCCTCGCCTGCGGAGCCGGCGGCGGTGCTATCTGCCGCCGGAACAGGATGCGCTGGTAGAGCCACCCGATCGCGACCAGCACGATGCCGAGGCACATGAACGACAGCGCGCGGTAGACGCCTGTCAGCGTCGACATGTCGATCACGAAGGCCTTCAGGATCGTCAGCGCGATCACCGCGGCCGACGCCAGCCGTGCCCGCTCGGAGTTGACGAGAATGCCGACGCCGAGCAGCACCACACCGAAGCCGAGCCAGCCGATCGAATAGGTGTATTGCTCCGCGCCCGTGGTGGCGCCGTAGAGCAGGACCGGGCCGTGATAGAAGCGGCGGATCTCCAGCGTCAAATAGGTGAGCGCGAACACCAGCGCAGCGCCGGCAATCGTGTTCGCATAGGCGACGGGGCGATGTCCGGCCACCGCATAGGACAGCAGCAGCATCAGCACCGCCGGGAGAGCGTAGCCGAGCAGCAGCAGGTTGAAGACGAGACCGCCGACATCGACGCTGGAGAGCAGCCACGGATTCTCCAGGATCAGCAGGCCGAACACGCTGATGAGCCCGGCGATCGCGGTGAGCGCGACCGCGCCGACATTGTGAACGATGCTGTGGCTCCTCAGCCGCAGCCGCTCCAGCCCGATCGCCATGGCGAGCGCGACGCAGACTTGCAGGGCAAATTCGAGCAGCGAGGGCGGCGACGTCATGCGGCCGCCGGTGGCGAGATGCCGGATCTCCATGAAGGCGAGCAGCGCGGTGAACAGGATCGCGGCGGCCTCCACGATGCGCAGCGGCGGATCGTCACCGCGGCGGCGCAGGAAGATGCTCGCGCCCCAGAACGAGGCCGCCGGCAGGCCGTAGCCCCACAACAGCCAATTGAAGATCGGCGTGGTGCCGACGGCATCGCCGACGATGCGCGGATCATAGCCGATGCGCGCGGTCACGATCGCGGCAAAGATGGCGGCGAGCCGGCGCAGGACCGGGATCGGCCGCTGCAGCGAGATCCAGGCCGTGCCGAGCGACATCAGCGCCAGCGCGATGGTGAGCCAGCCCTTTTCGAGGGCGAAGGTCAGCGCCAGCGCCAGCGCGCCGAGCGTGCCGGTCGCGAACAGCGCGACAGAGGTCGCAGTGCCCGGCCGATCTTCGCGGCGCGCCAGCGCTTCGGTCGCAGCGCCAAAGGCGGCGGCGAGCAGCACCGCGAGGATCGCGAACGGGATCGAGCGGTCGAGATGGGCGACGCGCGCGTAGAGCGCAACGAGGATCGCGATCGGCGTCGCGACGGCGGCCGCAGACCACACCACCGGAATGACCGCCGAGTTCGAGCGGCCCTGCGCGAGGAAGCCTGCGATGCCGAAGCCGGCAGCGAAGATCGCGGCCATCACCAGATGCAGCGTCACCGAACCGTCGGTGGCGACCGGTCCGACGCCGGGGATCGGGCCGCCCGGCAGCACCAGCATGTCGGGATTGGCGCGCACCGCCCATTCGGCGAACACGATGAAGACGGTTGCCGCGGCCGCGCCCAGTGCGCCGGTCGCCGCCGGCGCACGCCAGGCGACGAACAGCGTCGCGCCGACGAGAAGCGTGAACGCGATCAGCGCAAGGTCCGCATGCGCGCTCGACAGCACGATCAGCATCGCGCCGAACAGATAGGCGCCAAGCGAGCTCGACGACACCGGCTCGATCTCGCCGTCCTCGATGGTCGGGCCGAACATGAAGCCGCAGACCACGAGGAGGGCGGCGAGCACGAAGCCCGCGATCGCATGGAAGGTGTGCGGCGCGACCTGCAGCTCGCTGGTATCGAGACCCGGGAAGATCCAGAGCACGGCGAAGGCGATGGTGGTCACCGCGAGCCAGCGCCACAGCCGGATGCGCGCGAGGCCGAAGCTCGCGGCGGTGACGATCGCAAGATAAATATAGAGCGCCCAATAATCCGGCTTGCCGCTGGAGACGAGGATCGGCGTCACGAACGCGCCGACCACGCCGAGGCCCGCGAGTGCGGGCCCATGCAACAGTGCCGCGGCGAGCGTGCCCATCGCGACGATGCCGAGCAGCACGAAAGCGGTGGCGGGCACGAGGAAGCCATAGAGCGCATAGGCCGCGTAGATGGTCGCGAACGCCACGGCCGTTCCGGCCGCGGTGAGGATCGCGGGGATGTTGGCGATAGGCAGCGCCGCGATGTTGGAGATGCTCTCCTTGCGCCGCGACCATTCGCCGGCGCCCAGCAGCGCGGCTGCGAACAGCCCGCCGAGGAACACGCGCACGCCGGGGCCGACGAGACCTGCCTCGATCGAATAGCGCACCATGAAGAAGCCGCCGAGCGCGAGCGCGAGGCCGCCGATCCAGACCACCCAGCGCGTGCCGAGCCGTTCCTCGAAGCCGGGTGCCGGCGCGGGCAAAGGCGGCGGTGCGTAGGCCTCGGTGTTCGCCGCAAGCGGCGGCGGTGCATCGGCTTCGGTGCTCGCTGCGAGCGGCCGCGGTGAAACCTCTTCGGTGACGAGCGGAGGCGGTGCTGCCTCGACTTCGGGCGCGAGCGGCGGCGGCTCGGCGGCCGTCGTCGCGGGCGCCTCGGCCTGCACCTGCGTGGGCATCAGCGGCGGCGGCTGCACCTGCCGCTGCGCGTAAAACATCTCTTCGAGCGAGGCCAGCCGGCGGCGCAGCTCGGCCGCCTGGCTGGAGGCCTTGATCGCGATCAGGACAGCGATGATCGCAATGATCAGCGCAAAGACGTCAAACGGGCCGTCGGACATGAAGCCTCCAGGCAACCGGCGGGCAGGGGCCGGTCACGCAAATCCTAGGATCTAGCGCCGGGAGCGTACGCGCAAGCCCGGCGCGGGTCGTTCCTGGAGCACGTCGCGGCGGAAGCGGTAGAGCGCCGCCGGCCGTCCGCCGGTCTGTGTCGACATCACCCCGGTCGGTTCGACCAAGGCTTCGGTTTCGACCAGGCGGCGGAAATTTTGTTTGTGCAGGTGCCGGCCGGAGATCGCCTCCACCGTGTACTGCAGTTCAGTGAGTGTGAACTCCGCGGTCAAAAGTTCAAACACCACAGGACGATACTTCAGTTTTGCACGCAGCCGCGCGATCGCTGTCGCGAGAATCCGGCGGTGATCGAACCGCATGGAGGTGCCGAGCGCGGGAAGCTGCTTACGCGCCAATGCCGCAGGACGGCCGTCGCGCCGCGCCTCCTCGATCAGCCCGGCCTCGTACAAGAGCTCGTAGCGGTCGAGCACGCGCTCCTCGTCCCAGGGCGCGCCGTCGAGGCCGAAATAGAACCGCACGCGATCCCGGCGCGGCAGCGCGCGTGTGGTCTCCGGCGTCTCCTCCTCGGCCCATAGCGTCAGCGCCGGAATGATGTCACGGGCGATGATCGCAGGCGGCTCCTCGCGCCAGTCTTCCCAGGGGAGGAAGCGATACCACGGTTCGAAGCTCGCGCCGGTCGCTGCGAGCTCGCCGCCCACCGCGCGCGTCAGCGCCAGATAGCCGATCGACACCATATGCGCACCGGTGTCGCCGGCCTCGGCATGACGGCCACGATCGCCGAACGTGTAGAGCTGCTCGACATAGCCGAGCCGCAAGCCCGCCTGCGCCTCGACCCAGGCGCGCAGGCCGATCTCGAACGTGCGATGGCTGGGCGCATCGAACGGCCCGAACGGCAGGCCCGCCAGCCCATCACTGCTGTGCGCGGTGAGGATCAGCGGCTCATGATCCTCGATCGCGACGATCGCCGCGGTCAGGCCGATCTCGATCGGCGTCAGCTGCGTGTCGCTCATGCGGCTGATGTCGCAGTTGTCATTCGAGCTCGATCACGAAGGGGCGGCCCTCGACCATCATGGCGCCCGGGCCCATCTCGTCGAGCGCGCGCAGCATGCGGCCGTTGCGTCCGAGCGCGCGGTCGGCAAGACCGACGATGCGGCGGTTCGGCGAGGCGATCGGGGAGGCCGCGCGGATCTTCTTGGCGATCTCGATCTCGTCGCGATCCGGATTGAGGGCGCAGACGGCCGCAAAGGCGCTCGCAGTGGAGCGGCTGATGCCGGCATAGCAATGCACCACCAGCGGCGCGCTGCGGTCCCAGCCGCGTACGAAATTCAGCACCTGGTCGATATGAGCTTCGGATGGTGCGGTGAAGCCGTCCATCTCCTCGGTGATGTCGTCCATCGACACCTTGAGATGGTTGGCCGGCAGCACCGACACCGGACGTGCCACCTGCTCGACATTGGCCATGACGGTCAGCACATGGCTGGCCCTGGTGAGGCGGACGGTTTCGGGAAGGGCGGCGAGGGAACAGACGTGGATCATGGCGGACCTTTTTGCCGCTGATTATAGCGAGCGCTCGTAGGGTGGGCAAAGGCGCATCGCGCCGTGCCCACCGTTTCGCACCGCGCACACCGCGGCTAGTTTGGTGGGCACGCTTCGCTTTGCCCACCCTACGAAGGGATGATGCTACGCGAACACCGCGTTGAACCGCTCCAGAAACTGCTTCTCGGCCCGCGCCGCGGTCCAGGGCGTGAGGTAGTCGCGCCGGACGCTGTCGGAGAGGCTGGGGTCCCTGCCGAACAGGCGCTTCGCCTCGCTTTCGCTGAAGCCGGCAAGCTCGGTTGCCTCCAGATAGGCCGCCCCGCGATCGGCGGCCTTGATGGCTTGCGTGATCTCCTCGGGCAGCGCCGGCGGCAGGCCGAAGCGGATGTGGATGGCGCCGAGCAGGCGCTTCTCCACCGCCTTGTAGTGGCCGTCGAGCACGGCCTTGAACGGCGAGATCATGTCGCCGATCACGTATTCGGGCGCATCGTGCAGCAGGGCGGCGAGCCGCATGCGCTCGTCGACGCGCGGCATCTCGTGCCGCATCACGGTCTCCACCAGAAGCGTATGCTGCGCGACCGAGAAGATGTGCGCGCCGGTGGTCTGCCCGTTCCAGCGCGCCACGCGCGCCAGCCCATGCGCGATGTCGGCGATCTCGACATCGAGCGGAGAGGGATCGAGCAGATCGAGCCGCCGGCCCGACAGCATGCGTTGCCAGGCGCGGGATGCCACGTCGCGTGCCGTTTTCTTCGCGGTCATTTGGCCTTGAGGCGCGGCTTGCGCTGCGTCTTGCCGCAGCTCGCGTGACAATGGCAGTCGACGAGATGGTCGTTGACCATGCCGGTCGCCTCCATGAAGGCGTAGACGATGGTCGGACCGACGAATTTGAAACCGCGCGAGGACAGTTCCTTGGAGATCTGCGTCGACAGCGGCGTCGAGGCCGGCACGCTCGCAGTGGTCTTGAAATTGTTGACCTTGGGCCGGCCGTCCATGAAGTCCCACAACAGCTTCGAGAAGCCCGGGCCCTTCTCCATGATGTCGAGATATGATTTCGCGCTCAGGATCGCGCCGTCGATCTTGGCGCGGTTGCGCACGATGCCGGCATCGTTCATCAGCGCGTGCACCTTCTTGTCGTTGTAGCGCGCGATCTTCTCCGGCTGAAAATCATCGAAGGCTTTGCGGAAATTGTCCCGCTTGCGCAGGATCGTGATCCAGGAGAGGCCGGCCTGGAAGCCGTCGAGGATCAGCTTTTCGTAGAGCGCACGGTCGTCATATTCCGGCACGCCCCATTCGGTGTCGTGATAGGCGACATAGAGCGGGTCTTCGCCGGGCCAGGGGCAGCGGGTCTTTCCGTCGGGATGCAGGCGGGGGGCTCGGCTCATGCGATGGGCTGCTTCAGGGGAATGCGGACGACGTCGGGTTCGGCGAGCCTCACGGCGAGGCCGCCGGCGGTGAGCGGCTGGCCGGCATCGAGCGCGTCCGCAACGCGGTCGATGCGTACCAGCGCGATGCCCTTGCCCTGTGCGGACGAGCCCATCGTGCCGACCGGCTTGTCGCCGGCCATAACACTGACGCCGGCCTCCGGCGAGAGGTCGTCGAGCAGCACCTTGACGCTGCGGGTGCGCGCGGTGCCGCGATGCTGCATGCGCGAGACGACCTCCTGGCCGACATAGCAGCCCTTGTCGAAATCGACGCCGGCAAGACGGTCCATGTTGGTCTCGTGCGGGAACGCATCGCTGTACATGAAATCGAGCCCGCCGCGCGGCACGCCGAGCGCGATGCGATGGGCCTCGTATTCGGCGGCATCGACCAGCTCGGCGCCGATGAGATCGGACAGCTTCTGTTTGAGATCTTCGGGGATCAGGATGCGAGTGCCGAGCGCATCATTGCGCGGATCGGCGAACGCAAGGTCCGGCTGCGCCGCAAGCTGGCCGTCCCAGGCCGCGAGCACGCCGAGATCGAGGTTTTCCACCGTGACCTTGGCGCGCAGCTTGTAGAATTTCAGCTTGGTGGCGAGGCCCTCGGCCAGCGCCTTCGGACAGTCGATCAGGAACCCGCCGCCATGGCCTGCGGGCACCTCTGTGATCAGGAAATCCACGATGATCTTGCCCTGCGGCGTCAGCAGCGCACCGAATCGCCCCAGGCCCGGCTTCAGCCTGTCGAGATCGGTCGTGATCAGGCCGTTGAGGAAGTTGCGCGCGTCCTCGCCCGCGACCTTGACCACGCTCCGGTCGGGAAGAAACGCTGATTTCATGTGAAAATCTCTTGCGACATGTTGCTCCGGAACGTAAGCCCGCAAGGCATAAACGACAAGACCTCAAGCCCCGCGCTTGGGGATGAGAGAGGCCTTCAGCCATGACCCAGCGCTTCGATGTGATCCTCAAAGGCGGCACCGTCGTCAACCAGGACGGCGAGGGTGTTCGCGATATCGGCATCACCAACGGCCGCATCGCGGAGCTGGGCCCGCTCTCGCAGGCCTCCGCCGCTGAGGTGATCGACTGCAAGGGCCTCCACATCCTGCCGGGCGTGATGGACACCCAGGTGCATTTCCGCGAGCCCGGGCTGGAGCAGAAGGAAGACCTCGAGACAGGGTCGCGCAGCGCCGTGATGGGCGGCGTCACCGCCGTGTTCGAGATGCCGAACACGGCGCCGTTGACCGTGACGGAGGCTACCTTCACCGACAAGGTGAAGCGTGCCCATCATCGCATGCACTGCGATTTCGCCTTCTTCATCGGCGGCACCCGCGAGAACGTGCAGGATCTGCCGGTGCTGGAGCGCGCGCCCGGCTGTGCGGGCGTCAAGGTGTTCATCGGCTCGTCGACCGGCGCGCTGCTGGTGGAGGACGACGAGAGCCTGCGCCGCATCTTCCAGGTGATCCGCCGCCGCGCCGCCTTCCACGCCGAAGACGAATACCGCCTCAACGACCGCAAGTCGCTGCGCATCGAGGGCGATCCGCGTTCGCATCCGGTCTGGCGCGACGAGACCGCGGCGCTGATGGCGACGCAGCGATTGGTCAAGCTCGCGCACGAGACCGGCAAGCGCATCCACGTGCTGCACATATCGACCAAGGAAGAGATCGAGTTCCTGCGCGACCACAAGGACGTCGCTTCCTGCGAGGCGACGCCGCATCATCTGACGTTGGTCGCACCCGAATGCTACGAGCGGCTCGGCACGCTGGCGCAGATGAACCCGCCGGTGCGCGGGGCCGATCACCGCGCCGGCATCTGGCGCGGCATCGAGCAGGGCATCATCGACGTGCTCGGCTCCGACCATGCCCCGCATACGCTGGAAGAGAAGTCGAAGACCTATCCGGCCTCGCCCTCCGGCATGACCGGCGTGCAAACGCTGGTGCCGCTCATGCTCGACCACGTCAACGCCGGCCGCCTGTCGCTGGCGCGCTTCGTCGACCTCACCAGCGCCGGCCCCGCGCGTCTCTACAACATGGCCTGCAAGGGCCGCATTGCCGCAGGCTACGACGCCGATTTCACGATCGTAGATCTCAAGCGCAGCGAGACCATCACCAACAAATGGGTGGCGTCCAAAGCCGGCTGGACGCCTTATGACGGCGTCCGCGTCACCGGCTGGCCCGTCGGCACCTTCATCCGCGGCCGCCGCGTGATGTGGCAGGGCGAACTGGTGACGGCCTCGCAGGGCGAGCCGGTGCGGTTTCTGGAGACGCTGAAGCAGTAGAGGGCGGCCCGCTTCTCGCTCCGCTGTCATGCCCCGCGGAGGCGGGGCATCCAGTACGCCGCGGCTTCTCGGTTCGATCACCGCCGCCTCTGGAATACTGGATTGCCCGCCTTCGCGGGCAATGACAGAGTGCCAGGAAGCGTAGACTCAAATTGGGAGAGAGCAATGTCCCAACCGACGCCCCTCATCACCACTGTGCAACTCGCCGCGATTCTCGGCGATCCCAACCTCCGCCTCTACGACTGCACGACCTATAACGAGCCGGTGCCGCCCGGTAGCGATGTGCCCTATCGCGCGGTGCCCGGCGACAAGACGTTCGCGGCCGGCCACATCCCCGGCGCGGATTTCCTCGACCTGCAAGGCGAGTTCTCCGACACCTCCGCGCAACAGCTCTTCATGATGGCTGGCGTGCCCCAGCTAGAGGCCGCCTTCGGTCGCCACGGCGCTGACGCATCCAAGACCATCGTGCTCTACAGCATCGGCACCATGATGTGGTCGACGCGGTTCTGGTGGATGCTGCGCTCGCTCGGCGTCGATGCGCGCGTGCTCGACGGCGGTTTTGACAAATGGAAGGACGAGGGGCGGCCGGTCGAGACGGGCGCGCCGAAGGGCTATCCCGCCACGACCTTCAAGGCCGCGTCGCACGCGGGCTTCTTCGTCGACAAGACCACCGTGAAGGCGCGGATCTGCGATCCCTCGACCGTGATCGTCAACGCGCTCGGGCCGCAATTTCATCAGGGCCTCGAGCCGAGCCGCTACGGCCGGCCCGGCCGCGTGCCCGGCAGCGTCAACGTGCCCGCGGCCACGCTTGCCAAGGCCGACAAGACACTGACGACGCTTGCCGACGCCGAAGCGAAGTTCGCGGCCCAGGGCGTTACGCGCGACAAGAATGTGATCTGCTATTGCGGCGGCGGCATCTCGGCGACGATCGACCTGCTCATGCTGACACAGCTCGGCTACGACAAGCTGACGCTGTACGATGCCTCCATGGGCGAATGGGCGAGGGATCCGGCACTGCCGATCGAGACGGATTAGCTCTTACCCTCCCCTGAAGGGGGAGGGTCGCTTCACGTCGAGCGAAGCGAGAGGTGAAGCGGGGTGGGGTGATCTCTCCACTCGGGCACCGCCTCAAAGGTATAGACTGTCACCCCACCCCGCTCGCGCTGCGCGCGATCGACCCTCCCCCTCCAGGGGAGGGTAAGAAAGTCGGGAACCTTTATCGCTGGCCTGCATCCAATGTCCGGAACGAATGGAAACAGGTGACCACCATGCAGCGGACCGCAGCCGGCCTGTCCGCCGGCGCTAGAGCATCGGAAGCCGAACTGGTCGATCGCGCGCGGGGCCGTGACGAGGCCGCGTTGCGCGAGATCATGCAGGCCAACAACCGCAGGCTCTACCGTCTAGCGCGCGGTATCCTGCGCAGCGACAGCGAAGCCGAGGACGTGGTGCAGGAAACCTATGTCCGGGCCTTTACCCATCTGGACGACTTTCGCGGCGAGTCCGGGCTGTCGACCTGGCTGTCGCGCATTGCCATCAACGAGGCGCTTGGCCGGGCGCGAAGCCGCAAGCCGCATGTCGAGCTCAGCGCGCTGCCGGAAGGGGCGCTCGACGCGCAGATCATAAAATTTCCCGTTTCTCCCGCAGGCGATCCGGAAAGGACCATGGCCCAACGTGAAATCCAGCGCGTCGTCGAACGCGCAATCGACGAACTGCCGGATGTGTTCCGCATGGTCTTCGTCGCGCGCGTCATGGAGGGGATGAACATCGAGGAGACCGCCGATCTGCTCGGCGTCAAGCCCGAGACCGTGAAGACGCGGCTGCACCGTGCGCGCACCATGTTGCGCGAGAACGTCGAGAAGGAGATCGGTCCGGTTATGATGGATGCGTTCCCGTTTGCCGGGTGGCGCTGCGAGCGGCTGACCGTATCGGTGCTGAAGCGGCTCGGCAGCGGCGGCTGAAGTTTTTCGGGAACGTTTGCGCGAAAATCCCATCCAATGCCTGTGAAGCAACGCCGGCAAACCCTCCGGCAGCACAGGAGTTTCAAACATGTTCACCCGATGGAGCGCGGCGATCGCCGCGGCAATTCTGTTGTCGAGCCCGGCGCTACTGCAAGGCGCGAGCGCAGCCGACAAGCCCACCGATCCGCAGATCGCTCACATCGCCTACACCGCGGGCGTGATCGACATCAACGCGGCCAAGCAGGCGCAGAAAAAGGCCAAGAACAAGGACGTCAAGGCGTTTGCCGAGGACATGCTGCGCGACCACGAGGCGGTCAACAAGCAGGCGCTGGCGCTGGTCAAGAAGCTGAACGTTACGCCTGAAGACAACGATACCAGCAAGACGCTGTCGAAGCAGGCGAGCGACAAGCTGGCTGAGCTCGACAAGCTGAGCGGCGCGGCCTTCGACAAGGCCTATGTCGCGAACGAGGTCGCCTATCACAAGGCGGTCAACGGCGCGCTGGAAACCCAGCTCATCCCGTCCGCCGGCAATGCCGAGCTCAAGAGCCTGTTGCAGACCGGCCTGAAGATTTTTCAGGGCCACCAGCAGCACGCCGAGCATGTCGCGGCCGAGCTGAAATAGGGGGTGTGGGATGAAGCCGCGACACCTCGCTTCGATCGCGCTTGCGGTCGTCTTGCTGTCGATCGTCGTCCCGGCGCGCGCCGCGACCATGCAGATCATAATGGACAATCTCGTGGTTTCACCGGCCGAAACGTCCGCGAAGGTCGGCGATACCATCGAATGGATCAACAAGGACGTGTTCGCGCACACCGCCACGGCGAAGAGCGGCGATTTCGACGTGATGCTGCCACCGAAGAAGTCGGCAACGTTTGTTCTGAAGAAGGCGGGAATTGTCGACTATTACTGCCGCTATCATCCCAACATGAAAGCGACGCTCAAGGTCGCGCCGTGAGGGAGGAGGGAGTGCATTCCCGATCGTAGTGGGAATATCTCCCGGTCATCGCGAGACTAATGCTTGTCTGGGGGAGGCGGCTTCCGTGCGATAAACGCGGCAGACTTCGCGAACCTGTTCGCCAGATCCCGTTCGCCAAGTCATTCATCCGTAGACTGGCCCCGCCCGTGTGGCGGGGTCATTTTTCGCAAGAAGCTTACTGCCTTGCGAGAGTGACCGAGAATTCGCCGTTGCGGATGCGGCCCGGAAAGCCCTCGACGAATTTCGCCACCGCATCCTCGCCGTAGGTACCGACGAGCTCGGCGAATGCCGCAAACAGGCTCGCCTGCGCCAGGCAGTCGCCGTCGACGCCATCATGGCGCGCTTCGGCCCAGGCCTCGTTGAGATAGCTCAGCGCGGCCTGTTTCTGCTCGTGATCGGGCAGCGGCGCGCGGGCGGGGGCGTAGGACACTGAATGGCTCATGAAACTCGATCAGGGCTGGGGCGCGATCCACGGCGATGCGCTGTACGAAAGGTGTAGCACGCGTATTAACGCCCGCTAGGCCACATCTTTAGGAACGGTTAACGGCTGTGAACAAAGTCGATGACAGGGTTCCAGATGCGCGTTCGACAGCCAAACCCTCATGTGAGGAGGCGCGTTAGCGCCGTCTCGAACCATAGAGGCCGTGCTGCGGCAGCGGGGCCTTGCATCCTTCGAGACGCGCGCGAAGAGCGCGCTCCTCAGGATGAGGAGATGCGCTCAGTTCGCGTAACGCGCCGTGAGATCGCGCGAGATCTTCGAGCCTTCCTCGATATAGCGGCGGATCGCCACCGTCGCGGCCGGCGTGCAGCTCCGATAGGTCTGCTGGAAGCCGTTATAGCCGCGGTTGAAGCCGGCGATCATACGGGTGCGGCGCTCGCCCGAGGGGGTTTCGGCATCGATCAGCGCCTGCATCTCGCTGCGCCATTTGTTGCCCTCGTTGGACCCGCAGATGCCGCGCAGATAGTGCAGGCCGCCCAAAATCTCCGCCAGCCGCTGCAAATCGGCGTCAAACGGCGCCGCCACGTCCTGGGCCCTTGTGGGCACGGAGGCGCAGGCGAGAATCAGGGCAAAAATGGCCAGAAATCGCGTGGACATCGGCGGGGTGTATGCCCCCTCGGAGCGGAGGACGCAAGACGGGGCGGTCAGGGCCCGATCAGCCCGGCGGCCGACAGGATGACCTCCTCCAGCCCCCCGGTCAGCTTGAGGTCGCCGAGGCTCGCCAGGGCGTCGGGGGCGATCCAGCGGTAATCGTCGAGCTCGTCGTTGAGAGCCGGCTCCTTGGCCACCCAGCGGGCGGCAAAGGACATGATCAGGTAATGGCCGGCGCCGGCTGCGGCCGGCAACACCTCGCGCCAGCCGGCGAGGCCAATGATCTCGATGGCGAGCCCGGTCTCCTCGTCGACCTCGCGCGCCAGCGCCTGGTGCAGCGATTCGCCGAACTCGACCCGGCCGCCGGGCAGCGAATAGAACCCCTTGGCGGGCGAGCGGGCGCGGCGGGTCAGAAGTACCTTGCCGTCGCGGAAGATGGCGGCGCTGACCGCGATCTGGGGGTGGGTGGGCTGGATGACCGCAGACATATCTTCAACAACCCTTCAACAGCCCTTGGCTCAATTCGCCATGATGGTGTCGACGTCGGCTTCCGCGCCGCCATTGATGATGCCGCCGCAGGCCGCGATCAGCGGCTTGACCCAGAGCGTGGCCTGCTCGGCGAGGCGGACGCGGGTCGTGTCCTTCTCGACCTCGCGCATGGCCGAGCCGACCGCTGTCAGGATCGAGGTCATGGTATCAGTGATGTGGTCGAACTGGGCGCGCACATTCGGATCGGCCTTCTCATAGGCTTCGATGGCCAGATCCCGTGCCTTGAAATTCGACGCGGTGAAATGCTCGGCATAGGACAGCGGCGACCAGGTCAAAAAATCTTCGGCGCATTCCGGCATGTCCGGGACCATTTCCAGCAGCATCACGGCTTCATTGAAATGGTTGAGATAGTCGGTGGCAAGCCCGGTTCGCGGGTTGATGTTGGCCACGCGCAGCCGCTCGGCCCAGGCGGCGGCCTCGGGGCCCGTCTGTACATGCGTCCGCGCGGGTTGGGAGGCCGTTGAGCTCATCTGCCGCAGTGTTAACGTTCGGGGTTAAAAGGACCTGAACGGACCCTATATAGGCCCCCAAGGATGTGTGGACGCTTCGTCATAACTTCGGCCCCCGCGGCTTTACGGCAACTGTTCGGCTACATCGAGCAGCCGAATTTCCCGTCACGGTACAACGTCGCGCCGACACAACCGATTCCGGTCGTGCTGCTCGAG
This sequence comes from Bradyrhizobium sp. 63_E2_N1_3, assembly GCF_052076005.1. NCBI lineage: Bacteria > Pseudomonadati > Pseudomonadota > Alphaproteobacteria > Hyphomicrobiales > Nitrobacteraceae > Bradyrhizobium > Bradyrhizobium sp. 63_E2_N1_3. The sequence goes on along the minus strand of NZ_CP197235.1, from coordinate 7,198,836 downwards.
AATGGCGCGCGCCATTTCCGCTTGATGCGCTGGGGATTGTTGCCGAGCTGGGTCAAGGATCCCAAGGGATTTACGCTCCTGATCAACGCGCGCTCCGAGACGGTGCTGGAAAAGCCCGCCTTCAAGAACGCGATTCGGAGGCGCCGCGGCCTGATCCCGGCCGACGGCTATTATGAATGGAAGGCGGAGGGTGGCCGCAAGCAGCCCTTCTTCATCCACCGCGCCGATAGCGAGCCGCTCGGCTTTGCTGCGGTATTCGAGACCTGGGTCGGGCCGAACGGTGAGGAGCTCGACACCGTCGCGATCGTCACGGCGGCGGCGGGCGAGGATCTCGCCGCGCTGCATGACCGCGTGCCCGTCACCATCAGCCCGCGCGATTTCGAGCGCTGGCTCGACAGCCGCGGCGACGATGTCGATGCCGTGTTGCCGCTGATGTCCACCCCGCGCATCGGTGAATTCGCCTGGCACCCGGTCTCCACCCGCGTCAACCGCGTCGCCAATGACGACGATCAGCTCGTGTTGCCGATCAGCGCGGAGGAGATGGAGGCGGAAGCTGAGGCGGCGAAACCGAAGAAGGCGGCCCGGAAGGTCGCTGCTAGCTCGTCAGATGACGGGCAGGGGTCGTTGTTTTAGGCGGCGGTGCCGTAGGGTGGGCAAAGCGAAGCGTGCCCACCATCGTGTTTCAAGCAAGTGGGTAGACGGTGGGCACGGCGCGTTGCGCCTTTGCCCACCCTACGCAATCTACACGATCTCTTTTGCCCTGAGCGCCGCGATCTCCGCTGCATCGAACCCCAGCTCGCCCAGCACCGCATCCGTATCCGCACCCAATTCCGGCGCCATCCGGTCCAGCCGGCCGCCGCCATGGCCGAGCTTGAAGCCGCTGCCGGCAAAGCGCAGGCGGCCGTAGGGCGTATCCAGCTCCTGGATCGCGCCGCGCGCCTTGATTTGCGGATGATCGATGACCTCCTCGACCTTCCAGATGCTGGCGCAGGGCGCGCCGGCATCTTCCAGGATTGTCTCCCACTCGCGCGCAGGCCTGGCCGCCAGCGCCTCCTCGATGATGGCGCGCAATGCGCCCTCGTTCTCGTTGCGCGCGAACCAGTCGGCGAAGCGCGGGTCTGACAGCGTGTCCTCGCGGCCGAGCGCGGACATCAGCGCGCGGTACTGCTTCTCGTTGTTGACGGCGAGCAGGATGTGGCCGTCGCCGCATCTGAACAGATTTGCCGTGGTCCGACGGCTGACGGCCTGGTTGCCCGACAGCTGCTGGCGATGGCCGGCGACCGACCAGTCCGCGATCTGCCCCGAGAGAAACGCCATCGTCGCCTCAAGCATCGAGACGTCAATCAGCTGTCCCTTGCCGGTACGGTCGCGCTGGTACAGCGCGCTCGACACGCCGAACGCGGCCGTCGCGCCCGACAGCACGTCGCACACCGCAAAACCCGCGCGCGTTGGCCCCGTCTCGGGATGTCCCGTGATCGCCATGATGCCCGACAGCGCCTGCATCTTGCCGTCATAGCCGGGCCTCAGGCGGTCCGGGCCGGTCTGGCCGAAGCCGGACACGGCGCAATAGATCAGCTTTGGATTGATCGCGGAGAGTGCCTCGTAGCCGATGCCGAGCTTGTCCATCACGCCCGGGCGAAAGTTCTCCATGACGACGTCGACTTGCGCCACGAGCTTCTTCACGATCGCGATCGCGTCGGGCTTTTGCAAATCGAGCGTCAGGCTGCGCTTGTTGCCGTTGATGGCCTGGAACGCCGGCGCGAGTCCGCGCTCGGCCCATTCGCGGCTGAGCGGTGTGCGGCGCATGTCCTCGCCCTCGCGCCGTTCGACCTTGATCACGTCGGCCCCCAGAAGCGCGAGCTGGTAGCTCGCATAGGGGCCGGCCAGCACCTGCGTGAAGTCCAGGATCTTCACGCCCTCGAACGGTCGCGTCACGTCGCTCTCCCCTTAGTTTGTTGTTGTCGGAGGACGTCAGGCGGCGCGGTTGCCGCGCGCGATCTCCTTCTGCTTGTCGAATTCGGCGCGGCGGCGCGCCAGCTCTTCAGGCGAGAGCTGTGCGACGTTGTTGTAGTCGAGCTTCCAGGAGGCGTCCTCGCTCCAGCGCAGCGGCGACTGCATCGTGGTTTGCGGACCGCTCGCGCTTTCCAGCAGCGTCAGCGCGAGCTCCAGCGTCTGTGCCTGCGAGGCGACGTCGTGTGGCTTGCCGGCGGAATTGCCGAGCGGGAAATCCGAGAACAAGAAGCGCGGCACGGCGGCATGCTCGATGATGTCCTTGGCGCAGCCCATCACCACGGTCGGAATGCCGTTGGCCTCGAGATGCCGCGCCACCAGTGCGGTGGTCTGGTGGCAGACCGGGCAGTTCGGCACCAGCACGGCGACATCGACCTTGTCAGCGAGGCAGCGCGCCAGGATTTCCGGCGCGTCGGTGTCGAGCGTGACGCGATGGCTCCGGTTGGTCGGCGCGCCGAAGAAACGCTGGCTCACCTCGCCGATGCGGCCTACGGCAGATGCCTTCAAGAGCTGCGGCAGCGGAAACCAGGTGCCGTTGTCGGTCGCCGTGGTGTGCTTGCGGTCGTAGCCGATGTGCGAGATGCGCAGATCGTGCTGCTTCGAGGTGTCGCCGTCATAGACCTGGTAGAATTTCGCCCCGCCATTATACGCCGCGCCCGGCCCCTGGTCGCCCTTGGTGGGATCGTAAGGCGCGGCCGTGGTGATGATCGTCACGCGCGATTTTGCCAACGGTTTCTTCAGCGGCTGGAACGGCGCCTGCGTGTAATGCGCCCAGCGATACGGCGTGGTGTAGCCGATCGCGGTGTAATATTCGCGCGTGCGCTGCATATAGGGGACGGGGGAGTCGTAGTCGGGCGCAAAGCCGAATTCGTCGTCGCGCGAAGCGGACATGGGGCGCGTCTCCTGGTTCTTGGTTCGCGCCAGACTAGAGATAGTTTTGGTGTTGCTCAACCGGGGCGGGGCGGCGCAGGGCAGAATTGCAGGCTTAGTGGAGCCGATTGCGCTGTCTTCCCCTCTCCCCTTGCGGGAGAGGGTGGCTCGCCGCGGAGCGGCGAGACGGGTGAGGGGTATCTCTCCGCGAGTCCGCTCTTTCTGAATTTGCGGACGCGTACCCCTCATCCGGCGCTTCGCGCCACCTTCTCCCACAGGGGGCCTGTTGCGTAATTCGTCAATTGTGATTCCCTAGGGCAAAGCCTTGGAGGGTAGCGATGGCGGTCAAGCGGACGGGACAGCCGAGCTTTGTGGAAGCGCTGATGCCGAAGGGGGCCGGCGCCAATGCGGCGCTGGATCGGCTGGCTGGCCTGGTCAAGTGGTACCGGTTCGAGAAGCTGATCGGCCATTTGCGGGATGAAGGGAGCCCCGGTCGACCAGGCTATCCGGTGCTGGTGCTGTTTCGTGCTGTGCTGTTGCAGTCGCTGTATGGTCTTTCGGAGCGCGAACTCGAGGAAGCGCTGGGCGACCGGTTGTCGTTCAAGCGCTTCGTCGGTTTGAGCCTTGAGGATGCGACGCCCGACCATACGGTCCTGAACCGCTTTCGGAACCAGCTTGTCGAACAAGGCCTGCTGGAGAAGCTGTTTGGTGAGCTGGATCGTCAGCTTGAGAATGCCGGCGTCATCCTCAAGCGCGGCACGATGCTGGATGCGACCTTGATCCAGGCGGTGTCGGCTCCTCCGAAGGAGGATCGCCCCTCAAACGATCCCGACGCCCGCTTCACCAAGCGGCAAGGCAAGAGCGGCACGACGTTCGGTTACAAGGCCCATGTCGGTGTCGACGAAGGATCCGGCTTGATCCGCACGGTACTGACCACACCGGCCAACATCAACGACACGACACCGGCGGACGCTTTGATCCGCGGCGATGAAGCTGCGGTGTGGGCCGATGCGGCTTACGACACCCATGCCCGACGGGCCCGGCTGAAGGCGGAGGGCAAGAAACCCCGCATTGCTCGTCGGCCCAACCGGCATCACCCGGAGTTGCCGCCGAGGCTCAAACGCTACAACCTCCTCATCGCGCGCCGCCGAGCCCAGGTCGAGACCACCTTCGCTACTCTCAAACGCCGCATGCGGCTGACCTGCATCCGCTACGTCGGTCTGATCAAGGCGACCGGGCAAGTTCTGCTCGCCTCAATCGCCTTCAACATGAGGCGGTGGGCCACGATCGCCGCGTGAGCTGCCCGCTGAGGGCAACAACTACAGATCTTCGCAGGCATTGCCAGGACCAAGGCCTTCTCTCCTGACGTCTTCAGCCTCAAAAGCCGATAACGCAACAGGCCCACAAGGGGAGAAGGAAGAAAGCGTAACTCACCTGAAAATATGCAGCGCCGCGTACTGCAGCAGCATGATCGCCTTGGCGTCGATGATGCGGCCGTCCGCGATCATTGCCAAGGCCTCGTCGATCGAGAGCTCCAGCACCTCGATGTCCTCGCCTTCGTGCTCGAGGCCGCCGCCGTCGCTGACCCGCATCTCCGGCTCGTATTCGGCGACGAAGAAATGCAGCTTCTCGGTGATGGCGCCGGGGCTCATGAAGGCCTCGAACACTTTGTGGACGTGGTGCAGGCGATAGCCGGTCTCCTCCTCGGCCTCGGCGCGGATGCGCACCTCGGGGGAGGCATCGTCCAGCACGCCGGCGGCCGCTTCGATCAGGAGATCGTCGTAGCCGCGGATAAAGGCCGGCAGGCGGAACTGGCGTACCAGGATCACCGTACGCCGTGCGCGATTATACGGCAGCACGGCGGCGGCGTTGTCGCGCTCATAGGTTTCCCGGTGCTGCGTCTGCCACTCGCCATTGGCGCGCCGGTACTCGAACGTCGTGGTCTTCAGCGTGGTCCAGCCGTCCGAGAGCACGCGGACGTCCTTGATGCGGACGCGGTCGGATACGGTCATTGCTGTTTTCCGGCTACGTTGTGGAAGCGCGGCCGTCGAGCCACTTCTGGAACATCACCGAGGTCGATTCCTCGAAACCCAGCGACTGGTAGAACGCATTGGCTTGCGCGTTCTCGCGGCGGACCAGCAGCTGCAGCTTCAAAATGCCGGCCTGGCGCAGCCAGTCCTCGGCCGCGGCCATGATGACGCGGCCATAACCGCGTTTGCGCCCATCGGGATCGACCGCGACGTAATAGACCCAGCCGCGATGGCCGTCATGGCCGACCATGGCGGTGGCGACGATCGTGCCGCCATCGCGGCCGATCAGAACGGTCGAATTGTCGCGCCGCCGCGCCAGCGCGATGTCGGCATGCGGATCGTTCCAGGGGCGCGTCAGGCCGCAGCGTTGCCACAGCGCGACGACGGGCTCGACATCGGCATCATCGATCGCATCGATCGTAAGGGAGACGCTCACAGCACCTTCCCCGGATTCATGATGCCCTGCGGATCCAGCATCGCCTTGATCGCGCGCATCAGCTCGATCGCGGTCTTGTCCTTCACCTCGGGCAGTTCGTCGCGCTTGAGCACGCCGATGCCGTGCTCGGCCGAGATCGAGCCGCCCATGCGCAGCACGATCTCGAACACGACCGCATTCATCTCATGCCAGCGCGCCAGATAGTCCGCGGTGTTGGCGCCGATGGGCTCGCTGACATTGTAATGCAGATTGCCGTCGCCGAGATGGCCGAACGGCACCGGCCGTGCGCCGGGGATCAGTTTCACGACGGCGGCATTGGCTTCGTCGATGAAGGCGGGCACGGCGGCGACCGGCACGGAGATGTCATGCTTGATCGAGCCGCCCTCCGGCTTCTGCGCCGACGACATTTCCTCGCGCAGCTTCCAGAAGCCGTTGCGCTGGGTGAGGTTGGCCGCGATCACGGCGTCGTCGACGATCTCGTCTTCCATGGCGCGCGTCAGGATCGTCTCCAGCGGCGTGCGGGCATCATCGCCGGGCGAGGACAATTCCATCAGCACGTACCAGGGATGTTTTGCTTCGAGCGGATCGCGCACGTCGATGCCGTGGCGGACCGAGAAGTCGACCGCCATCTCCGACAGCAACTCGAAGCTCGTCAGCGCGTTCGCAGCTTCGCCTTGCGCGATGGTCAGCAGCTTCAGCGCCGCCGCCGGCGATTTTAGCCCGACGAACGCGGTCTCGACCGCCCGCGGCTTCGGAAACAGCTTGAGCGTGGCCGCGGTGATGATGCCGAGCGTGCCTTCCGCGCCGATGAAGAGGTTGTGCAGATTGTAGCCGGTGTTGTCCTTCTTCAGCTTCGACAACACGTTGAGCACGCGACCGTCGGCGAGCACCACCTCGAGCCCCAGCGCCATCTCGCGCGCCACGCCATAGGCGAGCGCGGCGGTGCCGCCGGCATTGGTCGAGAGATTGCCGCCGATGGTGCAGCTTCCTTCGGCGCCGAGCGAGAGTGGAAACAGCCGGTCCACGTCGGCCGCCTTCTGCTGCGCGACCTGGAGCACGACGCCGGCCTCGCAGGTCATGGTGTTGGAGGCGGTGTCGACCTCGCGGATCTTGTCGAGCCGGCGCAGCGACACCACCACTTCGCCGTTGTGGGGCGTCTGGCCGCCGACGAGCCCGGTGTTGCCGCCCTGCGGCACCAGCGCGATTCCGTGCGCGGAGGCGAGCTTGCAGATCGCCGAGACCTCCGCCGTCGAGCCCGGGCGCAGGACCAGCGGCGAGCGGCCGTGAAACAGGTTGCGCTCCTCGGTAACGTAGGCCTCGATGTCGGCCGCGTCGGTGATGGCATGTCGGTCGCCGACGATCTTGCGGAATTGTTCGATCAGCTCTGGCGCAAGCGGCGGGGTGGCAGATTTATTGACGTTCATGCTCTTGTCTCTTCTTCGCTCTTATCTCTTGCGCATGATCTTATCGGAAAACCGCTGCATACTTTTCCGGATCATGCGCTATCGGGCGACCGCGGCCCGGCGCAGCCGGTCGTTGATGGCCTCGCCAAGTCCTTCTTCCGGCACCGCCATCACCGCGATCGCTCGCGGGCTCGTCGCATCGAGGGCGCGAAGATAGCCGAACAGATTGGTGGCGGCTTCATCGAGATCAGCCGCGGGCGACAAATTCATGACAGCGGCGGCGGCCTCCAGGCCCGGCAGGCGATCGGGGCCGAACGCGAGCAGCGCTTCGCCCGCGGCCACATCACGCGCATTGAGCCGCACGCTGGCGCGCGGCGCGTAGTGCGAGGCCAGCATGCCCGGCGCCAGCGGCTGGCTGTCGTCGCTCTCGGCCTCTACAGGCGGCCGCGCCAGCGGCGCGCCGAGCACGGCCTCGATCCGCTCGCGCGACAGCCCGCCGGGGCGCAGCAGCATCGGGGCGTCGAAACAGCCGACGATGGTCGATTCGACGCCGACCGTAACAGGTCCGCCGTCGACGATCAGGTCGATCCGCCCGGCAAGGTCGCTTTCGACATGGGCTGCCAGTGTCGGCGAGACATGGCCGGAGATGTTGGCCGACGGCGCCACCACGGCCCCGCCGAAGGCGCGCAGGATCGCCTCCGCCACCGGATGGGCGGGAATGCGGATCGCGACCGTGTCGAGCCCGGCGGTGGCCAACTCGGCCACCGGACAGTCGTCCGTTTTCGGGACCACGAGCGTCAGGGGCCCCGGCCAGAACGCTTCCGCAAGCCTCAACGCACGCGCGTCGAACCGCCCGATCCGGCGCGCGGCGGCGAGATCGGCGACATGGGCGATCAGCGGGTTGAAGGCCGGCCGCCCCTTGGCGGCGTAAAGATGGGCGATCGCGGTGGCATTGGCGGCGTCCGCCCCGAGCCCGTAGACCGTCTCGGTCGGAAACGCGACCAGCCCGCCGGCGGCCAAAATCCGGGCGGCAGCTTCCGCGCCGGCCGCGCCGGCCGGTAAAATCAGCGTTTCAAGACCCGTTTTCACAGGGACAAAATTCCTCATGCCGGCCGCTTGCGGTGCGTCAAACCCGACGCTATAAGCCGCCTTCTTGTCGGAGTGTGGCTCAGCCCGGTAGAGCACTGCGTTCGGGACGCAGGGGTCGCAGGTTCGAATCCTGCCACTCCGACCATTCTTCCAAAAGTCGACGTTTTCCAGAGGCTTGGCGGACCGGCCGCCAGCGCCTCGGGAGTGCCTTTTTGCAACGATTTTCGGGGCGGGTCCACGGCCGATTTGGTTGGGCAGGGGCATCTGCCGCGGCGGCATGGCTCTACATTCGCCGGCCGATGGTCCGATGCTGGACAGTAGGTCAGTAGACTACCGCCGCGCCACCAGCACGCCCACCAGGAACGCCACCATCAGTGCCGGCAGTGGCGCCTCGCGCACCATGCCGCGAACGATGTCCGGCCAGTGCTGCTCCGGGACGAGGCTTGGAGACCTGACTTCAGCCATCGGTGTCATGCCCCAGTCCGAGGCAAGTTCGGCGATCTCGCTCGAGGCCAAACGCACGTCGTCGCGGACACGGAAGATGGCGGCGTCGGATCGCTCGCGCGGCGCCAGCGCCATCAGCGTCGCGACAGCAGTGCGCAACGTCATCTCACCAAAACCTTGCAGCCTCACCGACTCCTCGGGATCGGATGTCATGCAAAATCCCTCACAGCGCGAAGTGGTGCGCGATGGTGAATGCTGCCGTCGCGCACAGGACCAGCGTGGACACCGCGCCGGCCACCCCGCGCGCGAGATGGGCTCGCGTCAGGTGCCTGGTCATGATTCTGCTCCATGCTCAGCATGGCAATGGCGTCGAGGAAGGTTGGTTCCTTGCGCGTCGCTCGAATCGCCCGAAGCTCTACTTCCGCAAGAGCTCGCTCAAGGCCGCCGTCGCCTCGGCGCAGCGGATGTCGTCGATCTCGCGCGACAGGCTCAGCGCGCTGGATCTCAGTTCTTCGAGCCTCCAGTTCGCCGGATGCTGGCTTTCGAGCTGACCGAGACGCTTGTTCAGGTCATCCAGTCTCGATTGGAGCTGCCCGATGCTGGCGGCCCCATTCACTTTCCAAACGCGCTGTGCACGCATCGTAGTTCCCCTGCTAGTCTCACGGCGTTGTGAGCGGGGTTCGTGGCTGGAATGGGAGTTTCTTTTGTCCGGCTTCAGACGGCGGGGAACCGTTGCAAAAGGGCAACGCGGGTTCCTGCGCGTTGACCGGCGCGGACAGGGCTATCGCCCATCGCCCGCGCCCTTCTGTAGATGCCGTCGCGGTGCCTGGTCGGGCCCGGCACGATCCGCGTCAGGCGGCGCTCGGCCACTCGGTTGATCGCTTTTCGATGCGGCTTTCCAGGATCGCGATGCTCACCTGGAGATTGTCGCGCCGGGCTCTCAGGTTCTGCGCGAGCATCGGGTAGGCGAGATTGTTTGGATCGGAGATTCCGGCCCTCCGCTCTTCCTCCTGAATGTCGGCGTCGAGCATTTGCGTGCGCCAACGCAGATCGGAGATCAGGACGTGGAGCTGTGTCGGGATGGTCGCTTCGAAACGGGACGTCGATTGCATGGGATCGCCTCACTATGAAACAGACCCACTGCGGGTCTGAGGGATTGGCGGGCGAGCAGCAAGGAGAGTGCCAGCGCGTCGGCTGAGGGCGAAGGCCTGCCGGGCGGCCGAAGCGGTGACACTCTCCCCTTCGTCATTCCGGGGCGATGTGCAGCATTGAGCCCGGAATCCATCGGGCCGCAGTTGCGCGGCGACATGGGATCTCAGATGCGCAATTGCGCATCATAGCTCGCCGCTTCGCCGCGCTCCGGAATGACGGTGGCATGCCCGGGTGTTTCGCTTTGCTGTCAACCCAATCGCGCCAAATATTCCACTTTACCGAATTTCGGAAATGGCGTATATGTAGCCCATCCCGGCTCATTCGGCTCGTAATGTTTGGCTGGCTATTCCCGAACGAAAATGTGGGACTTAACCTTCCATTCGCCGTTGGACTGGTGTTCGTAAAGCTTAACGGTGCTTCCGGACAGCTTGGTCGTTTCCTCGCCTTTGACCAAGGAAGCTTTGAAGCGGGAGGTCACGTATGCGTAGTTCCCCATTGGCAAAACCTCAACAAGTTCAAGCTTGTGATTTCTGACGCTCGTTCCCCTTTTGGCAAAGAAGTCGCGTATCGCAGTCGCACCCGAAACGGGCGGTGCGCCGGGCGGGATTAGACTGGCATCGGTGGCATACATTGGCAGCAAGGCATCGAAATTTGGATCGTTGATCGCTGCATCCCATTGCGCATTGAGTTTCGTCATGTCCTCATTGAGCGGGTCCGCCCGCGCATGGCCGATAGTGACGAACAACAGCACCAGCAGCAGCGATAAGCTTTTGCTCATGACTTTGCCCTCTTTGATCTGATCGTGTCCGCCAGTCGGGCGCGCCTATGCGACGCGCACGCTGGTGATCTGTGAATGGCTGGTTCTGAAGATCGCGCCTGCCAATGGCACCAAGGCTGCAATTTGAAGAGAAGCGGAGAGTTCGGCGTTTCTCCGTTTTGTGGGCAGCAGCTTCCGGCAAGCAAAGAGCGTGACGGTGCGGGGAGGCTACACGGTTCTCGGAATAATGCCTACGGTTGTTTTGGGTCAGAAAGCCAGCGAATGTCGGCCCCGAACGCGGCATCGTCGATGGCTCGCACCGTGTCGTGGTGATGACGTGATGCCCGCAATGGCTGGCGGCGACCGTCGAAGGATGGGCGGTCCCTCCGCAATCGGTCGTCAGGGTTCTTCAGAGGGCAAAAAGAAACGCGGGGACCGCGCCACCGCACCTATTGAGAATATCTGGTGCGAGAAAATGCGTGGTTGCAGTTGCAGGGGACGCCGGAACGTTCGCTATGCGCCGATAGCGAGCAGCGAGCGCTTTGCAGCGAAATGACGCGATGGGCCCAAAGGCGACACTCAAGAAAAGCCGCCAAGCGAGGCGGACTTAGACCGGCGTCTCCCGGCGGACTGGCGGTAAGAGTGCCAACGCAATGTAGGGGAGTGGATAAAGCAATCCGCCCCAGATGAACCAGGCGGCCCTAGAGCGTCCCCTCTGTTCGGCATAGTTCGCAGTATAGTGCCCGCACGCAGAGATGAGGCTGAGATAAAGGATTGCAGCAACAATTAACGGAAACATGGGCCGGCTCCGATCACTGCTACGAATAAACATAAGGGATTTGGGTCACGGGGCAATACACGCCCTCGTCAACGAATGAGTTCAAGACCGCATGGCAAGGTCCGGTTAGGCGCAATCGCGCCCAAGGTCGACCAGCAGCAAATCTGGATATGGTCCGCTCTGCCGCCGGAAGCGAAAGTGAGCTATCCCGCTGCGATGCAGCAGGAATGACGCTGATGACCGAAACCGTCGCGCCCGTCGCCAAGCCTGTTCCTCGACCGCGATCCAGAAGCGCCGAGACCGTCAGCGCGTCGGCGCTGGCGCAGCACCTCGATTGCAGCCGGACCTACATCGGCAAGCTCGAAGCCGAAGGCGTAATCCAGCGGCAAGGTGACGGCTTCCCGCTCGATCAGAGCCGCGTCGCTTATCTGCGATACCTGCGGCGCGAGCGGCGGCAATCGTCGCGCAGTGAAGCCGATGCTGCGCACGGCGCGGCAATGACAGCGTGTTTTCGAGAACGCTGCAATCTCCTCATGCTGTTGCCGAAAGGCAACTGATTTATTGTTTCTTCGTTGAACTGTTCCATTTTGCGTTTACGCCGCAACAAACAGTTTTAGATTTGCGGTCTCCGGGCTGGGGCGTGTTTTACGACAGCGAATTTTCGAACCCGGAGGCTTTTCGAAATGATTTTGGAATTCCTCGCAATTTTTTCTCTCGTTCAGTTCGCCAACATAATTTCGCGACTGATCGGTCAGCGGAATGACGTACTCTCCTACGTTTGAAGATCAGGTCCTCACCGGTAAGTGTGGCTAAAGCGGCATTGCTGGCACCGTTTTGATGGCATCTATCCTGCACGGTGCGCGACGTAGCGATCTTGCGGCCCGGCGCGCCATCGAGCATGTGTGTTCGAGGTGCGCACAGAGATTGCCAAGGTCTAACAGGAGATGGCCGACAAGTGAGGTGAGCCGCCACTGGATGACGACACATGATGACCGCCGCTCAAGTCGCGACACAGGTCCTACGTCGCCTCCGTTGTGCCGGCGTGCCGGCACGCCATCCACCGCAATCTGTAGCGGCGTGCTAGTCCATCGTAGGCCGGGCGGAGTTGTTTGCTATTTCTGCTCCCCGCGATACTCTGACAATCGGCTGGGGGCCTTAGAATGTTCGATGTGTATCTTAACACCAGGCGAGATCTGTTGGTTGTGCGAAATGGTTTGCCAATTCCGCTTCCCGACGCGTCAGGCAGATGGCATAAGAAGAAAAAAGTAGCGAGCGTCAGTGAGAACATTAAGCTCGCCGTTCAGCGACAAGGCTACTACCTGCGCAAGCTAACGGACTTTAAAAAGCGTTAGCCCGCGAACCGCATGTGCAACCTCTACAGCATCGCGACGAACCAAGCTGCGTCGCCGCACTGTTTCGCGTCGCCAACCGATACGTCGGCAACCTCGCACCGATGCCCGGCGTGTTTCCCGACTATCCTGCGCCGGTCGTCCGCAACACAGACGCAGGATGGTGTTGATGCGGTGGGGCATGCCGCCGCCACTTCGCACAGGCGTGCTGCCAGTCACGCCCCGCTGACCCCGGCCGTCGGGCAAAACACCGGGTCATTCCGATCTGCGCCGGTGTCAAGTTGCGCTTGCAAGAATATTCCACTTTACCGAAATTCGGAATTGGCGTATGTGTCGCCCATCCCGGCTCACCAAGAGGGGCGATCTTGTGTCGTCACTGTCGCGAGCCGGGCTTGCGGTGGACGCGGCAGCGTCGGGCGCGAGAGGCCAAGGGCAGGGCGGATTGCTCTCCGTGAGCCCAAGACTTCGTGCCGGATGAGCGGCGCTGTCAGGTTCGTCTCGTCTGCAAGTTTCCGGCTCCGTCGACAGGGCTGGAAAAACTGCGGCGAAATGGCGGGCCGTGCGTACGGCAAAACCGTGTGGTCCTGGCCGTCGTTGCTACGGTCAAGTGCTTTGCGAATGCGGCAGTCGCGTCAACCGGCGCGGTGCTGGTGACTTTCGCAGGCGTGAGGGAGGCCAGAAGGAATTCGGCTCCCGGGAGAGCACGGCATAAGCCGTCCAACCATCGCGCAGGGAAGGCCGAGTGATTGGCACCACCTGCTGCTGTGCGGTTTCCCTGCGCACCATCTTCGCGCAGCGGACCGCGGGTGCGAGGTCAGCACCCGGCCTTCCCTGCGCCCTCTTGGCTTAGAGAGGGTGGAGCGACCAAGCAAAGCTCGGGCGAATTGGGCCGCGAGGATGCGAAGGCGTGTCTGCGACCAGGCACTCGCTGTCGTCGCCCGGCTTGACCGGGCGATCCAGCATTGCAGAGACGGCTGTGATTGAGCCGAGAGGCCGCGGCGTACTGGATTCCCCGCTTGCCGCCTACGCTAAAGCTTCGGCGGCCCTGGACCTCAGCCCCGGCGAAGCCTTGGCGTAGCCGGGTCGCGGGGAATGACTGTGGTACTTGGAGGACGACGCCGATGCCCCTTGCTCCGTCATTGCGGGCGCAGCGAAGCAATCCAGAGCCTTTCCGCGGAGGGATTCTGGATTGCTTCCGCCTTCGCTGAAGCTTCGGCGGACAAGTCGCTACGCTCGCAATGACGATGCGGAGAGAGCGTGCCTTCCATCCACCCCCCATTCACAACTCCGTGCCTTGATTCGGGAACAATCATTCCCTATTATCCCGCAATGCAAAAAGCCGCGCGCCGTCCCCAGCCTGCTGCCCGTCCACCCGGCCGTCCCCGGGAATTCGACATGGACACCGCGCTCGACCGCGCCGTACGCGTATTTTGCGAGCGGGGCTATCATGCCACCTCGATCGGCGACCTGACAGCCGCGATGCGGCTTGCCACCGGCAGTGTCTACAAGGCGTTTCGCGACAAGCAGGCCGTGTTCCTGGCCGCTTTCGAGCGCTATGCCGCGGTGCGCCGGGAGCAGACCCGCAGCGCGGCGGCGCGCGGCGCCAACGGTCGCGAGCGACTGCGCCATATGTTGCTGTCCTATGTCGAGCACTCCCAGGGGATCGAGGGCCGTCGCGGCTGCATCGTGGTCGGCGGCGCGGTCGAGCTCGCCGCGCTCGATCCGGACGTCCGTGCCCGCGTCAACGCCCAGCTCGAGACCAACGAGGCCTTCATCGCCGGCCTCATTCGCGAGGGCCAGGCCGATGGCTCGATTCCCGCCCATGTTGCGACCGACGACACCGCGCGGCTGATGATCTGCATCACGCAGGGAATGCGCGTCGTCGGCAAGGCGCGCCTGCCGCTCGACGGCGAGCGCCTGGTCGGCGTCGCGATGAAACTGCTCGACTGAATTTGTGTCATATTAGGGAATGATCATTCCCGATATCTGGAGTCTGTTGGAATGACGATGAATGCCACGATCGAGACCGCACCCGGGCCGGATGCGGTGTCGCAGCGACTGACCTTCGTGCTTGCCGCGGCCTGCGGCATGGTCGCCGCCAACATCTACTACGCCCAGCCGCTGATCGCCCCGATCAGCGCCGCGCTCGGCCTCTCGCATGCGGCGGCCGGGCTGATCGTCACCATGACGCAGATCGGCTACGGCGTGGGGCTTCTCTTCATCGTGCCGCTCGGCGACCTCGTCGAGAACCGCGCGCTGATCTGCTCTGTCATCACGCTCGGCGCCGCGGCGCTTCTGGCCGCCGCGTTCGCCACCCACGCGCTGCCGTTCCTGATCGCCGCGCTGTTCATCGGCCTCGGCTCGGTCGCCGTGCAGATCATCATTCCCTACGCTGCACACCTTGCGCCGGAAGCCATTCGCGGCCGCGTCGTCGGCAATGTCTCGACCGGATTGATGCTGGGCATCATGCTGGCGCGGCCGGTGTCGAGCTTTGTCACGGCAGCGCTGTCATGGCACGCGGTGTTCTTCATGTCCGCCGCGCTGATGATCGTGCTCGCGGCGGTGTTGTGGACGACGTTGCCCAAGCGCAAGCCGGTCGCGCGCATGCATTACGGCACGCTGCTGCTGTCGATGCCGCATCTGGCGCGGACCACGCCGCTGCTCCGGCGCCGCGCGCTCTATCAGGCGAGCCTGTTCGGTGCCTTCACCCTGTTCTGGACGGTGGCGCCACTCCAGCTCGCCAGTGAATTCGGCTTCTCCCAGCGCGGCATCGCGCTGTTCGCGCTCGCCGGCGTCGCCGGCGTGTTCGCCGCGCCAATCGCGGGACGGCTCGCCGATCGCGGCCATAGCCGCATCGCGACGCTGGTCGCCATGCTGCTCGCGGCCGCCGGCTTCCTGGTGACCTATGTCGGTGCGGCCGGCTCGACGCTGAATCTCGCCTGCCTGGTCGTGGCCGCGATCGCTATCGATATCGGTGTCCAGGGGAACGTCGTGCTGGGCTTCCGCGCCATCTTCGCGCTCGGGCATGAGCACCGCAGCCGTCTCAACGGCCTCTATATGGCGACGTTCTTCGCCGCCGGCGCTGCCGGCTCTGCGGTTGGCGCCTGGGCCTTCGCGCAAGGCGGCTGGACGCTGGCGTCGGCCATTGGCCTTGCTCTGCCCGTCGCGGGCCTGCTCTATGCGGCGACAGAGTAGCGGTACGATCGTGCCCGCGGCCGTTTACCAAGCCCTGGATACGCAGCCCGGCACCGTGCGATTTCCGTCTCGCGGTTTCCCTGCGGCTGTAGTACTTTGGTCGCAAGCGAGCCCGGTTAACGGGCGGCAGGGGGAGGCTGATGAGGCGTGCGGGACTGGTTGGCGTACCGCGGGTACGGCCATGGTCGTGGCAGGCGTTTCTGCTCGGATTTATCGTCGTCGCCGTGTCGGCCGCGCTTCAAGGCGTCTGCGTCGCACTCGGCGCCAAGCTCTATTTCGCGGCGTTCCTGCCTAGCCTGTTCGTGCTCGGAATCGTCGCGGGCGCGCCGGCGGCGGTGTTCGCCGCGCTGCTCACCGTTCCGCTGGTGTGGTGGGCGTTCATCCCGCCGTTCTTCCAGTTCATGCCGCTCTCCAGCGCGGGCGCGGATTCCATCAACCTGTTCTGCCTGCTCGCGGTGCTCTTGATCGGCCTTGCCGATCTCTGCCGCGAGATGATGGCAATGATCAGCCGCGGCGGGCTGAAGCCCTCGGGCGAGAGCACGGCAACGAATTCGCAATAAATCCGCCTCGTGCGGAAGGGGCGCGTTGCGCCGGCGCAACAGTCCGGCAACCATCCGCGAGCTTGGTGCGCGCCGCTAACTTTTCGAAAAAGATTTGGCCGCAATTTCTCCCCCGGGAATGACGAGGGAGTTTTTGAACATGAACGGTCACGCCATCTTTGAGAACGTGCGCCGCTATCGCGGCATCGCATCGCTCTATCGCCAGACCGCTGCATTCCGCCCGGGCCAGAGCTGGTCGCTTCTGGAGCAGGCGAGCGAGTGGGAAGCGCGGGCGCTGTCGGAGCTGGAAGCCTATTTCGCCGCGCGCGCGGATTACGCCGCCGTCCAGCGCGCTGCCTGATCGTTAACCATCACAGGTATTCGTATCGATGACGAACGGCGCGAACGACACGCGATGGGACGCAGACGTTCGCGCCATAGCCGTCAGAACCGGTAGCTCGCCTGGACCCTCACGGTGCGGCCCTGGCCGGGCGAGATGTTGTTGTTGCCGTCGGCGGACGCCCAATAGCCGCGGTTGAAGATGTTCTCGACCGTGAGCTGCGCTCGCCAGTTGGCATCGATCGTGGCGTAGACGCCGGCATCGAAGCGCACGAAGCTCGGCAGTCTCACCGTGTCATCCGACGATGCAAAGGAATCGCCGAAATAGATGATGCCGAGCGCGGCCGCCCACATCGGCGTGAACTGGTACTTGTTCCACCAGGCGAACTGATTGTACGGCACCAGCTGCACGCGATTGCCCGGCACCACGGTCGCCGACGTCGCGCTGGTGATCTTCGCATCGGTATAGGCATAACCGAGCGTGGACTGCCATTGCTCGGTGACGTAGCCGACGAGGCTCGCCTCGAAGCCGCGCGTCAGCGTGCTGCCGGAGGGCAGGAAGAAGCCGGGATTGTTGCCGTCCGCGATCGGCTGGTTGGTGCGGTTGAGGTTGTAGATCGCGGTCGAGAACAGCAGCCTCGGATTGATGTTCCACTTCATGCCGACCTCGGTGTTCTCGAACTTCTGCGGCTGGAGGATCAGCGTGCCGTCGTTGAGCGAGGAGAACTGGTCGCCGGACGCGGGCAAATAGGAGATGCTGTAGGCGGTGTAGACCGACATCGTCTCCATCGGCTTGAGGAGGACGGCCGCTTGCGGCGACACCAGATTGTCGGTGCGGTTGCGGTTGAGGTTGGTGTTCATGTCCAGCGCCGACATCTCGAGGCGGTCGAACCGCGTGCCCACGATGAGCTGGAGCGCGCGTGAGAATTCGATGGTGTCGCGCAGGTAACCGGACTCGACGTTGAGCGCATATTTACTGTTCGAATCCGGTGTCGTGACGCCATCGGTGTTGGTGCCGGTGAAGTGGTGGACGAAGGTGACCGGTCCGAAATAGGTCGGAGCGAACGGGTTCTGCACGATGGTGTTGGTGCCGTTCGGGAAGACGCCGGTGTTGCGGATGTCGACACCGGTCTGGCGGCCGAACTCGGTGCCGAAGCCCACCGTGTGCGCGATCGGCCCAGTCCAGCCCTTGTAGGTGAAGTCGGTCTGGTTGAAGACGTTGTCGCGGTTGGTCGTGTGCTGATAGGCGCCAAGGTTGACCGCGGTGTCGGCTGCGTTGACGGCACCGGCGAGCGGCCCGCCGGTGGGATAGACGTTCTGGTAGAACTTCTGGTAGTCGGCCGCCATCGTGCCGTTGCGCACCGACAGTCCGTTCTGGAAGTCGTGCTCGATGATCGCCATGCCGGTCTGCACGGTCGCCTGCGCGGTGTTGAGGCTGGGGCTGCCGAAGAAGGTCTGAAGATTGCCGTTCGGCGCGAACGGTGTCGTCGGATTGAATCGCGTGACGCCGCCGGGAAGGCCCTGCGAGGGATTGCCGCGATCGGCGGTGCGGCCGTCGTGGTAATATTCGTAGGACAGCTTGATCTTGGTGAAGTCGTCGGGCTTCAGCGTGACGGTCGGGTTGATGCCGTAGCGCTCGAGATGATTGAAGTCGCGGAAGGCATCGCTGCCCTCGTAGAACACGTTCAGCCGTGCCGCCACGTTGTCGTTGACGGCTTGGCCCGCGTCGAGCGTGACGCGCCGGTCGCCCCACGAGCCCGTTTGCCCCGTCGCCTGGTAGATGCGGGTGCCATCGGCCTCCTTGAGGGTGCGGTTGAGCACGCCGCCGCCGGCGCCGCGGCCGAAGGTCAGGGCGCTCGGGCCCTTCAGCACCTCGATGCTTTGCGCGTTGTACAGGTCGCGGAAATATTGCACGTCGTCACGAAAGCCGTTGACGAAGAAGTTGGCGCTGGAATCGACGCCGCGGATGACGAGCTCGTCGCGATTGCCTTCGCCCTGGTGGACGGCGACGCTCGGGACGTAGCGCGTGACATCGGTCAAGCCCTGATAATTCTGGTCGCGGATTTGCTGCTGGGTGATGACGGAAAGCGATTGCGGGATGTTGACGATGGGCGTGTTCGACTTGGTGGCGACGGAGGTGCTGTTGGCGAAATAGCCGACGGTGCCGGTGCGCGCGTCCTGCGATGGCAGGAAGGGTTGTGGCGCGGCGGTCGTCCCCGGCCGCCGTGCCGTTTGCGTCCGGCGGCTCCGCGTGCCGCTCGACCGGCGTGCGGCCGAAGCGGGATTGGTACGGCGCTGTGCGTCCGGCGCGGTCACGGTGACGGATGGAATCGTCACGCCTTGCGCGGGCGTGGATTGCGCAAAGGCCTGCGGACTGGCGAAGAACGCAGCTGACGTCATCAGCGCGGTCAACACGCCTCCGATACCCGAAAAATTGCGCTTGGACATGTAGCTTGCGGCAGACAAAAGCTCTCCCGCGGCGGCGATGTGGCTCATCGCGCCCTCCCCGACTCTTTCAAAACTCGCCCGGATTCCCCATTGCACGGCCGGATGCGGGGCAAGGCGCATCCGTGCACGCGAAGTCACTGTGTGCATGAACAAAGTGACCGCGCGGCCATTCCGCGCAGGATGATTTGAATCGTTCGAAACTTGTCGGGTTCCAGGCGATCACATGTTTCGGCGCACCGGCAGGATCCGTGGCGACTACGGAGTTATCTCGGCGCCCGCGTGTGCTAGCAACACGCCGATCGAGATCTCCTACGTCGGCCGGGCCAAGCGATGACCACCTTCAACCGCATCTTCACGACGGAGCGTCTGCTCCAGATCATCGTCGTTCTGGCCGCGACGATCGCGATGAAGCTGATGGGGTGAGTATCGGCAGGCTATTGCCCGCCGAACTCGGGCACGTCGGGCAAATAGTTCGAGCCCTCGGAGCCCAGGAAATCGAACATCGCCTGCGCCGGTGGCAGCAGCACCTTGTCGCTGCGGCGGATCACGTACCATTGCCGGACGATCGGAAGGCCCGCGACATCGAGCACGATGAGACGACCTTCGGCGAGCTCATGCGCCACCGTGTGGGCCGAGATGAAGGCGATGCCGAGCCCGGCGATGACGGCCTGCTTGATGGTCTCGTTGCTGCTCATCTCCATGCCGATGATCGGCTCGAGATCCGATCTCTGGAACATGCCTTCCATCAGCGTGCGCGTCCCTGATCCCGGCTCGCGGGTGAGGAAGGTCTCGTGCACGAGGTCGGTCAGGTTTAGGCCGGAATCCTTCCCCAGCCAGTGCCCCTTGCGCGCGACGATGATGTGCGGATTGCGCCCGAGCTGACGCACGTCGACGCTGACGTCGGCCGGTGGCCGACCCATCACGGCGAAATCGAGATCGTAGCCGTGCATGGCCTCGCGGATCTCCTCGCGATTGCCGATCGTGAGCTTGATCTCGATCTTCGGATGCCGCTTCGAGAACGCCGCGATCGCATGCGGCACGAAGTATTTCGCGGTCGAGACCGCGCCGAGATGCACCGTGCCGCCGGTCCGTCCAGCGAGCAGATCGAGCGCGCCCTGGCAGTCCATGATCGCGGCCTCGACGCGTTCGGCGAGCGTCAGCACCTCCTTGCCTGCCTCCGTCAGCAGCATGCCGTCGCCGGTCCGCTGCACCAGCGGCAGGCCGGCGAGGTCCTGGAGCTGCCGGAGCTGCTGGGTGACGGCTGGCTGGGTCAGGCCGAGCTGGCTCGAGGCCGCAGTGACGCTGCCCTTCGCCGAGAGCGCCGCAAGCGAGCGCAGCTGCCGGATCGTCAGATGCCGGAGCTGGGCCGCTGCGTGGCCGGGGCCATTATAAGAAAATTCTTTGGCACTCATTATGAATAGAAATTTTCCTTATTAAGCCGCCCCTGTCAATCTCCTCGTGTTGGGACCGACCGCACCGACCTCCAGCGGGGAGGGAACTGGAAGCGGCGCCCGCAAGGGGATGGACGCAGATGACCGGGCAACTCAGGTTGGACGACCACCTTCAACGGTATTCCGAGACGGCGCCGCATGCGCTGGCCGTGGCAGCCGCAGTCGATGCCATCGCGGCGGCGGCGATCGAGATCGCCGACCTCATCGCCACCGGCGATTCCGCGGACGCATCGGGCCTGACCACCGGCCGCAACAGCGACGGCGATCTCCAGCGCGACCTCGACCTCCAGGCCGATGCGATCCTGCGCCGCTGTCTCAGCAGACTGCCGATCGCGGCGCTCGCGTCGGAGGAGATGCGCGAGCCGCAAATCGGCGACCGCGAGGCAAAAATCTGCGTCGCGATCGATCCGCTCGACGGCTCCTCCAACATCGACATCAACATGACCGTCGGCACGATCTTCTCGATCCTGCCTGCCCCGGATGACCTGGCTCTCGCCTTCCATCAGCGCGGCTCGGCGCAGCTTGCCGCGGGGTTCGTCACCTATGGGCCGCAGACCTCACTGGTGCTGACGCTCGGCGACGGCGTCGACATCTTCACGCTCGACCGCAGGGCGGGCTGCTTCCGCCTCGCGCGCAGCGCCGTGCAGATCTCCGAGACGTGCGAAGAATTCGCGATCAATGCGTCGAACCGCCGCCACTGGGATACGCCGGTCCGCGCCTTCGTCGACGAATGTCTTGCCGGCGTCGAAGGGCCCGCCAACCACAATTTCAACATGCGCTGGATCGGCTCGCTGGTTGCGGAGGCCTACCGAATACTCACCCGCGGCGGCGTGTTCCTCTATCCCTCGGACGCGCGCCCCGGCTATGGCGACGGCCGCTTGCGCCTCACCTACGAGGCGCACCCGATGGCCATGATCATCGAACAGGCCGGCGGCTCCGCCACGACCGGGCGCGAGCGCATCCTCGAGCTATCGGCGCAGAGCCTGCACCAGCGCGTGCCGCTGATCATGGGCTCGAGCAACGAGGTGCAGCGCGTCGAGGAACTGCATTGCGATCCGCTGCTGGTCGCCAGCATCTCCGCACCGCTGTTCGCGCGGCGCGGCTTCTTCCGGCTGTGAGCGAGGCGACCCATGTCCAGGAAGCATCCGATCATCTCCATCACCGGCTCCTCCGGCGCCGGCACCACCTCGGTCAAGAAGACGTTCGAGCAGATCTTCTTCCGCGAGAAGGTCAACGCCGTCTACATCGAGGGCGACGCCTTCCATCGCTATGATCGTGCCGAGATGCGCACGCAGATGGCGCAGGAGGCCGAACGCGGCAACAAGCATTTCAGCCATTTCAGCCCCGAGACCAACCTGTTCGAGGAGCTGGAGCGTGCCTTCCGCGACTATGGCGAGACCGGCACCGCGACGACGCGGCACTATGTCCATGATGCCGAGGAGTCCGCACTGCATGGTACGGCGCCCGGGACCTTCACCGAGTGGGAGCGGCTGCCGGAAAATTCGGACCTGTTGTTCTACGAGGGCCTGCACGGCGCCGTCGTCACCGACAAGGTCAATGTCGCGCGCTACGCCGATCTCAAGATCGGCGTCGTGCCGGTCATCAATCTCGAATGGATCCAGAAGCTGCACCGCGACCGCAGCGCCCGCGGCTATTCGACCGAGGCCGTCACCGACACCATCCTGCGGCGGATGCCCGACTACATCCACTACATCTGCCCGCAATTCACCGAGACCGACATCAACTTCCAGCGCGTGCCGACGGTGGACACCTCCAATCCGTTCATCGCGCGCTGGATCCCGACGCCGGACGAATCGATGGTCGTGATCCGCTTCAAGAATCCGCGCGGCATCGACTTCCCCTATCTGCTGTCGATGCTTCCCCACAGCTGGATGTCCCGCGCGAACTCCATCGTGTGTCCAGGCGCGAAGCTCGATCTGGCGATGCAGCTGATCCTGACGCCGCTGATCATGCAGCTGATCGAGCGCAAGCGAAATCTGAAGTGAACAGGGAGAGAATCCGATGAACATCTCCGTCCACGCTGAAGCCGACATCACGGCAGTCGCGCACAACGATCTCGCCAATGCCGTCCGCTTCCTCGCGGTCGATGCGATCGAGACCTCGCAGTCCGGCCATCCCGGCCTGCCCATGGGCATGGCCGACGTCGCAACCGTGCTGTTCTCGCGGTTCCTGAAATTCGACTCGGCTCACCCGAATTGGCCGGATCGCGACCGCTTCGTGCTGTCGGCGGGCCACGGTTCGATGCTGCTCTATGCGCTGCTGCATCTCACCGGCGGCGACGTCAGCCTGGACGACATCAAGGCGTTCCGGCAGTGGGGCTCGAAGACGCCGGGGCATCCGGAATACGGCCACACGCCGGGTGTCGAGACCACGACCGGGCCGCTGGGGCAGGGGATTGCGACCGCTGTCGGCATGGCGCTCGCCGAGCGCATGGCCAATGCACGGCACGGCGACGGCCTGGTCGATCACTTCACCTATGTGATCGCGGGCGACGGCTGCCTGATGGAAGGCATCAGCCAGGAGGCGATCTCGCTCGCCGGTCATCTCCAGCTCGGCCGTTTGATTGTGCTGTTCGACGACAACGGCATCTCCATCGACGGGCCGACCTCGCTGGCCACTTCCGATGATCAGCTCGCGCGCTTTGCGGCGTCCGGCTGGTCGGTCCGCCGTGTCGACGGCCATGACCCCGAAGCGGTTGCGCAGGCGATTGCCGAAGAGCGTGAGAGCACAAGACCGTCGCTGATCGCCTGCCGTACCATCATCGGCTATGGCGCGCCGGACCGTCAGGGCACCGAGAAGGCGCATGGTGCGCCGCTCGGCACCGAGCAAACAGCGGCGGCGCGGCGGACGCTCGGCTGGGACTATCAGCCTTTCGTGGTCCCGATCCCGATCCTCAAGGCATGGCGGATGATCGGACAGCGCGGGCAGGTCGAGCGTCTTGCCTGGCTCGACCGCTACGAATGCGCGACGGCCGCGCAGCGCGAGCTGTTCATCGAGGGCAAGGCCGTTGCCCTGCCGGAGGCCTATGCCCAGGCCTCGGCGAAATTGCGCGAGCGCTTTGCCAGCGAGCGTCCGAAGCTGGCGACGCGGCAAGCCTCGCAACAGGTGCTCGACGGCATTGCCGGGACAATTCCCGGACTGGTCGGCGGCTCGGCGGACCTGACGCATTCGAACCTCACGCACGCCAAAGCGCAGACTCCGGTGACGCGTGGGGCGTTCGCCGGCGGCTACATCCACTACGGCATCCGCGAGCACGGCATGGCCGCCGCGATGAATGGCCTCGCGTTGCATGGCGGATTCATCCCCTATGGCGGCACCTTTCTCGCCTTCTCCGACTACAGCCGGCCGGCGATCCGTCTTGCGGCCCTGATGCGGCTGCGCGTCATCCATGTGATGACCCACGACTCCATCGGTCTTGGCGAGGACGGTCCCACGCATCAGCCCGTCGAGCATCTCGCGGCGCTGCGCGTCATCCCGAATCTTCTGGTGTTCCGCCCCGCCGACGCGGTCGAGACGCTGGAAGCCTGGGACTGCGCGCTCGAGGCGGAAGATCGCCCCTCCGTGCTGTGTCTGTCGCGTCAGGCGCTGCCGACATTCCGCAGCGACGTGCGCGGCAGGAACCGTGTCGCGCGCGGCGCCTACCTCATCGTCTCGCCGGACGGCGGTCGCGACGTCACGTTGATGGCGACCGGCTCCGAAGTCTCGATCGCGCTGGAAGCCGCTCGCCTGCTCGCGACGGAACATATCCGCGCCGCCGTGGTCTCCGCGCCATGCTTCGCGCTGTTCGAGGAGCAGCCGGAGGACTACCGCGCCTGTGTGCTCGGCACTGCCCCGCGCGTCGGCATCGAGGCCGCAGTCGCCGGCGATTGGCATCGCTGGATCGGCACTGACGGCGAGTTCGTCGGCATGCGCGGCTTCGGCGCCTCTGCGCCGGCGCCCGTGCTCTACCGCGAATTCGGCATCACGCCGCAAAGCGTTGCCGAAGCCGCCCGGCGGACGATCACCCGCGCCGGCAAGCCATAACAGGAGGAACTTTCGTGGCCCGTATCACCCTTCGTCAGCTGCTCGATCACGCCGCCAACCACGGCTACGCGGTGCCGGCGTTCAACATCAACAACATGGAGCAGGGTATTGCGATCATGCAGGCCGCGGCCGAGGTCGATGCGCCCGTGATCATCCAGGCCTCGCGCGGCGCGCGCAGCTATGCCGGCGATCTCATGCTCTCGCACATGATCGACGCGCTGGAGCGGACCTATCCGGACATTCCGCTCTGCATGCACCAGGACCACGGCAATGACGAGGCGACCTGCGCCTCCGCCATCGCCCACGGCTTCACCTCCGTCATGATGGACGGCTCGCTCAAGGCCGACGCCAAGACCGCCGCCGATTACGACTACAATGTCGACATCACCCGCCGCGTCGTCGATCTCGCGCATTGGGTGGGCGCCTCCGTCGAAGGCGAGCTCGGCGTGCTCGGCTCGCTCGAGCATGGCGGCGGCGAGCAGGAGGACGGCCACGGCGTCGAGGGCAAGGTCAGCCACGACCAGCTCCTCACCGATCCCGACCAAGCCGTCGACTTCGTCCGCGCCACCAAGGTCGATGCGCTCGCGATCGCGATGGGCACGTCCCACGGCGCCTACAAGTTCAGCCGCAAGCCTGATGGCGACATCCTGGCGATGCGGGTGGTCGAGGAGATTCACCGCCGCCTGCCGAATACGCATCTCGTGATGCACGGCTCCTCCTCGGTGCCGCAGCCGCTCCAGGACATGTTCAATCAGTTCGGCGGCGAGATGCCGCAGACCTGGGGCGTGCCGGTGGAGGAGATCGTCCGCGGCATCAAGAGCGGTGTGCGAAAGGTCAACATCGACACCGACTGTCGCCTCGCGATGACCGCGGTGTTCCGCAAGGTCGCCGCGCAAACGCGCTCGGAGTTCGATCCGCGCAAATTCCTCAAGCCTGCGATGGATGCGATGCGCGAGCTCTGCCGCGATCGCTTCGAGCAGTTCGGCACCGCGGGCCACGCCAGCAAGATCAAGGTCATTCCCTTGAGCGAGATGGCGCGGCGCTATCGCGCCGGCGAGCTCGACCCGCGCATCGGCGCCCGCGAGTCGGTCGCCGCCTAATCATTCAGAGAGAGAAGAGCAGGAGAGAGCCATGAATGCACACGCAGGAACCGTCCGGGGCAAAGAGCGCTATCGATCGGGCACGATGGAATACGCGCGCATGGGCTATTGGGAGCCCGACTACACGCCGAAGGACACCGATGTCATCGCGCTGTTCCGCGTGACGCCGCAGGAGGGCGTGGACCCCATCGAGGCGTCAGCGGCGGTTGCCGGCGAATCCTCGACCGCGACCTGGACGGTGGTGTGGACCGATCGCCTGACCGCTGCGGAGAAGTATCGCGCAAAGTGCTACCGTGTCGATCCGGTGCCCGGCACGCCGGGCTCGTACTTCGCCTACATCGCCTACGACCTCGACCTGTTCGAGCCGGGTTCGATCGCCAACCTGTCGGCCTCGATCATCGGCAACGTGTTCGGCTTCAAGCCGCTGAAGGCGCTGCGTCTGGAGGACATGCGCTTCCCGGTCGCCTATGTGAAGACGTTCCAGGGGCCGGCGACCGGCATCGTGGTCGAGCGTGAGCGGCTCGACAAGTTCGGCCGGCCGCTGCTGGGCGCGACGGTGAAGCCGAAGCTCGGCTTGTCCGGGCGCAACTATGGCCGCGTGGTCTACGAGGCGCTCAAGGGCGGGCTCGACTTCACCAAGGACGACGAGAACATCAACTCGCAGCCCTTCATGCATTGGCGTGACCGCTTCCTCTATTGCATGGAGGCCGTGAATCGCGCGCAGGCGGCGTCCGGCGAGGTCAAGGGCACGTACCTAAACATCACCGCGGGGACGATGGAGGACATGTACGAGCGCGCAGAGTTCGCCAAAGAGCTCGGGTCGTGCATCGTCATGATCGATCTCGTGATCGGCTACACCGCGATCCAGTCCATGGCGAAATGGGCACGGCGCAACGACATGATCCTGCATCTGCATCGCGCCGGTCACTCGACCTATACGCGGCAGAAGAGCCACGGCGTGTCGTTCCGCGTCATCGCGAAGTGGATGCGGCTCGCCGGCGTCGACCACATCCACGCCGGCACGGTGGTCGGCAAGCTCGAAGGCGATCCCAACACCACGCGCGGCTATTACGATGTCTGCCGCGAAGACTTCAACCCGACCAAGCTCGAGCATGGCCTGTTCTTCGACCAGTCCTGGGCGAGCCTGAACAAGATGATGCCGGTCGCCTCCGGCGGCATCCATGCCGGCCAGATGCACCAGCTGCTCGATCTCCTAGGCGAGGACGTCGTGCTGCAATTCGGCGGCGGCACCATCGGCCATCCCATGGGCATTGCGGCTGGCGCGATCGCCAACCGCGTGGCGCTCGAGGCGATGATCCTCGCCCGCAACGAGGGGCGCGACTACGTCCATGAAGGTCCCGAGATCCTGGCGAGGGCGGCCGAGACCTGCACCCCGCTAAAGGCCGCGCTCGAGGTCTGGAAGGACGTCAGCTTCAACTATCAATCCACTGATACGCCGGACTTCGTGCCGACCGCGCTCGAAACCGTTTGAGGAGTTTTGACATGAAACTGACCCAGGGCTGCTTCTCGTTCCTGCCTGATCTGACCGACGACCAGATCACCAAGCAGGTGCAGTATTGCCTGGCCAATGGCTGGGCGGTGAATATCGAGTTCACCGACGATCCGCATCCCCGCAACACCTATTGGGAGATGTGGGGCCTGCCGATGTTCGACCTCCAGGACGCCGCCGGCGTGATGATGGAGCTCGCCGAATGCCGCAGGGTTTACGGCGACCGCTACATCCGCATCAGTGGATTCGACTCCAGCCATGGCTGGGAATCGGTGCGGATCTCGTTCCTCGTCAACCGCCCGCCGCAGGAAGCCGAGTTCGACCTGGTGCGGCAGGAGGTGGGCGGACGTGCGATCCGCTACACCACCGTGCGCCGGCCGGCCGCGCACGCGTCGACCTAGTTACTCCTCTCCGCGCGGAGCACTCCCTGCTCCGTTTCCTTGGCGGACCACTGCTTCGCCGCTCCCCCCGCGGCGAAGCTCTTTTCTTCGAGGTGCCGATGCTTGATGTCCCTCATGCGACGACCGCTGAAACCAGCGAGACCAGTTTCGATCTCCGCAAGGAGGCCGAGGCGGCCGGGATCACCGACACGCTGCAACAGCTCGAGCAGGAGCTGATCGGCCTCCGGCCGGTCAAGAACCGCGTGCGCCAGATCGCGTCACTGCTGCTGATCGAGCGCATCCGCCAGCGTGCGGGACTGGCATCGTCGCCACCGACACTGCACATGTCGTTCACCGGTAATCCGGGCACGGGCAAGACCACGGTGGCGCTGCGCATGGCAAAGATCCTGCACGGTCTCGGTTTCGTGCGGCGCGGGCAGGTGATCTCGGTGACGCGCGACGATCTCGTCGGCCAGTATATCGGCCATACCGCGCCGAAGACGAAGGAGATCTTGAAGAAGGCGATGGGCGGCGTGTTGTTCATCGACGAGGCCTATTATCTGCACCGGCCTGACAACGAGCGAGATTACGGCCAGGAGGCGATCGAGATTCTGCTCCAGGTGATGGAGAACCAGCGCGAGGACCTCGTCGTGATCCTCGCCGGCTATGGCGAGCGGATGACGAGCTTCTTTGCCTCCAACCCGGGCTTCCGTTCGCGCATCGCCCATCACATCGACTTCCCGGACTATGCGGAAGCCGAGCTTCTCGTCATCGCCGAGCTGATGCTGAAGGAGCGTGGATACCGCTTCTCGGCGGCGGCGCGCGGGGCCTTTGAAAAATACATCGCGCTGCGCCGGACCCAGCCGTTCTTCTCCAATGCGCGCTCGATCCGCAACGCGGTCGATCGCATCCGCCTGCGGCAGGCCGATCGCCTCGTCTCCGATCTCGACCGCATGCTCGATGTCGCCGATCTCGAAACGATCGATCCGACGGATGTCCTTGCGAGTCGCGTTTTCAGCGGTGGTGCGGACGCGCAGAGGAGTGCGAAGCCATGACGAGAGAAATCCTCATCGCGCCTTCGATCCTGGCCGCCGATTTCGCGCGCCTCGGCGAGGAGATTAGGGCTATTGATGCTGCCGGCGCCGACTGGATCCACTGCGACGTCATGGACGGGCACTTCGTGCCGAACATCAGCTTCGGCGCCGACGTCATCAAGGCGATCCGACCGGCGACGGCGAAGATCTTTGACGTGCATCTGATGATCGCGCCGACCGATCCCTACCTGGAGGCGTTCGCAAAGGCAGGCGCCGACGTCATCACGGTCCATGCCGAAGCCGGCCCGCATCTGGACCGCTCGCTCCAGGCCATCCGTGCGCTCGGCAAGAAAGCTGGCGTCAGCCTGTGTCCGGCTACACCGGAAGCCGCGATCGAATACGTGCTTGATCGTCTCGACCTCGTGCTGGTGATGACGGTCAATCCCGGCTTCGGCGGCCAGTCCTTCCTCGACTCCCAGATCGAGAAGATCAGGCGCATTCGAAGCATGATCGGCGACCGGCCGATCCGGCTCGAGGTCGATGGCGGCATCACGCGCGACAATGCCGCCGCCGTGGCTGCCGCGGGCGCCGACACCCTCGTGGCAGGATCGGCCGTGTTCCGCGGCAAGAGCAGCGCCGATTATGCGGGCAACATCGCCGCCATCCGCGCTGCTGCGGAGGCCGGCCGGGTTTCGAAGCTGCAACATGGTTCGGCACAGACGATCCGGGCCGGCGAGGCCGCGCTCACCCGGTAGAATACGGCATACAGGCGTGGCAGCGCCGGCGTCGCACTGGTTGTGCCATGGCGTGCCATCCCGTCCGAGGTTCTACAGGGCATGCCGCACAGCGCAGCGGGCCTTCCTCGCGCGAGAGTTCTGCGCAGAAATGCAGGGCAATCTCATCGGGTGGCCGGAATCGATCGAACGGTATCTTGATCTGATCGGCATCTCCGTCGCGCGCCAGCGCTACGCCTGGCCAATGAGTTCCACGTGGAGTTCTCCGATAGGAACCAATGGAGGCCTGCGCGTTTCCCAGACGTTAACCCAGGTTGCGCGGGGCGCCTCGCACGCAGTAAATGTTTTGCATAACCGCCATCGGCCTGACGTAAATCAGGGCAATAAGCTCAGTGAATGCGAGGGAGGGTCTCATGGAGAACGTACGTCGCTACCGGGCGCTGGCGTCTCTCTGTCGTCAGCAGGCGGCCTATCGGCCGCTCCAGAACTGGCAACTCCTTGGCCAAGCCGAACATTTCGAATATCTCGCCGAGATTGCGCTGAAGGCGCATTTCGACGCGTGCAATGCGCAACCCGAGGACGACGCCATCGCCACCGCGCCATTTGAGACCCCTGCTGCGGCCTGAGGGCGTCGGTCCGTTGCGGATCATCTCTCGATCAATGCGACATCAGCGTCGGGACCGTCATGGCTTCCAGCATGGCGCGGGTGACGCCGCCGAGGAAACGTTCCTGCAATCGTGAGTGGCCGTAGCCGCCCATGACCAGGAGATCGAGGCTCTCGTCGGCGGCCAGCGACAGGATGGTCGGCTGGATGTCGGCGCGTGCCGCCGACAGGCTGACCGTGCGGGTCGACAATCCGCGCCGGCCGAGGTGTCTTGCCAGATGGCTTGCCGAGACTTCGTCGGGAACGGCGTCGGCTTCGTTGATCGTGATGATCACGATCTCCTCGGCGCGGGCCAGGAAGGGAGCGGCGTCGCGCATCGCGCGGGCGGCGAGGCGGCTGCCATCCCAGCAGATGCCGATCCGGTTCGCCCTGAATGACCCACGAAAGGTGTAGGGCAGGAACAGCACCGGTCCGCCCGCCTGGAACAGGATCTCGCCGGGCATATCATTGTCGAATGAGCCTTGCGCCGGATCGGGCTGCAGCACGATGCTGAGATCGTGGAGCCGCGCCATCTCGCCGAGCGAGCCGGCTGCGTCCGCCGGGATTGCGCCGAGCGGGTGGCAGATGCAGGAGATGCCGGCGTTCGTGGCTTCGCTCCGAAATATCGCCAACGCGGCCTCGGCACGCTCCACCGCGCGCTCGCGCTCCATCTCGAACACCGCCGCTACGGCGGCACCGCCATCCAGGACGTAGGCAGTGCTGCTCGCGACGTACCCGACGGCGACCGCGTCGACGTGTGCGTTGAGTCTCGCCGCGAGCGAGATCGAGCCGTCGATCACCGCGCTCATCGGGCGCTCGGTCGGGATGTGGACGAGAATGTCTTTGTACATGGCGCGCCTCCGGTGGACATCATCCAGTGGCCGCAGTCTATCACGGCGCACGGGGCCTGCGTTGAGCCGCATCAAATGTGCAGCCCTGATTTTCGCGGCACCTTTGCCAAGATTTAATCGGACGGACGGGACGCCGTAAGGTGACGATGTCCATGTTGGTTGCAAGGCGACTTACCCAACATGGACATTTCGACATGAACGATCACGTCAATTCCGACACCACCACGTCCCGCAAGATATTGAAGCCGCGCCGGCTTGCGCTGCTGGGCACCGTGGCCGCGCTTGGCGTGGCCGTGCTCGCTGCCTCTCCCGCCTCTTCGCAGTTCGGTCTGAATTCCTTCATCGGGCCGGCCCAGGCGGCGGAAGCCGCCGCGACGCCGCCGGGCTTCGGCGATCTCGTCAGCAAGGTCAAACCCGCCGTCATCTCGGTGCGGGTCAGGATCGACCAGGACAATGACAAGAGCGCGATGCTGCAACAGAACCGGATGGATTCGGACGAGGATTCGCCGTTCGACCAGTTTTCGCGGCAGTTCGGCTTCCGCGGCCCGGGTGGCATGAACGGCATGCCGCGCCAGCGCCACCAGATGATCACGGGCGAGGGTTCCGGCTTCTTCATCTCCGCCGACGGCTATGCCGTGACCAACAACCACGTCGTCGATCACGCCGAGTCGGTACAGGTGACTATGGATGACGGCACGAGCTACACCGCGAAGGTGGTAGGCACCGATCCGAAGACCGATCTCGCGCTGATCAAGGTCGATGGCAAGAGGGACTTTCCGTTCGTCAAATTCTCCGACCAGAAGCCGCGCATCGGCGACTGGGTGGTCGCGGTCGGCAACCCCTTCGGCCTCGGTGGCACCGTGACCGCCGGCATCGTCTCGGCCAATGGTCGCGACATCGGCAACGGTCCCTATGACGACTTCATCCAGATCGACGCGCCGATCAACAAGGGTAATTCCGGCGGTCCGGCCTTCGACATGAACGGCAACGTGATCGGCGTGAACACCGCGATCTTCTCGCCCTCCGGCGGTTCGGTCGGTATCGGCTTCGACATTCCGGCTTCGACCGCGAAGCTCGTCGTCGCGCAGCTGAAGGACAAGGGCTCGGTCACCCGCGGCTGGCTCGGCGTGCAGGTGCAGCCGGTGAGCGCCGAGATCGCCGACAGCCTCGGCCTCAAGGAGGCGCGCGGCGCGATCGTGGACAATCCGCAGGACGGCAGCCCCGCGGCGAAGGCCGGCATCGAGGCGGGCGACGTCATTACCGCCGTCAACGGTACCGCGATCAAGGACTCCCGCGATCTCGCCCGCACCATTGCCACCCTGGCGCCGGGCACCTCCGTGAAGCTCGACGTCTTCCACAAAGGCGCGAGCAAGACGGTGACACTCGCCCTCGGCGAGTTGCCGAACGAGCGGCAGGCCAAGGCCGGCGAGGGCAAGGCGCAGCCGAACACCGGCACGCCGCGCCTCGGTCTCAGCCTGGCGCCGGCCGGCGACGTCCAGGGCGCGGGCCAGAAGGGCGTCGTCGTGACCGAGGTCGATCCGCAGGGACCCGCCGCGCAGCGCGGCATCCAGACCGGCGACGTCATTCTCAACGTCGGCGGCAAGGCCGTTGCCAATGTCGGTGATGTCCGCTCCGAGCTGGCGCAGGCCAAATCATCCGGCAAGAACAGCGTGCTGTTGCAGGTGAAGAGCCAGGAAGCGACGCGGTTCGTCGCGGTGCCGCTGGCCTAAGCCTCGCGCTTCCCGCGGCAAACTCAAAAGGCGGCCTGCGGGCCGCCTTTTTCGTGCGCGTCTGGAAGATTCCCACAGGTGTCGATAACATTCTCGTTAACGGCAGCGTTGATGACGGGTTCGTCCGAAAAAGCCGCGTTCGCTCGTCACAGTTGGGAATCACGTGTTGGGCTTTGGCGTCAATGAAGACGCCCAGGCGAATTGCAGGAGTGGAACTTCGAACGCCCGGCCTTCTTGTGGAACCGGTGGTTCGCATTTGATCGGTGCCGACATGGATCGATTGAAGCTCTCGCTGAGGTGTGCGCTGCTTGTGGCGCCGCTTGTCCTGACGACCGGAAGCGCCTTGGGGCGCGACGATGGCCGCTACGCCAACTCGCCGCTAAAACCCTGGTTCGACAGTTTGCGCAGCCATCTCGGGCCCTGCTGCTCGGATGCAGATGGCTTTGCTGTATCCGACCCCGATTGGGAATCGCACGATGGGCACTATCGCGTGCGGCTCGACGGGCAGTGGGTGGACGTGCCTGATGAGGCCGTCATCACCGAGCCAAACCGGGCTGGCCACACCATGGTGTGGCCGGTGAAGACTGCGTTCGGGATTTCGATCCGCTGCTTCATGCCGGGCAGCATGATCTGACCCGGATCGGCGTTACCGCTTGCTGGACTTGCGCTTCGCGGTCTTCTTCGTTGTCTTGGCCGTCTTCTTGGCTGTCTTCTTCTTGGACGTTTTCCGCTTCGACGCCTTCTTCGGGACCTTCTTGCCCTTCGCGCGCGCTTCCGACAGGCCGATTGCGATCGCCTGCTTGCGACTCTTCACGCGTCCGCCACGACCGCCGGGGCCGCTTTTCGCGGTGCCCTTCTTATAGCGGCGCATCTCGCGCTCGACATCACCGCCGGCGCTGCGTGAGTAGCGGCGCTTCTTTGCCTTGCGTGCCATCGACTCTCTCCCTTGGCCACGGGAAAGAACCGCATCACTGACCCTACGTTCCAAATGCGCTGGCCGCGCTCCTCAGAAGGAGTTCGCCAACTCGATCTCGTCTTCCAGCGCTCGAATGCGGCGCGCAGCCTCAGTCGAGGACAGAGCCCGATCGTATTGGGTGGGCTGATAGGCCTCCTCGCTCAGACGCTTCAGCCTCAGCCCCTGCGCTCTCGTCATCTGTTCCGCGAGGAAAACCCTGGCGTCGTATTTACCCTGAACCTGCATCTGGCCTCTCCGTTCTCAAATCCTGACTTGACTATATGTTCTTATTTTGTTCTAACAAGCCATGGACAACAGAATTAATGAAATTCGACGCAAAATCAGCGCCTTGAGGCTTGAGATGGCCGACATTGAGGTGTCTGTGCGCGACCTCGTCAATCGCGACCGCGACTGCACGGAAAAGGCCCTGGCGCAGATGGATCTGCGCCGGAAAATCAACCTGCTGATCGGCGAATGGAAGGCGGCCGGTGGCGGCGATGTCCTGCCTGACGTCCGCGAGCGGGTACGCCTTCGTCCTGCAACGACATCCGGCAGTCCGCTGCGCGTGATCGCGCGCCGCTGAGAATTTTGGGAGCGTGCGGTGGACGAAGACCCGGACACGTACCGGATTCTAAAGCTGCGCGCCGAAATTCTCGAACTCGGCTCCGCCATCCGGCAATTGCAGCGCGAGGGTCTCGACGATGCCGCAGCCCAACTCCTGATCGCACGCAAACGTGCACAGCTCGAGCATCTCGTGAAGGCGAATGCCGCGGGACGGCCGCTTTAGCGATCTGACGCTGGAAGGATTCCCAATCCAGCTCCAAGCTCCAGCTCCAAAGCGAAAGGCCCCGCGTCGCCGCGAGGCCTTTGATGGTCGGCCGGAGCTCACTTGGTGTTGCTCATGCCGCCCTTGTTGTTCGTCATGGTGCCGCCTTGGTCGGAGCCGGGGCCAGAACCACCTTGACCGGAGGGATCAGCGCCCTTGGAGGACTTGGTGTTGGCACCCGTGGTCTGCGACGAGGACATAGCGGATCCATGCTTGGCCTTATGCGACTTGGCCTGCACGGCGAACGGAGCGGCGGCGAGGCCAGTTGCCAACATCACGGTAAGAGCGAGCTTGGTGGTTTTCACGCGCGGGAACTCCCTGAGTTGAATTGACGCAGGCAGCCAACTGCCATTTGCCGCAGGAGTTCCGAACGAAAGCGCCCGGTGCGCGTCACGCGCGCTTCAAAATTCCTTGTCCTCGGCGAGGATGAACATGAGGCCCGTGAGCGTCGCCCCGATCGCGAACGTCGTCACCAGTGTGATGATGAAGACCATGGCGGCCGAATGTCCGCCGTGGTTCAGCAAATTTGCGACTGCCGGATTGAACAGGACGAGGGCGAGCCCGAAGACAAGGCCGAGGGCTGCGCCCATCATCGCATGCGTCATCAGCTTGATGACGCCGGTCGGAGAGATGAGGCTCGGCGACTTTTTCCCGCGCATGGAACCGCCTCGCGGTGTGGCATAAAACGCGCACGACGATTGCGGGTTCCATTGTCATGACGATTTTGTCATTCCCCGCTTCATCCGACGTTCATGGCGGTCTTGCGAGGATGAATGCCATCAACACGGGAACATTCGATATGGGTAAGGTCGTCTTTCTCTATCGCTCGCTGGCCTATCGCAACGCGGCTGCGGATATGCTGCGCAAGGCGCGCAAGCTGCCGCGCGGCGCCGAGCGGAGCGCAGCCCGCCGTTACGCGCGGGCGCTGCGCGAGCTTTCGCAAACGGAAGCCTGGCTGGAAGGACGTGTCGCTGACGAACCGCAGGCGATGCAGAGCATGAGGGTCGCCGCGACGCGCTAGAGCATGATCGGTTCTGAGTGAATCAGGGCCGAAGCTCCAGATTCCTGTCTTTACGCGCGAACCGGAGCCCACTTCGCTCGCAGACGCGCTAGCCTGAGGCCTGCTGAAGGGGTTCGGACGGAGCCGCGTCGAACTTGCTCGCGGCCGACGGCGCTACGGTCTTCCGCGTCAGCGGCACCTCAAGGCGGCACAACAGGCCTTCGGCACGCCAGTTGAATTCCGCCTGTCCGCCGAGTTGCGATTCCACACTGGCAAGCAGGCTCCGCGTGCCGAAGCCACGGGATTTCGGCGTCCTCACCAGCGGGCCGCCGGTTTCGTCCCAGGTCAGTGTGAGGTGGTCGTCCTCGACTTGCCAGCCGATCGCGAGCCGCCCCGACCGCGTCGAGAGCGCGCCATATTTCGCCGAGTTGGTGAAGAGCTCATGCAGCGCCAGCGCCAGCGTCTGCGCTGTCGCCGGCGCCAGCTGAACTTCCGGACCGGCCAGCTTGATCTGGCCGCCGAGCGAGTAGGGCGCGAGTTCCTCGTCGATCAGCCTCGAGAGTTCGGCGCCCTGCCAGCTTGACAGCGACAGGATCGTGTGCACGCGCGCCAGCGCGTTGATGCGCCCTTCGACGGCGTTGACGTAGGCCTTGACCTCGTCGGCGCGGGTGAGGCGCACGATCGATTGCGCCAGCGCCAGCGCGTTCTTGGCGCGATGATCCACCTCGCGCGCGAGCAGGTTTTGTCTCTCTTCCGCGCGTTTGCGTTCGGTGATGTCCACGGTGACGCCGCTCACGCGCACCACGCGGCCGCCCTGGTCCACCGTCGCGGCCGCCGTGCCGACGCACCAGCGCACCTCGCCATCGGGCCGGCTGACGCGAAACTCGCCTTCATAGGCGTGCGCGCCGGTGTTGAACGCGGCAATCGCCTGGCTGAACTGGTCGACGTCATCAGGGTGCAGCAGCGCCTGGATATTGGCTGAGGTGACATTGAAGGTCTCCGGCGTCACGCCGAAGATGCGGTACTGGCCTTCGTCCCACATCCAGTCGCCGTTGACCCAGTCCCAGTCCCAGGATCCCATCTTGCCGGCGGCAATCGCCATGCTGCGCCGCTCTTCGCTCTCGCGCAGCTTTGCGGTGGAATTCTCCAGCTCGGCCGTGCGCGCGCGAACGCGGTCCTCGAGCTCCCGGTTCAGCCGTTCGAGCTCGCGCGTCTTGCGGTAGAGTTCGGCGAACACCTTGATCTTGGCGCGCAGCACCTCCGGCACCACAGGCACCGGCACGTAATCGACCGCGCCCATCTCGTAGCCGCGCAAACGGTCGATGTCGCTCACCTGAATGGCCGAGATGAAGATCATCGCGGTCTTCTGGAAGCGCGGATGCTCCCGGATCATCGCGGCCAGCTCGAATCCGTCGAGCTCGGGCATGCAGACGTCGACCAGGATCACCGCGATCTCGGTCTTGAGGAGCACCTCCAGCGCCTCGCGGCCCGATGATGCGATCACGAGGTTCTCGCCGAGTTCCTTCAGGATCACCTCGTAGGCGAGCAGCTTGGCCGGCTGGTCGTCGACGAGGAGGATGTTGACCTTTTCGTGGTCCATTCGCGGATCCAAACTCAGCGGTGCAGCCACATGCGGATTGCAAGCAGCAATTGATCGGTGTTGACGGGTTTGGCGAGGTAGTCGGACGCACCGGCTTCCAGGCATTTCTCACGGTCGCCCTTCATCGCCTTGGCTGTCAGCGCGATGATCGGAAGGCGGGCGAAGGCCGGATTTTCGCGAATGACGCCGATGGTCTGATAGCCATCCATCTGCGGCATCATGATGTCCATCAGCACGATGGCGATCTCCGGATTGGATTCGACCAGCGTTACCGCCTCGCGGCCGGTCGTGGCCGTCAGCACCTTCATGCCCCGCCGCTCCAAGACGCTCGACAGCGCGAAGATGTTGCGGGCGTCGTCGTCGACGAGCAGGGCGGTCTTGCCGATCAGGTCTTCGTCGGAACTGTTCAGCTTCTCCAGCATGCGCTGCTTCTCGACCGGCAGTTCCGTGATCACGCGATGCAGGAACAAGGCGGTCTCGTCGAGCAGGCGCTCCGGCGATTCCACGCCCTTGACCACGATGCTGCGCGCCATGGTGTGGAGTTCCGCATCTTCCTCCGCCGAGAGCTCGCGGCCGGTGAAGACCACCACCGGAACGTTCGACAGGCTCTCGTCGTTGCGGATCTGGTCCAGCACCTCGAAGCCGCTCATGTCGGGCAGCCGCAGGTCGAGCACCACGCAATCGCAGGGTGCCTCGCGCAGCGTCGAGAGCGCGCCGGCGCCGGTATCCGTCGTCACGATCTCGATGTCGTCGTGATGCAGCAGCTCGCGGATCGAGAGCTGCTCGGCCTCGTTGTCCTCGACGATCAGGAGCCGCTTGCGCCGCGGCCGTGCATATTCCTTGATCTGCGTCAGCGCGGCTGAGACGCCCTCGGTCGTGGTCGGCTTGTTGACGAAGGAGAAGGCGCCACGGGCCAGCGCATGTTGCCGGTCCTCGTCGAGCGTGATGATCTGCACGGGGATGTGGCGGGTCAGCGGATTGTGCTTGAGCTGGCTCAGCACCGTCCAGCCCAGCATATCAGGCAGGAACACGTCGAGCGAAACGGCCCGCGGCTGGTACTGCTTCGCAAGCTCCAGCGCCTCCGCGCCGCGCGCGGCGACCAGAACCTTGAAGCCCTTGTCGCGGGCGAGATCGACCAGCACGCGCGCATAATGCGGATCGTCCTCGACGATGAGCAGGATGGTGTCACCGGGCTCGAGATTGAGCCGGTCGTCGGCAATCTGCTCGATGACGCGCTGCTGTTCGGGTGCAGCCGCTTGCAACGCCGGTGGCTGACTGTACTGCTGCGGCGCGGGCGCACGCGGCGCGAGCGTCGGGCCGGAATATTTCAGCGGCAGATAGAGCGTGAAGGACGAGCCCTTGCCGGGCGCGCTGCGCAGATGGATCTCGCCGCCGAGCAGGCTTGCGAGCTCGCGGCTGATGGCAAGTCCGAGACCGGTGCCGCCATATTTGCGGCTGGTGCCGGCGTCCGCCTGCTGGAATGCCTCGAAGATCAGCTTCTGCTTCTCGAGGGGAATGCCGATGCCGGTGTCCGTCACTTCGAACGCGATTACCGCCGGCGCGGAGTTCAGCACCGGATGATCCGTGCCCCAGCCGCCGACCGCGGCGACGACCTTCAGGCGCACCTCGCCTTCGGCGGTGAACTTGAAGGCGTTGGAAAGCAGGTTCTTGAGAACCTGCTGCAGGCGCTTGGAGTCGGTGACGATGCTGCGCGCAAGGTTCGGGTCGACGTCGATCTTGAACGACAGGTTGCGGTTTTCCGCCTCGTGCCGGAACGGCCGCCCGACGGTCTCGAGCAGGTTCGCAGTCAGAATCTCCTCGGCGTCGACCGTCACCGTGCCGGATTCGATCTTGGAGAGATCCAGGATGTCGCTGATGAGGTTGAGCAGGTCGGTGCCGGCGCCATGGATGGTGCGGGCGAACTCGACCTGCTTGGCAGAGAGGTTGCCATCCGGATTGTCGGTGAGCTGCTGTCCCAGGATCAGGATCGAGTTCAGCGGTGTGCGCAGCTCGTGGCTCATATTGGCGAGGAATTCGGACTTGTACTTCGAGGTCAGCGCGAGCTCGGTCGCCTTTTCCTCCAGTGCGCGGCGGGCCTGCTCGATTTCCTGGTTCTTGCGCTCGACCTCGACGTTGCGCTCGGCGAGCTGCTGCGCCTTCTGCTCGAGCTGGTCGTTGGTCTGCTGCAATTCGCGCTGCTGGGTCTGAAGCTCGCCGGCGAGCTGCTGCGACTGCTTGAGCAGGCCTTCGGTCTGCATCGTCGCCTCGATCGAGTTGAGCACGATGCCGATGGAGTCGGTAAGCTGCTCGAGGAATGTCATCTGCGAGGTCGTGAACGAGGTCAGCGAGGCGAGCTCGATCACCGCCTTGACCTGGCCTTCGAACAGCACCGGCAGCACGACGAGGTTCTTTGGCGCGACGCGGAACAGCGCCGAGTTGATCGGCACCACGTCGGGCGGAATATCGGCGATGACGCGCGGCCGTCTGTCGAGGGCGCATTGGCCGATCAGGCCGTCGCCGAGCGGGAGCACGCGCTGATAGGGATAGACGCCGTCGCCGGCATAGGAGGCGAGCAGCAGGAGCCGCGGACTATCCTCGTTCTCGACCTGGTAGATCACGCCGGTATGGGCGTTCACCAGGGGCGACAATTCGGTCAGCAGCAACCGGCCGACGGTGGTGAGATCGCGCTGGCCCTGGAGCATGTTGGTGAATTTAGCGAGGTTGGTCTTCAGCCAGTCCTGCTCGGTGTTCACGTCCGTCGTGAGACGGAGGTTCGTGATCATGGTGTTGATGTTGTCTTTCAGCTCGGCGACTTCGCCGCGGGCGTCGACCTGGATTGACCGCGTCAGGTCGCCCTTGGTCACGGCGGTCGCGACTTCCGCGATCGCGCGCACCTGCGAGGTGAGGTTGGCCGCGAGCAGGTTGACGTTGCCGGTGAGATCCTTCCAGGTGCCGGCGGCACCGGGCACGTCGGCCTGGCCGCCCAGCCGTCCCTCGACGCCGACCTCGCGCGCCACCGACGTCACCTGATCGGCGAAGGTCGCGAGCGTCTCGGTCATGTTGTTGATGGTGTCGGCGAGCGCCGCGACCTCGCCCTTGGATTTCACGGTGAGATTTTGTTTCAAATCACCGTTCGCAACCGCGGTCACCACCTTGACGATGCCGCGGACCTGCTCGGTCAGGTTCGCCGCCATGAAGTTGACGGTGTCGGTGAGGTCCTTCCAGGTGCCGGCCACACCGGGCACCTGGGCCTGGCCGCCGAGCTCGCCTTCGGTGCCGACTTCACGCGCGACGCGGGTGACTTCGCCGGCAAACGCGTTGAGCTGGTCCACCATGGTGTTGATGGTGTTCTTCAGCTCGAGGATTTCGCCCTTCACGTCCACGGTGATCTTGCGGGACAAGTCGCCGCGCGCCACGGCGGTCGTGACCTCGGCGATGTTGCGGACCTGCGTCGTGAGGTTCGCGGCCAGCAGGTTGACGTTGTCGGTGAGATCCTTCCAGGTGCCGCCGACGCCGGGCACGACGGCCTGACCGCCGAGCCGGCCCTCGGTGCCGACCTCGCGCGCCACGCGCGTCACTTCGGCGGCGAAGGAGCGCAGCTGCTCCACCATCGTGTTCAGGGTGTCCTTGAGCAGCAGGATCTCGCCGCGCACGTCCACCGTGATCTTCTTCGACAGGTCACCGCCGGCGATTGCGGTCGCGACCTCGGCGATGTTGCGGACCTGGGCCGTCAGGTTGGAGGCCATGAAGTTGACGTTGTCGGTGAGGTCCTTCCAGGTGCCGGCAACGCCGGGCACTTCGGCCTGGCCGCCGAGCTTGCCCTCGGTACCCACCTCGCGCGCCACGCGCGTCACTTCGCCGGCAAAGCCGTTGAGCTGGTCCACCATGGTGTTGATGGTGTTCTTCAGCTCGAGGATTTCGCCCTTCACGTCCACGGTGATCTTGCGCGACAAGTCGCCGCGCGCCACGGCGGTGGTGACCTCGGCGATGTTGCGGACCTGTGCGGTCAGGTTGCCCGCCATCGAGTTGACGCTGTCGGTGAGGTCCTTCCAGGTGCCGGCGACGCCGGGCACGTTGGCCTGACCGCCGAGCCGGCCTTCGGTGCCGACCTCGCGCGCCACGCGCGTCACCTCGCCCGCGAAGCGGTTGAGCTGGTCGACCATCGTGTTCAGCGTGTCCTTGAGCTGAAGGATCTCGCCGCGGACGTCCACCGTGATCTTGCG
This sequence comes from Bradyrhizobium sp. 63_E2_N1_3, assembly GCF_052076005.1. Lineage (NCBI taxonomy): Bacteria > Pseudomonadati > Pseudomonadota > Alphaproteobacteria > Hyphomicrobiales > Nitrobacteraceae > Bradyrhizobium > Bradyrhizobium sp. 63_E2_N1_3. The sequence goes on along the minus strand of NZ_CP197235.1, from coordinate 7,157,916 downwards.
CGACAGGTCGCCGCCGGCGATGGCGGTTGCGACCTCGGCGATGTTGCGGACCTGGGCGGTGAGATTGCCCGCCATCGAGTTGACGTTGTCGGTCAGGTCCTTCCAGGTGCCAGCGACGCCCGTCACCTGGGCCTGGCCGCCGAGCTTGCCTTCGGTGCCGACCTCGCGCGCCACGCGCGTGACTTCGCCGGCGAACGCGTTGAGCTGGTCCACCATGGTGTTGAGCGTTTCCTTCAGCTGAAGGATTTCGCCCGACACGTTCACGGTGATCTTCTTCGACAAGTCGCCCTTCGCAACGGCGGTCGCGACCTCGGCGATGTTACGGACCTGACCGGTCAGGTTCGAGGCCATCGAGTTGACCGAGTCCGTCAAGTCCTTCCAGGTACCGGCGACGCCGCGCACTTGGGCCTGGCCGCCGAGCTTGCCTTCGGTGCCGACCTCGCGCGCGACGCGGGTGACTTCGCCGGCGAAGGCGTTGAGCTGGTCCACCATCGTGTTGATGGTGTCTTTCAGCTCCAGGATTTCGCCGCGCACGTCCACGGTGATCTTCTTCGACAGATCGCCGCCCGCGACCGCCGTCGTCACCTCGGCGATGTTGCGGACCTGTGCGGTCAGGTTTGACGCCATCGAGTTGACGCTCTCGGTGAGGTCCTTCCAGGTGCCGGCGACGCCGAGCACGTTGGCTTGACCGCCGAGCCGCCCCTCGGTGCCGACCTCGCGCGCGACGCGGGTGACTTCGCCGGCAAACGCATTGAGCTGGTCCACCATGGTGTTGAGCGTTTCCTTCAGCTGAAGGATCTCGCCCGAGACGGTCACCGTGATCTTCTTCGACAGGTCGCCGCCTGCGATCGCGGTCGCGACGTCGGCGATGTTGCGGACCTGCGCGGTCAGGTTCGACGCCATGAAGTTGACGTTGTCGGTGAGGTCCTTCCAGGTGCCGGCCACGCCGGGCACTTGGGCCTGGCCGCCGAGCTTGCCTTCGGTGCCGACCTCGCGCGCCACGCGGGTCACTTCGGAGGCGAAGGAGTTGAGCTGGTCCACCATGGTGTTGATGGTGTCCTTCAGCTCCAGGATCTCGCCACGCACGTCCACCGTGATCTTGCGCGACAGGTCGCCGCGCGCCACGGCAGTGGTGACGTTGGCGATGTTGCGGACCTGGGCGGTGAGGTTGCCGCACATCGCGTTGACGGAGTCGGTGAGGTCCTTCCAGGTGCCGGCGACGCCGGGCACGATCGCCTGGCCGCCGAGCTTGCCGTCGGTGCCGACCTCGCGCGCCACGCGCGTCACTTCGGAGGCGAAGGAGCGCAGCTGGTCCACCATCGTGTTGATGGCTTCCTTGAGCTGAAGGATCTCGCCGCGGACGTCGACGGTGATCTTCTTGGACAAGTCGCCGTTGGCGACCGCGATCGTGACCTCGGCGATGTTGCGAACCTGGTTGGTCAGGTTGTTCGCCATCGAGTTGACGCTCTCGGTCAGATCCTTCCAGACGCCGGTCACTTCCGGCACCTGGGCCTGGCCGCCGAGCTTGCCTTCGGTGCCGACCTCGCGCGCGACGCGCGTCACCTCGGAGGTGAACACGCCGAGCTGCTTGATCATGGTGTTGACGATGGTCGCCGACTGCAGGAATTCGCCGCGCAGCGGGCGGCCGTCGACGTCCAGCTTGACGGTCTGGAGCAGGTCGCCTTGCGCCACCGCCGCGACCGCGCGCGTCACCTCGCGCGTCGGCCACAGGAGGTCGTCGATCAGCGTGTTGACGGAGCCTTCCATGTCGGCCCAGGAGCCGCTGGCGAGGCCGAACTTCACGCGCTGGCGGGTCTTGCCCTCGCGCCCTACGACCTGACCGACCAGCTCGAGCTGCTGCGCCATGCGCTGGTTGGCGGCGATGATTTCATTAAAAGTGTCGGCGATCTTGCCGTCGATGCCGAGATAGTCCCCGCTCATCCGCACCGAAAAATCGCCGCTGCGCATGGCCTGCAAGGCAAGCAGCAATTCCGGCCGCGAATCCGGGTCCGACATACCGTTGGTTTTTGGCTTTGGAACGCGACGACCGGAGCGTGATGCAGTTCCGGGATCGAGGTCGCTCATACTGATTCCCCCGCGGCGTCGGCCGAATCCAAGGCGTGACGCAGTTGTCAAAATAGACCGTCAGCCAAATTCGAAATCAAGCGCCAACGTTGCAGCGCTTGGAATTGGAACCTGCCGTGCTCAGCCCGGCCAAAATAACGGTGAGGAGTGACGATGGTTCCATCCCGCTCAGGAAAAAGCCGGCCGGCCGCTGCACCAGAGCTCAGAGCCGTCCTAGGAGAGGCGCTGGCGCGCCCAGCGGGCGCGGGGCTGTGACTGGCGACCCCGCCGCAAGCTCCGCCACGCCGCACGCTGATTCGCAGGCCACGAGGACCGCGACCAGATCGAGCCCCAGCGGCAGCGGCGCCTCGACCTCGGGCGGCAGGGACGACAACGGCGATGCCGGCCCCGAGAGTAACCGTACGGTGCGGCCGGAGAGCCAGCAGCATCATCCGGAAGACAAATAGGCTGCTATTTGTCCGCCATGGTGCGCTCCGCATCTTTCACCTGCGTGCGCAGCATCGGCAATTGCTCGCGCGCGAAGGCGGCGAGCGCAGGATTGTCGGGCGCTTTCAGATAGCGCTCGAGCAGGCTGATGGCGGATTCGTATTCGGGGATTTGCGCGGCATAGAAGCTTCTGACGTAAGTTGGTCCATCCGCATTTTCGGGCTCGACGAGGCTTGCGCTCACTGACGTCGTCTTGCCGGCGTGCGGCTCCGCACCGATTGCGTCCTGAATCTGCTTCAGGGTCTTGTCGCGCTTGCCCGCCTCCTCGGCGCGCAGGGCCGCGAGATTTTTCACCTCCGCATTGCCTTTCAGGTCGGTGCTCTCCAGCAGGCCCTGCTGGAAACGGCTGAAACTATAGAGGCCGGTGATGACATCGGTTGCGGTCGGCACGCGGTCGCCGGCCGTTCGCTCGCCCATATTGTCGGCGAACGCCGAGGTGCTGACGAGAGCCAGGATGATTGCCACGAGAATCCTCATGCATCTCCAATGACCGATGGCGTGCGAAGTTCCCCCGGCGTTACGATCCGGTAAAGGCGATTGCGGAGCGAGAGTTCCGTTCCCACATCTTCTGTATGAAACAGTCTGACATCTTCAGGGATAACGCCGACAACTGCCTTCAGCTCGCCGAGCGCGCGGAAGGGCAGCCCACCCACAAACGCTATTTGCGCATGGCGGATGCCTGGACGGCATTGGCGAACGAGCAGGACTGGCTGGACGGTGAAATCCCGCCCGTAAAGGTCCGCGTCCTTCGAACGCAGGATGCGTAAGCGCTCTCATTTTCGTGAATCTGCATGTGAGACTGCTCACGGAATGCAAGCAACCAATCCAGGATCATCCACGAACAGTCGATCGCGTTGATTTTGATTCCAGAAGGAGGTTTTGCGATGGCTCCACGTCTGGCTCTTCTCTCGCTCATTCTCGCCTTTGGCGTCTCGGTCGCGTTCGCGACAGTGACGACGGTGCGGCAGGTGCATCTGGAGAATGCATCGGCGGCGATCCACGCCACGCATAGTTAGCGCTGCGGGCCTCGCGCGCTGGAACATTCGTTGTGCCGGCGCGTAAGCGCTTCAGGACATCTGGAGAGGCGAGAGGACATCATGGCGCATTCCGACCACGGCATCGTCAAGGACAAGCGGGCGGAAGATCAACCGCGCGACAAGCAGCGCGCGCAAACCGTGCACAAGACGGATTCGAAAGGCTCGCCGTCGCGCGAAGCGACGCGCGATCCCAAGCTCAACGACAACACCAAGACACCGGGCTCCGGCGTGATGCCGGACGATTCCGGCGACGCGCCGACCGGCTAGTTCTCGCGAGGAACGAATCCCTTCGCGACGAGTCGACGGATTGCTTCCGGCTGTCATGCCCCCGGTGCGCCGGAAGCAATCTCCAAGGACGGCCCTAGCACCCCACTGTGCCGGGGTCGTTTTTGCTTGGGAGAGACTCAATCCTCGGTGTCGCCCTCGGGCTTCGCGGGCGCGTGTCCTTCGGGACCGCGACCAAAGACACCAAACTCGCTTGATTTGATGCCTGCCGACGGGTCGATGCTCGTCTCGATGCCCGCGGCTGCGAGCCCGAATTTGAGAAGCTCTCGGACCGCCGCAGCGCGCGTCGGCATGCGGTGCTTGAATCGGAAATCATCGACGGCGGCCAGCTCTTCCGGCGAGAGCATGACCTGGAGGCGCTCGGCGCGAAGGTCATTCATGGTCGATCACGCAAAGTGAGTAAGTTGAGTAGTTTGCTCAACGAACGAGTTTGGCGCGAGTTCCACAAGAGTCGGAAAAATCGTCAGATGAGTAAAAATAGTTAGTAAAATCAATAAGTTATTATTGAAACAACTCTGGCGGTGGCGCATTCTTTCGGGAGAGAGGGAGAAGAGGCCATGGCGGAGGAAGTCAGGTTACCCCGCAAGCTTTCCGAAGAGCCCGAGGCGCCCAAACCGGTGCGTCCGAGCCATCAGAAGGTCATCGAGCAAGTCGAGCGCTGGGCCAACAGCTCGGGGCTGCAACCACCGAGGACGGAAGATGCGAAGACGATCTGAGCCCCACACGTTCGAACAACGTCTCAAGGCAGAGCAGCTGCGGCTCGAGCACGAACTGTCGGGCTTGCCGGATGGACAGCAGCGCGATTCTGTTATGGCGCGCATTGATCAGCTTCAGACTGCTGCCGCGATGCATGATTTCCTGATGCTACCGGAGGCCGCGGCCGCTCGCTGATCGCCCCTGGCGACCGTGCTCCGTGTCTGACGCGACCACCAGAACATGCGCCGGAACGTTCGCTCGCCGACCCGGTTGGTCCACACGTTGGCCGAGTGGAGAATTGGAATGCTGAAACAAGGCGAGTTGGACCGCAGCGAGATGGACAGGTTGATCGGCAGCGACAAGGTCGAGGGAACATCGGTCTATGGCGCCGATCGCAACAAGATCGGTTCGATCGAACGCGTGATGATCGACAAGGTCAGCGGCAAGGTGTCCTACGCCGTGCTCGGCTTCGGCGGTTTCCTGGGCCTCGGCAACGACCACTATCCGCTGCCCTGGCAGTCGCTCAAATACGATACGGAGCTCGGCGGCTATGTCACCGGGATCACCGCCAAGACGCTCGAAGGCGCGCCGAAATACGGTGAACGCAGCGATTGGAACTGGGGTGACGACGCGGCAGTCCGCGGCATCAACTCGTACTACGGCGTTCCCTTCGCGTAAGCCCCCATGGAAAGCGATCCGATGAGCAAGGAACGGCCCACCGACTGGATGCCCCGGTCAAGCCGGGGCACGACACCTTTGCTCTCCGCCACTCTACCCCACCGCCTCCTTCCGCCCCGGCCCCGCATGCACATGCACCTGTTTCGCATGTAGCGGCTCACCGCATTCCGAGCAGACCATCACGGGGTCGAAATCCTTGCCGCAAGTCTTGTGCTGGTGCAGCAGCGGGCGGCCGCGCTCGTCGCCCATGTGGGTGTCGCCCCAATGCACCATCGTCATGATGATCGGGTAGAGGTCGAGGCCCTTCTGCGTCAGGATGTATTCGTAGCGCTTGGGCGCCTCGGAATAGGGGACGCGGCGCAGGATGCCGAACCGCACCAGCTTCTTCAGACGCTCCGAGAGGAGGTGCCGCGTGATCTGGAGCGAGGACTGAAACGCCTCGAACCGGCGCACGCGTAAAAAACATTCGCGCAGGATCAGCAGCGTCCAGCGGTCGCCGACCACGGCGACGGTCCGGGAGAGCGAGCAGGGCTCTTCATCCAGCGTGTCCCACTTCATGTAGCGAATCTCCGGCAAAGGGTAGTAAGTCAGAAAAAGGAACTGACTTGAATGATCAGCGCTATTTCTAATAGAGAATATCATTCACCCCTGTAGTTTGACAGTTCTATTTTAGAACTATAGCCTCCGGCCCAATCACATACCGTTCTCACCGGAGGAGGTGACCTTGCCCAAGCGAAACGCGACAGCCGCCGTGATCGGGGCCGGCGATTTCATCGGCTCCGAGATCGCCAAGAAATTTTCCGCGGTAGGTTTCACGGTCTTTGCCGGGCGCCGCAACGGCGACAAGCTGGCGCCGCTGGTGAAGGACATCGAGGCCGCCGGCGGCGAGATTCACGCGCGCTCGCTCGATGCACGCAAAGAGGAGGAGGTCATCTCCTTCCTCAATGACGCCGACCAGCATGCGCCGCTCGAAGTCTGCATCTTCAACGTCGGTGCCAACGTCAATTTCCCGATCCTCGACACCACCGAGCGCGTGTTCCGGAAGGTGTGGGAGATGGCCTGCTATTCCGGCTTCCTGGCCGGCAGGGAAGCGGCGCGGCTGATGCTGCCGCGCGGTGGCGGCAACATCTTCTTCACCGGCGCGACGGCGAGCCTGCGCGGCGGCAGCGGCTTTGCTGCCTTTGCCAGCGCAAAATTCGGACTGCGCGCGGTGGCGCAGGCGATGGCGCGCGAGCTCGGGCCGAACAACATCCACGTCGCCCATCTCATCATCGATTCCGGCGTCGACACCGAGTGGGTGCGGCAGCGCCGGCTCGAAGCGCTCGGGGCGAATGCGCTTGATAATCCCGATCTTCTGATGCCGCCGTCATCTGTCGCGGATGCCTATTGGCAGCTCTATCAGCAGCCGAAGAGCGCCTGGACCTTCGAGATGGAGATCCGTCCCTTCGGAGAGAAATGGTGACCGCGGAGCAAGACTGCGGCTAGACTGATCTCAATACAAACTGAAATCCGGGAGGCCCCTACGTGAAGACCGCGATCACCGAACTGTTCGGCATCGAGCACCCGATCATCCAGGGTGGCATGCATTTCGTCGGCTTTGCCGAACTCGCCGCTGCCGTCTCCAATGCCGGCGGGCTCGGCATCATCACGGGCCTCACGCAGAAGACGCCGGAATTGCTCGCGAAGGAAATCGCGCGCTGTCGCGACATGACGGACAAGCCGTTCGGCGTGAACCTCACCTTCCTGCCGACCTTCTCGGCGCCGCCTTATCCGGAATACATCGCGGCCATCGTCGAAGGCGGCATCAAGGCGGTGGAGACGGCGGGGCGCAGCCCGGAGCAATACATGCCTGCGCTGAAGGCCGCCGGCATCAAGGTGATCCACAAATGCACGTCCGTGCGCCACTCCCTGAAGGCCGAGCGCATCGGCTGCGACGCCGTCAGCGTCGACGGCTTTGAGTGCGGCGGCCATCCCGGCGAGGACGACATTCCCAACATGATCCTGCTGCCGCGCGCGGCGGAGGAACTGAAGATTCCGTTCGTGGCCTCCGGCGGCATGGCTGACGGGCGCAGCCTCGTCGCGGCGCTGTCGCTGGGCGCGGCCGGCATGAACATGGGCACGCGCTTCATCGCCACCAAGGAAGCACCGGTGCATCAGAACGTGAAGAACGCGCTTGTTGCGGCAACCGAGCTCGACACCCGGCTGATCATGCGCGCTCTGCGCAACACCGAGCGCGTGCTGAAGAACGCCAACGTCGATCGTCTGCTCGAGATCGAGCGCGAGAAGGGCGCCAAGCTGAGCATCGACGACATCCACGACCAGGTCGCGGGCGTCTATCCGAAGATCATGCTGGACGGCCAGATGGACGCGGGTGCCTGGAGCTGCGGCATGGTCGCAGGGCTGATCCACGACATCCCCTCCTGCAAGGAGCTCGTCGATCGCATCATGGATGAGGCGGAAGAGATCATCCGCAGCCGCCTGATGGGGTTCCTGGACGGGACGGGTGCGGCGCGAAAGGTCGCCTGACTCCGCCAAACTTCTTAACCACGGCGGCACTTGGCCGCTGGAATTGCGCGTGACGCCTCCTAAATAGGAGTAAATTACCCCTTGAAATAAGCAATTTCAGGAGGCGTCCGTGGTCCTGAAGAGCGTTCCATTTGCAGTTGCCGTTGCCCTCGTGCTCGCATGGGGCGGCATTGCGCGCGCTGACGACTACAAGCCCGACGAATATCTCGGTCTCGATCTCTCCAAGGCGGTGCTGTCGCCAAAGCGGCTCGGGCCCGAGACGCAGTTCGCCCCGGTTGCGTTGGAGGCGAAGGGAGGCAACGAGGCGCAGGCGCGCGGCGAACCCATCGACGTGCCGAAGAAAGTTGCCGCCGAACGCGTGCACGTGGCCCAGCCGAAGGTTGTTCATGCCAGGGGCGCCCAGCCACGCGGCGCAGCGCGCACCAAGCTTGCACATCGTCGCGGCAATCCGCTGGACGCGCAGGCGATGGACACCCGCATCCAGACCTGGCCGTGCCGCACCGGCGGCATTTGCAACTGGAAGCACTAGCCGGATCTCTCGCGTCATCCGGGCGTCGCAAAACCGTAGGCGCGGAGTCAAGAAACCGTCAGGATAGGAGTCAAGGAGCGCAGGCACCTTCCGTCGCGATTCGACGAAGGTTTCCTGAATGGCAACGCTCCGCGCCTCGCGCGCATGGACCCGGCGGCAGTTCCTGGTCCGCTCGACTTCAAGCCTCGCCGTTGCCGCGCTCGGCACAGTCGCAAAGCCATCCATCAGCCGCGCCGCCGATCGCCCGCAGATCGCGGGCGGCATTCAGTCCGGCGACGTCTCGGATGGCTCCGCCGTGATCTGGGCGCGCGCCGACCGGCCCGCGCGGATGCAGGTGGAATGCGCGACCGTCGAGAGTTTCAAGACGATCATAGCGTCAGCTTCGCGCGACGCGCTGCCCGATGCCGACTTCACCGCAAAACTGCTGCTGAACGATCTGCCGTCCGGGCAGGATATCTTCTATCGCGTGCGTTTCGACGACATCGCGACCGGCATTGCCGGCGAAAGCCGCGTCGGCCATTTCCGCACCGCGCCGGCTGCAGGGCAATCTATCTCGTTCGTGTGGTCGGGCGACGTCGCGGGGCAGGGCTGGGGCATCGACATCTCGCGCGGCGGCTATCGCAGCTATCGCACCATGCTCGAGAATCGCCCGGACTTCTTCATCCACTCCGGCGATCATATCTACGCCGACTGCACGATTCCCTCCGAGCAGAAGCTGCCGAACGGCGAGACCTGGCGCAATCTGGTGACCGAGGAGAAAGCCGAGGCCGCGCACACGCTGGCGCAATTCCGCGGCAACTACAAATACAACCATCTCGACGAGCATTTTCGCGCCTTCCACGCGCAGGTGCCGATGTTCGCACAGTGGGACGATCACGAGGTCACCAACGACTGGTCGCCGACCGGCAGCTACGACAACGCCGGCTATGAGGACGACGGCACGCCGCGCCTGGTCGCGCGTGCCCGCCGTGCCTTCTTCGATTTCATGCCGATCCGCGACATCGGCACGCGACAGGGGCGCGTCTATCGCAAGATCGCTTATGGTCCGCTGCTCGACGTCTTCATGATCGACATGCGCAGCTATCGTGACGACAGCTGGAACAAGGGCGAGGACCATCGCGGCTGGATTCTCGGTGCCGAGCAGCTCGCATGGCTGAAGCGGGAGCTCGCCGCTTCGCGCGCGACCTGGAAGGTGATCGCGGCCGACCTGCCGATTGGCCTCGTCAGTCTCGATGCCGTCGCGCTCGGCAACGGAGCGCCCGATCGGCGTGAGCATGAGGTCGCCGATCTGCTGGCCTCGATCAAGCACGCGGGCGTGCGCAACATCGTCTGGCTCACCGCCGACATGCACTACACCGCCGCGCATTACTACGATCCGAACAAGGCGCAATTCCAGGATTTTGAGCCGTTCTGGGAGTTCGTCTCCGGACCCCTGCATGCCGGCACCTGGGGTCCGGGCGAGCTCGACAATACGTTTGGCCCGGTCGCGATGTACCAGAACGGCTGCAGCGAGGCGCAGGGGGAGAACCTTGCGCCGTGCTTCGGCCTGCAGTTCTTCGGCAGGGTCGATATCGACGGTGCGAGCGGCGTGATGACCGTGACCTTGAAAGACGTCGACAACCGCGACCTCTGGTCGGTCGACATCGTGCCGCAGCCGCAGCCGCAGGCGCGCCCGGCCGTGGTCGCGCAGCATTCGTGAGTGGGCAACTCTCTCCGTCGTCATGGCCGGGCTTGACCCGGCCATCCACGCCTTGCTGCTCGGCCCTGAGAACGTGGATGCCCGGGCATAGGCGAGCGGAAGCGACGCCGTCCTTCGGACGGCTATGCCCGGGCATGACGGTGGGGACGGATCGCGCATCCCAGCACTAACCCGATCTTGATTGGCCGCCTCGCGTCTCCTGCGCTATAGTCTCTATCCCCGCCACCTCTTTTCAATCACCGAAGAGTCTGCCCTTGCGGCCCCACCGCGTGTTCGGCGGCTGAAATACGTCAGGAGTTAGCTCATGGATCATCTGAAGACACAGGGCATCAGCATGCCCAAGCTCGGCCTTGGCACTTTCCGCATGCAGGGCGATGCCTGCCGCGCGGCGGTCGAGAGCGCACTGTCGATCGGCTATCGCCACATCGACACCGCCGAGATGTACGCCAACGAAGAATCGATCGGTGCCGCGCTCGCCGCGGCCCGGCTGCCGCGCGGCGAGCTGCATGTCACGACCAAGGTCTGGCACGAGAATCTCAGCCCCGATGCGATCCGCCGCGCCTTCGACGCCAGCCTGACCAAGCTCCGGCTCGACCATGTTGATCTCTACCTCGTGCACTGGCCGTCGAAATCCGCGAACTGGGGCGCGGTGTTCGAGACCCTGATGAAGCTGAAGGAGGAGGGGCGTACGCGGGCGATCGGCGTTGCCAATTTCACCACGGCGCTGCTCAAGATCGCGGTCGAGGACATCAAGGCGCCGATCGCCTGCAACCAGATCGAATATCACGCCATGCTCGATCAATCGAGGGTGCTGGCCTATCTCAACGCCAAATCGATCCCGCTGGTCGCCTATTGCCCGCTCGCGCAAGGACGCATCGCGTCAGATCCGGCGTTGGCCGAGATCGGCGCCAGGCACAACGCGACCGCCGCGCAGGTCGCGCTGAAATGGCTGCTCGACCAGGGCGGTGTCGCTGCGATCCCGAAGGCCTCGCGCCGGGAGAGCCAGCAAGCCAACCTCGATGCGCTGAAGATCACGCTCGACGATGCCGACCGCAAGAAGATCGCGGCGTTGCCCAAGGACAGGCGTTGCGTCAATCCAGGCTTTGCGCCGGTGTGGGATTAAAACTCGACGCTGAACGCGCCGCCCTTACCCTCTCCCCTTGCGGGAGAGGGTGGCTCGCTGCGTAGCGGCGAGACGGGTGAGGGGTCTCCATCCGCGAGTCCAATTCTCATTGAATGCGCTGAAGCAACCCCTCGTCCGGCGCTTCGCGCCACCTTCTCCCACAAGGGGAGAAGGAAGAAAGAGCGCAAAGAAATGGCCCCGCGAGGGGCCATTTCCATCATGCGTTACGCATTAATCCCAGTGGTGATGGTGACCGCGCTTGACCACGACGACCCGGTCGTGATGGTGCCAGCCGCGATGCCAGCCGTGGTCGCGATGCTCGCGCATTTCGGCGCGGGCGCCGTAGCCATGATGGTAGCCGTTCTTGATCACCACCGTTTCGGCATTCGCCATCGTCGGTGCAACGATCGCGAGCGCGCCGAGAGCCGCAACCACATAACCAAGCTTCTTCATGATGTCCTCCTCCAATGCAATGCACATGAGAACGGCGCATGTGTGCGAACGTTCCGGAGGAACTGGAAGAGAATTCTGAATGGATGTTCAGACAGACCATGATCCGGAAAAGTGTGAAGCGGTTTTCCAAACGATCATGCTCAAACGTGATGCTCAATCGCAGCGTTGCTGCGCTGGTGTCGGCGCGCCTGTCGCGACGTATTTGCCGTCCCTGATCGTGTACACACCGCGCTCGCTGCGATTGTAGATCGCGCGCAAGCTGCCATCCTTCGCCAGCAGCAGCCCGAACTCACGCGTCTGGTGCAGCGAGGGGAAGTACACCATCACATTGAGCAGGCCCTCGGCTTCGACCGTGGCGGACACAACTTCGTTCTCGTCCCTGGCCTCGCCGAAATCGCGCCGGTACATCACCCGGCCGTCCTTCCTGATCTCGTAAGTCAACAGCGAGCCCTTGTCGCGGTCCGGCCGCGCCGCGCAATCGACCGCCCATGAACCGAGCAGGCCCCATTGCTCGACCGTCGCCGCAAGCGTCTCGGCGCCCGCCGCTGGCGTGAACGCAATCCACAGCATCGCCGCCGCGATCCAGCAGCCTAGACAACGCTTCATGTCCTGAAAAACCCCGCCTCGAACAAGTCCAAGTGTAGCATCCCGCGCGCGATCGTCCATGCGAGCTGGCAATCGCGCGCGAATTTGATCCGCGTCAATGAGGCCGGTCGTATCAAGGGTAGGATGGCGCTCCCGAAGGCGAAGTTGGTGAGAGCGATGCTGAATCAAGTCGTGGATTTCGCGGGCGAGGTACTGCCGGGGAGCTGTGCCGTGCCGCCTTATTCCGAGACCGCGTTCCTGGCCGAGCTGGGCGAGCGCTTGAGGTCCTCGCGTGCGCGGTGCGAGCTGTCGCGCCGGGAGCTGGCACGCCGCTCCGGGATTTCCGAGCGCTACATCGCCCAGATCGAGGCCGGCAAGGGCAACGTCTCGATCGTGCTGCTGCTGCGGCTGGCCTCCGCGATCCACGGCAGCCAGCCTCAGGTGGCCTAGAGCGAGCCTTAGGCCCGCTTCTCCACGTTGGCGCTGCGGGCCGGCACGCCGAACTCCTTGCGGCAGACCTCGGCCAGCACGGCGACGCCCTCACGGATCTGCTGATGCGAGGGGCTCGCAAAGCACAGCCTGAGCCGCGAGCTGGAATGGGGCTTGTTGGTCGACCATTCCGGGCCCGGATTGATCGACACGCCGGCGGCGAGCGCGGCTTGATAGAGTTTTAGCGTATCGACCTGGTCGGGCAGCTTCACCCACAGGAAGATGCCGCCCTTGGGCTCCTCGAACTCGGCCGCCGTCCCGAACTGCTCGTTCAGCGCCTCCATCAGCGTATCGAGCTTGGTGCGCAGCGCCTTCGTCAACGCGGGCACGTGGGTCGAGAAATGCGGCTTGCAATAGGCGGCCAGCACCATCTGCTCCAGTGCGCCGGAGCCTGCATCCGTCTTCAGCGCCAGCATCCGCGACATCACATCCCAGGGCGCGACGATGAAGCCGACGCGCAGCGCCGGTGCGATCGATTTCGAGAACGAGCCGATATGGATCACGCCGCCGTTCGGGCTCATCGCGTGGATCGCCGGCGGTCGCTGCCCCGACCAGACGAGATCGGCGTAGCAATCGTCCTCGAAGATGGGCACGCCATATTCGGCCGCGAGCCGCACCAGTTCGGTGCGGCGGCTCTCCGGCATGATGCTGCCGGTCGGGTTCTGCACGGTCGGGATGGTGTAGATGTATTTCGGCCGGATGCCGCGGCTCTTCAAATCGGCCAGCGTCGAGGCCAGCACATCCATGCGCATGCCGTCCTTGTCGAGGGGGATACCGACGACGTTGACCCCGAGCCGCGCCAGTCGGGTCAACGAGCCCTGATAGCTGTCCTGCTCGAAGATCACGGTATCGCCGCGTGTCAGCAGCGTCGCGTTGACGAGGTCGAGCGCCTGGAGCGAGCCGGAGACGATCAGGAGATCGTCGACGGTGCAGTTGATGCCGGCGTCGCGCTTCAGTTTTGTCACCAGGAATTCGCGCAAGGGCAGGTAGCCCTGCGGCCCGTGCGCCAGGCCGTAGGTCGCGAGCGAGCGGCCTTCCTTTTGCAGGGCGGAATTGGTCGCCTCGATCAGGCCGTCGAGCGGCAACTGCTCGGAATCGTTGTTGCCGCCGACGAAACTGTACTTGGCGAGGCCCGTCCAGCGCGCGGAAGGGGCCGGCAGCCCTGCGGGAAACAGGGGCGCGAAATCGAAGCTGGACGTCATGGGGGCGTTCCTCGTTTTGTTCTTGTTGAGCGGCCGGCCTTGCGCCGGCGTGCCTTACTTCTTGCCGGCCGTCCTCGTCGGACGGCCCAGGCTGATGAAAGCGTAATGCGCATTGGCGACGCCGCCAACCATCAAGGCCTCGACCACTGGCTCGGCGATCTCGCCTGTTGCGGCCCAGTCGACAAGGAAATTGGCCCCGGTCCCCCCGCGCACATCGTCGGTCGGAATGAAGATCGAGACGGTGGCCAGAGGCTTCAGCGCCACCTGGCCCTTCAGGTAGGTCTCGACCTGCTTGCCTGCGGTGTCGAAATAGGCGATGCGTTTGACCACCAGCGGCTGGGTCTCGGAGGCGTTGTGAACGCTCAGCGTCACCGAGAAGTCGACACGTAGTTTGCCCTGGCTCATCGCGACGCTGGAATAGGCGGGCACATAGAACCCGCCGGAGACGGCGAGTTCCTCCTTCGGCAGTGTGGTGAGCGAATCGGCAAAGTTTTGTTCGATATTGACTTTGGATTGCGCGGCTGCGGGCGCGGCAGAGGCGAGGGGACATAGCAGCATTGCTGCGAAAAGCCCTGCTCGCATGTGACGAATTGCTCGCTTGCCGCGCCGCAACCTGGCCCTAGGGTGCGGCAAAACGGACCAATTTGGTATGCACGAACTCATTCGCGACATCACTCTCTGTATTCTGTTTGCCTGGATGCTGGGCCTGCTCGCCCATTTCTCCCGGCAGCCGCTGATCCTGGCCTACCTTATCGCCGGCTTCTGCATAGGTCCATTCGGTGCCGGCTGGGTCAAATCGCAGGAATCGATCAGCGTCATCTCCGAGCTCGGCCTGATCTTCATGCTGTTCATGATCGGGCTCGAGATCGACCTGAAGAAGATCGTGCGGGCGGGAAAGGTGATCCTGTTCGCGGCGGGCGGCCAGCTCATCGGCGGCTGCGTGCTCGGGGTGCTGTTCTTCGTTGGCATCGGCCTGTCGCTCGGCGGTGGGCATTTCGATGCGGTCTATCTCTGCGTCGCCTGCGCGCTGTCGAGCACCGTGATCATCGTCAAGGTGCTCTACGAGAAGCGCGAGCTCGACACGCTGCCCGGCCGCATCACGCTCGGTGTGCTGGTGCTCCAGGATATCTTCGCCATCCTGTTCCTGGCGGTGCAGCCGAGCCTCGCCAATCTCGAGGTCAGCGTCATCCTGCTGTCGATCGGCCGTGTCGCGGTGCTGGTCGCCGCCGCGCTGCTGGTCAGCCGCTACGTGCTGCCGCGCCTATTCCATCAGATTGCCCGCCGCCCCGAGCTGATCCTGCTTGGCGCGCTCGCCTGGTGCTTCCTCGTCGCCGAGACCGCGGAGCGGCTCTCACTCTCGCGCGAGATGGGTGCGCTGATCGCCGGCGTTTCGCTGTCGACCTTCCCTTACGCCCTCGACGTCACCGCCAAGGTCACCACGCTCCGCGACTTCTTCATCACGCTGTTCTTTGTCGCGCTCGGCATGACCATTCCCGTGCCGGGCCTCTCCGTGATCGGGCTTGCCTTGATGATCGCGGCGTTCACGGTGGTCAGCCGCCTCGTCACCACCTTCGCCCCGCTCTACCTGATGAAGCAGGGCCTGCGCGCCAGCCTGTTGCCGGCCCTTAACCTCGCGCAGATCTCCGAGTTCTCGCTGGTGGTGATCCAGACCGGCGTCGCCGACCATCATATCGCGGCCGAAACGGCGAATGCGGCCTCCTTTGCCTTCGTGGTGCTGGCGGTGCTCTCGACCTTCGTGATGACCCGCAGCGACGAGATCACCCGCTGGGCGATCGGCCCCCTGAAGCGGATCGGCCTGCGCGACCTCGACCATGGCAACGGCCACGCCGAGGAGGGGCACGAGGGCGGCCACGGCGAGGCCCGCCGCATCGTCATCCTCGGCTTTTTCCGTGCGGCGAGCGCGCTGCTGGCCGAGATCGAACGGCAGGCGCCGGTGCTGCTCGAGCAGATCACCGTGATCGACTTCAATCCCAATGTGTACAAGACGCTGCTATCGCGCGGCCTGCACGTGATCTATGGTGACATCAGCAGCGCCGACACGCTGCTCCATGCCGGCGTCGGCAAGTCCGAGATGATCATCCTCAGCGTGCCGGACGCCCTTCTCAAGGGCGCCAGCAACGAGAAGCTGGTCCGCCACGTCCGTACCCTCAACCCGACCGCCATGATCGTGGCCACGGCCGATCTTTTGTCGGATGTGAGCGAGCTCTACGCGGCCGGCGCCAGCTACGTCACGGTGACCCGGCTCAGCGACGCTCATGAGCTGTTTACCGTGATCGAAGCGGCCCAGGCTGGCCTGCTGGCCGACAAGCGGGCCGAGCTCGATGTCCGGCTCGGCGAGCGGCGCGAAGTGCTGCCCTGAAGGCGGCGCGGCCGCTTTCCGTCCGGGCCGTGTGCGCCTATATCCCTGGTATCTTCGGTGCAAGCCTTAGACCCGCGGGCCGGCCCGCCATCAGGCATATGCGGTTGCGTCCAGGACACTAGCGCTTGGGGCCAAGTCCGGCTAAGGCGTCCGGCTAAGCCTCCCGGCCATAACCGATAGAGATTGGGAAATGCCCGATAACGTTCAGGAAGTCTTGCAGGCCTTTGCCCGGGGTGAGCTCGTGGTCGTCACCGACGACGAGGACCGCGAGGGCGAGGGCGATCTGATCGTCGCCGCCTCGCTCTGCACCGCCGAGAAGATGGCGTTCATCATCCGCCATACCTCCGGCATCGTCTGCGCGCCGGTGACCACCGAGGACGCGCGCCGCCTCCGGCTCGATCCGATGGTGGCCCACAACGATTCCGCGCACACCACCGCATTCACGGTCTCGATCGACTACAAGCCCGACGGCGGCACCGGCATCTCGGCCGAAGAGCGCGCCTCGTGCTGCCGCGCGCTGTCCAATCCCAATGTCGGCGCCAACGATTTTGCCCGCCCGGGCCACATCTTCCCGCTGATTGCCAAGGACGGCGGCGTGCTCTTGCGCTCCGGCCATACCGAGGCCGCGGTCGATCTGTGCAAGCTCTCCGGCCTGCCGCCGGTCGGTGTCATCAGCGAGCTGATGAACGACGACGGCAGCGTGATGAAGGGCGAGCAGGTTGCGCAGTTCGCCGCCAGGCACAAGCTCAAGCATGTCACCATCGCCGACATGATCGCCTACCGCCAGGTGCGCGAGAAGCTGATCGAGCGGGTCTCGACCTTCGTCACCGACAGCCCGATCGGGCCGCTTCAGGGCTATGCCTACCGCTCGCCGTTCGATTCCATCGCCCACGTCGCGTTCGTCTATAACGGCGTCGGCGACGGCAAGAACGTGCTGACGCGCTTCCACAAGCCCAACATTGTCAAGGACATCTTCACCGGCCACAAGCGCATGGCGGCGGTGCTCGAGCACTTCAAGAAGTCCGGCCGTGGCGTCTTGGTTTACCTGCGTGACGGCGCCGCCGGTGTCCCCGTTGCTCCGCTGCCCGATGAGAGCGCGAGCGAGGCGGACCGCAACCGCCAGTGGCGCGAGGTCGGTGTCGGCGCGCAGATCCTGCGCGACCTCGGCGTCACCTCGATCCGCCACCTCACCTCTTCGGTGCACGACTACAAGGGCCTGTCAGGCTTCGGCATCGAGATCGTCGCCAACGAGCAGCTTGAAAGCTAGCGCTGTCATTCCGGGGGCGCGCGTTGCGCATCCCCGGGGTTCACGCAGAGCCATCCATCTGCAACGCAATTGCACTTGTTGCCGCGGCGCTTTACTTTGTCGGGCAAATTTTGACGGAACCAGACGAAAGGACGTTTCATGAGCGTGCGCCCTCAGACCAAGGACAAGCCGGCTGCGGCTTCTTTCCAATGGGACGATCCGTTCCTGCTCGACGAGCAGCTCACCGAAGACGAGCGCATGGTGCGCGACACCGCGCGCGCCTATGCCCAGGACAAGCTGCTGCCGCGCGTCACCAAGGCGTATCTCGAGGAGAAGACCGACCGCGAGATCTTCAACGAGATGGGCGAGCTCGGCCTGATCGGCATTACGCTGCCTGAGGAATATGGCTGTGCCAATGCGAGCTACGTCGCCTACGGCCTCGTCGCGCGCGAGATCGAGCGGGTCGATTCCGGCTATCGCTCGATGAACTCGGTGCAGTCCTCGCTGGTGATGTACCCGATCTACGCCTATGGCGACGAGAACCAGCGCAAGAAGTACCTGCCGAAGCTCGCCAGCGGCGAATGGGTCGGCTGCTTCGGTCTCACCGAGCCCGACGCCGGCTCCGATCCGGCCGGCATGAAGACCCGCGCCGAGAAGGTCTCGGATGGCTATCGCCTGACCGGCAGCAAGATGTGGATCTCGAACGCGCCGATCGCCGACGTGTTCGTGGTCTGGGCCAAGTCGGCCGAGCACGACAACCAGATCCGCGGCTTCGTGCTGGAAAAGGGCATGAAGGGCCTCTCCGCGCCGAAGATCGGCGGCAAGCTGTCCCTGCGCGCCTCGATCACCGGTGAGGTCGTGATGGATGGCGTCGTGGTTCCCGAGGACGCGCTGCTGCCCAACGTGTCCGGCCTCAAGGGCCCGTTCGGCTGCCTCAACCGCGCCCGCTACGGTATCTCCTGGGGTGCGCTCGGCGCCGCCGAGGACTGTATGCACCGCGCCCGCCAGTACACGCTCGATCGCAAGCAGTTCGGCAAGCCGCTCGCCGCGACCCAGCTCGTGCAGAAGAAGCTGGCGGACATGGAAACCGAGATCGCGCTGGGCCTCCAGGGTTCGCTTCGCGTCGGCCGTCTGATGGACGAGGGCAAGTTTGCCCCCGAGATGATCTCGATCATGAAGCGCAACAATTGCGGCAAGGCCCTCGATATCGCCCGCGTCGCGCGAGACATGCACGGTGGCAACGGCATCTCGGCCGAGTACCACGTGATGCGCCACGTCCATAACCTCGAGACCGTCAACACGTACGAGGGGACTCACGACGTCCACGCCCTGATCCTGGGACGTGCGATCACGGGCATCCAGGCGTTTTTCTAGTCGCAGCGTTCTTCGGCCGCGGCTAGTTTGCTCCGCTGTCATCGCCCGCCCTGTGCGCAATTGCGCACTAGAGCGGGCGATCCAGTATCCCAGAGACCTCGCCTTCGCCTCAGGCGCCGCGGCGTACTGGATACCCGCTTTCGCGGGGTATGACGGTGAGGGTTGGGCTGCAGTGCACAGGAAGTCCCATGTCCGACAACGACGACATCCCGTTCAACCGCAACTTTCCGCTCAAAGCCGGTGTCGTCGAGGAAGTCCGTCCCGGCGTGCGGCGCGTGCTCTGTAACAATCCGAGCCCGTTCACCTTCACCGGCACGGTCAGCTACATCGTAGGCCAAGGCAACGTCGCGATCATCGATCCCGGCCCGGACGATGAGGCGCATGCGGCGGCGCTGCTCGATGCCGTGCGCGGCGAGACGGTGAGCCATATCTTCGTCACCCACACCCATCGCGACCATTCGCCGAACACGGCACGGATCAAGCAGGCGACCGGCGCGCCTGTCTATGCCGAGGGCCCGCACCGTGCCTCGCGACCGCGCTTCGAGAGCGAGAAGCACAATCCGGAGTCCGGCGCCGACCGCGATTTCGCGCCCGATATCAGGATCGCCCATGGCGACGTCGTCGAAGGCGACGGCTGGCGTCTGGAGGCCGTGGCGACGCCCGGCCACACCGCCAATCATCTCGCCTTCGCCTGGCCCGAACGGAAATTCAACTTCGTCGGCGATCACGTGATGGGCTGGTCGACCTCGATCGTGGCGCCGCCCGACGGCTCGATGATCGACTACATGGAGTCGCTCGACCGCCTCGCCGGGCGCGAGGAGGATCTGTATTTCTCAGGCCACGGCCCGGAGATCCCGGACGGCCAGCGCTTCGTGCGCTTCCTGATCCGCCACCGCAAGGCGCGCGAGGCCTCGATCCTGCATCGCCTAGCCAAGGGCGAGGCCGATATCCCGACCATGGTGCGCGCGATCTATATCGGTATCGATCCCAGGCTGACGACGGCCGCCGGCTATTCGGTCCTGGCGCATCTGGAAGATCTGGTCGCGCGCGGCGTGGTGACGACGGACGGCGATCCCGTGATCGGTGGAACGTATCGAATGGCTTAGGGGCGAATGGCGAATAGGGAGCAGCGAATAGGTGCTTTCCACTCGCTATTTGCTACTCCCCATTCGCCGATCTCATTTCTTCACCGTCTTCGCCGGTGCCTTCGGCGGCGCGACCGGCGTCTTCTTCACCGGTTTCAGCGCGTCGGCGTCGGCGGCGGTGTTGAGATCGTCGATGAATTTTTTGACGCGCGCGGCGTTGCTGCCGAGATCACTGTCGAAATAGCGCGACGCCGAGCGGATATCGACGCGGGAATCGTCACCGTCGGGCACGACCCGGATCGAGATGTCCTCGCGGAACCCCATGATCGGCGTCCGTGCCACCGCCTCGATGCGACCGATACGGCGCGGCGGCTGCGGCTCGCGCTCGTCGATGACGAGCCATTTGCGCTTGATGACGAGCTGGCGCGCGATCGCATAGGCCCGATCGACGGGGATCTCCAGCTCGATCGGCTCGATGTCCGGGTAGAACTGGCGCTGCTGCTCGGCCGAATAGAGGCCGGCATAGACCGCGGTGTTGGTGCCATCGCCGGTGCGCAGATGCGCGAGCGCGTCGAAGCGCGGCGGGTCGATCGGGTTGGTCGTGATGTCGTAGATCGGGGGCAGCTTGCGGTATTGCAGGGCGAGATAAGCGGGATAAGCGAGGATCGCGCCGTTGATGAGGAAGGCGAGCAGGATGCGCCCCATGCCGCGCGAGCCGTTCTGCCAGATCGCGGCAAAGCCCGCGAGCCCAAACAGGATCGAGAGGCCGGCGATCGCGAGCCCGCCGAAGAACGTCATCAGCGCCGGCCTCATCTCCAGGAAGTCGAAGCGGACGATGATGATCGAGACCACCACCGCCACCACCGCGAACACGGCCAGATTGCGCGCCCAACTCGCGAGGCTGGACACGGGCTCCGACTGATAGGGAGCGGAAAACCTGCGGGCCATAGGGTGAAGCTCTGCCGGGGGTTTGGGCGATGTCGGCCGATTTGGCGCGACGATGGGCCGTTGAGACCACGGCCCGGAGGCAAATTCAAGGGTTCCGCATGCGCCCAGACCGTCATGCCCGGGCATAGCCGTCCGAAGGACGGCGTCGCTTCCGCTCGCCTATGCCCGGGCATCCACGTTCTCCGTGCCGCGGGGCAAGGCGTGGATGGCCGGGACAAGCCCGGCCATGACGTTGTGGGGCTTCAATGCGTCGAGCGCTCACGCCCTCCAGGGGAGGGTGGTACCGAGGGTTACGCCGCCGCGTTCGGGAAACGGTAATCCTTGAACTGGTCGCGTAGTGCGGTCTTCAGGATCTTGCCGGTCGCGGTGTGCGGAATGCCTTCGACGAAGGCGACGTCGTCAGGCATCCACCATTTGGCGATCTTGCCGTCCATGAACTTCAGGATGTCCTCGCGGCTGGCCTGCTGGCCCTGCTTGAGCTGCACGATCAGCAGCGGCCGCTCGTCCCATTTGGGATGATAGATGCCGATCACGGCGGCCTCCGCCACGGCGGGATGGCCGACCGCGAGGTTTTCGAGGTCGATCGAGGAGATCCACTCGCCGCCGGACTTGATCACGTCCTTGGAGCGGTCGGTGATCCGCATGTAGCCGGCCTCGTCGATGGTCGCGACGTCACCGGTGTCGAAGAAGCCCTCCTCGTCGAGGATGTTGCTGTCGACGCGGTAATAGGCCTTGGCGACGGCGGGGCCGGAGACCTTGAGACGGCCGAAGGTCTTGCCGTCCCAGGGCAGCTCCTTGCCGGCATCGTCGGTGATCTTCATCTCCACCGCAAAGGGCGCATAGCCCTGCATCTGCAGCACGTCGAGCCGCGCCTCACCGGTCGCATTCTGGAACGGCGGCTTCAGCGCCGCGACGCTGCCGATCGGGCTCATCTCGGTCATGCCCCAGGCGTGGCGCACGTTCGAGCCCATGTCGAGGAAGGCCTTGATCATCGAGCGCGGCATCGCCGAGCCGCCGCAGATCACCATCTTCAGAGCCGGCAGCTTCAGATTGTTGGCGGCCATGTGCTGCAGCAGCATCAGCCACACCGTGGGCACGCCCGCCGTGTGCGTCACCTTCTCGGTCGAGAGCAGCTCGTAGACGGAGGCGCCGTCGAGCTTGGCGCCGGGCATGACCAGCTTGGTGCCTTGCGAGGGGGCCGAGAAGGCGATGCCCCAGCTATTGGCATGGAACAGCGGCACCACCGGCAGCATTGTCTCGGACGCGCTGGTGCCGAGCGCATCGACATTGTTTGCCATCAGCGCGTGCAGCACGTTGGAGCGATGCGAATACAGAACACCCTTCGGATCGCCCGTGGTGCCGGATGTGTAGCACATCGCGGCGGCCGTGTTCTCGTCAAAGTCCTTCCATTCGAATTTGCCGTCGGCCTCCGCGATCCAGTCCTCGTAGGCGACCACATTCTTCAGCGTGGTCTCAGGCAAATGCGCCTTGTCGGTGAGCACGACGTAGCGTTCGACGCTTGGCAGCTTGTCGGCGATCTTCTCCAGGACCGGAACGAAGGTGAGGTCGGTCATCACGATGCGGTCCTGCGCATGGTTGATGATCCAGGCGATCTGCTCGGGGAAAAGGCGGGGATTGACGGTATGGCAGATGGCGCCGATCCCCATGATGCCGTACCAGACCTCGAGATGGCGCCAGGTGTTCCAGGCGATCGTTGCGACCCGGTCACCGAGCTTGATGCCGTCTCGCTCCAGCACCTGCGAGACCTTGAGCGCCCGCTTGTGGATTTCGCCGTAGGTGGTGCGATGGATCGGTCCCTCGACCGATCGCGTAACGACCTCCTGCTTGCCATGAATCTTGGCGGCGTGTTCGATGATCCGGTGGCAGAGCAGGGGCCAATCTTGCATCAAACCAAGCATTCAGACATTCCTCCGAGGTGGGCTGGACTTTTTATAGCTCTCAGCGCTGGGCCAAAGAATTGTCATGAGTTTTAGCCTGCCGGACTTTCGCCGCAAATGGTCTTGTCGCGGCTATATGTCCGCAGGCGCGGCAATGGTTACCGCTGCGCTCGGGCTGTCGCTTGTGCTGGCGGAGCGGGCAGAAGCACGAAAATATGCTGCGCCGCTGGATATCTTTGGCCTCGGGACACCACGGCCACGTACGAAGGTGCACTCCGCCAGGATACCGCTACCAAAGCCCCGTCCGGAGGAGGCCCCCCAAGCAACGGACGAGGCCGCGCCGGAGGCAGAGGGGAAGCCTTCCGCAGACAAGCCGAGCGCGACCAAGCCCGCCGAGGCCGCGCCGCCGCCCGAGAAGCAACTCTCGGCCTGCCGGCTCGCCTTGACCGAGGAGATCGCAGTCGCGCCGTCCATTCCCGATATTCGCGGCCCCGGCGCCTGCGGCGGCGAGGATCTGGTGCGCCTGGAGGCGATCGTGCTGCCGGACAAGCGCAAGGTGGCGGTCAAGCCGGCGGCGATCCTCCGCTGCACCATGGCGTCCGCGATCGCCGATTGGGTGCGCAAGGACATGGTGCCGCTGGCGGCGAGCCTCGGCTCGACCATCAGCGATCTCGACAATTTCGACAGCTTCGAATGCCGAGGCCGTAACCGCGTCGCCGGCGCGATGCTGTCCGAACACGGCAAGGCCAACGCGCTCGACGTCCGCGCCATCAAGCTCGCCAACGGGCGGTCGATCGGCCTGACCGACCGCGGCATGCCGCGCGATGTGCGCGAGCGCGTGCTGCATTCAGTCTGCGCGCGCTTTTCCACCGTGCTCGGTCCGGGCTCGGACTGGTATCACGAGGACCACATCCATCTCGACCTGGCGCAACGGCGCAACGACTACCGGATTTGTCAGTGGAACGTCTGGGATCCCCTGCCGCAGGTCGCCCCGTTGCTGCCGGCGGGACGGCCCGAGGAGGCGCCGCCGCGCGAGGTCGCGGCCAGGCCTGAGGCCAAGGATGGAGCCAAGGACGGAGCTGATGACGAGCCGGCGCAGAAATCCCCTGCGCCGGCGGACAAGTCGGCCGCCGATGGCACCAAAGCCGAGCCGCACAAGCCGGCAACAAAAAAGCGCCGGTAAAACCGGCGCTTTTGAATGTCCGAGAGCAGGAAGCGATCAGTAGCTGCCCGCCTGGCCCGTCTGGCTGCCGCCGAGCGCGAGGCGCGAATTGTAGGGCGAGTCGCCATGCTTCGGCTCGAGCACCACGACGATGGTGCCGACCTTGACGCGGCCATAGAGGTCGATGGCATCCTCGTTGGTCAGGCGGATGCAGCCCGACGAGATCGAGGCGCCGATATATTCCGGCTGGTTGGTGCCGTGAATGCGGAACAGCGTGTCCTTGCCGCCGGAGTAGAGATACATCGCGCGGGAGCCCATCGGATTGTCCGGACCCGGTGCAACGTAGGTCGGCACGCCCAGTCGCGAAATCTCGCCCGGGGTTGGATGCCAGGCCGGCCACTCGGTCATGCTGCCAACCTTGGCAATGCCCGACCATGCCATGGCTTCTTCGCCGACGGTAATGCCGTAGCGGATCGCCTTGCCGCCATCCATCACCCAGTAGAGGTAATGGTTGTCGGAATCGACCACGATCGAGCCCGGCGATTCCTTGCGGTGGTAATCGACGATGGCGCGGCGGAACGGCTCGGCGACCGGGGTGTTCTCGTACCGGACCTTGGCGAGGAGTTCCTTGTCCTTCGGCTTGAAGGCCTTGGTGTCGGTCGCTTCAAAATGTGTGGCCTGCATGCAGCCCGACAGCATCAGGCCAGCGGCCAAAATACCCAGCATAACTTTCAGCGACGACATGATTTGGTTCCAATCGACAACAACTAGCTTTCGCGGGGCTTGAGACGCGCCCAAACCACGACTCCGTTGGGCCCTATTATCGTTGAAATCTGCCACAATTCCAGCGTTTCGGACCTTTTCCCGCGCTGCAAGAGCCGAGCTGTGGCTTTTTTGCCGCAAGTTTTGCGCTCCTGTGCTGGTTTTTAGGCAAAGCACGCCCGACTGTCGATTCCGTGCCACGGTTGGGCCACGGCGCCGCCACAAATGCAAACGCTCCGTTAATGTGCTTGTCATCATGAACTTGTCAGAATCGCGCTAAGGGCTGTCAGTCTGTCGCAGGCCCCTGCTGGAGTTGTGCATGTTTTCTGTGTTCGTTCCCACCGACTCCTCCCTCAAGAAAGCGGTTGTCGAAGACCTCGCGGCGGTTCCAGAGCATGCGGTGTGGATCGACCTGGTCAACCCGACCGCGGCTGAGGACAAGGCGGTGGAGCGGCTCTCCGGTATTGCGATCCCGACCCGGGAGGACATGCAGGAGATCGAGATCTCCAGCCGCCTCTATATCGAGAACAGCGCCCGCTACATGACGGCAACGCTGATGTGCCAGTCCGACACCGACATGCCCCGGACCACGGCTGTGACCTTCATTCTCGGCGACCATCGCCTGGTGACGGTGCGCTACGACCAGCCCAAGCCGTTTGCGCTGGTCGAGGCCAAGCTGGCCCGTTCCTGCACGCCCGCGATCACCGGCGAGATGGTGCTGATGGAACTGCTGGACGCCGTGATCGACCGCTGCGCCGACATCCTGGAGCGCTGCGGCGCGGAGATCGACCAGGTCTCGCACGACATCTTCGAGCCCGAGAGCGAGCGCCACGGCCACGCCAAGCAATATTCCCAGATCCTGATCTCGATCGGCCGCAAGGGCGACCTGACCTCGAAGGTTCGCGAAAGCCTGGTGTCGATCGGCCGCGTCGTCACCTTCCTCTCCGCGGTGGTGGAGGGCGTGAAATGGTCGAAGGACATGCGCGAGCAGCTCAAGACCATGCAGCGCGACGTCGCCTCGCTGACCGACCACGCCTCTTATCTCTCCAGCAAGATCACCTTCGTGCTCGACGCCATGCTCGGCGTCGTCAATCTCGAGCAGAACAACATCATCAAGCTGTTTTCGGTCATGGCCGTTGTCCTGATGCCGCCGACGCTGATCGCCTCGATCTACGGCATGAATTTCAAGGCGATGCCGGAACTCGAATGGGTCCACGGCTATCCGATGGCGCTGGTGATGATGCTCGCCGCCGCGATCGTCCCGTACTGGCTCTTCAAGTGGAAGAAGTGGCTTTGATACCTACCGAGACCTTACGCTGTTCAACGAGACACGATGGTTGGTGTCGCAGAATAGAGCGGGATTGAGGCCGCGCCGTGATGTGTGCCCGCCGCCCCAATTCCTCCGGTAAAATTTGAGCAGTGGGCTGAACGTTTGCGCGAAACTTGTCTGCGATAAGCAGCATGTTAGCCGCGAGGAACAGCCATGGTTGAAAAACACATAACGTCGCCCCGCAACGTCATCGATCTGGCGAATTACCGTCAGGTCCTGGCGAGCGGCAAGGCGTCGTCGATGTCGGCGCGCATGTGCCGGCACTGTGGTGCTCCGCTGCTCGACGGTGAGAACGACGACGACTGCTCGACTGCGTTCAGCACGGCCGCTCCGCGGCTGCGCGATCGGTCGCGTCGGATTCGAGTCGATTGAGGAACGGAAGGGTAAAGGCGATCCAGGTCCTGCGGCGGCGTTGTCTGGATCGCCTTGCTTCCCGCGCTTCGAGCGGGAAAATCATCTAGCGCTTCACGATCTGGGCCGTCGAGACGACGGTCTCGGCGATAGCACCGTCGCGACTGAAGGGAGCGAGATGCTGCCCGACATCGCGCAGCATCGCGTCGGCATTTTCGCCAAGCGCTTCCGGCGATGACGACGAGTAGGTGAGGGTGCGTTTCGCCAGGTCGTGCAGGCCGACCAGATGGCTGGTCTCGATTGAGACGAGTTCAGCGGGCTGAAACGAACTGCCGCGAAAGAATGCTGGGAGGTCGCGGTGAGTCCGCGTGCCCCGACCGGCCTCCTCCCACAGCTTGGCCGGTGACCATCGGCGGCGCGCTTCATTGTAGCCGTCAAGCCACGGGTTGCGGCCGTCGGTGGCCGAGAATGAGGCGCAGATGGCAATTGCGCCGTCGTGCGCGACGAGCCGGTCGAGCAGTGCAAGCGTCAGGTCGCGATCCATCCAATGCAGGGCGCGCCCGATCGTCACGACATCGAAGCTGCCGATGTCGGGAGCCAGCGTTTCGGCCTTGCCTTCGATCAGCGTGATATTCCGCCCTGCGCCCGCTGCGGCGCGTCGCGCCGCCTCGATCATCTCGGGCTCGGGATCGACGCCGACAACGCGGCCGACATAGGGGCCGAAGCCGAGCGCCAAGAGTCCGGGTCCGGTGCCGAGGTCTATCAGGCTGCTCTGTTTGGTGAGACCAAGCTTGTGCGCGACGCTGCGAAAGAATTCGCTCGGGTAGGGCGGCCGCAAATGCTCGTAGAGTGACGCAGTGCTCGCGAACCGGCCCATGCTTCGCCTGCCTGGCCTTTACACGTGCTGGCCGCCGTTGATGTGGATCTCGGCGCCGTTGACGTAAGAGCTGGTGTCCGTGCACAGCACGTAGATGATCTTGGCGACCTCGTCGGGCGTGCCGAGCCGGTGCATCGGGATCTGCTGGTCGACGATCTTCTCGGTGCCCGGCGACAGGATCGAGGTGTCGATCTCGCCCGGCGCGATCGCGTTGACGCGGACGCCGACGCGGCCGAAATCGGAGGCCATTTCGCGCGTCAGGGATGCAAGGGCAGCTTTCGATGTGGCATAGGCGGCGCCCGCAAAGGGATGCACGCGCGAGCCCGCGATCGAGGTGACGTTCACGACCGAGCCCCTGGCCGCCTTCAACTCCTCGATCAATCCCCGCGCGATCATGATCGGCGCAAAGAAATTGACGTGGAAGACGTGCGTCCAGGTGTCGAGGTCGGTGTCGACCGAGCCAAGCCGCGAGCCACCCGGCCCCTTCGGCGAGATCGCGGCGTTGTTGACGAGCGCATGCAGCATGCCGCCTTCGAGCCGGTTGCGGATGTCGGTGATCGCGCGCGCGGTGTCCAGGGGGTTGCCGAGGTCGACCTGGATGTGATCCTCGGGGCCGGCGTCCCACGGACAGTCCTCGGGGAAGGGATGCCGCGAGCAGGTGATGACGCGCCAGCCCGCCGACGAGAAGCGGATCACTGTGGCGTGGCCGATGCCGCGGCTCGCTCCGGTCAGGAGCAGCGTGCGGCGCGGCGCATTGGACGAATGCGGCATGGACATCTTTCAGGTCGGCCTAAGCTCAGGGATACATCCGCGTCTTGGACCATGGCTGGCCGGCCGCGTCACGGCGAAATTCGATACGGTCGTGCAGGCGGAACGGGCGGTCGTGCCAGAACTCGATACGCGAGGGCGTGATGCGCCAGCCGCTCCAGCCCGGCGGCCGCGGCACCTCGCCGATGATGTGCTTGGCCGCGACTTTGGCGATGGCTTGTTCGAAGGCGAAGCGGCTTTCCAGCGCCTCGGACTGCTTGCTCGCCCAGGCGCCGATCTGCGCCTGCTTGGGACGGGTGGCGAAGTAAGCGTCGGCCTCGGCGTCGGTCACCGGCGTCACGTTGCCGCGGATGCGGACCTGACGGCGCAGTGACTTCCAGTGAAAAAGTAACGCCGCCTTAGGATTTGCGGCGAGTTCGCGGCCCTTCTGGCTCGCGATGTGGCTGTAGAAGACGAAACCGTCGGCATCGAAGCCCTTCATCAGCACCATGCGGACGTCTGGCAGCCCGTCGGGGTCGACGGTTGCGAGCGCCATGGCGTTCGGATCGTTCGGCTCAGTCTTGATCGCCTCGTTCAGCCAGGCCTCGAACAGCGCAAATGGCTCGTCGGCGGCGGTGAAATCACCGGATGTTAAGGGTGTCTGGTGTTTCATCGAGGTCGTGTCGGTCATGTCCGGAGTCCGAATTGCGTCCAGCGGCCCAAAACGCGTTGTTGTCCGCTACCGCCCTATATAGGGCATGGGGACGCGTTGGCCTATCGGCGATCCGGCCGTCCGGCTTTGTCATGACAATGATTCTGATCGGGCTCGGCTCCGGCGGCTGCAGCTTTTCCCGCAACGACACCAGCGCCTACGCCAAGGCCGACGACAGTGACCTGACCGGCTCGATCGCGCGGGCGGCAAAGGACGCCCCGCCGACCGACACCGATCTTGCCTTCGCCCGTAACGCCGCCTCCGACGTGCTGAGCAAGGGCGACAAGGATTCCAGCCAGCACTGGGAGAATCCGGAAACCGGTGCGCGTGGTTCGGTGACGCCGATCGCGCAGTCCTACGCTGCCGAGGACGGCCGCAAGTGCCGGGACTTCCTGGCGAGCTACGTCAATGGCAGCACCGAAAGCTGGCTCCAGGGCGCCGGCTGCCAAAGCAGCCGTGGCCGTTGGGAGATTCATACGCTAAAGCCGTGGCGGAGCTAGGAATCGGCTCTGCGGCTAGTTGCAAAAATGCCACTCGCCTCCCACATGACGAGCAGATGGGGCGGGGAGCCCTTTGAACAATTCGATTTCTTGAAGGAGACGTGACGGATGCGCGACCCCTATGAGGTCTTGGGGGTGCCGCGGAGCGCCAACGCTGCCGCGATCAAGAGCGCCTATCGCAAGCTTGCCAAGAAGCACCATCCCGACAGCAACAAGGATGACCCCAAGGCCGCCGAGCGCTTCTCCGAGATCAATTCGGCGAACGAGATCATCGGCGACGAGGACAAGCGCAAGCAGTTCGACCGCGGCGAGATCGACGCCGACGGCAAGCCGCGCTTCCAGGGTTTTCCGGGCGGCGGGCCGCGCGGCCGTGCGGGTCCCGGCGGGTTCGAAAGCTATACGTTCCGCAGCGGCGGCGCGGGCCCTGGTCAGGGCGGCGGCGCGTTCGAGGACATCCTCAACAGCATGTTCGGCGGGACGCGTGGTGCGCGGCCCGGGGCCGGCGGCGCCGGGCAGTTCGAATTCGACACCGGAGGGATCGGCCTCGATCTCGACGTCAATGTCGCGATGAGCGTCTCGCTGGAAGAATCGGTCAAGGGTGGCGAGAAGCGCGTCCGGTTGCCGACGGGCAAGGAGCTCAACGTCAAGATTCCGGCCGGCGTCACCGAGGGCCAGCAGATCCGGTTGCGAGGGCAGGGCGAGAGCGCCCAGGGCCATCCGCCGGGCGATCTCCTGATCACGATCAGCATCGCGCCGCACCCGTTCTTCAAGATCGAGGGTGCCGACCTCAGGATCGACCTGCCGGTCACGCTCTACGAGGCGGTGCTCGGCGGCAAGGTCCGCGTGCCGACCCTCGGCAATGCCGTGGAACTGTCGGTCCCGAAAAACACCTCCAGCGGCCGGACCTTCCGCCTCAAGGGCAAGGGATTGCCAAAAACTGGCGGAACCGGGGATCTCTTCGTCACCATCAGGATTATGCTACCGGACGGGAACGACGCCGAGCTTGAGGCATTGATGGAGAAGTGGCGGGACCAACACCCCTACAATCCACGTAGCGGGCTTGGCTAAAGCATGATCCGGACCCGGAGGGCCGCGTGAGAGCGAGGCGTTCATGCGGCGTTCAGCCGTTTTCCGAAAAGATCATGCGCAAAGAAAATTGCTAAAGCGCGAGCCATCGCGCTTTAGGGCGAGATCGCAACTGAAGGGGGGTCTCCCAAAGGACCAGAGCATCTCTCAACAGATGATGCTCGTCATATGCCTGAGGCGTGAGAGCGCCTCTCGGCTCATGTGGTTCGACGTGTCGGCTGTCCGGCGGGGCAGTCGATAATAGGTGCGGCCTCGAGAGGGGGACCAGCGCGGTACCAAAAACCCCAATCGAGGCCGCCCGCGTCGATCGGCGGATCGAACGCTACTCATTTTCTCGTGAGCATCCGGTGCGATAATGAGACGCACCCATGTCTTGATTCCAAATTTTCAATGTCGGAATCGAGGCACCGCCTTCAAGCGGTTGCTCAGGTACCGTTTTTCTCGGCCTGGTCGTAGACCGCCTGCGCGACCTTGGTCAGGCGATCGCGATCGCTGCCGCCGCTGACGACGTAGCCGACGCCGCGCTCGGCCCAGAACAGTGCGCCGTCCTTGTCGGCTTTGGCGTAGCGCATCTGAGTCGCGCCGGTCTCGGTCTTGGCGGTGTAGATCGTGTACCGCTCGCCCGAGGCGCCCTCATACATCAGGAACGACGCCGGACCGTTCGGCCCCGGCAAGAGCCGGCCGCCGACGAGCTTCAGCCCGCTCGCCTCCAGGTTCGGCGCGAACACGGTCCAGCCGCAACGCCTGGTCAGCCAGGCTTGGAGATGGTCGCGCTCGTTGCCGCCGACCTCGACGGGGTGGCGAACCTCGACGACATAGAGGCGGTGGGCGTCGAGCGCGTCCGCTGTAAAGCTCTGGAAGGTCGAGGGGGCGTTGGCCGCGCCATGCGCCACCCAACCGGCGGTGCCGCCGGCCACGAAGGCGACCAGCACAGCCGCCGCGGCGCCATAGAGCCATTGCCGGGGACGGCGCTCCAGCCGCTCGAGCTCCAGCCGGGCCGGCACCGGCTCCTGGACGACAGAGTCGTAACGCGCGTGAAGCATCTCGGCCATGGCGCGCCAGGACTGCACGCGTCCGGCATCGTCAGGGTGTGCGGCAAGCCAGGCCTCGACGTCGGCGCGGCGCTCGGCCGGCAGCTCGCCGTCGACATAGGCGTGCAGCTCGTCTTCGGTAATGGGAATATTATGGTCGTTCATATCGATCGTCTCTGGCTCTGCGGCCCAAAATGTCTTTCGCAGTTCAACTGCGCTGCTTCCCGCGCCATGCAGGCGAAGCGACCTGCGCGATGCATCAACACTGCCATCACTTCACCCGCTTGAGCGCCGGGCGCTCACCTTCCAGCGAGGCTTTAACGTGGGCTCTCGCTCGCGCCAGGCGCGACATCACGGTGCCGATCGGCACGCCCTGGATGTCGGCGACCTCGCGGTAGCTCATGCCCTCCAGCATCACCAGCAGAAGCACCGAGCGCTGCTCCTCGACCAGCGTCGCCAGCGCCTTCTCGATGTCGCGCCCTTCGGCCTCGGTCCCGCTGGCATCCGGATTGTTCTCCGTCAGCTGCGTGAATTGCGGGCGCCTTGCCAGCGAGCGCCGCCGGTTCTTGTTGAGGTTGGTTAGGATCGTATAGAGCCAGCTCCTGACATCGCCTCCGAGGAACAGGCGCTCCGAACGCAGCGCCCGCACCAGCGTATCCTGCACCAGGTCGTCGGCCGCATCCGCATCGCGCGTGAGCGCGCGGGCGTAGCGGCGCAACGCCGGGATCATGGCTTCCACACTCTGGCGAAACGCACTCATGCCGTCTTGACGTCCTGCTGTCCGGCGCGAGCGCCTCAATCATCATAACACCCGAACGGAACGGCTATTCCGGCGCTTGAAACAGCGTTAACGCCGCGTATTAGGACTGTACCGCGAAGGAGGGCTGGTGTACCTCCAGACCTCAACGAGAGCTCGACGGGACGTTAGCAAATGGCGCAGAATTCAGGTCTGATGCAGGGCAAGCGCGGGGTCATCCTCGGCCTTGCCAACAACCGCTCGATCGCCTGGGGCATCGCCAAGGCATGCCACGCAGCCGGCGCCGAGCTCGCCTTCACCTATCAGGGCGATGCGCTCAAGAAGCGCGTCGAGCCGCTCGCTGCCGAGATCGGCGGCCTCGTGCTCGGCCATTGCGACGTCACCGATGCCGCGACCATCGACGCCGCCTTCGCAGTGCTGAAGGAGAAGTGGGGCAAGATCGACTTCCTGGTGCATGCGATCGCCTATGGCGAGCAGCTCGACGGCCGCTACGTCGACACCACGCCGGAGAATTTCTCCAAGTCGATGCTGATCTCCTGCTACTCGTTCACGGCCGTGGCGCAGCGCGCCGAGAAGCTGATGAGCGATGGCGGCTCGCTCATCACGCTCAGCTATTACGGCGCCGAGAAGTGGATGCCGCACTACAACGTGATGGGCGTGGCGAAAGCCGCGCTGGAGGCCAGCGTGCGCTATCTCGCCGCCGATCTCGGCGAGAAGAACATCCGCGTCAACGCGATCTCGGCCGGCCCGATCAAGACGCTCGCGGCATCCGGCATCGGCGACTTCCGCTATATCCTGAAGTGGAACGAGAACAACGCGCCGATGCGGCGCAACGTCTCGATCGAAGACGTCGGCGGCAGCGCGCTGTATTTCCTCTCCGACCTCGCGCGCGGCGTCACCGGCGAGGTGCATCACGTCGATTCCGGCTATCACGTGCTCGGCATGAAGCGCCCGGACGCGCCGGACATCTCGTTCGGCGGCAAGGACTAGCTTATAAATCTGGAATGCCGGTGCCCACGATCTATTACCTTCGCCACGGTGAGACCGAGTGGAATGCGCTCGGGAGGCTTCAGGGCACCAAGGACGTTCCGCTGAACGCGCGTGGACGCGGTCAGGCCGTGCAGGCCGGCGGCGTGCTGGCGGATCTCTTCAAGCGCGACGGCAAGGACAAGGCGGCGTTACCCTACGTGTCGAGCCCGCTCGGGCGTGCACGCCAGACCATGGAACTCGCGCGCGGCAAGCTCGAACTGCCGCCGGCGGACTACGCGCTCGACGATCGCCTGCGCGAGATCGGCTACGGCAGCTGGGAAGGGCTGACGCTGGCCGAGAGCGAGGCGGCCGATCCGGACGTCTATGCCAGGCGCCTCGCCGACAAATGGACGGTCGGCCCCGCGGACGGGGAGACCTACGCCGATGTGCAGGTCCGCGTGCGGGCCTGGTACAACGAGCTCCGGACCGACACCGTCGCCGTCGCCCACGGCGGGACTTGCCGGGCCCTGATGGTTTCGCTCGGCCTTGAGACGCCGGCCAGCGCCGCCGAGCTCTATATCGAGCAGGGCGCCGTCTACGTCTTCCGCGACGGGCGGCTTGAGAAGTTTAGTTAGGTCGGTTCGCCGTCATCCACGGTGGCTATGGGTTTGACCCCCGGCCCCCCGCGCGTTACCACACGCCCGAACCGACCCAGCGAGCAGCGATGTCCTTCAACACCTTCGGCCACATGTTCCGCGTCACCACCTTCGGCGAGAGCCATGGGGTGGCGATCGGCTGCGTGGTCGACGGCTGTCCGCCCATGATCCCGCTCACCGAGGCCGATATCCAGCAGGATCTCGACCGCCGTCGGCCCGGCCAATCGCGCTTCACCACCCAGCGCCAGGAGCCGGACCAGGTGAAAATCCTGTCCGGCGTGATGGCGCATCCGGAGACCGGCGTGCAGGTGACGACGGGCACCCCGATCGGGCTCCTGATCGAGAACACCGACCAGCGCTCGAAGGACTATTCCGAGATCAAGGACAAGTTTCGTCCCGGACATGCCGACTTCACCTATGAGGCCAAATACGGCCTGCGCGACTATCGTGGCGGCGGCCGCTCCTCGGCGCGCGAGACCGCGATGCGCGTTGCCGCCGGTGCGATCGCGCGAAAAGTGCTGCCCGACGTCAAGGTCCGCGGCGCGCTGGTGCAAATCGGCCCGCACAAGATCGACCGCGACAAATGGGACTGGGACGAGATTGCCAAAAATCCGTTCTTCTGTCCGGACAAGGACAAGGCCGCCTTCTTCGAGACCTATCTCGACGGCATCCGCAAGAGCGGCTCGTCGATCGGCGCGGTGATCGAGGTCGTCGCCGAAGGCGTGCCGGCAGGCTTAGGTGCCCCGATCTACGCAAAACTCGATTCTGATCTCGCGGGTGCGATGATGACCATCAACGCCGTGAAGGGCGTCGAGATCGGTGCCGGCTTTGGCGCGGCCGAGCTCACCGGCGAAGAGAACGCCGACGAGATGCGCACAGGCAATGATGGCACGCGCTTCCTCTCCAACCATGCCGGCGGCGTTCTGGGCGGCATCTCCACCGGACAGCCGGTGGTGGTCCGCTTCGCGGTGAAGCCGACCTCGTCGATCCTCCAGCCGCGCCTCACTGTCGATCGCAAGGGCGCCGACACCGAGATCATGACCAAGGGCCGCCACGACCCCTGTGTCGGCATCCGCGCCGTGCCCGTCGGCGAGGCCATGATGGCCTGCGTGCTCGCCGATCACTTCATTCGGGATCGCGGGCAGGTCGGCCGCTAGAGCATTCGTGTCGCGGTACTAGCCCACCGCGCAGCTTGACGTCCCCACAACTTCGTCCGCAAATGCGGTCATGCAAAACTCCGAGATCCAGCGCATCACCAACTGGCTGATCGACGGTGCGAGGTCGTCTGGGACCCCTTCCGAGATGATCGCCGAGGTCTGCGAGCATCTGGTCGCGGCCGGCCTGCCGCTGTCGCGGTTCGGTATCTTCATCCGAACGCTGCATCCGGAAATCTTCGGCCGCAATTTCATTTGGCGGGAAGGTCAGAAGGTCGAGATTGGTACTGTCGATTTCGAGATTCTGGACACGCCTGAATTCGCCAGGAGCCCGCTCCGGATCGTGTTCGAGGAGGGGCTGGAGGTCCGGGGACGGATGGACGACCCGGACAGCAAGCGGTTTCCGTTCCTCGACGACATGCGCGCCGAAGGCGTGACCGACTACCTCGCGATGCCGATGCACTATCTCGACGGCTCGATCCACGCGACGAGCTGGGTGACGCGGCAGCCCGGCGGCTTCAGCGACGACGACATCGCGGCGATCCGGACCCTTGCGGCACCGCTCGCGCGCGTCAGCGAGATCATCAGCCTGCGCCGCACCGCCGAGATGCTGCTCGACACCTATGTCGGCAACCGTGCCGGCGCGCGCATCCTCGGCGGCCAGATCCGACGCGGCCACAACGACACCATGCAGGCTGCGATCTGGCTCTCGGATCTGCGCGGTTTCACTGCGCTGTCGGACCGGCTGCCGGCCGAGACCGTGGTCGAGATCCTCAACCAGTATTTCGACTGCCAGGTCACCGCGATCCGGGGCCATGGCGGCGAGGTGCTGAAGTTCATGGGCGACGGCCTGCTCGCGGTGTTCCCGATCGACGAATATGTCGGCGATGCCGCCCATGTCTGCACCCGCGTGCTGGAGGCCGCGCGCGAATCCCGCGCCAGCGTCGAGGCGCTCGCTTTCCCGGTCGGCGACATCGTCGAGCGCTTCCGCTTCGGCGTCGCGCTGCACGTCGGCAACATCCTCTACGGCAATATCGGCGGCGGCAATCGCCTCGACTTCACCTGCATCGGCCCCGCCGTCAATCTCGCGGCAAGGCTTGAGAAGATCACGGGCAGGCTGGGGCGGACCGTCGTGGTCTCGGAAGTCTTCGCGAACGCCTGCCGCCATGACTGGCGCGAGCTCGGCGAATTTCCGATCGCAGGGTTTTCGAAGGCGCAACGCGTGTACGGGCTCGCCGAAGAGACGCCGGTGGTGATGGCCTGATGCGCGATGAGATGAAGATCATTCATCGTCGCAACATGAAGCCCTATTCCTCGGGCTCCGTCGTGAACAGCAGCGGATAGCCCTTGGCGCGGCCGGCGTCGGTGGCGCGGGTGGCCTTGGTTTCGGCGACGTCCCTGGTGAACACGGCGACCACGCAGGCGCCCAGCTTGTGCGCGGTGATCATGACCTTGTAGGCCTGATCCTCGGTCATGCGGAACTCGGCCTTGAGGATCATCGTGACGAATTCGCGTGGCGTGAAGTCGTCGTTGATCAGGATGACCTTGTGCAGCTTGGGCCGCTCGACCTTGGTCTTCGTCCTGGTTTTAGGCTTGGTAACGGTGTCGTTCATTCCGCCTCCCGGAAACGGCGGGCTCGGTTCAGCCGCGGTGCTCAGTGTGCGGTCCTCTCACCATATTGCAGGACCTGCACCTTCTCCAAGGTGATCAGGCCGCTCGACATCATGCCATCCAGGATGGGCAGGAATGCGTTGATGCTGTCCTCGCTGTCGACGATCTCGATCAGCAGCGGCAGGTCTTCCGACAGCCGCAGGATCTTCGAGGTGTGCAGCCGGCTCGACTTGCCAAACCCCATCGGGCCGCGCAGCACGGTGGCGCCCGCGAGATGCCGCTCGCGCGCCGTCATCACGATCGCTTCGTAAAGCGGCTTGCCGCCGAAATGGTCGCTCTCGCCGATGAAGATCCGGAGCGAAACAGCCTGATTGGGGATTTGCATGGTCAGCTCCTCGTCAAGCGGTTGTAGCGGCTTGCCATCATATGGCCGAGCCACACGGACACCAGCCAGCAGATGACGGATGCCGCGATATAGGCGAGTGCCGTGTATTTCATGCCGCCGTGGAACAGGCGGAAGGTCTCCAGGCTGAAGGCCGAGAAGGTGGTGTAGCCGCCGCAAAACCCGGTCATGACGAACTGCCGGTGCTCGGGCCGCGCCAGCACGCGGCCGTCGGGGCCGGTCAGCGTTGCGTAGAAGCCGATGATGAGCGATCCCGTGGCATTGATGAACAGCGTCGCGACGGGGAAGCCCGGGCCGGTGTCGAGCACGAGGGAGACGAAATAGCGCGCGAGGCCGCCAAGGACGCTGCCGAAGGAAACCCAGGCATAGAGCATCGCGCTGCGCCAGCGGTCGGTGGAGGAGGGAACGGTCATCCGCCTCTAGCCTCCAAGACCGTCAGCGATGACAAAGCCGCAACTGACGGCGGCAAGGCAAAGCCCGACCGAGAGCGCGACATTGCCGAGCGCATGCATCGGCTCGCCGTTGCGCGCGAGTGTCAGCGTCTGCAGGCTGAACGAGGACACCGTGGTGTAGCAGCCGAGGAACCCGGTCACCGCGAACAGCCATGGATTGGGCGCGGCGAAGATCGAGCCGGGATGGGTTGCCAGCGCGCCGAAAATGCCGATCAGGAAGGCGCCGGTGATGTTGATGGTCATGGTGCCCCAGGGAAAGGTCTCGCCCAGCCGCCGCGCGATCGCGCCCGAGACGAAATAGCGCGCGCAGCCGCCGAGAACGCTGCCGACCACGATTGCGATCACTCCGCTCAACACGACGAACGCTCCTCCATCATCATTTGTCCTCCGCTGCCAGACCATTGCCGACGGCGAGCAGCCCTGCGAGCGCGACCAGCGCGAAGCCGAGCCCGGCCAAAAACGTGCCCGCAGGACCGTAGGCATCCCACAGCGCGCCGGCGATCACGCTTGCGGCTAGCAAGGCCAGTCCGGTGAACAGGTTGAAATAGCCGAATGCGGTGCCGCGCAGGCTCGGCGGCGCGGCGTCGGCGACGAGGGCCGACAGCAGGCCTTGGGTCAATCCCATGTGCAGCCCCCACAGCACGACGCCGAGCGCGAGGCCCGCGAGGCTAGGCAGCAGCGCGAGCGCGAGATCGGCGCCGGCGAGGAAGACGAGGCCGAGCGCGAGCAGGCCGGTCCGGTTGATCCGGTCCGACAGCACGCCGGCCGGATAGGCCGACAGGGCATAGACCACGTTCATCAGCACCAGCACCGCCGGCACCCACATCGCCGAGAGACCGATGTTCTGCGCGCGCAGGATCAAAAAGGCCTCGCTGAAGCGCGCGAGCGTGAACACCACGCCGACCGCGACGACGCGCCAGTACACGGATCCGAGCTGCCGCATGGCGGAGGTGTTCAGCGGATTCTTCGTAGTCTCCCGGCTTGGGTCCGGCTCCGGCTCGCTCACCGCGAATGCGATCAGGCCGAAAGACAGGAAGGCCGGCAGCACCGCTACCCAGAAGACGAGGGCAAAATTATCTGCCGTCCACCACATCAGGCCGATCGCCACGAGCGGTCCGACGAATGCGCCGATGGTGTCGAGCGACTGCCGCAGGCCGAAGCTCGCGCCGCGCAGACCCGCAGGTGCAATGTCGGCGATCAGCGCATCGCGCGGTGCGCCGCGAATACCCTTGCCGACGCGGTCGATGAAGCGCGCGGCAATCAGCCAACCGACGCTGGGGGCAAGCGGGAACAGCGGTTTTGTCAGCGCGGCTAGGCCGTAGCCGAGCGCCGCGAGGAGCTTGCGCCGGCCGAGCCAGTCGGACAATGCGCCGGAGAAGATCTTCGTGATCGAGGCGGTCGCCTCCGCAATGCCCTCGATGAAGCCGACCGTGAGCGTGGAGGCCCCGAGCACGGTGACGAGATAGACCGGCAGCAGCGCGTGGATCATCTCGGAGGAGACGTCCATCAGCATCGAGACGAAGCCGAGCACCCAGATCCCCCTGGGCAGCCCCGCACGCGCAGCATTCGGTGTCGTCGTCGTCACGCCCTGACCTTCGCCTTCAGGCAACAAAAAACCCGCCATCGGCGGGTTTGTCCATGCTCCCGCCAAAGGCCGAGGCTTTGAGATTGCCCCTCCTCGAGCAGGAGTCATCAGCCCACTACGGTCACAGGCCGACGGGCGGTTGTCGGGGGACTCCATCCCCATCTGTACATCCAACCTAGCATGGAAATCGCACCGGACAAGTGGGCGGGGAAGGTCTGTCTTCGGCTCGATGCTGCTGGACGCTCCGGAATGATGGCGTGAGCGATCGCGCATGTCCCCGTGGCGCAAGCGCGGCAACACGGCGGCAGCTTTGCGTGACGTGCGCATTCCCAACTCGCGAATTCCTAACCGGAATGTGAAGCGCAAGCGATCTTCGGACTTTGCGGCAAGGCGATTGCATGTCACCATCGCGTCATACGACGGGAGACTGCGATGCGCATGCTGTTCTCGATCGGGGCTGTGCTGGTGGCCGGCGTACTCGCCGGAGGGGATGTCGCGGGCATCGCGGCACCAGGGCCCAAATTTGAACCGAGCAAGAGTTCGCCACAACGGCTAGCGGCCGATCGGGACGCGCAGACGGTCGATGTCGAGCTGGTCCTCGCGGTCGACGTCTCCTACTCCATGGACATGGACGAACTCGCGATCCAGCGCGAAGGCTATGCGCAGGCGATCCAGTCGAAGGAATTCCTCCAGGCGCTGAAGCTCGGGCCGAATGGCCGGATCGCGGTGACTTACTTCGAATGGGCCGCTTCCAGCGACCAGAAGATCATCATCCCGTGGCGGCTGGTGGACGGACCGGAGACGGCGGACGCGGTCGCCGCCGAGATCTTGAAGACGCCGATCCGGCGCGCCTCGCGCACCTCGATCTCCGGGGCGATCACGTTCGCGATGCCGTTGTTCGACGAGGATCCCTATCGCGGCTTGCGCCGCGTGATCGACATTTCCGGTGACGGCCCGAACAACAATGGCGGCCCGGTGACGGCCGCGCGCGACGCCGCGCTCGAGAAGGGCATCGTCATCAACGGCCTGCCGATCATGGTCAAGGAGCCGTCCTATTCGACCATGGATATCGACAATCTCGACTACTACTACGAGGACTGCGTTATCGGCGGTCCCGGCTCCTTCGTCATCACGATCAAGGATCGCGACAAGTTCAAGGAAGCGATCCGCACCAAGCTCCTGATGGAGGTCGCGGGCCGCATGCCGGAGCGCCCCGTGAGGCGCGTTGCCGACAAGGAGCCACGGGTCAGCTGCTTGATCGGCGAGAAAATCTGGTCGGACCGCTGGGGGCGCTGATCCGCACCACCCCGAATGAGACCTTTTGCCCTGTCCCGCCCGCGGTCGAATTTAACCACGCGTTAACTGCTGCGTGGCCCTAATCGGCCTGCTTCCCGTTGTTTCCGGATAAAGTTCTGACTTCGCCGTCCGGCGCGCGAACAGAAGCGGGTCTGTCAGACAAATCCGCCGAGCAATCCAATGGCCATCGTCACATCGAGCACCAGCCAGATTTCGCCCGCCAACGAGCGGGTGTATCACCAGAGCAGTCTGGTGGGTGACTGGAAGGGCAATTGGGCAGGCAACAACCAGGCCGTCGGCTTCAAGGTCGTGAACATCCGCGGGGCCAGGGCCCAAATCGAGTACACCCATAACGGGCACACCGAGCGCGGTATCGGCGAGGTCAATGGTGCAACGATAAGCTACGGCAACGTCACGGTCGGCACCAAGGACGGCAAGAACCTAGTGCTCCTGTTCTCCTCGGGCGTTGGCAAGCAGAGCGCGACTTTGCAGAAACAGGCGGCGCCGGGTTCCGACAGCATCCTCATGGGAAGCTGGGGCGGCTATTCCGCCGACATCGGCAAGAGTGCGAGCTTTCGCGTGCTGGCCATCAACGGCAAGGAGGCGACGGTCAGCGTCACCACCGACGGTATCACCCGCCAGGGCACCGGCTACGTCTACAGGAACGTCATCATGTTCGGGCAGTCGCAGATATCGACCGACAACGGACAAAACGGCAAGATCATCTATCAGGTCGGCTCCAAATCCTTCACCGTGCCGGTGACGAAATATCCGCCTGCGGATTCGTCGTCCTCGGTGGACAGGACGGCCTGAACGCCAGCCTCCCTGGGCGGCCGGCGGCCCCCCTCACCATTTCGGCGCCCGCTTCTCCACGAACGCCCTCAATCCCTCCTGCGCTTCGTCCGACGTCGCGACATTGCAGAAATCGTCTACTGCACTTGCGATGCTGCGCCGGTAGTCGAGATCAATCTGGCGCATGAAGGCGGCGCGGCCCATCCGCAGCACGGCGGCCGACTTGCCGGCGAATTGCGCCGCGAGCTTGATCACCTCGGTGTCGAGCTCCGCATCGGCGACGACGCGGTTGACCACGCCGAGTTCCCGCGCCTCCGCGGCGGTGAAGACGCGGCCGGTGAACAGCAGCTCGAAAGCGCGGTGGCGTCCGACGATGCGCGGCAGGTGTGCGTAGTGGATCGCGGGAATGACGCCGACGTCGATCTCGGGATAGCCGAACGTCGCGCTCTCGGCCGCCAGCACCACGTCGCAGGACACCGCCATGGTCATGCCGCCGCCGCGCGCCGCACCACCGACCGCGGCGATCGACGGTTTTCCGAGCCCGTACTGGGCGTCG
Organism: Bradyrhizobium sp. 63_E2_N1_3; assembly: GCF_052076005.1. Lineage (NCBI taxonomy): Bacteria > Pseudomonadati > Pseudomonadota > Alphaproteobacteria > Hyphomicrobiales > Nitrobacteraceae > Bradyrhizobium > Bradyrhizobium sp. 63_E2_N1_3. The sequence continues at coordinate 7,116,323 of NZ_CP197235.1, read as the reverse complement.
TAAAGGTCGATATAGAGCGACTGGAGGAATTCGCGGATCTCGGCGCCGGATTTGCCAAGCAGGATGTCGAGGTCGAGGCCGGCCGAAAAGCGCTTGGCGATCGCGCTCGCCAGCACGACAACGCGAGCTTCCGGATCGTTCGCTGCGCGACGCAGGGCCGCGACCACCGCACGGATGACCTCGAGGCTCAGTGCATTGACGGGCGGGCGGCGCAGCGTGATGCGGGCGATGTTGCCTGCGCGTTCGTAGGCGACGGGATTGTCAGATGTCACCGGGTTCTCCATGCTTTCGGGAAACGTGCGGCATCGATCGAGGTGGTGGCCCGGTTATTTCGCGGCGAGCGGCGGCGGCGGGACGCTGTCGTTCGGTGCTTCCGCCTTGTCCGGGCGACAGCTTACGGTGCGGCTTGGGCCGTGCAAGACCTCCAGCGCGCATGCTAGACTGCGTGCAGGAGATTGCTTGCCGGATGGAGGGACCAATGACCGACGAACACCCGATGATGGCCGGCTCCGCCACCGTCTTCGTCGTGTCCGACATCACAGCCAGCCTCGCTTATTACCGCGACGTGCTCGGCTTCGAGGTCACCTTCGAATACGGTCAGCCTCCGTCCTACGCCTGCCTCTGCCGTGACGAGGTCGGCCTGCATCTGCTTGCGGCGGCGGTAACGAAGCGGTTGCCCGGGCACGGCGGCATCTGCATCTTCGTCAGGGACGTCGATCAGATCTATGCCGAACTATCGGGACGCGGCGCCAGGCTGCTCAACCGGCCGGAGGACCGTGACTATCGCATGCGCGATTTCGACGTCGTCGACGCCGACGGCAATCAGCTCACGTTCGGTATGGGAACGGACGACGCGGCCTGACATCGCCGGCCGCGCGTCCGCCATTGCATCAGATCCTGGCCTCCAGGATCAGGTTGAAGGGTGTTTCGGCGGCGCGGCGGAAGCGCGACAGGCCGCCTTCGCTGGCGACCTTGCGCAGCCTTGCCTCGCCGGCTTGGGCGCCCAGCGCGAGGCCCACCTCCTGATCGAGCGAGGCCGGCGTGCAGATCATGGTCGATGCCGCATAGTAGACCCGCCCGACCGGGTTGAGATTGTCTTCGAGGCGGTCGCCTGCGAACGGCTCGACCAGCATGCAGGTGCCGTCCTTCGCCATGGTCTTGCGCACGTGGCTGATGGCGCCGACGGGATCGCCCATGTCGTGCAGGCAATCGAAGAAGCAGACGAGATCGTAGCCCTCGGCGGGATAGGTCTTCGCCGAGTGAACCGCGAAGCTGACACGATCGCCCAGCTTCGCCTCAGTCGTCGCCTTTCGTGCGGCCGCGATCGAGCCCTCGTGATAGTCGAAGCCGTAGAAGCGGGAGTTCGGGAAGGCCTCCGCCATCAGCCGTGTCGAGACGCCGTGCCCGCAGCCGACGTCGGCGACCTTGGCACCGCGCTTCAGCTTGTCCACGACGCCTTCGAGCGCGGGCAGCCACTCCTGCACCAGATGATGCATGTAGCCGGTGCGGAAGAACCGGGCGGTGCCGCAGAACAGGCACTCGCTGCGACGATTCCAGCCGACGCCCTTGCCGGACTTGAATGCGTCCGTAATTTTCGGCTCGTCGAGGAACGCCGCGGCAATGACATTACCGACCGCGCCGAGGAAGACCGGGCTGTCATCATCGGCAAGCGCCATCGCCTGCTCCGGCAGCATCGAGAACTTGCCGGAAGCGGAGTCGTATTCGACGTAACCAGAAGCCGCCTGGCTCGCCAGCCACTCGCGGACGTAGCGTTCGTTCGTTCCGGTGGCGCTTGCGAGCTCGGCAGAGCTCATGGGTCCCTTGGCGGCGAGGGCGCGGTAGAGGCCGAGCTTGTCGCCCAGCAGGACCAGCGATGCGTTCATCGCGGCACCGACCTCGGTGATCATCTTGCCCATAAAGGCATTCAACCTGTCGGAATCGACCTCCATGACAGCCTCCATGTTGTGTCTGGCATTTTCAAAGGTCTGCGCAATTGCGTCTTGCCGGACTGCGCCGGCCGATCAGGATCGAAGCGACGGCTCGCGTTCGCGCGTCCTCTATGTGGGTCAATCCGTCGCGCAGGAGGTTCAACACGTCAGGATAACGTGATTTTGGAACTCGATGGCGCGACCACCGGCATCGCGTCACTGGTATTCGTGTGATCCCCGGCATATAATTTCCGCACTTTTTTGACGGTTACCTGAATGTCCAGCCTTGCACGTTCCTGCGGTCTCGCAACTCTCTTCGTGGTGTTCTGCCTCGGCGGAGCGCCGGCTCATGCGCAAGTCGCGCCCCTGCAATATTGGATCCCGGGCGGGCCTTTCGGCTTTGGTGGCAGCGCCGGCCAGGGCTCCGATGGCTACGGCAATTTTCCGAGCTTCAAGGGTGGCGATGCCAACGCAGGCTATGATTTTCGTCCCGGTTTCTTCGTCGGAAGCGAACGCGGCAATCTAGGCCTGGGCGGCCTCAGCCAGCCTGCGCCGGCCGGCAATTTCAACGCGCTCTCCTACGATGGCACGCAGTTCGGTTACAACTACAAGACCGCGGGCGGCATGCCCGTCACGTTCTTTGCCGGGTTCGACACGCTGAAATACAATGGCGGCATCGGCAGCTCGCTCGCCCCGCTCACCTCCAGCGCCTCGCCCGGCTACGGCGCTTTCGCGGGTGTCGAGTTCAAGCCGACCTCCAACCTCAGCCTGTCGTTCGGCGCCGGTTTCACCCAGCAGCAATCGGGACGCATGGACAGCGACATCAATTCGTCAATGCTGCCCGGCGAGTCACCGGCGTTGGGTGGCTTGCGTCGTTGAGCGGTCACGCGTCGCTTTCGCCGCCCGCTTGACGGCAGCCGCGTTGGCTTACGACAAGCCCGCCACCAGCGGGCGTTGCAGGTGCTTCGCCATCAGCTCTGCCGCTTCGGCGTAACGCCGCGTTTCCAGAACCTCGAGCAGGCGCAAATGCTCGCGCACGTGCCGCCGCATACCGTCGCGGTCGGCGAAGCTGCGATAGGCGAACAGGCGTCTGATCGAATTCACGCGCCGGAGCGATTCAAGAAAGAAGGGATTGCCGGCGCCGCGAATGATCTCCTCATGGAATTCGCAACCGGAAAGAAAGACCTCGCCGATCGTCATCTTCTCGAGCTCGCCTTCGAATACGCGCAGCTGGCGCTCGCGCAAGCGTGCAATCACCTCCTGCGGCAGCGCAAAGCTGGGCTGCGCGATTGCCGCAGGTTCGATCACCGCGCGAAACGCCATGGCCTTGGCGTGAGCTTCGGGGTTCGAGACCGTCTCCGCGAAGCGCCAGCCATAACCCGGCAGGCGTGCAATCCAGCCCTCGGCAGCGATCCGGTCAAGCAGCCGCTGCAACTCGGCCCGGCTGAGGCCATAGCGGCGCATCAGCTCCGCCTCGGTGACGTCAGCCGGCAGCCGGCTTGCGAGCACGTCGCCTGCGATGGACGTATAAACCTGTTCGCTGCGCCTGACCGCCGCGAGGGCTGGCTGGGCTGCGCCGCTGGTCGGATGCTTGGCCAGCACGAACCCGCGATGTGGCTCGCCGCGCGCGAGCCCTGCCGCTTCCAGAGCCTTGAGGCCGAGCCGGATCGGCGCGCGTGAAAGATCGAGCGCATCGGCAAGCCTTTGTTCGATCAAGCGATCGCCAGCCTTCATGCCTTCGCGTCGGGCGAGCGCCATGATCAGCCCGGCGAGGTGCTCGGCGCGCTCGGAACCGCCTTTGCTTGAAGCGGGCGGTCGGGAATTGTCGGAGGCGGTCATTGCAGTGCACGCGGATTTTGAGCTTGACAGACTGTCCCACGGATTGTTCTTTTACGCAATAATATACAATCGAACCAGGGAGAGCCTGATGGCGCATGCGCCGGATGTCCTGATTTGCGAGGTCGGCCCCCGCGATGGGCTGCAAAACCTGGACGTGTTCGTTCCCACCGAAGCCAAATGCGCGCTGATTGATACGATCGCCGCCGCCGGCGTGCGCGAGATCGACGCGGGATCCTTCGTGCCGCCGAAGGTCGTACCGCAATTCGCCGATGTCGATGCGGTGATGGCGCACGCGCTCGCGCACAGGACCGCGACCATCGGTGCACTTGTGCCGAACGTGAAGGGCGCCGAGCGCGCCATCGCCGCCGGTGTCGACGCCGTCTACTTCGTCATCTCCGCCAGCGAGACGCACAACCGCGCCAATGTGCGGCGCTCGATCGAAGAGCAGCTCGACGGGTTTCGCGCGGTCCGCGCCGCGATCGACGCCTGTCCGGCGGGCCGGCGGCCGCACCTGATGGGCGCGATCGCCACCTCCTTCGGCTGCTCGCTGGAAGGCGAGGTGAGCGAAGCGGCGGTGTGCCGGGTCGCGCGCGCCTTTGCCGAGGCCGGTGCCGACGAGATCGGGCTCGCCGACACCGTCGGCTACGCCACCCCGAAACTGGTCAGGCAGATCGTCGAAGCCGTCAGGCGTGAAGTCGGATTGCAGATGACGCTGCGGCTGCATCTGCACGACACGCTCGGTGCTGGCCTCGCCAATGCCGTCGCCGGCCTCGAAGCCGGGATCCGGCGTTTCGACGCCGCGGTATCAGGACTTGGCGGCTGTCCTTTCGCGCCTGGTGCCCGCGGCAACATCGTCACCGAGGATCTCGTGTTCATGCTGGAACGCATGGGACTTTCGACCGGCATCGACCTCGATCGGCTGATGCAAACGCGCGAGATTCTGGCCCGCCACATCCAGGCAAAACATCTGACCGGGCACCTGCACGAGGCCGGCATTCCCAAGGTGCTGCGGAGGGCGGCATGACGACGGCCGCGCCCGAGGCGGCAACGGAGCTGCGTCCGCTGGCCGGCCTTCGTGTCATCGAGTTCAGCCAGATGGTGATGGGGCCGAGCTGCGGCTTGATCCTCGCCGATCTCGGCGCCGACGTGATCAAGGTCGAGCCGCCCAAGGGCGACCGCACCCGCTATTTCAAGGGGCCCGCTGCCGGCTTCTTCGCCACCTACAGCCGCAACAAGCGCAGCATCGCGCTGGATACGTCGACCGCGGAAGGCCAGACCATCGCGCGGCGGCTGATCGAGAGCAGCGACGTCCTGATCGAGAATTTCCGACCCGGCCTGCTGAAGCGGATCAGTCTCGACTACGAGTCGGTTGCCGCTTTTGCGCCGCGCCTGATCTACTGCTCGCTCAAGGGCTATTTGCCCGGCCCGTACGAGAATCGCCTCGCGCTCGACGAGGTCGTGCAGATGATGGGCGGCCTTGCCTACATGACGGGCCTGCCGGACCGGCCGATGCGCGCCGGTGCCTCGGTCAACGACATCATGGGCGGCATGTTCGGCGTGATCGCGATCCAGGCCGCGCTGGCCGAGCGGCAGCGCACCGGGCGCGGCCGCTACATCCAGAGCGCGCTCTACGAGAACAACGTGTTCCTGATGGCGCAGGCCATGATGTGCGAGGTGGTCAGCGGCCAGCCCTCGATCCCCTATTCGATCAAGGACAGCCCCTGGCCGGTCTACGATCTCTTCGACACCAGGGACGGCTCGAAGCTGTTCGTCACCATCGTCGGTGAAGAGCAATGGGAGGCGTTCTGCCGCGCCTTCGATCGCGAATCCTGGCTTGCCGATCCGCGCTTTGCGACGAGCAACGACCGCGTCGATCATCGCGGCTGGCTGATCCCGGAGATCGCGAAGATCTTCAAGCAATGGGACAAGGCCGATCTCGCGGCACGCCTCGAGCAGCTCGATCTGCCCTACGCGCCGGTCAACAAGCCCGGCGATCTCTTCGACGACCCGCATCTGAACCAGTCGGGCGGGCTGACCAACATTCACCTGCCTGACGGCGGCGAGGCAAAAACGCCGCTGTTGCCGATCTCCATGGACGGCCGCCGGCTGCCCAACCGCTACGATCCGCCGCAGATCGGCGAGCAGACGCGCGAGATCCTGAGCGAGATCGGCATTTCGTCGAGTGAAATCGAGACGCTGCAAAAGGCAGGAACCATCCGGATTGCGCCTGGGCCGTCCTGACGAACGGATCGATCAAACAAGAATCAAGGAGGAGCACATGAACATCACCAGACGCCAGGCGCTGATCGCGGGCTCCACATTGGCCGGCGCATCGATGCTGCCCGGGCAGCTCCGCGCCGAGACCAAGCAGGTATCGCTCGCCTTCGGGCCGGTGTCGCCGGTCTACGCCATCGGCATGATTGCCGAGCTGAAGGGTTACTTCAGGGACGAAGGTCTCGACTCCAAGCTCGTCACCGGTAACGCCGGCACGTTCGGCCGTCAGACGCTGGCGGCGGGACAAGCCCTGTTCGCGCACGGCGATGCCAGCCATCCGCTCCAGCTCAGTGCGCGCGGCAAACCCTGCAAGATCCTGCTCGCGACCGAGATGGTGTGCTCCTACGCCAACATCGTGGTCCGGCAGGACCTTTACGACGGCGGTATCAATTCAGTCGAGAAGCTCGCCGAGCATAAACGGCCTGACGGCGCCAAGCCGATCGTCGCGGCCACCGCGATCGGGTCGGGCACCTGGGTGTTCGGCACCTATGTGTTCGAAACGCGCGGGCTCGGCGACAGGGTGAACTGGGTCGCCGGCGGCGGACCCAACACGATGTTCCCGTCGCTGCAGACCAAGCAGTTCGACGCCATCATGGCGCCGCCAAGCTGGATCGTCGAGGTCGAGAAGAAGGGCTTTGGCAGGACGATCTACGACACCTCCAAGCCCGGCGTATTCGAGAAGGATTTCGGCGGCACGCTGCCCGTGCTGGTGATCTACACGCTCCAGGACACGATCGAGCAGGACAAGGCGATGGTGCAGGCCTATGTGAACGCGATCCACCGCGCGATCGCTTTCGTGAAGGCGACGCCGCTCGCGGACGTACAGGCACTGGTCACGCCGAAATATTTCTCGGGCATCGACCCCGATGCAGTCAGCGCCGAGCTCGGCTTCGACAAATCGACCTGGGCCTATGACGGCGTCATCGACAAGTCCTCGTTCGAACGCGGGGCCAAGCCCTGGTACCGCAAGGGAACGGATATTCCCGAGACGAAATACGAGGATGTCGTCGACATGAGCTTCCTCCAGGCGGCGATGGCGAAATACAAATGATCGCTGCGCCAGGCCCAGGATTCGCGCTCGCGCGAGACGAGGTGGAGGAGCGAACCCGCATCGCGGTGCGAGGTCTCGCCAAGCGCTTCAACGCGTCCGGCCGCGAGTTCGTGGCGGTCGATGACGTTTCCTTCGAGGTCAAGCAAGGCGAGTTCGTCGCGCTGCTCGGTCCGTCCGGCTGCGGCAAGAGCACCATCCTCAACATGGTTGCGGGGCTATTGCCGCGCTCGGGCGGACGCATCCTGATCGATGAGGACATGGTTGAGACCGGAAAGGTCAACCGCAGGGTCGGCTATGTCTTCCAGCGCGACACGCTGTTTCCCTGGCGAACCGTGGAGCAGAACATCGGCTATGGGCTGGAGATCGCGGGGCTGCGAAAGACCGAGCGCGCCGGGCGCGTCGCTTCGGCCGTCGAGAAGGCCGGGCTCTCCGGCTTTGCACAGAGCTTCCCCAGCATGCTGTCCGGCGGCATGCGTCAGCGCGTCGCCTTGATGCGCACGCTGATCATGGAGCCCGAGATCCTGCTGATGGATGAGCCGTTCGGCGCGCTCGACACCCACACCAAACTCGAGATGCACAAGACGCTGCTGGAGATATGGGAACGCGAGCGGCAGACTGTGCTGTTCGTGACCCACGATCTCGGCGAGGCCTTGACGCTGGCGAGCCGCATCATCCTGCTCTCGGCCCGGCCCGGGAGGCTCAAGGAAGATTTCGACGTCGCCATCCCGCGGCCGCGCGATCCCGTGGACGTGCGCGAGACCGCCGAATTCGGCCGCCTCTACTCTCACATCTGGCATTCCCTCGGCGAAGAATTCCGCCGCACCAGGGCCGAATGATCATGTCCAACAGCCGTAGCGCCGTCCTGTTCTGGCAAGTGGCCATTCTCGTGGTGGTTCTCGTCGTCTGGCAGTGGGGCTTCGAATGGAGCAAGGCGCTGTTGCCGAAGGCCTATGTGCCGAAAATCCTCGATCCCTATTTCGTCGCCAAGCCGTCGTTGATCTGGCAGAGCTTCCTGCGGCTTGGCTGCTTTGCCGATCCCGCCGGCTTTGCCGCCTGCATCAACGGCAACGACAACAATTTGTGGCTCGCCACGCTCGTCACGCTGAAGAACACCTGGTGGGGATTTCTTTTCGGCTCAGCGAGCGGAATCGCGGCCGGCCTGGTCCTCGGCCGTTCGGACTTCCTGGCCCGCGTGTTCGGGCCCTATGTCGTGGCGCTCAACTCGATACCGCGCATCGCGCTGGTGCCGCTCGTCATCCTGATCTTCGGCCTCGGCGATCTCTCCAAGATCGCCACGGCATGGCTCGTCGTGTTCTTCGTGGTGTTCTTCAACACCTTCGAGGGAACGCGTGCGGTCGACCGCGACCAGATCGCCGCTGCCCGTCTGCTCGGTGCCAGCGAACTCACCGTGCTGCGCACGGTGGTGATCCCCTCCGCGCTGGCCTGGGTGTTCGCGTCGCTGTTGCCGGCGGTGTCTTTCGCGCTGATCGGCGTCATCGTCGGCGAATTCATCGGCGCCGAGCGCGGGCTCGGCAAGCTCATCATCGAAGCCGAGGCGCGCGCCAATGCCAGCGAGATGATGGTCGCCATCTTCGTCATGATGTTCGTCGGAATCCTGTTGGCGATCGCGGTGCGCTCGCTGCAGTCCTACCTGCTGCGATGGCAGCCGCAATTCGAACCGTCGGCATAGCAGTCTGGAAGGGTTCGGACGGTGAGCGGCAGGTAGCGCGTCAGCGCGTGAACCGCGCCACCAATTCCACATGCGGCGTGTGGCGGAACTGATCGACCGGGACCACGGTCTCGATCCTGTAGCCGCCGTCGATGAGGAGCCGGGCGTCGCGAGCGAAGGTTGCGGCGTTGCAGGACACCGCGATCACGACGGGTACCTTGCTCGCAGCGAGTTTCAGCGCCTGCGCCTGCGCGCCCTGGCGCGGCGGGTCGAACACCACGGCGTCGAAGTCGCGCAGCTCCGGCGGCACCAGCGGGCGGCGGAACAGGTCGCGCGGTTCGGCCTTGATCGGCTTCAGCCCGGGTGTGCGCGCAGCCTTCACAAGCGCCGCGACGGCGCCGGCGTCGTTGTCATAGGCGGTGACGCGCGCCTTCTCGGCGAGCCTCAAGGCAAACGGGCCGACGCCGCAGAAGAGGTCGAGAACCTCCTTGGCCTTGCCGACGCGCTCGGCGACGAGCGACGCCAGCGTCTCCTCGCCCGCGACCGTTGCCTGCAGGAACGAGCCCGGCGGCAGCGTCACCTCGGCGCGGCCCATCCGCACCGTCGGCGGCAGGCGTTGCAGCACCAGCTCGCCGTGCCGCGTCAGCCGCGCCAGCCGATGCTGCTCGGCGACGCGCGAAAGCGCCGTGACCAGCGGCGTCGGCAGCGGGCCGGAGCCGCGCACGTCGACATCGAGGCCGTTGGCGGTCGCGGTGACCTGGATGTCCAGCGGCTTCGTCACCGCCATCCTAGACGTCAGGGATTCGGCAAGCGCCCAGGCGGCATCGAGCGCGCCCTCGAGCCCGGGATCGAGGATCGGGCAGCGATGAATCGGGATCACGTCGTGCGAGCTCGCCGCCGAGAAACCGACCTTGAGGACGTCATGCGTGCCGAACCGCCCGTGCAGCGTGACGCGCCGGCGGCCGGCACCATGGGCATCGACCAGCGGCGCCACCTCGCAGTCGATCCCGGCCTGGGCCAGCGTCTCGACCACGATGCCGCGCTTCCACGCGTGATAGGGCTCAGCCGCCCAGTGCTGGATGGCGCAGCCGCCGCAGACGCCGAAATGCGGACAGAACGGCTCGATGCGATCGGGGCTGGCGACATCGACCGCGAGCAGCTTGCGGCGGTCGGGATGGCTGCCGGCGACGTGGTCGACCTCGACGGTCTCGCCGCCAAGCGCGTAGGGCACATAGACGGGATCGCCCGCAGCGAGCGAGACGCCGTCGCCGCGATGGCCGACGTGATCGATCCTCATGCGCTCAACCACGGCGCGCGCCCAGGAAGAATTCGATATTGCCGTCACCGCCGGTGATCGGGGAGGGGAACACCTCGATGTCGGTGCAGCCGAGCGAAGCGGCAAAGACCGCGATGTCGTCGCAGATCTCCTGATGCACGGCGGCGTCGCGGATGATGCCCTTCTTGTTGTGCTTCCGATCGGCCTCGAACTGCGGCTTGATCAGCGCCAGCAGGCTCATCGGCGCCGCCGCCAGTGACAGCGCCACGGGCAGCACCGTCTTGAGCGAGATGAAGCTGACGTCGATGACGACGACGTCGGGCCGCGCCGGCAACCGTTTGCCGTCATAGCTGCGGATGTCGGTCTCCTCCATCGACACGATCTTGGGATGGTCGCGCAGCGAGGGATGCAGCTGGCTGGTGCCGACATCGATGGCGAACACCAGGCTGGCGCCGTTCGCCAGCAGCACCTCGGTGAAACCGCCGGTGGAGGCGCCGACGTCGAGGCAGACATGGTCCTCGATCTCGATGGGGTAGCGCTCCAGCGCGCCGGCGAGCTTGACGCCGCCGCGCGACACATAGGGATGCGCAGGCTCGGCGACGATCACCGCGTCCTCGGCGATCGTCTCCGAGGGTTTGGCGACCTGCTTGTCGTCGGCGGTGACGAGCCCGGCCTCGATCGCCGCGCGCGCCCGCGCCCGGCTCTCGAACAAGCCGCGCTCGACCAGCAGAACATCCGCACGCTTGCGGGCAGGGGACATCGGATCTCCGGAGGCGACTGAAACGTCTATGGTGCGATCAATCGCGCGGCCGCGATCCGGACGCAAGCCTCGAACGCGGCCAGATCGTGCCAGACGTCGATCGGCATCTGCGCCGGCGTCACCAGCGGGCAGCCGTGCAGCTCCAGCGCATGGATCATCATGAGGTTGTCGACGAGGCCAAAATCCTCGACCGTCAGCCCCTGTGCATCGACCAGCCGTCCGTCCTCGGAGGTCACGTCCATGAAGCGGCCGACGCGGTCGGCATAGACGGCGCCGTCGTTGGAATAGGCCAGGCAAATCTTGCGGCGGCCGGCCATGTAGCCGAGCTCGTAGACGGTGCCGGGGTCGGCGCCGGCACCGCGGAACGGGGTGAGGTTCGCGATGATGGCATCGGCTTCGTCCATCATCGCCTCGTTGCCGCAAAAGATCTGCCGCGAGGCGTCGGGCGAGGTGAGATCGATCGCGTTGTCGAGGGGATAGAGGCCGGTGAGCCCATGCGCAGCGCAGATCGCGGCCTTTTGCCGGCCGATCTCAACCGCATCCGGCAGGAACACGTCGGGCCCTGCCAGATAGATTTTCATGAAGGTCGCGCTGGTTCGCGAAGGTCGAAGCTCGCCGTTAGGCGAGCTTGACCGTCTCGGTCTTGACGTCCTTGCCCAGCGCCTCGAACACCTTGGCGACGATGCCCTTGGCGTCGAGACCGGCACGGCCGTACATCGCGGCCGGCGTGTCGTGGTCCTGGAACACGTCGGGCAGCACCATCGAGCGGAACTTGACCATGCCGCCGTCGAGCGCGCCCTGATCGGTCAGGTACTGCGCGACATGCGAGCCGAAGCCGCCGACCGAGCCTTCCTCGATCGTGATCAGGATCTCGTGGTCGCGGGCGAGCTTGAGAACCAGCTCGGTGTCGAGCGGCTTCATGAAGCGCGCATCGGCGATCGAGGTGGAGAGGCCGTGGGCGGCGAGTTCGTCGGCCGCCTTCTCGCATTCGGCGAGGCGCGTACCGAAGGAAAGCAATGCGATCTTGCTGCCCTGGCGAATCATGCGGCCCTTGCCGACCTCGAGCGGAACGCCGACTTCGGGCATCTCGATGCCGCGGCCTTCGCCGCGCGGATAGCGCAGCGAGCTCGGACGGTCGTCGATCGCGACCTGGGTCGCCACCATGTGCACGAGCTCGGCTTCGTCGGCCGCGGCCATGATCACCATGTTCGGCAGGCAGCCGAGATAGGCGTTGTCGAACGAGCCGGCATGCGTCGCGCCGTCGGCGCCGACGAGGCCGGCGCGGTCGATGGCGAAGCGGACCGGCAGGTTCTGGATGGCGACGTCATGCACGATCTGGTCGTAGCCGCGCTGCAGGAAGGTCGAGTAGATCGCGCAGAACGGCTTGTAGCCTTCGCTCGCAAGACCGGCGGCGAACGTCACCGCGTGCTGCTCGGCGATGCCGACGTCGAAGGTGCGGTCCGGGAAGGCCTTGTTGAAGATGTCGACGCCGGTGCCGGACGGCATCGCCGCGGTGATGGCGACGATCTTGTCGTCCTTCTGCGCTTCCTTGACGAGGCTCTGGCCGAACACGTTCTGGTAGGCCGGCGCATTCGGCTTGGCCTTGGCCTGGGTGCCGGTCGCGACGTCGAACTTGACGACCGCGTGGTACTTGTCGGCGGAAGCTTCCGCCGGGCCGTAGCCCTTGCCCTTCTGAGTCACGACGTGGACCAGGATCGGGCCGGTCTCCATGTCGCGCACGTTCTTCAGCACGGGCAGCAGATGGTCGAGGTTATGACCGTCGATCGGGCCGACATAATAGAAGCCGAGCTCCTCGAACAGCGTGCCGCCGTCCATCATGAAGCCGCGCGAATATTCCTCGACGCGGTTGGCGCGGTTGGCGATGATCTTGGGCAGGCGCTTGTTGATCTGCTTGGCCGCATCGCGCAGCGTGCGATAGGTCTTGCCGGAGTAGAGGCGCGACAGATAGGCGCTCATCGCGCCGACCGGCGGCGCGATCGACATGTCGTTGTCGTTGAGGATCACGATCAGGCGCGAGTTCATGGCGCCGGCGTTGTTCATGGCTTCATAGGCCATGCCGGCTGACATCGCGCCGTCACCGATCACCGCGATAACGTTGTTCTTGCCGCCGGAGAGGTCGCGCGCGACCGCCATGCCGAGGCCGGCGGAAATCGAGGTCGAGGAATGCGCTGCGCCGAACGGATCGTAATCGCTCTCGCTGCGCTTGGTGAAGCCGGACAGGCCGCCGCCGGTGCGCAGCGTGCGGATGCGGTCGCGCCGGCCGGTGAGGATCTTGTGCGGATAGGCCTGATGGCCGACGTCCCAGATCAGCCGGTCGCGCGGCGTGTCGAAGACATAATGGATCGCGGTGGTGAGCTCGACCACGCCGAGGCCGGCGCCGAAGTGACCGCCGGTCACCGAGACGGCATCGATGGTCTCTTGCCGCAGCTCGTCGGCGACCTGGCGAACCTGCTCGATCTTGAGCTTGCGCAGGTCATCCGGCGTATGGATGGTGTCGAGAAGCGGCGTTTTACTGTATGCGTTCACGGCGATTTCCAATTTGTCAGCGCCGGAAGATCGTTCCGGTGCGCGATGGGTTTGCACAATATCGGCGCAGCGCGAGTCCTTAAACCGTCGGAGCCACCTGCATGGGGCAGGGCCCCGTCTTCAAGCTTAGGTGAGCTTAGGTGCGCTCCGGTTCAGTCCCTGTGATCCCTGTCACTTAGATCGGCTTCGTCCGTCCCAGCCAATTTCATTAGCAGTTTGAAGCGCTTGTCGTCGGTAATTTGTGCCCACGCAAGGCTTGCAAAAAGCCACACTCCGCGCAGCTTTACACCAAAGCTTGGGCCAAAGCCAACCCGCAGGGTCGTTTAGGGGTATGCACCTGCAACCCGCGGGCCAGCTTGGTTAATCCTGGCGCCGGCGGATGGGTTCCAGTCTTGCCCGGTTCCTCGCCTGCATTTTGGGCGAGAGGAAGGCCGTTTTGGCCAGATTCGCGAGCCCGAGAGGCCCTGGCCGGGGGAACTCTTCGATGTCAGTGCTTGGCCGCCGAGGGCTGTAAGCCCAAACAGCGGCGTGCGATCATGAAAAACTGCAGATGGCCGATGCTTGAGGCGGGCGGCTTGAAACGGGGACCTTACTGCACGTCGAGCGGTGCGGTGCCGGTGGCCTGGCCGCTGGCATCGGTGGTGATCTTGTCGACGCGTGCCTCGGCTTGGCGCAGCAATTCCTCGCAGCGGCGCTTCAGCGCCTCGCCGCGCTCGTAGATCGTCACGGATTCCTCGAGCGGCACCTTGCCGTCCTCGAGCCGCTTCACGATGGTTTCGAGCTCCTCGATGGCGCGTTCGAAGGTGAGCCTGGAGACGTCGACTTGGGTATTTTCGGCCATATCCGTTTCCGATTGCCCGCTTCACGTGAGAAAAAGCGCAGTTTTGCGGGCGTAATGCGCGGGTGCGTCAAGCGCCCATCAGGGCGCCGACATGCGCCGTAACAGATTCTTTCAATCCTTGCAGGTCATAGCCGCCCTCGAGCACCGAAACAATGCGGCCCCCTGCGGACTTGTCGGCAAGGTCCATCAGCTTGCGCGTGACCCAGGTGTAGTCCTCCGCGCGCAAATTCAGCGAGGCCAGCGGATCGCGGTAATGCGCATCGAAGCCCGCGGAGATGACGAGAAGCTCGGGGCTGAATTTTTCGAGGCGCGGCAGGATCAGTTGCTCGAACGCGGCGCGGAATTCTGGTCCGCCGTCTTCGGAAGCGAGCGGCGCATTGACGATGGTGTCGTGGTCGCCGCGCTCGCCCTTCGCGCCGGTACCCGGAAACAGCGGCATCTGATGCGTCGAGCAGTACATCACGGTCTGATCGGACCAGAAGATGTCCTGCGTGCCGTTGCCGTGATGCACGTCGAAATCGACGATGGCGGCGCGCTGGACGCCGTATTTGCGCTGCGCGTGACGCGCGGCGATCGCGGCATTGTCGAAGAAGCAGAAGCCCATCGGCTTGCCGATCTCGGCGTGATGTCCGGGCGGGCGCACCGCGACGAAGGCGTTGCGATGCTCGCCATTCATCACCGCTTCGGTCGCAGCCACTGCGCCGCCGACGCCGCGCATCACTGCTTCCCACGTGCCTGGTGACATCGAGGTGTCGCCGTCGATATAGACTTGGCCGCTGGTCGGCGCGATGTGGCGCAGCTCGGTGACGTAGTGCTCGTTGTGGCACAGCGTCACGAGATCGAGATCGCCTTCCGGTGCCAGGTCGCGCGCCAGGAACTGGAAGCGTTCCTGCGACAGCGCTTCCTCCACCGCCCGCAGGCGGTCGGGCCTTTCAGGGTGTCCCGGCGGCGTGACGTGGTCGAGGCAGGCCTTGTGGGAGAGGAGAAGCGTGCTCATCAGGTCGGCCTCACAGGGAACGGGCTCTTGACGTCGCTTGGCGCATCCCGAGCCAAAACGCAAATGCAAAACGCAATCTAAGCGCTTGGGCGGGGATGGCAAAGGGTGGTTCCGGACAAGTCCGTTTGATCCGGATCAATTCACGCGCAGGATGCGGGTGGGCGGCAGCGGACCGATCGGTCCGTGTGCCCTGAAGAAGGCGAACAGCGCGTCCGCGTCGTAGCCGCCATATTGCTGCGCTGTGCCTTGTTTGGCGGCCGTGAAACCGTCACCGCCGACGGCGAGGTAATCGTTGACGGTGACGCGGTAGCCGCTCCCAGGCTCGATCGGCTTGCCGTTGAGCGTCACCTTCTCGATGCTGATTCGCTCGCCGAAAGGTTTCGTCGCATCCCAAGTGTAGCTGAACCCGTTCGACACCTGGAGAATCCGCGGGCGCTTCGGATCGAGCCATTGCTGCTCCAGCATGTCCTTGAGCTGGCTGCCCGTGAGCGTCATCGTAACGAGGCGATTGCGGAACGGCTGGCTCGCGAACAGTTCGCCGAACGACACCGCGCCGTTCTCCTTCGGAACAATGTCGGTGCGGATGCCGCCGGGATTGGTGAACGCGATGACAGCGCTGCCATCCTTGGCGTCCTTCGTCGCGGCGAGCTGAGCGTCCGCGATGACGTCGCCGAGTGCGCTCTCGCCGGCCTCGTTCGGCACGCGCGACAGCGTCTGCGTCACCGATCCGGCAGGGCGATTCGCAATCGGTGCCGACAGCTTGTCATAGGCATCGATCAGGGCGGTCTGTTCGGGATCCTTCGCCAGCGAGGCATTGGCGACGATGACGTTCTCGGCTTTGGCGCCGACGATGTCGCGGGTTACAGGATCGAGCTTGAGGTCGATCGCGGTGACCAGCGTGCCGTATTTGTCGCCGCTGGTGACGAGCCGCCCGTCGATGTCGCAGACATAGGCGCGGTGGGTGTGGCCGCTGACGACGACGTCGACGGCGCGGTCGAATTTCTTGACGATGTCGACGATCGGCCCCGTAATGGCAGGGCATTCATTGTAGTCGCCCGAGGGCTCACCGCCCTGGTGGATCAGCACCACGATCGCCTCGACGCCACGCGCCTTCAGCTGCGGCACCAGCGCGTTCACCGTCTCGGCCTCGTCGCGGAATTCGAGCCCGGCAATGCCTGAGGGCGAGACGATGCCCGCGGTCTCCTTCAAGGTCAGTCCGATGAAGGCGACGGGGATGCCCTCGACCTCCCTGATCTCGTAGGGCGGCAGTACGCTCTTGCCGGTCGCGGTCTCGATGGTGGAAGCCGCGAGATAATGGAATTTGGCGCCGGTGAAGGGATGCGGCCCCTGGCAGCCGTCGACCGGATGACAGCCGCCGTTCTGCATCCGCAAGAGCTCGGTCTTGCCCTCGTCGAACTCGTGATTGCCGACCGATGTGATCGCAAGTCCCATCATCGAGAGCGACTCGACCGAGGGCTCGTCGTGAAACATCGCCGACAGGAACGGGCTCGCGCCGATCAGGTCGCCGGCGGCGACGAAGATCGTGTTGGTGTGCCCCTCGCGCAGCTGCTTGACCAGCGTCGCCATATACTCCGCGCCGCCGGCCGCGACCGTCACCTTCTTGCTCTTGTCCTCGGGATCCCCGATCCGGATGCCGCCCGGCGGCGGACGCAGATTGCCGTGGAAATCGTTGATCGCGAGAATGCGCAGCTCGACGGGCGCGGCGGTCTGGGCCGAGGCGGGGAGGGTGGCGAGAGCGGCAAGGAGGAATAGGAAGGCGTATCGCATGGAACAAGTTTAGTCGTTCCCCGCGAAGATTTCACGAACGTTCTCGCTGTCATTCCGGGGCGCGCGTAGCGCGAGCCCGGAATCCATTCATCCACCAACTCTGCCGCACGATGGATTCCGGGCTCGCGACTTCGTCGCGCCCCGGAATGACGACCATTGGCTGGGCGCCGGCCGCCCCCTACCTCTTCTTCCGATTCGCAAACGCCTTGAACGCGGCAATCGCCTCGTCCGACTTCAGCCGCTCGCCGAACAGATGGGCCTCCTGGTCGATGCGGCGGGTGAGCTCCTCGGGCGCGGCGCGCAGCAGCTTGCGCGAGGCCGCGACCGCCTCGGCCGGCAGCCGGCAGATATCGCGCGCCACCTTGCGCGCCTCGACCTCGGTATGTCCCGGCGAGACCACGGTGTTGACGAAGCCTGCCGCGTGCGCCTCCGCGGCGGTGAAAGTTCGCCCCATCACCAGCATCGCGAAGGCGCGCTGGTAGCCCATCGTGTTCGGCATCAGGAGGCTGGCCGCGCCGACCGGAACGAGCCCGAGATGGATATAGGGCGCGGAGAAGGTCGCGGCGTTCGAGGCAAGCACATAGTCGCAATGGAACAGCATCACGGTGCCCATGCCGATCGAGGCGCCGTCGACGGCCGCGATGATCGGCTTGACGTTGAGGGCGAGCGAATAGAGAAATTTTGCGCCGTCCGACAGCGTCTCGGAATTCGGTTCGGCCTGCATGAAGTCGTCGATGTCGTCGCCGGCGGTGAACACGCCGGAGCCGCCGGTGATGATCATGCAGCGGATGTCGGGATTGTTCTGCGCGGTGTCGATCGCGCGGCTCATCTCGCGATACATGTCCTGCGTGATCGCGTTCTTCTTGCTCGGGCGGCGCAGGGTGATGACGCGCGTTCCGCGCTCTTCGGTGACGACGATATTGCCATTCGGCATGAGAGCCCCCTGCGGTCGCCGCGACGCTTGCCTTGGCGAGTCTCGCAAGCCTCAGCCTACATCATCTTGCAGGCGTGCCAATCCGCCCGCTCGGCCTTTTCGAGAACGTCCTCGTGAGTCCGCCATATGGCGCGCTGTCGTTTTTCTGATCGGGAACCGCACCGCACCGGATCATGCCGGTTGTATTGCTTCGCACATGCAGTTGCGCATTGCAACAAATGGCTACAATGTTTCATTTGAAAAACCGGGGGTTGTAGGGCACGATTGCCCAATGCCGTTCCACTTGGCCGATTGCTCGTTTGATGATTGCCGCAACGGGCGTTGACGAATCCTCGCTGCGTTATCGCGGCTGGCGCGTCGTGCTGGCCTGTTTCCTGATGGCCTTCTTCATGTTCGGCTTCGGCCTCTATGGCCAGGGCGTCTATCTCGCCGAGCTCCAGCGCGCCCATGGTTGGCCGGGCACGCTGGTCTCCGCGGCCAGCACCTTCTCGTTTCTCCTCACCTCCGTGCTCGTCATCTTCACCGACGATCTGCTCGCCCGCATCGGGCTGCGCGCGCTGATCCTGTGCGGCCTGTCGGCGCTCGGCGCGTCGACCGTGCTGCTGGCGCTGATGCAGACGCCCTGGCAGCTTTATCTCGCCTATGCGCTGATGTCGGTCGGCTGGACCGGCATGGGCACCGTGGTGATCGCCACCGTGCTGAACGCCTGGTTCGAACGGCGGCGCGGGCTCGCGCTCAGCCTCGCCTTCAACGGCGCGACCTGCGGCGGCATCGTCCTCGTTCCGCTGCTGCTGTCGCTGACCGGCAGCATCGGCTTCCAGTCCGCCATGCTTGCCGCCACGATGGCGATGGTGGTGCTGGTGCTGCCGGTGGTTGTCATCTTCATCGGCTGGCCGACGCAGATATCGCCGGCATCGGGCGGCCGCTCGTCCGCTGGCATGGCCGCGCCGGCCCATTCCCGCAAGACGCTGCTCGCCAACGCGGCGTTCTGGACCATGGTGCTGCCGATCGCGATCGCGCTGCTGGCGCAGATGGGATTCATCATCCACCAGGTGACGTTCCTCGAGCCGCTGATCGGGCGTTATGCCGCAGGCCTTGCGGTCACCATCATGGCGGCGATGGCGGTGGTCGGCCGCCTGTCGCTCGGCCTGTTCGTCGACCGGCTCGATCCGCGGCTCGCCTGCGCGGCGTCGATGACGAGCCAGGCGGCGGCGCTGTTCGTGCTTCTCCAAAGCACGAACCCGACCGTGCTGCTCGTCTGCTGCGCCGTCTACGGCTTCTCGATTGGCAACATGATCACGTTCCCACCCTTGATCATCCAGCGCGAGATCGGCGCTGCCGCCTTTGCCGCCGCAATGGGATTGGGCACGTCGATCAGCGGCGTCGTCAGCGCCTTCGGCCCCGGCATCATCGGCCTCGTGCGGAGTTTCACCGGCAACTACACGAGCGCGTTTGCGATCTGTGTGATGCTCGATCTCGTGGCGGCGGGAATCGTGCTGTGGCGGCCGGGGAGAAGGGCGAAGCTCGCCGCTTCGTAGGGTGGATGGAGCGAAGCGCAATCCGGGATAGGCTCGAGTGTGGCACGTGCGTCCCACATGTTCGCTGTCATCGCCCGACTTGATCGGGCGATCCAGTACGCCGAGACGTTTGTTGTTTTATCGCGAGGCCGCGGCGTACTGGATTCCCCGCTTTCGCGGGGAATGACAGCGGGGAGGAGGAGAAATCTCCCATGACAACGCGTTGGCAGTATCTCGCTTACAACAACACCGCATCCGCCGCAGCGACCGACTCCGCGCTCTCCGTCACCGTGCGCTCCAGCGCGCCGGCCTGCACCGTGATGTTCTCGGCGAAGAAGCGCGCGAGCGAAACGTAGCGCGGGGCGTCAGTGTTGCCGTCGGACTTGGCGGCGAGCGCCTCGGAGGCCAGCATGCAACCGCCGAGCGTCGAGCCGAACTGCTGCAGATACGGCGTCGCGCCGGCGAGCGCCTCGTTCGGCGCGGAGGTCACGCGCTCCAGCAGCCACTTGCTGGTGCGCGTCAGCGCCTCCAGCGCCTCGCGCAGCTTGATACCTGTGGTGCCGAAAGCGGGATCGTTGGAGGCTTCGACCTGCTTCACGGTTGCCGAGAGCTCGTCGAGCAGCGCCCACACCGCAGCGCCGCCATTGGCCGCGAGCTTGCGCGTGACGAGATCGATCGCCTGAATGCCGTTGGTGCCCTCGTAGATCGCGGTGATGCGCGCATCGCGATAGTGCTGCGCGGCGCCGGTCTCCTCGATGAAGCCCATGCCGCCGTGCACCTGCACGCCGAGATAGGCGACCTCGTTGCCGATATCGGTGGAATAGCCCTTCGCCATCGGCGTCAGCAGCGCCGCGCGCGCGGCGGCGTCCGCGCGGACCTTCGGATCCTTGGCGCGCGTGGAGACGTCGATCGCGACCGCGGTCGCATAGCAGATGGTGCGTGCGGCGGCGGTCTGCGCCCGCATCCGCATCAGCATGCGCTTGACGTCCGGATGCACGAAGATCGCGTCCGAACCGTCGCCCTTCTTGCCGATGGCGCGGCCCTGCTTGCGCTCCTGCGCATAGGCCAGCGCCTGCTGGTAGGCGCGATCGGCGACGCCGACGCCCTCCAGCCCGACGCCGAGGCGGGCCTGGTTCATCATCGTGAACATGCAGCGCATGCCCTGGTTCTCTTCGCCGACGAGGAAGCCGATCGCGCCGCCATGATCGCCCATGGTCATGGTGCAGGTGGGGGAAGCGTGCATGCCGAGCTTGTGCTCGACGCCCGACGCATAGATGTCATTGCGCGCGCCGAGCGAGCCGTCGGCATTGACCATGAACTTCGGCACGAGGAACAGCGAGATCCCCTTGGTGCCCGCGGGCGCGTCCGGCAGGCGCGCCAGCACGAAATGCACGATGTTGTCGGTCATGTCGTGCTCGCCATAGGTGATGAAGATCTTCGTCCCCTTGATGCGATAGGTGCCGTCGGCCTGCTTGTCGGCGCGGGTGCGCAGCGCGCCGACGTCGGAGCCGGCCTGCGGCTCGGTGAGCTGCATCGTGCCGGTCCATTCGCCGGAGACGAGCTTTTCCAGATAGATCTTCTTCAGCTCGTCGCTGCCATGCGCATCCAGCGCCTCCATCGCCGAGGCCGTCAGCAGCGGGCAGAGGCCGAAGGCGACGTTGGAAGCGCTCCAGATCTCGGTGCAGGCGGCGTTGATCGCGATCGGCAGGCCCTGGCCGCCGAAATCCTCGGGGCCGGAGACCGCGTTCCAGCCGCCCTCGGTCCAGCGCTTGTAGGCGTCCGGCCAGCCCGGCGCAGTCGTGACCTTGCCATCGCTGAGCTTGATGCCGTGCTCGTCGCCGACCTGGTTGAGCGGCGCCAGCACGTCGGTTGCGAACTTGCCGGCTTCCTCCAGCACGGCGCTCACGATGTCGCCGTCGAAATCGCCGTAATGGCCGGCCTCCACGGCAGCCTTGAGGCCGGCGCCATGGTTGAGCGACAGCAGCATGTCTGAGATCGGCGCGCGGTAGGTCATGGCTCACTCCCGTGGACAGGTATTGGCGCCGTATTCCCATGAAACGGGGGAGGTCTCAACTGCCCGAACGCCGGGACTGCGCCGGCCCGGAACGGCGCCGCCGCCGGGCCTATAATAAAGGGTGGCTCGGCCAGCGCCGGCCCCGGTCCTGGACCTCAGGTATTTTGCCCCTCCAGGCGGTTGAAATGGCGCGCCGCTCCCTATAGACCGGCTGCGACCAGCGGGAATCTGCGGTAGCCGGTTCTTCCGCCCGTTCCCTGGTCGCCTGTTGGGGCGTAGCCAAGCGGTAAGGCAGCGGATTTTGATTCCGCCATTCGGAGGTTCGATCCCTCCCGCCCCAGCCAATTGATATTGCTTACCAAATCGACGTCATCGTTGCCCCATTTGGAGAGCGGATGGCGCCGTCCGCTGGAGACGTTGCTGTTTTTGTTCGCCACCATTCACTCAGAACATCTTCCAGAAACTCGAGATCAGTTACCCGGACGGTGTTCGCGAATTTCGCACAACGATCGCGCGGGTCGCTGAAGACAAGCTGACCACCTGTAGGACTGAGCGCAGTACGAGTGACGGTCGTACCTTGTGAAAGGATCGCATCAACTGCCGCCGGGCTGAGCTCGTGAGTCATTTCAGCGGAGCCAACTAGCTGTTGGCTTGAGCCGATAGCGCGGGTGAGCCGAGAGAACTACCACTGAAAATTAATTGCAGCGACGATCAACAGCCCGAAGAAGATCACGAGGCTGGTCGCACTTAATTTTCGTGGACAGTTGTAATCCGATTCCAGAGTAGCCATTTATGGTTTAGCGCAGCCGGATCGCTCTCAGAACCTATTCCCGTTGCGCAAACTTGATCGGACCCAACCATGATCGAGTTTCCGAATTTCAGTCGTTCATATGACCGAACGCGGCACGCCGTGCGTTTTTGGGGATACGATAGCGCGTTAGAGGCATCGTTCTTCATAGAGGAAGACGCGCTGAGGCGACTTGAACCGGGCGCTCACTCCAACAATGAATCGGATTTCCTGAGCGCATTCGATTCCAATCGTGATGTGATATGCGCCGCCGCTGCCAGGGTGTACGTCCGCGGCAGCAGGGGCTCTTACGATCTGGTCGCCGCCAATTTTTGAGACGAAGCCTCGCGTCTTGATGGAAGCGGAAGACTTCGTTTACGGCACGTGCTTCATTACGACTGCCAATCCAGAAATAATCACAAAAGCCAGGGAGGATCGCATGAAATTCCGTCCGCTCCATGACCGCGTCGTGGTCAAGCGCATAGAGGCCGACGACAAGACAGCCGGTGGCATCATCATTCCGGACACCGCCAAGGAGAAGCCCTCCCAGGGCGAAGTCATCGCCGTCGGCCCCGGTGGCCGCGACGAAGCCGGCAAGCTGATCCCGATCGACCTGAAGGTCGGCGACCGCGTGCTGTTCGGCAAGTGGTCCGGCACTGAAGTCAAGATCGACGGCGTCGACCTGCTGATCGTGAAGGAAAGCGACATCATGGGCGTCCTCACTGATCTGCCGGCCGCCAAGAAGAAGGCCGCGTAAGCGCCAGCCGGTTTTCCTTACCCTGAGGATTCGGCGTAGCCGGGTTCTCGAAGGATGAGGCCCGCAATTCAAATCTCATCCCTCAAGAGCTCGCCAGTTGCGCGGCTTTTGGGATCTGACCAGTTGAAAACGGAGATCGCCATGTCAGCCAAAGAAGTCAAATTCGGCGTCGATGCCCGCGACCGCATGTTGCGCGGCGTCGAAATTCTCAACAACGCGGTAAAGGTGACGCTCGGTCCGAAGGGCCGCAACGTTGTCCTCGACAAGTCGTTCGGCGCTCCCCGCATCACCAAGGATGGCGTCACCGTCGCCAAGGAGATCGAGCTCGAAGAGAAGTTCGAGAACATGGGCGCACAGATGGTGCGCGAAGTTGCCTCCAAGTCTGCTGACGCGGCCGGCGACGGCACCACCACCGCCACCGTGCTCGCGGCTGCGATCGTGAAGGAAGGCGCCAAGGCGGTTGCCGCCGGCATGAACCCGATGGACCTCAAGCGCGGCATCGACTTGGCAGTGGACGCCGTCGTCGCCGACCTCGTCAAGAACTCCAAGAAGGTCACCTCGAACGAGGAGATCGCTCAGGTTGGCACCATCTCGGCCAACGGCGATGCGGAGATTGGCAAGTTCCTCTCCGACGCCATGAAGAAGGTCGGCAACGAGGGCGTCATCACGGTTGAAGAAGCCAAATCGCTCGAGACCGAGCTCGAAGTCGTCGAAGGCATGCAGTTCGACCGCGGCTACATCTCGCCCTACTTCGTCACCAACGCCGACAAGATGCGCGTTGAAATGGACGACGCCTATATCCTGATCTACGAGAAAAAGCTCTCCAGCCTGAACGAACTGCTGCCGCTCCTGGAAGCTGTCGTACAGAGCGGCAAGCCGCTCGTTATCATCGCCGAAGACGTGGAAGGCGAGGCGCTCGCCACCCTCGTCGTCAACCGTCTGCGCGGCGGTCTGAAGGTCGCGGCCGTCAAGGCTCCGGGCTTCGGCGATCGCCGCAAGGCCATGCTGCAGGACATCGCGATCCTGGCCGGCGGCCAGGCGATCTCGGAAGATCTCGGCATCAAGCTCGAGAACGTCACGCTCAACATGCTCGGTCGCGCCAAGAAGGTGATGATCGACAAGGAGAACACAACGATCGTCAACGGCGCCGGCAAGAAGGCCGACATCGAGGCGCGCGTGGCCCAGATCAAGGCGCAGATCGAGGAGACCACCTCGGACTACGACCGTGAGAAGCTCCAGGAGCGTCTCGCCAAGCTCGCAGGCGGCGTCGCGGTGATCCGCGTCGGCGGCGCGACCGAGGTCGAGGTGAAGGAGCGCAAGGATCGCGTTGATGACGCGATGCATGCGACCCGCGCGGCGGTCGAGGAAGGTATCGTCCCGGGCGGCGGCGTCGCCCTGCTCCGTGCCTCCGAGCATCTCAAGGGGCTGCGCACCAAGAACGACGACCAGAAGACCGGCGTCGAGATCGTGCGCAAGGCGCTGTCCGCGCCGGCTCGCCAGATCGCGATCAACGCCGGCGAAGACGGCTCGGTCATCGTCGGCAAGATCCTGGAAAAGGAACAGTACGCCTACGGCTTCGACTCGCAGACCGGTGAGTATGGCAACTTGGTCGCCAAGGGCATCATCGACCCGACCAAGGTGGTTCGCGTGGCGATCCAGAACGCGGCTTCGGTTGCGGCTCTCCTGATCACCACCGAAGCCATGGTGGCCGAGGTGCCGAAGAGGAACGCCGGCGGCGGCGCGCCTGCGGGTGGCGGCGGCATGGGAGGCATGGGCGGTATGGATTTCTAGGTCAACCCGCTCATGGCCGAACGGAGACAAGGGAAGGGATGGCCGATTTCCAGGAGGCAGAAGCGACGATCTGCTCACAGGAAAGGGTCAGTTGAGAACCGCATGCGCACTCCGCAGTCCGGCAAACCCTTCCAGGGAAGCTTCTCCTCGTTTGCCGAGACGCCGAGGTGAGACTGCTGTTCTATCGGCCTCGACTGCGAACGGCCTTCCCAAGCGAAAAGCCCGGCCGCGAGGGCCGGGCTGATCGGTAATATATTCAAGTCAGGCAATGCAGGAATAAAGCGGGGAGAGGCGTCGCCGTCTGTTCGAAAAGGAACACCTGAACCGATTATTGGTACCGCCAGCGCTCAACCGCGAAAGGCGGAGAATCTCACAAAGGCCCTGCATTTCCAGGAGCATCAAGGGTGCAGATACTCGCCGTGGCGCGCTGGCATCAGACTGCAGCGAGCCGGCGCATCAAGCCATCCCGAAGGTATCCCTACGCGAGTGCAGTGAGCAATTTGGTACAGACGCCGATCCCTCTACGTGTCTAGCCTCCTTAACCGGTGAAGCTCAACATACCTCTAAATCAAGGCGAAGATCATGGAAATCTCCAGGGAGACGAAAGCTGCCGTGCGGCCGGCACTGTGGGGAGCCGTGGCCGGAGCAATTGCTCTGGCAATCGTGGGTTTCAGCTGGGGCGGCTGGGTGACGGGTGGGGCCGCCGAGACGCTCGCGAGGAATAGTGCTGCGACGGCTGTCGTCGCAGCTCTCACACCCATCTGCGTTGAGAAGTTTCAACAAGCCGCTGATGCGTCGGAAAACCTGGTCGCAATGAAGAAGACGACCTATGCGTGGGATCAGAGCAAGTTCGTCGAAAAAGGCGGTTGGGCCACGATGCCGGGAAGCACTGAGCCAAATTCAGCCGTTGCGAAAGCTTGTGCCGAATCGCTTGGTAGCAAGAAAGCTGTGGAGCTGCGCGGATAGTCAGGCAAGTCGCGCGGCGGAAATCTGCGCATAGACGCGCCGGCCCCTCGACACGTCTGCATCTTGCGCAGTGGAAGGGGGCTCCTGCAAAGCAGACCAGGCAGTCGTCGCCAGATGGTCAAGCATCAAATTCGTCGTATCTACTTTGAAAGGAGAACTCGATGGGACGAAATCCCTGAAGCCCAGGTCGAGCCGAGCGCTTCCCCTCGTCATTTCAGTTCCCGATTTGCCGCACGCCACGCGGCCTTCCAACGGGTGAACATCCTTTCAATTGTGGTAGTATGATTGCGTGTTAATGGTCCAGCGAACGAGAGTCCTGCCTTGGTGAAAGCGGCGAAGGACTTTGATCCCAGAGCATTCCTTGCCAAGGTCGGGGCCGGGAAATCGATCTCGAAAGTTGGCAAAGGTCGGAGCGTGTTCGTGCAGGGAGATGCTGCGGACGCGGTATTCTACATTCAAGAGGGAAAGATCAAGCTCACGGTCGTTTCGGACCAAGGCAAGGAAGCCGTCGTTGGGATTTTGGAGCCCGGACAATTCTTTGGCGAGGGCTGCCTCAATGGTCATCCATTGCGTCTTGCCACGACTACGGCAATGGAGTCCTGTGTCATCACGAGAATATCGAAGACGGCGATGACTACAGCGCTCGAAGGCAAGCCGAAGTTCTCTCAATTGTTCATGGCGTATTTGCTCGCGCGCAATAGCCGGATTGAAGAAGACCTGATCGACCAACTCTTCAATTCGAGCGAGAAACGCTTGGCGCGCCTGCTGCTTCTGCTGGCGAACTTCGGCAAGGAAGCCAGCTCGCAGCCCATTGGCGTCAATATCAGCCAGGAAACGCTGGCCGAAATGATCGGTACGACCCGATCACGGGTCAGCTTCTTCATGAACAAGTTCCGGAAGCTTGGCTTCATCAGCTACAATGGAAAGATCGAGGTCCATAGCTCGCTTCTGAACGCGGTTCTGCGCGACAAACCCGAGATAGACCGGAAGAACTGACCGCCGCGCGGCCAAACCGAGCGCCGGGCCAAACGCGGGACATTAGCCCACTCGAATAGCGGATCAGGGCGGCAGTTCGTCGCGGACCGAGCCTCCCTCGTTCTCCCATCGTGACAGAGCGGTTGCGCTCGATCTCGCATCGCCAGGCGTGTCCTTTTTCAAAGGCAGCTTGTTGCGACCGATTTCATTGTTGCGCCTGTGATCCGTCAAAAAGACGAAGCCGGCCCGCCAGGTGTTGAATTTACAGCTTTCCTCAGCGCTGGCCGAATCCTTAACGAGCTCGCCGGACGCGGTCGCTCTTGCGCGATGCTGCTGAGATTTGGACAATATGCAGAGCCCTTTCGTTGGAAGTCTCCGCGCACTCCGGCCAATCTCGACGGTTGACCAAGGTGGACTTAAATGTGGGGATCGAAGCGATGAATAGCGAGCCCTCGGCATAAATAAGATTGCCAGAGGAGCGCACGGATCGCTTTGCCGTGCGTCCAATCGTGCCGCGCGGCAAAAGAGCTGCTGTAGCGGATTGTAGTCAGAAACAATTCACTGCCATCTTCGACGACATCGTAGTTGCGAGCGATGGAGTCGGCAGCAATTGGCGGCGAGGAGCACGCGCCCGGCAGCGTCCGACCAATCCCTCAGGCGCGGCAATGATGCTGACAGACAGAAACACCGCAATCGCGTCCCGGCGCTGGTTTGCACCCAAGCTTCTGATCTATCGACCAGTGGGATTCGCTGCCGGATGGTAAGACAAGCTGTCCTGGCTTCATTTGGAAATGTCGCAGTCCGTTGCCCGTTGGAGAGAGATCGGGCAGCGACGGCGGCACGGTGAGGCCGTTGGCGATTGACGATCAACTCGGCGGTCGCAGCTTGCTGCTGTTTGATGATGGGACCGCTGAGGCTTGCCGTTCCTTTGCTTCGTAATATTCGGCCGAGAACTTGATGGACCATCGCGCGAAGAACGAACGCAATTCCTGAGTGGGCTTCTCGACGCCCAAATGCTCTGCGACATGCGCCTCGCGCAACCACCTCACCGCCGACGTGAGGCCGGCAATGCGCTCGAGCCTCTCAACCGCTGCGGTCCCGGCGATCTCTGCCTGCCGATAGCGAAGGCCGACCTTTCTGATCACATGCACGCGCTTGATGATGTCGTAGCCCTTGAAGACGAGCTGAACGAGTGGATGCTTTCTGGCCTGCGGCCAGGCTGCCGGATAGACCGGTAGCACCAGAAGCTTGCTCTTCGCGATGACCGTTGCGAGCGGATGCAGGAGTTGCATCCAGGCTGGCCAGGATGTGACCTTGGCAAACAATATCGCGTGCATCGCCGTTGCCGCACCGAAAGAGATCGGCAGCCAAAGGACCGCGCACAGGATCACGAGCAATGCGGCATTCGGCGTGAGATGCCGGCATGTTCTGAACACCCATGCCATGCCGCCTTCAAAGGCATCATGCACAGCGTGTTCGAACGCCCGATAGCTGATCTTCCGCCGGAACCACAACCAGTTTCGGCGAATCGATCTACCCCACTGTCGACGCTTCGACGCGGACAGGGGAAGCAAGCGCACCGCGCCATTGATGACAGTTACGATGACATCGCCGACAACCCTGGCCGCGAACAGCGGCAGCCAGACAATCTGCATCGCAAAAGGGAAGGCGAAGTCAAGCATCCGCATCAAGATCGCAAGAACGAAACGCAGGATCTTGTTCGTGGCGAGCGCAACAACAACAAGTGGGATGATAATCACATCGTCGAGCGCACCGCGAAAGCGGCTTTCCTCGGTCCATGCCGGGTGACGACCATCGGTCACGGTGCACCGTCCGGGCTGAGTGCCGGCTCAGACTAGCACATTGCAAGCTCGAGGGGGGGCCTCAGGTACCGGTCGTTAGGCGACAGCGAGCACTCCGCATAAGGGGCCAGTTCGCATGACCCGCGTTAACCCTGTCTCTGATCTTGTCCGGTCGCCCCGCCGGCTGGTTCGGTTCTGCCGCCAAGCCGCCTTATTGGATGTCCGCAATTGGTCTCCGATTTTCGGGAGCTTATTTTTCGGCAGGCTTTGAACGAGGCGTCGCGTTCGGGAAGCGTGAAATCAGATGAAGGCGGCTCTCATCCTCGTTGGCTTCAGTACACTCGCGGTGATGGAGCTTGAGACGGCGCCGCGCATGACCAAGCCCGTGAACGCGCCGCCTGTTCAGGCGACCGTCGGGTTACGCGTCTCAGCCGATACGCTGACGACGGCAGACCGGCTCGGGACCCCGCACATGCACATGCAATTTGAAGCGCCTCCGCAGCCGGTCTCCTTGAGCGAACCGATGCCTCCGCCGGATCAAACGGCGAATGTTGCGCCAGAGCCTTTGAAGATCATCGCGCCACACCAGCGCACCGCAAGCGGGAGAAAATTCGCGGTCATGCTGCCCAGACCTCGGCCCGTGCAGGGAACGTCCAAGGCATTTGCGAATGCCAAGCGCGCCAAGCCAGTCGCGGAGGTCAAGCCCTGCCGGTCAGGTGTCTTCGATGGCCTGTTCAAGGCATTGAACCTGTCAACGGGATGTCAGAGCTAGCCCCAAGATACCTCTCTATCAGCGATATCGTTTCCGCCACGCCGGGTTCACGCGGCCACGGTATCAATCGAGCGGCGGATCACCTGGCGCACCTCCGCATTCGACAGGAACAGGTCGTGGTTGATAACGCCCCAGCCTGCCTCGGAAGCATCGACCACGCGCACCCCAAGCCCTTCGATGGCGGTCTTCTCGGCAGCGCCGACCCGTGTCATCCCACCAGCGATTTGCCCCGACAACGCCAGCGCGCGGTCGTTCGTCGCGGCGATGACGGTGATCTTGCGCGAAAGCGGACCGATGCGGTTGATCGACGACGAGAACACGTCCATGTCGATGTCCGGCGCGGCGAACACCACGGCCCCGATCTTGCCCGCAACGGCGTCACCGGATCGCGCATAGAGCTGGCGCAGGCTTTCGAGCGTGAGCATGGTTCCCATGCTGTGCGCGACGATGTGGACGCGGCCGGCGCTTGAACTCGTCACGACAGATTGCAGCACGCGTTCGAAGCCATCGCGGGACCACATTGCGCTGTCGCGGTCATAGGCGTAGTCGAACAGTCCAGCCTTCGAGGGCCAGGAGAATACCATCGTCTGGCCGCGGAACCTGATGCCATCGGAGAGATGCGCGGCATCGAGCGCCGCTGTCTCGAACGTCTGCTTGAAGCCGTGCACGTAGATCAGGACGTCCGGTCCGCCGCCGGCCTGCGCGACAAGACTGCCGACATCGCCCGATACCGGCTCGACCCCATCAAGACGCCAATCGTCAAGCCCCGCTGCAGCCAGAGAAAAACGGCTGTCACCAGGCGCCACAAGCTTCGCGCGTGCGACGGTCATCGTAGAAGCCCGCTCCGGCCCGAACCACGGCTTCGTCCGGCCGCCGTTCACTGGCTTGCGCGTGGTTACGACGAGCAATGTAGGGTCGACCGAGAGCGACGAAGCGTCGTAGCGTGCGCCGGTAGCACCCAGGCTGGCGCATCCGCCCAGCGCGACAACGCAGGCTGAGGACGCAAGCCCGCCAAGGAGCGCACGGCGGGACGCAATCACTTCGTGTTGCACTAAACGTCGGATGATCACGCAGAACCTTTGGGAACTGCCCCCTGGAGGAGCCCGCCCCCTGCGCGCGTTCCTGAATGATGATGGCGGCGAGAATAAGGGCGGGGCGCGCCACGCCGCTTGTTCCAAATGCGGATTGAAATCGTCGAATAATCAAACAGGTTTTGGTTCCGCCATGCGGAGGTTCGATCCCTCACTGGCCTAGTCAGGTCGCAACCCCAACTCAGGACTTCGTGGGGCTGCGGACCGCCACGCCGGGATCGATCGTCTGCGACGGCAGGCGGCGTTCGGCGGGGCGCGCGACCAGCAGATAGAGAACCAGGGCGAGCAGCGACGTTGCCGCCATCACCGCCGTCATCGACAACGCGGTCCGCCCGTCGAAGCGAAGTGCGACCAGTCCGCTCGATATCGCGCCGGCGGTCAGCTGAATGCTTCCGGCGGCAGCGCTGACGGCGCCCGCGATCTCCGGGAGACGCTGCATCGTCGCGCTCATCACGTTCGGCACGCTGAACCCGAAGCCGAGTGCGACCGCCATCAGCAGCGCGACCACGAGTGACGTGGGCATCCAGCCGGCCAATGTCATCGCGAGCAGGGCGGTGCTGGCGGCGGCCGACAGCGTCAGCCCGGTTGTGAGCATGCGCGCCGACTCTACGCCGCGCCGGCCGAGCTGGCCGTCGAGAAAGGCGCCGACCATGACGGCCCCCGAGCATGCGCTGAAGATCAGGCCATATTGCTCCGGGCGCAGTCCGATGGCGCCGACGAAGAACAGCGAGGCGCCGGTGACGTAGGCAAACACGGTCGCGCCGCCCGCGGCGCCG
The DNA here is from genome assembly GCF_052076005.1 of Bradyrhizobium sp. 63_E2_N1_3. Lineage (NCBI taxonomy): Bacteria > Pseudomonadati > Pseudomonadota > Alphaproteobacteria > Hyphomicrobiales > Nitrobacteraceae > Bradyrhizobium > Bradyrhizobium sp. 63_E2_N1_3. Next base: position 7,085,171 of record NZ_CP197235.1, on the reverse strand, counting down.
ACCAGGATGAAAGGCAACGACACCGGATGCGTCAGCACCTGGCGGTAGCTGTCGATGACAGCAGAAAGCCCCAGGCGGCCGGCGCGGTCGGTCGTCGCAGTCTCCGCGAAGCGAAACATCACCACGACCAGCAGCATGAGACCGATCCCCGCCTGGGCGGCATAGATCGATCGCCAGCCGGCGATCGCCAGCAGGGCGGCGCCGGCCGTCGGTGCGATCACGGTCGCGACATTGACCGTGACCATGACGTTGGCGATCTTGCCTCGCGCGGCGTTGCCGTCGAAGAGATCGCGAATGATGGCAAAGGTCGTTGCGGTGGCGGCGGCGCCGATGCCCTGGACGAAGCGGCCCAGCAACAGAACCGGCAGCGAGGACGCTTTCGCGCAGGCAAGGCTTGCTGCGACGAACAGTACGAGGCCGAATGCCAGAATCGGCTTGCGGCCCAGGCGGTCGGAGATAGGTCCGTAGATCAGCGGCGCGGTGGCGAGGCTGAGCATGAAGGCGCTCATGGTCAGCCCGACATCCGACGCGCTCGCGTCGAGCGTCGCACCGGTTGCTGCCAGCGCCGGCAGATTGATGTCGATGCCGGAATAGGGCACGGCCGCCAGAAAACCGAGCAGCAGCGTGAAGGCGAAGGATGCGGGGTCGATTTGCATGGACAGATTTCCGGTTCCGGCTTGGTCGATGTGCATGAGGCGATGGAGGCGCGGTCGCCCGCCCTCCATCGCTGCGTTCGGCGATTACGCGCGCCGTTCGGCGCGCCGCCCCCGGGTTGCCGCCATCGCGCCGGTGTGCGAGCTCTCGTCGGCCACAAGCTCGCCGATGACCCGGAGGATTTCGGCCCGCGTGTCGATCCCGGCAAATTCGTCCGCGATCTGCGAGGCTCGCGACTGGAAGCGGGATTGATCGAGCACCGTCCGCACCGCGTCGCGCAGCGCCTTCGGTGTCGGCTCGTTGGTCGCGAGGTTGATGCCGACCCCGGACCATGCGACCCGCGCGTTGACGTCGGCCTTGTCTTCGGTCAGCCCCGCAGTGACCAGCGGGATGCCGAAGCTCATGGCCTGGTTGACGCTGCCATAGCCGCCGTTGGTGACGAGCACGTCGACGTTCGGCAGCAGCCATTCGAACGGCAGATAGCTGGCGATGCGCGCGTTCGACGGGATCTTGCCGGGGATGGCGTCAACCGGGCGGCCGCCTGCCGTCGCGATCACCAGGATGTCTTTCTCGTCCGCGAGGGCCGCCAGCGTCGGGGCAACCAGCAGATTGAAATTGTGATTGGCCACCGTTCCCTGCGTCACCAGAACGATCTTGCGCGATCCGTCGAGCTCTTCGGCCCAGGGGGGCGGCGGGACCTGGTTGGCGATGATCGGTGGGGTGCCGACGAAATGCACTGAGGGCGGAATCTCGCGAGGAAATTCGAAGCTTGGCACCGACAATTGCAGATAGGCATCCCCGAGAGCGACCACAGAATGGAACATCGGCATCGCGATCGGCCCGACCCCGAGAGACTTCAACGCCCGATTCAGGCGCAGTGACACCGGCTGATCGACTGCCGCATCAAATTCCCGCGCCATGGCCGCATAGCGATCGCGCTCCTCGCCGCTCTTTGCCGGCGGCAGACCGAGGAAATTGGGCGCGCCGTCCTCGCGCGCCCAATGCAGAAACGAGGTCCCGCAGAGCGCGATGGGAGGCCGCTGCGAGCGCGGTCCGAGCAGCATCGGCAGTACACCGAACAGCATGTCGTCGGCGACAATGATGTCGGCGGGGAATTGCCGCAAGATTTGCAGCAGCCCCTGGTGCTGAGCCGGAATGGCGTCGACGAAGATGCGCTCGCAAGCAACACGGAACCACTCCAGTCCCGGCGGGATGGTCTTGAGTTCGGGGAACCGCGAGAAGACGTCGTTCGGATCAAAGTCCGCGTCCTCGGGAAGGGGAAAGAATTTGACGCCGCTGGCTTCGACGCGGGCACGAAAGGCGGTGCCCGTCAGGAAAGCGATCTCGTGGCCATCGCCACGCAGGATTTGCGTGATCGCCAGCATCGGATTGAGATGACCCGTCGCCGGTGTCGAAGCGATAAGAATCTTCATGTGAGTTGACCTCTTGATGATCGATGCACGGTCGCCCCAGAGCGTCCGGTCGAGTGAGAGGCAATTGAAGCGATCGCCGTTACGCCAAGACTTCCGGCGGCAGCGAAAATGGTTACGGCGGCAACGCATCGTGGCGCTGCCAAGGCCGGGCAAAAAGGCCGGTGCAAAAACCGGTGACATCGCGCCGGAAGCCGATAACTCGCACAGGATTACAATTGTAACGCGAGCGGCGGGCGATGAAACGGCACGGAAACACCGCGCTGTTAATCCGGCAGACCTCCGCATGGCACACCTTCGCAGATATTGGCGCGTTGGCGTCGGCCGAAATTCATTTTTGACGATCCGGATGTCGCGCGGCATCGGTCGCGCCCAATTCATTGAGGACTGGCATGGAAAATATTGTCGCCCTGATTGCGATGGTTGCGTTCATCGCGTTTCTGGCCTGGCTGGGCGTTCGCGCCTCCCGGACGAAATCTGCTCTGGCGAAGTGGAGCGGCATGGTGCTGACGGCCATGCTGGCCATCTCAGTGTTCGGCGTTGCCGCTTTGACCGCGGTCGGTATCGTCCGGCAACACGCCCGTTCTGCACCGGTCCCGGATGTGAAGATCGAGGCGACACCGGACCAGATTGCCCGAGGCATGGCCGTGGCCGACGGCTTTTGCGCCGCATGTCACTCGCAGACCGGGACGCTGACCGGCGGCGGCGACGTGGCCAAGGATCTCCCGATTCCCATCGGCTCGTTCGTGCCGGCCAATCTCACGCCCGCCGGCGTCTTGAAGAATTGGTCCGATGCCGAGATCTTTCGTGCCATTCGCAATGGGATCGACGCGAGGGGGCGCTGGCTGGCGATCATGTCCTTCACCAATGCCGGCCGGCTCAGTGACGACGACACCAAGGCGGTGATCGCCTACATCCGCAGCCTGCCCGCGAGCGGTACGCAGACCCCGGATCCGCCGGATCGCTTCAGCCTGCTGGGCATCGTGATGCTGGGCGCCGGACTGTTGCCGGATGCGAAGCCCGTCTTCACCGGCGTGATCACCGCGCCGCCGAAGGCGCCGACGGCGCTCTATGGCAAGTACCTGCTGTCCTATCAGGATTGCCGCGAATGCCACGGCAGGGATCTCGGCGGCGGCGTGCCGGGACAATTGCCGCCGCTCGGACCGGACCTCGGTATCGTCAAGAACTGGAGCCTTGCGCAATTCGTCGACACCATGCGCACAGGCGTTGATCCGAACGGGCATCGGCTCGGCGAGCAGATGCCGTGGCGGCCGATCGGGCGGATGGATGACGACGATCTCGCCGCGATCTACCAGTACCTGTTGGCTCTGCCGGGCTCCTGATGATTCCGTGAAGCCCGCAAACGATCGCGCCCTGCGGGGGCGGGCAACAGCCTGCGCAGCACATCGCAGTCGCTGAACGACAGCGCAGGCCGCAGGCTTCCTATCGCCCCAAAGTAGTAAGCGTTGGGATCACAATTATTCACGTATGCGACATCCGGCGGAATTAGCCGCAGAATTACCCTGTTGCGACGTCATCACGGCATCATAGATAGGCTCAGTGTGTGCCGATGGCCTCGGATATCCCGTTCTATTTTGAGCGATTCCAATTCGGATGACATCAATATCATTTCACCACAGCCGGACGTTGACGTTCGCAATTCTTAAGTACAGCTCACTCGGCGGACGGCGAATTTTGAGAGTATGGAATGCTTGCAGATATTGGCCACATCGTCGTCGTCGATGACGATCCGACGTTAAGGCAAATGGTGATCAAATATCTCGAGGAGCACAATATCCCGACAAGGGCGGCCTCCAACAGATCGGAATTGAACCACTATCTCGATGGCAGCCAGCCGAGCCTGATCATCCTCGATCTTCGGCTTGGTCAGGATGACGGTCTGGACCTGTTGAGGGAAATCCGGTCGCATTCCGACGTGCCGGTCATCATCACGACGGGCCATCGTCCCGACGAGATCGATCGTATCGTCGGGCTCGAGCTTGGCGCCGACGACTACATCATCAAGCCGTTCTCCCTGAGGGAGCTGCTGGCGCGCGTCCGCGCGGTGTTGCGGCGGCAGGAGATGGGACGGGCCGCGCGCGCCCGCGATCCCGAGCGCGGGGGCTATCGCTTCAGCGGCTGGAAGCTCGAACGCCGTAGCCGAAAGCTGACCGATCCCGACGAAGCGCCGGTGCCGTTGAGCAAGGGAGAATATGCGCTGCTGCTGGCCTTTCTGGAGGCGCCGCAGCGTCCCCTGACCCGCGAGCATCTGCTGCAGGCGACCCGTATCCATGAGGATATCTTCGATCGCAGCATCGACGTCCAGGTGCTGCGGCTGCGGCGCAAGCTGGAGACCGATCCGAGCGCGCCGCGCGTCATTCAGACCGAGCGCGGCGTCGGCTATGTCTTCGCGGTGCCGGTCGATCCGTTCTAGAAGCAATTGGCGGATTGCAATTGTAGCCAATTTGCCGATGGCGGTGACCTTGGCGTAACAGCGGGCCGTCAGATTGCCTCCCACCAACAGCGTGTGGGAGATTTACGATGGAGAAGTATTCTCACAGTGTGAGCCGCGTTGCCTTGCCGGGTCACATGGAACTCGACAGGGCGAACTGGGTCGCACGATCTGACGGTCGCGGCATGGTCCGTCTCGGTGCGGTTGCCGCGAGGCATCGCGCGCCGGACATTGCTTCGCCTCCGGATGTGCCGCCTGCCGGGCAGGATCAGCCCGTCACCACATTCTGGTGGGCGGTCTTCGCCTCCCTGATGGAGGGCTTTGCCCTCTACGGTGCAGCCTTGCATCCGACCGCAGCCGCGCCGGTTCAGGCGATGCTGGAGGCCACGAGAGATTGCCGATCGCCCTCGGCGGGTCGCGAGCCCGCGGAGAAGAGCGGCAACGATGGAGCCGACAACAATGGGAATGACAATAATGGGAATATCGTCAGGCTCGATCGCGCCGCGCCGCGCGATGCGCGACTGGAGCGCAGCTGGAATCGGCTGGGGTCGCTCGGCGCGACCCTGGGGACTCTGATGGACCTGCCTGCGTACTGGCGTCGGGAACGTGAGATCAGGAAGGCCGTCGCTGCGTTGATGGAGTTCGATGACCGGACCTTGCGGGACCTCGGGATTTCCGGCAGGTCGGACATCGAGCGGGTGGTGAGGTACTGCCGTGATTGCTGACAGCATCGCCCGGAGCATGTGGCGGCCACCTTCGCGAAATCATCCAGCTTCGATCAAAATTCCTTGAGCAGCCGCGACAATTCTCGCTTCACCCCCACATTGCTGGGCGTGCAGCAGTTCGCCAGATTTCTCGGGGCCGGACGAGGTGCCGGCCTTCGACGTTGCGCGATCGTGATTTGCGCACTGGTGCCGTGCTCTCTGAAGGTCTCTCCGGCACCGTCGCAGTCGCCGCCGGCCTTCGTGTCGGTCCGCAAGGATGAGCCCATCACGCCCATTCCGGCACCGCCGGCAATCAATCCGCTGAAGGTCAAGCTCGGCGAACGACTGTTCTCCGATCGCAGGCTGTCGCACGACAATTCACGCAGTTGCGCATCGTGTCACGATATCGCGACGAACGGCGCGAGCCCGAGGCAGCACGATGTCGGCCCCGACGGGGCGGCGATCACGCTCAACACGCTCACCGTCTTCAATGCGGCGCTCAGCTTTCGCTTCGGCTGGGAAGGAAAATTACGCAACATCGAGGCCGATACCAGGGCGTCGCTGGAAAGCCCGCGCACCATGGCGAGCAGCTCGGTCGAGATCGCAGAGAAGCTCAATTCCGATCCCGACATGCGCGAGAGCTTCTTCGCGGCTTACGGCCACCGCCCGGAGCGCGGCGATGTCGTCGACGCGCTCGCGAACTTCCAGCGCACGCTGGTCACGCCGGGCGGCAAGTTCGATCGTTGGCTGGCGGGTGACGCCGCGGCGCTGTCGGAGGACGAGCTGGGCGGCTACCAATTGTTCAAATCGCTGGGCTGCGCGTCCTGCCATCAGGGCGTCAATGTCGGCGGCAATCTGTTCCAGCGCCACGGCATATTCCACCCGCTCGCATCGCCCGAGCCGAAAATTCTGCGCGTGCCGAGCCTGCGCAACGTCGCGACCACGCCGCCGTATTTCCATGACGGCAGCGCGCCGACGCTCGATGACGCGGTTCGCAAGATGGCCTTTGCCCAATTGAACGCCACGTTGACGGAGAAGCAGGTCAAGGCGCTCGTCGCCTTTCTGAACAGTCTGACCGGCACCTATCGCGGCGCGACTGTCGGAGGCTCCCCATGAAATTTGCCCCCGCCGTGATCGGCGTAACCTGCGTGCTCGCCCTGCTGACCTGGCTGTTGTTGAACGGGCTGAACTTCAATTCGGTGCGTTACGACCGTCAGCTCCAGGCGCTTGGCGACTTCACCCGGTTCGAACGCGCGATGACCAGGGAAGTGCTGACCGCGCGCGTCGGCCTGTCGCGCAACTATGACAAGCTGGTGCAGATGACCGATGCCTATGACGACGCCCTGACGCGGCTGCGCGAAACGCCGGGTCTCAATGCCGAAGAGACCAGGGCCATCGATGTGCTGTCGGCACGCGCCCTCCGGCAGGAGGATCTGGTCGAACGGTTCAAGAGCCGCAACGCGTTGCTCCAGAACTCCTTTGCCTATTTCGGTCTGTTCAGCGACAAGTTGGCTGAGTCGGATCAGCGGGCGCTGGTCACGGCCGCCTCCGCATTGGCGGCAGCGATGCTGCGCCTGACGCTCGATACGTCGGACGTCGTGGCGCGTCAGGTCCAGGGTCGATTGGAAGAGCTGGCGCTCGTGCAAACGCCGCCGCAGGACATGGATTCGGTCCGCGCGTTGTTGATGCACGGGGAGATGCTGCATGACCTTCTGCCCGACATCGACACGATCGTGAAGACGCTCGTCGCCGAATCGAACAACCGCGAGCAGGATGCCGTATTGGCATTGATCACCAGGCGTCAGCTCGCCTCGCGGGCGTCGGCGCGCCGGGTACGCCTGTTGCAGTTCATGACGTCGCTGCTGCTGCTCTGCGGCGTGGTCTATTTCGGATTGCTATTGCACCGGCGCGCGGTCACGCTGCGCCGCCGTGCGGCGTTCGAGCACGTCATGGCCGGCATCTCGATGCGGTTCATCGATTCGAGCCGCGAGAGGATCACCGCTGACGTCGAGACCGCGCTGCAACAGCTCGCCGGATGCATCGGTGCGGATCGCGCCTATTTCGTCGGCGCGACCGGGACGACGACAAGCACCTATCGGTGGTCCCGCGACGGGATCGCATTCGAGCCGGGTTGGCCGGATCGCGCGCTGAGCCTCGCGCCACGCTTCGACAGTGGCGAAGGCGGTATCGTCTATATTCCCAAGGTCAAGGCCGCCCATCCCGACGACACGATGAACCTGCTCGAGGACGCCGGCGTCGGTGGCTGGCTGTGCGTGACGGCGGTCAGGGGACATCGCGATGAAATCCTCGGCTTCGATACCGTGCCGGCCGGGGCGCTCGCATACTGGTCCGAAGTCTCGTTGTTTCGCATGGCGTTCGACGCCATCGGCAACGCGATCCGCCGGGTGCGGCTCGAAGGCGAGAAGGAGCGCTTGCAGGCGAGCCTGCAACAGGCACGCCGCATGGAAACCCTCGGCACCTTTGCCAGCGGTATCGCCCACAACTTCAACAATATCGTCGGTGCGATTCTCGGCTATGCCGAGATCGCCGAAGCGCGAATCCGGTCAGGAGGCCGGCCGGCCGGCAGCCTTGCGGAGATCCGCCGTGCCGGCGAGCGGGCGCGCGAACTGGTCGAACAGATTCTCGGCTTCGGCCGCCGCGGCGAGGGCAGGCGGGAGCGTGTCTGCGTCAGGACCCTGATCGACGAAACCAGATCGCTGCTGGCGGCTTCGTTGCCTTCGCACGTCCAGTTCGAGGTGAACGAGTCGGCCGAAGAGGCCACCGTGATGGGCGAGCCCGCCCAGTTGCAGCAGGTGATCCTGAATCTTTGCAACAATGCGGCTCAGGCGATGACGGAGCCGGGTTGCATCGAACTCGGCATCAAGGTGCGCGATCTTCAACAGCCATTGTCGATCGGACGCAGTGAGGTCGGCCCCGGCCGCTTCACCGTGATTTCGGTCACCGATCCGGGGCCGGGAATGGACGAGGCGACGCTGGAACGGATCTTCGAGCCCTTCTTCACGACGCGCCCGGACGGCAACGGCATCGGGCTCGCAACCGTTCGCGAGATCGCGGAGCAATATGGCGGCGCCGTCGCCGTGCAGAGCGAGCCGGATGCGGGCACGCGCTTCGACGTCTGGCTGCCATCCGGCGACCCCGACGAGGCGGTGCCGGTTCAGCACAGCCCCGATCTGGCGTTCCGTGGCGCGGGCGAGACGGTGCTGGTGCTCGACACCGATCGCCGTCGCCTGTTGCGCCATGAGGAAATCCTCGCGGCGCTGGGGTATGAGCCGGTCGGGTTCACCAGGCTGGCGGAGGCGATCACCGCCTGCCGCACCGCGCAAGCACGCTTCGATGCGGCGCTGGTGTGTCACATGCCCGGAGGCTCCTCGATCGAGCTGGCGGCGGCATTGCACGCGGCGGCGCCGGCCTTGCCGATGATTCTGGCGAGCCCATCGACGCGCGAGCTGGCGGTGCCGTCGCTGGAGACGTCAGGGATCACCGAGCTCGTTCATCACCCGCTGATATCGGCGGAGCTCGCCGGCGTCCTGGCGCGGAGCGTCGCCTCGTCGGCCGCGCGACGACGCGTGAGGCGGGCCGCCGTGGCGCGGTAGAGCGTTTTCGAGCGAAGCGGAAGCCGGCTCGCGCGAAGGAAGCGCGTCAAAACAGGAATCCAGAGTTGGCGCACGACAATCGGCGATCGCGGTTGCAATGGTAACGCGATGTCACCGCGGGCGAAATGGTCGAGTAGCCGGGACCTCCTATCCATCGTGTGCGCATCGTCGCAACGTCACCGCGATAGGAGAATGATGATGTCAATCAGACTTGGCGTGACCGTCGTCGCAGCTACGTTTCTGTTCGGATCGGTTTCCAGCCTCAGGGCTGCCGGAGGCGCAAGCGCGCCTGTGACCATGTCCTCGCCTGGCAGTGTGGACGCAATGAAGTTCGCGGACCTGTCCCGGCAGGCTCCCATCGGTCACCGGCAGCCGCGACGCAGCGACGTGCCCGGGTCGACGCAAGCCTCGCCCCAAGACGCGGAGCTGCAGCGGCTCGACAAGGAGATCGACCGCCGGCTGATCATCTGCCGTGGCTGCTGATGGCCGGCCGAGGTCATGGATCGCGCGCGCCGCAAGGCGCGCGTTCGCCGTTCCCTATCCCTCGTATTGATCCGGCCCCATCGCCCAGAGCGAATGGTCGTGGCCGAACGCGTAATTGCGGTTGTTGATCGCCGGATTGCGATTGACCATCGGCCGCATGAACATCGGATGGGTTGCGCTGCGGACCTCGTGCTCGACCGTGAAGAGATGCCTGCCGCTGTCGAGATCGACGATGTCGCAGAAGCGGTACTGGTATTGATTGTCCTCACGCGAGATCAGGTCGCGCGCCAGCAGTTTGCGGTAGGGGCCGGAGAAGTCGGTGATGTACATCTGCACATGGTGGCCGTCGTAGTCGCCCTGCGGCCGATCGGTCTCGCGGAATAACAGATGCTGGTCGCGGCCGGTCCTCACGGCGGCGATCTGGCCGTCGCCGTTTCGCAAGCTTGCGGGCATGCCCATGATCTCGGGGTAGAAGGCGCAAATCGCCTTCGTGGTGCCTTCCGGCACGTCGAACTCGACATAGGGAATGCCGAGCGCGATGCGCCCGAAGCGCGCAGCGTCCGGTTCGTAGCAGCGCAGTCGGTTGCCCCACGGACAGGTCGCCTCGACATGATCGTTGTGCTCGGCGAACGCGAACGTCGTGCCCTCGAGCTTCTTCGCGACCGACGCGAGCCGCGCCAGCAGCGCCTCGCGGCCCTCGATGACCAGCCCGACATGGCCGCGCAGCACCTGCGGCCTGCCGCTCGGCAGGTGAAACTGGCTCCGTCCGGCATTGATCCACATGTTGGTGTCGGACACCATCAGGTAGGGATCGCGGGTCAGTCCAAGCCCGGTCACGTAGAACAGCGTGGCGAGGCGCTGGTCGGGGACCTGGATGTTGACGTGCTCGAAATGGATCGCGTTGCCGAGATCTTCTGCGGATCGATCGAATTGTTGCGGCATGGATGTGCTCTGGCTGGGGGACGGACGGGGCAATACTAGAGCAGAATTTCCGCCAGCCGAAACAGTCAGGCGATCACATCTTGGGGGCAGGGGCATGATGTCCTCTGCCGCCTTGCCGTGGCGGCCAGTCCCTGTAATCTGGCGAGAACATATGAATATGGGAAGGGATCGATGGGAGGAGTTTTGGAGGGCGTGCGCGTCCTCGATTTCGGGCGCTATATCGCGGGGCCCTATTGCGCGACCTTGCTGGCCGAATTCGGCGCCGAGGTCATCCGCGTGGAAAAGCGCGACGGCAGCGAGGACCGCTTCGTGGCGCCGGTCGGCGAGGGCGGCGAAGGCGCGCTGTTTCTTCAGGTCAACCGCAACAAGAAGTGCATCACCCTCGATCCGATGAAGCCGGAGGGGCAGGAGGTGATGCGCCGCCTGATCGCGACCGCGGACGTCGTCGTCGCCAATCTGCCGCCGCAGACCCTGCGCGCGATGAAGCTCGACTACGACTCCTTGAAGGCGATCAAGCCCGACATCATCCTGACGACCGCCACCGCGTTCGGCGGGCCGGGGCCATGGTCCGACCGCGTCGGCTTCGACGGTGTCGGCCAAGTCATGTCGGGCTCGGTGTACATGACCGGTGCCGGCGACCCGCCATATCGGGCCGCGGTGAATTGGGTCGATTTCGGCACCGCGCTGCATTGCGCGTTCGGGACCCTCGCAGCCCTGATCGAGCGCGGCAAATCCGGACGCGGCCAGATCGTCGAGGGCGCGCTGCTCGCCACCGCGCTGTCCTTCACCAATGCCACGCTGATCGAGCAGGCGGTCATCAACGTCAACCGTGTTCCGACCGGCAATCTCGGCCAGACCGCAGCGCCGGCCGACATCTATCGCACCAGGGACGGCTGGGTGCTGTGCCAGGTCACGGGGCATCCGCTGTTCAAACGCTGGGCGAAGCTGATGGGTGAGGAGGAGCAGTGGCTGAACGATCCGCGCTTTGCCGACGATATCAGCCGCGGTAACAACGGCCCCGTCATCAGCGCGCGGATGGCGCGCTGGTGCGCCGAGCGCACCACGCAGGAGGCGGTCGATATGCTGGGCAAGGCCATGATTCCGACCGGGCCCGTCCTCAGCCCGCAACAGGCGCTGGACCATCCGCATATTCGCGCCGCTGGCTTCATGCAGGAGGTCGAATATCCCGGCCTGCCGAAACGCGCTCCCGTCGCCCGCGCTGCCGTCCGACTGTCGGAAACGCCCGGCGAGATCGCATCGCGTCCGCCGATGCTCGGCGAGCATACCGACCTCGTCCTGACGGAGCTTGGCTACGACGTGGCTGCGATCGCGACGCTTCGGCAGGGCGGGATCGTCTAGGAAGCGCGCGCGCCTCACGCCAGGAGATTTTCATTGAGGACTCCAGTGGTCGTCAATACCATGGCAAGGTATTGATCGATCAAGCGTTCGACCGACGTGGCGGGGATGGTGGCAGGTTCAAAGAGAGCGCGTGGAGGCAGCGGCCGCGTCAAGCTCGAGGAGGTCGCCCGCAAGGCCAATGTCTCGACCGCGACCGTCTCGCGCGCCTTCAACGAACCCGACAAGGTTTCCGAAGAGGTCAGGCAGCGGGTCAAGGACGCCGCACGCGCGCTGAACTGGATTCCCAATGCTGCCGGACGGGCGCTGGCCTCGCGCCGGACGCATATTGCCGGCGCCATCATTCCCACCCTGGACGATGAAATCTTCGCCCACCAGATCGGCGGCATGCAGACCGTCTTCAGCGAACGCGGCTTCACGCTGTTCCTCGGCTGCTCGAACTACGATCCGGACGAGGGCTTGCGGCAGGCCGAAGCGATGCTTGCGCGCGGCGTGGAAGCAATTGCCGTGGTCGGTGAAAATCATCCCCCCGAGCTTTTTGATGCGCTCAACTCGCGCGGCATTCCCTATGTGGTGACGTACTCCTACAACAAGCTGTCACCGCATCCGTGCATCGGCTTTGACAATCGCGCCGCGTTCAGCCGCATGACGGAGCATCTGCTGTCGCTCGGCCATCGCCGGTTTGCCGCCATCTTCCAGCCCGACACCAACAACGACCGCGTCAAGGACAGGCTTCGCGGCGTCAGCGAAGCGCTCGCGGCCGCGGGTTTGGAAATTGCCGCGCAGGATCTGATGATGGGTCCCTCGACGCTGGAGTTCGGGGCGGCCAGCTTTGCCGGATTGATGACGCAAGCCGTCGACGTTCGGCCGACCGCGATCGTTTGCGGCAACGACAATCTGGCGCTCGGTGCGTTGATGGCTGCGCGGGAATGCGGCCTGGACGCGCCCGGGGATTTTTCGATCACCGGCTTCGATGATCTTGCGATTTCATCGCGCTTTTCTCCGGGGCTTACGACGATGAAGGTCGACAATCAGGAGATCGGCGTCCTCGCGGCCAACGAGCTTCTCGCCGTGATCGCGGGCCGGCAAGCGCAGGCGCAGTCCCGCGAAGTCGTGCCCGTCCTGAAAATCCGCGACAGCGCAGGTCACGCCAGGGGCGCCTGATCCCGCAGAGAGCGGTCGTCTCTTCGATAGCGCGCATATCGTCCCGCCAAGAGGGCTGCTTCCCTCTCAAAGGGCTGCTTGACTCCTCATATGTAAGCGCTTACATAACTGCGTTTTAAACGCCATGAGAGCAACCGGCGGGCCCCTCGCCGGATGAGACGGAGAGGAAACGACAATGCGGAATAGCGTTTTGCGGTGGGCCAGAAACTGTTCGATGGCGGTTTCGCTGGTCTTGCCGATGATGGGAACGGCGAGCCCCGCGGCCGCCGAGGAGAAGCTCGTCGTCTGGTGGAACAAGGGCTACTACAAGGCCGAGGAAGACGCGCTGCTCGCCGTCATCAAGAAGTTCGAGGCCAAGACCGGGGTCAAGGTCGAGCTGTCGCAATATGCGACGCAGGACATGATGCCGAAGCTGGTGGCGGCGCTCGATGCCGGCAGTCCGCCCGACGTGACCTATGCGGACACCTACCATTTCCAGGGCGCCGGCAAGTGGGCCTCCGAGGGCAAGCTGGTCGATCTCGGCTCCGTGCTCGCGCCGATCAAGGGCGAGTTCTCTCCGCAGTCGCTCGAAACGGTCATGCTGTACAACGACAAGACCAAGGCGAAGGCCTATTACGCCTTCCCGCTGAAGCAGGCGACGCTGCATCTGCATTATTGGAAGGACATGCTGGAGGAGGGAGGTCTCAAGGAGACCGACATCCCGAAGGACTGGAAGGGCTATTGGTCGTTCTGGTGTGACAAGGCGCAACCGGCGGTGCGCAAGGCGTCCGGCAAGCGCATCTACGGCGTCGGCCATCCGATGGGTGTCGACGCCACCGACAGCTTCATCTCGTTCCTGGTGTTCATGGACGCCTACAACGTCGTGCTCGTCGACGACAACGGCAAGCTCCTGGTCGACGATCCCAAGGTGAAGGCGGGCCTCGTCGCCGCCATGACGGACTATGTCGAGTTCGCCGCGAAAGGCTGCACGCCGCAATCGGCGACGAGCTGGAAGGATCCCGACAACAACGTCGCCTTCCACAACAAGACGACGATCATGACGCACAATTCGACGGTTTCGCTCCCCGGCAAATGGCTCGACGACGCCGGCAACGAGACGCTCACCGCCGAGCAGCGCGACGAAGCCAAGAAGAACTATAATGACCGCATCCGCACCATGGTCTGGCCCAACAAGCCGGATGGTACGCCGGTCCACACCCGCGCCTCCGTGGTGGTCGGCCTGATCTTCGAGCAGGCCAAGAACAAGGACCGCGCCAAGGAGTTCGTCTCGTTCCTGCTGCGTGACGAGAACCTCCAGCCCTACGTCGAAGGCGCGCTCGGCCGCTGGTTCCCGGTCAAGACGGCCGCACAGAAGTCCGCCTTCTGGGACGGCGACGTTCATCGCCGCGCCGTGCGCGACCAGTTCTTCGCCGGCGTCGGCGGCTACGAGATGAGCAAGAACTACAAGTTCACCACCCTGAACAACGAGAACGTCTGGATGAAGGCCGTGAACGCCATCGTCACCAACAAGGTGCCGGTCGACAAGGCCGTCGACGACATGATCGCGCGCATTAAGGAAGTAGCCGGCAACTGACCGCCAGCCCGAACAGCTACGCTCACGCGTTGCAAGACGCGTGAGCGGCAGGCTCCTGCCTGTCACCGAATTCAACGTCTTGGGAGCCGATTTGTGACCGCAACCATCAAGGGCATCATTCCGGTGATGCTGACGCCGTTCACTGAAGCCGACGCGATCGACTATGCGGGCCTCGAAAACCTCGTCGAATGGTACATCGCCAATGGCGCGGATGCGCTGTTCGCCGTGGCCCAGTCGAGCGAGATGCAGTTTTTGAGCCTGGAGGAGCGCGTCGCGCTGGCGCGCTTCGTCGTGCGGCAGGCGGCGGGCCGGGTGCCCGTCATCGCGTCAGGCCACGTCAGTGAATCCCGCGACGATCAAGTGACCGAGCTGACCTCCATCGCCGCGACCGGCGTGGACGGACTGGTGCTGGTGACGAACCGGTTCGATCCGAAGGGGCAGGGCGGCACGGTCTTCATGGACAATCTGCGCCATCTGCTCGACGCGCTGCCCGCCGATCTTCCGCTCGGCCTCTACGAATGTCCCGCGCCGTTCCGGCGGCTCATGTCCGACGACGAGCTGGCGTTCTGCGCCGAGAGCGGGCGCTTCGCGATCCTCAAGGACGTGTCCTGCGACCTCGAGACCGTGAAGCGTCGCGTGGCGCTGACGAAAAATTCCTCGCTCGCCATCGTCAATGCCAATGCGGCGATCGCCTTCGACGCCATCAGAAGCGGATCCGCCGGCTTCACCGGCGTGTTCACGAACTTCCATCCCGATCTCTACAAATGGCTGTTGACCGACAGCGCGCGGCATCCGGCGCTGGCGGACGATCTCTCCGTCTATCTCGCGCTCGCGGCGATGGCCGAGCCGATGGGATATCCCAAGCTGGCGAAGCTGTACCATCAGAGGCTCGGCACGTTCGCCTGCGCCCACAGCCGGACCATCGATTTCGACATCCGTGAGCGCTTCTGGGCGCTCGATGCACTGCTCGACAAGATCATGCAGGGGCAGGCGAGCTTCCGCGCAAGGATCGCGGCCACGCGCTGATGGCGGCCGTTGCCATCTCGATGATGTGAGGGTAACCGCCGCGCGAGGGCTGTCCCTCGCGCAATTGCGGGTCGACCGTGATTGCGGCCGTGCGCCTAGAGCGAGCTGCCGCCGCAGATGACGAGCTGCTGTCCGGTGATGGCCGCAGCCTCCGGCGAAAGCAGGAACGCCACTGCGTGCGCGACTTCCTCCGGGCGAATGAAGCGGCCGATCGGGGGCAGTTTTGGTGCGACATTGGCGCGGGTCGGGTCTTTCAGCATCGGCGTCTCGGTTGCGGCGGGCGCAACGACGTTGACCGTGACGCCGCGCGGCGCGAGCTCGATGGCCCAGGATCGCGCGAGCGCCACCAGCGCCGCTTTGGTCGCGGCATATTGACCGCGGCCGGCCGCGCCCGAGGCGGTGCGGCTGCCGATGAGGATGATGCGTCCTCCTTTCGGCAAGCGCGGCGCCAGCGCGTTGGCGAGACGCTCGGCGACATCGACATGCAGTCGCCACATCGCGGTGCCGTCGTCATGGTCGAGCGATCCGAGCTCGCCGACCTTGAGCATGCCGGCCGCGTGAACCAGTGCGGTCGGCGCGATGCCTGCGACGGCGTTCGCAATGTTATCGACCTCTCCGAGATCGAGCGAGAGGTGATCGAAGGCCGGATGGTTGAATGGCGCGGGACGGCGGCTGATGCCGGTGACGCGCCAGCCATCGCGCAGCAGCCGTTCGACGATCGCAGCGCCGATCCCTGAGCTGGCGCCCGTGACGAGCGCGTGCGGGCTCTTGTCCATGCTCTCAGTCCCGGATGGCGCGTTTCACCCATGGCTCGGTCACGCGCACATATTTGATCGCGCGGCGATGGAAGGTGAAGGCCATGTGGATCGCTCCGTCGGCGGTCTCCTTGACCGAAGGATAGGACAGTTCGCGATTGGTCTGATCGCGTGAATTGTTGGTCATGCAATAGCCGTCACCGGTCTCGACGTTGCGTTTGCTCCACGTCCGCCCGCCGTCGGCGGAGACGGCCAGCGTCATCGGCGCCCGCGGCGCGCCCCAGAACGCGGTGCGTTCATCCGTTCTTTTGCCGTCGCCGGCGAGCACGGGCGGCAAATCGTCCTCGATCTCGTCATAGAGCGAGAGGCGGCGCCCGGTCGCATCCCTGGCGCTGGAATCGTTGAAGACCAGCGCGAGATGACCGTTGCCAAGTCGCGTGACCTGGATCGAGGAGTTGTTGTTGGGCAGCACGGTCTGGACCGGCGCCGACCAGGTGCGGCCGTGATCGGTGGACCGGCTCTGATAGATGTTGTCTGCCCAGCGGCTGCGGTAAAGGGCGATCAGCGAGCCGTCGTCGAGCCGCGCGATGCACATATGCACGCAGCCGCGGCTGCCGGGGACGTCGATGTCGCGCCAGGTCGCGCCGGAATCGGACGAGATCTTCACCGCGCTGGTGTCCTCGTCGCCGTTCCATTTCCGACCCGGGGTGCTGTGGCAATAGAACACGGGCAGCAGCCAGTCGCCATTGTCGAGCACGACGATCGGCTGCCGGATGAAGGTGCCGCGGCCGCGCTGCTCGGGAAACAGCGTCTCGATCGGGCCCCAGTTCTTGCCGTTGTCGCGGGAGAGGCGGCGGCGGATCAGCGCGGTGTCCTGGTTTCCCGCCAGCTGCGCCGTCCACATCAGCCACAGCGTGCCGTCAGGTGCGGGAAACAGCACCGGGTTCTGCTCCGAACGTCCGTTGTCGTCGGACAGCTTTTCGGCGGGAGACCACTGCGTCGCGCCGCGGGGCAGGCGCGAAAAATAGACCGAGATGTCCGACATGCCCTCCTGCGTGCCGCCGAACCAGACGCAGGCCAGATCGCCGTTCGCGAGCGGCATCAGATTGGCGGCGTGGTTCTGCACGCAAGGCGAGGGAATGAAAGCGTCGGACCGGTCGGGATCGCCGGCGGCCGGGCGAACGACGCCATCGGCGGCGGTCCCGATGTCGGTGGTCACGATCCCGGTATCGATGATCATGTCGAAGTCCTTTCCATCAATGCATTTGGCTGCGGCGTCGTGGCGGCGGCCGGAGCGCGGCCCATCACCAGGCGCTCGACCGCCATCACCACCAGCGGCGTCGCGGCCGCGACATACATGTTGTCGATGCCGAAGGGGTTTCCGAGCATGTACCAGGCCGTCGTCGAGATCGCCGCGCCGATCAGGCCCGCGGTGGCGCCGCGGTTGCTGGCAAACAGCGGCAAATAGAACCCCATCATCGCGATGATAGTGATCGACAGGCGCAGCGCGCGCGTGAAGAACGACAGCTTGAGGATTTCCGGGATGAAGAAGACGAAGACCAGCGGCGCGATGCCGATCGCCACCGAGAACAGGCGGGTCATCTTCAGCTCCCGCTCCGGCGTTGGCTTCCAGTAGGGGACGTAGAAGTCGCGGACCACCAGCGAGGCGATCGCGAGCGCAACCGTGCAGACGCTGACGAAGATCGAGGCGACGAGCGAGGTCGTCACGAAAGCCGAGGCCAGCGGCGGCATCTTCTCCAAAAACACCGGCAGCGCGTAGAGGCTGTTCATGTCGGGATAGAGGAATTTCGCGGAGACGCCGATCAAGGCGAGCAGGAATCCGAGCGGCAGGCAGAACGCCGCCGCATAGAAGGTGGCCCTGCGCGCGTCATCGGCGCTCGGCGTCGATGAGATCGCCTGCACGATGAACTGGGTCGAGAAGATCGCGCCGACGGTGCCAAAGGTCCAGGCGAAGATGGTCGCAAAGCCGATCTTGCCGTCCCAGCTGAAGTAATAGGCGGGCAGCTTGGCCTGGATCGGCGCGATGCCGCCGGTCAGCGACATCGCAACCGAGAATATGATGACGATACCGACGACCTTGATGGCGCTGTGCAGGATCGTCACCCAGGCGACGCCCTTCAGCCCGCCGAACACGTAGTAGAAGGTGCTGACCACGGCGATGATGCACATCGCAACAGGCATGCTGACATGCAGTGCGGTGGCGATTGCGGCCGCGCCGCTCACATAGTTGCCGACGTTCACGAGCAGCAGCGCGTAGATCATGATCACCGACACCGTGAGCATGGTCGACTTGCCGTATTTCTGCGCGATCGCCGCCGAGATGGTGTATTCGCCGGAACTGTAGAGCTTCTTCACCATCAGGAACCCGAACAGCAGGAAGCCGATCGAGGCGCCGAGCACGGCCCACCCCGCCGCTATGCCCGACTGAAACGCTTCCTGCGCCGTGCCGACGGTCGATTTGGCGCCGACGAATTCGGACATCATCAGCACGCCGACGACCACCGCCGGCATCGCGCGTGCGCCCGTCATGAACTGATCGCTGGTCCTGCTGCGCAGCCTGAACGTGAGCCAGGACGTGAAGGCGATGTAGGCGACGATCATCGCGACGATGAGCGTGCTGTCGCCATTGAGGATGGCTTGCATCGATGACGTTTCCTCTGGTGGCGCGGATGCGGTGTTGTGAGCCCGCTTGATCCCGCTGCATATTGTTCGGAATGCGAACAATTGTTCTTTAATTTCATTATTCCTGCCCGCACGTCCCGCGTCAAGCGCGCGCAGCGGTGCGGTGCTGCAACGCGCCCGGTCGGGCAGTCATCGCCGCTGCATGTTCAAAGGGTTGCAGGCCAAAGAAAAAGTGTCGGTGGGACAGTGCGGCGGGACGGTCGGCGCACGGCCGACGTCATGCGCAGGGAATCCGAGGCCCTGCCGTTCCGGGGTCAGTTCGACTTCAGCGCCACCTTGGCGACCTCGGCCATCCAGCTCGAGGCGACCGGCAAAATCGCGTCGTTGAAATCGTAGCGCGGGCCGTGCAGCTCGGCGCCGTCGCGCAATTCACCGTTGCCGATCCAGGCGAAGGCGCCGGGGCACTGCTTGAGAAAGAAGGCAAAATCCTCGCCGGCCATGCTCGGCGCGAGATCGCGTCGCACCTCGGTCTGCACCCTCTCCGCGGCGAGGCGCGCCAGGCCCGCCTCGGCCGGCGTGTTGACCACCACGCCGACGCCCATGACGATTTCGGGCGTGACCTTGACGCCGAAGGTCGTTGCAATGCCTGCGCAGACCTCTCCGATCCGCGCCAGGATGACGTCCTTCACCGCGTCGCGATGATACCGCAGCGTGCCGCCGATGGTGACGCGTCCTGCGATCTGGTTGCGCGCCGTGCCGCCTTCGAGCGTGCACAGCGAGAGCACGGCGGTGTCGAGCGGATCGATGCTGCGCGACACGACCGATTGCAGCGCCACGATCAGGTGTCCCGCCGCCATCACGGGATCGCGGGTCAGATGCGGCATGCCGGCATGTCCGGCATGGCCGTCGATGGTGATGCTGACGCGGCCGCCGGAGGCCATCACGACGCCGTCATGGACCGCGATGGTGCCGGCTGCGAGCCCCGGCCAGTTGTGGAAGCCGAACACCCGCGTCATCGGAAAGCGGTCGAACAGGCCCGCGCCGACCATCGCGCGCGCGCCGCCAAGTCCTTCCTCGGCCGGCTGGAAGATGAAGTCGACGGTGCCGCTCCAGCTGGTGTCGGCCACCAGCAGCGCGGCCGCGCCGAGCAGCGAGGCGGTGTGCCCGTCATGACCGCAGGCATGCATCACGCCTGATGTCGTCGAGGCGTAGGGCAGGCCGGTGTCCTCGGTGATCGGCAGCGCATCCATGTCGGCGCGCAGGCCGACGCGGCCCTGCGCCGACCCTCGCGTCAGCGTCGCAACCACGCCGTGGCCCCCGATGCCCGCTTCGAAGGGAATGCCGAGCTCGGTGAGCTTCTCCTGCACGAAGGCCGAGGTGGCCTTCTCGTGGAGGCCCAGTTCCGGGTGCGCATGCAGATGCCGGCGCCACTGGGTCAGTTTCTGGTGCAGCTCGGGGGGCAAGGCGGGGATCTTTCGTAAGGAGGGCCGGCTAATGCCAGCATAGCCGAATATTGAGCCGACCCGTCAAGCGCCTGCGAGTGTCTCGCGTGCAGCAACATCGTCATGGCCGGGCATAGCCGTCCGAAGGACGGCGTCGCTTCCGCTCGCCATAGCGGTCCGAAGGACGGCGTCGCTTCCGCTCGCCTATGACCCGGCCATCCACGTCTTGCTTCGGCCATGACGGATTGCCCTACGGCGAGAGCTTCGCCAGTCCCTTCCAGTCGAAGCTGATGCCATGGCCCGGCCGGTCCGGCGCCAGCGCCTTGCCGTCCGCGAGCACCAGCGGGTGCTCGATATACTTGTCCAGCCCGAAACCATGCGCTTCCAGATACGAGCGGTTCGGGCAGGCCGCGAGCAAATGCACCGTGATGTCGTGCGCGCCGTGGCTGGTGACCGGGAGATTGAACGCCTCCGCGAGCCGCGCGATCTTCATGAACGCACTCACGCCGCCGCAATTGGTGACGTCAGGCTCGGGGTAGGATACCGCGCCGGCGACGATGTAGTTCTTGAACTCCCACAGCGAGCGCAAATTCTCGCCGGCCGCGATCGGCACGCCGCCGGCCTGCATGATGCGGGCATGGCCCGCGACGTCGTCGGGGATAACAGGCTCCTCGAGCCAGGTGAGGTCGTAGGGGACGAATGCGCGGGCGGCGCGGATCGCGTCCTCCACCGTCCATTTCATGTTGGCGTCCGCCATCAGCGGAAAGCCGTCGCCGAGATGTTTGCGCATGGCCGCGACGCGCGCGACGTCGGATTTGAGATCGGGCCGGCCGACCTTCATTTTGATGGCGCAAAAGCCCTTGGCGAGATTGCCGTCGGTCTGCGCGAGCAGCGCCTCGACGGAGAGATCGAGGTCGATGCCGCCGGCATAGCAAGGCACGTGCGCATCGAAGCCGCCGAGCAGGCGGAACAGCGGCAATTTCGCGCGCCGCGCCTTCAGGTCCCACAACGCGATGTCGAGCGCGGACAGCGCCAAGACCGCCGGTCCGCCGCGCCCGCCATAATGCAGGCCCCACCAGACGTGATGCCAGATCGCCTCGGTGTCGTCGGCCTCGCGTCCCTCCACGAGCGGCGGAATCTCGCGTTTGAGGATGTCCGCAGTCGCCCCGCCATTGCGCCCGACCGTGTAGGTGTAGCCGACGCCTTCGGCGCCGTCGGCATCGCGGATGCGGCAGGTGATCAGCTCGAACGCCGCGATCTCGCCATGCGTTGAGTCCGACAGCGTGACGGGGAGGGGGATCCGGTAGAACCCGGTCTCGATTGTCGAGATGCGTGCCATGTTTCCTTCCTGCTTTTCCTTGCAGGCTAGGCCGGCAGGCATCGGCGGGCAACCGCGGGCGATGCAGGGCAGTTCTGTAGGATGGGTAGAGCGCAGCGAAACCCATCATCTTCGTGACCGCGGCGATGGGTTTCGCTGCGCTCTCCCCATCCTGCGGACGACTTCATGCGAAGAAACGACGCAGCTCCGCCGCAACGCGAATCGGGTCGCCTTCGTTGTCTGCCGCGATGTGTCCGGCGCCCTTGAATTCAACGCGCGTCGCGTTCGGCAGGATCGCGGCGAGAGCATCGAGAGCGGTGGCGAGATAGCCCTGGCTCCGATCGCCGCCAAGCAGCAGCGTTTCCGTGCTCAAGCTCCTGAAGCGGTCAAGATCGCCGGCTTTCTCCGCAATCAGCTCGATGTCGTAGTGGACTGTGGGATGAGCGTGGCCAGAGGCGGCCCGTTGCCAACGGCCGCGTTGGGACGGAGCCGCATCATCATGGCGAAGAACGATTTAAGGACAGGCGCAGGGAGCCTTGTCATGATCTCGTTGTCGCCGGTGCCTTTGAGCACGGCAACAAGGGCGCCCGGCAGATCCCCCTTCGCCAGGGCCGCCTCATAGCCAGCGGCCCAGTAGCGCGGCTGGACCCCGCCGAATTCGAGCGGCGGCTCGTAAAGCGAGAGGCGCGCGATCGCCGGATTGGCGAGCGCGGTGTGCATGGCAACCAAGGCCCCGGCGCTCAATGCAAACACATTGCGTGCGCCCGTCTCGGCGAGAAGCCGGCCGAGATCATCGATCTCGGTCGCCATGCAGTGGTCGGGCCGGAACGGTCCGCTCAGACCTCGACCGCGCCGGTCCGGGATCAGAACGGTGAAGCGGTCGGCCAGCGCTGCGCCAAGGTCAGTAAAGCTCGCTGCGCTCTGCAGCGCGCCATGGAGCAGCACCAGTCCGGGGCCTGAGCCCAGTTGCCGATATCCAATGACGGTGCCGTCATTGGCGACAAATGATCTCTCTGAGCTCACGCGCAACGCGCCTCACCGCATCGTCGCAAGCTGCACGGCCAGCGCGCAGGCGCGATCGTATTCGTCGAGATTGATCCACTCGTCGATCGTGTGCGCTTCGTTCTGACCGGCGCCGAAGGTCACGGTGGGAACACCGTGGCGGACCATCCAGTTGGCATCCAGGCCGCCATTGGCGGTGCGGACGTTCGGGGTGCCGCCGACCGCGGACACCGCCTCGATCGCGCGCTTGATGACGGGCTGATTGTCCTTCATGCGGAACGGAAAATAGTCGGTCTCGGCCTTGAACTTGACCTTGCCGGATTTGCCTTGCGCGTTCGTCACCTTCTTGGCGGCCTTCTCGAACGCGGCCTTGTAGGCCTTGGTGATCTCCTTGAAGAATTTGCCGTCGTGGCTGCGGCTCTCGCCGCGCACATGGACGTAGTCGGTGACGACGTTGGTGGCATCGCCCGCCGGGCGGCCCTCGCCGCCGGTGACGGGGCCGACATTGCTGGTGCCTTGGCTCTTGCCCTTCACGACCTTGCCGAACCAGCCGCCGGCCTTCACGTCTGCAAGCGCGAGCGCCATGATCATGGTCGAGGAGATGCCGCGCTCGGGTGCGACGCCGGCATGCGAGGCGCGGCCGAAGATCTCGACATTCCAGCGGTCCGCGCCGACGGCGCCGATGATGACGTTGGAGGCCGAGCCGCCGTCATAGTTGAAGGCCATCGCCGGCGAGCCGAGCTCGTCCAGCTTGACGTGGCGTGCGCCGTAGAGCCCGCTCTCCTCGCGCACGCAGAACAGCAGCGTGATCGGGGGATGATCGAGCTTCTGCTTGGCGAGCTCGGCGGCCAGCGTCACCAGCACGCCGCAGCCGCAGCGGTTGTCGCCGCCGAGCGCGGTCTTGGCCTCGTTGACGATCTTGCGGCCGGATTTCTTCGGCTTGGCGCCGGCACACAGCGGCACGGTGTCCATGTGGGTCATGAACATGATGCGCGGCTGGTTGTGCAGCGCGCCGCGGCCGGGCAGGTCGACGATGAGGTTGCCGGTCTCGGTCGGCACGGGAATGCGGGTGTTGGCGTCGTCGAGCCGGATCGCCTTGGCCGGCACGCCGCTTTCCTTCAGCGCGGCGGTGAGCTCACGCCCGATCGCCGCCTCCTGTCCGGTGACGCCCTCGACGGAGAGGAAGCGCATGAGGCGGTCGGTGGCGGCTTTGGTATCGACAGGCATGAGATGGTCCTTTGATGCACGGTACGCGTCAGCATCCTTCGCTGCGCCGTGTTTCGCAAGGCCTCTCGGACAGTCCGGTGAGTTTTAGGGCGGGGCAGACCGCATCAAAGCCACGGCGGCTGCATGCGGCGGCGCGCCGAACACGACGCGCCGCCGACGCTTTCGGCACAAAAATCAGTATCGCGCGACGAGCGGGGTGAGGGCAGAATTGAATCGCCAATTCACGCCCAGCATGACGGTTTGCATGTTCTGCCGGACGGTGGCCGGGAAGAAGGGAGTAGCACATCCGGGACTGCTGGTGCAGTTCAGGGTGTAGCCGTTCGTTCCAAAGTCGAAATAATTGTATTCGGCCTTCAACGACAGGTTTGGCAGCAGCGCATATTCGAGGCCGGCGCCGACGACGAATCCCGTCACATCGCGCGACCCCTTGAAATCAACCGAGAAGGCGGCGAAATCGGTCTGCGTCATCTGATAATTGAAGCGGGCGAAGGCGGCGCCGCCCTTGGCGTAAAACAGCACGCGATCGAAGGCGTAGCCGATGCGGCCGGTCGCGGTGGCGACGCGATCGAGCTGGGTCGTCAGCAGGAAGCCGGCGGCGCCGCCCGGAATCAGTGTCGTGCTGGTGTCCTTCATGTCGGCCCAATCGAACTGGCCTTCGAGGCCGACCACCAGGGAGCCGACCTGATAGTCGCAGCCGCCCTGCACACCGGCGAGCCAGCCGCTGTTGTGATTGGCGGTGAATGCTTGCCCGACGATGGGCTGCTGCTCGTTGACCCCGCGGCCGCCGCCGCCATTGCCGCCGACATAGCAACCTGTCCAGGAGAAGGCCGGGGCCGCGGGCGCCGCCTTGTACGGCATCGACACGTCCGCCGCCATGGCCGAGGTCAACGTCGAAACGGCCAGCGCAATGGCGCTGAAAAGGGTTTTGGTGGTCATGCGAGGATCTTCCTTCAACTAACGGCAATGGCGCCTGAGGCGCATCGTGCGTGTCGGCATCGCACAGGCCAGCGACTTCATCTGGTGAGTTGTCCGACTTCGCGATCCGGTCACAATATCCGGCGAGTCATGCGGCGGCTGTAACCACCGGGTCACAGTGGAAATAACGGCCACTGCAGGTTGCGACTTTTCACAGAGGCTGGCGCGACAGGAAGAATCGGGAGCATCCCCTGCGCCACGCTGTTGTACGAGGCTGCTTCACGCAGTGCGCGTATAGGCCAGGAAGAACAGCGCGCCCAGAAGTAGCGCCGCCGCCATGAACAGCAGCACCGCCGGCAGCCCCGCGAACGCCGCCACCGCGCCCGTCATCGACTGCATCAGGGCGGCGCCAAGGAAGAAGGCGAGGTTGATCGCCGCGAGCGCCTTGCCCGCGGTTTGCGCATCGACCAGCTGCCGCGACATGCCGAACAGCAGCGGCTGGGCGGAGGTCGCAAGGCCGATGAGCACGAACAGCACGAGATCATATTGCGGCGGCATCACGGGCACGCCGAAGAGCATCGAGACCGCATAATGCGGCGCCCCCAGCGCCATCAGCGCCAGCAGCAGCGCGCCGACCATATGCGTGCCCGCCACCAGCTCGCGGCGGCGACTGAGCCTGCGGTCGATCATGCCGATGCACAGGGGACCTGCGATCATCGCCAGCGTGAACGCGCCGAGCTGGTTGCCGGCCTCGACCCGCGTCAGTCCCTTGATCTCCATCAGCCAAGGTCCGCCCCACAGGCCGCGCAGCACCAGCGAGGTCGCGAGCGACACCAGCGCCAGCGCGATCAGGCCACGCAGGGGGCGCGAGAGTCCGAGCCTGAGCACCTCGATCATCTGCGACAGCGGCGAGGACTCGTCCTTGTGCTCGGCCGGCTGCCTCGGCACCAGCAAGAACACCGCGAGCGCGACGAGGACGCCGCCGAGCGCCGAGATCCAGAACCCGGCGCGCCAGCCGTAATGATCGACCACGAAAGCGAGCGGGCTCGACGACAGCAGCATGCCGATATTGCCGATCGAGAGGATCGCGCCGGACCACAGCCCGAACCGCGCCGCCGACAATTGCTTGGCCGCCAGCGTCATCGGGCACATCAGCATGCCTGATGTCGCGATGCCGAGCATCACCTGCCCGACCGCGAAGCTTTCGGGCCCCGTCGCGAATCCCGACGCGATGGCGCCGATCACGGTTCCCATAAGCAGGCTCAGCGACACCGGCCGCACGCCGAAGCGATCCATGGCCGCGCCGACCGGAATCTGCGCGGCGGCAAAGGCAAAGGGATAGACCGAGGTGAGGCTCGCCAGCGCCTGCGGCTCGATGTGGAAATCCGCCGCCATCAGGTCGAGGCTGACGGCGGGAATCGTGCGCAGCAAGGTCGAGAGCATGTGCCCGCAGGCGAGCGCAAGCAGCGCAAAGATCAGCGCGCGGGTGCCATCTCCCGCGTTATCAGTGGCAACCGCACTCATCAGCGTCCCGTCCCGGCGAGGGTTTCGGCCGGGTTACACGATTGGCGGGACGGTGCCAATGGGGGAGGGCCGATCCGGTGTGTGATGCTTTGTGTCTTCCGGAGAGCCGATGATCGAGCCAGGCCCCGCGTCGATGCCGCTGAAACTGCGATTCGTCGTTACGCCGTCAGTTGATGACGAGCGCTGTTCAATTCCTGCATTCCGATTTATCGAAGCAAAGGTTCGATTGCTCGAGCCTGGAAAAGTCCTCTGTCGCGATGAATACGAGAAGTCCGAGCAGAACCATTGCCGCGATGTTGGAACGCATGCTGGGGCGGTTCTCGACAGCGGGGCGATGGTGTTCGAACTTCGAGAGGTCGAGCATGCGCAAGATGTTGCCGGACCGTGCATGATCAACCGGATCTCTGCCGCTTCCCGATCGCGTCCGAAACGGTACGACATTTCCCCGGAAGTTCGGTTGATCAGCCTTCATCTCGCGCCTCGTTCCCATCAAGCAGCGCTTGCTGAACTTCAATGATAAGGCCTGACTTGAGGCGAGCGATCCTGAAATTCGCGAGCACCGGCGCAATTCAGCGTGATGCCGCGGTGATCTCTCGCGTCTTTCCATTTCGTTTCTGTTTGTTTCTGCCTGTCCTTCGTTGGACGCTTTGATTGCGCGACTGCGTTTTGCAGCGAGCGAACATGAAAATTTGTACAGATTTTCGCACGCGATCGTCATTTTGACGCTGGGATTTTGTCCGCGATACTTCCAATCCGAGGCGGCGGTTTCACCTGCAATCAGTCGGTTTATCTGAAGGCAGGTACAAACAGTTAGAGGGCCATCAATTTGTCAACGCGACCGAAGCTCAGCGTTGCGCTGTTTGGAATCCTTGCAATAGCCGCGGTGGCCTATGGCGTTTGGTATGAGCTCCTCGGGGGCGTCAAGCCAGCCGCAGCGGCCGCCCAAAGCGCTGCCAGTCAGGCTGCGGCGAAGATTCCCGTCACCTCGTTCGTGGTGAAGAAGGCCGACTTTCCCGTACGCGCCTACGGTCTCGGAGTCGTCTCGCCGTTCAAGACGGTCACGGTCAAGAGCCGCGTCGACGGTCAGATCATCAAGGTGTTCTTCAAACAGGGGCAGATGGTGAAGGAGGGCGATCCGCTTCTGGAGATCGATCAACGCCCCTTTACCGCGGCTCTCGAGCAGGCGGTGGCGAAGAAGGCCCAGGACGAGGCCAATCTGAGGAACGACCGGTTGAACCTGGAGCGATTTCAGAAGCTCGCGAAACAGCAATTCGAGACCCAGCAAAATCTCGATACCCAGCAGGCCCTGGTCGATCAGATGATCGCGCAGGTGAAGGGCGACGAGGCCGCCATCGACAATGCGCAGACCAATCTCGGCTACACCTCGATCAAGGCGCCGATCAGCGGACGAACGGGTTTCCGGCTGGTTGACCCCGGCAACATCGTGCATGCCGCGGATACGACGGGGATCGTCACCATCGCCCAGCTGCAGCCGATCGCCGTGCAGTTCACGGAGCCTGAAGAGCAATTGCAGGCCATCGACAAGGCCTTTGACGCCGGTGAGGTGCCCGTCGAGGCGCTGACCTCGGACGGAACCAGGACACTGTCGCAAGGCAGGCTCGTGGTCATGGACAATTCGGTCAACCAGGCCACCGGGACCATCAGCCTGAAAGCGCGCTTCGACAACAAGGACAATGCGCTGTGGCCCGGCCTGTCGGTCACCACGCGGATGCTGATCGATACGCGCAAGGACGTCATCGTCGTGCCGCAGGATGGCGTGCAGCACGGGCCGTCGGGTCTGTTCGCCTACGTGATCGGCGACAATGGCAAGGTCAGCGCGAGGCCGATCAAGGTCAGTCAGAGCGGCGATGCAAATGCCGTGGTCTACGAAGGGCTGAACGTCGGAGACAGGATCGTGGTGGCCGGACAGTCACGCCTGTTCGATGGCGCGTTGGTCGAGGAAGCGCCTGCGGCTGCGCCGATGGCGGATGCAAGCGCCACTGCCACTCCGGCCACGAGCGGAACCAAGAGCGGAACCAAGACCGGATCGGCTGACTGACATGGCTGGCGGTATCTCGGCTCCCTTCATTCGCCTCCCCATCGCGACGTCGCTGCTGATGGTCGGCATCGTCTTCGTCGGGATCATCGCCTATCCGCAATTGCCGGTGGCGCCGCTGCCGGAAGTCGACTTCCCCACCATCCAGGTCTCCGCCAACCTTCCCGGCGCGGATCCGGAAACGATGGCTTCTTCGGTGGCGCAACCGCTCGAATCGCAATTTGCGCTCATTCCCGGCGTCTCGGAGATGACGTCGCAGAGCCAGACCAGCTCGACCCAGATCGTTCTGCAGTTCGATCTCTCGCGCAACATCGATGGCGCCGGCTCCGACGTGCTCGCAGCCATCAATGCGGCGAGCGGGCAATTGCCCAAGAACATGCCGACCCCGCCGACCTACAGAAAGGTCAATCCGGCCGACTCGCCCATTCTCACGCTTGGCGCCACCTCGACGACGCTGCCGATGACGCAGGTGTCCGACGAGACCTACACCAAGCTCGCGCAGGCGATCAGCCATATCAGCGGTGTCGGCCAAGTCAGTGTCGGTGGACAGCAGGCGCCGTCGATCCGTGTCCAGATCGATCCCGCCAAGCTGGTCGCCAAGGGCCTGTCGCTGGAGGACGTGCGCACCCCGCTCTCGGTGATCACCGTCAACAATCCCAAGGGAACCCTCAACGGCGACACCCGCACCTACACCGTCTATGCCAACGACCAGTTCACCAAGGCCGAGGCCTGGAACGACATCGTCATCGCCTATCGGAACGGCAGTCCCGTCCGTGTCGGCGACATCGGCCATGCCGTCAGTGCGCCGCTGGACAATACCCAGTACGGCTGGGTCGACGGCAAGCCCGGGGTGTTCCTGGTCATCTTCAAGCAGCCCGGCGCCAACGTCATCGATACCGTCGACAGCGTCATGAAACAGCTGCCGCACCTGCAGGCCGGCATCTCGCCGGCCATCAAGGTCTCGGTGCTGTCGGACCGCACGCAGACGATCCGCGCGGCGGTGAAGGACGTGCAGTTCACGCTGCTGCTGACGATCGGCCTCGTCGTGATGGTGATCTTCGTCTTCCTGCGCAGCGTCTGGGCCACCATTATTCCGTCGATCACGGTGCCGCTTGCGTTGCTGGGCGCCTGCGCGCTGATGTGGATAGCCGGCTACAGCCTCGATAATCTGTCACTGATGGCGCTCACCATCGCGGTCGGCTTCGTGGTCGACGATGCCATCGTGATGCTGGAGAACATCACCCGCTACATCGAGGAGGGCGAGACGCCGATGGCCGCCGCGCTCAAAGGCGCCAGCGAAATCGGCTTCACGATCATCTCGATCTCCGTTTCGCTGATCGCGGTCTTGATTCCGCTATTGCTCATGAGCGGGATTATCGGCCGCCTGTTCCGCGAATTTTCGGTGACGCTCGCGATGACGATCGCCGTGTCGGCCCTGGTATCGCTGACGTTGACGCCGATGATGGCGTCGCGCTTCCTCAAATCGCACGACGAGGAGCATCACGGCAGGCTCTATATGCTCAGCGAGCGGATGTTCCAGGGCCTCGTGGACGGCTACGCGCGCGGCCTCGACCTCGTGCTGCGCTTCCGCTTCGCCACCTTGATGGTGTTCTTTGCGACGATCGCGCTGACGGTCTATCTGTTCGTGATCATCCCGAAGGGGTTCTTTCCGCAACAGGATACCGGGCTGATCACCGGAATCGTCGAAACGTCGCAGGACGTGTCGATCGCCGACATGGCCAAGCACATGCAGGAGATCGGCGCGATCGTGCTGAAGGACCCTGCGATCGACCACATGGCGATGCGGATGGGCGGAAGCGGAAATACGCTCAACGACGGCACGATGTACATTACGTTGAAGCCGCGGGATGAACGCACCGACTCGGCCGACCAGGTCATCCGTCGTCTGCAGGTCCAGACGGCGAAGGTTCAGGGCGCGCGGCTCTATCTCCAGTCGGCGCAGGACGTACGTGTCGGCGGCCGGGCGTCCCGGACGCAGTTCCAGTTCACCCTGCAGTCGACCGACATGGACCAGCTCAACACATGGGCCCCGAAGCTGCTCGCGAAGATGAAGGAGATGCCCGAGCTTCGCGACGTCGCGTCCGACCAGCAGACGTCGGGCACCACGCTGACGCTGTCGATCGACCGCAATCAGGCCGCGCGTTTCGGGATCACGCCCGACGTGATCGACGCGACCCTTTATGACGCATTCGGGCAGCGGGAGATCGCGACATATTTCACCCAATTGTCGACCTACTATGTCGTCCTCGAGGTGCTGCCCTCGCTGCAGAAGAACCCGTCCACGCTGGAGCAGATCTACCTCCGCTCCCCGACGACGGGAGGCGAGGTGCCATTGTCGGCGTTCACCAAGTGGACCACGGCTCCGGTCCGGCCTCTGGCCATCAACCATCAGGGCCAGTTTCCCGCGGTGACGATCTCCTTCAACCTCGCGCCCAACGTCGCGCTCGGCCAGGCAACGCAGGCGATCGACGCGATGGAAAGGCAGATGAACGTGCCGGCCGCGATCACCTCGACTTTCGCAGGCACGGCGAAGGCGTTCCAGGAGTCGCTGTCCTCCGTGCCCCTGCTGATCGTGGCGGCGTTGATCGTGGTCTATCTCATTCTCGGCGTGCTCTACGAGAGCTACATTCACCCCTTGACGATTCTGTCGACCCTGCCGTCGGCCGGTGTCGGCGCGCTGGCGACGCTCCTCATCTTCCATTTCGACTTCAGTCTGATCGGGTTGATCGGCCTCGTCCTGCTGATCGGCATCGTCAAGAAGAACGGCATCATGCTGGTCGACTTCGCGATCGCGGCGGAGCGGGATCAGGGCCTGTCGCCGGTTGAGGCCATTCGAAGGGCATGCCTGCTGCGCTTCCGTCCGATCCTGATGACCACGATGGCGGCGGTGCTCGGCGGCGTGCCGCTGATGCTCGGCCACGGCACCGGCTCGGAGCTGCGTCAACCGCTCGGCTACGCCATGGTCGGCGGTCTCTTGGTCAGCCAGGTCCTGACGCTCTTCACCACGCCGGTTGTCTATCTTTATCTGGACCGTGTCTCGCAATGGTTCAGTCCGAAACCACACGCAGGAAGCGATCCTCAGGAAGAGGACGTTGTCGACGACGGCGATCTGGACGTCTTCAAAAAGCTGGACCGGAAGAAATCAGGGGTCTTTGCGGCGGAGTGACTGTTTGACATCCACGCCGACGGCGAGCGCGGTCCGGTCAATTAGAAAAATTTTTTGATGGTGGCTCTGCCGGCACTTCACATGTCGGCTCTCAGGGGAGCTGACAGAAACCGAGGAGTGCTCGATAGATGCGAATGACCCAAAGCGGTCCTTCACTGCATCAGAGAGCCTGGCCACGAAACGGTATTGCTAGCGAGTGAACTGATAATCGATCCAAACCTGAATTTCCGATAGTCCGCTCAAGTCCAACGAGCCCGCTTCGATTTCGTGCGGCTCAATCGTCACGTCCCAATCTCCGCCCACGCCGCGGCCCCAGATGGCCAATGACGTAGGAGCATCGATCGGTGGGTCGGTGTTCTCGACGGGGCGGTCCAGCCGCGTCGTTTCCGCCCGGCGATTGACGGTCTGCGGCGCCAGATGCTGCACCTCAACCGTTCCATCCAGTCGACGCTGCTCATACTGCGCGCCGTGCCGCACCACGCATGAGATTTCTCCGCTTTGATTGCGCGCTCCAACAAAGGAGACGAGCACGTTCTTGACCTTGGTCTCAAAGTGGCCTTCGGGCAGGTCCGTCGCTTCAAGCCGAAAGCTGAAGCTATGTGTATTGCGGAGCGATGCTAATTCCGGACCGTCCGTGAACGAGAGCCTATGGGTGTCCCAGTCGGGCCTGGCGTCAAAGTAGGAGATATAGGACAGCTGCATATTGACGGGGTTCAGGATGCTGCCCCAGGACGCGATCAAGGCGTTTGCGAGAGCGGCTTCGTCCTTTTCGCCTTCGTAGAAGGCCCGGCTGACGTCCGGACTAATCATTCCAGCATCCAGGAAGACGTTCTGTTCCTGGTCGTCGAGCGTATATATTTCGACCGATCTTTGCGCCCGGAAGGCCAGTGTCTGCAGCGATTGGGCCTTTGAGGCTGCTATGTCTATGGCGGCCAGTCCAACTTGCCGAATCGTGTGCTGCCTGTTCAGCAGGTCGGATATCAGCTTATTCACCGATGCAACCACCGCTTCGGCCCGCGCAAGTTTGGCGGTTGCGGCGTCAAGGCGCTGCTGGGCCAAGGTCGCCCGGTTCCCGGCAAGCATCAGTTCGTGAGCCAACTCGACACCCTGTTTGACCAGCGCGACATATTTGGAGCTGTCGGGCGCCGTGGTGGCGTTGAGATTTTGCACCAGCTTCACGAAGCTCACGATGGACTTGCCGCCCTTGACGACAGCGTCGACGTTCTTGCCCACCTCCTCGTAGGCTTTTTTGACCTGCTTGAGGTCTGCGTCCTTGACCTTTGCGTCGTCGATCAGAGCCTTTACGATCGGTTCCGCGTTGTCGCTGAGGGAGTTGGAAAGCGCGACCAATGACGGCACAAGCGCGACGACGCTCGCGCCCGCTGTCGGGATAGCGGCTACGATGCTCACCACCGCCGCGCCGATCGACGCCACCGTGCCGAGGAATCCGCCGAAAGAGAAACTCTTGGTCGCCATCACCGGCAGCGCCGTCTGAATTTCGGCGGTCACCTTGTCGAGCCGTTGCTTCGCATAGGTGACTTCGTCAACTGAGTTCTTCAGTTCGGTCTTCGCTATGTCGAGCTCGTCACTGCTGTTTGCGCGCGCCGCGAGGACTTCCGTGAGTTGCTGCGCCGCGAACTCACTCATGACCGCGATTCCCTCCGCGCCCAAAAGCCATGACGTGCCGATGGTCAGGAAGCTCAGCGTCAGGGACCCAAAGCCGGTATAGGCGGCGATGTAGTAGTCAAACCGCGGCAACAGGTCCATCTCGCGCGGCAGGCCCAGCGCGTTGTTGCCGCCACCCTTCCACACCACCTCGTTCGTCCCTGCAACGGGTTCAGGAAAGCCCACCATCTGTCTTTGCAGACGAAGGGCCTCCACATTGTCCGGCTGAAACTGCAGTGCGGCCGCGAACTCACCTGCAGCAAGCGTCAGATAGCCTGCGCGATCGGTCACGCGAGAGTTGTACCTGTGATAAAAATAGTCCCCGACAGCAATACGGAACGGGGCCCAGTAATTGGCGTAAACGCCAAGATCACCGCGCACAAGCGCCAGGAACTCCGCTTCGGAAACAACGGTGTAAGCGATGGCCGACGAGATGCCCGAAGCTCCGTCCGCGCCAGACTGGGCTTGTTCGTCACCCAGGAACCCTCCGGCGCCGCCCGCACCACCGCCACCGCCCTCCGCTTCAAGTGCGGGAAAGCCATCTTCGGTCATGGTCGTGAAGGTCAGCGTGCCGGCATTTCCTCCTGCTCCGCCGCTGGTGCCCATGCTGGGAGGACTTCCTGGCGTGCCGGGAATTATCTCGCCGGGAACCCATTCCTCGTGTGTGGTTTCCATGGGCCAGGGATCGGGGACCGTGATCCAGTATCCCTCGATAATGGTGTCGGGCACGCCTTCGGTGCCATCGGCTCCCGTTAGGCCGGCGGCTCCGTGGCCACCAGACACGCTGACATAGGCGCCGGTTGATCGTTTGCACCGGACAATGACGGTGCCGCCACCCCGCCGGGGTATGCTCCCCTTGCGTTAATTATCTTCCCGTTGCCGTGATACTCGTCGGCGATGATGATCAGGGGCTTCTGACCTACTATGAGGTCAACCTCATGGATCACAACTCGCCCGAGTAGAAAGACGGGGCCCGATCCTACAAAATTATTATAGAAGCCCTGCACATAGGCATTAATGACGACTGTGTCCCGTATATATGGATAGTTGTGCGCATCCATGACGTCGTCGTCCCTGTGTTCAGGTGTACTGCCTGGATCATCGTTGGTGTTACAGGTATCTCGCCGTAGCCGTGATGCACGCTTGAACGCCTCAGCCAGTCATCAGTCGAAGGCTAGTCTCAACCGCGGACGGTGCTCTCAAGGGGCGCAACCTACGACAGCGCGTCCAAGCTCAAGGGGCGTCCACGCGAGCTACTGATACCAATACACTAAAGGTTGTGCTTTCACCAGTTTCGGGCCGCCTCAGGCCACCGCGTCACAACACCACATTGATGACGGCTCGTGGCCCTTAGCCGACTTTCATGACCCAGCTCAGTGTGCCGCTCTCGCCTTCATCAAAACGAACAAATGGGAGGCTAAAGCGACCACCGAGAAAATGACTATTCCTAGTTCAACGCCGTGCACGCTCTGCGGCGCATAGGTCGAAACCAGCCAAATAAAAAGCCGAACAGCTCCCATGAAGACAACCACTCCCCACATCGCGAACCATTTTGGGGCGCTCCATGTTGGCTCGCCGTTGCGTCCCCACTGCATTGCGATGCGGTCCCGCTCGATACGAGGCGCGAAATAGAGGTTTAGGGTTACAACTAACGCAACAGCCAGATCAAAAACGTAATCTGCGGGTAACATATTTTGCGCCTTCCCGGGCAAGCACACTTGGCCCCTCGTGAGACGAACTGCCGCAATCTATGCTTGTTTGAGCCGAGCCGGTCGCGTCTATTTCCCGTATGGTTGCCAGCAGGTTGAGCGTTGCCCGAGGTCTCCCCCTGTTTCACGCCACCGCCTGGGCAATGAAGTTGCGGACGATCTTCGAGGTCTCGCCACGCCGGAACGCCAGAGCCAAGCGCACGATTGGAGCGTCCCCTTTGACCTCACGATAGGTGACGCCGGTTACATGAAGCTGGCGCATTGACGCCGGCACGAGCGAAAAGCCAAGCTCAGCTGCCACCAGGCTGACGACAGAGCTGATCTGCGGCGCGGACTGCCCGAGGGTCGGCTCGAAGCCCGCCCGCCGACAGGCCGCGATGACTGTGTCAACCCAGGCCGATCCGCGCGGCGTCAGAATGAGCGGATCCCCTTTGAGCCTGATAAGATCGATTTCAGTCGACTTCGCCACCGGATGGCTTGCGGGCAATACGACGAGCATCGGCTCGCTGGAGAGACGCCGAAACTGTAGATCGTCCTCGCCCTCATCGGGGCGCAGGAACACCGCGTCCAGCTCTCCTTCCCGAAGGCCCGCAAGGAGGCGGGATGTGCTTGCTTCCTCCAGCGTCAGATCCACATCGGGATAAGCTCGGCGAAACGATCGGATTGTCGAGGTAACAACGGGATTAAATGGTGCCGAGTTGGTAAAGCCGACCCGCAGCGAACCGATTTGACCCCGCGCAGCCCTCTGCGCGGCGCGAATGGAGCGCTCCGCCTGCATAGGAATGACCCGCACGTTCTCTAGAAAAGCGCGCCCTGCCTCGGTCAGTTCAGCACCCTGGGGAATGCGATGGAAGAGCGCAGCCCCGACTTCGGCCTCAAGATCCTTGATCTGTTGGCTCAGCGGCGGCTGCCCGATTCCAACGCGCGCAGCGGCGCGTGTGAAGTTTTTCTCCTCGGCAACCGCGAGGAAATAGCGGATGTGGCGCAGTTCCATGTCAGTGCCAAAAGCTATCGAGATCGTGCTTCCTATATATTTGACTGCGCGATTATCGAAATCAAATATCTCCTATCGGGGGCGCCGATTGACTTGGACGATCGAAATTGGACCAGAATCTG
The DNA here is from genome assembly GCF_052076005.1 of Bradyrhizobium sp. 63_E2_N1_3. Classification (NCBI taxonomy): domain Bacteria; kingdom Pseudomonadati; phylum Pseudomonadota; class Alphaproteobacteria; order Hyphomicrobiales; family Nitrobacteraceae; genus Bradyrhizobium; species Bradyrhizobium sp. 63_E2_N1_3. Next base: position 7,049,214 of record NZ_CP197235.1, on the reverse strand, counting down.
AACGTCAGTCTGAAAGACAAGTCCATCCCCGAGCCGGCGATTGGGAACATGGAACCCCGTCTCCCGGTTGCTGCACCTTCGCTTTCCGCGACACCCGAACTCGATCGATCGCGCGTTTTTTCGCACCGCCGGCGCGCCTTGCTGTTCCTCCTCGCCGTTGCAGCAACTGTCTTAGCCTGGTGGATATCGGGCCATCTGTTCGCCTATACGGACGACGCATACGTCACGTCCGATGTGCTGTCGATCACGCCGGAAGTTACGGGTCCGATCGCAGCGGTTCTTGTGAAAGACAACGAATGGGTGAAGCGGGGAACCCTCCTCTTTACCATCGATCCGGTTCCGTTCAGATTGGCCGTAGAGCAAGCGCGCGCGCAGGAGGCGCGAACTGAGGCTCAGCTGCCGGTCGACCGGGCGCAGTTGCAGGTTCTGCAGGCGCAGAAGGAAGCGGCGGGTGCTGCCGAGAGGCTCGCTGCGGCAAACCTGCGCCGTGACACGCCGCTTGCCCAGTCCGGTACGATCTCCGCGCAGGCCCTCGACACGACTCGTACCACCGAGGAGCAAAGCGCGGCCCAGCAACATGCTGCCGAAGCTGCCTTGCAGAAGGAGAGCGAGACTCTCAGCCTGGATAAGGCTGCCGTCTCATCGGCCCACGCTGCACGTCTTCTCGCCGAATGGCGCTTGGGCTGCACCAAAGTCGTGGCGCCCGTTGATGGTTTCGTGACGCATCTTGCCATTCAAACTGGCGACATGGTTTCCACGAGCCAGGCAGCGGTTGCGATCGTCGATGGAAACGCCTGGCGCGTCGTTGCCAATTACAAGGAATATTATCTACGACACCTCCATCCCGGCGGCCTCGCCTGGATCTGGCTCGACAGCCATCCCTGGCATCTTTATCGCGCGCGCATCCAAGGTCTGGCGCACGGCATTAGTCGCCAGCAAGGAAGCGAGACACTTGTCCCTTACGTATCTCCAACGGTGACTGGATTCGCCTGCAACGACGGATTCCAGTTCGATTCACGCTGCTCGAATCTCCTGGGAGCGACCAACTCTTCATGGGCGTCGACGCCCGCGTCCTGGTCATCTACTGATTGGGAGAATCTTGACGATGCCGCTCCTGATATCGGCCCTGCGACCCATACCGCAAGCCCTGGTGCGTGAGCTCAAATCGCTCGAGCTTCGCGGCCCGCGCGCCAGAGACGCAGCAAAACTCGCGATCTCGGTGCTGGTTGCTGTCGCGGCGGCAACCATTCTCAACCTTGATGATCTCTCCTGGGCAGCGTTCAGCGGCTACATGGTGATACGTGGCAGCCTCGCCGAGACATTCCGGCGGGGACTGATGCGAATCGTGGGCACTGCCGGTGGAGCACTGCTGGGGCTCCTGCTTGCGCCCAGCGCAGCGGACGCCCCTTTGCTGCTAATCGTTTTCCTCTTCCTTGTGTCATGGATCGGCACCTTTCAGTCGCTGGCGACCAACTACAGTTACGCATGGCTGTTCTTTGGCCTTACGGCCGGGATGGTCATCACCGAGGCGCTCGCCTCGCCAGACTCTGTCGTGCATTTCGCCGCCACGCGGGTGGCGGAGATTACGGTCGGAACGTGCGCATGCCTTGTTGTTGCAAGCCTGTTCCCGGATACACCGAGCCGCAGGGAACAACATGCTTACGACATGCTCTGGTGTGGACGCCTGCGTGATGTGTTGAATGAGAGCTGGCTACGAGAGAATTGGCTGCTGCTCGAGCACTGTACGCGCGCGGCGCTGGCCGTCGCCTTGCTTCCCCTCATCTGGCGGTGGTTCGGCATTGAGGAGTTCTCACAAACTGCGGTCACATCGTACGTCATCATGATCGTCCCATCGGCCGCGGTGGGGAACCGCCGATATGCTACGATCTACGAGAGGATAGCCCACAGGGCGTTCGGATGCCTGCTTGGTAGCGCGGTCGCTCTTGTCTCTATTGGCCTGTTCGGCACAGGATTGCCGGTAACCGTGCTCACCCTCGCTGCCGGCGTCTGGATCGGCTACCAAATCCAGACAGGACGGGAGATCAACTATCTCGGAACGCAGTTCACGCTCGGGCTTCTCATCACCCTAGTTCAGGGACCAGCTCCGATCACAGATATTACGCCTGGGCTAGAGCGTTTAGTTGGCATCGCGATCGGCTCCGCCATGCTGTGTCTGACGACCTTCGCTTGGCCTTTGGTTCAAGACCAGTAGCATCTCCGACGGAGGCTAACCGCCGTCTTCCCAATGTCGACCGACCAGTCTTCGTATGTCCCCTCAAGCGGCCGGACATCGCGAATGCGATCGTCGAGCCGAACCGTGCTTCAGGTCTCAGCGTGTCAGCTGACGGAGGTAAACCCGACACACCCCGCGCTTACCCCTGATCGCTGCTTTTGACCAAAAGCCGACCTCTGCTGAGATCCGCTATTGCGCCGCTATCAGGGGCACAGCGGACCTCATACGCGCCCTGACTGCCGGGCGTTCTGCGAGTACAAGCCTCGGTGCGCCTCGTGAAACCGGCTCAAGAACCTTCAGCCGTTTCGCTGCGCGGCTGGCGGATGGTTTCCTCGGGCGTGCCGATCCTCGGCCATGATGCCGGCATTCATGAAGCCGACGCAGGTCGAGACATCGGAAGAAGGCCATCTCGTGCGTGACCAGCATGATGATGCCTTCGGCGCTTCTCGCCCCGGTCACCCCTTGGCAGCAACGTACCCATAAAAATTCATAAGAAAGTCCCGAACGGCGAGGGGCTTGACGGCACCGGTTTTTTCCTGCGGATGCGGTATCACGTAGTCTCCATCGCCATATGAGAAGACCTTCGCCTTCACGTACCCGTTCATCACTTGTATCTTCTCGCGCAGCACGACCCAGTGCATTGTAAACGCGGAGCCTTTATCGGACTGGTCGTCATAGTCGATCATATTGGCGCTTATGAAAAGACATACGCGATATCCGCTGTCGAGCAGCCGGTTGGCTTCGTTTACATCGTCGATGTCTTTGTTGTATCGCGAAATGTTGGTATTCTCCCGCACGTCCCGGTATCCTGCCTTGCGAAACCATTGCTCCATTTCGCTCGGCAGGGTGACACCCGCAAGATCGCTGATCTTGCCTGTGTCGTCGAAATCGAGGAACCAGTTCTCCGAATCGCGTATGGAGGCGCATGTCAGCCAATCGACGTGGTCCAGCGACCAGGGTGGCGTGAAGTTCCTCACATCCTTTCCCGGCTTGATCAGCAGGCGGCCAAGGTTCGCCTGCCCCTTCTGATAGAGATCGATCGCGAACCGCGCGTAAGACCCTGGCTTGTCGGACGCGTAGCCGAACATCAGGGCGGATGGCCCGCACAGACTTCCCTGATCTTGATTGATGAGGCTCGGCTTCGCAATGCGCCTGAGAATACCTATGCCGACGCGGTGTGGGTCGAGCTTCGGAAAGAACGTCGTCCTCGTGTTTTTCAGGAAATCGCAGACCATTTCCGCGGCTAGTTTTTTCTGGTCGGAATTGAGGTCGTACGGTCCGATCCCGCGCTTCTCCTTGTATTCTTCTCCGACGAAGAGCGTGATGAGCTTTTTCGAGGTGGGGGAGAGCGTTCTGGAGGTGTTCGCAATGGTGGTCAGGTCGTCCAGCTCGAATGCGGTGACCATGCCGTCTGCGACGGTAGCCCGGATGATGTCAACGATCTCTGCGTAGTCCAGCTTTGAATCGTCGATGAGGCCTTTGCGAAGTGCAGCATCGACGGAAGGAGTCGCGATTGCGTCCCATTGGCCCTTTGGCAGGGCGGGCTTGGCAGCCGCCTTCGTCGACAGTTCAACGAGCCGACTGAATGTCGGGCCGGCAGGCCGAACATAGCCGTCAGGCGTGCCGGGAAAGTTCTTCTTTTGGAAGTACAGAATCGAGTTGTAAAGGCCGTCGCTGGCGTAACCGGTCACGACCATCTGTGGTTTAAGCGTGTTCTCGGCGCCGCCGTCGGAAATGGCGATCTTGTTGAGCAGCGAAATGACCAGCTCCTGATCCTTTTTCCAGTTTTGGCAGCTGCGCCCTGTCGTCGCGAACCGTCCGACCTTGTCTTTCAACTGCAGCATATCGCGCCTCCCCGGAACGGGAATGCTGCCTCGAACGTCCTGACATGCAGCCGAGGCAGGCGCTGTGGCAAGTTTTCCCGCTGTAGGGTTGGTCGCCCCTGCCGTCCCTTGTGTTCATTCGCAAGGACAGCGGTCGCCCTGTGGCGAGGTTCACGAATGCGTTATGTCTGCCTATCGGGGTAGACCGGAATTCGTCGGCGCACAGCTAGAATGTCGCGAATGGCCCATCGCGACCTCTTGTGCTGCCGCACGAACCTGGTCGCTATTGGGGCAAAGCAGGCGTAGCCTTCGTCGCATCACGCCGCGGGGTTTATGGGTACACGGCCTAGCCCAGCTCTTGCAGCAGCTTCCGCGTCTCGCCCAGCAGCGCCCGTATCGCCCTTCGTTCTGCGATCCGGTCTTGCGTGAATAGCCCATGCTTCCGCGCATTCTGATTTCCTCTCGGTGCGCCTGACCTCGCGGCGCTGCCATGCATGCGACAGCGGGTCTTGCCGTGCACCGCCGGCGCGAGGCAGGCGGTGCCGCTGCGTGTCCTGGCGCCGCAGCGCGGACTCGCCAGCATCGCAGCCATGTTGCGGGAGTGATCGCCGCTCATGCGCTGGCGCCTTGTGCGGCATCGACCAGTTCATGTTCGCCTTCGCCGGCTTCGTGAGGCGAGATCGATCCTGCTCCCATCGGCGTGTCCGCGACGCCTTGCTCCGTTACGATCATTCCAGCGTGCTGTACGGCGTGGCTCGCGGTGGCTCCCGCGCCATCCTGCACCGTCAGACTCTGCACCGTGATCGCCTGCTCGCCATTGTTGCGGTACCGGTTGAGCGTCTCGACCTGGGCCGGAAAGATTCGCGTTAGCTTGGCGAGCGCGCGTGAGGCGCTGTCCTGCCGCGGGATGTCGTCGGCGAAGGCGAGGCGATGGGCGCAGCGCATCGCCAGGACGTGAATGGAGACCATCTGCGCCGCCAGCATGGCCTCGATGGAGTCCCTCGGCGCGATGCTCTTCATCATCGAGATCATGAAGGCGAGATTGGCCTCGTCCGGCTTCTGCGCAATCACGCTGGCTTTCACCAATTGCTTCAAGATGCCGTGCAGCGCATCGCGGTCGACGGCACCGAGCGCGTCGGCCAGCAGCCGTTCGCCGGTTTTCGGGTCGGGATGGTCGATGGCAATGCGGCGCCTGTAGAGTTTGATGCGCGGGCTCGCAGCCGGGTCGCTGCGATCGGTTGCCGCAACCGGTGGCGTGGTGTGGCGATTTGGGGATGTCGTCATGTGTCGTGTCCTTTGCCGGCGCAGGTGCGCGACCGCCCGCCCGCGTGCTGCGCGCGGCTACCAATTTCGAGATGTCGATGAGAGGCTTACGCGCGATCGCGGCGAGGCGCCCGAGGAGCGGGCGGCTTGGACGCTGGCGATTGTTGCGATGATGCCATCATGCCGGTGTTTTGCCCGACGTGTCAAATTGCATTTCGTGGTATCCGAAGGTGCTTGTCCTGCGCAAGTCCTTGTCCTGACCGGGGCCGGCTACTGTGCATGGGGTTGTTTTCGCATTTTTTGTCTGGATGCGGCTCTCGCGTGCCGCGCGACGGAATGACGGCGCGCAAACGCGATTGCGAAATCCGGCGCGACCGCTAATCATGATCTCCAGAGGCGCCGCACCATGCAAAAGCGGCAGCGCGGGTCCGGGGAGAGAACGAATGCAACGAACGATTCGCCTGCTGGCGATTGTCGCCGGATTGTGCGTGACGACCGAGGCTCTCGCGCAGAAATATCCGACGCGTCCGGTCAAGATCATGGTCGGCTTCAGCGCGGGCGGCCCGGTCGATGTGGTCGCGCGCATCATCGGCGACCGGCTGAGCAACAAGCTCGGCCAGCCCTTCGTGGTCGAGAACCGCGCCGGCGCCAACGGCATGATCGCAGCCGAGGGCGTGGCGCGCGCGGACGCGGACGGCTACACCATCCTCGCCTGCAACTCGTCCACAATCACGCTCAACAAGACGCTGTTCAAGGACGCCCGCTACGATCCGCAAGGGGACTTTGCGCCGCTCACCACCGTCATCTCGGCGCCGCTCGTTCTCGTGGTCAATCCCGAGAATCCCAAGACGGCCAACATCAACACCGTCGCCGATCTGGTCGCGGCGGCGAAGGCCGCGCCGGGCGCGCTCGCCTACGGCTCGGGCGGCAACGGCAACCTTGCCCATCTCGCCATGGAGCTGCTCAGCCAGAAGGCCGGCATCAAGCTGATCCACGTGCCCTATCGCGGCGGCGCGGCATCCGAGGTCGGCATCCTCGCGCAGGAGGTCCTGGCGGTGTTCGATCCCTTGTCCGCCGTCCCGCTGGTGAAGGCCGGCAAGCTGCGCGCGCTCGCGGTGTCATCGGCCGAGCGGCTGCCGGCGCTGCCTGATGTGCCGACCGTCGCGGAGGCCGGCTATCCCGGCTTCGACATCTCGTTCTGGGTCGGCTTCTTCATGCCGAAGGCCGTGCCCGCGCCGATCCGCGAGACGCTGCACCGTGAGATCGTCGCCGCCGCCAAAGATCCGGCGGTGCAGGAGCGGCTTGAGTCGCAAGGCGTCGTCAGCGTGCTCAACCCGGCCGACTACGCCGCGAAGATCGCGAAGGAGACCACGGAGCTTGCCGAGGTCGTCGCGGCCGCGAACATCAAGGCGGAGTAGGGGCGTCAGGGCGAGAGGATCTGCTTGCGGTAGCGGATCAGCGCTCGCTCGATGCGAGGCGCACGGCGCGGACCTTCGCGCCGGTCGTCTTCCTCGATGCGCCGACGGAATCCTCATTAAAGCAGCAGGGAAAACTGGCCGCGAAGCGGGCTTCGAGCTAGTCCTTGGGAAAATCCTTGCGCATCGCGATCTCGGCGGCGTCGCCGGGCGACAGCACGGTCTGCTCGAACGCTGCTTGCGGCTTCGTCATGATGTCGTAGAGCGAGATGCCCTTGATCGGCTTATCCATGAGCACGCGAACGCAGTCGGCGAGCGTGCCGTTGTAGACGAGATAGGGCGGACCCCGGTCCTTCTGTCTCTCGCCTTTCAGCGACGGCCACTTCTTCAGCTCGGCCGGCGCGTCATAGGCGATCGGCGATTCCTCTTTGAACATGCGCTTGGCCTCGGGCGGCGTGGAAAGCCCGAAAGTCCTAGTGCCGCCGGGTAAACGCTCGTTAAGGAATTAGTTAAAATCAGCCGGCAACGAAGGCGAGCAGGGTGCCGTTGGCCTTGGCCGGCGGCACGCAGATCGCAGCCCCGCTGCGCAACGTAGCCGGACCCAGCGCCTTCTCGGTGGCTGCGAGATCGCCGCTGACGAGGACCAGGGCCGCGCCGCCGCGCGCGGAAAGACCGGTGAGCGGCACGCCGGGATAGCGTTTGCCGAGCTGCTCCAGCGTCAAATAGACGAAGTCGGCGCGGTCGCCGCCGGACGGCACGGCGACTGCACCATCGGCTTCCGTCCTCGGTTCGCGGTCGATCAGGCGGCCGAGATGCGCCGCATCCTGCGCGGGCTCGGGCGTTGCGATCAGCGTCTGCCTGATCCGCTTCGCCGCATTGGCGTGCTTCATCAATTCAGGAATCCACACCGTCTCGCGGGTCTTGTGCTGGCAGGCGAAGATGCGCACGCCGCCGGGCGCCTCCGCGGTCGGCCACATGAAGGTGCGGAATTTTGCCGCCGAGATCGTGCCATCGGGTAGCGTCACCGGCCGTTCGAAATCGGTCGGGCCGATCGGCGTCAGGCCGCGCGCACGGATCTCCTCGGCGCCGGCCGCGCTGTCGATCGCCGTGAAGGCGATGCGCTCGATGCCCTCGCCGTGCCTGTCGACGAAGGCGCGGGCCGGTGCGTTGTGCTCGGTCGCCACCAGCACGCCGAGCAGCTCCATATAGTCGGGGTCGAACATGATGGTGTAATTGCCGGTGCCCATATGCGCGCTGTGGGTGCCGCGCGGCGACAGGGTGAAACCGAGCTGCCTGTAGTTTTCGGCGGCCCTGTCGAGGTCGCGAACCATGACCACGGCGTGGTCGATACCGATGATGTTCTTGAGGGCCACTGTTCTTTCCCCGCAGCAGATGCAAACTTGGATCTGGACCGCGCCAGCGGCCGCTGGCCCTGTCTACGCCGGATAGGCGATCAAGTCATTTTCAAATCGGGGGCGGATGCGGAATTTCATTTCGCGAAATGCGGTATCGACGCGTGATGGCGTCACTGCGCCTGCTCGATATAGGCGGCGAGGATGGCGCGCTCCTCGCTGGTCATGTCGGTGATGTTGCCCGGCGGCATCGCATTGGACCACGCCGCCACGCGGCCGATCAGGCGGATGTTGCGATGGATGTGCTCGGGCGCGTCGAGCAAGATGCCTTTGGGCGCGGTCACGATGCCGGCCCAGACCGGCTCGGCCGCGTGGCACATGCTGCAACGGGACATCACGATCTCCTCGACATTGGCGCGCGTCGGCTGTGCCGACAGCGCGCCCGTCTTGACCTCGCGGGGGCCGGCCGCGGAGAGCAGGAGGATCGCGATCACGCCCAACGCGGCGACACCCCACACCCACCACGGCGATTTGCGCCCCGCGTGCCGCTCGTTGAAGAAGTGGCGGATCACGGGGCCGAGCGCCAGAATGATCGCGACGATGATCCAGTTGAAGCGCGTCGCGTAGAGCAGAGGATAGTGATTGCTGATCATCAGCACGACGACGGGCAAGGTCAGGTAGTTGTTGTGAACCGAGCGCTCCTTGCTGGCCTTGCCGAGCTTCGGATCGGGCGCCTGGCCCGCGATCAGGCTGGCGACGATCTTCTTCTGGTTCGGGATGATCAGTGCGAACACGTTGGCGACCATGATGGTGCCGATGATCGCCCCGATCTGGTTGAAGGCGCCGCGCCCGCTCAGGACGTGGGTGAAGGCGTAAGTGAGCGCGACCAGGAACAGATAGCCGCCGATGGCAAAGGGCAGCTCGCGCTGCGCAAGCCCGGTGCGGCAGGCCGCCTCATAGAGCAGCCATGCCAGCGCCAGGCTGCAGAAGCTGAACAGCCCGGCCTGGATCGGTGTGAGGTCGAGAATCGACTTGTCGACCAGGAACAGGTCGGCATCGAGATAGTACACCACCACCATCAGCGCGAAGCCGGACAGCCAGGTGGTGTAGGCCTCCCATTTGAACCAGGTCAGCTCCTCCGGCATCTGGCTCGGAGCCACCAGATATTTCATGATCCGGTAGAAGCCGCCGCCATGGACCTGCCAGGCTTCGCCCTGCACGCCGTCCGGCAGGTCAGTCTTCGGCTGCAGGCTGAGATCGAGGGCGATGAAGTAGAAGGAACTGCCGATCCAGGCGATCGCCGCCACCACGTGCAGCCAGCGCAGCAGCAGGCTCGCCCATTCCGATATGATGGATCCCCACATGATCACCCCATCAATTGCGACCTGGATGCCGCAGCTTTGATGACCGCAACCGGCGGTCGCGCCCTTACAATGTGTCGCACCGATCTGCCGCATTTTCCAGTACGATGGGCTGCGGCTGATGCACATCGTGCGGGCATGAGCTGACGTGGGATTCGGCAGGTGTTTGTACTGCCGCAGAACATTTGCGGACCTATAAGCGTCGACGTTCAGGACGCGCAGGCTGGGAGGAAAACGACGTGAAAAGCAGGATTTCGTCCGCAGCAACGGCTGCGGGATTGCTGGTCGCGGTTGCTGCCAGCGCGCAGGCCGAGCCGGTTCTGCAAGGCAAGGACGCCTATGGCGATTGGCAGGCCGACAAGCCCGGCACGGTCAGGTTGATCCGGCCGCAGGACCTCGTCAGGCCCGGCGCGACACGGTCGGTTGCGAGCACCGCGCGTGTGGCGTCGCGACCGCCGGAGGCCACGCCACGTGTGCCGGCGGGTTTCAAGATCGAGCTGTTCGCCGAAGGCTTGCGCGCGCCGCGCATTGTGAGGGTCGCGCCGAACGGCGATGTCTTCGTCGCGGAGACGCGGGCCGACGCCATCCGCGTGCTGCGCGCCGGGGATGGCGGCAAGGCTGCGACCAACGAGGTGTTTGCCAGCGGATTGAGACGGCCGTTCGGCATCGCCTTCTTTCCGAACGGCGACAATCCGCAATGGGTCTATATCGCCAACACCGACAGCGTCGTCCGGTTTCCCTATCAGGCCGGCGATCTCAAGGCGCGCGGCAGGGCGGAGACGATCGTGGCAAGCCTGCCGCAGGACGGCAGCCATTCCACCCGCGACATCGTCTTCACGCCCGACAACAAGCGCATGCTGGTCTCGGTCGGCTCGCTCAGCAACGTCGCCGAGGGCATGGGGACGCCGCCGGGCGGATTGGATGGCTGGTCGAAGACGCAGCCGCTCGGCGCGGCCTGGGCCAGTGAGCTCGAGCGCGCCACCGTGATGGCCTTCACGCCTGACGGCAAGGACCGGAAGATTTATGCCACCGGCATCCGCAATTGCGTCGGTCTTGCGATCGAGCCGCAGAGCGGGCTGCCCTGGTGCTCGACCAATGAGCGCGACGGGCTCGGCGACGATCTCGTGCCCGATTACGTCACCAGCGTGAAGGAGGGCGCGTTCTACGGCTGGCCGTGGTTCTATATCGGCGGCAACGAAGATCCGCGTCACGCCGGCGCGCGGCCGGACCTCAAGGACAAGGTGACGGTGCCCGACGTGCTGATCCAGCCGCACTCGGCTTCGCTCGGCATGACTTTCTATCAGGGCACGCAGTTTCCGTCCGACTATCAAGGCGATGCCTTCGCCGCTGAGCACGGCTCCTGGAACCGCTCCAAGCGCACCGGCTACAAGGTGATCCGTATCAGGATGAAGGACGGCAAGCCCACCGGCGAGTACGAGGATTTCGTCACGGGGTTTGTCGTGAGTGACACGGAGGTCTGGGGAAGGCCGGTTGGTGTCGCCGTGGCGAAGGATGGATCGCTGCTGGTGTCGGAGGACGGCAATGGCACCATCTGGCGGGCGACGCGCGCACCGCAGTGACGCTGTTTCCCTCCCCCTCCAGGGGAGGGTAAGCAGCGCGCTCGAATTACCCCCGTCTCACACTCGCGCCACCGTCCACCGGCAGCGTCACGCCGGTGATGAAATTCGCCTCGTCCGACGCCAAAAACAGTGCGGCATTCGCGACGTCCCAGCCGGTGCCCATCTTCCTGCGCAGTGGCACCTTGCTGTCGCGCTCGGCTTCGACTTCAGAGCGGGGCTTGGACCATTCGCGGGCGCGGGTGTCGACGGCCATCGGCGTGTTCATCAGGCCGGGCAGGATGACGTTGGCACGGATGCCGTATTCGGCGTTCTGGTAGGCGAGCTGCTCGGTGAAGGCGATCATGGCCGACTTCGTCGCCTTGTAGGCGACGTAAGGATAGGTCGTGATCGCGGCCATCGAGGAGATGTTGACGATGGCGCCGCTTCCTTGCGTGCGCATGATCGGGATCACTTCCTTCGCTGCCAGAATACAGCTCTTCAGATTGATGGCGACGACACGGTCGAACGCCTCCTCGGTGATTTGAAGCAGCTCGGCATCGCCACCGGACAGGCTGACGCCGACATTGTTGTGCAGCACGTCGATGCGGCCCCAGCGCGCCAGCGCATCCGCGACCATCGCCTTGATGTCCGCGGATTTGGTCACGTCGGCCTTGAAAGCCGCGGCGGTGCCTTGCTCCGCTGCGATCAGATCGACGGTTTCCTGCGCCGATTCCAGGTGGTGGTCGACGCACAGCACTTTGGCACCCTCGCGCGCGAAGGTCAGCGCGGTGGCGCGGCCGTTGCCCATGCCTTCACCGGGGCTCTGGCCGGCGCCGACGACGATCGCGACCTTGTCCTTCAAGCGCATGTCACTTCACTCCCGGGATCGGGTACTGCTGGAGTACCTCTTTGTAATACGGTTCGTTGTCGATCTTCATAGTGGCGAGCACGCGTACCACGCCGCAATAGAAGGCGATGGTGAGCACGAGGTCGACCATGTGCTCGTCAGAGAGATCTTTCTTGATCTCGGCGAAGGTCGCGTCCGACATCGCGAGCTCGCGCACCATCTCGCGGGCGCCTTTCAGGATCGCCCTGGCGAGCGGCTCCAGCTTCGACGGCTTGCCGTCGGTCTCCGCCATCAGACCTGCGATGTCCTCGTCGGTGACGCCGAACTCCTTGCCGATCTTCACATGGTGGGTGAATTCGTATTCCGACTTCTCCATCCAGCCGACCTGGAGGATCGCGAGCTCCCGCAACCGCGGGTCGAGCTTGCTCTTGAAGCGAATATAGCTGCCGATGCCGTTGAAGGCGCGCGCCATCTCCGGCGAGTTGACCAGCAGCTTGTGCAGGTTGGTGTTGCGCTTGAGCATGTCGCGATATTCGGGCGCGACCTGGTCGGCCTCGAGATAGGGCAGGCGGGCCATCCGTGTTCCTTTCAGTGTTCCTGTGATTCACGTTCCGGCGCTTGCAGCGTCACGCCGCCGTCGACCACCAGCACTTGGCCGGTGATGTAGCGCGCAAAATTGCTGAGCAGGAATTTGACGGCGTGGCCGACATCCCAGCCGGTGCCTTCGGTCTTGAGCAGGGAGGCCCTGGCGCGGTTGGCGCGCGCCCGCTCGCTCATGCCGCGGGCATAGACCATCGGCGTGTACATCGGTCCGGGGCAGATGCAGTTGACGCGGATGTTGTCGCGACCGTGATCGACCGCCATAGCGCGGGTCAGGCCGATGATCGCAGCTTTTGAGGTCGTGTAGGTCGTGAGCCCGCGCGGCCTGAGCGCCGAGATCGAGGAGATATTGACGATCGCGCCGCCCTTGGCGGTCCTGATCATCGCGGGGATCGCGTGCTTGGAGAGCAGGAACATGGTCTCGACGTTGACCTGCATGACACGGCGATACTGCTCGGGAGTCTCGTCGACCACGCTGCCGCGGCTGCCGATGCCGACATTGTTGTCGAGGAAATCGAGCCGGCCCCAGCGGTCGAGCGTAGCCTCGACCAGTGTCTTGCAATCGGCTTCGCTGGTGACGTCGCCGCCATGTGCTGCTGCCGTGCCGCCCTCGGCCATGATCATCTCCACCGTGCGCTCGGCGAGCCTGAGGTCGCGATCGGCCACCAGCACTTTTGCGCCGGCGCGGGCCAATAGGATTGCTGCAGCGCGGCCGTTGCCGATGCCGTCGCCAGCGGCGCCACCGCCGCTGATCAGTGCCACCCTGCCGGCGAGGCCGGCATCGTCCTCGGGGCCCTGCATGTCGTTTCATCCCAATTATTTTCGTGCAGATTAGCAATCGCCCTGACAGGAGAGAAGGCCGATGGTCCCGCGCAGATGTCATTGACATCGCATGGAATTGCATGCCGCCGGGCGGCACGGCGCACAATTAAGCGGGCGTATCGCGGAACCGTTCTGCCGAGCTTGCGTTTGTTGCGGGGGCTTTTCCGCGCTAGGCTCTCGCCTGGGGTTTCCCAATCGCCAGTGGCTTGCCGATGAATCTGCTCGATCCAAAAGGGCCGGTGGCTGCCGCCAACAGCACCATCCTGGTCGATTCCGTCTTCATCATGCTCGTGATCGTGGTGCCGACCATTTTCGCGATTTTGGCCTTTGCGTTCTGGTTTCGCGCGTCCAATCCGAGAGCACGTTACCAGCCCGACTTCGTCTATTCCGGCCGCGTCGAGATGGTGGTGTGGGCGATCCCAGCGCTCACCGTGATCCTGCTCGGCGGCGTCGCCTGGATCGGCTCGCACCAGCTCGATCCCGCCGCGCCCGTGCCGGGCACCGGCAGTCCGGTCCGCATCCAGGCGGTCTCGCTCGACTGGAAATGGCTCTTCATCTATCCGGACCAGCGCATCGCCACCGTCAACACGCTGACGGTGCCGGCTGGTGCCGAGCTGAATTTCCAGCTGACGTCGTCGAGCGTGATGAACGTGTTCTTCATCCCGCAGCTCGGCAGCATGATCTACACCATGAACGGCATGGTGACGAAGCTGAACCTGCGTGCCGACAATGAGGGCAAGCTGCAGGGTCTGTCGGCGCATTTCTCCGGCGACGGCTTTCCCGACATGATGTTCGACGTCAACGTGATCTCGCCGCTCGCCTTCCCGGATTGGGTCGCGACCATTGCGAAGACCGATGCCGTGCTGAACGAGGAGAGCTATACGAAGCTGATGCAGCAGGGCATCGAGAAGAACAGGCTGACCTTTCGCCTGGACGATCCCCGTCTGTTCGACCTGATCGCAACCCAGCACATTCCGCCAGGGCCCGGCCCGGAGCTACTCTCCGATGCCGGCAGGCCGCATAGTGGAGGCCACGATGCTCGGTAAGCTCGATTGGTCGGCGATTCCGTTCGACCAGCCGATACCCCTCGTCGCGGGTGCCGTCGTGCTGGTCGCGATCCTCGGCGTGCTGATCTGGGTCGTCGTGAAAGGTCATTTGCCTTATCTCTGGCACGAATGGATCACCAGCGTCGATCACAAGCGCATCGGCGTGATGTACATCCTGCTCGCTTCGGTCATGCTGCTGCGCGGCGGCAGCGACGCCATCATGATGCGGCTCCAGCAGGCGGTCGCCTACCAGTCACAAGGCTATCTCCCACCGGAGCACTACAACCAGATATTCTCGGCGCACGGCACCATCATGATCTTCTTCACGGCGATGCCGTTCGTGATCGGGCTGATGAACCTGATCGTGCCGCTTCAACTCGGCGTGCGCGACGTTGCTTTCCCAACGCTGAATTCGGTCGGCTTCTGGCTGACCGCGACCGGCGCGCTGCTGGTCAATATCTCGCTCGTGGTCGGCGAGTTCGCGCGCACCGGCTGGCTGGCCTTTCCGCCGCTGTCGGAACTGTCCTATTCGCCCGGCGTCGGCGTCGACTATTACGCGTGGTCTTTGCAAATCTCCGGCGTCGGCACGCTGGTCGCCGGCATCAACCTCGTCACCACCGTGCTGAAGCTGCGCACCAAGGGCATGAACTATCTGCGCATGCCGATGTTCTGCTGGACCACGCTGGCCTCCAACCTGCTCATCGTCGCCGCCTTTCCGATCCTCACCGCCACGCTCGCGATGCTGCTGCTCGACCGTTACCTCGGCTTCCACTTCTTCACCAATGAAGCCGGCGGCAACGTCATGATGTTCATGAACCTGATCTGGGCCTGGGGGCACCCGGAGGTCTATATCCTCGTATTGCCGGCCTTCGGCATCTTCTCCGAGGTGGTGTCGACCTTCTCGGGCAAGGCGCTGTTCGGCTACCGCTCGATGGTGCTCGCGACCATGGCGATCTGCGTCATCTCCTTCATGGTCTGGCTGCACCATTTCTTCACGATGGGCGCTGGCCCCGACGTCAACGCCATCTTCGGCATCGCCAGCATGATCATCGCGATACCGACGGGCGTGAAGATCTACAATTGGCTGTTCACGATGTATGGCGGCCGCATCCGTTTTGCGACGCCGATGCTGTGGGCGGTCGGGTTCATGGTTACCTTCATCATCGGCGGGCTGACGGGCGTGCTGGTCGCGGTGCCCCCGGCCGACTTCATGCTCCACAACAGCATGTTCCTGGTGGCGCACTTCCACAACGTCATCATCGGCGGCGTGCTGTTCGGCGCCTTCGCCGGCTTCGAATACTGGTTCCCAAAGGCGTTCGGCTTTCGTCTCGACGAGCGCTGGGGCAAGGCGGCGTTCTGGTTCACGTTCCTCGGCTTCTACGTCACTTTCATTCCGCTCTATATCGCCGGCATGCTCGGCATGACCCGGCGCATGCAGCACTACGACGTCGCGGCCTGGCGGCCATGGATGTTCGTGGCGGCCGCCGGCATGGCCGTGCTGTCGATCGGCGTGATCTGCCAGATCGTGCAGCTCGTGGTCAGCATCCGCAACCGCGAGGCCCTGCGCGACCGCACCGGCGATCCCTGGGACGGCCGCTCGCTGGAATGGGCGACCTCGTCGCCGCCGCCCGTGTTCAACTTCGCCTTCTATCCGGATGTGCGCGGCGAGGATGCTTATTGGGATCAGAAGGCCCATGCCAAGCAGCAGCAGCTCGAGCATGATCGGCCGGAGTATCAGGATATCGAGATGCCCAGGAATTCGCCGACCGGCTTCGTCTGCGCGTTCTTCGCCACCATCATGGGCTTCGCGCTGATCTGGCACATCTGGTGGATGGTGATCCTGGGCGGCATCGGCGCCTTCGCGACCTTCGTCGTGTTCGCCTGGCGCGACCATGACGAATACGTCATTCCGGCCGACGAGGTCGCAGCGATCGATCGCATCAATATCGAGGAACGGCGCAGCCTCGTCAGCATGGCGGGAGCGCTCTGATGTCGATGACGGCGACCGCGGGCCGCGCGCATGCCGACCCCCACCATATCGGGCTCGTTGTCGAGCATCCAGGTCCGGCATCGAAGCGGATCGTGACCGCCTACGGCTTCTGGGTCTTCCTGCTCTCCGATATCGTGATGTTCTCCTGCTTCTTCGCGGCCTATGCGGTGCTGTCCGGCCAGACCGCGGGCGGCCCCAGCGGCTCGGAGATCTTCGAGCAGCGCAACGTCGCGATCGAGACGGTCTGCCTGCTGCTGTCGAGCTTCACTTGCGGCATGGCCAGCATTGCCGCCGACGTGCGCAACCGGTTCTGGTTCTATCTCGGCATGACCGTGACCTGCGTGCTCGGACTGATCTTTCTCACTATCGAGTTCCGCGAATTCGCGGACCTCGTCGCACGCGGCTATGGCCCGTCGCGCAGCGCGTTCCTGACCTCGTTCTTCTCGCTGGTCGGATGCCACGGCCTGCACGTCTCGGCCGGCATATTGTGGCTGCTCACCATGATAGCCCAGGTATTCGCAAAGGGCTTTCGCGCCGACGTCTTGCGCCGGATGATGTGCTTTGCGCTGTTCTGGCATGCGCTCGACATCGTCTGGGTCGGGGTCTTCTCCGTCGTCTACCTGCTTGGGAGTGCCGTATGAGCGATCAGACGCATGTGCGGACCGGACACGATCTCGCACCGGGCGAGGAAGAGCAACACAGCGTCGGCGAGCGGGTGCTCGGCTATGTCGTTGGGCTCGGCCTCGCGCTGCTGCTTACGGCAACGTCATTCTTCATCGCCGGAACCGACCTGGTCTGGCAGCCATCGATCCCCGTCGCTCTGATCGTGCTGGCGATCGCGCAGATGGGCGTGCACCTCGTGTTCTTCCTGCACATCACGACCGGGCCTGACAATACCAACAACGTGCTGGCGCTCGCCTTCGGCCTTCTGGTCGTCTTCCTGGTCGTCGGCGGCACCGTCTGGATCATGGGGCATCTGAATGCAAACATGCCGCCGATGGACCAGATCATGCCGATGCGGAAATAGGGCGCACAAAAAAGAAGAGCCGCTTGTTGTGACAAGCGGCCCAAGTCTAGGGAGGAAACGCCCGAGCAAAGCAATCGGACCGAAGCCGGATTGCTGCCAAGGAACGCTCGCGCAAAGCGCTTGCGTACATATTAGATGTAGCAACCACCGAGAGAGTTCAATTCCGGATCAATACTGTCTCCGGCTACCGCTCACATGCTCGTGACGGGCTTCCTCATTTCGGCCGGCGGCAATTGTAGGCCTTGCGGAAGCCGGCGGCCTGCGCGTCGTCCTCCGAGCAGAACCAGCGGTCCGGCTTGGTGGTCGCGGGATAGCTTGGGCAGCCTCTCAAGTGATAGATGCCGATATTGCCGGTGACGCGCGCGCGCACGGCGAGCTTGCCCTTGATGCTGCAACTCGGCGGCATGGTCAGCTCCTCCGGAAACAGCGCCGCGCGGATTTCCTTGTCGCGGTCGGCGCGGCAGGCGGCGCCGAGCAGCGTGCCGTCCTTCTTGCCCATGCGGAATTCTTGCGGTGCAACAAAGCAGCCCTTCCAGATGCCGGCTGACGCGGTTTTGGCATCGGCCGCGGCAGCCTTGACGTTCGCCTTGATCGGCTCGCGGGCGATGGCATAGCCAAGCTTGACCAGCTGCTCGTTCAACGAGACCTTGTCGCCCTCGGCGGTGCAGATCGCCCGGTGCCGTTTGCCGAAGCTCTTTTCCGGCCCGACATCGTCACAGCGCACGCTGCGTTTGTTGATCAGCTTCGCCAGCTGGTCGCGGGCCTCGATGCCGCAGGTCCAGGGATCGGCGTGATCGTCGATGCAGACCTGGTCCAGCTCGGGCGCGTCGACGCCGTCGAGGCGGTAGGTGACGTCGCCGAGCTGGATCGAATTGGCGTCCCGGACGGTCGCGGCCGCCGTCAGCGCGGAGGCGGGCCCGGAAGAGGCCAGAAACCCGGACAGAGCGAGAAACGAAACAAGCGCGAAGGCGCGGGCGGCGGCAAATGAATTCCTAAAGGACATAACGTCTCGCTATCGATTGCTCTGGCGCCTCGTTCCTAGCATCCGGAGGTCGCGATACCAATGGTCTGCGCCCTGCGAAGTGCGACATTCGCGGGCCAGCCTTTACTGACCGGCCGGTCTGCCCCTATCGTTCGGCACGATCAAAAACCTGCGTAGACCGAATCGCCCTTGAAGCGGCGAGGGCGGGAGGAAGAAAGTTCGATGAAAGACCCCGTGGACGTCCTGATCATCGGCGCCGGCGCTTCAGGTGCCGCGATCGCGTGGTCGCTGGCCGAGACCAAGATGCACATCCTCTGCCTGGAGCAGGGCGGCTGGATGAACCCGGCGGAATATCCCAGCACGGGCCGCGACTGGGAGGCCAAGTTCTACGGGGAGTGGTCGTCGAGCCCGAATGTCCGCGGCCGGCCCGAGGACTATCCGATCAACGACGACAATTCGCCGATCAAGGTCGTCAACTACAACGCGGTCGGCGGCTCGACGGTGATGTACACCGCGCACTGGCCGCGGCTGCATCCCTCCGATTTCAAGGTGAAGACGCTCGACGGCGTCGCTGACGACTGGCCGATCGACTACGACGCGCTGACGCCGTTCTTCGAAGAGAACGACCGCATCATGGGCACGTCTGGGCTATCGGGCGATCCGCTGTCACCGCTGACGCATCCGCCGATGCCGCAGCAGCCGATGGGATTGTCCGGCGCCATCATCGGCAAGGCCATGAACAAGCTCGGCTGGCACTGGTGGCCGTCGGACACGACAGTCGCGACCACGGACTATGAGGGCCGCGCGCGCTGCATCAATCTCGGCCATTGCACGCCGGCCTGCGCCCAAGGCGCAAAGTCCTCGACCGACATTACCTATTGGCCGCACGCGATCCGTGCCGGCGTCGAGCTGCGCACGCATTGCCGGGTGCGCGAGATCACCACCGACGAGAACGGCATGGCCTCAGGCGCGGTCTATTACGACAAGGACGGCGTCGAGCAGTTCCAGCCGGCGCATGTCGTCATCATCGCCTGCAACGGCGTCGGCACGCCCCGGCTGCTGCTCAACTCGGCATCCAACCGCTTCCCGCACGGTCTTGCCAATTCGTCGGGCCTCGTCGGCAAGAACCTGATGTTCCATCCCTATGCGCAGATCTACGGCTATGTGAAGGAGCCGACCGACAGCAACCGCGCGCCGCCGACCTGCCTGTGGAGCAAGGAATGGTATGACACCGACCTGTCGCGCGGTTTCGTACGCGGCTACGGCGTCCAGTTCGTGCGCGGGGCAGGACCGGTGTTCGAGGCTGTCGTGAGCGAGCAGAGGGGCATTTTGCCGTGGGGCGCGGATCATCACCGCGTCTTCCGCAAGCTCAATGGCCATCGGCTGGGATTCTCCGCGATCTGCGAGGACCTGCCGGAGGAGCACAATCGCGTCACGCTCGATCCTGTCCTGAAGGACAGCCACGGCATTCCAGCACCGAAGATCGACTACTCGATCAGCGAGAACAGCCGGAAGATGATGGAGCATGCGCTCGCGCGCGGCCGCGAGGTTCTGGAAATGGCGGGGGCGACCGACATCTGCGTCAACTCGCCGATCCCGTGGGGCGGCTGGCATCTGCTCGGCACCGCGCGGATGGGCACCGACCCCGAACGCTCCGTCGTCAACGAATGGGGCCGCACGCACGACGTCAAAAATCTCTTCATCGTCGACGGCAGCATCTTCGTCACCTCGGGCGGCGTGAACCCGACGTCCACCATCCAGGCCCTCGCGCTCTACATCGCCGACCAGATGAAGCAGCGCCTCGCAAACTTGTTCGACTGAGGCCGTCATGTCCGCAGACAATCAACTCACGCGCGCCCAATGCAACGATCTCCGCACCATCGCTGCGATGATCGTGCCCGCCAGCGACGAGTACAAGGTGCCCGGCGCCGACGACCCCGCGATCCAGGCCGATATTCTGACGACGCTGGGCCGCGACACCAAATTGGTGGCGGCGGCGCTGGACCATCTGGCCCGGCTCGCAGGGCAACCGTTCGCCGAGCTCGATGCCGCCAGGCGCGATGCGGTGGCGCAGGAGTTCCGCAGCTCCGGCGGCGCGGCTGCCGCAACGCTCGTCCGCGTCGTCCTGCAATGCTACTACCGCGACGACCGGGTGCTGCGCTCGCTCGGGCTCGAGCTGCGCGCGCCGTTCCCCAAGGGTTACGTGCTCCCGGACGGCGACTGGTCGCTGCTCGACCCGGTCAAGGCGAGGGCGGGCACGCTGCGGCGGGCGCCCTAGCCACCTTGGTAGGTCAAGTCCTGACAGCCCAGCCTTGCGCCCCAGGCGGGTCCCTTGCGTTGGCAGGAACAGGCCACCATCTGTGTGAGCCTCAAGGACTCTTGCCATGCTGGATTTTACCTCAGACATCGTCGATGACGCCGCGTCATCGCGAGCGACAGCGTCTGCCCCGGTCGACGACCGGGCTCTGCTGGACGCCTATTCCAATGCCGTGATCGACGTGACCGACCGTGTCGGCCCCGCCGTCGTGCGCGTCGAGACCGGGCCAAAGGTGCCGAACGGCCGCGAGCGCGGCGGGCTCGGCTCCGGCATCGTGATCTCGCCGGACGGGCTCGTGCTCACCAATAGCCACGTGGTCGGTTCCTCCAGGGAGATCCGGCTGCGGGACGTCGAGGGTAACGTCGGTGAGGCCCCCGTACTCGGCGTCGATCCCGACACCGACCTTGCGTTGCTGCGCGCCAATGGTGTGCGCGACTTGCCCTATGCCGCGCTCGGCAACTCCAAGACCCTGCGGCGCGGCCAGCTCGTGATCGCGATCGGCAATCCGCTCGGCTTCGAGTCGACCGTGACCGCCGGCGTGGTCTCGGCGCTGGGGCGCTCGATCCGCTCAGTGAGCGGCCGCACCATCGAGGACGTGATCCAGACCGATGCTGCGCTCAACCCCGGCAATTCCGGCGGGCCGCTGGTGTCGTCGAATGCCGAGGTGATCGGCATCAACACCGCCATCATCAATGGCGCGCAAGGCATATGCTTCGCGGTCGCCAGCAACACCGCGCAGTTCGTGCTGTCGGAGATCATCCGCCACGGCTATGTCCGCCGCGCCTTTATCGGCGTCGCCGGGCAGACTGCACCGGTCCCGCGGCGGCACGCGGTACTGGCCGGCGTCGACAACAAGATGGGCGCGCTCTTGATGCAGATCGAGCCGAATGGACCGGCGGCGAAGGCGGGCCTGTTGCCCGGCGACGTCGTCATCAAGCTCGATGGTGTCGATATCAACGGCGTCGACGATCTGATCCGCGTGCTCGACCGCGACCGGATCGGCCGGCGGCTCGCCATGGACGTGCTGCGGCTCGGCCGCTTGCGGGCGATCGATATCGACCCGATCGAGCGCAAGCCGGCGCGCTAGCGTTGGTGCCTCCGGGCGAGGTATGACGGCGTCATGCCTCTTTCCCGGACCCTTGCCGCATGATGCCGGCGCATGAGACCTACGATGTCATTGTCGTCGGCGCTGGCGCCGGTGGCATGACGGCCGCGGCGGTGGCCGCCGCTGAAGGCTTGCGCGTGCTGGTGATCGAGAAGACGGCGTTCGTCGGCGGCACCACCGCCTGGAGCGACGGCATGGTCTGGATCCCCGCCAATCCCAAGATGAAGGACGTCGGGCTGTCCGACAGCATCACGGACGCGGTCCGGTATCTGTCGAGCACGGTGCCGGAGCCTGCCAATGCCGGCCTGCGCGCAGCCTTCCTCGCGCGCGGGCCGGAGGCGGTCGCCTATCTCGAAGCCAACACGGAAGTGCGCCTCCAGCCGGTGAAAGCCTGTCCGGACTGTTATCCGGAGCGGTTGGGCGCGACATCAGGCGGGCGCGTGCTGGAGCCGGTCGCGTTCGACGGCACCCGGCTCGGCGCGCCTTTCGCGCGGCTGCGCGCGCCGCTGCCGGAGCTCACGCTGTTCGGCGGGATGATGGTCAACCGCCTCGACATCCCGCATCTGCGCCGGGCCGGAAAATCGTTGCGTTCGACCCTGCGCGCGGCGCGGCTCGTTTCGGAATACGCGTTGCAGCGGCTACGCAATCGGCGCGGCACGACGCTGCATCTCGGCAACGCGCTCGCGGCGCGGCTCTATGCCTCGCTGCTGGCGCGGCAGGTCGAGATTCTCTTCTGCGCCGATGTTGAGGACTTGTCGATGCAGGGCGATCACGTCGGCGGCGTTGTCATCCGCCACGGCTCCCGCGACCGCCTGATCTCAGCGCGTCGCGGCGTGGTGGTTGCGACCGGCGGCTTTTCGCACGACGCTGTGTTGCGCAAACGCTTCTTCCCGGCCGCGGCTGGTTTCGTCTCGGCGGCCAGCACCGCTGGCACTGGCGACGGGCTCCGGCTTGCGGCCACGGCCGGTGCCGCGCTCAACACGGAGGCGACGAGTCCGGCCTATTGGGTGCCGGCCTCGCTGTTCCGTCGCGACGATGGCAGCCGTGGCGTTTTTCCGCATACGGTGACCGACCACGCCAAGCCCGGCGTGATCGCCATCAACGCGGCCGGCCGTCGCTTCGTCAACGAGGCGCAGTCGCACCATGAGTTCGTGCTGGCGATGTTGCGCGACGGCAATGGCGAGCCGGACCGGCCGTTTTATCTCGTCTGCGACCGTCAGTTCCTGTGGAGCTATGGCCTCGGCCGCATCAAGCCGTTTACGCTCAACCTCCGGCGCTATCTGGCGAGCGGCGAGTTGCTCAAGGCTCCAGACATCGCGCAGCTCGCGGCGAAGATCGGCGTCAATCCGTCCGTGCTCACGGCGACGATCGCTGGTTACAACGTTGATGCGAAGCAGGGCCGCGATCCCGAATTCGGCCGCGGCAGCACCATCTATCAGCGCCACCTCGGCGATGCCACGCACAAGCCCAATCCCTGCGTCGCGCCGATCCTCCGCGCGCCGTTCTTCGCGATGCGCATCCATCCGGCCGATCTCGGCACGGCCATCGGCATGAAGGTGGATGCCCAGGCGCGCGTGCTGCGCGAGGACGGGGCCCCGATCGCAGGTCTCTACGCCTGCGGCAACGACATGGGGTCGATCATGAACGGGAATTATCCGGGGCCGGGGATCATGCTCGGGCCCGCGCTGACGTTCGGGTATATCGCGGGGCGGCATCTGGCGGAGGGTGGTGCGGCGCGTGAGACGGCTGCCGGCGTGTCAGCTTCGGTCTAGCCACTACCTCCACCGTCATGCCCCGCGAAGGCGGGGCATCCAGTACGCCGCGGCCTATCGATTCAACCACAACCGCCTCGGAGTACTGGATCGCCCGCCTTCGCGGGCGATGACACCGAGAATGAGGCGACAGCACCCCCGCTACTCCGCCGCCGCCGCAAAGCGGCTGTTCTCCAGTTCGGCCTCCAGCCGCGCTGTCTCGGCCGCCGCCAGCTTGATATTGGCTTCCTTGACGTGCCCGAAGCCGCGGATCGTCTCGGGCACGCGGGCGAGCCGCGCCAGCAGCGGGATCTGCTCCGCCTTCAGCCCGGCCATCCGCTGGTCGATCATGCCGAGATAATCCGCGACCAGCTTCCGTTCGGTCCGGCGCTCCTCGGTGCGGCCGAACGGGTCGAACGCGCCGCCGCGCAGGACCTTCAGCTTGGCGAGCAGGCGGAAGGCGTGGATCATCCAGCCGCCGAACTCCTTCTTCTGAAGGTGTCCGGTGGTCTTGTCGCGCTGCGCGAAGATCGGCGGGGCGAGGTGGTACTTCAGCGTGAAGTCGCCGTCGAACTTCTCCGACACCTTCTTGGCAAAGCTGCCGTCGGTGTAGAGCCGTGCAACCTCGTATTCGTCCTTGTAGGCCATCAGCTTGAACAGGTTTTTGGCGACCGCCTCGGTGAGCTCCGTGGACGCGGGCGAGACTGTGCTCTCTGCCTTGCGCACCTTGGCGACGGCCGTGCGATAGCGGTCGGCGTAGGCCTTGTCCTGATAGCCGGTCAGAAACTCCGCGCGGGTCGCGATCACGTCGTCGAGCGACTTCGTCGGCGCGGAAGCGCGGCTCTTGAACTGCAGCACGCTGCGCACGCGCGACATGTCGTGGGCGGCCAGCCGTCCCCAGGTGAAGGCCAGCTTGTTCATCTCGATCGCCGCGCCGTTGATCTCGATGGCGCGGAGCAGGGCCTCCAGCGACAGCGGGATCGCGCCCTTCTGGAAGGCGAAGCCGAGCATGAAGGGATTTGTCGCGATCGAGTCGCCCATCAGGGCCGAGGCAATGCCTGTCGCGTCGATGATGTCGAGGTTCGTGTCGCCGACGGCGTCACGCAGCACGGTCTGCATCGTGCCCATCTCGAAGTCGAGATCGGGATTCTGCACGAAACTCGCGGTCGGCTGCAGGTCGGCGTTGATGAACGCCTTCGTCACCCCGCGTTCGGCACGGCTCAGCGCGGAGGGACCTGCCGAGACGATCATGTCGCAGCCGAGAATGACGTCGGCGCCGCCGGTGGTGATGCGGACCGCGGAGATGTCCTCCGGCCTCCGTGCAATGCGGACATGGCTCATCACCGCGCCGTTCTTCTGCGACAGGCCGGTGAAGTCGAGCGCCGAGCAGCCGCGGCCGTCGACATGGGCGGCCATGCCGAGCAGCGCGCCGATGGTGATGACGCCGGTGCCACCGATGCCGGTGACGAGGATGTTGTACGGCGCCTCGAGCTCGCGGGCAGGAGGCAGCGGCAGGTCGGCGAACAACTGTCCGGAATCGACCGCCGACGTCTTCATCCGCTTCAGGCTGCCGCCGTGCACGGTGACAAAGCTCGGGCAGAAACCCTCGACGCAGGAAAAGTCCTTGTTGCAGTTCGACTGGTCGATCTGGCGCTTGCGGCCGAACTCCGTCTCCAGCGGCTGCACCGAGACGCAGTTGGAGGCCTGCGAGCAGTCGCCGCAGCCTTCGCAGACCAGCTCGTTGATGAAGGCACGCTTTGCGGGATCGGGATAGAGCCCGCGCTTGCGGCGGCGGCGCTTTTCGGCTGCGCAGGTCTGGTCGTAGATCACGACCGTGAGGCCCTTGATGTCACGCAGCTCGCGCTGGACGGCGTCGAGCTCGCGGCGGTGATGGATGGTCGCGCGCTGCGGGAAGTAGTTGCCTTCCGGATACTTCGTCGGATCGTCCGATACGATCGCAAGTCGCTTGACGCCCTCGGCCCAGACCTGATGCGCGATCTGCGCGACGTTGAAGGCGCCTTCGGCGGGCTGGCCGCCGGTCATCGCGACCGCGTCGTTGTAGAGGATCTTGTAGGTGATGTTGATGCCGGCGGCGGAAGCCGCGCGCAGCGCAAGTAGGCCAGAATGGGTGTAGGTGCCGTCACCGAGGTTTTGGAAGATGTGCTTCTCGGTGGTGAAGGGCGACTGGCCGATCCAGTTCACGCCCTCGGCGCCCATATGCGAGATCAGATCGGTACGGCGGGTCGGCATGCTCAAGGCCATGCCGTGGCAGCCGATGCCGGCCATGGCGCGGCTTCCCTCGGGCACGCGCGTCGAGGAGTTGTGCGGGCAGCCCGAGCAGAAGAACGGTGTGCGCGCGAGCTTGATCTGCGTGCTTGATGTGACGGGACTGTCGAAGGCCTCGAGCCGGGCGAGGCGTTGCTCCAGCACCGGGCTGTGATGCCCGAGCTTGCGCAAGCGTGCCACCAGCGCGCCCGCGACGATGGTCGGCGTCAGCTCGCCCTCGCTCGGCAGCAGCGGCGCGCCGCGCTCGTCGCGTTTTCCGGTGACCGTCGGCCGCCTGGAGGCATCGATATTGTAGAGGATGCGCATCAGCTGGTCTTCGATGAAGCCGCGCTTCTCCTCGACCACCAGCACGTCCTGAAGACCTTCGGCGAAACGCTTGGCGCCGCTTTCCTCCAGCGGCCAGGTCAGTGCGACCTTGTAGATGCGCAGGCCGAGGTCCTGCGCCTCCTTGTCGGTGATGCCCAAATCGGCCAGCGCCTGGCGCAGATCGAGATAGGCCTTGCCGGTCGCGAGAATGCCGAGCCGTGCCGGCTTGGAATCGAGCACGATGCGGTCGAGCTGGTTGGCGCGGGCAAAGGCCTGCACGGCGGCCATCTTCGGGCCGAACAGGCGCCTCTCGGCGTCCAGCGGCGGATCGGGCCAGCGGATGTTGAGGCCGCCGGGCGGCATCTCGAAATCATCGGGCAGCACGATCTTGATGCGCTCGGGATCGCTGTCAATCGAGGCCGAGCTTTCCACGGTCTCGCTGATCGCCTTGAAGCCGACCCAGCAGCCGGAGAAGCGCGACAGCGCAAAGCCGTAGAGGCCGAGGTCGAGATAATCCTGGAGCGTTGCCGGATTGATCACGGGGATCAGCGCCGCCGCGAACACCTGCTCGCTCTGATGCGCCAGCGTCGAGGACTGGCAGCCGTGGTCGTCGCCGGCGAGTGCCAGCACGCCGCCATTGAGCGAGGTGCCGGCCGCATTGGCATGTTTGAGCGCATCGACCGAGCGGTCGACGCCGGGGCCCTTGCCGTACCAGATGCCGAACACGCCATCGACCTTGGCGCCGGGAAACAGGCCGACCTGCTGGCTGCCCCAGACGGCGGTCGCAGCCAGGTCCTCGTTCAGGCCGGGGACGAAGGCGATGTCGTGCTGCTGGAGGTGCGACTTCGCGCGCCACAGCGCGTGGTCGTACATGCCGAGCGGGGAACCACGATAGCCCGAGATGAAACCGCCGGTGTTGAGGCCCTGAAGCCGGTCGCGTTCGCGCTGCAACATGGGCAGCCGAACCAGCGCCTGCGTGCCGGACAGGAAGATCCGCTTCGATTCGAGCCGGTATTTGTCGTCCAGCTCGACCTGCATCAGCGTCATTTCAGGAGTCCTCGTCTCTCGTTCGGCGTGGGGGTTTGCGCTGCGGGAGGGATAGCGGCGGCGCGACGCGAATTGCGACAGTCAAGAGCATGGGCCGGCGAAGTCAATACGGCTAGCCGCATCCGTGGCGCTCCTGCTAGTCATGGCTGCCTGTGGAGGACACCATGGCTGCAAACGCATTCGACACCGAGATTACAGAGACGGCCGAGGCGCTGATTGGCCCGTGGCGCCAGCCGCGCCAGATGCTTCACGCGCAAGTCTACGACGCGCACGCCTCGATCCACGACGATGCCACCGCGCAAAAGCTCGGCTTCAAGGGCGGCACCATCGAAGGCCCGACACATTTCAGCCAGTTCGCCCCGCTCGGCGCGCGGCTGTGGGGGCAGGCCTGGTTCGAGAGCGGTTGCCTGTCCGCGCATTACCGCAACGCCTGCTTCGAAGGTGAGGAGGTGCAGGCGATGCTGTCGAAGCCGCTGCCCGGCACGAGCCAGTGCCAGATCCAGATGGTCAAGCGCGACGGCACCGAGGTGCTGCGCGGCACGGCCTCGGTCGGCGAACCTCATGCGGCGACCGCGCTCGAGGCGCGCCTCACCGAGCTCAAGCCGCTCGCCGATCCCGTGATCCTGCGCGATGTGAAGGTGGCGCAGACCAGCAAACGGCAGACGGTGCGGATGGCGTTGGACCAGAACATGGGCGACCTCTATCCGTTCTCTCTCCGGCAGAAGCTCGCCGTCATCACCGAGAACTCGCCATATTATTCAGGCGCCGACAATCCGTGGGGGAAGGCCATCATCCCGATGGAGATGTTGAGCGTACTCTTCCAGTACCGTTCCAAGGACGATCCGCTGCCGGCGAAGGGGCCGGCGGTCGGCCTGTTCGCGGATCAGGAGATCAGGCTGATCAAGGGGCCGCTCTTCGTCGATGAGGAGTACGAAATCGAGCGTGAGGTTGTCGCGCTCTCCGGCAGCCGCCGCACCGAGAGTGCCTGGATTAAAACGCGCGTGTTCGGCAAGACGGGCGCGGTGGTGGCCACCATGCTGCTCAACATGGCGACGCTGAAGGATTCGTATGCGCCGTATGAGATGGAGTATCGGCAGCTGTACGGCACGGGGCGGTAGCGCTACGGCCTCCGCCGTCATTCCGGGGCGCGCGCAGCGCGAACCCGGAATCCACTTTCCTCGCGTACTGCGGCCCGATGGATTCCGGGCTCGACGCTGTCGCGTCGCCACGGAATGACGGCGAGCGAGTCCGTCGCTGCCCGCTCATCCTTTAAGCAACTGCACGTCGCAAAGCCGTCGCACAGGGAATAAGCAGCCGTCAGCCGCTGACGTAACCTTCTGAGTGCGCAGCAAATTCTCTCGCGGCCTGTGCCCCACCGCTATTGTACACAATGGCACGGCGTTTGCAGAACTCCTGGCAAAGAGAGTTCTCGCGGGGGCCTTGAGTTATGTTGAACTCAACCAAGCCGACACTGGGCGTCATCAGCGCCGAGCCCGAGCCGATCAGGCTCGACTGGCCTGCCACCGCACTTCTCATCATCGACATGCAGCGGGATTTCATGGAGCCGGGCGGCTTCGGCGAGACGCTTGGCAACGATGTCAGCCAGCTCGCGCGCGCGGTGAAGCCGATCGGCGCGGTGCTGAAGGCGGCGCGTGACACCGGCATGCTGGTGATCCACACGCGCGAGGGGCATTTACCTGATCTGTCCGACGCGCCGCCCGCAAAAGTCGAGCGCGGCGCGCCGTCCTTGCGCATCGGCGATCCCGGCCCGATGGGGCGCATTCTCATTCGCGGCGAGGCCGGCCACGACATCATTCCCGAGCTTTATCCGCTCGACAGCGAAGTCGTGATCGACAAGCCCGGCAAGGGTGCCTTCTACGCCACCGAGCTCACGGACGTGCTGGAGAAATACGGCATCGAGAACTTGCTCGTCTGCGGCGTCACAACGGAAGTGTGCGTCAACACCACCGTGCGCGAGGCCAATGACCGCGGCTATCGCTGTGTCGTCATCTCGGACGGCTGCGCATCCTACTTCCCGCAATTTCACGAGATGGGCCTGAAGATGATCAAGGCCCAGGGCGGCATCTTCGGCTGGGTCGCGGACTCAGCCGCAGTACTGGAGGCAATGAAGACTTCGACCACACAGGGGTAATGTCATGAGCACATTGACGGGGACGGCCGGTAAATCTGATCTGAGCAAGTCCGAGTTCAAGCCGGCACTATGGACATCGGGCGACTGGAACGCGTTCTTCGGCTTCGGCACCAACATCCTCGTCAACATGCTGGTGCTCACGGGCCTGCTGCGCTTCGTCCTGAAGATGCCTGATAGTCTCGTGTTCGGCCGCATCCTGCCCGCGCTCGGGCTGATGATGTGTCTCTCCACCTTCTACTACGCGTATCTCGCCTATCGGCTGGCGCAGAAGACGGGCCGTAACGACGTCTGCGCACTGCCCTCGGGCGTCAGCGTACCGCACATGTTCATCGTCACCTTCGTGATCATGCTGCCGATCACGATCAAGACCGGTGATCCGCTCAAGGGCTGGTCGGCCGGCCTCGTCTGGGTGTTCTTCCAGAGCTTTATCCTGATGATCGGCGGCTTCATCGCACCGTTCATCCGCAAGATCACGCCGCGCGCGGCGCTGCTCGGCACGCTCGCCGGCGTCTCCGTCACCTTCATCTCGATGCGTCCGGCGTTAGAGATGTACATGACGCCGCAAATCGGCCTGGTCTGCTTCGCCATCATCTTGGTGAGCTGGTTCGGCGGCGTGAAATATTGGCGCGGCATTCCCGCAGGCCTCGTCGCGATCGCGGTCGGCATGGTCATCGCCTGGGGCTCGAACCTGTTCGGCCTCGGTCTCGGTGGGCTGAGCGTCAAGGGCGTCGGCGACGCTTTCGCGAACTTCGGCTTCTCGGTGCCGATTCCGGCGGTAGGCTATGTCTTCTCCGGCTTCGAATTCCTAGGCGTCATCCTGGTTACCGCCATTCCCTTCGGCATCTACGACCTCGTCGAGGCCATGGACAATGTCGAGAGCGCGGAAGCGGCCAGCGACGAATATCCCACCACGCGGGTGCTGACCGCCGACGGCGTCGTCAGCCTGATCGGCTGCCTGATGGGCAACCCCTTCATCAACGCCGTCTATATCGGTCATCCCGGCTGGAAGGCGATGGGCGGCCGCATCGGCTATTCGGCTGCGACCGGCATCATGGTGGTGGTGCTGGCCTGGTTCGGCATCATCTCGGTGCTGCTGGCACTGGTGCCCGTCGTCGCGATCTCGCCGATCCTGCTCTATATCGGCATGCTGATCGGCGCGCAGGCGTTCCAGACCACACCGGTCAAGCACGCGCCCGCGATCGTGCTGGCGCTGACGCCGCATCTTGCTGCCTGGGCCAAGCTCCAGATCGACACGATGCTCGGCTCGACCATGATGGCGGCGACCACTGTCGGCGGTCTCGCCGCCGACAAGGCCGACGCGGTCAAGGCCGCGGCGATCGCAGCATTGCCACAGCAGGGCGTGTTCTATCACGGCTTAGAGGTGATGGGCGGCGGCTCCATCCTCGGCGGCCTCATCCTGGGTGCGATCGGTGTCTTCATCATCGAGCGCGACTTCGAGAAGGCCTCGGCCTTCGCGCTGGTCGGTGCCGTGCTCACTTACTTCGGCTTCATGCATGGCGAGGCCGTGGGTATTGGCGGCGGCTTCGGCGTCACGCCCGCGGTGGCGTTCGCCTACGCGGTGATGGCGGCGGGACTGTTTTCCGCCAGCAAGCTCGGCGCCACCGAGCGCTACGCCGCCCATCCGGAGATGCACGCCGCGCCGGCGGAGTAGGCATCGGCCAGTATTGATCGCCGCCGGGTGACACCATGTCGCCCGGCGGCGTTTTTTTAGGCGACGCCCAGATCGGACAGGATATCGGCCCCGGCACGAACCTCGTGACTGGATCCCCGGAAATCCTCGCCAACGGGCTCGCAGGCGCCACCCAGATGCCGTGCAAAGAACGCCTCGGCAATTGCGAGATAGGAGAGCTGGTTCGGCGGCCTCTGGAATCCGTGCCCCTCATCGGGATAGACGATGTAGGTCACGGGAAATGCCTTTCGCCTGCATAGCCGCTGCGATGGTGTCGCTTTCCGCGATCTTGCAGCGAACGTCGTTGGCGCCATGAAAGATCAGCATGGGCTTCTTGATGTTGTCGACCTTGTTGATCGGTGAACGTTCGGCGAGCAGCTTACGGCCTTCCTCGGTGCGGGGATCGCCGTAGCTGCGATACATGAATTCCGCAAAGCCGGCCCAATAGGGTGGCATCGACTCCAGCAGGGTTTGCAGGTTGGAGATGCCGACGACCGGCACGGAACAGCAGAAGACGTCCGGCGTGAAGGTTGCGCCGACGAACGAGGCCAGGCCGCCGTAGGACAGGCCGAAAATCGCGACTTTGTCCTTTTGCGCGATGCCTTCGGCGATCGCCCAATCGACCATGTCGATGAGATCGTCGTGCATCTTTCGCGCATGCTCCTTCTCGCTCGCCGCGACAAACGCCTTGCCGAAGCCCGTCGATCCCCGATAATTGACCGAAAGCACGGCGTAGCCGCGATCGGCCAGCCATTGGTGATCCCTGCGATAGCCGTAGATATCCCGTCCCCACGGACCGCCGTGGACGATGAGGACCATCGGCAGCGGCCGAGGCGGGCGATCACCATCGATGTCGGCGGGCAGCGTGAGGTACGAGACGAGGGGCAGGCCGTCGCGCGATTTGCCCTGCACTTCCTGCATCGAAGCGAGGCGGTAGGGCTTCAGCTCGGGGCGCGCCGAAAACAGCTCGGTGATGGTCTGCTTGTCGCGGTCAAGGAGATGATATGTGATGGGTTGATCCGGCGCGTGGCTCGCCACGATCCATCGGCGGCCATCGTCGGTTTGGCTCTCAACATAAAACGCGTGGTCGCGTAGTCGCGCCTTGATCAGATCAAGCTCGGCCGCAATCGCAGGCGTGAAAGCCGTCCATTCCTGCCGACCGGGATCGATGCAGACCGCTTCGGGTTCGAGTGTCCGGGTGTTGAATATGGCTCCCGTCACATCGGCGCGGTCGCTTGCGAACAAGACACGTTCGTCACCCGTCGACCAGTTGATGCTTAGCAGGGCCGACTTGTCGTGCGTGACGCTCGAAGTCATATGGAGGTAGTTGCCCTCCGCGTCGAAATTCCAGGGCCGGGTGCTGATGTAGGCCTCGTATGAGGTATCGCGCCAATGCGTGACCTCGCCGTCGTCAATACGCCAGAGCCGTGTGCCTCCGTCAGGCGCGTTGCTGTGCGCGTAGCGCGGCTTCAACTGCCAGTCGAGCCCGACGTAATGGAACTCCTGGCGATTTTCCCAAACCAGGCTGCGTTCGCCGGTTGCGAGGTCGAGCACGTAGACATCGTGCCAGCGCGGGTCGCGATCGTTGAGGCTGACTGCAATCTTGTCAGGAACCATGTGCGACCAGTGCGTCGGCATCGCTCGGACATTGGCAAAGGGCGTGAGATCCCGGAGCTCTGAACTGCGGGGATCGACGACGAACAGGCGCAGATTCTCATCGCCGTTCTCGTCGTTGAGAAACATGATGTAGCGGCCGTCCGGGCTCCAACTCTGCCAGTTGATTGGTCGGCCCGTGGTGCGTGTTACGGGCTGGCCCGCCGCAATGCTGTCGACCGGAGAAACCCAGACGTTCAGAACGTCATCGACAGGGGCGAGCCAGGACAGCCATTGCCCATCTGGTGACAACTTGGTGCCGACGTAGGTCGGATTGCCAAACAGTTTTCGGCGCGGAATCAGAGGGCGAGCTGACATGTGGCGTCTCGTACGCAGGCGCGACTTCCATCGCGCATCGTAGTGCTACGGTATGTAGCATATACACGCGAAAACCTTGCGTCAACTCCAAGTAGAGCGCGTGCTCGTGGCGCGGGAAGCGCGCAAGAGTGCGCTCCCCAGAGGATTGAGATTGGCGCAGCTACCCGCCCTTGACCGCCCCCGCCGTGAGCCCCGCCACGATCTGTCGCTGGGCGAACACTGTGAGCAGCAGCACCGGGAGAGTGACGATCAGCGCGGCCGCGGCCAGCGGACCCCAGCTCAACTGGTCGAACGAGATCATGTTGTAGACGGCGACGGGCAGGGTGCGCGTCTCGCGTCCGGCCAGCACGATGCCGAACACAAAATTGTTCCAGGAGAAGATCACGGCGAGGATGAAGGCGACCGCGATCCCGGGCTTGGCGATCGGCAGGGCGACGTGTCGAAAGACCTGCCACCGCGTGGCGCCGTCGATCAGGGCGGCTTCCTCCAGTTCCATCGGTGTCGTCTCAAAGTAACCGATCATGATCCAGATCACGATCGGCACCGTCACGACGAGATGGATGATGATCTGCGGCACCAGCGTGCCGAGCAATCCCAGCCACTGGAACAGCAGGAACAGCGGGATCAAATAGGACAGGCCGGGCGTGATGCGCGCGATCAGGATCACGATCGCGGATTTGTGCGCGGCCATGCGCGCGATGCCGTAGCCGGCGGGAACGCCGACGAGCAGGGCCAGCGTGGTCGCGCCGCCGGTGACGATCAGGCTGTTGACGAAATAGGTCAGGAAGCGGTTGGAAGCGAGCACGTCGGCGTAGTTCTTCCAGGCGATGCGATCGGGGATGAACACCGGCGGGTAGGCGGCATTGTCGACCTCGAACTTGAGCGACAGCGACGCCATCCAGAGGAAGAACAGGATCGCCGGCGACACGATGACGAACACCGAGAGCCACAGACCGATCCTGCCAATGACCTGACGTAGGTTGATTCGACTTGGGTTGACTTGACTTGAGCTCATGCGCCGCTCGCGATTTCGGTCCACAGCATGCGCTGGCGGGCATAGAGCATCACGGCCGCGAGGGCGACGATGAGGAGGAAGAACACCACCGCGATCGCCGAGCCGTAGCCGAGGTCGTAATAGGTGAAGGCTACGCTGTAGAGATAGATGTTGATCGTCTCCGACGCCGAGCCCGGTCCGCCCTGCGTGATCGCGAAGATGATGTCGAAACTCTTCACGGCGTCGATCATGCGGATCATGCCGGCGATGAACAGGAACGGCATGATCAGCGGCAGGGTGATGAAGCGGAACACCTGCCAGAAGCTGGCGCCGTCGATCTGCGCGCTTTCATAAGGCTCGGTCGGGATGGCGGCGAGGCCGCCGAGCACGATCAGCATGACCAGCGGCGTCCATTGCCAAGTCTCGACCAGCACGAGCGAGGGAATGACGGTCGCGGGGTGGAAGACCCAGAGCTGTGCGGGGATCCCGACCAGCGACAAGAGGTAGTTCAGCACGCCGAGCTGCGGGTGGAACATCATGGTCCAGACCAGCGCGATCGCGACGGGGGTCGCCATCATCGGCATGATGAAAATACCGCGCAGAAAGCCGCGGCCGACGAATTTCTGGTGAAACACGACGGCCGCGAACGTGCCGAGAATCAGCGGCAGCAGCACCGATAGCAAAGTGTAGACCATGGTGTGGCCCACCGCCTCGATGAAGCGGGGATCGCTCGTCAGCCGCAGATAGTTGGAAAACCCGACGAAGGTGGTCGGTGAGCCGACCTTCCACTCGTTCAGGCTCATCCAGATGGTGAAGACCCACGGGAAGATGATGATCGCGAGCACGACGACCAGCGCCGGCACCACGAACGGCCAGTAGGACGGCGGCCGCAACGCCTTCTCCGGCGCGGCATCAGACTGTGCCGCGGCCGGAGTCGATTGTGTCAACGCACTCACGCTTTTTCGCTGCGCTCCAGGATCGGCCGGTACTGATCGTGAGCCTTCTTCAACTCGGTCGCGGGATCGGCGCCCGATAGTGTCGAGGTGAGGGCCGCGCCGACGAGATCGCGGAATTCGGCGACCGGGATCACGACGGGAAGGCCGAGCTTGCTGATCTTGGCGGAATCGATCACCGACTGCAGCCACTCCTTGGGCATCTTCACGCCGTTCTGGACCTCGGGATCGCCGAGGATCGAGTTGCGGAACGGCACGCCGCCGCCGGCCTGCAACAGCCGTGCGCCCTGCTGCTTCGAGACCGCCCACTGGCAGAGCAGATAGGCGGCTTCCTTGTTTTTGCTCGCCGCGGCAATGCCGATGCCGTCGCCATAGGTGGCCGAATATTGCCCCTTCGGTCCGGCCGGCACGACGGTGTAGCCGACCTTGCCGACGACGCGCGAGGCGGCGGGGTCCTCCAGCGGCGGCGCCCAGCCGACGCCGTCGATCCACATCGCCGAACGTCCTTGCGTGAACGAGGCCATCGACTCCATCCAGTTGAAGCCGGCGACGCCTGGCGGGGCGACCTTCGTCAGCAGCGTCTGATAGAGCTTTGTCGCCGCGACCGCCTCGGGGCCGTCCGTGAGGATGTTGCCTTTGGCGTCGAGGAATTCGCCGCCATAGTCGAGGAAGAAGTTGGTCCACAACGTCATGTTGGCGTTGCGCAGGCCCCGTCCGACGAAACCGTAGGTGCCTTCCTTGGTGTCGGTCAGTTTTTCGGCGGCCGCGACCATCTCGTCGAGGGTCTTGGGGACGGCGACGCCCTTCTTCTGGAACAACTCCTTGTTGTAGTAGAGGATGAAGTAATCGACCGACCAGGGCAGCGACAGCATCTGGCCCTTGTCGTTCTTGGCGTATTGCAGGCCGGCGGCCGAGAAATCGCTCTCGACGAGATCGGGCGCCGTCAGCGTCGGATCCTTCATGAAGGGCGTCATGTCGGCCAGCCAGCCGCCCTTCTCGAACTGCCGCTTCTGCACGTGATAGCTGAGATGGACGACGTCGAAGCTCGGCCGGCCCGAGGTCAGCTCGATCACCACTTTCTGGCGCTGTTGCTGCTCGGGGATCTGTTCGGATTCCACCTGGATGCCGGTGAGCTCGGTGAACTCCTTGATGTTTTTTTGCAGGTTGTCGCCGCGCGGACCCTTGGCGAGGATCACCTCCAGCTTGGTCCCGGCGTATTTCTTCCAGTTGACCTCGGCGCGTGCCGGTAGTCCGGTCAGGCTGAGCGCGCCAGCCGCGGCGGTCCCCGTCAACAGCGTGCGGCGCGAGATGTTATGGTTGGCCACGTCAAATCCCTCCCTCTGATTCATTTTCTTTGGGAGGGATACTAACGGCCGTGCCACGCCTGCCTAGTCCTAATCTGGGGACTCAGGGACGCACGGCAGGCGTCTCCATCGGCAGGCCGCGCGCCCGCGACATCAGGTAGAGTTCAAGCGCGACCAGCTCGGGCGCGCCGTAATCAAAGGCCTGGGCGCGTACGCCGGTCATGCAACTGCGCAACCTTCGCTCGATCGACCCCAGCGTCTGCCACTCCAGGCGGTAGAGCGGATAGCCGGTCGGCTGTCCTTGCGTGATCGGCGCGCCCGCAAGACGCTTGTCGAAATTGTCGTCGTGGCAGTTGGTGCAGGCGAGGTTGAGCTGACCCTCGCGCCGCATGAAGAGGTCGCGGCCCTGCGCCACGAAAGGCTTCAGCTCCGGATCATCGCCGGCCGAGATCGCGACGCCGCGGGACTGGTGGGCGATAAAGGCGGACAGCGCCAGGAGGTCGTGGCTCTCGTAGGGCAGCGCCGGCGCCTGCTGATGATTGGCGCGGCAGAGGTTGATGCGCTGGTCGAGGGTGACGGGGCGCGCCAGCGCCTTGTCGAAGGCCGGATAGCGCGCCGCGACGCCCTTCATGCTGGTCGTTGCATCGCCGTGGCAGTCCGCACAGGCCTTGTCGGCGCTGCCGGCCTTCTTCGCCCAGAGCGCCTCGCCGTCGAGCACGAAAAGCATGCCCGGATTGGACGTGTCGTCATCCTGCATCGCGCGCGTGTCCGGCCCCATGAACGAATAGCCGGAGCGGCGCGCGTCCGGCGGAATCTCGCCGGCGAGCAGGGCAGGGGCCGCGGCCAACAATGTTGCCGCCGCTATCGCGCGCCAAAAGATCATTCGACCGTGATCGAGGCCGATGCGGTCGACGAATAGCCGTTGTCGCCGATCCATTCGAATTCGAACTTGCCGCTCTCCTTCGCGACCGTGAAGAAGGAGAGGTATGGGTTGGCCGCGATCGCCGGAAACAGGTCGGCGCGGAAAACTTCGGTGCCATTGTAGCGGCACGTAAAGCTCGTGATGATGTCGCGCGGCACCAGCGCGCCGTCCGCGGTGTGGCGGAAGCCGGTCTCCATGATGTGCGAGGTCAGCGTGCGGATCTCGATGACATCGCCGCGTTTGGCTTTTGCCGGGACGTTGATGAGCGCGGCCATCAGTTCATCTCCTCGGTACAGGCGGCCAGCGTCACGACGATGTCGGCGGCGACCTGCCAGAACGTGTCATCGGACATGCGTGCGATTGCCACCACCTTCTGGGTGTCGGCGAGCCGGATCCGGGTCGAGACCTGGGCGCGGCCGGAGGAGGGATTGAGATAGAAATTGCCGATGTTCGGCTGCGGGTTCTTCTCGTTGAAGACGTGGATGCTCTTGACGTAGTCGTTTGCGGTCATCGGGCTTGCGACGCTCACCGTCATCGGCACCGTGTTGCCGTTCTCGACCAGAGGCGGAATGTCGAGCTTGACCTTGCCGGTGCGAATCTGGGCTTCGCCGACGACGTTGCGGATGGCGGTGCTGAGCATCGCGGGCGTCGCTTCCAGCGGTCGCAGCGTGACGATCGGGATCGTCCCGGCGACCGTCGCGCCGCCTGCAATACTCAGGAATTGTCGTCGCGTGGTTGGCATGAAGCTAGTTCCGAAGCGTTACAAGAAAGGCCACGATGTCTTCGATCTCCGCGGCGGATAATATCGGCTTGCCGGCAAAATTGCGCCCGACCCGGACCAGCCCGTCGTTGCGATAATAGGACGGCATGATGGTCTGCGGGTTGTAGCGCGATGCATCGACCAGCCGCAGCCGCAACTGGCCCGCCGACCACCAGTTTCCGGTGCCGGTGAGATCGGGTGCGAGGTCACCCTGGAACCGCGCCTCCGGGAACGGACCGGAATGGCAAAGGATGCAGGTCGTGGTGCGCGCAACCACCAGCGCGCGTCCACGCGCGGGATCGGCTGGTGAGCCCGTGAGCGGCTCCGGGATGGTGTCACCGATGATTTTGTAGCGCACGAGCTCGCCGGCTCTTGCGCCGCAAGCCAGGGCAACGCCGGCGGCGATCAGCGCTGCGATATGAAGGAATGCTCTAGCCAAAGGTGTCCGCCGTGATGGTTTGAAACCAGCGTTCTGCCTCCGCGGCCTCGCGGGCGCGCAGCTCGCGCGGCGCATCGACCGGGCTGGTCGCGCCGCCCTCGACCTCGGCAAAGATGTCGCCCCTGGGCTGGTAATTGCCGGCGAGCGAGAAGCCGTAGCCGGGCGCGGCCGTGTTGTAGCAGACGCCGGTCAGCCGCGGCGTCTCCGGCGCGCGGCCCGCGAACAGGTTGAGGATGGCGGCGGCGCAGGCCTTGCCCTGTGCGCTCGCGGCCGACGCCGATTTGGGAATGCCGCCGCCGAGGCAGGCGTCGCCGATGACATGGATGTTCGGGACGAGCTTCGACTCGAATGTCACGGGATCGATCGGGCACCAGCCGGTCGCATCCGCCGCGCCCGCGATCTCGGCGATGCGGCCGGCGCGTTGCGGCGGGATGACGTTGGCGACATCAGGCGTGTAGTTGCCGAACTCGGTGATGATGGTCCTTGTCGAAGGATCGACCGAGGTGACGCGACCGCCCTGCGACAGCGCGATACGCTCGATCATGTCGCCATAGAGCTCCTTCCACGCCTTCTCGAACAGCCGCTGCTGCGAAAAATTGTCCTTGGCATCGAGGACCAGCACCTTCGAGCGCGGCTTCTTCGTCTTCAGGTAATGCGCAATCAGGCTGGCGCGTTCGTAGGGCGCCGGCGGGCAACGCGACGGGTTGGCCGGGATGGCGATGGCGACCGTGCCGCCGTCCGCCATCGCCTCCAGTTGCCTGCGCAGCAGCAGCGTCTGCGCGCCGGCCTTCCAGGCGTGCGGCATTTTCTCGGATGCCGCTTCGTCATAGCCGGGCAGGGCCTCGAAATGGAAGTCGATGCCAGGGGAGAGTACGAGACGGTCATAGGGCAGCGCGACGCCGTCGGTCGTCACGACGCTGCGCCGCTGCGGCTCGATTGTGGTGACGGCCTCGCCGATCACGGTGATGCCCTCGGCGGCGAGCTTGTCATAGTCGAACTGCTGCGCGTCGATCTCACGCAGGCCCGCAATCACCTCGTTGCTGAAGGGGCAGGAGGTGAAGACCGCGTTCGGTTCGATCAGGATGATTTGCAGGTTTTCCTGCGCGCGTTTCAGCGCGCGGGCGCAGGCCGCGCCGCCGAACCCGCCGCCGACCACGACGATACGTGCTGCCGACTGCGCACGCGGGACCGATGGCCGCGCCAGCGTTGCGGCGGCCGCGGTGATGCCGAGCACGGCATTCCGCCGTGTCACCGGGCGCGTGGTCATCAGGATCATCCAGGCAAAAATGCCGCGGCGGCCGTTGCAGCCGCCGCGGCGTTTCTCAGGCGAAGGTGATGTTCTGGTCGCGCAGCGGCACCGAGCGGATGCGCTTGCCCGTCGCCGCGAAATAGGCGTTGAGCACCGCCGGCGCCGCGACGCCGATGGTCGGCTCGCCGACGCCGCCCCAGAACCCGCCGCTCGGCACCATCACCGATTCCACCTTCGGCATCTCGTTGATGCGCATCGAGTTGTAGGTGTCGAAGTTGGTTTGCTCGATCTTGCCGTCCTTGACGGTGCAGCCGCCGTAGAACAACGCGGACAGGCCATAGACGAAGGAGCCGGCGATCTGCCGCTCCACCTGCGCCGGATTGACGACGTAGCCGGGATCGGTGGAGGCGACGATGCGATGCACCTTGATCTTGTTGCCGTCGGTCACCGAGATTTCGGCGGCGCCGGCAACATAGCTGCCATAGCCCATGACCTGCGCGATGCCGCGATAGACGCCCTGCGGCGCCGGCTTGTCCCAGCCGATCTTCTCGGCCACGGCATTGAGCACCGCCAGATGCTTGGGATGGTTGCCCATCAGCTTGCGGCGGAATTCGAGCGGGTCCTGACCTGCGGCCTGGGCCAGCTCGTCCATGAAGCATTCCATGTAGATCGCGTTGTGATTGACGTTCACGCCGCGCCAGAAGCCGGGCGGAACGTGCGGGTTGCGCATCGCATGCTCGATCAGGAGGTTCGGCACCGAATAGCCGAACGCGGCTTCGCCGGACTGGGCGACGCCCTGGAATGCGGCCGGATCCATGCCGTTCTGCAGCGCTTCGGGGCGCAGCGAGAACAGGATCGACTGCCCGGACAGGCGGTAGTGCAGCGCCACCAGATTGTTGTTGGCGTCGAACGCGCCGGTCATCTTGCACTGGGTGATCGGGTGATACCTGCCGTGCGCCATGTCCTCTTCGCGCGACCACAACAGCTTGATCGGCGTGCCCGGCATCTGCTTGGCGATCATGACCGCCTGGCGGACGTAGTCGGTCTGGCCGCGCCGGCCGAAGCCGCCGCCGGGCATCACCTTGTACACGTCGCACTTCTCCGCTGGCAGGCCGGAGGCCTCCAGCACCGCCGCGAAGACGGCTTCGCCGTTCTGCGTGCCGCACCAGACCTCGCATTTGTCGGCCGTGTAGAGCGCGGTGGCGTTCATCGGCTCCATGGTGGCGTGGTTCTGGTAGGGGTAGTTGTAGACGGCTTCGACTTTCTTCGCTGCGCCGGCAATCGCGGCTTTGACGTCGCCGTTCTTGTTGCCGACATAGGCCGGCTGCGCGTCGTCGAGGCCCTCAGCCAGCCACTTCGCGATCGACTCGCTGGAGACCTTGGCATTCTCGCCCTCGTCCCAGACGATCGGCAGCGCTTCCAGCGCGGTCTTGGCGTGCCACCAGGTGTCGGCAACGACCGCAACCGCGGTATCGCCGACCTTGACGACCTTCTTGACGCCTTTCATGCCGGTGATCTTGGCTTCGTCATAGCTCTTCAGCTTGCCGCCAAACACCGGGCAGTCCTTGATTGCGGCGTTCAGCATGCCCGGCAGCTTGACGTCGATGCCGTAGATCATCGTGCCGGTGGTCTTGTCGGCGGTGTCGAGCCGCAAGAGGCCCTTGCCCGCGATGGTCCAGTCCTTGGGATCCTTGAGCTTGACGTC
Organism: Bradyrhizobium sp. 63_E2_N1_3; assembly: GCF_052076005.1. Classification (NCBI taxonomy): domain Bacteria; kingdom Pseudomonadati; phylum Pseudomonadota; class Alphaproteobacteria; order Hyphomicrobiales; family Nitrobacteraceae; genus Bradyrhizobium; species Bradyrhizobium sp. 63_E2_N1_3. The sequence continues at coordinate 7,007,943 of NZ_CP197235.1, read as the reverse complement.
GGCCGGCGGCGTCAGCTTGGCGGCGGCTTCGGCGACCTTGCCGTAAGTTGTCGTCTTGCCCGACGCCTTGTGGGTGATGACGCCCTTGGCGACGGTGCATTCGGAGGCCGGCACCTTCCACTCGTTCGCGGCGGCCTCGATCAGCATCACGCGCGCGGTGGCGCCGCCCTTGCGGACATAGTCCTGCGACGAGCGGATGCCGCGGCTGCCGCCGGTCGAGAAATCACCCCAGACGCGCTTGCGGGCGACGCTCTGGCCGGGGGTCGGATATTCGGTCGTGACCTTCGACCAGTCGCATTCGAGTTCCTCGGCGACCAGCTGGGCGAGGCCGGTGAGCGAGCCCTGGCCCATCTCGGAGCGGGCGATGCGGATCACGACGGTGTCATCGGGCCTGACTACGACCCAGGCGTTGACTTCCGGCGCGCCGTCGGCCGCGCGGACCACGGCGGGGCCACCGAAGGGGAGATCGAGCCCGATCGCGAGGCCGGTGCCGACAGCGGCGGTGCCGATGACGAAGGCGCGACGGTTCATCTTGGGAGAAACATGCTTGTTCATGGGACGGCTCCTCAGGCGCTGGCGATCGTGTGGATCGCTTCGCGCACCTGCTGGAAGGTGCCGCAGCGGCAGATATTGGTGATGGCCTCGTCGATGTCGGCGTCGGTCGGCTTCGGCTTTTCGGCGAGGAGTGCGGCCACCGCCATGATCATGCCGCTCTGGCAATAGCCACATTGCGGAACGTCCTTGGCGATCCAGGCTGCCTGCACCTTGTGCAGCGTGTCGCCGGATGCGAGCCCCTCGATCGTGGTGATCTTCTTGCCTTCGGCCTCGCTGACCGAAATCCCGCAGGAACGGATGGCGACGCCGTCCATGTGAACGGTGCAGGCGCCGCATTGCGCAATGCCGCAGCCATATTTGGTGCCGGTCAGGCCGGCATTCTCACGGATCGCCCAGAGCAGCGGCGTATCCGGCTCGACGTCGAGCGTGAAGGTTTTTCCGTTGATTGTTAGGTTTGCCATCGCAAGTCCCCTGATTGGCCCAATCCACCGATCGGACTCAGGGAACAATGTGTCTGGCAAATTGGAACTGTTCAAATCAATAGTCCGAGGGGTGGCCAACAGCGAGGCTGGCATGCGCGGGGAAGAATGTCGGGAGCGCGGTGTTGCCGCCGAAATCGCCGTCCAAGCGGCCGGATGAGCCTCTCCCGGCGCCAAGAGGTGGCTCGGAACGACGCCCGGCGCGTTCCGGGCAGTTCCCATTGCGGCGACAGTTTGTCCTTTTTACCGGGGTGCAAGACGAACGCGCTCTGGTACACTGGGACGAAGCAAAAAGGGATTCCATGAACGTACCGCAGCGCTGCAACGTATTGATGCTCTATCCGCTGTTCTTGGCGGAGTCGTTCTGGAGCTTTGGCGAATCCTGCGAGCTGATGGGTGTGAAGCGACCCGCGGCCCCCCTCGGCCTGATCACGGTGGCCGCGATGCTGCCGAAGGACTGGACGGTCCGGCTGATCGACTGCAACACGCAAGCCTTGGGTGACGAGGATCTCACCTGGGCCGACGTCGTGTTCACCGGCGGCATGCTGCCGCAGCAGGCCGATACGCTGCGCCTGATCGAACTCTGCCGCGCCGCCGGCAAGCCGGTGGTCGTCGGCGGACCCGATCCCACCTCCAGCCCGCACATCTACGAGAAGGCCGACTTCCGGGTGCTCGGCGAGGCCGAAAGCGTCATCGACGAGTTCATCGCGGCCTGGGAAAGCGGGGCCCGCGCCGGCGTCTTCACTGCGCCGAAATTCCAGGCCGACGTAACAAAGACGCCGGTGCCACGCTTCGATCTCCTGAAGTTCGAGGACTATCTCTACCTCGGTGTGCAATATTCGCGTGGCTGTCCGTTCACCTGCGAGTTCTGCGACATCATCGAGCTCTACGGCCGTGTGCCGCGCACCAAGACGGTCGAGCAGATGTTTGTCGAGCTCGAGACGCTCTACCGGATGGGCTACCGCGGCCATCTCGACTTCGTCGACGACAATTTCATCGGCAACAAGAAGTCGCTGCGGCAGTTTCTGCCCCAGCTCGCCGAATGGCAGCGCGCGCACGGCTATCCCTTCGAATTGTCCACCGAGGCCTCGGTCAACCTGGCCGACGATCCCGAGCTATTGGAGCTGATGGGCGCGGCCAATTTCTTCGGCATCTTCGTTGGCATCGAAAGTCCGGACCCTGCAACGCTGGTCGCGATGCGGAAGAAGCAGAACACGCGGCGCAACATCGCCGAGAGCATCCACAAGATCTATGCCGCCGGCATGCTCGTCACCGCGGGTTTCATCGTCGGCTTCGACACCGAGAAGGTCTCGATGGCGGAAGCGATGATCGATTTCATCGAGGAGGCCGCGATTCCCGTCGCCATGGTCGGCCTGCTCTATGCGTTGCCGAACACGCAGCTCACGCGCCGACTCGAGCGTGAAGGCCGGCTGCATCCGGGCCACGATCTGGCGCCGACCATCGGCGCCGATCAGTGCACGGACGGCATCAACTTCGATCCGGTCCGCCCGTTGCGCGACATCCTGACGGACTACAAGCGGGTGCTGGAGCACATCTACAGCCCCGCCGCCTACGCAGGACGCGTCGACCGCCTGATGACGCTGCTCGACCGATCCAGGCAGCGCCCCGAGCTCGCCGAGGGCGACATCCGCTCGCGGGTCGGGGCGATGGAGACGGTGCACCGCGTTGTCACCGCCCTTCCCGAAGCGCGCGGGCCGCTGTGGCAGACCTTCATGAACTGCGCCAAGCGCGACACGTCATCGGCACGGATCGCGGTGCAGATGATTGCCGCCTATGCGCATCTCGGGCCGTTCTCGCGCAAGGTCATCGAAGCCATCGACGGGCGCCTCGCTGCGCTCGATGACGAGACGGTCATCCCGACCGCTGCGACGCTCGACACCACCGCAGCCCGGCACCTGGCCTGAAGGCTTACTTCACCGCCAGCCGCAGGAAGCTCATCACGCTGCCGAGCGCGGCGAAGCCGGCGCCGAGCCCCAGAGCGACGGTCGCGCCATCGTGACCGGCCAGCGCAAAGCACAGCGCCGCGAGTGCGGCTCCCGTCGTTTGCCCTGTCAGCCGCGCGGTGGCGACGATGCCGGAGGCGCTGCCGCTGCGGTGCGGCGGCGCGCTCGACATCACGGCCTTCATGTTCGGCGCCTGGAAGAAGCCGAACCCCATGCCGCAGATCACCATCCGCCAGATGATGTCGGGGATGGCAGGATTGGACGGAAGCATCGCGAGCAATGCCATGCCGAGGCCGAGCAGCACGAGCCCGATGCCGCCGAGCAGGCCGACCGCGTGCCGGTCGGAGAGGCGCCCCGCGATCGGCGCCATGATGCCGACCACCAGCGGCCAGGGCGTCATGAAGAAGCCGGTCTCGACCTGCGAACGCCCGAGCACGTCCTCGAAATAGAACGGCAGCGAGACGAAGGCGAGGCCCTGCACGGCGAACGAGCACACCGCGGTCGCTGCCGACAGCGCGAACATCGGCCGGCTGAACAGGTCGATCGGCAGCATCGGCGCGGGATGGTCGGCATGCCGGCGCGTCAGGATGAAGCCGAGTGCGAGGGCCGTGATCAGCTCGATGCCCACGACGACGGGCGACAGATTGTGCGCGGCGCTGCCGATGCCCGTGATGAACAGGCCGAGGCAGGCGGACGCAAGGACCGCGCCGAGAAAATCAAAGCCGTGATCGGCGCGCGGCGTCTTCGGCAGCATTGCAAAGCCGATCCCGATCGCGACGAGGCCGAACGGGATGTTGACAGCGAACAGCCACGGCCACGGGCCGACTGCGAGGATGGCAGAGGCGATCGATGGACCGATGGTGAAGGCGGTCGCGACCACGAGCGCGTTGTGGCCAAAACCGCGGCCAAGCATCCGGCCGGGATAGACGAAGCGCACCAGCGCCGTGTTGACGCTCATGATGCCGCTGGCGCCCAGGCCCTGCAGCGTGCGCGCGACCAGCAGGCTGTCCAGCGACCACGCCACCGCGCAGAGCAGCGAGGCGATGGTGAACAGGATCAGGCCGCCGAGATAGATGCGCTGGTGCCCGACGATCTCGCCGAGCGCACCGAGCGGCAGCAGGGTCGCCACCAGCGCGATCTGGTAGACATTGACCACCCAGACCGATTGCTCCGGCGTGACGTGCAAATCGGCGGCAATGGCTGGCAGAGCGATATTCGCGATCGCGGTGTCGAGGGAGGCCATCGCCAGCGCGGTGAAGATGGCGGCGATCGCCCAGCGCCGCTGCGTGGCCGGAAGGCCGTCGGCAATGGGATGATCGGGCTCGCGCGCGGCGGCAGGTAACGTGATTGTCATTGCCTGGCGCGTTGCTCCGGCGGCGTGGTGAAAGGGGACTTTTGGCATGTACTACGCCGAAGGCCGCTTCCACAGGCATATGCTTGCATGCTGTGTATGCGCGAAGGTCAGGCGATGCGGCCGGCGGCTGGCGTATGATCGCGCCAACTGCTGCAATCTTGGGGGATCACCATGCAAATCGTCGTTCTGCCCGGTGACGGCATCGGACCGGAGATCACGACCGCGACATCGGGCGTGCTGCGCGCGGCCTCCGAGCGCTTCCAGCTTGACTTGCGCCTCGAGGAGCACGCGGTCGGGCGTGCGAGCCTGAAGCTATCAGGCACGACGGTGCGCCCCGAGCTGCTCGACATCGTCCGCGCCGCCGACGGCCTGATCCTGGGGCCGACCGCGACCTTCGACTTCAAGGACGAGGCCCATGGCGAGATCAACCCGTCCAGGCACTTTCGCAAGAGCCTCGACCTCTACGCCAATGTCCGGCCGGCGCGCACCTATGCGGGGCGGCCCGGCCGGCTTGGCGAGTTCGACCTCGTCGTCGTGCGCGAGAACACCGAAGGGTTCTACGCCGACCGCAACATGGAACAGGGCAATGGCGAGATGCTGGTCACGCCTGACGTCGTGATCTCGCTGCGCCGGATCACGCGCCTCTGCTGCGAGCGTATCGCGCACGCCGCCTGCCGTCTGGCGATGAAGCGGCGAAGACATCTGACCATCGTGCACAAGGCCAATGTGCTCAAGATCGGCGACGGCATGTTCCTCGACATCTGCCGCGCGGCGGCGAAGGGCTATCCCGGCCTCGAAGTCGACGACATCCTGGTCGACGCCATGATGGCGCATGTCGTGCGCAACCCCGATCGCTTCGACGTCATCGTCGCCACCAACATGTTCGGCGACATCCTGTCCGATCTCACGGCCGAGCTCTCCGGCAGCCTCGGCCTCGGCGGCTCGCTCAATGTCGGTGATCGCTACGCCATGGCGCAGGCCGCGCACGGCTCGGCACCTGACATCGCGGGGCAGGACGTTGCCAATCCGGTCTCGCTGATCCTGTCGACCGCGTTGCTGCTGGCCCGGCATGGCGAGAAGAGCGGCGCCGTCCGCTACGAGGAAGCGGCGCGTGCGATCGAAGCCGCGGTGGCGAAGGCGATCGGCGAGGGCAGGGCGACGCGCGACGTCGGTGGCAAGCTCGGCACCATCGCGGCGGGGGCTGCGATTGCAGAGGTCTTGCAGGCGGAGTGAGCCATCGTCGCGGATGCCTGCGATTTTTTTTGGGGGGCCAACACAAAAACTCGAAAAACAACCCCATGCACAGTAGAAGGCTCCTTGATCGATAAGGGATTTTCGGAGCGCGTCGCGACGACCTTCGTGGCAGTGATCACGTTGACCCGTCGGGCAAAACACTGGCATGATGCTATCGTGCGAGCGGTCGGGGACAAGGGCGCATTCTCATCATGCGCGACGTCCGCTTCCTGACGTCCAGTGGCCCGTCTCCTCTGGCCCGCTTGAGCCAGATCAAGACTCACCCCGCGGCGCCGCCGGACCTTTCCATCAACGCTTCCATGGAAAGGGCGGCCCATATGACAACCCTGCTCAGGGAAATCCGGGATACACCTCTGCTCTGGATGCTGGTCTTCGTGCCCATCGTGCTGGTGGCGGAGGCGGTCGCCCCGCATTCCCACACGCTGCTGTTCGTGCTCGCCGTGCTTGCGATCGTGCCGCTGGCGGCGCTGCTCAGCCACGCCACCGAAGCGGTCGCCGCCAGGACCGGCGATGCCGTGGGTGGGCTGCTCAACGCAACGCTCGGCAATCTGACGGAGCTGATCATCGCCATCACGGCGCTGCGGGCAGGCGAGTACATGCTGGTGAAGGCCTCGATTGCCGGCGCGATCGTCACCAACGCGACATTCATGCTCGGCGCCTGCCTGCTGCTCGGCGGCCTGCGCTACCACGTGCAGGAGTACAACCGCGCCGGCGCGCGCCTGTCGTCCGGCCTGTTGCTGATGGCGACAGTCGCCCTGCTGGCCCCCTCGGCAGTCGCCGACCTCGAGCATTTGCCGCAGGACGGAGGCGTCATTCACAAGCTTAGCGTCGGCATTTCAGTCCTGCTGATCGCGGCTTACGCGCTTGGCCTGTGGTTCTCGCTCGGGACGCACAAGGAATTGTTCGCAAGCGTCGATCACGGCGAGCAGGAGGAAGCGCACTGGCCGATCGGGCTAGCCGTTGGGACGCTGCTGGCCGTCACCGTGCTGGTGGCGCTGGTGAGCGAGATCTTCGTGGAATCGGTGCAGAAGGCGGCGGAAACCTTCGGCATGAGTCCGGCTTTCGTCGGGTTCATCATCGTTTCGCTGGTTGGCGCCGCTGCCGAATTTGCAGTTGCCCTTGCCGCTGCGCGCAAGGACCGCCTCGACATGGTCGTCAGCATTGCGCTCGGCAGCGCCTCCCAGATCGCGCTGTTCGTTGCACCCGCGCTCGTGCTGCTCAGCTATGTCGTGGGACCGACGCCAATGAACCTTCAGTTCTGGCCTGGCGCCGTCACCATGGTGATGATCGCAACAGTCACGGCGACCTTCATCACCACCAGTGGACGCTCGGCATGGTTCGTCGGCGCGCTGATGATTTTCATTTATGCGGTGTTTGCGCTGACGCTGTATGTCGTCCCGCCGGCGGGCGAGGGATGAGGTGCACTCGCCCGCCGGCACAGGGGTGAATTGGCTCATCGGAGAATGGCGGCCCGTGGCGAGCCATCCTCCGAAGCGGCGAATACGTTTCCCGCTAGTAGGCCCAGTAGCTGCCGGTGGGCGGGCAATTGTCGCCGCCATAGCCATAGCCGTAATTGCCGCCGCCATAACCGTAATACGATGCGGCCGGGTAGCCATAGCCATAGGCGGGATAACCGCCAGAGTAGCCACCGTAGTACCCGCCATAGCCGCCGTAATAGGCGCTCCGCGCGATTGCGCCGCCGACGACCGCGCCGGCGGCCACACCGTAACCGAGGCCGCGATAGCCGTAGCCGCGATAACCCCAGCCGCCGCGGTAGCCCCAGCCGACGCCGCGATAGCCGTAGCCGCCGCCGCGCCAGCCGCCGACCCAGCGCACTTCGGTGGTGGTCTGATCGACCATCGATTTCATCGTCGAAAGATGCGTCGGGATCGGCCCGGCCTGAGCGATTGTGCCTGATAGCAGGGCGCCGGCTCCGGCGAGAACGAAGGTACGCAGGGAATTCGAGGATGTCATGATCGATCATCTCCTTGGCTTACGGGCGGCGCTTTCTGCGCGGTCGTACCCATTCCGGGATGGCAATGCCGCGGCGGGTTTGATCCAGATCAAGCGTCGACGGCGTATCCGGCCTCGACCTCGACGGGATCAATGTGCGATGCCGTCGGTAAGCACGCGCAGGCTCCTTGCGGGCGGCTACTTCAAGTCGACCGTATCTTCCGCGATGATTTCTTCGTCGAATCCGGTCGTTCGCAACACGCGTACCGCGGCACGTTTGGCGCCGGCGAACTGATTGCGATCGACGTCCACCTCGGGGGTGGGGCGACTCACAGCGATCGTGTCCCACGTCGACTTGTTGTCCGGCTTGACCTGGACCGAGTAGGTCACGCCGGCGACGGGCTGCAAACCGCCGAGCTGGTCGATCCTCAATGGTCGCCGGCTGGCTGCCGCAGCCCCGGCGAGCTCAAGTCCGAAGGTGGCGCCTGCGGTCGGCCCGGGAGGTGCCGCCCCGGCCTCGTACCGGCTGATCTCCTTCCCCTTGAGCTGGAGGCTTACCGACTTCATGCCGCTCACCCGCGGAAGGTCCGCCTGAATCAGACCGACTTCGTTCGGCCGGTCGGGTTCAGCAGATGACCGGCGGATCACGACTGGCTCACGGTAGACTTCCTTGCCGGTGCCGTCGTAAGCCACGAGTTCCACATCCTTGTCGGTGGCGGCGTCCGACGCGATGGTGGAGACCGACGGGTTCACATACATGATCTTGCCGTCACCAGCGGTCTTGTTGATGGTGGCGACGACGTGAACGAATGATCCGGTCTTGATTTCGGTCTTCATCGGATCCTCCTAAGCGACCGGCGGACCGAGGGCGTCCTCTTCCAAAAGCCGGGTCATTATCGCCTGGTAAGTGTACGCCGATAGCCACTGGTTGTCTGCATAGGTCATCACGTCGTGATATGTGAGCCCCGGCAACGCAGCGGCCGGCAAGCCGAGTTCGTGATCCCCGGTGTCGACACCGACATATTTGTTGTCCGGCTTGCTGATACAGCCGTTCTCATAAGGGAATGTCGGATCGCTCGCGTCCTGCGCGGCGGGGGGAAATCCCGGATGAAACCGGCCGAACGTATGTCCGAGTTCGTGAGCGCCGTACCAGTCGGCGTATGACGCGTCGCGATCGCCGGCAAATCCGTTCGGCACGCCCGCGGGTCCGGAAGCGACGGTGTCCGGCTGGGGCGTGCCCGGAATGGCGAACGCCTTTCCTCGCATGAAGTTGTTGGACGCGTTATCGTCGACGAGACCGTAATAGTGCGTGCGCGGGTCGACGCCGCTGCTCACCTCGCGGCTTCGCAGCGCGGCGATCTGGGCATTGGCGAGATCGACCGTCGAGTCGTCGAACGGCGCGGCAAAATCCGCGTCCACCACCATGTGGGACCATTCGAGCGCGGCGACAGGATAGGCGCGGTTGAGAAACGACTTGAGATACGAAAAGTGGACCGCAGCGGGGGTGACGGTCGTTGTGCCCGCCCTGTATCGAAGACCGATCACCCGGATGCGCAGCTGCGGCGCCGCCGCGAATGTTACGGGCGCGATGTTGAACGCCGCCGCCGGAAGGTCGCCGCCTCCGGGCTGAAAGATGCGGCTGATGCGCAAGTTGAGTGTGCCCGCGCCGATGGCCGCGGCCGGCAGGCGGAAGTTCAGGCTCTTGTCGATGTCTTCCCGCTGTTCGCGGAGACTGAAGGGCGAGCCCGGGTCCACCCGAAGCGAGTTGAGGGCCGGGACGAACGTGTCGCCTCCGCCGCTCCGGCTCCACGCAATTTCCGCGGTGATCTGACCGGGCTGCGACACCGAAGTCGGCTCAAGATAGAGGCGAACGAGCGTCGCCTTATCGGCGACCAGCGGCACCGAATTCGTCACGTCCTGAACACACTGGACGATCTCGACGCCGCGCACCTGCACGCCGGTCTGCGGCTGAGCAAGGCCGAGCGGGCGGCGCTTGCGAGGTTTGAGTCTGGGAACGCCCGAGCCGCGATGCACGCACATCATGCACATGGTGTTGTTCCGGCTTTGATGACCCGTAACGCGAGCTTCGCTTTGTCGCGTGGACTTTAGGTCTACATTGATACTATACTACTCGCTATAATTGAACAAAGCCAACCCTGCGGATCGGTCATTTGGACGCAGCGCGGTTGACATAGCCTGTTGTCGGAGCCGGTCGCGAAAGGCCCCCGCACAGCAAGTTCTGCGGCGAATTATTTGCGCGGAGGACGTTCGATGCTGCATCGCTTTCAGTCGCGTGGGCTCGGCGCGGCAGCTGCTCCGCAGAGCACCGCGCCGCCACGTTCGGAGTTCGAGCCGATCGAGGACATCCGCGCCTCGTTCATCGACAAATTCCAGAGGCGGCGGATCGAGGCCGGCGAGAAGCCCGCCGCCGTGAGGCGCAGCCTGAACGGACAGCCGATCGACGAGCCGGACCATCCGCGCTGATGGCCTCGCGGCAAGTCTCGTGCGACGCCTCCGTTTTTGGACAATCCCTTTTGATATCGAGGTCAGACGATGATCGATCCAAACGCAATTGCAGCGTTGAAAGTCTATCCGCCCATCGGCGTCGCCCGCGTTGGCAACGCGCAAGGCGCCGGCGACTACGTCATCGGCCCCGAGATGATCGGCGGTGCGTCGACCTTGCCCGGCACGACGCCGGAACAGCCGGCTCGCTTTGTCGAGGACTTTCGCACCGCGAACGGAGAGATCAAGCGGCAAGCCGCGCGCTTCCGCATCTACGCCCACATGAAGGACGGCAGTGTGCAGGAGGTGACCGCTGCGTCCGCGAAGATCGAGTGGCGCGTCTGCATCGCAAACCTCAAGGCCGGCTGGTACGAGTTCAACCAGGCAATGGACCTCGGCCCGCTGAGCCAGAGCGCGTTGCAGCGAAATCGCGAGCTGGTTTTGCCGGACGCCAGGTGGAAGCTCGACATCACGCCAACCCCGCGAAGCATCGTGGGGCAGGGGGCTGGCCCGATCAGGCTGGACGATGGCGCGTTCTGGGCTTCGCCGGTCTATCTCGGCGAGCTTCGTACCGACGAGGAGGGGCGGCTGATCTTCCTCGGCGGCAATGGAGTTTCGCGGCCGTTCCGCAAAGGGACCCGGCCCCTGACTTTCGCCAACAATCCAGGTTGGCACGATGACGTCAGCGACGGGCCGGTGCGGGCGCAAGTGACATTTGCGGGGCATGCACCGATCGATGCGGAGCCCGGCTATGTCTGCGTTACGCCGCCGAATTACGCGCCGGGGCTGTTCTGTCTCGTAACGATGGACGACGTGGTGCGGGAGGTGTTCTACGACAAGGGCTGGATTCCACGACCGGTCAAGACCTCGTTCGTCAACGACGTGCAACCAATCTTTCAGCGCCTGACCGGACTGCAATGGGTCAACCACGGGCTCTTCGTCGTTCATGGTTTTGGCTCGCCGCTCGACGCGCAGAATGCGCAAGTCCTCGCCAAGCTCAACGACGCGTCTGCTGCGAATGCGGCGTGGCGCGCGGCCGTGCTGGCGTTGTTTCGCGATCCAGGCGCGAGCGGCGCACTGATCGAAGATCAGATAGCGCAGGTGTTCGGCGATGCGGTCGACCAATTCTTCGAAGGTCCGCCGAAGCCTTCGAATTCGCTGCTTGCCGTGACGAAGACCCAGTACGCGCACCTCAAGCGCTGGGCTGCTGGAACATTCGACGCCGACGGGCCGTCGCACCAGCCGCCGCAGGCGCAGGACTTCGATGCCCTGCCTCCCGAGGTCCAGGTCAAGCATCTCGAGCGCGCATCCTTGCACGATTGTCTCGGCGGCCCGTTCCATCCCGCGATGGAGATGACATGGGTGATGCGGATTCCGCTGATGTGGACATCGGCGTATCGGCTGAAGGTCCTGGCCGGTGAGCAACCAGCGCGGCAGGACTTCGGGGGGACTCTCACGCCGGCGGTCTGCACCGGCGCGAACGGCCCACACGACGGTGTTGCCGCAGGCTGCCTCACCCGTTTCCTCGGCGTGCCCTGGCAGACCGATCATACCTCGTGCAATTCGGCGGCCGACTACTTCCCGTCGACGTTCCTGTCGATGCCGACGTTCTGGGGACCGCGTGCCCCGGATCAGGTTCTGGCAGACGGAAACTATCTGCGTGCGGCCGCCATCGCGCCTCTCGGCCAGGCGACGCAACAGCAGACCTTCAAGCACCTGATGAACCGGGTCGACTGGTTGCGCGACATCCGCGGCAACGATTACTATGACCGCCTGTCGAACATGATTGCGGAATGGTCCGAGCTCGGCATGGTGTTGCCGGTGAAGAACGCGCCTGCATCTCTGCCGGTGCAGGATCTGCGGGTCGAGCAGGGACGCCGCGACAACAACGGGCCGATCGATGTCACGGCCGATCCGAAGTACCACGCGGTCGAAGACATGGAGAGCCTTTTCTTGCCGCAGACGACGGCAGGCCTGGCGCAGCGGCGCGGTGCACGCAAGACGGCTCCCCCGCCGAAGCGGACCTATCGCCCGGGCGAGATCTGACCTTGGACGTGCTGCGCACCGACTGTCTCGTGGTCGGCGCGGGGCCTGCCGGCTTGACCGCCGCACGCCTGCTGGCCCTTAGGGGCCGCACGGTCATTCTCGCAGATTCCGGCGTCAAGCCGACGACGCGGCTTGAGCTCCTTGCTCCGGCCTCGCTCGTCACTGTCGCGGCGGTGGGACTTGAACATCTGCTCGACGATCCGGAGATCGCCCGAGCCTGTCTCGGGATTCGGCGAACACACCGTTCGGGCGCGTCGGACTACGAGGACTTTCTGCGTCATCCCTGCCGCGTCGGGTATGTGGTCGATCGCGCCCGTTTCGACGAGCGCCTTCGCGACGAGGCTGTCGCCGTCGGGGTTACATTTTATGGGCTGCGCGCAATCGGCGTCACGCCGGACCGCGGCGTTATCTGTCGTGCGAGTGATAGCGCTGGGGCGAAGGTCGTCCTTGCGGAGGTCGTCGTCGATGCAACGGGTCGCGCCGCCGCGATTGCGCGGCGCCGGGGCGCGCGCGTGGCCGCCCGGGATCGCATGGTCGCCGAACTGGTCGAGGATGCGGCTGATGGCGCGCCGGCCGGTTCCGCATCGTGGCTCGAATACAGCAGCGATGGACCGACCTGGTCTTATCGCATCCATGGACCGCAAGGGCGTGTGCAGACTTGGCGCATTCGCAGATCCGGCACATCGGCGGGAGATGCGCTGCTCAGCGTGGACGCGTCTGCTTGCCTCCTCTCGGAGGCCGCGGGCGAAGGTTGGATTGCAGTGGGCGATGCGGCGATGGCGTTCGATCCGATTGCCTCTCAGGGCCTGTTCAACGCATTGTCGTCCGCCTTGGTCGCGACGGGTGCGCTGTTGTCGGCCGATCGGCTGAGCCCGACCTCGGCGCGATTGTATTCCGACGCGGTCGCCACAACGTTCCTTCACTGCGAAGCAGGCCGTATCAGCGTCTATGGCGCCATGCCTCCGGCGCCGCAGTCATCGGCCGACCCGGCAAGAACGATCGCGCAATGAAGCATGATTTCGCGGGCCGATCGGGCTCCGCCGCCCGCCCCCGAGAACTGATACCTCCGCAACCCTCCATCCACGGGCACGATGTCATCGTGGCAGCAATCGGGAGCAGGGCCCGGGCGAAACCCGCGCCACGCTTTTCCGGATTATGCTCTAAGTGTGCAGCCGGGGAACGAGACGTGCCGCGTTCTGATGGCCGATCGCGTCGAGATCGTCTGTCGAGAGGCCAAGCTTCTGCAACTGCGCGAACTGGCCAAGGCCGAAATACGGATAGTCGCTGCCATAGGTGATCTGCGAGGCGGGCACGAGCTTGAGCAGCGCGGCCATGGAGGGCGCGAAAGTCGCATTCGCGGTGTCGTAGTGAAGCCGGCGTAGTTCGCCTTCGATTCCGTCCGGCGCAAACTCCTTCAGGTCGGGCCGCGCCCCATAGAACGAATTGATGCGCCCGGCCATCATCGGAATCGTGCCGCCGGCGTGCGAGAACAGCCATTTGATGTCGCGATGGCGGGCAAATGCGCCGCTGAGCAGAAGGCTCGTCACGGTCCGTGTGGTGTCGTGCGGGACTTCGATCACCGCCGGAAACGTGCCGACGCTGAGCGCGCTACAGCAACTCGCGACCAGCGGATGCACATACACGACCGCCTTGCGACGGTTCAGCTCCTCGAACACCGGCCTGTAGGCGGCATTGCCGAGCCATTTGTCGCCGTAGCTGCTTTGCAGCCCGATCCCGTCCGCCTTCAGCGTGTCGAACGCATATTCGATCTCCCTGAGCGTGGCATCGACGTCCTGCATCGACAAGGTCGCGAACAGGCCGAAACGGCCCGGATGGTCGCGCATCATGTCGGCCGCGTACTCGTTGCAGGCGCGCGCAAGCCGGCCGGCTTCCGCCGGCCCGAGGTCGAACCACACGCCGGGCGTGGAGGCGACCGACAGGATGCCTGTGCGTATGCCATTGCGGTCCATGTCCTCGACGAGCTTCTCGCGGGTCCAGGCCACCTGGCCGGGAAAGTGCGGCTGCTTGCGTGCGTCTTCGTAGCCAAGCCAGAGCTTTTGATACTCAGGCGGATAGAAATGAAGGTGAGTATCGATCAGCGCCGGCTTGGCCTGTCCGTGTACCGCAACGGCGGGGATGGCCGAGGCAAGGCCAACTGCACCGACGCCAGCGAGAAAGCCGCGGCGCGACGAGGGCGGGCCGTAGCAGGTGGGGCAGGCGTGATGCCCTCGAGATTTTTGATCCCATTTGTTCATGTTGCACGTCTCCCGTGACGAACTGGCAAAGCCAAGGCCTGTGGTGCTTCTATCGGCAGAACGTTTCGTCCCTCCGCTGTCTGTGGTGCGGCCGCAGCGGGGCAATGATTGTTGGGGATTGGAATACGCCGATTTTTCGTCGCCGAACGATGCCTCGCGTCACGCCTGTGCATCGCCGCCGCAACTTTGTGTGAACGCCTCTCCAATTCTCCCGCGAGATGCTCCCTGATGTCGCGAGGTTGACCCGTCGGGCGAAACACTGGCAAAATGCGATGGCGGCGAAGATTTGCGATGACCGCAATCACTTTCAGTGAGTGGATCGATGAAGTCTGACAGGGATGGCATCAACCTCGCGGCCAAGCCAAGCGGAACGGGTTGCGTGGAATGCTCGGCTGCTGGCGGATGGTGGTTTCATCTTCGCAGATGTGTCGAATGCGGTTACATCGGCTGCTGTGATACGTCACCCAATCAGCATGCAACGAAGCATAACGCGGCGACGGGTCACCCGATCATCACGAGCTTCGAGCCGGGCGAACGGTGGTTTTACGACTATCGCACGGGACAGCCCTTCGCGGGCCCGAAGCTGCAAGGCCCGCACGCGCATCCGTTGGACCAGCCGGTGCCCGGGCCGGACGGCGCGGTGCCTTCAGACTGGCAATCGCTGCTGCATGAATAGGTCGCAGCCTCTGGCAACTGGTCCATAGCCGACGAGCGCGTTTAGCAGCGGGGCTGCTTCCTGGCATCGCGCGTGAACTCACGGGCGGACGTCTTGCGCGAACTCTCGGCACCCGTGAATCCCCCATTGGAACCCTCACTGGTGTCCGTGGCGCCGGATTAGCGACATTGCAAATGCAACGCGATCCTCGCGAAGATGAAATTCTCACGCAACGTAGCATCGAGATATTGCCCTCCCGACGTTCTGCAGGAGCCTCATTGCGCGTGAGGACTACAGATCGTTTGCGTCGATCGCCGCCGCCTCAGCCGGGCCTTCGCGGATATCGAAAGGAGAACGCCTGTGCAGCCTGCTCTCGACCATCCTGCTTCCACGCCATATTGTTCTATGCCTTCACCACCGACCGACATCGAGGTCACGAGAAGGGATGACGGCACCCTGATATTGCGATCGCGGATTATGCTCGCTGGAGTGAGCGGGACGATTTGCGCATACCTTCCCCACTGGGCTCAGGAAACGCCGGACCGCGTCTTTCTCGCGCAACGAACCCGCGACAATGCATGGCAGTCGATCAGCTATGGCGAATTCTGGTCTCGAGTGCGCTCGGTCGGGCAGGCGCTGATTGATCGGGGTGGCGCAGCGGGCGATACGCTGGCCATCCTGTCCGGCAATTCGATCGAGAATGCGGTGATCCAGTTCGCCGCGATGTCGATCGGTCTGCAGGTTGCGCCGATCTCGCCAAGCTACAGTCTTCTGCCAGGTGGCCTCAGCCGCATCGAAGACATCGCGAAGGTCCTCACGCCGAAGTTTGTGTTTGCCCAGAAGGCGGATCCCTTCGTGCAAGCCCGTGCCATCCCCGGCTTTGCGCAGGCCGAATGGATAACGGCGGAAGAGGCGGCGGATACCACGCCGCTGTCGGAGCTATCCGCCGCGAAACCGGGTCACGCGTTTGAGGCGGCGTTCGCAGCACTCGGACCGGAGACCGTCGGCAGAATCCTGTTCACGTCGGGATCGACCGGCTCTCCCAAGGGAGTGATCAATACCCATCGCATGATGTCGAGCGTGCTGCAGATGGCCGCTCAGGTCACGCCGGTCTCGCAGCCCCTGGTTCAGATCGAATGGCTGCCCTGGCATCATACCATGGGCTGCAACGTCATACTGAATGGGATTCTGAAGAACGGCGGCTCTCTCTATATCGACGATGGCCGACCGACGCCCGAAGCGTTTCATCGAACAATCGCCAATCTGCACGACGTTTCTCCGACGGCCTCATTCAATGTCCCAACCGGTTACGCGTTGTTATGCGCCGCGCTCGGCGAGGATCCAGACCTGAGGCGGAAGTTCTTCCATCGCATCGACAGAATGATTTTCGGGGGCGCGGCGATCCCGGCGTCCGTAATGGCAACGCTTCAGGAATATGCAATCGAAGTCCGCGGCGAGCGAGTTCCGATTTTGGCCGGATACGGTGCCACGGAAGCCGGGCCGACCATCTGCGTGTCTTATCGACCGTGCGAAGCGCCGGGAGAGATCGGCTTGCCCGCACCCGGCATCGAACTCAAGCTGGTTCCGGCGATGGACGGTTACGAGGCGCGGGTCCGTGGCCCGAACGTCATGCCCGGTTATCTCGGATTACCCGAATTGTCCGCGGCAGCATTCGACGAAGAGGGCTTCTATCGGGTAGGCGACGCGGTCTCGTTCATCGATCCCGCCGATCTCTGCCGCGGCCTGAGGTTTTCCGGGCGTCTCTCGGAGAATTTCAAAATGATGACAGGCACGTGGGTGCTCGTCGGCGAGCTGCGTGCCGCCATCCTGAACCGGATGGGCGGCGTGCTGCAGGATCTGGTCATCGGAGGCGAGGGCCGCGATTCTCTCGTCGCGCTGGTATGGCTCAATCCGGACCGTGCAAGGCGACATGCTAACGGCGCAGCAGGCGCGGATTCCGGTGACACCCTTTCATTGGATTCCGGCGTTCGCGCATACGTCCATCGGGTCTTGACCGAGCATAACCTGGCGGCAGCGACCAACGCGCGGATATCGGCCGTTGCCATCCAGATCCAGCCGCTGTCGCTCGCGGCAGGCGAGACAACGGACAAGGGCTACATCAATCAGCGCGGGGTCCTGAAGAACCGTTCCGCCATTCTCGACAGTCTCTATAGCGGAGCAGCCTCGCCGCACATCATCCGGCTTGCCTCTCATCCACGCGCGTTGTCGACGGCAGGAAATGCAGTCACGTCGACTGATGCATGACCAGAGAGCCCGGCCGCCGACCTTCCGAGTGTGTTTCTTAAAGGGACCGCCTCTGCGTCATTGACGGCGGCGACGCCAGTAGATGTGGACGAGTGTGCGGCGAACGCCGCAACCCCAACGCACCGCCGCGGCGATGCCGCAGCCGGCACTGCCTTTCATTCAACCCGCGAAGCCCAAACTCTCACCATTGGCCTCGGCTTGCTCGTTTCGGCGGCTTGGAATATGTATAGACATGCGGTCCATCATCGCGGCCGCAACATCACGTCAGTCAACACCGAGGTCGGCCCCGATATGATCCTGATGGACGAGCCGTTCGGCGCTCTCGATGCCCAGACCCGTATGGTGATGCAAAGCGATCTCCAGACGTTGTCGATGGAAGCCGGCGCCACCGCTAGGTCCAAAGTCAGAGCGCAAAATAGACGGTCATCGCTGTAACGATCAGGCCCAGCACAACGGCGAGCACCAGTTCTGTCTTGATGCCGCCGGCGGAATGAGATTGTGCATCGTCAATCATTCGGCCAGTCCTGATGAAGCGAAAGAGCGAAATCACGATGATTGCGATCCCGATCGCGATCAGCGCGAGGCCGTCATAGTGACTGAACGCTCCCGTGAAGCGATCGAATTGCAGTCGGGACCCGATCTCCGTCCTGTTGGCTTCAGCGATAGTTCGGACGAAGAGGTTGAATTTCTCGACGACAAAGCCAAACGCGATGATTGCGATGCCCGTCCTGACCCAGGCGAGAAAAGTCCGCTCGTTTGCCGCGTGGTCTGAGTATCTCTCGATCATCGAGACCTCTCTGGATGTTGTCGATGGGTTTCGTTGCGCGCTATTCCCGCAGGAGCGGAGCGGCGGGGCGCACTGTATGCGAAGCCAGGGCAAGCCCTCAGAACTGATACCGCCGCAGCCCCCCATCCACCGGGATCACCGTGCCCGTGATGTACCTTGCCACCGGTGACGCCAGAAACACCGCGAGCGCCGCGAGGTCCTCCGGCTCGCCCCAATAGCCGACCGGGATCTCTTCCTCCGCAAAGCGCTCGCGATAATCCGGCGGATAGTTGCGGCGGATCTGCTCGCTCATGATGCGGCCGGGCGGGATGCAGTTGATGGTGATGCCGTGCTCGCCGATCTCGCGCGACAGGCCCTTGGCCCAGGCGTGCACGGCGGCCTTTGCTGCGAAGGCGGCGTTGAGGCCCTCCGGCTCGGACTTGCCGGTGATGTTGACGATGCGGCCCCATTTGCGTTCGATCATCTGCGGCAGCAGCGCATGCGCGATGCGGCGGTAACTGGTGAAGTTCAGCGCGATCGCCTCGTCCCATTTGCTGTCGGGCGCATCGACGGGAAGGGGGCGGCTGCCGCCGGCATTGTTGATGAGGATGTCGACATGGCCGAGCTCTTTGAGCGCAAAGGCCGCGATGTTCTCCGCGGCGTCCTTGGCCATCACGTCCTGCTCGAACGGCGTGATCAGGCCGGAGCCGACTTCCTGCACCAGCTCGGCAAGGAGATCAGTGCGCCGCGCCACGCCGACGACGCGGACGCCTTCGGCAGCCAGGCCCTTGGCGATGGCGCGGCCGATGCCGATGCTCGCGCCTGTCACGACTGCGGTTTTCGATTTGAGCCCGAGGTCCATGGTCACACGCTCTCTTGTTTGCTTTTTGCTTCTTGTCGTTCGTTTCCTGCCCGTCCCGCCGGCTTCGCGAATTGCCTGAGCGGGACGAGCAGTGGTAACCAAGAGCCTCGACGAAGGAAACACGAAAAAGAAAAGGCGTTGAGCAATGGTCTGGGATCCGCAGCAATATCTGAAATTCTCCGGCCATCGGCTTCGGCCCGCCGTCGACCTGTTGATGCGGATTCCGGATTTCGCCCCGCGCGCGATCGCCGATCTCGGGGCAGGGGCCGGCAACGTGACAAAACTGATCAAGGAACGCTGGCCGGACGCGACCGTGACCGGTGTCGAGGGCTCGGCCGAGATGGTGGCCGCGGGCCGCAAGGCGGCGCCGGATGTGGAATGGTCGCACGAGGATCTCGGCCATTGGCGCCCCGCCAGGCAATACGATTTGATCTATTCCAATGCCGCACTGCACTGGCTGCCCGATCATGCGGCACTGTTTCCGTCAGTCATGGAGAAGGTGACGCCCGGCGGCATGCTTGCGGTGCAGATGCCGCGCAACTTCCTCGCGCTATCGCATGTGCTGATCGGCGAGACGGCGCTGAACGGCCCGTGGCGGTCAAAGGTCGAGCATCTCGTTACCCCGCCGCCGGTCGAAGGGCCGGCCTTCTATCATGATCTACTCGCGCCGCTTTCCCAGAACGTCGACATCTGGGAGACCGAATATCTGCAGGTGCTCGAAGGCGACAATCCCGTGAAGGAATGGACCAAGGGGACCTGGTTGACGCGCTATCTCGACATCCTGCAGGGCGACGAGAAGGCCGCGTTCGAGGCCGCCTATGGCGAGCGGGTGGCGAAGGCCTATCCGAAGAATGCGGCGGGGCAGACGCTGTTTCCGTTCCGGCGTCTGTTCATGGTCGCCCAGCGCAAGGACTGATCGCACTGCCGCAATGCGACATAACCGTTCGCAACCCGGGACTGGGAGCGGGTCCCGGGTTGCACGGACAACAGCCGTCAAGCTAGCTTGCCTGTGGCAAATTGGGCTTAGGTCTAGTTGTTCGGGTGGTGGATTGCTGCCACTACTGGGCTGCAAACCGGGCTGCAAAACAAAAAGAACCCGGTTTTAGAGGTTGTTGGGAGGTTACTTCATGCGCAAGCTGCTTCTTGCGGTCGCCGCCGCAGGTATTCTCGTGGCCCCAGCCGTGGCACAGGCCCAGAGCCCTGTTGTCATCAAGTTCAGCCACGTGGTCGCCAACGACACCCCGAAGGGCAAGGGCGCGCTGAAGTTCAAGGAACTCGCCGAGAAGTACACCGACGGCAAGGTCAAGATCGAAGTCTATCCGAACTCCTCGCTCTACAAGGACAAGGAGGAGATCGAGGCGCTCCAGCTCGGTTCGGTGCAGATGCTGGCACCCTCGACCGCGAAATTCGCGCCGCTCGGCATCAAGGAATTCGAGGCGCTCGACCTGCCCTGGCTGTTCAAGGACGACGAGACCTATTCCAACGCGATGAAGGGCACGATCGGCAAGTGGCTGTTCCAGAAGCTCGAGGCCAAGGGCATCACCGGGCTCGCGTATTGGGACAACGGCTTCCACATGGTGTCGTCGAATCGCGCGTTGATGAAGCCTGAGGATTTCAAGGGCCTGAAATTCCGCATCTCCGGATCGAAGATCGCGGACCAGTATTTCCGCCTGATGGGCTCGATCCCGCAGATCATGGCGTTCTCCGAAGTCTACCAGGCGCTGCAAACCGGCGTGGTCGACGGCTGCGAGAACACCGCGTCGAACTACCTGACCCAGAAGTTCTACGAGGTGCAGAAGGACATCACAGTGTCCTATCACGCGCATCTGCAATATGCGGTCATCGTCAACTCGAAATTCTGGTCCGGCCTGCCGCCCGACATCCGCACCCAGCTCGAGAAGGCGATGGTGGATGCAACCGAGTACACCAACCAGATCGCGCACCAGGAGAACGAGGACGCGCTGGCCGAGATCAAGAAGGCGGGCAAGACCAAGCTGCATTATCTGACTGACGCCGACCGCAAGGCGTGGCAGGAATCGATGCGGCCGACTTATACATGGGCAAAGGGTCGGGTCGGGCAGGAGGTGCTCGATCTCGTCGCCAAGGAACTCGACGTCAAGATGAACTGACGCGTTTTCCGCAAGGACAATACGAACGGTCGGGAGTGTGCGCACTTCCGGCCGTTTCGCATCGATAGGGGGACTTTGATTTGCTTCGCGTGCTCAATCAGGCGCTCAACCATCTCGAAGAATGGCTGATCGCGACGCTCATCGCGGCTGCAACCGGGTTGATCTTCATCGCCGTGGTGCACCGTTACGGCGCAGGCGAATCGATCGTCCTCTCCAGATGGGCGGCTGCGCACGGGATGAACTGGCTCGCGACGCTGTCGATGGCGGTGTTCACCTTCCTGTCCGAGCTCGACCTGTCTTGGGCGCAGGAACTCTGCATCTACATGTTCATCTGGATGGCGAAGTTCGGCGCGGCCTATGGCGTGCGCACCGGCATCCATGTCGGCGTCGACCTGCTCGTCAACCGCCTGCCCGAACATTCGCGCAAGCACGTGATCCTGTTCTCGCTGCTGTGCGGCGCGCTGTTCACGGGCATGATCGCGGCCTTCGGCGCCTCCTTCGTCGCCGAGATGTTCAAGACCGGCCAGCAGTCCAATGACCTGGAAGCGCCGATGTGGTTCGTCTATCTGGCGATCCCGCTCGGCTCGGGCCTGATGTGCTTCCGCTTCCTCCAGGTCTCGTGGTCCTACTACTGGACCGGCCATCTGCCGCATCACGACGAGAGCCATGTCGAGGGCGTGGAGGCCGACGTCTCGCCGGCGCTGCATCCGCAGCCCGCCGGCGCGGCGACCAGGGCCGCCGCGCGAAAAGTGTCGCCGCTCGGCGTCATCCTGATCATGGCGCCGATCCTGATCTTCGCGATGTGTCTCGCCGAGAAGTTTGGCGTGGTGGTGCTGCCGCACTGGATGCGTGCCGCGACCGTGTTCGCGCTGCTGATCGCGCTGATGCTGACCGGCATCCCGGTCTCGATCGCGCTTGGCCTCACCGTGATGACGTTCCTGTTCACGCTGACCACGGTGCCGATCGAAGCGGTCTCGATGAAGCTCTTCACCGGCATCGAGGGGTTCGAGATCATGGCGATCCCGTTCTTCATCCTCGCCGGCAATTTCCTCACCCATGGCGGCGTCGCGCGCCGCATGATCAATTTCGCGACCTCGCTGATCGGCCACTGGCACGGCGGTCTCGGCCTTGCCGGCATCGTCGCCTGCGCGATGTTCGCGCTGGTCTGCGGCTCGAGCGTCGCGACCGTTGCCGCGATCGGCGCGATCGTGCTGCCGGAGATGGTCCGCCACGGCTATCCCATGCATTTCGGCGCCGGCATCATCACCGTTGCCGGCTCGCTCGGCATCCTGATGCTGCCGTCGATACCGAAGATCGTCTATGCGGTCTCCACCAATACCTCGATCGGCGCGCTGTTCGTCGCGGGCCTGCTGCCGGGCATCATGCTGACGACGATGCTCTGCATCGTCACCTGGTGGCTCGCACGCAAGCGCGACTATCCACGCCTGCCGAAGGCGAGCTGGGGCGAGACCGTCCGCACCTTCCGCGAGAGCATCTGGGGATTGATGCTGGTCGTCATCATCATCGGCGGCATCTACAGCGGCCTGTTCACCGCCACCGAGGCGGCCGCGATGGCTGCGGTCTACTCCTTTATCATCGCGGTGTTTGTCTACAAGGCGATCAAGATCGTGGACGTGCCGCGGGTGCTGCTGCGCGCCGCCAACACCAGCGCGATGCTGCTCTACATCGTCACCAACGCGGTGCTGTTCTCCTTCGTGCTCTCCAACGAGAACCTGCCGGCGACCTTGGCCGACTGGATCGCGGCGCAGAACCTCGGCTGGGTCGGCTTCCTGCTGGTCGTCAACATCCTCCTGCTGCTCGCCGGCAATTTCATGGAGCCGAACTCGATCATCCTGATCATGGCGCCGATCCTGGCGCCGGCGGCCAAGAAGCTCGGCATCGACCTCGTGCATTTCGGCATCGTGATGGACGTCAACATGGAGGTCGGCCTCTGCCATCCGCCTGTCGGGTTAAATCTCTATGTCGCCTCGATGATAGCGCGCATGCGAATAACCGAGCTCGCGGTCGCCGTGTTGCCGTGGCTCATCACCATGCTCGGCTTCCTCGTCATCGTGACGTATTGGCCCGATTTGACGCTGTGGCTGCCGCGGGTGCTGGGGATGCATTAGCGCCGCGGGCGGGCGGGACATGGCTAACGCGCGGTAAACACGCGCGCTCAAATGCCATCGCTGTGCTGGGAACCCATTTTTACGGGTCTGCGGTAGAAGCATGCCAGCGGATGGGGCTGGCATGTTCTTCAACAGAATGGAATCCGGACGGGCGTCGATTTCCGACCCCGTCTATATGGAAGTCATCACGGGTCTTCACGGCACGACGATGCCCACCGTTCTCGCGGCCGCCTGCCAGGCGATGGTCGGTGCGATTACGACCTACGAGACCGGCGACATGGTGACGGCCGGCCTGTCGGTCGCCGGTGTCGTGGTGGCCATTGTCCGCCTGTTCGAAATCTTCGCCTTCCGTCGCCGCCTCGCGTATCCGCCGCAGCTCGGTCGAGCCGAAGCCGTGCTCTGGGAGCGGCGCTATGTTGCAGGCACCGTCGCCACTGCCCTGGTGCTTGGCGTGTTTGCCGCGCGCAGCATCGTGCTGGGTGACGCGCTCTGTTCCGTGATGGCGATCGGCATCGGCTTCGGCTTTGGCGCCGGCGTGGTGGCGCGGCTGGCGCTGCGTCCCGTCGCGGCGCTGCTCGATCTCGTCGCGATCGCCGCGCCTGCCGCGATCGTGACCTTCATGCAACCTGATCTGCGTCACGTCGGGCTCGGGCTCCTCATCCTGATGTATGTGGTCGCGAGCTTCGAGATGGTGCGGCTGAGCTTCAACGCCTCGATCAACCAGATCACGCTCAAGCGGCAGTTCGAGCAGCTGTCGCGCCTGGACCCGATGACCGGCGTGTCCAATCGTTCGGTGCTGGCCACGGACCTGCCGCAGATGCTGGCGGCCGGGATGATTGCCGTTCATACGCTCGACCTCGACCGCTTCAAGGAGGCGAACGACCGGTTCGGCCATCCCGTCGGTGACGCACTGCTGAAGCAGGTCGCCGGGCGGCTCAAGGCGCTCGCCGCGCAGGATGACCTCGTGGTCCGGATGGGCGGCGACGAGTTCGTCCTGGTGCAGCGTGCGGCGGCTGATGCGGAAGCGATGGCGCAGCGCATCGTGCAGTCGATCAGCGCGCCCTATGATATCGACGGACAAATGATCGAGCTCGGCGTCAGCGTCGGCGTCGCCGTCGCGCCGGACGACGGGCGCACCGCGGAAGCGCTGCTGTCGCGCTCCGACAAGGCGCTCTATCGGGCCAAGCAGGAACGCGGCGGTTATGTGCTGGCGCGGGATTTGCGGATGGCGGATGCGAGCGCATCGGGCCAGATCTTGGCGGAAGAGCTCGCTGCGTAAGCCACGCGAACGGTGCACCCTCTACCCTTGTGGGAGAGGGTGGCTCGCCGCGCAGCGGCGAGGCGGGTGAGGGGTTTCTCTCCGCACAAACAGTCTTGCGGGCGGAGATATACCCCTCATCCGGCGCTTCGCGCCACCTTCTCCCACAAGGGGAGAAGGGAAGAGGCATCTCGCTCGATTTCGGCAGTCTCCTCCGATAGCAATCACCCGCGAGATGCGGTTAGATGCTCGCACAGGCCGGGAGGAAACAAGAATGACCAGCAACGAGCCGAAGGACGCAACACCCTCCGTCATCGCGCAGCAAGCAACGATGCTGAATGCGCTGCCGTTTTCCGACACGCGGGATTTCGACGACGCCGCGCGTGGCTTCCTTGGTACGATCGAAAATGCGGAGATCGCCAACCCGCAGGGGCGGACGGTGTGGAGCCTGAAGCCCTATGGCTTCCTCTCCAGCGAGACGGCGCCGCCGACCGTCAATCCGAGCTTGTGGCGACAGGCGCGGCTCAACATGCATCACGGCCTGTTCGAGGTGGTGCCCGGGGTCTACCAGGTGCGCGGGCTCGACATCGCCAACATGACGCTGATCGAGGGCGACAGCGGTGTCATCGTGGTGGACACGCTGACGTCGATCGAGGGCGCACGTGCCGCGCTCGATCTCTATTACAGGCATCGTGGCCAGAAGCCGGTGGCCGCCGTCATTTTCACCCACACCCATACCGACCATTGGGGTGGCGCGCGCGGCGTGCTGGAGGAGGACGCGCTGGCAACCGGCGCCGTGCCGATCATCGCGCCGAACCTGTTCATGGAGCATGCCGTCTCCGAGAACATCATCGCGGGGCCGGCGATGCTGCGGCGGGCACAATACCAGTTCGGGCCGTTCCTCGCCAAAGGCGTGCGGGGGCAGGTCGACAACGGGCTCGGCAAGTCGATGGCGGCGGGCGCCGTGGCACTGCTGCGTCCGGCAGACCTGATCATGGCAACCGGCGACAGGCGGGTGATCGACGGCGTCGAATTCGAATTCCAGATGGCGCCGAACAGCGAAGCGCCGGCGGAGATGCACTTCTTCATCCCGCGCTACAAGCTGCTGAACCTCGCCGAGAACTGCACGCACAATTTCCACAATCTGCTGCCGTTCCGCGGCGCCGATGTGCGCGATGCGCTGGCCTGGTCGAAGTATCTCAACGAGGCCTTGCGGCTCTGGGACGGCAAGGCAGAGGCGATGTGCGGACAGCATCACTGGCCGGTGTGGGGCCGCGAGCGGATCGGAACGATGATCCGGCAGCAGCGCGATCTCTACAAGTTCGCGCATGACCAGACCATCCGCCTGATGAACCACGGCCTCACCGCAGCCGAGATCGCCGAGACGATCCAGTTGCCGAAGAGCCTGGAGGGCGCCTGGCACGGCCGCGGTTATTACGGCCATATCCGGCATAACGTGAAGGCGATCTACCAGAAGTATCTCGGCTGGTACGATGCCAACCCGGTCAATCTCGATCCGCTGCCGCCGGTGGAATCCGGCAAGAAGTATGTCGAGTACATGGGCGGCGCCGAGGCCATCCTCGCGCGCGCGCGCAAGGACTTCGACAAAGGCGAGTTTCGCTTTGTCGCGCAGGCGCTCGGCCATGTCGTCTTCGCGGAGCCGGAGAATGAAGCGGCGCGTGCGTTGCTCGCGGATACGCTCGAGCAGCTCGGTTATGCCGCCGAGAGCTCGACCTGGCGCAACGCCTATCTGTTCGGCGCGCAGGAGCTGCGTCAGGGCATGCCGAAGACCCCGCCGCGTCCGCCGATGCCGCGCGAGACGCTGGCGGCGCTACGCACCGAGCAGCTCTGGGACGTGCTCGGCATTCGGCTCAACGGCCCCAAGGCCGAGGGCAAGCACATCGTGCTGAACTGGAGCTTTTCCGATACCGGCGAGATCTTCGTGCTCAACCTGGAGAATTGCGCGCTGACTTATACGGAGGGCGTGCAGGCGGAAGGCGCGGACGCCAGTTTCACGCTCGCGCGCGCAACGCTCGATGAGGTCATCGCGAAACTGACGAGCTTTCCGGAAGCGGTCGCCGCCGGCAAGATCAAGCTCGCGGGCAACCCGATACGGCTTGCCGAGCTGATGGGCCTGATGGACGAATTCCCGCGCATGTTCGAGATCGTCGAGCCGAAGCGGGCGGTGGTGAGTTAGGGCACCGCTCGCCTCGTTCTTGCTGGCATCGCCCTCCGCACTCTCGCTGTCATCGCCCGGCTTGACCGGGCGATCCAGTATTCCAGAGACCGCAGTGCTTGAGCCGAGAAGCCGCGGAGTACTGGATGCCCCGGTCAAGCCGGGGCATGACAGTGTGTCGTGAGGTGAAAGCGGCCCTTACTCCGCGCTGCTCACCAGCTTGATCCGCGGCGCCTGCGCTTCCGTCAGGCTGCGATAGGCCGCGAGATAATCCAGCGCCATCCGCCGCGCCGTAAAGCGCTTCTCGAACTGCTTGCGGATGGCCGCGCGATCGAGTTGCGGCAGGCGCTTGACGACGCCGGCGGCGCTGATGATGTCCTCGACCACGAAGCCGGTGAGGCCCTCATCGATGATCTCGGGCACCGAGCCGCGGTTGAAGGCGACGACCGGCGTGCCGCAAGCCATCGCTTCGATCATCACGAGACCGAACGGCTCCGGCCAGTCGATCGGCAGCAGGAGGCCGAGCGCGCCGCTCAGGAAGTCGGATTTCTCGTGGTCACCGATCTCGCCGATGAAGTCGACCAGCGGATTGTTCTGGATCATCGGCTTGATCAGTTCGTCGTAATAGTCCTGGTCGGCGCGATCGACCTTGGCCGCGATCTTCAGCGGGATGCCGCAATGCATCGCGATCTTGATGGCGCGGTCAACGCCCTTCTCTGGCGCGATGCGGCCGAGCACGGCGAGATATTCCTGCTTCGCCGGCTTCGGCGTCAGCAAGGTCTCCGGCAGGCCGTGTTGGATCGTCGTCACCCAGTTCGCCTGCGGCACCGGCCTGCGCTGCGCGTTCGAGATCGAGATGACAGGCATTTTCGAGAAGGTGTTGAACACGGGCTGATGCTCCGGCAGGTCGAGCCGGCCGTGCAGCGTGGTCACGAACGGGGTCGGCTGCCGGTGGAACAGGGACCATGGATAGTAGTCGAGATGGAAGTGGAGGAAGTCGAACTCCTCGTCGTCACATTTCTGCCGCACGCGCTCCAGGAGCACCATATGCAGCGCGTTGGGATCACGCACGGAACCGTCGAGGCGAAGCGCCCGCGGCCAAAGTGCGTCCAGCTTCGCCGACGTCTGCGAGTCACCGCTGGCGAACAGCGTGACATCGTGTCCAAGGGCAACCAACTCCTCCGTCAACCAGTGCACCACCCGCTCGGTGCCGCCATACAGCTTGGGTGGAACAGCCTCAGTCAACGGAGCTACCTGCGCGATGCGCATCTCGCCATCTCCTCTGTGATCATGGAAGTAAAACCCCCGCCGTGTCTCGGCACCGGCATGCCAGACGAGGGAACGTTCTCGCAATTGCGAAGTTCCTTCAACGAACGTTACTTCTTCGACACACTTCAGTCGGCCGCGATGCTGCCATCTCCTCTTCTCACATCGTCCGCAT
This sequence comes from Bradyrhizobium sp. 63_E2_N1_3, assembly GCF_052076005.1. Taxonomy (NCBI): domain Bacteria; kingdom Pseudomonadati; phylum Pseudomonadota; class Alphaproteobacteria; order Hyphomicrobiales; family Nitrobacteraceae; genus Bradyrhizobium; species Bradyrhizobium sp. 63_E2_N1_3. The sequence continues at coordinate 6,979,900 of NZ_CP197235.1, read as the reverse complement.
CCGCATGTCGTGATGGCCCGGCCCGGGAACCGAGGCGAAGCGGTCGATGTTCAATCGGCTAATAGAAAAATCGAAATCAATACGACGGGGTCGCAGTCACATGGATCATCTTTCTGGTTACGCGCGCAGGCCATTTGCCTTTGTCTTGCGCTATCTGCGACGACGGCCGGCATCGCATCTCGTGATCCTGACCGCTGTCGTTGCAGCCGTTGCCTGTTCCGTGGGCACGCAATACGGCGTCAAATCCCTGGTCGACAGCCTGTCCGCGGGAACTTCGCACGGTGGCAGCGTATGGCTGGCATTCATTTTACTCATGTCGCTGATCGCTGCCGATAATTTCCTGTGGCGGATCGCGAGCTGGACCGCGAGCTTCACCTTCGTTCGTGTCACGGGCGATTTACGCCGTGACATATTTCGTCATCTAACCGGACACGCGCCGAGCTATTTCTCGGATCGCATGCCGGGCATGCTGACGAGCCGTATCACCGCGACCTCAAACGCGGTGTTCACGGTCGAGAACATGTTCGTCTGGAATGTGTTGCCGCCGTGCATCGCCACAATTGCGGCCATCGGGCTGATTGGAACCGTCAGTCCCTATATGGCACTCGGCCTGATCGTGGTCGCGGGCGGTATGGTGATAGCGATGTTCCATTTGGCCGCAGCCGGCAAGCCGTTGCATGACGACTTTGCCGACAAGGCCGCCGTCGTCGACGGCGAGATGATCGACGTCATCAGCAACATGCCGCTGGTCCGCGCCTTCTGCGGCATCGGCCATGAGCACGAGCGGTTCGACGCGACGGTGAACCGGGAACTGACCGCGCGCGGCCGTAGCCTGCGTTATCTGGAAAAGCTGCGGCTCACGCATGCCGGCGTGACGGTCGTCCTGACGGTTGCGCTGATGGCCTGGGCGATCACGCTCTGGCAGCAGGGCGAGGCGACCACCGGCGATGTCGTGCTGGTCTGTACGCTCGGCCTCTCCATTCTCAACGCGACGCGCGACCTCGCGGTGGCGCTGGTCGATGTCACCCAGCACGTCGCGCGCCTGACCGAGGCGATCGCGACCTTGCTCGTGCCGCATGAATTGCGCGATCATCCCGAGGCCGAGCCGCTGATGAAGAGCGGCGCCGCGATCGCGTACAACAACGTCACCTTCGGCTATCCCGGCGGCGAAAAAATCTTTGAACGGTTCAGCCTGCGGCTTCAGCCCGGCCAGCGCGTCGGCCTGGTCGGCCAGTCGGGCGGAGGGAAATCGACCCTGTTCACGTTGCTGCAGCGGTTCTACGATGTCGATGAAGGCAGCGTGACCGTCGATGGCCAGGATATTTCCAAGGTGACCCAGCTGAGCCTGCGTGAGGCCATCTCGGTCGTGCCGCAGGATATCTCGCTGTTCCACCGCTCCATCCGCGAGAACATCCGCTACGGCCGTCCGAACGCGACCGACGACGAGGTGCTGCGCGCGGCGATCGCGGCGCGCTGCGATTTCATCGACAGCCTGCCGGAAGGTCTCGACACCATGGTCGGCGACCGCGGTGTCAAGATGTCCGGCGGCCAGCGCCAGCGCATCGCGATCGCGCGTGCCTTCCTGAAGGACGCGCCGATCCTGCTGCTGGACGAAGCGACCGCCGCGCTCGACAGCGAATCCGAGGAGGCGATCCGCGAGGCGCTGTCGCGCCTGATGCGCGGCCGTACCGTGATCGCGATCGCGCACCGGCTGGCGACGCTGCGCAATTTCGATCGCGTCCTGGTGCTGAAGAATGGCAAGATCATCGAGGACGGCGCGCCCGACCGCCTGATGCAGGGCCACGGCCCCTACCGTGAGCTGGTGACGCAGGAGATGAGCCGGCTGGCGAAGTTCGCCGCGTAAGTCCAACAGTTGCGTTTGCGTTGGTCGCGTTCGAAAAACTGGCCGCAGGGGAGCAGCTCATGGCAGCCGAAGCCGTAACCCAGATCATCTCGGTAACGCAGACGGAGGAGGCCGTCGCGGAGCAGGCGTTCTACATTCCGATGACGGGGCCCGCCGCGCGGCCCCGTCGGTCGCTCAAGCACGACGACACCTTCATCGTGCTGGACAGCCATGGTGACATCGGCGCCTCCGCGGGCGGGCCGGACGGCCTGTTCAACTGCGACACGCGCTATCTGGCGCGGCTGGAGCTCGTGCTCGACGATCTCCAGCCGCTGCTGCTCGGCTCGAATCTTCGCGATGACAATTCGGCCCTGACCGTCGATCTCACCAATCCCGATATCTATCGCCAGGGCCGCATCGTGCTGCAGAAGGACCTGCTGCACATCGTGCGCACGATCTTCCTGTGGCGCGGCACGGCCTATCAGCGCATCGGCGTGCAGAACCATGGCGACCGTCGCGCCAGCCCGGAGCTGACGATGCTGTTCGACAGCGACTTTGCCGATCTGTTCGAGGTGCGCGGCGAGCGGCGCCCGCACCGCGGGACCGGCACCAGCAAGTTGCTCGGGCCGACCGACGTGCTGTTCCACTATCGCGGGCTTGACGATGCCGTGCGTACCACCGGCCTGCATTTCGACCCGCGTCCGACGCGGCTGTCGGTGAATGCCGCGACCTGGCAGCTCGACCTGGACCCGCACCAGTCGAAATCCCTTTTCGTGGCGGTGTCCTGCAACCGGCCGATCGCGGAGAAGCCCGCGCGCTTCTTCAGGGGCCTGCTCGCCCATCGCCGCGAGATGCGCCAGTCAACGAAGGGCATGGCCAGCATCGAGACGTCGAACAACATCTTCAACGAGGTGCTGTGCCAGGCCATGGCCGACCTCAACATGCTCATGACGGAGACGCCGCAGGGGCGTTATCCCTATGCCGGCATTCCCTGGTACTCGACGACGTTCGGCCGCGACGGCCTGATCACCGCGCTCCAGATGCTGTGGATCGATCCGCGGGTCGCGAAGGGCGTGCTGCGGCGGCTCGCGCATTTTCAGGCAGAGACGGTCGATCCGCTGAACGATGCGGCGCCCGGAAAAATCCTGCACGAGATGCGTGGCGGCGAGATGGCTGCGCTCCGCGAGGTGCCGTTCGCGCAATATTACGGCAGCGTGGATTCGACCGCCTTGTTCGTGCTGCTCGCCGGAAGCTATTTCGAGCGCACCGGCGACGAAAAGACCCTGACCGAGCTGTGGCCGGCGATCGAGGCGGGGCTGGCCTGGATCGACGGCCCGGGCGACCCCGACAGGGACGGCTTCGTCGAATACCAGCGCGCCACCGAAAAGGGCCTCGCCAACCAGGGCTGGAAGGACTCGTATGACGCGATCTTCCATGCCGATGGCCAGCTTGCGGAAGGCAATCTCGCCCTTGCCGAGGTGCAGGGTTACGTCTTTGCCGCCAAGCAGCTCGCCGCACGTTGCGCGTTGCGGCTCGGCAAGCCGGACCTCGCCAAAAAGCTCGAGACCGAGGCCAAGGCGCTGGCCGAGCGGTTCGAGAAGGCATTCTGGTGCGAGGAGCTCGGTACCTATGCGCTCGCGCTCGACGGCAAGAAGCGGCCCTGCAAGGTGCGGACATCCAACGCCGGGCAGGTGCTGTTCAGCGGCATGATCCGCGAGGACCGCGCACGTCTCGTCGCCGCCGATCTGATGGCGCCGCACTTCTTCTCGGGCTGGGGCATCCGCACGGTCGCGCAAGGCGAGGTGCGCTACAATCCGATGTCCTATCATGACGGCTCGATCTGGCCGCACGACAATGCGCTGATCGCGCTCGGGCTCGCGCGCTACGGCCTCAAGCATTCGGTGGCGCATGTCTTCAAGGGCTTGTTCGACGCGGCGACATACATGGACCTGCGGCGGCTGCCCGAATTGTTCTGCGGCTTCCGGCGCGAGAAGCGGCGCGGCCCGACGCTCTATCCGGTCGCCTGCGCGCCGCAGGCCTGGGCCAGCGCGACGCCATTCACGCTGCTGGAGGCAGCGCTCGGCATCGAGTTCGACGTCGCGCGCGGCGAGATTCGCCTGCGCAATCCGCATCTGCCGGCGTTCCTGAACGAGGTGATCCTGCGCGATCTGCGATTGGGCAATTCCAGCGTGGATCTGCGCGTCAGTCGTCACGGCGACGACGTCGCGCTGGAGGTCTTGCGCACGCGCGGCCAGATCCAGGTCTCGATCGTGCTGGCACGCTAGCGGCGCCTGCGAGGAGGGTTTTATGCGTACCGCCGGATGGTTGGTTCTGAGCGCAGCGATCGTCGCGGGATTGACGGTCGCCGCATCGCGTGCCGCGGAGGAACCGCCCGCGGGCCCAACGACGCCCCCCAGCGAAGCGAACGCGCCGGCCGCGGTGCAGCCGTCGACCTCCACCGTGCCGGTCACGCCGAAGGACGCCGCGCCGCCGCCGTCCGTGACCATCATCGGTGCGAGCGACGCCCATGGCGTGCTCGGCCGTGACGTGCGCAGCGCAGCCGACGAGGACATGGGCCGCATCGTCGACATCATCGTCGACCGCGCCGGCCGCGTGCGCGCCGCCGTGATTGATTTCGGCGGTTTCCTCGGCGTCGGTAGCCGCAAGATCGTGGTGGACTGGAACGCGATGCGGTTCGGCAAGATTGCCAACAAGAAGGACAGCATCACACTGGAATTGACCAAGGCGCAGGTCGCAGCCGCGCCGGAATACAAGGAAGACACGCCGATGGTGGTGCTCGGCGCGTCCGGCAGCCTGCAGCCGCTGCAAGCGATTCAGTGAGGCGCGGGGAGGGATGGCCGCCGGTGCTGTTGTCGAGGACGCCGAACCACGCAGATCGCGATAGCCGCGTTGAACGGTACAACGTTGCCGCGCCGCCGCCTGCGGGCCTTCCGGCGCCGTCGCGCCAGAGCCTGCGCGGCCTCGACTGGTTCATCTTCTTCCTCGCCGACGTGCAGACCGGGTTCGGCCCCTTCATCGCGGTCTACCTCACGACGCAGAAATGGACCCAGGTCGAGATCGGCCTCGTGCTGTCGATCGGTGGCATCGTCGCGCTGATCGGACAGATGCCCGGTGGCGCGATCATCGATGCCGCGAAGTCCGAGCGGCTGGTCGCAGCGCTTGCGATAGCGACCATCGGCTTCTGCGCGCTCGCCTATGCGGCGATGCCGATCTTCCCCGTGGTGGTTGCTGCGGCCACGCTGCATGCGGCGGCGAGCTGCGTGCTGGGGCCGGCGATCGCGGCGATCAGCCTCGGCCTGGTCGGTCCGCTTGCGATCGGCGAGCGGCTCGGCCGCAATGCGCGCTTTGCGTCCCTCGGCAACGGCGTCGCCGCCGCCGTGATGGGCACGGCCGGCTATCTCCTGTCGAGCCGCTCGGTGTTCCTCGTCACCTTCCTGCTCGCGATTCCGACCCTGATCGCGCTGTCGCGCATCCGCGAGGAGGAAGTGGACATCGCGCGCTGTCACGGCGAGATGCCGCGCGAGGCGCCGGTTCCAGGCGACACCAATCTCTGGCACCTGATCCGGCAACGCCCGCTCATCGTCTTCGCGCTGAGCGTGCTGCTGCTGCAATTGGCGAACGCCGCGATGATGCCGCTGATGGCGAGCGCGGTGACGGCGCGGTCGAGCCAGTGGGCAACCGTGCTCGTCGCCTTCTGCATCGTCGTGCCGCAGGCGATTGTGGCGCTGCTGTCGCCGACGGTCGGGCGCAAGGCGCAGCTCTGGGGCCGGCGCCCGCTGCTGCTGATCGGATTCGCTGCGCTGACGATCCGGGGCCTTCTGTTTGCGACCGTGCGCGATCCCTATCTGCTGGTCGCGGTGCAGGTGTTCGACGGCATCACGGCGGCGGTGTTCGCGGTGATGATCCCGCTGATCGTGGCCGACGTCGCCTTCGGCAGCGGCCATTTCAATCTGGCGCAAGGCATTGTCGGGACCGCGACCGGCATCGGGGCGTCCTTGAGCACGGCGCTTGGCGGCTATGTCAGCGACAAGTTCGGCAATGCCACCGCCTTCATCGGGCTGTCCGGCGTCGCCGCGACCGGGCTTTTGCTGATCCTCTTTGTGATGCCGGAAACCCGGCGCACCGGCATGATCGCGCCGAAAAAATTGGCCGGCTGAACGAATTCAGCCGGCCAAAGCGGGTGGGGAGGAAGACAGAAATCAGGCGTCGAGATTGTGCAGGCGCTGACGGTTGCGCAGCACGATCTGGCGGGCGCCGGAAAATCCCAAAATACCCTGGGCATGAAGCTGCGACAGCGCGCGCGACACGGTCTCCAGCGTGAGGCCGAGATAGTCGCCGATGTCGCGGCGGCACATCGGCAGTGCCATCATGCCGGCTACCGCAAGGCGGCGGTCCATCTCGAGCAGGAAGGTTGCAACGCGCTCCATCGCGGTCTTGCGTCCGAGCAGCAGCATGTGGTCCTCGGCGTGACGTAGTTCGCCGGCGGTCATGGCCCAGAGCTTGCGCGCGACCTGCACATCGGTGCTGGCGGCCTTCTCCAGGCTCGCGCGCTTCACCAGGCGCACGGTCGTGTCGATGATGGCTTCAGCGGCGAGGCGGTGGCTCGGACCGGATTCAAGGCCGAACACGTCACCGGGAAGATGGAAGGAGCCGATCTGGCGGCGGCCGTCGGAGAGCAGCTTGTAGCTGCGCACCGCGCCGGTGATGACCTGGTAGACATATTCGGCCGGCTCGTCCTCGCCGTAGATCTCCTCGTCCTTGCGGTAGGAGAACTCCGTGGCGACGAGGCCGACATGGCCGGCGATCGCGCCGAACTGGTCGGAGACGGGATGGGCAGGAGCAATCTTGCCACGAATTTGCGTGTTGATCGCCTGGGTGTTGAGCGTCTCGGTCAGCATCTGCGCCATCTCCGTTGTGATGACGCTTTGGTACGCGGGTTCGGGCGCTTCGAAAATTTCGCGAGATATCTTAAGGGAGGTTACCTACGTAGAACCCCGTAGGTCAGTTGCCGCGGCCGCCCTGGATGGCGTGGCGGATGGACTTGACCAGGGTTTCGTCGAGAAGCGGCTTCAAAATCACGTCCTTGACGCCTGCTGCGGCCGCCCGGGCCGAGATATTCCCATCGGGATAGCCGGTGATCAGGATCACGGGCGTGCCCTCGTCGGACTGGCGCAACCGGCCGGCCAGCTCGATGCCGTTGATGTCGGGCATCTTGTAATCGATCACGTAGCAGTCCGCGCCGGGCGCGCCGCTGGCATTCAGCAGCGCCGTGGCATTCCTGAAGGTCCGCACGGCAAAGCCGTCGGTTTCCAGCAGGAATTGCAGGGATCCCAGCACGGCGGCATCGTCGTCGACCACGTAGACGGTGGGCTTTGCGGATGACGTCACTGGAAGCCGCTGTTGGTGCGAGCCGATCTCGATCATCCCCTTTGGCTAGCACGGCCCGGGAGAATGATTTTGACCTGCCTCAATCCTTCAGCATCCCGGCGCGCATCGCCAGCCGGACCAGCTCCGAGAGGCTGTTCGCCTGCATCTTGGTCATGACGTTGGCCCGGTAGACCTCGATGGTGCGGGGGCTGATGTCGTATTCACGGGCGATCAGCTTGTTGGAGAGGCCCGCGATCAGCCCTTCCATGACCTGGCGCTCGCGCGGGCTGAGGGAGGCGACGCGGGCGGCGATGTCCTGCGAGATCGCCTCGTTCTTCGCCGCCGGCTCGGCCTGGCGGATCGCCGTCTCGATCATGGTGATGAGGCGGTCGTCCTCGAACGGCTTCTCGAGAAAGTCGACCGCCCCCAACTTCATCGCCTCGACCGCGAGCGGCACGTCGCCATGACCGGTCATGATCAGGATCGGGAACGGGCTTTGCTGCGCCTTCATCCGCTTCAACAGCTCGATCCCGTCGATTCCAGGCATGCGCACGTCGGAGACGACGCAGCCGAAGGCAAGGCCGGGCAGGACATCGAGGAAGGCTTGCGCATCGTCAAACAGGGTGACGCCGAAGCCGGAGGAATCCAGCAGGAAGTTCAGCGAGTCCCGCATAGCCTCGTCGTCATCGATGATGTAGACATGTCCCTTGGTCGTCATGGATCAATTCTCATCGGCTGCCGGGAGAGTGAAGCGGAATGTCGCGCCGCCTGATGGGTTGCTCTCGGCCCACATGCGTCCGCCGTGAGCCTCGATGATCGAGCGGCTGATGGACAGTCCCACGCCCATGCCGGTTTCCTTGGTGGTGAAGAAGGTCTGGAACAGGTTGGGAATGACGTCGCCCTGGAAGCCGGAGCCGGTGTCGGACACCTCGACCTCGATCATGTCGTCACCGACGCGGGTGTTGGCGACGACGAGCTCGCGCTGCGGCGACTGCGCCATCGCTTCCAGCGCGTTGCGGAACAGATTGACCAGCACCTGCTGGATCTGCACGCGGTCGGCGAGCACGAGATCGGCGTCGGGATCGAGGCTGAAGCGGAGCTGCACGTTCTGCTCGCGCGCGCCGGCAAGCCCGAGCGCGCCGGCCTCCTCGATCAGCTTGGACAGGCTCTCGACCCGCTTCTCGGACTCGCCGCGGGAGACGAAGTCGCGCAGGCGGCGGATGATCTGGCCGGCGCGCAAGGCCTGCTCCGCGGCGCGATCCATCGCACTTTCGATCTTCGGCGTGTTGGGATCGGTGCTGCCGGCCAGCAGCCGCCGCGATCCCTTCATGTAATTGCTGATCGCCGCCAGCGGCTGGTTGATCTCGTGGGCAAGCGCCGAGGCCATCTCGCCCATCGCGGTCAGCCGCGAAACGTGGACGAGCTCGGACTGCAATTCCTGGAGCCGCGCCTGGGTCTGCTGGTGCTCGGTGAGGTCGCGGACGAAGCCGGTGAAATAGGGCTCGCCGCCGGACTGCATCTCGCCGATCGACAGGTGCATCGGAAAGGTCGTGCCGTCGCGGCGCTTGCCGGTCACGATGCGGCCGATGCCGATGATGTGCGGATCGTTCGTGCTGCGATAGCGCGCGATGTAGCTGTCGTGGCGGGTGCGGTCGGGCTCCGGCATCAGGATGCTGACGTTCTGGCCGATCGCCTCCTGCTCGGACCAGCCGAACAGGCGCTCGGCGGCGGTGCTGAACAGTTGCATGATGCCGCGGCCGTCGATGACGATCATGGCGTCGGGAATGGTGTGAAGGATCGAGCGGAGGTGGGTCTCACGCGTGCGCAGGGCTTCCTCGACCTGCTTCTCCTCGTCGATATCGAGGAAGATGCCGCTGAGATGGCGCGCGACGCCGGATTCGTCTCGAATCAATCCGGCGCGCGCCCTGATCCATTTGCCGCGGCCGGAATTGGCGGAAATCCTGAAGGAGACGTCGAAACCGCCGCCATGCTCGGAGACCTGCTTGATCGCGTTCTCGACGCGCGCGCGGTCACCGGGCTCGAGGCGCGACAGGAAGAGGTCGTAACTTGCCGGCTGGCCCCGCTCGATACCGAGCAGCATCCTCGCGGTTTCCGACCACTCCAGTTCGCGCGTCGCGAGGTCGAGATCCCAGGTGCCGACGCCGAATCCCTCGATCCGGACCCGGAAATGCTCGCCGCGACTGTCGTCTGGCGGATGCGTTACGCGGGTCGGCGACAATCGATGACTCCCATCTTCGCGCGGCGGGCGTGGTGCCGCGAACATGACCGCAATTTCGCCCATGGACCGGCCCGAGGCAAGTTCGGATGTCTGATTCCATTGGCGGATTTCCCGCAAGGTCGCGCCCGGCGATTTGATCTACCTCATCCTGCCCCGTCACGGCGAGGCTAGATTTCGCGCCAGTTCATAGCTGAGCGGAGAATCCCAATGACTTACGCGACCGTGATGGTCAGCCTGGCGCTCGACCAGTCCAACGAGGCGCGCCTTCAGGTCGCGGGCGAACTCGCCGAGCGATTCGAGGCGGCCATTATCGGGGTTGCCGCAGGGCAGTTCGCGCCGCCGCTCTATTTCACCGACGGCGCTGAAGCCCAGAGCCTGATCGATCAGGAGGAAGCCTCCATCAGGAAGCGCCTTGCCGATCTGGAGGCGCAATTCCGCGCCGCCACCAAGGCGCGCGGCGGCCGCGTGGAGTGGCGCGGCGCCATGGATTTTCCGACCCGTTTCGTGCTGGCGCAGGCACGATGTGCCGACATCATCGTCAGCGGCGGCCAGAGCCCGGCCTTCTCCGATGCGTTCGCGCTCGCGAGCCCCAAGGACCTGGTGATGCAGGCCGGCCGCCCGCTTCTCGTCGTTCCCGACAAGGTCAACTGGCTCGACCTGCGCAGCGTGCTGGTGGCGTGGAAGGACACGCCGGAGGCGCGGCGCGCGGTGGCCGACGCGCTGCCGCTGCTGCGCAAGGCGAGGGACGTCACCATCGTCGAAATCCCGGAGCGCGACGACGACCGTTCGGCGGTGATGGCCGGCGTCAGCGACGTTGCCGCCTGGCTCGCCCGTCACGGCGTCACCGCGAGCGCACGCGTCTCGGAGGCCGTGCGGAACGCAACCGCTGCCGCGCAGTTGGAGCAGGTCGCCGGCGACCTTGGGGCCGGCCTGATCGTGGCGGGCGCCTATGGTCATTCGCGCTTTCGCGAGCTGATCCTCGGCGGCGTCACCGAATATCTGGTCACCCAATCCGCCCGCAGCGTGCTGCTGTCGCACTGACGGCCGCCCGGCCCAAAAGCTAATCGAGGAGGACGCGCCGTGTACAAATTTCTTGAAGAGACCGTCGACAGCTACATGACGCGCAACGTCACGACGGTGCGGCGCGACCACGACCTGCTCGCGCTTAGCGAGATGTTCGAGCGTGATGATTTCAACTCCTATCCGGTCGAGGACGACGGGCAGGTGGTCGGCATCGTTACCAAGTTCGACATCCTGAAGTGTTTCGCGTTCTCGCCGAGCCAGATGCTGCCGCACTATCGCGACCTGATGAGCCGCAGGATCGGCGACGTCATGACGCCCGAGTTCATCTATGTCAGCCCCGACACGCGGCTGACGCGCGTGCTCCAGATCATGGTCGAGCACCGCATCAGGAGCATCATCGTGCTCGACGGCGCGGAAAAGCTGGTCGGAATCATCGCCCGCGAGGACGTCATCAAGGCGCTCAAGGCGACGGCGCGGGAGTGACTCCTTCCTTCTCCCCTCATGTCCGCCGAAGCCTTGGCGAAGGCGGATGTGGGAGAAGGTGGCGCGAAGCGCCGGATGAGGGGTTCTCTCCACCGAAAGACTCTCCGTGCGGAGCCAACCCCTCACCCAAGTGAGTGCGCGGCACCGTCCTCGCTGCCCTCTCCCATAAGGGGAGAGGGCACTTCAACTGGCGGGCGCCGCATCACTCACCCGAATAGAAATCCACCTGTCTTGATTTCAATCAATTCGCCGCGAGGTCGAATGTGGTTTCTGGCGGCGTGTTCTTTCAGAGAGAATCCGCATGAGCCAGCCCTCCATCTCCAAATCCATGACCATCGGTGAAAGCGGCCTGGCCATCGTGTTCGCAGTCACCGCCTTCCTTTGCGTGATCGCCTCGGCCAAGGCGCTCGATTCGGCCTTTGCCTTCCATGCCGCGCTCAGCGCAGCGGCGAGCTTGGCTGTGGTCTTTGGCATCATCAACCGCTACTTCGATCGTCCGGCGGCGCTGCCGCCGGCGGAGATCAACGGCCGCCCCAACTACAATATGGGTCCGATCAAGTTCACCGCCGTCATGGCGATGTTCTGGGGCATTGCCGGCTTCCTCGTTGGCCTCATCATCGCCTCGCAGCTGGCGTGGCCCGCACTGAACTTCGATCTGCCCTGGACCAGCTTCGGCCGGCTGCGTCCGCTGCACACCTCCGCGGTGATCTTCGCCTTCGGCGGCAACGTGCTGATCGGCACGTCGCTCTATGTCGTGCAGAAGTCCTGCCGGGTGCGCCTTGCGGGCGACCTCGCGCCCTGGTTCGTCGTGATCGGCTACAATTTCTTCATCCTGGTCGCCGGCACCGGCTATCTGCTCGGTGTCACCCAGTCGAAGGAATATGCCGAGCCGGAATGGTATGCCGACCTCTGGCTCACCATCGTCTGGGTCGCCTATCTGCTGGTCTTCCTTGCCACGATCATCAAGCGCAAGGAGCCGCACATCTTCGTCGCGAACTGGTTCTATCTCGCCTTCATCGTGACGATCGCGGTCCTGCATCTCGGCAACAATCCCGCGCTCCCCGTCTCGGTGTTCGGCTCGAAATCCTACGTCGCCTGGGGCGGCATCCAGGACGCGATGTTCCAGTGGTGGTACGGCCACAACGCGGTCGGCTTCTTCCTGACTGCCGGCTTCCTCGCCATCATGTACTACTTCATCCCGAAGCGCGCGGAGCGGCCGATCTATTCCTACCGGCTGTCGATCATCCACTTCTGGGCGCTGATCTTCCTCTACATCTGGGCCGGCCCGCACCATCTGCACTACACGGCGCTGCCCGACTGGACGCAGACGCTCGGCATGACCTTTTCGATCATGCTGTGGATGCCCTCCTGGGGCGGCATGATCAACGGCCTGATGACGCTGTCGGGCGCCTGGGACAAGCTGCGCACCGATCCCGTGCTGCGCATGCTCGTGGTCTCCGTCGCCTTCTACGGCATGTCGACCTTCGAAGGCCCGATGATGTCGATCAAGGTGGTGAACTCGCTCAGCCACTACACCGACTGGACCATCGGCCACGTGCATTCCGGCGCGCTCGGCTGGGTCGGCTTCGTCTCCTTCGGCGCGCTCTACTGCCTGGTGCCGTGGATATGGAATCGCAAGGGCCTCTACAGCCTGAAGCTCGTCAACTGGCACTTCTGGATCGCGACCCTCGGCATCGTCCTCTACATCTCGGCGATGTGGGTGTCCGGCATCCTGCAAGGCCTGATGTGGCGCGCCTACACCTCGCTCGGCTTCCTCGAATATTCCTTCATCGAGAGCGTCGAGGCGATGCATCCCTTCTACATCATCCGCGCCGCCGGCGGCGGGCTGTTCCTGATCGGCGCGCTGATCATGGCCTACAATCTCTGGATGACCGTTCGCGTCGGCGAAGTGGAAGTCCAGATGCCCGTCGCGCTTCAGCCGGCGGAATGAGGAGCTTTCCATGTCGTTCTGGACACGCCATCAAATCTTTGAAAAGAACTCGATCGTCCTGATCGTCGGCATTTTGCTGGTGATCGCGATCGGCGGTCTCGTCGAGATCACTCCGCTGTTCTACCTCAAGAGCACGATCGAGGCGGTCGACGGCGTCAGGCCCTACACGCCGCTGGAGCTCGCGGGGCGCAACGTCTATGTCCGCGAAGGCTGCTATCTCTGCCATTCGCAGATGATCCGCCCGCTGCGCGACGAGGTCGAGCGCTACGGCCACTTCTCGCTCGCCGCCGAGAGCATGTACGACCACCCGTTCCAGTGGGGCTCGAAGCGCACCGGTCCCGATCTCGCCCGCGTCGGCGCCAAATATTCCGACGACTGGCACGTGACCCATCTGACCAACCCGCGCGCAATCGTGCCGCAGTCGGTGATGCCGGGCTATCCGTTCCTGAGCCAGACCGAGGTCGATCCCGATACGATCGCCGACCACATGAAGACGCTCAAGGCCATCGGCACGCCCTACACCGACGACCAGATCGCAAACGCAGGCGCCGATCTGAAGGCCCAGGCCGATCCCGACAATGCCGGCTCAGACGCCTTCGGGAAGCGCTACGCCAAGGCCGTCGTGCGCAATTTCGACGGCAAGGCCGGCACGCCGACCGAGATGGACGCGCTGATCGCCTATCTGCAGATGCTCGGCACGCTGGTCGACTTCAAGCTCTACAACGAGAAAGCAAATCTTCGCTGAGAAGGCATCACCGATGAAAGCCATCCTGACACTCGACAATCTCGCGTCCGGTCTGGTGACCACGATCTGGACGCCGGTGTTCGTCGCGATCTTTCTCGCGATCATCGCCTACGCATTATGGCCCCGCAACAAGGCCGCTTTCGACGAAGCGGCGCGCCTGCCGTTGCGGGAGGAGTAAGAGATCATGACCGAACATCATGGCGACATCGATTCCGTCACCGGCAAGTCCACGACCGGACATGAGTGGGACGGCATCAAGGAGCTCAACACGCCGCTGCCGCGCTGGTGGGTGATCTCATTCTACCTCACCATCGTCTGGGCGATCGGCTACTGGATCGTCTATCCGGCCTGGCCGCTGATCTCCAGCAATACCACGGGCCTGTTCGGCTATTCCTCGCGCGCCGACGTCGCGGTGGAGCTCGCCAACCTCGAGAAGATCCGGGGTGACAGGATGGCGGCGCTAGGCGCGGCTTCGCTCGCCGACATCGAGAAGGACCCGGCCTTGCTGGCGCTTGCGCGAGCCAAGGGCAAGACCGTGTTCGGCGACAATTGCGCGCCATGCCACGGCTCCGGCGGCGCCGGCGCAAAGGGCTTTCCGAATCTCAACGACGACGACTGGCTGTGGGGCGGCACGCTCGACCAGATCATGCAGACCATCCAGTTCGGCGCGCGTTCCGGCCATGCCAAGGCGCATGAGGGCCAGATGCTCGCCTTTGGCAAGGACGGCGTGCTGAAGCCGGAAGAGATCGTCACGGTCGCCAATTACGTGCGGTCGCTGTCGGGCCTCTCGACCCGCAAGGGCTTTGATGCCGCCAAGGGTGAGAAGATCTTTGCCGAGAATTGCGTCGCCTGTCACGGTGACGGCGGCAAGGGCAACCCCGAGATGGGCGCCCCGAATCTGACCGACAAGATCTGGCTCTACGGCTCGGACGAAGCGAGCCTGATCGAGACCATCAGCCTGGGCCGTGCCGGTGTGATGCCGGCCTGGGAAGGGCGGCTCGATCCTGCCACCATCAAGGCGATGGCGGTCTACGTCCACTCGCTGGGCGGTGGCAAATAGCCTGCTCGCGACAAGCGGGGGCGAACAAAAGTGTCCCCGCTTGAGCTGGATCAACTGACGCGCTCGCGCCGGGTCTAGGTTTAATCGCACCTTTTCGAGAAGCTTCTTGGCGATGAACAAGACCGTGAACCCGAACGACCTCACATCGAACGATGACAATGGGCCGCTCTACGTAGCCCAGAAGAAGGTGTATCCCCAGAGCGTCTCCGGCACGTTCCGCCGAATCAAATGGGGGCTGATGGCGTTCTGCCTCGGCGTCTACTACTTCCTGCCGTTCGTGCGCTGGAATCGCGGCATCGGTGCTCCGAGCCAGGCGGTGCTGATCGATCTTCCCAACAGCCGCTTCTACTTCTTCTTCATCGAGTTGTGGCCGCAGGAAATCTACTACTTCACCGGCCTGCTGATCGTCGCCGCGGTGGCGCTGTTTCTGATGAACTCAGTCGGCGGCCGCATCTGGTGCGGCTATCTCTGCCCGCAGACCGTGTGGACCGATCTGTTCTATGCGGTCGAGCGGCTGGTCGAAGGCGACCGGCGCGAGCGAATGAAGAAGGACAAGTCGTCCGATCCGATGAAGCTGGAGCGCATCTCCGAGATCGTGCTCAAGCATTCGATCTGGCTCCTGATCGCCTGGTGGACCGGCGGCGCCTGGGTGCTCTATTTCAACGACGCGCCGACGCTGGTGAAGGAGCTCGTCACCTTCCAGGCGCCGATGATCGCCTATATCTGGATCGGCATCCTGACGGCGACGACCTATGTGCTCGCCGGCTTCATGCGCGAGCAGGTCTGCACCTATATGTGCCCGTGGCCGCGCATCCAGGCCGCGCTCACCGACGAATGGGCGCTCAACGTCACCTATCGCTACGACCGCGGCGAGAAGCGCACTTCGGTGAAGAAGGCAATCGAGCTGCGCGCGCTCGGCGAACACGTCGGCGACTGCGTCGACTGCTATCAATGCGTCGCGGTCTGCCCGACCGGCATCGACATCCGCAACGGGCCGCAGCTCGAATGCATCCAGTGCGGACTCTGCATCGACGCCTGCGACAACGTGATGACCAAGATCGGCCGGCCGAAGCGGCTGATCGGCTACGACAACGACATCAACATCCAGCGCCGCCAGGAAGGCAAGGCGCCGGTCTACCGCATCGTCCGGGCCCGCACCGTCGCCTACAGCGCGATCATCGCGGCGGTCGGCGGCATCATGATCTACACGCTCGCGACCCGTAGCCTGCTCGACGTCAACGTGCTGCACGACCGCAACCCGGTCGCGGTCAGGCTCAGCGATGGCTCGATCCGCAATGCCTATACGGTGCGGCTCTTGAACAAGAGCGGCTATGACCGCGTCATCGCGATCGACGCCAACGGTCCGGCCAATCTGACCACGCATGTCGTCGGCATCGATTCCGTGACGCCGGATAGGCCGATGATCGTGATCCCGCGCGACTCCACCAGCGAGCTGCGCCTGCTCGTCACTGCGCCGGCGGAAAGCAATCCGGAAAAGTCGGTTCCTGTTCGCTTCCACGTCACCGACATCGGGCTGGGCGAGGTCGCCACCGCCACCGACAATTTCGTCTCGCCCTAGGATCAGGAGACTGCCATGGCCACCAAGCCGCTGACCGGAACAAAAGTGTTCCTGATGCTGGTCGCCTTCTTCGGGCTCGTGATCGGCGTCAACGTGACCATGATGAAGCTCGCGATCGCGACGCTGCCCGGCACCGACGTCGACAGCCCCTATGCCGCTGGCCTCACTTATGATCGCGAGATCTCGGCGGCGCAGGACCAGGCCGCGCGCAAATGGCAGGTCAGCGCCCATATCGAGCGCCGCGCCGATGGTGCGGCTACGCTGCAGGTCGACGCGCGCGACGCAAAAGGCCAGCCGATGAGCGGGTTGAAATTCGGCGGCCGCCTGGAGCGGCCGACCGACAAGCGCGCCGATCTCCAGGTCGAGCTCTCGGAGGCCGACATCGGCATCTACCGCGGCAATGCCGCGTCGGTTGCGCCGGGGCAGTGGGATCTCGTGATCGAAGGCGAGGCGCGAGGAACACGCGTGTTCATGTCGCGCAACCGCGTGATCCTGAACTGAGGGAATTCGTCATGCAGGTCACGCGGGATTTTTCGCATTACGTCCGGGCCGCGGGCGAGGGTATCAAGCACATCGATCTCGCGGTCGAGGGCGTTCACTGCGCCGGCTGCATGGCCAAGATCGAGCGCGGATTGTCGGCCATCCCCGACGTCACGCTGGCGCGCGTGAATCTCACCGACCGCCGCGTCGCGCTGGAATGGAAGCAGGGCACGCTCGACCCGGCCCGCTTCATCGATCGGCTCGAGGAACTCGGCTACAAGGCCTATCCTTACGAGACCGAGAGTGCGGAAGCGACGGAAGTTGCGGAATCGCGCTTCCTGCTGCGCTGCCTCGGCGTCGCCGCGTTCGCCACCATGAACGTGATGATGCTGTCGATCCCGGTCTGGTCCGGCAACGTCTCGGACATGCTGCCGGAGCAGCGCGACTTTTTCCACTGGCTGTCGGCGCTGATCGCGCTGCCGGCGGCGGCCTATGCCGGCCAGCCGTTCTTCCGCTCGGCCTGGCGCGCACTGTCGGCCAAGACCACCAACATGGACGTGCCGATCTCGATCGGGGTGTGCCTTGCGCTCGGCATGTCCGTGGTCGAGACCATCCATCACGCCGAGCACGCCTATTTCGACGCGGCGATCATGCTGCTCACGTTTCTTTTGGTCGGCCGCTTCCTCGACCAGAACATGCGGCGGCGGACCCGCGCGGTCGCCGGCAATCTCGCCGCGCTGAAGGCGGAGACGGCGGCCAAGTTCGTCGGGCCCGACGAGATTTCGCAGGTGCCGGTCGCGGCGATCCATCCCGGCGACATCGTGCTGCTCCGGCCCGGCGAGCGTTGCGCGGTCGACGGCACCGTGATCGAGGGACGCTCCGAGATCGACCAGAGCCTGATCACCGGTGAGACGCTGTATGTCACGGCGGAGCAGGGCACGGCGGCCTATGCGGGCTCCATGAACATCTCCGGCACGCTGCGGGTGCGGGTCTCGGCGGCGTCGGAGGCGACGCTGCTCGCCGAGATCACGCGGCT
Source organism: Bradyrhizobium sp. 63_E2_N1_3 (assembly GCF_052076005.1). Lineage (NCBI taxonomy): Bacteria > Pseudomonadati > Pseudomonadota > Alphaproteobacteria > Hyphomicrobiales > Nitrobacteraceae > Bradyrhizobium > Bradyrhizobium sp. 63_E2_N1_3. Next base: position 6,962,073 of record NZ_CP197235.1, on the reverse strand, counting down.
GCTCGACAACGCGCTGCAGGCACGCTCGCGCTACATGCGGCTCGCAGATCGCGCCTCGCGGCTCTACGCGCCAGTCGTGCATGCGACCGCGCTGATCACCATTTTGGGCTGGGTCATCGCGGGCGCCGGCTGGCACGATGCGATCGTGACCGGCGTGGCCGTGCTGATCATCACCTGTCCCTGCGCGCTCGGGCTCGCGATCCCGACCGTGCAGACGGTGGCCTCGGGCGCGATGTTCAAAGCTGGCGTGCTGCTCAATTCCGGCGACGCCATCGAGCGGCTCGCCGAGGCCGACCACGTCATCTTCGACAAGACCGGCACGCTGACGCTGCCCGATCTCGAAGTGATGAACGCGGCCGATATTCCCGCCGACATTTTTGCACTTGCCGGGCGGCTCGCGCTGTCGAGCCACCATCCCGTTGCCGCCGCCGTCGCGCAGGCCGCCGGTGCAAGGTCGCCGATCGTTGGCGCGGTCGAGGAGGCCGGGCAGGGCGTGCGCGCTGTGGTGGACGGTGTCGAGCTTCGCCTAGGCCGTCCGTCCTTTTGCGGCGCCGAGGCGATGGTCGGCGGGGCAACGCTCGATCCTGAGGCCTCCATCGTGGCTTTCAGCAAGGGCAACGAGAAGTTCATCCTCTCGGTGCGCCAGGGCCTGCGGCCGGACGCGCAGGCCGTGATCGCGGCGTTGAGGGCGCGCAATATTGGCATCGAGATTCTCTCCGGCGACCGCGAGCCCGCGGTGATCGCGGCGGCCCATGCGCTGGGCATCGCCGAATGGCGCGCCGGCGTCACGCCGGCCGACAAGATCGCACGGATCGAGGAACTGAAGCGGCGCGGCGCCAAAGTGCTGATGGTCGGCGACGGCATGAACGACGCGCCCTCGCTGGCGGCGGCCCATGTCTCGATGTCGCCGATCTCGGCCGCGCATCTCAGCCAGGCGACCGCCGATCTCGTCTTCCTCGGCCGGCCGCTGGTGCCTGTCGTCGCCGCGATCGACGCCTCCCGCAAGGCGCTGTATCTGATGCGGCAGAACCTCTGGCTGGCGATCGGCTATAACGTCCTCGCCGTGCCGGTGGCAATCAGCGGCGTAGTGACGCCCCTGATTGCGGCGGCAGCCATGAGCGGATCCTCGATCCTGGTGATGCTGAATTCGTTGCGCGCGCGCGGAGCTGCGCGGGAGATCGTGTGATGGAAATCCTGGTCATCCTGGTGCCGCTGGCGCTGATGCTCGGAGGCGCCGGCCTCGTCGCCTTCCTCTGGTCGCTGCGGAGCGGCCAATATGACGATCTCGACGGCGCGGCCTGGCGCGCCATCGCCGACGACGAGCCGCCGCAGGACGCCCCAGCCAAGCGTTAACCGTTGGTTCCGCGCTGCCCTTTTCGGACATGGTCGCTGGACGGCCGGCGGTCGCCGGGCGTAACAATGCCGGAGGATTTTGCGTAGAAGCGACGGGGCAGGCTCTCCGGAGCAGGAGCGTGACGAGCATGCAGAAAAATGTCGGAGTGTGCGGGGCTAACGATCTGCCGGGACAGGTCGTGCTGGTGCTGCAAGGCGGCGGTGCGCTCGGCTCCTACCAGGCGGGCGTCTACCAGGCCCTGCACGAGGCCGGGATCGAGCCGGACTGGGTCATCGGCACCTCGATCGGCGCCATCAACGGGAGCCTGATCGCCGGTAATGCGCCGGAAAACAGGCTCGCGCGCCTGAAGGAGTTCTGGAAGCGGATGGAGCAGAATCCGGTCTGGGCTCTGGGTGGCGCCTTTCCCGACTTCAGCGAGAAGCTCGCCTATTTGTCGACTGTCACCAACGGCATTCCCGGCTTCTTCCGGCCCAACCCGCTGGCGCATGCGGGAGATTCCTTTCCACTCGGCGCCGATCACGCCGGCTTCTATTCGACCGCGCCACTGGAGAAGACGCTGAGCGAGCTGGTCGATTTCGATCTGGCCAATCGCTGCGCGCCGCGACTGACGGTCGGTGCGGCTCATGTCGGCACCAGCGAAATGCGCTATTTCGACAGCCGCGACGGCGAGCTGACGGTGAAGCATGTCATGGCTTCGGGCGCGCTGCCGCCGGCCTTCCCGGCGGTGCGCATCGATGGCGAGCTGTATTGGGACGGCGGCATCCTGTCGAACACGCCGACGGAGGCCGTATTCGACGACAATCCACGCAGGGATTCGCTGATTTTCTCCGTGCATCTGTGGAATTCCGTCGGCGCCGAGCCGACCACGATGGCGGAGGTCTTGAACCGCCATAAGGACGTGCAGTACTCCAGCCGCATCGCGAGCCAGATCGTGCGGCAGCAGCAGGCCCATCGCCTGCGCCACGTCATCAACCAGCTTGCCGCGCGGTTGCCCGAGAGCGAGCGCAACGATCCCGCGGTGAGGGAATTGATGAGCTACGGCTGTCCGACCCGCATGCATGTGGTGCGGCTGCTGGCGCCGCAACTCGATCGCGAAACCCATACCAAGGATATCGATTTCAGTCCGTCAGGCATTACGCGGCGCTGGCATGCGGGCTACGCCCACACGAGATCGGTGCTGGCGCGAAAGCCGTGGATCGGTGAATTCGATCCGCTTGCCGGCGTGGTGCTGCACGAGCATATGGACGAGATGCCGATGGCGGCGGAGTAGGGCCGCGTCCGCTTTCATCGAATTGCCGCAGGCCCTGCGGATTGTCGGTCGTCGTCCGCTTTTGAGAGGCCTTGCAGTTGGTATCCGGGAACGATCTGGAATTGGCCCTCGATCAGGTCCGCGCCGACGCCGCGGGACCGGTTGCCGGCGTGTTCGGCCCTGACACGGTGACCTGGCAGATCGACCGGGAGGCCGTCATCTTTCTCGGCGCCGGCCGCGCGCTGTTGTTGCAGCTGGCGCATCCCTGGGTCGCTGCCGCCATCGCGGAGCATTCACGAACGCTTGCCGATCCGATCGGTCGCTTCCATCGCACCTTCGACATCGTCTTTGCGATGGTGTTCGGCTCGCTCGACCGGGCGCAGTTGTCGTCCCGGCAATTGCATCGGCGCCACAGCATGATCGTCGGCGCGATGCCCGAGGCCGTCGGTCCGTTCGCGGCAGGCTCGCGCTACTGCGCCAACGACATTCCGTCGTTGCGCTGGGTTCATGCGACGCTGGTCGAGACCGCGGTGATGGCGCATGAGCTGGTCCTGCCGCCGCTCTCGGCGGAGGAGCGCGAGCGCTACTGGAGCGAGAGCCGGATGTTCGGCGCCTTGTTCGGATTGACGGCCGACGATTTGCCCGCGGACTGGTCCGGCTTTGCGGCCTACACCGCGGCGATGGCGCAGTCGGACACGCTGACCGTCAGCCCGGCGGCGCGCGAGATCGCCGCGCAGATCCTTGGCGGCGCCCGTCCGTGGCTGCGGCCACCGCGATGGTATCGCGCGCTCACGGCGAGTTTGTTGCCGGAGCGGCTGCGAGCGGGCTTCGGGTTTGAATTCGAGGAGCGCGACAAGAGGGCAGCCGACAACGCGCTGAAATGGATGAGGCGCGTGTATCCGAAACTGCCGGACCGGCTGCGCTATGTCGGTCCATACCAGGAAGCGCAGGCGCGGCTGCGGGGCGAGCCGCAGCCCGACTGGATGACACGGTGTCTCAATCGCGCCTGGATCGGGCGGCCGCAAATGGATGTGCGCGGGAAGGGGTGAGGTTCTCCACTCTTAGGGTGACGGGCGATAGAGTGGCGCGCACTCTCTCCACATCGTCATTGCGAGCGCAGCGAAGCAATCCAGACTGTCGCCGCGGAGACAGTCTGGATTGCTTAGTCGCTTCGCTCCTCGCAATGACGGAGAATGGAGAAGCGCCGCCTCAGCCTCACACCGATGCCAGCCTCCGATACAGCGCGCTGTAGCTGCCGGCGGAGATGCTCCAGGAGAACGATCGTCCCATCGCGCTGCGACGCATGGAGTCGAGCTGGTCATGCGCCACGAAAGCTGAGAAGGCGCGGCGGACGCCGCCGAGGAAGGACGCGCGCGAGGGCTGCGAGAACAGAAAGCCGGTCTCGCCGTCGGTGATGGTTTCGGCCAAGCCGCCGGTCTGGTGACCGATCGGGAGCGAGCCGAAGCGCTGGGCGTACATCTGGCTGAGCCCGCACGGTTCGAAGCGCGACGGCATCAATGTGAAATCGCTGCCCGCGAAGATGCGCCGCGCCTGGGCGTCGTTGAAACCGATCGTAACCCCGATCGCGTCGGGGCGGCGGCGATGCGCGTCGATCAGCGCTTGCTCGAGCGCCGGCTCGCCGGAGCCGGTGACCACGATCTGCCCGCCGGCATCGATGATCTCGTCGGCGGCCGACAGCACGAGGTCGATGCCCTTCTGGTGCACCAGGCGTGCGACGATCGCGAACATCGGCCCGCGCGAGACCGCCAGGCCAAACTGCTTGCGGATATAATCCGCATTGGCCTTCTTGCCGACCCAGTCGCCGGCGCCGAACTGCTGGGCCAGCTGGGAGCAGGAGCGTGGATCCCAGCTCTCGTCGATGCCGTTGAGGATGCCCGTGAGCTCGGCAGCATCCGAGCGGACACGAAGCAGGCCTTCGAGACCGCAGCCGAATTCCTCCGTCGTGATCTCGCGTGCATAGGTGCCGCTCACGGTAGTGAGGTGCGAGGCATAGACCAGCCCGGCCTTGAGGAAGGAGAGCTGGTCGTAGAATTCGACGCCGTCGATATGGAAGGAACTCTCGGGGACGCCGATCCGCCGCAGCGAGTCCTTCGGGAAGAGTCCCTGGTAGGCGAGGTTGTGGATGGTCAGGATCGACGGCAGCCTGGCCCCGCGCCAGGCGAGGTAGGCCGGCACGAGCGAGGCCTGCCAGTCGTTGGCATGGACCAGGTCTGCTGCCCAATTCTTGTCCAGCTTGCCCATGGCCAGCTCAGCGGCTGCCGAGGCAAAGCGCGCAAAGCGGATGTCGTTGTCCGGCCAGTCGTGTCCGGACTCGTCGCCATAGGGATTGCCGGGTCGGTCGTAGAGTTGTGAGCACAACAGCACATAGACCGGCAGCCCGTCCTTGGTCGCAGCCCGGCCGAGCGAGCAGGCCGGCATCTCCGCGAGCGCCGGGCAGCGGCCAACGATCTGAATATGCGTGAGTTGTTCGATGATGTCGCGGTAGCCGGGCAACATGACCCGGATATCGGCGAGAGGGCGAAGCGCCCTGGGAAGTGCAGCGGAAACGGCGCCGAGTCCGCCAACGCGGACGAAATCGTCCATCTCGGTTGTGACGAACAAGACCCTCAAGAACAGCTGCCCTCTTCCGATCCCGTTTATTGCTATGCAAGAACGGGTCCAGTTGTCCTGGAATTCCCAAGCCCGCCCGTGAGACGCGTCCGTTCGGTAAAGACTTTCCTACTCACCCGCCGCCCTCTAGGGTCGGCGCATCAACAAGAGAGAACTTCGATAGTTCCTAAGAGGCCGAGGGGCGCAGCAGGCATGCCGTTAGCAGATAAGCATGAGGGGACGACGACAAAGGCCTTCGCGGGCCTCAGGGTCCTGGATTTTTCGACCACCATCGCCGGTCCCCATTGTGCGCGGATGCTTGCCGACATGGGCGCCGAGGTCATCAAGATCGAGACCGACGGCGGCGAGACGATGCGCACCCGGCCGCCGCTGCGCAAGGGGTGCAGCACCGTATTCGGCCAGCTCAACGTCGGCAAGAAAAGCGTCGTGCTCGATCTCAAGTCCGAGGAGGGCAAGGAGGCGGTGCGCCGGCTCGCCGCGACCGCCGATATCCTGGTCGAGAATTTTCGCCCCGGCGTGATGCACCGGCTGCGGCTCGACTACGACCGCCTGTGCCCGGTCAATCCCAAGCTGATCTATTGCTCGATCTCGGGCTACGGCCAGACCGGTCCCTCGGCCGAGCTGCCGGCCTACGCGCCGGTAATCCACGCGGCCTCCGGCTACGACATGGCGCATCTCGCGTACCAGCCCGGCCGCAGCCGGCCGGATTATTGCGGCATCTACCATGCCGACGTCGTCACCGGCACCTACGGTTTTGGCGCGATTGCGTCGGCGCTCTATCAGCGCACTATGACCGGGCAGGGCCAGCACATCGACGTCTCGATGCTGGAATCGATGCTGACCTTGACGGTGATCGAGCTGCAGAGCTCGCAATTCGCGGTGAAGCCACCGCCGCGCCCGATGTTCGGGCCGACCGAGACGGCCAATGGCTATGTCATGATCACGGTCGCGAGCGAGAAGACGTTTCAGTGCCTGATGGGTGTGATCGGCCGCCCCGACTGGATTTCCGATCCGCGCTTCTCCACCTACGCCGCGCGGCGCGAGAACTGGGCCGACATGATGGACGGTGTCGAAGCCTGGTCGCGGCCGCTCACGACCGATGCATGCCTTGTCGCGCTTGGCGCGGCCGGTGTGCCAGCCTCGGCCTATCGCACCGTGTCCGAGGCGCTGGCCGATCCGCAACTCGCGCACCGGCAGGCGCTCTCGTCCGTGGAGGACGAGGGTGGCTCGTTCCAGGTGCTCAATCTGCCGTTCCGGATGTCGGGCGCCGACACCACGCCCGCCAAAACGATGGCCGTGCTCGGCGAGCACACGGACGCATTGCGCCAGGAGATCGGCCTCGCCGGCGATGCTCCAATTCCGTCAGGCAAAACGGCTGCGACAAACTGAGCGCATCGCAGCACCACTACAGCGTTTGATCTCTCGCGTGTTCCTCTTGCCGTGGCGAGCATTTATCGCCAAGCTCGCTTCCGAGTCATTCAACGATCCGAAACATCGGACGAGGGATCCCGGGAGGAACCATGACGAACCTTGCTGCCGCGGCGCGCAAGCGCGCGCCGATTTTCCTTGTTGCGGCATTTACTCTCCTTCCGCCGGCTGGGCCGGCGCAGGCGCAGAAGGCGGGCGGCAGCATCACCGTCGGTCAGGAGCTGGAGATTACGGGCTTCGATCCGCTCAAGGTCGGGGTCTACGACACCTCGACCTTCACCGCCGCGGCCGCGATCTTCGATACGCTCACCACGCTCGACGACAAGGGCGAGGCCGCGCCAAAGCTGGCAGTGTCCTGGACCCATTCCGACGATTACAAGACCTGGACCTTCAAGCTGCGCCGGGGCGTGAAATTCCACGACGGCACGCCGTTCAATGCGCAAGCCTTCAAGGAGAACTTCGATCGGCAGAAGGACCCCGCCAACAAGTGCCGCTGCGCCTTCTACATCACCAACGTCAAGGAGGTGCTGGCGCCCGACGAATATACTGTCGTCTACAATCTCACCGATCCTTCCGTGAATTTGCCGGCGACGAACACCATCCAGAGCCAGAACAACGTCGTGCATTCGCCGACGGCGTGGAAGACCAAGGGCGACGACTACAATCGCAATCCCGTCGGCACCGGTCCCTACATCCTGAAATCATGGACGGCCGGCGATCGCATGGTTCTGGAGAAGAACCCGGGCTACTGGGACAAGGGCCGTCCCTATCTCGACCGCATCATCCTGAAGCCGCTGCCCGACGCGCAGTCGCGTTTCGCCTCGCTGCAATCGGGCGAGGCCGACATCATCTGGGACGACGAGAACGACGCTGACAACATCATGAAGGCGCAGAAGGACTCCAAGCTCACCGTGCACACCTACAAGGGCTCGGGCGCGCAGGTCTATGCCTTCAACACCAAGGTGGCGCCGTTCGACGACGTCCGCGTGCGGCAGGCGCTGGTGATGGCGATCGACCGTCCAAAGATGTCGCAGGCGATCAGCAACGGCCTGAGCCGGCCCGCGACCAATCCCTACGGCGACGGCTCCTGGGTCAAGTGCAAGGACGACGGCGCGCTGCCGTTCGATGTCGAGAAGGCCAAGGCGCTGATCAAGGACTATGGCAAGCCGGTCGAGTTCAAGACGATGGTGACCGCGACGCCCCGCGGCCGCATGATCGGCCAGGTGCTCCAGCAATTCTGGAAGCGCGCCGGCGCCAACATGGAGATCGAGCAGGTCGACCAGGCCACCATTCCGCCACGCGCGTTCATGCGTCAGTTCCAGCTCATACCCTGGCGCATCGTCGACCTCGCCGATCCCGATCCGCAGATGTATGCGAACTTCCGCAGCGGCAGCCCGCTGGCGCTGGCCAACTTCGCCGATCCGGAGCTCGACCGGCTGCTCGACCACTCCCGCGTCACCGCCGATCCCGCGGCGCGGATCGAGGATTATTGCGCGATCAGCCGCCTGATCAACAAGGAGGCGATCTGGTTCTGGACCTTCCAGAACACCTATTACGCGCTGTCGAGCGCCAGGCTGAAGGGCTTTCCGAAAATCTACAACGGCGTGATCGACGTCTCCTCCACCTGGCTGGAATGACCGCGCGATGCTGAACTTCGTCGTGCGGCGGCTCCTTGCCATCCTGCCGGTGCTGCTCGCCGTCTCGCTGCTCACCTTCCTGATCGCCGCGTTGCTGCCGGGCGATCTTGCCTATGTCATCCTCGGCGATCAGGCGACGCCGGAGAATGTCGCGGCGTTGCGCCGTGACATGGGGCTCGACCAGCCGCTGTGGTGGCGTTATCTGAGCTGGCTCGGTCATGTCCTGCAGGGCGATCTCGGCCGCTCCTTCCGCACCGGGCAGACGGTGTTGCAGGCGGTAGCCGAGCGCATTCCGGTCTCGCTCGAGCTGATGCTGATGGCCGAATTCATCGGGCTCCTGATCGGCGTGCCGCTCGCGATCGCCTGCGCTGCGCGCGCCGGTGGCGCCTTCGACCGCTTCATGACCGGCAGCGCCTTCGCCATGCTGTCGATGCCGTCCTTCCTGATGGCGATTTTGTTGATCTATCTGTTCGCGGTCGAGTTGCGCTGGCTGCCGGCGACCGGCTATGTGCCGTTCACCGAGGAGCCGCTGTCGAACCTGCGCTTCTTCGTCCTGCCGGCGCTGACGCTGGCGCTGGCGGAATGGCCTGGAATCATGCGGGTGCTGCGCTCCGACATGATCGCGACCCTGCAGGAGGACTACATTGCTCTCGCGAAAGCGAAAGGCCTCAAGCCCGCGCGCATCCTGTTCGTGCATGCGCTCAAGCCATCGTCGCTGACCCTGGTGACGGTCACAGGCATCAACATCGGTCGCCTGCTGGGCGGCACGCTGATCGTGGAATCGATCTTCGCGCTGCCGGGCATCGGCCGCCTGCTGGTTGGCGCGATCTACACCCGCGACCTCGTCATCCTCCAGGGCGTGGTGCTGCTGGTCGCCTGCGGCTTCGTCATCGTCAATTTCATCGTCGACATGCTTTACGCCGTGCTCGATCCGAGGATCCGCCATGGCCACGCTTGAGCTGTCGATGCAGGACGAGGTGGTCTCCGAGCCGGTTCGGCGCCGGCGCAAGCTCGGCCTGTTGTTCTGGTTCGCGAGCGCCTGGCTCGCGATTGTCCTGACGCTCGCGATCCTGGCGCCGGTGCTGCCGCTGCAGAATCCTGTAGACATGGACATGCTGGAGCGCCGTGCGGCGTTCTCCGGGGAACACTGGCTCGGCACCGACGGGCTCGGCCGCGACGAATTTGCCCGCCTGATCTTTGGCGCGCGGGTGTCGCTGACGGTGGGGCTGATCGCGCCGATGATCGGGCTTGCGCTCGGCGGCGCGCTTGGTCTCCTCGCCGGCTATTTCCGCGGCCGGTTCGAGACGCTGGTGGTCGGCAGCATGGACGTGCTGCTGGCGTTTCCACCGCTGATCTTCGCGCTCGCGGTGACCGCCTATCTCGGCCAGTCGATTCCCAACCTCACCCTGATCCTCGGCGTGCTCGGCATTCCCGCCTTCATGCGCGTGGCGCGCGCGGCCACGCTGACGCTGGCGCGGCGCGAGTTCGTGATCGCGGCCGAGGCGCTCGGCGCCAGCCATGCGCGCATCCTGATACGCGAGCTGCTGCCGAACGTGATCCTGCCGCTGCTGGCCTTCTTCTTGCTCGGCGTCGCCGTCACGATCGTGGTCGAGGGCGCGCTGTCCTTCCTCGGGCTCGGCGTGCCGCCACCGATGGCGAGCTGGGGCAGCATGATCGGCGAGGGGCGCGACAGCCTCGACGTCGCGCCGCGGCTGGCCTTCCTGCCGGCAACGGCGCTGTTCTTGACCGTACTGGCCTTCAACCTGGTCGGCGACACCTTGCGGGCCCTGACCGACCCGCGTCAGGGGGCGCTATGAGCGCGCCGCTCCTGACCATCGAGGACGTGGCGGTCGAACTGCCGACCCCGCGCGGCAATTTGCGCGCCGTGGATCATGTCGATCTGTCGCTGGAAGCGGGCCGCACGCTCGGCATCGTCGGCGAATCCGGCTGCGGCAAGACCATGCTGTCGCGCGCGGTGCTTCAGCTCTTGCCGAAGAAGGCGAAGCTGACCGGGCGCGTGATGTTCGACGGCCAGGACCTGGTGCGGCTCGATGCCGAAAGCCTGCGGCGCCTGCGCGGGCGCGACCTCGCGGTCGTGTTCCAGGACCCGATGACCTCGCTCAATCCGGTGCTCACCATCGGCACCCAGCTGATGGAGACGATCCAGGAGCATCTCGAGCTCGATGCGCCGGCGGCGCGGAAGCGCAGCATCGAGCTCCTCGCTGCCGTCGGCATTCCGGCGCCGGAGCAGCGGCTCGCGCAATATCCGCATCAATGTTCCGGCGGCATGCGCCAGCGCATCGCGATTGCGATCGCGCTGTCCTGCGAGCCGAAACTGCTGATCGCGGACGAGCCGACTACGGCGCTCGACGTGACCATCCAGGCGCAGATCCTCGATCTGCTGGCGCGCGAGCAGCGCCGCCGCCACATGGCGATGATCATCATCACCCACGACCTCGGCGTCGTCGCCGGCCGCGCCGACGAGGTCGCGGTGATGTATGCGGGCAGGGTGGTCGAGCGCGCGCCGACGCAGGCGTTGTTCAAGCGCATGCACATGCCCTACACCGAGGCGCTGCTGGCGGCGATCCCGAAGCTGGAGACCGCGCCGCATACGCCGCTGCCCGCCATCTCCGGCCGTCCGCCCGATCCGACCCGGCCGCTGAGGGGCTGCTCGTTTGCGCCGCGTTGCCGCTATGCCGTGGGGCGCTGTCACGAGGCCAAGCCCGAATTAAAGGGCGCGGAGATGCCGGGGCATCTCTATGCCTGCTTCCATCCCATCCAGATGACGGAGGGGATTGGCGCATGATGCAGTTTGCCATGCCCGCCGAGCCGCTCCTGAACGTCGACAATCTCGTCGTCGAATATGGTCTCGGCAACAAGACGGTGCACGCGGTCTCCGGCGTCAGCCTCCAGGTCGCGCGCGGCGAGACGCTGGGGCTGGTCGGCGAATCCGGCTGCGGCAAGTCGACGCTGGGGCGCGCGGTGCTGCAATTGCGCCGCGCCAAGTCCGGCCGCGTGCTGTTCGACGGCGAGGACCTCACCGCGATGGAAGGCGAGGCGCTGCGCAAAATGCGCCGCCGCGTGCAGCTGATCTTCCAGGACCCGATCGCCTCGCTCAATCCGCGCCGGCGCATCGGCGACATCGTCGCCGAGCCGCTCATCATCGCCGGCGTCAAGGATGCCACGGAGCGCAAGCGACGCGTTCACGAGGTGTTGTCCGCGGTCGGGCTAGATCCTGACATCGTGGCGGGCCGCCTGCCGCACGAATTCTCCGGCGGCCAGTGCCAGCGCATCTGCATCGCACGATCGCTGGTGCTCAACCCCGAATTCATCGTCTGCGACGAGCCGGTCTCGGCGCTCGACGTCTCCATCCGCGCGCAGATCCTCAATCTGCTCGAGGAGATGAAGGCGCGCTTCGGCCTGACGCTGCTGTTCATCGCGCATGACCTCGCGGTGGTGAAAGCGGTCAGCGACCGCGTCGCGGTGATGTATCTCGGCCGCCTCTGCGAGGTCGGGCCGTCGGAGCAATTGTTCGCAAGGCCCGCGCATCCCTACACGGACCTGCTGTTGCAGGCGATCCCGGTGCCCGATCCGGACGTGCGTCCCGTCGAGAGTGTGGCGACCGGCGAGCCGCCATCGCCGATTGCGCCGCCGTCCGGCTGCCGCTTCCGCACCCGCTGCCCGCGGGCCGACCAGCGATGCAGCGCGGAGATACCGGAGTTGCGCGAGGTCGCACCCGGCCAGTTCGCGGCTTGCCACCATCCGCTGGCCTGAACTAAAGACGGTAGCGGATTTGTTTAGCCCCGCCGGTCATGGCATGGTGGCGACGACAAAGAAGTATGCCGGGAGGACGCCGATGAAGAGTTTCAAGGTCGCCGATTTCAAGGCGCCGCTGCAGGAGTTCGACGAGGCCACGCCGCAGCCGTCGGGCACGCAGGTGCTGATCAAGGTGAAGGCCGCCGGCGTCTGCCACAGCGACCTCCACATCTGGGAAGGCGGCTACGATCTCGGCCACGGCCGCAAGCCGCTGTCGCTGAAGGACCGCGGTATCAATCTGCCGCTGACCATGGGTCATGAGACGGTCGGCGAAATCGCAGCCTTCGGCCCCGACGTGAAGCCGACCGACCAGGGCGATCTCAGGCTCGGCGATGTCGGCCTGGTCTATCCCTGGATCGGTTGCGGCAAGTGCGCCACGTGCCTGGCCGGTGACGAGAACATGTGCCTGACGCCGCGCTCGCTCGGCGTCTATTGCGACGGCGGCTATTCCGACCACATGCTGGTGCCGCATCCGCGCTATCTGCTCAACCTGAAGGGGCTCGATCCCGCCTCGGCGGCGCCCTACGCCTGCTCGGGCGTCACCACCTACAGCGCGCTGAAGAAGGTCGAGCAGCATTTTGACACGCCGATCGTGATGTTCGGCGCCGGCGGTCTTGGCCTGATGGCGCTGTCGCTGCTGAAGGCAATGGGCGGCAAGGGCGCGATCATGGTCGACATCGACGCCAGGAAGCGCGAGGCCGCCGAAAAGGCCGGCGCGCTCGCGACCGTCGATCCCAAGGCGCCGGATGCGCTGGAGCAGCTTGCCAAAAAGGCGGGCGGGCCGATCCGCGCCGTGATCGATCTCGTCGGTAACGCCGCGACCACGCAACTCGGCTTCGATTGCCTGACCAAGGGCGGCAAGCTCGTCATCGTCGGCCTGTTCGGCGGCGGCGCGACCTGGGCGCTGCCGCTGATCCCGATCAAGGCGGTGACGATCCAGGGCAGCTATGTCGGCAATCTGCGCGAGACGCAGGAACTGCTCGACCTCGTGCGCGCGAAGAACGTGCCGCCGATCCCGGTGACGCGTCAGCCGCTCAACAAGGCCAATGACGCGCTGGTGCAATTGCAGCAGGGCGCGGTGGTCGGTCGCACGGTGCTGACGCCGTAGTCTCACTCTCTCCGTCGTCATTGCGAGCGAAGCGAAGCAATCCAGAAATCCGTCCGCGGACACAGTCTGGATTGCTTCGTCGCTTCGCTCCTCGCAATGACGAGCCACGCCTTTCTTCACGCAGGAACCGCCATGTCCGCAAACAACGCCTTCCACATTGCCGTGCTCGCCGGTGACGGCATCGGTCCCGAAGTCATGGCACCGGCCATCGAAGTCTTGCGCAAGATCGAGGCGAAGTCCGGCCTGAGCTTCCGCTTCACCGAGGCGCCCGCCGGCGCCAACAATTATCTCGCGACCGGCAAGTCGATGCCGGATTCCACTATCAAGCTCTGCGAGGAGGCCGACGCGATCCTGCTCGGCGCCTGCGGCCTGCCGTCGGTGCGCTATCCCGATAATACCGAGATCGCGCCACAGATCGAGCTGCGGTTCATCTTCGATCTCTATGCCGGCGTGCGCCCGGCGCGGCTCATTCCGGGCGTGCCGAGCCCGATCGTCGGCGCCGACCAGCGCGGCATCGATCTCGTCGTGATCCGCGAATCCACCGAAGGCCTGTTCGCCTCGATGGGCAAGGGCGTCGTCACCCATGAGGACGCGCGCGAGACCATGGTGATCACGCGCAAGACCTCCGAACGCCTGTTCGAGTTCTCGTTTCGGCTCGCCGAGCGGCGCAAGGCGCGCGGCAAGCCGGGGATGCTGACCTGCGTCGACAAGGCGAACGTGTTCAAGGCCTTTGCGTTCTTCCGCGGCATCTTCGACGAGATCGAGAAGAAGCATCCGAACGTGAAGACCGACCGGCTCTATGTCGATGCCTGCTCGGCGATGCTGGTGAAGCGTCCCTGGGATTTCGACGTGATGGTGATGGAGAACATGTTCGGCGACATCGTCTCCGACATCACCGCGAGCCTGATCGGCGGCCTCGGCATGGCGCCGTCCGCCGACATCGGCGACAAATATGCCGTGTTCCAGCCCTGCCACGGCACCGCACCCGATATCATGGGGCAGGGCAAGGCCAATCCCACCGGCATGATCCTGTCGGCGGCGATGATGCTGGACTGGCTCGCCGACAAGCACGGCGTCGAGAGCGCGGCAGAAGCCGGCGAGCAGATCGAGCTTGCGGTGGACCAGATCTACGCCGGCGGCATCAAGCCGATGGAGTTCGGCGGCAGCAACGGCACGGCTGACATTACGAAAGCGGTGCTCGCTGCGCTGTAGTTACCGCAGGCGGTCGATATCGGAGGAGCCGGAAGTCAATGAGCAATCCGGTTCCCGAGCACTATCGGCACCTCAGGACCTTCGCCTTCGGCGACAATCCTGCGCTCGCGGATGAATTGGTCGAACTCGTCGTCAAGGGCGTCAAGACCGCGACTTGCAGCACGGAAGACGAACCGAACACGTCGACGCCGGGTGAGCGCTGGGTCGTACTCAACGGGCGCGGAGAACCGCGCTGCGTCATCGAATCCGTCGAGATCACCTATCGGCGCTTTAATGAAGTCGATGCCACCTTTGCGCACGATGAGGGCGAAGGCGATCGAAGCCTCGCCTATTGGCGCAGCGCCCATCGGACCTATTTCGGCCGGCTCGGACGATTCAGCGAGGACATGATGCTGATGTGCGAGCGCTTCCGCCTGATCGAGGTGTTTGGTGATCAGGCGCCTGCGCCTTGCTGAGCCCGGTCGCCGAGGCTACTTGCCCGTAAACTGCGGCTTGCGCTTTTCCATGAAGGCCTGCCGGCCCTCGCGAAAATCCGCGCTGTCCATGCAGGCGTGACCGATCGCCTTGATCGCCTCCAGGTCGCGCTGGCTCTCGTCTTTCAACACCTGCGCGATGGTGATCTTGGCGGCCTTGATCGCGAGCGGGGCGTTCTCGGAGATGGTCTGCGCGATCGTCATCGTCTCACCCCACAACTCGTCGATCGGGAACAAGCGCTCGACGAGGCCAATGCGCAGCGCCTCGGCGGAATCGATCCGCATGCCCGTGTACATCAGAAGCCGTGCCCAGGACGGACCGACCAGCGACACCAGATGCTTCAAGCCGTCATAGCCGTAGGCGATGCCGAGTTTTGCCGCGGGAATGCCGAACTGACTGCCATGCGCGGCGAGGCGGATGTCGGCGAGCATCGCGACCTGCATGCCGCCGCCGAGGCAAAAGCCCTCGATGCAGGCGATGGTCGGCTTGGGATAGTCGGCGAGCAGCGCGCGCTGGGCGGCGCTGCGCCTGGCATATTCCTCGGACGCCGCCGCGTTGTGGCGGGTCTTCTCGAACTGGCTGATGTCGGCGCCGGAGACGAATGCCTTGCCGCCTGCGCCGCGCAGGATCACGACGCGCACCGTCTCGTCATCGCGCAGGCTCGTCAGCGCCTCGCCAAATCCCTCCCACATCTCCAGCGACATCGCGTTGCGCTTGTCGGGATTGTTGAAGGTGATCACGCCGACGCCGTCGATGACCTGCTTGAGGATCTTGCCGTCGGCATGGGGTGTTTCGGTCGTGCTGGAAATGTCAGGCATTGCGCGCTCGCTGTCGTAGGCCGGGCGCAATGTGCGGCCGGGGCGCGGCCCGGGTCAACCGCGACGAGGGACGCGGCTCTGCATCCGCCTGTGCCGCGATTGCATGGCGCGAGAAGCGGCTATTCCTTGAGCATGATCTTTTCGGAAAACCGCTGCACACTTTTCCGGATCATGCTCTACTGCGTTGCGTGCATGTGCGCGGTCAGGGGATGGCTGCCGGCATTGCTGAAAAACGCCGCCTCTTCGGCGGTGGCCTCCAGCAACTGCTCGTCCTGATTATAGACGTCGTTGCGGAACTGGACGGTCTGGTCCTTGGTCATCCATGCAGTGAGGTAAATCCAGGCCACCGGCACCTTCTTCGCCATGGCGACCTCGAGGTGCTGGCCGCCCGCAATCTCCGCATCGATCGCGGCGCGGCTCCATTTCGGCTGGTCCTTCAGCAGCCAGGCGGCGAGATCGCGCACATTGTCGACGCGCGAGCAGCCGTGGGAATCGAAGCGGTAGTCGTCGCTGAACAGGTTGCGCTGGTTGGTGTCGTGCATATAGACCGAATAGGCGTTCGGCATGTCGATCTTCACCGCGCCGAGCGCGTTGAAGGTGCCGTTGTGCTGGCGCACGGTGAAGTTCGGCGTGTGCGTGCCCGACCAGTCGACCGAATGCGGGTCGATCGGATTGTCGTGGGCGTCGAGCACCTCCATGTGCATGCGCGACAAATAGGTCGGATCCTTGCGCATATGCGCCGAGATCTCGGTCTTGGCGATCGAGGACGGCACCGTCCAGGTCGGATTGAGCACGACGCTGGTGATCTGGGCCGTCAGGGTCGGCGAGGGCTTTTCGGTCTTGCCGACGATCACGCGATAGCGCCGCGCCACAACATCGTTCTCGACCGCTTCGGCAAAGGCAGCGGGAATGTTGACCACGACATAGCGCTGGCCGAAGCCGAAATTCATGTTCTCGAGCCGCTGGAGCGAAGCCTCCAGCTGCCGGATGCGCTTCTGCACGGAGACGTTCATCGCCGCGAGCGTACGAGGCGTCACCGTGCCGGTCGGCGCCAGTCCATGGCGGGCCTGGAAGCGTTTTACAGCGTCGGCGAGATCCTGGTCGAGGGCGCCGGTCGCCTTGTCGGCGGCGAGATCGCCGGAGAGGATTAGTCGCTTGCGCAGCAGCTCGTCGCTGGCGCCCTGGACGCCGAGGGCGAACTTGGCATCGGCAGGGATGGTCGGCCAGCCGCCGCGTACGGCAAGATCGGAGTAGCTAAGCGCGGCATCCTTGATGCGCTGGGCCGAGCCCTCGTCATAGGTTGGCTCGTGCGTCAGCGCGAGCGCCGCGGCGGAGCGGCTCTCCGCCGTCGAAGCGGGTGCGGTGGCCTTCGGCGCGGCAGCATGGGCCGGGTTCGCCGCTGCCGGCACCGTACCGGCCGCCGTTGCCGGCCTGGGGTTTGCCTGTCCCGTGGTTTCGGTTTGCGCCAGCGCGGAGGCGCTCGCGAGCACGCCGACGGCAACGATCATCGCATGGCGTTTCGACATGTGTCCCATTTTCCCCACGAGGACGAGGCCCGGACGGGCGCTCGCATTGGCAATTCCCGCTCGCCGCGCTGCGTGCGCCGATTCGCAAAAATCGGCGGGAAGCTAGAGCCCCGGAGTTGAGGTCCCATTAAGGGCGGCAGTCGAAAGCCCGCGCGTTCGAGGCGGGGCGTCTCGATTGGGTCGCGGCAGGGGCGGGATCGGTTCGCGAAATCCGCGACAATGGCGGGCAAATTGCCGGGAAATCCGCAGCAAGAAATCCGCAAGAAAAAAGGGCGGCTTGGCCGCCCCGAAAGGAGAGCCGCGCGCAAGCGCGCGGACTGGGTCTCGTTCAATCCGGCCGCGCCCCCGTGACGCGGCGGATTGAACATCGGCCGTAAAGGTCAGAGCCCGATCGGCTCAGGCCTCGTTCGCTGCGATCGATTCCATCAGCGAGACGAGCTGACGCTGCACCGTCTGGTCCTTGATCTTGCTGTAGGCGCGCAGCAGGCGGAGGCTGAAGGCGGAATCGAGGAACAGCAGGCTCTCGACTTCGCGCGCCTTGTTGTCGCCGTCATAGAAGAAGGTCACGGGCACATCGAGGGCGGTGGCGATCTGCTGAAGCCGAGCCGCGCCGACGCGATTGACGCCCTTCTCGTATTTCTGGACCTGCTGGAAGCTCACGCCGAGCTTCTCGCCGAGCTCGGCCTGCGAGATCTTCATCTCGACGCGCCGCAGACGGATCCGCTTGCCAAGCTCAATGTCCGGCTTGCCGGCGCTGCGCTGCTTCATTCTTTTCGCCGCTGCTTTCATACTCTCACCTTTGTTCTTCGGTTGAAAATCCCCCGAAGAGCTGGGTCAGGGGTTCGCCCATATACTCGTCCTTGAATTCATGCGGATGCACGAACTCTTCCTTAAACCACGGGAATCGCGCCGGATTGAAAGCTTCGATCAGCCAGTCAATCATGTGCCGCACGCGTGGAATCCGGCCGCTACCAGGGTGGTAGGACAACCAGATATCCAGCGGCCTGTTCAGCTCGACCTCCAGTGGAATCAACTTCCCGCCAAGCGCAATGGCGTAGCTCGGGAATACGCCGATGCCGGCGCCATTCGCGACCGCCCAATAATTGGCGCTTGAGACGTTGGTCTTCATGACCAGCAGGTCACGTTCCGGAACGCCTGGGAAGAAGCTCTCGAAGGTTTCCTTGGCGGCAAGCTGGTCGGCGAATTGCAGCACCAGGCGGTGCTTGATCAATTCGAGCGCCGAGCGCGGCGTGCCGTGTTTTTCAAGGTATTTTTCCGAAGCCCAGAACATCAGGTGCATGCGGCCGAGCCGCACCAGCTTGACGTCGAGCGCGGAGGGACGCGACAGATGGATGGCGACGTCGGCCTCGTGACGAGAGACATCGGCCGAGCGCATCGCGCAATGCAAGTCGACCAGGATCTTCGGATAGGCCTGCTGGAATTCGACCAGCCGCGGGGCGAGCCAGAACGTCCCGAGACCCTCGGTGACGGCCACGCGAACTTCGCCGGACAGGGCGTTGGCCGTCGAATCGCTGGTGCGCAGCACGTCGAAGGCGGCCGCCTCCATGCGCTCGACTGCGGAGACCACCAGTGCACCTTCATCGGTCAGATGCGTGCCGTGGACGTCGCGGGTGAACAGGGTGGTGCCGGTCTGGCGCTCGAAATCATCAATCCGGCGGCGGACGGCGTTGATCGACAGCGACAGGCGTTCAGACGCCGAGCGAAAACTGCCGCATCGAACGACTTCCAGGAATATGCGGGCCGCATCCCAATCGGAGAGGCCGCTGATGTTGATCTTTGGGCGTTCCTCCTGTGGAACGCCCCTTTCCGCCAAGGAGTGCATACAAGTCCCTTCGGGTTGCTAAACTGGCAGAATTGGGCGCAAACCACAACCACTGCGGGTTGGGGAACGGCGACTTTTGAACGCCATCGTTACTGCCTCGTGGGCGGTATCCGAGTGTTACTAAGGCTGAGAATCGAATCGGCCGACCAACGTTGGAATGAGGGGTGTGGCGTGAGTTCCGTTGCGAGCCCTGAAATGGCTGCAGGATTGTCGGCGTTTTCCGTCACGGAAGTCCTTGCGCGCGAGCTGTCGCCGCGCGGAATGGGTCGATCATCCAGTGCCGCGCGTTCGAGTCCCGGCCACGACGATAATGGCGTCCCGCGCAGCGGGTCGATGTTCGCGGGAGCCACGGTTTCCCGGCAAAATCATACTGAAATCATGTTCGGAGGCGTCGGCGCCTCGTGTTATTCTCGGTATCCCATGGGGGCCGAGGGGATTTCCACAAACACGTCTCGCAGGCCGAACTAACGGAAAGAACGCCGGTGTCGCATTCAGACGAACAGTTGCAGTCGGTGCTGGAAACGCTTGAGGAGTGCCGCAAGGTTCTCAACGAGAGCAATAACCGCGAGTCGGCCGAGCTGCTGTCTATCGTCATCCTCGACGTGCGGATGAAGCTCAAAGGAATTGACAGTGCCGATCTCAAGGCGCTGTGCGACGAAATGTTGCGGAGCGCTGGAAGCGAACCGCAGCCCCCCTCCAAGCAGACGCAGGACCAGCCCCGGCGTCCGCTGCTCCGCGTGGTGAAGTAGCCGCGCCGCCGAGTCTCGCTTTTTGGCGAGGTTTGTGCGCGTCCCGATGCCGCATCTGTGATCGCAGACGGCATCGGGAGGAGCCTGGTTTCGTGCGCCTCTGTTGTGCGCATTCCCCGGCATCGGCTACACCAGAGCCGGTTCGGCTCCCGCCCGCGCGCATTCCCGGTGCGCGGCCAAAGAGCCTGAGATGGCTCCGACTGCATCATGCAAAATGTCTCGATCCCGGCGGCCCTGATTGCCGGCCTCGTTAGCTTCCTCTCTCCTTGCGTTCTGCCCCTGGTTCCGCCCTATCTGATCTATCTCACGGGCGCCACGATCGAGCATGTCGAGAACAAGGAGCCGGCCTCGGCGTCCAAGCGCGCCATCATGATGTCGGCGCTCCTGTTCGTGCTCGGCTTCTCCACGGTGTTCGTGGCGCTCGGCGCCAGCGCTTCGCTGATCGGCGGGCTGATTCGTGCCTGGTCGGCCGAGCTGTCGATCCTCGCCGGCATCGTCATCATCATCATGGGCCTGCACTTCCTGGGACTGACGCGGATCGGCCTTTTGATGCGCGAGGGGCGCCTGACCGCGCCCAAGCCTGTCGGCCTGTGGGGCGCCTATGTGATGGGCCTCGCCTTCGCCTTCGGCTGGACGCCCTGCATCGGCCCGATCCTCGCCGCGATCCTCTCGATCGCCGCGGCGGAGGCGACGGTGACGAAGGGGGCGGGCCTGCTCGCAGTCTATTCGGCCGGCCTCGGCATTCCCTTCCTGATCGCCGCCCTGATGATCGAGCAGTTCTCGAAGCTGTTCGCGCGCATGAAGGGCCAGCTCGTCAATGTCGAGCGCGCCATGGGCGTCCTGATGGTGATCACTGGCATCGGCTTCCTCACCGGCACGGTCTCGAATGTCAGCATCTGGCTGCTCGAGACGTTTCCGGCGCTGCAGACGATCGGTTAGCTCACGCTGTTGGTACGGCAGTCAGGTCAAACCGGACATGCGCGACGATGCCGGTCGCGCCGCTCCGGTTCTGATGATCAGCCTGAAGCCGTGCCGGTCGGCGGTGGATTTGGCGATCGCAAGACCAAGCCCGGTCCCCTCGACGCCTTGGGGCGCAGCCCTGAAGAAGCGGTCGTAGATGAACGGCATTGCATCCTCGGGAATGCCTGGGCCGTCATCGACGATCTCCAGCGCGCAAATCTTGCCGTCATTGACGACCCTGAGTTCCACGGAGCCGCCTGAGCCTGAATAGCGAATGGCGTTGTCCAGCAGGATGGCGATGAGCTTGCCGATCGCGTCGCGATCGCCGAGGAACCTGCACGGTGTCTCCGCCGTCATCGCGAGCTGGACGTTGCGCGCCTCAGCCAGCGGATAGAAGTCCGCCAGCAACGAGGTCGCGAGCGCGGCAAGATCGACGTCGTCGCGCTTCCGGATCGAGGCGCCTTCCGTTCTGGCCATTTCGAGCAACTGGCTCGCCAGATGCGATGCGCGCCGCACGCCGTCCCGAAGTTCGTCGGCAAGCTCGCGAGTCTGTCCGGACAGATCCGCGGCGATCAGGTTTTCCGCTTGAATCTGGAGCGCGGCCAGAGGTGTCCTCAGTTCGTGCGCCGCGTCCGCCACGAAGCGGCGCTGCGCTTCGAGTGCCGACCGGTGACGATCGACGAGCTTGTCGATGGCAACGATCAGGGGAGCCACTTCCGCCGGTACGCCCACCGGACGCAGGGGCTCCTGCGCATCGACGCTGCGCTGGCCGATTTCGGCCGACAGCCGTTGCAGACCGCTCATCGTGCGGCTGATCGACCAACCCAGAACGGCCCAGACCAGCGGGATGGCGAGCAGCAGCGGAAGCGCGGCGCCTGTCGCCGCGTGCAGCGCGATCTCGTGCCTGGCGCTCCACGCCTGCGCGATCTGGATATCGTGCTGCGCGTGGCTCCAGCGATAGACGCGCCAATCCTGCCCGTCGGCGATCTCGTCGGACAATCCCGGCACTGATTGCCACGGAATGTCGATCGGAGGACCCGCCCGATGCAGCAGCGCGCCGGAGCGATCCCAGATGCGGACGACCAACTGATCCTCGTCTTCGCCTTCGAGCAGCGGACCCGCACCGTTGCGGTCGCCTGGACCGACATTGACGGCGATCTCCTGCAACTGCGCGTCGAGGAACTTGTTCATCTCATAGGCGACCAGGCCGAACGATGTTGCCGTCGCCAGGAGGCCGATGGCGGCCAGCAACAGCGTCGCACGCGTGATGATCGTCTTGCGAAGAGAGCTCATGATCCGGACTTTGTGACCATCCACCCGGCACCGCGGATGTTCCGGATGACGTCCTTGCCATACCGCTTGCGCAGGCCGTGGATGACGACGTCAACGGCGTTGCTCTGCACCTCGTCACTCCAGCCGTAGATCCGGCTCTCGATCTGGCCTCGCGACAGAATGGTTCCGGGACGCTCCATCAGGGCGTACATCACCGAGAATTCCCGCGCCGAAAGCGTCGACTGGATGCCGCGGAAGGTCGCCACATGGGTCGATGGATCGAGCGTGATCTCCTTGCTGCTCATCAGCGAATTGGAGCGGTCGTTGACCCTGCGCATGACCGCGCGAATGCGCGCGAGCAGGGCGCGCAACTCGAACGGCTTGACGATGAAGTCGTCGGCGCCGAGATCGAGTCCCGCGACCATGTCCTCGACCCGGTCGCGGGCCGTGATCACCAGGATGGGCGAAGCCTTCCTGCTGCGCGCGGCCTTGAGAATCTCGAAGCCGGTCATGCCGGGCAGTCCGATATCGAGCAGCGTGATCGCGTGCTCGGCGCGTTGTAGCGCGGCGTAGCCGTCCTGTCCGTCGCGGGTCCAGTCCACGGTCATTCCGTTTCGCTTCAATCCGCGGACGAGCGCCTTGCCGAACATCGGATCGTCTTCGATCAGCAGGAGGCGCATTGATTCAGGGAAAATCGCTGTGTTGGAGTGGTGGCGCGTCGCAGCACCAAGCGCCACATTCGACACCGCGGCCAAATGGTCAACCGCCTGCGCCTCAATTTAGAACTCTTACAAATTTGGGCGTGAGCGTAGAGAGGCTCGACCTATTCTAAATCCGATCTAATCCTCATCTAATTCTTCGCATTGCAGATGCGCCCCAGTTTGGGACCGCGAAGCCGTCTTTCAGAGCGGCACGCGAAGTTTTGGGGCGTTGCAGATGGAATTGGGTTGTTGGGCTGGCCGTAAGGCGTTGCGTGGTTTTCTGCTGTCGACGACGGCAGCGCTGTCATTCATTGGCGGGCTGACGATGCAGGCCGGCCCGGCCTCTGCGCAGCAGGGGCAGGCGGCGGGAGCCTTGCCGTCAGTCGTCGTTTCCGCTCCGCAGCAGCGCGCCCGCCGGGCGCAGACCGCGACGGCCTCGCGCGCAGCGCGATCGAATCGCCGGACGACCACCGTCGCACCGGTCGAGAAGAAGCCGCCGAGCGTCAACAATCAGGACGCGCGTACCGGCCAGAAGGGCTATGTCACGCGGAGCGTGACCAGCGCGACGAAGACCAATACGGCTCTCCTCAACGTGCCGCAGTCGGTGACGGTGCTGACGAAGGATTTCATCAGGGACCAGGCCTTCACCTCGATCGGCGAGGCGACCCGCTATGTGCCCGGCGTGATCTATCACCAGGGCGAATCGCATCGTGACGACCTCGTCATCCGCGGCCAGCGCAGCAACGCCGACTTCTACACAAACGGCATCCGCGACGACGTCCAGTATTTTCGCGACTTCTACAACATTCAGCGGCTCGAGGTCCTGAAGGGGCCGAACGCGATGATCTTCGGCCGCGGCGGTGGCGGTGGCGTCGTCAACCGCGTACTCAAGGAGGCCGACGGTACGACCATTCGCGAGGTGACGGTCGGCGGCAATTCCTATCCCGGCGCCCGCGTGACCACCGACGTCGGCCAGGCGATCAACGAGAACTGGGCCTTCCGCCTCAACGCGATGTACGAAAACACGCAGAGCTATCGCGATTTCGTCAACCTCGAACGCTGGGCGATCAATCCTACCGCGACCTTTGCGCCGAACGACACCACGACGGTCAAGCTGAGCTACGAGCATCTGCACGACCGGCGTACCGTCGATCGCGGCATCCCTTCGCAGATCCGCCCCGGAAACGCCTTCCCGCGCTATCCCTACGATACGTCGCCGTCTGCGTTCTTCGGCAACCCCAACCTCAACTATGCGCTCGCCGATGTGGATATCGGAACCGCTGTCGTCGAGCACGATTTCGAGAACGGGTGGACGATCAAGAATTCGTCGCAGATCGCCAACTACGACAAGTTCTACCAGAACATCTATCCGGGCGGAGGAGCCAATTCCGGTGCCGTCAATGCCGCCGGAACCTCGAGCAATCTGCAAGCATACAATAACGAGACCGACCGGACGAACTACTTCAACCAGACCGATCTCAACTACAAGTTCGGGACGGGCCCAATTCGTCACACCGTCGTCTTCGGCGCCGAGGTGGGCCGTCAGAACGGCCTGAACTACCGGCAGAGCGGGCTCTTCAATGGCGTATCGTCGACCATCACGATCGATCCGAGGAATCCGACATCGTACGTTCCGGTCACTTTCGCCAATAACGGGGGCACCGACGCCAACAACACCTACAAGCTCAATCTCGGCGCCGTCTACGTCCAGGACCAGGTCGAGATCACGCGCTATCTGGAACTGATTGGCGGCGTGCGGTTCGATCACTTCGACCTAACGTCGCGAGACCGCCGCACATTCGTCGAGCTCAACCGAGTCGATGATCTGGTGTCGCCACGCGCCGGTGTCCTGTTCAAGCCGCTCGAAAACCTGTCGATCTACGGCAGCTACAGCATCTCGTATCTGCCGAGCGCCGGCGACCAGTTCAGCGCTCTGACACCGGGCCTGGCCATCGCAGCGCCCGAGAAGTTCGTGAACAAGGAAGTCGGGCTCAAATACGACATCTTCCCGAGCCTGCAGTTCGCTACGGCGATCTACGAACTGGACCGGACCAATCAGCGCTTTGCCGATCCCAACAATGCGGGATTCTTCATTCTGAGCGGAGCAACCAAGACCCGCGGCTTCGAAGCGTCTCTGACCGGCTACGTGACGGACGCCTGGCAAATCACGGGCGGCTACGCTTACACGGATGCGCGGATCACCAGCAACAACTCCGCGACCATTGTCGCCGGCAACCGCGTGGGACTTGTGCCGTACATTACCTTTTCCCTCTGGAACAAGTATCAGTTCACGGAGCAGTGGGCCGCGGGCCTCGGTGTGATCCACTACTCGAACTTCTTCGCATCGTCCGACGACACCGTCCTGATTCCGGAGTTCACGCGAGTGGACGCCGCTGTGTTCCTCAGGCTCAACGAGACCTGGCGGGCTCAGCTCAACATCGAAAATCTCCTCGACCGGAAGTACTATTCGACCGCGGACGGGAATAACAACATCACGCCGGGGTCTCCACGTGTGTTCAGATTGTCAGCCACGGCGAACTTCTGATGGTGTTGAGATGACACGCGCGAGTGGCCGAGCTGAAGGCAGGTCGACGGCACGCAAGAGCAATCGCGCCGCACAGGCGGCGCGACAGCGCTGCTTCGTGCTGGAGATCAACCAGAGACCGGTTCTTGCATTCTCGGCCAGCTCACTGCGATCCGCCAAGGCGCGCGTGCAGGAAGCCTGGTTCGTCGAGGAACTGGAGAGCATGCGTTCAGGTGGGCGTCCTCTCCTGTGCCCGGATCATGTCCGACAGGTCAGGCTCGCGCTTCCCGCCGAGATTGCCGCGGTGGAACTTGGACGCGGCATCGATGAGGCGCGCGGCGAGGACGCCAAATATGGCTTCGCGTTTCTCGTTCCGATCGACGTGCCGCCGAATTAACGGTGTCGACCGTTTTTTCTATTGAACCGCGAAGCGCGCGAGCGCCTCGCGGTCGATCTCGATACCTAGCCCCGGTCTGTCAGGCACCCGCACGAAACCCTTCTCGTGCTCGATCGGCTCCTTCAAAATCGCCTGCCGGATCGGATGCTCGGTGCGGTCGAACTCGAGCATCGGTTCGATCGGCGCAAGCGAGATCGGCGTGTGTGACGGCAGCACGGCGAGGAGCTGGAGCGAGGCCGCGATCGCGATCCCGGTGCCCCAGACATGCGGATTGTAGCGGATGCCGAACGCCTCGCTCATGTCGGCGATCTTCTTGCATTCGGAGAGGCCACCCGCGGCGCAGGTGTCGGGCTGGGCGATGTCCAGCGCATGCGATGCGAACAGGTCGCGAAAACCGAAACGGGTGAATTCGCATTCGCCGCCGGCGATGGGAATCGTCAGCGCGGATCGCACCGCGCGATATCCCGCGACATCCTCCGGCGGCACCGGCTCCTCGAACCAGCCGATGTCGTAGCGCTCGATCATGCGGCCGAGCCGGATCGCCGCCACTGCGTCATAGGCGTGGTTCGCATCGACCATCAGCGCGACATCCGGGCCGATCGCCTCGCGCACCGCGCGGGTGACCGCGGCATCCTCGGCGATGCCGAAGCCGACCTTCAGCTTCACGGCGCGGAAACCTTCCGCGGCGTAGCCGGCCGCTTCCTCCGGCAGGTATTTGAGCGGATCGCCTGATTTGCGCCGGTAGAGCCCGGTCGCATAGGCCGCTATCTCCTTGCGCGCGGCGCCGCCGAGAAGCTGATGCGCTGGCACGCCGAAATGCTTGCCCTTGATGTCCCACAACGCGATGTCGATGCCGCTCAGGCCCTGGATCACGACGCCCTTCTGGCCGTGATCGCGCAAGCGTGCGTAGACCATCTGCCACAGCACGTCGGTGCGCAGCGGATCCTCGCCGATCAGCCAGGGCGCGATGCTCTGCACCACCGCCGCCGTCATCCGCGCCGGCCCGTAGCATTCGCCCCAGCCGGTCAGGCCGTCATCCGTCTCGATCTCGACCAGCATCGCGGTGCGCGTGTCGTACCAGGCGCGCGAATAGGCGAAGGGCTGCGAGAGCTTTGCTTCGAGGATGTGCGTGCGCACCTTGGTGATCTTCATCGCCGATGTTCCTTCAATCCGTTCACCGCGCCTCGTCCAGCACGCACGTCACCGTGCAGACGACGCCGCGCGGCAGGAAGTCGACGGTCGCCTCGCCGCCGAGCTGGTCGCGCGCGCTGCGCTCGATCAGGCGCGAGCCGAAACCGCGCTGCACCGGCTCCGTCACCGGCGGTCCGCCGATCTCACTCCAGATCAGCCGCAGCCGGGGCTTCGGCGTGTCGGCGATGACCTCCCAGTCCAGCGTAACCCGGCCGGTCTCGTTCGACAGCGCGCCGTATTTCGCGGCGTTGGTGGCGATCTCGTGCACGATCATCGACAGCACCACGGCGAGCCGCGGCGACAGCGGCACGGCGGGGCCGGCCATGCGGATGCGACCGGGATTGCTCAGCAGGAACGGCTGGAGCACGCGCGCGATCACATCCCTCAGCTCCGATCCCGCCCATTTCTCCTGGCTCAGGAGATTGTGCGCCTCGGCGAGCGCACCGAGTCGTCCCTCGAACTTCGTCCGCTCGTCCCGGCTTGAACTTCGGAAGGTCTGCACTGCGATCGCCTGCATCAAGGCCAGCGTGTTCTTGACGCGATGGTTGAGCTCCTCGATCAGCAGATTGTGCAGCATCTCGCCGCGCGCGATCGTGGTCGCCATCCGTACCGCGAAGGTCAGGCCGGTCAGCAGCAGGATGCCGCCGATCAGGCTGGTGATCGCGATGTCGCGCCAGAGCGGGGCGATCAGCGATCTCTCGGCGACACCGGCCACGACCGTCCAGCCGGTCAGCCGCGATCTCGTATAGGCGGAGGACAGCGCGACGCCGTCGAGCGAAACGGTGGAGAGGGTCGCCTCCGGGGTCCGGGCCATCGCATCGTTCAGTGCGCCGGAGGCCTGCTTGCCGAACGTCTCGGCCGGATTGGGCGCGCGCGCGAACACCCGACCCTTGGTGTCCAGCAGCGACACCGTCCACTGATCGTTCGGCCGCTGCTGCTCGACCAGTTTCTGGAATGTCGCGATCGGCGGGCTGAAGGAGAGCGCGTAGACGACCTCATCGTTGCGCAGCACGGGAACCTCGACGGTCACGATCGGTCGGTTCTTGGTCGAGCCGGTGAACAGGTCGGAATATTGCGGTGACTTGCTCGCAAATACCCGCTCGACGATCTCGCGATTATTGCGGGGTGGCAGGTTTGTCGTTTCACTCGTGACGGTCGAGAACAGCTGGTGCCCGCTCCCGTCCGCCACCAGCAGGACGCTGTCCTCGCCATATTGGCTGATGAACCCGGTTGCCAGCCGGCGGAAGTCGTCGAAGTCGCCGCTTTGCAGGGCGTTGCTGAGCGCCAGCACCTGCAAGCCGCCGGTCATCCGCTGCACTTCGGAATCGAGCACGAGGCGCATGCTTCGCACCGTCTCCAGCACGCGTCGTGTCGCGTCGCTGCGGTCCTGGCGGTAGTTGGAATAGGCAATACCCACCGCAAAGACGATCAGCGGCAACATCGTTCCCGTGACCAGAAGAGCGAGCCGGACCGGCAGAGTGAGCTTTGACAAACGCGGGCGTCCCGGTTCCAGCGCAGCGGCGCCGGATTATGATTTTGGGGAGACCATACGGGTGAGACTTGCACCGCGCCACGATTTTCGCGTCCGGCGAGCGCGTCAGAGCGGGATTTTGCAGCGCGGTCGTGGGCGTCAAGTCGCGCACCGAGGCTGAAAGCGGCATGAAGACCGTCAAGGTCTGCACGTCCAACTGAGGAGCATGACGCAGTTCTGATTTTGTGGGCCGTGCCCGCCGTTCTGGTGCTCGGCGGCGGAATTTATCTGATCGGCCATATGCACTAGGCAACGACGGGCCCTCGCGATCGATCGCGAGGGCCCGTTCTTGTTGAGACGCAGCTCAGAGATTGCTCTCGGTGATCGCGGCATAGACCATGCTGCGCAGTTCGCGCCGGAGCGGATAGGCGCTCGACGGCAGCACCTGCGTCATGAAGATGGTGATCAGCTCTTCGGCCGGGTCGATCCAGAACGAGGTCGTGGCCGCGCCGCCCCAATTATATTCGCCCGGGCTGCCGGCGATCAGCGTCTCCGCCGGCCGCATGGTCACGGCGAAGCCGAGACCGAAGCCGATGCCGTTATAGGTGGCTTCGGAGAACAGCGAACGCGATACCTCCGGCAGCGCGCGGCCGCCCGGAATGTGGTTGCTCGTCATCAGCGCGAGCGTCTTCGGCCCGAGCAGGCGGACGCCGCCCAGCTCGCCGCCATTGAGCAGCGCGCGGCAGAAAGTGAGATAGTCGGCGACCGTCGAGCATAGTCCGCCGCCGCCCGAGATGAACGAGGGCGGAGACAGGAACGAGCTCTTGGTCGGGTCGTCCTGGAGCGTCAGGCCCTCGCGGCGCTGGCCGGCATGGAAGGTCATGCCGCCACCCGGATCGGCGGAGTAGCAGGCGGCGAAGCGATGCGCCTTGGCGGCCGGCACGTGAAAATCAGTGTCGGTCATGCCGAGCGGATCGAGGATGCGCGTTTTAAGGAACTGCTCGAAGGGAATCCCGGAGATTTTGCCGACGAGATAGCCAAGCACGTCGGTCGCCACCGAGTAGTTCCAGGATTCGCCCGGCGAGAACTCCAGCGGAATCTTTGCCAGCGCCTCGATCATGCTCTGCAGCGTGCCGGCTTTCTCGACTTCGCCGATCTTTTCGGTGCGATAGGCGGCATCGACGTTGGAGCGCTGCTGGAAGCCGTAGGTGAGACCGGCGGTGTGCCGCAGCAGGTCGACGATCAGCATCGGCCGGGACGGCGGCCGGGTCAGGAAGGCCGGCGCGGTGCCAGCGACGAACACGCCGAGATCCTTCCATTCCGGAATGTATTTGGCGACGGGCTCGTCGATCGCCACGAGGCCTTGCTCGACCAGCATCATGAAGGCGACGCTGGTGAGCGGCTTGGTCATGGAATAGATGCGGTAAATGGTGTCGTCCTTGACCGGCGCCTTGCGCTCGACGTCGGCAAAGCCCTGCACCGAGCTGTGGGCGACCTTGCCGCGGCGATAGACCAGCAGGTGCGTGCCCGGGAAGCGGCCGGCATCGATGTAGCGTCTCTTCAGATGCGCATCGACGCGGTCGAGCGCGGCCTTGGACATGCCCACGGATTCGGGCGAGGCGGGGGTAGGGGCGAGCATCAGTTCCTCCGGGGCGTTTTGTCGGAAAGTTGATAGCGAAATGCCGGCCCCATTCCAAGCCGGTTGCGCTTAACGCGGCCGGGCCTGCTGGTGTAGGCTGCACTGTGGAACGCCTCCAAGGAGCCCACCCGGGCCAACGAGAAAACTCAGGGCAAACGCACCATGACCCAGTTCAACGAGACCGAACTCACCGAAGCCGTCGTCAAAAGCTTCGACAATACGCCGAACCCTCGGGCAAAATTCCTGCTCCAGGAATTGGTGAAGTCGCTGCACGATTACGTGAGCAAGACCGGTCTCACCTTCGAGGAATGGGAATACGCCATCGATTTCCTGACCCGCACCGGCCACAAATGCACCGACACAAGGCAGGAGTTCATCCTGCTCTCCGACGCGCTCGGGGTCTCCATGCTGGTCGACGCGGTCAACCACCGCGACCGCGAGGGGGCGACCCAGACCACGGTGCTCGGGCCCTTCTATGTCGGCGAGCACAAGGTGACCGCGCACGGCACCGACATCTCGCCGAACAATCAGACCGGCGAACGGATGTTCGTGCAGAGCCGTGTCACCGACCTCAAGGGCAAGCCGCTTGCGGGCGTTCCCGTCGACGTCTGGCATGCCGACGATGACGGCTTCTACGATTCACAGAAGCCGAACTACGACGAGGTCGGCGCTTCGGCGCGGGCGCGCTTCATCACCGACGCCGACGGCCGCTTCTTCTTCCGCACCATTTTGCCTTGCAGCTATCCGATTCCGACCGATGGCCCGGTCGGCGAGATGATCATGCAGACCAAGCGCCATCCGATGCGGCCCGCGCACGTGCACTTCCTGGTCAATGCCAAGGGCTACGAGCCGCTGATCACCCACGTCTTCATGGATGGCGACAAATATCTCGATTCCGACGTGGTGTTCGGGGTCAAGGACGACCTCGTCGCCAAGGTCGAGCCGCGCAACGACCCGGCGATGCCTGACGGCTCCAAGGCAAACGGGCAGTGGCATTTGATGACGTACGAATTCCACCTCAAGCCCGGTGGCGGCATGGCGCCGAAGCCGCTGGGGGTGAAGGCGGAGGAGCCGGCGTGACGGCGCTGCGCTGGAGCGCACATTCGGCCGCCCGGTAGTCAGGGCGCGTGCGACGTCCGCTGTGCTTCTGGTAGCTGCGCAACAGCGGACCTCACTGGATGTCCGAGTTGGGCCAACAACAAACATACTGCGAACATAAAGAAGACGCGAGGCGAGCCGGCCTTAACGCCCCCGGAGCGTCCCGATTAAGCAGGACGGATACCGCCTGTTCGTGCAGCGCGTGGGTTCACATGCCACTCCCTCCGCCACCGCCGCCGCCACCACCAGCTTGTCTGGACGCTTCGAGATTTCTGTCTAAACGACTGGGTTCATTAGGCGCGTAACCGAAAGCTCCCGGATAGCCCTTCTTCGATCCCATTGTTTGCAGCTCATGCAGCGGAGCGTAGCCGGGGACGCCCGGGTGATGTCTCTTAGAGATCTTATGCTGCAGACCAACTGCTTTGCCTGGTACACCCTGCGCAAGCGCGGCTGGTGCGGCGGCGATGAGAGCGGCGGCACAAAGTGCGATGATCGTTGTCTTCACCTTTCGGTCCTCCCTCCTTGAAACAAAAGAGCCCGCGTAGCGGATTCAACGCCGTCGCGACGGCATAGTCGAGCGCAAAAACGTCTAGCCGCAATCAACCTTTAAACCCGGCTAATCGCGCGATGTTTGGGCTATTTGGCCGATGTCGCATATGGGTCACCAGCGGCAATGCTCTGACGAACGATAATGGTTCCACTTGGCCGATAGAAGTGGACGTCTGCGCCCTTCTGCGCCCTATCGCCCGTGCAGCAGCGCCAGCAGCACGACGACTGCGCAAGCAAGCGCTGCCGTGGTCAGCTTCCAGAACATCAGCGGGCTACGCTCCAAGAGCGGCGTGATCCGTGTGTCGAGATAGGCCGGATTGGGCGTGCGAAGCTCGAAGACGAATTCGGACAGATCCTCGTGCCGCTTGTAGGGATCCGGATGGAGCGCGCGCCTGAGCGCGCCGTCGACCCAGGCCGGCACGTTGCGATCGTCGCCGGCCGGGCGATATTGAAGTCTCCGCACGTCTGCCTTGCGCCGGATCCTGGCGATCTGGGTGCCATAGGGAAGCTTTCCCGTCAGCATCTGGTAGCAGATCACGGCCAGCGAAAACATGTCGGAGCGCGGCGAGCCGCCTTGCCCCAGAAAGTACTCCGGCGCCGTGTACTGGACCGTTCCCAGGATGTCGTCGGCCTCGTCTCGCGGCGCGGCTTCCGCGACGCCCGCGACCCTGACCGACCCGAAGTCGATGATCTTCGCGGTGCCC
Source organism: Bradyrhizobium sp. 63_E2_N1_3 (assembly GCF_052076005.1). Lineage (NCBI taxonomy): Bacteria > Pseudomonadati > Pseudomonadota > Alphaproteobacteria > Hyphomicrobiales > Nitrobacteraceae > Bradyrhizobium > Bradyrhizobium sp. 63_E2_N1_3. The sequence continues at coordinate 6,929,722 of NZ_CP197235.1, read as the reverse complement.
GTCTTGTCGATCAGGATGTTGTCGGGCCTGAGGTCCTGATGCAGCATTTCCATGCGGTGGAAGGCGCGCAGCCCCGCGGCGATCTGCTCGATGATACCGCGGACGGTTTCGAGGTCGGGGCGCGGATTGTCGGTCATCCACTGTTTCAGGGTCTGCCCTTCGACGAATTCGGTCGCGACGTAGAGGTAGCTGCGCCGTCTCGACTGTGACAGCGGCTTCAGCACGTGCGGGCTGTCGATCCGGCGCGCGATCCACTCCTCCATCAGGAAGCGCTTGAGATAGGCGGCGTTGTCGCGCAAGTCGATCGACGGTAGCTTGAGCGCGACCGGCGCCTCGGTCTCCACATCGACGGCGAGATAGATATGACTGCGGCTGCTGCCGTGGATTTCCCGGATAATCCTGTAGCCGTCGAAGACCGCGCGCGGCTCCGGCAACGGAGGAAGCGGCAGCTGTGACGTCTGATTGAAGATACCGGACGGCTCGCGCTGCGGCACCGCGTCGATGCGCAGGATCTGGACGGTGATGTTGTCGTCGCTGCCGCGCCGGTAGGCTTCCTCGACGATCGCCTTTGCCGCGCCATCGAGCCCGGCTGCGTGCTCGCCGAGTACGCTGGTGATAAAACGCTGGTCGACGAATTCATAGGCACCGTCGGTCGCCAGGATGAAGGTGTCGCCGGCCTCGATCTCGACCGTCTGGTAGTCGATCTCGAGCTGCGGATTGATGCCGAGCGCGCGGCCGAGATAGGTCTGCTCCGACGACACGATGATCCGATGATCGTCGGTCAGCTGCTCGAGCGCTTTGCCGGCGACGCGGTAGACGCGACAGTCGCCGACATGGAAGATGTGCGCGGTGGTCGCCTTGATGACCATGGCGGTCAGGGTGCAGACATAACCCTTGTCGCGGTCATAGGCATATTGGCTCTTGCGCGTCTGCGCGTGCAGCCAGGAATTGGTCGCGTCGAGCACGCGGCGGGCGGAGGTCTTCACCGTCCAGGATTCCGACGTGCAGTAATAGTCCATCAGGAAGCTCTTGACCGCCGACTCGCTGGCGATCTGGCTCACCGTGCTGCTCGAGATGCCGTCGGCGAGAACGGCCGCGATGCCCTTCAGGCTGAGCAGCGGTTCTTCCGGAATCAGGACGCCGTGAAAATCTTGATTGACGGGCTTGCGCCCCTTGTCGGAGTGCTGGCCGACAGAGATCAGGAGTCCGCGGGTCATCGTCATCACCAGGCGAAGGGAGCCTCACCCTGGTCGGGCGAGGCTCCTCTGTCGAGACGTATCAGGCCGCAACGCGGGTCGGCGCAGCCTTGCCGGCCTGGCGCTTCGGCTTGGTCATGACGTGGGTGGCGTAGAGGGTCATGCCGGTGAAGGCGAGGCCGCCCACGAGATTGCCGAGCACGGTCGGGATCTCGTTCCAGATCAGATAATCCATGATCGAGAATTTGGCATGGAGCATCAGGCCGGACGGGAACAGGAACATGTTCACGACGGAATGCTCGAACACCATGTAGAAGAACAGCATGATGGGCATCCACATCGCGATGACCTTGCCGGGGACCGAGGTCGAGATCATGGCGCCGACGACGCCGGTCGAGACCATCCAGTTGCACAGCATGCCGCGCATGAACAGCGTCGCCATGCCGGCCGCGCCGTGCGCGGCATAGCCGAGCGTTCGGCCTTCGCCGATGTTTCCAATGGCCGCTCCGACCTTGTCGGGGTCTTGCGTGAAGCCGAACGTCGTCACGAAGGCCATCATGAAGGCCACGGTGAAGGCGCCGGCGAAGTTGCCGACGAAGACCAGGCCCCAGTTGCGCAGCACGCCGCCAAGAGTGACGCCGGGACGCTTGTCGATCAGGGCGAGCGGCGAGAGCACGAACACGCCGGTGAGCAGATCGAAGCCGAGCAGGTACAGCATGATGAAGCCGACCGGAAACAGTATCGCGCCGATCAGCGGCTGGCCCGTGTTCACGTTGATGGTGATGGCGAACCATGCGCCGAGTGCGAGGATGGCGCCGGCCACGAAGGCGCGGATGGCAGTATCCCGGGTGGACATGAAGATCTTGGACTCGCCCGCATCCACCATCTTGGTGACGAATTCCGAAGGCGCGAGATACGACATCAATGGTTCCTTTTGCTTCGTAAGTGAGATCGACACGCCCGAGAGAGCGCAGCTGAACATCATTGGCCGTGCGGACAGCTCTGCCGCACGAGGGCTATGGAAGGTTTGGAAGCCTTGGGAATCGCGTCACGAGGACTGAGCCGGGGAGGGCCGCGAAGCAGTTGAGCTTCCGGGATGCAGCCGCCAGAGGCTGCAACAATGCGGCGAGCCGCAGTCTTCGTTGACGTCGGTGAAGAAGCAAGTTGCGTGCCGTATGGGCGTGTTAGAAAAGGCTAGTGATATCAGACGGATGCTGCGCGCGTTCAGCTGACTTTTGCGGACGCACGGCCTTTTGCTTGGGCCGCTGCATAAGATTTGTGCGGCGCACAAGGAATGAGCAATCCGCAAGTTCCGCGTGCGCAGCAAGCCTGCGACAGTCTGGCGCGGCATCAATAACCCATTCATTTTTCGATAGTTTTCGAAGTGGCGGGCTTGGCATGAAGCTTGAATCATTCAAGCCGACGCCATTGAAGCCGTCCCGCGAGACTTCTCATCCGATTTGCCGACGCCACCAGACGGGGGTCTCCCCCGCCATGCGTTCGCATGCGCCTTTTTCTGGCGTCACGGACGGACGGGCTGCTCGCGAGCACTGACGCCATCAATTCTGCAACGATGCAAAGGACGACACTGCCTATGACCAAGCGCACCCGCCAGCCCTCGGGCCTGAGCCGCCGTCAATTGTTGAAGGCCGCCGGCAGCACCGCCGCTCTTCTCGCCGCCGCCAAGCTGAATTTCCCCGCCGGCGCCTTCGCGCAGGACGCAGGCCCCGAGGTCAAGGGCGCCAAGCTCGGCTTCATCGCGTTGAGCGATGCCGGTCCGCTCTTCGTCGCCAAGGACAAGGGCCTGTTCGCCAAATACGGCGTGCCCGACACCGACGTGCAGAAGCAGGCCTCATGGGGCACCACGCGCGACAATCTCGTGCTCGGCTCGGAGGGGAACGGCATCGACGGCGCGCACATCCTGACCCCGATGCCGTATCTGATTTCCGCCGGCAAGGTGACGCAGAACAACCAGCCGACCCCGATGTACATCCTGGCGCGGCTCAATCTCGATGCGCAGTGCATCTCGGTCGCCAAGGAATATGCCGACCTCAAGGTCGGTGCCGACGCGTCGGTGCTGAAGGCGGCGTTCGAGAAGAAGAAGGCCGATGGCAAGTCGGCCAAGGTCGCGATGACCTTCCCGGGCGGCACACATGACCTCTGGGTCCGCTATTGGCTCGCCGCCGGCGGCATCGATCCCGACAAGGACGTCGAGACAATCACCGTGCCGCCGCCGCAGATGGTGGCGAACATGAAGGTCGGCACCATGGACGCGTTCTGCGTCGGCGAGCCCTGGCCCGGGCAGCTCGTGCATCAGGGCATCGGCTACACCGCCGTCAACACCGGCGAGATCTGGAGCAAGCATCCCGAAAAGTCGCTCGGCATGCGCGCGGCCTGGGTCGACAAGAACCCGAAGGCTGCCAAGGCGATCCTGATGGCCGTGATGGAGGCGCAGCAATGGGCCGACAAGATGGAGAACAAGGAAGAGCTCGCGACCATCATGGCGAAACGGCAGTGGATTAACTGCCCGGTCGAGGACATCGCCGATCGCGCCAAGGGCAAGTTCGACTACGGCAATGCCGGCAAGGTGGTCGAGAACTCACCGCACATCATGAAGTACTGGCGCGACTTCGCCTCCTATCCGTTCCAGAGCCATGATCTCTGGTTCATGACCGAGGACATCCGGTGGGGCAAATATGAAGCTTCCTTCGACAGCAAGGCGCTGATCGGCAAGGTCAACCGCGAGGACATGTGGCGCGATGCGGCCAAGACGCTCGGCGTCGCGGCTTCCGAGATCCCGGCCTCCACCTCGCGCGGCAAGGAGACCTTCTTCGACGGCAAGGTGTTCGATCCCGAAAATCCGGCGGCCTATCTGAAATCGCTCGCGATCAAGCGCGTCGAAGTCTGATGGAGCCAGCGGCCGCCCTTGGGCGGCCGCATCGTCCTTTGAAGCCGGAGAGGGATTTTCAATGAACATGCCTGCCACGAAGATTGAGGTTGAGACCGCAACGCCTGCGGGTGCCGCCGCGCCGGTCGTCGCGATGACGCTCAAGCGTCCGCCGCGCGCCGAGACTTACGCCCGCATCGCCAGGGAGACCGCCGTGCGCGTGATTCCGCCGCTGGTCGTGATCGCGTTGCTGACGCTGGTGTGGGAGCTGGTGTGCCGCCGCGCCGGCTCGGCGCTGCCGCCGCCGTCGCGGGTGTTCAAGGACACCAAGGAACTGATCCTCGATCCGTTCTTCGATCATGGTGGCATCGACAAGGGCCTGTTCTGGCATCTCTCCGCCAGTCTCCAGCGCGTCGCGCTCGGCTATTCGCTGTCGGCCATCGCCGGCATCGCGCTCGGCGTGCTGGTCGGGCAGTCGGTCTGGGCGATGCGCGGGCTCGATCCGCTGTTCCAGGTGCTGCGCACCATCCCGCCGCTCGCCTGGCTGCCGCTGTCGCTCGCGGCGTTCCGCGACGGCCAGCCTTCGGCGATCTTCGTCATCTTCATCACCTCGATCTGGCCGATCATCATCAACACCGCGGTCGGCATCCGCAACATCCCGCAGGACTACCGCAACGTCGCCGCGGTGGTGCAGCTCAATCCGCTCGAGTTCTTCGGCAAGATCATGATCCCAGCGGCGGCGCCCTACATCTTCACGGGCCTGCGCATCGGCATCGGCCTGTCATGGCTCGCCATTATCGCCGCGGAAATGCTGATCGGCGGCGTCGGCATCGGCTTCTTCATCTGGGACGCCTGGAACTCCTCGCATATCAGCGAGATCATCCTGGCGCTGTTCTATGTCGGCATCGTCGGCTTCGTGCTCGACCGCCTGATCGCGGGCATCGGCAAGATCGTCACCCGCGGCACGGCGCAGAACTGAGGGAGAAGGGCACATGACCGCCTATCTGAAGCTCGACCACATCGACAAGGTCTTTACCCGCGGCGCCGCCAGCACGGAGGTGCTCAAGGACATCAATCTGACGATCGAGAAGGGACAATACGTCTCGATCATCGGCCATTCCGGCTGCGGCAAGTCGACCCTGCTCAACATCATCGCAGGCCTGACCGGCGCCACAACCGGCGGCGTGCTGCTCGAGAACCGCGAGGTCAACTCGCCGGGTCCCGATCGCGCGGTGGTGTTCCAGAACCACAGCCTGCTGCCGTGGCTGACCGTTTACGAGAACGTCAAGCTCGGCGTCGACAAGGTCTTTGCCAAGACCAAGTCCCGCGCCGAACGCGACGCCTGGGTCATGCACAATCTCAACCTGGTGCAGATGGCCCACGCCAGGGACAAGCGTCCCTCGGAAATCTCCGGCGGCATGAAGCAGCGCGTCGGCATCGCCCGTGCGCTGGCGATGGAACCGAAGGTGCTGCTGCTCGACGAGCCGTTCGGCGCGCTCGACGCGCTGACCCGCGCGCATCTGCAGGACTCGGTGATGGCGCTGCATCAGAAGCTCGGCAACACCATCCTGATGATCACCCACGACGTCGACGAGGCGGTGCTGCTATCCGATCGCATCGTCATGATGACGAACGGGCCGAGTGCGCGCATCGGCGAGGTGCTGGAGGTGCCGCTCGCACGTCCCCGCAAGCGGCTCGATCTCGCGACCAACTCCACCTATTTGAAGTGCCGCCACCGCGTGCTCGAGTTCCTCTACGAGCGTCATCGCTTCGTCGAGGCCGCGTAAACCAAGGTTTAACGTGGATGATAAGCGCGCCTAAATAATCGACACCTCGCTCAATCCTTGTGCGCCGCACAAGGATTGAGCGAACCGCTAAATTTGCGAGCGAAATACGCCTGCAAGAACTTCGGGCAATGCGAACAAGCTCCTGAATTCCCTGTATTTCCCGTATGCGCGCAATTGGCACGGAAATTGAAATACCTTTTCCGACGCCAACGACGACGTCCCTCAACATCATCAATCAGCATCGTGAACTCGCCACCGGGGCATGGCCTCGGCGCGCGCCTCCGCGTGGAGGCTGAGCCTGCAACGACGCAGCGGTGAGCCAAGAAGGGATTATCAATGACGACGAATCCGACTCGAAATCCGACGTGGATTTCTGATTGGCGCCCCGAAGACGAGGCGTTCTGGAATGCGGGCGGCAAAGTGATCGCCCGGCGTAACCTGATCTGGTCGATCGTGGCCGAGCATATCGGCTTCTCGGTGTGGCTGATCTGGAGCATCGTCACCACCAAGCTGCCGCAGGCGGGCTTCCACTACACCACCGACCAGCTGTTCCAGCTCGTCGCGGTGCCCGGGCTGATCGGCGCATTGATGCGCTTCCCCTATACGTTCGCGGTCACGACCTTCGGCGGCCGCAACTGGACAATTTTCAGCGCGGCTGTCCTGTTCATCCCGACGCTGTCGCTCGCCTACTTCGTCGGCCAGCCCGACACCCCGTTCTGGCTGATGCTGCTGATCGCATCGACCGCGGGTCTCGGTGGCGGCAATTTCGCCTCCAGCATGACCAACATCTCCTTCTTCTTCCCTGACCGGATGAAGGGATGGGCGCTGGGGCTGAACGCGGCGGGCGGCAATATCGGCGTCTCCAGCGTGCAGCTCTTGACCCCGATCCTGATGACGCTCGCGGTCATCAACCTGTTCCAGGCGTCCCCCGTCGACGGCATCTTCCTCCAGAACGCAGGCCTGATGTGGGTGCTGCCGATCGCGATCGCGGTGTTCGGCGCGGTGTTCTTCATGAACAACCTGACCACGGCCAAGTCGTCGATCACGAACCAGCTTGCCGTGGTCAAGCGCAAGCACACCTGGATCATGGCGTATCTCTATATCGGCACGTTCGGATCCTTCATCGGCTACTCGGCGGCGTTCCCGCTGCTGATCAAGACGCAGTTTCCGGCGATCTCGATCTCGATCGCGTTCCTCGGGCCGCTGGTCGGTTCGTTGTCGCGACCGCTCGGCGGCTTGCTCGCCGACAAGATCGGCGGCTCCATCCTCACCTTCTGGAATTTCATCGCGATGGCGGGCGCCACCGTCGGCGTGCTCTACTTCGTCGGGCACAAGGACTTCACCGGCTTCCTTGCGATGTTCCTGATCCTGTTCGTGACGACGGGCATCGGCAACGGCTCGACCTACCGCATGATCCCCTCGATCTTCCGCGAGCAGAACCTGTTCAGAGTGCGCGGCAAGGGCGATGCGGCGCGCGCGGCGGCGTTGAAGACCGCGAGCATCGAGAGCGGTGCGGCGGTCGGCTTCATCGGCGCGATCGGCGCAGTCGGCGGTTATCTGATCCCGACCGGTTTCGGCAAGTCGATCGCCATGACCGGTGGTCCCTCGCTCGCGCTCGCGATCTACCTCGCTTTCTACGCCTCCTGCCTCGGACTGACCTGGTGGTTCTACCTGCGTCGCAGCCCGCAGGGTGAGGGCGCGTCAAGCCTCGCGGAAGCGCGAGTCTGAGTTTGGCACGAATGTCGCTTCTCCCCGTACGCGGGGAGAAGACTCTCTGATGACGTTTGACCCATGAACCTTGTTCGCAATGGCGCGGACAAAGGCAGACCGAAACAGACAGGAGAACATCATGACTTCAGAACAGATCACCCTCGTCCAGCAGAGCTTTTCCAAGGTCGCGCCGATTTCAGAGGCGGCCGCGGTGCTGTTCTACGATCGCCTGTTCGAGGTGGCGCCGTCCGTGCGCGCGATGTTTCCCGAGGACATGACCGAGCAGCGCAAGAAGCTGATGGGCATGCTCGCCGCCGTCGTCGGCGGACTGTCGAAGCTCGAAACGATTCTTCCCGCGGCCTCGGCGCTCGCCAAGCGTCACGTCGCCTATGGCGCCAAGGCTGAGCACTATCCGGTGGTCGGCGCGACCTTGCTCTGGACCCTCGAGAAGGGCCTCGGCGAGGCCTGGACACCCGAACTCGCCACGGCCTGGACCGACGCCTATGGCGTCCTGTCCGGCTACATGATTTCCGAGGCCTATGGCGCACAGGCGCAGGCCGCCGAATAGGAGATGCCTTGTGAGTGAACCGCTGGTCATCGTCGGTAACGGTATGGCGGCCGCGCGTCTGGTCGACGAGCTCGCCAAGACCTCGCTCGGCCGCTACGCGGTCGCGGTGATCGGCGAAGAGCCGCGGCTCGCTTACAATCGCGTGCTGCTCTCCTCCGTGCTGGCCGGCGAGACCGGCTCGCACGAGATCGAGCTGAGGCCGGCGGACTGGTGGCGCCATCGCGGCGTCACCGTGCGCTACGGCTATCGCGTCACCGAGATCGACACCGGCCGTCGCGAACTCAAGATCGAAGGTGAAGAGAGCGTCGAATATTCCAAGCTCGTGCTCGCCACCGGCTCGACGCCGCTGCGGCTCAACGTGCCGGGCGCCGATCTCACCGGGGTGCACACCTTTCGCGATACGCGCGACGTCGATCTGCTGCTGACGCTCGCTGCGGCGAAGAAGCGCGTCGTCGTGGTCGGCGGTGGCCTGCTCGGGTTAGAGGCGGCCTATGGCCTTGCGAAAGCCGGCGCGCCGGTGACGCTGCTGCACCTGATGGACCGGCTGATGGAGCGCCAGCTCGATCTGCCGGCGGCCGACCTGCTGAAGACGCTGGTCGAGCGCAAGGGTATCCGCATCCTGCTCAATGCCTCCACCGCCCGCATTCACGGCGACGGACATGTCGAAGCCGTCGAGCTTGCCGACGGCACGCGCATCGAGGCGGATGCCGTGATCTTCGCCGCCGGCATCAGGCCGAATGTGGCGCTTGCCAAAGAGGCGGGCATCGCGGTCAACCGCGGTATCGTCGTCAATGACGAGATGCAGACGGCCTCGCCCGACATCTACGCGCTCGGCGAATGTGCCGAGCATCGCGGCACCTGCTACGGCCTGGTCGAGCCCGCTTACGAGCAGGCGCGCGTGCTGGCGCGACATCTCGCCGGACGTCCCGCCGCCTATCAGGGCAGCGTGGTCTCGACCAATCTGAAGGTGTCCGGCGTCAGCGTCTTCTCCGCCGGCGATTTCATGGGCGGGGACGGCAGCGAGAGCCTGGTGCTGTCAGACCGCAGGCGCGGCACCTACAAGAAGCTCGTCATCGCCGACGGCCGGCTCACCGGCGCGGTCCTGATCGGCGATACCGTCGATGCGCTCTGGTATCTCGAGCTGATCCGCAATCGCGACAAGGTGGCGGCGATCCGCACCGACATGATGTTCGGCCGCGCTCTGGCGCGTCCTTCCAAGGCGGCTTGATAAGGCAGCTCGATATGACGGCGATCGATCCCACGCTCCGCGCCACCAAGACGACCTGTCCCTATTGCGGCGTCGGCTGCGGCGTGCTGGCGACGCCCGACGGCAACGGTGGCGCGGCGATCGCGGGCGATCCGGATCATCCCGCCAATTTCGGCCGGCTGTGCTCGAAGGGCTCGGCGCTCGGCGAGACCGTCGGGCTGGAGAGCCGGCTGCTCTATCCGATGATCCGCTGCAAGGGCGTGCTCGAACGCGTCGCCTGGAGCGATGCACTCGACCACGTCGCCCATCGCATGCAACACATCGTGGCGCGCGACGGCGCCGATGCGGTCGCGTTCTATCTCTCGGGCCAGCTCCTGACTGAGGACTATTACGTCGCCAACAAGCTGATGAAGGGCTTTGTCGGCACGGCCAATGTCGACACCAATTCGCGGCTCTGCATGTCGTCCTCGGTCGCGGGCCACCGCCGCGCCTTCGGCGCCGACACCGTGCCCGGCTGCTACGAGGATCTCGACCAGGCTGATCTCCTCGTGTTCGTCGGCTCGAATGCGGCCTGGTGTCATCCGGTTCTGTTCCAGCGCATGCTGAAGAACCGGCAGGAGCGCGGCGCGCGCATGATCGTGATCGATCCGCGCCGTACCGACACGGCGAGCGACGTCGATCTGTTCCTCGGCCTCAAGCCCGGCACCGACACCGCCTTGTTCTCCGGCCTGTTCGTCCATCTCGCCGACAATGGCGCGCTGGACCAGGATTACATCGCGCAGAACACGTCGGGCTTCGATGACGCGCTGGCGCGCGCGCGCAACATCGCCGGCAGTGTCACCGCGACCGCGCTGGCGACGGGCCTGTCCGAACAGGACGTCGCCGCCTTCTTCAAGATGTTCCGCGACACCGAGCGCGTCGTCACGCTCTATTCGCAGGGCGTCAACCAGTCGGCGCAGGGCACCGACAAGGTCAACGCGATCCTGAACTGCCATCTCGCCACGGGGCGCATCGGCAAGCCGGGCGCCTCGCCGTTCTCGCTCACCGGCCAGCCGAACGCGATGGGCGGCCGCGAGGTCGGCGGCCTCGCAAACCAGCTCGCCGCGCATATGAACTTTACACCGCCGGATATCGACCGTGTCAGGCGGTTCTGGAAGGCGCCGCGCATCGCCACCCATGAAGGGTTGAAGGCGGTGCAGCTGTTCGAGGCGATCAACCGCGGCGAGGTCAAGGCGTTGTGGGTGATGGGCACCAACCCGGCGGTGTCATTGCCGGACGCGGACGTCGTGCGTGAGGCGCTGAAGAAGCTCGAGCTGTTCGTGGTCTCCGAGAACGTGCTCTCCAATGACACGGTCGAGGCTGGGCCGCATGTGCTGCTGCCGGCGCTCGCCTGGGGTGAGAAGTCGGGCACGGTGACCAACTCCGAACGCCGCATCTCGCGCCAGCGCTCGTTCCTGCCGGCGCCGGGCGAGGCGCGGCCGGACTGGTGGATTCTGAGCGAGACCGCAAAGCGGCTCGGCTTCGGCGACAGCTTCAACTACAAATCCGCCGCCGATATTTTCCGCGAGCATGCCGCGCTCTCTGCTTTCGAGAACGACGGCAGCCGCGATTTCGACATCGGCGCGCTGACCGCGCTCTCGGACGAGGCCTTCGACGCCTTGAAGCCGGTGCAGTGGCCGGCGCGCGAAGGAGTGGCGCCCGGCGAGCGCTTCTTCGCGAGCGGCGGCTTCTTCACCAATGACGGCAAAGGCCGCTTCGTCGCGCCGGAAGTGCCGGCGCTGCGCGGCGAGACCGGACCGTCGCGCCCGCTGCGGCTCAACACGGGACGCATCCGCGACCAGTGGCACACCATGACGCGCACGGGTCTCAGCCAGCGTCTCGGCGCGCATCTGCCGGAGCCGTTCGTCGAGATCCATCCGGATGATGCCAGCAAACACGGCATCGCGCATGACGGCTACGCCCGCATCACCACCGATTACGGCCAGTGCATCCTGAAGGTCGTCGTCAGCGACTGTCAGCAGCGCGGCACGCTGTTCGCGCCGATCCACTGGAGCGCGATGAACGCCTCGCACGGCCGCGTCGGGGCGCTCGTGCAGTCCTTCACCGATCCGTTCTCGGGCCAGCCGGAGTCGAAAGCCACGCCGGCGGCGATCGCGCCTTATGAATACGTCTTCCGCGGCTTTGCGCTGTCGCGCAAACAGCTCGATCTGCCGCCGAACCTGATGTGGACGCGTGTCACGGTTGCGGGTGGCTTCGGCTATCTCTTCGCCGACAATGCGGATCTGTCGCGCTGGCCGGCCTGGCTCGACGGTGTCGCCGGCGAGGACGTCGCCGACTATCGCGACTTCGGCGGCGGCGTTTATCGCGCGGCCTCGTTCGCGGGCGACCGCATCGAGACCTGCCTGTTCGTCGGCCCCGCGCATGATGCCGGCGACTGGGAGGTGGTGAAGAGTCTGTTCGTGGCCGATCACGTCACCGACGAGCAGCGCCGCATGCTGCTGTCAGGCAAATCGACGGAGGGCGCGGCCTCGACCGGCCCCATCGTCTGCGCCTGCTTCGGCGTCGGCCGCGGCACCATCTGCGACACCATCGCGAGCGGCGCGCGCACGGCGGCCGAGATCGGCGCCAAGCTCAAGGCCGGCACCAATTGCGGGTCATGTATCCCTGAGCTGAAGCAGCTGATCGCGACGACGGAAGTGGCGCCGGCGAAGCAGGCGAAGGTCGCGGCGGCTGCGGGGTAGGGGATCTCTCCAGACTGGGAGACGGTCTCGTGCCCCGGACGCTGCGCAGCACGAAGTGATGCGCTGCAGAGCCGGGACCCATCTCACAGCAGAGTGTTTGGCCTTTCTGGGTCCCGGCTCTGCGCAGCGGCGTTTCACGCTGCAGCGCGTCCGGGACACGAGAGTGACGTGGACGCAGCCATGCCCTTCGCCCAATCGACGCGCCCGCGATTGTGCCCTATGTTGCCGCGATCCCCCTCCACATGCACAAAAACAACAATGATGTACCTGGAAACGCCGCCGCGCCTGATCGAAACCAAGATCTTCTCCGCCATGCCCGACCAATTCCGCCGCAAGGGCGTGCGGACCGATTGGGCCGAGGCCAACCGGCCGGGTGTGCCGACCGATAGTTTCATCGAAGGGCCGTCGTTCGACAAAGACGGCAACCTCTATATCGTCGACATTCCCTTCGGCCGCATCTTCCGCATCGCGCCTGATGGCGGGTGGTCGCTCGTGATCGAATATGAGGGCTGGCCGAACGGGTTGAAGATCGCCGCCGACGGCCGCATCCTCGTGGCCGACTACATGCACGGCATCATGGAGCTCGACGCCGGGGCGGGGCGCATCAGGCCCATCCTGACCGCGCGCAATTCAGAATCGTTCCGTGGCTGCAACGATCTGCATCTCGCCTCCAACGGCGACATCTTGTTCACCGATCAGGGCCAGACCGGTCTGCACGACGCAAGCGGCCGCGTCTATCGCCTGACGCCAAGCGGCCGGCTCGATTGCCTTGTTGACACCGGCATCAGCCCGAACGGCCTGGTGCTCGATCCCAGCGAAACCGTGCTGTTCGTCGCCATGACGCGCGACAACGCGGTGTGGCGGTTGCCGTTCATGAAGGACGGCAGCGTGTCGAAGGTCGGCCGCTTCTGCTCGCTGTTCGGCACCAGCGGTCCTGATGGCATGACCATGGACGCGGCCGGTCGCCTGTTCGTCGGCCACGCCTCGCTCGGCCACGTCTTCGTGTTCGCGCCGAACGGAGAGCTGATCGCGCGGATCAAGTCCTGCGCGGGTCCGAGCTGCACCAATGTCGCCATCGGTGGCGTCAAGAAAGATCGGCTCTATATCACGGAGTCAGGGACCGGCAGCGTGCTGGTTGCGGATATCAGCGGACTGTGAGCTTTGACATGAACGCAAAACCCTTCGGCAAGACCGGCGCGAACGTCTCCGTCATCGGGCAGGGCACCTGGTATCTCGACCATGGCGACCGCAAGCGCGCGATCGCGGCGCTTCAGCGCGGGCTCGATCTCGGCATGACCCACATCGACACCGCCGAGATGTACGGCGATGCCGAGCTCGTCATCGCCGATGCGATCGCAGGCCGCCGCGATGAAGTGTTCCTGGTTTCAAAGGTGCTGCCGAGCAACGCCTCGCGCGGCGGCACCATCACGGCGTGCGAACGCTCGCTGAAGCGGCTGAAGGCCGATCGTCTCGACTGCTATCTGCTGCACTGGCGCGGTTCCTATCCGCTCGAGGACACGGTTGCCGCGTTCGAAGAGTTGGTGAAGGCCGGCAAGATCAAATCCTGGGGCGTCTCCAATTTCGACGCCGACGATCTCGACGAAATTCTCGACGTCTCCGGCGAAGGCCGCATCGCCTGCAATCAAGTGCTTTATCATCTGAAGGAGCGCGCGATCGAGCATGCGGTGATCCCGTGGTGCGAGAAGCGTGGCGTTGCTGTCGTTGCATACTCTCCGTTCGGCCACGACGATTTTCCCGCAAGCAACAGCAAGGGAGGCGCGGTGCTGGCACGCATCGCGGAGGCGCGTCGTGTGACACCGCGGCAGGTCGCGCTGAGCTTCCTCACCCGTGCAACTACGGTGTTCGCGATCCCGAAGGCGTCGTCCGCGGAACATGCCGGCGAGAATGCGGCGGCCGGCGATCTCGTGCTGACGAAAGAGGAGATTTCGGCGCTCGATGCGGCGTTTCCGCGCGGTCCGAAGCCGCGCAGTCTGCCCATGTTGTAGTGCACAAACGCCTATTATTAATGGAGTATTGACGCGCGGGGTCGTCAGCGCATATCGGCATCCTGTTTTCAGAAGTTGTGAAAGCGGCGCATTTGTCGTTTTTTACGATCGTTCCCGAATCGTAGTTTTCCCAGGTTCCAGCCGTGACACCGCCGCCCGCCGCAGCCGCAAGGCTCGACAGTATTCCCATGCCCGTGCCGGAGAAGAAGCAGGAGGCTCGCCGCGCGCCTGCGCGCGTCGATCATCCCTTCAAGGGCATCGCGCTGGTGCTGCTGTCGACGGTATTCCTCGGCTGCTCCGACGTCACCGCAAAGTATCTGTCGACGAGCCTGCCGTCGATCGAGATCACCTGGATCCGCTTCGTCACGTTCGCGCTGATGTTCACGCCGGTGATGCTGCCGGGCTCGCCGCTGCGTGCGATGCGCACCGATCGCCTCGGCCTGCAATTGATGCGCGGCGTCGCGCTGCTCGGCTCCTCGCTGTTCTTCATCACCGGTCTCCGTTTCCTCCCCATCGCGGAAGCCTCGGCCACCGGCTTCGTCTCGCCGCTGTTCGTCACCGCGCTGTCGATCATCTTCCTGAGCGAGAAGGTCGGCGTGCGCCGCTGGATCGCGACCGCGATCGGTCTCATCGGCGTGATGATCATCCTGCGTCCGGGCTCAAATGCGTTTCACGCCGCCGCGTTCTTCCCGATCATCTCGGCATTCTGCTGGGCCGCTGCGCTGATCCTGACGCGCATGATGAGCGGGCGCGAAGCCGTCCTCACCACCATGGCCTATTCGGCGCTCACGGGCGTTGCGATCCTCAGCCTGATGGTGCCGTTCGTCTGGGTGACGCCGAACTGGACCGCGATCGGGCTCGGCATCGTGATCGGCGTCGCGTCGACCGTGGGCCAGTGGATCATCGTGCTGGCCTATCGCTACGGCGATGCCTCGGTGCTGGCGCCGTTCTCGTACACGCAGTTGCTGTGGGTCAGCATTCTGGGCTTCTTCCTGTTCGGCGAAGTGCCTGACGTCTGGACCGTCACTGGCGCTGCCTTCATCGTCGCCAGCGGTCTATACATCGCCCATCGCGAGCGCATCCGCCGCGCCCAGCTGCTGGTGCTGGAAGAGCGTTCCCCGAACCCCTGACGCAAGTTCGCGTGTCCCGCTTCGTGCTATCAACGGTTCCAACAACACGGGAGGAGCCGGATGCGCGCTGCGATTTTCAGGAACGGTGAGATTGTCGTCGACCGGATGGCCGAGCCGAAGCCGGGCCCCGGCCAGGTGTTGGTCAGGACGCTCGCCTGCGGCATCTGCGGCTCCGACCTTCACGCGCGCCTGCATGCCCCCCGCATGGTGGAGATGGCGAGGAAGACCGGCCGCAAGCCGATGGATCTCGCCCGCGACGTCGTGTTCGGGCATGAGTTCTGCTGCGAGATCGTCGATTACGGTCCCGGAGCCGCGCGCAAGCTCAAGCCCGGCACCCGCGTCTGCTCGCTGCCGGCGCTCGTGACGCCGCAGGGCATCGAGGGCATCGGCTATTCCAACGACAATATCGGCGGCTATGCCGAGGCGATGCTGCTCAGCGAGCCCCTGCTGCTTGAGGTGCCCAATGGTCTCGCGCCCGAACATGCGGCGCTAACCGAGCCGCTCGCCGTCGGCGTCCACGCCGTGGCGAAAGCCAACATCCGTGGCGGCGAGGTGCCGCTCGTGATCGGCTGCGGCCCGGTCGGGCTCGCGGTGATCGCCGCGCTGAGGATCAAGGGTCTGCATCCGATCGTTGCTGCCGACTATTCGCCGGCGCGGCGTGCACTGGCCGCAAAGCTGGGGGCCGATATCGTCGTCGATCCCAGGGTGACGCAGCCCTATGCGACCTGGGCCGAGCACGCGCAGATGTCGGAGGCCGAGAAGGCGGCGCGCCCGCCGTTGCAGGCCATGCTGCCGGCACTGAAGCCCGCAATCATCTTCGAATGTGTCGGCGTGCCCGGCCTGTTGCAGCAGGTGTTCGAGGGCGCCCCGCGTGATGCGCGCATCGTGGTGGTCGGCGTCTGCATGGAGACCGACAGGAGCGAACCCATGCTCGGCATCATGAAGGAGCTCAATGTCCAATATGTGCTCGGCTACACGCCGGATGAGTTCGCAGCGTCACTGCGCCTGATCGCGGAAGGGCAGGTGGATGCGGCGGCGATGGTCACCGCCGAGGTCGGTCTCGACGGCGTCGCAAAGGCGTTCGCTGATCTCGCCAATCCTGAGGCGCACACCAAGATCATCGTGCAGCCGTGGAAATAGGGAACGGCTGAAGCACGCCGCCATCGGGTTTCGCGGCGACGTCGGCATCGCTCATCTGGGCGATCACGGCCCGGCGGTCGACGATCGCCTGATGGAATTGCGCCAGCACGAGACCGAAGGCGGTGAGGTCGCCGTCTTCGATGGCGCCGTCCTCGTGACAGGCCAGCGTCTCGCGCAGGATGTCGTCGGCTGCGCTCTGCATCGCCGCGAGATCGTCGAGCGACGTCGCCTCCCGCACGCTCGAGATCGCGTTGAGCAGGCGGTCGCGATGCAGCGCGTTCTCGCTGCGCTCCTCGCGCCGCAGATAGTGCCGCAGCCACGCGGCCACCGAGCCGAAGCCCGAGAGCAGCAGCACCACGCCCCAGATGTAGTCGCTGTACTTGTCCATGAAGCTGCGCTCGTTGCCGTCGATATAGGCGGCAGCTCCCGGATGGGCCGGCAGCGCGGCGTCTTTGTCGGTGTCAGGCTTCTGGATGTGGCTGGCGCCGGGCAAGTCCTTCACGAGCGACTGACGGACCGTAAACAGCTCGCGGGTGAAGGCAGCGACCGTGTCCTCGGACAATGAAGCAGGCGCGACGATCAGATGATTGACGGCGATGGTGTCGATCTTGTCGTCCGGCCGCTGCGGCGTCGTGGAAAATGCGCTCGCGGGAATTTCTTCGGATTCGTAGAGCGGATGCCGCTCTGCGATGGCGTCGGAGACGTCGACGGACAGGAACTTGGGCTCGCCGCGCAGGCGTGCGGTGGTGGCGATCGTGCTTGCGATCGCCTTGTCGTCGAGTGCGCCCACCATCATGAAGGCGTCGAGCGTTGAGTCCTGGGCCATCTCGGAGATGCGGTCGATACCGAACTGTGCGATCGTGACCTTCTGCGGATTGACGCCTGACTCGGCGAGGATGACACGGAGCAGATTGAGATTGGCATCGCCAAGGCCGACGACACCGATGCGGCGCCCGGTGAGGGAGGCGATCTCCATGATCTTCGGCCTGGCGGCACCCTTGCGCGCCGCTGGCGCCCACAACACCACGAAATTCCGCCGGAGGATCGCCACCGAATTGGTGTCGGCCGGCATGGCGGAGTCGCCGCGAGCCACCGCAAGGTCGGCCTTGCCGGCGCCGAGCAGATTGAGGCTTTGCAGTGTGCCGTCGGTCTCGATCGGCACGGGTCGCACCGCGCCACCCCTGGCGTCGAACGCCTTCGCCACGGCCGCAATCAGCGCCTGGTCGTCACTGCCGGCTGGCCCGACCGCGATGCGTAGCGTCGCCGGCTGCCAGACCCAGTAGGCGAGGGCAAGAGCGACCGTGAGCACCGAGAGCACGCTTGCGAGCGCGAGCCACGGGCCAAAGCGATTGCGGCGGCGAGACGACGCGTCTCTCCTCACGCTCAGATCGCTCGGCACGGGCATCTCGCTTTCCTCATCGGCAAGCTCGCCCGACGGCAGGCGCGGCGGGTGCCGTCAGTATTTCGAAGGCACGTACATCTCCGGCGGAATCGGTCCGCGGTGGTAGTCGGGGTTGCGGACGCGCGGCGGCAGCACCACGGGCACGCGGGCGACCTCCTGGTACGGCATCTGGCTGAGCAGATGCGCGATGCAGTTGAGGCGGGCGCGCTTCTTGTCGACGGCGTCGACGATCCACCATGGCGAGTCCGGCAGATGCGTGTGCTCCAGCATCGTCTCCTTGGCCTTGGTGTACGCCTCCCAGCGGCTGCGCGCCTCGACATCCATCGGGCTCAGCTTCCACTGCTTCAGCGGATCCCTGATGCGCATGCTGAAGCGGAACTGCTGCTCGTCGTCAGTGATCGAGAACCAGTATTTGACCAGGATGATGCCGGAGCGGATCAGCATCCGTTCGAACTCCGGCACCGTCTTGAAAAATTCCTGGTATTGCTCCTCGGAGCAGAAGCCCATCACGCGCTCGACGCCGGCGCGGTTGTACCAACTGCGGTCGAACAGCACGATCTCGCCGCCGGCGGGCAAATGCGAGACGTAGCGCTGGAAGTACCATTGCGTGCGCTCGCGCTCGCTCGGGGCGGGGAGCGCGGCGACACGGCAGATGCGGGGATTGAGACGCTGGGTGATACGCTTGATGACGCCGCCCTTGCCGGCGGAGTCGCGGCCCTCGAACAGCACCACGACCTTCTTCTTCTCGCTCTGCACCCAGTCCTGGAGCTTGACCAGTTCGCCCTGGAGGCGGAGCAATTCCCGGAAATAGAGCCTGCGATCTACCGTCGGGCGGAGCGCGTCCGTCTCGTCCAGCAGCTCGTCGAGCCTGCTGTCATCGAGCTCCATCCAGCTCTTCGTCGAGATCGTCGGTCATTTCCCGGATGATGCGCTCGCGTTTGGCCATTTCAGGGGTGCGGTCGGATGCGGTCATGGGTCCTTCTTTCGGCAGGGTGCCTGTCGCCCGTGACCATCGGCGGGGTTTATTGCGCCCATGTGACACCGGTTCCGAAATAGCCCGGCGGAGCCGTCAGACCGGCAGGGCGATCGAATATTTGACCTGGCTCAGCGCAAAGCTCGACTCGATCGAGGCAATGCCGTCGAGCCGGGTCAGCTTGGTCTTCAGGAAGGTCTCGTAGGAGGCGAGGTCGGCCGCCACCACGCGCAGGAGATAGTCGCGGTTGCCGGTCATCAGATAGCACTCCAGCACCTCGTCCCATTTCGAGATCGCGCGCGCGAAACGATTCAGATCCTCCTCCTTCTGCCGCGCCAGCTTGATCGAGATGAAGACGCTGACATGCAGCCCCAGCGCCTTCTGGTCGACGGTCGCGATGTAGCGGCTGATGACGCCGCGCTCCTCCAGCAGCTTGACCCGGCGATGGCAGGGCGACACCGAGAGCCCGACCTTGTCGGCCAGCTCCTGCATGGTCAGCCGGCTGTCGTTCTGGAGCAAAGCAAGGATTTTCCGGTCGATGGCGTCGAGGTCTGGCATTGGGATGAAACCTGTCTGAAGTGCTGATCCATTGGTAAAGTATCCCAATATTTGAGGGCATGGCGCGAAAAATTGAGAAGTTTGGCGCCGCCCGCAGGCGTATCATCGTCGGACCTGTTTCCGGGAGCCATTGTGATGCCCGTTGATACCGCCCGTCTGGACACGTTGACCGCGCTGGCCCGCAAGGCGCTGTGGCTGTCGTCATGGACCATCCATCACGCCAACCACATCCGCGCCAACGCGGACGGGCTCAAGGTCGGGGGCCATCAGGCCTCGTCCGCCTCGCTCGCCACCATCATGTCGGCGCTGTATTTTAGCGTCCTGCGCCCTGAGGATCGCGTCGCGGTGAAGCCGCATGCGAGCCCGGTGTTCCACGCCATCCAGTATCTGTTCGGCCGGCAGACGCGCGAGAAGCTGGAGAACTTTCGCGGGTTCAAGGGCGCGCAGTCCTATCCCTCGCGCACCAAGGATGTCGACGACGTCGATTTCTCCACCGGCTCCGTCGGCCTCGGTGTCGCGCAGACGCTGTTTGCCTCGCTGGTGCAGGACTACGTCAAGGCGCATGGCTGGATGAAGGATCGCCGCGAAGGGCGGATGATTGCCCTCGTCGGCGATGCCGAGATGGACGAGGGCAACATTTTCGAGGCGCTCGCCGAAGGCTGGAAGCACGGTCTGCGCAACACCTGGTGGGTGGTCGACTACAACAGGCAGTCGCTCGACGCCGTCGTGCGCGAGGGGCTCTGGGAAAAGTTCGAGACCATGTTCCGCAATTTCGGCTGGGACGTGGTGATCGTGAAATATGGCCGCCTGATGCGCGAGGCCTTTGCCGAGCCCGGCGGCGAGGCGCTTAAAGCTTGGATCGACAATTGCCCGAACGCGCTCTACGCGGCGCTGTGCTTCCAGGGCGGCGCCGCCTTCCGCAAGCATCTGCACGACGAGATCGGCGACCAGGGCCCGATCACCAAGCTGATCGACAGGCGCAGCGACGAGGAGCTGCTGGCGCTGATGTCGAACCTCGGCGGCCACGACATGGCGAGCATGCTGGAGGCGTTCGAGTCGATCGATCACGATCGCCCGGTCTGCTTCATCGCCTACACCATCAAGGGCGTCGGCCTGCCGTTCCAGGGCCACAAGGACAACCACGCCGGCCTGATGACGGTCGCGCAGATGGAGAAATATCGCGAGAGCCAGAACATCCGTCCGGGCCACGAATGGGACAAGTACGAAGGCCTCGCGCAGAACGCCGCCGAGCTCGACGCCTTCCTCGCGCGCGTGTCGTTCAACCAGGATGGCCGCCGGCTTACCGCGCCTGTTATCGAGGTGCCCCAGCAGCTGGCGTTCAAGCCGTCGACCCAGATGTCGACCCAGCAGGGCTTTGGCCTCGTGCTGAACGAGATCGCGCGCGGCGACAGCGAACTCGCACAGCGCATCGTCACGACCTCGCCCGACGTCACGGTCTCGACCAATCTCGGTCCGTGGGTGAACCGGCGCGGCCTGTTCGCGCGCGGCGAGAAGGCGGATTTATTCCGCAGCGAGAAAATTCCCTCCACGTTCAATTGGGACTTCTCGCCCAAGGGGCAGCATCTCGAGCTCGGCATCGCGGAGATGAACCTGTTCATCATGCTCTCGGCGCTGGGCCTGTCGCACCAGATCAACGGCGAGCGGCTCTTGCCGGTCGGCACCCTCTACGATCCCTTCATCGAGCGCGGCCTCGATGCATTGAACTACGCCTGCTACCAGGATGCGCGCTTCATGGTGGCGGCGACGCCTTCGGGCATCACGCTGGCGCCTGAAGGCGGTGCGCACCAGTCGATCGCGACGCCGTTGATCGGCATGGCGCAGGACGGGCTCGCCTCGTTCGAGCCGGCTTTCGTCGACGAACTCGCCGTGATCATGGCTTGGGGCTTCAATCACATGCAGCGCGATCCGGGCGAGGGCGGCTCGGTCTATTTGCGGCTCTCGACGCGCAGCATCGAGCAGGCGCAGCGGATCATGACGCCGGAGCTTGCGCAGGGCATCACCGACGGCGCCTATTGGCTGCGCAAGCCGGGGCCCAATGCCGAACTCGTGATCGCCTATACCGGCGCGGTCGCGCCCGAAGCGATCGAGGCGACCGGCTTCATCGGCGAGAGCCGCCGCGACATCGGCCTGCTCGCGATCACCTCGGCGGATCGTCTGCATGCGGGTTGGACCGCTGCGCGGAAATTGCGGCGCGATCGGCGGGGTGTGCAGCATCTGAGCCACATCGAAAAGCTGCTCGCGCCGCTGCCGCGCGACTGCGGCATCGTGACCGTGATCGACGGCCATCCCTCCGCGCTCGGCTGGCTCGGCAGCGTTCGCGGCCATCGCGTCGAGGCGCTCGGCGTCGAGCAGTTCGGCCAGACCGGCACCATCGCGGACCTCTACCGCCATTACGGCATCGATGCGAACGCCATCATCGATGCGGCGGAAAGCCTCACCACCGGCGCACCGGTGCTGCATCGGAAGATGGCGGTGTAGTTGAGGTAACTGCCCTGTCATTCCGGGGCGACGCGTAGCGTCGAGCCCGGAATCCATACTCCCGATCGTGGTTATGGATTCCGGGCCCGCGCCAAGTGGCGCGTCCCGGATTGACACCTGAGGGAGCCTTGCCTCGTTCCCGCCATCGGCTCATATATCCTCCGTCCGCCGCAACGCTGGCCCCGCATATGGCGGGTTCAATTGCCGGCGCTTTCGTGCAAGGATGCCTGCCGAAACGCCCCCTCCAAGCCCCCAAGAAGAGGTTAACGATGGTCAATCGCATGCAATTCTACATCGACGGCGCCTGGGTCGATCCCGCCGTCAAGAAGTCCACCGCCGTGGTCAATCCCGCGACGGAAGAGGCGATGTACGAGGTTGCGCTGGGCTCCAAGGCTGACGTCGACAAGGCCGTCACTGCTGCCAAGCGCGCCTTTGCAACTTTCTCCCAGACCAGCCGCGAGGAGCGCGTCGCGCTGCTCACGAAAGTCATCGAGGTCTACAAGGGCCGGCTCAAGGAGATCGGCGCCGCCGTCTCCGACGAGATGGGCGCGCCGCTGCCGATGGCGGAGAAGCTCCAGGCCGGCGCCGGCCTCGGCCACCTCATGACCACGCTCGACGTGCTCAAGGACTATCATTTCGAGGAACCGGTCGGCACCGCCATGGTGCTGCGCGAGCCGGTCGGCGTGGTCGGCATGATCACGCCCTGGAACTGGCCGCTCAACCAGATCGCCTGCAAGGTCGCGCCTGCGCTCGCCGCCGGCTGCACCATGATCCTGAAGCCGTCGGAGTTCACCCCGACCTCGGCTTTGATCTTCGCGGAAATCCTCCACGAAGCGGGTGTGCCGAAGGGCGTGTTCAACCTCGTCAACGGCCTCGGCCCCGAGGTCGGCGCCGCCATGAGCGAGCATCCTGATATCGACATGATCTCGTTCACCGGCTCGACCCGCGCCGGCATCGACGTGGCCAAGCGCGCCGCGCCGACCGTGAAGCGCGTCAGCCAGGAGCTCGGCGGCAAGTCGCCGAACGTCATCCTCGAAGGTGCCGACCTGACCAAGGCGGTGACCGGCGGCGTGATGCACATGTTCAACAACTCCGGCCAGTCCTGCAACGCACCCTCGCGCATGATCGTGCCGCTGTCGAAGATGAAGGAAGTCGCTGCGATCGCGAAGGCTGTCGCCGACAAGACCAAGGCCGGTGATCCCCGCGCTGAAGGCACTACCATTGGTCCGGTCGTCAACCGCGGCCAGTGGGACAAGATCCAGGGCCTCATCAAGAAGGGCATCGACGAGGGCGCAACGCTCGTCGCCGGCGGCCCGGGCCTGCCTGAGGGCGTCAACAAGGGCTTCTACGTCCGTCCAACCATCTTCGCCGACGTCACTCCCGACATGACGATCGCCCGTGAAGAGATCTTCGGACCGGTGCTGACCATCATCGGCGCCAAGGACGAGTCTGAGGCCGTGCACATCGCCAACGACACGCCGTATGGCCTTGCCGGCTACGTCTCGGGCGCCTCGGTGGAGGACGCCAAGCGCGTCGGCCGGCAGATCCGCGCCGGCAACGTCAACCTCCAGGGCGTGCCCAACGACCGCTCCGCGCCGTTCGGCGGCTACAAGCAGTCGGGCAACGGCCGCGAGTGGGGCAAGTACGGCCTCGAGGACTTCCTCGAAGTGAAGGCCGTTGCGGGCTTCAACGCGGCGTAAGTTTTTTCGCCTGAACGAACAAAGCGCCGGAGCGGGAGACCGCTCCGGCGTTTTTCGTTTTGTCGACGTGTCTGCAACGCGGGAATTCGTAGGCTGGGCAAAGGAGCGTAGCGACGTGCCCACCATTCCGCGACGAACAAGAAGCGGTGGGCACGCTTTCGCTTTGCCCACCCTACGAGACCGTCTCTGCGTAACGCCTATCCCCCGACCGCGCCTTGCGTGTTCACATACAGCGCGTAGATCGACTGGCTTGCCGCCATGAACAGGCGATTGCGCTTGACGCCGCCGAAGCAGAGATTGGCGCAGCGCTCAGGCAGCGCGATGCGGCCGATCATGACGCCGTCGGGCGCGAATACGACGACGCCGTCGAGCTCGGGATCGCCCATGCCCCAGCCGCACCAGAGATTGCCGTCGATGTCGCAGCGCATGCCGTCCGGTGTGCCCGGGCCGGCATCGATGTGGACGCGCTTGTTGGAGATCGTGGTGCCGTCAAGCGAGACGTCATAGGCGAGGATCTTTCGGTTCGGCACGCCGCGCGATTCCACGACATACAGAATCGTCTCGTCGGGCGAGAAGCACAGCCCGTTGGGGCCGAGCACGCCTTCGGCGACGATGGTCGCCTTGCCCGTTGCAGGATCGAGCCGATAGACGTTCGGCTCGATCTCGGGCTCGGCCTTGTAACCCTCGTAATTGCCGAGCAGGCCGAAGGTCGGATCGGTGAACCAGATCGATCCGTCGGACTTCACCACGACGTCGTTCGGCGAGTTCAGCCGCTTGCCGCCGAACGAGTCCATCAGCACGGTGATGCTGCCGTCATATTCGGTGCGCACCACGCGGCGGCCGCCATGCTCGCAGGTGACGAGCCGGCCCTGACGATCCCTGGTGTTGCCGTTGGCGAAATTCGAGGGCTTTCGGAAAACCGAGACGGTTCCGGTTTCCTCCTCCCACTTGATGATGCGCTGGTTCGGGATGTCGCTGCAGAGCAGATACCGCCCGTCGCCGAACCACACCGGACCCTCGGCCCAGCGCAGGCCGGTCGCCAGCCGCTCCACCGCCGACAGCTTCAGCCAGTATTTTTCGAAGCGGGGGTCCAGTGCTTTTATCGCCGGATCGGGGTAATAGGTCGCCGGCCGCCAGCCTTGAGTGTGGGACGATGCATCGTTCATGTGCAGGTCTCTTTGTTGCGTTCCCTCTGTCCAAGTCTGCTAGCATCAGTTATCTACGGCCGCAAATCGGTCACCACAGGCGAGGGAAGACATGCCGCGTATTTTGATGACGGGAGCTTCGGGCGGAATCGGCACGAGCCTGCGAAAGCTGCTGCCGCCGATCTATCCGGATCTCCTGCTCTCCGACATCAAGCCGCCAGCCGATCTCGGCGCGAACGAACAATTCAAGGCGGCGGATCTCGCCGATCTCGCGCAGTGCGAGGCGATCTGCGAGGGCGTCGACGGCATCATCCATTTCGGCGGCTATTCGGTCGAAGGCACCTGGGACCAAATCCTCCAGGCCAACATCATCGGCGGCTACAATCTGTTCGAGGCCGCCTACCGCAAGGGCGTCAAGCGCGTGGTGTTCGCCTCGTCCAACCACGCCGTCGGCTTCTATCCCCGCCACCACAACATCGGGACCGACGTCACCCCGCGCCCCGACGGCCGTTATGGCGTCAGCAAGGTGTTCGGCGAGGCCGTCGGCGCGCTCTACGCCGACAAGCATGGCCTGAAGGTGACCTGCCTGCGCATCGGCAATTTCGGCGACATGCCGCTCGACCAGCGCCGGCTCTCGATCTGGCTGAAGCCCGACGACCTCGTGCAGCTCTGCCGCATCGGGCTCGAACATCCCGACATCCATTTCGAGGTCTTCTACGGCGCCTCCCTCAACGAGCGCGCCTGGTGGGACAACCACCGCGCCTACGAATTCGGCTATCGCCCGACGGGGCGCGCCGAGGATTTCCGCGAGCACGCGATGGCCGAGCAGGCCAAGCTGAAGCCGGATCCGGTCGGCGACCACTACCAGGGCGGCGCGTTCTGCAGCAATGAGTTCGACGGCGATGCGAGCCGCATCATTGATTGGAGTAAGCGCTGAAATGCCATGCCCCTCTCTACAGTCATGAGGTGAGGGGGCCTCTCCGCGGCACTCGCGCCGGCATGCAGCCTAGTCCATGCCTTCATCGGGAATGTTCAAGACGGTGCCACAAGCTTTGCAATGCACCGCGTCGACATCGTGGCGCTGCAGGGCGCAAACCGGACAGGGGAAGCGTACCTTGGAGGGCGCGAGCAGTGCCTTGGCGAGATTCAGGAAAAGGGTCACGCCAAAGATCATGATGACGACGGTGATCAGGCGGCCGACGGTCCCGGGCAAGGTGATGTCGCCGAAGCCGGTCGTGGTCAGTGCGGTGACCGTGAAGTAGAGCGCGTCGGCATAGTTGGCGATCTGATGATTGTGAGACTTCTGCGTCTCGTAGACGATCCCGGTCATCACGAAAATAAACACGCCGAGGTTCACGACGGCAAAAACAACTTCCTCGTTTCGCCGGAAGAAGGGGCTGTCGACCCGGAGGCGCGCTACCATCTGGTAGTCGCGCAGCAGCCGCAATGTTCGAAATGCGCGCAAGAAGCCGCCGGCCTCTCCGGCGAGCGGCGCAAGGAACGAGATGATGACGACGATGTCGGTCCAGGTCGAAAGCCGCGCCAGGTCGTGCAGCGGCTGACGGCTGATGATCATCCGTGCGGCGAAGTCCGCAAGGATCAGGACGCCGAACACGACATCGAGCGACTCGACGGCCCTGTTGCGAGGCAGGAACGAGGTCGCGATGATGAACAGAACCGTGACGACGTCCAGCGCAAGCAGGGCGTATCGGAATTTTATGCAGCCGAACGTGTCGCCTTCGTAAAGTTGCCGGATCCTGCCCTTCAGGGCCTCAAATGGGACGGCGACGACGTCGAGCGGCCCATGTCCCTTCGTACTGTTGCGATAAAATGCCATGGTCAGCGACCGCCGCGCCTATCTCGGTAGCCTACGCTTCCGAAGGATCGAGCATTTCGCCAATCTTGTTGACGGCGACATTGATCGACATGCCCAAATAGTCGCCGGGATCGCCGAACCACGAGCCAGTCAGCGGCACGGCCTGGCCCGGATGCCGCGCAATGGCCACCGGAATGAGGTCGAATCCGGCGCTCAGACTGTTGGTTGGATCGTAATCCAGCCAGCCGGCACCGGGCAGGAATACCTGCACCCATGCGTGGGTCGCGCCGGAGCCGGTCATGCCCACGGCACCGCCATCGAGCGCCGCATCATAGAGATAACCGCTGACGAAGCGAGCGGCGAAGCCGAGCCGGCGCAACGTCTCGATCATCAGCCAGGCGAAGTCCCGGCAAGTGCCCGATTTCGTGCGCAGCGTTTCGCCGGGTGACTGTGTGCCTTCGGCATCTCTGCCGCGATAGTTGAAGTCGCTGCGAAACTTGCCGAGCATTCGGCGCAGCACGTCGGCGGTCCGATCC
This sequence comes from Bradyrhizobium sp. 63_E2_N1_3, assembly GCF_052076005.1. Taxonomy (NCBI): domain Bacteria; kingdom Pseudomonadati; phylum Pseudomonadota; class Alphaproteobacteria; order Hyphomicrobiales; family Nitrobacteraceae; genus Bradyrhizobium; species Bradyrhizobium sp. 63_E2_N1_3. The sequence goes on along the minus strand of NZ_CP197235.1, from coordinate 6,902,721 downwards.
TGATCGCCGGCAACGAAGCTCTTGGTCCACGCCGCATGGCTGCCGTCTGCATCGTCGGCATGCGGGCGCAGGTAACCGGCAAGGTCGGTCCATTCGTCCGGGGTGTACTGCACGGGGACCTCCTCGGCCCGCGGCTCCAGCGGAAATGTCTCCAGACCCTTGATGCCGAAATAGACGCCACGAACCCTAAACGTGAATGTCAGCTCGCTGCCGGGTTCGCTGAAGTCCATCACCGTGACGGCATTGGAGCGGGAGTCGGTGACCCAATGCACCTTTGACGGCAGGCTGGTAGCAGCGGACCAGCGAAGCAGCCGGGTCGCGGCGCCGCGCCGCGGCAGGAACATCGCCCGGTGCGTGCCGAACGTCACCGGCTTTGCATAGCGGTAGGTCGTGGTGTGCGTGATCTCGCCAATGATCGCCATGCATTGATCCGCTTCGCGTTGCGGAGCGCATTGAGCGCCTTCCCGCGCAAGAGAGAGCAGGCGCCAGCTTTCGGCCCGGCCGCTTCCACCCATTGATCTAGATCAACGTCGTTCCCGGGATCGTCTGGCCCATCAAGCGATCACGCATTCCTTCAGACGTTGATGTGCAAACCGACCGAATGGAGCGATGGACATGGGTATCCTTTGGACGATCATCATTGGATTTATCGTCGGCGTGGTCGCGAAATTCATCATGCCCGGTGACAAGTCCGAGCCCACGGGGTTCATCCTGACGACGGTCTTGGGAATCGTCGGCGCGTTCGTCGCGACCTGGCTCGGTCAAGCCGTGGGCTGGTATCATTTCGGAGAGGCCGCCGGCTTCATCGGCAGCGTGGTCGGAGCCATCATCCTCCTCTTCCTGTACGGCCTTGTCATGGGTCGTCAGGGGCGCGCTTGAAAATCACGCTATCAGCCGTCGCGATGCTCGCGATGATCGTCTCAGAGCCGGCGCGAGCCGGAGCGCTCAGCGACGCCGAGGCGACGTTCCTCGACCAGCTCGTCACCGCATCCGTGGTGCTGGAGCAGCGATGCGACGGTTACGAGGTCGATGGCGCCGGCGGCGTTCAGCTCGGCGCGCGGCTTCTCGGCAGCCCTGAGGCGGCGATGGCCATGATCGACGCCTATGCTGCGGCCATCAAGGCCCGCGACGGCGAGACCTACGATCCCGGTAAATTCCGCCCCGAGGTGTCCGACGCGGCCGGCAAAACGTTCAGGCGCGTCCGGGCGGACTTGATCAAGAACCCGAAAGGAGCCTGCGCCGACTACGGCGATGCCAGCGTGGATCGTGGCCTGCTGAGGCGATACTAAACGGGAACAAGCTCTGATTGAGAATGGCCTGTCACTCGCGCTATGCTATCGTCTGCTCCGGGACGTGCATTTCCCGTCCCAGGCAACAAGAACAGGGAGGATGGCTATGAAGACGTTAGCGATGTCAGCGTTGATCCTTGCTACCTTGTCGGTCGCGCCGGTGAGCGCCGCACCGATCGGCTCCGCGGCTCACCTGAACCCAAACCAAGGTCCCGGATGCTCGCTCTCCGGCGCCGCGGTTGCGAATTGCAAGAACGTCCTCAACTTCAAGTCTTACTACGAGTGCCGCAGTAACCGCATGGAGCGAGGTTGGACTGGCGTTGAGAGCGGCTACTACTGCCGGGCTCTCGACCTCAAATAAGAGCGCGGGTCAGTTCAGAATTTTGGGAGGCCGCCTGCGTTGGCGGCCTCTTCTACCGCGATGAGTGTCAGGCACGCATCCCGATCGCCGGACGAAATGGCGGACCGTCCCAAGGCTGCGGTGCGGCGGCATAGCGGTCGAAGCGCATTGTGTGGCTGGCGAGCCCCTGGCTCATCACGCGGAGGCTGTTCGCATAGCCGAACATCGCTATGAGCGGTACCGTCGCATCGATCGCGACCGTGTCTTCGTCGACGACCCTGGAGTGGGCGGTCCCACGCCGCGATGTCAGGTCGTCAACGATCGATTGCGCGAACGGCGTCGGTGTCACCACTTCGACCTTCATGATCGGCTCAAGCAAGACCGATTCCGCCGTTTGCAGCGCCCTGCGGAACGCGGCATTAGCCGCGATCTCGAAGGCGAGCGGTGAAGAATCGACGTCGTGATACTTGCCGTCGATCAGCTGGACCCTGACGTTCACCACCGGAAAGCCCGCAATCACGCCGCAGGCCAGTACGCTTTCGAGCCCTTTCTCGATCCCGGGCATATATTTGTTCGGTAGCGCATCCACACCAATGTTGCGTTCAAGCTGGTATCCCTCGCCAAGCTCATTCGGCTCGATGGCAAGCTTGACGGCGGCAAACTCCCCCTTAGGCCCGTAGATCTTTTTGTGAGTGTATTCCGCTTCCGCACGTTTGGTCGGATGCTCAAGAAATGCCACCTGCAGGGCACCAATATTGACGGCTATTCCAGAGGTCCGGTTGAGGGCGTCGATCGCGCTCTCGATGTGGTTTTCGTTCGTTCCCTTCAGGATGATCTGAGCGGAGTCTTGATCAACCGACACGGCGAGCGCTCCGTCCTTGGCGGTGAGCTTCAAGAGCGCAGCAACGAGCTTCTCATGATCGGCCCTGGACTTCGCTTCGATGGCGACGTCAACAAGCAGGGGTGGCGTGCTCACATCATGCGGCATTGTAAGACCTGTAGCGTTGCCTTGGTCTAGCGTCAGCTCTCCTCACCCGCAATCCGCGCCAGATAATCCGACTTGCTGAACTGCATGTGATCCACGCACAGCTGCGCCAGCGCCCAGCTGTCGCGGCCCTTCAACAGCTCGATCATCAGCTCGTGCTGGCGCCGCGATTGCGCCAACCCCTCGCGGTCGGCGAGGTTCTTGGCGCGCATCGGCAGCGTCAGGTTCATGTAGTCCTGGAGCGAGCGCACCAGATAGGGATTGCCGCAGGCCGAGAACAGCGCGAGGTGGAAGGCGTCGTTGGCCTCGTGAATGCCGCGCAAATCCTGCACATCTGCCTTCGCGCAATATTGCCGCTGCAGCCCAGTCAGCTCGTCGATCAGGTCTTGCGGCGCGGGCAGGGGGATCATCAGCGCGGCCTGCCGCGTCAGCATCTCGCGGACCTCGTAGATCTGCCGGACTTCCTCGGCCGAGTAGAACCGCACGGTGGCGCCGACGTTCTTCTCGCGGCGGACGATGCCGCGGCGCTCGGCATCGACCAAGGCCTGCCGCACGAAGTGCCGGGAGGTGCCGTAGCGCGACATCAGCGCGTCTTCGGTGAGGCGCGCGCCCGGCGGCAGGCGGCCGAAGATGATGTCCTCTTCCAGCCGCGCGACGACATCGTCCGGATCGTCGCGCCGGACCAGCATGGCGTCTGCGGTGCGGATGTCGGACATGCCCTCAGCCTCCGGCTCATGCCGGTCCGCCTTGTGGAGCAGGGAGAACCCGGATTGTCAATAATTTGTGTCGGATGGCGGTGTATGGGGCAGAAAGCGCGACGATCTGGCCCAATCTTATTGACAATCAGGGGGCAGGCTGTAGCACAATGGCAAGCGAGAAGGAGCGGTATGATGACGAGTGGTTTGCGCAAAGGGCTGACGAGCTATGGCGATGCCGGCTTCTCGCTGTTCCTGCGCAAGGCGTTCATCAAGGCCATGGGCTATTCCGACGACGCGCTGGAGCGCCCGATCGTCGGCATCACCAACACCTATAGCGACTACAATCCCTGCCACGGCAACGTCCCGCAGATCATCGAGGCCGCCAAGCGCGGCGTGATGCTGTCGGGCGCGATGCCGTTCGTGTTTCCGACCATCTCGATCGCCGAGAGCTTTGCGCATCCGACCTCGATGTATCTGCGCAACCTGATGGCGATGGACACCGAGGAGATGATCCGCGCGCAGCCGATGGATTCGGTGATCGTGATCGGCGGCTGCGACAAGACCCTTCCCGCGCAGGTCATGGCCGCAATCAGCGCCGACCTGCCGACGGTGGTCATTCCCGTCGGTCCCATGGTGGTCGGCCATCACAAGGGCGAGGTGCTCGGCGCCTGCACCGATTGCCGCCGTCTCTGGGGCAAATATCGCGCCGGCGAAATCGACGATGTCGAGATCGAAGCGGTCAATGGCCGCCTCGCGCCGTCGGTCGGCACCTGCATGGTGATGGGCACGGCCTCGACCATGGCCTGCATGATCGAAGCCATGGGCCTGTCGCTGCCGATGAGCGCGACGATTCCCGCGCCGCACGCCGAACGCTTTCGCCTGGCCGAAGCGAGCGGCAGGGTTGCCGCCGAGATGGCCAAGACCAAGGGGCCGAAGCCGAGCGAATTGCTGACGCCGGCGTCTTTCAAGAATGCGCAGGTCGTGCTCCAGGCGATCGGCGGCTCGACCAACGGCCTGATCCATTTGACGGCAATGGCGCACCGCTCGCCCCACCGCCTCGATCTCGAGGTGTTCGACCAGATTGGCCGCGAAGTGCCGGTGCTGGTCGACCTCAAGCCGTCGGGCGAACACTACATGGAGCATTTCCACCACGCCGGTGGCGTGCCGAAATTGCTGGCGCAGCTCGGCGATCTCGTCGATCTCGACGCGAAGACCATCAGCGGCCAGACGCTGCGCGATGTCGTCGCGAATGCGGAGGACGTGCCGGGCCAGGATGCGATCCGTCCGCGCGACAATCCGATCAAGAAGGAAGGCGGCCTTGCCGTCCTGCACGGCAACCTCGCCCCGCGCGGTGCCGTCATCAAGCAGTCGGCCGCGAGCCCCAAGCTGTTGCAGCACACCGGGCGTGCGGTGGTGTTCGAATCCGTCGAGGACATGACCTTGCGGGTCGACCATCCCGATCTCGACGTGAACTCCGACGACGTGCTGGTGCTGCGCAACGCCGGCCCTAAGGGCGCGCCCGGCATGCCCGAGGCGGGTTATCTGCCGATCCCGAAGAAGCTCGCGCGCGGCGGCACCAAGGATATGGTGCGCATTTCGGATGCGCGCATGAGCGGCACCGCGTTCGGCACCATCGTGCTTCACATCACGCCGGAATCCGCTGTCGGCGGACCGCTCGCGCTGGTAAAGAACGGCGACATGATCCGGCTGGATGTTGCCAAGCGCAGCATCGAGCTGCTGGTCGATGCCGCCGAGCTGGAGCGTCGGCGCGCCGCATTGAAGCCGGCCGCAGCACCCGATGAGGCGCGGCGCGGCTACGCCTGGCTGTTCAACGAGACCATCATGCAGGCCGACGAGGGCTGCGACTTCGATTTCATGCAGAGGACTGGGAAGCAGACTGAGAAGGGGTGACGAACCACCCGAACGAGCGCTCAGACCGCACAAGCGGCGGGCGATAAAACAGGGGGAAACGATGATTGCACGATCCATGCGTGGGTTGGTGGCCATGGCCGCCGTACTTTTCGTCACCGGGGCCGGGGCACAGGAGGTGAAGCATTATCGCTTTGCCTACGATCAGCCGCGCAACACCGGCTATTCCATCGCGGGCGACCTCTTTGCCGACAAGCTCAAGGAATTGAGCAAGGGCACCATGATCATCGACCAGTATCCGGGTGCGCAGCTCGGGCAGGAGCCGCAGGTGCTCCAGCTCGTGAAGGCCGGCGACATCGAATTCGCCATCATCTCCTCGGCCAACACCGCTACGATCTCGCCGCAGGCCGGCGTGATGTCGCTGCACTTCCTGTTCCGCGACGAGAACCACGTGGTCAAGGGGCTGGCCGATCCCCGCGTGTTCGAAGCCCTCAAGACCATGATCGACGAGACCACGCAGGGCCTGCACGTGATCGCGACGGGCTCGCAGGGTGTACGCCACATGTACTCCAAGAAGGAGATCCACAATGTCGGCGACATCAAGGGGCTGAAGATCCGCGTCCAGGCGACCGCGACAGAGGACATGATGTTCCCGGCCTACGGCGCCCAGACCGTGCATATGCCGTTCGGCAGCGTCTATACGAGCTTGCAAACCGGCGTCGTCGACGTCGCCGAGAACAGCATCAACGTCTACCTCGTCAACAAGCACTACGAGGTCGCCCCGGTCCTCAACATCACCGAGCACGAGGCCAACAACGCGCTGGTGTTCGTCTCCGACAAGCTCTGGCAGAGCCTGTCGGCGGAGCAGAAGGGGTGGGTGCAGGCGGCGGCCAACGAGGTCAGCACGAAAGAGCCGCAGAAGGCGTTCGACCTCGAGCGCACCGCGGCCGACAAGCTGAAGAAGATGGGCGTGAAGATCGTCGACAACGTCGACAAGAAGAGCTTCACGGTGATCGCCGATCCCTATCTCGACAAGCTCGCCAAGGAGCTCGGCCCGCATGCCGAGAAGATCAAGAATTTGATCCGGTCGGTGAACTAGCCCGCCTGTGGCCATCCTTCGAGACGCCCGCCTATGGCGGGCCCTCAGGATGAGGTCGTGCTTTCCGGCGAGATTTTAGACCCTCATGGTGAGGAGCCCGCCAAAGCGGGCGTCTCGAACCATGCAGGCCGAGCACGTTCGGCAGCTTCCCAGCTGTCACATGCGATAGCTCCGGGACGAAGGGGAAATTGAATGGCCGTCGCCGACAAACTGCTCGTTCAACGCCAGCGTCACCTCAAGTGGCGCTGGCTCGACTGGCTCGAGCTTGCGCTGATGATCCTTTGCGGCGTGCTCTGCTTCGGCTTCTCGCTGTCGGTCACCGCCGACATCGTCACACGCACCATCGGCCACCCCTGGCTGTGGCTCCAGGAAGTCACCTCGACGCTGTTCATCTATGCGATCTTCGTCGGGACCGCGGTCGCGACCCGACGCAACGATCACCTCTATCTCACCGCGATCTCCGAAGCGATGCACGGCACGGCGCGGCTGATCGTCGAAGTGATCATTCGTCTCGTCGTGCTCGGCGTCGCCTTCTGCCTGATTTGGTACGGCTATCAGAACTATCTTCGCGGCTTCGGCAGCTTTCGCTTGCCGTCGGGCACCCCGATCGCCTCGCTCTATGCGATCATCCCGCTGTCTGGCGTGCTGATCGGCCTGTTCACCATCGAGCAGCTCGTCAACGGCTTGCGCAACGGCTTTGACCATCACGAGCCGCCCGAAGAGGACGGAGCGCCCGTCATCACGGACGTGCAGATGAGGGCGCAGCCGTGAGCGCACCTGTTGTCCTGGCGTTGATGTCGATCTGCTTCCTGTCGTTCGGCTATCTCGGCGTGCCCGTGCCGTTCTCGCTGATGGCCGGCGTCTTCATCGGTGCGATCCTGTCGGATGTCTCGCTGGCCGCGATCATCCAGAAGATATTTGACGGCGTGGACTCCGAGGCGTTGCTGGCGATCCCGTTCTTTCTGCTGGTCGGCGAGCTCATGAGCTCGGCCAACGTGGTGGTACGAATAGCCAACCTGTCAGTATCGCTGGTCGGGCACATCAGGGGCGGGCTGTCGCAGGTCGTCGTCGTCTTCAGCATGTTCTTCTCGGAAATGTCGGGCTCGACCACCGCCGACGTGGCCGTGATGAGCCGTGCGCTGGGCGGCCCGATGAAGCGCGAGGGCTACGAGCCCGCCTTCATCGCCGCGATCATCGCGTCTGCCTCGACCATCGCGGCGCTGGTGCCGCCGAGCATCACGGCGGTGGTCTATGGCGCCGTCGGCAACGTCTCGATCGCCGGCCTGTTCATGGCGGGCGTGGTGCCTGGGCTGATGATCGGCTTCGGGTTGATGATCTATTGCTACTTCTTCGGCCCTTCCGGCCTGCGCAAGCCGCGCGCGCCGCTGCGGCAGGTGGTGTTCGCCGCGGGTGACGCCGCCCTGCCGCTGATGATCCCTGTCATTTTGCTCGGCGGCATCCTCACCGGCTGGTTCACGCCGACGGAAGCCGGCGTCGTTGCGGTGGTCTGGATTGTCGTCGTCGTGATCCCCGCGCTGAACCGCGGGCATATCAAAAAGATCCCATACGATTTCTGCCTTGCAGGCCTGATCTTCTCGCTGCCGCTGATCACCATCGGCGCCGCCAATGCCTTCGGCTGGATGCTCGCTTACTTACGCGGTGCGAGTTACATCGCCGACATGATCACCTCGATTGCCGGCAACGATCCGCATCTGATCATGCTGCTGATGGTGCTGCTCTTCACCGTGGTCGGTGACTTCATCGAGCCGGTGCCGACCATCATCATCTTCATGCCGCTGGTCAACGCGCTGACCGAGGCCGGCGACATCAACGCCGTGCATATGGGCGTGGTGCTGATCGCCACGCTCGCCTTTGGCCTGATCACGCCGCCATACGGCCTGGTGCTGCTGATGGCCTCGAAATTCGTCGGCATCAGTTTTGCCAAGGCCTTACGCGCCGCCTTGCCGATCTATGTGGTGTTCCTGGCCACGATCGCGTTCGCGATCTATTTCCCGAGCGTGGTGCTGTGGCTGCCGCAGAAAGTGCTGCCGGAATCGGTCGGCTGCTTCAAGTCGCCGGCGGGGACAGGCTACATCTGTCCTAAGTGACGAGCTGCTCGACGCGCCATTGCTCGCCTTCACGGAGGTAGCGAAACGGCGTGCCGTGGCTGTTCTTGAAATAGCTGCCGGCGAGCGATTTCGCCATTCCCTGCATCACCGCGTCGTGGCAGACGAACAGGAAGTCGTCGTCAGGATGACGGTCGAGCCATGCGGAGACGCAAGCCAGCGACCGATCGGTCATGGCGTCCCAGTTTTCGCCGTCGGCGGGCAGGATCGAGACGAGGCCCGTCGCTGAGTTGACGCCGTGCTTGATCATGAGGTCGCGGACAGGGAGGCCCTCAAAGCTTCCGAAATCGAACTCGATGATGCCGTCGTCGATCGAGAGCGGCGCCGAAATGGCGTCCGCGATGATCTTGGCCGTTCGCGCCGCGCGCACCAGCGGGCTCGCGACGATGCGGCTGATGCCGGTACCGCGCAACATGTCCGCGGCCTCGTGCGCCTGCGCAAGGCCGTCCGCGTTCAGCGGGTTGTCGGTTCGTCCCTGAAACAGCCCCTGCCTGTTCCAGTCGGTCGCGCCGTGGCGCAGGCCGCAGAACGAGCGCGCCGGTGCCGGCGCGCTCACTTGCCTTTGCTCGTGAATTTTTTCACGGCGACGCGGAAATCCTCCGTGTTCATCGCCATGATGATCTTCTGCTCCTCGGCATCGAGCTGCTGCTTCACCGGTGTGGTCCCGGCCTGGTAGACCAGCGACTTGGTGCCGGCGATCGCCGCCGGCGGATTCTGCGCGAGGCGCTCGGCGAGTTTTCGCGTGGCCGCCTTCAGCTCCGCGGCGGGGACGACCTTCGCAACCAGGCCCCATTCATAGGCCTGCTGCGCGGTAAAACTGTCCTCCGACAGGAAGATCTGGAGCGCACGTCGCGATCCGACCGTACCGACGATCCCGACCGTCGAGCCGCCGTCCGGCGACACCCCGATCTTGGCATAGGCCGGCGTGAACTTGGCATCCTCCGCGGCGATGCAGAGATCGGTGACGAAGGCGAGGCCCATGCCGGCGCCGGCTGCCGAGCCGTGCACGCTGGACAGCGAGATCTTCGGCATGCGCCGGATGATCTCGATGAAGGCATGATAATGCTTCAGCAGCTCGCCGACGACCGGCGTGACCGTGCCGGTTTCGGCCGCAGCGCCGATCGTCTGCAGATCGCCGCCGGCTGAGAAGGCGCGGCCTTCTCCTTCGAGCACGACGACCCTGATGTCGTCGGCGCCTTCGAGATAGGCCGCGAGCTGTTCGAGCTTCTGCGCAATTGCAAGGTTGATCGAGTTGAACGCGGCGGGGCGGTTGAGCGTGATGGTTGCGATCGGGCCGTCGATCCGCAGCAGGGCGGGATCGTCGGGTTTTGAGACGGGAGCTGGCATCTGGAATATCCCCGGCATGAGGTCGTTGCTGCAACTAAATCGCAGAAGGTCGGGGGGGACAATCCCCGCATGCCGCTCTTGCGCAGGACGGAATGATGGGCTCAAATGGGGCCGCCTTCGTTTAGGAACGGACACGAGCGCCGGCTCCTCCTGGGCAAGCCAAGCCAATATCAGCGAGAGAGGAGACGACATGGGTGACGCTCGTGTCTCCGGAAATGGGCTGTTCCAATGACGGGTGGTCCGGTGATCATTGTCGGTGCCGGCCATGGCGGCTACCAGGTCGCGGCATCCCTGCGTCAGGCGGGCTTTTCCGACCGCGTCTGCCTGATCAACGACGAGGCGCATCTGCCCTATCAGCGGCCGCCGCTGTCCAAGGCCTATATCAAGGGCTCGGCCGGGCCGGAGAGCCTGATGTTCCGGCCGGAGAAATTCTACCAGGATCAGAAGATCGAGCTGATTGGGGGCCGCGCGGTGTCGATCGATCGCGCCGGCCACAAGGTGCATCTCGCATCCGGCGAGACGCTGCCTTACGGCCACCTCGTGCTGGCCACGGGCGCGCGCAACCGGCTGCTTGATTTGCCGAATGCGAATTTGCCCGACGTGAAATATCTGCGCATCCTCGACGACAGCGAGGCGCTGCGACAGATCATGCCGTCGAAGTCGCGTGTCGTGGTGATCGGCGCCGGCTTCATCGGCCTCGAATTCGCGGCCACCGCGCGGATCAAGGGCCTCGAGGTGGACGTGCTCGAACTCGCCCCGCGCGTGATGGCGCGCGCGGTGACGGCGGAGGTCTCGGAGTATTTTCAGGCGCGGCATCGCGAGGCCGGCATCCGCATTCACCTCGGTGTGCAGGCAACCTCGATCGAGGCTGAGGGCGGCAAGGTCACCGGCGTTTCCTTGAGCGACGGAAGGCATCTGCCGGCCGACCTCGTCGTGGTCGGTGTCGGCGTGCTGCCGAACATCGAGCTTGCGGCGGAGGCGGGGCTTGCCGTCGCCGCCGGCATCATCGTCGACGAATATCTCTCGACGTCCGATCCTGACATCTCCGCGATCGGCGACTGCGCGCTGTTCGCCAGTCCGCGCTTCGGCGGATCGCAGCGGCTGGAATCGGTGCAGAACGCCACCGATCACGCCCGCTGCCTCGCGGCGCGGCTGACCGGCGACCGCAAGGCCTACGACAGTCACCCCTGGTTCTGGAGCGACCAGGGCGACGACAAGCTCCAGATGGCGGGGCTGACCACCGGCTACGACCGCGTCGTGCTGCGCGGCGATCCCGCGAAGAAAGCGTTCTCGGCGTTCTGCTACAAGGGCGACAGACTGCTCGGCATCGAGTCGGTCAACCGTGCCGGCGACCACATGTTCGGCCGCCGCCTGTTCGGCCTGGAGCGCTCGATCACGCCGGAGCAGGCCGCGGATGAAGGCTTCGACCTGAAGAGCGCGCTGGCCTGATCTTTTCCCTCGGCCTGCTCTCGGGGCGAGGTGAAGAAGTCGCCGCGCTCTACAAGACCGCGGCGACTTCCGCTGCCGTCGGCATCGACGGCCCGGCGCCCATCCGCTGCACGCTGATCGAGGCGGCCGCGTTGGCGAAGGCGAGCGCGGTACGCAGGGACACGCCCTCCGCCAGCTGCGCCGCAAGTGCGCCGACGAAGCAATCGCCCGCGCCGGTGGTGTCGACCGCCTTCACCGCGCGGCCGGACACCGCGAATTCCTTGCGGCCGGCGAGCGCGAGCACGCCCCGCTTGCCGAGCGTCACGCAGATGATCTGGTCCTCGCGTGCCTGCAGTTGTCGCGCGACGTCGATGATTGTTGCGGCCTCGTCGCCGTCGGAGAGCTCCACGCCTGCGAGGAAGCCGAGCTCGGTCTCGTTCAGCACGAGGATGTCGACGAGCGCCAGCAGCTCGGCGGACATCGTTTGCGCCGGTGCGGGGTTGAGCAGCGTCGTGGCGCCGGCGCTACGGGCGCGTTGGAAGAAGGCGGCAATCGTCGGCAGCGGAATCTCGAACTGGCTGACGGCCACATCGCCCTTCGCCAGCGGCGCATCCGCGACGTCATCCGCACTGACCAGCGCATTGCTGCCGGGGATGACGACAATGGTATTGTCAGATTCTGCGACGGTGATGATGGCGGTGCCGCTATGCGTGTCGGCGTCGCGGACGGAGCCGAGATCGATGCCCTGGGCGCCGAGGAATGCCCGGAGCTCGGCCCCGAACGAATCCTTTCCGAGCCGCCCGATCAGCGTGGTTTTCACGCCGAGCCGTGACGCCGCGACTGCCTGGTTCGCGCCCTTGCCGCCAGGAAAATACAGCACCTGCCGGCCGGCGACGGTCTCGCCGACTTTGGGGTGGCGATCGGCGGTCGCCACCACATCCATGTTGATGCTGCCGGCGATAAAGACGCGCCCCATGATATGCCCTTACAAAACCCTAGACCCTGACTTCGAACTCGTGCCTGACTTTGGCGATGTCCACAAGGGTCGGCAGCCCGGCCTCGTTGCCGAGGCGCTGGATCTTGAAGGTCGAGGCGGCGCGGGCAAAATCAAAGTGTTCGCGCCAGCTTTTGCCGGGATGGGCGAGGTAGGAATAGACATAGGCGCCGTGGAAGACGTCGCCGGCGCCGTTGGTGTCGATCACGCGCTCGCGCGGGATCGGCATCGCCGGCATGACCTCGACCGCACCCGTCTCATTGTACCAGAGCAGGCCCTTCTCACCCATGGTGACGCCGCCGATCTTGCAGCCGCGGCTCTTGAGGTAGTCGAGCATCTTCTCGGGCGTCAGGTCCATCTGCTCACACAGGCGTTCGGCGACGATGGCGACGTCGATGAATGCGAGCAGCTCATGCGTGTTGGTGCGCAGGCCGCCGCCGTCGAGCGAGGTCAGGATTCCGGCCTCGCGGCAGACCTTTGCATAGTGGATCGCGGCATCGGGCTGATGGCCGTCGATGTGCAGGGCGCGACAGCCACCGAGATTGAGCATCGGGAACGGATGGATGTGCTCGTCATCGCGGCAGCGGACGATGGCGCGCTTACCGTCCTTGGGCATGATGAAGGACAGCGAGGACTGGTTCACCTTCCGCCCGTGCAGCGAGATCGCGTATTTCGCGCACATGTCCTGGAACATCCGCCCCAGCCAGTCATTGGCCGCCGTGGCGATGAGGTCGGGCACGATGCCGAGCTTGGCGCAGCAGAACGCCGCCGTCACCGCGTTGCCGCCGAAGGAGACCGCGTAGTCCGTTGCCACGTGCTTTTCGTCGCCGGTCGGCATGTGGTCGGTGATGAAGACGACGTCGATATAGGTCTGACCGATAAAGAGAGCCTGCATTGGTTGTCCGTGATGCGCTGGGTGGTCCCGGCCGGCGAGCTTACTCTAACACCGGTTCCGCTCTGGGGACGCTGAAATTATTCGCAAATCTGCCGCCCGAGCGCTTGAGGTCGGCATGGGGCCGGAATACGACCATCACCGGTCCATGCCAAGCCCGGACAAACGCCGTCCTTCGGAATGGTTCCAGGTCGATCAAGGGGGGGAATGATGATCACCGGCCTCGATCACGTCGTCGCCCTAGTGAGGGATATCGGTGCGGCCAAGGCGGCGTATCAGACGCTGCTCGGGCGCGCGCCGGCCTGGCAGAATTCCGGCGAGGGCGCCGACCGCGTGCTGTTCACGCTTGCGAACATGACGATCGAGCTGATGGCGCCGAGCGGCTTTAACGTCGCGGCGGACCGGATCCGCGCGCTGCTCGACGACCGCGAGGGCGTGCTCGCCAGCCTGTGCTTTCGTGTCGCAGACATGAGCAAGATGCACCGGCGGCTGGAGCGGGTGGCCTTGAGGCCTGATCCGGTCGCCGAGGTCGAAAGCAGCGACGTCGCGAGCGGCGCGGTCCTGCACTGGAAACGCACGCGTGCCGCAACCGAATTGACGCGCGACGTGCGCATGTTCTTCCTCGAGCTCGCCGAGGAGCGGCCGCTGTCGGCTGCGACCGACATCGCGCCGATCGATGGGCTCGACCACGTCGTGGTCACCACCGAGGATTCCGACCGCGCCGCTGCACTCTATGGCGCGCGGCTCGGCCTTGATCTCGCACTGGACCGCTCGCACCAGGATTGGGGTCAGCTGATGTTCTTCCGCTGCGGCGACCTCATCGTCGAAGTGGTGCGCCGCCCCGTGGCGGGTGGGGATTCCCTGCATGACCGTCTCTGGGGCCTGAGCTGGCGGGTCGCCGACATCGACGCCACGCGCGCCCGCCTGATCGCCGCCGGCCTCGACGTCACCGAGGTGCGCAACGGCCGCAAGCCGGGCACGCGGATCATGACGGTCAGGAACGGCACCTGCGGCATCCAGACGGTGCTGCTGGAGCGTTCGCCGAAGCCGGCGGAGTAAGGGGCCGTACTCTTCCCGCGTCGTTGTGCGGATGCGACGAAGACTCCCGTAGGGTGGGCAAAGCGGAGCGTGCCCACGTCTTTGCCCAATTGATGAGAAGACGTGGGCACGGCGCAAATGCGCCTTTGCCCACCCTACGAAGCTGCGTCCGGGGCACGAGATCGTTCTCAAACGCCCGCCCGCGTGTTACACGCGTCATGACAGCACCCAGCGAGCAACCGGTTTGGCGAAGGCAAAGCGAACTCTGAAATGGCAGCGCGACCCCGAGGGGATGCGGCTGCGCATTCTCGAAGCCGCCAAGCAGGAGTTTTCGGCGCACGGGCTCGCGGGCGCGCGTGTCGACCGCATCGCGGCGAAGGCCGGCGCCAACAAGCGCATGCTCTACTATCACGTCGGCAACAAGGACGAGCTCTATCTCGCGGTGCTTGAAGGCGCCTATGACAAGATCCGCAGCGAGGAGCGGGGGCTGGATCTCGAGCATCTCGATCCGCCCGAAGCGATACGGCGGCTGATCGAGTTCACCTGGAACTACTTCCTGCGCAACCCGGAATTCCTGTCGCTGCTCCAGACCGAGAACCTCGCGCGCGCAAAGCACCTCAAGCGCTCGACCAAGGTCAAGTCGATGCACTCGCCCTTCGTCGAGATGATCCGCACCGTGGTGCTGCGCGGCGTCGACAGCGGCGATTTCCAGGTCGCGGTCGATCCGGTGCAGCTCTACATCTCGATCGCGGGGCTCTGCTTCTTCTATCTCTCTAATTCGGCCACGTTGAGCGTGATCTTCGGCCGCGATCTGCTGGCCAAGGACGCCAAGGACGAGAGGCTTTCGCACATGGTCGGCCTCGTGCTGGCCGCGCTGACGGGCCGATCGACCGCGCTGTTCGAGATCGCCAAGGCGCCGAAGTCGCGCAGCGCCGTGGCGCAGACGGTTTAGCGGCCTAGTCCGCGCGTTGGTGGACTAATCGTCCGTCGTTTCCTCAATCTCCGCCGTCATTGCCCGCGAAGGCGGGCAATCCAGTATTCCAGAGACGGTTGAGATTGAACCGAGAAGCCGCGGCGTACTCCCCCGCCTTCGCGGGGAATGACACCGAAGGTGAGGCGGTCTCGTGCCCCGGACGTAGCGCAGCAGCGCGTCCGGGACACGAGAGGAGGCCAGGAACCGGCACAAAACGTCACAGGGAAAGCTCTGGACAGTATTTATCCAACGAGTTAATTTCTCCCCCGAACGAAGAAGAATGCCGGGAGTGAGACGTGGCTGAGTTGAAGCCGCAAGGTGCGGTATCCAAGATGCTGAATGCGGCCTGGGTCCGGCCGTTTTTGTTCCTGGTCTTCATCGTCGTCGCCTGGGATCTTGTGATCCGCCTGTTCAGGATCCCCGCCTATCAGATCCCGGCGCCGGCCGACGTCGTCGCGGTGCTGCGCACCGAATGGCCGGAATTGCTGCGCCAGTCCTGGCCGACCACCTATGCCACCGTCTGCGGCTTCCTGCTGTCGGCGCTGTTCGGCATCCCCGTTGCGATGCTGATCGCGGGGTCGAAGACAGTGGAGAGCTATGTCTATCCGCTGCTGGTGTTCTCGCAATCCGTGCCGAAGATCGCGATCGCGCCGCTGTTCGTGGTGTGGTTTGGCTTCGGCATCATTCCCAAAGTGATTTCCGCCTTCCTGCTCGGCTTCTTCCCGGTGGTGGTCTCCGCCGTGCAGGGCTTCAAGTCGGTCGACCCTGACATGGTCGATCTCGCGCGCGCCATGCAGGGCAGCCGGTTCCGGGTTTTCCTCGCGGTGAACCTGCCGCATGCGCTGCCGGCGATCTTCTCAGGCCTCAAAGTGTCGGTGACGCTGGCCGTGGTCGGCGCTGTCGTCGGCGAATTCGTCGGCTCCAATTCCGGCATCGGCTACGTGATGCAGCGCTCGATCGGCACGTTCGACCTGCCGACGATGTTCGCAGCGCTCGTGATCCTGGCGCTGCTCGGCGTGATCCTGTTCTGGATCGTGGACCGGATCGAGAAGCTGGTCATTCCCTGGCATGTCAGCCAGCGCGAAGACGTGATTTTCGCCTCGTAACAAAAACTAAGGCAACGAACGGCCATCAACGGCCGACGCAACAAGGGCAAGGGAGAGAAACGATGAAGCGGTGGATAGGAGCTGTCTCGGCTGCGCTGATGGTGTTTGCGACGATGCCCGCGCAGGCCGCCGACAAGGTCGTGCTGATGCTGAACTGGTACGTCTATGGCGAGCACGCGCCGTTCTATTACGGCAAGGCCAAGGGCATCTATGCGGCCGAGGGCATCGACCTCGAGATCCAGGAAGGCCGCGGCTCGGCTGCGACCACGCAGGCCGTGGCCGCCAAGACCGCCGATTTCGGCTATGTCGACGTCCCCACCATGATGCGCGCCGCAATCAAGGGCGCACCTGTCGTCGCGACCGGCGTGCTGCTCCAGACCAGCCCGATGTCGGCCATGGGCTTCGTCGACAAGAACATCAGGAAGCCTGAGGACATCAAGGGCAAGACGGTGGCGATCACACCGGCCGATTCCATGACCCAGATCTGGCCGCTGTTCCTGAAGAAGACCGGCCTGAAGGAGAGCGATTTCCAGACGGTCGCCGGCGACGGCCAGACCAAGCTCAATGCCGTCATCAACGGCCAGGCTGATCTGCTGCTCGGCTACGTCATGGACCAGTCGATGAAGATCAAGGACGCTACCGGAAAGGACGTGTTCCCGATCAAGTTCGCCGACTACGGCATCAACATGGTCTCCTCCGGCATCATCGCCAACGCCGACTATGTGAAGGCCAATGCCGACCTCGTCCGCCGCTTCATGTCGGCGACGACCAAGGCGGTCGAAGCCGCCGAGAAGGAGCCGAAGGCGGCTGCGCAATCGATCCTCGATGCCAACCCCAAGGGCGGCAAGATCGACACCCTGACGCAGGGCTTTGAGCTGACCATTCCGCTCTACCGGACCGCGGAGACCAAGAGCAAGCGGCCGTTCCAGGTCACCGACCAGAACATGACGGACTCCGTCAATCTGATGGTCGAATATGGCGGACTGGATGCCAAGGCCAAGGAGAACCCGAAGGCCTTCTACACCAACGATTATCTGCCGAAGAGCGGATCGTGAAGCAAGCCGCAGTCGTGAGCGAAATCGTGCAGCAGGCCGCGCATCTGAGACTGGTGAGCGACCGGGCTGCCGGCGATGCGTCGGGCATCAAACTTTCCGGCGTGTCGAAGACCTACCGGACGCGCGACGGCGACGTGCCGTCGCTGCGTCCGCTCGATTTCCACATCAACGACGGCGAATTCTTCGTCGTGGTCGGCCCAAGCGGTTGCGGCAAGTCCACGCTGCTCAAGCTGATCTCGGGGTTGCTGCCGCCGACGTCAGGCGAGGTCCTGGTCGAGGGTGAGAAGGTCACGAAGCCGCACGGCAATGTCGGCATCGTGTTCCAGAACGCGCTGCTGCTGCCCTGGCGCAACATCCTCGCGAACGTGATGCTGCCGATCGACATGAAGCGGCTGCCACGACAACACTATCTCGATCGCGCCAAGGCGCTGCTGAAGCTGGTCGGCCTCGAAGGTTTCGAGAAGAAGCTACCCTGGCAGCTCTCGGGCGGCATGCAGCAGCGAACCTCGATCTGCCGTGCGCTGGTGCACGATCCCAAGATCATGCTGATGGACGAGCCGTTCGGCGCGCTCGACGCGTTGACGCGCGAGCGCATGAATGTCGAGTTGATGCGGATCCAGCGCGAGACCAGGAAGACGGTGCTCCTGATCACGCATTCGATTCCCGAGGCCGTGTTCCTCGCCGACCGCGTGCTGGTCATGACCGAGCGGCCCGGCGCGATCGCTGCGATTTACGACGTGCCGCTGCCGCGCCCGCGTTCGCTCGATGTGATGGCCGATCCTGTCTTCACCGAGCTCGTGCAACGCATCCGCAAGCATTTCTTCTCGCAAGGTTCGCTGGATTGAAGTCATGGCGCCGCGCCTGAAGCTGCGAGACATCGCGTTCTTTGAACGTCCCGTGCATTTTGCGCGGCCGTTCCGCTTTGGCGCGATCACCATCAACGCGACGCCGCAGCTGTTCGTGCGGGTCGAGATCGAGGTCGAGGGCAGGGGGAGCGCGGTCGGTGCCAGCGCCGAGCTGCTGGTGCCAAAATGGTTCGACAAGCGGCCGGAGCTGTCGCCGGCGCAGACGGTCGACGGCCTGCGGCGTTCGCTGGAGATTGCGCGGGGCCTTTATCTTGCGCGGACTGGATTCTTGACGGCGTTCGATCTGCATGCCTCGTGCATCGGTGCCCAGATCGCGACTTGCGCGAAAAAGAATATTCCGGCGCTTGCGGCGGCTTATGGCCCCGCGGAAATCGACAAGGCGATCCTCGACGCACTGCTGCGTGGGGTTGAAACCAACTTTTTCGACGGCATGGTTGGCAACGTCGCGGGCATCGATGCGCGACTTTCTCCTGACCTGAAGGAAACGGATATCGCGCAGTTTCTCGCGGGCCGAAAGCCGCTGCCGCGCGTTGCCATCAGGCACACCGTGGGCCTCGACGATACCGTCGAAGGTGAGGGCGGTGTTGCCGATGCACGCGAGAACGCCGGTGCCAATTACTTCAAGCTGAAGCTATCAGGGGATTTCGCGGCTGATGCGGCTCGGTTGACGCGTATTGGCAAGGAGCTCGATACGCTGGGGCGTGACTACAAGGTGACGCTTGACGCCAACGAACAGTATGCCGATCTCTCCGCACTGCATGCGCTGACCGACCGGCTCGACCACGATGCAGCGCTGCGGTCGATCGCGTCACGGCTGCTCTATGTCGAACAGCCGATGCCGCGCGATATCACGCGGCAGTCGCCGCTCGGCTCGCTCGCCGCGCACGGCTTCATCATCGACGAGGCCGACGATTCCTACGATGCGTTCCCGGCGGCGCGCGCGCTCGGCTATTGCGGCATTTCCTCGAAATCCTGCAAGGGCCTCTACAAGTCCATCGTCAATGCGACCCGCGCAGCGAAATGGAGCACGGACGGCGCGCGGTTCTTCGTGACGGGTGAGGACCTGACCTGCCAGGCAGGTCTCGCCGTGCAGCAGGATCTCGCGCTCGGTGCGTTCATCGGCGTTACCCATGCCGAGCGCAACGGCCATCACTATGTCGACGGTTTTGGCGAGACGCCTGCCGCCGAAGCGCAGGCCTTCGCGGCCGCGCATCCCGATCTCTACGCCGACGCCGGGCAGGGCATCCGGCTCTCCATTCACAACGGCGATCTCCTGACGGGATCGCTGACCGCAACGGGCTTTGCGACATCGGTCCATCCGGACTGGTCGGCGCTCCGTCCGCTCGAACAGCCAAAATCACTTCAGGAGCAATTGGCATGACCACCCAACGCCTCGGCCTCATCATGAACGGCGTCACCGGCCGCATGGGGCTCAACCAGCATCTCATCCGTTCGATCGTCGCGATCCGCGAGCAGGGCGGCGTTCGGCTGAAGAACGGCGACCGCGTGATGCCCGATCCGATCCTGGTCGGCCGCAGCGCCGACAAGGTCGAAGCCCTCGCCAAGCGCTACAACATCACGCGCTGGACCACCGACCTCGATGCGGCGCTCGCCGACAAGAACGACATCATGTTCTTCGACGCAGCGACCACGCAGGCCCGCCCCGGCCTGCTGACCCAGGCGATCAATGCCGGCAAGCACGTCTATTGCGAGAAGCCGATTGCGACGAATTTCGAGGAGGCGCTCGAGGTCGTTAAGCTCGCCAACGCAAAGGGCGTCAAGCATGGCACGGTGCAAGACAAGCTGTTTCTGCCCGGCCTGAAGAAGATCGCCTTCCTGCGTGACTCCGGCTTCTTCGGCCGCATCCTCTCGGTGCGCGGCGAATTCGGCTATTGGGTGTTCGAAGGCGGTTGGCAGGAGGCGCAGCGACCGTCCTGGAACTACCGCGACGAGGACGGCGGCGGCATCATCCTCGACATGGTCTGCCACTGGCGCTACGTGCTCGACAATCTCTTCGGCAACGTCCAGAGCGTGGTCTGCATCGGCAACACCGACATCCCCGAGCGTTTTGACGAGCAGGGCAAGAAATACAAGGCGACCGCGGATGATTCCGCCTACGCGACCTTCCAGCTCGAGGGCGGCGTCATCGCCCACATCAACATGTCCTGGGTGACGCGCGTCTATCGCGACGACCTCGTCACCTTCCAGGTCGACGGCACACACGGTTCGGCGGTCGCGGGCCTGTCGGATTGCATGATCCAGGCGCGGCAGGCAACGCCCCGGCCGGTGTGGAATCCCGACGAGAAGCGGCTGCACGACTTCTACGGCGACTGGCAGAAGCTGCCTGACAACGTCACCTACGACAACGGCTTCAAGGAGCAGTGGGAGATGTTCATCCGCCACGTCTACGAGGACGCGCCCTACAAGTTCACACTGCTCGAAGGCGTCAAGGGCGTGCAGCTCGCTGAATGCGCGCTGAAGAGCTGGAAGGAGCGGCGCTGGATCGACGTCGCCCCGATCAAGGCCTGAGGAGGGACACATGAACAAGCCCGTCCAGCCGATGTCGTCGTTGTCCCTGAAACTGCCGAAGGCCGATCGCTCGATCGAGACCTATCGGCTCGCGGCCTCGCGCACGTTCCCCGCAAAACTCGAAGGCCCTTTGAACCGCATCGCGTTCTCGGCCGTGCACACGGTCGTCGATCCCTTTGCGGACAACGATCCCTGGCTCTCCGCCGCTGTCGACTGGGACAAGACCATCGCCTTCCGCGAGCACGTCTGGGACCTCGGCCTCGGCGTCGCCGAAGCCATGGACACCGCGCAACGCGGGATGGGGTTGGACTGGCCGACTTCGCTGGAGCTGATCACCCGCTCGGTCGGTGCCGCCAAGCGGCGCAATGCGCTGGTGTTCTCCGGCGCAGGTACGGATCATCTTGCGGTCGAGGATGCCAAGAGCCTCGACGACGTCATTCGCGCCTATGAGGAGCAGCTCTCGGCCGTCGAGAAGGTCGGCGGCCGCATCATCCTGATGGCGTCGCGTGCTCTCGCAAAACTCGGCCGCAGCGCCGACGATTACGCCAAGGTCTACAACCGCGTGCTGTCGCAGGTCCGCGAGCCCGTGATCATCCACTGGCTCGGTGACATGTTCGATCCGGCGTTGACGGATTATTGGGGCACCAAGGATTTGGACAAGGCGATGGACGTTGCGGTGGCCATCATTAACAACAACGCCGCCAAGGTCGATGGCGTCAAGGTCTCACTGCTCGACAAGCAGCGCGAGATCGACATGCGCCGCCGCCTCGACAAGCGCATCAAGATGTATACCGGCGATGACTTCAATTACGCGGAGCTGATCGCCGGCGATAGCCAAGGCTTTTCGCACGCACTGCTCGGCATCTTCGATGCCATCGCGCCTGCAGCGTCCTACGCGCTGTCGCGGCTCGCGGCTGGCGACGAGGCCGGCTTCCACGACGTGCTGGGGCCGACGGTGCCGCTGTCGCGCCACATCTTCAAGGCGCCGACGCGCTTCTACAAGACCGGCGTCGTCTTCATGGCGTATCTGAACGGCCATCAGGACCACTTCACCATGGTCGGGGGCCAGGAGAGCGCGCGCTCGATGCTGCATCTGGCCGAGCTGTTCCGGCTGGCCGATCAGGCCGGCCTGCTCGCCAATCCTGAAATGGCGATGCGGCGGATGAAGACCGTGCTGGCCTCGCACGGACTGGAAGACTGATGCGCGATTTCTCGTCCGACCATCGCTGGCTGTCGCTGAACACGGCGACGGTCCGCAAGCAGGGTGACCTCGTCGAGATCATCGAGGCCTGTGCAAGGCATGGCATCCGCGCCATCGACCCCTGGCGTGATCAGGTCGCTGCCGTCGGTCTCGATCGTACCGCGCGCGCGGTGCGTGAGGCCGGGCTCGATCTCTCAGGCTATTGCCGCGGCGGCATGTTCACTTCGGACGCATCGCGCCGGGGGGAAGTGCGCGACGACAATCGCCGCTGCGTGGATGAGGCCAAGGCGCTGGGCGCGCCCTGCATCGTTCTCGTCGTTGGCGGCCTGCCGCAATATTCGCGGCCGGGCAGCGAGGCGTCGAAGGATATCGCGGGAGCGCGCGGGCAGGTCGAGGAAGCGCTTGCCGACATGCTCGTCTACGCCAAACAGGCAAAACTGCCGCTGGCGATCGAGCCGCTCCATCCGGCCTATGCAGCCGACCGCGCTTGCGTGAACACGACGAAACAGGCGCTCGACATCTGCGATCGGCTCGACCCCGGCCGCAGCGGCATGCTTGGCGTCGCGCTCGACGTCTACCACATCTGGTGGGATCCGGAGCTGATGGCCCAGATCGCGCGCGCCGGCAAGGATCGCCTGCTCGCGTTCCATGTCTGCGACTGGCTGGTGCCGACCAGGGACATCCTCAACGACCGCGGCATGATGGGCGACGGCGTCATCGACATCCAATCGGCGCGCGCCGCGGTCGAGGCGCAGGGGTTTGCCGGCTATTCGGAGATCGAGATCTTCTCCAACGACTGGTGGAGCAAGCCGATGGACGACGTGCTGCGCACGTGCATTACGCGGCACAGGACGGTGGTCTAGCCCCCACGCGCGCTGTCCTCACGGGCTTGCGACTTGTTGCCGCGTGTTGAAGCGCGCCTTCCGCTTGACGGCACCGAAGCGGCGGGCTCGCTCAGCGAGCCGGTTGGAGTACCACCAACGAGAGGTGGACAGCCGTCAGCTTTCAGGCAGAATGATATCATCCCGATGCCGCAGCCTCGCCACGGTCTGCGCCAGATCGGATGCGGTAATGAGTGGCATCAACGATCGGCAGGCACGGCGGATGTACCCACGCCTGATGATCTTGGATGGCCCCGACGCGCAATCGTCGGGGCCATTGTTGTGATCGGCGTGCCGAAGGGCCCCGGCGTGATCCAGCCCCGGCCCGTTCTATTGCGGCGATAAGGAAAGACCGCCCGAAGGCGGTCTTGCAGTCCAATGTGCCGGGCCAAAATAGTTTCGGGATCAAACCTTGTCCGGCCCGGTCTGATCGCCAGCTAACCACTATCGCGGGAAGGCCGCTGACAATTAAGATTTCGGTCCTGAAATGAATGCACCTGCGACTTGGGAACCCGTCGTTCGACGCGAGTCTTGTTGCGCGCCTGCGTACAGCGCTGGCCGAAGGGGCTGCGGCGCTGAGAGCTCGACTAGCTCTCAGGGCTGGAGCTGCTCACGTCGGTGAAAAGTCAGACGATTGCGCTATCATCGATTGACCGTCAAACACCGGACTATCACTCGTCAATTCAATCTGCGAAATTGTGACAACATAAATGCGCTTGTAAACAAGCTGGCGCGAAGGGAGGTTCGCAGTGGAGGCAGTGGAGAGAGTGCAGCGCTTGCGTGCGATGGGTTCGCTGTGCCGCCAACAGGCCGCGTACAACAGCATGAACAAATGGAAGCTGCTCGCAGAAGCAGAATACTGGGACCACCTGGCCGATCTTGAGTTGTCTGCTCACTCCCAGCAATGCAACGCCATCAGCTCGGATGAGAAAGAGCGGCCTCAAGCGATCCCAACCGCGAATGACGCTGGACCGAAGACGATTTCCGTCGCGTGAGGTCAAGACGAGGCGGTTGTTTGCATTCCGTGCCACCGCACTTCTCACGGAGAGAAGCGGCTGTGGAGCAGGGCGATGACGGCGCCCCGCGTCGTTCGGCCGCTGCTCGCATTGCAACGAGAGAATGCGACGCCGCCGTCACGGGCCTGCGAGCTGTTGCAGCGTGTTGAAGCGCGCCTTCTGCTCGCTGCTCAGCGTGGCATAGAACTCGTCCAGGGCGGGCTCGACCAGCTTGGCGGCCTGAAGCATGGCTTCGAGCCGGTGCTGCATCGCCTCCAGTCGTCCAACCGGCGTCAGCGGTACATCGTTCGGACAGGCCGCCTGTAGGCCCTCAACGCCCTTCGCCGTCGCCTCGCCGAGGCGGTCGAGCGCTTCCTTCTGCTTGCCCGCGGGGTGAAGCACAGCCTCGATCCTCTGGATCGGCAACTGGGTCAGGCCGGACTTCGGATCACCGCAGCCTTCGGCACTGGCTTCCTGGGCACTGGCTTGCTGCTGCCGAGGCGAGCGGTCGCCGATGTTGGGGCCGAGCGCGTTGAAGCGGGCCTGCTGCTCGTCACTGAGCGAGTTGTAAAAAGTCTCCAGTGCCGGTCGCACGATCTTGACAGCATCCAGTGTCGCGCTGACGCGGTTCATCATCGCCCGCAAGCGGCCAGGCGGCGTCAGTGCATAAGTCTCCGCACAGGAGTCCTTGAACACACCGGCGGCGTTGGCCGCCGCGGTCTTCAACGCGTTGAGCAGCGCGCGTTGCTCCGCCGTCGGCCGCACCGCCCGCGTGATATCGTCAAGCGGCCAAGCGGTGACGCCCTTGTCCGGTGTGCCGCATAATTGCTGCAGCGTTTGCGGGCTCGCGCTGGCGCGCTGGCGCGCGCGGGTGCCGCCGCCGGCTTGCGGATAGTCATTCGGGTTGGTGCTGGCATAGGCGGAATAGGGGCTGTCATCGCCCCAGAACACGGTGTCGACGAAGTCGTCATACGCGTACGCCCAATAGCCGGGCTCGTAGGCATAGGACCAGAACGTGTAGTCAAAAATGTCGGAATAGGCGTAGGGCCAGAACACGGGCCCAAGCCATGCCACGAACACCGCGGGATGGCGGTGTCGCCAGGCCTGCCGGGGAGCCCAGCCGCTGTGGCGGGTGACGAGGGCCGCCTGGGTTTGCGCAGTCGCCCGCTCGCGGAAGTGCGCGGCAAACCGCCCGCGCGCGGCGACAGCCGCTGCGGCTGTTGCAGCGGGGGCCTGCGGTCCCAGCCTCTGCTGGCGCGACAGATCGATTTGCTGCGCCCGTTGCTCGTGCTGCAGCAGACGGTTCTGCGCCTGCAGTGCGCGTTCTTGTGCGCGTTGTGCGCGTGCGCCTTCAGGTTTTTGCGACTGCAAGGTCTGCACACGTTGCTGGAGGCGATCGATGCGGGTCTGGCGCTCCGTGGTCTGGCGCGACAGCATCTCGCGCTGTCGCTGCTCGACGTGCTGCTCACGCTGTTGGACGCGCTGCTCGCGCTCCAGCAGCCTATTCTGCGACTGCAGCAACCGCTGCTGCTCGCGTTGCGCTCTTGCGCCTTCCGGCTTTTGCGACTGCAATGTCTGCACACGCTGCTGCAAATGGTCGATGCGGCCCTGGCGTTCCGAGGCTTGGCGCGACAGCGTCTCGCGCGGCTGTTCCCGCCGCTCGCTCACGGTCGGCGGCGCGCTGGGGTGTGAGGGGGCGGCAATATGCGGCGTCGGCGGCGGTGCCATCGCCGGACGTTGCGGTGCTGCCGGAGCGCGGTGGAATTCAGGTCGCGGTGCCGCCACGAGCGGGGCAGCTCGCTGCGGCGGTGCCGCGAAGTGCGGGGCCGGGCGCGGCGGCGGGGAGGCCATGCGAGGCGCCGGATTCGGCGCCATGGCCGGCCGCTGCGGCATGGGTGGGGGATGAAATGCCGGCGCGGCAGGACGCGCCATCGCAGGTGGCGCCGCCGGTCGGGCCATCGCGGGCGGCGCTGCCGGTCGGGCAGCCGCTCCCGGTGGTCCACCCCGATGGTCCTGGGCGGACGCTCCGACGCTCGCCGCGAGCATCGAGGCACCGACCAAAAACGCCGAAAGGCACACGGCACGCGGAAGCATGATCGCAACTCCACGCTCGTCCCAGTCGCCCGGAACCGTTCAACGCGCAGGCGGCGAAATCGTTCGTTGTTGACTGTCAGCGGCCTTGCGGTCTTCCGACGCAGGCAGACCTCAGGCGAAATCCTGCGTCAGGGCGGCAGCGATTCTCTCCAAGGCCCAATCAACCTGGTCACTGGTAATCACCAGCGGCGGGGCGAAGCGGATCGTGTGCTCGTGGGTATCCTTGGCGAGGATGCCTTCGGTCTGCAGAGCCTCACAGTAGCGGCGTGCACGGCCGGCTTCAGGATTGAGCTCGACCGCCAGCATCAGGCCTCGTCCGCGCACGTCGCGCACGGTGTTGGCGCGGATGCTTCTGAGGCCTTTCAGGAAGCGTTCACCTTGCACCGCAGCGTTCTCGATCATCCCTTCCTCGACGAGAACGCGGAGCGCCGCGCGCGCCACCGCGCAGGCGAGGGGATTGCCACCGAATGTTGAGCCATGCTGACCTGGTTTCAGCGTGCCGAGGACCTCGTTGTTGGAAAGCACGGCCGAGACGGGATAGAAACCGCCGGACAAAGCTTTGCCAAGCAGCGTCACATCCGCCTCGATGCCCTCGTGCTGTTCCGCAAGCAGCTTGCCGGTGCGGCCGAGTCCGGTCTGGATCTCGTCGAGGATCAGCATCACGTCGTGCGCCGTGCAGAGCTCGCGCACCCCCGTGAAATAGCCTGCCGGTGGAATGATGACGCCGGCTTCGCCCTGGATGGGTTCGACCAGGAAGGCGACGGTGTTCGGCGTGATGGCGTCTTTCAGCGCGGCGAGATCGCCGAAGGGGATGATTTTGAAGCCCGGCGCAAAGGGGCCGAAATGTTCGCGCGTGGCCGCGTCGGTCGAGAAACCGACGATACCGAGGGTGCGTCCATGGAAATTGTTGGCGCAGACGATGATCTCGGCTTGCCCGTCGGGCACCCCCTTCACCTCATAGCCCCATTTACGCACGGACTTGATCGCGCTCTCAACGGCTTCGGCTCCGCTATTCATCGGCAGCACCTTGTGAGAGCCGGTGAGTTCCGCGATCTCCTCGTAGAAGAGAGCGAGCTGGTCGTTGTGGAATGCACGCGAGGTCAGGGTCAATCGGCCGGCCTGCTCGACCATGGCGGCCAGGATTTTCGGGTGGCAATGGCCCTGGTTGACCGCCGAATAGGCGGAGAGGCAATCCAGATATCGGTTGCCCTGGGTGTCCCAAACGAAGACGCCTTCGCCGCGCGACAGGACAACGCCAAGCGGCTCATAATTGCGGGCGCCGAAGCGCTCCTCCCTCGAGATGAAATCAGCGACTGGCGGACTACTCATTCGTCACTCCAGCTCACGTGTCTTGCGCATTCTAACAGATCTAATGCGTGGCTCGTTCGAAATGATGCGCGCGGGCCTCAACCTATGGAGCAGGGCACGCTCAGGAAGCCGCGGAACCGCACCCGTCCGCCCCGCACCGGACGGCCGCTCACGGCATAATTCGGGAAGCGCGCCAGGAAGCGCGAGATCGCAATCGCGCCTTCGAGCCGCGCCAGCGCCATGCCGGCGCATTGATGTGCGCCGGTGGCGAAGGCGAGATGCCGGTTCGGCGTGCGCGCGATGTCGAAGCGTTCGGGCTCCGGAAACTGGGCGGGATCGCGGTTGGCCGCCCCGATGCACAGCGTCACCGACGTGCCGGCGTCGAGCATGACGCCGCCGAGCTCGATCTTCTCTGTCGTCATGCGGTTGCCGAGCTGGTTCGAGCTCTCGTAGCGCAGCATCTCCTCGACGGCAGTCTTGATCATGTCGGAGTTTTCGATCAGCCGCTGCTTCTGGTCCGGATTCCGGTGCAGCGCGACGAGGCCGTTGCCGATCAGATTGGTGGTGGTCTCGTGCCCGGCATTGAGCAGGAAGATGCAGTTGTGCAGCAGCTCCTTCTCGGTCAGCCGCTCGCCGTTCTCCTCGCCGTTGCCTTCTCCCTGGATCAGGCGCGTCAGCACGTCACGCTCGGGATTGCCGGGCTTTTGGCGCCTGCGCGCGACCAGGGTTTCGAGATAGGTGAGGAAGTCCTTCACCGCCTTGTTGCCGCGCGCAGCCACTTCGGGCGACACCACGGGCTCGAGCGCACCGAGGATCGCCAGTGACCAGTCGCGCAGCGGCTCGCGTTCGTCGTGGGGAACGTCGAGCAGATTGCCGATCACTTCGATGGGGATCGACGCGGCGAAGTCGTCGATCAGCTCGCAAGTCCCCTTGGCGGCGATGGCATCGAGCAGGCCGTCGACCAGCTTGACGATATCAGGCTCCATCCCCGCGATCGCGCGCGGCGACAGCGCGCCCATGATCAGGCGGCGCACGCGGGTGTGGGCGGGCGGGTCGTTGAAGACGAGGCTCGTGGTGTGGTGCTCGTAAAGCGGGGTGTCGCCGTATTTCGGCGCGAACTCGCGCTTCTTGTCCGAACTGAACGACTTTGTGTTCTTGTAGGTGGTGACGAGATCGTCATAGCGGGTCAGGAACACAGTGCCGTTGGGAAGGCGCTTGACCGGCTCGTTGTCCCGCAGTGCACGATAAGTCGGGTAGGGATCGTCGTAGAATTCGGGTGTCAGCTTCTCCAGATCGAAATTGGCCGCCAGTTCTTTCGCACTTGCGTTCATC
Organism: Bradyrhizobium sp. 63_E2_N1_3; assembly: GCF_052076005.1. Classification (NCBI taxonomy): domain Bacteria; kingdom Pseudomonadati; phylum Pseudomonadota; class Alphaproteobacteria; order Hyphomicrobiales; family Nitrobacteraceae; genus Bradyrhizobium; species Bradyrhizobium sp. 63_E2_N1_3. The sequence goes on along the minus strand of NZ_CP197235.1, from coordinate 6,874,276 downwards.
GCCGCCATACTCGCCGGTTGAGACCGATATGCTGTTTTCGCTCTTTCGAGCGGCTCGGCTCACCGTCTACAGTCGTGTCGTGATTTGCAAGCCGACCGGACAGGAAAATGCACGCCCGCGCTGACGCTGCCGACACGGCCCCGAATTGGCCCGACGATATTTTCGCGACATTGCAACGCTTCGACGTCCGGCAGGTGCCGTACGTGCCCGATGCCGGCCATTCGAAGCTGATCCAGCGCGTGCTGGCCTCATCCACGATGCGCGGCATTCCGCTGACGACGGAGGAGGAGGGCGTCGCGCTCCTGGCCGGGGCCTGGACGGGCGGACAACGTGGCGTGCTGCTGATGCAGTCGAGCGGGGTCGGCAATTGCATCAACATGCTGTCGCTGATCCCGATCCTGCGCTTTCCGTTCCTCACGCTCGTGACCATGCGCGGCGAGTGGGGCGAGTTCAATCCATGGCAGGTGCCGATGGGATCGACCACGCAGGGCGTGTTCGAACTCTCGGGCGTCCAGGTGCTGCGCGCGTCCAATGCGGCCGAGGTGCCGGCGGTGATGGAGGCAGCCGCAGCGCAGGCCTACAACGCGCTCACGCCCACCGCCGTCCTGCTGTCGCAGCGCCTGATCGGCGCGAAGGTTTTCACCAAATGAGCAAGGCCAACCTCCTCGACCGCCGCCAGGTGGTGTCCACCCTGCTTGCGAACCGCAAGGACGTCGTTGCGATCGGCGGCCTCGGGGCCTCCACCAACGACATGTGTGCCGCCGGCGACCACGCGCGCAACTTCTACCTCTGGGGCGGCATGGGCGGCGCGGCGATGATCGGGCTTGGCCTGGCGCTGGCGCAACCAAAACTGCCGGTGCTGGTCATCACCGGCGACGGCGAGATGCTGATGGGGATGGGGAGCCTTGCCACCATCGGCCTGCAGAAGCCGTCCAACCTCTCGATCGTGGTGCTCGACAACGAGGCCTATGGCGAGACCGGTGGCCAGACCAGCCACACCTCCGCGGCTGCCGACCTCGTCGGCGTCGCCAGGGCCTGCGGCATCGGGGACTCCCGCGCGATCTCGACCATGGCCGAGGTCGAGGCCTTCGCCAAAGCCGTCCACAACGTCTCGGCGGGGCCGCGATTTGCCAATGTGAAGATCGATAGCGCCAGCCTGGACCGGATTCTCCCAGTCCGGGACGGGACTTACATCGTCAACCGGATCCGTGGCGATCTCGGCTTCCAGCCGATCTAGCCCTGCTTGGCTCCGTCCTGAGCAACGTTCCCGGCCCTCCGGGCGGGGAAGTGTGGCCATTTTCCAACAAGTTTGTACCCACGTAGGTTGCGTCGCAGCATTCTGCTTGACTTTTGCGTGGGTGAGTGCTTACTCACTAACATGAGCTCACTGCGAATGACGAGCGACCTGAGGCGTCAATTGATCCTCGGTGCCGCAAAACGCTGCTTTGCCCGACACGGCTATACCGGCACCACGACCAAGAGCGTGGCGGCCGCCGCTGCCATTTCCGAGGCGCTGCTGTTCAAGCATTTTCCGTCCAAGGCGGCGCTCTACGCCGAAATCCTCAGCGACGAATGCGAAGCCGATCCGGCACTGATGGACCTGCTCGAACGGGAGCCCTCGACGGCCACGCTGGTCGAGTTGATCCGTGGCATGGTCCAGCATTTCCTCCACATCGCCGACGGGCCCGATCAGGAAGAGGCGCAGCGCCTGCGACTGATGGCCACCAGCCATCTGGATGACGGCGAATTCGCCCGTCTGCTATATGCCAAGATCGAGAAGCTGATCGGGGCGGTCTTCCTCGCCTCGCTCGAGCGTGCGGTTGCCAGCGGTGACGCGCGACCGTTCAGCGGCGATCCGCTCAACCTGTTCTGGTTCGCGCATCATTCGGTGATGATGGCTGCGCTGACCAGGCTGCCGGCCACGCCCTGCCTCGTCTACGGCAAGGCGAACGATCTGGAGCGGCAGCTCTGTGAGTTTCTCCTGAGGGGTATCGGACTTAACGACGCCGCAATTGCTTCGCATTTGGGCCGCGATCGGGCCGCGGATGCGGGCAAGACGGCGATTGCAGAAAGCGCATGACATGAACATCGTAACCGAACACAAGATTTCGGGCGAACCGATCGACACCAAGGCTCGCCGGCGTCCGGTTAGGCCAGTGCTGTGGTTCATCATCGTCGGCACGCTCCTGGGCGTGCTCGTTGGCGGCCTCGTCTGGTTCAATTACTTCCGCGGCCAGATGATCAAGCAGTTCTTCGCCAACAACAAGCCGCCGCCGACCGCGGTCAGCGCGGCCGAGGCGAAGTCCGAGGTGGTCCCGAACCTGCTCACCGCAGTCGGCGGCCTTGCCGCCGTGCACCAGGTCGACGTCAGCGCCGACGTCAATGGCCGCGTCACCGAGATCAAGTTCGAGCCGGGTACGCATGTCGATGCCGGCACGCCACTGGTGCAGTTCTTCGACATGCCGGAGCAGGGCGACCTCGCCAACTACAAGGCGCAGGCAACCGTCGCACAGCTCTCGCTCGACCGCGCCAAGCAGCTGGCATCGCGCCAGTTCGGCCCGCAGGCGACCGTCGATAACGCGCAGGCCGCCTACGATCAGGCGCTGGCCGGCATCGCCAAGACCGAGGCGGTGATCTCGCAGAAGCTGGTGCGTGCGCCGTTCTCCGGCGATCTCGGCGTCCGCAAGGTCGAAGTCGGCCAGTACCTGACGGCCGGCACGGCGATCGTCTCGCTGACCGATCTGTCGGAGCTGTGGGCCAACTTCACGGTGACCGAAAAGGACTCGGGCAACCTCAAGGTCGGCCAGCCGGTCCGGCTCAAGGTCGACGCCTACCCCGGCCGCACCTTCGATGCCAAGATCACCACGATCGAGCCGCAGGTCGCGGCCGACACCCGCAACATCCGCGTGCAGGCGACGGTCGCCAATCCGGAGAAGATCCTGAAGCCGGGCATGTTCGTGACCACGACGGTGGTGCTGCCGGCGAAGCCGGCCGTGATCACCGTGCCGGAAACGGCGGTCGATTACACGCTCTACGGCGACTCCGTGTTCGTGATCACCGAGAAGAAGGAAGAGGACGGCAAGACCAGCCTCTCCGCAGTGCGCACCTTCGTGCAGACCGGCAGCCGGGTCGACGGTCGCGTCGAAATCATCAAGGGCGTGAAGGTGGGCGACAAGGTCGTCGCCGTTGGCCAGCTCAAGCTGCAATCGGGCGCTCCGGTGTCGATTTCGACCGACCCGGCTCCGCAGATCCCGGCGCAGCCGCCGCGCTACTGATCAACACCATCCAAGTGATCCGGCTCGACCGGATCACTTTTCTTGAGACAAAGAAATCGAGATCGCCGCGATGCGCTTTACCGATATTTTCATCAAGCGACCGGTCCTGTCGGTCGTCGTCAGTCTGCTGATCCTGCTGATCGGCCTGCGCGCGGCGATGGTGCTGCCGATCCGGCAATATCCGAAGCTGTCGAACACGGTCATCAACATCACGACCGTCTATCCCGGCGCGTCCGCAGACCTGATCCAGGGCTTCATCACGACGCCGATCGAGCAGGCGGTCGCCTCGGCCGAAGGCGTCGACTACATGACCTCGTCCTCGGTGCTCGGCACCTCGACGATCCAGGTCTACATCAAGCTGAACTTCGATCCGAACCAGGCGCTCACCGAGGTGCTCGCCAAGACCAACTCGGTCAAGTACCTGATTCCAAAGGAATCCAACGACCCGATCGTCACCAAGACCACCGGCCAGACCACGGCCGTGATGTATCTCGGCTTCTCCTCCGAGGAGCTGTCGGGCTCGGCGATATCAGACTATCTGACGCGTGTGGTGCAGCCGGTGCTGTCGACGGTCGACGGCGTGGCCTCGGCCGACATTCTGGGCGGCCAGACCTTTGCGATGCGGCTGTGGCTCGATCCCATGAAGATGGCCGGCCGCAACGTGTCGCCGGCCGATGTCGCCGCCGCGATCGCCGCCAACAACTTCCAGTCCGCAGCGGGGCAGACCAAGGGCTATCTGATCGTTTCCAACATCTCGACGAACACCAGCCTGACTGACGTCAACCAGTTCAGGAAGATGATCGTCAAGGCGAAGGACGGCGGCTTTGTGCGGATGGAGGACATCGCCACAGTCGAACTCGCCGCCCAAAGCACGGATGCCAGCGTCGCCTTCAATGGCGAGCATGCGATCTTCATTGGCGTGAACGCGACGCCGCAGGGCAACCCGCTGACGCTGGTCAAGGGCGTGCGCGCGCTGTTCCCCGAACTCGAGCGCAATCTTCCGCCGTCGATGAAGATGAAGGTCGCCTACGACTCGACCAAGTTCATCCAATCTTCGATCGACGAGGTGGAGAAGACGCTGGGTGAAGCCGTGATCATCGTGATCGTGGTCATCTTCCTGTTCCTGGCCTCGCTCCGTTCGGTCATCATTCCCGTCGTCACCATTCCGCTGTCGATGATCGGCGTCTGCACCTTGATGCTGGCGTTGGGTTTCAGCTTCAACCTTCTGACCCTGCTCGCGATGGTGCTCGCGATCGGCCTCGTGGTCGACGACGCCATTGTCGTGGTGGAGAACATCCATCGCCATCTGGAGGAGGGGAAGACGCCGGTTCAGTCGGCGCTGGAAGGCGCGCGCGAAATCGTTGGGCCGGTCATCTCCATGACCATCACGCTCGCGGCGGTGTACGCGCCGATCGGCTTCCTCGGCGGCCTGACCGGTTCGCTGTTCCGCGAATTCGCCTTCACGCTCGCGGGCTCGGTGATCGTGTCAGGTGTGATCGCGCTGACGCTGTCGCCGATGATGTGCTCTATTCTGCTCAAGAATACCGAAGAGGGCCGCTTCGCCAAGCTGGTCAACAAGGTGTTCGGCGCTTTGACGCGCTGGTATGGGCGCAGGCTCGACCGCTCGCTCGATTACAAGGCGATCACCGGTCTGTTCGCGGTGACGATCCTCGGGCTGGTCGGCTTCCTCTACATGCACACCTCGAAGGAGCTGGCGCCTGAGGAGGACCAGGGCATCGTGTTCGCGGTGACCAAGGCGCCGAAATACGCCAACATCGACTATGTCGATTTCTACGGCGAGAAGCTCGACGAGAAATTCCAGAAGTTCCCCGAAACCGATCTGCGCTTCGTGCTGAACGGCATCAACGGCCCGCAGGGCGGCATCGCCGGCATGCTGCTGAAGTCGTGGGACGAGCGCAAGCGCTCGTCGATCCAGTTGAAGCCGCTGGTGCAGGCCGAGCTTTCCAAGATCGAGGGCGTGCAGGCTTTCGCGTTCAACCTGCCGCCGTTGCCGGGTGGCCCCGGCGGTCTGCCGGTTCAGATGGTGATCAATTCCACCGCGGGCTTCCAGACGGTCTATGAGCAGATGGAGAAGCTGAAGGACGCCGCGCGCAAGAGCGGCATGTTCATCGTCTCCGACAGCGACCTCGCCTACAACCAGCCGAACGTGGAGGTCACGATCGACCGCACCAAGGCGCAGGATCTCGGCGTTAACATGCAGAACCTCGGCTCTACGCTCGCGGTGCTGCTCGGTGGCAACTACATCAACCGCTTCAATCTGGAGGGCCGGTCCTACCAGGTGATCCCACAGGTGCCGCGCAGCAGCCGGCTCTCGCCGGAATCGCTCGGCGGCTATTATGTGACGACCAACACGGGCCAGCAGCTCCCGCTGTCGACCGTGGTCTCGGTCAGGACCAAGACTGATCCGAATTCGCTGACGCATTACAATCAGCTCAATTCGGCGACGTTCTCGGCTGTGCCGATGCCCGGCGTGACGGTCGGATCGGCGGTCGACTTCCTCGAAGGCGAGGCCAAGAAGCTGCCGGCCGGCTTCAGCCACGATTATCTCGCGGACTCCAGGCAATACGTGCAGGAGGGCAACCAGCTTGCGATCACCTTCGGTTTTGCGTTGATCATCATCTTCCTGGTGCTGGCGGCGCAGTTCGAGAGCCTGCGTGACCCGTTCGTGATCATGATCTCGGTGCCGATGGCGATCGTGGGTGCGCTGATCCCGCTGTTCTTTGGCATGGCGACCATGAACATCTACACCCAGGTCGGTCTGCTGACGCTGGTCGGGCTGATCACCAAGCACGGCATCCTGATGGTGGAGTTCGCCAACGAGCTCCAGGTCAACGAGCGGCTCGACCGCCGCTCGGCCATCGAGATGTCGGCCCGTATTCGTCTGCGGCCGATCCTGATGACCACGGCCGCGATGGTGACCGGCCTGATCCCGCTCCTGACTGCGTCCGGCGCGGGCGCGGCCAGCCGCTTCTCGATCGGCCTCGTTGTGGTCGCCGGCATGTCGATCGGTACGCTGTTCACGCTGTTCGTGCTGCCCGCGGTCTACGTCGTGCTGGCAACCGACCACCGCGCGGCGGCCGATTCCGAGCGGAACAAGGAGGTCAACGATCTCGACCTCAATTCCAAGGCGCTGCGACCGACCTGAGCCGCAGGTCAGCGAACCAGAAGGGCGGCAGCGGCATCCGTTGCCGCCCTTTTCATTTGCCCCGCAGCCTGCGGACGCCGTCAGGCTTAGGGGGAGCCCTTTCCGCGTTGGCGAGAGACAAGTTCCGGCCTTCTTGCTAGATTCGCCGGGATGAGCATCTCCCTCCACCCCGACACCCCGCAAGCCAGGACGGCGCCGAGCGCGGCCGCGGCTGGCGTCGTGCCCGGCGAGGCGGCGGGGCGCGGGATCAGGACCCGGCTTTTCACCAAATATGTCGCGCTCTTCGTGGCCGTCGTCGCCATTGCGCTGCTGGCCAACGGGCTGTTCGAGGTCTTCTTCTATTATCGCGAGCACAAGGCCGCGCTGATCCGGGTCCAGCATGAGCAGGCGGAGGCGGCCGCGGCCAAGATCGGCCAGTTCGTCAAGGAGATCGAGAGCCAGCTAGGCTGGACCACGCAGCTGCCCTGGTCGGCGGGCTCGATCGAGCAGCGCCGGTTCGACGCACAACGGCTGCTGCGCCAGGTGCCCGCGGTCACAGAGCTCGCCCAGGTGGATGCGACCGGCAAGGAGCGCTTGCGGGTCTCGCGGCTGGCCATGGACGCGACCGACAGCGGGATCGACCTGTCGGCCGACCCGAAGTTCACCGAGGCGGTCGCGCACAAGGTCTATTACGGCCCGGTCTATTTCCGCAGGGAGTCCGAGCCCTACATGACGCTCGCGCTGGCCGGCGCGCGCAAGGATGCCGGCGTCAGCATCGCGGAGGTCAATCTCAAGCTGATCTGGGACGTCGTGTCCCAGATCAAGGTCGGCGAACACGGGCACGCCTATGTGGTCGGCCCGGAGGGACGCCTGATCGCGCATCCCGACATCAGCCTGGTGCTGCGCAACACCGACATGTCGGGCCTCGCCCAGGTGCGCGCCGCGCAGGCTGGAGGCGGCACCCTGTCCGACGCGCTCCCCGAAGCGCGCAATATCCAGGGGCAGAAGGTGCTGACCACATCGGCCCCGATCGAGCCGCTGCATTGGACCATGCTCGTCGAGCTGCCGGTCGAGGAGGCCTATGCGGCGCTCTATGCTTCGCTGCAGCGGCTGGCGATCGTGTTGCTCGCAGCGTCGATCTTCGCGGTGCTCGCCGGGATTTTTCTCGCACGCCGCATGGTCGGACCGATCCAGGCCCTGCGCAGCGGCGCCGAGCGGATCGGCGGCGGCGATTTCTCGCAGCGCATCTCGATCAAGACCGGCGACGAGCTCGAAGGACTCGCCGACCAGTTCAACGACATGGGCGCGCGGTTGCAGGAATCCTATGCGGATTTGGAAAACAAGGTCGAGCGGCGGACAGCTGAATTGTCCGAAACGCTCGAGCAACAGACGGCGACTTCTGAGGTGCTGGAGGTCATCAGTTCCTCTCCGGGCGAACTCGCTCCCGTGTTCTACAAAATGCTCGAAAATGCGACGCGGGTCTGTGGCGCAAGTTTCGGCGTCATGAATCTCTGGGACGGTGAAAGCTTCACGATTGCGGCGGATTACAATGTGCCGGCTGCGTTCGCTGCTTCGCGAAAAGATGTGGAAATCCGACCTCGTCCGAACAGCGCGCTCGCCGAGGTCGTCAGGACACGTGAGGTCGTCCACGTTCACGATGTGCGAAACACACCTGCCTATCTTGCTGGTGGGCCTGCCGTTCGCGCGATCTCAGACGTCGCCGGCGCCCGTACGATCGTCATCGTGCCGATGCTGAAGGAGAACGAGCTGATTGGCACGATCGCGGTCTATCGCAAGGAGGTCCGTCCGTTCGCCGACAAGCAGATCGCACTGGTTGAGAATTTCACCAAACAGGCTGTGATTGCGATCGAGAACGCTCGACTGCTCAAGCAGCTTCGTGAGCGTACCACGGAGCTGTCGCAGTCGCTCGACAATCTGCGTACCGCGCAGGATCGCCTGATCCAGACCGAGAAGCTCGCCTCCCTCGGCCAGCTCACGGCGGGGATCGCCCACGAGATCAAGAACCCGCTCAATTTCGTCAACAATTTCTCCTCGGTCTCGACCGAGCTGATCGATGAACTCAACCAGGCCCTGCAATCGGCTTCGCTCGACGGCAAGACGAAGGAGGAGGTCGACGAGCTGACCGGCATGCTCAGGAGCAATCTGGAAAAGGTGGTGCAGCACGGCAAGCGCGCCGATTCCATCGTCAGGAACATGCTGCTGCATTCGCGCGCGGGTTCCGGCGAGCATCGCCCCAGCGATATCAATGCCGTCGTCGAGGAAAGCCTCAATCTCGCCTATCACGGTGCGCGCGCGGAACGGCCCGCCTTCAACGTCACGCTTGAGCGCGAGTTCGATCCCGGGGCCGGGACGGTCGATGTCTATCCGCAGGAGATCGCGCGCGTCTTGCTCAATTTGATCTCGAACGGCTTCTATGCTGCGGCCAAGCGCAAGGAGAGCGCGACGGACGGCTTCGAGCCCACCTTGAACGCGGCCACCAAAAACCTCGGCGACAAGGTCGAGATCCGGATCCGCGACAACGGCACAGGGATTCCGCCCGAGGTGAAGGCGAAATTGTTCAATCCGTTTTTCACCACCAAGCCGGCCGGCGAGGGCACCGGGCTCGGCCTGTCCATGAGCCATGACATCGTCGTGAAGCAGCACGGCGGCACGATCGACGTGAACACCGAGCCCGGTGTATTCACCGAATTCATCATCACGCTGCCGCGCCAGATGGCGGCGGACGATACTCCCGGAGGCAAGAATTGAACGTTTACATCCTGGTCGTCGATGACGAGCCCGACGTCGAGGCGCTGTTCCGGCAGCAGTTCCGGCGTGACCTGCGCGCCGGACGCTTCCAGATGGAATTCGCGCCGTCCGCGTCCGATGCGCTCAGGCTCGCCTCCGAGGTGCGCGACCCCTCGTTGATCCTGATCCTGTCCGACATCAACATGCCCGGCATGAGCGGGCTCGACATGCTGCCCAAGGTGCGCGCCGAGCATCCGGACGTTCCCGTCATCATGATCACGGCCTATGGTGACGCCGAGACGCGCCGGAAGGCGATCGAGCGTGGCGCCATCGGGCTCCTCACCAAGCCGATCGATTTTGCGCTGCTGCGGCAGGAGATCGACACGAGGCTCGAGCAAGCCGCATGACTTCGACCATCCTCTTCGTCGATGACGAGCCAGACCTCGAGGCGCTGATCCTGCAGAAGTTTCGCAGGCAGATCCGCGACGGGCTCGTCGACATCATGTTTGCACGCGACGGCGTCGAGGCGCTGGAGTCCCTCGAGCAGAACCCGCATGTCGACATGGTGGTCTCCGACATCAACATGCCGCGCATGGATGGGCTGTCGCTGCTGGCGAAGCTCCAGGAGGCCGAGGACAAGAAGTCGACTATCATCGTCTCGGCCTATGGCGACATGAGCAACATCCGCACCGCCATGAACCGCGGCGCGTTCGACTTCCTCACCAAACCGATCGACTTCGCCGACCTGGAAGCCACGATCGAGAAGACCATTCGCCATATCGAGATGCTGCGCGAGGTGCGGCGCCGTCAGATGGAGGCGGAGCGGGCCCATGCCGCGCTGTCGCGCCATTTCTCGCCCGAGCTCGCCAAGCGTCTGGTGGCGGGCGGCGAGGGTGAGGGGATCGAGGTGCAGTGGCGCGATGTCGCCACCATCTTCACCGATATCACCGGGTTCACCTCCCTGGTCGAGAGCGCGCCGCCCGAGACGCTCGGCGCGCTCCTCAACGAATATGTCGGCGGGATGACCGAAACCATCTTCGCGCATGAGGGGACGGTCGCAAAAATCATCGGCGATGCGATCCAGGTGCTCTTCAATGCGCCCGGCGATCAGCCGGACTATGCGACGCGTGCGGTCGCCTGCGCCCATGACCTCGATGCCTGGGCACAGGATTTCTGCGCGCGCCAGAGGGCCGTGGGCGTGAATTTCGGCACCACCCGCATCGGCATTCACGCCGGGCCGGCACTGGTCGGCAATTTCGGAGGCAACCGCTTCTTCGACTACACCGCCTATGGAGACACCATCAACATCGCGGCGCGACTGGAGGCCGCCAACAAGCATCTGGGAACACGCATCTGCGCCAGTGCCAGCGTCGCCAAGGCTGCCGAGCATTTTCAAGGCCGTCCCGTGGGTGATCTGATGCTGCGCGGACGCAGCGAACCGCTGCGTGCGTTCGAACCGTTGCCGCAGGATAAATTCGAAGCGCCAAGGACGGCGCAATATTCCGAGGCTTTTGCCAAGATGGAAGCCGGCGACGTCGCGGCCATGCCGGCCTTTGCCGCGCTGGTCGGGATGCACGCCGACGATTCCCTGGCCGGCTTTCACCTGAAGCGCTTGCTCAACGGTGCCAAGGGCATCCGCATGAAACTGGATTAGGAGTTCGACATGATTGGTGATTTCTCCGCCGGCAACTATCGGTTCATTCCGTCCGTGTTCCAGTATTCGGCGGGTGCCGCCGCTGACGACGGATACGAGATTGAGCGGGTTCGGTTCGATCGCCTGGTGCCGCTGGCCGAGGGATTTGCGCTCGCGGCGAAGTATATCCAGGAAGCAGGGCGTCCGCTGACGGCGTTCTGTGCCTGCGAGTTGCGCTCACCGGCGGCCTTCAGCGAGGAAGGCTTTCGCGCATTCAACCTGCATTATGTGAAGACGCTGTCCGAATGGGGCATCTTCGACGGCACCACCAATCCGGTGGCGCGCAGCAATGTCTGTCCGGAGATCGATCCGCCGTCCGAGCCGTCGTTCTATGCTTTCTCCTTCACGCGTCCGACAACCTCGAAGGCACCAAGCTTCGTGATCGCCGGTGGCGCCGAGGCGCGCGAGGGCGGCGGCACCTATGTCGAGCGCACGGTGCGCTACCGCGACCTCAGCCCGGAGGGTCTTCGCGAGAAGGTGCGGTTCACCACGACGTCGCAGATGGAGAACCGGATGACGGCCTTCGGCTTCGGCTGGAAGGACACCACCGGCGTGCAGGCCTATTCCGTGCACGATTTCCACCACGCGCTGGTCGACGAGCTGGTCCGCCACGGCGCGCTGCGCTCCGGCCTGACCTGGCATTTCGCCCGTCCGCCGGTGGTCGACCTCGAATACGAGATGGATTGCCGTCGCGTGATGCGCGAGACCGTGATTTGAGGTCCTCATCCTGAGGAGCGGCCGTCAGGCCGCGTCTCGAACGATGGCTCCAGGTGACAGTCGGGCCTTCATGGTTCGAGACGCGCGTAAGAACGCGCTCCTCACCTGAGGGACTGCTAGCGCTGGCGCGGGTCGAGCGCGTCGCGCAGGCCGTCGCCGAGCAGGTTCAGCGACAGCACCACGAGGAAGATCGCAAGGCCCGGCCAGATCGCCATCCACGGCGCCTGGGTCAGGAAGCGCTGCGCCGCGTTGAGCATGCTGCCCCAGGACGGTGCCGGCGGCTGCTGGCCGAGGCCGAGGAACGACAGCGCGGCTTCGGCGATGATGGCGGCGGCGATCGACAGCGTCGCCTGCACCAATAGCGCGGGAAGGATGTTCGGCAGGATGTGCGAGAACGCGATCCGCCACGGCGGATTGCCGAGCGCGCGCGCCGCCTCGACATAGTCTTCGGCCTTGACGCTCAGCACCTGCCCGCGCGTCAGGCGGATGAAGATCGGCGTTGCCGAGATGCCGATCGCGATCATGGCGTTGCCGAGGCTGGGACCGAGGAAGGCGGCCAGCGCGATCGCCAGGATCAGGAACGGGCAGGCCAACATCGCATCGGTGATCCGGCTGATCAGCGCGTCAACAAATCCGCCGCGATAGCCGGCGAGGAGACCAAGAGGGACACCGATCCCGAGCGCGATCGCGACCGAGATCAGACCCGCCATCAGGGAGGCCCGCGCGCCGTAGATGACGCGGCTGAGGATGTCGCGGCCGAGATCGTCGGTGCCGAACCAGTGGGCGGCGGTGGGCGGCTTGCGCACCAGGCTCCAGCTCGTTGCAATGGGATCATAGGGCACGACCAGCGGCGCAAGGGCCGCAAGCAGGATGAAGGCTGTGATCACGACAAGCCCGAAGACCGCGGCCTTGCGCTTGAACAGGCGCCGCCGCGCACGGCGGGCCGGGCTGTCCAGCTCGTAGGCCTGGGTGGCGGGACTGGCTGGCAGTGCGGCGTCGGTCATCGTCTAACCTCGCAGCCGCGGATTGACGAGGACATAGGCGACGTCGGCGACGAGATTGAGCGTGATGTAGACTGTGGCCGTCACCAGCACCACGCCCTGCACCACCGCATAGTCACGGTTGAAGACGGCGTCCACGATCAGCTTGCCGAAGCCGGGAATGGAAAAGATCTGCTCGGTCAGCACCGCGCCCGACAACAGCGTGCCGAGCTCGAGCGCGCCGAGGGTGATGATCGGCGTCAGCGCGTTGCGCATCGCGTGCTTGAGGATCACCGAGCGCTCGGAGAGACCTTTCGCGCGCGCGGTGCGGACATAGTCGCTCTCCAGAACCTGGAGCATGGCGCTGCGTGTGTGCCGCATCAGGACCGCTGAAATTGCGTTGCCGAGCACGAAGGCCGGCATGATGGTGGCGGCCAGGCTCGCGCGCCAGTCCTCCGTGAGCGGCACATAGCCTGAGGCCGGCAGCCAGCCCAGGTGAATCGAGAACAGGAAGATCATGAGGATTCCGAGCCAGAAATTCGGCGTCGAGATGCCCCATAGCGCGAACAGATTGGCGCCATAGTCCCAAACCGTGCCCTTCTTCACCGCGGAGATGATGCCGGCGGGAATGCCGATGAGGAACGCGATCAGGATCGCCATTGAGCCGAGCTGGAGCGTCACCGGCAGTTTCTGGGCGATCAACTCGCGCACCGGCATCTTGTTGCGCAGCGACTCGCCGAAATTACCGGTGAGGACTCCCTTGAGCCAGTAGACATATTGCACGGGGATCGACTGATCGAGCTTGTACTGCTGCCGGATCTGCTCGATCGCTGCGGGATCGCGCTCCTCGCCGGCCATCACCAGCGCGGGATCGCCCGGCAGCAATTGCTGGAGCGAGAAGATCAGCACCGACACGAAGAACAGTGTCGGCACGATCTGCGCGATGCGGCGGGCGAGGAAGTTCAGCATGGCTCCACGCGTTTCCCGAGTGATGCCGCGATCACTTGAACTTCAGCCCGACCACGCGCACGAGGCCATCAGGCATCTGCCGGTAGCCCTCGAGCTTCTTCGTATGCGCGATCAGGAGCGTACGATGATAGATGTAGATGATCGGCAGGTCGTCGAGCAGGATCTTGGTCAGCTTCCCGTAGATCGCCTTGCGCTCCTCGACATTGGACGTCGCCCGTCCGTCTTCCATCAGCTTGTCGGCTTCGGGGTTCGAATACACGCCGTCGTTCTGCGGCGCCTTGCTGCGCATGAAGATGTAGGAATTGCCGTCCGGGTCGATGCGTCCGCTCCAGTTGATCTGGAACACCTGGAACTCGCCGGCCTGCGCCTGCTTGAAGGTGGTCGCGAATTCAACGACGCGGACCTTGATGTCGAAGCCTGCTTCGGCGGCCATGGACTGCACGACCTGGGCGACGGCCTCGTACTCGGTGCCCTTTGGTACCATGTAGTCGACGGTGACGGGCAGGCTGACACCGGCTTCCTTCAACAGCGCCTTGGCCTTGGCGATGTCGCGACCCGGAATGGGGAAAGCCTTCTGATAGTATGGATGCGTCGGGCTGACCCATTGATTGCCCGGCGTGAACTCGCCGTTGAATACGACCTGGTTGATGGCCTCGCGATCGATCGACAGGCTGAGTGCCTGGCGTACCTTCGCGGATTGGCTGAGTGGCCCCTTGGTCTTGTCGTTGCCGATATTGATCGTCAGGCCCTGATAACCGAGCTCGGGCGCCGTCGACAGCACCAGCTTGGGATCGGCGCGCACATCCTTGATGTCGGTGGCCAGCACGCGCTCGATCAAATCGAGCCCGCCGGACTTGAGGTTGGCAAGGCGCACCGTCGCGTCGACAATCGGCAGGAACACGACGCGGTCGATATGGATGTTGTCCTTGTTCCAGTAGTCGGCAAACTTCTCGAACACCATGCGGTCCTGTTGGACGCGCTCGACGAATTTGTAGGGGCCGGCGCAGACCGGATGCAGGCCGAACTTGTCGCCCGCCTCCTTCGCGGCCTTCGGCGAGACCATCATGCCGGAGCGGTCGGTGAGCTGGGCGATCAGCGGCGAGTAAGGGGTCTTGAGCACCAGCTTGATGGTCAGGGGATCGACCACCTCGACATGGTCGACGCTGGCAAGCTCCGACTTCCGGAACGAGGTCGGCAGCGTCATGTGACGCTCGATCGAGAACTTTGCGGCTTCGGCGTCCAGCGGTTCGCCGTCATGGAATTTGACGTTCGGCCGGAGCTTGATCGTCATCTCCTTGCCGTCGGCCGAAGTCTCGTAGGACAGCGCGAGCTGCGGCACGATGTTGAGCTTCTCGTCGATGTCGAACAGCTTGTCGCAGAAGGCGGAGAAGACGATGCGGCCGACATAGGTGCGGCCGATGCTGGGATCGAGGATATCGGGGTCTTCGGCGATGCCGATGCGAAGCGTGGTCTGAGCCTGGGCTGCGCCCGCGAGCGACGTCAGCACAGCCGACGCCAGGATTGTCAAACGCATGAAACTCATCGCTCTCAACCTCTGTTTTGCGGCTATGCCGGGTCCGTTCCCAATGAACTAACCCCGCTGCCGCGGACTGCTTCCGGGCCCCCGCTGAAGGCGGCGACCAATTTTTCAAGGACCGGCGAGAAGCCGCCGTCGGACGGGACGATCGCCGCGGAGGACGGCAGTTCCGACGTTCGGTGACAGGCCGTTGCATGTCCGATGCCATCCGGCACGAGCTGCGGCATTTCACTGCGGCAGCGGTCGATCACGTAGGGGCAGCGGGTGTGGAAGCGGCAACCCGGCGGCGGGCTGAGTGCGCTGGGGATCTCTCCCTGCAGCACAATTCGGCTGCGCTTTGCCCGCGGTTTAGGCATGGGGATCGCGGACAGCAGCGCACGGCTGTAGGGATGGCGGGGTGCCGCGAACAGGGCGTCCGCCTCGGCAGTCTCGACGATCTGGCCGAGATTCATCACGGCGACATGGTCGGCGATGTGCTTGACCACGGCGAGGTCATGCGAGACGAAGATATAGGCCAGCCCAAGCCGGTCCTGAAGCTCGCGCAGCAGGTTCAGGATCTGCGAGCGGATCGAGACGTCCAGCGCCGAGACCGGCTCATCGCAGATGATCAGTTTTGGTTCGACCGCGAGCGCGCGGGCAATGGCGATGCGCTGGCGTTGGCCGCCGGAGAATTCGTGCGGATAACGCCGCTCGAGCCGTGGCTCGAGGCCGACCAGCCGCAAGATTTCCGCGACGCGCTCGCGCCGTTGCGCCGGCGGTACCAGATCGTGCAGCGCCAGCGGCTCGGTGAGAATCTGGCCGACCGTCATGCGCGGATTGAGCGAGGCGTAGGGGTCCTGGAAAATGATCTGTGCTTCGCGGCGGAAGGCGCGGAGCGCCGCGGCGTCCAGCGAGAGCAGGTCACGGCCGGCGAAACGCACCGTGCCTGCATCCGGCTCGATCAGCCGCAGCACCAGGCGACTGACGGTGGATTTGCCGCAACCGGATTCGCCGACCAGGGCCAGCGTCTTGCCGGCGTCGAGAGAGAAGCTGACGCCATCGACCGCTTTGACATGCCCCAGTGCCCGGCCGAACAGCGAGCGCCCGGCGACAAAATGCTTGACCAGGCCTTCGACCTCGAGAAGCGCCATCACGACACCAGAAGTTCGAGCGGTGCGCGGATGCAGCGCGAGAGGTGGCCGGGGCTGACCTCGACCAGCGGTGGCGGCACCTCCGTGCAGGCGTCCAGCACGAAGGGGCAGCGCGCGGCGAAACGGCAGCCGGCGGGTGGCTGCGCCATGTTCGGCACCATGCCTTCGATCGTGGCCAGCTGCTCGGCGCGGTGGTCGAGCCGCGGGATCGAGCCCAGCAGGCCGACGGTGTAGGGATGCTGCGGCATCGCGAACAGCTCGTCGACCGGCGCGCGCTCGACGATCTCGCCGGCATACATCACCGCGACCTCGTCGCAGACTTCGGCGACAACACCGAGATCGTGGGTGATCAGGATGATGGCGGCGCCGCTCGCCGCCTTCAGTTCGCGCATCAGCTCCAAGATCTGCGCCTGCAGGGTGACGTCGAGCGCGGTGGTCGGCTCGTCCGCGATCAGCAGCCGCGGGTCGCAGGCCAGCGCCATCGCGATCATCACGCGCTGGCGCATGCCGCCGGAGAGCTTGTGCGGATATTCGTCGATCCGCCGCTCCGGCGAGGGGATGTGGACGCGGCGCAAGAGCTCGATGGCCCGCTCGCGCGCGCTGCGCCGTGAGCCGCCGCGGTGGCGCAGAATGGTCTCGATGATCTGGTCGCCGATGGTGAAGCTCGGGTTGAGCGACGTCATCGGCTCCTGAAAAATCATCGCGAGCCGGTTGCCGCGGAGATCGCGCAGCGTCTGGTCAGGAGTCTTCAGCAGGTCGAAGCCGTCGAAGCGGATTGCGCCCGAGATCTCCGCGCTTTGCTTCGGCAGCAAACCCATGATCGCCAGCGACGTCACGCTCTTGCCGCAACCGGATTCGCCGACGAGGCCGAGCGTCGCGCCATTGGCGACGCTGAGATCGACGCTGTCGACGGCGTGGGTCACGCGGCCGTCGTCGCCGTGGAAGCGGATGCGCAGATCCTTGATCTCGATGAGAGGACTTGCGCTCATGATTGCCTTGCTCGGCTCGCAGCAATGCTGGCGTCGATGACGCTGCGATCGGTGTTGCCTGCCGGGTTCTGCCGCGTCGGCATGGAAGAGCGGAAATGCACCCAGAGTTCCTGACTGACGCGCTCCAGCCGTTCGAGTTCGCCCAGCGGATCGGGATGATCGTCGGCGCGAATGTCCAGCGCCGGCCATTCCTCCTCGCCGTGGATCAGGAGCGCAGCGGATTGCTTGCCGCGCTTGTCGCCGCCGGCGGCCTCGCCCGCGCGCATGGCGGCGAGCAGGCGGCGCGGGAAGGGCAGGCTGTCATTGGCGATATAGGTCTTCGCGGTCTCGTCGAGCACGTCGGCGCCGGCCAGCATGTTGCCGGCAATGGAGAAGCCGCTGCCGGCGATGTGTCCGCACCAGTCGACGCAGTCGCGCCCGGTATGCGCGGCGATCGCGCCGCTGGCGTCCATGATGTGGATCTGGCGGCTCTCGCGGCCGTCGTCGGTCGCGAGCTGGGTGGCGAGAACGTCATGCGCGTTCAGGCCCTCGCGCAGCAGCTTGACGCCGTCGATGCCATAATAGGGATTGACGAAGGCCTGGGTCGCGATGGCGCCGAGACCGGCCGCGATGTAGGGCACGCGCGCGCCGACAGCGAAGAAGCGGGTCGCTACCGCGATGCCAAACTGGCCGGTGGCAGGGTCTCGCGCGATGATCGACCAGGTCATGTGCTGCCTTCAGCGCCCTGCGGCGTAGCCCTGCATGCCGCGCGGGTTGGCGGCGGCGCGGCGGCGCACCCCGACGCGCGAGGCCGCGGTGAGGCGACCTTCCGACCAGTCGGGGCCGACCTCGACAATGTGTCCGCGCTCGCGAAGGTTCTCGATCGTCGCCTTCGGCACGCGGTTCTCGACCACGAGCACGCCGGGGCGCGCGGTGCGCGGCCAGAACGAGATCGGGAAATGCTCGGAGTGCCAGGCCGGCGCATCGATCGCTTCCTGGAGATTGAGGTTGCAATGGACGTGCCGTAGGAAGAACTGCGTGATCCACTGATCCTGCTGGTCGCCGCCGGGCGAGCCCCAGGCCAGATACGGCTCGCCGTCGCGTAGCGCCATGGTCGGCGACAGCGTCGTGCGCGGCCGCTTGCCCGGCGCAAGCGCTGCGGGATGGTCTTCCTCCAGCCAGAACATCTGCGCGCGGCTGCCGAGGCAGAAGCCGAGCTCCGGAATAATCGGTGAGGATTGCAGCCAGCCGCCCGATGGCGTCGAGGACACCATGTTGCCGGCCTTGTCGATGATGTCGAAATGCACGGTGTCGCCGCGCACTTCGCCGAAACGCCCGACTGTCGGCTCGCCCGCGCCAAGCGCGCCGACCGCCTCGCGCTGCCCCTCGGCGCGGCGCAGCTTGACCACGCCGCCAAAACCTTCGACCGAACCGGGGAGGAAGTCGAGCGATGCCTTCTCTGAGATCAGTTTGCGGCGTTCGTCGTTATAGGCATCCGACAGCAGCGTCGCGATCGGGATCTCGCTGAACTTGGGATCGCCGTAGAATTTTTCGCGGTCGGCGAAGGCCAGCTTGGCGCATTCGATCTGGAGGTGGATGAATTCCGGCCCGGTCGGATCGAGCCCGTCGAGCGCAAAGCCCTTGAGCAGCGCGAGCTGCTGGAGCGTCACCGGACCCTGGCTCCAGACGCCGGCTTTGCAGACCGTGTAGCGCCCGTAGTCGTAGGTGAGCGGTGCCTCGATCGTCGGCTGCCAACGCGCCATGTCGTCGGCCGAGAGCACGCCGCGATGCGGCGAGCCGCTGACATCCATCACCTCCTGGGTGCGGCAGAACTTGTCGATGGCTTCCGCAACGAAACCTTGCGACCAGGCCTTTCGCGCGCGCTCGATCTCGGCGTCGCGGTCACCGCCGCCGCTCTCGGCTTCGCTGAGAATGCGGGCGTAGGTCGCAGCCAGCGTCTTGTTGGTGAAGAGCGTGCCGGGCCTCGGCACTTCGCCATTGGGCAGATAGACCGCGGCCGAGGTCGGCCAATGCTTGCGGAACAGTTGCTCGACGGTCTGGATCGTGGCGCAGGCGCGCTCGACCAGCGGATAGCCGTCGCGCGCGTAGGAGATGGCTGGCTCCAGCACGTCGCGCACGCGCATCGTGCCGTAGTCGCGCAGCAGCATCATCCAGGATTCGAACGTGCCGGGGACGCAGGCCGCGAGCAGGCCGGTGCCGGGCACCATGTCGAGGCCTTCGCTCTTGTAGTGGGCGATGGTGGCGCGCGCCGGCGCCGGGCCCTGGCCGCAGATCACCTCGGTGCGTGCGCGTTTGACGTCATGCACGATGATGGGCACGTCTCCGCCCGGGCCGTTCAAATGCGGCTCGACGACCTGGAGCGTGAACGCTGTGGCGACGCCGGCGTCGAAGGCATTGCCGCCCTTTTCCAGGATGGCCATGCCGACCGCGGTCGCGATCCAGTGTGTGGTGGCGACGACCCCGAATGTGCCCTCGATCTCGGGGCGCGTCGTGAAGGGATCGGGATTGACGTTGCTGGCCATGGGATTTCGCTACCTTATTTGTCGCGCGCGCAATTGATCACAGGCGATGCCGTGCCGCCAATGCGTGGACCGCATGGCACGCGCGCGTCACGCCGGGACCGGCGCGGTGTTCACCGCATGGCAGGCGACGCCGGCGATCAGTTCCGGGGCTTCCTTGCGGCAGAGATCGAACGCCAGCGGGCAGCGCGGATTGAAGGCGCAGCCGGGCGGCGGATTGATCGGATTCGGGATCTCGCCCTTCACCGGAATACGCTGGCGGCCCGACATTGCGAGATCGGGCACGGCGCCCAGCAGCATCTTGGTGTAGGGCATGCGCGGTCTGGCGAACAGCTCGCGTCCCTCCGCGATCTCGACGATGCGGCCGAGATACATCACGCCGACGCGGCTCGCCATGTGGCGGACCACGGCGAGGTTGTGGCTGATGAACATGTAGGTCAGGCCGAACTTGTCCTGGAGGTCGCGCATCAGGTTCAGGATCTGCGCCTGCACGGAGACATCGAGCGCCGAGGTCGGCTCGTCGCAGACGATGAACTCCGCATCGGAGGCGAGCGCTCGCGCGATCGCGATGCGCTGGCGCTGGCCGCCGGAGAATTCGTGTGGAAATTTCAACCGGTCGTCGGGATGCAGCCCGACAAGGCTGAGCAATTCGCCGACGCGCGCCTGGATATCGCGCTCGCCCTGGATCAGGTCGAAAGCGCGGATCGGCTCGGAGATGATGGCATCGACCCGGAAGCGCGGGTTCAGGCTCGCATAGGGGTCCTGGAAGATCATCTGGATGCGGCGGCGCAGTTTTCGCCGCGCCTGCGCCTGCCGTGGATCGGTCATCGAGATGCCGTCGATCAGCACGTTGCCGGAACTCGGCGGCAGCAGGCCGACCACCATTCG
Organism: Bradyrhizobium sp. 63_E2_N1_3; assembly: GCF_052076005.1. NCBI lineage: Bacteria > Pseudomonadati > Pseudomonadota > Alphaproteobacteria > Hyphomicrobiales > Nitrobacteraceae > Bradyrhizobium > Bradyrhizobium sp. 63_E2_N1_3. The sequence continues at coordinate 6,853,686 of NZ_CP197235.1, read as the reverse complement.
CGCCACCGTGGTCTTGCCCGAGCCGGACTCGCCGACCAGAGCAAAGGTCTCGCCCTTCCTGATGTCGAAGCTAACGTGATCGACAGCCTTGAGATATTCGAGATGCCCGCCTTCGAGCACGCGGTTGAGCCAGGGTTTTGAGACGTCGAAGACGCGGCGCAGATTTGTGGCCTGGACGAAAGGCGTGCTCATGCCGCGCTCTCCGCAGGCACGGTGTCGTAGAGATGGCAGGCAACGGATTGTGTGCCGCGCGATAGTGGCTCCGGCCGTTCAACCCGGCAGCGATCGAAGGCGAAGGCGCAGCGCGGATTGAACGAGCAGCCACGCGGGATCGCCGATAGGCGCGGCATGGAGCCGGGGATCTGCACCAGGCGCTTGTCGTCCCCGGCAAGCGTCGGAATCGCGCCCATCAGGCCCTTGGCGTAAGGGTGCAGCGGATTCCTGACGACGTCCTGTACCGGGCCGATCTCGGCGACGCGGCCGGCATACATCACCGCGACGCGGTCGGAGGTCTCCGCGATCACGCCCATGTCGTGGGTCACCAGCATCACGGCGGTGCCGTGATCGCGCCCGAGCCGCTTGATCAGGGAGATGATCTGCGCCTGCACGGAGACATCGAGCGCGGTGGTCGGCTCGTCCGCGATGATCAGTTCGGGCTCGGCGCAGATCGCCAGCGCAATCACAACGCGCTGGCGCATGCCGCCGGAGAATTCGTGGGGATAGCCGTCGATGCGCTTTTCCGGCGCGGGAATACCGACCTCGGCGAGCAGGTCGATGGCGCGGCGGCGGGCGGCCGCCTCGGACAGGTTCAGGTGGGTTTTGATCGTCTCGATGATCTGGTCGCCGACGCGGTACAGCGGATTGAGCGAGGTGAGGGGATCCTGGAAGATCATGCCGATCCGTTTTCCCCGGATGCGGCGTATCTGCTCGGCGGGCAAATTGTCGATGCGCTGGCCGGCGAGACGAATCTCACCGCCGGCGATGCGGCCGGGCGGATCGATCAGGCCGATCACCGCCAGGCCGGTGACGGACTTGCCGGCGCCGGATTCGCCGACCACGCCGAGCACCTCGCCCTTGGCGATGTCGAAGGAGACGCCGTCGATCGCGCGCAGCGTGCCGCGGCGGGAGGCGAACTCGACCTGAAGATTGCGCACGGAGAGAACGGGTTCGGTCATGGGCGAGGCGATTTCATCGAAGCTTTGCTCATCGAGTCTTGCTCATCGAAGTTTCGGGTTGAGCGCGTCGCGCAGCCAGTCGCCGAGCAGGTTGATCGACAGGATCAGCGCGGCGAGCGCAAGCCCGGGGAAGGCGACGATCCACCATTCGCCCGCGAACAGATAGTTGTTGCCGATGCGGATCAGCGTCCCGAGCGACGGCATGGTGTCGGGCAGGCCGACACCGAGGAAGGACAGGGTCGCCTCGGTGATGATGGCAAGCGCGAGGTTGATGGTGGCAATGACCAGGATCGGTCCCATCGTGTTGGGCAGCACGTGCCGCAGCATGATTTTTGGTGCGGGCAGGCCGATCAGCTGCGCTGCGGCCACGTAGTCCTTGTTCTTCTCGACCATCACGGAACCGCGCACGGTCCGGGCATATCCGACCCAGAAACTAAGCCCGATCGAGATGACCAGCACCACCAGCATGCTGTTGGCATCCAGCCGGTTGCCGAGGATCGATTTCGCGATGCCGTTGACCAGCAGCGCGATCAGAATGGCGGGGAAAGTGAGCTGCACGTCGGCGATCCGCATGATCACGCCGTCGACCGCGCCCCCGAAATAGCCGGCGGTCAGGCCGAGCGCGATTCCGAGCGCGCCGGCGAAGACCACGCCGGCGACACCGACGGCGAGCGAGATGCGCAAGCCATACAGGATGGCGGAGAACACGTCGCGGCCCTGCTCGTCGGTGCCGAGCAGGAACGGGCTCTGGCCGTCGGCGGTCCAGAGCGGTGAGATCCGCGAGTTCATCAATTGCAGCTGCGCCGGATCGAACGGGTTCTGCACCGCGAGCGCGGATGCAAAGATCGCGAGCAGGAAGAACAGCACGGTAATGGCCGCCGCCACCATGGTCAGCTTGGAGCGGCGGAACGAATAGAAGATGTCGCTGTCGAGCGCGCGGCTGAGCCAGCTCCGGGCGGCATGCGTCGGCAGCGTGCTCGGCTTGTCGGAATTTGAGGCGACTACGTCGGACATGAAGGCTGCCTCATGCGGCGCGGCCGATGGTCGAGCGCAGGCGCGGATCGACCACGGTGTAGAGGATGTCGACCACCAGATTGATGGTGACGAAAATCAGAGAGACCATCAGCAGGTAGGCGGCCATAATCGGGATATCGACGTTTTGCACGGCCTGCACGAACAGAAGTCCCATGCCGGGCCATTGGAATACGGTTTCGGTGATGATCGAAAATGCAATAACCGAGCCAAACTGCAGTCCGGCCACCGTGATGACGGGAATGAGCGTGTTCTTCAGCGCGTGGCCGAAATGGATGGCACGGGTGGTCAGCCCGCGGGCGCGAGCGAAGCGAATATAGTCGGTTCGAAGCACTTCCAGCATTTCGGCGCGCACCAGCCGCATGATCAGGGTCATCTGGAACAGGCCGAGCGTGATCGAGGGCATGATCAGCGCCTTCAGGCCCGACAGCGTGAGCAGCCCCGTCGTCCACCAGCCGAGCTTGACCACCTCGCCGCGACCGAACGAGGGCAACCAGCCCAATGTCACCGCGAACAGATAGATCAGGAGAATGCCGATCAGGAAAGTCGGCAACGAGATGCCGATCAGCGAAACCGCCTGGAATAATTTGGCGAGCACGGTGTCGCGTTTGAGCGCCGAATAGACGCCCATCAGGATGCCGAACACCATTGCGAATACGGTCGCGCAGATCGCCAGTTCCAGCGTCGCGGGCATGCGCTCCATCAACAGCGTAGAGACCGGCTGGCGGAACTGATAGGAGACGCCGAATTTGAACTGCGCGGCGTTGCCGAAATAGCGGACGAACTGCACCGGCACGGGATCATCGAGGCCGAGCGATTTGCGCACGGCTTCGCGTTCGGCCGCCGACGTATCGATCGAGACGATCTGGTTGACCGGGTCGCCGGCGAAGCGGAACATCGAGAACGCGATGATGCCGACGGCGAACATGACGCCGATGGCCTGAAGGGCGCGGCGAAGAGTGAAAGCGAGCATGCCTTCCACTATCCTTGGGTGTGCGTTTGGCTGACGTCTTTGTCAGCCGGAAAAGGAAAGGTCCCGGAAGCCTGACGCTGCCGGGACCTCGTGTTCAACTGTCGCTATTCCTTCTTGGTCGCCCAGTGGAACATGACCAGATTGTCGGCGCGCTGCGGCAGGTTGACCTTCTTTGATACGCCCCAAGCCAGCGCCTGCTGGTGCAGCGGGATGTAGGACCAGTCCTTGTTGCCGATTTCGTAGGCCTGCTTGATCAGCTGGTTGCGCTCGGCGGTGTCGGTTTCGACCAGCACCTTGTCGGTGATGGCGTCGAACTCCTTGTTGCAGTAACCGCCGAGATTGGCTTCGCCGCGCGAGGATTTGGCATCGTCGCGGCAGCCCATGATGTCAAAGAGCACGTTGTGGGAATCCATCGTGCTCGGCGTCCAGCCCAGCATGTAGAACGAGGTCTGGTAGCCGCCTTGCTTCAACACCTTGGCGAAGTATTGCGCCTTGGGCTGCGCCAGCAGATTGATCTTGACGCCGATGCGGGCGAGCATGCCGACGACGGCCTGGCAGATCGCGGCGTCGTTGACGTAGCGATCGTTCGGGCAATCCATGGTGACCTCGAAGCCGTCGGGGTAGCCGGCCTCGGTCAGGAGCTTCTTGGCGCCTTCAGGGTCGAATTTCGGCCGGGTGAACTCCTTGGACAGCAGGAACAATTCCGGAGCGATCATCAACGCCGACGGCGTCGACAGCCCGCGCATCACGCGCGTCTTGATCAGCTCGATGTCGATCGCCTTGTAGAAGGCCTCGCGGACGCGGATGTCCTTGAATGGGTTCTTGCCCTTGATGCTGGAGTAGAGCAACTCGTCGCGGACTTGATCGAAGCCGATGAAGATGGTGCGCAGCTCCGCCCCCTTCAGCACCTGGGCGTTCGGGCTCGAATCGACGCGGGAGATGTCCTGGATCGGCACCGGCTCAATGACGTCGACTTCGCCCGACAGCAGCGCGGCGACGCGGGTGGCGTCGGAGGCGATCGGGGTGAAGATGATCTCCTTCAGGTTACCTTCGACCTTGCCCCAGTAATTGGGGTTGGCCTTGAACACCGTCTTCACGCCGGGCTGGTGGCTCTCGATGACGAAGGGACCGGTGCCGTTCTCGTGGAGCGAGGCGTAGCTCGGCGTGGTCGCCGCCACCGGCGTCGGGTCGACGACGTTGTTCTCCTCGGCCCATTTCTTGTCCATGATGTACCAGACATCCCACGCGTTATGCAGGATGGGATTGGGCGAGGGCAGGACGAAATCGACGGTGTAGTCGTCGACCTTGATCACCTTGACGTCCGGAGCAAGGCGGGTCTGCATGTTGGACCCCTTCTTGCGGACGCGATCGGCCGAGAACAGCACGTCGTCGGCGGTGAAGGGATCGCCGTTGTGGAATTTCACGCCTTTGCGCAAATGGAAGCGCCAGCGGGTCGGCTCCGGGGTTTCCCAGCTTTCCGCCAGCGCCGGAATGATCTTGAGGTCCTTGTCGCGCGCGGTGAGGCCTTGATAGACGTGACCGAGATGGGCGTGGGTGGTGCTCTCGTTGAGCGTATAGGGATCGAGCGACTTCAGGTCACCCTGGTTGGCATAACGTAGCGTCTGGCTCGACGCCGGCGAGACCGCCAACGCAAGCGTACCGGCGAGCGTCGCCGCAAACAGAGTTCGACCGACTGACATTCTTGACCCTCTCCACTCTGCCGCGCCGTGATTTTTGATTGTTCGGCGGGCGTCCCAATCCATGTTGCCCAGAGTTCACGACCCGTGCAAGCGCCATTCCAGCAAGGAACGCGCCAAGTTGCGCCGCTGTGCAGCAATGCTGGCCGACAATCTGGCGGCGAGGGGTTCGCGGGCGATATTCGACTTTCGATCGGTGAAGTCCCCGGCCGCGGGGCCCTCGTGCCCCGCCGGGCGCCGAGGAAGCGGGCTCATGGCGGGCGCGATTTCATTGACCATATCCGCCGATCGCGGAAGCAAGGCCGGCCGCCAGCCTCAGGTCGCTTGCGTTGCACACCGTCTCGCGGCGATACTGCGACAGGCCGCTCGAATCTCATCTGGAGGGGACATGAAAGTTAACATCGAAATTGACTGCACCCCCCTTGAAGCCCGCCAGTTCTTCGGACTACCCGACGTGATGCCGATGCAGACCGCCGTGATGGACAAGTTGCAACAGCAGATGATGTCCAACATCGACAAGGTCTCGCCGGAATCGCTGATCCAGAGCTGGTTCACCTTCGATCCCAAGATCGCCGAGCGGTTTCAGGACATGTTCGTCACCATGGCCGGTCTCGGCAGCCCGCGCAGCAGCGACAAGAAGAAATAAATGTCGCCCGGGCCGGACGAGCCGCAGGGGTCGGGCCGGCTTCGTCCGCCGAGCCTCGGCCTGCTGCTGGCCGAAGCCCGTGGACTTTTCGAATTCAACGCCAGCGTAATGCTGTCGCCGCTCCTGATGCGCGCGCCCAGGGGCGACGGCCATCCGGTGCTGGCACTGCCGGGCTTTCTTGCCAGCGATCTCTCGATGGCACCGATGCGGCGCTATCTCAGCGAGCTCGGCTATGAGGCGCATGCCTGGCGGATGGGGCGCAATCTCGGTGGGCTGGAACGGATGAGGGAAGCCCTGCGCGCGCGCCTTGCCGAAATCCACGCCACGAGCGGACGCAAGGTCAGCCTGGTCGGTTGGAGTCTCGGCGGCGTCTATGCCCGCGATCTCGCGCTCCAGGCGCCCGAGATGGTCCGCTACGTCGTCACGCTCGGCAGCCCGTTTGCCGACGACGTGCGGGCGACCAACGCCACGCGGCTGTACGAAGCGCTGACCGGCGAGCGTGTCGAGGATTTCGCCGAACTGCGCGAGGCGATCGCCGGCGATCTGCCGGTGCCGGCGACGTCGATCTATTCGCGCGCCGACGGTATCGTGAACTGGCGAACCTGTTTGTTGCGTCCCTCCGACCGCGCCGAGAACATCGAGGTGCACCTGGCGAGCCATATCGGGCTCGGCGTGAACCCCGCGGCGCTGTGGGCCGTGGCGGACCGCCTGGCCCAACCGGAGGGGGAGTTCTGGCCGTTCGACCGGGCAGGGCCGTTTGCCATTGCATATGCCCCGCCGGAACGGGCAGTATCGGCCTGACGAGAAGCGCCGGCAAAGGCGCCCGTCAAAACGAGCGGAGGGAACTATGGCTGACGGTAAGAAGCTGTCGTCGCTGGACGCATCATTTCTCTATCTGGAAACGCCGGAGATGCCGATGCATGTCGGCAGCATGGCGATCTTTCGCCTGCCTGACGACTACAAGGGCGACTTCTTCGAAGACTTCAAGGCGATGATCGTCTCGCGCTTGCACATCGCGCCGATCCTGAAGGCGCGGCTGGAGAAGGCGCCGCTCGATATCGATCATCCCTCCTGGGTCGAGGACGACCAGTTCGACATCGACCGCCACATCTTCCGCGCCAGCCTGCCGCAGCCGCGCGACCGCGCCACGCTCGAACGCATCGTCGGCTGGATGCACGCCAAGCTCTTGAACCGCGCCCGGCCGCTCTGGGAGTTCTACGTGTTCGAGGGCATGAAGGACAACGAGGTCGGGCTCTATTCCAAGATGCACCACGCCGCCATCGACGGCGGCGCCGGGGCGGCGCTGACCAACATGATCTACGATATCTCGCCCACCCCCCGGAAGGTCGATCCGCCGACGGCGGGCAGCAAGCCCGGACAGGAGCCGCGCGACATCGCCGCCAACCTGCTCGATTCCTATCAGCAGCTCTTCACCCAGCCGCTCGATGCCTCGGCCGCCGCGAAGAACCTGCAACTGCCGCGCACGGGCAAGAGCGACATCGGCTCGATCCTGTTCGACAATGCGATGTACCAGATCGAGAGTGCGGTGCGCTTCGCCGGCAACATCCCGACCATGGTCAAGAGCGTCTCCGACGTGCTCGGCAAGATCTCCGATCCGAAATCCCGGGAAAGCCTCGCCAGCATGGTGTCGCCGCCGACCATGCTGAACAAGACGATTTCCTCGGAACGCAGCTTTGCCGGCGTCTCGATCTCGCTGTCGCGTTCGAAGGCGCTCGCCAAGCAGGCCGGCGGCAAGCTCAACGACGTGGTGCTGGCGCTCGCCTCCGGCGTGGTCCGGCGCTACCTCCAGCAATATGGCACGTTGCCGGCGAAATCGCTGACCGCCGCCGTGCCGATCTCGCTGCGCGAGGAAGGCAACACCGAGGCCAACAACCAGGTGTTCGGCATGATCTGCTCGATCGCGACCAATATCGACGATCCCAAGGCGCGGCTGGAGGCGATCATCGCGCAGTCGACCAAGTCCAAGGAGATGTCGCATCCGTTGCGGGCCCTGATGCCGCAGATTTCCAACATCTCGATGCTGGGTGCGCCGATGATGGTGCAGGTTTTGGCGCTGCTCTACAGCCGCTCGAACCTGTCGGATGTGCTGCCGCCGGCGGCCAACATCACGGTGTCCAACGTGCCGGGGCCGCGGCAGACGCTCTATGCCGCCGGCGCGGAGCTGTTGCACATCTTCCCGGTGTCGATCTCGACGCATGGGCAGGCGCTCAACATCACCGTGCAGAGCTATCGCGACCAGCTCGACTTCGGCTTCATCGTCGGCGCCAACATCATTCCGCACGTGCAGGTGATGTGCGACATGCTGCCGGAGGAGTTCGCCGCGCTGGAGGCGGCCTACGCGCCGCCGGCGGCCGACGTCAAGGGCGCCGCAGAGTAGGAATATTGCGATGATTGAGATGCCACCGCTCAAGTTCGTGCAGACGAACGGAATCCGCATGGGCTACTACGAGGCGGGCCCGGTCAGCGACAAGCCGCCGATGGTGCTGTGCCACGGTTGGCCGGAACTCGCCTTCTCCTGGCGTCACCAGATCAAGGCGCTGAGCGAGGCCGGCATCCGGGTGATCGCGCCGGACCAGCGCGGCTATGGCGCGACCGACCGGCCCGAGCCGGTCGAGGCCTACGACATCGAACATCTGACCGACGACCTCGTTGGGCTCCTCGATCATCTCCAGATCGACAAGGCCATCTTCGTCGGTCACGACTGGGGCGGCTTCATCGTCTGGCAGATGCCGCTGCGGCACATCGACCGGGTTGCGGGGGTGGTCGGCATCAACACGCCTCATACCAACCGTGCCTGGGCCGATCCGATCGAGCTTCTGCGCGCTCGCTTCGGCGACAAGATGTACATCGTGCAGTTCCAGGATCCGGCGCGCGAACCCGACCGGATCTTCGGCAATCGCGTCGAGCAGACATTCGATGCGTTCATGCGCAAGCCGGCGCCACGCCCGCCCGATGCGCCGGCAGAGGAAGTGATTGCCGGCGTGGGCGCCTCGCCGCGGGTCAATCTGGCGTTTCCGCAGATGATTGCGGCTTACGACGCGAAGCACGATCCGCGCACGCCGATCCTGTCGCCGGAAGAGAAAAAGGTGTTCGTCGACAATTTCACCAGAACGGGCTTCACCGGCGGCATCAACTGGTACCGCAACATGTCGCGCAACTGGACGCGCGCCGAAGGGCTCGATCATACGGTGCGCGTGCCGTCGCTGATGATCATGGCCGAGAACGACGCGGTGTTGCCGCCGTCTTCCGCCGACGGCATGGACAAGCTGATTCCCGATCTCGAAAAATATCTGGTCCGCGACAGCGGCCATTGGACGCAGCAGGAGAAGCCGGAAGAGGTCAGCGCCAAGCTGATCGAATGGCGTAGAAGGCGGTTTGGCTAGCGCTCGTCGTTGCGAGGAGCGAAGCGACGAAGCAATCCAGACTGCCTCCGCGGATATATTCTGGATTGCTTCGCTTCGCTCGCAATGACGACATTGAGGCAGGGGGACTACATTTCGATGTCATCCAAGAACCGTCTGGACCCGATTCCGCAGCCGCCGACCAAGCCGGTGGTCGGCAACATGCTGTCGCTGGATTCGGCCGCGCCGGTGCAGCACCTGACCCGGCTTGCCAAGGAGCTCGGGCCGATCTTCTGGCTCGACATGATGGGCTCGCCGATCGTCGTCGTCTCCGGCCACGATCTCGTCGACGAGCTCTCCGACGAGAAGCGCTTCGACAAGACGGTGCGCGGTGCGTTGCGCCGCGTGCGCGCGGTCGGCGGCGACGGCCTTTTCACGGCCGACACCCGCGAGCCGAACTGGAGCAAGGCACACAACATCCTGCTGCAGCCGTTCGGCAATCGCGCCATGCAGTCCTATCACCCGAGCATGGTCGATATCGCCGAGCAGCTCGTCAACAAATGGGAACGGCTCAACGCCGACGACGAGATCGACGTCGTCCATGACATGACCGCGCTGACGCTGGACACGATCGGCCTGTGCGGCTTCGAGTACCGCTTCAATTCCTTCTATCGGCGCGACTATCATCCCTTCGTCGAGTCGCTGGTGCGCTCGCTCGAAACCATCATGATGACGCGCGGCCTGCCGTTCGAGCAGCTCTGGATGCAGAAGCGCCGGAAGACGCTCGCCGAAGACGTCGCCTTCATGAACAAGATGGTCGACGAGATCATCGCCGAGCGCCGCAAGAGCGCCGAAGGGATCGACGACAAGAAGGACATGCTCGCCGCGATGATGACCGGCGTCGACCGTTCGACCGGCGAGCAGCTTGACGACATCAACATCCGCTACCAGATCAACACGTTCCTGATCGCGGGGCACGAGACCACCAGCGGCCTGCTGTCCTACACGCTCTACGCCCTGCTCAAGCACCCGGACATTCTCAAGAAGGCCTACGACGAGGTCGACCGCGTTTTCGGCCCCGACGTCAATGCCAAGCCGACCTACCAGCAGGTGACGCAGCTCACCTACATCACGCAGATCCTCAAGGAAGCTCTGCGGCTGTGGCCGCCGGCGCCGGCCTATGGCATCTCGCCGCTGAACGACGAGACCATCGGCGGCGGCCAGTACAGGCTCAGGAAGGGCACCTTCATCACCATCCTGGTGACGGCGCTGCATCGCGATCCCTCGGTCTGGGGCCCGAATCCAGACGCCTTCGATCCCGAGAATTTCAGCCGCGAGGCGGAGGCCAAGCGGCCGATCAATGCCTGGAAGCCGTTCGGCAACGGCCAGCGCGCCTGCATCGGACGCGGCTTCGCCATGCACGAGGCCGCGCTCGCGCTCGGCATGATCCTCCAGCGCTTCAAGCTGATCGATCACCAGCGCTATCAGATGCATCTGAAGGAAACGCTGACGATGAAGCCGGAAGGCTTCAAGATCAAGGTACGTCCGCGCGCCGATCGCGAGCGCGGCGCTTATGGCGGGCCCATCGCGGCTGCGGTTTCAGCGCCGAGAGCACCGCGTCAGCCGACGGCGCGGCCCGGCCACAACACGCCGATGCTGGTGCTTTACGGCTCCAATCTCGGCACGGCCGAGGAGCTGGCGACGCGCATGGCCGATCTTGCCGAGATCAACGGCTTTGCCGTGCATCTCGGGCCGCTCGACGATTACGTCGGCAAGCTGCCGCAGGAGGGCGGCGTGCTGATCATCTGCGCCTCCTATAACGGTGCGCCGCCTGACAACGCGACGCAGTTCGTCAAATGGCTCGGCGACGATCTGCCGATGGATGCCTTTGCCAATGTGCGCTACGCCGTGTTCGGCTGCGGCAACAGCGATTGGGCGGCAACCTATCAATCGGTGCCGCGCTTCATCGACGAGCAATTGTCGAAGCATGGTGCGCGCGCAGTCTATCCGCGCGGCGAAGGCGATGCGCGCAGCGATCTCGACGGCCAGTTCCAGAAATGGTTCCCTGCGGCCGCGCAGGTTGCCACCAAGGAATTCGGCATCGACTGGAATTTCACCCGCACCGCGGAGGACGATCCGCTCTATGCGATCGAGCCTGTCGCAGTAACCGCCGTCAACACCATCGTGGCCCAGGGCGGTGCTGTCGCGATGAAGGTGCTGGTCAATGACGAGCTTCAGAACAAGTCCGGCGCCAATCCGTCCGAGCGTTCGACGCGCCATATCGAGGTGCAGCTGCCGTCCAACATCACCTACCGCGTCGGCGATCATCTGAGTGTGGTCCCGCGCAATGATCCGACGCTGGTGGATTCGGTTGCCCGTCGCTTCGGCTTCCTGCCGGCGGACCAGATCAGGCTTCAGGTCGCCGAAGGCCGCCGCGCGCAGCTGCCGGTCGGCAATGCCGTCTCGGTCGGACGCCTGCTCAGCGAGTTCGTCGAGCTGCAGCAGGTGGCGACACGGAAGCAGATCCAGATCATGGCCGAGCACACCCGCTGCCCGGTCACCAAGCCTAAGCTGCTGGCCTTCGTTGGCGAGGAGGCCGAGCCGCTCGAGCGTTATCGCACCGAGATTCTGGCCAGGCGCAAATCGGTGTTCGACATGTTGCTCGAATATCCGGCCTGCGAACTGCCGTTCCACGCTTATCTGGAAATGCTCTCGCTGCTGGCGCCGCGTTATTACTCGATCTCGTCGTCGCCGTCGGTCGACCCGGCGCGATGCAGCGTCACGGTCGGCGTGGTCGAAGGGCCGGCCGCCTCCGGGCGCGGTGTCTACAAAGGCATCTGCTCGAATTATCTCTCCAACCGGCGTGCGGGCGATGCGATCTATGCCACCGTGCGCGAGACCAAGGCCGGCTTCCGGCTCCCCGATGAGTCATCCGTGCCGATCATCATGATCGGCCCGGGCACCGGACTGGCGCCGTTCCGCGGCTTCCTCCAGGAGCGCGCTGCGCGCAAGGCGAAGGGCGCCGCGCTCGGTCCGGCCATGCTGTTCTTCGGCTGCCGCCATCCCGACCAGGATTTTCTCTACGCGGAGGAGCTGAAGGGGCTGGCGGCAAGCGGCATCACCGAGCTCTTCACGGCATTCTCGCGTGCAGATGGACCGAAGACCTATGTGCAGCACATGCTTGCCGCGCAGAAGGACAGGGTCTGGCTGCTGATCGAGCAGGGCGCGATCATTTATGTCTGCGGCGATGGCGGCAAGATGGAGCCCGACGTGAAGGCCGCGCTCGTTGCGATCCATCGCGAGAAGAGCGGCAGCGATGCCGCCACGGCTCTGCGCTGGATCGAGGAGATGGGCGCGAAGAACCGCTATGTGCTGGACGTCTGGGCGGGAGGGTGATTGTTCGTCCGATCGTGCTAAAGCTCTCCCATGATTCCCTGGGAAAAGATCGACACCGCCAAAATCCCCGGCTCCGACGAAGAGCTCCGCCTGATGCGGCGCGGCAAGGAGTTCTCCATCAAGCTCGGCACCAACGAGCTGATGAACAATCGCCTGTCGGGCTCTGAGGCCGCGCTCGCAACTCTCGCGGCAAAGCAGATCGAGACGGTCGCAAAACCCGTTGTCCTCATCGGAGGCCTCGGGATGGGCTTTACGCTGCGCGCGGCGCTGACTGTGCTCGGGAGCAAGGCGAAGATCGTGGTCTCCGAGCTCGTGCCGGCGGTGGTCGCCTGGGCGCGCGGCCCGATGGCCGAGGTCTTTGGCGACAGTCTCGATGATGTCAGGGTGAAGATCCGGGAGACTGACGTCGGCGGGATCATCCGCGCGCAGCGGTCGGCCTTCGACGCCATTCTGCTCGACGTCGACAACGGGCCGGAGGGGCTGACCCGGAAGGGCAATAACGCACTCTACAATGCGAGCGGGTTGAAAGCGGCGAAGGTGGCGCTGCGGCCGGGCGGCGTGCTCGCCGTCTGGTCGTCGGGACCCAACCCGGCCTTCACCAAGCGCCTCGGCAGCGCCGGCTTCGATGTGAACGAAGTCAACGTTCGCGCCACCGGACGAGGCGGCGGCGCGCGCCATGTGATCTGGATCGCGAGGAGGAGCTAGGCGGCGATTTGTAGCCCGGATGGAGCGAAGCGAAATCCGGGGCGGTCGATCCGCAAAGAGTGGTCCCGGATTACGCTGCGCTTCATCCGGGCTACGGCTCTAGAACATCGTATTGTTGTTCGCCGGATTTTCCGGGATGTCCTGAACAACGTCCCAGTGTTCGACGATCTTGCCGTTTTCCAGCTTGAAGATATCCACGATCGCGCGGCCCCTGCTGCCGGGCTCGCGAACGGAGTGGACGTGCAGGATGACAAAGTCGCCGTCGACGAATGAGCGCTTGACCTCGCTGTGCGAGCTCGGGAACTTTTCGCGCAGGAAGCCGATGAACTTGCGAAAACCGTCCGGACCATCGGGCGCGTTCGGATTGTGCTGGACATAACGGTTGCCGACATAGGCGAGGGCGGCGTCGGCGTCCTTTTGGTTAAGGCCCTTCTCGTAGAAGGCCAGTACGGCGGCGCGGTTGGCTTCTTCCTGCGCGCTGGCGGCCAGCGCAGCGCCGTTGCCGAGGGACAGCATGAGAATGGAAGCCGCAATCATTGCGACGGACCGGACGATGAGATGCATGTGAGCTCCGAGAGGCCGCAGCCTCTGTCTTGCGATTGAGGAAGGCCTGTATAGCTTTCGCCCCGGCTCGCGTTAAGAGAGTAACCGGAAGCTCACATGGTCACCGCGAGGAGACCGGTCGCGTCTACGCCGCCTGCGCCGCCGCCCCATGAGCGTGTTTGTCGATGGCGCGGATGATGTCGGGCCAGAAGCGCATCGGCAGCGCATGGCCCATGCCGTCGATCATCAATAGCTTTGCGCCGGGAATCGACTCTGCGGTGTCCTTGCCGCCTTCGGGCCGCACCAGCGGATCGACGGTGCCGTGAATGACCAGCGTCGGTGTTTTCACGCCACGCAGCCGCTCCTTGCGGCTGCCGGAGGCGAGTACGGCGCGGAGCTGCCGGCCGACGCCGGCCGGATTGAGGCCGCGTGCGAAGACGCGCTCGGCACGATCGGGGTCGAGCGCTTCCTCTTCCGGAAAGGACCCGGCGCGCAGCACCTTCCAGGTCTCGCCGAAGCGGACGATGAACTCCTCCTTGCTGCGTGGCGGCGGCGCCATCAGCATCGCGGAGGCCTCGCGTGTCGGCGGCGGCACACGCGGATTGCCTGTCGTCGACATGATCGAGGTCAGCGAGCGCACGCGCTCTGGAAACGACAGCGTCACCTCCTGCGCGATCATGCCGCCCATCGAGGCGCCAACCAGATGCGCCGACTTGATGCCGAGCGCATCCATCAGGCCGACCGTGTCCTTCGCCATGTCGATCAGCTTGTAGGTCGCGGCCACGGGAATCCTGAGAAAGCGCAGCTTCAACAGCTCGAGTGGCGTCAGGCGTTTACCGCCCGTCAGATGGCTCGACTTGCCGATGTCGCGATTGTCGAAGCGGATCACGCGAAACCCATGCACGGCGAGCTGCTCGCAGAACGCATCGTCCCAGTGGATCATCTGCGCCCCGAGCCCCATGATCAGCAGCAGCGGCTCGGCATTGTCGTTGCCAAAGATCTCGTAGCAGATGTCGATGCCGTTGGCGCGGATGGTCTGGGGCGGCTGATGGGTGGTCACGGGCGCGTTCCCTCCTGCTGATCGATGCTGTATCGCACGATTTGCCGCCGCAAAGAAGCCGTGTGCGCCGCACCGCGCGACCTGCCGGTTGACCGCTCCCTCGCAACGGTGTGGTATGGCGAAAAAAGAAGGGCATCGCAGCTCTCGATATCAGGAGGACGCCGATGACCGACAAGACCAATGACCCGGTCGCCATGTGGCAGAAGATGGTTGGTGAGATGGAGAAGGGGTTCAACTCCTTCGCCAACCAGGCCATGTCGTCGCCCGAGTTTTCACAGGCGATGAACCGCGCGGGAGGAGTTGCTGCAGGTGCTCAGAAGCAACTCGGCGAGCTCATGGAAAAATATCTGGTCTCCATGAACCTGCCCAGCCGCGATCAGGTCACTGGCCTTGCCGAAAGGTTGCAAGCCATCGAAGGCCAGATCGGTGAGATCAAGTGGATGCTGAGCCAGATGGCGGCACGTTCCGGCGTATCTCAGGGCTCCGATACGGCATTGCGACCGCCGCGCACCAAGCGCCCGCCGTCCGAGGGCGGAGAGCAGACATGAATGCAGCCACCGGACTAGATTTCGCATCGCTCCCTGATCGCATCCAGTCCGAGGTGCAGCGCGCCATCCAGCGCAGCATCAAGGGCGTCGAATATTTTTCGACTTCGGGCCCTTCGCTCGGCTCGACGCCGAAGGACGTGCTGCATTCGCGCGGCACCATGAGCCTCTATCACTACCGGCCGATGTCCGACGAGATCTACCGCGTACCGGTCTTGATCGTGATGGCGACCACCAATCGTGGCTACATCCTCGATCTCGTGCCTGGTCAGAGCTTCATCGAGTTCCTGCTCAAGCGCGGCTACGACGTCTACATGCTGGACTGGAGCGCGCCGCGGCCGGAGGAGAAGAGCCTGCGCATGGAGGACTATGTCCTCGACTTCATCCCGGATTGCGTCCGCCGCGTGCAGGCCGATTCCGGCGAGCAGGACGTCTCCGTGATCGGCTATTGCTTCGGCGGCGTGCTGTCCCTGCTCTATGGCTCGATCCACAAGGACGGGCCGATGAAGAACCTGATCTGCTTCACCACGCCGATCGACTTTCGCGAGATGAAGCTGTTCTCGAATTTCTCCGACCGGCGTTATTTCGACGTCGACCGCCTCGTCGACAGCGTCGGCAACGTGCCGCCGGAGATGATCCTGTCCTCGTTCGAGATGCTGCGCCCGGCCTCGCGCACGGTGAGCCAGATCCAGCTCTGGGAAAACATCTGGAACGACGAGTTCGTGAAATCGTACCGGATGTTCGACCGCTGGGCGACCGACACGCTGCCGCTGGCGGGCGAATATTTCCGCACCATCACCAAGGACCTGATGTGGGACAACAAGCTGTTCAACGACACCATGTCGGTCGGCGGCCGCTCGGCGAAGCTCGAAGACATCAAGGTGCCGTTCCTGCACGCGGTCGCGGAGCACGATCACATCGTGCCGTATGAGGCCGCAAAACACCTGATCGCCAAGATCGGGTCCGAGGACAAGGAAGAGGTGATGCTGAAGGGCGGTCACGTCTCGCTGGTCGCCGGCGCCAATGCGGTGAAGCGGCTGTGGCCGAAACTGGATACCTGGCTGGGGAAGAGATCGACATGAGTGAGCAGCGTTCCTATCCGCGTCAGGTCAAGACCGACGCTGGCGATATCGAGATCCGCCTGATGTCGCCTGCGGACGAGGCCGCGATGCTGGCCTTCGGCAAGGGCCTGCCGACCCATGATCTGTTGTTCCTGCCGCGCAACATCAGCGAGCCGAAGGTGCTCTCGGCCTGGGTCAAGGAGATCGAGCGCGGCGCGATTACCAGCCTGCTCGCGGTCAGGGACGCCAAGGTCGTCGGCTGCGGCACGCTGGTGCGCGATCCGCATTCCTGGTCGCCCCATGTCGGCGAGATCCGGATGGTTGTTTCCCTCGACGTGCGCGGGAAGGGGGTCGGGCGGGCGCTCTCGCAGGAGACCTTTGCGCTCGCGCTCGGCGCCGGCCTGGAAAAGCTTTCGGTCCAGATGACGGTCGACCAGCAGGCGGCGATCGCCCTGTTCGAGAGCCTCGGCTTCAAGGCCGAGGCGCTGCTGCGGGACCATGTCCGGGACGTCGACGGCAAGACCCACGACATTGTCGTGCTCGGCCACAACATCGCACAGGTCCAGGCCCAGATGGAGGCCTATGGCTTGCCGGGAGCCGTCCAGCATTAGGGCGGCCGTCTCGCCTTCCGGGAACCCAACTGGCTAGGGAGGCGCCAAATTGCCTCCCATTAAGGCTGTTCACGATTTCGTGATATCGCAGTGCAATACGAATATTGCATCGCACCATTAATTATGTCATATAAGCCGTGCCCCGGGCCAATGAGGACGGGGTGAGCCCATAGCTCAACCCAATGAGGATGGAGAGAACCCCATGACCACCGAAACCAACACTGCCTTCGAGGGCTTCAAGGACGCTTTCAAGAACATCCAGAACCTGGAAGTTCCCGAGGCCGCCCGCGAGTTCGTCAAGAAGTCCGCCAACACCGCCAAGGACCGTGCTGCCGAGGTGTTCGCTGGCTCCGAGCGCGTGACCGCCGCCGTCGAGAACGCGGTGACCGAGTCCGTCACCGAGGCCGGCAAGATCAGCCGCAACATCCAGCAGGCGATCTACGAGGACGCCGAGGCGTTCTTCGCGGGCATCGACAAGCTCGCGTCCGCCAAGTCGATCAGCGAAGCCGTCGAGATCCAGTCGAGCCTGCTCCGCGCCCGCGGCGAAGTTTTCGTCTCGCGCGCCAAGGCGACCGCCGACTATGTCGGCAAGCTCGCTGCCAACGGTGCGAAGTCCGCTCAGGACAACTTTGCCAAGGTCTACACCAAGACCGCTTGATACGGCACCCTGAGTACAAACTGAAATTTGAGGCCCGCTTCGGCGGGCCTTTGTTTTTTGCGCTGCCGTCATTGCGAGCGAAGCGAAGCAATCCAGTCCGTCTCCGTGGAAAGACTCTGGATTGCTTCGCTTCGCTCGCAATGACGAGTAGGGTGATGCAGTGATGACCCCGCCCGCTACCTTCTCCTTCGACACCCCCGGTGACGCCGAACGCGCGGCGGAGCTTCGCCGCGTCAAAGCACTGGCGACGCTGGTGCTGGCCTCGACGCTTGCCCTGTTCGTCGTTGCGAAATGGCTTCTGCCAGTGCATCCCGTGTTCGGCTTCATCGCGGCCTTCGCAGAAGCCGCGACCATCGGCGGGCTCGCCGACTGGTACGCGGTGGTCGCGCTGTTCAAGCGGCCGCTCGGCCTGCCGATCCCGCACACCGCGATCATCCAGAGCAATCAGGCCCGCATCGCCGACAAGCTCGGCGAGTTCATCCAGGTGCATTTCCTCGAGGCCCGCCCCGTCGAGGCCAAGCTGAGGGAGATCGATTTCGGCTCCTTCGTCGCCGACTGGCTGCGCGACCGCAAGCGCAGCGATGATCTCGCGCGTTTCGCGCTGCGCCTGCTGCCGGAGGCCGTCTCCGCGACGGAAAGCTCGGGTCTGATGACCTTCATCATTCGCCGCATGTCCTCGCAGCTCCAGGCGATCGACCTTGCGCCGCTCGCGGCCGGCACGCTGCGCGGCTTCGTCGCGGAAGGGCGGCATCAGATCCTGTTCGATGATCTCCTGCGCGTGATGCACGAGACGCTGAACCAGACCGAGACGATGGCGATGATCCGCGAGAAGGTGCGCGCGGAGTTGCCGACCCTGCTCAGGCTCTATCGCGCCGACAAGTTTCTGGTGAACAAGATCGTGGCGTCCGCCACGGCTTTTTTCAACGAGGTGCGCAGCGATCCCAAACATCCGTTTCGCGGCGAGTTCGATCGCATGGTGCTGGGCTTCGTCGATCGGCTCGGCACCGATCAGGCCTATATCGATCGTATCGACGGATTGAAGCGCGATCTGCTCGCCCGGCCCGAGCTTGCCGATCTCGCCCGGACCGTCTGGACCAACATGCGCTCCTTCATCGAGCGCAGCGCAAGCGGCGAGACGCAGGTACTGCAGCATCATCTCGCCGGCATGTTCGTCGCCGCGGGTGAGGTGCTCGCCGGCGATGCCGAGCTCCGCGGCGAGATCAACAAGGGCCTGGTGGCGGTGCTGCGCAGCTTCGTTGCGGATCAGAAGAGCGGCGTCTCGACCTTCATTTCCGACCAGGTCAAGGCGTGGGATATGGCGCAGTTGATTTCGCTGATTGAAATCAACATCGGCCGCGACCTGCAATACATCCGCTTCAACGGTTCGTTGATCGGCGGGCTCGCAGGTCTTGCGCTCTACTCCGTAGAATTCCTGCTTCGATGGTTGTGACTTTTGCGTCACGGACGCTGGCATTCACCTGCGGGCCTATTGTCGCCTTGGGCTTCACCCGCTTGAATGTCTGGAACCGGCCGCCTAGCTGATTCATGCTGCGTTGCGGAACGTTCGAGAAGCCGGACTGTTGGAATTCGTACCCATTTGCCGGCATCGCAACCGGTAGCCTTTTCAGCAATTCTGCCCAGGGGACCATTGATGACCGCTACTGCCCAGACGCTGCGTCCGCCGTCCCGTACCTTGATGTTCCTGGAAGGGCGCGCGATCCACGAGTTCGGCGCATTCCTCGGCGCGCTGCCGCTGCTGAGCCTCGCGCCCCGCGGCGATGGGCATCCGGTGCTGGTGTTCCCGGGCCTCGTGGCCTCCGACGCGTCGACGCGCGCGCTGCGCTCCTTTCTGACCAGCAAGGGCTACGCGGCAAGCGGCTGGCGCCAGGGCCGCAACTACGGCCTGCGCGAGGGCGTGCAGCATGCGATGGTCGATCTCGTGCAGGAGCTCAGCGACAAGCATGGCCGCAGGATCAGTCTGGTCGGCTGGAGCCTCGGCGGCCTCTATGCGCGCCAGCTCGCCAAGATGATGCCGGCGCGCGTGCGCCAGGTGATCACGCTCGGCAGCCCCTTCGCGGGCGATCCCCGTTCGACCAATGCCTGGCGCGTCTATGAATGGGCGAGCGGCCGGAAGTCCGACGAGGTCGATCCGCAGTTCGGCGGCGAGCTCGCCGTCCCGCCGCCGGTGCCGACCACCGCCATCTTCAGCCGCACCGACGGCGTCTGCGCCTGGCAGGGCTGTATGGAGAAGACGGGCGCGCAGACCGAGAGCATCGAGGTCGAGAGCAGCCATTGCGGCATGGGCCATCATCCCGCCGCCGTCTATGCGGTCGCCGACCGCCTCGCGCAGAAGGAAGGCCAGTGGCGGCCGTTCGACCGCAGCGGCTGGCGCAGCATGGTCTATCCCGATCCGCATCGGTAAGCGCGGCCTGCATGGTTCGAGACGCGCGGCTTTGCCGCGCTCCTCACCATGAGGACTGAGAGCTAGTGATGCGGCGCGAAAGCGATCAGACCTCATCCTGAGGAGGCGCGAAGGGCCGTCTCGAAGGATCGAGCCCGGCTCTCGCTTTGATTGTAGCTCCCGTCCATTGTCGCGCCCGCACCAAACGCGCTATGCCTCGCGCATGGCGCATCCATTGTCCCGCATCATCGACCAGCTCAAGCGTGAGCCGTCACGCACGGGCTCCATCGTCATCACCGTGTTTGGCGACGCGATCGTGCCGCGCGGCGGCTCGGTGTGGCTCGGCACGCTGTTGGAGTTCTTCGAGAGTGTGGACATCGATAGCGGCGTGGTGCGCACCGCGATGTCACGCCTTGCTGCCGATGGCTGGCTGACACGCGAAAAGGTTGGCCGGAACAGTTTTTATCGCCTGGCCGATAAAGGAAGTCAGACCTTCGAGGCCGCCACGCGCCACATCTACGATCCGCCATCGTCGGACTGGACCGGGCGTTTCGAGCTGCTCCTGATCGGCAACGGGGAGGATCGCGACGTCTCGCGCGAAGCGCTGCGCAACGCCGGCTTCGGCAGTCCGCTGCCCGGCGTGTGGGTCGCGCCATCAGGTGTGCCGGTGCCGGACGAGGCTGGCGGGGCAATCCGTCTCGAAGTCTCGGCTGAGGATGACAGCGGGCGCCGTCTGCTCAGCGCGAGCTGGCCGCTGGACCGCACCGCAGACGCCTATCTGAAATTCATGAAGACGTTCGAGCCGCTCCGTGCCGCTATCGCGCGCGGTGCGGATCTGTCCGAGGCCGACGCCTTCACCGCGCGCATCCTGCTGATCCACTATTACCGCCGTGTTGTGTTGCGCGATCCGCTGCTGCCCGAGAGCTTGCTGCCGGGCGACTGGCCCGGCAGGGCAGCACGTGAACTCTGCGGCGAGGTCTATCGCGCGCTGCTTGCGCCGTCGGAACAATGGCTTGATAGCCATGGAACCAATGAGAAGGGGCCACTGCCGCCGGCTCGAAAGCTCCTGGAGCGGCGGTTCGAGGCCTGATTTATATGTTACAGAAATATCTTGCATGACGTAATTTTTGTTATATATTGCCTCCCAATAAACGGGAGGATGCGCATGTATACCCAGGCGCTGAATACGGCCGAGACTGACGATCGCGGTCTCGAGGATGCGGCGAAGGCTGCGCAGTTCCAGGCCCGCATTGATGCCGAGGAGCGCATCGAGCCGAACGACTGGATGCCGGCGGCCTATCGCAAGACGCTCACCCGCCAGATCTCCCAGCACGCCCATTCCGAAATCGTCGGCATGCTGCCTGAGGGCAACTGGATCACGCGCGCGCCGACCTTGCGCCGCAAGGCGGCGCTGCTGGCCAAGGTGCAGGACGAGTGCGGCCACGGGCTCTATCTCTATGCCGCCGCCGAGACGCTCGGTACGTCGCGCGAAGAGCTGGTCGACGCGATGCTCACCGGCAAGGCCAAATATTCCTCGATCTTCAATTATCCGACGCTGACCTGGGCCGACATCGGCACCATCGGCTGGCTGGTCGACGGCGCCGCGATCATGAACCAGATCCCGCTGTGTCGTTGCTCCTATGGCCCGTACGCACGCGCGATGATCCGCGTCTGCAAGGAGGAGTCCTTCCACCAGCGCCAGGGCTACGAGATCATGCTGACGCTGTGCCGCGGCTCGGATGAGCAGAAGGCGATGGCGCAGGACGCGCTGAACCGCTGGTGGTGGCCGGTGCTGATGATGTTCGGTCCGCCCGATGCGACGAGCCAGCACAGCGACACATCGACGAAGTGGAAGATCAAGCGCTTCTCCAATGACGAGCTGCGCCAGAAGTTCGTCGATGCCACCGTGCCGCAGGCGCAATATCTCGGCCTCGCCATCCCCGATCCCGGCATGACGCGGGACGCCGAAGGGCACTGGCGCTACAGCGAGATCGACTGGACCGAATTCAAGCAGGTGCTCGCCGGCAACGGCCCGTGCAACCGCGATCGGCTTGCCGCGCGTCGCAAGGCGCACGATGAGGGCGCCTGGGTGCGCGAGGCGGCAGCTAGCTATGCCGCAAAGCGCGCGCAGCGTCAGACCGCACAAGCCGCGGAATAAGGAGATCACGATGGCCACGCCGAACACACCGCTGTGGGAAGTCTTCATTCGCAGCCGCAACGGGCTCGCGCACAAGCATGTCGGCTCGCTGCATGCGAATGACGCCACCATGGCCCTGCAGGCCGCGCGCGACATCTACACCCGCCGCGGCGAGGGCCTGTCGATCTGGGTCGTGCCGTCGACCGCGATCACCGCGAGCGATCCCGCCGAGAAGGGCATGATGTTCGAGCCAGCGGAATCGAAGATCTACCGGCATCCGACGTTCTACGAGGTGCCTGAGGAAGTGGGGCACATGTGATGCTTGTGGCCAACATCCAGGTCTCCGAAACGCCGCTGGTGCTCTACGCGTTGCGCCGCGCCGACGATGCGCTGATTCTCGGTCATCGTCTGTCGGAATGGTGCGGACATGCGCCGATGCTGGAAGAGGACATGGCGCTCTCCAACATCGCGCTCGATCTGATCGGCCAGGCGCGTGAACTCTACACCTACGCAGCCAAAGCCGAAGGCAAGGACAACAACGAGGACAAGCTCGCCTATTTGCGCGACGTCAGGCAGTACCGCAACCTGCTGCTGGTCGAACAGCCGAATGGCGACTTTGCCCAGACCCTGGTGCGGCAGTTCTTCTATTCCGCCTTCGCCGACCTCTATTGGCGCGCGATGATGAATTCGCGCGATACGACGCTCGCGGCCATTGCCGCCAAGTCCGAGAAGGAGAGCGCTTATCATCTGCGCCACGCCTCGGAATGGATCATTCGGCTTGGCGACGGTACCGGCGAGAGTCACGCCAGGGCGCAGGCCGCGATCGATCATCTCTGGGCCTTCACCGGAGAGATGTTTGCCGTCGACGAAGGCGAACGCGCTTTGATCCATGCCGGCATCGCTGTGGATCCCGGCACCTTGCGCGGCCGCTGGCTGACAACGTTGTCTGACGTCGTTGGTGAAGCAACGCTCAGGTTGCCGCAGAATGACTGGATGCAGCAGGGCGGCCGCGTGGGCCGCCACAGCGAGCATCTCGGTCATCTCCTGTCCGAGCTTCAGTCGATGCAGCGTACATTTCCGGGGCAGACATGGTGACGGTGCTCGAGCGCGACAGCGAGCTGCGCCGGCGCGCCTGGGATGCCGCGGCGAGCGTCGTTGACCCTGAAATCCCGGTGCTGACCATCGCCGATCTCGGCGTGCTCCGTGATGTCGTTCTCGATGGCGATCATGTCGAGGTCGCGATCACCCCGACTTACTCGGGCTGCCCGGCCATGAACATGATCGCGTTCGAGATCGAGCTTGCGTTGGAACGCGCCGGTTTTCGCCAGCCGAAAGTGCGCACCGTGCTGTCGCCGGCCTGGACCACCGACTGGATGAGCGAAGAGGGGCGCCGCAAGCTGCACGCCTACGGCATCGCGCCACCGCAGGCGTCAAGCTCTCGCCGCGCGCTGTTCGGCGAGCAGGCCGTTGCGTGCCCGCAATGCGGCTCTGACAAGACCGAGCTTCTGTCCGAATTCGGCTCGACCTCCTGCAAGGCGTTGTGGCGCTGCAAGGCCTGCCGCGAACCCTTCGATTATTTCAAGTGTCATTGATCATGTCCGCAGCCGCACCGCGCTTTCATCGCCTGACCGTCAACGACCTCCGCCGCGAGGCGGCCGACGCGGTGTCGATGACCTTTGCGGTCCCCGGCGAACTCGCGGGCGATTACGCTTTCGCGCCCGGCCAGTACCTCACGCTCCGCACCATGCTCGATGGCGAGGAAGTCCGGCGCTCCTATTCGATCTGCTCGGGTCCTGACGATGGCGAGATCCGCATTGCCGTGAAGAAGGTCGATGGCGGAGCATTTTCGAACTGGGCGGCGGATGAACTCAAATGCGGCGACGAGCTCGACGTCATGACGCCGACCGGACGCTTCGGCGTGATCCCGCCGGCAGATAGCGGACGCATCCATGTCGGCTTTGCCGCAGGCTCCGGCATCACGCCGATCCTGTCGATCGTCAAGGGCGTGCTCGCGCGCGAGGCGGACAGCCGCTTCTTCCTGTTCTACGGCAACCGCGCCACCGACAACATCATGTTCCTGGAGGCACTCGAGGAGCTCAAGGACCGCTTCATCGATCGCCTCTCGATCTTCCACGTCATCTCCGGCGAGGAGCAGGACATCCCGATCCTGCATGGCCGACTCGATGGCGACAAGGTGAGGGTGTTGCTGCGCTCGCTGGTGCCGGCCGCGAGTGTCGATCATATCTTCATCTGTGGCCCCCTTGGCATGAGCGAGGAGATCGAGGCGACCTGCCGCGATCTCGGTATCGCGGAAGAGCGCATCCACGTGGAGCGCTTCGTCTCCGAATTCGGCGGCAAGCCGCGACCGAAGAAGATCGTTGCACCCGACGCGCCGCCGAAGGCGATCGCCTCGCTGATCATCGACGGCAAGCGCCGCGACGTGCCGGTCGCCGAAGATGAGGCGATCCTCGATGCCGCGCTGCGCGCCGGCGTCGATCTGCCCTTCGCCTGCAAGGGCGGCATGTGCTCGACCTGCCGCGCCAAGCTGGTCGAGGGCGAGGCGCCGATGGACGTCAACTATTCGCTGGAGCCCTGGGAGTTGAAGGCCGGCTTCGTCCTTACCTGCCAGGCGAAGCCGTCGTCGGAGCGGGTCGTGGTCGATTACGATCACGTTTGACAGTTATGGCCGGGCAGCAGAGCATTATGGCCAAACATTTGGCCGGGAGAAGCGCGTGAACGTCAAAGCCAACCTGTCGCCCGAGGATGTTGCCCGCGCCTGCGCCGACGCGATGTGGGCGGAGGATGATGCCTCCAAGGGTCTCGGCATGGAGATCGTCGAGATTGGTCCGGGCTTTGCGACGCTGGCGATGAATGTGCGGCCGGACATGGTCAACGGCCAGCGTATCGCCCATGGCGGCTTCATCTTCACGCTGGCCGATTCCGCCTTCGCCTTTGCCTGCAATTCGCACAATGAACGTGTCGTGGCGGCACAGGGCCAGATCACCTTCATCAAGCCGGGCAGGCTTGATGACCGCCTCGTTGCAAAAGCGCGCGAGGTCAGCCGTGGCGGACGCTCAGGCATCTACGACGTGCGCGTGACAGCGGGCGACACCGTCATCGCGGAATTCCGGGGGCATTCGCGTGTCATTCCCGGCACGTGGCTGCCGACGCAAGAACCGTAAGACTCCAATAAAAAGAACCAACCAATGTGGGGAAACGAGGATGGCTCTGACGAGGCTCAAGGAAGGTGGCAACGCCTATCGCGCCGAGATGGACGCGCATGAGCGCGCGTCGCGTGACGAGATCATGGCGCTGCAAACGCAGCGGCTGGCCTGGTCGCTGAAGCACGCCTACGACAACGTCGCGCATTACCGCCAGGCCTTCGACAAGGCCGGCGTGCATCCGTCCGACTTTCGCGAACTCTCCGATCTCGCAAAATTCCCGTTCACCGTGAAGACGGATCTGCGCGACAATTATCCCTTCAACATGTTCGCCGTGCCGCGCGAAAAGCTGGTGCGCGTGCATGCCTCCTCCGGCACCACGGGAAAGCCGATCGTGGTGGGCTATACGCAGCGCGACATCGACACCTGGTCGGAGGTGATGGCACGCTCGATCCGCGCCGCCGGCGGCCGCACCGGCATGATCATCCACAACGCCTATGGCTACGGCCTGTTTACCGGCGGATTGGGTGTGCACTACGGCGCGGAAAAACTTGGTTGCACCGTGGTGCCGATCTCCGGCGGCATGACCGAGCGGCAGGTGCAACTCATCAACGACTTCCGACCCGACATCATCACGGTGACGCCGAGCTACATGTTGGCGATCCTCGACGAGTTCAAGCGCCAGAAGCTCGACCCGCGCCAGTGCTCGCTCAAGGTCGGCATCTTCGGCGCCGAGCCCTGGACCAATGCGATGCGCGGGGAGATCGAGGACGCCTTCGATATGGATGCAACCGATATCTATGGCCTCTCGGAGGTGATCGGTCCAGGCGTTGCGCAGGAATGCATCGAGACCAAGGACGGTCTGCACATATGGGAGGACCATTTCTATCCCGAGGTGATCGATCCCGAAACCGGCGCGGTGCTGCCGGACGGCGCGAAGGGCGAACTGGTCTTCACCTCGCTGACCAAGGAAGCCTTCCCGGTGATCCGCTATCGCACCCGGGACCTGACGCGGCTGCTGCCGGGCACGGCGCGGCCGGGCATGCGGCGCATGGAGAAGGTGACGGGCCGCTCGGACGACATGATCATCCTGCGCGGCGTCAATCTGTTCCCGACCCAGATCGAGGAGGTGCTGCTCGCGACCGACTGGTGCGGCGGTCACTTCATCATGGAGCTGACCCGCGAAGGCCGCATGGACGAGCTGACCATCATCGCCGAGGCGCGCCCGGAGAGCTGGGACGGCCGCGGGCTGGTCGATCATGCCGACCGCATTTCGACCCACATCAAGAACACCATCGGAATCAGCTCCAACGTGCGGGTGGTCGCCCCCGCCACGCTGGAGCGCTCGCTGGGCAAGGCCAAGCGCCTCTACGACAAGCGGCCGAAGGACTAGCTGTCGCTCCTCATGGTGAGGAGCGCCGAAGGCGCGTCTCGAACCATGAAGGCCCGGATGCTGCAGCGCGGGCCTGTATCCTTCGAGACGCCGCTCGCGCGACTCCTCAGGATGAGGGGAGGCGGTTGACTTGACCGGTCCCAAAGGCGACAAGGCCCGCGAGAAATCGTGGGTCTTTCGATGTCACCAGCCGATTGCAAAACCGTCGAAGCGCGCTGCGTCCGCCTCAATGCCAAGGCCGATAATGCTGCGGCGATCGCGCCGCTGATCGAGCGTCATCTACTCACGCGCGGTCCGAAGGATCTCCTGATCGAGATAAGGGCCGCCGCCGTCAACCCCTCCGATGTGAAGGCTGCGACCGGGCTGATGCCCTATGCGGTCTTCCCCCGCACGCCCGGCCGCGATTATGCCGGCGTGGTGATTGACGGACCGGCCGATACGATCGGCCGCGAGGTGTTCGGCTCCTCCGGCGATCTCGGCATCCGCCGCGACGGCACCCATGCCAGCCATCTCGTCGTCGAAGCCGACGCCGTGGTGGAGAAGCCGAAGACGGTGTCCTGGGAGGAGGCCGCCGGCATCGGCGTGCCTTTCGTCACCGCAATGGAAGGCTTTCGCCGCGCCGGCATTCCGAAGCCCGGCGAGACCGTGCTGGTGTTCGGCGTCAACGGGAAGGTCGGTCAGGCCGCGGTCCAGATCGCGACGTGGCAGGGCGCGCGCGTTATCGGCGTGGTGCGCAAGGCGGAAGCCTATGAGGGCCATGCCAACGCAGCCATCGAGGTGATTGACGCCTCGGCGACCGATGTCGCCACGCGCGTACGCGAACTGACCGGCGGCAAGGGGGCCGACATCGTCTTCAACACGGTCGGCGATCCCTATTTCCAGGCCGCGCACAAGTCGCTCGGATTGCGCGGCCGCCAGATCCTGATCGCCGCGATCGACCGCATCGTGCAGTTCAACATCCTCGAATTCTACCGCGGGCAACACACCTATGTCGGCATCGACACGCTCGGGCTGTCCTCGGCCGCGACCGGCGCGGTGCTGCGCGACCTCGGCCCCGGCTTTGCGAGCGGGCACCTGAAACCGTTCCCGATCAAGGCGAATGCCGTCTATCCGCTGGAGCGCGCCAAGGAGGCCTATGTCGCGGTC
Organism: Bradyrhizobium sp. 63_E2_N1_3; assembly: GCF_052076005.1. NCBI lineage: Bacteria > Pseudomonadati > Pseudomonadota > Alphaproteobacteria > Hyphomicrobiales > Nitrobacteraceae > Bradyrhizobium > Bradyrhizobium sp. 63_E2_N1_3. The sequence continues at coordinate 6,825,984 of NZ_CP197235.1, read as the reverse complement.
GCCGGTTCGTCGCGGGATCGCGTGATCCTGAAGCCTTGACCATGGACTCGTCCACCCAACTCGTCATCCTCGCCGGCCTCATCATCGGGCTCATCTATGGCGCCGTGGGCCTGCTCAGCGGCTTCTGCCTGATGAGCAGCATGCGCGGCTGGCTGGCCGAAGGAGACGGGCGGCTGGTGCGGACCTTTGCGATGGCGATTGCTGTTGCGGTTGCTGCGAGCCAATTCCTTGCCGGTAGCGGCATGGTCGATCTCGGCAAGTCGATCTATCTGCAACAATCCTTTTCAGTGCCGGTGCTGTTCCTCGGCGGCCTGTTGTTCGGCTACGGCATGGTGTTGTCGAACGGCTGCGGCTCGCGGGCGCTGGTGCTGCTCGGCCGCGGCAATCTCCGCTCCTTCGTCGTCGTGATCGTGCTCGCCATCGCCGCGCAGATGACGCTCAAGGGCTTGATCGCGCCGGCGCGCATTGCGCTGGTTCAGGCCTCGCAAACGACCGTCAACGCCAATTCGCTGCCGTCACTGTTGGCGACGCTCGGTCCCGGCGAAGCGGCCTCGCGTGCGCTGAGCGCTGCTATAATCGTCGTTGCGCTGATCCTGTTTGCGTTCGCGCACCCGGCGTTCCGGCGTTCGCCCGGCCAGATTGCAGCCGGCGTCGTCGTCGGCCTCCTGGTCGCCAGCGGCTGGTTCGTCACCGGCTATCTTGGTGCCGACGATTTCAATCCCGTCCCGGTGACCTCGCTGACCTTCGTCGCGCCGATCGCCGATAGCCTGCAGTATGCCATGCTCTCGACCGGTCTGACGCTCAATTTCGGCATCGCCACCGTGGCCGGCGTTCTCGCCGGCAGCCTTGTCACCGCGCTCGCCACAGGCCGTTTCCACCTCGAAGGTTATTCCTCGCCGCGCCACATGCTGCGGTCTGCCGGCGGCGCCGCGCTGATGGGGATCGGCGGCGTGATGGCGTTCGGCTGCTCGATCGGGCAGGGGCTCACCGGCGTATCGACGCTCGCTCTGGGCTCGTTCGTCGCGGTCGCCGGCATCCTGCTCGGCACGACGGCCGGCCTGCGCGGCGCACTGCGGGTTCAGCCGCTCGCGGTGGCCTGACCGCGCAGCAGCCGGTCGCCCAGCGTCGCAAGACCGATGCCGGTGACGATCAGTCCGGCCGCGACAGCAAGACTCATGTCGATTGGCTCGCCCAGCAGGATCGCAGCACTGGCGATACCGACGAGCGGCGTCCCGGTGGTGCCGAGCGACGTCGTCAGGGCCGAGATGCTCTTGTTGACCATCGACATCGCCCAATAGGCCAGCGCCGTTCCGATCAGGCCGGAATACAGGAAAAGCAGCACGAGCTTCCACGACCATTCCGCGTGCGGCGGGCCTTCCGTGATAACAGCCGATCCCGTCAGTACGATCGTCGCCACGAGCACCTGCCAGAGCAGGAGCTGGAGCGGCGATGCAATCCAGCGATGCGCGCTCATATAGATGATGTTCGCGGCCCAGGACATCGCGGCCAGGACGACCATGCCGGCCCCGAGCAGGACGTTGGTATTGGTCCAATCGATCGACGTGGGGTTCAGGATCACGGCAAGGCCGATCAGCCCGAGCAAGGCGCCGGCGAGCTTGGGCGCCGTCAGCGTATCCTTCCCCAGCAAGGGCGCGGCGATCGCGACCCAGAGCGGCGTGGTGTAGCCGAGCACGATTGCCTTGCTCGCGGGCAGGAAGCGCACACCGGCCGCAACCAGGACCGAGAACACCGTCATGTGCAGCAGTGCGACGCTCAGGATCGCCGGAATGTCGCGCCGCTCCGGGATCATCAGATTGTTGCTCAGCCCGAGGATCACGAACAATCCGGCCAGCGCGATCCAGCTCCGGATCGCCGAAGTCCATAGTGGCGGAAGGAACTGGACGAGTTGCTTCGTCACCGACCAGTTCACGCCCCAGGCCAGCACGACGATCAGGAACAGGCCGACGGCCGCGCGGGAGGAGAGGGAGTTCATCGCAAAATCCTTGAAGCAGTCCAGTCCGGCGGATAGCATCCGGATTGGCACCTGAAAAAGTGCCAGATCGGAAAGGAATTAGGTGCCAGTTTCGGAAGGTGTGATCTCCGCCCTGATCGAGCTGAAGCGGACCGACGACGAGGGGCTGACGGCGCAACTGACGAGCCAGCTGCGAGACCTGATCGCGACCGGTCGACTCGGCAAAGGCCGCGCGCTGCCGTCGAGCCGCCGGCTTGCGAGCGATCTCGGCGTCTCGCGCAACACCGTCACTTATGCCTTCGAGCAGCTCGCCGCCGAGGGATATCTCGAGGCGTCGCACGGTCGTCGTCCCATGGTCACGGTCGACGGCGGCCGTAACGAAGAGACGGGTGCCGTCGCACCGAGCGTCCGCTCTGGTAAGCCGCGGCTCTCACCCTGGGCGTCGAAGCTCAAGCAGACCGACTGGCCGATGTCCTATCAGGCGCCGCTAAAACCCTTGCGTCCGGGGCAAGGAGATGCGCGGGAGTTTCCGAACGAAGTGTGGGCCCGCTGCCTGCGCCGCAGCGCGGTGCGCGCAGCTAAGCGCGAGCTTGGACCGGTCAATCGGACGCGCCTGCGCCAGGCGCTGGCGCATTATCTGGCCGCCAGCAGGGGCGTCCGCGCCACCGCAGACCAGATCCTGATCCTGCCGAGCGCGCAGGCCGCGCTGACCCTGATTGCAGCTGCGCTCATCACGCCCGGCGACGATGTCTGGGTCGAGGACCCCGGCTATCCCGGCGCTGCGGCGGCTTTCCGCGCCTCCGGCGCGCGCGTGATGGGAATGAAGCTGGACGAGCAGGGCATGCAGCGGATGCCGGGACTGGCCGCGCCAAAGCTCATCTTCATGACGCCCTCGCATCAGCATCCGACCGGGCGGCTGATGTCGCTCGCGCGCCGCACTGAATTCCTGGGCATGAGCAGGCCAGGCGAGACCTGGATCGTCGAAGACGATTACGACGGCGAATTCCATTATGACAGCCGGCCGGTGCCGGCCTTGCAGGGGTTAGACGCCCACGGCCGCGTGTTCTATGTCGGAACGTTCTCGAAGGCGATGACGTCGGATATCCGGCTCGGCTATGTCGTCGCGCCACCAGGGCTGGTCGGCACCCTTGAGATCGCACAGCGACACGTCGGGCTGATCGCCTCCAGCCACATCCAGGAAGCGCTGGCGGAGTTCATCGCAGACGGGCATTTTCTCGCGCATCTGCGCCGGATGCGACGGCTCTATCACGCGCGCCGCGATCACCTCGTCGAGGGACTGGAGCGCCATCTGGGCGAAGTTCTCTCCGCTGAAGTGCCCTCGGGCGGCATCCAACTGGTCGCTCGCCTCAAGCGCGGTCGCGCCGATCAGGCGGCGGTGCAACGGCTGGTCGAGGCAGGCGTCGAAACACGGGCCCTGTCCAGCCTGGCGCTCGGCCGTCCACGCGACCATGGCCTGCTGCTCGGCTTCGCCGCCTGGCGCGAGAATGAGATCAGCGCGGCGGTGCGGACGATGGCGTCGTGCTTCTAGAGCAGCCGCGCTAGCGCGGTACTCCATCGATGTAAATTCGACGGGAAATCTTGCTCCACCCCGGGTTCATACGAACGCCGGCCTTCGGGGGCTTTCTAAGAAACTCCGCCACGTCGTCGAGCGCGCGAAAGCAGACGGCATCAACGTTCTTTCCGAAGTGGAAGTAGTGGTACTGGCCATCTGCATCGGGCTCGGCGCGCTGCGTAGGCGAACCGCTGGAATCGAATTTCTCGATTCGGGTTACTGGCAAGGCATTCTCTCTCGTTAGATGCCGGCGATGGCGCGGCGGTAGATTGAAGACGGCGATCGCGGAATGCACCGTGGCCGTGCTGCCACGAGCAGAAAAAAGGCTCTATTTTTCCTCGACAATACAATCTGGTTGTGTGTTTACGATCGAAAACGATATAGATCCGTCGGCCTTGGCGAATAGGTCTTTGCCCAACGACCAACCAGCACAATCTGGCTTTGGTCCGAAAATCGAAGGGTTGCCGAGTGCTTCTGTCAGTTTGTCGCGGATAATCCCGGACGATTGCTCAGTTGTGAAAAAGAGCAATGCTCGAATCTTTCTGTCCTTCAGATTCTTCGGCCGATCAAAAAAATACGTAACTTCCCTGAACGTGGCGTGGTCTAATTTAATCGACCAATATGAGGCAACGTTCTTTGTAACTTTTTCCTCTGGATAGTTACCAAGAATGGCTTCAGGACTGTCGCCGATCTTCACTTTGCTCAAACCAATGGGATAAGGGTTGCCCACCGAGAATACGTTGTTGATCTGGGCTGCTTTGAGCTCGAGCTTGGCCTTCGCAGTGTCTTCAGTCGCCTTCTTGAGCTGTTCCCTTAACGCCGCAACTTCTTGCGTTTGGCTTCGCGCCGACGAGACTTCATTTTGAAGCGATGCTGTCATCGTCGGAAAGATCACGGTCTGCGCAAAGATCAGCGCGGCAGCGCCGCTGCCGATTGCGATGACAACTGGATGATCTTGCCACTTTTTTGTGTCGTCAGGCGTCGGCATCAACTGTAACCTTGGCTCGGCTTGTCATCGTTGGGTGCCTTCCATCCGTTCATCTCATCGTGGAGCAGGAAATCGAGGTCGTCGGTGTTAGGCGCCCGAACGATGGCGGGAGTCCAGTGATACCGCTCGACCAGGTAGAACCAGACGGCCTCGAGTCCCCATCGATCGTACTTGTGTTTCTGCGCAAGGTGATCACCGAAGCAGTCGATCAGGTGCTGGATCTCGGCTTGCGATTTTCGGAGGCTCCGGTTGATCTTCCGTCCCTCGCTGTCTGTCGTCATTCGTTCCCTCATGAATCGATTCGCGGGCGATGAGGATGGCACTCTCGCCGCTAGTGGTGGAGCGAACGATCGCTTTTCGCGACTCTATTCACAGGGAGTCCGTCGTCCGATCGCCGAGTGGGCGGTGGCTGTGCTTCCCTAAAGCCCCGGCTTGATCTCTCTAGTCACATTCATCGTCTTGAGCGTCTCGCCTTCATCGGCGAGCTTGATCCGTAGAGTGAATGTGATGTCAACGCCATTGATAGGCCAATCGTCTTTTTCGTCGGTTACGCCGGATACGGTTCCCTTCATGGTAGCTGAATTCTTTGGAGCAATGACCCCCATCGATTTGAGGCTCAGGGACGTACTGAGCTTCTCTACATTTTGACGCGAGCCCGACAGATAGAGATCACCATGTTCGAGTAGATGGAGGGCGGTGATGTCTTGCGGCACGATGTTGATGTCCCCACGATTGAAAATGTAGATCGTGAGGTCGGCGCTTCTCGCCTTGCTATTGGGGGCGACTTGCACATCGACGATCGGTGACTTCTCAAGAAGTTCGCGCTGGTCTTTTGCCGCGCTGAGGTCGTAGGAGCGCTTCGTAAAAAGCAGGCTGCCGCCGGAGATTATCAGCGCAATGGTCGAGACCACGGCGGCGTAATGCGCCGTTGAAAATGTGCTCTTCAATGACGGACCGCTGGGGGGGCCGGTTTTCTCCATGTTTAGGTCTCTCACTTTTGTGGTGGTTTCGACCAATCTACCGGCCCGCTCCGAAGCAGGAGGCCGACGCGGCGACGTTGAGCGTCAACGGTTTCACCGGAGACCCAAACGTATAGGCGCGATCGTCGCCGCGATTGCCGGAGCGATTGATCCGCCTTCACAAAGAAGGTCAATCGGAGAGAGTTGCTCTCCGGTATTTCTGCAGGCGGAGTGATCACAATCGACCGACATCCCTCTGGGAGTTCAATCGATCGGTCGTAGATCATGATCGCTTTTACGGAGTCTTCGTCTGTGTAGGCGTACCCACCAAGGCCAAGCGGCCACAAGACGCGGAGGCGTCCTATCCGGATCGGTGAGGCTGTCCAGCTCCTCAAATTCAACTTGGCCCACCGCACATTCCGGCGATCGACTCCATCGGTAATGACCTGCCCCTGCCGATTTCCTCCAGTTGAAGTTAGAGTCCGGCCTTCTGAAGGACGGACAGATGAAGCGAGCCAGGTTTACGGAAGAGCAGATTATTGGCGTGCTGCGTGAGCATGAGGCGGGTGCGAAGGCTGCCGATTTGGCGCGGAAGCATGGCGTCTCTGAAGCGACGCTGTACAATTGGAAGGCGAAGTTCGGCGGTCTGGACGTCTCCGATGCCAAGCGGTTGCGGCAACTCGAGGACGAGAACGCCAAGCTGAAGAAGCTGCTGGCCGAGCAGATGCTGGATGCTGCAGCGCTACGCGAGCTTTTGTCAAAAAAATGGTAGGGCCCGTCGCCAAGCGCGAAGCCGTCGCGCACCTGCAGGCCGTCATGGGTCTGGCGGAGCGGCGGGCCTGCGGCATCGTCGGCGCTGACCGCAAGATGGTTCGGTACCGATCGTGCCGACCGCCGGACACCGAACTACGCGGCCACTTGCGCGAGCTTGCTAATGCCCGTCGGCGGTTCGGCTACCGCCGGCTGTTCGTGCTGCTTCGCCAGCAGGGCGAGCCGTCCGGGCGGAACCGGATCTACCGTCTGTATCGAGAGGAAGGCCTCAGCGTGCGCAAGCGCCGGGCCCGCCGCCGCGCCGTGGGCACCCGAGCGCCGATACTGGTCGAGGCTCGGCCGAACGCCCGGTGGTCGCTGGATTTTGTCCACGACCAGTTCGCCAGCGGCCGTCGCTTCCGGGTCCTGAATATCGTCGATGACGTGACCCGGGAATGTCTGGCGGCCATCCCCGACACCTCGATCCAGGGGCGGCGGGTGGCACGCGAACTGACGGCGCTGATCAATCAGCGCGGCAAGCCGGGCATGATCGTCTCCGACAACGGCACCGAGTTCACCTGCAATGCCATGCTGGCCTGGTCGGAGGAGAACAAGATCGACTGGCACTTCATTGCGCCGGGCAAGCCGATGCAGAACGGCTTCTGTGAAAGCTTCAACGGCCGGATGCGGGACGAGCTTCTCAACGAAACCTTGTTCTTCGGCCTCGATCACGCCCGCGCCAAGATTGCGGATTGGGTCGGCGACTACAACGGCCAACGCCCGCATTCCTCGCTCGGCTATCTGACCCCTGCGGCCTATGCCGCCTACCTCACCGCAACGTGCGATCGGCTGCGCAACCCCGACCAGCTCCGCCGATCGCACGTTGCTCACACCGCGCCAAACGGCGTAACATCCGCCGAGACTCTAACCGCTACTGGGTGAAACTTCAGGGGCAGGTCAGTAACCGTCAAGGTCGAACCTGCCGCTTTCTTCCGTTCGTAGTCGCGCCATCGAAAGAACAGGGTAACGGCTGTCGCGAAGGACAGTCCGGACGCGAGATACTTTAGCCACTCGAACATGCCTAGCGCGGTGTCGCTAGATGCGAGCATTGATCCAGTCCCAAATCTCCTTCGAGAGCCAGCCTTGGTGCTGCCCGTTCACGAGTTTGGTGACCATCAACCTGTCGTTGGTATCCATGTGGCCCCGAATGTCAGAGTCCAGCGCGTCGGCCGTGGAGGTTGATTGGATGAACCATACGGAGTCTAGACCCTCATCTTTGATATGGGGGTAGCGCGACATGTGATCGACAAGGTTCTGTCGAGCCTGCGCGTAGTTCGGCTTGTGCCTATTCAAATCCCAAGTCACCAAATAAACGCCCATCGGCAATCTCCCTGATTCGCGTGATGCGATCAGGATGCCGTGTCACCCGCATTAGGCGAACCTATTGTCGAAGTTATCCTTGTTACGCACAGGCCAGCGCGCCCCGGGTTTTTTGGTCTAGTCCCAATGTGGGCGCAACTTCGATCCTGCATTTGATAGGCAGTTCGAAACGACCGCGATCAGCGATCTCGACTTGCTTTCCCATCAGCGGCACCAAGCGGATGAGCCGTGCGGCTGTTTCGGGTACGGAGTATTTTCGCCAGGCTCCGGACAAGAAGAAAAATACTATCTTGGCCGTCTAGTCCACGACCTTCGTCACGATGCGGATCTCCGAGGTCAGCGTCCGGTGCACCGGACACTTGTCGGCGATCTCCATCAGCTTCTTGCGCTGCTCCGCATCGAGCGCGCCGTCGATCGCGATGTCGCGCTCGATCTGGTCGAGCATGCCATCGCGCGTCTCGCACTCCGCGCAGTCCTTGGCGTAGATCTTGGAGTGCTTCAGCGTGACCGTGACGCGATCGAGCGGCAGCGATTTGCGATCGGCATAGAGGCGCATGGTCATGGAGGTGCAGGCACCAAGGCCGGCCAGCAGGAAGTCATAGGGGCCGGGACCGGCATCCTCGCCGCCGGCCGCGATCGGCTCGTCCGCCACCAGATGATGCGGGCCGACGGTGATGGCCTGGTTGAACTTGCTCTTGCGGGTCTCCTGCACCACCACTCTGCGCGGCTCTTCCGCGAGATCCATCGCCTTCGCGGGCTTCGCGGTGTCGATGTAGCGGCTGGCCCAGGCCGTGATCACGTCGGCCGCGTAGAGGGCGTCGGCCGGCTTGCTCAGCAGGTGATCGGCGTGGTCGAGCGAGACGAAGCTCTTGGGGTGTTTTGCCGCAACGAAAATCTTGGTCGCATTGTCGATGCCGACGGTGTCGTCGACAGGGGACTGCATCACGAGCAGGGCCTTGTGCAGGCCGGTGATGTCCTTCATCAGTTCTTGCTCGGCGATGTCGTCGAGGAATTCGCGCTTGATCCGGAACGGACGTCCCGCGAGCGAGACCTCGACTTCGCCCTGCGCGCGGATGCTGTCGAGATGCTCGCTGAACAGACCTGTGACGTGCGCGGGATCGGACGGCGCCGCGATGGTCACGACAGCCTTGGCTTCCGGAATCCTTCCGGCGGCGGCGACGATCGCGGCACCACCGAGGCTGTGGCCGATCAGGATCGACGGCGCCGTGCGGACCTGGCGCAGATGATCGGCGGCGCGCAAGAGGTCGGCGACGTTGGAGGAGAACGTCGAATTGGCGAAATCGCCTTCGCTGGAGCCGAGCCCGGTGAAGTCGAAGCGCAGCACCGCAATGCCCTTGGCGGCGAGCGCGACCGAGATGCGTTTTGCCGCCAGCGTGTCCTTGCCGCAGGTGAAGCAGTGCGCGAACAGCGCGTAGGCTGCGGGCTCGCCATCGGGCAGCTCCAGCGCGGCGGCTAGTTGATGACCGCCTTCGCCGGTGAATTGAAAGCGTTCCGTCGGCATGGGCTTCCCCCGTCCTTGCGTGAACCTAATCGGCTGAATAACGCTGCTCGGCCCAGGGATCGCCGCGGTTATGATAGCCGCGGACTTCCCAGAAGCCCAGCGCGTCCTCGGTCAGGAACTCGATGGCCTGAAGCCATTTGGCGCTCTTCCAGAAATACAGATGCGGCACGACGAGCCGTACCGGGCCGCCGTGCTCTTCGGTCAGCGGCTGACCCGACCAGCTGTGGGCGAGCAGCGCGTCCTCGGCGGCAAAGTCTTCCAGCGTGAGGTTGGTGGTGTAGCCGTCATGGGAATGCAGGACCACGAAGCGCGCGTCCTCGCGCGGCTGGCAAGCCGCAAGCAGCTCGCGCGTGGCGAGGCCTTCCCACTCATTGTCGTAGCGAGACCAGGTGGTCACGCAGTGAATGTCGGAGGTGATCTGCGCCTGCTTCTGCGCCGCGAATTCGGCAAAGGTCCAGAACACGGGGGTCTCGATCGCACCGTAAACGTCGAGCCGCCAGCGCTCGCGCGAAACCGGCGGCACGACTCCGAGATCGAGCACCGGCCAGTCCTTGGTGAGATGCTGGCCCGGCGGTAGCCGCTGATCCTCCGGTCGCGTAACGCGGCCCGTGAGGAAGCGGCCTTCGCGCGCCCATTTCTCCTTGGTGCGCGTCAGCTTGCTGTCGGGCAGCTCGTTGTCGTCGGCCATGAGCTACTCGTGGCGATGCATCGCGGAGGCGTGCTTGGTGTCACGCATGGTGGAATAGATGATCAGCGACAGGCAGATGACGCCGGCGAGATAGTAGTAGAACCACTCCTCGTGCCCGATGCTCTTGAAATAGAGCGCGATCGCCGGCGCCGTGCCGCCGAAGATCGAGACCGTGATGGCGTAGGGCAGGCCGACACCGAGGGCGCGGACATTGGTCGGGAACAGCTCGGCCTTCACCACCGCGTTGATCGAGGTGTAACCGGCGACGAACAGCCACGCGCAGCAGATCAGAATGAAGGCCATGAACGGCGACTTGGTCTCCTTCAGCGTCATCAGCAGCGGCACGGTCGCGAGCGTACCGGCGACGCCGAAGAAGATCAGCAACGGTTTGCGGCCGATCTTGTCGGAGATCGCGCCGTAGATCGGCTGGAGGATGGTCGCGAAGATCAGCGTGCCGAAGATCACGAAAGTGGTCTGGTCCTCGGTCAGGCCGACCGAGAGCTTGACGAAGGTCTGCATGTAGGTGGTGAAGGTGTAGAACGCCGCGGTACCGCCGGCCGTGAGGCCGACCACCAGCAGCAGCTCGCGGGGGTAGCGCAGCAAATTGGTGATCGAGCCGGTCGGCTTCACCACCTTCTTGGCTTCCTCGAAGGCCTCGGTCTCGTGCAGATTGCGCCGCATCACTGCGGCAAAGATCGCCAGCGCCGCGCCGATCGCAAACGGGATGCGCCAGCCCCAGGCCTTGAGCTCCTCCGGCGTGAGGAAGACCTTTTGCAGGAGCAGCAGCACGATGATCGCGGTGAGCTGGCCGCCGATCAGGGTGACGTATTGAAAGCTCGAATAGAAGCCGCGATGCTTGGGATCGGCGACCTCGCTGAGATAGGTCGCGCTGGCACCATATTCGCCGCCGAGGCTCAGGCCCTCGATGACGCGGGCGAGCGCCAGGATCACCGGCGCGGCGAAACCGATGGTCGCATAGGTCGGCGTCAGCGCGATGATCAGCGAGCCGAAGCACATGAAGACGACCGACAAGGTCAGCGAGATGCGCCGGCCGAAATGATCCGCGATGTAGCCGAACAGCCAGCCGCCCAGGGGGCGCATCAGGAAGGTCGCCGCGAACACCACGGCGACGTTCAATTGCTGGACGACGGGGTCGTTGCCAGGGAAGAAGGCCGGAGCGAAATAGAGCGCGAACGCCGTATAGGCGTAAAAATCGTACCACTCGACGAGATTGCCGATCGAGCCGATGAAGATCGCCTTGATCCGCCGTTTGGCGTCGGCGATGTCGATGTCGATGTGATCAGAGGCCGGTAGGGTTGCTTGCTCTGTCACGTCCGGCCTCTCTCCGTTGGTCTTGGAAAGGCCTACATCGCCTTTCCGAACAGAAATGGCAACTGGCGGGGGCCTCTCACCGTGCCCTGTGACCAGGTCACCGTGCCTGCCGGATCGAGGGAGAAGTCCGGGATCCGCTTCAGCCATTCCTCCAGCGCAACCTGCATCTCCATGCGTGCAAGGTTGGAACCGACGCAGCGGTGGATGCCGAGGCCGAAGGCGGCATGGCGATTCTCCCGGCGGTCGATCACGACTTTGTCAGCGTCCGGAAACATCTTGGGGTCGCGGTTGGCGGCCGGGAACGACAGCAGCACCATGTTGCCCGCCTTGACCGGGCAGCCCGAGATCGTGGTCTCCTTGACCACCTCGCGGGCCATGGTCACCGGCGAATAGGCCCGCAGCAGCTCCTCCACGGCGATCGGGATCAGCCCGGGCTCGGCGATCAGCCGTTCGCGGTCGGCCGGCGTCCGGGCGAGATGCCAGAGCGAGGAGCCGATCGCACTCCAGGTGGTGTCGATGCCGGCGATCAGGAGCAGCCGCAGCGAACCCAGCACATGGGACTCTTCCAGCGGCTGGCCTTCCTTGTCCTTGGCGTTCATCAAATAGGAAATCAGGTCGTCGGTCGGCTTCGATCTGCGCTCCTCGATATGCGTCCTGAAATAGGCGCTCATCTCCTGCACGGCCTGGAGCAGCTTGCTCTCGTCCTTGATGCCGAGCTCGAGGATCATGTGGATCCAGTCGATGAACCGATCGCTGTCGCTCTCGGGAATGCCGAGCATGTGGGCGATAGCCTGAACCGGAATATATTTGCTGTAGCGCGCTGCGGCATCGACCTTGCCATCGGCGATGAACCCGTCGATCAGCTCGTTGCAGATCGCGCGCATCCGCGGTTCCAGCTTCTTCATCGCGTCCGGCGTGAAAGGCGGCAACAGCAATTGCTTGGCTGGCTTGTGTACGGGCGGGTCGGAGGTGATCGGCGGAGCGGCGTTCCTGGCGACTTCGGGTCGAACGTCACGGACGATGATGCGGCGCGAGGAGAAATGCTCGGTGTCGTTGGCGATCTCGCGCACCGCCTCATAAGTCGTCGGCATGTAGCAGCCGAGGAAGCGCTTTGTATGCACCACCGGGCTCGCGGAGCGAAGCTCCTCCCAGATCGAGAACGGATCCTCCGTCCATTGCGGATCGGTGTGGTCGAAATCGTTGACCCAGTCGGTGACGGGCGGGTGGGCGACAGGCTGGCTGACGTCGGACATGGCAGGAAATCCCTCGGGGCTCGTGTTCGCTAAAAGCACGCAAGCGGGCAGGGGCCGCGCTACTCCTCGATCACATCGATCGCAATTTCCGGGCAGTTGGATTTGGCAAGCCACGCCTTGTCTTCGAGACCGGGGGGCACGGTGCCGTCCCCGGCCTCATGGGCGTTGCCGTATTCGTCGAGCTCGAACAGCTCCGGCGCGAGCGCCTTGCAGCGCGCGTGGCCCTGGCATTTGTCGGGATCGACGTGAACCCTCAGTCGCTCTGTCATGGCGGCTTCCTCGGTCGTGTGCGCGGGGCCCGAAGGCCGCGCGATCCTCATGTCAATTTTATCGGCGGCATTTGCCGCCGCTTTAAGTTATATGCTATTACATTCGCGGCGGGCTTCCCCTGTCAAGCGCAAACTTATAGGCTTGACGTAACATGCGTTCACAACTCGTCCGTAAGCCGGAGAATACTTACCACCATGGCGATCTCCGTGACGCCTTGATCAAGGCCGCGCTGCGCGAGGCGGAGCAGGGCGGCGCCGAGGCGATCAGCATCAAGGCGCTTGCCAAACAGCTCGGCGTCTCGCAGCCGGCGCCGTATCGGCATTTTGCCGACCGTGATGCGCTGCTAACGGCGGTGACGGCGGAAGCGTTCCGGCAGCTCAGTGCACTTCTGCGCGAGGCGATGGCGAAGCCGTCGAAGCAATCGAAACTGTCGCGGCTGGCGCAGGCGACGCTCGATTTCGGTCTGCGCCGCAACGGCATCTATCGCCTGATGTTCGCTTCCCGCACCGTGTCATGCGCGGCAAAGGGCAGCGAGCTGCACGACGCCACGCGCGAGACTTTTGCGCTGGTGATCGAAGCCCTCGAGGCGCCGGCGGTCGGCTTCTTGCGCGAGCGGCAAGCGCTCAAGATCTGGGCGGCGTTGCATGGCGTGGTGATGCTGGCCGAGCAGGGCCTGTTCACCGGCGAGGCCGCGCATGCCACGCGCGAGGAACTGGTCGAGGACTTTGTGAACGAAACGAAGGCCGCGCTTGCTGCTGCGATCAAGGATGCGCGTCGTCGGAAAAAGGCCGGCGCCTAGGCCTTCGCTTTCAGCAGCCTCATCAACTTGTCGACCGCGCTGTCCGGGGTCGTCACGACCGGGCGGCCGGTGGCTTCGGCGACCAGCGGCGCGGTTGCCGCGATGCTGAATTGCGCGAGCGCAATGACGTCGCAATCGCGCAAGTCCTTTGAAGCCTCGACAATCAGCCTGTCGTGCGTGGCGCGATCGCCGCGATCGAGCGCCGCCAGCGCGCCCTCGGCGAGTTTCGGCACGACCTGGGCCGAGGCCGGAAACTCCGGTGGCATCGAGGCCAGTGTCGGCGGGAAGGTCGAGAGCAGGCCAATTCGCTTGCCCATGGTCACGGCCTGCTCGATCATCGCCTCGTTCGGCTTCAGCACGGGCATTGGCGCATGTGCGCGCGCGACGGCCTCGATGCAGGGGCCGAACGCCGAGCAGGTGAACAGGATTCCGTTCGCTCCCGTAGCTGCCGCATAGTCGCCGAGCGCGAGGAAGTGCTCGGTCATGGCATCGTTGAGCACGCCGTCGCGGGCCAGATCCGCCGACAGGCTGTCGTCGAGCAGGTTCATCAGCCGCGCCTCTGGCCACGCCTTCGCGAACGCAGCCTCGATCGGCGCGATGGAATGCTTGAGGGCGTGAATCAGGGCGATGCGCATCGGTGTCTCTTCTCCCTCTCCCCGTTCTTACGGGGAGAGGGTCGGGGTGAGGGGCTCTATCCACGTTGAAAGTGAGGGATGAATTCGCGGAGGCTCCCCCTCACCCGACCGCTGCGCGGTCGACCTCTCCCCGCAGGCGGGGAGAGGTGAAGCACCGTTTACTTGAACGGCACCGCGTACATCAAGCCGCCCTTGCTCCAGAGGCCGTTGAGGCCGCGGTCGAGCTTGAGCGGGCTCGCCTTGCCGACATTGCGCTCGTAGATCTCGCCGTAATTGCCGGTGGCCTTGATCACCGTCACCAGCCATTTGTTATCGAGACCGAGCCGCGAGCCGAGGTCGCCGGAGGCACCCAGCAGGCGCTGGACCGCCGGCGTCTGTGACTTCGCCATCTCGTCGACATTGCCTTGCGTGACACCGAGTTCCTCGGCCTCGATCAGGCCGTAATGCAACCAGGTGATAATGTCGCTCCAGACTTCGTCACCGTTGCGGGTGAACGGGCCGAGCGGCTCCTTGCTGATGGTCTGCGGCAGCACGACGTAGTCGGCCGGATTCGGCGCCGCGGTCGTCACGGCGCCGGCGAGCGCGGAGGCATCCTGGGTCATGGCATCGCAGCGGCCGCCGAAGAAGGTCTGGTACATGGTGTCGACGCGGTCGAACACCAGCGGCTTCCAGTCGATGCCGTTGGCGCGGCCGTAATCGCCGAGCGTGACTTCATGCGTGGTGCCCTGCGCGACGCAGACAGTCGCACCCTTCAAATCCTTGATCTCCTTCACGCCGAGGTCCTTCTTCACGACAAAGCCCTGGCCGTCATAGAAGTTGACCGGCCCCTGGCGGAGGCCCAGCGTCACGCCGCGCAGATAGGTCTGCGTCGAGTTGCGGTAGAGTACGTCGATCTCGCCCGATTGCAGCGCGGTGAAGCGATTCTGCGCGGTCAGCGAGACGTAGCGCACCTTGCTGGCGTCGCCGAGCACGCCGGCCGCGAGCGCGCGGCAATAATCGACGTCGAGACCCTTGTAATTGCCCTGCGAGTCCGGCGCGGAGAAACCGGCAAAGCCGGCGCTGACGCCGCAGATCAGCGTGCCGCGGCTCTTCACCGTGTCGAGCGTCGCCGCCGACGCGGCAACCGTCGATGCTGCAAGCATGCCGGCTACGATAACCACTTTCCTCATCATATGACTCTCCCCTCAGTGATTGACACTACGCAACACGTTGTCGACGGCGGTGCCGAGCTTGTCGACGATCAGATCGATCTCGGCAGCCGAAGCGATATAGGGCGGCGCCAGCAGCACATGGTCGCCACGGGCGCCGTCCACGGTACCGCCACCGGGATAGCAGCCGAGCCCGTTGGCGAAGGCTTCCGCCTTGATCTTCTGGTTCAGCTTGAGCGCGGGATCGAACGAGGTGCGGCCGGCGCGATCGGCGACGAGCTCGATCGCCCAGAACAGGCCGCGGCCCCTGATGTCGCCGATATGGCGGTGATTGCCGAAGCGCTCGGTCAGGCGCTGCTCGAGTTGCTTGCCGCGCTCCTTGACGCGGTCTAGCAGGCGGTCCTCGCGGATCACATCCTGCACCGCGAGCGCGGCTGCGCAGGCGAGGGGATGCGCCAGATAGGTGTGGCCATGCTGGAACGCGCCGGAGCCCGAGCGGATGGTGTCGATGATCTTGCCGCTCGCGAGCATCGCGCCGATCGGCTGATAGCCGCCGCCGAGACCCTTTGCGATCGCCTGGATATCCGGAGCAACGCCCTCCTGCTCCCAGGCGTGCGTCGTGCCGGTGCGGCCCATGCCGCTCATGACTTCGTCGAGGACGAGGAGGGCGCCATGCCGGTCGCAGATCTCGCGCACCGCCTTGAAGTAGCCGTCCGGTGCCGTCACCGCACCGGCGGTGGCACCGACGACGGGCTCGGCGAGGAACGCGGCGACGGTGTCGGGGCCAAGCCGCTGAAATTCGGCTTCGAGCTCCGCGGCCAGTCGCGCCACGAACTGCGCATCGGATTCGCCCTCGTGCTTCTCGTGATAGGCGAAGGCCGGCGTCACATGGCTGAAGGCACCGGACAGCAGGGGCGCATAGGGCGCGCGCCGCCAGGTATTGCCACCGGCGGCGAGCGCGCCGAGCGTGTTGCCGTGATAGCTCTGCCGCCGCGCAATGAAGTGCTGCCGCTGCGGCTCGCCGCGCTCGATGAAATATTGCCGCGCCAGCTTGATGCTGGCTTCGATCGCCTCCGATCCGCCACTGACGAAATAGGCGTAGGCGAGACCGCCGGGTTCATGCCCGACCAGCGTCTCGGCCAGCGCCTCGGCCGGCTCGGAGGAGAAGAAGGCGGTGTGCGCATAGGCCAGCGTCGAGGCTTGTTTTGCCATCGCCGCGATCACGCGCGGATGCTGATGGCCGAGGCAGGAGACGGCTGCGCCGCCGGAGGCGTCGATCACGCGCCGCCCGTCCTCGGCGAAAAGATAGACGCCTTCGCCGCCGATCGCCTTGGGTGGCGTTTCGCGCAACGAACGGTGCAGCACGCGGCTGGTGCGAGCGGCCATGGGTCAACCTTTCTCTGAAATGTATGTGGAGGCCGCGGCGAGCCGCGCCTCGGTGGTTTCCAGGCGCTTCTTCGCGGCCGTGCCGCCGAGCGAGAACGTGACCGCCGCGAGCGATTGCGCAATCGCGATGGCACCCGTGAGACTCGGGAAGAAGCCGGGGGACGAGGCCGCCTCGAACAGCAGCACGTGGTCGGCGCCTTCTGCCATCGGCGCTGAGAGGCTGTCCGCGATCGCGATCAGCGCTGCGCCGGCACGATGGGCGGCCTGCGCAACGCGGACGCTCGCATGCGTGTAGGGCAGGAAGCCGATGACGATGACGGCTTCGCCGGTACGAAAGGCGCCGAGATCGAGATCGTCGGGGCCGGATGCGCCGACGAGTTGCACCTGTTCGGGACGGAACAGCCGGAGCTCGTAGTTCAAGAGCTCCGCGACGCTCCGGCAGCTTCGGTAACCGGCAATCCAGATACGCTTGGCGTCGTGCAGCGCGCGGGCTGCATCCGCAATCGGCTGGGCCGGAATGCGCAGAAGGCCGGCGCCCTCGGCCTCGAGCTTGTCGGTGACGAGCGCGACATCGGCGTTCGGGCCGTGACGGCGGCTCTTGGCGCGGCCCGAGAAAGGTGAGATCTGCGAAGGCCGCCGCGCTTCGGTGAGTGCCGCGCGCAACTGGTCCCAGCCGGAATAGCCGATGGCCTTGGCAAGCCGCGTGAATGCAGCCGGGTCGGCGCCGGCCTCGGCGGCGAGATCGCGCATCGAACGGGTGGTGGCGTCGTAGTCATTGGCGGCAACGAAGCGGCCGACCTCCTGCAGGCGCAGGGGGAGCGATGGCAACGCAATGCGCAGTTCGCTCAAGGGCGAGGATTTCGTGGGCTCGGCCATGAAACATTTGTTGCACGCTTTTAAGATTGGTGCAACAGTTGACGTGCGCCGCCGGAAATCGTTGCTCGCCAGAAGGATTTTTGTGCTGTGACTTCAGACAGTCCAAGACCGCCGCCCCGCCGTCGCTTCTTCGGCGGATTTGGCCGCCGAGAGCTGCAAGGCCTGTTCTGGCAGGTGCTCGTCGTCGGAATCGTGCTTGGGGTTGTCGCCTTCCTCTGGTGCAACACCGTCACCAATCTCTCGGCCCGCCGCATCACCACCGGCTTCGCTTTCCTCGGCCGGGAAGCCGGCATGCCGATCGCCGACAGCCTGCTCTCTTATAATCCGAGAGACACGTACCTGTGGGCCTTCGTCGTCGGCATCGCCAACACCTTGCGCGTCGCCGTGATCGGCATCGTGCTCGCGACGATCCTGGGCACGCTGATCGGCATTTCGCGTCTCTCCGCCAACTGGCTGTTGTCGCGGCTCGCCGCCGTCTATGTCGAAACGCTCCGCGACATCCCGCTGCTGCTTCAGCTCTTGTTCTGGTACGTGTTGATGCAGGCGCTGCCGGCCGCGCGCGCGGCCTGGCGGCCGGTCGAGGGCGTATTTCTGTCCAATCGCGGCCTGATCCTGCCGGCGATTCCGGTCGGCTCGCCGCAGCTCTGGGTGCTCGGTACAGCCGTGCTCGGGCTTGCCGTGTTCTATCTCATCAGGCGATGGCTGATCGCGCAGCAGATGCGCGACGGCAAGCCGCGGCCGGCGTGGCCCTTTGCGGTTGGCCTCATCGTCGCGCTGCCGGCGGCAATGTCGGTGGCGCTTGGTGTGTCCTGGAAGATCGAATGGCCGGAGCTGCGCGGCTTCAACTTCGTCGGCGGGCTGACGCTCGCGCCGGAGTATTTCGCGCTGCTGATCGCGCTCGTGACCTACACCTCGGCCTTCATTGCCGAGATCGTGCGCAGCGGCATCCAGTCCGTGCCGCGCGGACAATGGGATGCCGCCAATGCGCTCGGCTTGCGCCGCAGCTTCATGCTGCGGCAGATCATCCTGCCCCAGGCGCTGCGCGTCATGGTGCCGCCGAAGACGAGCCAGTACCTCAACCTGACCAAGAACTCCTCGCTCGCGGTCGCGATCGGCTACCAGGACGTCGTGTCTGTCGCCAATACCACGCTGAACCAGACCGGGCAGGCGATCGAGGCCATCGCGCTGATCATGGCGGTGTTCTTGACCATCAGCCTCTGCATCAGCTTCTTCATGAACTGGTACAATTCGCGCATCGCGCTGGTGGAGCGCTGATCATGACGGCGATCGCCGATATTCCGGACGCCCCGCGCGCTGCCCGCCGCCCGCAGATGGGCAACCCGGTGCTGCGCTGGCTCCGCACCAATTTGTTCTCGTCGATCCCGAACGCTATTCTTTCGGTCGTGTTGCTGGCAGTCCTCGCCAAGGGCATCTTCAGCTTCGTGCAGTGGGGCATCGCGAATGCCGTGTGGCTCACGCCGGCAAACGACTCCAGCGCCTGCCGCGCCGCGCGCGGCCTCGGTGCCTGCTGGGCGATCATCCCCGAAAAATATCGCTTCATACTGTTCGGCACCTATCCGTTCGACGAGCAGTGGCGGCCGGCGCTGTCGGTGGTGCTGTTCATCGCGCTGTTCTATCTCTCCACCCGCCGCGCCCTGTGGCGGCGCGAGCTGGCCTATATCTGGATCGGCGCGCTGGCGCTGATCAGCGTACTGATGTGGGGCGGCGTGTTCGGCCTCTCCTTCGTCTCGCAGGACCGTTGGGGCGGATTGCCGGTGACACTGATCCTGGCGACGTTTGGATTGGCCTTTGGTTTCCCGCTCGGCATCCTCGTCGCGCTCGGCCGGCGCTCAAAGCTGCCGGCGATCCGCTCGCTCAGCGTGCTCTATGTCGAACTGATCCGCGGCGTGCCGCTGGTGAGCCTGTTGTTC
Organism: Bradyrhizobium sp. 63_E2_N1_3; assembly: GCF_052076005.1. Lineage (NCBI taxonomy): Bacteria > Pseudomonadati > Pseudomonadota > Alphaproteobacteria > Hyphomicrobiales > Nitrobacteraceae > Bradyrhizobium > Bradyrhizobium sp. 63_E2_N1_3. The sequence continues at coordinate 6,806,522 of NZ_CP197235.1, read as the reverse complement.
ATGGCGAGCGTGATGTTTCCGCTGTTCATGCCGAGCGGCTTCAATATCGACAAGCTGCTGCGCGCGCAGATCGCCATCATCCTGTTCGCGGGCGCGTATCTTGCCGAAGTCATCCGCGGCGGCCTCCAGGCCGTGCCGCGCGGGCAATATGAGGCCGCCGATGCGCTCGGGCTGTCCTACTGGCGCAAGCATCGTCTGATCGTGCTGCCGCAGGCGATCCGCCACGTCATCCCGCCGCTGGTCAACACCTTCATCGCGTTTTTCAAGGACACCAGCCTAGTCCTGATCATCGGCATCTTCGACCTGCTGACGACGGCCAAGACCGCGATCATCGATCCGGCCTGGCAGCAATTCTCGGTCGAGGTCTACATCTTCGTCGCCGCGATCTACTTTGTCTTTTGCTTTGCGATGTCGCGGTACAGTCGCGGCCTGGAGGCGAATACCGCCTCGAGGTGAGCGGCTTTCCCCGCCGCGGGAGCGAGCCAGAAACGCTGGAAGCCTATACTGGAGCGCGAAATGCTTATGCCGCGCCTATATCGCGTGCCTGGATTCAAACTGGCAATCCTACGCGGCGAGATCCATCTGCAATTTGCTGGTGGCACTCACAAGAGGCACGTCACATCATGATGAAATCAGTTCTCGCAGCGTCGGCCATGCTGGTCGCGCTTTGCTCCGCCGCCTCTGCCCACGAGGCAATGAATCACTCGCACATGGCTTCGGCGGCCACCGCCCAGATGTCGGAAACGCATCCGAACTCCTTCGCCTTCGCCGCTCCAACGGATGAGGCCGGATACGATGCGCATCGGTATCACGGCGGGCCGAAAGCGAACGACTAGGGTCTGACCGGCGCACGGCGGGGACGGCCAAGTCCCCGCCGGTGCGGCTCGCGTCAGGCCTTCACCTTGGGATCGATCGGCGTGGAGCCGCGCAGACCCAGAATATCTTCCAATACCTTCGCGCCGGCGATCACCTGCGCATCCGCGCGCGGGGCACCGACGACCTGTACGCCGACCGGGAGGCCAGACGCCGTGAAGCCGCAGGGCAGCGACAGCGACGGGCAGCAGGCGAGCGTGATAGCGTAGACGATGCCGAGCCATTCGACATAGTTCTCGAACTTCTTGCCGGCGCATTCGGCGACATAGCGGTGCTCGATCGGGAAGGGCGGCACGATCGTGGTTGGCGTCAACAGCAGGTCGTAGTTTTTGAAGAACTCGATCGCGCGCGCGGTCATGCCGACGCGTTGCGCCTCGGCGCGCGCGAGCTGCTCGACGGTGAGCTTGAGGCCTTCCTCGATGTTCCAGATCACCTCGGGCTTCAGGAGGTCGCGCTTGGTCCGCAGCAGATTGGCCTTGGTGATCGCGAAATCGAAGGCGCGCAGGACGTGGAAGCATTCATGCGCCTCGCGCCAGTCCGGATGCGCTTCCTCCACGATCGCGCCGGCCTCCGCGAAGCGTTCAGCGGCCTTGCGCGTGATCGCCTTGACCTCGGGATCGACCGGGGTGATGCCGAGATCGGGCGAATAGGCGATGCGCTTCGGCTTCTTGCCTGACTGCGCCGCCGACAGGAACGAGGTCGCAGGTGCGGGCAGCGACAGCGGGTCGTCCGCATAGTCACCGCTCATGGCATCCAACAGCAGCGCAAGATCCTCGACGTTGCGCGCCATCGGCCCCACCACGCCGAGATTGCGGTCGATCGCCGATTTGGGCGTATGTGCGACGCGCCCGATGCTCGGCCGCATGCCGACGACGCCGCAGAACGCCGCGGGGCTGCGCAGGCTGCCGCCCATGTCGGAGCCCTGGGCGAGCCAGGCCATGCCGGTGGCCAGCGCCACCGCCGCGCCACCGGAGGAGCCGGCCGCAGACTTCGTCGTATCCCAGGGATTGAGCGTCGCGCCAAACACTTCGTTGAAGGTGTTAGCGCCGGCGCCGAATTCCGGTGTGTTCGACTTGGCGTAGACGACCGCGCCATTGCCTTCGAGGTTCTCGACCATGAGATCGGACTGCTTGGGCACATTGTCCCTGAAGATTGGCGAACCCTGTGTGTTCAGCACGCCCGCGACATCGGTCAGGTCCTTGATCGGTACCGGCAGGCCCGCGAGCAGCCCGCGGGCTCCGGCCGGCTTCTGCATCAGCGCCTTGGCGTTGTCTCGCGCGCGGTCGAAGCATAGCGTCGGCAGCGCGTTGACCTTGCCGTCGACCTCACCGATGCGCTTCTCCAGCACATCCAGAAGCTCGAGCGGCGAGACGTCGCCGGATCGCAGCTTATCGACGACGGCGCAGGCCGTTTCGCGGATCAGGTCTTGAGACAACTATTCTACTCCTGTGCTTATTCAATCGTCATTGCGAGCGCAGTGAAGCAATCCAGAAATGTACCTGAGATGGCAATCTGGATAGCTTCGCTGCGCTTGCAATGACGCGGATAGAGTTAACCCCAGCCCGCGCTGATGCCGCCATCCACGGTATAGATGACCCCCGACGTATATCCGGCGCGATCGGACGCCAGGAACGCCATGAGATCGCCGATCTCGCGCGCATGCGCGGGCCGGCCGAGCGGCAGGCTCTTCTGGAATTCCTTGTAGCGGCTCTCGTCGCCGAATTGGTGCTTTGCCCGCGTCTTGAGCAGGGTGACGTGGCGATCGGTGCCGACCGGGCCGGGATTGATGCCGACCACGCGGATGTTGTCGGCGAGGCTCTTGCCGCCGAGCGCGCGGGTGAAGGCCATCAATGCGGCGTTGCCGGCGCTGCCGCAGATGTAATTGGCATCGAATTTTTCGCCGGCCGCGCCGATGTCATTGACGATGACGCCGCCGCCCTTCGCCTTCATCTGCGCGTAGATCTGCCGCGTCAGGTTGATGTAGCCGAACACTTTCAATTCCCAGGCGTGCCGCCAGGTCGCCTCGTCGATCTTGTCGATCGAGCCGCCGGGGATGGCGCCGGCATTATTGACGAGCACGTCGATGTCGGCGGCTTCCCTCGCGAGCCGCGCCAAATCCTCGGCCTTGCGCAGGTCCACGATGCTCGTCGCGGCATCGATCTGGTGCGCGGAGCGCAGGCGGTCCGCCAGCGCCTTGAGCTGGTCGCCGCTGCGGGCGGCGAGCAGGAGGTTTGCGCCTTCCTCGGCAAACGCCTCGGCGGCGGCTGCGCCAATGCCTTTGGACGCGCCTGTGATCAGGACGCGCTTGCCACGCAGATGCAGATCCATGAAGGGTACTCGCTCGGTGGGAACATCAGGATCAAACCAGTAGGCGCTCGGCCGCGCCACGGTCAACATTGCAGTGCAGCGTTGCACTGCTGCCGAGTTTGGTCCATTGCAGTGCGGTCAAAAAGGCGGCGGCTGCCGGACCAACCAGGGACGTTCTCGATGAGCAAGAAACAATACCGGATTGCAGTCATTCCCGGCGACGGCATCGGCAAGGAAGTGATGCCCGAGGGCCTGCGCGTTCTGGAGGCAGCGGCGAAGAAGCACGGGGTGTCCCTGCATTTCGACCATTTCGACTTCTCGTCCTGGGACTATTACGAGAAGCACGGCCAGATGATGCCGGACGACTGGAAAGAAAAGATCGGCAAGCATGACGCGATCTATTTCGGCGCCGTCGGCTGGCCGGCCAAGATTCCGGATCACGTCTCGCTGTGGGGGTCGCTGATCAAGTTTCGCCGCGAGTTCGACCAGTATGTGAATTTGCGCCCGGTGCGGCTGATGCCCGGCGTGCCGTCGCCGCTGGCGAACCGCAAGCCCGGCGACATCGATTTCTGGGTGGTGCGAGAGAACACCGAAGGTGAATATTCCTCCGTCGGCGGCCGCATGTTCCCGGACACCGACCGCGAGTTCGTGACGCAGCAGACGGTGATGACCCGCATCGGCGTCGACCGCATCCTGAAATTCGCTTTCGAGCTCGCGCAGTCGCGGCCGAAGAAGCACCTGACCTCGGCGACCAAGTCCAATGGCATCTCCATCACCATGCCCTATTGGGACGAGCGCGTGGAGGCGATGGCGAAGAAGTTTCCGGGCGTGAAGTGGGACAAGTACCACATCGACATCCTGACCGCGAACTTCGTGCTGCATCCGGACTGGTTCGACGTCGTGGTCGGCTCGAATCTGTTCGGCGACATCCTCTCCGATCTCGGCCCGGCCTGCACCGGCACCATCGGCATCGCGCCATCGGGCAACATCAATCCCGAGGGCGATTTCCCCTCGGTGTTCGAGCCGGTGCACGGCTCGGCGCCCGACATTGCGGGGCAGGGCATCGCCAACCCGATCGGCGCGATCTGGTCCGGCGCGATGATGCTCGAGCACCTCGGCGAGAAGGAGGCCGGTAAGTCGATCGTCGATGCGATCGAGCGCACCCTCGCCGAACGCACGCTCCGCACCAAGGATCTCGGCGGCAACGCCGACACCACCGCCTGCGGCAAGGCGGTCGCGGATATGGTGGATTGAGGCGGGGCGAGCTGCGTAGGGTGGGTTAGCCGAAGGCGTAACCCACCACTGCTCGTATCCGCGGAGACAGAAGAGGTGGGTTACGCCGAGCAACTGCGCTTCGCGCAGTTGCAGGGCTAACCCACCCTACACATACGATTTCCGCGTCGGATCGAAGATCGGCGGATAATCGTTCTCGTCGAGCAGATCGAGAAACGGGTCGAGTCCCTGGGACTTGATGAGGCCGAGCTCTTGATGCGAGATCAGGTTCACGGTCAGGATCTCCACGGGATCGCACGCGATCTCCAGCGCCTCGGCGATCTGCTTATCGGGGCCGATGATCGGTGTGAGAAACAGGAACGTCTGGAAGTCCGTTCCTGCAACCGGCGGACACGGCAGCGCGACGCGATGACCAAAACCGAACCAGGTCGTGTCGATGAACGGCAGATTGGCGAGCCAGCGCAGATTGGCGCAAACCTCCTCTGTCGGCTCCCGGACATACCACATCAGCTCGGCACGTGGCTTTGCGTCGCCATGCACCCCCGGCATTCGCTGTTCGCTCATGCCGTTGGTCAGAAGCACATAACCTTCGTCAGATCCCTCTTCGCACACCGGCACGAAATCGCGGCCAAAGGCGTGGATGTCGATGCGGCGCTCCGCGCTGTCCGTGAAGCTGTGCTCGGGCTCGCCCAGCTCGCTTTCATAGATCGCGAGCCGGTGCCGGTAGAAGTCGATTTCGGGTAACGGCTCGCTCGAGCCGGACATGAGCTTTGCAAGACGGGAGAACATGTGAACCTCGGGGGCGGATGTGGACCGGGATATTCGCGTTGTCGTGAGACGACGCGGGCCGGTTCAAATCCGCTCCACGAGTGCGGTGATGCTTCGCTTTAGTCCAGACCTCGTTGCGCGATAGTGCACTTGGCCGGGCTATTCTCAGCGATGCGCTTCGTTCCCGACTAGCCCGCGATCTTCTCGATCGCAGCCTGGTCCAGTCCGAACTTCGTCCCGGCCTCCAGGATTTCCTGCCAGGTGGTCGGGTCGACCGGAATGCCTTCGGCCAGACGCTTCTTCCTGGTCTCGCGCTCGGGATCGCCGGCGATCTTCACCTTGTCGATGCCGGGAGCGGGCGGCGAGCCGGTGTGCCAGGCAACAAAACTCTCGACCTCGCTCGCAAGGTTGTCGCCGGTGCCGAGCTTGTTCGGGTCGATGACGATCGAGAGCATGCCGTTGAGGACGTTGTACTTGCCGTCGGACGGGCCCTTGACCACCTGCCCGCCGGAGAGCGCCCCGCCGAGGATTTCGCACACCAGTGCGAGCCCCGAGCCCTTGTGCTCGCCGAACGGCAGGATGGCGCCGTGCGGCGGGATCACGGTGTAGCGCGGATTGACGGTGGGCTTGCCTTCGTTGTCGATAATGGTGCCGGGCTCGAGCTCGACGCCCTTGTTGTGGGCGACGCGGGTCTTGCCCTGCGCGATCCTGCTGGTGGCGAAGTCGAGCACGATCGGGTCCTTGCCCCTGCGCGGGATGCCCACGCAGAACGGGTTGGTGCCGTGGCGCGCATCGCTGCCGCCCCACGGCGCCACGATCGGGCGCGAGATCACGTTGACGAAGTGGATCGAGACCAGCCCGTGGTCGATGCACTGCTCGGCCCAATGGCCGATGCGGCCGATGTGGTGCGAGTTGGAGAGGCCGACGAGACACACGCCGTTGCGCTTGGCGCGCTCTGCCGCCAGCTCCATCGCCTCATGGCCGATCACCTGGCCATAGCCGGTGAGGCCGTCCAGGGTGAGAAGCGGACCGGTGTCGAGCACGATCTTGACGTGCTGGTTCACGGCGAGGCCGCCCGTGGTGACGCTCTGGACATAGCGCGGGATCATGCCGACGCCGTGCGAGTCATGTCCTCTAAGATTGGCCTCGACGAGGTTGGTGGACACGAGCTCGGCTTCGCGGTCCGTAGATCCGCCCGCCTTGACGATGGCACGGACGACATTGGTGAGCGGCTGTGCCTTGATGGTGCGATAGTCGGCCATTGTTGTTGCTTTTATCCCTTCACGATCCGGCGGCAATGGACCCATGCCGCTTCAATCAGGTTCTCGCTCGCTTCCGGCGTGCGGAAGGCCGAATGCGCCGACAGCGTCACGTTCGGAATCTTCGTCAACGGATGGTCGCCGGGCAGGGGCTCGATGTTGAAGACGTCGAGGCCGGCATGGCGGATGTGGCCGGACTTCAGCGCGTCGATCATCGCGGTCTCGTCGACGACGGCGGCACGCGCGGTGTTGATCAGGATGACACCGGGCTTCATCGCAAAAATCTTCTCGCGCGTAATCATGCCGCGGGTCTCGTCGTTGAGCAGCAGATGCAGCGACACGACGTCGCTTCTCGCCAATAGCGTGTCGAGATCGGTGAACTCGACGCCCGGATGGCTCTTTGGCGACCGGTTCCAGGCGATCACCTTCATGCCTGAGCCGACCGCAATGCGTGCGACTTCCGCGGCGATGCCGCCGAAGCCGATCAGGCCGAGCGTCTTGCCGGTTAGCTGCATGCCGTCCTCGCGCAGCCAATTGCCGACGCGCATCTCGCGGTCCATCATCGCGATGACGCGGGCGGAGGCCCACATCAGGGCGATCGCGGACTCCGCGACTGCCGTGTCGCCATACCCCTTGATCAGGTGCACGGAGATGCCGAGCTCGGCGAGCTCTTCCGGATTCATGTAGCTGCGCGCGCCGGTGCCGAGGAACACGACATGCTTCAGGCCTGTGCATGTCTTCGCGACCTCGGTCGGCAGCGCGGTGTGGTCGACGATGGCGATCTCGGCGCCATCGAGGACTTCAGGATATTGTTCGGGCTTGATGTCGGGATCCCTGTGGATCCGCACCTCGGGGTCGCCGGGCTTCCCGAGCCGCTCCATGATCACGGCGAGGGCTTCGTTGGCGTCGACGAAAACTCCGCGCATGGCTCTCTCCGATCAGGACGCGACGCCGGCGATCGCCAGCACGGTATGCATCAGCACGTTGGTGCCCGCGGCGCAGTCGGGCTGCGTGGCGTCTTCCAGCTCGTTGTGGCTGATGCCGTCCTTGCAAGGCACGAACACCATCGCCGCCGGCATGACGGTGTTGAGGTTGCAGGCATCGTGGCCGGCGCCGGAGGTGATGCGGCGAGAGGAATAGCCGAGCGTCTTCGCCGCGTTCTCGACCGCCGCGATCAGCTTGGGATCGAAATGCGTCGGCGGCTTGCGCCAGACCAGGTCGATCTTGACCTCGACCTTGCGGCGCGCGGCGATCTCGGCAATGGCGGCGCGCAGATCGCGATCGAGCGCGTCCATGATGGCGCCATCCGCGCTGCGGCAATCCATGGTGAAGGCGATCTCGCCGGGAATGACGTTGCGCGAGGGATTTGCGATCACGGCCTCGCCGATGGTGCCGACTGCTTTGGGCCCATGCTTCTTCGCAATGGCCTCCATCGCCAGCACGATTTCGGAGAGCGTCGCGAGCGCATCGCGCCGCAGCGGCATCGGCGTCGATCCGGCATGGCTCTCGAAGCCGGAAATCTTGCCGTCGTACCAGAGCACGCCCTGGCCGGAATCGACCACGCCGATGGTCTTGCCCTCGGCCTCGAGGATCGGACCTTGCTCGATGTGCAATTCGACGAAGCAGCCGAGCTTCTGGAAGCCGACCGGCTTGTCGCCGCGATAGCCGATGCTGTCGAGCGCCTGGCTGACGGAAGTGCCGTCGATATCCTTGCGCGACAGGATGTCATCGGTGGTGAAATCGCCGACGTAAGCGGCGGAGGCCATCATCGCCGGTGCGAAGCGCGAGCCTTCCTCGTTGGTCCAGTTGACGACGCAGATCGGCGCTTCGGTTTCGATGCCTGCGTCGTTCAGCGTGCGGATCACTTCCAGCGCGCCGAGCGTCCCCAGAATGCCGTCATACTTGCCGCCGGTCGGCTGGGTGTCGAGATGCGAGCCGATCCCGACGGGCAGCTTCGTCATGTCGCGGCCCTTGCGCAGGCCGAACTGTGAGCCGAGCGCATCGGTGTGCACATCGAGGCCGGCGTCCTCGCAAGCCTTGCGGAACCAGTCGCGCACCTGCTTGTCTTCGCTGCTCAGCGTCAGCCGCCGTACGCCGCCCTTGGCCGTCCCGCCAAACTGGGCGGTCTCGTGGATGGAGCCCCAGAGGCGGGCGGAATCGATTTGCAGATTGGTGGCGGCTCGGCTCATGCGGTCGGTCTCTCGGTTGTCCGGCGCCTTTTTCAATGACGCGCCGGCGCGGACTCGTCAACCGCGAGGCTGCTCTGCGCAATCTGCCGTGCGAGCTCGGCGACGCGCTCCACCGCGACGACGTCAGGCGAGGCGAGCCAGCTCGCCGTGAATGTCAGCGGCGCTATGGCGAGATCGGTTTGGAGCAGTTGCAACCGCCCGTCGGCGAGCTCGTTCTCGACGATGGCGTCGGGGATCACGGCGATGCCGAGCCCTTCGACCGCCATGTGGATGACCGTCGCCAGCGATGCGGACGCATGCAGCCGGATCGGCGGCAGCTCCGGCCGGTCGAAGACTTCGCGCACGACCTCGTAGGGCCTGGTCTTGCGCGGGAAGGTGATGATCGGAAACCGCGCGAGGTCGGCGCGCGTCACCGGGCCGTCGCCGAGCCCGAGCGAGGGGCTTGCGAGAAAGCCGATCGGATAATCCGCGAGCACGCGATTGTGGACGCCCGACGCCGACAGCGGCCCCACCACGAAGGCGAGCTCGATTTCCTGCGCGAGCAGGCGCGCAGTGAGGTTCGGCGTGATGTCGACCTCGATCTCCAGCGACAGGTTCGGATAGACTTCGTTCATGCTCTTGACGAGCCGCGGCAGCCAGGTGTGCACGATGGTCTCGGCGACGCCGAGGCGCATCACGCCGCGCATCGCCGAGCGATCGCCGATCTCGGCGATCATCGCCGCCCTCAGACCGATCAGCTTCTCGGCATAGACCATCATCTGCCGGCCGCTCGGCGTCGGCGAAGCAACGCGATGATCGCGGTTGAGGAGCTTCACGCCCATCTCGCGCTCGAGCTGGGCGATGCGCTGGGAGATCGCCGGCTGGGTCGTATTGAGCCGTGCTGCGGCGCCGCGAAAGCTGCCGAGCTTCACAACCCAGAGAAAGGTTTCGATCGACCTGAAGTCCAGCATTGAGAAGGATTTTCCCGATCGATAAATTGAATTTATCGATATCGATTAGAAAGGAAGATTAGACTTTATAGCATGCTTGGTGTTGGCTGTCTTTGTCGAGTTTATAGGCAGGTCGATCAAATGACTGTTTTGGTGGCAGCGCAGCAAACTGAAACGCCCGACACGCTCCCGAGCCGCCTGGCACGGCTCGCCTATCGCGGCGGCCAGGTCGGATCTACCGCCGGCGTCGCTCCCGGCTTCGTCCAGGGCAATCTGGCGATCCTGCCGGCCGAATATGCCAGCGCCTTTCACCGCTTCTGCCAGCTCAATCCGAAACCGTGCCCGATCATCGGCATGTCCGATGTCGGCAGCCCGCACATCCCCGCGCTCGGCGCCGATCTCGACATCCGCACCGACGTGCCGCGCTATCGCATCTGGCGCGACGGCGAGGTGGTCGACGAGCCGACCGACGTGACCAAGCATTGGCGCGACGATCTCGTGACCTTCGTGCTCGGCTGCTCGTTCTCGTTCGAAGAGGCGTTGCTCGACGAGGGCATGCCGATCCGCCACATCGAGCAGAACGTGCGCGTGCCGATGTACCGCACCAACATCGCCTGCGGCGAGGCCGGTCCGTTCGCCGGTCCCATGGTGGTGTCGATGCGTCCGTTCAAGCCGGCCGATGCGATCCGCGCGGTGCAGATCACCTCGCGTTATCCCGCCGTGCACGGTGCCCCCGTGCATCTCGGGCATCCGCATTTGATCGGCATCAAGGATCTCGCCAAGCCGGATTACGGCGATCCCGTGCCCGTCGCCGACGACGAGATCCCGGTGTTCTGGGCCTGCGGCGTGACGCCGCAATCGGTGATCAACGCCGCCAGGTTGCCGTTCGCGATCACGCATTCGCCCGGCCTGATGCTGGTGACGGATCTGAAGAACCGGAACATGGCCGTGATTTAGTAGGCAGCGTTTGCTGCTTCTTCGGGCTTTACCGCGTCCATCAATCGCTCCATTCGATCAGTCGAAATTTAGTAACAGGGGACTTTGCCATGACGATCTCTCGCCGCGACGTGCTGCTTGGTGCCACAGCCACTGCCGCGCTGGTGCCGCTCGCTGCACGCGCCCAGACCTCCGAGGTCGTGATCGGCGTGATCTATCCGTTCTCCGGCGGCAGCGCGCAGCAGGGCGTCGACGCGCAGAAGGCCTATGAGACCGCGCTCGAGGTCATCAACAAGGACACCGATTTCGATCTGCCGCTGGCCAAGGGCGAGGGTCTGCCGGGCCTCGGCGGCGCAAAAGTCCGCCTCGTGTTCGCCGACCACCAGGCCGATCCGCAAAAGGGCCGCGCCGAGGCCGAGCGCCTGATCACGCAGGAGAAGGTCTCCGCGATCATCGGCACCTATCAAAGCGCGGTCGCCGTCACCGTCAGCCAGATCTGCGAGCGCTACCAGATCCCGTTCGTCTCCGCCGACAACTCCTCGCCGAGCCTGCATCGCCGCGGCCTCAAATATTACTTCCGCGCCGCCCCGCATGACGAGATGTACTCGGCTGCGATGTTCGACTTCTTCGATGCTTTGAAGAAGAAGGGCACCAAGATCGAGACGCTGTCGCTGTTCCACGAGGACACCATCTTCGGCACCGATTCCGGCAACGCCCAGGCCAAGATCGCCGGCGAGCGCGGTTACAAGATCGTCTCCGACATCAAGTATCGCGCCAATTCGCCGTCGCTGTCGGCCGAAGTGCAGCAGCTCAAGAGCGCCAATGCCGACGTGCTGATGCCCTCGAGCTACACCACGGACGGCATCCTGCTCGTCAAGACCATGGGCGAGCTCGGCTACAAGCCGAACGCGATCGTGGCGCAGGACGCCGGCTTCTCGGAGAAGGCGCTCTATGATGCCGTCGGCGACAAGCTCGAAGGCGTGATCTCGCGCGGCACCTTCTCGCTCGATCTCGCGCAGAAGCGTCCCATGGTCGGCAAGATCAACGAGATGTTCAAGGCGCGCTCGGGCAAGGACTTCAACGACCTGACCTCGCGCCAGTTCATGGGCCTGATCATCCTGGCCGACGCCATCAACCGCGCCAAGTCGGCCGACGGCGAGAAGATCCGCGATGCACTGGCCGCGACCGACATCCCGGGCGAGCAGACCATCATGCCCTGGAAGCGCGTCAAGTTCGACGAGGCCGGCCAGAACAACGACGCCGACCCGGTGCTGCTGCAATATGTCGGCGGCAAGTTCGTCACCATCTTCCCGCCGCAGGCCGCGATCGCGGAAGCGATCTGGCCGATGAAGTAAGATTGGGAAGCGGGAGCTCGGACGTAGCTCCCGCCCTCATCCTGAGGAGCGGGCGTAGCCCGCGTCTCGAAGGACGAGGGCTGGGCCATCCTTCGAGACGTGCGCTGGTGCGCGCTCCTCAGGATGAGGATCTATTTCGGGGGACGACTTTTGACAGCTCAAGCCATTATCCAGAGTCTCGCGAGCGGCCTTCTGATGGGCCTGCTTTACGGACTGATCGCGGTCGGCCTCGCGCTGATTTTCGGCCTGATGGACGTCACGAACTTCGCCCATGGCGAATTCCTGATGCTCGCGATGTACCTGTCCTTCTTTCTGTTCGCGTTCTTCGCGATCGATCCCCTGCTGTCGGCCCCATTGGTCGCCGCGGCGATGTTCGTGTTCGGAGCGGTGGTCTATCTACTCCTTGTACGCTTCGCCATGCGGGCCAAGGCCAATGCCGGCATGGTGCAGATCTTCACGACTTTCGGCCTTGCGATCGTGATGCGCGGCCTCGCGCAGTACTTCTTCACGCCGGACTATCGCAGCATTCCACAGTCCTGGCTCGGCGGTAAAACCATCTCGGTCGCCGGCATCTTCCTGCCCGAGCCGCAGCTCATCGGTGCGCTGGTCTCGATCGCGGCCTTCGCCGGGCTCTACCTCTTCATCCACCGCACCGACTTCGGCCGCGCGCTGGAAGCCACCCGCGAGGATCCCGGCGCCGTCGCGCTCGTCGGCATCGACAAGAACCGCGTGTTCGCGTTCGGCTGGGGCCTCGGCGCCGCGCTGGTCGGTCTCGCCGGTGCGATCATGGCGGTGTTCTTCTACATCTATCCCGATGTCGGCGCGTCGTTCGCGCTGATCGCCTACGTCACCGTGGCGCTCGGCGGCTTCGGCAGCGTGTTCGGCGCCTTCGCCGGCGGCATCATTGTTGGCCTGGTCGAAGCGGTGACCGCGCTGGTGTTGCCGCCATCGCTGAAGTCCGTCGGCATCTATGCCGTCTATCTCCTCGTCGTCTTCATCCGGCCGCGTGGCCTGTTCGGGTCGATGTGATGGACAAGGCTTTTGCAGCGCGGCGCCGCCGCGATCTCATCATCGCCGCAGTGCTGGCCGGGCTCGCAGCGCTGGCTCCGCTGTTGATCAAGGATGTTTACGTCCAGAACATCCTGATCCTGACCCTGATGTATGCGGCGCTGTCGCAGAGCTGGAACATCCTGTCCGGCTATTGCGGGCAGATCTCGCTGGGGCACGCGCTCTATTTCGGCATCGGCGCCTACACCACCGAGCTGCTGTTCACCAAGTTCGGCGTGCTGCCCTGGTTCGGCATGCTCGCCGGCGGCGTGATTGCGGCGATCATCGCAATGGGGCTCGGCTATCCCTTCTTCCGCCTGCGCGGCCATTACTTCGTGATCGCGACCATCGTCATCGCCGAGATCGGACTGCTCTTGTTCCAGAACTGGGAATGGGCGGGGGCTGCGATGGGAATCACCGTTCCCGTGCGCGGCGACAGCTGGCTGAAATTCCAGTTCATGCGCAGCAAGCTGCCGTACTTCTATTTCGCGCTGGTGCTGTGCAGCCTCGCCTGGTTCGTCACCTGGTGGCTGGAGGACTCCAAATGGGGCTTTTGGTGGCGCGCGGTGAAGGACAATCCGGAAGCGGCCGAGAGCCTCGGCGTCGTCGTGTTCAACTCCAAGATGGGCGCGGCCGCGGTCTCCGCCTTCCTCGTCGCCATCGGGGGCGCGTTCTATGCGCAGTTTCTCGCCTATATCGATCCTGAAAGCGTGATGGGCTTCCAGTTCTCGCTGCTGATGGCGCTGCCGGCCGTGCTCGGCGGCATCGGCACCCTCTGGGGGCCTGTGCTTGGGGCTGCCATCCTGATCCCGATGACGGAGCTGACGCGCTCCTATATCGGTGGCTCCGGCCGCGGCGTCGACCTCATCGTCTATGGCGCGCTGATCGTTGCGATCTCGCTGGCCCTGCCGCGAGGCTTGGTGAGCCTGTTCTCCCGTTCGAAGGCAAGAGGAGCCACGCGATGACTGCGCTCCTTGAAACCCGCGGCGTCTGGCAGCGGTTTGGCGGCCTCGTCGCCAACAGCGATGTCTCGATCTCGGTCGGCCGCGGCGAGATCGTCGGTCTGATCGGGCCGAACGGTGCCGGCAAGTCGACGCTGTTCAATCTCATCGCCGGCGTCTTGCCGCCGACGCAAGGGTCGATCTGGTTCGACGGCGAGGATGTCACCAACATGCCGGCGGCCGAACGCTGCCAGCGTGGCGTCGGGCGCACCTTCCAGGTGGTCAAGAGCTTTGAGACCATGACTGTCATCGACAACGTCATCGTCGGTGCTCTCGTGCGCAACACTGTGATGCGCGAGGCGCGCCGCAAGGCGCATGAGGTGCTCGAATTCACCGGCCTTGCCGCACGCGCCGACGTGCTCGCGAGCGACCTCGTGCCGGCCGAGAAACGCCGCCTCGAAGTCGCCCGTGCGCTGGCGACCGAACCAAAGCTGCTGCTGCTGGACGAAGTTCTCACCGGCCTGACGCCGACCGAGGCGCAGACCGGCGTCGCGCTGGTGCGCAAGGTGCGCGATGCCGGCATCACCGTTTTGATGGTCGAGCATGTCATGGAGATCGTGATGCCGCTGGTCGACCGCGCCATCGTGCTCGACCTCGGCAAGGTGCTGGTCGAGGGTAAGCCTTCCGACGTCGTCCGCGATCCCAAGGTGATCAGCGCATATCTGGGAGATCGTCATGCTGTCGGTGCATGAAGTCACGACCGCCTATCAGGGTCTGGTCGCGATCTCGGCGGTCTCGATCGAGGTCCAGAAGGGCGAGATCGTCTGCGTCGCTGGCGCCAACGGCGCGGGCAAGTCGACGCTGCTCAAATCCATCGCCGGCGCCGAGCGTCCGCGTTCGGGCACGGTGACGTTCGACGGCAAGCGTCTCGACGGCATGGCGCAGCATCACATCACCGCCACCGGCATCGCCTATGTGCCGGAGAACCGCCGCCTGTTCCCGCGCCTGTCGGTGCGCGACAATCTGCGCCTCGGCAGTTATCTGTACCGCGGTGACGCCGACCGCGAGGGGCCGCTCAATCTCGTCTTCACACTGTTCCCGCGTCTCCAGGAACGTTTGGAGCAGCGCGCCGAGACGCTCTCCGGCGGCGAGCAGCAGATGCTCGCGATCGGCCGCGCGCTGATGACGCGCCCGCGGCTGTTGATGCTGGACGAGCCCTCGCAAGGTATCATGCCGAAGCTGGTCGACGAAATCTTCCAGGCGGTACTGCGCATCCGCGACGCCGGCATGACTGTGCTGATCGTCGAGCAGCGCATGGCCGAGTGCCTGGAGATCGCCGACCGCGCCTACATCCTGCAAACCGGCCGCGTGCTGATGCAGGGCCCGGCAGAGGAGATCAGGGGGAACCCGGACGTACGGAAGGCGTATCTGGGGCTGTAGTTACTACCTGGTCGGTGTCATCGCCCGCGAAGGCGGGCGATCCAGTATTCCAGAGACGCTAGTTGGATACGGAGAAGCTGCGGCGTACTGGATTCCCCGCTTCCGCGGGGAATGACTGTGGTGGATGAGGCGTCGTTAGTCCGCCCATGATCGAAGGGCGCTAATGCTCATGCCCATGCTCCGGCAGCGTCACCCCGAACACCTTCACCAGATCCTTCACCTGCTCCGGCGACAGATACCGCGGGTTCATCCCGCGCAGCAGCAGGTACAGCTTCGCCGTCTCCTCCAGCTCCTCCGTCGCGAACACCGCGGCCTCCAGCGTGTCGCCGGCGACCACCGGGCCGTGATTGGCGAGCAGCACGGACGAATATTTGCCCGCCAGTCCCTTGATCACATCCGCAACCGCGGGATCGCCGGGGCGGTAATAGGGCACAAGCGCAGTGGCGCCGCATTTCATCAGATAATAAGCCGTCATCGGCGGCAGCGCGGCGCGCGGGTCGATCTCGGGCAGCATCGAGAGCGCGACCGAATGGGTGGAGTGCAGATGCACGATCGCCCGCGCGCTTTCGCGCGTATCGTAGAGCGCGTTGTGCAGCGGAACTTCCTTGGTCGGCGCATCGCCCGAGAGGAGGCGCCCCCGTGCGTCCAGCCGCGACAGTCGCGCCGGGTCGAGGAAGCCGAGCGAGGCGTTGGTGGGGGTGACGAGCCAACCCCCGTCGTGCATCTTGACGCTGATATTGCCGGAAGAGCCCGGTGTCAGGCCGCGCTCGAACAAGGACCGTCCGAAGCGGCAGATATCCTCACGCAGCCGGGTCTCGTTGCTCATAGCCGTCATGCCCGCTTGTCTCACGCTTTGGCAGCGCGGCCAAGCCGTGTTATTCGGATCAGTGAGCCGCCGCAAAGGGCGGCCGTCCAGGAAACGTTCGCAAGGGTCAGTTGCATGTCCGCCTCCACGTCGCAAAATCAGCGTATCGCGGTCATCGGGCTCGGCTCGATGGGATTCGGCATGGCGACCTCGCTGAAGCGCGCCGGTCATGCCGTGACCGGCTGCGACGTCTCGGCCGACGCGGTGGCGCGTTTCGTGAAGGACGGCGGCGCAGGCGCCAGCACGCCGGCGGAAGCGGCCAATGGCGCCGACATCGTCGTCAGCGTCGTCGTCAATGCCGCGCAGACCGAGACCATCCTGTTCGGCAAGGATGGCGCCGCCGAGACCCTGCCGAAGGACAGCGTCTTCCTGTCCTCCGCCACCATGGACCCGGATGTGGCCCGTCGCCTCGCAAAGCAGTTGGAGGCGACCGGCCGTCACTATCTGGATGCGCCGATCTCCGGTGGCGCGCAGCGCGCGGCCCAAGGTGAGCTGACGATCCTCGCCTCCGGCAGTCCCGCTGCCTTTGCAAAGGCACGGCCGGCGCTCGATGCCATGGCGGCAAAACTCTACGAGCTCGGCGATGCCGCAGGGCAGGGCGCCGCCTTCAAGATGATCAACCAGTTGCTCGCCGGCGTGCATATCGCCGCCGCCAGCGAAGCGATGGCGTTCGCGGCCAAGCAGGGCCTCGACATCCGCAAGGTCTATGAGGTGATCACGGCCTCAGCCGGCAATTCCTGGATGTTCGAGAATCGCATGCCCCACGTGCTTGACGGCGATTACACGCCGCGCAGCGCGGTGGAGATCTTCGTCAAGGACCTCGGCATCATCCAGGACATGGCGCGCAGCGCCCGATTCCCGGTGCCGGTCTCGGCCGCCGCGCTCCAGATGTTCCTGATGACATCAGCTGCCGGCATGGGCCGCGATGACGACGCCTCGGTGGCGCGCATGTACGCGCAGGTCACCGGCGTAAAACTTCCCGGCGACAAGTAAGCCAAGAGGATTCCGATGCCCCGTTTCGCCGCCAATCTCTCGATGATGTTCACCGAGGTGCCGTTCCTTGACCGTTTCGACGCCGCTGCGCAAGCGGGCTTCACCGCGGTCGAATTCCTCTTTCCCTACGAGCATCCGGCCGAGGTGGTCGGCGAGCGGCTCAAGCGCAACGGTTTGACGCAGGCGCTGTTCAACCTGCCGCCGGGCGACTGGAACGCCGGCGAGAAAGGCTTTGCGGCGCTGCCGGCGCGCTTCGCCGATCTCAAGGCGAGCCTGGAGACCGCGTTGCCTTACGCCAAGGCGACCGGTGTCAAGCGGCTGCACTTGATGGCCGGCATTGCCAACCGCGGCGAGCGGGTCGCGATCGAGGCGTTCTACAAGTCGGTGGCGTGGGCTGCGGAGTTCTTCGCTCCGCACGGCATCGACATCGTGCTCGAGCCGATCAATGCGCGCAATGTGCCCGGCTACTTCCTCAATGATTTCGGCTTCGCGCGCGACCTGATCCAGGAGCTGAGACTGGCGAACCTGAAGCTCCAGTTCGACATCTATCACTGCCAGATCATCCACGGCGACGTCACCATGCGCCTGCGTGAGATGATGCCGATCATCGGGCACATCCAGATCGCGAGCGTCCCCTCGCGCAACGAGCCCGACGGCGAGGAGCTGAACTATCCTTTCCTGTTCACCGAACTCGACCGGCTCGGCTATACCGGCTTCGTCGGTTGCGAATACAATCCGCGCGGCAAGACCACCGATGGCCTCGCCTGGTTCAGGCCTTATGCGGGAGTGAAGCCGTGACGCTCGCACTGGGTTGCATTGCCGACGACTATACCGGCGCCTCCGATCTCGCCAACACGCTGACGCGCGCGGGCCTGCGTACCGTGCAGACCATCGGCGTGCCCGCGGACGATCTCACGCTGCCCGAGGTCGACGCCGTCGTGGTGTCGCTGAAGAGCCGCTCGATCGAGGCGGGCCTTGCCGTGTCGCGCTCGCGTGCGGCGGAGAAATGGCTGCGTGGCCGCGGGGCGCACCATGTGCTGTTCAAGGTCTGCTCGACCTTCGATTCCACCGATGCGGGCAATATCGGCCCGGTGATGGACGCGCTGCGCGCCGATAGCGGCGAGGCCGTCGTGCTGGTGACGCCGGCTTTCCCGGAGACCGGTCGCACGGTTTATCAGGGCAATCTGTTCGTCGGCGCCGTGCCGCTGAACGAGAGCCCGCTCAAGGACCATCCGCTCAACCCGATGCGTGATTCCAACCTGGTGCGCGTGCTGGCGCGCCAGAGCAAGACGCAGGTGGGTCTCGTCGACCTCGCGACCGTCGCCCGCGGCGCGGAGGCCGTGCGGGCTCGCCTTGCCGAATTGTCAGGCAAGGGCATCGGTGCCGCGATCATCGATGCCGTGTTCGACCGCGACCTCGAGGCCATCGGCCTCGTCGCTGCCCAGCATCGGCTGTCGGTCGGCGCCTCCGGCATCGGCCTCGGACTGGCGCGGGCTCTGGTCTCGACGGGCAAGGTCAAGTCGGCCGCTGGCAGCGGCGGGGCGGACGCCGCCGTCGGCGGACCGGCGGCCTGCCTCGCCGGAAGCTGCTCGCAGGCGACGCTTCAGCAGATCGCTAATGCCGAACGCGTCATGGCGGTGCTCCATCTCGATCAGGACCGTATTCTTACGGGAGCGGACGAAGTGCAGCGCGCGATCGCCTGGGCCAAGCCGCGTTTAGCCGACGGTCCGGTCCTGATCGCGTCGAGCGCGACACCGGATCAGGTCGCCGCCTTGCAGGCGCGCCACGGCCGCGATGCAGCCGGTCACGCCATCGAGCAGGCGATGGCCGACATTGCGGAAAACCTAGTGAAATCAGGCGTCCGTCGGCTGGTCGTGGCTGGCGGCGAGACCTCCGGCGCCGTCGTCGATCGCCTCGGGATTCCCGGCTTCCTGGTCGGCGCGGAGATCGCTGCGGGCGTCCCGGTGCTGCGCGCCGTCGGCGCTGAAGCAGGCGATATGCTGCTCGCACTGAAGTCCGGAAATTTCGGCGGGCCGGAATTCTTCGCGGACGCGCTTGGGCTCATGCGCTGAGCGCAGGACGTTCTTAGCTGCCTGTTCATTTCTTTCAGGCTCCGTACTCGAACGGAGTCGTAGTTAACATCTGCTCAGTCGCTCTGTTGTCTGATGTCGGCGTCGCTCCTTTTGGTTGATTGTTAAGACCTCCCGGACGCGCGCCCGCGCCAGCACAACGAGACCCGATTATGTTCGCCACCATTTCCATTCGCGCCAAGATCATCAGTGTCGTGGCGTTCCTGCTGGTCGCGATGACCGGCATGGGCCTGCTCGCCGTCACGAAGATGCGGTCGATGAACGCCAACACCACCGACATCACCACGAGCTGGCTGCCCAGCGTCCGGGTGCTCGGCGAACTCCGCGCCAGCGTCATCACCTACCGCAACGTGGTCCGCCAGCACATGCTGTCCGAGACCCTCGAGGAGAAGCTCGCCAACGAAAAGACGGCCGGCACCGTCATCGAGGCGCTCGCCAAGTCCCGCAAGGCCTACGAGCCGATGATCACTTCACCCGAGGAACGCCGGCTGTACAACGAATGGGCCAAGCTCTGGGACGACTACAAGAAGGGCACCGAAGACGTCATGGCGCTGTCACGCAAGGAGGCCGGCAAGGTCCCGCATGACGCCCAGGAGCTGAACACCAAGACGGTCAACAAGATCGGCCTTGCGTCGGATGAGGTCCTGATGAAGGACATCGATCTCAACACCAAGGGCGGCGACCAGGCTGCCCAGGATGCCGCCGACAGCTATTTCTATGCCTTCATGCTGGTCTCGATCATCCTCGGCGCCGCCGTGATCATCGGCATCGGCGTCAGCTTCTACCTGGTCCAGGACGTCTCCGCCGGCATCAACTCGATCATCCAGCCGATGCAGGCGCTCGGCAAGGGCGACCTCTCCGCCGAAGTCCCGCATCGCGGCGAGAAGACCGAGATCGGCGCCATGGCCGACGTGCTCCAGATCTTCAAGGAAGCCTTGATCGCCAAGAAAGCCGCCGACGAGGCCGCCGCCGCCGATGCCGAAGCCAAGATCGAGCGCGGCCGCCGCGTCGACGGCATCACCCGCGATTTCGAAACGATGATCGGCGAGATCGTCCAGACCGTGTCGTCGGCCTCGACCCAGCTCGAAGCCTCCGCCTCGACGCTGACCTCGACCGCCGACCGCTCACAGCGGATGGCGACCACGGTCGCCGCGGCCTCGGAGGAAGCCTCGACCAACGTGCAGTCGGTGGCCTCGGCCACCGAGGAGATGGCTTCGTCGGTCGGCGAGATCAGCCGCCAGGTGCAGGAATCAGCGCGGATGGCGGGCGACGCCGTCGGCCAGGCCCGTGCCACCACCGAGCGCGTCAGCGAGCTGTCGAAGGCGGCTTCCCGCATCGGCGACGTCGTCGAGCTGATCAACACCATCGCGGGCCAGACCAACCTCTTGGCGCTGAACGCCACCATCGAGGCGGCGCGTGCCGGTGAAGCCGGCCGCGGCTTCGCGGTGGTCGCCTCCGAGGTAAAGGCGCTCGCCGAGCAGACCGCCAAGGCGACCGGCGAGATCGGCCAGCAGATCTCCGGCATCCAGGCGGCGACCAACGACTCGGTCGGCGCCATCAAGGAGATCTCCTCGACCATCGAGCGTCTCTCCGAAATCTCCTCGGCGATTGCGGCTGCGGTGGAAGAGCAGGGCGCAGCGACCCAGGAGATCGCCCGCAACGTGCAGCAGGCGGCGCAGGGCACACAGCAGGTCTCCTCCAACATCACCGACGTGCAGCGCGGTGCGACCGAGACCGGCACGGCCTCCTCGCAGGTGCTGTCGGCAGCGCAGATGCTGTCCAACGACTCGAGCCGCCTCAAGACCGAGGTCAGCAAGTTCCTGACCAACGTCCGCGCAGCCTGAGCCGGGACACGATCGCAGTTCTGAAAGCGGCGCCTGCGGGCGCCGCTTTTTTACGGGGGTAAGCCGCTTCTTTTTACGGGGGTAAGCCGCTTCCGTAATATTCCGGCCGCAGGCTGCATATCTGGAATGCGATTTCGCAGTGCGATAGCAGGGAAGTGACCGCACGGGGCGGCGCCGTCGTTGGCCATTTCCACGGTGTTCGGGTAAATCAGCCTCAGGAACCCGTGGGGCGTGTTCCCTGTCCCCCGATTTGGAATTGCCTGACCGATGATTGCTCTGGTCCGTATTGCCCTGAGCCGACCCTACACGTTTGTCGTGCTCGCGCTTCTGCTCCTGATCATCGGGCCGCTCGCGGCCCTGCGGACGCCGACCGACATCTTCCCGGACATCCGCATCCCCGTGATCGGGGTGGTCTGGCAGTACACCGGCCTGCCGCCGGACCAGATGTCCGGCCGCATCACCACGCCGTTCCAGCGCGCGCTGACGACGACCGTCAACGACATCGAGCACATTACCGCCAACTCCTATAACGGCTTTGGCATCATCAAGATCTTCTTCCAGCCGAACGTCGACATCCGCACCGCCAACGCGCAGGTCACCGCGATCTCGCAGACGCTGCTGAAGCAGATGCCGCCGGGCGCAACGCCGCCCCTGATCCTGAACTACTCCGCCTCGACCGTTCCGATCATCCAGGTGGCGCTGTCGGGCGATGGCCTGACCGAGCAGAACCTCGCCGATATCGGCATTAATAACCTGCGCACCCCGCTGGTCACCGTGCCCGGCGCGGCGATCCCGTATCCGTTCGGCGGCAAGCAGCGCCAAATCCAGATCGACCTCGATCCGACCGCGCTCCAGGCGCGCGGCCTGTCGGGCCAGGACGTCGCCAACGCGCTCGCAGCCCAAAACCTGATCACGCCGGTCGGCACCCAGAAGATCGGCCAGTTCGAATACAACATCCAGCTCAACAACTCGCCGCTGAAGATCGACGAGCTCGGCAATCTGCCGATCAGGACCGTCAATGGCGCGATGGTCTATGTGCGCGACGTCGCGACCGTGCGTGACGGCAATCCGCCGCAGACCAACATCGTCCATGTCGACGGCAACCGCTCGGTGCTGATGATGGTGCTGAAGGCGGGCGCGACCTCGACGCTCGACATCATCGCCGGCATCAAGCAGAAGGTGATCGACGTCAAGGACCAGCTGCCGGACGCGCTGAAGATCGGCTTCATCGGCGACCAGTCGGTGTTCGTCCGCGGTGCGATTCAAGGCGTCGCGATCGAAGGCGTGATCGCGGCGCTGCTGACCAGCGTCATGATCCTGCTGTTCCTCGGCAGCTGGCGCTCCACGGTCATCATCGCGGTCTCGATCCCGCTCTCGGTGCTCGGCGCCATCGTCATGCTGTCGGCGATCGGCGAGACGCTCAACATCATGACGCTCGGCGGCCTTGCGCTCGCGGTCGGCATCCTCGTCGACGACGCCACCGTCACCATCGAGAACATCAACTACCATCTGGAGCAGGGTAAGCCGGTCGAGCAGTCGATCCTCGACGGCGCCAACCAGATCGTGACGCCGGCTTTCGTCTCGTTGCTGTGCATCTGCATCGTATTCGTGCCGATGTTCTTCCTCTCCGGCGTCGCCCGCTTCCTGTTCGTGCCGATGGCCGAAGCCGTGATGTTCGCGATGATCTGGTCGTTCATCCTGTCGCGCACGCTGGTGCCGACCATGGCGAACTATCTGCTGCAGGCGCACGTCCATCACGAGGGCGGCCCGCCGAAGTCGCGCAATCCGCTGGTTTGGTTCCAGCGCGGCTTCGAGAAGCGGTTCGAGCGCATCCGCGGCGGCTACCATAATCTGCTGGGACTGGCGCTGGTGCACCGCGCGGTGTTCGTGATCGGCTTCCTCTGCGTGGTCGGCGCGTCCTTCGCGCTGGTGCCGTTCCTCGGGCGCAACTTCTTCCCGGCGGTCGATGCCGGCAATATCCTGATGCATGTCCGCACCCAGGTCGGCACCCGCGTGGAGGAGACGGCCAACCAGCTCGCAGACGTCCAGAAGGCGATCCGCAAGCTGATCCCCGGCGAAATCGAGACGCTGACCGACAACATCGGCATGCCGATCTCCGGCATCAACATGACCTACAACAACACGGGCGTGATCGGCCCGCAGGACGGCGACATCCAGATCAAGCTGAAAGAGGGCCACAAGCCGACGGAAGAGCACGTGCGCGTGCTGCGCGAGCAGCTGCCGCGCCTGTTCCCCGGCGTCAGCTTCGCGTTCCTCCCCGCCGACATCGTCAGCCAGATCCTGAACTTCGGCGCGCCGGCGCCGATCGACCTGCAGATCCGCGGCGCCAACATCAACGCCAACTTTGCCTACGCCAACAACCTGCTGGCGAAGGTTCGCAAGATTCCCGGCGTTGCCGATGCGCGTATCCAGCAGTCGCCGAACAATCCCACCTTCAACATCGACGTCGACCGCACCCGCGCGCAATATGTCGGCCTGACCGAGCGCGACGTCACCAACAGCCTCGTGGTCAATCTCGCCGGCTCCTCGCAGGTAGCGCCGACCTACTACCTGAATCCGGACAACGGCGTGTCCTACTCGATCGTGATGCAGACGCCGCAATACCAGATCGACTCGCTCAGCGCGCTCCAGACGCTGCCGATCACGGCCACCGGCAATTCGCAATCGCCGATCCTCGGCGGCATCGCCGACATCAAGCGCTCGACCTCGAGCGCGGTGGTGTCGCAATACGACATCCAGTCGCTGGTGCAGATCTTTGCCACGACCTCGGGTCGCGATCTCGGCGCGGTCGCCGCCGACATCCGCCAGGTGATCGCCGACACCGCCAAGGACGTGCCGAAGGGCTCCTCCGTGGTGCTGCTCGGCCAGGTGCAGACCATGAACAGCGCCTTCACCGGTCTTCTGTTCGGCCTGCTCGGTGCCGTCGTGCTGATCTACTTCCTGATCGTCGTGAACTTCCAGTCCTGGTCCGATCCGTTCGTGATCATCACGGCGCTGCCGGCCGCGCTCGCCGGCATCGTCTGGATGCTGTTCATGACCGAGACGACGCTGTCGGTGCCGGCCCTGACCGGCGCGATCATGTGCATGGGCGTTGCCACCGCCAACAGCGTGCTGGTGATCTCCTTCGCCCGCGAGCGCTACGAGGAGCTCGGTGACCCCATCGCCGCTGCACTCGAGGCCGGCTTCGTCCGGTTCCGCCCGGTGCTGATGACCGCGCTCGCCATGATCATCGGCATGGCGCCGATGGCTTTGGGGCTCGGGGAGGGCGGCGAGCAGAATGCGCCGCTTGGCCGCGCCGTGATCGGCGGCCTGATCTTTGCAACTTTCGCCACGCTGATGTTTGTTCCCGTGGTGTTCAGTATGGTACACAAGAAACAGGGCGCCAAAGCCGCCGCCCCATTGGAGACTCCGCATGTCGCCCACTGAACCCCGCTCCCCGGTGTCGCACCGGAAACTGGGCATCTTCGGCGTGGTGGCGCTGATTGCGGCAGGCCTCGTCGTGGGTACCGGCATTCGTGCCCGCGAGGAGCAGGGCTCCAAGCTGAAGGAATGGACCGACGATCAGGCCGTTCCCAGCGTTGCGGTGACCCTGCCGAACGCAAAATCCCTCAACGGCACCATCGACCTGCCGGGTCGGCTCGAAGCCTATTACCGCGCGCCTATCTTCGCACGCGTCTCCGGCTATCTGAAGAGCTGGAGCGTCGACATGGGCGCGCGCGTCAAGGCGGGGCAGGTGATCGCCGAGATCGAGGCGCCCGACCTCGACCAGCAACTGCTTCAGGCCCGCGCCGACCTCGCCAGCCAGCAGGCCAGTGCCAGGCTCTCGGAAGCAACGCTCAACCGGCGCAAGACGCTGGTCGCCTCCAACTTCGTCTCCGCGCAGGAGATCGACGAGCGCACCGCCGATCTCTCCAACAAGAACGCGGCCGTCCACTCAGGCCAGGCAAATGTCGAACGGCTTGAAGCGCTGGCCGGCTACAAGAAGATCACGGTGCCGTTCGATGGCGTGGTCACGGCGCGCGATACCGACGTCGGCGCGTTGATCAATGCCGGCGGCGGCTCCGGCCCGGCGATGTTCGTGGTCTCCGACATCACCAAGCTGCGCGTTTACGTCAACGTTCCCCAGAACTACGTGCCTGCGATCAAGATCGGCGCCAAGGCCACCATGGTCATGCCGGAATACCCGAACCGGACATTCCAGGCGACGGTCGAGGCGTCCTCGCAGGCCGTCGACGTCGCCTCAGGAACCACCCGCATGCAGCTTCGGCTCGACAATTCCAACGGCGAGTTGATGCCCGGCGGCTATGCCAGCGTGAAGCTCAACCTTCAGCGCGACACCGCGCCGCTGAGCATTCCCGCCAGTGCCCTGATCTTCAACGGCAGCGGTCTGCGTGTTGCGACCGTCGGTCCCGACGACAAGGTGCAGTTCAAGACCGTGACCATCGCACGCGATCTCGGCAAGGAGATTGAACTCGCCTCGGGCATCGCACCCGACGACCGCGTGATCACTGCCCCGCCGGATGGTATTTCCGACGGCGACCAGGTTCGCGTCGCCGGCGGTGCCGGTGCCAAGGGCAAGCCGGCGACGGCGTCGGAGAAGCAGGCGCCGAAGGGCTAGGTTGATCTCGTAGGGTGGGCAAAGCGAAGCGTGCCCACCGTCTTCATGTGATTGGAGGAAGAATGGTGGGCACGGCGCAAGAGCGCCTTTGCCCACCCTACGAAAGCTACGCCACCCGCCACTCCGGCACGTCATCCGCGGCCATCGCGATCTCGCCGAGCGAGCCTACCGGCGTGCGATCCATGTTGAGCAGATGCGCCAGCGTCGCCGCGTCGCTCGCCGGAATGCGCGCGAGTGTGCGCCGCTCGTCCGCCGTCCGCAGCATCACCACACCGTGTTCGACATCGCCGCCGCGGCCATAGAGCATCGTAAAGCTCTCGACCTTGCCCCTGCCTGAAACCTCCGTGACGAACTCGGGCACCGCGCGCTTGTTGCGGTCGGCCTCGGCTTGCACGCTGGTCTCCTGCGCCAGCGCCGCACGTGGCGTCTTCGACACCACCAATGCGTGGTGCTTGGTGACGAAGCCGCCCTGGCCGTAGAGCAGCCCGAGCTTGGCACCATCGCGCACACGCCGCACCATCGCGCAGGCCGCATGCGTCATGTAGGTGTTGAGCGGCGCGCCGAAGAAGGTGAGACCACCGGTCACGGTCGGCTGCACGTCGGCCCCGAGGCCAAGCGTCCGCCGCGCCATCTTGGGCACGCAAGGGAAGCAGCTATAGAGCTCGATCGCGTCGAATCCGTCGCCGCCGGCGAGGTCCATCGCCGCCTTCAGCACCGCATTCTGTGGATGGCTTTCATGGAACTGATCGCGCAGGAGGTAATCCCGCGGCTCTTCGGCCGAGGCGCCACCGAGCGGATAGACCAGCTTGTCCTCGGCGATGCCGGCCGCGCGCGCCCTGGCGAGGCTGGTGAGCAGCAGCGCGCCGCCCATGTTGACGCTGGGGTTGGCGACCATGAGCTTGTTGTAGGGCCAGGCGATCAGGCGGTTGTCCGCCGACGGCGTCGTGATCTCGTCCGGCGCATAGCGCCGCTTCAGCCAGGCGTTGGGATTTTCGGCGGCGGCTTCGGAGTAGCGCGACCACAGCGTGCCGGACTCTGCCATGGCTTCGCGCGGCGTCTGGCCCCAATGGGCGGAGGAGGCGGACTCATAGAATGGATAAACCGTGACGGGACGGAACACGCCGAGCTTCACCGCGAGCGGCTTCTGGAATGCCGCACCACGCTTGGGCTCCTCGACGTCATGGGCGAACGGCGTCCAGGGTAGCTTGATCCCGGCGCGCTCAGCCTTGGTCGCGGTCGACTGCGCCTCCGCACCGCAGACTGCCGCCACCGTGCACTCGCCACGCGCGATGCGTTTTGCCGCCTCGTGGATGTAGCGGATCGGGCTCTCGCCGCCGACCGGGCCGTAATAGCAATGCGCCGGCGCAATGCCGAGCCGCTGCGCCAAAAGCTTTTCCGGATCGCGATAGCGCCAGCTCAGGAAGTTGACGACGTCGAGCGACTGCACCTCGCCAAGCAGTTTTGCGCCGGCGTCCTGCTCGGCCCGCCGTAGCGCCTGTTCGAGCAGATCCAACGGCTCGAGGCCGTCGGTAATCTCCTTGGGTCGGTCGATGATCTCGCCGACGCCGACGATGACGGGGATGAGGTCTTCCGGGATATTGGTCTTGTCAGTCATAATCTCGATTCACGATGTTAGTTGCTTCGTCATTGCGAGGAGCTCGCGACAAAATTGCGAAGCAATTTTGCGTTGTAGCGACGAAGCAATCCAGAAATGCATCAGCGGAGGCAGTCTGGATTGCTTCGCTTCGCTCGCAATGACGATGTGGATGCTACTCCGCCACCAGCGCATTCATGTGCTCGACGGCCTCGGCAAATTCTTCCTTGAACTCCTGCACCACCGCGCCCGCCGACTTCACGCTGTCGATCAGGCCGACGCCCTGGCCGACGAAATAGCTGACGAGGTCGCGCGCTTTGGCGTTGCCGCTCGCCGCCGCGCGGTCGATCGCGTTGAAGGCGTCGCGGCTGATGACGCTTTGCAGCGGCATCGGCAGCGCGCCTGGGCTTTCCGGCGCGCGGTCCCAGGCATCGGTCCAGACCGAGCGGAGCTGGCGTGCCGGCTTGCCGGTGCGCCCCTTCGAACGGATCGCGTCGCGCGAGGATGCCGCGATCATCTTCTCGCGGAAGATCTCCGTGGTCTCGGCCTCGACGGTGGCGAGCCACACCGAACCGGTCCAGGCGCCGGCCGCGCCCATCGCCATGCAGGCGGCCATCTGCCGTCCCGTCATGATGCCGCCGGCCGCGAGCACCGGCACGTCGCGGATGTTCTTGATCGCCTTGATCACCTCCGGCACCAGCACCAGGGTGGAGACCTCGCCGCAATGGCCGCCGGCCTCGGTGCCCTGCACCACGAGAATGTCGACGCCGGCCGCAACCTGCCGCAACGCATGCTCCTTGGCGCCGACGAGGGCGGCAACCGGCACGCCGTGCTTCCTGCCCATCTCGATCATCGCCTTCGGCGGCACGCCCAGCGCGTTGGCGATCAATCGGATCGGATGGTTGAAGGAGACCTCGAGCAGCTGAAGTGCGGTCTTCGCGTCGAACGGTTGCGGCTGATTGTCGGCCACATCACTTGTCGTCAACTCGATATCGTACTTCATCAGGAGGTCGCGCGTGTAGGCGCGGTGCTCCTGCGGTACGCGCGCCTCCAGGCTCTTCCAGGTGACGTCCTTCTCGCCCGCGGTCGAGATGTTTTCGGGGATCAGGACGTCGATGCCGTAGGGCTTGCCGTCGACATGCTCGTCGATCCATTTCAGCTCGCGTTCGAGCGTGTCGGGCGTGTGCACGGTGGCACCCAACACGCCAAAGCCGCCGGCACGGCTGACGGCGGCAACGACGTCGCGGCAATGGCTGAAGGCGAGCAGCGGGAACTCGATGCCCAGCATGTCGCAGATCGGCGATTTCATGGCTCTCTCCCGGCAGCCGTCGCGTTGCTGTTGTTGCTTTGCTTGAGCGAAGGCGCTTCGAAGCTAGCCCATCGTCGTCAACGATGCCAATCCGGATTTGGCCGCGCATCTTGCGTGCAGACGCCACGCGGCGGATGAGCCATTCCGCTGCACAAAATAAACAGGCCAGAGCCCGCCGATTTGTCTCTTGCGCTTTTGTGAGTCTGTGAGAATGCTGGCGCAAACAAAGAGAAAACAGCGAGGGAGCGCCAACCGATGTCGCAAGCGCAAGCGAGTCCGGCTCGAACCGTGAAAGCTTACGACGTGGTCGTCGTCGGCGCGGGCTTTGCCGGCATGTACATGCTGCACCGCCTGCGCGGTCTTGGCTTCTCGGCGCGCGTCTATGAGCAGGGCGGTGGCGTCGGCGGCACCTGGTACTGGAATCGCTATCCCGGCGCGCGCTGCGATGTCGAGAGCATGCAGTATTCCTACTCGTTCTCGGAAGAGCTTCAGCAGGAGTGGGACTGGAGCGAGCGCTACGCGCCGCAGCCGGAGATCCTGAACTACGCCAACCACGTTGCCGACCGTTTTGATCTTCGCCGCGACATCCAGTTCGACACCCGCGTCGAGCGCGCGGCGTTCGACGCGCGGGCGAAGTGCTGGTCGGTGACGACGTCCGACGGCAAGACGGTTGAGGCGCAGTTCATCGTGCTCGCGACCGGCTGCCTCTCGAACGCGCGCAAGCCCGACATCAAGGGCCTTGAGAGCTTCAAGGGACCGGTCTACCACACTGGCAGCTGGCCGCATGAAGACGTCGACTTCACGGGCTTGCGCGTCGGCTTGATCGGGACGGGATCGTCTGGCATCCAATCGACGCCCGTCATCGCCGAACAAGCAAGACATCTCACCGTGTTTCAGCGCACGGCGAATTTTTCGATTCCCGCGCGCAACGCCGCGCTGACCGACGAAGAACGCAGTAACGTCCGCAAGACCTATCCGGAGATCCGCCGCTTCGCCCGCGAAGTCGCGCGCAACGGCATTTTCGCCGAGCAACCCGATCGCGGCGCGCTCGACGACAGCGATGAGACCAGGAATGGCAAATATTCGGCGCGCTGGGAGCGCGGCGGGCTCACCTTCATGTATGTCTACAACAATCTCGGCCTCGAGCCGTCCGCGAACGATACCGCGGCGAACTTCGTGCGCAGCAAGATCGCCGAGATCGTGAAGGACCCCGAAACCGCGAAGCTGCTCCAGCCCAACAGCCATCCGATCGGCACCAAGCGCATCTGCATCGATACGGATTATTTCGCGACCTTCAACCGGCCGAACGTCTCGCTGGTCGATATCAAGACCAATCCGATCGAGGAGATCACCGCGAATGCCGTGCGTGTCGCAGGCAAGGACCACGAGGTCGACGCGCTGGTGATGGCGACGGGGTTCGATGCCATGACCGGCTCGGTCGCGAAGATCGACATCAGTGGCCCGGGCGGACGGACGCTGAACGAGAAATGGGCGGAAGGCCCAAAGACCTATCTCGGGCTGATGAGCGCGGGCTTTCCGAACCTCTTCATCATCACCGGCCCCGGCAGTCCGTCGGTGCTCTCGAACATGATCGTCTCGATCGAGCAGCATGTCGATTGGATCACCGATTGCCTCGTCCACATGCGCAGGCAGGGTGTTGCCACCATGGAGGCAAGCGGGGAGGCCGAGGACAAGTGGGTCGCCCATGTCAACGAGGTCGCCCGCGGCACGCTCTATCCGCAGGCCAATTCCTGGTACATGGGCGCCAACATTCCAGGCAAGCCGCGCATCTTCATGCCCTATATCGGCGGCGTCGGTGTCTACCGCCGGATCTGCGACGAGGTCGCGGCGAAGGGATATGAGGGGTTTTTGCTGGGGCGGGCCGAGCAGGGGCTGACGGCAGCCGCGTCCTGAACCTGGCTCTTTCCGATCGTTATTCCCGGGGGGCGCGGAGCGGCGGGCGCGGAACGAGGGCGGGGAAGTGGCCTGCCATGACGAAACGTAGAGTTGCCCTGCCCGGCAATGCATTTCTGCGCCCTTGCCATCGGCCATTCGCGGGCTAATTAATGCAGGCGCATCTTTTTCGCCGGAGCCCCCGCATGACCGACGCCCCCGCCTACGTGCCGCCCAAAGTCTGGACCTGGAACAAGGAGAACGGCGGGCAGTTCGCCAGCATCAACCGCCCCATTGCCGGCGCGACCCACGACAAGGAGCTGCCGGTCGGCAAGCATCCCTTCCAGCTCTATTCGCTGGCGACGCCGAATGGCGTGAAGGTCACGGTGATGCTGGAGGAACTGCTGGCGCTCGGCCACAAGGGCGCGGAATACGATGCCTGGCTGATCAGGATCGGCAATGGCGACCAGTTCGGCAGCGGCTTTGTCGACATCAACCCGAATTCGAAAATTCCCGCGCTGGTGGACCGCTCCGGTCCGGAGCCGATCCGGGTGTTCGAATCCGGCTCGATCCTGGTCTATCTCGCCGAGAAGTTCGGCGCCTTCCTGCCAAAGGACATCAAGAGCCGCACCGAGGCGATGTCCTGGCTGTTCTGGCAGATGGGCAGCGCGCCCTATCTCGGCGGCGGTTTTGGTCACTTCTACGCCTACGCGCCGACCAAGATCGAATACGCCATCGACCGCTTTGCGATGGAGGTCAAGCGCCAGCTCGACGTGCTCGACCGGCGCCTTGCCGACAACGAGTACCTCGCGGGCAATGATTACACCATCGCCGACATCGCGGTGTGGCCCTGGTACGGCGCGCTCGCCAAGGGGCTGGTCTATGGCGCCGGCGAATTCCTGTCGGTGCAGGACTACAAGCACGTGCAGCGCTGGACCGATCAGATCGCCAAGCGTCCGGCCGTCAAGCGCGGCCGCATGGTCAACCGCGTCTCCGGCGATCCCGCCAGCCAGCTCCACGAGCGGCACGACGCCGGCGATTTCGACACCAAGACCCAGGACAAGATCGGCGAGCCGGCCGCGACGTAGGTGGTGCTCGCTTCACCTCGCCCCACTTGCGGGGAGAGGTCGAATTCGATCGAAGATCGAATTCGGGTGAGGGGGACTCTCCGCGAGTCCAACTCACACTGTTTTCTCGGAGGCAGCCCCTCACCCCAGCCCTCTCCCCGTAAGAACGGGGCGAGGGAGCGCGATGGCGCGGCCTACTTCCCCTTCGCCCCTTCCGCCGCCGGAAACACCACTCGATCATCCGTGCGGCAGTAGCGATCGGCGAACATGCGGCCGATCGGGTGATAGCGGTCCATGTGCACCCGCATCGCCTTGTCGTCCCACAGTTCGTCGCGGATATGGAAGTGGATGCCTTCGCCCATGATCAGCCGGCGATCGTCGTTGACGTCGATCATCTTCCAGAGCTTGCACTCCATCGCCCAGGGCGTGTCGGCGAGCCGCGGCACGGCGATCTTCGCCGACGGTGCGAGCTTCAGCCCGAGATAGTCAGGCTCGCCCACTTCAGGGGGAAAGTCGCCGCTGCTCTCGTGCATGGCCTTCGCCAGCGGCTCGTCGGCGAGGTTGACCACGAACTCGCCAGTGCGCTGGATGTTGAGGAACGTGTCCTTGTCCTGGCCGTTGGGCTTGCGGTTCGCCGCGAACATGCACAGCGGCGGATCTTCGCAGAAGGCGTTGAAGAAGCTGAACGGCGCGGCGTTGACGATTCCGGTCGGCCCGACCGAGGTCACCCACGCGATCGGCCGTGGCAGGATGAAGGACGTCAGCACCTTGTAGCGCTCGCGTGGCGTCAGGTCGCTGGCGGCGTATTCCATGGTGGCTCCGTGAGTTGTCGCCCCGCTCATGTCCGCCGAAGCTTTAGCGAAGGCGGATGCGGGGAGAGGTCGAATTCGATCGCAGATCGAATTCGGGTGAGGGGGTACAGGTCCCTCGATGATCTCACGTGTAGAGAGAGGCCCCTCACCCCAACCCTCTCCCCGTAAGAACGGGGAGAGGGGGAGGAGAGACTTTTACGCCATGCTCAGCTCGTGGCGTCCCACCACCATCCAGTGCACCTCGTCCGGACCGTCGGCGAAGCGCAGATGGCGCACGTCCTGGTACATCTCGGCAAGCGGGGTCCAGTGCGAGATGCCGGTGGCACCGTGCATCTGGATCGACTGGTCGATGATCTTGCAGGCGCGCTCCGGCACCATGGCCTTGACCATGGAGACCCAGACGCGGGCCTCCTTGTTGCCGAGCACGTCCATGGCCTTGGCGGCCTTCAGCACCATCAGCCGCATCGCCTCGATCTCGCAGCGCGCCTGCGCGATGATCTGCATGTTGCCGCCGAGATGGGCAATCTTCTTGCCGAAGGCCTCACGGGTGAGGCCACGCTGCACCATCAGATCAAGCGCCTTCTCGGCCTTGCCGATGGTGCGCATGCAGTGATGGATGCGGCCCGGGCCGAGGCGGAGCTGCGAGATCTCGAAGCCGCGGCCTTCGCCGAGCAGCATGTTCTCCTTGGGCACGCGGACGTTGTTGAAGCGCATGTGCATGTGGCCGCGCGGGGCGTGGTCCTGGCCGAATACGTACATGGGCCCGAGCACCTCGACGCCGGGCGTATCGCGCGGCACCAGGATCTGCGACTGCTGCTTGCTCGGCGCCGCATCCGGATTGGTCTTCACCATCACGATGAGGATCTTGCAGCGGGGATCGCCGACGCCGGAGATGTAATATTTCTCGCCGTTGATGACCCATTCGTCGCCGACGAGCTTTGCGGTCGTCGAAATGTTCTTGGCGTCGGAGGAGGCGACGTTCGGCTCGGTCATGACATAGGCCGAGCGGATCTCGCCGTCCATCAGCGGCTTCAGCCACTTCTCCTTCTGCTCCTTGGTGCCGACGCGCTCCAACACTTCCATGTTGCCCGTGTCCGGCGCCGAGCAGTTCATCGTCTCGGAGGCCAGCGGACTCTTGCCCAGTTCGGAGGCGATATAGGCGTAGTCGAGATTCTTCAGGCCCTGGCCGGTCTCGTCGTCGGGCAGGAAGAAGTTCCACAGGCCTTCCTTCTTGGCCTTGTTCTTGGCGACCTCGAGCACCTCGAGCTGCTTCGGGGTGAAGCTCCAGCGATCCTGCTTGCCTTCGCCGGCCTTGGCGAATTCGATCGACATCGGCTCGACGGTGTCGCGGATGAATTTCCTGACGTGATCGTAGAGCGGCCGGACCTGGTCCGACATGCGCAGATCGTTGAGCTCGTCGCCGGGATTGAGAGTGTAGTTGGTGGTGCGGGGTATGTAGGCGTGCTTTGTCATTGTTCCTCCCGGGGTCACTGAGATCGCGTTGGGCCGCAGAATAGTCGCAGCGCGGCCAAAGCGCGAGCGCACATTTTTTCAGGCGACCCATGCCATGCGATGGAATATCGCGAGCGTGTTTGAAATGTTGTTTGAACGGGGTGAGGAGGCAGGTGCGGGCCGCACTCACTGTTGTCATCGCCCGGCTTGACCGGACGATCCAGTACTCCGTGACGTCAGCGATTTACGGAGAAGCCGCGGCGTACTGGATTCCCCGCTCCAGTGCGCAATTGCGCACAAGGCGGGGAATGACACCGTCCTGGAGCAATCAGTTCGGCAGCCGATGCATCGCGCAGATCTTGTTGCCATCGAGGTCGCGCAAATAAGCGATGTAGAGCTTGTTCCCTGCGCCCTCCCGGATGCCGGGCGGATTCTCGATCGGCGTTCCGCCGGCGGCGACACCGGCTGCGTGCCACTTGTCGACCTGCTCAGGCGAGTTGGCGGCAAAGCCGATGGTGCTGCCATTCGCACACGTGGCGGCCTCGCCGTTGATCGGCTTCGTCACCGAGAACACGCCGGTCTTGGTGATGTAGAAGATGCGATGGCCGTCGACCCTGGCCGGGCGCACCTCGAGCGTGCCGAGCAGCTGGTCGTAAAAAGCCTTGGCCTTGTCGAGATCGTTGGTGCCGATCATGATGTGTGAGAACATTTGCCCATTCCCCTCAGAGTTTGTAGCCCGGATGGAGCGCAGCGAAATCCGGGTCTTGCTTGTTTTTGAAAATCCCGGATTACGCTTCGCTCCATCCGGGCTACGAGATTCAAAACGCCGTATAGCCGCCGTCGATCACGAACGTATCCGCGGTGTGATACGACGACGCCTTGCTCATCAGATACACCGCGATGCCGCCGAAATCGCTGGCCTCGCCGAAGCGCCGCATCGGAATGCGCGGCATCACATTGGCGACGAACTTCTCGTTGGCCATGATGCCCGCGGTCATGTCGCTCTTGATCCAGCCGGGCAGGATCGCGTTCGCGGTGACGCCGTGACGCGCCAGCTCGACGCCGAGCGCGCGCACCAGCGCGTTGATCGCGGCCTTGGTCGCGGCATAATGCTCGTTGCGCGCCGTGCCGAAGATCGAGGCGAGGCTCGATGTCGCGACCAGCCGGCCGAAGGGATCGCCGGCATTGGCGCGTTCGGTCATGTGTTTTGCGGCGGCCTGGAACGCGTGGAACACGCCGTCGAGATTGGTCGCAAACATCGTGCGCCATTCTTCCTCGGTGCGCTCGATGAAGGAACGCCGGCCGCCGCCGCCGATTCCGGCATTGGCAAAGCAGCCGTCGACCCGGCCGAAAATGTCGAGCGTCGCCTTCATCGCGGCATTGACCGAAGCCGGATCGGTGACGTCGCAGACGCGGGTGTCGACCTTGCCGGAGAGGCCCGTCATGCTCGCGGCAGCAGCCTTGTTCTTGTCAGGATTGCGGCCCCAGATCGAGACGTTGCAGCCCTGGCCGGCGAGCGCCTGCGCGATGCCGAGCCCGATACCGCCATTTCCGCCGGTGATCACGGCGACGCGGCCGGTGAGGTCGAAAAGGTTCATGGCGCGTTTCCTGTTTTTGGCACGGGCGCGCACCAGCCTGTGCGCGCAAGATTGTGCGATACGACGACAAGGTATGTTCGGACCACCATGGACAAGGCCGCGACAAAAATCAAATATGCGCCCCGGCAAAACTAATTCCGGTCTGCGAAACATCGCTAGTACCAACTGACGAGGAAACCATGCAGTTCAAACACGTCACGCTCGATTTCGATGGTTCGGTCGCGATCCTCCGGCTCGACCATCAGGAGGTGATGAACGCGGTCTCCATGGACATGCTGGGTGGCCTCTCCGATGCCCTCGACGCGATCGAGGAGAAGAAGGGCGAGGTCCGCTGCGTGGTGCTGACCGGCGCGGGGCGGGCGTTCTGCACCGGTGCGAATCTGCAGGGGCGCAACAACCAGTCGAAGAAAACCAAGGCCGGCCTGACGCTCGAGACCGGCTTTCATCCCTTCTTGCGGCGCATCCGCAATCTGCATTGCCCGATCGTGACCGCGGTCAACGGCCCGGCGGCCGGCGCCGGCATGAGCTTCGCACTGCTCGGCGACATGATTTTGTGCGCGCGGTCCTCTTATTTTCTTCAAGCGTTTCGTCGCATCGGCCTGGTGCCGGATTGCGGCTCGACCTGGCTGCTGCCGCGCCTGATCGGCCGGGCGCGCTCGGTCGAATTGTCGCTGATGGGTGAGCGGCTGCCGGCCGAGAAGGCGCTGGAATGGGGCCTCGTCAACCGCGTCTATGACGACGGCGTGCTGATGGAGGAGGCGATGAAGCTTGCGCGCGACCTTGCCAGCGGCCCGACCGTCGCGCTGTCGCTGATCCGCAAGCTCTACTGGGACAGCCCCGAAAATTCGTTCGAGGATCAGCTCAATCTCGAATTCCAGTGCCAGCTGCGTGCCGGCGACACGGACGATTTCCGTGAAGGCGTTGGCGCGTTCCTGGAGAAGCGCCCGGCGCAGTTCAAAGGCAAATGATCGAGGCCGAGCTCTCCCGCAGCGTCGCGCGCTGGTGCGAAGGGGCGACCGGCGTCACCGGCGCAGCAAAACTGTCCGGCGGCGCCAGCCAGGAAACCTGGCGCTTCGACATCGAGCATCCCGATGGGCTGATCGGCGCGATCCTGCGACGCTCGCCGAAGGGCTATGGCGCCGCGCCGACGCGCGCGGCGGGTCTCGCCGCTGAAGCGCAGTTGATGCAGCTCGCTTTCGAGGCAGGCGTGCCGTCGCCGCGCGTCATGCATGTGCTGACGCCGGACGAAAATCTCGGCACCGGCTTCATCATGCAGCGGGTCGAGGGCGAGACCATCGCCCGCAAGATTCTTCGCGATGATGAGTACGCGGCGGCGCGGCCGCGTCTCGCGCGGCAGATCGGTGGCGTGCTCGCCGGCCTGCACAAACTGCCGCAGGACAAGCTGCCCGAGCTGCGCAGCCGGTCCGCGACTCAGGAGATCGGCGAGTTCGAGCGCGACTATCGCAGCCTGAACTGGCCCAAGCCCGTGTTCGAGCTGGCGCTGCGCTGGCTGCGCGACCATGATCCCGGTCCCTCGGCCGAGATGACGCTGGTGCACGGCGATTTCCGCAACGGCAATCTGATCATCGGCGCCGACGGTGTCCGTGCCGTGCTCGACTGGGAGCTCGCCCATCTCGGCGATCCCATGGAGGATCTCGGCTGGGTCTGCGTCAATTCCTGGCGTTTTGGTGAGATCGACAAGCCGGTCGGCGGTTTTGGCACACGCGAGGAGTTGTTTGCCGGCTACGAAGCGGCAGGCCGAAAAGTCGATCCCGTGCGCGTAAAATTCTGGGAAGTGATGGGCACGCTGCGCTGGGGCATCATGTGCGGCGGCATGATGCAGCGGTTTCGCGAGGGGCCTGACCATTCGATGGAACGCGCCATGATCGGCCGCCGCGCCAGCGAGACCGAGATCGATCTGTTGCGGCTGCTGGCGCCGCGCGGGAGCTGACACATGCAGGACGAACCAACACCGACCGAGCTGACCAAGGCGGTCGCCGATTTCCTCCGCAACGACATCACGCCGCTGATCTCGGGCCACCAGGCCTTCAAGCTGCGCGTCGCCGTCAACATCCTCGACCTCGTCACGCGGCAGCTGACGCAGGAGGAGGGGAGCGACGCGAAGGAAGTCGAGCGTTTGCGCGCGCTGATGGGCATGGATGGCTCGGTCACCGATCTCAACCGCGCGCTCGCCGAGCGCATCGCCACGGGCGAGATCGACCTCGCAACGCCGGGGCTCGCCGAGCATCTGTGGGCGACCACGATGGACAAGCTCGCGGTGGACCAGCCGAATTACGCGTCATACAAGCGGGAGCTGGGGCGATAGGCGGGTAGACGGTGCCATATTCTCCGCTGTCATCGCCCGCCTAGTGCGCAATTGCGCACAGGGGCGGGCGATCCAGTATTCCAGAGACGGCAGTGAGATACGTTGAAGCCGCGGCGTACTGGATGCCCCGGTCAAGCCGGGGCATGACACCTGTGGTGTTGGGGCATCCGTCGTCGTGACGAGGAGAGCGGCGCTCTACTTCCCCACCCATTTCGGTGGCCGCTTCTCCGAGAATGCCTTTGGGCCCTCGATATAATCCTGCGAGGCCACCATCGCCTTCACCGCCGGATATTCGCGCTGCTCCTCGATCGCCTGTTCCAGTGACACGGCGAGGCCCTTCTGGATGGTCTGCTTCGATGCCCGGATCGACATCGGCGAGTTCTTGGTGATCATCTCCGCCCAGCGCAGCGCGCCCGACAGCGCCTCGCCCTGCGGCACCACCTCGTTGACGAAGCCGAGTTCGTGGCCCTCCTTGGCGCTGACATGGCGCGCGGTGAGGATCATGCCCATGGCGCGCTTCAGCCCGATCTGGCGCGGCAGGCGATGGAGGCCGCCGGCGAGTGCGGCGAGGCCGACGCGTGGCTCGGGCAGGGCGAAGGTCGCGTTCTCGGACGCGATGATCAGGTCGCAGGCGAGCGCGATCTCGAAGCCGCCGCCCATGGCGACGCCGTTGACCGCGGCGATGATCGGCTTGTCGCAGTCGAATCGCGAGGTGAGGCCGGCAAAGCCGCCCTTGTCCCAGCCGCGCTTGCCGCCCGCCGCCTGCCATTTCAGATCGTTGCCGGCGCAGAACGCCTTGTCGCCGGCGCCGGTGACGACCGCGACCCACTGCTCGGGGTCGGCGGAGAAGTCGTCGAACACCTTGTTGAGCTCGAAATGCGCATCGATGTGCAGCGCGTTG
Organism: Bradyrhizobium sp. 63_E2_N1_3; assembly: GCF_052076005.1. Lineage (NCBI taxonomy): Bacteria > Pseudomonadati > Pseudomonadota > Alphaproteobacteria > Hyphomicrobiales > Nitrobacteraceae > Bradyrhizobium > Bradyrhizobium sp. 63_E2_N1_3. The sequence continues at coordinate 6,767,862 of NZ_CP197235.1, read as the reverse complement.
TAGACCTCGGGCCGCGACAGCGTGATGATCGTGATTGGCCCCTTGCGTTCCACTTTTGAGAATTTCAGATCCATCGCGCGCTCCCGCATTTTCTCGTGAAGGAATATTGCGGACATACTAGCGCGCGTCGGCGCCGCGACACCATCGAATTGCGCGGGCGCGCCTTGCGCCCGTCACACGCCTTGCCTTGCTTGACTTGCGCGCGCACTTCTCACCTTAATCGTGCGAAGCAAAAAGCGCGGTAGCGCCTTAACGCAAAACAACAAAATCAATCCGGGAGAGAGCCGTGGATTTCTCATTGCCTGCCGATCTCGTCGCCTATCTCGGAGAGCTCGATCGCTTCATCGAACGCGAGATCAAGCCGCTCGAACAAGCCGACGACAACATCCGCTTCTTCGACCATCGCCGCGAATGGGCGCGCACCGATTTCGACAATGGCGGCCTGCCGCGCCATGAATGGGAAGCGCTGCTGCGCAAGGCCAAGGATCTGGCGGACGCCGCCGGCCATCTGCGCTTTCCGGTGCCGAAGCAATATGGCGGCAAGGACGGCTCCAACCTCTGGATGGCCGTGATCCGCGAGCACTTTGCCGCCAAGGGTCTCGGCCTGCACAACGATCTCCAGAACGAGCACTCCATCGTCGGCAATTTCCCTGTTGTCACCATGCTCGATCGCTATGGCCGCGACGACCAGAAGGCGATGATCGACGGCTCGATCAAGGGCAAGTACCGCATCACCTTTGGATTGACGGAGCCGCATCACGGCTCGGACGCCACCCACATGGAGACGCGCGCGGTGCCCGCGACCCGCGACAACGTCAAGGGCTGGATCATCAACGGCGAGAAGATGTGGACGACCGGCATGCACGTCGCCACGCATTGCGCGCTGTTCGCGCGCACCTCGGGCAATGACGGAGATGCCCGCGGCATCACCTGCTTCCTGGTTCCGGCCAAGAGCCATGGCGTGAAGGTCGAGGAATACATGTGGACCTTCAACATGCCAACCGACCATCCCCGCGTCAGCTTTACGGACGTGTTCGTGCCGGAGGATGCGTTGTTCGGCGAAGTCGGCCGCGGCCTGTCGCTGGCGCAGTGCTTCGTGCACCAGAACCGCATCCGCCAGGCGGCAAGCTCGCTCGGTGCTGCCGTCTACTGCATCAACGAGAGTGTGAAATACGCGCGCGAGCGAAAGCCGTTTGGCAGGGCGCTGGCCGAGAATCAGGCGATCCAGTTCCCACTCGTCGAGCTCGCCACGCAAGCCGAGATGCTGCGCCTTTTGATCCGCAAGACGGCGTGGGAGATGGACAAGCTCACCGAGGAGCAGATCGAGCGCACGCTCTCCGACCGCGTCTCCATGTGCAACTACTGGGCAAACCGCCTCTGCTGCGAATCCGCCGACCGCGCCATGCAAGTCCACGGCGGCATGGGCTATTCACGCCACAAGCCGTTCGAGCACATCTACCGCCACCACCGCCGCTATCGCATCACGGAGGGGAGTGAGGAGATCCAGATGCGCAAGGTGGCGGGGTTCTTGTTCGGGTATATGGGGCCGGGGAAGCATTGAGCGGTTGCTGCGAAGCATCGCTGCCGTAGGGTGGGCAAAGCGGAGCGTGCCCACCGTTCTTGTTGCAAACGAAGATTGGTGGGCACGGCGCTTCGCGCCTTTGCCCACCCTACGGTACCGCACCAAGCGGTCAGTTCACCCTTCTATCCTTCCCCGCCCAATAAGGCTCGCGCAGCTGCCGCCGCAAAATCTTGCCTGACGGGTTCCTCGGCAGGGCCGGCAAAAACTCCACGCTCTTCGGCGTCTTGAACCCGGCAATGCGTTCGCGGGTGAAGTTGATGATGTCGGTGGCGGTCGCCTGCTTGCCGGGCTTCATCACCACGACGGCCTTCACGGCCTCGCCCCATTTGTCGTCGGGCACGCCGATCACGGCGGCTTCCGCGACATCGGGATGATCGCACAGCGCGCTCTCGACCTCGGCGGGGTAGATGTTCTCGCCGCCGGAGATGATCATGTCCTTGATGCGGTCGTGGATGTAGAGGTATCCGTCCTCGTCCATGTAGCCGGCGTCGCCCGTGCGCAGCCAGCCATCGCCGCGCAGGGTCGCCGCAGTCGCCTCCGGCAGGTTCCAATAGCCGGCCATGTTGGAGCCTGAGCGCGTCGCGATCTCGCCGACCTCGCGCGGCGGCAGCGGCTTGCCGTCCGCATCCAGGATCGCGATCTCGACGCCCGGCAGCGCCTTGCCGGCCGAGCGCATCCGCTCGAGGCCCTCGACGTGGTCCTCCGGCGGCAGCGCGACGATGGTGCCTGTCGTCTCGGTCATGCCGTACATCTGCACGAAGCCGCATTTGAAGATCTCGATGCATTCCTTCAGCAGCGCCGCCGGAATCGGCGAGGCGCCATACAGCATGTATTTCAGCCGCGAGAAATCGACCGTCCTCGCGCGCGGCTGCCGCACCACGAACTGCATCGCCGCCGGCACCATGAACAGCTTTGTGATGCCCGACTGCTCGAAGAAATCCAGAACCTTGGTTGGATCGAACTCGCGCGCGATCACGCCGCGGGCGCCGTGATAGAGTCCCATCACGCCCCAGCCGGAGCCGCCGATGTGGAAAATCGGCATCGCCACCAGCGACACGTCGTCGGTGGACCACCGATTCCATTCCGGCTTGTCCTCGGCATTGCCGGTTTGCACGAGGTTGAGGAAGTTCGCATGCGACAGCATCGCGCCTTTCGGCTTGCCTGTCGTGCCCGACGTGTAGAGCTGGATCGCGATGTCCTTCGTGTCGATCGGCACCTTCGGGTCGTCGCCGCTTTGCGCATCGCGCCAGGCTGTAAAATCCTGCCATTCCGGCGCGCCGCCTTCGGTGGTGATGACAGTGCGCACGCTGGGCAACTGGTCCTTGATCTGGCGGACCTGGGTGACGAACTCTGGCCCCACAAACAGAACCGGCGCCTTGCAATCGGCGACAATGAAGGCGACCTCGGGCCCGGCGAGGCGCCAGTTCACCGGCGCCATCACCACGCCGGCCTTCATCGCGCCCATCAGCAGCTCGAAATAGAGATCACTGTTCTTGCCGAGATAGGCGATGCGGTCGCCGCGTCTGACGCCCATCGCGATCAATGCGTTGGCGACCTTGTTGGTCTTGACGTCGAACTCGGCAAAGCTGGTGACGCGGCCCTCGAACTCGTAGGCGGTGGCATTGCCGCGGCTGGTCGCGCGCTCGCGCACCATGTCGGCGAGATTCGCCAATGGCTGTGTGGTGGACATGTCTCTCCCGTGGCATCTTGTTTTTGTGTCGCGGAGTGTGGCGTCATCCGCGGGCAAAGACAATACGGGAGAGAGCGAGCTACCCCCGCTTGGCCCGGTCCTTCTCGTTCTGCGCCATGATGCTCTCGCGCGCGGTTTTCCAGTCGTCGTCGCTCCAGTCGCGGAGCTGGTAGAAATTGCCGCCCATCGCCAGCGCCTGCGCGCCGTCCATGGCGATGGTCTCGCCGCTGATCCAGTCGCAGCCGCCGGAGATCAGGAACACCGCGAGGTTCTGCAATTCCTCCATGGTGCCGACGCGGCCCATCGGGTTCATGGCCTTGGTGCGCGCGCCGGCTTCGTCGCCGGGCTTGATGCGCTTGCTCATGCCCTCGGTCGGGATCTCGCCCGGCGCGATGGTGTTGAGGCGGATGCCGTAGCGGCCCCATTCGGTCGCGAGCGACATCGTCATGGCGTGGATCGCTGACTTGCTCATCGCGGACGGCACCACGTAAGGCGAGCCGTTGCGCACCCAGGTCGTGGTGATGGAAACGACATTGCCGGGCTGCTTCAAGGCGATCCAGCGCTTGCCGACCGCATGGGTCACATAGAACGTGCCGTGCATCACGATGTTGGCGACGGCATCGAAGCCGCGGGGCGAGAGCTCTTCGCTGCGCGAGATGAAATTGCCGGCCGCGTTGTTGATGAGATCGGTGAGGGGAGCGTCACGAAAGATGGTCTCGATCATCTCTTCGACCGCGAGCGCGTTGCGGATGTCGACGCCGTGGCTGGTGACGCGGCCACCATACTCAGCCATCAGCTCGGTCGCGGTCTCGTCGCACACGATCTTGCGCCGGCCGCAGATGTGCACCTCTGCTCCAAGCTGGAGGAAGCGCGCCGCCATCGACTTGCCGAGCCCGGTGCCGCCACCGGTGACAAGGATGTTCCGGCCGGCCAGAAGATTTTCCTTGAACATGGCTGTTTCCTCCGCAGGCATTGTCAGTTAATTGGTCGATTGACTAAATCCGGCCGCCGGCTTCCTGTAAAGCGGCACTGAACAAGAACAGGGGAGAATTCATCCATGGAAGAGCGCGTCTCGATCTCGATCTCGGAAGGCGTCGCCGACGTGCGCCTAGTGCGCGCGGACAAGATGAATGCGCTCGATCAGGCGATGTTCGAGGCCCTTGTTGCCGCAACCGACCGGCTTTCGAAGGAAAAGGGCGTGCGTGTCGTCGTGCTCTCGGGCGAAGGCCGCGCCTTCTGCGCCGGTCTCGACATGGGGCGTTTTGCCGCCATGAAGGAGAAGGGCGGCAACGGAATTCCGGGTGGCGAAAATCGCGACCTCACGGCGCGTACGCACGGCCAGGCGAACTTTCCGCAACAGGCGGTGTGGGGCTGGCGCCAGCTTCCGGTTCCCGTGATCGCGGCCGTGCACGGCGTCGCTTTCGGCGGTGGGTTCCAGCTCTCGCTCGGTGCCGACATGCGCTTTCTCTCACCGGATGCGCGGATGTCGGTGATGGAGATCAAATGGGGCCTCGTGCCCGACATGGCGGGCACGCCGATCCTGGCCTCGCTCGTGCGCGACGACATCCTGCGCGATCTCACCTACACCGGCCGCATCTTCTCCGCACAGGAGGCGATGAACTACGGCCTCGCGACGCGCATCTGCGACGACCCTCGCGCCACGGCTCTCGAAGTCGCGCGCGAGATCGCCGGCAAGAGCCCCGATGCGATCCGCGCCGCAAAGCGCCTGCTCAACAATCTCTCGGTCGATCCCGGCCCGGCGCTGCTCGCCGAGTCCATCGAGCAGCAGAAGCTGATCGGTCGTGCGAACCAGACCGAAGCGGTGCGCTCCAATCTGGAGAAGCGTGCGGCGAGGTATGTGGATTAGTAACTCCCCGTCATTCCGGGGCGATGCGTAGCATCGAGCCCGGAATCCATAACCACGATCGGGAGTATGGATTCTCAGATGCGCAATTGCGCATCGTAGCTTGCGCCTTCGGCGCATCCCGGAATGACGATCGCGGGTGTGGCTACAATTTTGAACCGACGAAAGATCGGAAAAGCAACAAATGAGCGAAACGTCCCCATTCCTCGGCATCGTCTCCGGCGAGCGCCGCCGTACCCACGCCGAAGTCGCCAACCGCGCGGATCGCATCGCGAGCGGCCTCGCCAAAATCGGCGTCAAGCAGGGCGATTGCGTCTGCATGCTGATGCGCAACGACATCGCCTTCCTCGAAGCCGCCTACGCTGCGATGCGGCTCGGGGCCTATGGCGTGCCGATCAACTGGCACTTCAAGCCGGAGGAGATCAACTACATCCTTGGCGATACCGGCACGTCCGTGCTGATCGGGCATGCCGACATGCTGCACGCCCTGCGCGATGCCATCCCGAAAGGCGTCACCGTGCTCAGCGTGCCGACCCCGCTGGAGATCCTGTCCAACTACAAGATCGACCCCGATCACCTGAAGACGCCGGACTTCGCGATCGATTTCGAATCCTGGCTTGCGCAACACCAGCCCTATGACGGCCCGGTCGTGCCGCAGCCCATGAACATGATCTACACGTCAGGCACGACCGGCCATCCAAAGGGCGTGCGGCGCAATGCGCCGACGCCGGAACAGGCGGCGGCCGGCGAGCGCATGCGTGCGATGATCTATGGGCTCAAGCCCGGCGCCCGCGCGATCCTGCCGGGTCCGCTCTATCACTCCGCGCCAAATTCGTTCGGCATCCGCGCCGGCAAGCTCGGCGGCGCGCTGGTGCTGATGCCGCGGTTCGAGGCGGAAGAATTTCTTGAGCTGATCGAACGGTACAAGATCGACACCATCTTCATGGTGCCGACCATGTTCATCCGCCTGATGAAGCTGCCTGAGGCGGTGCGCAAGAAATACGATGTCTCGTCGCTGCGCCACATCATCCATGCCGCCGCGCCATGTCCGGCCGACGTCAAGCGCGCCATGATCGAATGGTGGGGGCCGGTGATCTACGAATTCTACGGCTCGACTGAATCCAGCGCCGTCACCTTCGCGACCTCTGAGGATGCGCTCAAAAAGCCCGGCACCGTCGGCAAGATTTCCCCCGGCGCCGAACTGCGCTTCATCGGCGATGACGGCAGCGTGCTCCCCGTGGGCGAAATCGGCGAGATCTATTCCCGCATGGCCGAAATGGCTGACTTCACCTACCACAACAAGCCGGAGAAGCGCGCCGAGATCGACCGTGACGGTTTCATCACCTCCGGCGATGTCGGCTATATCGACGAGGACGGCTACGTCTTCATCTGCGACCGCAAGCGCGACATGGTGATCTCAGGCGGCGTCAACATCTATCCGGCCGAGATCGAATCCGTGCTGCATGCCGTGCCCGGCGTGCATGATTGCGCCGTGTTCGGCATCCCCGATGCCGAGTTCGGCGAGGCGCTGATGGCGGTGGTCGAGCCGCAACCGGGTGTCACGCTCGATGCCGGCGATATCCGCACCCGGCTCAAGGGCTCGCTCGCCGACTACAAGGTGCCCAAGCACATCGAGATTCGCACGAGCCTGCCGCGCGAAGACTCCGGAAAGATCTTCAAACGCCGCCTGCGCGATCCCTATTGGGAGCAGGCGGGGCGGAAGATTTGAAAGCCTTGTAGCCCGGATGGAGCGAAGCGCAATCCGGGGCGGTGCTCGCGTCAGAAAGACCCCGGATTTCGCTTCGCTCCATCCGGGCTACGAACACAGGAACGAATGATCATGACCGACGCCGCAAACGAAGTCCTCTATGAGGTCGCCGACCACATCGCGGTGATCACGCTGAATGCGCCGGAGCGCATGAACACGATCTCCGGCCCGATGCTGAACGATCTGGCGCGGCTGCTGACCGAGGCCAATGAGGACCGCAACGTCCGGGTCGTGATCCTCACCGGCAAGGGGCGGGCATTCTGCGCCGGCCTCGATTTGCGTCGGGAGCGCGACGGCAATGGCCTCAGTGCCGCGTCTTCGCCGACCACGATCAATCTGCGCAACACGCCGCCGACCGTGCTTCAGGCGATGGACAAGCCGACCATCTGCGCCGTCAACGGCGGCGCCGCCGGTTACGGCATGGACACCGCGCTCGGCTGCGATATCCGCATCATGGCGGAGTCCTCGAAGCTTGCGGCGGCCTTCGTCAAGCGCGGCGTCGTGCCGGAATCCGGCGGCACGTGGCTGCTGCCGCGGATGCTCGGCTGGGCCAAGGCGTCCGAGCTGATTTTTACGGGCCGCACGCTGAGCGCGCGCGAGTGCCTGGAATGGGGCCTCGCCAACGAGGTCGTTCCGGATGCCGAGCTGATGAACCGCGCCACTGCGATTGCCCGTGAAATCGCCGCCAACGCGCCGCTCGCGGTGCAGGCCTCCAAGCGCATGATGCGGATGGGCCTCAACGAGAACTTCTCCGATCACGTTCACCACGTCTACCTCCAGCTTCTGCCGCTGTTCAAGACACAGGACATGGCCGAGGGCATGAAGGCGTTCATGGAGAAGCGTGAGCCGAAGTTCGAGGGGCGGTAGGCGCCGCCTGATCGCGCACGCTGGAGTAGCAATCAGTAATCGGCTCGGCTAGGTTGACGTTCCCACGCCAACCGCTTGCGATCGCCGATGCCCTCATACCGCGCCAGCTTCTTCGAAGTTCCTCATGCGGCCCTTTACGCGCTGATGACGGTGACCGTCCTGGCGTCGGGATTCTGCTTCATCCAGGCAGGTAGTCCGGCGGCGCCGGCAGAGTTGTTGTATCGCTATGGCGGCATGTATTCGGGCGCAATCGCGCGGCATGAGTACTGGCGCCTGCTCGCCTATGGCTTCCTGCATGTCAACTTCGTCCACCTCACCATGAACATGTTGTGCCTCGTGCTGTGGGGCGGACATCTCGAGCGGCGAGTGGGACCGGCCTATTTCCTCATCATCTATCTCTGCGCGATGGTGTTCGGCGCCGTCATCGGCAATGGCATCCATTCCACGCCCTATTTGACCGTCGGCGCGTCCGGCGCCACGTCGGGCATTTTGGGTGCGCTGCTCTGCCTGTGGATCCTCGGCAAGCTCGACGTCAGGTTCGACTTCTTCGCCATCAACATCGGATTGAACATCGCGTTTGCGCTCGGCAATTCGCGGATCGACTGGGGCGTCCATCTCGGCGGCTTTGCGGCCGGATTGATCGCCTGCGCATTGCTGGACCTCATCGAGAAGGCGAATCCTTACGCGCTTCGTTGCAAATTTCCCGAAGCCGTGAAGGTCAATCTCACTCTGTTGGCCTGTGTTGCTGCTGCGTGGGCTTGGAGCGGTCAGGCCATCGCCGCCGGGATTTCCGGATGGGGCCTGGCCATCGTTGTCGTGATCGCATGCTGTGCGGTCGTGAAGGTGGTTGATCTCGTCCTCTCCATGAAGAAGGGTCTTGCGATCGTCGTGGTCGCCCTGGCTGGAGCGAATGCTGTCACCATCCTGCTGTGCGGTTTGGCTCTGGCATCTTCTTGCAGTCCGCGCTGGCCAACCGGGTCCGTTCCACTCGATAATCTTCTCGTCATATTCTGTCCCAATCCTGTTCTGATCTCGGGGCTGGCCGCGATCGGTGCCGCCGCGGTGACGCTGTGGCTCTGCGCAAGGGAAATTTCGCGCGGGATCGAGGATGTCGGATTTGTCGGCACATCGCTGCGTGCCGAACGCAGCCGGCGTCATGGACTATGACCTCGTGCTATAAGAGGGCTCATTGACCCCGGATCATCCCAAGGTTCCTAAATCTAATGGCCCCCGTTTCCATTCTGCTCAACGTGATCTGGATTCTCATCGGCGGTGCCTGGATGGCATTCGGCTGGCTGGTGGCTTCTGTCATCATGGCCATTACCATCATCGGCCTTCCCTGGGCGCGGGCGGCGTTCAACATCGCGGTCTACGCCCTGCTGCCGTTCGGCTCGCGCGCGGTCAACCGCGACGAGGTCACCGGTATGGGCGATATCGGCACCGGCCCGCTCGGGGTGATCGGGAACATTATCTGGTTCGTGCTGGCCGGCTGGTGGCTGGCACTCGGCCACGTGCTGACAGCCGTGATCTTCGCCGTCACCATCATCGGCATTCCCTTTGCCTGGGCCCATCTGAAGCTTGCGGGGATCGCGCTCTGGCCGATCGGCAAGGTGATCGTGCCGGCCTAGCCGCAAGGAGTGATCGCCCCTTTCAGTGTGCGCCGCCCCCAACTTCATCTTGCGCTGCGGCAAAAAACTTGCACACTCGGCTGAGCCGGGCAGCGAAGCGAGCTCGAACAAGGAAGCGAGCCATGTCCCTCCAGACCGTGCCACCCGACACCACTGACCATCGCCCTAATCGCCCTGAGGACGCCCAGGCGCTGGAGGCAGATGTGCGGCTGCGTGACGACATCCGCCTGCTCGGGCGCATCCTGGGCGACACGGTGCGCGACCAGGAGGGCGCGGAATTGTTCGACTTGGTCGAGCGCATCCGCCAGACCTCGATCCGGTTCCACCGCGACGAGGACCGGCTTGCCCGCCGCGAGCTCGAGCAGATCCTCGACAGCATGTCGACCTCCGAGACGGTGCGGATTGTCCGCGCCTTCAGCTATTTCTCCCACCTCGCCAACATCGCCGAGGACCAGAACAACATTCGCCAGATGCGCGCCCGCAGTGCCGCCCAGAGCACCGGTTCCGGCGTACTGGCGGAGACGCTGGCCCATGCCAGGGACGCCGGGATCAGCTCCGATGTGCTGCGTAATTTCTTCAAGACCGCGCTGGTCAGCCCGGTCCTGACCGCGCACCCGACCGAGGTCCGTCGCAAGAGCACCATGGATCGCGAGATGGAGGTCGCGGCATTGCTGGACCGCCGCGAGCGTGTGGCGCTGACTGAAGACGAGGCCGCCGCCAGCGACGAACAGCTCCGCCGCGAGGTGCTGACGCTGTGGCAGACCAATCTCTTGCGCCGGACCAAGCTCACCGTGCTCGACGAGGTCGCCAATGGCCTGTCCTTCTACGACTACACCTTCCTGCGCGAGGTACCGCGGCTGGTCAACGTGCTCGAAGACCGGCTGGAGGAGAGCGGCGAGGCGGCTGCAAGCGAGCTCGCCTCGTTCCTGCGCATGGGCAGCTGGATCGGCGGCGACCGCGACGGCAATCCCTTCGTCACCGCCGACGTCATGCGCGGGACGCTGCGGCTGCAGTCGAGCCGGGTGATGCAATTCTATCTCAACGAGCTGCATGTGCTCGGCTCGGAGCTGTCGATCGCAGCGCACCTCGCCGACGTCTCCGAGGAGCTGCGGACGCTGGCGGAACGCTCGCCCGACACCTCGCCGCACCGGAGCGGCGAGCCTTATCGTCTCGCGGTCTCCGGCATCTATGCGCGCCTGACGGCGACGGCCGAAAAGCTCGAGGTCGAGATCACGCGCCGGCCGGTCGGCAAGGGCAGGCCTTACGAGACCGTCAGGGAGCTGCAGGCCGATCTCGACGTGCTGCACCGTTCGCTGATCTCCAACAATGCCCGCGTCATCGCCCGCGGCCGGCTGCGACTGCTGCGGCGCGCGGTGGATTGCTTCGGCTTCCATCTGGCGCGGCTCGACATCCGCCAGAATTCGGCCGTGCACGAACGTACCATCGCCGAGCTGATGGATGCCGCGAACCCCGGCATGTCCTATCTCGCGCTGGGCGAGGACGCGCGCATCTCGCTGCTCACCAATGAATTGCGCAGCACACGCTCGCTGGTCTCGCCATTCGTCAAATACAGCGACGAGACCATGGGTGAGCTCAACGTCTTCCATTCCGCCGCGGAGGCGCATGCGAAGTTTGGCTCGGACGCCATTCCCCAATGCATCATCTCGATGTGCAAGGGCATGTCCGACATGCTCGAAGTGGCCGTGCTGCTCAAGGAGGTCGGCCTCGTCCATCCCTCCGGGCGCAGCGCCATCAACATCGTGCCGCTGTTCGAGACCATCGAGGATTTGCAGGCCTCCAGCGGCATCATGGATCGCATGCTGTCGCTGCACGATTACCGCCGCCTCGTCGACAGCCGCGGCAGCGTACAGGAGGTCATGCTCGGTTATTCCGACTCGAACAAGGATGGCGGCTTCGTCACCTCGGGCTGGGAACTCTACAAGGCCGAGATCGGCCTCGTCGACGTGTTCGAGCGTCACAGCGTGCGCTTGCGCCTGTTCCACGGCCGCGGCGGCTCGGTCGGCCGCGGTGGCGGTCCGAGCTATGACGCCATCATCGCCCAGCCCGGCGGCGCGGTGAACGGGCAGATCCGCATCACCGAGCAGGGCGAGATCATCTCGTCGAAATATTCCAACGCCGAAGTCGGCCGCAACAATCTGGAGATCCTCGCCGCCGCAACGCTGGAGGCGAGCCTGCTGCATCCGCGCCAGAGCGCGCCGCGCCGCGAATATCTCACCGCGATGGACGAGCTTTCAAATTTGGCTTTCAAGGCCTATCGCGGCCTCGTCTACGAGACCGACGGTTTCGTCGATTATTTCTGGGCCTCCACCGTCATCAACGAGATCGCGACGCTGAACATCGGCAGCCGTCCGGCCTCGCGCAAGAAGACCCGCGCGATCGAAGATCTGCGCGCCATTCCCTGGGTGTTCTCCTGGGCGCAGTGCCGCCTGATGCTGCCCGGCTGGTACGGTTTTGGCAGCGCGGTCGAGCAGTGGATCGCGGAGCATCCCGACAAGGGCATGCCGTTCCTGAAAGAGCTCTACAGGGAATGGCCGTTCTTCCGCATGCTGCTGTCGAACATGGACATGGTGCTGGCCAAAAGCTCGATCGCGATCGCCTCGCGCTATGCCGAGCTCGTGCCGGACGAAGCCTTGCGCGAAAAGATCTTCGGCCGCATCCGCCGCGAATGGCATTCCTGCATCGAGACGCTGCTCGACATCATGGGCCAGGACCGGCTCCTCCAGGGCAACCCGCTGCTGGAGCGCTCGGTGCGCCACCGCTTCCCCTATCTCGATCCGCTCAACCACGTGCAGGTCGAGCTACTCAAGGAGCACCGCGCGCAGAACCCGGACGAGCAGGTGTTGCGCGGGATTCAGCTCACCATCAACGGCATCTCGGCAGGGTTGAGGAATACGGGTTAATGGGGCGAGTAGCGAACAGAAGGGCGTGCCGCTGCCGACTATTCGCTACTCACCATTCGCTATTTGTTGATGTTCACGGCTTTAGTGCGCCCTGCACACTGGTGTACACAGCATAGAGCGATGTCGAGCCACAGATATACAGCCTGTTTCGCTGCTGACCGCCGAAGCTCAGATTCGCTACTGTTTCCGGAATATGAATCTTGCCGAGCAGACCGCCCGATGGCGTATAACAGCGCACGCCGTCTTCGTTCGGATCGCCCCAGCCCACCGAACACCAGACCCGTCCTTCGGTGTCACAGCGGACGCCGTCGGTGATGCTTGGCTTTGGCATCTCGGCGAAGACCTTGCTGTTCGACACCTTCCCCGCCGCCACGTCGAGGTCGAACACGCGGATATGCGATGGGTTGTCCGGTCCGTCCGTGAATCCGGTCTCGCAGATGTAGAGCTTCTTCTCGTCGGGCGAGATGGTGATCCCGTTGGGTTCCACAAAATCGTCGATGACGACCTTGACGTCGCCGGTTTTCGGGTCGACGCGGTAGACGTTCTTCTTCTCCTGCTCGGGGTCGGCCTTGATGCCCTCATAGAAGCCACCGATGCCGTAGGCCGGATCGGTGAACCAGATCGCGCCATCGGCGGTGACGACCGCATCGTTCGGCGAGTTCAGTCGCTTGCCATTGAATTTGTCGGCAATGATGGTGATCGAGCCGTCGAGTTCGGTGCGCGTCACACGCCGCCCACTATGCTCGCACGTGATCAGGCGTCCTTCGCGATCGATCGTGTTGCCGTTCGAGTTCATCGAGGGTTGACGGTAGACGCTGGTATGACCGTCATCCTCCGAGAAGCGCATGATGCGATTGTTGGGGATGTCGCTGAACAGCAGATATCGTCCGGCTGCAAAATACACGGGACCTTCGGCCCATCGGAAGCCGGTTGCAACACGCTCAACCGCCATGGTGCCGGCGAAGGCCGGGAAGTCGGCAGGCCCGAACGTTGGCGGCCCCTTCTTCGCGGATTCCAGACGGGAGTCCGGGTAGCGGCTGCCGGGAAGCGGTCCCAAGGGCAACGGGGCCGTCGATATCGTCGGAGTGCCGGTCTGGCCCAATGGCGCGACAGAGGCTGCCAGGGTTGCGTTCATCGTAACGCCGGTCGCGGCTACCGCCGCTGCCGCGCCCTTCAAGAGGGTGCGGCGTCCAAGGCACGGCTCATCAGTACCGGTAGAATTGGTCAGTGATTTTGTCATAGTCGCCTCCCGTTTTTTTGTTGGAAGGAAACCATTCGCCCGCAATCGGGCGTAATGCGGGCGATCTCCGGTCGGACAACCGGAGATCGCAATGCAACAATTGCTGGGAAAACGGCTAGACGGGATCCCAGGGGAAGATGTCGGCCGAACGGTCGAGCTTGTAGAACGAGCCCTTCAGTGCCGGCATGCCGTGTTCCGCGATCGTTTGCGGCGTCCAGCCCTCGCTGCGATGAACCGAGCGCAGCGGGCGGTTCTGGCTGAACAGGAACAGCTCGTTCATGCGTGCGCCGAAGATCTGCCCGGAGACGTCCTTGGCGGCATCGGAGAGCAGATAGGCGCAGATCGGCGCGATCTTCTCCGGTCCCATCTGCTTGATCTTCTCGACGCGCGCCTTCTCAGCTTCGGTCTCGGTCGGAATGGTGCCGATCATGCGGGTCCAGGCAAACGGCGAGACGCAGTTGGAGCGGACGTTGAAGCGGCCCATGTCGAGCGCGATCGACTTCGACAGCCCGATGATGCCGAGCTTGGCCGCGGCGTAGTTGGCTTGGCCAAAATTGCCGATCAGGCCGGAGGTCGAGGTGAAGTGCACGAATGAGCCGCTCTCCTGCTCGCGAAAGATCCGCGCCGCAGCGTGGCTGACGTAGAACGAGCCCATCAGGTGAACCTTGATGACGGCCTCGAACGCTTCCACGCTCATCTTGTGGAAGATCATGTCGCGCAGGATGCCGGCATTGTTGACGACGCCGTCGAGCTTGCCGAAATGATCGGTCGCGGTCTTCACGATCTTGCTGGCGGGGACAGCTTCCGCCACCGACTCGAAATTGGGCACCGCGATGCCGCCGCGCTTCTTGATCTCGTCGACCACCTCCTCGGCAGGCGAAGCGCTGGAACCGGCGCCGTCGGCGGCAACACCGGGGTCGTTGACGACGACCTTGGCGCCCTCCGCCGCGCAGAGCAGCGCGATCTCGCGCCCGATGCCGCGGCCCGCGCCGGTGACGATGATGACCTTGTCTTGCAGTGATTTTGTCATGTGAGTTCTCCGCTAGCCGTTCCAATTTCCGCCGTCATTCCGGGATGCGCCGCAAGGCGCAGGCCCGGAATCCATACTCCCGATCGTGGTTATGGATTCCGGGCTCGTCGCTGACGCGACGCCCCGGAATGACAGTCGTTACCTCTCGTTCGTAAACACGATCGTGCCACTTGCCGCGAACATGCCGCCGACGCCGTGACACACCGAAATCTTCGCGTTCGGCACCTGCGCCGGCGCGATGCCGCGCATCTGGCGCACGCTCTCCTGGAGCGCGTACATGCCGTACATGCCCGAATGCATGTAGGACAGGCCGCCGCCATTGGTGTTGAGCGGCAGCTTGCCGCCGGGCCGCGTGTTGCCGTCGGCGATGAATTGGCCTGTCTCCTCATGCGGCATGAAGCCGAGGTCGCCAAGGCCGAACAGCGGCAGATGCGCAAACGCATCGTAGATCATGAGATGGTCGACATCCCGGTGCGCGATGCCGGCTTCCCTGAACGCCAGCGGGCCGGCGGTCTTGAACGCGCGCGAGGAGTTGAAAGTCTCCATCTGGCTGACCATCGGCGTTTCCACGCTCTCGCCGGTGCCCATGATGTAGACGGGCTTCCTCGGAAAATCCTTGGCGCGGTCGGCCGAGGTCAGGATCAGCGCGCCGCCGCCGTCGGTGACGAGGCAGCACTGAAGCAGGCGGAACGGATAAGCGATCATGCGCGAGTTGAGGACGTCGGCGACCGTGATCGGGTCCTTCATCATCGCGCGCGGATTCTTCGCCGCCCATTCCCGCTGCACCACCGCGACCGAAGCAAGCTGCTCATGGGTGATGCCGTAGGTCTTCATGAAGCGCAGCACGGGGATCGGGAACATGCTGGGCGGGCCGTAGACGCCGAACGGCGCCTCGAATTGGCCGTTGAGGCTGTCCGGCGGCGTCGAGCGCGGCGCCTTTCCGATCATCGACTTGCCGCTCTCGGCATGCGTGATCAGCACGGTCTTGCAGAGACCGGCCTCGATCGCCGCCGCCGCATGGCGAACGTGCAGCATGAACGAGCAGCCGCCGACCGAGGTGCCGTCCACCCAGGTAGGCCTAATGCCGAGGTAATGGCAGACCTGCTGCGGCGTTTCGACCGCGGTGGCAAAGCCGTCGATGTCGGAGAGTTTCAGCCCGGCATCCGCGATGGCGTTGAGCGCCGCATCCGCGTGGAGCTGGAGCTGCGACATATTGGGGATGACACCGAGTTCGGAGGTCTCGGCCGCGCCGACGACGGCAACCTGGTTGCTGCGCATGGCCTATCCCTTCGCCGGACGGAACACGGGGAGGGTGATCTTGTCGTCGAGCGCCTGGAAGGCGACTTCGAGCTTCATGTCGAGCTCGAGCGCCTCCGGCGTCTGCGGACAATCGATGATGTTGCTCATCATCCGCGGTCCTTCGGCGAGCTCGACCACCGCGATCGCATAAGGCGGCGTGAAGCCGGGAGCGGCGGGACGATGATTGATCACGTAACTGTAGAGGAAGCCCTTGCCACTCGCCTTGAAGATGCTGACCTTGCGCGAGGCGCAGGATGGGCAGAACGGACGCGGCGGGAAATAGACATGCGCGCAGGCGTCGCAGCGCTGCAAACGCAATTCGCCCGCTTTCGTGCCGTCCCAGAAATGCTGGGTCTCCGGCGTCGGTTTCGGGCGCGCGCGCTGCGGTTCGGCCATGTCGGAAAACCCTCCCAAAGGCAATTCTTGATAAGGCCTGGGCTTCACGCCTGGCTATTTCGATCTTGATGCGACAATCGACCATCGCGCGTCAACGGTCCAGCAATGCGCATGCATGCCATCATGCGCACAATGCTTGTGTCGAACCGAGGCGGCGCTATAGATTGCGCGCGCAATATTCCGTGAGACAGACATGCCCGATTTTCCGACACTGGCGAAACTCGCCGACGACCTCGAAAGCGGCCGCACGACCTCCCGCAAGCTGGTCGAGGCATGCCTCGCCAGGATCGCCGACCCGGCCGGCGAGGGCCAACGCACATTCATCCACGTCGACAAGGACGCCGCGCTCGCAACCGCGGATGCGATGGACGGCTTGCGCAAGGTCAAGGCGGCGCCGTCGCGCTATGCCGGTATCCCGGTCTCGATCAAGGATCTCTTCGACATCAAGGGCCAGGTCACGCGCGCCGGCTCCCGCGCGCTCGACGATTCTGCGCCGGCCGATCAGGACGCCGCGACGGTGGCGCGGCTGCGCAAGGCCGGCTTCGTCGTGATCGGGCGGACCAACATGACTGAGTTCGCCTATTCCGGCATCGGCATCAATCCGCATTACGGCACGCCGAAGGGCGCCTGGAACCGAGCCGAGGGACACGTGCCCGGCGGCTCGTCCTCGGGCGCCGCGGTGTCCGTGCTCGACGGCATGGCGCATGGCGCGCTCGGCACCGACACCGGCGGCTCCTGCCGGATTCCGGCCGCCTTCAACGGCATCGTCGGCTACAAGCCGACGCAGCGCCGCGTGCCGCTGGACGGCTCCGTGCCGCTGTCCTTCTCGCTCGACAGCATCGGGCCGCTGGCGCGGTCGGTCAGCTGCTGTGCCATTCTCGATGCCGTGCTCGCGAACGAGCCGATCGTCCCGCTGAAGCCGCGGCCGGTAAAGGGCATGCGGCTCGCAGTGCCGACCACGATTGCGCTCGACGATCTCGATGCGGACGTGGCCTCGACGTTCGAGCGCGCGCTCAAGAGCCTCGCCGATCACGGTGCGATCATCGAGCGGATCGAGATGGCCGAATTTCACGACATCGGCCCGATGAACGCCAAGGGCGGCTTTGCGGCGTCCGAAAGCTATGCCTGGCATCGCTACCTCATTACGGCTAAGGGCGACGTCTACGACCCCAGGGTCTCCGTGCGCATCATGCGCGGCGAGGCGCAGAGCGCTGCCGATTACATCGATCTCCTCAACGAGCGCCGCTCGCTGATCGTGCGCGTCAATGCGCGCGTCGCGCCCTATGACGCGCTGGTGCTGCCCACCACCGCCAACACGCCGCCGAAGATTTCCGATCTCGCCGATGACAAGGCGTTCACCAGGGAAAACCTGCGGGCGCTGCGCAATTGCACCCTCATCAACATGATCGACGGCTGCGCCATCTCGCTGCCCGCGCATCGCGAGGGTGACGTTCCTGTCGGCCTGATGCTGGCGGGCGCGGGCGGATCTGACCGTCGTATTTTCGAGCTTGCTGCCGGCATGGAGGCCGTAATTCGTGTTTGACCTGACTTTCACCGTTGACGCCCAGGACACCACCACGCCGCTGACATTGGCGATCGACCAGATGGTCATTGCGGGCTGGACCGGCCGCGATCCCGTCGCGCGCGACAAGCACATCGCCGAGCTGCAAGAGATGGGCATCGCCCCGCCGGCCTCGACGCCGATCTACTACCGCGCCTCGGCGCGCCGGCTGACCCAGGAAGACGGCATCGAATGCTGTGGCGGCGATTCCTCCGGCGAGGTCGAATTCGTGCTGATCGGCTGGCAGGGCCGCATCTTCGTCGGCTGCGGCTCCGACCATACCGACCGCAAGGTCGAGGCCTACAACGTCACGGTCTCCAAGCAGATGTGCGACAAGCCGGTCGCATCCACGCTCTGGGAGCTCGAGGACGTCATCGGTCATTGGGACAGGATGATCCTGCGCTCCTACGCCACCATCAAGGGCGAGCGCGTGCTCTACCAGGAGGGCACGCTGGACGCGATGCTGCCGGTCGCCGACCTCATCGCGCGCGGCTTTGAGGGTGGCAAGTTCCCCGACGGCTGCGCCATGTTCGGCGGCACCTTTGCTGCCAAGGGCGGCATCCGCCCCGCCGATCGCTTCGATTTCGAGCTGGAAGACCCCGTGCTGAAGCGCACGATCAAGCACGGCTACGACGTGACGACGCTGCCGGTGCGGGGCTGAGGCGCCTCCCCACCGTCATTGCGAGCGCAGCGAAGCAATCCAGGCTGGTTCCGCGGAGGCAGTCTGGATTGCTTCGTCGCAAGGGCTCCTCGCAATGACGGGGAGATAATCGGGAATCGGGTGGCGGCGGGCGGATCGATCTTGCGAAAGTCGTAGCTATGACAGCAACAGCACGCAAATCGCCTCAATCGCCTCATAAGTCGGCCGCCGACCTCGCCGCCCATGTCGACACCCTCGACTGGCCGCAGATCACGGCCGAGCTCGACTCCCAGGGCAGCGCCGTCCTGAAGAATCTGCTGGCGCCCGACCTATGCCGCGCCATCGCCGCGCTCTATCCCGATGATGCGGGCTTCCGCAGCCGCATCGTCATGGGCCGCCACGGGTTTGGCCGTGGCGAGTACAAATATTTCTCCTACCCGCTGCCCGATCTGATCGCGGAGCTCCGCCCGGCGCTCTATGCGCATCTTCAGGGCGTTGCCAATCGTTGGAACGAGGCGATGGGGATCGACATCCGTTATCCAGCCGCGCATGCGGCGTTCCTCAAGCGCTGCCACGAGGCAGGCCAGGCGCGGCCGACGCCGCTGCTGCTGCAGTACGAGACCGGCGATTTCAACTGCCTGCACCAGGATCTCTATGGCGAGCACGTGTTTCCGCTCCAGGTCGCGATCCTCTTGTCCGAGCCGGGACGCGATTTCACCGGCGGTGAGTTCGTGCTGACCGAGCAGCGCCCGCGCATGCAGTCGCGTGCCGAGGTCGTGCCGCTGATGCAGGGCGATGCGGTCGCTTTCGCCGTGCATCACCGCCCGGTGCAGGGGACACGCGGGACTTACCGCGTTAATCTCCGCCATGGCGTCAGCCGGATCAGGTCCGGCCAGCGCCACACGCTGGGTGTGATCTTCCATGATGCCAAATGAGCGTTGCGATTGACGGGTGATCTGTTCGACACCGCCGCCGAGGCACAGCCGTCGCGCGAGGAGATCGCCGACGGTGCCGTCTTGCTGCGCGGGTTCGTCAGGCCGATCGAGAGCGAGTTGATCGCCGCCGTGCGCGCGATCGTGACACAGTCGCCGTTCCGCCGCATGACCACGCCCGGCGGCCACCTGATGTCGGTGGCGATGACCAATTGCGGCGAGCGCGGCTGGATCACCGATCACACCGGCTATCGCTATGATCCCATCGATCCGCGAACCGGCGCGCCATGGCCCCAGATGCCGACGGTGCTTCGCGACCTGGCCCGAGGCGCGGCGGAGCAGGGCGGGTTCACCGGCTTTGCGCCCGACGCCTGCCTCGTCAATCGCTACGAGCCCGGCACGCGGCTGTCGCTGCATCAGGACAAGGACGAGCTGGACTATTCGGCGCCGATCGTCTCGGTCTCGCTTGGGCTGCCCGCGACCTTCCTGTTCGGCGGCCTGGCGCGCAGCGACAAGCCACGCCGCTTCCGGCTTGTCCATGGCGACGTGGTCGTCTGGGGCGGAGCTAGCAGGCTCGCCTATCACGGCGTCGCGCCGCTCGCCGATGGCGAGCACGCGCTGCTGGGAAGGAAGCGGATCAATTTGACCTTCCGCCGGACGCGCTGACGCTTCTCGTCATTCCGGGATGCGCCGTAAGGCGCAGGCCCGGAATCCATACTGCCGATCGTGGTTATGGATTCTCAGATGCGCAATCGCGCATCATAGCTCGCGCTACGCGCGCCCCGGAATGACAACAACTACGGCTTCGGCGGATGAATAAACGCCCAGGGGCTGACTTCCGAATCCCGCGTCACCTCGATCGAAATCAGATATGGCCCGCCATGGGCCAGCGCCTTTTCCATCGCCGCCTTGAACTGGTCCGGCGCGGTGACGCGCGCAGCAGCCACACCAAAGGACTCCGCGAGCTTGACGAAATCCGGATTGACCAGATCGGACGCCACCACGCGGCCGTTAAAGCGCTCGCGCTGGTCGCGGCGGACATTGCCATAGGCGTTGTTGTTGAACACCAGCGTCACCACGCCGATGTTGAACTGCACGGCGGTGGCAAGCTCCTGCACGCCGAACATGAAGCCGCCGTCGCCGGTGATCGCGACCACCGGCTTGTCGGGATTGGCCACCTTGGCCCCGAGCGCGGTGGGGAAGCCCGAGCCGAGCGTGCCCTGATAGCCTGACGTGATGAAGGTGCGCGGCTCGTAGATCGGAAAGCCGTACCAGGAGGCGAAGCCGAACTGCGATAATTCATCGGTGACGATCGCGTTCGCCGGCAGCACCTCGCGCAGGATGTTGAGATACGCCATCTGCGGCTGGATGCTCTGGATCTCCGCCAGCGCGGCCGCGGTGGCCTCGCGGATCGCGGCGCGGCGGCCGGCGGTCTTGCCGTAGCCGGCCTTGCTGACCGCTTGGATCAGATCGGCGGTCGCGGTCTTGGCATCGGCGACGATGGCGGTGTCGGAGATGAAGCGCCGCATCTCGACGGGATCGATGTCGATGCGGATGCTCTTCAACCCGTCGGGCCGATACGGCCAGCGCGACATGGTCGGCAGCTCCAGCCGCGAGCCGATGCCGATCATGAGATCGGTCTTCGGCCACAGCTTGTAGGCGGCCGCCATCGTGAGCCCCAGCTCATGCGCGTTGGAGACGATGCCGCGCCCGCTGCGGAAGGCGACGACGGGTGCATCGATCATCTCGGCGAGCTCGAGGATTTCGTCGCGCGCCTCGATCGCGCCGCTGCCGACGAAGATCATCGGCGCCTTGCTGCTCCTGATCACCGCGGCCGCCTGCGTGATCAGATCAGGGTCGGGCAATGGCGCGGGCAGCGGCTCCAGCACCTTTGCGGCACAGGTGTCCGCGCGCTGGGTGAAGACGTCCCAGGGCATCTCGACCGAGGCAGGGCCGCGCCGCCCGGACGTCATTTCCTGGAAGGCGCGCGACACGGTGGTCGGCGCGTTGCCGGGCGTTTCAATCCGATCCGCCCATTTCACATAGGTGCGCAAGGTGGCGAGCTGGTCCGGCATCTCGTGCAGATGGCCGCGGCCCTTGCCCAGAAACTGCGTCGGCACCTGGCCGGTGACGCACAGCACCGGCTCGTTGCAGCCGTAGGCGGTCAGCAGCGCCGCACTCGCGTTGAGCACGCCGGGGCCGGGCACCACGCTGAACACACCGGGCTTGCCGCTGGAGCGCGCATAGCCGAACGCCATGTAGCCGCAGGCTTGCTCGTGCCGCGCGCCGATCACCTTGAGCTGGGCCTGGTGGAAGGCGTCGAACAGACCGTAGACCTGCGCGCCGGGCAGGCCGAACACGGTGTCGACGCCGTGGGCGACAAGGCCGCTTACGATCGCTTCGCCGCCGGTGAGGGTGGTCATTGTACTATTCCATTTCGATTGTTGTCAGGCTTCTTCGATTGTTGTCAGGCTTCGTCGACGACGCCATTCCGTAGCATGCCGATGCCTTCGGCTTCGACCTCGATGACATCGCCGGGCGTCAGATAGCGCGGCGGATCGAACCGCGCACCGGCACCGGTCGGCGTGCCCGTCACAATGATGTCACCGGGGACCAGCGTCGCGAAGGTCGAGATATAGCTGATGAGATAGCGGAACGGGAACATCAGCCGGCTGGTGCGGTCGTCCTGCCGGAGCTCGCCGTTGACATGCGTGGTGAGCCTGATGTCGGCGATCTGCGCTTCCCGCGTGTAGGGCACCAGCCACGGGCCGAGGCTGCCGCTGGAATCAAAATTCTTGCCCTGCGTGACGTTGAACTTGGCGTGGCGAAGCCAGTCGCGCACCGAGCCTTCGTTGCAGAGCGTGAGCGCTGCGATGTGGTCGAGCGCGGCGCTTTCCGCGATGTGCCGGCCCGCCTTGCCGATGACAAGCACGATCTCGCCTTCGTAGTCGAGCTGCGCTGACGCGCGCGGGCGCACCAAAGGCGTGTCGTGGCCGACGAAGGAGCGAGGCGAGCGCATGAACATGCTCGGATATTTCGGCGCCTCCTGGCCGTCCTTGTACTCGGCATTGCGGTCGGGATAGTTGACGCCGATGCAGATGATCTTTTCCGGTGCGGGCACCGGCGGCAGCCAGGTGATGTCGCCGAGCGCGTGGTCTGGCGTCAGGCTGGCGGCCTCCTCGGCAAGGCTCACGAGCTTTCCGGCGGCGATCACTTCGCGCAGCGTCGGATAGTCTTTTGCGTGGCGTGCGGAGAGATCGACGATGCCGCCCTCAAGGACGGCGCCGTACTTGGTTTCACCCTTGACGGAATAGGTGGCGAGGCGAGGGAGCTTCATTGGTGACTCTTCACTTCCTGTCGTCCCGGCGAACGCCGGGACCCATACCGCGGAATCTATCGATTGGATGAGGTAGGAGTACCGAACAACGGGTCTTCGCCAAACTCCTCCCTGTGGTTATGGGTCCCTGCTCCCGTGCGCAATTGCGCACTAGGCAGGGACGACGAAGAGAGAGGCTTTGCCTGTCATCGGCATTAATCCGCCACCAGCACGTCGGCCACGAACTTCGGCTCACGCACGGCCTGCCCGCTGAACGGCGAGCCCTGCTCGAACCAGGACCGCGGCGCCGGCGCGCCCCACAGCGTCTGGCGGCGCGGATCGCGCAGCGACCAGCGCAGCGGCTCGTGGTCGTGATCGCCGGTGAAATAATCGCTGGTGTAAAGTTCGAGACGGTGCCCGTCGGGGTCGCGCACGTACAGGAAGAACGCATTCGAGATGCCGTGGCGTCCCGGTCCGCGTTCGATGTTCTTGACGAAGCCTTGCGAGGCCATCACGTCGCAGAGATGGATGATGTTCATCGCCGTCGGCGTCCAATAGGCGAAGTGGTGCAGGCGCGGGCCCTTGCCGTTGGTGATGGCGAAGTCGTGGACATTGCCCTTGCGATGCATCCAGGCAGCCGCAATGCGCCCGTTCGGTCCGTCCTCCTCGGCGTATTCGGTGAGACGGAAGCCGAGCCGGGCATAGAAGTCGACGGTATCCTGCACCTCGGCGGCGAAGACGTTGAAATGATCGAGCCGCTGCGGATGGCATCCCCTGTAGAGATCGTAGCGGCGAAGCAGATGCGGGCGGCGGTCCATCGACGCGTAGAGCTCGATCTGGAAGCCGAAGGGGTCGGTGAATTGCAGCGTGCGGCCCTGGAAGGGCTGGTCGACGAAGGCGTAGGAGAGACCGTTCTCCGAGAGGAAGGAGGCGGCCTTGTCGAGGTCTTTGTCGTTGCCGACCTTGAAGCCGAGCCGGGCGCAGGCGGGTACCGCCGCCTTGCGCAACACCAGCGAGTGATGCTGGTGCTCCTCGGCTGCGCGCAGGTAAACGACCTTGTCGTCGGCATCCTCGACATGCAGCCCGACGGTGGTTTCGTAGAACGCACGGCTGAGCTTCAGGTCAGTCACGTCGAGCACGACGTGGCTGGAGCGGATGATGTTGAACGGCGGTTCGAAGATGTGTTGCGGTACGGGCATCGGCGTTTCCCCTCGGCTCGACGAGCGTCAGATTCCCAATTTCTGAATCTTGTGCGTGCCCCGCGCCAGCGAGACGTGCTTGGTTTCCATGTAGAAGTCGAACGAGTAGTCGCCGCCGTCGCGGCCGATGCCTGAGGCCTTCATGCCGCCGAACGGCGTCGGCAGATGGCGAACGTTTTCCGAGTTGAGCCAGATCATGCCGGCCTCCAGCGCGTCGGCAACGCGCAGTGCGCGGCCGACGTCGTTGGTCCAGACATAGCCGGTCAGGCCATAGCGGATGTCGTTGGCGATCTCGATGGCGTCGGCTTCGTCCTTGAAGGGCAGCACGGTGAGGAAGGGGCCGAACACTTCCTCTTGCGCCACGCGCATCTTGCCGGTTGCGCCGGTCACCAGTGTCGGCTCGACGTAATGTCCGCCGCCCGGGCCGTCATAGGTCTTGCCGCCGACGGCGATCACAGCGCCGTCCTGCCGCGCGACGTCGAAATAGGAGCACACTTTGGCCAGGTGCCGCTCGTGGATCAGCGGCCCGATCTCGGTGGCGGGATCGAGCGGATGGCCGACCTTGAGTGCCTTCACGCGCGCGGTCAGCTTCTCGATGAATGTCTCGGCAATGTCTTGCTGGATCAGCAGACGGCTCGACGACGTGCAGCGCTCGCCGTTGAGGGAGTAGATCATGAACACGACGGCATCGAGCGCGCGGTCGAGATCGGCGTCGTCGAACACGATCACCGGGTTCTTGCCGCCGAGCTCGAAATGCACGCGCTTCAAGGTCGGCGCGCCCTGAACCATGATCGCCGACCCCGTCGCGCTCTCGCCGACGAAGCCGATCGCCTTGATCGCCGGATGCTCGGTCAGGGCCTTGCCTGCCTCCTCGCCAAAACCGTGCACGGTGTTGAGCACACCGTCGGGAACGCCGGCTTCCTTGACGAGCCTTGCCAGAATGGCGGCCGTCACCGGTGACCACTCGGCCGGCTTGTGCACGACGGTGCAGCCCGCGGCCAGCGCCGGGGCGATCTTCCAGGTCGAGAGCATGAACGGCGTGTTCCACGGCGTGATCACGCCGACCGGGCCGATCGGCACGCGGGTCGAGATATTCCAGTGCTCGTCGCTCGGCGTGTTCTGGCCATCGCGCGCCTCGGCGCACTTGTCGGCGAAGAAGCGAAAATTCTCGGCGGCGCGGATCGCTGCCTTGGCCATGAAGCGATAGGCTTGGCCGGTGTCGATGCATTCGAGCACGGCGATGTCGTCGGCATTGTCCTCGATCGCGTCGGCGACGCGGTGCAGCAGCTTCTTCCGCATCG
The DNA here is from genome assembly GCF_052076005.1 of Bradyrhizobium sp. 63_E2_N1_3. Taxonomy (NCBI): domain Bacteria; kingdom Pseudomonadati; phylum Pseudomonadota; class Alphaproteobacteria; order Hyphomicrobiales; family Nitrobacteraceae; genus Bradyrhizobium; species Bradyrhizobium sp. 63_E2_N1_3. The sequence goes on along the minus strand of NZ_CP197235.1, from coordinate 6,742,628 downwards.
CCGGCCCCATGTCGCGCCAGGACTTGAAGGCCAGCGTAGCGGCCGTGGCTGCGGCGTCGATGTCTTCGGCGTTGCCGCGTGCGACGCTCGCAAGCGTGGCGCCATCGACCGGCGACTTCGTCTCGAATGCCTCACCGGAGATCGAGGGGACGATCTTGCCGTCGATCATGTGGCCGATGCCGTCGGCCCGCAGCTTCTTCAGCAGCGGTGCGGCGCGGTCACGATTGGCCTGGAACACATCGGCTTTCGGCGTGGGCTTATCCATGGGCAGCTTCCACTTTCAGGGCGTCGTGGATGTTGTTGCGCTTCCAGCTCGTGTCCTTGTCGTTGATCTGCATGTCGAACGACAGGGCGAACTTGCTGGCGGCGAAGACGGGATCGAGATGTTTTGAAAGCGCTTGGAAGACGTGCTCGCCGGCTTTCTGACGCGTAGGAAGGTCGCGGCCTTCGCCGATGCGCAGCACCATGTCGAGAAAGCCGTAGTCCTGTCGCGCGTCGGCGATCGCATAGTGCTCGCATCTAATGGCGCGGACGCGGATGCCGCCGAGCGGGAAGATGCCGGTCTCGACCGCCGCCTTCCGCACCACCTCGCAGACCGCGCCGATGTCGAGGCGGCCGTCGAGATTGGCCGAATATTCGATGGTGAAATGCGGCATCGCGGTTTCACTCCCTGTCTTTTTTGTTCGTCTAAGCGAAGTAGCAGCTCACCGAGCCGTAGGCGCCATAATCGGCCTGAATTGTGTCGCCCTTGCGGGTCTCGATCGGACGGATGAAGGAGCCGGCAAGCACGATCTGGCCGGGCTCGAGCGCAAGGCCGAGCGGCGCGATCTTGTTGGCGAGCCAGGCCACGGCGGTTGCGGGATGATTGAGCACGCCGGCGGCAAGGCCCGTCTCCTCGAGCTGGCCGTTCTTGAAGCAGAGCGCGCCGATCCAGCGCAGGTCGGCGTCCAGCGGGCGGATCGGACGTCCACCGAGCACGATGCCGGCATTCGCCGCGTTGTCGGCGACGGTGTCGAAGATTTTTCGTGTCGCCTTGGTGCCGGGATCGACACGTTCGATGCGCGTGTCCAGGATCTCCAGCGCCGGCACGACGAAGTCGGTGGCGTTGAGCACGTCGAACATCGTGCAGTCCGGCCCCGCGAGGCGCTTGCTCATGACGAAGGCGAGCTCGGCCTCGACGCGCGTGGCGATGAAGCGCTCGGTCGGGACGAGGCCGCCATCGGCAAAGAACATGTCGTCGAGCAGCACGCCGGAATCCGGCTCGTCGATATTGAGCGCGCTCTGCATCGCCTTCGAGGTCAAGCCGATCTTGTGGCCTTTGACGGTGCGGCCTTCCGCGAGCTTGAGGTCGACCCAGGCCTTCTGAATCGCGTAGGCGTCAGCGATGGTAATGCCCGGAAAATCCTGCGAGAGCTGCCGGATCTGGGTGCGGGTCTTCTCCGCCTGGTGCAGACGGTTCGCACAAGCTTGGATATCGTCGTTGGAAAGCGCCATCTGTGATCTTACAAATCGTGGTGCCCGGAGATACTTAACATGTTAAGTGGATGCGTCAAACACAATTTGGGTTTGCTGCACTGCAAACATTTTGCGGCTTGAAAGGGCGGCTTTGAAAGGACGACATGACGAAGAGACCGGCTGATCCCGCGAACGGAAGTGAGCCCGCCGCACGGCAGGTGCCGATGCGTGACTTCTCGCGTTCGCTGCCGATGTCGCTGCTCAGGGCACGTGAAGCGGTGATGCGGCAATTTCGTCCCAAGCTGCGCGAGCACGGCCTGACCGAGCAGCAATGGCGCATCCTCCGCGCATTGGCAGCCATCGAGGCCGCGGAGGTGACTGAGCTTGCGCGCACGGCATTTCTCCTCGGCCCGAGCCTGTCGCGCATCCTGCGCGATCTCGAGGCGCGCAATCTGATCGAGCGCAAGACCGCGAAGGTGGACCAGCGCCGCAGCATGGTCTCGATCTCGAAGGAGGGCGTGAAGCTGATGGCCGCGGTCGCCCCATCCTCGGAGGCGATCTACGCCGAGATCACGCAACGCTTCGGCGCGCGCAAGCTCGCCGAGTTGCAGGAGATGCTCGGTCAGTTGGAATCGTGTCTCGCTTCCACGGACGCGAGTGACGTCACGGATGAAACGTAACGGCAAATTTGCATGATCACTTTCCAACTACGCATGACTGTCATCATTGCATAACGCGTGGGCAGCGCGATCGCCGCGAAATGCGTGAAAATGCCGTGAGAAATCGCTGAGAATAGACAGCCGTCGCGGGTGTTGATCACTATTGGGTGCGCGCTCTGCGCAGTTAGTCGATGTTGGCGCAATATCAATTTACTCGTATCGGCAGAATTCGTAAGTAGCATCCGGTCCTGTATTCAGCGATAGAGCCAAAACAGAACCAAGACCAAGAAGGGCCGACAAGGATGCCCGGCCCCAGGGAGGAATGAATGAGACTGACGAGACGCGACTTCGCGGCCGGAATTGCTGCCGGCATTGCCGCGCCATACCTCATCAAGAGCGCGCATGCGCAAGGCGCCACCATCAAGATCGGCATGTGCGCGCCCGTCACCGGTCCAGCCGCTGAATCCGGCGGTTACGCCATCAAGGGCGCCAAGCTCGCGCTCGAAGCTGTGAACAAAGCCGGCGGTATCCTGGGAAAGCAGGGCGAGCTGATCGTCGAGGACGACCAGACCACCAATCCCGGCATCGTGCTCGCTTTCTCCAAGCTCGCCGCGCAGTCCGACATCGTCGGGTTCCTCGGCTCGATCCGTTCGACCCAGGTGCACGCGATGGCGCCCGACGTGATCAAGCTTGGCAAGCCCGTGATGATCGGCGGCACCGATCCTAACCTCACCCACATGGGCAATCAGTGGCTGTTCCGCTGCCGCCCCAATGACAGCTATTCCGGTCGCGTCATCGCCGAATACGGCGTCAATACGCTCGGCAAGAAAAAGTGGGCCGTGCTGCACTCGACCGACGCTTTTGGCACCGCCGGCGGCAAGGCGTTGACCGCCGCGCTCGAAAAGCTCGGTGCCCCCTCGGTGCTCGACCAAGGCTACGCCAACCAGAGCCAGGACTTCACCCCGGTCGTGCTCGCGATCAAGCAGTCGGGTGCCGACATTCTCGGTTCCTACTTCACCTTCGAGAACGATCTCGGCATCTTCGCCCGGCAGCTCCGTCAGCTCGGCGTGAACATTCCCTGGGTCGGCTCGCCCTCGATCGTCAACATCACCGCGTTGAAGCTCGCGGGTCCCGCGCTGTACAATACATATGGCGTTGCCGATTATGCCGAGAATTCCAGCGAAGGCTCGAAGGCGTTCGGCAAGATCTACCGTGATGCGGTCAAGGTCGCGCCCGACAACCAGAGCTCCTGGACCTTCGACGCCATCAGCGTCTTGTCGGCGGCCATCAACAAGGCCGGCACGACCGATCCGGCCAAGGTCCGCGAAGCCATCCTCGCGATCAAGAAGTTCCCGGGTGCCGAGGGCGAATACAATTTCGACCAGAACGGCGATGGTCTCCACGGCTACAACATCGTGAAGAACGAGAAGGGCAACATCGTCTTCGACAAGCACATCGAGTTCAACGACTGACGTTGAAACGGCCTCCCCGATTTCGATCGGGGAGGTCGAACCGTCTTTCGGCGAACGCATCCGACCTCCAACAGAAGCTTGTCATGGATCTCGCCCTACAACTCCTTTTTACCGGCATCGGTATCGGCGCCGTCTACGCGCTCGTCGCGCTCGGCTTCGTGCTGATCTTCCGTGCCACCAACGTGGTGAATTTCGCCCAGGGCGAATTCTCCATGGTCGCGGCCTATCTGATGGTCGTCGCGGTCGAAGCCGGTCTGCCCTATTGGGCGGCCTTCATCGTCGCGCTGCTCGGCATGGCGCTGCTCGGTGTCATCTTCAATCTCGGCGTCTATTATCCGCTGCGTCACCGCACCTATCTGCCTGTGATCATCGCCACCATCGGCGCCTCGATCCTGATGGCGAATTCGGTGCTCGCGATCTACGGCCCGCAGCCGCAGGTGCTGGAAGGCTGGTTTGAGACGCCGGGCATTCAGGTCGGCCCGGTCTATCTCGACAGCCAGTATCTGCTGATCATCGGCGTCACCATCTGTCTCGTGATCTTCAATTTCTGGTTCTTCGAGAAGACGCTGCTCGGCAAGAAGCTGCAGGCGACCTCGCAGGACAAGGAAATGGCCTCGCTGCTCGGCATTTCCGTCTCCACCATGATCATGATCACCTTCATCTATTCGGCGGTGCTTGGCGGCCTTGCCGGCATCCTCGTCGCGCCCGTGCTGTTCGTCTCGATCCAGATGGGCTCGACGATCGCGCTGAAGGCGTTCGCGGCCACCATCATCGGCGGCTTTGGCGACGTTGCCGGCGCCATCATCGGCGGTCTCGCGCTCGGCGTGATCGAGACCTTTGGTGCGGCCTATATCTCGGTGCCCTACAAGGACGGCTTCGCCTTCCTGGTGCTGGTCGCCTTCCTGATCTTCCGGCCGCAAGGCATCTTCGGCGAACGCGTGGCGGAAAAGGCATGAGCGCCCCCAGCGACAACATGCCGATCCCGGCGCCCGCCATCCGTTCGAAACCGCTCGTGATCCGGCACCTGCCGTACTTCATCGGCGCGGCGATCCTGGTCGCGCTCGCGGCCAACATGCGCTTCGACGGATACGTCCATAACATCCTGCTTCAGGCCACCACGTTCTCGATCGCGGTGTTCGGGCTCTCGGTGGTGCTCGGCCTGTGCGGCCAGATCAATCTGGCGCAGGCCGCGTTCTTCGGGCTCGGCGCCTATGCGGTCGGCATGGGCACGACGGATCTGCAGCTCAGCTTCTGGCTGTGTCTCGTCGGCGGCTGCGTGATCTCGCTGCTCGCGGGCGCGTTCCTCGGCATGTCCACGCTGCGGCTCGGCGGTCATTATCTCGCGATGGTGACGATCTCGTTCCAGCAGATCGTCACGCTGGTGATGATCAACGCGATCTGGCTCACGCGCGGTCCCGACGGCGTCCCCAACATCAAGCGTCCCGAGCTGTTCCAGTCGTCGCAAAGCTATCTCGCCTTCTGCGTCGCGATGCTGGCGATCGTCGGTTATCTGGTCTGGCATCTCTCCGACACCAAGCTCGGTCGTGCCATGCGCGCTGTCCGCGACAACGAGCTTGCGGCTGGTGTCAACGGCATCGACGTGTTCCGCACCAAGATCTACGCCTTCGCGCTCTGTGCGCTGCTCGGCGGACTCGCGGGCGGATTGTTCGCCGGCGGCTTCGCCTATGTCAGCCCCGATCAGTTCTCCTTTGCGGAATCGATCGTGTTCCTGACCATGTCGCTGCTCGGCGGCGTGGCCTCGCCGATCGGTTCTGCCATCGGCACGGGTCTGTTGATCCTGATCCCGGAATGGCTGCGCTTCCTCAAGAGCGTGCCGGGCCTTTATCTCGCGATCTACGGCCTGTTCGTGATCCTGATCATTCGCTTCATGCCTGACGGCATATGGGGCTTTGTTGCGGACGCCTTCACGCGCTGGCGCGCCAAGATCAAGGCGCCGCCGGCAGCGGCTGCCCTGCAATTGAAGCCGGCGACGATCGGCGGCGACACGGTGCTGGAAGTCACCGGCCTGTCGAAGCATTTCGGTGGCCTGAAGGCGGTCGACGGTGTCGACATCGCTGTGAAGCGCGGCGGTGTGCATGCGCTGATCGGGCCGAACGGCTCGGGCAAGACCACGACGCTCAACGTGCTCTCAGGGCTCTATGTGGCCACCGCAGGCAAGATCGTGCTCGACGGCACCGACATCACCCACATGCCGCCGCATCAGCGCACGGCGTCGGGTCTCGGGCGCACCTTCCAGAACATCCGCCTGTTCCGCTCGATGACGGCGCTGGAGAACGTCGAGATCGGCGCGGAACGGCCCGGTAACACCATGGTCGGGAAGGGCGACGACGCCCTGACCGAGCGTGCGATGGAGGCACTGACCTTCGTCGGGCTCGGCAGCCGCGCCAACGAGCTGATATCGAGCTTCTCCTACGGCCATCAGCGGCTGATCGAGATCGCTCGTGCGCTCGCGTCGAACCCGACGCTGCTGCTGCTCGACGAGCCCGCGGCCGGCCTCAACTCGACCGAGAAGCTGGAGCTGCACGAGCTGCTCAAGCGCATCGCGGCGCAGGGCCTGACCATCCTGATCATCGATCACGACATGACGCTGGTCTCGGAAGCGGCCCAGCACATCACCGTGCTCAACTTCGGACGCCGTATCGCGGACGGCGAATCTCTGGCCGTGCTGCGTCATCCCGACGTCGTCTCCGCCTATCTCGGGAGCGAATGATGCCGTTGCTCGAAATCCGCAATCTGGTGGTGCGCTACGGCGAGATCGAAGCGCTGCGCGGGGTGACCTGCGCGGTGGAGCAGGGGCAGGTGGTGACGCTGCTCGGGGCCAACGGCGCCGGCAAGTCCACGACCTTGCGTGCCATCTCCGGCCTCGCCAAGCCGACCTCCGGCGACATCCTTTTCGACGGTAAGTCGATCGCAGGTCTTGGTCCGGAAGCGATCGTCCGCATGGGTATCTCGCACGTGCCGGAAGGCCGCAGGGTGTTCCCGGGTCTCACCGTGAAAGAGAACATCATGCTCGGCGCGTCCAATCGCCGGGCGCCGACCTCGGAGATTTCGCGGGAGGCGGACGCGATGTTCGACCTGTTCCCTGACATCCGGAAGTTCACCAACGCGCTCGGCTGGACGCTGTCCGGCGGCCAGTTGCAGATGGTGGCGGTCGCGCGCGGCTTGATGGCCAAGCCGCGGCTGTTGTTGCTCGACGAGCCCTCGCTCGGTCTTGCGCCCGTCATCGTGCAGGCGGTGTTCAAGATCATCTCGGAGATCCGGCGCAACACGACAGTGCTGCTCGTCGAGCAGAATGCGCGCATGGGCCTGTCGGTGGCCGATTACGGCTACGTGCTCGAAACCGGCCGCATCGTGCTCGGCGGCAAGCCCGACGCGCTCTGGGGCAACGAAGCGATCCGCGCCGCCTATCTCGGCGGCCATGCCAAGGTGAATGCTTAACCGGGGAGTTTCTTGATGGTCACGATCCAGGTCCAGAACCTCATCGATTTCGTCGGCGAGGTGTTTGGTCACGCAGAATCCTCGCCGGAGGAGGCGAAGCGGATCGCGACCTATCTCACCACGGCCAATCTCACTGGCCATGACAGCCACGGCGTGATCCGCGTGCCCGTCTACATCCGCTGGCTGAAGACCGGCTTCGTGGTCCCGAACCAGACCGCAGAGGTGGTTGTCGACACGCCCTCGCTCGCGGTGGTCGACGGCAAGTTCGGCTACGGCCAGACCGTAACGCCGCAAGCGGTCAGGATCGGCATCGAGAAGTGCAAGAAGGCGGGCCTTGCCGCTGTTGCGTTGCGCAATGCCGGCCATATCGGCCGCGTCGGCGACTGGGCCGAGATGGCCGCCGCCGATGGGTTGGTCTCCGTGCATTTCGTCAATGCCGCCGGCTCGCTGCTGGTGGCGCCGTTCGGCGGCGTCGAGAAGCGGCTCTCGACCGCGCCTTATTGCGTCGGCATCCCCCGCGAGGGCCAGGATCCGATCGTGCTGGATTTCGCCACCTCGGTCGTCGCCGAAGGCAAGGTGCTGGTCGCAAGCCGCGGCGGCAAGAAGCTGCCGAAGGGCGCACTGGTCGATGCCGACGGGACCCTGAGCGAGGACCCGACCGTGCTCTACGGGCCCTTCACGCCGGAAGGGCCGCGCGATCACACCAAGGGCACCGGCGCGATCCGCGCCTTCGGCGACCACAAGGGATCGGGCCTCGCCTTCATGTGCGAGCTGCTCGGCGGCGCGCTGACCGGAACTGGAGCCACCTCGGGCGAGCGGCGCTTTGCCAACGGCATGCTGGCGTTCTATATCGATCCGAAGGTCGTCGATACCTCCCATGTGTTCGACGCAGAGGTATCGCGCTATACGGACTTCATCCGTGCCACCAAGCCGATGGCGGGGGTCGATCAGGTGCTGATTCCCGGCGATCCCGAGCGGAAAACCCGGGCTGAGCGCACCAAGAACGGCATCCCCTTGCCGGATGACACCTGGGCGGCAATAGTGAGCACCGCCCGCGAGGTCGGCGTCAGCGAAGTCAGCATCCAGCGGGCGACCGCATAGGTCTTGCGTCATTGCGAGCGTAGCGCGGAGCCCCGGTTCGCGGTAACAGCAGAGCCGTGCTGTCGCGGCGCTCGTCATGGTGACGAAGGTCCAAACAACGGTCCAAGCAACAAAAGAAGGAAGGCAACGTGGCGAACAAGGTCAAGGAAATCTGGAAGTCGGGCAAGGCCGTGGTCAACGCGTGGCTCGCGATTCCCTCCGGCTTCTCGGCCGAGATGATCGCGCAATGCGGCTTCGACAGCGTCACCGTCGACATGCAGCACGGCGTGCAGGACTATCTCTCGATGGTGCAGTGCTTCCAGGCGATGGACAAGCATCCCGTGACCCCGATGGTCCGCGTGCCCTGGAACGAGCCCGGCATCATCGGCAAGGTGCTCGATGGCGGCGCCTACGGCGTGATCTGCCCGATGGTGAACACGGCGCAGGAGGCCAAGAACCTCGTCTCGTATTCCAAGTATCCGCCGCAGGGCGTCCGCTCCAACGGCCCGATCCGCGCCGGCATGTACGGCACCGCGGGCTCCTACCAGAAGACCGCGAATGCCGACACCATCCTGCTGCCGATGATGGAGACCAGGACCGCGGTCGAGAACATGGAAGCGATCCTCGACGTCGAGGGCATCGACGGCGTCTATATCGGCCCGTCCGACCTCGGCTTCTCCTACGGCCTCGAGCCGAAGCTCGACCGCAGCGAGCCCGAGATCCTCGCGATCTACGACAAGATCATCAAGGAATGCGCCAAGCGCGGCCTCAACCCGGGTATCCATTGCAGCGGCGCGGAAGGCGCGGCGCGTGCGATCAACATGGGCTTCAAGCTGGTGACGTTGTCCAACGAAGTCGGCCTGATGACGACCTACGCCAAGATGCAGGTCAACGCGACCCGCAAGGATTCGGCCGGGAAGGCCTGATCTCGTGTCCCGGACGCGATGCGGCGCCTAGCGCCGCTTCGCAGAGCCGGGACCCGGTTGCTTGCGAAAGAAACGACACATGGGGCCCCGGCTCAGCAGCGCACCGTTTCACGCTGCGCTGCGTCCGGGGCACGATAGTTTTGATACAGGAGACCTGCCATGACCATCAGCCCCGTCATTCGCCTCCATCCCGATGATGGCGTGCTGATCGCGCGCGCGAGCCTGCCGCCGGGAACATTGGTTGCCGACGGCGTGACCACGGTCGAGCGCATTCCCTCCGGCCACAAGGTCGCGATCAAGCCGATCGCAGTGGGCGAGCCGGTCAGGCGCTACGGACAGATCATCGGCTTTGCGACGGTGCCGATCGCGCCGGGCCAGCACGTGCATACGCAGAACTGCGGCATGGGCGATTTTTCCAAGGACTATGCCTATTGCGCCGACGTCAAGCCGACGCCGAACTTCGATCTGCCGGCGACCTTCGAGGGCATCCGCCGCCCGGATGGCCGCGTCGCCACGCGCAACTATATCGGCATCCTCACCTCGGTGAATTGCAGCGCGCATGTCGCAAGCCTCGTCGCCGACGTCTTCAAGAAGAATCCGTTCACCGGCGACAATCCGCTCGCCGACTTCCCCAATGTCGACGGCGTGGTCGCGCTGACCCACAAGACCGGCTGCGGCATGACGCAGAACGAGCCCTTGGCGCTGCTCCGCCGCACGCTCGGCGGCTATGCGCGTCACGTCAATTTCTCCCACGTCATCGTGCTTGGGCTGGGCTGCGAGGTGAACCAGATCGGCGGCCTGATGGAGGAGCAGAAGCTCGCCGGCCGCCTGCGCGCGATGGACATCCAGGAGGTCGGCGGCACCCGCAAGACTGTCGAAGCGGGTATTGCCTTCGTGCGTGAAGCTCTCGCGGACTCCAACAAGGTCAAGCGCGAATCCGTGCCCGTCAGCGAACTCACCGTGGCCCTGCAATGCGGCGGCTCGGACGGCTATTCCGGCGTATCCGCCAATCCGGCGCTTGGGGCTGCCAGCGATCTCATCGTCCGTCACGGCGGCACCGTGATCCTGTCGGAGACGCCGGAGACCTACGGCGCCGAGCACCTGCTCACGCGCCGCGCCGTCAGCCGCGAGGTCGGCGAGAAGCTGGTCGATCTCATGCGCTGGTGGGACGCGTATACCGAGCGCGAGGGCGCCGAGATGAACGCCAATCCGAGCCCCGGCAACAAGGCCGGCGGCCTCACCACCATTTTGGAGAAATCGCTCGGCGCGATGGCCAAGGCCGGCACCACCAATCTCGTCGACGTGCTGCGCTATGCCGAGCCCATCACCAAGAAGGGTTTCATCTTCATGGACACGCCCGGCTACGATCCGGTCGCGGCGACCGGCCAGGTCGCCGGCGGTGCCAATCTGGTCTGCTTCACCACCGGCCGCGGCAGCGTGTTCGGCTGCAAGCCGGCGCCCTCGATCAAGCTTGCCACCAACACGCCCATGTACAAGCGCATGGAGGAGGACATGGACGTCAATTGCGGCACCATCCTCGAAGGCGAGGAGAGCGTCGAGCAATGCGGCCAGCGCATCTTCGAGCTCATCCTGAAGACGGCGTCCGGACAGCCGACCAAGAGCGAAAGCTTCGATTTCGGCGGTGCCGAATTCGCGCCCTGGGTGCTCGGGGCGACGATGTGAGGCTACGCGGCAGTTACGGAATGGTGACCGACAACGCCCGGAAGTAGCTTGCCGGAACATGGTCGCGCACGAAGCCGGGCAGTACGTCGGATTGGTCGAGCGTCCGCGGGTCGATGTTGCGGAGTTCCTCGATGCTTGGGATCTTCAGGTGGAAATTGCCTCCGGTAAGAAGGGTACCAAGCCCGACTAGGTTGAAGCTGGGGTCGTTTCCCTCTTTCGACGCCGGCACCTGACCTGCGAAGGTCGAGCCAGACGCGCAACGCAGCATTCGGCCGACGTGGCGGAAGTTGCCTCGCAGGCTGGGTGGAACGGCCGGGACGATGTCGTTACCGTTGACGAGCCGGAACGTGCTTTCGCTGAGAGGCTCGTAGGCTTCAAAGAAATCCTGACCGCCGGTTCGCGGCCCGCCAAACGTGTAAATGGCGGTTGCCCGCAGGCCATGATCCAACGCCCGCAGTGCTGAGATATTTGCCAAGGCGCCGCCCATGCTGTGTCCAGTAAAGAAGAGCGGCTGTCCGGCGCCGCCACTCCTGATCGCGACTTCGATGTCTGATCGGACTGCATCGACGGCTTCGGCAAATCCTTTGTGAAGAACATTTTGACTTGGTGCGAGGGTGAAGTCGGTGATCCAATCCTTGATACTGAGCGGATCGGTGCCGGAGAGTGTGACGAAAGTCGCGCCGCGTCCGACGGCGACAATGAAGCGGGCTTTTGGCGGTACCAAACCTGTAGCGGGAGTGTCGGCACCGAAGCCGCGCATCTCTAGCCCCAGTGCCGTCAGGATATTGTCTACCTTGTCGCGGTCGTCGGTCTCGTAGGCGAGCTGCGACAACCACATCATGGCTTGCGCGTTTTCCGGTGTGAAACCTGGAGTGACCGTGAAACCATCGAGCGCGTCGGCGCGATAGGAAGCCCGTGGGAATCTGACCAGAAAGCTCATCGGAAACATCTCCTCTTTCGGGCCGCGCCACGCGTCGAGACGTTGCGCGGCAACCATTACGAACGGGAGAGTCCATCATGCGCAAAGCGGCGCGTCGGGCGCGGCTTGTGCAGGCAATGGTTCATTCGATCATAGGTAGATCACTTCGGCAAGTGTAACTCGCAATTCAGCCCGCGGCGTAGGCAACCCGTGCCCGTTGTTAGTGCTTGATCCCACCCGGAACCGGTGTTCTGCTCAAAAAAGCTGCTGGAGCACCGCACCCCGTGTCGATCTACGTCGCATTACACCACGTCACGCACTACAAATACGACCGCCCGATCGATCTTGGCCCGCAGACCATCCGGCTGCGGCCGGCGCCGCATACGCGCACGCCGGTTCTGAGCTATTCGCTCAAGGTCACTCCGGCCAATCATTTCGTGAACTGGCAGCAGGACCCGCAAGGCAATTGGCTGGCGCGCTACGTCTTTCCGGAGAAGACGACCGAGCTGAAATTCGAGGTCGACTTCACGGCGCAGATGACCGTGGTCAACCCGTTCGACTTTTTCGTCGAGCCTTATGCCGACAGCTTTCCGTTCGAGTATTCGAAGGATCTGAAGACCGAGCTCGCGCCGTATCTCGAGACCATCAAGCCCGATCGCCTGTTCGCAAAATTTCTCGACGCGATCCCGCCTGAAGCCCCGAACACCGTCAACTTCCTGGTCGATCTCAATCGCGAGCTTCAGAAGCACGTCCGTTACATCATCCGCATGGAGCCCGGCGTGCAGACTCCGGAGGAGACGCTCTCCTCCGGTGCCGGATCGTGCCGCGACTCCGCCTGGCTCCTGATCCAGACCTTCCGTCATCTCGGTCTCGCGGCCCGTTTCGTCTCCGGTTATCTCATTCAGATACGCCCCGACATCGATCCGATCGAGGGACCGCCAGAGGTCGAGAACGATTTTACCGACCTGCATGCCTGGGCCGAAGTCTATTTGCCCGGCGCGGGCTGGATCGGCTTCGACGCGACCTCGGGTATGCTCGCGGGCGAGGGGCACATCCCGGTTGCGGCCACGCCGCATTATCGTTCGGCGGCGCCGATCTCCGGCGGCGCCGGCTTTGCCGAGGTCGAGTTCGAGTTCGACATGAGCGTGAAGCGCATCCGCGAGGCGCCGCGCATTACAAAGCCGTTCTCCGACGAATCCTGGACGCGGCTCAATGACCTCGGCGAGCAGGTCGACGGCGATCTCGCCGCGCAGGATGTCCGGCTGACCATGGGCGGCGAGCCGACCTTCGTCTCCGTCGATGATCTCGAAGCGGCGGAATGGAACACCGAGGCCGTCGGCCCGACCAAGCGCGCGCTCGCCGACGATCTGATCCGCCGCTTGCACACGCGCTTCGGGCCGGGTGGCCTGCTGCACTTCGGCGAGGGCAAATGGTATCCCGGTGAAAGCCTGCCGCGCTGGGCCTTTGGCCTGTACTGGCGCAAGGACGGCGTACCGATCTGGAAGAATGCCGATCTGATCGCCAGGATCGAGAATCCGCGGCGCGCCGAGGTCAAGGACGCCCAGGAATTCGTGGAGGGCGCGGCGGCGCGGCTCGGACTTGATCCCGGCTACATCATCCCAGCCTATGAGGACACCGCGTACTGGCTCCAGAAGGAAGCCGAGCTTCCCCTCAACGTCGATCCGTCCGACTCCAAATTATCCGATCCCGAAGCCCGCGCGCGGATGGCGCGCGTGTTCGACGAGGGCCTCAACACGCCGCGTGGCTTCGTGCTGCCGGTGCAACGCTGGAACGCGCCGCCGCGCTGGCGCAGCGAGCGCTGGCAACTCCGGCGCAATCATCTGTTCCTGATGCCGGGCGATTCACCGCTGGGCTTGCGCCTGCCGATCGGCTCGCTCGGCTACATCCCGCCCAACCAATATCCTTACATCGTCGAGCAGGATCCGTTGGAGCCGCGGGGCAAGCTGCCGGTGTTCACCCTCGCCGCGCGCCCGGAATCGCCGCCGCAGATCGCGCCCGAGCATCTCAACACGTCCGTCCCCGTCCGCACCGCGATGTCGGTCGAAGTCCGCGACGGCGTGCTCTGCGCCTTCATGCCGCCGGTCGAGCGCATCGAGGATTATCTCGAACTGGTCGCGGCCCTCGAAGCCACCGCCGAGGAGATGCAGCTCCAGGTCCATGTCGAGGGCTATCCGCCGCCGTTCGATCCGCGCGTCGAGGTCATCAAGGTGACGCCCGACCCTGGTGTCATCGAGGTCAACATCCAGCCGGCAAAGAGCTGGCGCGAGGCGGTCGACATCACCGTCGGGCTCTATGAGGACGCCGGCAAGACACGCCTCGGCGCCAACCGCTTCCTGGTCGACGGCCGCCACACTGGCACCGGTGGCGGCAACCACGTCGTGGTCGGCGGCTCCAGCCCGCAGGACTCGCCGTTCCTGCGCCGGCCTGATCTCTTGAAGAGCCTCGTGCTGTACTGGCAGCGGCATCCGTCACTGTCCTATTTCTTCTCCGGCCTGTTCATCGGCCCGACCAGCCAGGCGCCGCGGATCGACGAAGCGCGCCACGACAGCATCTACGAGCTCGAGATCGCGCTCTCGCATGTGCCGCCGCCGGGCTACCAGACGCCGCTGTGGCTGGTGGACCGGCTGTTCCGCCATCTGCTCGTCGACATCACCGGCAACACCCATCGCGCCGAAATCTGCATCGACAAGCTCTATTCGCCGGATGGCTCCACAGGCCGGCTCGGCCTCGTCGAATTCCGCGCGCTCGAAATGCCGCCCGATCCGCGCATGTCGCTGGCGCAGCAGTTGCTGATCCGCGCGCTGATCGCAAAATTCTGGCGCGAGCCGCAACAAGGCAAGTTCGTGCGCTGGGGCACTGCGCTGCATGATCGCTTCATGCTGCCTCACTTCATCTGGCAGGATTTTCTTGACGTGCTTTCTGAGTTGAAGCAGTCCGGCTATCCCTTTGAGCCAGAATGGTATCTGGCCCAGCTCGAATTCCGTTTCCCCGCCTTCGGCCGCGTCCATCATGGCGGCGTGACGCTGGAATTGCGTCAGGCGCTGGAGCCCTGGCATGTGCTCGGCGAGGAGGGCTCGGCCGGCGGCACGGTGCGTTATGTCGACAGTTCGGTCGAACGGCTTCAAGTGAAAGCTGAGGGGTTTGTCGAGGGCCGCCACATCGTGACCTGCAACGGCCGCCGCCTGCCGATGACCTCGACCGGTCGCTCGGGCGAAGCCGTGGCCGGCGTCCGCTTCAAGGCCTGGCAGCCGGCCTCCGGCCTGCACCCGACCATCCCCGTTCACGCGCCCCTGACCTTCGACCTGATCGACACCTGGAACGGGCGCTCGCTGGGCGGCTGCGTCTATCACGTCGCCCATCCCGGCGGCCGCAGCTACGACACCAAGCCCGTCAACACCTACGAGGCCGAGGCGCGGCGGCTGGCGCGCTTCCAGGACCACGGCCATACGCCGGGTCCGATGCAGCCCCCGCCCGAGGAACGCACAAATGAGTTTCCGCTGACCCTCGACTTGCGGACCCCGCTCCTGCAATGAGAATGATGGTGGGGCAGGGAGAGGCGCATGGGCGAGGGCGCAGCCGAACAGGACGACAAGACGGGTAAGGCGCAAGGTCAGCGCGAAGGCCAGCGCCGCCTCGCGCAATGGGTCCGCGACTATAGCCGCCTGCCCGGCATCCCCGACGAGTTCCTGGGGCCCGGCGGCGCCCCCCGCGCGGTCTGGAGCCGCTTCTTCGACGCCTTCGGCGCGCTCGCGCCGGACGAGATCGAACGGCGGTTCGGCATGGCCGACCGCCATTTGCGCGAGGCCGGCGTCACCTACCGTGCGCCCGGCGACAGCGCCGACCGGCCGTGGTCGATTAGCCATCTGCCGCTGCTGATCGACGAGGCCGACTGGAAGCAGCTGTCCGCCGGCATCACCCAGCGCGCCGAACTGCTCGAGCTCGTGCTGCGCGACATCTATGGCGAGGGGCGGCTGGTCGCGGAAGGCGCGTTGCCGGCGGCCGCGATCGCCGGCAGCCCCGAATATCTCCGTCCCGTCTGCGGCGTGCCACCGCCGGGTGGGCGCTATCTCTCGCTCTATGCCGCCGATGTCGGCCGCGGGCCCGACGGGCGCTGGTGGGTGCTCGGCGACCGCACGCAGGCGCCCTCAGGCGCGGGCTATGCGCTGGAGAACCGCCTGGTGCTCTCGCGTGCCTTCTCCGACCTCTACAAGTCGATGAACGTGCCGCGCGTCGCGCCGTTCTTCGAGGCGTTTCGCGACAGCCTGCGCGCGCGCGCCGATCGCGACGAGCCGCGCATCGGCGTGCTCACGCCGGGCAGCTTCAGCGAGACCTATTTCGAGCACGCAACCCTGGCGCGCTATCTCGGCTTCCTGCTGGTCGAGGGCGACGATCTCGCCGTCAGCGACAACCGTATCCACATCCGCACCGTCGCCGGCCTGAAGCGGCTCGACGTGCTGCTGCGCCGGGTCGATTCCAACTCGCTCGATCCGCTCGAGCTCGATGCGTCCTCGCATCTCGGCGTGGCCGGCCTGATCGACGTGCTGCGCAAGGACGGCGTCGTCGTCGCCAACATGCCGGGCTCGGGCGTGCTGGAGGCGCGCGCGCTGCTCGGCTTCCTGCCGGCCCTGAGCCGCCGCCTGCTCGGGCAAGAGCTCAAGATGCCGCATATCGCGACCTGGTGGTGCGGCCAGCGCAACGCGCGCGACGAGGTGTTGTCACGGCTCGACGAGGTCGCGATCGAGGGCGCCTATCGCCGCGGCGTTCCCGGCTTCGACAGCAATGGCCCGGTGCTCGCGAGCGAGCTCGACGCCGCCGGGCGCCAGCGTCTCGTCGACGCCATCAGCGCGCGCGGCATGGACTATGTCGGCCAGGAGATGGTGCGGCTTTCGACCATGCCGGTGTGGGAGCAGGGCCAGCTCACGCCGCGTCCCTTCGTGCTGCGCGTGTTCGCGGCCGCGACGGCCGACGGCTGGGCCATCATGCCCGGCGGCTTCTGCCGGATCGCCGAGCAGGCGGACGCGCGCGCGGTGTCGATGGGCGACGGCGCGCGCGCCGCCGACGTCTGGGTGGTCTCGGACAAGAAGGTCTCGATCGCGACGCTGCTGCCCGCGACCGACAAGGTGCGGATCCGCCGCATCGCCGGTGTGCTGCCGAGCCGCGCCGCGGACAATCTGTTCTGGCTCGGCCGCTATCTCGAACGCGCCGAGGCAACGCTGCGGCTGGTGCGCGCGCTGGGCTCGCCGAGCGGGCCCAACAAGGGCACCGCGGCCTCGCTGCAATCGGCCGACCGCATCCAGCGCCTGCTGGTGGCGTGGGGCGCGATCTCGCAGGCCTCGCGCACTGCGCCGGGGCGCATCGTCGCCGAAGCGCTGCAGAGCCCGGAGCGGTTCGGCTCGGCGCTGTCGCTGGTGCGCGCGGCGCAGCGCACGGCGACATCCCTGCGCGAGCGGCTGTCGCCCGACGCCTGGCAGGTCATCACCGAGATGGCCGATCGGCTGGCCTACGAGGTCGAGGACGACGACGATGTGCTGAGCGCGGCCGAGCTGACCTTGCAGGAGCTTGCGAGCCTTGCGGGACTGGCGCAGGAGAACATGAACCGCGCCGCCGGCTGGCGCTTCCTCGATATCGGCCGCCGCACCGAGCGCGCCATCAACACCACGCGCTTCGCGCGCCAGTTCGCCTATGACGAGGCCTGCGACGAGGATCTCGATATCCTGCTGACGCTGGTGGATTCCCAGATCACCTACCGCTCGCGCTATCTGCTGGCGCCGATCCTGGCGCCGGTGCGCGATCTCGCGGTGCTCGACAGCTACAATCCGCGTTCGGTCGCGTTCCAGGTGACGACGCTGAACGAGCACATCGCTTCGCTCCCGAGCCTGAAGGAGCACGGCCTGATCGAGCAGCCGCAGCGGCTCGCGGTGGCGGCGCAGGCGATGCTGGCCACCGCGGAAGCCGAGAAGCTCGAGGTCAAGACCCTGTTCTCGCTGGAACAGGACCTGCTCAGCCTCGCCGAGGCGATCGGGCTGCACTACTTCCCGCACGGCCCCAATGCCAGCCGGCCGGAAAAGCTGACGGGGCTGGCGTGATCTACGACATCCGTCACGTCACGACTTACGAATACGAGAGTGCGGTCAGCTTCGCTCGCTGCACGCTGCGGCTGGAGCCGAAGAGCGGCGACGGTCAGGAGCTGATCTCGCACAGGGTCGAGATCCGGCCGCGCCCGTCCGAGCGCCACGTCCGCCGCGACTTCTTCGGCACGCTCACCGAGAGCGTCGTGATCGAAACCGCGCACCGAAACTTGCGCATCGACTCGCGCTCGCGCGTGTCCGTCTCGCGCAAATCGCCGGCGCGCGATGCCGTCAGCCCGCCTTGGGAGAGCATCCGCGACATCGCGTTTGAAGCAACGAGCCTCGGGCCGTCCTCGCCGGTCGGCTATGTCTTTGCGAGCCCGCTGGTGCCGGTGCTGCACCCCGTCAGCGCCTATGCGGCCACGAGCTTTGCGCCCGGCGCAGGGATCCTCGCCGGTGCGACCGATCTCATGCATCGCATCCGCACCGAATTCCGCTACGATCCGAAGGCCACGGTGATCTCGACGCCGCTTGGCGAGGTCTTCGACAAGCGCCACGGCGTTTGTCAGGACTTTGCCCATGTGATGATCGCAGGGCTGCGCGGGCTCGGCCTTCCGGCAGCCTATGTCAGCGGCTATCTCCGTACCATTCCGCCGCCGGGCCAGCCGCGCTTGCAGGGCGCCGATGCCACCCATGCCTGGGTGTCGCTGTGGTGCGGCGCGGAGCTTGGCTGGGTCGATTTCGATCCGACCAATGATTTGCTGGTCGCCAACGATCACATCGTGCTCGCGGTCGGGCGCGACTTTTCCGACGTCTCGCCGGTCGACGGCATCATTGTCGGCTCGCCGAAGCAGAAGCTCGGCGTCGCCGTGGACGTGCTGCTGGTGGAATAAAAGCGGTCTCGCCGGCTCGGCCAGGCTGTGTCGCGGCCCGACCGCAACCGTGATGTCGCAGGGCACAACAGCAACATATTTCCGTAAATTCGTCCCGGCGTTTGGTCACTTGGCCCAAGATGGGCTATGCTGGCCGTTGCGTTGAGGACACGAATGAGACGTCGGGAGCTGGCGTGGGACACCACCGACAAGCGGGGCTGCATCCATGATGACGTTACCGAGACTGGCGGCTGAATCCCTGGAGAAGTTGCTGGGCTCGTTCATGCGTCGCAGGTACGACGATTCCTATGCCAGGGTGGTGGAGGCCTCGACGCGCACTGCGATGGAATGCATCGGCAACAGCGATGCGCTCTATCACAATATCGAGCATACGATGCTGGTGACGCTGGCGGCCCAGGCGATCATGCTTGGCCGCAATCTGCACACGCACCTCGATGCCGAGGACTACATCCATATCCTGATCGCCTGCCTTGCGCACGACATCGGCTATGTTCGCGGGCTGTTTCCGGAGGACGACGAAGACGGTTTCGTGGTCGACGAGGCCGGCACCAAGGTGTCGCTGCCGCGCGGCGCGTCGGATGCCAGTCTGATGATGTATCACGTTGATCGTTCGATGCTTTTCGTGCGGCGGCGGCTGCCACCGATCCGCGGTATCGACAGTGAGCGCGTCGCCCGCGCCATCGAGGGCACCCGCTTCCCGGCCCGTGAAGGCCAGGAGTACGACGACGAGGCCTCGATCCTGCGCGCCGCGGACTTCATCGGTCAGCTCGGCGATCCCAACTATCTGCGCAAGGCCAACGCGCTCTACTACGAATTCGAAGAGGTCGGCATCAATCGCCAGCTCGGCTACGACTCGCCCGCCGACATCGTGAACCGCTATCCACAATTCTACTGGAACAGCGTCGCACCGCACATCCAGACCGAGATCAGCTACCTCAACAAGACCGAGATCGGCCGGCAGTGGATCGCCAATCTCTACAGCAATGTGTTCCGCGCCGAACGCGAGATCTCGCTGTCAGGCCCGCAGAAATAGCCCCCGTAGCCCGCATGGAGCGAAGCGGAATGCGGGGACGCCTGCATCCGCGAATCCTGGATTGCGCTGCGCTCCATCCAGGCTACGGCCTCTCAACTCCGTGAGCAAATCATGCAACAAAAAACCATCGCCACGGATATCCTCGACATCGCCTATCTCGAATACGGCGCACCGGATGGCTGGCCCTGCATCATGGGTCACGGCTTTCCCTATGATGTGAACGCCTATGCCGAGACCGCGCCGCTGATCGCGGAAGCCGGCGCGCGGGTGCTTGTGCCGTGGCTGCGCGGCTACGGGCCGACGCGGTTCCGGTCCGCCGCGACGCTGCGCTCCGGCGAGCAGGCGGCGCTCGGCGCCGATCTGCTGGCCTTCATGGATGCGCTTCGCATCGAACGCGCGGTCCTCGGCGGTTACGATTGGGGCGGGCGCGCGGCCTGCGTGGTCTCGGTGCTGCATCCCGAGCGCGTGATCGCCCTGGTCTCCGGCAATTCCTACAACATCCAGAACATCGCGCGTTCGATGGAGCCGGCTTCGCCACCGGAGGAAGCGGCGCTCTGGTATCAATATCTCTTCCACAACGAGCGCGGCCGGCGTGCGCTGGAGCGCAACCGGCGCGGTTTTGCGCGCCAGCTCTGGGCGATGTGGTCGCCGAAATGGAGCTTCGACGACGCGACGTTCGAAACGAGTGCGATGGCGTTCGACAATCCTGATTTCGTCGATGTCGTGATCCACTCCTACCGTCATCGCTATGGGCTGGTCGAAGGCGATCCCGCCTATGCCGCGATCGAGGCGAAGCTCGCCGCGCAGCCGCCGATCCGTGTCCCGACGATCGCGGTCGACGGCGACAGCGATGGCGTCAATCCCGGCACCGCCCATCATGCGCCCAAATTCGAAGGCGTGTTCGAACGGCGTGTCTTCGCTGGAGCCGGCCACAACCTGCCGCAGGAGCGGCCTGCGGAATGGGCGCGCGCCGTGCTCGACGTGCGGAAAGCAGCCTCGTAAAGCCCGGCTTTCCCGCCCTGCCGCCCGGTCGCCCGATTTTTCGCGACTTCGGGAACCTTTTCCGATTGCAGCCGTCCAAGCTGAGGGGCCGCCAGATGTGCGCGGCTCATTGCAGGGAGGCTATTGATGAATTCACATGCGCGCAGGTTGCAAGCCGTCGCGGTGGCGCAGCTGCCGGGCGAACGGCCTGGCAGGGCCGAGGTCGAGCAGGCGGTCCGGACCATGATCCGCTGGGCGGGCGACGATCCCGCGCGCGACGGTCTGCACGACACGCCGGACCGGGTTGCGCGCGCCTTCGCAGAGTATTTTTCCGGCTATGCGCAGGATCCGACCGAAATCCTGCAAAAGACCTTTGAGGAGATCGAAGGCTATGACGAGATGATCGTCCTGCGCGGCGTTCGCTTCGAAAGCCATTGCGAGCACCACATGGCGCCGATCGTCGGCCGCGCCTGGGTCGCCTATATCCCGCAGGGCCGCGTCGTCGGCATCAGCAAGCTCGCGCGTGTGGTGGACATCTACGCAAAACGCCTCCAGATCCAGGAGAAGATGACCGCGCAGATCGCCAATACGATCAACGATGTGTTGAAGCCGGAAGGCGTCGGCGTCATCATCAAGGCGACGCATCATTGCATGACCACGCGTGGCGCGCACAAACTTGGAACCGATCTCGTTACCAGCCGCATGCTGGGTGTGTTCCGTGACAACGCGCTGACGCGTCAGGAGCTGTTGGGGCTGGCCAATTCGGACGCGTGATCCGCGCGGGCCGAGCTGAAGGAGACGACACCATGACCGAGCACAAGACGCCGAGCGGGCCGGACCTCACCAAGGGCGTGTTGCTGACCGCGTTCGAGGACGGCAAGCTGCTCGGCCATGTCGGCGAGGAAGACGTCTTGCTGGTGCAAGCCGGCAGCGAGGTCTTCGCGATCGAGCCGTCCTGCAGCCACTACCACGGCCCGCTCGCCGAAGGGCTGGTCGTCGGCGACACGATCCGCTGCCCCTGGCATCACGCCTGCTTCTCCTTGCGCACCGGCGAGGCCACCCGCCCGCCCGCGCTGAACGCGCTGGCGGTCTGGGAGGTCACGCGCGACCAGGACGGGATCTCGGTTCAGCGCAAGCGCGAGATGCCGCAGCCTGCAGCGTCACATCGCAGCGCGCCGACGGCGGAAAAATTCGTCATCGTCGGCGGCGGTGCGGCCGGCTTTGCGGCCGCCGAGACGCTTCGGCGCGAGGGCTTTGCCGGCGCCATCACCATGCTGAGCGATGACGGCGCGATGCCGGTCGACCGGCCGAACCTCTCCAAGGATTACCTCGCCGGCAGTGCACCCGAGGATTGGCTGCCGCTGCGGGGCGAGGACTATTATCAGGACGCGGGCATCGATCTCAGGCTCAACACCAATGTTGCAGCGATCGATCCGAAGGCGCGCACCATCACGCTCGGCAATGGCGACAAGCTGCCGTTCGACCGGCTGCTGCTCGCGACCGGCGCCGAGCCGGTCAAATTGCAGATTCCGGGCGCGGACCAGCCACACGTGCACACCTTGCGGACCGTTGCCGACAGCCGTGCCATCATCAAGGCGGCGGGCAGCGCGAAGCGCGCGCTGGTGATCGGCGCCAGCTTCATTGGCCTCGAAGTCGCGGCCTCCTTGCGGGCGCGCAAGCTGGAGGTGCATGTGGTTGCGCCCGAGGAGCGGCCGATGCAGCGTGTTCTCGGCCCCGAGATGGGCGATTTCGTCCGCGCGCTGCATGAAGAGAGCGGCGTCCACTTTCACCTCGAGGACACCGTGGAAAAGCTCGACGGCAAACGCGCCACACTGAAGAGCGGCAGCGTGATCGAGGCCGATCTGGTCGTGGTCGGGATCGGCGTCAGGCCGCGCCTTGTGCTCGCGGAGCAGGCGGGGCTCGCCATCGATCGCGGCGTCAGCGTGAACGAGTATCTCGAGACCAGCGCATCAGGTATCTTCGCGGCCGGCGATATCGCGCGCTGGCCCGATCCGCATTCGGGCCAGAACATCCGCGTCGAGCACTGGGTGGTGGCGGAGCGGCAGGGCCAGGCCGCGGCGCGCAACATGCTCGGCAGGCGCGAACGTTTCGACGCCGTGCCGTTCTTCTGGTCGCAGCACTACGACGTTCCGATCAACTATGTCGGCCATGCCGAGAGCTTCGACGACATCGCCATCGACGGCAGCATCGACGGCAGGGATTGCCTGCTGAAGTACAGCAAGGACGGCCGCGTGCTCGCGGTTGCTTCGATCTATCGCGATCTCGATAGTCTCAAGGCCGAGCTCGACATGGAGCGCTCGCGCGCGTGAGGCGGCCCCGTCCGCTCTTGACTTAAGTCAATGGGGGCTCCCGGGGGGCTGCTCTACTGGCTGTTGTCCCGGCGCGGCTCGTGCTATCCTGAGATGTGCCTTGGGACTTCGCATGCAGGAGTAGCCGTCATGACAAGTGCTTCGGATACGTCTCCAAACTTGGGTCTTGGGTCCGGCATTGCTGCGCTGCACGCCAAGTGGGGCTGGATCGTCGCCCTCGGCGTCGTCTATCTCATCACCGGCTTCATCGCGCTCGGCAGCATGATGATGGCGACGGTGGCGAGCGTGCTCGTGGTTGGTGTGATGATGATCATCGCCGGGGTCACCGAGGTGATCGGCGCGTTCCAGATGAAGAGCTGGGGCAAGTTCCTGATCTGGGCCTTGCTCGGCGTGCTCTATATCGTCGCGGGCTTCCTGACCTTCGAGAACCCGTTGTTCGCCGCGGTGCTGCTCACCTTGTTCCTCGGCGCGTCGCTGCTGGCCTCGGGCGCCGTCAGGCTGTTTCTCGCCTTCAGCATGAAAAGGGAAAGCCCGTGGGTGTGGGTAGCGCTGTCTGCGGTCATCACCCTGCTGCTCGGGCTCTTGATCCTGGCGCGCTGGCCGGTCAACAGCGTCTATATCCTCGGCCTGTTCCTCGGCATCGACCTGATCATGGCCGGCGCCGGCTGGGTCAGTCTGGGCTTTAGCCTGCGGCGGCGCCATTAAGGCTTGATCCGGAGAAGGACCGTGGTCGTCCAAGAGCGCGATGACGGTTCATCCAGATTTCATCGCGCGTCGGGCGACGCTGAGGGATTGTCATGCGCTGGTTTCATCTCGCCGTGATCGTGTTTTTCGCCGCAGCGACCATCGTCTTCGCCGTGCAGAATCTCGACACGGTCACGATCTCCTTCTTCAAGATGAATCTCAGTCTGCCGCTCGCGCTCCAAACCCTCGTTGTCTATCTCGTTGGAGCCGCGACCGGCGGCAGCCTGTTCGCCCTGCTGCGGCGTTCATACGCAGGTTCGAAACGAGACGTCGAATGAACCAGCAACTCGACGCAAGACCGTGTTGCGGAACTCCGCTGATCTGACGTGCTGGCAAAAAGCAGCACGCCGCGCGGTCGCCTCGCGTGGACGATCATCACCGGGGAGAAACCATGAGAGCCGCTTTGGTCCTGGCCGCAGCGCTGGCTGCCGCCTGCCTGTCCACGCCCGTCTCCGCGCAAAAGTCCTACGGTCCCGGCGTCAGTGACACCGAGATCAAGATCGGCAACACCATGCCCTATAGCGGCCCCGCATCGCCGCTGGGCATCACCGGCAGGGTGATCTCCGCCTATTTCGATGAGGTCAACGAGAAGGGCGGCGTCAACGGCCGCAAGCTCAATCTGTTGTCGCTCGACGACGCCTTCTCGCCGCCGAAGACCATGGAAGCCGCGCGACGCTTGGTCGAGGGCGACGGCGTCGCCTTCATCTTCGCGACCATGGGCACGGCGCCGAACTCGGCGATCGCAAAATACCTCAACAGCAACAAGGTGCCGCAGCTGTTCCTGATCAGCTCGGCCTCGAAGTGGAACGATCCCGCCAACATGCCGTGGTCGATGGCGCTGCCCTGGGCGCCGAACTACACCAGCGAGGCCGCGATCGACGTCGCTTACGCCCGCGCCAAGAACCCGAACGCGCGCTTTGCGGTGCTCTATCAGAACGACGACGCCGGCAAGGAATATTTTCGCGGTGTCAAGGAAGCGCTTGGTGCCGACGCCGACAAGGCACTCGCGATGGCCTCGAGCTTCGAGGTCACCGATCCCACCGTCGATTCCCAGGTGTTGACGCTGGCCAACACCAAGGCCGATGTCTTCATGATCTATTCGGTGACGCCGCGCGCCTGCGCGCAGGCGATCCGCAAGGCGCACGAGGTCGGCTGGCAACCGACGCGCTTCCTCGCCTCCGGCTGCGCCAACAAGGCGACCGTCATGGTCCCTGCGGGCCTCGATGCCGGCAAGGGCGTGCTGTCGCTCGGCTCGCTCAAGCCGTTTGTCGAGCAGCCGAAGGACGACCCGTCGATGACGGCCTATATCGACTTCATGAAGAAGCGCCTGCCCAATGCCGACATCAACAACGTCGCCGGCCTCTACGGCTACACCGTCGCCGAGGCGCTGGTCGTCCTGCTCAAGCAGTGCAAGGACAATCTGACGCGCGAGAACATCATGGCGCAGGCGGCGAACCTCAAGAACGTGCCGCTGTCGCTTCTGTTGCCCGGCATCACGCTCAACACCACACCGCAGGATTTCCGCCCCATCAAGGACGGCTACATGCTCCAGTTCGACGGCAACGACTGGATCGTGGCGAGCGAGCTGCTGCGCGGGACGTGAGGGGACTGCGCGAGCGGCCGCAGAGACAGTGCACCCTCTCCCCTTGTGGGAGAGGGTGGATCGCCGCGAAGCGGCGAGCCGGGTGCAACAGAAGCGGTGGGCACGCTTCGCTTTGCCCACCCTACAATACTTTCTGCTTGTGGAGAGAACCCCATGGACTTTCAACACTCCGCCCGTTCGCTGGAACTCCAGGAGCGTGTCCGCCAGTTCATGCGGACGCATGTCGAGCCGGTCGAGGAGCTCTATTACGAGCAGGTGAAGCCGGAAGCCGCGCGTTACAAGACGCCGCAGGTGCTGCAGGACTTGAAGCGGTTGGCGCGCGAGCAGGGGCTTTGGAACCTGTTCCTCTCCGGCGAGCACGGTCCAGGCCTGACCAATCTCGAATACGCCCCCGTGAAAGAGATCATGGGCCGCATCCTCTGGGCGCCGGAGGTCTTCAACTGCTCCGCGCCCGATGTCGGCAACATGGAGGTGCTGGCCAATTACGGCACGCCGGCGCAGCAGGAGCGCTGGCTGAAGCCGCTGCTGGAGGGGCGCATCCGCTCCGGCTTCTCGATGACGGAGCCGCAGGTCGCCTCCAGCGATGCCACCAACATCCAGTGCGAGATCAAGCGCGACGGCGGCGACTACGTCGTCAACGGCCGCAAATGGTTCACGTCAGGCGCGATGAATGAGGATTGCGAGATCCTGATCGTGATGGGCAAGACCGCGCCCGATGATCCCGATCGCCATCGCCAGCAATCCATGATCCTGATGCCGAAGGCGACGCCCGGCGTGCGCATCGTCCGCGACATGCTGACCTACGGCTACGATGACGCGCCGGTCGGCCATCCCGAAATCGTCTACGAGAATGTCCGTGTGCCGGCCGAGAACATCCTGCTCGGCGAGGGCCGCGGCTTCGAGATCGCGCAAGGCCGGCTCGGCCCCGGCCGCATCCACCACTGCATGCGCCTGATCGGCTGCGCCCAGCGCGCGCTCGAATTGATGTGCCGGCGATCCGTGTCGCGCACAGCCTTCGGCAAGCCGCTCGCAGACCAGGGCTCGGTGCGCGAGGACATCGCCAACTCCTTCTGCGAGATCGCGCAGGCGCGGCTCCTCACCTTGCAAGCTACCGACAAGATGGACCGCGAAGGCAACAAGTCAGCGCGCGACCTGATCGCCGCCGCCAAGATCGTGGTGCCCAGCATGGCCGCCCGCGTCATCGACCGCGCCATCCAGATCCACGGCGCCGCCGGCGTCTCGCAGGACACCTTCCTCGCCCGCGCCTATGTCTATGCCCGCTTCATCCGCATCGGCGACGGCCCCGACCAGGTGCATCTCGCTGCCGTCGGCAAGGAGTTGATCAAGCGCGGCGGCGTGATGGGGTAGGGGCGCTGCTCTCGGCCTCTCGGGTGTGAATCTGCAGGCTTCTGATCAGCAGCCCAGTCGTCGATCTTGCCCAGCGCGGTTTGGGAGCGAGGTACTCGATATCATCCACGTCCCAGTATTCGACACAATGAGCTACACGGCACAGCGATCTCCGCCGTCCTTTAGCGCGACCACTAGTTCCGCGTCCGGAAAATCAGCGACAGTACAGAGCAACGGATTCCGCGCAGTTCCTCCCGCCGCAATACCTTTTGCTTGCAGGGCCTCTAACGCAAATGGCGAGATGGGACCGACGTCTTCAGGCGAAAGTTTCTCGGCCGCGGCTCGCGAGAAGGAGAGCCAATCCAGACCTTCGAGCTTGGCTCGGTGGTGGAAAACCTCCTCGGCATAGCGGCTTCGGTAGCAATGGCCTGCGCAGAGATTTGGCGCCATTATGATTCTATCAAGACTCCACAACCTAAAGGAGTCAGTTAGAGTGTATCCAACTTGATAAACACGCGTTTGTTGTGATTCTATTAATGGTTGTGTATTCATTTGCACTCTCGTAATGCAGGGAGTGGCCGCAAATGGCGCAGGATTCTTGTGGGAAGTCGTCACATTCAAAGTAGAGAAGCACGACGCAAGACGAAATCGTTTCTCTGCGGCTGTTCCAGCTGAATTGGGCTCTCATCACCATGGTCTTGGGGAGCTTTTGTCTCGGCCTTTTGCTCACCGAATTCCGCATTGAGTGGTGCAGCTACCTCACTATGCTCGGAATCGCCGCGCTGTATGGTACCGTCGGCCATCTCAATGCGAGATCCGCGGCCGGAGACCCCAGGATCTACGCCACGCTCCTGATGCAGGCCCAATTCATTTCGATGATCGTGCTGATCACTTCGCTCGGTTACGTCGCAGCTTCTGCGAACCTGCCAATGCAGGAAGAAAATCTGCTCACGCTTGACCGCAGGCTGGGATTGGATTTCCGGGCCTATCTCGGTGTCGTAAACGACCAGCTTCAGTTACGCTGGGCGTTTGAGCAAACCTATAATTCCATTCAATGGCAGCTCGTCATCCTGATTCTAATCCTGCCGTTGTTCGGCCACCATCGGCGCGCGGCGGAGTTCGCGCTTGCCTTCGCCATAGCGCTGATCGTGACCACCATCATCTCTACGCTTGTGCCGGCGACTGGTGTCTATCACGCTCTTGGACTCGTGCCGAGCGACCATCCCAATGTCGAACCAGTTGTCTACTACGGGACTCTGAAAGAGCTTCCACTCGTGCGCGACGGCACTACCAGACTGCTCAACGCCTATCTCCTGGGGCCTATTCTGACGTTTCCGAGCTTCCATGCCATTTCCGCGGCACTTTACGCTTGGGTCTTTTGGCCGTTTCGTTGGCTGAGGGCCGTTGGTCTCTTGTGGAATGCCGTTATGGTCGCAGCGACTCCAATTGGTGGTGGCCATTTCTTTGCTGATGTTGCCGCCGGATTGATCATAGCCGTGGCGGCGACATACGCGGTGCGCCGTGTTGGAAAATATCTTACGAGCGATCGGCAGAAGCAACAAAAGACTCTGATGCCGCCAGATCCCCTAAACGCGCCGATTTTGAGAGTGCAATGAGACTTCGGCTACGTATCATTTTCGACGGTGGTTTTCGGTTGGTTGATGTCCGCTCTACCCACAAATCGGCGGAAGCTGGATGAGCAGTTCTTGCGCCGCGCATCCTTTGGCGGCTGGCGCAATGCTGCGCCAGAATAGCTCGCAGCTGACTCGAGACGAGCGAACGAAACTCGATGACATCGCACATTTCGAGCAGCGGCTGCTGTTGGCGGACCTGCGAGAGGGCGCCCCGATGTGATTCTCGTGGATGCCTATCTGCTGAGTGCGGCCCGTTTCGATGGGTTGGCTTGGGACACCAATTCGGACCCCGAACTCTGGGTGGAATTGAGTCATTATCGTGAAGTTGAGGACTCCCGGCGGCCGCGTTCAAATTTTGGTTGCTCAATCCAATTCGGAACGCCAGTTCGTTTCATTCGATCTGCGCTGTTGATGGCATAGGACTTCCGATCAGCAGCCGAATCGGTTCGTCGATCTTGCCCAGCGCGGTTTGGGGATCGAGGTACTCAATATCATCGACGAGCTGCGCCGGCGAAGCGTTCCTCGATCATGGGGCGATGCTCGGCGTCCTTCAGCACGACGCGTAGCGACTTCGGTAGCAATTGCCAGTGCGGAGCACTCGATTGCCGGCGGGGCGGGTAGCGCCGCTCAGCTGCGACTTCTCGTAGCACAATAGTAACGACTGCCGGTTGAGAATGGCCCATCACGCCATGGCAGGTTCACGCGGGTGAAAGAGAATAGATCGCCTCCTTCCAGGGAGAGCGCCCTGGCCCTGCTAGGAACCGACTTCGGCACGCATCAGCGGCAGTTTGTCGTGATCGCGATCCTGCTGACGGCCCTGCTCGTCCAAATACCTGTCGTTCTCAACGCGGATGTGGGCTGGCTTCTGACCGTCAACGAAAAAATCCTGGACGGCCGAAAGTTTGGGGTCGACCTCTTCGAGTCCAATCCGCCTCTGTCGGTCTACATGTACATGCCGGCGGCGATGCTCGGGCGAATGACCGGCATTGCACCCGAGTTCATCGTGATCGTCCTGGTGATCGCCGAGATATCAGGCGCGCTTTTTGTGATCGATCGCGCGGCTGCGGCCGCGAAGCTGGGCGCTCGGGAGAGGAGTCTTTCAACCTGGTCGTTTGCGTTTCTGCTCGCAATTCTTCCGGGCACCATCTTCGGACAGCGTGAACACATCGCTGTCATCGCGCTGACCCCTTTTGTCGCCATCACCGCGCTGCGCTGGCGCGGGCTCGATCCCGGACGGGTCGCGATCCTCGCTGGCGTAGGGGCGGGGCTGGCCATGAGCATCAAGCCGTTCTTTGCCCTGGTGGCCGGCCTCCCGATCATTCTGAGCGCCCTCCGCCAGCGGTCCTTCAGGCCCTTGTTCACCCCTGAAGCATGGACGGCCGCGATTGTCGTAATCAGCTACGGGGCGGTGGTTGTTGCCGTCTTCCCCGCTTATCTCTCCACCTATGCCCCGATGGTCGCCGAAGCCTATTTGCCGATCAGACGGGAGCTAAGTGCCCTGCTTCCTATTCCGATCGCCGTGATCGGCGCTTCTCTTGGGTTCTTGCGTCTGAGCGGTCCTCAAAACCTCAAGATGGGGAGCGCCGCAATCCCTTGGCTTGCCGCATCGGTCGGCGGCGCCGCGAGTTTCCTGCTTCAAGGCAAGGGATGGCCATACACGGCCTTCGCGCTCTGTCTGTTTGCGATTACCGCACCGTTGCTGCAGGTTGGCACCAAGACGTTGCGGGCGCCTGTTGTGATCGGCGGCCTTGCGACCGTCGTCGCCATCGGGCTCTATTTGTCATCACCAGCCCCGGGATTTCCGCCGCTGCAGGCGCGCGTCCAGGCATATGTGAAGCACCCGCGGCTGCTGACGATTACCGATCACATCGGCCTCGGGCATCCGCTCGTCCGCCAGATCGACGGAGTTTGGGTGGGCAGCTCTTGTGCGCAGCTGCTGGCCGCCGGCGCGATGCTGCGCGAGAACAGCTCGCAACCAAGCGAAGGTGAGCGAGCAAGATTGGACAGCATCATCGAGTTCGAGCGGCAGCAATTGCTGGCGGACGTGCGAAACGGGCGCCCCAACGTCATTCTCGTTGATACCTCTCTGCTGAGCTCGTTCCCGTTCGATTGGCTGGCCTGGGCCAATTCGGATCCCGAGCTCCGGATGGAGTTAAGCCGCTATCGTGAAGTCGAGGATGTCGGCCGCGTTCGAATATTCGTCGATCAATCGAATTCAGAACGCTGATCCCTGCGTTCGATGGCAGGCTGCCAATGCCGGAGCGGGGACTGGCGTGCCATCGCGATGATGACATCATGCCGGTGTTTTGCCCGACGAGTCAAATAGGATTCGTAAAATCCGCAAGGCGTCGAGTGGGGCGGTCAAGCCATTGATATCGTTATCCCCGGCTACTGTGCATGGGGTTGTTTTCGCGTTTTTTGTGAGAGCGTGAGCCCGCCGCGGGTGTGCGCGCTCTTACCCCGCCTTGGCGACGCGGCTGTCCGCGGAGCCCGATCGCAGGTTCTGGAAAAACGTCTCCACCTCCCGCGACAGCGTGTCCGCCGTCTCCGTGAGGCTGCTCGCCGCCGTCAGCACGGAGGCTGCCGCCGTGTCGGTCTCGCCGATGGCGTCGCGCAGCGAGGTGATGTTGGCGACCAGGGTCTCGTTGCCCTGCGCGGCCGATTGGGCGTTGGACGAGATCTCGCGCGTGGCGGTGTCCTGCTGGCCGATGGCGCCGGCGATTGCCGAGGTGACGTCGCTGATCTCGCGCACGGCGCCGCCGATCTCGCGCACGGCATCGACCGCGTTGCGGGTGGACGCCTGGATCATCGAGACGTTCTCGCCGATCTCGGCGGTCGCCTTGGCGGTCTGACCCGCCAGCGCCTTCACTTCGTGCGCGACGACGGCAAAGCCGCGGCCGGCGTCACCGGCGCGCGCGGCTTCGATGGTGGCGTTGAGCGCGAGCAGATTGGTCTGCTCGGCGATCGCCTGGATCAGGTTGAGCACGCCGTCGATGCGCTGGGTGGCGGCCGCGAGGCTTTCGATCTCGGAGATCGACTTCTCGGTGCGCTGACCGGTCTGCTCGACCGCGCCTGCGGACTGCCGGACCTGGCGGCCGATCTCCACCACCGACGCGGACAGCTCCTCGGCTGCGCCTGCCACCGCCGTGACGTTGTGCGAGGCCTGCTCGGTGGCGTTCGCCGCGGTGCCGGCGCGGCTGCTGGCATCCGCCGTGACGCGGGTGATGGTCTGTGCCGTCTCGCGCATGACGGAGGCGTTGTCGCTGAGGCCGCGCATGATCGCGCCGATCGCCTCGCCAAACGCCTCGACGGATTGCTCGATGTGGCGGGCGCGCTGCTCGCGCGCGGCGGAGTCCTGCGAGACCTGCGAGGCGAGATTGCGGTTGCGGCCCATCGCGTCCTGGAAGATCTGGATGGCGCGTGCCAGCGCGCCGATCTCGTCGGCGCGGTCAGAGTGCGGCACCACGACATTCTCGGCGCCGTCCGCGACCTGCTCGATGGTCGCGGTGATGGCGGAGAGGGGACGGGCTATCGAGCGGGCGATGATGACGATGCCGATCACGACGAGGGCCAGCGCCACGCCGCCGAGGCAGGTCAGCACGAAGGAGAGGGTGCGATTGGTCTCGGTCTCGTGCGCGATCTGCCTGGCGCGCTCGGCATAGACCTTGGACAGCGCCTCGAGATCCTTGTTCAGCGCCGAGCGCACGGCGCGATTGGCGTCGTTGTCGCCCCATTCGCGGCCCGCGGCCGCATTGATCTCGACGCCGCGGCGCACCAGCTCCTTGCGGAACTCGACGAACTGCTCGATGCGCCTCTTGAACGTGGCAAACTGCTCGGCATCGTCGGCTTTGACGATGGTCTCCCAGCGCTTCACGACATCGAGGATCTGGGCGTTGAACTTGAGCAGGCCTTCGCCGTATTTCTTCACGACGGCCGGTTCGGTCGACATGTAGACGCCGCGCGATTCCATCACGACCGCGTAGACCAGCGAGTTGACCCGCTCGACATTGAGTGCTGCGGCGTTCGCCGTCTCGATCGCGCTCGTCAACTCGGCGCTGCGGCGGCTGTTGTAGTCGGACAGCATCGCGATCGCCGCCGTGAGCAGCGCGAACAGCGCGAAGATCGCGTAGAGCTTGATCGCAAGCGTGAAACGGCCTGCCACCCCCGTGGCATTCCCAGAACGGTCGGTTGTCATGCTTTTCAGAGGCCCCAATGGCCGGCAGTGGCCGGAGAGCGCGGTCGTATAAAATTGATGCAAAACTATGCAGAATGAAGATGGACGCCGTCTTAACGCCGTGGCCCGGCCCCTTCGTCCTTAGTCAAAAGAAAGGTAAGATATTTCAGTGTCTTGATCTGGGTATAGTTTGGGATCGCGCTGATGTCGGCCACTGGCCGATGAACCCCGGAGGGGCCTTTGGTCTACCGCCACACCATCGACGCCACGACCTACACATTTCCGGACCTGCGCGACCTGCTCGCCAAGGCGACGCCGCCGCGCTCCGGCGACCGGCTGGCCGGGATTGCCGCCGCAAGCGCCGCGCAGATGATCGCGGCGCGGATGGCGCTCGCCGACGTCCCGCTCGGCCAGTTCTTGCAGGAAGCGGTCATCCCGTACGAAGCCGACGAGGTCACCCGCCTCGTCATCGACAGCCACGATGCCAGGGCATTCGCGCCGGTGGCTTCGCTGACGGTCGGCGCCTTTCGCGACTGGCTGCTGTCGGATGCGGCGACATCCGAGGTTTTGCGCAGGCTGGCGGGCGGCATCACCCCGGAAATGGCGGCCGCGGTCTCAAAGCTGATGCGCAACCAGGATTTGATCCTGGCGGCGCGGAAATGCGAGGTCACCACCGCCTTTCGCAACACCATTGGCCTGAAGGGGCGGATGAGCACGCGGCTGCAGCCCAACCATCCCTTCGACGACGCCAGGGGCATCACCGCCTCGATCCTCGACGGCATCCTGTTAGGGGCCGGCGATGCCTGCATCGGCATCAATCCGGCCAGCGACGATCCCGCGGTCATCGGGCAATTGCTGCGGCTGCTGGACGAGATCATCGCGCGGCTGAAGATCCCGACGCAAGCCTGCGTGCTGACCCATGTCACGACGACGCTGTCGCTGATCGGGCAGGGCGTGCCGGTCGATCTCGTCTTCCAGTCGGTCGCCGGCACCGAGGCCGCCAACCGCAGCTTTGGCGTCGACCTCGCGCTCCTGAAGGAGGCGCAGCAGGCCGGCCTGTCGCAGAAGCGCGGCACGGTCGGCGAGAACGTGATGTATTTCGAGACCGGCCAGGGCTCGGCGCTGTCGGCGGGCGCCCATCACGGCGTCGACCAGCAGACCTGCGAGGCGCGGGCCTATGCGGTCGCCCGCGCCTTTGCGCCGTTGCTGGTCAACAGCGTGGTCGGCTTCATCGGCCCGGAATATCTCTACGACGGCAAGGAAATCATCCGTGCCGGGCTGGAGGATCATTTTTGCGGCAAGCTGCTCGGCCTGCCGCTCGGGATCGACATCTGCTACACCAACCATGCCGAGGCGGACCAGGACGACATGGACAATCTGCTGACGCTGCTGGCGGCCGCCGGCGTCACCTTCATCATGGGTGTCCCCGGGGCCGACGACGTCATGCTGAACTACCAGTCGACGTCTTTTCACGACGCGCTCTATGTCCGCGACGTCTTCGGCCTGCGCCGCGCGCCGGAATTCGACGACTGGTTGGTGCAGTCGGGGATCGCGGGCGCCGATTTCCGTCTTGCCGGCGACGCAGGCCTGCTGCCCGATTTTGCCTCACGGCTGATCGCGTGACGCGGCGGGAGCGCCCGGCGGCTTGAGGAAACCATTGGTCCCTCTCGGAATTATGGTCCTGCCACAATATTGAGAAATTCCGGCGACAGCATTACGCTATGTGTCTGGCTGGCAATTTCCGCAGCTATGTCGACCGTGGCGGGGGAGCTTTGATGCGAGCTGAAAGTAACGGTACGGCCCGGCGGATTCTGTGCGTGTTTCCGCGGTACACTTCGTCGTTCGGGACGTTCGAGCATTCCTATCCATTGACCGACGGCGTCTGTGCCTTCATGCCCCCGCAGGGGCTTTTGCTGCTCGCGGCCTATCTGCCCGAGGAGTGGGAGGTCAAGTTCGTCGACGAGAATCTCCGTCGCGCGACCAACGAAGAGTTCGCCTGGGCGGAGGCGGTCTTCGTCAGCGGCATGCACATCCAGCGCCAGCAGATGAACGACATCTGCCGCCGCGCCCATGAGTTCGATCTGCCGGTCGCGCTCGGCGGTCCCTCCGTCAGCGCCTGCCCGGACTATTATCCGTCCTTCGACTATCTTCATGTCGGCGAACTCGGCGACGCCACCAATCGGCTGATCGAGATTTTGGCGCGCGACGCGTCGCGTCCCGGGGAGCAGGTGGTGCTCACCACCAAGGACCGCGTGCCGATGACGGAGTTTCCGATCCCGGCCTACGAACTTGCCGACGTGAAGAAATACTTTCTCGGCAGCATCCAGTATTCCAGCGGCTGTCCCTATCAGTGCGAGTTCTGCGACATCCCCGGCCTCTACGGCCGCAATCCGCGCCTCAAGTCGCCCGAGCAGATCATCGCCGAGCTCGACCGCCTGCGCGAATGCGGGATGACCGACACGGTCTATTTCGTCGACGACAATTTCATCGGCAACCGCAAGGCGGCGATGGACCTGCTGCCGCATCTGATCGAATGGCAGAAGCGGACCGGCTATGTGGTGCGGCTCGCCTGCGAGGCGACGCTCAACATCGCCAAGCGGCCCGAGATCCTCGAGAAGATGCGCGAGGCCTATTTCATCACCATCTTCTGCGGCATCGAGACGCCCGATCCCGACGCCCTGAAGGCGATGCACAAGGACCACAACATGATGGTCCCGATCCTCGAGGGCGTGCAAACGATCAACTCCTACGGCATGGAGGTCGTGTCCGGCATCATCATGGGGCTCGACACCGACAAGCCGAACACGTCGGAGGCGCTGCTGGCCTTCGTCGAGGAGTCCCGGATTCCGCTGCTCACGATCAACCTGCTCCAGGCGCTGCCGAAGACGCCGCTGTGGGACCGTCTGGAGCGCGAGGGACGCCTGATCGAGGATGACGGCCGCGATTCCAACGTCGACTTCCTGTTGCCCTATGACGAGGTCGTCGCATCCTGGAAGCACGCCATGGGCGTCGCCTACGAGCCCGAGAGGGTCTACGCGCGCTTCCAGTATCAATGCGACAACGTCTATGTGCACCGCCTGAAGATGCCGACGCCGGACGAGATGAAGACCTGGCCCAACATCCGGCGTGGGCTCGTGATGCTGCGCAACATCTTCTGGAAGGTCGGTGTGCTCGGCGACTACAGGCGCGTGTTCTGGAAGTTTGCGCTCGGGCGCATCAAGCGCGGCGACCTCGAGGGACTGATCGGCTGCACCTTGATCGCGCACCATCTCATCACCTTTGCGCGCGCGGCCTCCAGCGGCAGGCAAAACGCCTCGAACTATTCGATCCGCCTGCGCGAGGCCTCCGTTCCCGCCGAATGACGCGACATGTCTGATCCGGCCGTCCCGCGCCGCCCGACCCTCGATCTGCGGTCGCTGACGCCTGCGCGCGTCGCGCTCGGCCGCAGCGGCGCGAGCGTGCCCACAAGGGCCTTGCTCGATTTCACGCTGGATCATGCCCGCGCCCGCGATGCCGTGCATGCAGTGTTTGACACGCCGCGTCTGGTCGCAGATCTCCGCGCGCTTGGCCTTATCGTCACCGAGGCGCGGAGCCAGGCGGTCGACCGCAGGGATTATTTGCGGCGGCCGGATTTGGGACGACAGCTCGATGCCGGCTCGGTCGAATTGTTGGCACGACATGCCTCGGAGCTGTGCCAGCTCGCGGTCGTGATCGGCGACGGCCTGTCGGCGGCGGCGGTCCACGCCCATGCGGTGGCGTTGGTGTCTCACCTGCTGCCGCTGCTCGCGGAAGGCGACGACGTCGCGATTGGACATGTCGTTGTCGCCTCAGGCGCGCGCGTCGCGCTCGGCGACGAGATCGGCGCCATTCTCGGTGCGCGCATGGTGGTGACGCTGATCGGCGAGCGGCCGGGCCTGTCCGCGCCCGACAGCCTCGGCGCCTATCTGACCTTCGCACCGAAGCCGGGCCGCACCGATGCCGAGCGCAATTGCGTCTCGAACGTCCACAAGGCCGGGTTGAGCCATGACGAGGCCGCCTTCAAAATCGCTTGGCTTGTTCGCGAGGGGCTGGCGCGGGAGGCCACCGGCGTGGCGCTGAAAGACGAGAGCGGCGATCCTCCCGCTCGAATCGGGACGATCCGGCCGGAATGACCGGTATCAAGGGTCGAAATCGCCGCATGTTGATCCAATTTGTGCGCTTGCGCGCGCTTGCGAGAGGGCGTTTGGACCTGCTAAACCCCTCGCGGCGATTTTCCGCGCATTTTCAAAGGGCAAGCCTCCCATCTGTATGGCATTTTCAAGCCGTTCGCGGGACGCAATAAGCTCACAGACCCGAGCCGATTAGGAACTGGACAAGGCATGCTCGAAAAGCACCGCGAGAATGAGGTTCATGTCGACAAGGTCGAGCAGGGACCGACGTCCTCGATCGCCTTCGGGCTCGAGCGCATCGGGCTGATCGCCGTCCGGGCGCCGATCGTCTCCTGCATCGTTCTGCTCGCCCTGATCGTCGGTGCCGTGTTCGGCATTCACCGGATCAAGATCGACGATTCGCTGTCCCAGCTGTTCCGGTCCAACACGCCGGAATTCCGCCAGTATGAAGCGGTGACAAAGAAGTTCCCGGCCGAGGAATTCGACGTCCTCGTCGTGGTCGAGGGCAAGACCCTCCTGGCGCGGAATAACCTCGAGAAGCTGCGCGACTTCGTCACCGACATGCAGCTGGTCGAAGGCACGCGTGGCCTGGTCTCGCTGTTCTCGGCGCGGCAGGCGCCGGCGCCGGGCAGGCTGCCGGCGGCGCTGTTCCCGCCCGAACTGCCCGAGGGCGCGGCCTATGACAAGTTCGTCGAGACCGTCAAGAACAACGAGATCATCCGCGGCAAGCTGTTGTCGGACGACGGCACGCTGGCGCTGATCGTGCTGTCGCTCGATCCGGAGGTGGTCGCCTCCAACAAGCTGACCAAGACCGTCGGCGACATCCGTGCGCTGATGAAGGAAGACCTCGGCAATACCGGCCTCAACGTGCAGCTCTCCGGCGTGCCGGTGATGCAGCTCGAGATCCGCAACGCGGTCGAGCGTGACGGGCTGACCTACAACATCCTCGGCATCCTCGCCGGCTGCGTTATCGCCATCATCTTCTTCCGCAAGATCTCGTTCATGGTCGCGGCGGCGTTCCCGCCGATGATTGCGATCCTGCTGGCGCTCGGTGCGCTCGGCTGGGCCAATTTCAATCTCAACATGTTCCTGAACGTGATGACGCCGCTCATCATGGTCATCAGCTTCTCCGACTCGATGCAGCTCACCTTCGCCGCGCGCGACCGGCTGATCGCGGGCCAGGACAAGTTCACCGCGTTCAAGAACGCGGTGCTGGTGGTGGGCCCGGCCTGCGTGCTGACGCACGGCACCGCCGGCATTTCCTTCATCGCGCTCCAGTTCTCCGACTCCGACCTGATCCGCAAGTTCGGCGAGGCGGGCCTCGCCGCCACCATCATCGCGCTGGTCGCGGTGTTGTCGCTGGTGCCGGTGTTCGGCGTGCTGTTGGTGCGCAACGAGAAAGTCTTTGCTTCCAAGTTCCAGAGCGCGGATGCCGGCGTGCAGGCGCTGCGCAATTTCTGCTACTGGATCGCGGTCCGCATGGTGGGTCGTCCCGGCCTGTTCAGCCTGATTGCGGTGTTGTTCGTCGCGGGCCTCGGCGTCATCTACGCCAATCTGGAGCCGCGCTACCGGCTCGCCGACCAGGTGCCGGACAAGCGCCAGGCCGTCGCCGCCAGCGACCGGCTCGATGCCAAGCTCACCGGTGCCAATCCGGTCAACGTGCTGGTCCAGTTCCCCAAGGGTGAGACGCTCTACTCGCCGGAGACGCTCCAGACCATCGCGGACGTGCATGCGACCGTCGAGAAAGCCGCCGGTGTCGGCAACGTCTGGTCGCTCGAGACCCTGCGTCGCTGGCTCGCGGACAAGGCCGGCAGCGCCGACGTCGCGACGCTGAAGGAATATGTCAACGTCATCCCCGAGCATCTGGTCCGGCGCTTCATCGACGCCGAGCAGGACGCCGTCGTGGTCGCAGGCCGCGTGCCGGACAAGGATTCCAGCCAGCTGCTACCGATCGTCGACAAGCTCGATTCCGAACTTGACGCCGTCCGCAAGAAGCATCCCGGCTACGAGATCGCGGTAACGGGTCTTGCCGCGATTGCCGCGCGCAACTCGGCCGGCATGATCGAGAAGCTCAACCGCGGGCTCACTGTCGAATTCGCGCTCGTCGCGATCTTCATCGGCCTTGCCTTCCGCTCCTGGGTCGTGATGTTCGCCTGTATCCTGCCGGGCATCTTCCCGGTGGTGATGTCGGGAACGGTGCTGTGGGCGATGGGCGAGGGGCTGCAATTTGCCAGTGTCGTGGCGCTGACCGTTTCGTTCGGCCTGGGCTTGAGCGCGACGATCCACTTCCTCAATCGCCTCAGGCTGGAGAGCAAGCCGGGCGTCGGTTCGGCGCTCGCGGTGGAGCGCGCGACGGTGCTGGTCGGCCCGGCGTTGATCCTGACCACGCTGGTGCTGGCCTGCGGTCTCGTCGTCACCGTGTTCTCCGACCTGCCGTCGCTGCGGCTGTTCGGCTGGCTCAGCGCCTTCTCGATGGTGATGGCCCTCGTCGCCGACCTCTTCATCCTGCGGCCGACGGCGATGTGGCTGATCAACCTGCACGCCAAGCTTCAGGGCCCCGACAAGCCGGCGATCTGAGCGGGCGGCGGCATACGCCGCCCCTTGCTCACGCCTCGACCCGGACGATCCCGTACGGATTGAACTTGAAATCGTCCTCGGCGTAGTCCTGCTCCCGCGAGAGCGTAAGCTTGCGATCGCGTAGCGTCGCTTCGATGCCGCGCTCGGCCATGGCGTTGGCAAGCTCCTCCATGAGCAGCACCGCCGACCATTCGTTGCCGCGCGATTTCGCGACATAGATCTCCGGCAAGCCGACGAGGTGATAGCCGACGGTCTCGTAATAGCGATCGCCGCCGAGCGGACGCTTGGCGAAAGCAAGACGACACGCCTTGGCGACGGCGAGGGTCATGCCAAGGTCCTGACTGGTCTTTGCGCCCTTGCGTGCCTGATCGCCGAGACTGCGCCACCGCTCGAGGCCGTGGGCAACGCCGGCGCTTTCGCCCTTCACGGCGGTGGCGCCGGCTTCGATCATCTCCTCGA
Source organism: Bradyrhizobium sp. 63_E2_N1_3 (assembly GCF_052076005.1). Taxonomy (NCBI): domain Bacteria; kingdom Pseudomonadati; phylum Pseudomonadota; class Alphaproteobacteria; order Hyphomicrobiales; family Nitrobacteraceae; genus Bradyrhizobium; species Bradyrhizobium sp. 63_E2_N1_3. The sequence goes on along the minus strand of NZ_CP197235.1, from coordinate 6,702,963 downwards.
CGATGCGCAAGGCCGCCGCCGAAAAGGCGACTGCTTTCTGCTGCTCTAGCGGCGGGCTCAGCAAATAAAGCACCGCTTTGTGGTTGACCACGGCCGCTTCGTCCGCGGCAGACCAGGCTTTCGGGAAGACGCGGTCCCAGCACACGCCGAACGACCACTCCATGTGCGGATCGGGCTTGGCCTGCGAATAGGTGCGGTCGATCTCGAAGTTGAAATCCGCGATTGTCTTGGCCACCGCCTTCGGCGGGTGCAGCAGGCTCTCGTCCTTGCCGAGGAAGCAGAGCACGTGACGCGGTTTTACCGACGAAGGCTGCATGCTCGTACCCTGCTGGTCATTGGCGAAGGCGCGGCTGGTTACGAAGAGCCCGGCGGCCTTGAGCAGATGTCTGCGAATTGGGTCCATGTCCGTAACAATGTCAGCAAAAAGCCCCCGGCTCGCGAGAACCGGGGGCGTGTTCCTCTCGAAGCGGGAAGGGTGTCAGCCCTTCGTCATCGTGATGTTGACGCCGCGGATCTCGCCCTTCGAGCTGATCTGCACCGTCTGCTTGGTGCCGTTGGTGCGCAGCGACAGGTTGGCGGCGAAGCCGTTGGCCTCGACGAACACCTCGATCTGGCCTCCGCCGGCGGTGCCCTGGAGATTGCCGAAGATGTTGCGGTTGGTCTCGCTCCAGTTGCCGGAGATTCGCTCGCCCTGGCTCGTCACGTCGCTGGTGAGGTCGAACTTGTAGCTGTCGGACGCGCAGTGAAGGGCCTGCTTGAGGCTGAGACCGGTGCCGGCGACCTTGTAGTCGGCCTTGCAGCGGATGCGCTCGGTGCTACCATCGGACAGCGACACCGTGCCGGTGCCGCTCCACGCACCGTCGAAACCTGCAAACGGTCCGGACGACTGAGCATGGCTTGCCGAGACTGAGAAGAGCAGCGCAGCCCCGATGCCGGCCGCCTTGATTGCCTGTCCAGATCGCCCAATGAATTGCATTTTGAATATCCCGTTTTCGAGCGACGTTCGCTTAGGATGAACGTCTCGCCACATCGAAAGTTTAGTGTTCCGAGCCTGTGTCTGGTTCAAAGCCTGACAGCCAGGGACGGCGGTTCACGACGCCGTCGCGCCAGGTCAGGCTGCGCGATTCTCTCTGTTTCGCTGTGTTTCTCGCGGGAAAAGCAGGGCGGAGAGATGCAGCTCTGCAACAGGTACGCATCAAAACGCAGTGTGCCAGAATTATGACGTAGTATCAATCTGTTACATCTGCCAATGAAGAGCGAGGGAAGACCCGATTTGGTGGCTGTGGCGCCAATTTGGCCGCATTTGCCAGTGCTTGTGCCTTCTCCGAGGCCGCACGTTCCGCGGCGACTTGCCATCAGAACAATCCGTTCCGGTCGTTCGCCCTGTCCGGGATCGGTGCGGTTCTGCCGTCAGAATGAAGGAATACAATGCGTAAGCTTCTCGTCGCTCTCACCCTACTGTTGGCATCCCTTTCGACGGCGGCATTCGCCCAGGCAGGACGTGGCACAGACGCGGAACAGAAGGCCTGCACGCGCGATGTGCAGAAGTTCTGCCGTCCGGTCATCGACCAGGGCGATTTCACCATCCTGGCCTGCCTCAAGGAGAACCGGGCCAAGATCTCGCAGGCCTGCGACCAGGTCCTGAAGACCCACAACCAGTAAGCTCGGCCACTGGCCCACAAGGGCGGCCCGGGGGCCGCCTTTTCGGGCCGGATCCGGAAGGGCAGCCATCGAGAGACAGGATTGGTTTTGCGGCCGTATTCCCCTATATGGGGGCCGCGGCGGCATCGCCGGCATAAGCCCGCGCGAGCGAAAAAGCCCTTCCTGTCCAAACGATTGTAAACCAGCCCTCGATGACCTCTGCGAGCGAATTGCGATCCGGCAAGGGTGACCGCGACGAGAATTTTCCCGTCGCGTCCTGGATCATTCATCCGCGCCATCGCGCGCTGATCCTGGCGTACTACAATTTCGTCCGCACCGCCGACGACATCGCGGATCACGCGACGCTGCCTCCCGACCAGAAACTCGCTTATCTCGACCTGCTCGAGGCGGAACTGCTCGGCGAGGGCGACACCCAGGCCGAAGCCGTCATTCTGCGGCGGGCGCTGGCCGAGCGAGGCATGGCGCCGCGCCACGCGCTCGACGTGCTCATCGCGTTCCGCATGGACGTCACCAAGCTGCGCTACGAGAACTGGGACGAGGTCATCCACTATTGCCGCTACTCGGCGATGCCGGTCGGCCGTTTCATGCTCGACGTCCACGGCGAGAGCACGTCGACATGGGCGGCCTCGGACGCGCTCTGTGCGGCGCTCCAGATCAACAACCACCTCCAGGATTGCGGCAAGGATTTTCGCGAGCTCAATCGTGTCTATCTGCCGCGCGACGCGCTGGCCGCGAGTGGCGCCTCGGTCGAGCAGTTGGGGCTGACGCAGTCGCCGCCGGCGATGCTGGCCTGCCTTCAGGCGCTCGCCGTGCGTAACGCAGCCCTGCTCGACGAGGGCAGATCGCTGAGCGCGGAGATCCGGGATTTCCGCCTCGGCGTCGATGTTGCGGTGATCCAGGCCTATGCCGATCGTATCGTGCGTCTGTTGAAGGTGCGCGATCCCCTGCGCGAGCGCGTGCATCTGAACAAGTTCGAGCTTCTCACTTTCAGCCTCGCCGGCATGATCGGCGAAGTCGGCCGCCGCGCGATCGGACGCAAGGCCATTTCCAGACCGGGGACTGCACATGACGCTTGAGGCGACCTCGCCCAGCGCCAATTACGGCTCGACCGCATCGAACAGCTCCTTCTACGCTGCGATGCGCATCCTGCCGCATGACCAGCGCGAAGCGATGTTCCAGATCTACAGCTTCTGCCGACAGGTCGACGACATCGCCGACTCCGACGGCCCGCGCGACGAGCGGCTCGCCGCGCTTCAGGAGTGGCGCAACGACATCGACGCGCTCTATCAGGGCCATCCGCCGCCGCGGCTGAAGGACTACGTCGCCTCGGTGAAGACCTTCGGCCTCAAGCGCGAGGATTTCCTTGCGATCGTCGACGGCATGGAGATGGACGTGCCGCAGGACATCCGTGCGCCCGACATGGCGACGCTCGATCTCTACTGCGATCGCGTCGCCAGCGCCGTGGGGCGGCTGTCGGTACGGGTGTTCGGCCTGCCCGAGGAAGACGGCATCCAGCTCGCCTACCATCTCGGCCGCGCGCTCCAGCTCACCAACATCCTGCGCGACATCGACGAGGACGCTGGCCTCGGCCGGCTCTATCTGCCGCGCGAGGCGCTGCTGCATGCCGGCATCACCTCCAACGACCCGAACCGCGTGATCACCGAGCGCGCGCTGCCGAAGGTCTGCCAGTCGCTGACGCAGCGTGCGAAGGCGCATTTCGAGAAGTCTGACGAGATCATGAACCGCAACAAGCGCCGCGCCGTGCGCGCGCCGCGGATCATGTCGAAGTATTATCATTCCATCTTGGATCTCCTGATCGCGCGCGGCTTCAACGCGCCGCGCGAGCCGGTGCGTGTGTCGAAGGTCACGCGCATCCTGATCCTGCTCCGTTACGCTTTCATCTGATGCAAAAGACAGCTCATATCATCGGTGCTGGAATTTCCGGCCTCTCCGCCGCCGTGCGGCTCGCCAATGCGGGCTTCAAGGTCGCCGTCCACGAGGCGACGCACCAGGCCGGCGGCCGCTGCCGCTCCTATTTCGACGGCGCCACCAATCTCACCATCGACAACGGCAATCATCTGCTGCTGTCGGGCAACAGCCATGCGCGCGCCTATGCCCGCTCGATCGGCACCGAGGCGGGCCTCGTCGGCCCCGAACGCGCGCAGTTTCCGTTCGTCGACATCAAGACCGGGCAGCGCTGGCAGATCGATCTCGGCGATGGCCGGCTGCCGACCTGGGTGCTCGACGAGAGCCGCCGCGTTCCCGACACCGGGCTCAGCGATTATCTCAAGCTGGCGCCGCTGATCTGGGCGTCGGAGGAGACGCTGGTCGGCAAGTCCATTCCCTGCGAAGGCATCCTCTATCAGCGCTTGGTGCAGCCGCTGCTGCTTGCGGCGCTCAACGTCGATCCGCCAGAGGGCTCGGCCGGGCTTGCCGGCGCGATCGTGCGCGAGACGCTGCTTGCTGGCGGACAGGCGTGCCGGCCGCTGATTGCGCGCGACGGCTTGAGCGCCGTGCTGATCGAGCCTGCCGTGAAGTTCTTGCAGGAGCGCGGCCACACCGTTCAGCTCGGCCATGAGCTGCGTTCGTTTACGACCGGTGACGGCAAGGCTAGCGCGCTGAATTTCGGCGGCGAGGATGTGATCCAGCTCGGTGAGGGCGATGTCGTCGTGATGGCAGTGCCGCCGCGCGCCGCCGCGAGCCTGCTGCCCAGGCTGAAGACGCCGACCGAATTCCGCGCCATCGTGAACGCGCATTTCCGCTTTGAACCGCCGCCCGGTTCGGCGCCGATCCTCGGCGTGATCGGCGGCGTCGTGGAATGGCTGTTCGCGTTCCCGAACCGGCTGTCCGTGACCATCAGCAATGGCGACCGCCTGGTCGACATGCCGCGCGAGGAACTCGCGCAGGCGATCTGGAACGACGTCTGCAAGGCGGGCGGGGTGTCCGGCGAGCTGCCCCCCTGGCAGATCGTGCGCGAGCGCCGTGCCACATTTGCGGCGACGCCGGCCCAGAATGCCCTGCGTCCGGGGCCGGCCACTGCGCTGAAAAACCTGTTTCTTGCCGGCGACTGGACTGCTACGGGATTGCCTGCAACCATCGAGGGATCGGTGCGGTCCGGTGATCGCGCCGCCGATCTGGTTTTGGCCGCAAAGCGGCCCTGACGGGCAAAGTCCCGGTCAATTTCAATCGACTATCGGAGCAATCGAGCGACATGGATGCCGTGAACGCGACCAGCCGCGAAGCCTTGGAATCGGGCGTCCTGGAATCGAGCATTGCGTCGGCGACGCAAGGCGTTCTCGGCTTCCAGCAATCCGACGGCCATTGGGTGTTCGAGCTCGAGGCCGACTGCACGATTCCGGCCGAATACATCCTGCTGCGCCATTATCTCGCAGAGCCCGTGGACGCCGTGCTCGAGGCCAAGATCGGCAATTATCTCCGCCGCGTTCAGGGCGCCCATGGTGGCTGGCCGCTCGTGCATGACGGCGAGTTCGACATGAGTGCGAGCGTGAAGTCCTACTTCGCGCTCAAGATGATCGGCGATTCCGTCGACGCCCCGCACATGGTGCGTGCGCGCGAGGCGATCCATGCCCGCGGCGGCGCGATCAACAGCAACGTCTTCACGCGCTTCCTGCTTGCGATGTTCGGCGTGGTGACCTGGCGCGCGGTGCCGGTGCTGCCGATCGAGATCGTGCTGCTGCCGTTCTGGTCGCCGTTCCACATCAACAAGATTTCCTACTGGGCCCGCACCACCATGGTGCCGCTGATGGTTCTTGCCGCGCTGAAGCCGCTGGCGAAGAATCCCAAGGGCGTCGGGATCGACGAGCTGTTTCTCCAGGATCCGCGCTCGATCGGCATGACCGCGAAGGCGCCGCACCAGAGCATGGCCTGGTTCGTGCTGTTCCGCGCGCTCGACGGCATTCTGCGCGTGATCGAGCCGATGTTTCCGAAGAGCCTGCGCCAGCGCGCGATCGATGCGGCGCTCGCCTTCACCGAGGAACGCCTCAACGGCGAGGACGGCATGGGCGCGATCTATCCGCCCATGGCCAACATCGTCATGATGTATGACGCGCTCGGCAAGGACGAGAATTATCCGCCGCGCGCGGTCACGCGCCGGGGCATCGACAAGCTGCTCGTGTTCAACGGCGACGAGGCCTATTGCCAGCCCTGCGTCTCGCCGGTGTGGGACACGACGCTGACCGCCCACGCGCTGCTGGAAGCCGGCGGTGACATAGCCCTGCCTGCGGCCAAGCAGGGCCTCGACTGGCTGATCCCGAAGCAGGAGCTCGAGGTGAAGGGCGACTGGGCGGTGAAGCGGCCCGAGGTACGCCCGGGCGGCTGGGCCTTCCAGTACAACAATGCCTATTATCCCGATCTCGACGACACCGCGGTGGTGGTGATGTCGATGGACCGCATGCGACGCGAGCACGGTGCGACCGGCTATGACGCCGCGATCGACCGCGGCCGGGAGTGGATCGAGGGCATGCAGAGCGACGACGGCGGCTGGGCCGCCTTCGACGTCAACAACCTCGAATACTATCTGAACAACATCCCGTTTTCGGATCATGGCGCGCTGCTCGATCCGCCGACCGAGGACGTCACCGCGCGCTGCATCTCCATGCTGGCCCAGCTCGGCGAGACCGAGAAGTCCAGCAAGCATGTGGCCGACGGGGTCGCCTACCTCAGGAAGACCCAGCACCCGGAGGGGTCCTGGTATGGCCGCTGGGGCATGAACTTCATCTACGGAACCTGGTCGGTGCTCTGTGCCCTCAACATGGCCGGCGTCCGCCATAACGACCCGATGATTCGGAAAGCCGCCGACTGGCTGGCCTCGATCCAGAACAAGGACGGCGGCTGGGGCGAGGCCGCCGTCAGCTACCGTCTCGACTACAAGGGCTGGGAGGCGTCTCCCTCGACCGCCTCGCAAACGGCATGGGCCTTGCTTGCCCTGATGGCTGCTGGCGAGGTTGATCACCCGGCCGTCGCCCGCGGGGTGGAGTACCTGATTGCAACACAGAACAAAAAAGGACTGTGGGACGAAGAGCGGTACACCGCCACAGGCTTTCCTCGTGTATTCTATCTGCGTTATCACGGTTACCCGAAGTTCTTCCCGCTGTGGGCGTTGGCGCGGTATCGGAACTTGCGGAACACCAACAGCAGGGTGGTAGGGGTCGGGATGTGACTTTGGGGACGGGGGACTATCTGACCGTGGGTAATGCCATCGACCCGCGGCCGATATTGATCGTGACTGGACTGGTTCAGGAGGCCCGTATCGCGGCTGGGCCCGGAATGGCGGTCATTTGCTCGTCGAGCAGCCCGACCCAGTTGCGGGCGCTTCTGACGGTGGTGGATCCCGAGACGATTCGCGGCGTGATCTCGTTCGGCGTGGCCGGCGGGCTCGACCCGACGCTGCGCTCCGGCGACGTCGTGCTGGCGACCGAGGTGCTCTCCGGCGATACCCGCTGGGCCGCGGGCCTGTCGCTCGGCGACGACCTGATCGACCGTCTGACGTCCGGGCGCCGCCGCGTCGTGCGCGGCAGCCTTGCCGGCGCCGAGGAGGTGGTCACGAAGCGGTCCTGCAAGGCGGCGCTGCATTCGGAAACCGGCGCCTCTGCCGTCGACATGGAGAGCCACATCGCGGCCGCCTACGCCGCCGAGGCGGGGCTACCCTTTGCCGCGGTCCGCGTCATCAGCGATCCCGCCCATCGCGCGCTGCCGGCGCTCGCCCGCGCCGCCATCAAGCCGAACGGCCAGATTGATCTCGCCGCCGTGCTCCGTGGCATCGTGCGCAATCCGACCACGCTGCATGCGCTGGTCTCGACCGGCATCGACTTCAACCGCGCGCTGCGTAGCTTGCGCGGCTGCCGCGACTATTTGATCGGCACCGAGCTCGTCGACAGCGAGGCCCTGGTCTCCAAGGCGGCCTGAGCTCTTGATGCGATAAAGCAAAAGGCCCGGTCGCCATTGGCGACCGGGCCTTTTGCGTTTTGGTGCCTACTCACTCGGTCGCCTCCATGCGGTTTCGGTCCACGACCCACAGCGTCCGTCGCATCATGCCTTCGACAATTGCCGCCGACTCGCTTGGAAGCAGATAGATCGCCGTGGACTTGAGCAGCCATGGCAACACCGCTTGCTCGAGCCGCTCCTCATAGGCGCGGCGCATCATGTCGAATGCCTGCAGGCCGGGTCCCGCCAGGATCACATGGTGTGGGCGCAGCACGGATATCGTTGCCGCGGGGCGTTCGCGCCGAAGATGAAAAGGCCCGGTCGCGGTGGCGACCGGGCCTTTTTCGTTCGTACCGACTCGCGTGCTTACGCGGCAGTCGAAGCCTTGCGGGCCGCCTTCTCCTGCGCCGCGGCCGCCTCGTCCTTGCGGATCTCCGACAGGCGCTTCTGCACTTCCGCCGAGAAGATGTACTGCGCCGGACGCTGCTTGGTCATGTCGATCTCGGGCGCCATCGGGCCCGTGGTCCTGATCCCGCGCAGCGACACCCACATCGCCTTCAGCGGGTGGCTGATGGCAGCGGTCGCAGCCGTCGGCTCGTAGCCGCAATGGGCCATACAGTCGGCGCACTTCTCGTACTTGCCGGTGCCGTAGGTTTCCCAATCGGTGGTGTCCATCAGCTCCTTGAAGGTCTTGGCATAGCCTTCACCGAGCAGATAGCAGGGCTTCTGCCAGCCGAAGATGTTGCGCGCGGGCATGCCCCACGGCGTGCACTCGTATTCCTGGTTGCCGGCGAGGAAGTCCAGGAACAGGCCGGAATGCATGAAGTTCCACTTCTTGCCCTTGCCCATCGCGAAGACGTCGCGGAACAGCTTCTTGGTCTTGGTGCGGTTGAGGAAGTGCTCCTGGTCCGGCGCACGCTCATACGCATAGCCCGGCGACATCGAGACGCCGACACCGAGCTCGACGGTGAGGTCGAGGAATTTCGCGATCTCCTCGGCCGGATGGCCGTCGAAGATGGTGGCGTTGACGTTGACGGTGAAGCCGCGCGCCTTGGCCGCCTTGATCGCGGAGACGGCGCGGTCGAACACGCCCTTCTGCGACACAGCCTTGTCGTGATGGTCCTTCAGGCCGTCGAGATGCACGGAGAAGAACAGGTACGGGGAGGGCGTGAACAGGTCGAGCTTCTTCTCGAGCAGCAGCGCGTTGGTGCAGAGCGAGACGAACTTCTTGCGTTCGACCAGGCCACGCACGATCTCGCCGATCTCCTTGTGGATCAGCGGCTCGCCGCCGGGAATGGCGACCATCGGCGCGCCGCACTCGTCGGCCGCGTCCCAGCACTCCTGGGCGGTCATGCGGCGGTTGAGGATCGCATCCGGATAATCGATCTTGCCGCAGCCGACGCAGGCGAGGTTGCAGCGGAACAGCGGCTCCAGCATCAGCACGAGCGGATAGCGCTTGCGGCCAAGCAGTTTCTGCTTGAGCAAATAGCCGCCGATACGCATTTCCTTGAAGAAGGGGATAGCCATTACAAGTTTCTTTCTGGGCTAGGAATTCGGGTGGGTCAGCTCGCAGCCAGTTCGGCCGGAAGCCGGAATTCGATGTTTTCCTCGCGGCCCGGCAGCACCGAGACCTTGACTGGTCCGATCCGCCGCATCGCTTCGATCACGTCATCCACGAGTACCTCAGGCGCCGAAGCGCCGGCCGTGACGCCGACGGTCTTGGCATCTTTCAACCACTCCGGATTGAGCGCGCTGCCGTCGGCAATCAAATAACTCGCGACGCCGGCCTCAGTGCCGATTTCGCGGAGCCGGTTCGAGTTCGAGCTATTGGCAGCGCCCACCACCAAGATCACGTCGACCAGCTTGCTCAAGTCCCTTACCGCAGATTGGCGGTTCTGTGTCGCATAGCAGATATCCCGGATATCCGGGCCTTGAATATCTGTAAAGCGGGCCTGGAGGGCCGCAATAATGTCCTTGGTGTCGTCGACCGACAGGGTGGTCTGGGTGATGTAGGCCACTGGCGTATCCGCCTGCAGCGTCAAGGCCTTAACCTCTTCAACGCTTTGGACAAGCAGCACCGGGGCGGGAACCTGGCCCATCGTGCCCTCGACCTCGGGGTGGCCGGCATGGCCGATCAGGATCAGGGTGCGGCCCCTGGAGATGTAGCGTTTCCCCTGATTGTGAACTTTCGTGACCAGGGGGCAGGTGGCATTGAGCACCGGAAGGTCGCGCGCGGCAGCCTCTTCCTCGACGCTGCGGGCGACGCCATGGGCACTGAAAACGGTCACGGCTTTCGGCGGAACCTCGGACAGTTCCTCGACGAAGATCGCGCCCTTGTTCTTCAGGCTCTCGACCACGTACTTGTTGTGCACGATCTCGTGGCGCACGTAGACGGGCGGGCCGTACTTCTCCAGCGCCCGTTCCACGATCTCGATCGCACGCACCACGCCCGCGCAAAAGCCGCGCGGCTGCGCTAGATAAACTTCCATAGGACGCCCATCACGCAATTTGCACCAATCCGCTTCTCAAGTCCCCGGCGGCACTTCGATACTGTCCAATGAGTTGCAATAACCGCACCATTGGTTTCGCGCACGCGGTAACCGCCCACCCTACTTGGGCCCCGGCGCATGGAGGCACAGCACTTTGTGTCAAAAAATCGGCAAAAAGGAAAGACCGGATGAAACCCTGGTTCCGTTACCGTGCGCATCCGCGGTATTATAATAGGGCATGCGCTCTGAGCAAAATGGCGACATTTGTGCTCACCGCTTCGCCACTTTCCCGCCTCAAGTCACCGGCTATACCGACCGCCCCGCATGATTTTGCCTAGGTCTGTCGCCGTTTACCTCGAACCTTCGTGCGGCGAGAACCACTCAAAACAGCAATAGGTTTCGCCGGGGAACTCCGATAAACAGCGGGCGTTTCCGGCAAGCTGTTAACCGCAGAAAGAAAAGATGCTGCAAAGCGTAGTCGTTGCCATCGTCAGGGCCTGCACCCGGTTTGCCTCCCTCGTCGTCGTTCTCGGGCTCCTGCTTTCGGTCGGGGCGGGCTATTACACGTCTAAGCATTTCGCCATCAACACCGACATCAATTCGCTGATTGCCCAGAATTTGGACTGGCGCCAGCGCGACCAGCAGTTCGACCGTGCCTTCGACCGCGACGCGACGATTCTCGCGGTCGTCGAGGCCAGGACGCCGGAGATGGCGACCGCGGCAGCGGATGCGCTCTTCGCCAAGCTGAAGGACAACAAGACCGACTTCCAGTCGATGCAGCAGCTCGGCACCGGCGAGTTCTTTGAGAAGAACGGCTTGCTGTTCCTGCCGACCGAAGAGGTCGGCAAGATCACCAGCCAGTTCGAATCCGCAGCGCCCCTGGTCGAGATCATGGCCGGTGATCCCTCGATCCGCGGCCTGACCGGCGCGCTGGAGACGGGACTTGCCGGCGTCAAGCGCGGCCAGGTCAAGCTCGACAATACCGCGCGGCCCTTCAATCAGATCGCGCAAACGGTCGAGACCGTGCTCAACAAGGGCAAAGCGAGCTTCTCCTGGCGTGAGCTCGTCAGCGACGAGCCGCTGACGGATTCCGATAAGCGCGCCTTCATCGAGTTCAAGCCGATCCTGGACTACAACGCGCTGGAGCCCGGCAAGGGCGCCACCGACGCGATCCGCAAGGCGGCAGTTGATCTGGATTTTGCGAACAAGTACCAGGCACGAGTGCGACTGACCGGTCCGGTCCCGATCGCCAACGAGGAATACGCCACCGTCCAGGAAGGCGCCGTCGTCAACGGCGTCGGGACTGTGCTGGTCGTGCTGCTCATCCTGTGGATGGCGCTGCACTCGTCGAAGATCATTTTCGCGGTGTTCGTCAATCTCTTCGTCGGCCTTGCGCTGACGACCGCTGCCGGCCTGATGATGGTCGGCTCGTTCAATTTGCTGTCGATCGCGTTCGCCGTACTGTTCGTGGGACTGGGCGTCGATTTTGGTATCCAGTACAGCGTCCGCTACCGCTCGGAGCGCTACAAGCACAACGATCTCTCCGGCGCGCTGGTGCTTGCCGCCAAGCGCTCCGCGGTGCCGCTGTCGCTGGCGGCAATGGCGACCGCCGCCGGCTTCCTCTGTTTCCTGCCCACCGATTACAAGGGCATCTCCGAGCTCGGCCAGATCGCCGGCGTCGGCATGCTGGTGGCGTTCCTCTCCAGCATCACCGTACTGCCCGCAATGCTGAAGCTGTTGAACCCGCCCGGTGAGCAGGAGCCCGTCGGTTATGCCTTCCTGGCGCCGCTCGATTACTTTCTGGAGAAGCACCGTGTGCTGGTCGTGGGCGGCACGTTGCTGCTGGCGCTCGCCGGTCTGCCGCTGCTCTACTTCCTGAAGTTCGACTTCAACCCGATGAACCTGCGCAACCCGAAGGCCGAGTCGATCGCGACCTTCCTCGATTTGCGCAAGGATCCGAACACCGGCGCCAATGCCATCAACGTGATGACCACGTCCGAGGAGCAGGCGAGGCAGGTCGAGGCGAAGCTGGAGAAGGTGCCGGAGGTGCTGCGCGTGATGTCGCTCGACAGCTTCGTGCCGACCGACCAGGCGCCAAAGCTGAAGCTGCTCGCGCAGGGCGCCAAGGTGCTCAACCCCGCGCTCAATCCTGACCAGGTCGACGCTGCGCCAACGGACAAGGAAAACGTCGAGGCGTTGAAATCCTCGGTCGACAATCTGCGCCGGACCGCCGGTGACACGAAGGGCCCGGGCGCCGTCGCCTCGCGCCGGCTGGCGGACGCGCTCGAAAAGCTCGCCAATGGCGACGAGGCCACGCGGAACAAGGCGCAGGACGTGTTCGTCACGCCGCTGAAGATCGCGTTCGGCCAGCTCAGGAACGCGATGCAGGCCGGGCCGGTCACCCTGGCCTCACTGCCCCCCGAGCTCGTCAGCGCCTGGAAGAGCAAGGACGGGATCATCCGCGTCGAGGCGCAGCCGAAGGGCGATCCCAATGACAACGACACGCTGCGCAAATTTGCAGCCGCCGTGCTCGCTGCCGAGCCGACCGCGATCGGCGGGCCGGTCTCGATCCTGAAATCCGGTGACACCGTGGTGAAGGCGTTCATCCACGCCGGCATCTACGCGCTGCTGGTGATCGGCCTGTTGCTTTGGATCACGCTGCGGCGGTTCGTCGACGTGCTGATGACGCTGGTGCCGCTGCTGGTCGCCGGCGCGGTTACGCTCGAAATCTGCGTGTTGATCGGCCTGCCGCTCAACTTCGCCAACATCGTCGCGTTCCCGCTGCTGCTCGGCGTCGGCGTCGCCTTCAAGATCTATTATGTCGTGGCCTGGCGCTCTGGCAGGACAAACCTGCTGCAGACCAGCCTGACGCGCGCAATCTTTTTCAGCGCGCTGACGACGGCGACCGCGTTCGGCAGCCTGTGGCTGTCGAGCCACCCCGGAACGTCCAGCATGGGCAAGCTGCTCGCACTCTCGCTGGTGACGACGCTTGCCGCAGTGCTGCTGTTCCAGCCGGCCCTAATGGGCAAACCCCGCAATCTCAGGGAGTAGGCAGATGTCGCCGACCGGGTCGGCGGCGTTCTTCTGACCGGGCTTGGCGGTGGTAGCGGTCTTCTGGGCTGCGGGGGCAGGGGCCGGCGCTGGGGCGCTGGCGCCGGTCGTGCCGCCTGTTGTCGGGCCGCCTGTGGTGCCGCCGTTGTTGCCTTGGACTTTCGGCGCCGCGCCGGTGGGCTTTGGCGCGCCCTTGGCCATGGCGTTGGCGGTGCTCAAAGGAATCGGCGGGGCGACGCGGGTCCAGGTCTCGCCGCCGCAGAGGAAGCCCATCACGCAGCCCTTGATTTCGAGCTGGTCGGTGCCGACGGTCGTGATGGTTGCGCTGTAGAGCTGGCCGTCCTTGGCGTTGTAGACCTGCCCTTCCCACTGATCGACGCCGGGCTTCTTCTTCATGTCGATCAGGGTCGCCATGCCCAGCGTCGGCCTGGTCTTTTTCGACGCATCCGGATTGTATTCATCGCGGCCGCCGGGCTGCTTTTCCCAGGAAACCGCGCCCCACATGCTGCCATTGCATTGGGCGACACGAATGTTGGCGATGGCGTCGGCGACCCGCCAGTCGCCGGTGGGATCGGCGGCGAGCGCGGGTGTCAGGCAGGTGTAACCACCAGCCAGTATTAGTCCGGTGTAAAGGGCTAAACGCATGATAGTTCCTTGGCAGTGCAACATGGTTTAAAGCTGTGCTTGCGAAGATGGTCCGAAAAAGGGCAAAAGGCCGCACAGACCGTTTTCGGTAACGGTCCCTTTTCAGTTGACGAGCCGGCCCTCAAGCGAAGTATGTAGCGGATGCACAGCCCAAATCCAGACATGTCTCAGCTATTCGCGGACCGTCAGGCCCAGCGCAGCACCCTGCATAATCGGTATCTGAACGAGCAGTTCGTTCGGGTTCTCAAGACCATCGGCTACGATGTCGGCTTCCAGAAGGGGCAGGGGCAGTACCTCTACGATCGCGAGGGGGCGCGCTATCTCGACCTGCTGTCCGGCTTTGGCGTGTTCGCGATCGGGCGCAATCACCCCGTCATGCGCGAGGCGCTCAAGAGCGTGCTCGATGCCGACCTGCCCAATCTGGTCCAGTTCGACGTCTCGGTGCTCGCCGGCGTGCTCGCCGAGCGGCTGCTGAAATACGTCCCCTATCTCGACAAGGCGTTCTTCGCCAATTCCGGCGCCGAATGCGTCGAAGCGGCAATCAAGTTCGCGCGCGGCGCCACCGGCCGTCCCGGCATCGTCTATTGCGCCCACGGCTATCATGGCCTGACCTACGGCGCGCTGTCGCTGACAGGTGATTCGAACTTCCGCACCGGCTTCGAGCCGCTGCTGCCCGGCTGCACCTCAATTCCGTTCAACGACCTCGCCGCGCTCGAAAAGGCGCTGGCCTCGCGCGAGGTCGCGGCCTTCGTCGTCGAGCCGATCCAGGGCAAGGGCGTCAACATGCCCACCGACGAGTTCCTGCCGGGCGCTGCCGCGCTCTGCAAGAAATACGGCACGCTGTTCGTCGCCGACGAGATCCAGACCGGCATGGGCCGCACCGGCCGATTCCTGGCGGTCGAGCACTGGAACGTCGAGCCCGACATGGTGCTGCTGTCGAAGTCGCTGTCCGGCGGCCACGTGCCGGTCGGTGCCGTGCTGACGCGCAAGAGCATCTTCGACAAGATCTTCAACCAGATGGACCGCGCGGTGGTGCACGGCTCCACCTTCTCCAAGAACGATCTGGCGATGGCCGCGGGCATCGCGACGCTCGACGTCATGGAGTCCGAGAAGCTGATCGAGTCCGCCGCCAAGCGCGGCGCCGAGCTGCGCCTGGCGCTGACGCGCATGGTGCCCGGCTACGAGCTGATGAAGGAAGTGCGCGGCAAGGGCCTGATGATCGGCGTCGAGTTCGGCCCGCCGAAGTCGCTGCGGCTCCGGGCGTCCTGGAACGTGCTGGAAGCTGCCAACAAGGGCCTGTTCTGCCAGCTCATCACCGTGCCGCTGTTCAAGGACCACAAGATCCTCACGCAGGTCGCCGGTCACGGCAGCCACACCATCAAGCTGCTGCCGCCGCTCACCATCACCGAGGAAGACTGCGGCTGGATCGAGCGCGCCTTCGACGACGTCATCGCCGGCAGTCACAAGGTCCCCGGCGCGATCTGGTCGCTCGGCAAGACGCTGGTGGACAACGCGGTGCGGCGGTCGGCGTAAATTCGCCGATCTATCTCAGCAATCGTCATTGCGAGCGAAGCGAAGCAATCCAGTATCCCTCTGCGGATGCGGGCTGGATTGCTTCGCTCCGCTCGCAATGACGCTGGTTTCAGTTACCCCTCCACATTCGCCTTCATCGCCGCCTCGAACTTGTCGACGAATTCGGCGAGCTCGTCGGCGCCGATATCGCTGACGGCCCAGAAGTTCAGGCCGCGATTGCCCCAGCGGCGGCAGTTGAAGCCCTGCATGGTCTCGGTCTTCGGCGCGCGATATTCCGCGTTCGATGTCTGCGATACGAACAAATTGATCACGTGCTGCCGGCGCTTGTAGACGACGGCGCCGATGGCGCGGGCGTCGATATAGTCGAGCCGGCCGCCGACCAGCGTGAAGCCTTGCGCGGTGAGATCGATCACGGGCGGGGCGACGTCGAGCTTGCCGTTGAACCACGGCTTCACGGTGTGCTGGTCGGTGGAAACCACGTCGATGAGGTGGCCGGCTTGAAGCGAGCGCAGATGCGCGGAGACGACCTCCGACAGGATGCGCTGCTGGTCGTCCTGGCGCAGCACCACGGCGACGACGCCGGAGGCGGCGAGCGCGGAGACGGCAGAGCCCATCGCAAAGCCGCGCAGCACGGAGCGGCGGGTCGGTTGCCGGCGCTGCGGCTGTGGCAGCGAGGCTTCGATCCGGGCGCGCAGGCTAGCCGGCGCAGCATAGCGCAAATCGGTGTCGGCGAGCACGCGCTGCATCTCGCGTTGTGCGGCAAACTCCGCGGCGCAGTCCGGGCAACTGGCAATGTGGGCTTCGACCTCGCGCGCGTGGCCAGCATCGAGCTCGTTGTCGAGCAGCGCGTGAAGCAGGATTTTTGCTTCGTCGCAGGTCATCGAGAGTGCTCCTCTTCCGCCGTCCAGGCCGCGCGCAGCATGGCGCGGGCGCGGGCGAGGCGGGACATCACGGTGCCGACGGGGGCGCCGACGGCCTCGGCGATTTCACGATAGGACAGGTTGTTGATCTCCCGCAGCACGAATGTTTCCTTGAACGGTTCGGCGAGCGCGTCGATCAGCTTGCGGATGGCGCCGGCATCGCGGCTGCGCAGCACTTCGGTCTCGGGGCTCGCCTCGCTCTCCTGCCAGATCGGCGTCTGCTCGGCGGCGCCGGGCGTATCCTCGATCGCGCTGGGCCTGTGCGCGCGCCGCGCGTATTCGGCGTTGCAGACGTTGCGCAGGATCGCGAACAGCCAGGGCTTCATCGCCGGTCCGCGATAGCTGTCGAAGTGCTTCAGCGCGCGGAGATAGCACTCCTGCACCGCGTCCTCGGCATCAGAGGCATCGCGCAGCAGATAGCGCGCGAGCGTGTAGACGTCGTCGAGATAGGGCAGCGCGGCTTCGCGGAAGCGCTGCGCCTTCTGCAAATCGTCGTTGGCGGGCATCGCTCCTCGCTTTGCCTCTTGTTCTGCGCGTCGCGTTGTTTCGTCCCTGTTTGTTTCGTCCCCGTGTGTGACGGAAGGCACACGAGCCCGGCCGGCGTGGGACCACCGGCCGGGCAAGACGTTGATGCCTTGGTTTGAGACGTTACTCAACCTTGATCATCCCCGTCATGTGCGGGTGCAACGAACAAAAATATTTGTAGTCGCCCGCATTGGTGAAGGTGAACGAGAACTTGTCGTCGGTGTCCAGGGCCTTGGACCTGAACTTGCCGGCCGACACCACGGTGTGGGGGATGTCGTCCCGGTTGGTCCAGGTCACGGTGGTGCCGAGCTTGATCTTCAACTCGGCCGGCTGGAAAACGAAATTGTCGATATGCACTTCCATGTCGTCGGCACGGGCCGTCGTTGCGGGCAACAGGATGGCCGCGACCACGGCGACACCGAAGTCGCGGCGATTGAGTGTTTTCATTGTCAGCTTCCGTTCAGCCTTTTTCCGTTCAATCTTGGATCAACCCTGCAGTGGCGTGTCGATGATCGCGAGCCGCTGCTCGTTCTGCTTGAAGTTGATGCTGGCGACGCCGAGCATGCCGCGCAGCTTTGCGTCCTCGACCTTCATTGGTCCGGGCGAGGGCGCGGTCCCCGGCGCGGGCTGCGGGAACGCAGTCGAGCGCGCGGTGTGGAAAGTGACGTTGCCCTCGACCTTCTGCATCACCTGATGGATATGGCCGTTCAGCACGGTGACGGAGCCGAAGCCTTTCACGTGTTCCAGCGCGCGGCCGCCGTCCTCGGTGCCCCAGCCCCATTCGGGATAGACCGTCCAAAGCGGGATATGCGCGAACAGCACGATCGGCGTCGATTTCGACTTGCCGCGCAGATCGTCCTCGAGCCAGGCGAGTTGCTCGGCGCCGAGATTGCCGAGACCGCCGCCCTTGAGGTCGACGACGTTGACGAGGCCGATGAAGTGTACGCCGCCGGCGTCGAACGAATACCAGCCTGCACCCTTGGTGCCGCGGCCGTAACGCTCGCGATAGAATTTCACCTCCTCGTCGAGAAAGTCATGCTCGCCAGGCACGTAGTGCACGTCGAGCTTGCTCTGCGAGATGATGCGGTCGGCATTGTCGAACTCGGCGGCCTTCGACAGGTGCGTGATGTCGCCGGTGTGGATCATGAAGGAGGGTTTTGCCGGCATTGCGTTGATCTTGTTGATGGCCTCCTCCAGCGTGCCGAGCGCGTTGGGGTTCGCCGGCTTGTCGAAGCCGACATGGCTGTCGCTGATCTGGAGGAAGGTCATGCCGGGCGCGGCCGCGGTCGCGGCCTGCGCGGAATCGATGATGCCGAGCGAGCGCGGCACGCCGCCCGTGATGGTCCAGAGCACCCCGGTGCCGGCCCAGGTCATGCATTCCAGCACCTTGCGGCGGCTGACGCCGTCCCCGTGATCGTGTCCGCTCATCGCACGTCTCCACTTCGCCCGGAATTGGGCTTCGGGGAGGTGATTGGGGGAGGGGGAGACTTATTCCCGGATGCGATGACGTTTTCGTGAGGTGGTAGGGTCTCGTGTCCCGGACGCGGTGCAGCGCCCAAAAGCGCGTTCACGCGCGTCTTCGACGCGCTATGGCGGTGCGCCGCAGAGCCGGGACCCACGCGGCTCGGGTTGTCTGGGCCCCGGCTCTGCGCAGCAGCGTTGCACGCTGCAGCGCGTCCGGGGCGCGAGACTTATTTCGCGAATTCCCGCACGGCGGCTACCACGCGTTCCGGCACTTCCTGCGCCACGCAGTGCCCGGCACCCTCAAAGACCATCGTGCTGACACGCGGAATCAGCGACACGGCGCGTCGCGCCATCTCCTTGTAGATCGGCCCCGACTTCGCGGCGGTCGCGACGCGGACGGGGCATTCGATCTCGGCGAGCCCTGCAAACGGGTTGCCGCGGGCATCGCCGACATAGACCTGCTCCATCGCCTCGTAGATCGGACGCAGGATTGCGAATTCGATCTCGGGCGTGCAGCAAAGCCGAACCCGGCCATTCTCCAGCGGTACGAAGCCGTGTTGGACATAGGCCCGGAGCGAGGTCTCGGTCCAATCGGCAAACGCCGGCGCAGCGCGGTAGCGCTCGAACACGGTGTCGGCACTGTCGAACTCGGCCCGCCGGCGCAGCGTGCCCTGGACGCGAGCGAGGGACTCTTCGTTCAATCCCCCGGGCCGCGCCGCGCGCGGGTCCATCACGGTCGGCTCCATCACGAACAGGCGTGTGAAGCGTCCGGGCCGAAGTTTCGTCGCGAGCAGAAGATCGGTCGCGCCGGCGCTGTGGCCGATGCCATAGACGTCGCGCAGATCGAGCGCATCGATCACCCGGCAGACATCCTCGGCATAATCAAGGAAATGATAGGCATCGGGCTTGTGGCTCGCGCCGTGGCCGCGGCGGTCGAGCGCATAGACGGTGTAGCTCGATGCAAGCTCGCGCGCGACCTCGTCCCAGACGTCGGCGACGAAACCGGTGCCGTGCACGAGCAGCGCGGGCGGCCTCCCGCTCTCGCCCCATTGCAGCATGGCGATCTCTGTGTCGGCCGGGCCGATTGAAAAGAGATGCGGGCTGATCATGGTTGGGGCGCTACTTCGCATCCTCCAAAATCATCGTCGCACCCTTCTCGGCGATCATCGCGGTCGGCGTGTTGGTATTGCCTGACGTTATCGTCGGCATGATCGACGCGTCGATAATGCGCAGGCCGCTCAGGCCGTAGAAACGCAGCCGCTCGTCCACCACCGCCATCGGATCATTCGCCGCGCCCATCTTCGCGGTGCCGACGGGATGGAAGATGGTGGTGCCGATGTCGCCGGCGGCCTTGGCGAGCGAGGCATCGTCGTCGCCGACGGTGGGGCCGGGCAGATATTCGCTCGGGCGATATTTGGCGAGCGCCTTCTGCTGCATCAGTCGCCGCGTGGTCCGGATGGCGTCGGCGCCGACCTGGCGGTCGTCGTCGGTCGACAAATAGTTCGGCGCAATGATCGGCTTCTCGTCCGCGCTCGCCGAGCGCAGCCGCACCGTGCCGCGCGAGGTCGGCTGCAGATTGCAGGCGCTCACCGTGATCGCGGGGAAGCGGTGCAGGGGATCACCGAACTTGTCGAGCGACAGCGGCTGCACGTGGAACTGGATGTTGGCGCGGGCGCGCGTCGCGTCGGAGCGGGTGAAGATACCGAGCTGCGACGGCGCCATGGTCAGCGGTCCGCGACGGCGGAAGGCGTAGTCGAGCCCCATCAGGCCACGGCGGAACAAATTGTAGTAGGTCTCGTTCAGCGTGCGCACGCCCTCGACCTTGTAGATCGCGCGCTGCTGGAGGTGGTCCTGGAGGTTGCGACCGATTCCGGGCTTGTCCATCACGATGTCGATGCCGAGCGGCGACAGCCAGTCGGCGGGACCAATGCCGGAGCGATGCAGCACCTGCACCGAGCCGATGGAGCCTGCCGAGAGGATCACCTCGCGCTTGGCACGCGCCTCGATGACCTCGCCATTCTGGATGAAGCGCACGCCGACGGCGCGGCCCTGCTCGATGATGAGACGGTCGACCAGCACGTTCTTCTCGAGCCGCAGGTTGGGACGGTTCAGCGCCGGCTTGAGGAAGCCCCGTGCGGACGACCAGCGCCGACCGCGCTTCTGGTTGACGTGGAAATAGCTGGTGCCTTCGTTGTCGCCGGTGTTGAAATCGGGAATGCGCTTGATGCCCATCTCCTCGGCGGCGTCGCCGACGGCGTCGAGAACGGCCCATGACAGCCGTGGCGCCTCGATGCGCCAGCCGCCGCCGGTGCCATGATGCTCGCTCGCACCGAGGAAGTGATCTTCGAGTTTCTTGAACAGCGGCAGCACGTCGTCATAACCCCAACCGGTCATGCCGAGCTGGCGCCAGTGGTCGTAATCGGCGGCCTGTCCGCGCATCGAGATCATGGCGTTGATCGCCGAAGAGCCGCCGATCACCTTGCCGCGGGGATAGGCCAGCGAGCGGCCGTTCAGGCCCGGCTCCGCCTCGGTCTTGAACATCCAGTCCGAGCGCGGATTGCCGATCGCGAAGAGATAGCCGACCGGAATGTGGAACCAGATCCAGTTGTCGTCGCCGCCGGCTTCGAGAATGAGGACGCGATTCCCTGATACGGCCGAGAGGCGGTTGGCGATGATGCAGCCGGCCGTGCCGGCTCCGACGACAATGTAGTCAAACTCACCTTCGAGGCGCCTCGGCATTCTGCTTCCACCCAAACAGGCGTCATGCCCGGGCTTGTCCGGGGCATCCACGCGCTTTCCGTCCTAATAGTCAGACGTGGATGGCCAAGACAAGCTGGTGACAAGCCCGGCCATGACGAGAGCACAGGGGACCCTCGATCCACGGGAGTTAGGTGGACTGGTGCTTGCATGGTAGACAGTCCTGTATTCCCAACAAGGCTTGAGACCCTCCATGCCCATCGTGAACCGCGTCGCCGACCTCCAACCCGATATTCAGGCCTGGCGCCGGGACATCCACCAGCATCCGGAGCTGCTGTACGATGTTCACCGCACCGCAGCATTCGTTGCGGACCGGCTGCGCGAGTTCGGCTGCGACGAGGTTGTGACCGGCCTCGGGCAGACCGGCGTGGTCGGCGTGATCAAGGGCAGCAAGCCGGCCGGCGACGGGCTCAAGGTGATCGGCATGCGTGCCGACATGGACGCGCTGCCCGTCGACGAGCAGACCAACCTGCCTTACGCCTCCAAGACTCCGGGCAAGATGCACGCCTGTGGCCATGACGGCCACACCGCGATGCTGCTCGGTGCGGCCCGCTACCTCGCCGAGACCCGCAACTTCGCCGGCGATGCTGTGGTGATCTTCCAGCCTGCCGAGGAGGGCGGCGCCGGCGGCGCGGCCATGGTCAAGGACGGCCTGATGGAGCGCTTCGGCATCGAGCAGGTCTACGGCATGCACAACGGCCCGGGCATCCCGATCGGCTCGTTCGCGATCCGGCCGGGCCCGATCATGGCGGCGACCGACGAGGTCGACATCATGATCGAGGGCCTCGGCGGCCATGCCGCGCGTCCGCACAAGTGCATCGATTCCGTGCTGGTCGGCGCGCAGGTGATCACCGCGCTGCAGTCGATCGTCGCCCGCAGCGTCGATCCGCTGGAATCGGCCGTGATCTCGATCTGCGAATTCCACGCCGGCAATGCCCGCAACGTCATTCCGCAGACTGCGACGTTGAGGGGCACCATCCGCACGTTGTCGCCGGAGGTGCGCAAGCTGGTCGAGAAGCGCGTGCACGAAGTGGTGGCGGGCGTGGCGCAGATCACCGGTGCCAAGATCGACCTGCACTACAAGCGCAACTACCCTGTCGTGAACAACCACGCCGCGGAGACCGAGGTGGCGCGGCGCATCGCCAGGAACGTTGCCGGCGAGGCCAATGTGCACGAGATGCCGCCGCTGATGGGCGGCGAGGATTTCGCCTACATGCTGGAAGCGCGGCCCGGCGCGTTCATCTTCTGCGGCAACGGCGACAGCGCCGGTCTGCATCACCCCGCCTACAATTTCAACGACGAGGCGATCGTGTTCGGTACGTCCTATTGGGTCAAGCTGGTCGAGGAGTCGCTCGCGGCGTCTTAACGCCGAACCGAAGCACAAACGAAGAGGGCCCGTGCATCGCACGGGCCCTTTGTCTTTGCGGAATGATCGGCTCAGAAAATCTGCGAGAAGATCACATACAGCGTGGCCGACAGCGCGATCGCGCAGGGCAGCGTCAGCACCCAGGCCATCAGCAGGTTGCGGATGGTCGCCATCTGCAGGCCCGAGCCGTTCGCGGCCATGGTGCCGGCGACGCCGGACGACAGCACGTGGGTGGTCGAGACCGGCAGGCCGAACACGTCGGCGGCGCCGATCGTGGCGGCGGCGACCAGCTCGGCGGAGGCGCCCTGTGCGTAGGTGAGATGGGTCTTGCCGATCTTCTCACCGACGGTGACGACGATGCGCTTCCAGCCGACCATGGTGCCGAGGCCGAGCGCGATGGCGACGGCGACCTTCACCCAGGTCGGGATGAACTTCGTGGCGCTATCGAGGCCGCCCTTGTAGGCGTTCAAGGTCGCGACCTCTTCCTTGTTGAGGTCGTTTTCCTTGTCCTTCATCAGGAAGCGGATCGCTTCCGAGGTCAGGTACATGTCGTTACGGGTGTTGCCGACCACTTCCGCCGGTACCTTGTTGAGCGAGCCGTACTTCGCGACCTGGTCGCCGACATCCTTCACCAGCACCGACAGCGAGGGGTAGGTGCCTTCGCTGATGTGGTGCGAGGTGATGTACTGCGTCACCGCAGGACGGGGATCGCCGATGATCGAGTGACCGGCGCCCTTGGCCGCGATCACCTTGGAGGCTGCGTCCGAGACCTTCTGGAACTGGGCGACCTGGCTCTCCGGCAGCGCGCGGTTAAGCGCGTAAGCGGTCGGCACGGTGCCGATCAGGATCAGCATGATCAGGCCCATGCCCTTCTGGCCGTCGTTCGAGCCGTGGGCGAAGCTGACGCCGGTGCAGGTTGCGATCAGCAGGCCGCGGATCCACAGCGGCGGCGCCTTGTTGCCTTCGGGCGCGGCATAGAGCGCAGGGTTGCGCACGATGAACTTGAGCAGCAGCAGCAGCACGGCGGCGCAGATGAAACCGAACAGCGGCGACAGCAGCAGCGCGTAGCCGATCTCGGTGGCCTTGCTCCAGTCGACGCCCGAGGTGCCGTCGCGGCCGCGCATGACGGCATTGGCGATGCCGACGCCGATGATCGAGCCGATCAGCGTGTGCGAGGAGGAGGCGGGCAGGCCGAAATACCAGGTACCGAGGTTCCAGATGATCGCGGCGATCAAGAGTGCGAACACCATGGCGAAGCCGGCGCTGGAGCCGACCTGGAGGATCAGCTCGACCGGCAGCAGCGAGACGATGCCGAACGCGACCGCGCCGGAGGACAGCAGCACGCCGAGGAAGTTGAAGAAGCCCGACCACATCACCGCGAATTCAGCCGGCAGCGAATGGGTGTAGATCACGGTCGCCACCGCGTTGGCGGTGTCGTGGAAGCCGTTGACGAATTCGAAGCCGAGCGCGATCAGCAGCGCGACGAACAAGAGGATGTAGGGCAGGAAGGTCGTCACCTTCGTGCCGGTCGCGTTGACGTCGACATAGATGCTGTAGGCAACGAACAGCAGGCCTGCGGCAAGGATGCCGAAGAACAGGATCATCGTGAGCGGGTTAAAACCCTTGTCGAGATTTGGCCTGGAAGCCGGCTGGACAGGCGTCGGATCGCCTACCGCACGGTCGAATGCAACATCTGTCATTTTTGGACGCCCCTTAACTAATTTGAAGGGCTATTGTCCGCGATGGATTTGAAGGCTGGATGACAGCTGCGTCGTAAAGTCGCTTTCCCTCCAGTATTTGCCAGTATTTAGGCGGCGCGTGCGGCTTTCTTCTGCAAGCCGGCGGCAATCTTCAGGTCTTCGACAAAGCGCTGATATTCCAGCACTTTGGCTTCCGGATCGGGCAGTCGGAGCAGATAGGACGGGTGCACCGTCACCAGCGCCTTGCGGCCGTCGGGCAGGTCTATGAGCCGGCCACGGGTCTTGCCGATCGGGATGATCTTGCCGAACACGCTTTGCGCGGCGGTGGCGCCCATTGCCACGATGAGCTCGGGCTGGATTGCCGAAACTTCCCGCTCGTACCATTGCCGGCACGCCCGGATCTCCGGCGTCGCCGGCTTCTGGTGCAGACGGATCTTTCCGCGCGGCACGAATTTGAAGTGCTTGACCGCGTTGGTGACGTAGACCTTGTTGCGGTCGACGCCGGCTTCCTGAAGCGCACGGTCGAGCATCTGGCCGGCCGGGCCGACGAAGGGGTGGCCGGCGAGGTCTTCCTTGTCGCCGGGCTGCTCGCCGACCAGCATGATGGTCGCGTCTTTCGGGCCCTCGCCGAACACGGTCTGCGTCGCGTCCTTGTAGAGCGGGCAGGCGCGGCAATGCGCGGCCTCCTCGCGGAGCGCTTCGAGATCGTCGGCAGCCAGCTTGCGTGGCATCGGAGCCTCCGGCCGCTTCTGGGGCTTGTGCGGATCGGTTGCGGCATTGGCGATCATGGCGCCGGTCATGCGCTCGGCGTCCTCGATCAAGGGCTTAATGATCGACGCCTCGGGCAGGTTCCTCCAGTATTTCTTCGGCATCTCCGTCTGCATTGCCTTCACCTTCAGCCGCGCCGGATTGAAGATGCTGGCGTAGTAGCGCCGCCAGGTTTCCTCCAACCGGTCTTCGCCGGGTGCTTCGTTCTTGCTCACGCCCGACGTGAACGAGAGCGCGTGGCCGTCCCAATGCGCACACAGATCGGGTGTCAGGATCGACCAGGGCATGTCGGCGAAGCGCTTGGCAAAGAACGGCGCGGCAAGCTCGACGATGTGATGCTCCGGCTCGAACCAGGCGACGTAATGCGCCGCGCGCTCGCGTCCGATCTCGCGGAAGCGCACGAAGGCATGCATCTTGTGCTCGTCGCGATGGACTGCTCTTGCCATGGCGGTGACTTGCGCGACATCGGGATCGGTCGCGACCTCGATGAGATCGTGATTGTCTTTCAAGCGCCAGAGCAGGCGATAGAGGATCGCAAAGCGCTCGCCGTCGCGATGCAGGATCGCGGCCTTGGCGAGCTCGACGAATTTTGCCGAGACGTTGAAGGTGCCGTCGTTCACCTCAAATATCGGAGACGGCGCGGGCGGTGCGAACAGCTCGGCTTCGCCGCCTTGTACGGTCCAGGTGGCATCGGTTGGCGGCACATGATGCAGCACGAGCGACCGCGCGGCTTTGCGCCAGCCGTCGAAATCGGTTTCGGTGTCGAGGGTGATGTACTGCATCAGAAGCCAAACCCCAGTTGTGTTGCCTTCGGCTTGAACCGTTCGATCAGCCGCGCCTCGTCGAGGCGGTGCGGCGCGGGGCGGTGATCGCTGAGGACGATGAAAGGCAGCGCCTTGTTGCGGGGCACGTGCAGCCGCGCGAGATCGGAGAGGCGGATCGTGGTGGTGCGCCGGGTCGCGATGATGCGTTCGACCGCCTTGGTGCCGAAGCCGGGCACGCGCAACAGCTCCTCGCGGCTGGCGCGGTTGACGTCGAGCGGGAAGCGGTCGCGATGGCGCAGCGCCCAGGCGAGCTTCGGATCGATGTCGAGCGGCAGCATCGCGTTGTCATCGACGATCTCCGCAACGTCGAAACCGTAGAACCGCATCAGCCAGTCGGCCTGGTAGAGCCGGTGCTCGCGCAGCAGCGGCGGCTGTACCAGAGGCAAAGCGCGGCTGGCATCGGGGATCGGGCTGAAGGCGGAGTAATAGACGCGCCGCAGCCTGTAGGAGCCATAGAGATTGGAGCTGGTGTGGAGAATGGTGTGATCGGAGGCCGCGTCGGCGCCGACGATCATCTGCGTGCCCTGTCCGGCGGGCGCGAAGCGCTGCGGCCTCGCCTTCGTCTTTGTGCTGCGGTTTTCCTCAGCCTCGTCGAGCTTCAGCCGCAGCCGGCCCATGGTGCGGCGGATCGCGCGCACATCCTTTTCCGGTGCGTATTGCTGCAGGCTCGTCTCCTCAGGCATCTCGATGTTGATGGAGAGGCGATCTGCATATTTGCCGGCTTCCGCGATCAGCGCGTCGTCGGCCTCGGGAATGGTCTTGAGATGGATGTAGCCGCGAAAGTGATGCTCCTCGCGCAGTTTGCGCGCGACGCTGACCACCTGCTCCATGGTGTAGTCGGGGCTGCGGATGATGCCGGAGGAGAGAAACAAGCCCTCGATGTAATTGCGCCGGTAGAAGTCGAGCGTGAGCTTGACCACTTCGTCGATGGTGAAGCGGGCACGCGGCACGTTGGAAGAGGCGCGGTTGACGCAATAAAGGCAGTTGTAATTGCAGGCGTTGGTCAGGAGCACTTTGAGCAGCGAGATGCAGCGTCCGTCCGGCGCGTAGGAATGGCAGATGCCCATGCCCGGTGCGGTCGAGCCCATGCCCTTGCCGTCGCTGGAATCCCGCTTCTCGGTGCCGCTGGAGGCGCACGACGCATCGTATTTGGCGGCATCAGCCAGAATCTCCAGCTTGCGTTGTACGTCCATCGTGGAATCCCTTTGATTCAGCTTACGAATCCGGATGAGCACCAATTCGATTGACTCCCCGGCCGCTGTTAGCTTTATATTAGAACATATCATGAACAAATGAGCCAGCCGCAGGTTCTTATTTTTGAGAACCTCGGCAATCACCTCTGAAGGAGCGGCGTATATGAGCGGCGCACGGATGAACGCGCTTGCGACCTTGCGCGGCCAGATCGAGCGCATCGAGACGGCGGAGGTCGTGCATCAGCACGATCGCGTCGCGCTCGGCCACGACGAGGTCGACAGCGCGCTGAAGGGCGGGCTCGCGCGCGCGGTGATCCACGAGGTGTTTTGCGAGGGCCGGCAGGGAACCGCCGCGACGGGTTTTGTCATGGGGCTTGCGGGGCGTGTCTCGCGGCGCCGGCCGCTGCTGTGGGTGCGGCAGGATTTTTCGGAACTCGAGACCGGCGCGCTGTCGATGAGCGGGCTTGCCGAGATCGGTCTCGATCCGCGCCGCGTGGTGATGGTGCGCGCCGCCGATGTCGAGAGCGCGTTGCGGACCTCGGCCGATGCGCTCGCCTGCGACGCGCTTGGCGCCGTCGTGCTCGAGCTCTGGGGTGAGACGCGGCAGTTCGATCTCGTGGCGAGCCGTAAGCTGACACTGGCCGCGCAATCGTCCGGTGTCACCGGCCTGATGTTGCGGATGGCCGCGCAGCCGCTGCCCTCGACCGCGGAGACGCGATGGATGCTGCGCGCGGCGCATTCGCCGCCGGGCCCGGCATGGAGTGCCTGGGGCGCGCCGCGCTTCGATGCCGAGCTCTTGCGCAATCGTCATGGCCCCTGCGGCCGGTGGATCATGGAATGGAAATGTGATGAGTGCCAGTTCTCTGAACCGTCGACGTATCCTCAGCCTGTGGCTGCCACGCCTGCCCATCGATCGGATTCAGCGGTTCTTCGGCGCGCTGGGTAAGACCAATGATCCGAGCATCGTCGTCATCAAGGACAACAATGCGCTGGTGATCCATGCGCTGGACGAAGCCGCCGAGCGCCTCGGCTTGCACATCGGCCAGCCCCTGGCCAATGCACGGGCGATGTGTCCGGACTTGAAAGTGTTCGACGCCGATGTCGTGGCCGATGCGAAGACGCTCAGCGACGTCGCCGACTGGTGCGATCGCTTCACGCCGCTGGTGGCGCTCGATCCGCCGCACGGGCTGTTTCTGGACATCACCGGCTGCGCGCATCTGTTCGGCGGCGAGGCTGCGTTGTTGCAGACCTTCGTCCGCGGGCTCGCCCGTCAGGGTTTTGCCGTCAGCGCGGCGATCGCCGGCACCTCGGTCTGCGCGCGCACGCTGACGCGGCAGGCCTCCGGCACCATCGTCGCCGATGGCGGGGAGGCGGCGGCGGTCAGCCGGCTGCCGGTGTCCGCGCTCGGTGCGGGCGAGGCCATCACCACGGGCCTGCGTCGCGCCGGCCTGAAAACCATCGGCGATGTCGCCTCGCGCGAGCCGCATGAGATCACGGCGCGGTTCGGCGCGCGGTTCTCCACGCTGCTCGCGCATGCGCAGGGGCATGGCGATGCCCCGATCAATCCGCGCAAACCGCTGCCGGATTACATCGTGGAGAAGCGCTTTGCCGAACCGATCGCCACCGACACCATGATCGCGATGACGCTGTCGCGGCTGGCCGACACGCTGATCGCGTCCATGGAGAAGCAGGGCAAGGGTGCGCGGCGCCTGGAAGCCGCCTTCTTTCGCACCGACGGCGTGGTGCGCGCGATCATGGTCGAGACCGGGCGGCCGGTCACGCAAAGCAAAGTCATCGACCGGCTGTTCCGCGAGCGCCTCGATGCGCTCGCCGATCCGCTGGATCCCGGCTTCGGTTTCGACATGGTACGACTGTCGGCAAGCCGCACCGAGATCGTGGTGCAGGAGCAGCGCGATCTCGACGCCCATGTCCATGACAATGACGAGCTCGCCGCGCTGATCGACCGCATCGCCGCGCGCATCGGCGGAAAGCGCGTCGTCGTGCATTTGCCTGAGGATACCCATATCCCGGAATGTGCGGTGCTGGCCGCGCCTGCCCAGCACCATCTCGCCGTGGCTATGCAGGCCGAATGGCCGGCGCGCGCCGAGAGCGAGCCGCCGCTGCGCCCCCTGCGGCTGTTCGACAGACCGGAGCCGATCAAGGTGCCGTTCGCGACCGTGCCCGACGGCCCGCCGCATCAGTTCACCTGGCGGCGCGCGCTGCATGCGGTGGTGCGGGTGGAAGGGCCCGAGCGCATCGCGATGGAATGGTGGCGGCAGGACGGCAAGCAATTGACGCGGGATTATTTCCGCATCGAGGATGCCGAAGGCCTGCGCTTCTGGATCTTTCGCGACGGTCTTTACGAAGGAGAGGTGTTCGACGACGAAGGTAAACCCATTCCCCCCAACTGGTATGTGCACGGTCTCTTCGCATGAACACGCCCGCTTATGCCGAGATCGGCATCACCACCAACTTCTCCTTCCTGCGCGGCGGCTCGGATCCGCGCGCCTATGTGCATCAGGCGAGCATCCTCGGCATTCCCGTGATCGGCATTGCCGACCACAACACGCTCGCCGGCGTCGTGCGCGCCTACAAGGAGCTCGACAATGACAAGGTGCTGCACAAGCCGAAATTGCTGATCGGCGCGCGCATCGTTTTCATCGACGGAACGCCCGACATTTTTGTCTATCCGCGCGACCGCGCCGCCTATGGCCGGCTGTGCCAGCTCCTCACCAGGGGCAAGCGCGGCGACGACATCACGCGGATCGAGAAGGGCGAATGCCATCTCACTTTTGTCGACCTTCTTGAGTTTTCCGAGGGCCAGCTCCTGGTCCTGACGCTGCCGCATCGCTTCGAGCCCGCGCAGGCGCTGGATGTTCTCGCCAAGCTTAAGGACAGCCGCGCCGAGGGCGTGTGGCTGGCGGCGAGCCTGGTCTATCGCGGCGACGACCGCCGCCGCCTGGCGCGGCTCGATGATCTCGCCGCCAAAGCAAACGTGCCGCTGCTCGCAACCAACGAGGTGCTCTATCACCATCCCGGCCGCCGCCCGCTCCAGGACGTGCTCACCTGCATCCGGGAAAAGACCACGATCGAGGCGGTCGGACGGAAGCTCGAAGCCAATGCCGAGCGCTTCCTGAAGACGCCACGCGAAATGTCGCGGCTGTTCCGAGATTTTCCCGAGGCGATCGCGGAGACCATGCGCTTTGCGGGCAAGATCGATTTCACGCTCGACCAACTCAAATACCAGTATCCGGACGAACCTGTGCCGCGGGGCAAGACC
The DNA here is from genome assembly GCF_052076005.1 of Bradyrhizobium sp. 63_E2_N1_3. Classification (NCBI taxonomy): domain Bacteria; kingdom Pseudomonadati; phylum Pseudomonadota; class Alphaproteobacteria; order Hyphomicrobiales; family Nitrobacteraceae; genus Bradyrhizobium; species Bradyrhizobium sp. 63_E2_N1_3. Next base: position 6,672,843 of record NZ_CP197235.1, on the reverse strand, counting down.
GCGCAGGGGCATCTGGAGGATCTGACCTGGGCGGGCGTGCAGACATATTTCGGCGGCAACATCGATGACAAGCTTCGCGCGACCCTGAAGAAAGAGCTCGCGCTGATCGCAGAGCTGAAATACGCGCACTACTTCCTCACCGTGCACGACATCGTGCATTATGCGCGCAGCCAGAACATCCTGTGCCAGGGGCGGGGATCGGCGGCGAACTCAGCGGTCTGCTACGTGCTCGGCATCACCTCCGTTAATCCGACCAGCGTCGATCTCCTGTTCGAGCGCTTCATCTCCAAGGAGCGGCTGGAGCCGCCTGACATCGACGTCGATTTCGAGCATTCGCGGCGCGAGGAGGTGATGCAATATGTCTATCGCCGCTACGGCCGCCACCGCGCCGCGATCATCGCCACGATCATCCATTACCGCCCGCGCAGCGCCATCCGTGACGTCGGCAAGGCGCTGGGCCTGACCGAGGACGTCACCGCTGCGCTTGCCGACACCGTCTGGGGAAGCTGGGGCAAGGGCCTCAACGACATGCAGGTCAGGCAGGCCGGGCTCGATCCCAACAATCCCATGATCAACCTCGCGGTCGAGCTCGCGACCGAGCTGATCGAATTCCCGCGCCATCTCTCCCAGCATGTCGGGGGCTATGTACTGACGCAGGACCGGCTCGACACCTATGTGCCGATCGGCAACGCCGCGATGGACGACCGCACCTTCATCGAATGGGACAAGGACGACGTCGACGCGCTCAACATGATGAAGGTCGACGTGCTCGCGCTGGGCATGCTGACCTGCATCCGGAAATGTTTTGATTTGATCGACCACCACAAGGGCAAGCGCTGGGTGCTGGCGAGTGTCCCTCAGGACGATCCCAAGGTTTACGACATGCTGTGTGCTGGGGAATCCCTCGGCGTGTTCCAGGTCGAGAGCCGCGCCCAGATGAACATGTTGCCGCGGTTGAAGCCGCGGACCTTCTACGACCTTGTCATCGAAGTCGCGATCGTGCGGCCGGGGCCAATCCAGGGCGACATGGTGCATCCCTATTTGCGACGGCGTAACGGGATCGAGAAAGTGACCTATCCCTCGCCATCGCCCGAGCATGGTCCCGCGGATGAGCTCTACAAGGTGCTGCACAAGACGAAGGGCGTGCCGCTGTTTCAGGAACAGGCCATGCGAATCGCGATCGAAGCAGCAAAGTTCACCTCCGAGGAGGCTAACGGCCTGCGCCGCTCAATGGCGACCTTCCGCAATGTCGGCACCATCGGCCAATACGAGGAGAAGCTGATCGGCAACATGGTCGCGCGCGGCTACGATCCCAACTTCGCCAGAAGCTGCTTTGACCAGATCAAGGGCTTTGGCTCCTACGGTTTTCCAGAGAGCCATGCCGCGAGCTTTGCTCAGCTCGTCTACATCTCGTCATGGCTGAAATATCATCACCCCGATGCGTTCTGTTGCGGCCTGTTGAACTCGCAGCCCATGGGCTTTTACGCGCCGGCGCAGATCGTCGGCGACGCCCGCAAGAACGGCGTCGAGGTGCGCGACATCGACGTATCCTGCAGCTTTGCGCAAAACACGCTGGAGAACACCGACGGCAAATACTGCGCCGTGCGCCTGGGCTTCCGTCAGATCGACGGCTTTCACTGGCTCGATCCCGATGAGGAGTTGCTCAAAGAGGCGCAGGCGAAACGGCAAGGCAAGGTCTACGTCACTCAGAAAGACTGGGCCGACCTGATCATCGACGCCCGCAACAGCGGTCCCTTCACCTCGCTCGAAGACTTCGCCCGCGACACCGGGCTGCCCAAGCGTGCGCTGATCCTGCTCGCGGATGCCGACGCGTTCCGCTCGCTCGGCCTCGACCGCCGCGAGGCGCTGTGGCAGGTGCGGCGGCTGCCCGACGACGTGTCGCTGCCGCTGTTCGAGGCCGCGACCGCGCGCGAGCAGCCGGACGAGCACGCAAAACCGTTGCCGGAGATGCCGCGGGCCGAGCAGGTGGTCGCGGACTACCAGACCATCCGGCTATCGCTGAAGGGCCATCCGATGGAATTTTTGCGCGAGATGTTTTCGCGCGAGCGTGTGGTGGCCTGCAGGGACGTCAGCCATGAGAACGAGCGGCGCCGCGTCCGCTGCGCCGGCGTGGTGCTGGTGCGGCAGCGGCCGGGCAGCGCCAGCGGCGTCGTGTTCATGACGCTGGAGGACGAGACCGGCATCGCGAATGTCGTGGTGTGGCCCAAGATCATGGAGCAGTACCGCAAGGAGGTGATGGGCGCGCGCCTCATCCTGGTCGAGGGCTATATCCAGAGCAGCCCCGAAAAGGTGACGCATCTCATCGCCCAGCGCATGGTCGACCGCTCGCACGATCTGGTCGGCCTCGCCAACGACGCGCTGAGCCGCAAGCATCCGGTGCCGGCAGGCGCCGATCTGATCGAGCCCCTCAACGACGATCCCGGGGCCCACGCGGATATGCCGGCGCAAAAAATCCGTCACCCCCGCAACGTCCGCATCCTGCCGCCATCGCGGGATTTTCATTGAGAATGTGACGCAGAATGTCGCCACACCGTCATTGCGAGCGCAGCGAAGCAATCCAGACTGCCGCCCGCGGAAAGACTCTGGATTGCTTCGCTGCGCTCGCAATGACGAGCTTGTTGAGCCGGGCCGTGTCAGACTCTCGGTGTCATACCCCGCGAAAGCGGGGTATCCAGTACGCTGCGGCCCCTCGGCTCTAGCCGAGCCGTCTCTGGAATACTGGGTCGCCCGGTCAAGCCGGGCGACGACAGTGTGCTCGTCTCAAAAATTCACCCGGTTCGAGATCGCGCCGTCCACGACGAGATTGGAGCCCGTGGTGAACCCCGACACCGGGCTTGCCAGAAACACCGCCGCGCTTGCGATCTCCTGTGGCGTTGCCATGCGGCCCGTCGGATTGCGCTTCATCGCATCATTGTAGCGCTCCGGCATCTTCTGCTCGATCATATTCCAGACGCCGCCCTTGAAATAGACCGTGCCGGGCGACACCACGTTGACGCGGATCTTCTTCTTTGCGTATTGCCGCGCCAATCCCTTGGCCATGTGGATCAGCGCCGCCTTGATCGGGCCGTAGGAGCTGGCGAGATCGGCCTGCGCCGCCGAGATCGAGGAGATGATGACGAAGGCGGCATCTCCGCTCTTTTCGCCGCTGGCCTCGAGGAACGGCCGCGCGGCGTCGAACGCATGCACGGCGCCGAGCACGTCGAGCCGGAAGTTCTGCTCCCAGGATGCTGCATCGTGGCCCTGCGCCATCGCGCCGGCATTGGCGAACAGCAGGTCGACGCCGCCGAGCTCCTTTGCAGCGGTCTCGATCCAAGATTTCAGCGCCGCGCCGTCGGTGACGTCGACCGGTCCGCCGCTGGCACGGATTCCGCTTGCCTTGAGTTCAGTGACGGTCGCCGCAACCTGATCCGCGTTGCGCGCGCACACCGCGACATTGGCGCCTTCGCCGGCCAGCGTTGCCGCAATCGCCCGCCCGATGCCGCGCGTGCCGCCGAGGACGATGGCGTTCTTGCCTTTGAGACCGAGATCCATTGTTTGGTTTTCCTTTTTGTTGGTGCAAAGAGTGTAGCCGTTTCAGGAGACATGCTGAACTCTCCAATTCGTCATTGCGAGCGTAGCGAAGCAATCCAGAAATGCATCCGCAGAGACAGTCTGGATTGCTTCGTCGCAAGGGCTCCTCGCAATGACGACGCGGAGAGGCGGTTCCCTCACTCCGGTGCCGCCCCCACCGGCGGGCCGCCGGGCGGGCGGTGCAGGAAGGTCAGCGAGGCGTAGGCGCCGGCCCAAGAGCCGATCGCCGCGAAAGCGACATAGAACGGGTTTTCGGTGTAGCTGATCACGGCGTAGGAGGAGAGCAGGTACCAGACCGCGCTCCAGTTCGCCGCCGGCACGCGCTTGCGCGCGATCACGGCCGAGGTGAACATGACATAGACTGCGTCGGTGGCCGCCGTTGCGATGAACACGGCGCCTGCGGTGAGGGGATCTACGGCAGCCATTGCATTCCTTTCTGCGATCATGACATGGTCGCGAAAACTACAGCATGATCCGGAAAATGCGCAGCGGATTTCCGAAAGGATCATGCTCAAATCTGAAAGGGAGAGAAGCGGTCATGCAAAGCCCCGCCGATATTCTTAGGGATCTCTGGACCTCCATCGGCGGCGACAGGGCCGCGCTCGGACGCGTGCGGCTGACCGGCGAGGAGTCGCAAATTCCGTCCTCATTTCGCGTCGCTGTCGCCGGACAGACGACGATCGCCGCCGCCGGCCTTGCCGCCGCCGAAATCTGGAGACTGCGCAGCGGTGAGACGCAGGACGTCTCCGTCGACATGCGCCACGCCGTCGCCGAATGCCGTTCGGAGCGTTATTTGCGCCTCGACGACAAGCCACCACCGCCAGCCTGGGACGCCATCGCCGGTGTCTACAAGACCGGCGACAACCGCTTCGTCCGCTGTCACACCAATTTCCCGCATCATCGCGACGCCGTCTGCAACGTGCTCGGCTGCGAGCCCGAGCGCGACAAGGTTCAGGCCGCGTTGATGCAATGGAAGGGCGAGGATTTTGAAACTGCGGCCTATGCCGCGGGCGGCGTCGTCGCCCTGATGCGTTCCTACGACGAATGGTCCGCGCTGCCGCAGGCGCGCGCGCTCGCCGAACTGCCGCTGGTCTCGATCGAGAAGATCGGCGAGGCCCCGCCAAAGCCGTGGCCGCAGGGATTGTCGAACGGCGATCGTCCGCTTTCCGGGCTGCGCGTGCTCGATCTCTCGCGCGTCATCGCAGGCCCCGTTGCCGGTCGCACGCTCGCCGCGCACGGCGCGGATGTGCTGCTCGTCTCGGGGCCGGAGCTGCCGGCCATTCCCTGGCTCACCATCGATACCGGCCGCGGCAAGCTCACCACGTTGGTCGAGCTGAAAAGCGAGGCGGGCAGGGCGCAGCTGCGCGAGCTGTTGAAGGGCGCGGACATCTTCTCGCAAGGCTATCGCCCGCGAGCGCTCGCAGCCCTCGGGTTCGCGCCGGAGGATGCAGCGAACATCAATCCCGGCATCGTCTATGTCACGCTGTCGGCCTATGGCCATGCCGGCCCCTGGGCGGAGCGGCGCGGTTTCGATTCACTGGTGCAGACCACGACGGGCTTCAACCACGCCGAGGGGCAGGCCGCGGGCATCGACGGTCCCAAGGAATTGCCGGCGCAGATGCTCGACCATGCCACCGGCTATCTGATGGCGTTCGGTGCGATGATGGCCAAGGCACGCCAGGCCCGCGAGGGCGGGAGCTGGCACGTGCGCGTGTCGCTGGCGCAGACCGGACGCTGGCTGTGGAAGCTCGGCCGGCTCGATGGCGGCCTGGATACCCCGGATCTTACGGGCGAGGCCGTACATGCTGCATTCATCGAGTCCGTGCCATCTGGCTTCGGCACGTTGAAGGCGGTGCGCCATTCTGCGCTGCTGTCGACCACGCCGGCGCGATGGAGCCGCCCGGCGATGCCGCTCGGCAGTCATCCGCCACAGTGGCCGGCGCGAAACTGACGTGAAGCTGACGCGATGCAATATTTTAACGCAAACGGAAAGGTGGCTGGCGTTTTTTAGGTTGTTTGAAATCCCAATTCAGCACTATTAGCGCGACCGATAAGGCAGGCGTCTGCCGAGATCGTCGCAGACTTGACCGGGCCCCATGGTAGTTGAAAATACCAAGCGATTGCAGGTGTTTACAAAACAACGGGTGATCACATCCGTAGTTTTACTGGCACTCGCCTGCGCCGGTGCCTATGGCTTCCTGCGTGCGGGGGCCAAGGAAAAGAGCCACTCCGAGGTCTCCAGCCAGTCGCGTAGGAATGCGCAGAATTTCACGCCGACGCCGTCCGAGTGGGCGACGCTGACGATCGAGCCGGTCAAGGCCAAGACCTTCCGGGCCGAATATGTCACCGAGGGCAAGGTCGCGGTCGACGAGGATCGCTCGACGCCGGTGTTCTCGCCCTATGCGGGCCGGGTGACCAAGCTGCTCGCCAAGCCGGGCGAGATGCTGAAGCAAGGTCAACCGCTGTTCACGATCGAGGCCGCCGACACCGTGCAGGCCCAGAACGATTTCATCGCGGCGATGACCGCGCAGAACAAGGCGAAGTCTGCGATCGATCTTGCCGACATCCAGTTCAGGCGCGCCAAGGACCTCTATGAGGGCCGCGCCATTCCGCTGAAGGACTATCAGCAGGCCGAAACGACCCAGGTCCAGGCGCAGAACGACGTGCGCTCCTCGGGGACGGCGCTGGAAGCCGCGCGCAACAAGCTGCGCATCCTCGGCTTCACCGACGAGACCATCAAGGCATTCCAGGACAAGGGCGTCATCGATCGGGAGATCACGATCTATTCGCCGATCTCCGGCACCGTCGTGCAGCGCAAGATCGGTCCGGGCCAATACGTCAATTCCGGCGCCAGCGATCCGGTCTTCGTGATCGGCGACCTCTCCACGGTCTGGCTCACCGCCTTCGTGCGCGAGAGCGATGCGGCCGCGGTGTGCATCGGCCAGGACATCAGCGTCAACGTGATGGCGCTGCCGGGCCACCCCCTGACCGCCAAGATCAACTACGTCGCCGCCGCCATCGATCCCAACACCCGCCGCCTGCTGGTTCGCGCGACCATCGACAACAAGGACGGCCTGCTCAAGCCGGAAATGTTCGCCAACGTCACGATCTATTCGGCCGGCGACCGTGCCGCGCCGGCGGTGCCGAAGCAGGCTTTGATCTACGAGGCCGACAAGGTCCGCATCTGGGTCGCGCGCGAGGACAAGTCGGTCGAGCTGCGCCAGATCAAGACCGGCCTCATCAATGGCAATTTCGTCGAGGTCACCAGCAATCTGAAGCCAGGCGAGCAGGTCGTCACCAAGGGCAGCCTGTTCATCGACCGCGCGGCGTCCGGTAGCTGATCGACGACCCAAGAAAATTGAAGACCTGAATGGATCGTCTCGTCGCCCTTGCCGTCAACCGGCGCTTCCTGATGGTCGGGATGTTCTTCGCCGTGCTGATCGGCGGCCTGATCGCGTTCAACCAGCTCAACATCGAGGCCTATCCCGATCCGACGCCGCCGATGGTCGACATCGTGACGCAGAGCCCGGGCCTGTCGGCGGAAGAGATCGAGCGCTACATCACGATTCCAATCGAGACCCAGGTCGCGGGTCTGAAGAACCTCACGACGATCCGCACCATCTCGCTCTACGGCCTCTCCGACATCAAGCTCCAGTTCTCCTTCGCCTACACCTATGACGAGGCGCAGCAGCAGGTCTTGAACCGCCTGGCGCAGCTCGCGCCGCTGCCGGGTAATGTGCAGCCGCAGATCTCGCCGCTCAGCCCGATCGGCGAAATCTTCCGCTACCGCCTCGTCGGTCCGCCGAACTACAGCGTGCTCGATCTCAAGACCATCCAGGACTGGATTCTGCAGCGCCGCTTCCGCGCCGTGCCCGGCGTCATCGACGTCACCGGCTGGGGCGGCAAGAGCAAGACCTACGAGCTCCAGGTCGATTTCAACAAGCTGGTCGCCAACGGCCTGACACTGCCGCAATTGCTCCAGGCGGTCAGCAATTCCAACGTCAATGTCGGCGGCAACACCGTCAATATCGGCCAGCAATCGGCCGTGGTACGCGGCGTCGGCCTGATCCGTTCGATCGACGACCTCGCCAACACCATGGTCTCGCAGACCAACGGCAATCCGGTGCTGGTCAAGGACGTCGCCACCGTCACTGTCGGCCAAAAACCCCGTCTCGGCATTGCCGGCATCGACGATTCCGACGACATCGTGCAGGGCATCGTCCTGATGCGCCGCGGTGAGCAAAGCTCGCCAACCATCAAGCGCGTCCACCAGCTCGTTCAAACCATCAACAACTCCAGCATCCTGCCGCCCGGCGTGCGCATCGAGCGCATCTACGATCGCGGGGACCTGATCGAACTCACCACCCACACCGTGTTGCACAACATGGTGGTCGGCATCCTGCTCATCGTACTGTTGCAGTGGATGTTCCTCGGCGATCTCCGCAGCGCGCTGATCGTCGGCGCCACGATTCCGTTCGCGCTGTTCTTCGCCGTGATCATCCTGGTGCTACGCGGGGAATCCGCGAATCTGCTGTCGGTCGGCGCGATCGATTTCGGCCTCATCGTCGACGCCACCGTCATCATGGTGGAAGCGATCTTCCGCCGCCTGACGCAGACCACGCCGGTGTCGGAATCCGAGCAGATGTCGCCCGAGACGCTGTTCGGCATGAAGAGCCACGCCATCCTCAGCGCCGCCGCCGACGTGTCGCGCTCGATCTTCTTTGCCGCCGCCATCATCATCGCGGCGTTCCTGCCGTTGTTCACGCTGTCCGGCGTCGAGGGCAACATCTTCGGGCCGATGGCGCGCACCTATGCCTATGCGCTCGCCGGCGGGCTGCTCGCGACCTTCACGGTTACCCCGGCGCTGTCCGCGATCATTCTGCCTGCGCATCTCGAGGAGACCGAGACGAGGGTCATGCGGATCCTGCACCGGATCTACATGCCGGTGCTGAATTGGGCCGTCGCCAACCGCGGCATCATGCTCGGCGGCGCGGTCGGTCTCGTGCTGATGACGGTGGCGCTCAGCCGCCTGCTCGGCCTCGAATTCCTGCCCAAGCTGGAAGAGGGCAATCTCTGGATCCGCGCCACGCTGCCGCCGACCATCTCGCTCCAGGAAGGCAACACCTACGTCAACGAGATGCGCAAGCTGATCCGTGCCCGGCCCGAGGTGGAATCCGTGGTGTCGCAGCATGGCCGCCCCGATGACGGCACCGACGCTGCCGGCTTCTTCAACGCCGAGTTCTTCGCCCCCCTCAAGCCCGCAAGCCAATGGCCGGGAACGCACGACAAGGAAGAGTTGACCGCGCAGCTGTTGAAGCAGCTCGACGATCGCTTCCCCGGCGTCGAATTCAACTTCTCGCAATATCTCCAGGACAACGTCTCCGAAGCCGTCTCGGGCGTGAAGGGCGAGAACTCGATCAAGCTGTTCGGCAGCGATCTCCAGGCGCTCACCGACACCGCCAACAAGATCAAGTCGGTGCTGGCGACAGTGCAAGGCGTCACCGACCTTGCGGTGTTCACCTCGCTCGGGCAGCCGACCATTCAGATTGACATCGACCGTGCCAAGGCCGCGCGCTATGGGCTCGCGCCCGGCGACATCAACGCCACGATCAAGGTCGCGATCGGCGGCGATACCGCGGGCGATCTCTACGAGCCGGGCTCCGATCGTCACTTCCCGATCATCGTCCGCCTCGCGCCGGAATATCGCAGGAGCGCCGAGGCGATCCAGAATTTGCGCATCGGCGCGCCTGGCCCCAACGGCACCGTCACGCAGATTCCCCTGAGCGAGGTCGCCACCATCAGCCTCGTCTCCGGTGCCGCCTACATCTATCGCGAGCAGCAGGAACGCTATCTGCCGATCAAGTTCTCGGTGCGCGAGCGCGACCTCGGCAGCGCGATCCGCGAGGCGCAACAGAAGGTCGCCGAGCAGGTGCAGCTGCCGCCCGGCGCGCACATGGACTGGGTCGGCGAGTTCGGCAATCTCCAGGACGCCATCCGCCGGCTGTCGATCGTGGTGCCGATCTCGCTGGCGCTGATCGGCGTGCTGCTCTGGTTCAATTTCGGCTCGATGACCGACACGCTGCTCGCCATGAGCGTGATTCCGATGGCGATCTTCGGCGGCGTGCTCGGTCTCTTGATCACCGGCACCGCCTTCAGCGTCTCCGCCGCGATCGGATTCATCGCGCTGTTCGGCATTGCGGTCATGGACGGCATCATCATCCTGTCGCAGTTCAACCAGCTGATCGAAGAAGGCATGGACCGCGTGAGCGCGGTGATACGCACCGGCGAGTTGCAGCTCCGGCCGGTGCTGATGACCTGCGTCGTTGCCGGCGTCGGCCTGCTGCCGGCGGCGCTGTCGGAAGGCATCGGCTCGCAGGTGCAGAAGCCGCTCGCCGTCGTCGTCGTCACCGGCATGATGCTCGCGCCGGTCGTGATCCTGGTGACCTTGCCGGTCCTGATCTCCTTCTTCTCCCGCCGCGCGCGCTGATCGCGCGCCGTCGCCGCGCCTCAGAATCCGTAGAGACGCGCGGGATTGTCGACCAGGATCTTCTTGCGCACCTCCGCATCCGGCGCCCACACAGGAAGCTGGTTGAGGAGCCGGCCGTCTTCGATCTGATAGAAGGGCGCGATGTCGGTGGGCTTGCGTCCCTCGACGGGGCTGGAATCCGGATGCGGCCAGTCGGTGCCCCAGACGATGCGGTCCGGGTTCGCCGCGATCAGCGCCCGGGCATAGGGCACCATGTCCTGATAGTCGGGCGCGAGGTTCGACGAGCGATAGGCTCCCGAGATCTTCACATAGGCCTTGCCGGATTTGACGAGCGCGACCAGGTCGGAGAATCCCGGCTGCTCCAGTCCGAGCGACGCCTCGAGGCCGCCGAAATGGTCGAACACGGCCGGCACGGGCGAAGCCAGCACGAGCTCCTTGATCGCCGAGATCATCGGCAGCGTGGTGTAGAGCTGCACGTGCCAGCCGCGCGCCTTCATGCGCTCGACGGCGGCGGTGAAGCGCGCGCGGCCGACATTCGGATCGCTGACGCCGCCGGTGGCGAGATTGATGCGACTGCCGCGAAAACCGTCCGCCTGCATCGCGTCGAGCTGTGCTTCGGTCGTCTTGTCGTCGATCACGGCCACTCCGCGCGCTGTCGCGCCGCGCGCCTTCATGCCGAACAAGGTGGAGGAATTGTCGGTGCCGTAGACGCTCGGCGTCACGATCACCACGCGCTCGATATGCAGCGCCTTGTGCAGCGCCGCCATTTCCTCGGGGCTTGCCGGTTCCGGCGTATAGACGCGCCCCGCGAAGAACGGAAACTTTTCGACGTCACCATGGATGTGCGTGTGGCAATCGCAGGCAAGGGCCGGAACGTCGAAATCGACCGGCGTCGCGGGCTGCGCCGCACGGGCGTGAGCTTTGTTGGTCATGGCTACTCCGGCGGCAAGGGAGGCAAGCAGGACGCTGCGTCGGTTGAGCATGGTTCTCTCCCTGCTTCGTTATTTTTGAGGTGGGACCGGAACGGTATCACATCAGCCGGGTAACCAACTCCGCTTCGCTGCATAGCTGCTCGACAAGATCCGCAAGCCGGCGTGAGCCGTCGATCCGCACGACCGGGCAGGGCAGGCCCGCGAGCCAGGCTTCATCTTTTGTGAGACTGCGGCCCTCGCGATCGCCGGCTTCGTAGCGCGAGGCCCATTCGACGAACGACTCCGTCTCCTCATGACGCCAGCCACCCTGTGCGACGGCATCAGCTCCGAAATGCGTAGCCTCGCGGCCACGCAGGCGCTGCAAGCGAAGCTCGCGCGGCGTCGTCACGAAGACGACAAGATCGAAGAACGGGACGAGCTCGTCGCCCCAGCCGGTGACGGTTCCGCTCAGCACCCAATCGAGACGCGGCAGAAACATTTCGCGCATCAGGCGCAGACGATCCGCGGCAGTGCGTGTCGTCTGGTAGGGCGGCGCGGTCGGCAGCCAGAAATAATCGTCGCTGTCGTGATGCGGCAGCGCAAGCCGGCCGGCGAGCGCGCGACCGAGCGTCGTCACGCCGGAGCCCGAAGCTCCCATCAGATGGATGCGGCGGCTCTTCATCGGCATCAGGCCAGACGATTTGAAACTACTGCCCCGACGGCGTGCGCAGGCCGTGCCAGGCGTCGCGGACCTGCTGGTAATGCACCTCGGGCAGATAGTCCGGCGTGTTGAGGCTAAGCGTCTTGACGTCGAGATGGCCGACGGCGCTGAGCAGCGTGTAGGAGGCGATGACGCGGTCGCGCAGTGCGCCGATCAGGCGGGCCTTGGCCTGGATCAAATCGGCCTGCGAGTTCAGCACGTCCACCGTCGTGCGCTGCCCGCCGGCGGCCTCGCGCTGCACGCCCTGGAGCGCGACGGTCGCGGCCTTCACCTCTGATTCGGAAGCGGAGACCGTGATCTTGGCGCCCTCATTGGCGACCCAGGCGCTGGTCGCCGCCGTGCGCGCCCGGTTGCGGACCTGGTCGAGCACGAGCCGGCTCTGCGCCGTGATCTCCTTGGCCTGTCGGGTCTGTGCGGCGGCCTGGCCGCCGTCGTAGATCGGCGCGGTGACGTTGGCGACGATCGAGGCCTGGTCTTCGGCGATGGTGCTCAGCGTCGGGTCGTTGCTGCGGCTCTTGCTGGCGCTGCCCTGAAGACTGGCGCTCGGCAGCAGCGCGCCCTCGGCGACGCGGATGTTGGTCGAGGCGACATCGACGTCGAAGCCCGCCGCCATCACCGCCGGGTGCTGGCGGATCGCCGTCGTCAGCGCATCCTCGCGGCTCTTCGGCAGATAGCGGTCGACGACTTCGGCGGGCCGAAGCTGCGTTGGCGCATTGCCGATCACCTGCGCGTAGACCGCCTGGCTCACCGCCAGCGCGACTTCCGCGGCGTTGAGATCGGCGAGCCCCCGGCTGAGCCGCGCCTCGGCCTGGGCGCTGTCGGTCGGCGTGACGTCGCCGGCGTTGAGGCGGCGCTGAGTGACGGCGAGCGTCTCGCGCAGGAACGCGACGTTGGAGCGTTGCGCCTCGACCAGTGACTGGTTGGCGAGCACGTTGGTGTAGGCGGTGACCGCGTCGAGCAGCACGCCCTGACCGACATTGCGCAGCGCCTCGCGGCCGGACTGCACCTGAAGTTCCGCGGCGCGGACGCTGTTGGCGGTGCGGAACCCGTTGAACAGGGTCTGCGTCACGGTGACGCCGATGATCCACGGCTTCAGATTGGCGGTCTGGATCGTGTTGTCGGGCAGCAAATTGCGCACCGATTGCAGGCCGGCGCTGAGGCTTGCCACGATCTGCGGCCGGTAGCCGGCGAGCGCCTGCGGCACGTTTTCATCCGTGGCGCGTTGCCGCGCGCGCTCGGCATTGAGCTGCGGGTTGGTCTGGTAGGCCTTGGCGAGCGCCTCCGGCAGGGCTTCCGCCCATGCGGCTGAGGGCAGGGCGCAACAGAGCGCCAGCGTGGTCCATGTCGCAAGCACAGGACCCACGCCCGATCGATGCCGCGTCATCACGCGACCAACTCTGGCGGCACGCCCAATCATGTAATCCTGCTAAACCCCGGCTGTCCGCCCCCGCCGACGGTGGCCTCTTAACTGTTTAACCAGCCGGGGTCCCGCAGGCAAACTGCCGCGGGGAAAACCCCCATCTATTCCGTGCTTGTTGCAGGTGCGTCACAGGGTTTCTGCACCAGAGCGGCGAAGCCTTACACCAGCCTGACCGCCCGCGGCTATTACCGGTTCTTGTTCACCGGCTTGCGCTTCTCGATGAACGCCGCCATGCCCTCGGAGCGGTCCTCCAGCGCGAAGGTCGCGTGAAACAGGTTGCGCTCGACGCTCATGCCTTCGGCGAGCGTGGTCTCGAAGGCGCGGTTGACCGCTTCCTTGGCCATGGCGACGGCGGGCCGCGACATCGATGCGATCTTCTCGGCGGCTTCCATGACCTCGTCCATGAGCCTGTCGGCGGGCACGATGCGGCTGACGAGGCCTGAGCGCTCCGCTTCCGCCGCATCCATCATGCGGCCGGTGAGGCAGAGGTCCATCGCCTTCGACTTGCCGATCGCGCGGGTCAGGCGCTGGGTGCCGCCGATGCCGGGAATGGTGCCGAGCGTGATTTCGGGCTGGCCGAACTTGGCGGTGTCGGCGGCGATGATGAAGTCGCACATCATGGCGAGCTCGCAGCCGCCGCCGAGCGCATAGCCCGCGACCGCGGCGATGGTCGGCTTGCGGCAGCGCGCGACGCGGTCGCCGCCGATCGCGGCGAAATCCTCGGAGAACATGTCGATGAAGCCTTTCGGCTGCATCTCCTTGATGTCGGCGCCGGCGGCAAAGGCCTTCTCGCTGCCGGTCACGACGATGCAGCCGATGGCGTCATCGGCCTCGAGATCGTCGACGGCCGCGGCGATCTCGCGGAAGACGCCGAAGGAGAGCGCATTGAGCATCTTCGGCCGGTTCAGCTTGATGATGCCGACCGCGCCTTTGCTCTCGACGATGATGTGTTCGAACGTGCTCATGCTCCACCCACGCGTTTGATTGGGCGGGCAATGTGCCCGCTGGCGCGGTGGGCTTCAAGGGCCGAAAAGCTGTCGGAACGAGGCCGTCCGGAACGCGCGGCGAGACGCGCGTTCCGGACGAGGTCCCTCACCCCAAAATCAGGCCAAGCATCAAGCGAAGAACATGCGTGCGGCAGAGGCCAGCGTCAGCAGCGTGCCGACGCCGATGAAGATCTTGCCGATCAGCGAGCTCTGGTCCCAGGCCGAGCTGTGGCTGCTCGCCATCACCGGCGCCGGCCGCGCGTCGGTTGCGGCGATCACCGCCTTCTGTGCCGGCGGGTCCTGTTGGAGGGCGCGGTCGATGTCGTTGAGCTGATCGGGCGCCACCACCTGAGCCTCGTCATTCGGCGCGGTGGTATTATCGGCTGCAGCCTGAACGTTGTCGTTGGCGCGGCCGGTCAACGCGGAGGCCGCGGCAGCCGTCGGCGTATCGGCTGCGGCGATCTGCGCGTTGGCGTTGGCGACTGCCGGCGGCATCTGGCTCAAGGCCGGCACGTCGTTTTCGGCCTTCGCCGCGCCGTCCTTCTTGTCGGCCTTGTCGTCGGATTTCTGCGCCGTCTTGCCGCTGTCGCGGTGGCGCGATGCATGGTGCCGCTGCTTGCTCGGCTTGACTACGTCGGCCTGGTTGCTCGCGCTGTCCGATTTGCTGCTTGCGGCTGAACTCGGTGCCGCCTGTGCAGCGGCTCCGACCAGCACGAAAAGGCCGGCAAGAAGAATCAGTGCGGCGCGCCCGCTGGCTTTCATCATGTTGACGATCTCCCCAATTCCGCCTGTCCCGGGACCGAACAGAGCCCCTGGGGCGTGACCACAGCGGGGCAAAAAATGGGAATCTTCGGGCTATCCCGGGCAAAAGCGGGGCAAACCGCCGCCTCGCAACCGGCCGCCGGATGCGGACGGGACCGATCGGTGTTATGAGCCGTCGCGGGTTTCGACGGCCGCATCGCGTGGCGAGGCACGGCGAAGATCACGAAGTCGTGATCGTTCTGGTGCCGGCGTAACAAACTGAAAGAGCTGCCGAATTGCATGGTGAGGGCGCGTGCGCGGACGTGAGGACGAGTGGACCGGCCTGATGCGGTCGGCCATGGCAGGCGATGATGCGGCGTATCATCGCCTGTTGAAGGCGGTCACGCCTGTGCTGCGCGCTGCCGCGAGGCGGGGTCTGGCGCGGGCCGGGCAGCCTCCCGACCAGGCCGAGGATATCGTGCAGGAGATTTTGTTGGCGGTGCATCTGAAGCGGCACACCTGGGACAGCGAAGCCCCCTTCGCCCCGTGGCTGTTTGCGATCGGGCGCAACAAGCTGATCGATGCGCTCCGGCGGCGGGGCCGGCGGGTCTTCGTCAACATCGACGATTTCGCCGAGACGCTGCCGGGCGAGGCGCCGCAGGAGACAGCCTCGGCGGCCGAGGTCGCAACGCAGCTCGATACGCTGCCGCAGCGCCAGCGCGACGTGCTGCAGTCGATCGCCGTCGACAGCGCTTCGATCAAGGACACGGCGTCAAAGTTTTCGATGAGCGAAGGTGCGGTGCGGGTCGCGCTGCATCGCGGACTTGCGGCGCTGACTGCCAAACTGCGGGACCACTAGTCATGGATACCGATCAACTCATTCGCTCGCTCGCGGCCGACAACGCGCATCGCGCGCCGCGCGTCGGCGCCGTGCTGACGATGGCGCTGCTGGTGGCGGCACCGTTCTCGATCCTGATCTTCGCCAGCTTCCTGGGCGTGCGGCCCGACGTGATGACCGCGATGCATAATCCGTTCTTCGACACGAAGTTCGCGGTCACGCTGTCGCTTGCGATCCCCGCGATCATCGTCAGCCTGCATCTGTCGCGGCCCGAAGCCTTGATGCGCGGCTGGGGCTGGCTGCTGCTGCTTCCCGTCGGCCTGCTTGCGGTTGCGATCGGCAGCGAGACCATGATGGCTCCGGCGATGCCGATGACGATGCGGCTGGTGGGCAAGAACTCCCGGGTGTGCATGCTCGCGATCCCCGCGATGTCGCTGCCGCTGCTTGCGGGCGCGCTGTTCGGCCTGCGCCACGGCGCGCCGTCGCATCCTGCACTCGCCGGCGCGCTCGCCGGCCTGCTGTCGGCCGGCCTTGCCGCAACGCTCTACGCCTCGCACTGCACCGACGACTCGCCGCTGTTCGTCGCGACCTGGTACACGATCGCGACGGCGCTCGTGACCGCGATCGGCGCCTACGCGGGTTCGAAAGTTTTGCGCTACTAGCGCGCCGGCCTCACGCCACCGGCGTCGTGCCCTGCTGCATGCGGTGGAAGCGCAGCACCTGCTGCGCGGTCGATGAGCGCAGGGCCTCGTAGGCATCGCGCAGCGTCAGCATGTCGGTCTTCGAGCCGCCCGAGAGCTTTTCGCGCATGGCGATGATCGCGCGGACGCTCGACCATTGCATGCCCGCGACCTTGGCGAGGACCATCACACCCTCGTTGCGGCTCTCGATCATCATGTTCTCGGCGGTCTCGACCGCGACGCCCGCGAGCGCCGCGAGCCCCGCATTGGTCTCGTCGAACTTGCCCTGCTCGGCGAAGCTGGTGACCTGGAACTCGTTGAGACGACCATCCTCGTGCAGCGATCTCACCAGCGCGCGCGCCATTTCGGTCTGCCTGGTCATGGCGGCGGCGCGGACCCGCTGGGTCGCTTCCTGGACCACGCTGGACACTTCGTCCGCGAGCTCCGGATGCGCGGTCTCGAGCTTCCTGCGCACGCTCAGGGACGCCTTGGCGATCAGCTTCAGGTAGTGATGGCGCGGCAGGTCGGGCCGCAGGCCGATGCAGGTGGCGAGGTCATCGTCGCGTTCGGCGCGCGTGACGAGGTCGGTGAAACTTCCCTCGGAGAGCTGCGCGCCCGGATTGCTGACGGTCGATTGCACGACGTCTTCGTTGCCGCGCGCCACCAGCACGTCGGTCAGTGCTTCCGACAGCACCCGCCGCAGCGAGATCGCCTTGAGATGCGCCTGGCTCCTGGTGCGCGCGATCTCGATCAGGGTCGCCTCGTCCAGCCGTTCCGATTTCGAGAGCACGGGTCCGGAGACTTCGATCACCTCGTCGAGCGCGAGCGTGCGGATGATCTTGGGCGGCGCGGCCGCGATCGGCGCGAGACGGTTGGCGAGCAGCGTTCTCGCCGAGGCCTCGATCTGCTCGATCAGGCACTGGAACACGTCGTCGAACACCCTGATGTGCTCGTCGGAATAATCCACCGCATTGTTGATGAAGAGATCGGTGACGCGGCGCAGGGCCTCGACCCGGCGCGCGACGGTGCCGTGCGAGAGCGCGGTCTGCAATTCCTCAAGCAGGTTCTCGGATGGTTTTTCGGATTTCGATCTCATGGCCCTGTCCTGGAGCGTTCGGTCCGGCTGCGGCTTCTGCGCAGCTAGGAAAAAATGGATTAGTCAGCTCGTTGCAATACGGTTGCGCCCTTGCGCCTTGGCGGAATAAAGCGCGCTGTCGGCGCGTGCGAGAAACGTGTCGGCAGTATCGTTGTCGCGCAGCGTCACGACGCCCGCGGAAATCGTCACCCGCATGCCCGGGGAAAATGCACTCCAGTCGAGATCGGCGACGATGCCGCGCAGCCGCTCGAGCATGCGCCCCGCCGCGCCGCCGTCGGTGCCCGGCAGCAGCAGCAGAAATTCCTCGCCGCCATAGCGGCCGAAAAAGTCGGCCGGGCGGATATTTGCAAAAATGGTGATGGCGAAGGTGCGCAGCACCTCGTCGCCGACGGGGTGGCCGTGGGCGTCGTTGATGCGCTTGAACCAGTCGAGGTCGATCAGCGCGATGGCGCAAGGTGCGGACGCCAGCTGCGACTTTTCGACCTCTGCATCGAGCAGCCGCATGATGCAGCGGCGGTTGTAGGAGCCGGTGAGCTCGTCGAGCTCGGCTAGCTCCTCGATGCGCTGATAGGCGGCCTTCAGCTCGATGCTGCGCCGGTACAGGACCTTTCGCAGGGTGGCGCCGAACAGGCCGAGGAAGGCGCACTGGCCGATCACCAGGACGAAGCACAGCATCGAGGCGGTCCGCTGGAGCTTCGTGGCGACTGGCATGCCGATCGGCAGGTCGGAGGCGAGGAAGACGGCCGCGAGGCAGGTCGTCGCGATCGCCCAGGTGAACATCGCCTGCGCCGAGGTCATGCGCAGCGTGCCGAAGGCGAAGATCAGGAACAGCACGCTGATGAAGGCGATGCCGAGGGTCGGCACCGACACCAGGAAGATGAACTGCAGCGCCATGTGCGCCGAGATCTGGAAGACGGTGAGATAATGGTCGCTGTGTCTGTCGCCGACGCCGGCTTCCGACATCACGACGAAGATGCCGATGATCATCAGGCCGCCGACCCAGAACAGCGACGGAACGTTCATCGGGACGACGCCGTCATGGGCATAGATCAGCAGCACGAAGGCGCCGAGCGAGTAGCTTGCGACCTGGCCGACATACATCTGCCGGCGTTGCCGGACCCGGCGTGCTCGTACCTCGGGCGCAGCCGCGTCGGGCATGAGAACGAGATCCGCGACCTCAGCGGCATTCCTCTCCGGTAAGGTCGTCGCGGCCGTGCTCATTGTCCCGCCAAGGGTGAATGTCGCCCAAAAATCTACGCGGCAAGCCTTTAGGTTTGGTATCCTTCGAAATCGAATCCAAACGGTGCAGCGCGCAACAGGGTGACAGCGGCCGGCGGGGAAATTTGCCGGCGATTAGGCATCGTTGGCGACGGGGTCGAGCCAAAGCAGGGCTTGGTGAGACATACGTCGTGCAGGGCTGCTATGGTTCCATCATGTCGGGCCGTCCGCGCCGGACGGCATTGCGCAGGGAATGCTTCATTACTATGTTACCGTTATCGAGCGAGCCGGCCAACCGCCGCGGGTGGCAAAAGGAAAATTCGCGTATGTGGGGTAGATCACACAGACCCCCGTGTGACTGCGGTAGGCTGAAGAATTTCGCCCCGCCCGTCGAACCGTCCGCCGCGCCGACCCGACCAACTTTGCGAGACGGGCATTGAGCGTGACACAGGCGGCTTCGGACGAGGTCCTCATCGCCAGGATCGCTCAAGGTGACCGGCTCGCCATGCAGGTGCTGTACGGGCGGCACCATGTCAGGGTCTACAGGTTCGGGTTAAGGCTCGTGCGGGACGAGCAGGCGGCGGAAGACCTCATCAGCGAGGTGTTTCTCGACGTCTGGCGTCAAGCCGGCAAGTTCGAGGGTCGATCCGCCGTTTCCACCTGGCTGCTGGCAATCACCCGATTCAAGGCCCTGTCTGCGCTCCGGCGCAGGAAGGACGTTGGGTTGGACGACGAAGCTGCCAACGCGATCGAGGATTCGTCTGACGATCCGGAAATCGCGGTGCAGAAAAAGGATACCAGTGAAGCGTTGCGGGAGTGTCTGACGGGCCTCTCGCCGGACCACCGGGAAATCGTCGATCTCGTCTACTACCACGAGAAATCCGTGGAAGAAGTGGCCGAAATCGTCGGTATTCCGGAGAACACTGTGAAGACGCGCTTGTTCTATGCGCGCAAGAAACTGGCCGAACTGCTGAAGGCAGCCGGCGTTGAGCGAGGCTGGCCATGATGGCATTGAGCAAAAAGATGCTGGAGCAAGAGCCCAGTGAAATTGAACTGCTACTGCCCTGGCACGCCGCCGGTACGCTGAACGCGCGTGACGCTCGCCGCGTCGAGGAAGCGCTGGCGCGTGATCCGGCGCTTGCAAAGCAATATGCCGCGATCCGCGGCGAGTACGAAGAGACCATCCATCTGAACGAGAGCTTAGGGGCCCCGTCGGCGCGGGCGATGCAGAAGCTGTTCGCCGCGATCGATGCCGAGCCGGCGCGGCCGGTCGGTTCGCTGCCGCTCTCGGCGCGCATCGCGACCTTCTTCTCGAGCCTGTCGCCGCGTACGCTGGCCTGGTCGGCGAGCCTGGGTGCCATCGCGCTGCTGCTCCAGGCCGGCATCATCGGCGCCGTGCTGATGAAGACCCAGCCCGCGACCTTCGAGACCGCTTCGCTGTCGGTCGGCGCGCCGATCACGCGTGAGCTTGGAGCTCCACCTGCGCGCGCGCTGGTGCGCTTCACGCCCGAGGCGCGCGTCGCCGACATCACCGCGCTGCTCGACAGCTACCAGGCTTCGATCATCGGCGATGCCAAGGGCGGCATGTTCCGTCTCCAGTTCGATAAGGCGATGGGCCGGGACGAGCTCGCCTCGCTGCTCGGCAGGATGTCGCGCGAGAAGTTCGTCAACCTCGCCGTTGCGGCGCCGTAAGGCGCCGCTGCACCGATGACGCGCAAGTCCGAGAGTAAGTCGCGAGCCGGGGCCTACGCTTCATCGGTCGGAGCTGCACTCCTGCTCGCCGGTCTCGGCGTCGAGGTTGCGCAGGCGCAGGCGATCATGCGCACGCCGACGATCAGCGTCCCCACGCGCACCCCGACCATCTCTCCCAGCATCGCCGCGCGCGTCAGCCCCGGTGTCGGTGCGCGGGCTGTCGGCGTCGGCCCCGGCCCGCGTTCTATCCCTGCTATCCCGCGTACCACCACCACGGCGCGGATGAGACCGGTGCTGCCCTATGCGCGCTATTCGCCGAACCTGTACCCCGCCTGCACCGCCCCCTATCGCGACGCCGACGGCGAATGCCTGGCGCAGCCGGGCGCAGGCGGCGATGGCACGGGCAAATCGGGCAAGAAGAGCGCCGGCAAGGGGCGGGGCAACAGCACGCCGGCCGCCGTCGACTTGCGCACCTTCGCCAACGAATTCGTGGCCGAGATCGACGGCGCGCTGTCGGCGACCGAAGCCGACGAGCTTGCGCGTCGCCACGGCCTGACGCGTGTCTCATCCGAGAATTTCCCGCTGATCGGGGCGACGTTCGGCCTGTTCCGCATCACGGACGGCCGGCCTTCCGAGACGGTGCGGCGTGAGTTCGCCGCCGACGGCAGCGTGCGCTCGGTCCAGCCGAACTTCCGCTACGTGCTCCAGGATCAGAAATCGTCGGTGCCTACCGAGGGCGATCCCGCGCAATACGCGCTGGCCAGGCTTCGCCTGCCGCAAGCGCATACGCTGGCGCACGGCGCCAACGTGACGGTTGCCGTGATCGACTCCGGCATCGACGCCCAACATCCCGAGCTCGCCCATTCCATCGCCGACAACTTTGATGCGCTCGGCAGCGCCGAGGGCCCGCATGTCCATGGCACCGGCATTGCCGGTGCCATCGTGGCGCATGCCAAGCTGATGGGCAGCGCGCCCGAAGCGCGCATCATCGCCATCCGCGCCTTTGGCGGCTCGACGGGTGGAGCCCAGAGCTCGTCCTACATCGTCCTGCGCTCGCTGAATTACGCCGCCGAGCACGGCGCGCAGATCGTCAATATGAGCTTTGCCGGTCCGAAGGACGCCGTGATCGAGCGCGCCATCGCGGCGGCCGCCGCCCGCGGGCTGGTGCTGATCGCGGCCGCCGGCAATGCCGGCGCGAAATCGCCGCCGCTCTATCCGGCCGCCAATCCCAACGTGATCGCGGTCAGCGCGACCGACCAGCAGGACAAGCTGTTCTCGGCGTCCAACCGCGGCAATTACATCGCGCTGGCGGCGCCTGGCGTCGACATCTTCCTTCCCGCGCCGGACGGCAAGTACCAGATGACCTCGGGGACCTCGTTCTCGGCCGCCTATGTCTCGGGCGTCGCCGCGCTGCTGCTCGAGCGCAATTACACGCTCAAGCCGGAGGCGCTGCGCATGACGCTGGCGAAGACAGCGCGCGACCTCGGTTCACCCGGCCGTGATGATCTCTTCGGCGACGGTGAGGCCGACGCGTTTGCCGCGGTGATGGCCGTTCCCGTCGACAACGCGACGCCTGTTGCGGCTGCGTCGGGTACAACAAAACGTGAAGATGCCGAGAAGCGTCGCGACGAGCCTGGCGTCCGCGCGATCGAACAACCCTCGCTGTCGAGCGCAGGCGATAAATCCACGATTTCTCAGGCGGATAGGCCGGCGACGCGATAGCGGCTGCGACAACTTTGCGCGCGGTGCGAGGGCCAAGAAATCGAACGCCGCATTGAACGTTCAGCCGGCTGCCACGACCAAATTATGTGGGAGCGGTCATCCCTCCCCATAAGTCATATCAGGCGCGAGCGCCCATCCACCCCAAGCGCCCATATGGCTCGACCCGTCCGGTTGTCCCCCCGGACGGGTCTTTTCTTTTCAGGCGTCTGATTTCTTGAACCGCTCGGCGCGATCAGCTTCCGGTTGAACGAACGTGGCGGCGCCCCTTGTCGGCGTCCGCGAGTCGCCCCGCAGGCCGGTTATGCTTGTGCGAAGCTTGACTCGAAAACACAGCAATTGTCCGCACGACTACGGTGATTGACGACGACCGGCGTGTCGTTGCTGGACAAGTCAAAACTTTTCCACAAAATATTCATGTCGCGTCTAAATTGATTCGTGTGCGTTGCGTCGCGTCCGTATTTTTCTCCCAACGGGCTGGTTTATGACACATCGCCAAGAGGCTGTTCGCGACGTGGCGCGTGGCCGCGACATTGCGGCACGCTGGTGCGCTCTCGCCGAGCAGCGGCTGGAACATCTCTCCGAAATGTTCGAGACCGGACGGTGGCGCCGCTATCACTCCGAGATCGCATTCCTCGAAAACATCCAGGAAGCCAAGCGCGCCGTCCAGACCTGGCGCGCTCTCGCGACCGGTGCTGACGTGGCCGCGGCGGCCGCGAGTGTCTCGCCCGTATTCGGCTGGTCGCCGGCGACCATGCCCCGCGTGTTTCCGCGCGACCAACAGGCGCAGACCGTGCAGCCGAAGGCCGTCCGCATCGCCGCGGAGACCACCGTCCCGGTCAGGCTCGCAGCCAAGCCGGAGGTCCTTGCCGAAATCACCGAAGCCCCGCTCGTGCCGCGAGCGACGCCTGCTGCGATGGCATTGTTCACTGCGCCGGCCGCTGTCGCGCCGCTCAAGGCTCCCGCTGCGCGGGCGCCACTCACCGCACCCGCCGTGAGGTCGCCGGTCGCCGCGCCTGCCGCAATGGCGGCGTTCACCACGCCTGCCGTGAAGGCGGCGTTCACCGCACCTGCCGTGAAGGCGCCCCCCGCCACGCCTGCTGCAATGGCAACGCTTCTGCCGCAGTTCGCCCCGCCCGCCGCCGAAATCGTCGCCGCACCCGAGCGCGTCGTCGAATTCACCTTCAGCCTCGACGGCCTGCAAGCGAAGTACCCGCTGCTGAGGAACGCGTTCTAGCGTTTGGGCGCCGGGATGAGGGCGGCAGCTACCGCCGCACCGCATTGCCGCCGACCACCAGCTGCGCAAAGCGCTGTGCGCCGTCGGCCGACAGATCCGACGTCACTGCACGGGCGTGATCGAGCCCAACCACGGCGCCGCGCGGGGTTTCCGAGATCATGTTGTTGTTGACGAGCGCGGTGCCTGCGCCGGACACCACGGAGACGCCGACGCCGGCCAGCGCCTTGCGGATCACATTGCCCGTGATCGCGACGTCGCGCAGATATTTGCCCCAGCCGGCGACGATGCCATAGGACGGCGCGTTCTCGATCACATTGCCGGTCACGGAGCTGTCAGCCTCGATGTAGATGCCCACACCGGCATCGTCGTCGGGGGCGGTGCCGATCGGCCGCTTCGGGATCAGATTGCGGATGATGTTGCCCTGGACCACCGCGATGCGGCCGCCTTCGTTGAAATTGCAGACGGAGACGCCGACGGCGGCACCATCGACCGTGTTGTTGGCGATCATCGCGGCCTCGAACGCGAACTCCGAATAGAGCGCGACCTCGCGCACGTCGCTGACGCTGTTGCCTGATATGTGGATGTTCGACGCCGAATTGCCGCGCACCGCCGAGTAATCGCAGTTCCTGATGCGATTGCCGCGCACGATCACGTTGCCGGCGCGAAACGCGTTGATGGCGTTGCCGTACTGGCCCGAGCCGCCGGGGCCGGCCTTGATGTCCTCGATGCGGTTGTCAGTGACCAGCGTGCCGTCGTCGCCGATTGCGGTGCGCAGGATCTCGATGCCGTTGTCGTTGGTGCCGATGATGGTGTTGCGGGACACGCTGAGGCCCTTGGCGTCGAACGAGACGACTGCCGTCACCGCGATGTTGGTGAAGATGTTGCCCGAGATGTCGCCGGACACCTGCTCGAGCCAGATGCCGCTGCCGCCGGAGCCGGTGATCTCGCAATCGGTGATGCGGACGTCACGCCCGCCGAGGACATGGATCAGTCCGCGCCGCGTCGGCAGCGGGATGCCGCCGCCGTCGAAGATGAGGCCGGTCAGGCCGATCGAGTCCGACCCGTCGCTCTGGATCGCTGCGGCCCCGCCGGTGAAGATGATTTTTGTCGCGCCGCGCACGCCGATCAGCTGGGCGCCATTCGGCAACCGCAGCAATCCGCTGCGGTAGATGCCGGGTGGCAGCGCCAGCGGCATCTGTGCCCGCGCAGCGTCGTCGATGGCGCGCTGGAGCACGCGGGTCTGGTCCTCGCTGCTGCCGGGCCGCACGCCGTATTGCGTGGCATCGCGGCCGAGCAGGGACGTCAGCGGCGCCGCGCGCGCGGCGTCGGCCGGCATGGCGAGGGCGCCCGCGATGCCTGCGGTCGAAGCTCCGATGAGATGACGGCGATTGAGGTCCATGACGCATCCTTCGGCGGACGCGGGAGGTCCGCGACCGACTAGGTAGCGCAGGGTGGCTGGGGCGGTGAGGATTGTTCGCGGTAGGGTTAAATGTTTACCGCAAAGACGGTGCCGTAGGGTGGGCAAAGCGACTTGTCCGCCGTAGCTCGAAGAGCGAAGGCGGAAGCGTGCCCACCATTGTTACACGAATGCGGATGTATGGTGGGCACGGCGCGACGCGCCTTTGCCACCCTACGAAATCTGAGTGTTCCGCTGCTTCCTTGCCAGCCCCACCAGCTCCATCAGCATCGCTTCCCCCGCGTCCACCAGCTCCTCCAGCGTAATCCGGGCTGCGCCCTTGCGCCGCACCGCGCCGCTGCGGGCGAGCAGGGGAATGTGGATGAACGCCGCAAGCTGCGGTCCGCCCGCCCTCACATTCTCGATCGCGCGCCAGCTCAGATAATTGCAGAGATAGGCGCCGGCATCGCGCGAGGCGCGCGCGTCGATGCCGGTGAGGCGCGCGGCGCGCAGCAGCCTTGCCGTGTGCGGACCGAACGTCATCGCGTCCGCATGGCCGGCGATGCCGCGCTTGCTGGAGCGGGTGTTGGCGGCATCGGGCCAGAGCATGGTGACGGCGTTGCGTGCGCGGGTCTCGATGCGGAGGTAAGGCGTACGCGCGGCGAGGCCGAACATCAGCAGCGCGTCGGGCTGTTCCTTCGCGAGCACATCAGGCAATTGCCGGTCGACCGCGGCATAGGTGACCGGGAAGATGTGGCTCGCGAGCGCGACATCGTCGAGCGCCGGACGGCGCAATTGCGCCAGCCGCGCGACCAGTGGCTGGGTCGGGTTATAGGGCGCGCCGGGAAACGGTCCGAACCCGGTGAGGAGAATGCGGAGCTTTTCGCTCATTGCAGCAACTCCAAAATCTGCTCGGCGGCGAGTGCCGGCGTGAGATGGCCTTCGGCCACCTCAGCCTCGATCTTCCTGACCTTGGTCCGCACCGACGCCTCGCTGCGCAGCCGCGCCAGCATGCGCTGCTCCAGCATCGACCACATCCATTTCACCTGCTGCTCGCGCCGCCGTGCGGCGAAATCGCCGGACGCGTTCATCGCCTTGCGGTGATCCAGAACCTTCTGCCAGAGTTTTGCGATCCCGTCGCCGGTCAGCGCCGAATAGGTCTCGACCGGCGGGTGCCAATGCTCGGATCGCGGCGCCAAAATATGCAGCGCGCCGCGATAGTCGGCGGCGGTGATGTTGGCGCGCTTGAGGTTGTCGCCGTCGGCCTTGTTGATCGCGATCATATCGGCGAGCTCGACCAGACCCTTCTTGATGCCTTGCAGCTCGTCGCCGCCGCCCGGCAGCATCAGCGCGAGGAAGAAGTCGGTCATGTCGCAGACTGCGGTCTCGGACTGGCCGATGCCGACGGTCTCGACCAGCACGACGTCGAAGCCGGCGGCCTCGCACAACAGCATGGCCTCGCGCGTCTTGGCGGCGACGCCGCCGAGCGTGCCTGACGATGGGGAGGGACGGATGAAGGCGTCATTGGAGGCTGACAGCCGCGCCATCCGCGTCTTGTCACCAAGGATCGAGCCGCCGCTGCGCGCCGAGGACGGATCGACCGCGAGCACCGCGACCTTGTTACCCTGTTCGATCAGGTACGTCCCGAGCACGTCGATGGTGGTGGACTTGCCGACGCCGGGCGAGCCGGTGATGCCGACGCGAACCGCCTTGCCGGTGTCGGGCAGCAGCATCTGCACCAGCTCGCGCGCCAGCGCCTGATGGTCGCCGCGCCGGCTCTCCGCCAGGGTGATCGCCCGGGCGAGCGCCGCGCGACTGCCGGCGCGCAAGTCGCGGGCGAGGGTCTTGATGTCCAGCGAGGCCTTCTTCTCAGTCATGCCCTGCTTTACAACGCCCCGCCGAGGCAGGCGAGGGCCGCTCGCCCGATATCACCGAGTCGTTGCCGCCGCTGTCTGCACCGGCTTCACCTTGCGCCAGACCCACACCAGCACCGGCCAGAGCAGCGCGCCGATCGCCATGGCGGCGAGGATCGCCGCGACGGGTCGCTCGAAGAACGGCAGGATACTGCCGTCGGACTTGATCAGCGACGTCACGAAGGCCTGCTCGACCATGGTGCCCATGACGATGCCGAGCACCATCGCGGCCACCGGATAGCCGTTCGCCTCCATGACATAGCCGATGATGCCGAAGGCGGCGACGGTGACGACGCCGAACATGTTGTTGCCGATCGCGAACGAGCCGACCGCGCAGCACAGCATGATGATCGGCATGATGGCGGAGCGCGGCGCCAGCAGGATGTAGGCGGCGATCCGGATCATGGCGATGCCGAGCGGGATCATCACGATGTTCGCGATGATGAACATCAGGTAGATCGCGTACATGCTCGACGCCTTCTCGGTGAACAGCGTCGGGCCGGGATTGAGCCCCTTCATGTAGAGTACGCCGATCGCGATCGCGGCGATGGTGTCACCGGGAATGCCGAACAGCAGCGACGGCACCCAGCCCGAGGCGATGCTGGCGTTGTTGCTGGCGCCGGCCTCGACCAGGCCCTCGACATGGCCGGTGCCGAATTTCTCCGGCTCCTTGGAGAAGCGTTTCGACATCGCGTAGGAGACCCAGGCGGCCATGTCGGCGCCAGCGCCGGGCAGCACGCCGATGATGATGCCGATGATGTTTCCACGCGTCATCTGCCAGTGATACTTCTTGGTCAGCTTCCACTGGCCGGCCATGATGCTTCCGAATTTTCGCCGCGGCAGCGGCGGCGGCTCGGGCGTCAGCATCGCGCGCATCACCTGTGCCACCGCGAACACGCCGACCAGCGCCGGGATCGGCTCGATGCCGCCGAACAAATCGGTGATGCCGAAGGTGAAGCGCGGCACGCCGCCGGGATTCTCGATGCCGATGCAGGACACCAGCAGGCCGAGGAACATGCCCGCGATCGCCTTCACCGGCGAGGAGCGCGCGACCAAAGTGGCGCACATCAGGCCGAGCAGCGCCAGCCAGAAATATTCGAAGGTCGAGAACGACAGCGCGATCTCGGCGAGCGGCGGCGCCAGGATCATCAGCGACAGCACGCCGGCGATGCCGCCGATGGCGGAGAACCAGACGCCGGCCCCCAGCGCCAGCTCGGCCTGGCCCTTGCGCGTCATGGCGTAGGCCTCGTCGGCATAGGCGGCCGAGGCGGGGGTGCCGGGAATGCGCAGCAGCGCGCCGGGGATG
The DNA here is from genome assembly GCF_052076005.1 of Bradyrhizobium sp. 63_E2_N1_3. Lineage (NCBI taxonomy): Bacteria > Pseudomonadati > Pseudomonadota > Alphaproteobacteria > Hyphomicrobiales > Nitrobacteraceae > Bradyrhizobium > Bradyrhizobium sp. 63_E2_N1_3. The sequence continues at coordinate 6,644,891 of NZ_CP197235.1, read as the reverse complement.
TCGCCCGAGAAGATCGCCATCGAGGAGGCCGCGACAATGGTTGCGATCGCCGCGATCGGCGAGAGGTAGAAGGTGACGGGGACGAGCAGGGCGGTCGCCATCGTCGCCGACAGGCCGGGCAGCGAGCCGATCACGAGGCCGTACACGGAGGCTGCGAACATCGCGATGATGACCTCCCAGGTGGAGATCAGCGCGAATGCTTCAATCAGGGTTTTCAGCATGGGATCACCAGGGCGTCGGCAGCAGGCCGGCGGGGAGCGGCACGCGCAGCAGCTTGCCGAAGATGAGGTGGATGCCGAACGGCGACAGCGCCGCGAGCGGCAGCGCCAGCTTCCACTTCGCCCCGAGCGCGGTCGAGGTGACGTAGACCATGATTGCCGCGGTGATGATGAAGCCGAGCCGGTCGGCGGCGGCGACGTAGAACAGCAGCAGCGCCGGCGGCAGCAGGGCGCGCAGGCCGTAGAGCTTGCTCTGCGGCGGCGGTGCGGCGGCTTGGCCGTCTTCCAGTGGGATCAGCTCTTCCTCCTCCTCGAAGGAATGGCCGATGCCGAACACGATCGCGAGCCCGCACAGCGCGAGCCCGATACCGATCACGAGCGGAAATACGTTGGGGCCGACCGGCTGCCCCGGCACCGGCGGCAGGATCCAGCCGCCATAGGCAGCCGCCGCGCCGAGCACGACGAGAAACGATCCCGTGACGGAGTCGGGAAGACGCATGTGAGAATCCTATGCGAGGTATTCTCCCTCTCCCCGCGCGCGGGGAGAGGGTTGGGGTGAGGGGGGCTCTCCGCGGGGAAGGTGAGAATTGGACTTGTGGAGAGTCCCCCTCACCCGGAATCCGCGCTTCGCGCGAATTCCGGCCTCTCCCCGCAAGCGGTGAGAGGCGATCAGAGCATCGCAGGTGCGGATCACGCCTTGCTCAGGCCGGCGGCCTTCATCGCCTCGCCCATCTGGGCGTCGCCCTTGTCCATGAAGCTTGCGAACTGACCGGCATCGCCCCACACCGTGCCGAAGCCGCGGTTGCTCATGAAGTCCTTGAACTCGGCGGAGTCGTAGACCTTCTTCAGCGCTGCGGTGAGCTTCGTTGCGATCTCCGGCGGCAGGTTCTTCGGTGCGCCGATGCCGCGCCAGGCGCCGGTTGCGTAGTCGATGCCCATCGCCTCCTTCAGCGTCGGCACGTCCTTGAAGATCGGGTTGCGCGCCGGCGCCATGATGGCAAGGCTCCTTGCCTTGCCCGCCTCGATGATGGCGCGCGCCTCCGGCACCGAGCACGTCGTGAGGTCGAGGCCGCCGGCGGCGAGATCCTGCATCGCGGGCGCAGCGCCATTCGACGGCACCCAGGCGACCTGGTTGGCGGGCAGGCCCATCGCCTGCATCCAGCCGACCAGCGCGAGATGCCAGATGCCGCCCTGGCCGGTGCCCGACGCCTTGAACTTGCCGGGGGGCGCCGCCTTGATGGCTTCGGCGAGCTCCTTGACGGTCTTGTAGGGCGAGGAGGAGGAGACCTGGATGCCGGGCGGGTCCTCGTTCATCAGCGCCAGCGGCGTGTAGCTCTTCGGCGTCAGCTCGGTGAGGCCCTGCCAGTGCATCATCGAGATTTCGACGGTGAGCATGCCGATCGTGTAGCCGTCCGGCTGTGCGGTCGCGATCGCGCTATGGCCGACCACGCCTGAACCGCCGGTGCGGTTGACGACGTTGAAGGGCTGGCCGAGATCCTTTTCCAGCAGGGCTGCGACAATGCGCGCAGTCGCGTCGGTGCCGCCACCGGCGCCCCAGGGCACGATCACGGTGACCGGCCGGGCCGGATACGCCTGTGCGCGCGCGGGTGTGAGACCGAATGCGGCGGATGCGGCAATCGCGGCGGAAGAGGCCGCAAAAGTGCGGCGCGAAATCTTGGACATCAATGCCTCCCAGCGGCGCCCGTGACACCGGGCGCTCTTGTCAATGAAGGCATTCTAGTCGGCTTTGCGGCGCCGCTGCAAGGTAGCGCTACCACAGCGCTGTGAGCAATGTGTCGCTGCTCAAAACATCATCACTGCGGCTCCTCGGCGTCGCCCTTCGGCCGCGCGCCGCCGAAGATGCGTATGCCTTCCGCCGTGAGATAGGTCTTCAGCGTTTCCCACGGCACGAAGGCGACATATTCGCCCTCGGCGTAGGGGCCGACCGCGTAAGGCGGATAGTGGAAGGTGAGCCCGGAACTCTTGCCCGCTTCGGTTGACGGCGCGAGCGTCACCGCGCCGATCTTGAGCAGGCTCGGCTCGACGCTCTTGAACCACTCGTCGGTCGCGGTCTCGCTGGTGTCGCGCTTCTTCTTCTCGACTCTCAGCGAAGCGATCACGGCCTTCACCATCGCCTTCATGGTTGCCCCGTTGTCGGCGGTCTCGGTGAAGAACGGGCGGATCGAGATGCGCTTGTGCTCGCTCTTGTCCCACAGGATCGTGTTCACGTCCGAATTGGGATGCGCGCCATGAGTGTCCATGTAGTCGTTGCGCAGGACGCTGACATAGCGATCGCCGACCACGGAGCGGATCGCATATTTGCGTTCGAAATCCCAGCCGCCCTCCTTGAAGAACTGCGGATCTTCCTTGCGCGAGGCGGCGGCCTCGGCCGCGTTCTTGTCGAGCCACTTCCTGCCTTCGGCCAGGCAATCCGCCGCCAGCGTTGCATCCGCCTTGATCCTGTCGTCGAGGAAGATGCGGGCGTCGATGCTCTTGGTCTTGATGACGGCGTCGGGCTTGGGGTCCGCGGCGAGGGCGGAGATCACGCACGTTGCGCTAAGCGCCACGGCGACGCTCAAACCGATCATGAACTTCAAGGGGAATGCTCCTTACGTGAGCGTCAGAATATTTCGAGGATGTCGTCTGCGATCTGCTGCGCAGAGTGGGGGGAGGCGGAGCGCCGGACGGTCGCCTGCGCCTGCAGGCCGGTTGCATCCTCGATGATCTGCTCGACGTCGATCAGGTTGAGCAGCGAGAAAGAGGCCTCCGGTTCGACCTCGACCAGGACATCGATGTCGCTGTGCGGGTGATAATCGTCGCCGGCCCGACAGCCGAGGATGGCGAGCTTCGAGACGCCCTTGGCTTTGATGGCATCAGCGTTCTGGCGTATCGCAGCGATGAGCTCATCACGTGTCATGGAGACAATCCGGCCGGTGATGCGGCCAGCGTACCATCTACTCCGCCGCCTCGCTATGCCCGAGCCGGGCATTCAGCTTGCGGATCAGCTCCTCGGCGGCTTCCGCGATCACCGTGCCCGGCGGGAAGATGGCTTCGGCGCCGGCCGCATAGAGCGCGTCGTAATCCTGCGGCGGCACCACGCCGCCGACGATGATCATGATGTCGTCGCGGCCCTGTTTCTTCAGCGCGGCCTTGAGTTCAGGCACTGCGGTGAGATGGGCGGCGGCGAGCGAGGAGACGCCGAGGATGTGCACGTCGTTCTCGACCGCCTGCCGCGCAGCTTCATCCGCCGTGGCAAACAGCGGCCCGATGTCGACGTCGAAGCCGATGTCGGCGAAGGCCGAGGCAATCACCTTCTGGCCGCGGTCGTGGCCGTCCTGGCCGATCTTGGCGACCAGGATTCGCGGCCGGCGGCCTTCCGCCTCCTCGAAGGTGTCGATCAGCGCCTGAACCTTCTCGACCTGGTTACCCATGCTGGACGCCTCCCGCTTGTAGACGCCGGTGATGGACCTGATCTCGGCGCGGTGCCGGCCGAACACCTTTTCCATCGCGTCCGAGATTTCGCCGACGGTCGCCTTCGCCCGTGCCGCGTCGATCGCGAGTGCGAGCAGATTGCCGTTGCCTTCGCCGGCCGAGCGCGTCAGCGCGGCAAGCGCCGCGTCGACGTCGGTCTGGTTGCGCTCGGATTTCAGCCGCGTCAGCTTGTCGATCTGGAGGCGGCGGACATTGGTGTTGTCGACCTTGAGGATGTCGATGGGAGCCTCATCCGTCGGCTTGTACTTGTTGACACCGATCACCGCCTGCTTGCCGGCATCGATCCGGGCTTGCGTCTTGGCCGAGGCCTCCTCGATGCGCAGCTTTGGCACGCCGGCCTCGATGGCCTTGGCCATGCCGCCGAGCTCCTCGACCTCCTGGATGTGGCCCCACGCCTTCGCCGCGAGATCGCGCGTCAGCCGCTCGACATAATAGGAGCCGCCCCAGGGATCGATGATGCGGGTGGTGCCGCTCTCCTGCTGCAGGAAGAGCTGGGTGTTGCGGGCGATGCGCGCCGAGAAGTCGGTCGGCAGCGCCAAGGCCTCGTCGAGCGCGTTGGTGTGGAGCGACTGGGTGTGGCCTTGCGTCGCCGCCATCGCCTCCACCGTCGTGCGCATCACATTGTTGAACACGTCCTGCGCGGTCAGGGACCAGCCCGAGGTCTGGCAATGCGTGCGCAGCGAGAGCGAGCGCGGATCCTTCGGGTTAAAGGGCTTCAACAGCTTCGCCCAGAGCAGGCGCGCGGCGCGCATCTTGGCGACTTCCATGAAGAAGTTCATGCCGATCGCCCAGAAGAACGACAGGCGCGGCGCGAAGCGGTCGACATCCAGGCCCGCGGCAAGACCGGCACGGAGATATTCGACGCCGTCGGCGAGCGTGTAGGCGAGCTCGAGGTCCTGCGTCGCGCCGGCCTCCTGCATGTGATAGCCGGAGATCGAGATCGAATTGTATTTCGGCATCTTCGTGGAGGTATAGGCGAAGATGTCCGAGATGATCCGCATCGAGGGCGCGGGCGGATAGATATAGGTGTTGCGCACCATGAACTCTTTCAGAATGTCGTTCTGAATGGTGCCCGAGAGCTTTTCCGGCGGCACGCCCTGTTCGCCGGCGGCGGCCACATATAGCGCGAGGATCGGCAGCACCGCGCCGTTCATGGTCATGGACACGCTCATCTGGTCGAGCGGAATGCCTGCGAACAGCGTGCGCATGTCGTAGATGGAATCGATGGCAACACCGGCCATGCCGACGTCGCCGCCGACGCGCGGATGGTCGCTGTCATAGCCGCGATGGGTGGCGAGGTCGAAGGCGACCGAGAGGCCCTTCTGTCCGGCCGCGAGGTTGCGGCGGTAGAATGCGTTGGAATCCTCCGCCGTGGAGAAGCCGGCATATTGCCGGACGGTCCAGGGCTGATTGACATACATGGTCGGGTAAGGGCCGCGCAGGTAGGGCGCGATGCCCGGATAGGTCTCGAGGAAATCGAGCCCGGCGAGATCGGCCTCGCCGTAGGCAGGCTTCACCAGAATGCCCTCGGGCGTCAGCCACGGCTCGGCGCTGCCGGTCGGCGCGGCGGTCGCGGCTCGCTCGAAGGCGACGTCGGCGAAATCAGGAATGCGGCTCATGGTTTCAACCATATCATAAACGCTCAATCATGATCCGGATGCTGATGGCTGACGATGGTCGCCATCTTCTCCGGTCCGTAATTCTGTTGCGTGGTCTGGCTCGGCAAATTGGAGATTCCGACCACCCAGCCGAGGCGGGATTCAGTTCCGTATTGGCGCGTCGGCACCAACTGGTCGGGCCGGTCGAAGGCGCCGGTCATGATCTCGATCCGGTCGCCGTCGATGCGGCCAAAGCTCAGCGGCGTGCCGCAGGCGGCGCAATAGCCGCGATCAGCGATCGAGGAGGAGCGGAAGAACGCCGGCTGCCCCTTGCTCCAGGCGAAATCCGTCCGGTTGATGTCGGCGAAGGACGCGAACGGCGCGCCGCTCGCCTTCTGGCACATCCGGCAATGGCAGATCGAAACCCGGTTGGGGGTTGCCGAAATCGCAAAGCGCACCGCGCCGCATTGGCAGCCGCCGGTGAAAACTGGTTTGCCCGCCTCGCTCATGCCTGCTCCATCCGTCGGTAGGCGTCTTGCAGTGTCGCAAGCGCATCGCCTCCGGCGAAGACAAAACCCGTGACGCCGGCCGCACGGAGCGCCGCCTCGGCATCGGTCGGACGGCCTGCCAGATAGATAAGTCGCGCGCCGGCCGTTTGCAGGGCCTTCGCCGCGGCGTCGGCGTGTTCCGGATAGACCTTGTCGCTGGAACAAAGACAGGCGAGCTCGGCGCCGGAGGCCTTGAATGCGGCGGCCAATTTGGCCGGATCGGCAAAGCCCTCGCTGTCGACGGCCTGGATACCGCCGGCCTCGAACAAGCTCTTGGCAAAGGTCGCCCGCGCCGTGAAATCGGCGGGCGTGCCGAGATTGGCCAGAAACACCTTTGGCCGCGCACCGCGCGCCTTCAGCGCCGCATCGGATTTGTCGCGCAACGCCTCGAACGGTTCCGCCAGCCGGATCGGCGGCAGCGCATCGAACTTGTATTTCTGCTCGCCGTAGGGAGCGAGCTTGACCGGCGTCGCCGTCAGCACCGCCGTCTCGCGCTCATGCAGGTTGGGAAACTCGCTGGCGCCTGTCAGCACGTCGCGGCGCTTTGCGATGTTGGCGTCGCGCGCCTTTCGCGCGGCCGCGACCTTGCTCTGGAACAGACCTTGCTGAAGCGCGGCGAAGGCGCCGCCGGCTTTCTCGCTGTCCTGGAACAGCACCCAGGCGGCGTCGCAAAGCTGTGCGGTCAATGTCTCGATGCCGCCCGCGCCGGCGGCGGGATCGCTGACCTTGGCGAGGTTGCTTTCTTCCAGCAGCAGGGCTTGCGTATTGCGCGCCACGCGCCGCGCGAATGGATCAGGCAGCCCGAGCGCCAGCGTATGCGGCAGCACGGTGATTGCATTGGCGCCGGCGAGCCCGGCCGCGAATGTCGCGATGGTCGCGCGCAGCATGTTCACGTAAGGATCGCGCTGCGCCAGCATGCGCCAGGCCGTATCGGCGGCAATGAACAGCGGCTTCGGCGTCAGCCCGCACGCCGTCTCGATGCGCGCCCACAGCAGCCGCAGTGCACGGAATTTTGCCATTGTCAAAAACTGGTCGGCATCCGCAGAGAGCCGCGCATAGATCATGTCCTGCGCCTGCTCCAGCGGAACGCCGGCGCCCTCGATCGCGCGCAGATAGGCGACGCCGCAGGCGAGCACGAACGCGAGCTCCTGCACCTCGGAGCCGCCGGCATCGTGGATCACGCGCCCGTCGGCGGACGCGAACGGTCCCTTGAAGCCGAGCGCGGCGAGCCCCTTGATGGCGCCGGTGACGGCCGGAACGATCTCGTCCCATGTGTAGGGGCTGTGACCCCACACCGCGCCGGCCGCAAGCGGATCGAGCCCGAAGCGGATGTTGCAGGCGGCGGGATCGAGGCCGTTGCTCTTCACATATTCCGCGACATGGATCGCCGCCATCCGCGATTGCGGACCGATCTGGAGCTCGATGCCGATGCCGGCATCGAGATGAATATCCTTGAAGACCTTTGCGACCGCATCGGCCGAAGGTTCCAGCCCGAACCCGTGAGCGCCACTGCCGCCGGCGAACACCAGCGCGAGACCCGTCGCGCCATTTTCGAGATCGGTCAGCGCCTGCGCATTCGCGAGCGCCGCATCGGGATGGTCGATCCGCTGCATGATCTGCCACGGCGCGGCGGCAGGCCGTCCCACCACGGGCGCAACGCCCCGGGCGCGCGGATAGAGAGGGTCGATCTTGAGGCCGTCATAAGTCTTGCCGACCAGCTTCTCGAACGGCGCGCCCTTCAGCACGCCGTCGACCAGCTTGCGCCAGTCGTCGACCGTGGCCTTGGGGAAATCCGCCGCCAGCGGCAGGTCGTCAGTCACGGAGGTCATACGGCCAAGGGCTCCCAAAAATCTTGTTGTTCGCGGGCGAAATTGCCACGGCCGGCCGTCGCTGCAAACGGTTGTTTTTGGTTAACCGGTATCCGGAAGCCGCTCAATGCCTTGCGTCGAGACGCTGGCAAGCCCGTCACGCACACGAATGCCTGAGATCACGCGGTCGGGCGCGATTTCGGCCAGCGGCACCAGCACGAAGGCGCGCTCGAACAAGCGCGGATGCGGCAAGGTCAGGTCGGGTTTCTGCAAGCTGACATCGTCATAGGCGATCATGTCGAGATCGAGCGTGCGCGGGCCCCATTGCCTCTCCTTGTTCCGTGTGCGGCCGAATTTCTGCTCGACCTTATGCATCACGAACAGGAGCGCATGCGGATCGAGGCTGGTTTCGATCTCGACGCAGGCATTGATGAAGGGATCCTGGTCCTCGTCGCCCCAGGGCGGCGTCGCATAGTCCGAGGAGCGCGCGATCAGCGCGGCTTGCGCCATGCCGCAGATGTGCGAGATCGCCTTCCGGAACGTCGCGCGGACATCGCCGACATTGCCGCCGAGTGCGATCAGCACGCTCGCCATATCAAGGATGCCGCGAGCGCGTCAGCATGATGCCGACGTCGTCGAAGATCGCGGCGATCGGCGCATGCGGCTTGTGCACGGTGATCTTCACGGCGCGGATGCGCGGGAAGTGCGACAGGATGGCATCGGCGACCGCGCCGGCCGCCCGCTCCAGGAGCTTGTAGTTGGTGTTCTTGAACGCCGCCGTCGTGGTCGCCACGACTTCGGCATAGGACACCGTATCGGCGAGCCGGTCGCTGCGCGACGGCTCCGACAAATCGGTATAGAGCTCGAGATCGATGACGAAGCGCTGGCCGACTTCGGTCTCGTGATCCATCACGCCGTGGCGGGCGTGGATCGACAGGCCGGTGACGAAGATCGTATCGGTCATTGCTTGCTCTCGATTGCATTCGCGACCCGCAGGGCCTGCAAGGTCTCGGCGACGTCATGCGTGCGGATGATTTTGGCGCCGCGCTGTGCGGCGATCAGATGCGCAGCGATCGAGCCGGCGAGCCGTTCCTTCGGCTCCGAGGGCGACACCGAGGCGATGAAGCGTTTTCGCGAGGCACCAACGAGGATCGGCAGGCCGAACATGTCGAATTCGCGCAGCCGCGCCAGCGCGGTCATGCTCTGCTCGGCCGTCTTGCCGAAGCCGATGCCGGGATCGAGTACGATCTTGTCGCGCGCGATGCCGGCCTTGGCGGCGATATCGAGCGAGCGCAGGAAGAACGCTTTCATGTCCGTGACGATGTCGATGGCGGAATCGACGGCCTCGCGGTTGTGCATGACGATGACGGGGACGCCGCGCGCGGCGATGAGCTGTGCCATGCCGGTGTCGCGCTGCAGGCCCCAGACGTCGTTGGCGATCGCAGCGCCTTGGTCGAGCGCAAAGGCTACGACTTCAGCCTTCATGCTGTCGATCGACACGGGGACGCCCAGCGCCACCACGCCTGACAGCACCGGCTTCAGCCGGGCCAGCTCGTCCGCGGCCGTCACCGGCCGGGCGCCCGTGTAGGGCCGGGTGGACTCGGCGCCGATGTCGATGATGTCGACGCCGGCCTCGATCATCGCCCGCGCCCGCGCAAGCGCCAGCTCGGGCGCGATAAACTCGCCGCCGTCGGAGAAGGAATCCGGGGTGACGTTGAGCACGCCCATCACTGCCGGAATCGGCCGCTCCAGCAGCGTCCGCAGCACGTCGGGCCCGGCCGAGCCGGCCGGCGGGACGGATGGGGAGGGCGAGGCATTCATGCGGCCCGCTTTAGCGGTCGGGGAGGGGGGATTCAAGGTGGGAGGTGGCGAATGTCGATGTGTTCGCGGAGCATCGATCGCCTCCGCTGTCATTGCCCGCGAAAGCGGGCAATCCAGTATTCCGAGGCCGTGCGGTGATACGGAGGAGCCGCGGCGTACTGGATACCCCGCCTTCGCGGGTATGACACCGAGAGCTAACGCGGCAGGTCGTATGCCGAGGGAGATGCCCTAATACGTGATCTTCGGCGGCAGCTTCTTCGCCTTGGCGATGATGTCGCCGACCGATTTTTCCGAGGGCAGGATGCGGACGAGCTTCTTCTTCACGTTGGCTTCCCGCATGCTCTGGGCCAGCCGTGCCGGATTCCGATAAGCGAGCTCGCGCACGGTGGTGACGCCGGCGGCGCGGACGAGGCCGACCTTGGCCCGGCCCATCCCGGGAATGCGCATGTAGTCGGAGACGTTGGCCCATTCCAGCAACTGCTGCTCGCTGATGCCGGTCTTGGCGGCGAGCGCCTTGCGACCCTTCACGGTCGAGGCCGCCTCGAGCAGCGCGTCGGTCGTGCGGATTCCTTGCGCCTTCAATTTGTTGGCGGCAAAGGCTGGCAGGCCCTCAATCTCGGAGATCGGATATGTCATGATGCTCGATATGAAAAGCGTCGCTCAGGCGAACTGGCTGAGGCCCGGCGTCCCCGCGATGATCTTGCCCATCTGATCCGCTCCGATTTTGTCTCGGCCGTAGCGGAAAAGTTCACGGGCAACGTTCTGAATCTCGGACATGCCAAGTCCCAGGCCCATCAGGCGCGTGCCGACGGCCATCAGGCCGCCGCCCATCAGCCGCGACAGTCCGCCGCCGCTCCTGGACGCTTCTATCGCCGCTTCTGCACCGGGAATCTGATCGATCAGCGCTTCGACGTTCTCGGAAGGACCTTCGCTGCGGAGGAAGCCCAGGATAATGCCGACGGTCTTTTCAGCCACAGCACCATCTATGCTGGCGTTCGACGCCAGCCGCCCGATCAGCTCGTCCATAAGGCCCGCCCCTCAGCCGGTTTGCATGCCCGAGTATTGCTTCCGAAATGATCTTGATCCGGAGCGATGTGAAATACAAGCGATGAACGTACGCAAGGTTCCGATTCACTCTCGAAGGCGCGAAAAGTGTTGCAACGATGCAAGAGCGGAGATGGATTCAGCGAAAAATTGCCGCGGTGCGAACGCGTCATTCCTACTTTCGGCTGATGTCGGCGGTATGTTTCCGACAATGTCGCATGCTCGGGGCGCGTTGAACGGTTTTAATCCGCACGCGACATGCGTTAAACTACGGAGCAGGTGCATTCGAGTTTCAATAGGCGAAACACGGCAGAGAGATCAGAGAGAAGCATGACCGCACAGGACAGCAAGCTCGGCGACACCGACGACAAGATCTTCGTCGGCAAGGGAGACGAGCAGGCATGGCTGACGCTGGCGCTTGCCAATCGACACGGCCTCGTCACGGGTGCAACCGGGACCGGTAAGACGGTATCGCTGCAAGTCATGGCGGAAGGATTTGCGCGCGCCGGCGTTCCGGTCTTCGCATCCGACATCAAGGGCGACCTCTCCGGCATCTCCGAGGTCGGCGAGGCCAAGGATTTCATTGTCAAGCGTGCCACCGAGATGGGGCTGACGTTCCAGCCCGACCAGTTCTCGACGGTGTTCTGGGACGTGTTCGGCGAACAGGGCCATCCGGTGCGGGCGACCGTCACGGAGATGGGGCCGCTTCTGCTCGCGCGCATGCTCGACCTGAACGACGTGCAGGAAGGAGTGCTCAACGTCGCCTTCCGCGTCGCCGACGACAACGGGCTGACCCTCATCGACATGAAGGATCTGCGCGCGCTGCTCGATGCCATCGTGCCGGATGCCGGCAAGAAGGGGGCGGACGCCGAGGAAAGCCCGCTTGCCGACATCAAGAAGGAGGCCCAGGGTTTTGGCAACGTCACCAAGGCCACCGTCGGCACCATCCAGCGCCAGCTTCTGGTGCTCGAGAACCAGGGCGGCACCAAATTCTTCGGTGAGCCGGCGCTGACGCTGAAGGACTTCATGAAGACCGACCGCGACGGCCGCGGCATGGTCAACATCCTTGTTGCCGACAAGCTGCTGCAGAGTCCACGGCTTTACGCGACATTCCTGCTGTGGATGCTGTCAGAATTGTTCGAAGAGCTGCCCGAGGCCGGCGACCTGCCGAAGCCGAAGCTGGTGTTCTTCTTCGACGAGGCACATCTGTTGTTCAACGATGCGCCGAAGGCGTTGATGGACAAGATCGAGCAGGTGGTGCGTTTGATCCGGTCCAAGGGCGTCGGCGTCTATTTCGTGACGCAAAACCCCGTCGACGTGCCCGACCGCGTGCTCGGGCAATTGGGCAACCGTGTGCAGCATGCGCTGCGTGCCTTCACCCCGCGCGACCAGAAAGCGGTCGCCGCAGCGGCCCAGACCTTCCGGCCCAACCCGAAGCTCGACACCGCCAAGGTGATCATGGAGCTCGGCAAGGGCGAGGCGCTGGTGTCCTTCCTCGAAGGCAACGGCACGCCGACGATGGTCGAGCGTGTCATGATCCGGCCGCCATCGGCCCGCATCGGATCGATCACGCCGGAAGAGCGCAAGGCGATCATGGATGCGAGCCCGGTGAAGGGCAAATACGACACCGCTGTCGATGCCGAATCTGCCTACGAGATGATCCAGAAGCGGATTGCCGGCACGGCTGCGACTGCCGATGCCGGTGCGGCCGACGGAGGTGGCGGCGGCATTCTCGGCCAGATCGGCTCGATGGTCGGCACCATCTTCGGCACCAACGTCAAGCGCGGCCGCCTGTCGGCGGGCCAGGTCATTGCGCGCGACGTGACGCGATCGGTCACCAACCAGGTGATCGGGGGGATGGCGGCCAATCTCGGCAAATCGGTCGCCGGCCAGCTCGGTGGCTCGATCGGCCGCACCCTGGTGCGAGGCGCGCTCGGCGGGCTGCTGCGTCGTTAGGCAGAGAAGCCAGGTTTGAGGCACCAAGCCTCCACAGCGTCATGGCCGGGCTTGTCCCGGCCATCCACGCCTTACTTGCAGCTCTAAGAACCTGGATGCCCGGGCCTTCGCCTCGCCGAAGCGGCTTCGGCCGCGCAGGCGGGACAATCCCGGGCATGACGAGATCTCGCGAGTGTTTAGATGCGATTGCCCCGCACGCCGGGCGAGGCCGAACACCATAAATTCAGGTGAGGGGGGTTCTCCAAGCGTCCGTCGGTCTGCTACGTGCTATTTGTTGCCGACGGGACATAATGTGACATCACCGAATCTATCAGACAAACTTGGCCCGCACAGAGCCTTGTCGCTACGTGCGCCGCTCGATCTGCTCTTCCTGATCTGCTGCGTCCTCCTGACCGCCGACGTGCTCGTTCCCGAGATATTCGGCCACGGCAAGACCAAGGATTATGGGCTGTGGTACTGGGCCGGACAGCAGGTGCTGCACGGCGGGTCGCTCTATCCCGACGAGATCGGCGAGTATTTCGAATTCATCTATCCACCGCTGCCGGCGATCCTGCTGGCGATCCCGAGCTGGTTCGGCAAGATCCCGCTCTATGTCGTGCTGTCGATCCTGAACGTGGTGGCATGGTGGTACACGGGCAACTTCTCCAATGCCATGACGGGATCGGGCCGCAGGCCCGGCCCGTGGCTCGAAGCGCTGCCGGCCATCGTCACCGTGACCTTCGTGTTCGACATGTTCGACCTCGGCCAGCCGAACCTCGTGCTGCTGGCGATGATGCTGTGGGGCTTCTGGTCGTTGCAGCATCAGCGCTCCTGGCTCGCAGGCTTCCTGTTCGCGCTCGCCACCGCCATCAAGGTGTTTCCGATCGCGGTGCTGCCCTATCTGATCTGGCGCAGGAAGTGGGCGGCCACCGTCGCGACGGTCGCTTTCACCGGCATCCTTCTCTATGTCGTGCCTGCACCGATCCGCGGCTTCGAGCGCAACGCGGCCGAGCTCAAGACCTGGTATCAGGGCATGGTCGGCACGAGCTCGGAAAAGGGCTTTGGCCAGCGCGACGAGCAGAACTGGTCGTGGGTCAACCAGTCGCTGATTGCCGTCACGCATCGCCTGGTCCGCCCGATCAACTACAATCAGGAAGATCCCAGCAAGCCACCGCGCACGATGAATGTCATCGACGTCGACTACAAGACGGCGAACTTGATCGTGCTGGCGTTATCGGCGTTGCTCGGGCTCGGCTTCCTCGCGGTGATGCCGTCGCAAGCGCGGCGAACGGCGCGCTCGGATGCGGAGGAGCTCGGCATCCTGTTCTGCCTGATGACGGTGGCATCGCCGCTGGCGCGGCAATACTACTTCATGTGGCTGTTCTTCCCGATGACGGTGCTGATGCATCGCGCCGCCTTCGACGCGCGACCGAACGTGCGGCTGGGAACCTGGCTCGCGCTGGGCGCCGCCGGCATCCTCATGCTGCTGTCGCTGCCGTGGTTTCCCAATGTCATCCAGGCCTGGGGCAATAACCTTGTCGCGACCGCCATTCTTGCGGGTAGCCTCGCATGGCACATCCGGCATCCGCCGGTTGCGGCTGGCTCCGAGGCTGCGGCAGCGCTAAAACCCGGTACCTCTTGAGACTCAAAAGTCAGGAATACGACCATGGCCAATGCGCAGCTTCAATCGGTGCTCGATCACATCGACAAGGATTTTGACAACAGCCTGGAGCGTCTGTTCTCGCTGTTGCGGATCAAGTCGATCTCTGCGGATCCGGCTTTTGCCGCCGACTGCAAGGCCGCGGCCGAGCATCTCGCCAAGGACATCGCGAGCCTCGGTGTCGCCACTGAAGTGCGCCCGACCGCCGGCCATCCCGCCATCGTCGGCAAGACCGGGGCCGGCGGACGGCCGCATGTGATTTTCTACGGCCATTACGACGTGCAGCCGGTCGATCCGCTCGATCTCTGGCACCGTCCGCCGTTCGAGCCTGCCGTGACCGACCACGCCGACGGCCGCAAGATCATCGTCGCGCGCGGCGCCGAGGACGACAAGGGCCAGGTCATGACCTTCGTCGAGGCCTGCCGCGCCTGGAAGAAAGTGACCGGCTCGCTGCCGATCGACATCACCTTCCTGATCGAAGGCGAGGAGGAGGTCGGCTCCAAGAATTTCGTGCCGTTCATCGAGGCCAACAAGGACGAGTTCAAAGCGGACTACGTGCTGGTCTGCGACACCGGCATGTGGGACCGCAACACGCCCGCGATCACGACGTCGCTTCGCGGTCTGCTCTATGAAGAGCTGAAGATCACCGCCGCCAATCGCGATTTGCATTCCGGCGTGTTCGGCGGCAGCGCCATGAACCCGATCCGGGTGCTGACGAAAATCCTGGGCGGCCTGTTCGACGACGACAACCGCATCACCATCCCCGGCTTCTATGACGGCGTGAAGGATCTGCCGCCCGATATCCTGGAGCAGTGGAAGAAGCTGAACCTCACGCCGGAGATGTTCCTCAAGCCGATCGGTCTGTCGATCCCCGCCGGCGAGAAGGGCCGGCTGCTGATCGAGCAGGCCTCGTCGCGTCCGACCTGCGACGTCAACGGCATCTGGGGCGGCTATATCGGCGAAGGCTCCAAGACGGTGATCCCGTCGCACGCCTCGGCCAAGGTCTCGTTCCGCCTGGTCGAGGGGCAGGACCCCCAGAAGATCCGCAAGGCTTTTCGCGACTACGTGGCGGCGCGGCTTCCGGGCGACTGCAAGGTCGAGTTCGGCGATCATTCCGCCGCGCCCGCGGTGGCGCTCGACTGGAACATGAAACCGCTCGCCGCCGCCAGCAAGGCGCTGACCGAGGAGTGGGGCAAGGAGACCGTGCTGATGGGTTCGGGCGCCTCGATCCCGATCGTCGCCGATTTCAAGCGGACGCTTGGGCTCGACTCGCTGCTGGTCGGCTTCGGATTGGACGACGACAACATCCATTCGCCGAACGAGAAATACGACCTGCGGAGTTTCCAGAAGGGCATCCGCTCCTGGGCGCGGATCCTCGCTGCGCTCGCGGACGTGACATAGGCGCGGTGCCGTAGGGTGGGCAAAGGCGCAAAGCGCCGTGCCCACCATCTCTCCGCGATCGCCTTCGCTCTTCGAGCTACGGCGGACGAGTCGCTTTGCCCACCCTACGAAGACTCTCTCCTCGTCATTGCGAGCGTAGCGAAGCAACCCAGAATCCCTCCACGGGCACAGTCTGGATTGCTTCGTCGCTTCGCTCCTCGCAATGACGGCGCAAATAAAAACGCCGCCCGGAATTGGGCGGCGTTTCATTCCAAAAGGCGTAGAGGTTCATTGAACGCTACCCTACACCAAATCCGCAAAATCTCAAGACCGGTAGCCCGGAAGCTCGCGGTCGAGCTTGCGCAGCAGCGGCGGCCAGACCAGGTTGGTGGCGCGCAGCTCGGCGCGGTCGCGGTTGGCGAGCAGCTCGGTGTTCTTCTCGATCGCAATCTCCTCAACCGGGTAGACCGGCGTGCCCAGAGCGCGCGTGCGCACCTGCATCGAGCAGGCGCGCTCGAGATGGTACATGCGCTCGAACGCGGAGGCGACCGACCGGCCGACCGTCAGCGTGCCGTGGTTACGCAGCAGCATGTGGTTGTGGTCGCCGAGGTCCTTCTGCAGCCGCGGCCGCTCGTCGTGATCGAGCGCGATGCCCTCGTAGTCGTGATAGGCGAGGTCGTGGGTGACGAGCTGGGCGGTCTGGTTCAGCGGCAGCAGCCCTTCCGCGCTGCTCGACACCGCGGTGCCGTCGAGCGTGTGGAGATGCAGCACGCAGATTGCGTCCTCGCGCACCTCGTGGATCGCCGAATGGATGGTGAACCCGGCCGGGTTGATGCTGTACTCGCTCTCGGAGAGCTGGTTGCCGTGCAGGTCGACCTTGACGAGGCTCGATGCCGTGATCTCGTCGAACATCAGTCCGTAGGGGTTGATGAGGAAATGATGGTCGGGGCCGGGCACGCGGGCGGAGATGTGGGTGTCGACCAGATCGTCCCAGCCGTACAGCGAGACGAGGCGGTAGCAGGCGGCGAGATTGACCCGTTGCTGCCACTCCGCCTCCGTCATGTTCGACGGCACTTCCTTCAGGCGCGCTTCCGCTGGCGACATGGCTTATCTCTCCGAACATCGTTGTTGCGGGGAGGGAGCGTAGTCGCGGGTGAGGCTGGCGGCAAGGCGGTCAAATCGCAGCAGCCACGCGTAGCCCGCATGGAGCCAACGGGTCGGCGCGAAGCGCCGCCCGATGACAGGCTCCGCGAAATGGGGGGCGCCTTCCCGAAAGCTCCCGGAGAAAATTATTACGGCGCCGGGATCGACAGCAGGCTGGAAATGCTACGGCCGCGGATGTCGTAGACGCGGGCGAACACCACGTCGTCGCGCTTGATCTCGACCATCACGGGCGCAGTGAGGCCCTTGCAGTAGAACTCGCCGAGCGTCATCGCGAAATCGGCCGCGTTGGAATCCCAGCCGATGGTGAAGTCGGGCCCGAGCGCGACCTGGGCCGGGCGCTGCGGACCGCACACCGCGACCTTCCATTTGCGGTTGCCCGGCGCCACTTCCTGCCGCTCGACGATCTGCTCGCGCAATTCGTCCGAGGCCTGCTTCAGCGCAAGGCCCCAATAGTCCAGCATGAAGCGGTCGTCGGCGCCGCGCACGGTGCCGGCGATGTGGTTGAAGTGCGTGTATTGATAGGGATGCAGCCGGATCATCTCGGCCAGCGACAGCGCGAGGCCGAAGCAGAAGGTCGCGAGCACGACGGGCTGCCAGGTGCGGTGGTTGGTGCGCAGGCGCTCCATGGCCCAGGCAAAGGCGACGCCGCCGAGCACCGCCATCGGCGGGATCACGAAGACGAAATGGCGGATGCCGTTGTACAGCGCCGGCCGCTTTACCATCGCGATCGCGAGCGGCAGGGTCGCCGCCAGCGTCAGCATCAAGAGGATGGTCTTGCGGCGCGCCGGAACCTCGCGGCGCGGCAGCATCGCGAAGGTGCTAACCACGGCGCCGCCCATCAGCACCAGCATCACCTCGGGAAGCTGCAGCGCGAACAGCGTCGGCAGATAGGACCAGGGCATGTCGGGCACGGACACGATCGCGCCGTCGAACATCTCCTTCCAGGGCTTCTCGAAGAAGTGCGAGAAATAGGTCAGGGCCTCGAAGGGATTGCCGGGCTCCATGATCGACCACGGCCAGATCAGGCCCATCACGAGATAGCCGAACACGAGGCCGGGCAGCAGCACGTAGACGACATGGGCGAAGCGGCGGGCTGCTTCGCGGGCGCCTTCGGTGCGCAGCTCCTCCAGGAACAGCGGCATGAAGCCGATCATGGCGTAGACCAGTGCGAGGCCGCCGAGGACGCGGCAGCCGAGCGAGAGGCCGGCACCCAGGCCGACGATCAGGATTGTGCGCGGCGACGGCTGCGGATATTCCTCGGCGAGACGGACGAGGCCCAGCATCAGGATGATCATGGCCACCGCGAAGGGCGCATCCTTCGGGTTCATGAACATGTGGCCGTAGAAGATCGGGCAGAGCGCGAGCAGCAGGAGCGCGGCAAGACCGGCAAGGGGCCCGCCGATGCGGCGGCCGAGCCGCCACGTCACCGCAAGCCCGATCACGCCGACCATGGCGCCGAGCATGCGTCGCGTCTCGAACAGCTCGAGCGGAATGACCTTGTGCAGGAGAGCCGCGACCATGTCGAAGCCGCCGCCATACATGTAGAGATTCGCGAAAGAGAGCGCCGCGGTGTCCCTGAAGCCGGAACCGAACATGCGCAGCAGCAGGTCGGCATATTCAGCGTGGGTGTAATCGTCCCAGCCGAGCCCGTAGTCGCGGAAGGTCAAGCCTGCAATGACGGCGACCGCAGCCAGCACCAGCATGGCGAGATCGTCGCAAGTCCGTTCAACCGAGCGCCGCAGAGGCGTGTCGATCGCCGAAGTCGTGATGGATGTCATGGCTATTGGTGACCCGGAATCCCCTCTTGGCCCTGCTGGTGCCCGCGGGCCACTTCCCCGGAATCCCTATAGCGCAGTTCCATTACCAAGTAATTGGGCATTATGGCTAAAATCCTGATGCGACGCAGCAAATCCAGACAGTTGAGAGCAGGTTAGAAGTAGCGGGTGGTAGCTGAAGGGAATGTGAATAAGTCCCTGATATCCTTCCCTTTAGGAACGCAGGCTCTAATTCGCCGTTGGCGTGGAACACCGTATGACGGTATCGTGGCGTAACGGGTGTCGCGCACGGCTGCGCGACCAGGGGTGAGTTCGATGAGCTTGGCATTGTTGATTGTGGGGATTTTCGCCGTCCTGGCGGGCCTCCTTACGATCCTGTTCGGCTTCACCGTTAGGGAGGCCAGCCTCGGTAGCACCCTCATAATCTCCGGCACCATTGGCGTCTGCTCCGGAATGTTACTGGCCGGCCTTTACGTCGTGGTCGTGGAACTGAAGGGCATCGCCCGCCGGCTGGCCGGATCGGCCGCGCCGGCCGAGGTTCGGGTCAGGCCCGTGCTGCCGGGCCTCGCGGTGCCTGGCGCGCCAGTGTCCGAGCCGTTCCCGGCACCGGCGACGAAAACCGAGCCACCACCGGCCGCGGGTCTGCCGCCGTGGCAGAGCGAGGCCGCCGCGCGCGAGCGGCCGCGCGCCGAACCGCCGCCGGAGCCGGAAGCTCCGACACCGCCTGCGGCTCCGGAAGCGCCGCGCCGCCGCAACCTGTTGTTCGCATCGTCCTCCCGCAAGGAGCGCGAGCGCGCGGAGGCGAAGGCGACAGAGAGCTTGCCGCCGCAGCCTCATGACGAGCCCACGGAACCGGCCGGCCCGGAGAGTCAGCCGGCGAGCTTCGACGATGCCTGGCCGAGGCCGGACCGTATGCGGCCACCGGAACCGCCGGCCGCCGGGCGTCGCCCGCCGCCGCGCTCCCCGTCGATCTTTACCGAGCCCGGCCCGCCGCCGCCTCCCCCCGAACCGACGCCGGTCGAGCAGGCGCCCGTGACCGTGCTCAAATCGGGTATCGTCGACGGCATGGCCTATTCGCTCTATTCCGATGGCTCGATCGAAGCGCAGATGCCGGAAGGCATGATGCGCTTCGCCTCGATCGACGAACTGCGCGCCCATCTCGACCAGCGGTCCTGAGGCCGCCGCGTCCAAGTAGAGCGCCATCGTTCTTGTCACTTCGTCAGTAATCAGCTCATATTCGTCAGTCGTCTTATTTCGGCCGAATGTATTGTTGACACGGAATACTTAGGCGTCGTCTCTCCGGCGAGACGCAAGGTCAGGGAAAGGTCGGGCCCATGTCGGATAACGGGGCTAAGAATTTCATCGAGCTGACGGCGAGCATCGTGTCCGCCTATGTCGGCAACAACCCGACGCCGGCGGCCGATATCCCGAACCTGATCAGCCAGGTGCATGGCGCCTTGGTGCGCGTCTCGTCAGGCCGCACCGAGACCGCGCCGCTCGAGCCGGCCAAGCCGGCGGTGTCGCTGAAGAAGTCGATCGCGCCGGACTATCTGGTCTGTCTGGAAGACGGCAAGCGCTTCAAGTCGCTGAAGCGCCATCTGCGCACCCAGTACAACATGACGCCGGAGCAATATCGCGAGAAATGGGGCCTGCCGGCCGACTATCCCATGGTCGCGCCGAACTACGCGGTGGCGCGCTCGCAACTGGCAAAGCAGATGGGACTGGGACAGCAGCAGCGGAAGCGGAAGTAACCGCTTCAGGTGGCTTCCGCGAGCGCCTCTTTCGCGTCGGTCTTGATGCGCTCGACCATCGAGCGCAGGCCGTTGGAGCGCTGCGGCGTCAGATGATCGCGAAAGCCGAATTCGTTGAACACCGCGATCGCGTCGGTCGCAAGGATCTGCTGTGGCGTGCGGCCGGAGTAAAGCGAGAGCACGATCGCGACCAGCCCGCGCACGATGTGGGCGTCACTGTCGCCGCGATATTTCAGGATCGGGGCGCCGCCATCGCGATCGACCAGCTTCTGGAGCCAGACCTGGCTGACGCAGCCATTCACCTTGTTCTCGGCCGAATGCTCGGATTCGGGCATCGGTTCCAGGGTGCGGCCGAGCTCGATGACGTACCGGTAGCGGTCGTCCCACTCGTCCAGGAGCTCGAAATTGTCCCTGATTTCGTCGATCGTCGTCATGCTGGCCCAATGTTCCCGTTCAGGCCAATATAAGGATGCGAGGAGGCGAAATCGATAGGGTTTGGCCGCTAATTCGCCGGCGCCGCCGCAGGGCCGCGCCATTCCAGCGCGAGGTCGTCCTGGCTCAGGGTGTCGCGCGGCGCCTCGCCCGAGGCGGCATCGCCTTCGCCGGCCAGCGCGATCGAGCCGGTATGATCGGGCGCCTTCTTGTCGGTCTTCTCGAGCTGTTCTTTCTTGTCGTTGATGATCTGGTAGATCTTCTTCGCGCCGTCCTGTGCGCGCTGGCCGATGATGGTCGCGGCCTGGCCGCCGACCTCGCAGGCCGCCGGCTGGCGCTTGCAGAACTGGGTCACGTCGGAGACGGCCGCGGTCGCAGCCTGCACCGCATCGGCGGCGCCGATCTGCGGCAGCTTCTCCGATTCGGGCGTCTTGTCCCGCGGCAGGAGCACCAGCACCAGCCCGAGCCAGAATGTGATGCGGAGCAGAAAGCGCATCTTATCGACCTGTATGTTAGATCCCGCCGCGGCGATGCCCGCGAGGCGCCGGACCTAGCAACTCTCGATAAATCGCAAGTGATTGCCTTCCGCTTAATTCGCGGAAAATCTACGCAAGAATCTTCCCGAACCG
Organism: Bradyrhizobium sp. 63_E2_N1_3; assembly: GCF_052076005.1. Classification (NCBI taxonomy): domain Bacteria; kingdom Pseudomonadati; phylum Pseudomonadota; class Alphaproteobacteria; order Hyphomicrobiales; family Nitrobacteraceae; genus Bradyrhizobium; species Bradyrhizobium sp. 63_E2_N1_3. Next base: position 6,623,636 of record NZ_CP197235.1, on the reverse strand, counting down.
CCACGTCGTAAATTTTCGATTGACGCCGGAGCCCCGTGATTCCGGTGGCGCCGCTTGTCCACCAATTCGAAACCATGCGGGGACTGGTGAAACCCTGTGTTCACCATCCCCGATGATGACGTGGTCAAATCGCCTAAAAATCTCCGCGATGACACAGTGTCCGGCGGCGGGCCGCATTGCCTTAGCACTCGTTTAAGGTCGCTCTGACACGGTGGCTCAACGATAAGGAGGCGTTCCGGCGCGTCTTCTCGACGAGTGGGCCGAAGCGCGAGACCCGTGACAGTTTTGAGTATCATCCGCGATTGTCTCGATGCACTGCTGCATCCCTCCGCGCGTTACGACGCGCTGACGCGAGCGCGCCATCGCGCCTTCATGGCGCCGCGGCTGCTCGGCAGCCTGGCCGCGTTTGCCGCATTCCCGGTCTATCTCGCCACGCGCGGCGTGCCGAGCGCGATCGAGGTCGCCGCCTTCGCGTGGCTGATCGCCCCCATTCTCCTGTCATGGTTCCTGTCGCGCACCGGCCGCTATGAAGGCGCCCATGTGCTGTCGTCGCTGGCGCTCGCCGGCCTGATCATGGCGGTTGCCGGCACCACCGGCGGCATCGAATCATTCGCTGCGATCTGGCTGGTCGTGGTTCCCCTGGAAGCCGCGTTGTCGGCCTCGCGCCGCGTCGCGGCCTTTGCCTCCCTGCTTGCGCTGTCCTGCGCCGGCGTCCTGATCTTTGCCGGCCAGCTCGGCTGGCTTCCGGCTGGAGACGCCAGCGCCGCACAACGCGGCGTGCTGATGGCGTTCGGCGTCGCCTCGGCGACGCTCTATGCCGCGGGCCTCGCCTTCGGTGCGGAATCGCTCGCGCGCACCAGCGTTGCACTGCTGTTGCGCGAGGAAGAGCGCTATCGGCTGCTGGCGCGCAACATGAGCGACGTCATCTCGCGGCATCGGCGCAACGGCGCGGTGCAGTTCATCTCGCCGGCGGTGGAAGCCATGCTCGGCATGCCCGTCGCGCAGCTGCTCGGCCACGGCCTGTTCGACCGCGTCCATGTCGCCGATCGTCCGGCCTATCTCACCGCGCTCTCCGATGCCGCGCGCGGCGACGTGCGCAGCGTCGAGTTCCGGCTGCGGCGGGAGCCGGCCGGATCGGAGCGTGGCCAGGTCGATTTCATCTGGGTCGAGATGCGCTGCCGGCCGCTCGACCAGGATATCGGCCGCCAGGATATTGACGGCGATGCCACGCGCGAGGCGGAAGTCGTCGGCGTGATGCGCGACGTCACCGATCGCAAGCTCGCGGAGCAGGCGCTCGATCAGGCGCGCAGCGCCGCGGAAGCGGCCGATGCTGCCAAGACCCGCTTCCTCGCCACCATGAGCCACGAGCTGCGCACGCCGCTCAACGCCATCATCGGTTTCTCCGAGATGATCGCGCAGGAGCAGACCCTGATGCTGGGTGCGGCCCAACGCAAGGAATATGCCCAGCTCATCAACGATTCCGGCCAGCATCTGCTGTCGGTCGTCAACGGCATCCTCGACATGTCGAAGATGGAATCGGGCAATTTCGAGATTGCGTCGGAACCGTTCACGCCGCGCGCCTCTCTGATGCATTGCTGCAATCTGCTGGCGCTGAAGGCGCGGGAGAACGGCATCGACCTCATCACCGATGCGCCGCAGGACCTGCCTGTCATGACCGGCGATCCGCGCGCCTTCAAGCAGATCGTGCTCAATCTCGTCGCCAACGCCATCAAGTTCACCGAGCGCGGCGGTCAGGTCGCCGTATCGGCCGCGGTGTCCGGATCGCAGCTCGCGCTGCGCATCAGCGACACCGGTGTCGGCATTGCGGCCGATGATCTCAAGCGCATCGGTGCGCCGTTCTTCCAGGCCGGGAAGACCTATCAGCGCCGTCACGAAGGCACGGGTCTCGGGCTTTCGATCGTGAAGAGTCTGGTGGCGTTGCATCTCGGCGAATTGACTGTACAAAGCAGGCTCGGCGAGGGCACCTCCGTCACCGTCAGATTGCCGCTCGTCTACACGCCGCCGCAGGCCAAGACGTCCGATAGAATGGCGGCCGAGAGCAAGATCGCGACGCTGACGCCGGTGCCGCGCCAGGAGCTTCAGGACCAATCTCACGACCAACCAGCTCTGGTGAAGAAAAGTGCCTAAGAAGTCTGCCAAGGACGAAGCCGCTCCGCGCCGCCGTGGCGCCAAGGCCGCGGTCATCGATGTCGAGACCGAGCGCAATCTTGCGATGCGCATCCTGCTGCACAGTCCCAAGGACACGCTGGCCGGTCTCGTCGCCGTCGCCGCAGTCAGCGCGATCGTTGCCAACGCGCTGTTCCTTCAGACCGGCCGGCATCCGGCGCCGATGTTCGGCACCGTGATCAATCTTCCCGCGCCGTCGTCCGTGCCGCTGTCGAACCCCTTGCCGCGTCCGCGCCCCGTCGGCGCGGATACCTCGCCGCTGGAGCCGAGAGCGACGGAATTCCGCGCCGAGCCCAAGCCTGTCGAGCGCGCCGCCGAGAAGGCCCCCGAGAAGCCGGTCGAGGCGACGGCATCGACGCCGCGCGCGGGCGATCCGATGACCAATCTGGTCAAGCAAACGACGTCGGCGCCGCCGCAATCCGTCGCCATCGCGCGTCCGCCGGCGCCGATTCCCGTCGCGCAGAGTCCGGCCGCGCGGCGTATCGCCGGCGTGCAGCGCGCGCTATCCGAATACGGCTATGGCAATTTGAAGATCACGGGCACGATGGGCGCAGAGACGCAGTCCGCGATCCAGAAATTCGAGCGCGAGCACAAGATGCAGGTGACGGGTCAGGTCTCCGACCGCCTGCTGCGCGAGCTCGGAGCCGCGATCGGCCACCCCGTCGAATAAGCGTCATTGTTGTGCGAAGGCTGGTGCTGATTGCAGCACTGGCCTATCGTGCTCTTCATGCGTTTGAAATCAAACATTTGGGTTTCCGCCTACCTGCGCCGGTGCCAGACCGAAGGCGTGTTCGGGGCGGTGCGTCGTCGCGGTGCCGAGGAGGCGGGCGCGGTATTCGTGAAGGTGTCGCTGCTCGACGGCAACGCGATGCTGTACGTACCGGCGCCGCAGACCGTCTATGACGACGGCCGGCCGGTCGATCGCTTCTTCGTGCCACTTGCCGCGCAGCCGATGCCTGAGCCAGCGGTCGAGGAGCGCCTCACCAAGGAAATCCGCTTCGATCCGGACGCCTGGATCGTCGAGACCGAGGACCGCAAAGGTCGTCACTTCCTCGAATTGGCGAAGACCTAGCGGTCCGATCCGTCGGTGCCCGTCCGCACCGCAGGCGCCGAGCCCGGCTGCACGCCCGGCCGGGTCTGGCTGGCGCCCGCACGCGGGCGTTGGCGTTCGCTGTCATGCAGCGACGACTGGTATTTTGCGCGCGTGACTGCGAGCGTCGAGCCGCGCCAGGCCGCCAGCATCACCAGCGCGGAGCGGTCGCTGAGCCGGTCGTAGAGCCGCGACAACCGGTACACCGCATCGACCGACGTGCCGATCTCCGGCTTGAAGAACAGGAGGATGCGCTGGAAGTTCGGGCTCGGCATGTCGAGCGCGCGCGCGGCGATTGCGAGCGCTTCGCCACCGGCATCGTCGACGATCTGGGCTGCGACGCGCGAGGGCAGGATCAGGCTGTCGCCGAGCTCGTAGGTGAAATTCTCGACATCGTTGGCGATTGCCGCCATCTCCAGGATCTGGAGCGCGCGCTTGGCACGCACGGTCGGAATCCGCGGCGCGGCCTTCAGCGGGGTTTGCGCCAGATTGTGCAGGACCAGCGCGCGCTGGGTCGCATCGGCGCGGAAGAACATGTCGTGGATCTCGGCCGCTTCCTTCGGCTGCATCGCCATGTTGGCGGCCATGCGCAACTCGGCGTCGGTCGGCGTGCGAGCTGGCGAAGCCGCCTGCGGGGAGCTGCGAATTTCGCGCGCGAGCGGAACCCTGCGGCCTTCCTGGGTCGCAACCAGCCCGAGTTTCTGCAGGACCGGGACGGGCGTCTGCGGATAGATCGCAAGCTTCGCCTTGACGGCCGCGCGCGTCGCATCGTCGACCTGGTCGATCAGCCGCGTCGCAAGCTCGATGAACTGGCGCTGCTCGTCGTCGCTGTGGGTGGGCGCCTGGACATAGAGGTCCGTCAGCACGCGCAGCAGCGTCGGGCGAACATCAACGCCTTCGCGACGGGAGAGGCTCATCAGCCCGTCGAATCCGGGAAACAGCGACTTGGTCATGGAGAGATACGCGACCTGGAAAAGATACTCGTCCGCGAGCCTAACGCAGGTTCCTTTAAAGGCTCGTTAAGGAAAACGAGGCGTGAAGTCGACCCCATCATTTCAGGTGTTGTCGTCCCGCAACGGGACGCGGGAGGCCGCCCGTGAAGTTACGGTCCGGAAGGCGCGTTTACACCCCGTTAACCATGAACTGATCTTAATGAACGCACGTTGCACCAGCGCGCTCGGTCGCGCGGCAATTGATAGAGAGCTGATATGGGGACCATTATCGAATTTCCGGCCGGTCGCCGGGCAGGCTCGTCGGGGGATGCCACGCCGCGTACGGAAACGGGAACGATTCTGATCCTCCCCGTGATCCGCATCGAGCGCCAGACGGAAGAAACCAGCGGCGATCGCGGGCCGGAGCAGGGCACAGCGCCGGGGCGCCGTCGTCGTCGCCGCTAGCATCCGGCTTTTGCAATGCCGGATGCCATCCGCCAGATCCGGCCTGTCGTAACGGCCGTCCTGCTCGCACTCGTCGGTGCGACGCTCGGCGCGTGCAGCGGCGGCGATTTCGGCCGCACCCGCGCTGACATGCGCAGCGACGACATGCATCGCTGGCTCGGGGCCGAGGCCACCGGCAGCGTCGGCCTGAAGTCGTCCCAATTCCAGCTCACCGACGCGGAGCGCCAGCTTCGCGATCTCGCCTATCCCATGATCGAGCCGCCGCTGTCGCGGCCCGCCTGGAAGAGCGTATTCGGCGACTACAGGGCGCTGCCGTCGCCCTGGCAGCAGAAGGTCGTGTTCGACCGCACCATGTATGGGCGCACGCTGATCGACGAGCCGCATCGCTCGCATTCATCGCGCTATGCGCAGCTGATCGAGGACGTGCGCAACGACATCACCCGTTTCGAGCCGTTCTTCGGCTCCGCGATCCGCGTCATCGATCTCGACAGGAAGCGCGATGCGACCATGGCGCGCGTCTCCGAGCTCTCGCCAAGGGAGAGGGACGATGCGGTCGCGCGCATGCAGGAGAACTCGCTGATCATCCAGTGGGTGCAGCTGTGCCTCGAGCAGCGCGTCTCGTCCTATCGCTGGGCGCTGGAGCGTCTGGTGATCCAGGCGCCCGACGGCATGGCCGCCGATGCCGACCGCCTGATCGGCGAACTCGCAGCCCAGACCGCCAATCCGCCGGTCGCGGCGCAGCCGCCTTACGGGCGCGCCGTGGTCACGAAGGGCTAGGACTTCCTGCGCTTGTTACGCCGTGGGCCGGTCCGATCCGGCTTTCGCCGCTGCCTCTGGAGCTTCCCGACAAACTCCTTCAGCGCATCCGCCAGCGGCTCTGACGCGCGGTAGGCGAGGCCGACCTCGCGTTTGACCCTGACCTCGATCTCGCGCACCGCGACATCAGGGTTGCCGCGCGCCACGCCTTCCGGGACGATGGCAATGCCGACGCCGGCCGCGACCAGCGCCATCGCCCAATCCTCCGATTGCGCGATCGCCGCGGTCTGCCTTCGTTGTGAGCTCCGACCGAAGAATTCGCTTTGCTCGCAATGGCAGCGGTCGATCAGAGGGACGCCGGCGAGATCGGCGGTCCGCAGCTTCTCCTTCAGCGTCAGCGGATGCGAGGGCGGAAGTGCGGCGACATAGCGCTCGCTCCACAGCGCGACGAAATGCTCGTCGGCGCGGAGCATGCTCTTCGAGATGATGCGCGCATCGGCGCGCTCGTCGCTGCCGACGAGGCGGAGCGCGATGTCGGTGCGCGCCGTCAGCGGCTTCAGCAGCGCGATCGTTCGGGGTATGTCGAGCGTGCGCATCAGTCCCAGCGTGACGGTGGTCTTCGTATTCGGCTTCCTGAACAGGCTGCGTGCGGCGTCCGCCTCGTCGATGATGCGGCGGGCCAGCGCATGAAACTGCTCGGCTGAGGCGGTCGGCGCGACGCCCTTCTTGTGCCGGATGAACAGGGTGGTGCCGAGCTCGGCCTCCAGATGGGTGATCGCGGTCGAGATCGACGGCTGCGACACGAAGCAAGCCCGCGCCGCCGCGGTCAGATTGCGCTCGCGGTACACGGCTGCGAAGTAGCGAAGCTCGCGGATGTCCATAGGATATGCCTAGAGATAGTATCAATATTCAATATTTTACCTATAGATCGCCCGGTGGCAAGAACGCCCTGCTCACAACAGCAGGAACGCGCCATGAAGATCCAGCACCTCAACACCGGCACGATGTGCCCCATGGGCCGCCGCCTTGTGAACGGCACGGGCGGCCTGTTCCAGCGCGCCCGCCTGGTCTGCCATTGCCTGCTGGTCGAGACGAGGGACGGACTCGCTCTGGTCGACACCGGCATCGGTCTCGGCGATATCGCAACGCCCGATCGGCTCGGGGGCCGATGGCTGCGCCAGACCGCGCCGAGGCTGGATCCGGCGGAGACGGCGGTCGAGCAGGTGAAGGCGCTCGGCTACTCGCCCAGCGATGTGCGCCACGTGCTGCTGACGCATCTCGACCGCGACCACGCCGGCGGCGTGCCGGACTTTCCCCATGCCGCGATCCACGTCCACCGCGCCGAATACGACATGGCGGTGCTGCGCAAGCCCGCGCCGCCCGAAGGGCGTTATGTCACGGGGCAGTGGAGCCATGGGCCGGGCTGGACATTCTATGGCGAGGCCGGCGAGGACTGGTTCGGCTTCAAGGGCGTGCGCGCGCTCGGCGACAAGGAAGCCGACATCCTGATGATCCCGCTCGCCGGCCACACACTCGGCCATTGCGGCATCGCGGTGCGATCAGGCGAGAAATGGCTGCTGCATGCCGGCGACAGCTATTTCCACCACGGCCAGCTCGACGCGTCGCCGCACGTGCCGCTCATGCTCGGCTATTTCCAGCGCCGCGGCGACATGGATCGCAAGATGCGGATCGCCAACCAGGCGCGGCTGCGCGCGCTGAAGCTGAACCACGGCGACCGCGTGAGCATCGTCAACAGCCACGATCCCGTCGCCTATGAAAGCTGCCGCTGCGCTGCGCATTAGGGTGTCGAAGCCGGGCCGCCGGTTATGCGCCCGAACGCACTGCTTGAGTCCGGAGCAAGCGGTGCTTCACCGTTCGGGCGATTGCCGCCGGCGCGTCGTCGGGAATCGCAAAGCATGAGCTCGCGTTGATTTCGCACAGGACGTAGGTGTCGGTACCGGCGGCGTCGCGGGGCCCGTACAGGAAGTCGGCGTCCCAGATCACCGGCAGCGACGGTTCGTCGATGCCGAGCGTGTCCATCAGCTGCGGCGTCCATTCGTCCTCCATCGATCTTCGGAGCGCCTGGAATTGCGGAGCATCGGGTCCGTGCATGATCCGTGGGCCCGGCTGCGCCTCAGGTGCGTCGGGGCCTTCCGGCGGCGGGATCAGCGCCTTGATCAATTGATGCCCGAAGCCCACGACCTCAGCGCCGCTCATGTAGCAGCGGATCATGCCGTCGGGCAGGCGGGGTTGGAACGCCTGGTCGATGATGCAGCCGCCCCATCCGAAATACGGTTCGCAGCGGGCGAGCAAGGCATCGAGCGGCATGTCCTCGGGTAGACTGCCGCGTTGGGCATGCAGCACGCGAACCATGGCGTCCGCGTTGGGCAGGGCCTCCACCTTCCACACCCCTTGGCCACCATTGCCGCGATTTTGCTTGAGCACGCGCGGACCGTTCGCCTGAAGGCGCGAAGGAAATTCGGCGCGGAAGCTTGCGGCGGTGTCATAGCGATGCGTGTCGGCTCCCCAGCCGAGATGACGCGTTCGGTAGAGCACGTCCTTGACGCCCATCTTCAGGATCACGTCGGGATGTGCGCTCACCCATGGCCCTTGCGCCGCAACGTCGCGAAGCAGCGGGTCGAGGGCCTCGCGCGTCTTGCCCTGATGGATCGGATCGACCCAGACGAGCACGCCATCGACGGCGAGCAGTTGATCGCGGACGGCGTCGGCGAAGATCTCGTCGTAGATCACCGGCCGGGCTTCGATGCCGACCGCGGCGAGTGCTTCGAAAACGCGGACGAAGCGGCTGTTTTGTGCCGTCGTGTCCCGGCGCGCGGCAGCGTCGCCGCGGGAGAGGATGGCAACGGTAGGGCGGAGAGGAGGGTGGCGTTCGGTATCCATGCGCAAGCTCCACGAATGGCGTGCTGCGCAGAGCTTGGACCGAGGTCTCACGGGGAGTCTGCTTCGTCCCCACGCCGATCAATCTACGTGAGATCGTCCGGCCGTTGCAAGATGGTGTTTGTGCGGTTCCATCCAGACGGCGAACGCTTCGCGCGCGCCGCTACGGTGGCGGAGGATAGCGGTCGAATGTCGGCAGTTCGTGCGCGCGCTCCATCCATCGAAGGCGCTCTGCGACCTGGATGTGCATCGTCGCCGGTACGGCATCGGGATCGTCGTAGGTCGCGCTCTGGACGTCGATGACCCCGGGTAACATGTCGGCATTGACATAAAACAGGCCGGTTCCGCAGTCGCCGCAAAAGTGCCGCCAGGCATGTTCCGAGGAGTGATACACCTTGGGCTCGCCCTTGGTCACCTTGACGGCATCGTCCGCGTACATCGTCCAGCCGACGACGGGAGCGCCCGCGTGAAGCCTGCAATCGCGGCAGTGACACAGCGCGTGCACGATCGCTTCGCCCTCGACCTGATAGCGGATTGCGCCACAGTGACAACCGCCGGTGATGGTGCTCATGCGTTCCTCCCGATGGAAGCGAGGTTTCGTTGATCGATAGCTCTCGAGACCCGCGGCTTCAACGGCGCAATCGATTTGCGATTGCGTCCTACTGTCGCGTGACACCTCCCGCCACGGCGCGGACGAGGTGATCCGCGACTACCACTTGAACGAAGCCGCGACCTCGTAGCTGCGCGGCGCGCCCAGGATGATCTGGTCGGTGTAACCCGGATCGCCCCAGGCCGCGTAGAGCTTGTTGGTCAGGTTCCTCACGCGAAAGCTGATCCGGGTCTGGTCGACGCCCGGGAAATAGGCTTTTGGAATATCGACGAACGCGTATGCGTCGAAGATCGTGTAGGCGTCCATCGTGACCAGATTGTCCTGGAAGTTGAAGCGGTCGCCGACGTGACGGACGAGGCCGCCGATCTCCACCGGCAGCTTCGTGTCGAAGCGATAGGAGGCGCCGGCGTTGGCGATGAAGTTGGGAACGTTGGGCGGCGTCTTGCCCGAATAGGACTGGAAGTCGCCATTGCCGTCGACATAGGTGAAGTCGATGAAGCGCGACTGCACGAAGGCGACGTTGCCCCATAGTTTCAGGCCCGCGACCGGATTGACCGCGGCGGCAATCTCGACGCCCTTGGAGGCCATCTTGCCGGCGACGTTGAAGAGGATGCCGCTTTCGGGGACGTAGACGTTCTTGCGCTCGATGTCGAAGGCCGAGAGCGTGGCCTCCGCGCGCTTGTCGGCCGACAGCAGCTTCACGCCGGTCTCGTAGGTTCGCGACGTCGTGAGCAGCAGCGGCGTCGTGGGCCTGAGGATGAAGATGTTCGCGACCGTCGGGTCCGCCGCCGTCGCGTACTGGCCGTAAAGCATCACGCCGGGCGCGATGTCCCAGGTGTAGCCGATGCGTCCGGTGACCGGATTGAACGTCTTCGAGAAAGGATAGCTGGCTTTCAGGAGGCCAGTCTCGTCGAAGCGGGTCCGCGACAGCTCGATATTCTCAAAACGGATGCCGCCGATCAGCGCGAAGGTCGAGGTCAGCTTGAGCCGGTCCTCGAACGACAGCGAGGTGGTGTCGAGATGGGTGTAGATCTTCTCGTCGCTGCGCGGGCCGTAGAGGCCGCGGTCCGGATTGAGGAGATCGACGTAGTCATTGAAGAACAACGTGTCCTGCGAGACGTTGAACTGGTTGCTGCTCGCCGCCACGGTGGCGACGAAGCGATTGTCCATTCCGGCGACGTTGGAATTGACGGTGAGGTCGGTGATGTTGCCGTAGAGCCGCTGCGCGTGATCGAGCGCCAGGCGCTCGCGGTAGATGCTCTGCGCGCCTGCGAAATTGCCTACGGTCTGGTCGAACGACGAGATCTCGTTGTTGAACCAGTGCCGGTGGGCGTCATAGCCGTAGACTTGGCTTTTCAGCGAGATGTTGTTGGTGATGTCCCATTGAAAGCCGCTGCGCAGCCAGAGCTCGTTGGCGCCGCTGTGATTGTCGAGCACGTTGTAGTTCGTGGTCAGCGTGCGCGCGTCGATGGTGACCGGGACCGGCGTGCCGCCGCCGAGGTAATAGTTGCTCCAGACGCCGGACACGATGCCGTACGTCGGCACGATGCCCGGCGCGTTCGCCGGCACCAGCGGCGTCCCCCAGTAGAAGCGGTCGTTGTCCTGCCTGTATTCGGTTGCGCCCCAGATCTTCAGGTTCTCGTTGACGCGATAGTTCAGCTGGCCCGAGACGTTGCTGAGCTTCGAATAGGTGTCGTCGATAAAGCCCTTGTTGTTGAAATGGCTGATATCGAAGCGGTAGTCGAGGCCGTTGATCAGCGTGCTGCCGCCCGATCCGTAACCGGCGCGATAGCCGTTGAAGGAATCGTAGGAGGTGAAGGCGTCGTTGACGATTGGTCCGGTGTGCGGCGCCTTGTTCACGTAGTTGATGGCGCCGCCGGTCGCACCGAGGCCCGCCACCAGCGAGTCCGGTCCCTTGATGATCTCGACCTGCTGGAGGCCAGCCACGTCCATGGGACGGCCGGTCATGGTCGACGGCCCGATCGGGATGCCGTTGTAGAGCGTGGAGATCTGGTCGCCGGAAAAGCCACGCATCGAGAAGATGGCGGGCGCGCCGGGCGCATCGCCGCCGGTGACGCCGACTGCAGCCTTGGCGACGTCGGTCGTGGTCCGGATGCCCAGGTCCTGCATCGTCCGCTGACTGATGACCTCGACGGTCGCCGGCATCTCGCGCGCCGTGATGCCGAGCCGGGAGCCGACATCGGTGACGGCTGCCGTGTTGAGCGGCGTCTGCACCGGGCCGCTCGGAGCTTGCGTGGCCGGAACGGCGACAGCAGGGGCGCCACGATTGCGTCCCGCGGCGCGCCGGGCGGCGCGCTGCTTCTGAGTGCCGGGGCTGACGGCAGGAGCCTGTCGCGGCGCAGGCGGCGACACGATCACCGGGCCGACCTCCCGGGAGCGGTTGTCCTGCGCCGCGCTTTGCGCGAGCGCCGCGGACGACAAGGACACCGACGAGAGCAGAGTAATCAGGAAAGCACGCGATAACGCTGGCCTTGCGCCAGCACGGAAATGAAAATGTTGCACAACAACGCTCTGCGGCGACGCAAACAAACCGTCACCGCGGTTGCCTTAGTCATCCACCTTCGCCCCAGGCGGCGGATGCACCGGCTACTTGTCCGACATCAGGGCACCCCGCCCAATGCGTTCGCGCGTGACCATGGCTGGCAGCAGGTTTCCTGGCTCGCGGGTCATCGCCTTCGACCACCTTCCCAGAGGCCCAAGCGGGGCTCCAGTGGTTTGTTTGGTCGTCGACTATCCGCCTACAGTTGCGGGGGCAGCCGCGGAATTGCCCACTGAGGTGGACGCACCGCATTCCCTTGAAGAGTCCTTGCGGACACTACCGATCACGAAACTGGCATCAGGGGATGAGCGCGTCAACATCCGCGCGGGCTGCTGGACGGGCTGGTCGGTCGATGGTGGCCTTGTGTTGCTGTTTTGCACGATAGTCCGAAGGACCGCGTCGAAACGTCCAACCCGGCCTCCGGACCAGCCTGGGTAACGAACGCTTGACCACGATCAATGACTGCCTTTGGTGCCCGAATATGCTACTGAGGCCGAGTTCCGGCCTGACAAAGTAAGTCGATATTGATGCAGTTCGTCCGTACCATCCTGGCAGTCGCCATCGCCATATCCTTGGCGATGCTGCCGGTTGGCGCGTCCGCGGCGAACCTCGCAATGTCGTCGGATGGCATGCAGACGGCCATGCACATGAGCGGCGACGCCGACATGTCGATGGACGATTGTTGTCCCGACATGAAGGGAACAGGCTCCCATAGCGGCGGCTACAAGTGCGGGATGGGCTTCTGCTGCGTCGGTGGGATCATCGCGCTCGGTGATGTCAGGCCCGTGGCGTTCGAGCGTCTCGCCGTCATGGCCAGCACGTTGGCTATTCCCCCGGATCAGGTCGTTTCCTTCCGCGGCGGCAGTCCTCCTTTCCGACCTCCTCGAATCTGATCTCGCAAAGCCCGAGACGCGAGCGGCATGCCTGCTCGCGACGACGACTGACGTGCGCGCTTCACGCGCCACGGCGAAAGATCAATTCATGAGGACAAGACAATGCTTTCCAAAATCCGCACCGCGGCTCTCGCCGCCACCCTTTCGCTTGCCGCTTCAGCCGCGATGGCGGGCGCGGGCGACTACGCCTTCGAGCCCGTCACTCCGCAGATGAGGAAGGGCGAAGACGTCACGCTCGCCGTTCGCCTGACGAACAAGCAGTCCGGCAAGCCGATACCGGACGCAGTCATCTTCAAGACCCGCCTCGACATGGCCCCGGACGGGATGGCCGAGATGGAATCGGCGGTCGCGCCGCTGCCGTCCAGGGAGCCTGGTGTGTACGCCTTCAAGACGGACCTGCCGATGGCTGGCCGCTACCAGATGACGCTGTCCGTGAAGGTGCAGGGCGAACCGGAGACCGTCACCGGCAAGGTGATCGTCACGGCGGTCAAGTGAGCGTTCGGGCGCTGCCCGGCAGCGCCCGACATTCCCCCTTTTCCTTCACACGGACGCGCGCTCCCGGGTGCGCGGATACACGACATGAAAACGCTGCGTCTCCTGACGGCACTTGCGCTGGGCGGCGGCCTGGTCCTGGCCGGCTACTACTGGCATTCGAACGGTGCGGGCTGGCTCGCTGAGGCCGACATATCATCGGCTGCGGCCGCCGCGGAGCGAACTCCGCTCTACTACCGCGATCCAAGCGGCGCGTCGCTCTGGTCTGCGGGTCCGAAGAAGGACGACCGCGGGCGGGACTATCTGCCGGTCTACGACGACGATGGAGCGGCCGTCGCGCCGGCGCTACCGAAGGCGCAAGCGGCTTCGCCGCGAAAAATCCTCTACTACCGCAATCCGATGGGGCTGCCCGACACGTCGCCCGTCCCAAAGAAGGATCCGATGGGGATGGACTATGTCGCCGTTTACGAAGGCGACGACACCGACGACGGCACGGTGAAGCTGTCGCCCGGCAAGATCCAGCGCGCGGGCGTGAAGTCCGAGCCCGTCACGCGGCGCTCGATCCGGGTCTCGGTGAAGGCGCCCGGCACGATCCAGCTCGATGAACGCCGCGTGTCGGTGATCGCGATGCGCGCCGAAAGCTTCGTGCAGAAGGTCGCCGACGTGACCACCGGCACGCGCGTGAAGGCCGGCCAGCCGCTGATGGAAATCTACAGTTCGGCGGTGGCGTCCGCAGCGGCGGAATATCTTGCGACGATCACCTCCAAGACGGTCGGCGGTGTCGAGATGTACGGCCGCGGCTCGCGACAGCGGCTGGTCAATCTCGACGTTCCCGAGTCCGTCATTGCGGAGATGGACAAGACGCACACCGCGCCCGTCGCCATACGCTGGTCTGCGCCGCGCGACGGGGTCGTGCTCGAACGCAATGCGATCGAAGGGATGCGGGCCAATCCCGGCGACGTTCTGTTCCGGATCGCGGACACCTCGGTGGTCTGGGCGCTGGTCGACGTGGCCGAGCGCGATCTCGGCAACATCGCGGTGGGGCAGTCAGTCGCGGTGCGCGCGCGCAGTTTCCCCGGCCGGACCTTCACCGGGACCATCGCCGTCGTCTATCCGCAGGTGAACCGCGACACGCGCACCGTTCGCATCAGGATCGAGCTCGCCAATCCGGACGCGGTGCTGCTGCCCGACATGTACGTCGATGCCGACATCGACACGGCCGATGCCGCGCCCGTCCTGGCGATACAGGACAGCGCGGTGCTCGACACCGGCAGCCGGCAGGCCGTGCTCGTCGACAAGGGGGAAGGGCGTTTCGAGCCGCGGGAAGTCAAGCTCGGCCGTCGCGGCGGCGGCTATGTCGAGGTGCGCCATGGTCTCGCGGACGGCGAGGCGGTGGTGACCTCCGCCAACTTCCTGATCGATGCGGAAAGCAACCTGAAGGCCGCGCTGAAGGGGTTTGGCGAGGCGGCATCCCAGGCCACCGACGCCGGCCCTGGCAATGCAACGGGAGATCACAAATGATCGCCCGCATCATCGCCTGGTCGGCGCGCAATCTGCTGCTCGTGCTGTTCGGCGCCGGCTTCGCGGCCGCCGCCGGCCTCTATGCCCTGGTTCACCTTCCGCTGGATGCGATCCCGGACCTCTCGGATACGCAGGTCATCGTCTACACCGAGTATCCCGGCCAGGCGCCGCAGGTGATCGAGGATCAGGTCACCTATCCGCTGACGACGGCGATGCTCACCGTGCCGAAATCGAAGGTCGTACGCGGCTTCTCGTTCTTCGGCGTCTCCTTCGTCTATGTGATCTTCGAGGACGGCACCGACATCTATTGGGCGCGGTCGCGCGTCATGGAATTCCTGAACGGCGCGGCGTCCAGGCTTCCCGCCGGCGTCACCCCGACCATCGGGCCCGACGCGACCGGCGTCGGCTGGGTCTACCAATACGCCGTCATATCGAAGGAATTGAACCTGGCGGACACGCGCACGATCCAGGACTGGAATCTGAAGTTCGCGCTGGCCAAGGCCGAAGGCGTCGCCGAGGTCGCCAGCGTCGGCGGCTTCGTCAAGCAGTACAACGTGGTCCTCGACCCGCAGCGGATGCGCGACCGCGGCATCAGCATGCAAAAAATACGTGAGGCGATCCGCGCCAGCAACGCCGACGTCGGCGGCCGCACCGTCGAGCTCTCCGAGTTCGAATACGTCATCCGCGGCAAGGGCTACATCAAGAGCATCAACGATCTCGGCAACATCGTGCTGAAGACGAGCAACGGCACGCCGGTGCTGCTGCGGGACGTCGCCAACGTCGAGCTCGGGCCCGACGAGCGGCGCGGCATCGCCGAATTGAACGGCGAGGGCGAGGTCGCAAGCGGCATCGTGCTGCAGCGGTTCGGCGTCAACGCCCTCGACGTCATCGAAAACGTCAAGAAGCGCTTCAGGGAGATCGCGAGCAGCCTGCCGAAATCGGTCGAGATCGTGCCGGTCTACGACCGGTCGAACCTGATCTACGCGGCGATCGATACCCTCAAGCATACCCTGTTCGAGGAGAGCATCGTCGTCGGGCTCGTCTGCATCGTGTTCCTGCTGCATGTCCGCAGCGCACTCGTCGCGATCCTGATGTTGCCGGTCGGCGTGTTGATGGCGTTTGGCGCCATGAAGCTGCTCGGGCTGGGATCGAACATCATGAGCCTGGGTGGCATCGCGATTGCGATCGGCGCCATGGTGGACGCCGCCATCGTCATGATCGAGAACGCACACAAGCACCTCGAACGGGCGGGGCCCGATCAGTCACGCGTGCAGGTTCTGATCGACGCGGCATCCGAGGTCGGCCCCGCGCTCTTCTTCAGCCTGTTGATCATCACCGTGTCGTTCATGCCGATCTTCACGCTGGAATCGCAGGAGGGCCGATTGTTCAGCCCGCTGGCGTTCACGAAGACCTTCTCGATGGCCGCCGCGGCGTTGCTGTCCGTCACCCTGGTGCCGGCGCTGATGGTGATCTTCGTCCGCGGCAGGATCGTCCCGGAGAGCAGGAACGTCATCAACCGCTTCCTGATCTGGGTCTACCGTCCCGTGATCAAGGGGGTTCTGCGCGCCAAGACGCCGGTCATCCTGGCTTCGCTCGTCGTGCTTGCGGTGACGATCTGGCCGGCGCGCCAGCTCGGCACCGAGTTCATGCCGGCGCTGAATGAGGGAACGCTGCTCTACATGCCAACGACGCTGCCCGGCATTTCGGTCACCAAGGCGGCCGAGCTGATGCAGATGCAGGACCGCATCATCAAGTCGTTCCCGGAGGTCGCTTCGGTCTATGGCAAGGCGGGACGAGCCGCCACTGCGACCGATCCCGCCCCGACAGAGATGTTTGAGACGATCGTCAACCTGAAGCCTAGGGAGCAGTGGCGTTCCGGCGTTACCGTCGACAGTCTCATCGCCGAGATGGACAAGGCGTTGCAGTTTCCGGGTGTCTCCAATGCCTGGACCATGCCGATCAAGGCACGTATCGACATGCTCTCGACCGGAATCCGCACGCCGGTCGGCGTCAAGGTCATGGGCAATGACCTCGCCGAGATCGACCGGCTCGCGAAGCAGATCGAACGCGTCATCAAGACCGTACCCGGCACCTCGTCGGCCTACGCCGAGCGTGGCATCGGCGGCTATTATCTCGAGATCGTTCCCGACCGTGAGGCGCTCGCCCGTTACGGCATCCTGATCCAGGACGTCCAGGACACCATCGCGGCCGCGCTCGGCGGTCAGACGGTCACGACGATCGTGGAGGGACGGCAGCGGTTCACCGTGAACATGCGCTATCCGCGCGACCTTCGTGACAACCCCAAGGCCATCGCCAGCGACATCCTGGTGCCGATGCCGTCGGGCGGCGCCGTGCCGCTCGGCGAGGTGGCGAAGGTCGAACCCGCGCGCGGGCCGACGTCGATCCGGACGGAGAACGGCCAGCTTGCGACCTACATCTACGTCGACATCCGGGATCGCGACATCGGAAGCTACGTCACTGACGCGCAACGCGCCGTGACGGAGAGCATCCGGTTTCCCGCCGGCACCTACGTCGTGTGGAGCGGCCAGTACGAATATCTGCAGCGCGCCGCCGCCCGTCTGAAGATCGTGGTGCCCGTGACGCTCACGATCATCTTCCTGCTGCTGTACCTGAACTTCCGGGCGATGACCGAGACGCTGATCGTGATGCTGTCGCTGCCGTTCGCGCTGGTCGGCGGCATCTGGATGATGTGGTGGCTCGGCTTCAACCTGTCCGTTGCCGTCGCGGTCGGCTTCATCGCGCTCGCAGGCGTCGCCGCCGAGACGGGTGTCGTCATGCTGATCTACCTCGATCACGCGCTGGCCGAGGTGAAGGCCAGATGCAGCGCCGAGGGGAGGCCACTGACGCGCCGGGATCTCCACGACGCCATCATGGTGGGCGCGGTCGAGCGCGTGCGGCCCAAAATGATGACGGTGGTTGCCATCATGGCCGGTCTGCTGCCGATCATGTGGAGCACCGGGGCCGGATCGGAGATCATGCAGCGCATTGCGGTGCCCATGATCGGCGGCATGACGTCATCGACACTGCTGACGCTGGTCGTGATCCCCGCAATTTTCGGCTTGGTGAAGGGCCGGGGGCTTCCATCGGGCGAACGATCGGCTCCTGCCGACGAATGGACCGCGCGCGCGTCGCAAGCCGCCGAATAGGCTGGGCGGAGGTCGTCTTCACGGCGACCTCCGCTCTGGCGTGAAAAAAACCGCGGCGGATTCCGACCGAGGAGCGTTAGGGGCGGTGAGTCGCCTGGCGCGCTTCGACCACCTCGCCATCTTCCTTCGTGAACCGGCCGACCGGATTGTCGAGGAGATCGACGACGGCTTCGGAAGGGCGGCACAAGCGCGTGCCCTTCGAGGTCACGACGATCGGGCGGTTGATGAGAATGGGATGCGCGAGCATCTGATCGATCAACTGGTCGTCGGTCCATTTGGGGTCGGCGAGGCCGAGCTCCTTGTACGGCGTGCCCTTCTCGCGCAGCAATCCGCGAACCGTGATGCCCATCGCTGCAATCAGCTGCTTGAGCGTCTCGCGCGATGGCGGGGTCTTGAGATATTCGATGACCGTGGGCTCCGCGCCGCTCTGTCGAATCATCGCCAGCGTGTTGCGCGAGGTGCCGCAATCGGGGTTGTGGTAGATCGTGACGTTCATCGGGTCGTCTCCGCGATTGGGACAGGGCCGCGCGACTTCGACTGTCCGAGCAGCCAGTTCATCAACAGCATGCCGGCGAATGCTCCGCAGAGCTCCGCAAGGATGAAACCGGGCAGGTCGGTCGGACGAATGCCCGAGAACGTGTTCGTCAGCGACCGCGCGATGGCCACCGCCGGATTTGCAAACGACGTGGAGGCCGTGAACCAATAGGCTGCCGTGATGTAAAGGCCCACCAGCCAGGGAACCGCCGTCCGCTGAAATCGGATGCCGGCCAGGATCGTCGCGACCAGACCGAAGGCGGCGACCGCTTCGGCGAACCATTGCGGCCCTCCCGTTCGAACCTTCGTCGAGAAATCGAGCAGGGGAAGTCCGAACATCAGATGCGCGGCCATCGTTCCCGCGATGCCGCCGGCGATCTGCGCGACCACGTAGAGCACGGCTTCGTTGACCGGAAGCTCGCGCTTGCCGGTGAAGACGAGGGTCACCGCGGGATTGAAATGCGCGCCGGAGATCGGACCGAGCACGGTGATCAGGACAACCAGAATGGCTCCGGTCGGCAGGGTATTGCACAGAAGCGCCAGCGCTACGTCCTTGGTCAGCGTCTCGGCCATGATGCCGGAGCCGACGACGGTGGCGACGAGAATGCCCGTGCCGAGCGCTTCGGCTGCGAGGCGCCGTGGAAGATCGAAATTGTCCATCAGCCGGCCTTCGGCGTTGAATGTGTTGCGCCCTGGGAGCGTCCGATCTCGCGCAGCTTGGTGCCGAGGGAGAGCTTGTCGATGCTCCTGAGCGGCAGGCTCACAAAGGTGTCGATCCGATTCTTGAGGTAGCGGAATGCGGTGACGAACGCTGCCTGTTTCTCCAGATCGGTACCTTCGGCTGCGGCGGGGTCCTCGATACCCCAATGTGCGGTCATCGGCTGTCCCGGCCAGATGGGGCAGGATTCACCGGCCGCATTGTCACAAACGGTGAAGACGAAATCCATCACCGGCGCATCGGGAGCGGCGAACTCCAGCCAGCTCTTCGAGCGCATCCCGTCGGCGGGGTAGTCCATGCTTTCCAGCGTGCGCAGCGCCAGCGGGTGCACCGCGCCTTTCGGCGCGCTGCCGGCGGAGAACGACTGAAAACGGCCGGCTCCGTCCTTGCGAAGGATCGACTCGGCGAGGATCGAGCGCGCCGAATTGCCGGTGCACAAGAACAAAACATTGTACATCTGGTCAGGCACGGCTTCGCTCCTTTCGCTTTGGCGAGCAGCAGGCTTGAAGGCTCTCGACAACCGGTTCGCAAACCTCCGGCCGGCCGCCGCAGCAATCCCGAAGCAGGAAAACCGCAACGTCCCTGAACTCCGCAAGGTTGGCGCGATAGACGATTGAACGGCTGTGTCGCTCGGAGGTGACGAGGCGGGCACGCGTCAGGATCGAGAGATGAGCCGAAAGCGTATTCGGCGGGACTTCCAGCAGACGTGCGAGGTCGCCGGCCGCAAGGCCATCGGGCTCGTGTCGGACCAGCGTCCGGAAGGCCTCCAGACGGGTCGATTGTGACAGGGCGGCGAGCGCCAGGACTGCTTCTTCAGTTTCCATATATCCAGATTTATAGAAATGATGATAAAGCGTCAATTGAATTTCCGAACTCGCCGCGCTTAGAATGCGTTGTGTCTTGCGATCGAGGAAAGCCGGCCATGCAAACCCAATCGGTGATCACGTGTCCGGTCTGTCATCACGCGTCAGCCGAAACCATGCCGACCGACGCCTGTCAGTTCTTCTACGATTGCAAGGGATGCGGGACCCGGCTCAAGCCGACGAGCGGCGATTGCTGCGTCTTCTGTTCGTACGGATCGGTCCCTTGTCCGCCGATCCAGCAGAACGGAAAGTGCTGCTGAAGCCGCTCCGCCGGGGGCGGTCGCATATATATATTTCCAATATTCTAGAAATACGGTTGACGGCGAGGGCGGATCGGCGCATCTTATGGTCATGAAGATCGACGACGCAGCAGCACGCTTGGAAGCCCTGGGTAACCGGACGCGGCTCCAGATTTATCGGGCGCTGGTCCGGGCTGGACAGCCGGGCATGCCCGTCGGTCGCTTGCAGGACAAGCTGAAGATCCCGGCATCGACGCTATCTCATCACATCAAGTCTCTGGTTGCGGTCGGGCTCATTAGTCAGGTCCGCGAATCCACGACCCTGGTCTGCCACGCGAACTACGACGGGATGCGGGGCCTGGTGGATTTCCTGGTGTCGGAGTGCTGTGCCGACGAAACCGAATGCAAGGATACCAAAACGGCGGCCTGATTTTTTTGGGCCGAATTATTCGATGATTCTAGAACAACGGGAGTAGCGAAATGAGCGACGGAAAGACAGTTGCCATTGTCGGGGCAGGGCCGGTCGGCCTGGCTGCGGGCGCGCACGTGCTCGAACGCGGCATGTCTCCCATCGTGCTCGAGGCCGGACCCGAAGCCGGACACGCCGTCCGCCAGTGGCAGCAGGTCCAGCTGTTCTCGCCATGGGAGTACAATGTCGACAAGGCCGCCGCGCGCCTGCTTGCACCGACGGGATGGAATTCGCCGGACCCGCAATCCTATCCGACCGGCGGCGAACTGCTCGATCGATACCTGACGCCGCTCGCGACGCGAACGTCGCTGCGCGATGTGATCCGGACCTCCAGCCGCGTCTCGGCCATCAGCCGCGTCGGCTTCGACAAGGCAAAGACCAGGGGGCGCGAGCAGGCGCCTTTTGAAATCCGCTATCAGAACGGCAAGGGGCCCGAGGTTCTGCGTGCAGACGCCGTGATCGATACATCAGGCACATGGTTCTCCCCCAATCCGGCCGGCCGCAACGGCCTGCCGGCGATCGGTGAATCCGAATGCGGCGACCGAATTGCCTACGGCATGCCGGATGTGCGGGGTGCCGGCCGTTCCAGATATGCCGGGAAGACTGTTGCGGTGCTCGGCGCGGGCCATTCTGCGGTGGGCACGCTGATCGATCTCGTGCATCTCGCCGACGAAGTGCCGGGTACGCAGCCCGTCTGGCTGTTGCGCGGCGCCGATCCCGCGAAGGCGTTTGGCGGCGGCCGTAACGACAAGCTCGCGGCGCGCGGCGAACTCGGCAGTGCCTTCGCCGCACTTGTTGCCTCCGGGAAGATCAAGGTCGAAACCGAATTCGGGGTGACGCACCTCTCGGACTCCGAAGGTCGCCTCAAGATCGCGGCAGGGTCCTGTTGCGGAGGGCGAAGCGTGGTCGTGGACGAACTGATCGTGTCGACAGGTTTCCGTCCTGACTTCTCGTTCCTGTCCGAACTGCGTTTGCGGCTCGATCCCGCCATCGAGGCACCGGTCGCCCTGGCGCCGCTGATCGACCCCAACGAGCATAGCTGCGGGACGGTGCGTCCCCACGGCGCGCGCGAGCTCGCGCATGATGAAGCGGGTTTCTACATGGCTGGCATGAAGTCGTACGGCCGCGCTCCGACCTTCCTGATGATGACGGGTTATGAGCAGGTTCGCTCGATTGCGGCCGACATCGCCGGCGACAAGGAGGCGGCGGCGAGGGTGGAGCTTGTGCTGCCGGAGACCGGCGTCTGCACACGTGGCGGTGTCGAGGCCGCCGGGACCGCATCGGGATGTTGCGGCGGGCCGGCGAAGGAGGATTTGTCCGCCTGCTGTGCTGCCGACGAAACGGCCAAGAAGGCCGGCGCTTCGGGGTGTGGTTGTTCATGAAGCAAGTTCTCGCGGGCCAAGCCCGAGGCCCGCTCGGCGTCGTCGCCGCGCTCGGCACCGCGCAAACGGTTGCATGGGCGTCGAGCTATTATCTCCCGGCCATCCTGGCTGCGCCGATTGCGCGCGATCTCGGTCTCGCGCCGACTTACGTGTTCGGCGCGCTGTCGGGAGCGCTCGTCATCTCTGGTCTGCTCGGCCCGCGCGTGGGGCATGCCATCGATACGTTTGGCGGGCGCAGCCTGCTTGCCATTTCGAACCTCGTGTTTGTGGCAGGCCTGCTCCTGCTGTCCGTGGCCCATGGCGTGGCGGTGCTGATTGCGGCCTGGACGTTGCTCGGGATCGGTATGGGCATGGGCCTCTATGAGGCGGCCTTTGCGACGCTTGCGCGCATCTACGGTACCAATGCACGACGAACCATCACCGGCATCACGCTGATCGCCGGTTTCGCCAGCACGCTCGGCTGGCCCCTCACGACCTGGCTCGCGTCGGAGTACGGCTGGCGCGTCGCCTGTCAGGTATGGGCGTCGATCCATATCGCTGTTGCGTTGCCGCTCAATCTCTCGCTGCCGCGCGCCGTCCCATTGGACCAACAGGCTCGACCGGGGCCGGGTGCAATCCAGCAATCCGGACGCCAGAGCGAGACCTTCGCGATGGTGCTGCTGGCTTACATGTTCGCGGCAGCTAGCTTCGTCAGTTCGGGCATCTCGGCCATTCTGCCGACCATGCTGGTTGCGTTCGGCGCCACACCGGCTCAGGCCTTGCTCGCGGGCGCGCTGGTTGGGCCTGCACAAGTCGGCGCGCGTCTGCTGGAAGCAGGATGGCTCGCCCGGTTTCACCCGCTGCTTTCGGCGAGGCTGGCCATGCTGATGAATCCGATCGGCGTCGTTGCGCTGGTGATGGGCGGACCCTTGCTCGCGTCGACCTTCACGGTGCTGTACGGAGCGGGCAACGGCATCATCACCATTGCCCGTGGGACGCTTCCATTGGCGCTGTTTGGGCCGGCCGGATTCGGCAGGCGGGTCGGCATGATCTCGCTGCCTTCTAGACTGACGGGTGCCGCCGCGCCGCTCGCACTGGGGCTGATGGTGGAGCACATCGGCAGCAGTGCGCTGTGGATCAGCGCGCTCGTCTCGGTCTCGGCCTTCTTCGCGCTCTTGCTGCTTCGTACGGAGCGGGCAAACTCAACGCCTCTCCAGGTAGGAGAACAAAATTCGTAAGTTCGGCGGTCGGTCTCTGATTGCGGTGATGTGCATTGGGCAGGTCGGCAACCTCCTGCCGCATGTGACCTTGTCCGCAAATCTGGCGCAGCATTTGATGCCGGAGTGGGGCCTCTCCGCTGCCGAAGGCGGCCTGATGGCGAGCGGTTATGCGTTCGGCTACATGCTCGCGGTGCCCGTGCTGACGACGTTGACCGACCGGATCGACGCGAGGATTGTCCTGCTCTGGGGCTCGATCGTCAGCGGGCTCGCGACCGCAGCGTTCGGAATCTTCGCGCAAGGGTTCTGGTCGGCCACCGCGATCTGGTCCCTTGCAGGGCTTGGATTTGCCGGCGCCTACATGCCGGGCCTGAAGGCGCTGACGGACCGGCTTCCCGCCGGCAACACCTCACGCGCCGTCACACTGTACACCTCGAGCTTCTCGGTCGGCGTTGGCCTCTCGTTCCTGGTCGCGCAACTGATCGCCGACCGCTGGGGGTGGCGCACCGCCTTCCTCGTCACCGGCCTCGGTCCCGTCGCCATGGTCGTCGCGTGCCTTCTGATGCGGGAGCAGCGGTCCGCGCCGAAGGCGGGACGTCTGCTCAACTTCGCACCCGTCTTCGCCAACCGCGAGGCGCTCGGTTACATCCTCGGCTATGGCGCGCACTGCTTCGAGCTTTACGGCATCCGCACCTGGCTGGTCGGGTTCTGGACCTTCGTCGTTGCGCACCAGGGCGCGCCGTCTTGGTTGAGTCCCGTCGTGCTGAGCTTCTGCTTCGCGGTGATCTCGATGCCCGCAAGCATCCTCGGCAACGAGGCCGCGCTGAAATTCGGCCGCCATCGGGCGATCACGATCGTCATGATCGCATCGGCCTGCGTCGCACTTATCATCGGCCTCAACGCGACGGCGCCGGCATGGGTGCTCGCACTGCTGCTGCTCGCCTATGGCCTGACCGTGCCCGCCGATTCAGGTGCGTTGACTGCCGGCATGTCTGCCGCGGCGACTTCCGAACATCGCGGTGCGACCCTGGCCTTGCATTCGACGGTCGGCTTCGGTCTGTCGGCGGTTGGAGCCTGGGGAACCGGCGCCGCGCTCGACGCCGCCGGCGGTCCGCAGAGCGCGACCGGCTGGCTGCTGGCGTTCATCGTTCTTGCGGCGGGAATTGCGTTGGGTCCGTTCGCGCTGCTCTGGGCGCGGATGGATCGAACGTATCACGCCTGAGCCAGCTCTACTCGTGCCGCCATATCTCCACGGCTGAGATGACCAGGATCACAGCCAATCCCGGCAAAAGAATCGAATTCGGGACAACGCCGAGCAGCAAGCCGCCGATGAATGTACCGACGATCGATCCGATCGCCATTGCAAGCATGAACTGCCAGTTGGCGCGGAGCACTGAAAAGCTTTGATCGCGGCTATAGCGCGCGAAGCCCACCAGCATCGTCGGAAGGCTTACCGCGAGTGAGAGGCTGCCTGCCAGCTTGACGTCCGCGCCGAACAGCAGGATCAGGGTGGGGATCAGGAATTCTCCACCGGCAACGCCGAGCAACGACGTCACGATGCCAATCACGAAGCCTGCCGCTACGCCCGCGATAATCAGGTACATGCCGGCTAGCGCCGGGGCGGTTGCTGCCGCAGTGCTGTGCGCGAACAGAAGCACACCTGCGATCAGCAGCAACAAGACGGCTATGATCTTGTAGAGCGTTTCGGATTTGAGGCGCGTCGCCCAGGATGCTCCGGCATAGGCGCCAACAAGGCTGCCAGCCAGCAGGTTCAGGATGACCGGCCAATGCGCATATATTTCGGCAAAGGGAACGGCGCGGGCACGAAATGGCAGCGCGCTGGCCACCACGATCAGGCTCGTCGCCTTGTTGAGGACCACGGCTTCAAGACCGCGAAACCTGAACAAGCTGATGAGCAGCGGCAGACGAAATTCAGCGCCCCCGAGGCCGATGAGGCCGCCCAAGGTACCGATGATTGCGCCCGAGCCGAACGCGGCGGAATTGTTTCGCATGGACACGACGGAAAAAATGCGCTGGTGCGCAAAACTGGACTTGCCCGTAATCCGTCGTGGCGGGGAGCTTCACACCTGCTTACGGCAGGGAGTGGGGCAGAGGAACAGGCTAGTCTAGAATCTCGGGCGTTGCAAACTTACGTCCACTCGGCTTCGAGTGGCAGGGGACGATGACGATCCTTCGATCATGGCTCGCTTTTCTCCGACATGAAACCGCGACGGATTGCTCCGCGCGGGTGTTACGAACTTTAGATGCTGCCTGTATGCGGGTCTTTTGCTCGACGTGCCAAAGGTTCCAAACCGTCGGCGCTATCCTCGTGACGTGCCTCCGATGACTTCTGCATTCCCCGACTTAAGCAGGTTGACAGTTCGGCCATCCGGGTTTTAATTCGCCGCTACGGGGATGTGCGATCTCCCCGTGAGGCGACATGCCCAAGTATCGCGTCCTTAATCACCAAGGGCGCAGCATGTCAGCATCATACATCCCCATTTCTTCCGGCAGATTATCTAGACTGATCGGCACGGCGAATACGCCGGCGCTTATCGATGCGCGCGTTGACGGGGACGTCTCAGCCGACCCCCGCCTGATACCCGGCGCCGGGCGACGCTCGCGCGACGTCCAGGATTGGGCCTCCCGCTTGATGGGCCGATGCGATCGATCTCGGGGCGTGATTAGCCGCAGCTGCTTCAAGACCTAGGAGCACATCAATGAGAAACACACTCTTCACGTTCATCGGTCTCGGCGCCTGCCTCCTTGGCTCGGTCTCGACGGCTCAAGCGCAGAACATCGACTGGCAGAAGGTTGACGAGACGCTGGGCCGCAAGCCCGCCGTTTCGGACGACGTCCACCGCTACGGCTTTCCCCGCAGCGATCTCTCCGTGACGTTGGACGGGGTGACGATCAAGCCGGCGCTGGCGCTCGGCGGCTGGGTTGCGTTCAAGCCTGGGCACGGCGGCGCCATGGTCATGGGCGACCTCGTGCTGCTCGAAACCGAGATCAATCCCGTGATGGCGAAGATGATCGCGAACGGCCTCGAGATCACCGCCATCCACAATCATCTGCTGCGCGCGAGTCCGGCGACGTTCTACATGCATGTTGCCGGGCACGGGGACCCGGTCAAGCTCGCCGCTGCGATCCACGATGCACTTGCCGAAAGCAAGACTCCATTGACCGTCGCAGCGCCGGCGAGCCCGCCGCCGGCCGTGGACCTAGACACCGCGAAGCTCGACCAGATTATCGGCAGCAAGGGACAGGTCAACGGAGGCGTCTACCAATTCAACGTGAAGCGACGTGATCCGATCACGCAAGATGGCATGCCATTGACCCCTGTCGCCCCAATGGGCGTTGCGATCGGTATCAACTTCCAGCCGACGGGGGGCGGGAAGGCGGCCATCACGGGCGACTTCGTGCTGACGGGCAACGAGGTCAACCTTGTCATTCTGGCGCTGCGCACGCACGGCATCGAGGTGACCGCGCTGCATAGCCACATGCTGGATGAGCAGCCGCGGCTTTTCTTCATGCACTTCTGGGCGAACGACGATGCCGTGAAGCTCGCCGAAGGCTTGCGCGCGGCCCTGGACAAGACTGCCAGCACGAAAAGTTGAGCCAAGGATTAGAAGGAGAAGCCCGATGCGTTACGAAGCCAAACCGATGCCGTTCGATCCAAAGTCGATCAGCGGAATCTCTGAAAAGGTGCTCGTCAGCCACTACGAGAACAACTACGGCGGAGCCGTGAAGCGGCTCAACGCGATTGGCGCGCAGCTCGCAGAGCTCGATTTCGCGAAGGCGCCGAACTTTCTCATCAACGGCCTGAAGCGCGAGGAGTTGATCGCAACGAACTCGATGATCCTGCACGAGATCTACTTCGACGGTCTTGGTGGATCCGAGAGGCCGAGCGGCGCTCTCGCCGATGCGATTGCGCGCGACTTTGGCAGCATCGAGCGCTGGCGTACGGAATTCGCGGCCATGGGCAAGGCCGAAGGCGGTGGCTCGGGTTGGGTGATCCTTGCCTATTCACCCCGTGACGGGCGGCTCATCAATCAATGGGCCGCAGATCATACCACAACGCTCGCCGGCGGTCGGCCGGTGCTGGTGCTCGACATGTATGAGCACGCCTATCACATGGATTTCGGCGCTGCCGCCGCCCGCTATGTCGACGTCTACATGGAGGCCATTCGCTGGGAGAACGCCGCCAAATTGTACGATCGATACGCCGGGGAATCCTGAAAGAGGCGGGAGGGGGGTAGGACGCCGAGGTATTGCCAAACGAGTGATCGATTGCGGGGACCCGCGACCTCCCCATCAGATGGATATCCATCCAAGTGCTCGCCTGCATTGTTCTTGGGGAGACGACCCATGGATGGACCTGTCTTCGCTCTCTTCGCACTTGCCGCGCTCGCTGGCGGCTTCGTCAGCGGCTTTTCCGGATTCGCCATGGGCCTCGTGGTGTCGGGCGTATGGCTGCACATCATCACGCCGATGCAGACCGCTACCTTGATCGCAGGCTACGGCTTGCTCACGCAGGGCTACGGCATCTTCAAGCTGCGACATCTCCTCGACCTTCGGAAGGCTTGGCCGCTCGCGCTCGGAACTGTCATCGGCATCCCGATCGGCGTCAGCATTCTCGCTTACCTGAACCCCAGCTACCTCCGATTTGGTGTGGGGGTCCTGCTGGTGCTCTACGCAATCTACGGCCTGACGAAGCCCGTATTCGCTCCGGTAAAGATCGGAGTCGGAGCCGATATCGCCATTGGCGTCTCCAACGGCTTGCTTGGCGGCCTGACAGGGCTCGGCGGCGTGATCTCGACGATTTCCTGCCAATGGCGCGGCTGGCCCAAGGACGTGCAGCGCGCGGTGTTTCAGCCAGTGCTGTTCGTGGCGTTCGTTGTCATCTCGAGCTCTCAGGCCGTAGCCGGTACCATAACGAAGGAAACGCTGATGCTATACGCATTGGGCGTTCCCTTCATGGTCGCGGGCCTTTGGTCCGGCTTCAAACTTTTCGGCAAGATCAACGACGAGACCTTCCGCAGGACCGTGCTGGCGCTTCTGCTGCTCGCGGGATTGTCGCTGATCGCATCGGTGCTGTCGTTCGGACTGCGTTGATATCAGCCGAATCCCCGGCGGCTTACCACCTCGGACTATTCTCCGCGGACGAGAAAATCGCCGGAAAGAGGCCTATCGCCGCCTCGCTGCCTTTGGTGTCCCGATGACGGATTTAAGCAGGCGCAGGTCGCTCGACGCCTCCGCGAGCAGCCAGTCACGAAATGTCGCAATCTTCGGAAGTGACGCGGTCGCCTTGGGGCAGACGATCCAATAGCTCTTCGACAATGGCACCGACTCCGGGAAGGGCAGCGCCAGCCGTCCATTGATCAGGTCCCAGGCCCCTAATGTCGTGCGGGCCAGGGCGATGCCCTGGCCGTTGATTGCGGCATCGATGACCATGCTGGCGCGATTGAGCACCGGACCATGCGTGACATCGGCGTCGTCAATGCCGACGCCACGTAGCCAATTTGCCCAGTCGGACCTGCTGTCGAGGTGGATCAGGGGAAATCTCAGGATATCCGCGACCCCGCCGATGCGGCGGCGTCCCGACAGCAGCTTGGGACTGCACACGGCGAAGAGCCGTTCCGTGCAGAGCCTTGTGGCATCGAGGCCCGGCCAGTTTCCATCGCCATGGCGGACCGCAAGATCGACCTCCTCACGCGCAAAATCGACGTGATGCATCGTTGCCGAGACGCGGAGATCGATTCCCGAATGCGCTTCCGCGAAATGGCCGAGGCGATGCACCAGCCATTTGGCGGCAAAATCCGGGGACGTGCTGACCGTGAGCACGCCTGCGTTCTGTCGCTGCAACAGCCGCTCCGTACCCGCGGCAATTCGGTCCAGCGCATCACGTATCACCGCGAGATAGTCGCGGCCCGCTTCCGTGATGATCAGGCGCTGGCGCTCGCGGCTGAACAGCTTGATGGCGAGCTCCGTTTCCAACGCCTTGACCTGATGACTCACCGCACCTTGCGTGACGCACAGCTCTTCGGCGGCCCGCGTGAAGCTCTCGTGGCGGGCTGCGGCTTCGAAGGCCTTTAGTGCGTTCAGCGGTGGCAAACGCGGGCGCATGACGAACCTTCCTGAGGGACTTCATGAGAAAAATTGGGGCTGGCCCGAGAAACGATGCTTTGCGGACTTTGCCCTGCCGGCCCTATGCAGGCGGCCACGACACGAAATCATGGGAGTTGGAGGCAATAAATGTCAATACCTATTGCCGTTCGCGGTTTTCCGGCGCGAGTTCGACGCAGCGCGACGGCTGCGGATCATAAACATAATTCATGGCAGGCGTTGATCGGCAGATGGCTTGCCCGTATCGAGCGGATAAATCAGCGCGACGATCTTCGCGCGATTGCCGACAATCCCCATCTCCTTGCCGATCTCGGGCTCACCCGGGAAGAGGCCTTGGAGCAAG
The DNA here is from genome assembly GCF_052076005.1 of Bradyrhizobium sp. 63_E2_N1_3. Classification (NCBI taxonomy): domain Bacteria; kingdom Pseudomonadati; phylum Pseudomonadota; class Alphaproteobacteria; order Hyphomicrobiales; family Nitrobacteraceae; genus Bradyrhizobium; species Bradyrhizobium sp. 63_E2_N1_3. Next base: position 6,594,195 of record NZ_CP197235.1, on the reverse strand, counting down.
CGAACAAGCCGTTCTGGCGCTGATCGAGCCCGATCGACAGCAAGCGAACCGGGAGGAGAAAAGATGTCCGAGACCATCGTTTACGGCTTTCCCCGCAGCACGTTCGTCAACATCGTGCGGCTCGTCCTCACCCACAAGGACGTGGCCTACCGCTTCGAGGACCTCGAGCCCGTGATGGGCAGGAGCGAGCATCTCGCGCTCCATCCGTTCAACCGCGTTCCGATCTTCCGGCACGGCGACTTCACCGTCTACGAGACGCGCGCCATCGTCGGCTACATCGACGAGGTGTTCGCGGGAGCACGGCTGACGCCGCAGAACCCGCACGCGCGGGCTCGCATGAATCAATGGATCGGTGTCGTCGATTCCTACGTCTATCCCTACATGATCTACCATGTGACCCACGAGCGGCTGGTGTTTCCCGAGCTCGGGATTGCATCCGACGAGAAGGTGGTGGCGCACGCACTGCCCAAGGTCGAGAACGCACTCGTGGCCATCGAGCGCGAGCTCGCCGATGGTCGGGACTACCTCCTCGGTCCAGAACTCTCGATCGCGGATTTCTACCTTTTGCCAAGCACCTTTGCGTTCAGCCTGACGGAGGAAGGCAAGGCCATGTACCCGAAATATCCGGCCTTCTGTCGATGGCGGGAGCGCATGGAGAGCCTGCCGACGACGCAGAAGCTGCGCGCGATCCTGCCGCCGCGCGCGCCCATTGCGCATGCCCGCGAGTGGGCGCACTCGCACCGCCCGAGATATTGAGCTAGGCTTGGACTGACACTGGGGGCAGGGACTTTCCGCCAGGTACCCGACGCAGTGGATTGCGTTTTCGAGCGGCGGGGGACGACGGTGATCCTTAGATCACGGCAACCTGTGCTACGACATGAAAAACGCGGCGGATTGCTCCGCCGCGGGTGTTACGAACTTTCGATGTTGCCATCATGCCAGTGTTTTGCCCGACGTGTCAAAGGCGGCCAAAATGGTCTCGCCGCTGAGGTCGCGCTGCTGCTGATCGGTCGTTCAGATTAGCTAACAGTTTCAATGCCCCCGCTACTGTGCATGGGGTTGTTTTTCAGTTTTTGTATTGCGGCTCGCCGAAACGGCCGCGCTCAGCGCCGTCCGCGCGGCGCTTCGGCCTTGGCGGGCGCTTCTGTCTGCGGCGCGCAGGTCGCAGCCTGAAGCGAGTTTTGCGCCTGCTGCATCAGGCCGGGCTCGGCGGCGAGCGCCTTCATCACGATCAGGCCGGTGGTAGCAGGGGAATCGATGATGAGGCGGTCGGCCGCGGTGATCTCTTCGTCCTCGGGCAGCTCGTTGTGCTGCGGCTCGGTCATGAGGTCGAGCTCGATCACCTTCTTGCCGGCGGAGCGGTCGTTGATGGCGTAATAGGCGATCTCGTTGCGGGTGTAGAACGACACCGAGGTGTAGGCCTGGCTCACCGGCACCGTGAGCTTGAGCGGCCCGCCCGTGAGGTCGTAGCGGCAGATCGCGATCGCGAAGGCCGGGTCCATGAACGGCATCGGCGAATTGTTGGGATCGGCGAGGGGAAGCTGCGTCACGGCATTGAGCTTGGTCATCGGCGTCAGCCGCGAATAGGCGTCCTGTGTCGCGATCCGCGGCAGCGCCAGCACGCTGACGAGATGGACCACGAGGCCCAGCACCACGCCCGCGACGATGGTGAACATCAGGCGGATCATGAGCAGCCCACCGTCTTGATCGTGGGCATCGGCGCATCGCGCTGGGTGCGCGTCGCGACCCCGACCGGCGTGTCGTAGAGGCGCAGCATCAGCGCGTAGCGCTCGATACCGCCGGTCGGCAGCCAGTTGCCGGCGCGCGAGCGCGAGGCGATGCGGATCTCGAACGTCCCGTCGGACTGCCGCACGATCTCCTGGCTGGTGAAGCCATAGCGCTGCAGCGAATTGGCGACGAGGTGGCCCTTGCGGTCGTACAGCGTCAGCGTCCAGAACCGCGCCGGCGGCGTCACGCCGGAGACGATGACGTCGCAGCGGCCGTCGAGCGCCTTCTTCTTCTCGTCGGCGGTCGCGGTGAAGGCGACGCCGTCACCGGTGCCGATCGGCAGCTCGCCATTGCGCACGATGGTGGCGCGCGAATAGGGATCGACGTCGGCGGTGCCGGTGCGCGGGCGGGCGGTCCACGGGCCGATGGTCAGCGCGCCGATCTCGGTGCCGCGCGTCGTCGTCATCCAGGTCGCGCCGACGCCGACCACGCTCGCGAGCAGAAGGGCCGTCAATGTGATCAGGATCAGCCGCACGGGTTTCGATCAGTTCTTGCGCGGGACGGATGCATTCGCATTCTCTTCCGCATAGTTCTGCGGGAAGGCGAGCGCGCTCGTCGACGACGCCGGCTTGGCCAGCTTGTCGTCGTCGGCAGCCGCCTTGGTCGCGGTCCTGGCGGCGTCATCGAGCAGCTTCTCGACGCGCACCAGGACGTCGGCGCCGCGCTTGGTCAGCACGGGCGGCGGGCCGGGCTTGGTCTCCAGCACCTTCGGCGCCGCATTGGCCTGCGCTGCCGTCGGCTGCGGCGGCAGCTTCTGGCCCATGCCGATGCCGGGGATTTCCCGGACCTCGACGCCCTGATGCGCGGTGACCATGATGTCGTGCCAGGTCTGCGCCGGCAGCGAGCCGCCGGTCATGCGGTTGGTCGGCGAATAGTCGTCATTGCCGTACCACACCGCGCAGGTGAAATTGCCGGTGTAGCCGACGAACCAGGCGTCGCGATACGCATTGGTCGTGCCGGTCTTGCCGGCGGTCGGAATGCCGTCGAGCGCGGCGCGGCGCGCGGTGCCTTCGCTGACGACGTGGCTCATCATGCCGGCCATGTCGGCGGCAACGGAGGCCGGGATCGCCTGCCGCGGCTTCGGACCGTCGCGGTCCCAGCGCCAGACCGGATCACCGGCACCGGTGCGCACTTCCAGCACCGAATGCGGCGTCACCGCCTTGCCGCGGTTGGGGAAGGTGGCGTAGGCGACGGCGTGCTCGATCACGGTGACTTCGTCCGAGCCGATCGGCAGCGACGGCGTGTCGGGCAGCGGCGCCTTGAGGCCGAAGCGGCGGGCGACCTCGACGATCTTGGCGCGGCCGAGCTTGGCCGGGTTCGGCGCCTTCGGCTGTTCCTTCTGGCCGATCGCGATCGACAGCTTGACCGGCACGACGTTGATCGAGCGCGTGATCGCCTGCGTCAGCGTCACCGAGCCGGAATAGGAATGGCCATAGTTCTGCGGACACCAATTGCCGATGCAGACCGGACCGTCGACCACGATCGAGTTTGGCGTGAAGCCGTTGAGGAGCGCGGTGGTGTAGACGTAAGGCTTGAACGACGAGCCGGGCTGGCGGTAGGCGTCGGTGGCGCGGTTGAACTGGCTGGCACCATAGTCGCGGCCGCCGACCATGGCGCGGATGCCGCCGTCGAGATCGGAGACGACGGTCGCGGCCTGCGTCGCGTGATAATCGCGGCCGAACTGGCGCAGCTGGTTCTCGATGGCGTCTTCCGCGGCCTTCTGCACGTTGGTGTCGATCGCGAGGCGCACCACGAAGACGCGCTCGGTGTAGGATTTCGGGAAGGTGTCGACCAGCTTGCGCATCTCGTCGAAGGCGTAGTCGAGATAGTAGTTCGGCGAGGCCTCGTCGCGGCGATCGACCGCGAAGGCCGGGTTGCGGCGGGCGCCGAACACCTGGCCCTCGGTCATGAAGCCGGCGTCGACGAGGTTGTCGAGCACGACGTTGGCGCGGGCACGCGCCGCGGGCAGGTTGATGTGGGGCGCGTATTTGGTCGGCGCCTTGAACAGGCCGGCGAGCATCGCGGCTTCGGCCAGCGTCACGTCGCGCGCGGATTTGTTGAAGTAGAAGTGGGCTGCGCCGTCGACGCCAAAAGTGCCGCCGCCCATATAGGCGCGGTCGAGATAGAGCTTGAGGATCTCGTTCTTGGTCAGGCGCCATTCCAGCCAGACCGCCAGGAAGGCCTCGTTGACCTTGCGCTCGATGGTGCGCTCGTTGCTCAAGAACAGGTTCTTGGCGAGCTGCTGGGTGATCGAGGAGCCGCCCTGGCGGACGCCGCCGGCCTGGGCGTTGGTGACGAGCGCGCGCGCGGTGCCGGCGATGTCGATGCCGAAATGCTCGTAGAAGCGGCGGTCTTCGGTGGCGAGCGTCGCCTTGATCAGCACGTCCGGAAAGTCTTCCAGCGGGATCGAGTCGTTGTGCTTGATGCCGCGGCTGCCGATCGGGTTGCCGTAGCGGTCGAGGAACGACACCGCCAGGTCGGACTTCTTCAGCCAGTCCTCGTCCGCGGTCTCGCGGAAGGCGGGGATGGCGAGGGTGAGCATCACGACCAGGCCGCCGAGGCCCAGCGTCGCGGCCTCCGACAGCGGCTCGATGAAAACCCAGCGCTTCCACCGCCCGACATAGAAGCGGTCCATGAAGGTCGAGTAGCGCTCGTAGAGCTCGCGGATGCCCTTGGCGGAGGAGAACAGCGAGGAATCGATGCGCGCGTCGAGATCCAGAAAGAAATTCCGGATGCGGCTCTTCCAGTTGGATGGTGTGTTCTGGACCACCTAGAACCCTTGAGGCTCGGTTCGACAGCGTTCAGGCACCCGGCCGGGCGGCACCGAGACGTCTTGAGGGAATGTTACGGCAAACCCAAGGCGCCGGTTCGCGTCCGAGGGGACTTGCTGTTCCTTCTAGCCGAGCAGGGCCCATAAACCAATGGTCAGGCTCGCGATTTTGAACAACAGGCCTAATTGACCCCGGTTCATTACGGGCCTCAATTGGGCGTTGCTTGCAGCGTCCCGGCCGCACGCCGTAGATGAACGAGCCGTAGCTCTTTCGAACCCTTGTTGAGGCGCATGACCGCAGCTCCCAAACGACCTTCAGGCCAGGAAGGATTCTTCTGGAAAACCAAGACGTTGGAAGAGCTGTCGACGGCCGAATGGGAGAGCCTGTGCGACGGCTGCGGCCGCTGCTGCCTGAACAAGCTCGAGGACGAGGATACCGGCGACATCTATTTCACCCATGTCGGCTGCAAGCTGCTCGATGCCGGGACCTGCGGCTGCAAAGACTATCCGAATCGCTCCGCCAAGGTTCCCGACTGCGTCCGCCTGACCCCGGCCAATGTCCGCACCCTGAACTGGCTGCCGCCGAGCTGCGGCTACAAGCTGGTCGCGGAAGGGCGCGACCTCTATTGGTGGCATCCGCTGGTCTCGGGCGATCCCAACACCGTTCATGAAGCCGGCGTCTCCGTCCGCGGCCGGGTCGAGGGCAGCGAGGAGGAGATCCCGGACGAGGAGCTCGAGGACCACATCGTGCAATGGCCGGCGCAGCTGCCGAAACGGGCACGCCTGAAGCGACGTCCGAAGGACTGACCCGCCTGCGACGTCGAATCACGTCATCGCGATGACCCCGCGGCGGGATGCACCCATGCGCCGCGGTGCCTGCCTGAGAAGAACTTTCCTCTCTACATTGCCTGCATAGAACGAATCCTTCGCGGCGTTTGCGCCGCTTCACGGCTTCCGATCGAGATGAACAAGTTCGACCGGCAGAGCAGTTCTGCCGACATTCAGGCGTTGCCTGACGACATTGCCGAAGAGCTGTCCCGCCTTCCCAGCGAGGTCTTGAGCGTCGACGACGCGCCTTCGCTCGCGCCGCCGGCGCCGTTGTCGCAGGACGAGGTCCGGACCATCGTGATCAGCCTGATGCTGACGATGTTCCTGGCTGCGCTTGACCAGACCATCGTCGCGACCGCGCTGCCGACCATCGGGCGCCAGTTTCACGACGTCTCCAATCTCTCCTGGGTCATCACCGCCTATCTGCTCGCCTCGACCGCGGTCGCACCGGTGTTCGGGACGCTGAGCGATATCTACGGCCGCCGCGTGATGATCATCATTTCGCTCAGCCTGTTCGTCGCCGGCTCCGTGCTGTGCGCGATCGCGCCGAACATGCCGATGCTGATTCTGGCGCGCGGCCTTCAGGGCCTCGGCGGCGGCGGCATCATGCCTGTCGTGCAGACCGTGATCTCCGACATCGTCTCCCCGCGCGAGCGCGGCCAGTACCAGGCCTATTTCTCCAGCGTCTGGATGGTCGGCGGCATTTTGGGCCCGGTCATCGGCGGCGTGTTCGCCGAGCATCTGCACTGGTCGATGATCTTCTGGATCAATCTGCCGCTCGCGGCCGCCGCCATCGCGATGCTGCTGCCGAAGATGAAGAAGATCCCGGTGTTCCACCGCAAGCGCAAGGTCGACTGGCTCGGCGGCGTGCTGCTGATGGCCTCTGCGGTCGTCTTCATGCTGGTGCTGACCTGGGGCGGCACGCGCTATCCGTGGCTCTCGCCGACCGTGCTTGCGATGGTGGGCGGCGCCGTCGCGCTCGCGGTCACCTTCGTGTGGCACGCGCGGCGGGCCGACGAGCCGTTCCTGCCGTTGAAGCTATTGACGGGTTCGGTGGCGCCTTTCGCCATGACAGCCGGTGGCTGCGGGCTCGGTGCGATCACGGGCCTCACCGTGCAGCTGCCGCTCTATTACGAGTCGGTCTACCATCTCAGTGCCAGCGAGGCGGGCCTTGCGCTGATTCCGCTCGCGGCAGTCTCGACCTGCGGTGCGGCGATTGCCGGCCGTACCATGGCGCGCGCAAAGCACTACAAGCGCGTTGCCATCATCGGCACGTCCTGGGCCGCGCTGTGCGGCCTCGCCCTCACGGTCACCACCTTGCCGCTGTGGGGCTTGCTGATGCTGATGGCCGCGTTTGCGCTCGGCCTCGGCACGACCTTCCCGGTCTGCGTGGTCTCGCTGCAGAATTCGGTCGCGCGCCCGCAAGTCGGCACCATCACCGGCGCGATGAACTTCTTCCGCTCGCTGATGTCCTCGTTCACGGTCGCGGCGTTCGCGGCGATCCTGCTGATCGCGCTCGGCGCCGACGTTCCGCTGGCCGGTGAGCATCATGCCGTGGGCAACATCCCCGCGATTCCCGCCGAGGATATGAGGCACGCGTTCCGCTACGTCTTCGGTGCCGCCACCGCGCTGATGACCACCGCCTCGCTCTGCCTGATCATGATGGAGGAGCGGCCACTCGCCGGCCCCTCCGTCACGCAGCAGGTGGAGATGGCGGAGTAGGGGTTAGCCGCCGCGATCGGGATCGTCGTCGGCATCACCTGCGCTCGTCTTTCGCGCCTTCGCCGCAAGCTGTTCCTTGAGACGCGCGAGTGCTTCGGCGGACCAATCATTGACATCTGTCACCGCGACCCAGGCATCGACGTAATGCTCGGGCGCGTAGACATGGCCAAAGCCCATCGGCGTCGCGGTCGCGACCGCCATGTCGAGGGCGAGCTGCAGCATCGTCACGATGGGATACCAACGCAGCTCCGGTGATACGTCCGGCCCGCGCGGCGCATTCATCCAGTCCGGCGCCCGATAGGCGTCGCGGTAGGCGAAGAACGTGATCGCGTCGCTGGCATATTGCAGATAAACGACGCGCATCGGCCCCCAGGGCCTATCCGGCGGCACCGTCGGCCCGTTCTGGTTCATGAAGCGGACGAGGCGGCCGTCGCGGAATTCCGGGAGCCAGGCCGGCGATCCTGGATTGCGGTTCGCGGTGACCGATCGCCAGATGCGGCTCTCGAATGGCGCCCCGCTCCACAGCGCGCCGCCAATGGGATCCCCGATCGTCTCGAACAGCTCCGCGGATTTCTCCGAGTTCATGGCGCCGAGGCTCAGTCCATGCAGATACAGCTTCGGCCGCTTGTCCTTCGGCAGCGTCGTCCAGTAGCCGTAGATTTCCGCGAACAGTGCGCGCGACGCTTCCGCGCCGTATTCGGGCTGAAACAGCAGCGACAGCGGACTGTTGAGATAGGAATACTGCATCGCGACGCTCGCGACATCGCCATGGTGGAGATATTCGACCGTATCCATCGCGGCCGGATCGATCCAGCCCGTGCCGGTCGGCGTGATGACGATCAGGATTTTGCGGTCGAAGCCGTGTTGGCGCTTGAGCTCCTCGAGCGCAAGCCTGGCGCGCGCTTGCGCGGTGTTGCGGCTCCCGAGCCCGACATAGACGCGCACGGGATTCTGCGCAGGCCTTTCCGTGACGGCGCTGATCTCGGCTGCGGCCGGGCCTGAGGCAATGAACCGGCGCCCCATGCGCCCGAGCTCGGTCCACTTCACCAGCGATGCCGGGCTTCCCGTCCGACCGGGATCGGTCGGCTGCGGCCGCTCGGGCTCGAACAGAACATCGAGTTCGCGGAAGGAGGAATCGAGTGCGTTGAACGCCGTGCGGATCAGGACATTGCTGGCGATCGACCAGAACAGCAGGGCTGCGACGAGCACGCCGATCACGTTCGCGACCTTCCGCGGAACGAGGCGTCGTGTGCGCGCGGCGAGAAAGCGGGCGACAAGCGCGAACAGCCGCCCCAGCGCCAGCAGCAAGACGAACGTGATCAGGGCGATGACGCAGACCTTGAGCGGATGGGCGGTCTCCAACGGCGCCATCTTCATCACGGCGCGGATCGAGTTCTGCCATTCGGCCGTGCGCCAAAGGAAGACGATGACGACGAGCAAGCAGACGGCTGCGGCCAGTGCATTCGCAATTGATCTTGCGCGCGCCGAAGGTTCGGGCAGTTCGAGATAGTGCCACAGCCGGCGCCACAGGATTCCGGTGAAATAGCCGATCGCAAAGCAGCCGCCGGCGAGGGCACCTTGCGTGAGATAGCTGCGCGGGATCAGCGTCGGCGTCAGCGCGGCAGCGAAGAACAGCGCACCCAGCATGAGGCCGACGCCGGACAGCGACAGCAATTGTCGCCGAATGAACCGAGCTGGATTCATGAAAGCACCTCCCGAGCCACGCTATCCTCCGGTCGTGTCCGGAAAGCTGCTCTTTCGCGGCAACAGGATCGTGAACTCCGTGAACGCGCCGGGCTCTGTCGTGACGTCGATCGTGCCGCCGTGCTGCTTCACGATGATGTCGTGGCTCATCGACAGCCCGAGACCGGTACCTTCGCCGGCCGGCTTGGTGGTGAAGAACGGATTAAACATCTTCGCCTTCACGTCTTCCGGAATGCCGGTGCCGTTGTCGCGGATGCGGATCTCGATGCTGTCGCCGCGGTCGCGGGTCGCGGCGATCACCACCGGCTCGTAACCGGCGGCGCCGCTGCCCATCTGGCGCCTGGTCACCGCATAGAACCCGTTCGAGATCAGGTTCAAAAGCACCCGGGAAATCTCCTGCGGAAACACCTCCGCCGAACCTGCCGCCGGGTCGAGCTCGCTCTTCATCGTCACGTCGAAGAGCGGCTTCTCGGCACGCGCGCCGTGATAGGCGAGGTTGAGGCTCTCCTCGACCAGGGCGTTGATGTCGCTCAGCCGGTGCTCGCCGCCGCCCTCGCGCGAATGCAGCAGCATGTTCTTGACGATGGAATCGGCCCGCCTTCCGTGCTGCACGATCTTTCCAAGATTGTCTCTCAGCAGCCCCGTCAGCTCGTCGACCTCCGCGCGCAGATCGTCGGCGAGCGGGACGGGCGCAAGCACCTCGTTCAGCTCGTCGGTCAGCTCGGCCGAGAGCGATGCAAAATTGTTGACGAAGTTGAGCGGGTTCTTGATCTCGTGCGCAATTCCGGCGGTGAGCTGGCCGAGCGAGGCCAGCTTTTCGGTCTGGACCAGGCGGTCTTGCGCCGCGCGCAAATCGTCGAGCGATCTGGCGAGCTCCCGCGTGCGGTCCTGCACCTCGTTGAACAGGCGGGTGTTCTCGACCGCGATCACGGCCTGGTCGGCAAAGGTCTTGAGCAGGCTGATCGCCTTGTCCGGGAAAGGCCCGGCCTCGCGGCGCGTCACGCCGATGGTTCCGATCGCAATGCCGTCGCGCAGCATCGGAATCACGAGGATGCTGCGATAGCCTCGCGTCCGCGCCAGCTCCCGCATCGCCTCCGTGAGGTCGGGCTCGTTCTGCATGTCGCTGCGGAAGGCGTATTCACCACTCGTCGCCACCCGGCTGTGAATGCCCGATGCCGCAAGCGGCGCCGGGAACGAGCTACGCAGCTCCGCGTTGCCGGCCTCGTTGTCGGTGGTGAAGGCGGCCAGATGCAGCATGCCGTTGAAGACGCGGGTGACGGTGGAGGAATGTCCGCCGACCAGCGCCTTGGCACTGTCGGAGATGGCCTGGAACACCGGCGTGACGTCGGCCGGCGAGGCCGCGATCACCTTGAGGATGTCGGCGGTCGCGGTCTGCCGTTCCAGCGCTTCCCTGGTGGCGTTGAACAGGCTGACATTCTTGACCGCGATCACCGCCTGGTCGGCGAAGGTCTGCAGCAGCCGCACATGATGCTCGGCGAATGTGCCGGTCGTCCGCCGCGTGGCGATGATGACGCCTTTGGCCTCGCCCTCGCTCATCAGCGGCGTGAACAGCATGCTGCGAAAGCCGCGGGCGCGCGCGATGTCGCGTGCCGCCGGCTCGAGCTCGGTATCCGGCAGCTGCGCCGATTCACCATGGGCCGTGAGCTGGTACGCCGGGAACTGCGCGAACGGCACCGGAAACGAGGCCTGGAGCACGCGGTCGCCGGCTGGATCGCCCGGCGTGAATGCCACGAGGTGCGCGGCGCCGTCGACATAGCGCAGCACGGCGGTGGAGAAGCCGCCGATCAGCCGGTTGGCGTTGGCGGCGACGGCGTCGAACACCGGCTGCACGTCGGAGGGCGAACTCGCCAGCACTTTCAGAATGTCGGCGGTCGCGGTCTGCCGTTCCAGTGATTCCCGCGTCTCGTTGAACAGGCGCGCGTTCTCGATCGCGATCGCGGCCTGGTCGGCAAAGCTCTGTTGCAGCGCCATCTCGTCATCGGTGAAGGGCGCGAGGCGGTCGCGGTAGACGATCAGCGCGCCGATCGCCTTCCCTTCAAGCCGCAGCGGCGAGCCGGACATCGAACGCGTGCCGGCGGCGCGAGCGTGAGGCATGCCGGGCCAGTCGGCGATGGCCGGATCGACATTGTCGAGATCGGGGACATGAACCTGCCGGTTCTCGGCCACGATGGTGCCGGGCATGTTGCGGCCGCCGATCTTGAGCTGGGCGAGCGGCACGCCGGCGCCGACGCGCATGGAGCTGTCACCGACACGGATCACCCTGGACCACCCGTCGCCTTCCGCAATGTGAATGGTGGCGCTCGGCGCGCCGAACAGATGCATGGTCGCTTCCGCGATCTGTTGCAGCGAGCCCTCAGCATCGCCCGAGGAGTTGGCGATGGTGCGCAGGATCTCCATGCTGGCGTTCTGGCGGTCGCGCGCAATGGCAAGCTCGGCCTGCAGGCGGGCATTCTCGGCCGCTTGGGATCGCAATTGCCGTTCGAGCTCGGCGGCCTTGTCCTGGGGAGGCGCGGTCATTGATAATCCGGCTAAGCGCCGCGACGTACGCGGTACCAAGCCCGATTATCACATCTCCTGCGGCCGGAGCCAGCGCCCACAGCCTTGTGGCCGCCTCAAGTCCCTGGCCGCGACACCTCGGTCTCCTTGCTGGTGATGAACTCCAGCAGCACCGGCACGCCTTCCTTCGTCTTCTGGATGCCGCGCTTGATCGCGGGGATGATGTCCTCCGGCCTCGTCACCCGCTCGCCATGACCGCCAAAGGCGCGCGCCATCGCGGCATAGTCGCCGGAAATGTCGGTCGAGCGATATTTCTCGGTCGAGATCGGCATCACCTTCAACTCGATCGCCATCGAGAAATTGTTGAGCAGGATCGACATGATCGGGATGCGCTCGCGCACCGCGGTCTCGAAATCCATACCGGTGAACCCGATGGCGGCGTCGCCCCAGACATTGATGCAGAGCTTGTCGGGCTTTGCGAGTTTTGCGCCCATCGCGAGCCCAAGGCCGTAGCCGAGCTGCGTCGTCTTGCCCCAGCCGAGATAGGTGAGGGGCTCGACCGCCTTCCAGAACGGCGAGAGCTGGTCGCGCGGACTGCCGGCATCATGGGTGATGATGGTGTTCTTGATGTCGACGGTGTGCTGGAGGTCCCAGAGCACGCGATAGGGGCTGAGCGGCGCGTCATTGCTGGTGAGTTTTGGCATCCATTTCGCCAGCCACTCCTTGTGCGAAGCGGCGATCTCGGCAGCGATCGCTGATGCATCGCGATCCTTCGTGACGGTCTTGCCGGTCTCCTCCAGCAGCGCATCGAGCACGAGGCCGGCATCGCCGACGAGGCCGACCTTGGCTTCCACATCCTTGTTGAGATGGTTCGGATCGAGCGTGGAGTGGATGATGGTCTTGCCCTTGGGCATCGCGATGCCGAAACTGGTTTCCGTGAACGAGCAGCCGATGCCGAAGATCACGTCGGCCTCAGCGAGGAATTTCGGGACCGCGCGCGGCACCGCGAGGCCGCCCGAGCCGAGCGACAGAGGATGCGTTTCCGGGAACGATGATTTGCCCCCTAGGCTGGTGGTGACGGGAATGGCGAGCCGCTCGGCGAGCCGCTTCAGTTGCGGCCAGGCCTGCGCGTAGTGCACGCCCTGGCCGGCATAGATCACGGGGCGCTTCGCGTTGACGAGCAGGGCTGCCGCCTCCTTCACATGAACGGGATCGGCGCCGTAGCGCGTGCGCAGCACCGGCGTGTAGTTCAGCGGCTCCGGCACCTCCTCGTTCCACATGTCGGCGGGGATCTCGACAATGACGGGCCCACCGCGGCCGTTCTTGAGCTTGGTGAAGGCACGGCGAAAAATGTTGGTGACCTCGGACGCTAAAATGATCGGCTCGGACGATTTCGAAAACGGCTTCATCGCCTCGCTGGAATTGAAGTTCGGCTCGATATGCGCGAGCCGGCGCTGATAGCCCATCGGCAGCACCAGCACGGGCACGGATTCGCCATAGCATTGCGCAACGCCGCCCATTGCGTTCTCGGCGCCCGGCCCGTGCTGCATGCAGAAGGCGCCGATCGAACGCCCCGACGTCACCCGCGAGATCGCGTCCGCCATATGCACCCCGACGCGTTCCTGCCGCACCATCACGGGCCGGATCTCGGCCTTGGCCGCGTGCTCGATCAGATGGTTGACCGGATAGCCGCAGAGGATTTCGATCCCCTCGCGCTTCATGATTTCCGCAATGGCGGTGCCGAGCTTCATGGCGTCTCTCTCCTCAGGCTTGGCCGGTTGCTCCGGCCGATTGGGGAGAGAGGATCAGGAATTTACAGAAGGGTAAAGCACGGGTGGGCGACGGTCGCGGTAGGTCAGCCATGCAGCGAGCTGCCGTAGCCCGGACGGAGCGACTTGTCCGCCGTAGCTCGAAGAGCGAGGGCGGAAGCGCAATCCGGGCTACAAACGTCCTACTTGCAGTTTTTGCAGATCGTCAGCTTTCGTTTCAACGCCTCATCTTCCTGATCGATCGATGACTGGCCGCCGAGGCCATTTGTATCGGGATTGGACGTGGAATTGGACTTGGCGCCCTTTGCTGCGCGTGACCTCACAGGCGGCGTCACCTGGCTTGAGGCGTCGTTGTCGTCGACGGTGCCTACGCTGAAGCCATCGTAGTCGGCGGCCGGATTAGGCATCGGCGGAGGCCCGCCGATCACAGGGGGCGAAGCCTCCCTGCCGGATGTCGCCGGCGGAATTCTGGAAGTTTTGGCGCTCGCGCGCGGTGGCGATGCATTGGGCGGGGCAAGCGAAACCGGAGGCGCGACCGAAGTCTGTCCTCTCGCGCTGTCGTGCGACCATGCGCCGACAAACATGAGGCTGAGAGCCAAGACCGTCGCGCTTCTCATCCGCATCCTTCAAACAGCTCTGGTCCAATGATTGAGCATGGCCCGTCGAACCACGCCGGGCCGAAGACTATCAGGACTCAAAAGGCCGTCAAAGCGCGGGAGCGCGAGGATGTGGTTGCTCGAAGGACGTTGCGTAGCGTCCGGGACACGATTTTGAGTGCTTTACGGGCCACCCACCGTCATTGCGAGCGCAGCGAGGTAATCCAGAATTCCTCCGCGGGAGGACTCTGGATTGCTTCGCTGCGCTCGCAATGACGAGATCGCGGAGGGAGCATGCGCCGACGGCCGCGCCCGAGCCGGCGCGTGCAGGGACGTCGCCTCAGGCCAGGGCGGCCGTTACGAGGCGGCCGTTACTTCAGCGACGAGCTGATCGAGTTGAACTTGTTGTTGAGGAGCTGGCTGCCCGTGTTGTTCACGACGGTCACGATCGCCAGTGCAATGCCGGCGGCAATCAGGCCGTATTCGATGGCGGTTGCGCCAGTCTCATCGGCAAGGAAAGACCTAAGCAAAGTCATTGCCAACTCCTCTTCATCCGATCCAATGTGTGGCAGCGTCGTTTTCGGACTGGTAAATAGATCGAATAGATTTTTCTGCGCGACGGAAGAATGAAGCCCGGGCGGCGGCGCCTCCGTCACATACGATGGCATCCATTAAATTAAGGTTCCATCGATCCATCCAAATGGATTCAAATCGACCGCCCTCCGCAAGGACGCGCGGAAGCCGCGGTGTCTGTCAGGGCGTGATGGTCGGGCCCGGTGCGGCGGGGAGGCGGCGCTTCAGCACGGTCGCGAGACGGCCGACGAAGTCCTTCATCGTGCCCGGCTGCGGCCGCGGCGCGGTGCTCGCCGCCTGCTCGTGATCAGGCGCGTCGTTCACGATGCTGATGTAGTTCTTTCTGACGTCCTGCTGCACGGGGGCACGCGAACCTTGGCTCGATCGGAGCCGGAACCATGCTGCGCATAAGGGGAACCAACGGTTAATTTTGTCGCCCGTAGGAATACCCTGTCGTGCTGGACACGAGGGCGCCGATTAACGGTTTGTTGAGCCTGTTCGTCACGGTCGGCACGGATGCCTGCCAGGGATGACAACAAAGGACGACAACCAAGGCGCTCATCGGTTGCGGCCGTCCGCATTCAGCGCCCGCAACATCGCGATGCGGGCGAACATCACCCAGCCGCCGCCTGTCTCGGCTGCGTTGATCAACGTCTCGATGGCGGTCTGCCAGTGCACCTCGTGCTGTGCGTCCTCAGGCAGCTGCATGATGTAGTCCGCCGCGTCTTGCAGTGTCAGCAGCTTGCGCTTGTGACTTGCGCGAACGGGATCGTCGAACGCCGTCGACCAGGGCATGTCAGGCCGGCCGATCGGCGAGGGGAGACATCACGGCGCGATTGCAGACGCGGATTGCGTCTAACCGGCCTTCTTCGCCCGCGCCGGCTTGTCGGCCTTCTTCGGGGGCGCTTCCTTGGCTGCTGCAGTCTTGCCACCCTTGCCGGTGATCGGCAGCAGCATCTCGCGCTGGCCCTCGACGCGCTTCTTCGGCTTCTTGCCCTTGACGGTCTCCCTGACGGGCTCCTTGGCGGCCTTGGCCGCGGGCGCCATGTCCTTCTCGCTGGCGATGCTCTTCTTCAGCGCGTCCATCAGGTTGATGACGTTGCCGCCGGTCTTCGGCGCGGCCTTCGCCGCGATCGGTGCACCGCTGCGCTTCTTGTTGATGAGGTCGATCAGCGCCGTCTCGTAATGGTCCTCGAACAGCTCGGGCTCGAACGCGCCGGACTTCTTCTCGACGATGTGCTTGGCAAGGTCGAGCATGTCCCTGGTCAGCTTTACGTCCTGAATGTCGTCGAAATATTCCTTCTCGCTGCGGACCTCGTAGGGATAGCGCAGCAGCGTGCCCATCAGGCCGCTCTCGAGCGGCTCCAGCGCGATGATGTGCTCGCGGTTGGTCAGCACGACGCGGCCGATCGCGACCTTGTCCATGCTGCGGATGGTCTCGCGGATCACCGCGAAGGCGTCGTGGCCGACCTTGCCGTCAGGCACGAGATAATAGGGGCGGATCAAATAGCGGCTGTCGATATCGGTCTTCGGCACGAACTCGTCGATCTCGATCGTGTGCGTCGAGTCCAGCGCGATGTCGTCGAGCTCGTCCTTGGTGACCTCGATATAGGTGTCGGTGTCGACCTTGTAGCCCTTGACGATGTCCTCGGAGGTCACCTCGTCGCCGGTCTCGGCGTCGACCTTGAGGTACTTGATCCGGTGGCCGGTCTTGCGGTTGATCTGGTTGAACGAGACCTTCTCGGTATCCGAAGTGGCCGGATACAGCGCGACCGGGCAGGTCACGAGCGACAGACGCAGAAAACCCTTCCAATTGGCGCGGGGGGCCATGGGCTACTCCAAACGCAACGGGGACAGAGGACGAGGATACCATCGGGGAACAACGAATCATAGCAAGGCGGATTGCGGAATCTTGCAACTGCGTTAACCGGCCGCCCGGCGCGGGGTTGCAGCCCGATGCAGCGGCAAAAGCCGGAACATCATATCCAATCACGCGTTGGCTCAAGACATCAGGCCGCGAGGGGGGGCGCGACCACCGCAGCCGACATCCAGAGATTGAGGGCAATATGGCAACCGCGCGAGAGCACGATCAGATCGTCGAAACCGCCACCGAGGCGCGTCAGGGCGAGCCCGGGCCGTCAGTGGCGGCTCTGCTTACCATCTCGACGGGGCTCGCGGTCCTGATCCTTGCCGTCATCTGGTTCGTGTTCTTCCGGACCTGACGGCCGATCGACGGGACGGTTCGGACCTTCCGACTCGTCGCGTAACGCGGCACATTGCGCCCGCCACGCCCGCCGGCTCGTCCGGTGGCTGCCTGGCGGGCGCAGTCGCGTCGGCGCTTGAGAAGCTCTATATGACCAAAAAGTAACGCGGCCGGTTCCCCGTGTTCATATTCAGTTCACGCCGGAATTGCTCATCTCTGGCGATCGATTGTGCAGTCTATTTCTGGAGAGAAGCGTGCGCCTGCTTGTTGTTGAGGACGACCCCGATCTCAATCGGCAGCTCACCAAGGCGCTGACCGACGCCGGCTACGTCGTCGACCGTGCCTTCGACGGCGAGGAGGGGCATTATCTCGGCGATAATGAGCCCTACGATGCCGTTGTGCTCGACATCGGCCTGCCGAAGAAGGACGGCATCTCGGTGCTGGAAGCCTGGCGCCGCAACGGCCGCACCATGCCGGTCCTGATCCTCACCGCGCGCGACCGCTGGAGCGACAAGGTCCAGGGGTTCGATGCCGGCGCCGACGATTACGTGCCGAAGCCGTTCCATCTGGAGGAGGTGCTGGCCCGCATCCGCGCGCTGCTGCGCCGCTCCACCGGCCATGCCCAGAGCGAATTGAGTTGCGGCCCCGTCACGCTCGACACCAGGACCGGACGGGTCAGCGTCTCCGGCAATCCGGTCAAGATGACCTCGCACGAATATCGGCTTCTGGCCTACCTGATGCACCATTCGGGGCGCGTCGTGTCCCGAACCGAGCTGGTCGAGCACCTCTACGACCAGGACTTCGACCGCGACTCCAACACCATCGAGGTCTTCGTCGGCCGCATCCGCAAGAAGCTCGACGTCGACATCATCCAGACCGTCCGCGGCCTCGGCTATCTCCTGACCCCGCCGCCTGCTCCCGGCGCTTGAGGCGTCAGGACTTGACGGCCGGCCGAACAGGGGCCTTGGTCCGGTCATGACGTCCGACGCCCCGCCCCCCTGCGCCTGCCGGGATCCTTCCGATGGCCGCTAGCTCGCTTGCCAACCGCCTGTTCCTGTCGGCGACGGCGTGGCTCGTGGTGATCCTGGCCATCACCGGGGTGGTGCTGTCGTCGGTCTACAAGAGCGCCACCGAGCGCGCCTTCGACCGCCGGCTCAATCTCTATCTGCGCACCCTCATCGCGGAGGTCGCGACGCCCGACGAGCCGCCGGACCGTCAATTCCAGTCGCTCGGCGAGCCCCTGTTCGAGCTGCCGCTGTCGGGCTGGTACTGGCAGATCACGCGGACCGACACCGAAAAGCCGGAGGTGCGCTCCTCGCGCTCGCTCTGGGACAAGAAGCTGCCGAAGCTGGAGGAGCAGGGCACCGAGCTCACCGCTGCCGGCATCCGCCTCGCCTATGTCGACGGGCCCGAGGGACAGAATCTCCGCATGGTGGAGCGGCCGGTCGATCTCGGCGCGGACGGCAAATATCTGGTCAGCGTCGCCGGCGACGACACCGAGATTTTCGACGAGACGCGGAGCTTCGACTACTATCTCGGCGGCACCTTCACCGCGCTCGGCATCGTGCTGCTGCTGACCACGGTGTTCCAGGTGAGGTTCGGTCTCGCGCCGCTCAAGCGCATCTCGGAATCTATCGCCGACATCCGCTCGGGGCGGGCGGAGCGGCTCGAAGGTGAATTCCCGGTCGAGATCGCGCCGTTGGCGCGCGAGACCAACGCGCTGATCGATGCCAATCGCGAGATCGTCGAGCGCGCGCGCACCCATGTCGGCAATCTCGCCCATGCGATCAAGACGCCGCTCTCGGTGATCGTGAATGAGGCCGGCACGCACGCCACCGAGCCGTTCGCAGCCAAGGTGATGGAGCAGGCGGACGTGATGCGCGACCAGCTCGCCCATCATCTGGAGCGCGCGCGCATCGCGGCGCGCGTCTCGGTGGTCGCGACCGTGACGGAGGTCGCACCCGTCATCGAGGCGCTGCGGCGGACCATGGAGAAGATCCATCGCGATCGCGGGATACTGGTCGAGGCGAAGGCCGATCCGTCCGCAAAGTTTCGCGGCGAGCGGCAAGATCTGGAGGAGATGGTCGGCAATCTCGTCGACAATGCCTGCAAATGGGCGGCCTCGCAGGTCTTCATCGAGGTTCTGGTGGAAGCGCCGCACCAGACGGGCGCCGGCCCGCGCCTGCGGATCATCGTCGACGACGATGGCCGCGGACTGTCGGAGGCCGAGCGCGCCCAGGTCTCCCGGCGCGGCCAGCGGCTCGACGAGTCCAAGCCCGGCTCGGGACTCGGCCTGTCCATCGTGACCGACCTCGCCGCGCTCTATGGCGGCAGCCTCTCGCTCGCGGGCGCCCCGACTGGTGGCCTGCGGGCGGAGCTGGTCCTCCCCGGAATATAATCCTTTGTTCCGGCTCGACTATTTGACCGGTCCGGCACCGATCCGGACCAAACCGGAGCTATTTCGCAGCGACTTCCTAAACGGCTTCTTAAGTGGGCCCCATCTATGATCGCGCAGGACGCATCCCACGTCTGCCATTTTATCGTGCATCACCCGGGCGCATGAGCCAGACATCGATCGAGCGGCTGAGGGAATATCTCGCGCAGCTCCCGCCGCAGTCGCAGGCGCTGCTGATGCGGGAGTTCGAGCGCGCGCTCGAGCGCGGCCAGGACACGGCGGTGGCGACGCTCGTGCTCGAGCAGCTGCGCAAGATCGTCCGCAAGACCGAAGTCGACGAGGCTGCGCCGCCGCGCACGGACGATCTGTCGCGGCTGTTGTTCCAGGTGCTGGAACCGTTCCTGGTCGAGACGGGCGCCCCTGTCAGGGTCGGCCAGATCCGCCGCTCCTCATTGCATCCGATCTGGCAATGGCTCGGCCGCGATGGCGCCCCCGACAAGGTCAACGAATTCGAGGCGGCGCTGGCGCGCATGCCGGCTTCAGACAGTGCAGGGCAGGTCGAAGCCCTCGCCGCGAAGCTCCAGGCGGTGGCCGCGGATGCCATCTTCGGGCTGACGGGTCCCGGCGGCGGCGACAAGTCGCGCGCGCTCGCCCGCGTCGGCCCGCCCAACGTGATCGAGGACCTCTATTCGATCGGAGCGGTGCTTCAGGTCCGGGAGGC
The DNA here is from genome assembly GCF_052076005.1 of Bradyrhizobium sp. 63_E2_N1_3. Classification (NCBI taxonomy): domain Bacteria; kingdom Pseudomonadati; phylum Pseudomonadota; class Alphaproteobacteria; order Hyphomicrobiales; family Nitrobacteraceae; genus Bradyrhizobium; species Bradyrhizobium sp. 63_E2_N1_3. The sequence goes on along the minus strand of NZ_CP197235.1, from coordinate 6,574,609 downwards.
CATCGCTACGCTGAACGAGAAGCTGCCGCGCTTCCTGCGTGCCTTCGGCGAAGCCCAAATCGCGTCAGTGACTTCCACGCTCAACATCCCCGCGCTCCAGACGCCGCAGATGCTGCCCTTCGCGCTGTCGATGGTTGTGCAGCGGATGACCGCGCCGTGGCAGATCATCCGCCTCGCCATCAAGATTGCCGCGTCCGACGACGAGATCCGCGTCGCGGCGACGCCCTACGGCGTGGCCGTCACGATCGCTTTGCATGATTTGTCCTGCGTTGCCGCGATCCTGCGCATGGACATCAAGCGCGGCCATTTCGAGAACGTCGCCGACAATCTCAAGGCGCTGCATGACGGCGTGCGCGGTCTTCGCACGGAGCTCGATCTGCGCAACGATTCCGTCTGGGGCAAGCAGCTGACCTCGATCCGGGCCGACATCTCCAATGCGCTGCAATCGGAGATCGACAGCGTTCCCGGCCGCGTTCGCCGCATCCTGCGCCAGCGCGCCGAGAAGGACATTCCGCCGGGGGCGCGGATCGACAGCACCGAGGTCGAGGAAACCGCGGCGCTGATCGATTTCGTCGCGACCTGCCGCAACTATGCGAGCGAGCTTGCGATCAACGAGGTGACGCTGCGCACCTATTCCGATCTCCAGCAATATGTCGAACGCTCAACCGAGCAGTTGGTGCAGTCGCTGCGTGCGGCCGATCACAAGGTCCGCACCTATCGGCAGCAGCAGGTGCAGGCCGCGATCCGCTTCTGCCAGGTGCTGTTCGGCGATGATTATGCGTCGCTGATGAGCCGCGCCGCGGAGAACGCGGCCACGGGCGAGCGCAAATCGTCGCGGGCAAGCTGATCAAGCGCATTTTTTTGTGATCACAATTTGTGGTTGACGGTGCCGGTGGCGGGCCCTACGGTCGCCGTGCAAGATTTTGGAATTTCTATCTGTGGGCGCATGAAACCCCTTATCAGCTCCATCGAAATTGAAAACCGCGTCATTGTCGCCAAGTATCAGAGGCTGATGGTTGGCGCGAAGGTGGTGCTGATCGAGAAGGCAAGCGGCCGGCAACTGCCTGAGACCGTCACCAGGGTTGCATCGCCCGTTCCCGTCGGGGCGTTGCGCATCAAATTGCCTGAAGCAATCGAGCCGGGAACATACTTCCTGAGGGCCTTCAACGGGCACGGCGAGGACGCGGCTCAAAGCGCGGACTTCGAGATCCGTTAAGCCGTTGGATTTTCACAGTTTCGGGACTGTGTGCGGTCGCGCCGAATTGACAATTGTCAATTGCCGCATCGTCCGGCCGTGGTGTAAAGCCACCTATGGGCGCGGTTCGCGCGCCGCCGGAAGCTTGCCAGATGACGCTATGGTTCGTGTTCGCGCTGATGACGGTCGCGGCGATTTTCGCCGTGCTTCTGCCGCTCGGCCGCAGCGGACGCGCGCAAAATCAGGGGAGCGAGGTCGCGGTCTACAAGGACCAGTTGGCCGAGATCGAGCGTGATCTCGCCGCAGGACTGATCGCCGCGCCGGAAGCCGAGGCCGCACGTGTCGAGATCAGCCGCAGGCTGCTTGCCGCGGCCGGGAGCGAGCCGGTATCGGAACCGACATCGAGCCTCAAATGGCGCCGCGCGGCGGCTGTGCTGGCGCTTGCCGGCCTGCCGCTCATTGCGATCGGCGTCTACATGCCGCTCGGCTCGCCCAGGCTTCAGGACTTTCCCCTGGCGCAGCGGGAGCGCGGGGCCGGGTCCGGCATGGCGCTCGAGAATCTCGTCGTGCAGGTCGAGCAGCATCTGGACAAGAATCCGACCGACGGGCGCGGCTGGAACGTGCTCGCGCCGGTGCTGGTGCGGCTCGGCCGCTTCGACGATGCGGTGCGCGCCTATCGCAACTCGCTCACCTACAATGGCGAGAGTTCGGAGCGCCGGGCCGATCTCGGCGAGGCGATCGCGGCTGCTGCCGGCGGTGTGGTGACCGCCGAGGCCAAGACCGAATTCGAGCGCGCGCGTGGCCTGAACGCGGACGATCCCAAGGCGAACTATTTCCTCGGGCTTGCCGCCGAGCAGGATGGCCGCAAGGACGATGCCGCCAACATCTGGCGCGCACTGCTGGCGAAAGCGCCGGCGGATGCGCCGTGGCGTCCTCTGGTGCAGACCTCGTTGGCGCGGGTCGGCGGCGGTGGCGCTACGATGCCGGCGCTGTCTGACGAGACGATCGCAGCCTCCAAGGACATGAACGAGGGCGATCGCAACGCGATGGTGCGCGGCATGGTCGAACGCCTGGCCACCCGGCTGAAGCAGAACGGCGATGATGTCGAGGGTTGGCTGCGCCTGGTGCGCGCCTATCTCGTGATGGGCGATCGTGACAGGGCAATGGGCGCTTCGACCGACGCCCGACAGGCGGTCGCCAACGACGCCGCGCGGCTGCGCCAGCTCAACGAAGGCCTCAAGACTCTCGGGCTCGACGGATGACGATGTCGGGACGAGGCGAGCGGAGAACGGATACGCGATGACGCGCAAGCAGCGACGTATGACCATCATCGGCGGCTCCCTCGCGGTGCTCGCGCTTGCAGCCGCGCTGGTGCTCAACGCTCTGCGCGACTCCATCGTGTTCTTCTCGACGCCGACGATGGTCGCCGAAAAGCACGTCGAGCCCGGCAAGCGGTTTCGTCTCGGCGGCCTGGTGCAGCCCGGCTCGCTCCAGCGCGGCGATAATCTCGCCGTGACCTTCGAGGTTGCGGACGGCGGCGCCAAGCTGCCGGTCGCCTACAAGGGCATCCTGCCCGACCTGTTCCGGGAAGGGCAGGGCGTGGTCGCCGAAGGCGCGCTCGACGCCAATGGCGTGTTCAAGGCCGACACCGTGCTCGCCAAGCACGATGAGACCTACATGCCCAAGGAAGTCGCCGATGCCCTGAAGAAGCAGGGGCATTGGAAGGACGATTACGGCGCCAAGGCTTCTGATAGCGTCAAGCCCGCGGCGACGACCGCGCAGGGCAACCCGCAGGGAGCAGTGCGTTGATCGCGGAATCCGGACACTACGCGCTGGTGCTAGCCCTTGGCCTGGCGCTGATCCAGTCCATCGTGCCGCTGATCGGTGCGCGCTTGCGCGATGACGCGCTGATGAACGTGGCGCGCTCCGCCGCGCTGGCGCAGCTGCTGTTCGTCGGTGCGTCGTTCATCGCGCTCGTGATGCTTCACGTGAATTCGGATTTCTCCGTCGCCAACGTCTACGAGAACTCCCATTCGATGAAGCCGCTGATCTACAAGATCACCGGCGTGTGGGGGAACCATGAAGGCTCGATGCTGCTGTGGGTCTCGATCCTGGCGCTGTTCGGCGGAATGGTCGCCGCCTTCGGCAACAATCTGCCGCTGTCGCTGCGCGCGCATGTGCTGGCCGTGCAGGCGTGGATCGCCAGCGCCTTCTATCTCTTCATCCTGGTGACATCGAATCCGTTCCTGCGCATCGCCAATCCGCCGATCGAGGGACGCGATCTCAATCCGGTGCTCCAGGACATCGGCCTCGCCGTGCATCCGCCGATGCTCTATCTCGGCTATGTCGGCTTCTCGATCTCGTTCTCCTTCGCCATCGCGGCGCTGATGGAGGGGCGGATCGACGCGGCCTGGGCGCGCTGGGTGCGGCCGTGGACGCTGGTGGCCTGGATCTTCCTGACCCTCGGCATCGCGATGGGGTCGTACTGGGCCTATTACGAGCTCGGCTGGGGCGGCTGGTGGTTCTGGGATCCGGTCGAGAACGCCTCGCTGATGCCGTGGCTCGCCGGCACGGCGCTGCTGCACTCGGCGCTGGTGATGGAGAAGCGCAACGCGCTGAAGGTCTGGACCATCCTGCTGTCGATCCTGACCTTCTCGCTGTCGCTGCTCGGCACCTTCCTGGTGCGTTCGGGCGTCATCACCTCCGTGCACGCTTTCGCCACCGATCCGACGCGCGGCGTGTTCATCCTGCTGATCCTCTGCCTGTTCATCGGCGGCAGCCTGTCGCTGTTCGCAGGGCGCGCGACCTCGTTGAAGCAGGGCGGCCTGTTCGCGCCGATCTCGCGCGAGGGCGCGCTGGTCTTGAACAATCTGCTGCTCAGCGTAGCCTGCGCGGTCGTGCTGTTCGGCACGCTCTATCCGCTGGCGATGGAAGCGCTCGACTTCAAGATGTCGGTCGGCGCGCCCTTCTACAATCTCACCTTCGTCCCGCTGTTCGCGCTGCTGCTGCTCGTGGTGCCGTTCGGGCCGATGCTGGCGTGGAAGCGCGGCGATCTGCTCGGCGTCACCCAGCGGCTGCTTGCGGCGGGCGTTGCCGCGCTCGTTGTGATCGCCATCGTCTGGGCCTGGACCCGTGGTGGCAGTGCGCTGGCACCATTGGCAATTGGGCTTGGAGTCTTCGTCATCGCCGGTGCCGTGACCGATCTGTCCGAACGGACCGGTTTGTTCCGCCTGCCGTTCGCAACGACGCTGCACCGGGCCCGCGGCCTGCCGCGTTCGGCCTGGGGTTCTGTGTTTGCCCATGCGGGCCTCGGCGTCGCGCTGATCGGGATCGTCTGCGAGACCACCTGGAACAGCGAGTATATCGCGACCATGAAGCAGAACGACGTTGCACACGTCGCCGGCTATGATCTCAAGCTCGACGGCCTGTCCCAGCGTCAGGGGCCGAACTTCCGCGAGATGATCGCCGAGTTCAACGTCAGCCGCGACGGTGAGAAGATCAGCGTCATGACGCCGTCCAAGCGCAACTTCACGACGCGCGGGTCCTCGACCACCGAGGCCGCATTGCTGACGCGCGGCGCGAGCCAGCTCTACGTTTCTCTCGGCGACGCGACTGCCGATGGCGCCATTGCGGTGCGCATCTATCACAAGCCGCTGGTGCTGCTGATCTGGTGGGGACCGGTGCTCATGGCCTTTGGCGGCATGCTGTCGCTGTCCGATCGGCGCCTGCGGGTCGGCGCACCGAAGCCGGCGCGGGCCAAGCAGCGCCTTCAGCCGGCGGAGTGATCCGATGCGGCGGATGATGGTCACGATCGTTGCGCTCACGCTGCTGGCTTTGCCCGCCGCCCACGCCGTGCAGCCCGACGAGATCATGTCGGATCCCGCGAAGGAGGTGCGCGCCCGCGACCTATCGCGCGAGCTGCGCTGCATGGTCTGCCAGAACCAGTCGATCGACGATTCCGACGCGCCGCTGGCGCGCGATCTGCGGCTGCTGGTGCGCGAGCGGATCGCTGCCGGCGACAGCAATTCGCAGGTGCTCGACTTCCTGGTCGCGCGCTATGGCGAGTTCGTGCTGCTCAAGCCGCGCTTCGAGCGGCAGACCGTGTTGTTGTGGCTGCTCGCGCCGCTGCTGCTGATCGGCGGCGGCCTGGCGCTCTGGCTGCAAATCCGCCGGCGCGCGCGAAGCGGTGCAGACCTACCAGCTCCGCCGCTCACGCCCGAGGAAGAGGCTCGGCTCGCAGCCTTGATGTCGGACGAGACGAAGTCGTCCTAGCGACTTCAAGTCGTCCCGGCCTACGTAATGATACGTAGGCCGTCTGCGGCCGCGTGTTTCATGCTCTGTTGACCTTTGTCTGGAAGCTTGTCGCGAAATTCGATTCCAGATTTTTGAGTCCTCAGCCGATGTTCACGAACAGCAATCTGACGATCCGCTTCCTGGTCGGCGCCGTCGTCGCTGCATTATTGTTCCTGCTGGGCATCGGCGGCGGCACCGGCTTCGTCGCGGTGCTCTACCTCAACAACGAGATCACCAGCCTGTCGTCGGATTTCGCCGCGCTCAGCGGCCCCGCGCGCGAGCATGCAATGCTGATCTACCAGCAGGCGCAGGCGGCATTCTCCTATTTCCTGATCGCCTGCGGCGTGATCGCGGTGGTCGCTGTCGCGATCTGCCTCACCACCTGGTTCGCTGTGCGCAACGGCATCCTCAATCCGCTGGCGGCGATTGTGCACGCCATGCGTGAGGTCGCCGATCAGAAATTCGAGACGCCTGTTCCGGGTCTCGGCGGTACCAACGAGATCGGCCTGCTCGCCGGCGCACTGGAAGTGTTCAAGACCAACGGCTTGGAGCGGCGGCGCCTCACCGAGCAGCAATTACACGAAGCGCAGCATCAGGCCGAGCGGTCGAAATTCCTGGACGCCCGGATCAAGCGCTTCAACGATCTCGTTGCCAGCGTGGTCGACAGCGTGGCGTCCTCGGCCGCGCACCTGAAGAGCAATGCCGAAACGCTGTCACGTACGGCCAACGACACGAGCTCCAAGGCCAATGCAGTCGCGAGCGCGGCGAACCAGGCCAGCGCCAGCGTGCAGATCGTCGCGGGCTCGGCCGAGGAGATGACGAACTCGATCGGCACGATCAGCCGCCGCGTCACCGACGCGACGCAGCGTGCCGAAGGCGCGGCGACGCAGGCCGAGAAGAGCCGCGACACCATCCACACGCTGTCGGATGCCGCCGACAAGATCGGCGAGGTCGTGCAGCTCGTGCAGGCGATCGCCTCGCAGACCAACCTGCTGGCGCTCAACGCCACCATCGAGGCGGCGCGGGCAGGGGACGCCGGCAAGGGTTTTGCCGTGGTTGCCTCCGAAGTGAAGAGCCTCGCGCACCAGACCAGCAAGGCGACGGAGGAGATCACCTCGCACGTCGCCAGCATCCAGGGCATCACCGCGGAGACGCGCGGCGCGATCGACGGCATCTCGAAGACGCTGTCGGAGATCTCGTCGATCATGTCGGGCATCGAGGTCGACACCGCCCAGCAGCGCAACGCCACGCAGGACATCACCCGCAGCGCGCAGGATGCCGCGCATGGAACGCTGGACGTCTCCAACCACATCGTCCAGATCACCTCGACGTCGGCGGAGACCGGCCGCATGGCGGCCGAAGCGCGCGATTCCGCCGTCGATCTGTCGCAGCAGGCCAAAACCCTGAAGCGTGAAGTCGACGAATTCATCGTCAGCGTGAGGGCGAGCTGATCTCGCCAAAGGCGTGTTCGACGCTCGTCAGGGGAACTCGATTAAGTTCCTGTAAGGCCACGACTTTCGGCGTGCGATAAACTGCCGCAACGGCGCGACCCTTCATTACAAAAGTTTAACCCCGCCGCCAGCGCACGGTAAGGCGGGAGCCCCCATCTTCATGTCCGTAACGTGCTGCCATCCGGCACCGAAAGAATTCAAGGCCTTGGAGATTCCTGCATGACCGACCGTCCCGACCTTACGAACCTTCCGTCCTACCGGCCGCCCCGCCGGTCGGTTTTCTCCGCGCGCAGGATCGCGCTGATGGCTTCGGTCGTCGCTGGCCTCGGGATTGCCGTCCACGGCTTCAGCCCGTCGACCTCGCCGAGCGAGCTGTTCTCCAGCCCGGCGCATGCGCAGGTCAACAACGAGGTCCGGAAGGTTGAGCGTCCGGTCGGATTCGCCGACATCGTCGAGCGCGTGAAACCGTCGGTGATCTCGGTGAAGGTCAACATCAAGGAGAAGACCGCAAGCAACGACGATGGCGACGATTCCTCCTCGCCGTTCCAGCCGGGCTCGCCGATGGAGCGGTTCTTCCGCCGCTTCGGCGGTCCGGATGGTTTCCCGGGCCAGAAGGGTGGCCGCGGCCGCGTCGTGCAGGGCCAGGGCTCCGGCTTCTTCATCTCCGCCGACGGTTTTGCCGTGACCAACAACCACGTGGTCGACGGCGCCGACAAGGTCGAGGTCACGACCGACGACGGCAAGACCTATACCGCCAAGGTGATCGGCACCGACCAGCGCACTGACCTCGCCCTCATCAAGGTCGAGGGCAGCTCGAACTTCCCGTTCGCCAAGCTCGCCGACAGCAAGCCGCGGATCGGCGACTGGGTGCTCGCGGTCGGCAATCCCTTCGGCCTCGGCGGTACCGTGACTGCGGGCATCGTGTCGGCCAGCGGCCGCGACATCGGCAACGGTCCCTATGACGATTTCATCCAGATCGATGCGCCCGTGAACAAGGGCAATTCCGGTGGTCCCGCTTTCGACACCAACGGCGAGGTGATGGGCGTCAATACCGCGATCTACTCGCCCTCCGGCGGCAGCGTCGGCATCGCGTTCTCGATTCCCGCGAGCACCGTGAAGAGCGTGGTGGCCCAGCTCAAGGACAAGGGCTCGGTCAGCCGCGGCTGGATCGGCGTCCAGATCCAGCCGGTGACGTCCGATATCGCCGACAGCCTCGGCATGAAGAAGGCTGAAGGTGCGCTGGTGGCGGAGCCGCAGGCGAACGGTCCGGCGGCGAAGGCCGGCATCGAGTCCGGCGACGTGATCACCTCGGTCAACGGCGAATCCGTCAAGGATGCCCGCGAGCTTGCCCGTACCATCGGCGGCATGGCGCCCGGCGCGACCGTGAAGCTCAACGTGTTGCACAAGGGCCAGGACAAGGTCGTGAACCTCACCCTCGGCCAGCTGCCGAACACGATCGAGGCCAAGGCCGACACCGACAAGGATAGCGGCAAGGGTGCGAGCCGTGGCACCGACGTGCCCAAGCTCGGCATGACCGTCGCGCCCGCCGACTCCGTCGCCGGCGCCGGCAAGGAAGGTGTCGTGGTCACCGAAGTCGATCCGAAGAGCGCCGCGGCCGAACGCGGCTTCAAGGAAGGCGACGTCATTCTCGAAGTCGGCGGCAAGAGCGTGAGCACCGCCGGCGAAGTCCGCGACGCCATCAACACGGCGCGGACCGACAACAAGAACAGCGTCCTGATGCGCGTGAAGAGCGGCGGCCAGTCGCGCTTCGTCGCCGTGCCCATCGCCAAGGGCTAAGCCGTCAGGAGGTCTACGAGATGAGGGGTGTCGCCGGCATCAGTCGCCCCCGCCGCCGACGCCCTTCGGGGGAGCAGCGTAAGGCCCGCTCCCCCAGCCTACCTTCCGGTGGAATTACGCCCCCCTCCGTCGGAAGGCCTAGGGCGGTGAGGTCCCCCCAGCTTCACCGCCCGCCTTTTTGCCTACCCAAGTCCCGTTTGCTTGGCTTGCATGCGATTGCCGCTCGCGCCATGTTCAGAGAAGGTTGACCCCCTTGACCGCCGCCGAACGCACGATGCGCCTCCTCATCATCGAAGACGACCGCGAATCCGCCGACTATCTCGTGAAGGCGTTTCGTGAAGTCGGACACATTGCCGACCACGCCGCCGACGGCGAGGAAGGCCTCGCCATGGCCGAGAGCGGCGATTACGACGTGCTGGTGGTCGACCGCATGCTGCCCAAGCGTGACGGCCTGTCCCTGATCGGCGCGTTGCGCGACAAGGGCGACTCGTCGCCGGTGCTGATTCTCTCCGCGCTCGGGCAGGTCGACGATCGCATCAAGGGTCTGCGCGCCGGCGGCGACGACTATCTGCCGAAGCCTTATTCCTTTGCCGAGCTGCTGGCCCGGGTCGAAGTGCTGTCACGGCGCCGCGGCGGTCCGGCCGAGGACACGCTCTACCGCGTCGGCGATCTCGAGCTCGACCGGCTGTCCCATCGCGTCGCCCGCGGCAAGGACGAGCTGACGCTCCAGCCGCGCGAATTCCGCCTGCTCGAATACCTCATGAAGCATGCCGGCCAGGTGGTGACGCGCACCATGCTGCTGGAGAACGTCTGGGACTACCATTTCGATCCGCAGACCAACGTGATCGACGTGCACATTTCGCGGCTGCGCTCCAAGATCGACAAGGGTTTTGAGCGGCCGCTGCTGCACACGATCCGCGGCGCCGGATACATGATCCGTGACGGCATTCGGTAAACTCGTCCGCACCACGGCATTCCGGCTGACGCTGGTCTACCTGTTCCTGTTTGCGATTTTCGCGGCCTCGCTGCTCGGCTATTTCGCCTGGAATACGCGGCGGCTGATCACCGAGGAAATCACGCAGACGGTCAATGCCGAGACCTCGGAGATCAACGAGATCTACGGCCGTCGCGGCCTGCGCGGCCTCGTGCTCGCGATCGAGTACCGGGCGCTGCGGCCGGGCGCCAACCTCTATCTCGTGACCACGCCGACCGGGCAGGCGATCGCCGGCAATGTCGGCTCGCTGGCGCCGGGCGTAATGGCGACGCGCGGTTGGTCGGAGACGGCCTACAAGCGGATCGAGGACGCCGACGAGCGCGACCATCGCGCGCTGGTGCGCGTCACCGAGCTCGAAAACGGTTTCCGCCTCCTGATCGGCCGCGACCTCGACGAGCGGCGGCGCCTGTTCGGGATCGTCGCCAAGGCCGCGCAATGGTCGATCCTGATCGTGGTCGTGCTGGGCCTCGGCGGCGGCATCTTCGTCGCGCGCCGCGTGCTCACGCGCATCGATGCGATGACCGGCACCGCGCAGCGCATCATGACCGGCGATCTCAGCGGGCGCCTGCCGGTGGGGCGCAGCGGCGACGAACTCGATCGTCTTGCGGAAAACCTCAATGCGATGCTGGAGCGGATCGAGGCGCTGATGGCGGGGCTGAAGGAAGTCTCCGACAACATCGCCCACGACCTCAAGACGCCACTGACGCGTCTGCGCAACCGCGCCGAGGAGGCGCTGGCGAAATCGGGCAGCGAGACCGATTACCGAGCGGCGCTGGAGCGGACCATCGAGGAATCCGACGGCTTGATCCGCACCTTCAATGCGCTGTTGATGATCGCGCGCGCCGAGTCCGGCCAGGCGCGTGGCAACATGGATGATTTCGACGCCGCCGAAGTCGCGGGCGGCATCCACGAGCTCTACGAGCCGCTGGCCGAGGACGATGGCATGACCTTGAAGGTCAAGGCCGAGCCGACGCCGGTTCACGCCAACCGCGAATTGATCAGCCAGGCGCTCGCCAACCTGGTCGAGAACGCGATCAAGTACGGCAAGCCGGTCGCGCAGACCGGTGGAACCGTGGTCAGCATGGACTCCAGGCAGATCATCATCGAGGCGAGGCGCGAGGGAGACCAGGTGCTGCTCAGCGTCACCGATCGTGGCCCTGGTATCCCCGAAGCCGACCGCAAGCATGTCGTCGAGCGATTCGTGCGGCTTGAAGCCAGCCGCACGCTGCCGGGCTCCGGCCTCGGTCTCAGCCTTGCCGCCGCGGTTGCGACGTTGCATGGCGGAGAATTGCGGCTGGGTGATGCCCAGCCTGGCCTCGTCGCCACGCTGGTGCTCCCGGCGCGCGCCGGCGACAGGGTTGCTCCGCCAATGCAGGATGTGCCACAGAAGGTGGCATGAACCACTCCGCGCCGGGAAACGCGGACAAGACTGGTGAGAGCCTCGCCGCGCGCTTTGCGGAGGCTCCCCATATTGCCGCTTCCACCACCGACGAACGACGTCTTGAAAGCTGGCTGGCCGAGCTCGAGCCGGCGCAATCGGCCCGTCTTGGCGTGTTGCTGGCTCATCCCTTCGCGCGGGATATTCTGGCCGGCATCGCAGAATTCTCGCCCTATTTGTTCGATCTGGTGCGCACTGACCCGCTGCGGCTGATCCGGTTGCTGGAATGCGATCCGGATGCGCATCTCGCCCTGCTGATCGCGGAGGCGAGGGACGCGGTGCTCGCGGCAGGCGACGAAGCCGAGGTGATGCGGCTGCTTCGCAGGATGAAGGCCGAAGCGGCGCTTCTCACTGCGCTGTGCGATATCGGCGGCGTCTGGCCGGTGATGCGGGTGACGGCGGCGCTGACCGATGTCGCGGTATCCTCGGTGCAGGCGGCGCTCCAGTACCAGCTGCGGCAGGAAGCCGCACGTGGGAAGATCCTGCCGCCGAATCCCGAAGCTCCGGAAGAGGGCTGCGGCCTGATCGTGCTCGCGATGGGCAAGATGGGGGCGGGCGAGCTGAACTATTCCAGCGACATCGACCTCATCGTGTTCTTCGATCCCGATGCCACGACGCTCGCACCCGACATCGAGCCGCAGCCGTTCTTCGTGCGGGTGACGCAGGGCGTGGCGCGCATTCTCCAGCAGCGTACCTATGACGGCTACGTCTTCCGCGTCGACCTGCGCCTGCGTCCCGATCCGTCCTCGACGCAAGTGGCGATTTCGCGAGACGCCGCGCTGAACTATTACGAGCGGGAAGGGCGCACCTGGGAGCGTGCTGCGATGATCAAGGCGCGTGCCTGCGCCGGCGATGCCAAAGCGGGCGAGGCGCTGCTCGCCGAAATCGCGCCGTTCGTCTGGCGCAAGCATCTCGACTTCGCCGCGCTTGCCGACGTCCACGACATGAAGCGTCAGATGCAGACCTATCGCGGCCAGAGCGAGATCGCGGTCGAGGGGCACAACGTCAAGGTCGGGCGTGGCGGCATTCGCGAGATCGAATTTTTCGCGCAGACGCAGCAGCTGATCGCCGGCGGTCGCCATCCGGAGTTGCGGGTGCGGCCGACGCTCGCTGCGCTCGATATTCTCGCCACCAGCAACTGGATCACCTTTGCCGCGCGTGACGAGCTGACCATTGCGTATGAATTCCTGCGCCGCGTCGAGCACCGCCTCCAGATGATCGCCGACGAGCAGACCCATGCGTTGCCCGACGACAAGGAGGCGGTCGAGCGCTTTGCGCGCTTCTTTGGCTATCCGGATCGCGAAGCCTTTGCGCGCGACCTGTTGCGGCAGCTCCAGATCGTGCAGGGACATTACGAAAAGCTGTTCGAGGGCGATGACCCGACCGGCACGGCAAAGCTGCCGGCGCTCGACTACAGCGCAGGTCCTGACGATCCGCGCCTGCTGCAATATTTGACGACGCTCGGCTTCAAGAAGCCGGCCGCGCTCGCGCAGACCATACGCGACTGGATCACAGGCGACTACCGCGTGTTCCGCAACGACCAGACGCGAAGCGCTTTCGTCGAATTCGTGCCGGCCCTGATCGACGGCCTCGCGCGGGCCGAGGAGCCGGATCGCGCCGTCGTGGCGTTCGATCAGTTCCTCCAGGCACTCCAGCTTGGCGGGCGGCTGATCACGCTGCTCGGCCAGAACCGCGATCTCGTCGCGCTCGTGGCGCTGGTGCTCGGCGCGGCGCCGCGGCTCGGCGAGATGCTGGCGCGGAAGCCGCAGCTCATGGACGGCCTGATCGATCCCAGATTCTTCGGCGCGATGCCGGACAAGCAGGAATTGTCGGCGCGATTGGCCGCGACGGTGCGCGACGCCGACTCCTATGAGGAATTTCTCGACCGTCTCCGCTTGTTCGGGCAGGAGAGCCTGTTCCTGATCGGCACGCGCATTCTCTCCGGTACTGTCTCGGCGCAGCAGGCCAGCACGGCTTTCGCCGATGTCGCCGAAGGCATCGTCCACACCGTGCACGATCTTGTCGCCGAACGCTTCGCCGCCCAACACGGACGTATCAAGGATCAGGAGACCGCGATCATCGCGATGGGCCGGCTCGGCAGCCGCGAGATGACGGCATCGTCCGATCTCGACCTGATCCTGCTGTACGATTTCGACAGCGACAATCCGGACTCCGACGGGGCCAAATCGCTTCAGGGCGCCCACTACTTCGCGCGCTTCACCCAGCGCCTGATCAGTGCCTTCACCACACGCACCAATTACGGTGTGCTGTACGAGATCGACATGCGGCTGCGCCCGTCGGGACGCGCCGGTCCGGTGGCGTCGAGCCTCGTCTCATTCGCGGACTACCAGGCCAACGAGGCCTGGACCTGGGAGCACATGGCCCTGACCCGCGCCCGCGTGGTATCGGCCTCGGATGAATTCCGTGAGCGGATCGAGCGTATCATCCGCGATGTCCTGACCCGCCGCCGCGATCGGGCGACCATTGCCAACGACGTCGCCGACATGCGGCGCGCCATCGCGCAGGAGAAGGGCGAGAGCGACCATTGGGATCTCAAATACGCTGCAGGCGGCATGGTCGATATCGACTTCATCGCGCAATATCTCCAGCTCGTGCACGCCCATGACAAGCCTGAAATTCTCGACGTCAGCACCCTTCAGGTTCTGGACAACGCCGCCAAGCTCAACGTGCTCCCGCAATCGGAGGCGGAGATCCTTCGCGCGGCGGCGCGGCTCTATCACGACCTGACGCAGATCCTGCGGCTCTGCGTCAGCGACGGCTTCAAGCCCGAGACCGCCGGCACCGACCTTCAGCGCGTGATGGCGCGCGCCGGCGATGCGCCCGACTTCTCGTCGCTGGAGGCGCGCGTGAAGGAAACGCAGAGCGAGGTGAGGCGCGTATTTACGGCGCTGCTGGAAGGGACGTCGTCTGCTTCAGCGAGGTGAGAGCCTCGCGCACGTTCGGCTCCAGGCCTGCGCCGCCCGCGTCGAGATGGGCGAAGATCGCGCGCTTCATCCGGGGATCCCAGAACTTCTTGATGTGGTCGGCGATCCCCGGCACGGCCTTGTCGTGGCCCTGGCTCTTGAAGAAGGTACCGATCTGGTTGGCCATGTAGACGAGGCGGTCAGGCGACGACATCGATAATCTCCTGAGCACGATGAGCCGTAACGCGACTCTGGTGCGTGAATACTTCAAACCCATCGCTGCGGGCAATCGCGATCAACGTGATGCCGGCGGCTTCCGCGGTGCGAACCGCGAGCGCGGTGGGCGCCGAGACGGCGACCAGCACCGGGGCGCCGATTGCGGCCGTCTTCTGCACCATCTCGACCGAGACACGGCTCGTCAGCAGCACCATGCCCACGCTAGCGTCCGTCCGGCTGCGCGCCAGCGAACCTGCGAGCTTGTCTAGCGCGTTATGGCGGCCGACGTCCTCGCGCAGGGCCACAATGCCATTCGATGGCGACCAGAAGGCCGCGGCGTGGACCGCGCGCGTCTGCATGTTGATCGATTGCAGGGGCGCGATCGCCTGTATCGCCGTCATGATCTGTTGCGGCGTGAAGCTGGACCCTGGTGGGACGACGGCCGCAGGCCGCACGGCCTCGGCGATTGAATCGATGCCGCAAATGCCGCAGCCGGTCGGGCCGGCAATGTGCCGCCGCCGCTCGCTGATGCGCGCGGCATCTTCCGACGCCAGCCACATGCGCAGCTCGATGCCGTCGTCGAGGCGGACCACTTCGAGCGACTTGATGTCGTCGACCGACCTGATGATGCCTTCGTCCAGGCTGAAGCCGACCGCAAAATCCTCGAGGTTCTGCGGCGTCCCCATCATGACGGCATAGCTGCCGCCGTTATAGGTCAGCGCCAGCGGCGTCTCCTCCGGGATCAGGCGCGTGCCTTCGGACGCGGCACCGTCGCGCCAGATCTCGCGGTCGATGGCCTGGACCGGCACGTGCATGCCGTTACTCCGCGGCCTCGGCCGGCGCGATGCGGCGGGAGTGCTGCGCCTGCGCGTCATAGGCCTTCTGCCAGTCGGACGGGCCGTTCGACGGCGAGATCTGCACCGCCGTGACCTTGTATTCGGGGCAGTTGGTGGCCCAATCCGAATAGTCGGTGGTGATGACGTTGGCCTGCGTGTCCGGGTGATGGAAGGTGGTGTAGACGACGCCCGGTGAGACGCGGTCGGTGATCTCCGCGCGCAGCGTGGTTTCGCCCGCACGGCTCGCGAGCCGCACCCAGTCGCCGTCGCGTACACCGCGCTGCTCGGCGTCGTGCGGATGAATCTCGAGCCGGTCCTCGGCATGCCAGACCACGTTCTCGGTGCGCCTTGTCTGCGCGCCGACATTGTACTGGCTGAGGATGCGGCCCGTGGTGAGCAGCAGCGGGAAGCGGGGGCCGGTACGCTCGTCGGTCGCGACATATTCCGTGACGATGAACTTGCCCTTGCCGCGGACGAAGCCGCCGATATGCATCACCGGGGTGCCCTCCGGCGCCTTCTCGTTGCAGGGCCATTGCACCGAGCCGAGTTCGTCGAGCTTGGCGTAGGAGACGCCGGTAAACGTCGGCGTCAGTGCCGCGATCTCGTCCATGATCTCGGACGGATGGCTGTAGTTCATCTCGAAGCCCATGGCTTTGGCGAGGGCGATGGTGACCTCCCAGTCGGCCATGCCGTTCTTCGGTGACATCACCTTCCGGACGCGCTGGATGCGGCGCTCGGCATTGGTGAAGGTGCCGTCCTTCTCGAGGAAGCTCGAGCCGGGCAGGAAGACATGGGCGTAGTTTGCGGTCTCGTTCAGGAAGAGGTCGTGAACGATGACGCATTCCATCGACGACAGCGCCGCCACCACGTGCTTGGTGTTGGGATCGGACTGGAGGATGTCCTCGCCCTGCACGTAGATGCCCATGAACGTGCCTTCGATTGCGGCATCGAACATGTTGGGAATGCGCAGGCCCGGCTCCGGGTTGAGCTTGACGTTCCAGAGTGCTTCGAACTGGTCGCGCACGGCGTCGCCCGAGATGTGGCGATAGCCGGGCA
Organism: Bradyrhizobium sp. 63_E2_N1_3; assembly: GCF_052076005.1. NCBI lineage: Bacteria > Pseudomonadati > Pseudomonadota > Alphaproteobacteria > Hyphomicrobiales > Nitrobacteraceae > Bradyrhizobium > Bradyrhizobium sp. 63_E2_N1_3. Next base: position 6,558,409 of record NZ_CP197235.1, on the reverse strand, counting down.
GCTCGTGCGGGAACGAGCCCATGTCGCAAGAGCCCTGCACGTTGTTCTGGCCGCGCAGCGGGTTCACGCCGACGCCGGGGCGGCCGATATTGCCGGTCGCCATCGCGAGGTTGGCGATCGCGATCACGGTGGTCGAGCCCTGGCTGTGCTCGGTGACGCCGAGGCCGTAATAGATCGCGCCATTGCCGCCAGTGGCGTAGATGCGCGCGGCTTCACGCAACACCTGCGGATCGACGCCGGTGAGGATCGCGGTGGCTTCCGGGCTGTGTTTCGGCTGGGCGACGAAGGCGGCCCATTCCTCGAACTCGGCCCAGTCGCAGCGCTCGCGCACGAAGGCTTCGTTGGCGAGGCCCTCCGTGACGATGACATGCGCCAGCGCGGTCACGACCGCAACGTTGGTGCCGGGCATCAGCGGCAGGTGCAGCGCCTTCACGTGCGGTGATTCCACCATTTCGGTCCGGCGCGGATCGATTACGATCAGCTTTGCGCCCTGGCGCAGCCGCTTCTTCAGGCGCGACGCGAACACCGGGTGAGCGGAGGCGGGATTTGCACCAATGATGACCGCGACGTCGGTGTCCTCGACCGAGTCGAAGTCCTGCGTGCCGGCCGACGTGCCGAAGGTCTGCGACAGGCCATAGCCGGTCGGCGAGTGGCAGACGCGGGCGCAGGTGTCGACATTGTTGTTGCCGAAGCCGCCGCGGATCAGCTTCTGCACCAGATAGGTTTCTTCGTTGGTGCAGCGGGACGAGGTGATGCCGCCGATGGCGTCACGGCCGTATTTCTTCTGGATGCCGCGCATCTTGGCAGCGGCAAACGAGAACGCCTCATCCCAGGACACTTCGCGCCAGGGATCCTCGATCCGCTCGCGGATCATCGGGTTGAGGATACGCTCCTTGTGGTTGGTGTAGCCCCAGGCGAAGCGGCCCTTGACGCAGGAATGGCCGCGATTGGCCTTGCCGTCCTTGTACGGCACCATGCGCACGACTTCCTCGCCGCGCATCTCGGCCTTGAAGGCGCAGCCGACGCCGCAATAAGCGCAGGTGGTGACGACGGAGTGCTCGGGCTGGCCGATCTCGATCACCGACTTTTCCGTCAGCGTCGCGGTCGGGCAAGCCTGCACGCAGGCGCCGCAGGAGACGCATTCGGAGCCGAGGAAGCTCTCGCTCATGCCGGGCGAAACGCGGCTGTCGAAGCCGCGGCCAGAGATGGTCAGTGCGAAGGTGCCTTGCACTTCCTCGCAGGCGCGGACGCAGCGCGAGCAGACGATGCACTTGGAGGGATCGTAGGTGAAGTAAGGATTGGACTCGTCCTTCGGCATCCAGGCGGCGTTGATCTCGCCATGGGATTTTGCGAAGACGTGGTTCTCGCCCTCGTAGCCGTAGCGCACGTCGCGGAGGCCCACGGCGCCGGCCATGTCCTGCAATTCGCAATCGCCGTTGGCGCCGCAGGTGAGACAGTCAAGCGGATGGTCGGAGATGTAGAGCTCCATCACGCCCTTGCGCAGCTTCTTCAGCCGTTCGCTCTGGGTGTGCACGACGAGGCCGTTCATCACGGGCGTGGTGCAGGAGGCCGGCGTGCCGGCGCGGCCCTCGATCTCGACGACGCAGAGACGGCAGGAGCCGAACGCGTCGACCATGTCGGTCGCGCAGAGCTTTGGGATCTGGTGGCCCGCGTCCATCGCGGCCCGCATGATCGAGGTGCCCTCGGGCACCGTGACCTGGTTCCCGTCGATGGTCAGCGTCACCATCGTCGTCGATTTGGAGCGCGGTGTGCCGTAGTCGATTTCTTCGATCAGAGACATCGTCGTTCTCCTATTCCGCGGCCTGAAGCGTGGTCGGGGCCGGGATGAAATCTTCCCGGAAATGCTTCAATGCACTGAGCACGGGGTAGGGCGTGAAGCCCCCGAGTGCGCAGAGCGAGCCGAATTTCATGGTGTTGCAGAGGTCTTCGACGAGCGCGAGATTTTCGCTCACGCGCTCGCCGCGGATGATCTTTTCGATGGTCTCGACGCCACGGGTCGAGCCGATCCGGCAGGGCGTGCACTTGCCGCAGGATTCGATGGCGCAGAATTCCATGGCGAAGCGCGCCTGCCTGCGCATGTCGACGCTGTCGTCGAACACGACGATGCCGCCATGGCCGATCAGGCCGTCGCGTGCGGCGAAGGCTTCGTAGTCGAACGGGGTGTCGAACAGCGCGCGCGGGAAATAGGCGCCGAGCGGGCCGCCGACTTGCACCGCGCGGACCGGGCGGCCCGTGAACGTGCCACCGCCGATGTCGTCGACGAGCTCGCCAAGCGTCACGCCGAACGCGGTCTCGAACAGCCCGCCATGGCGGATGTTGCCGGCGAGCTGGATCGGCATCGTGCCGCGCGAGCGGCCCATGCCGAAATCGGCATAGGCCTTGGCGCCCTCGGCGAGAATGAAGGGGATCGCGGCGAACGACAGCACGTTGTTGATGACGGTCGGCTTGCCGAACAGGCCGTGATGCGCGGGCAGCGGCGGCTTGGCGCGCACCAGGCCGCGGCGGCCTTCGAGACTTTCCAGCAGCGAGGTCTCTTCGCCGCAAACGTAAGCGCCGGCGCCGACCCGCACTTCGAGATCGAAGCTGTAGGTGGAGCCGCCGATCTTGTCGCCGAGATAGCCGCCGCGCTTTGCTGCCTTGATGGCCGCGTTCATCGCTTCGACTGCGTGCGGGTATTCGCTGCGGATGTAGATGTAGCCCTTGGTCGCGCCGACGGTGATGCCGGCGGTCGTCATGCCCTCGATCACCAGGAAGGGGTCGCCTTCCATGATCATGCGGTCGGCGAAGGTGCCGCTGTCGCCTTCGTCGGCGTTGCAGACGATGAATTTGCGGTCGGCCTTCGCTTGCGCGACGGTCTTCCACTTGATGCCGGTCGGGAAGCCCGCACCGCCGCGGCCACGCAGGCCGGATGCGGTGACCTCGGCGAGGATCGCATCCGAGCCGAGCGACAGCGCGCGCTCGAGGCCCTTATAGCCGTCATGGGCGCGGTAGTCGTCGAGCGAGCGCGGATCGATCACGCCGCAGCGGGCGAAGGTGAGGCGGGTCTGGCGCTTCAGCCAGGGGATCTCCTCGGTTGCGCCCAGCCGCAGCAGATGCGGCGTGTTGCTGGCGAGGGCATCGAGCAGGGAGGGCACATCGGCCTCGGTGACCGGGCCGAACGCGATCCGGCCCTGCGGCGTCGCGACCTCGACCAGCGGCTCCAGCCAGTACATGCCGCGCGAGCCAGTCCTGACGATCTCGACTGCAACGCCGCGCTTGGCCGCATCCTGCTCCAGCGCCAGCGCAACCTCGTCGGCGCCAACCGCAATCGCACCCGCGTCGCGGGAGACGAATAGACGCATGCTCATCGCTGTGCCTCCGCGACCAGTGCATCGAGGCGCTTCTCATCGAGCCGGCCAATGAGGCGGCCGTCGAGCATGGCGGACGGTGCGGTCGCGCACAGCCCGAGGCAGTAGATCGGCTCCAGCGTGACGCGATCATCGGCGGTGGTCTTGCCGAGGGGCACGCCAAGCTTCGCTTCGGCGCGCGCGGCGAGAGCATCGCCCCCCGCAGCCTGACAGGCTTCCGCGCGACAAAGCTTCAGCACATGGCGGCCGGCGGGTTTGTGCCTGAAATCATGGTAGAATGTGAACACGCCATGCACCTCGGCGCGCGACAGATTCAACGCCTGCGCCACCATGGGAATCGCCGCCTCCGGCACATAGCCGAACGCCTCCTGAAGGGCGTGCAGGATGACCAGCGTCGCGCCCTCTTGCTTCGCATGTTCGGCGATGATCTCGGCGCCGCGCGTCTCGTCCCAAGGCTCGTAAACCGCTGTCATTCTTTGTTCTCAGATTGAGCGTCCCTTGATCGCAAACTATTTGGAATCGTTCGAAGATCAATAAAGCTGTCTCATGCTGCGATTGCGAATTCCGATCGATTTGGAAGTGCAATCGGACGATACGGAAATGCAATTAATCGCGTTCCGCTTGCCGGTTTTTCCGTGTTGGTAATGACCCGCCGTGCTAGCTTGCATGCCACGATGGCATCCGAGGGGACGACCGGTTGATCGACAAGCTTGAACTGCTGCTGGCGCTGGCGAAGGAGCGGCATTTCGGACGCGCTGCAGAAGTCTGCGGCGTGACGCAACCGACGATGTCGACCGGGCTCAAGCAGCTCGAGGAGATCCTTGGCGTGATGCTGGTGCAGCGCGGCTCCCGCTTCCAGGGTTTTACCCCCGAGGGCGAGCGGGCGCTGGATTGGGCGCGGCGGATCGTGGGCGATGCCCGCGCCATGCGTGACGAGATCAACGGGCTGAAGCATCAGCTCTCCGGCGAAATCCGCATCGCGGCGATCCCGACCGTGCTCGGCATGGTCGCCCAGCTGACGACGCCGTTCCGCGCCAAGCATCCCGAGGTGCGCTTCCGCATCCAGTCCACCACCTCATCCGAGGTGCTGGGGCTGCTCGAAAATCTCGAGGTCGATGCGGGGCTGACCTATATCGAGAACGAGCCGATCGGCAAGGTGCGCACCATTCCGCTCTACAACGAGAGCTATCGTCTGCTGACCGCGCCGGACGGAATGTTCGGCGATCGCGAGACGGTGACGTGGAAGGAGGTCGGCCAGGTGCCGCTGTGCCTGCTGACGCCCGACATGCAGAACCGCCGCATCATCGATCGCGCGCTCCGCTCGGTCGGCGCGGAGGCGACGCCGACCCTGACCTCGAACTCGCTGCTCGTGCTGTTCACGCATGTGAAGACGGGGCGCTGGGCGAGCGTGATGCCGGCCAAGCTTGCCGAGACGCTCGGCCTGTCCGATACGGTGCGCTCGATCCCGATCACCGATCCTGATGTCAATTACAGCATCGGCATGGTGATCCCGCAGCGCGATCCGATGACGCCGCTGATCGCGGCGCTGGTCAACGTCGCGCGCGAAGTCGCGCCGTCGCTGCAGCTGTAGGGGCCAGAGCGGGAGGGCCCGAGCAAGCGCCTCGTCCTTCGAGATGCCCGCTTCGCGGGCTCCTCAGGATGAGGCTCCGTTGTATCGGCGTTCGTTGAAACAGCTGCCGCGTACTCCGCCCTCATCCTGAGGGCCCGCCGGAGGCGGGCGTCTCGAAGGATGGCCGCAGGCGAGCTTCCCGCCATGCTCTAGGCCGCAGCCGACATCCCGGACGCCGCCTTGATCGCATCGCGCGGCAGGGTCACGCGGACGACGGTGCCCACGTCGATCTTCGAGCGGAGCCGCATCGAGCCGCCGTGGAGCTGCGCCAGCGAGCGCGCGATCGCAAGTCCAAGTCCGGAGCCGTGATAGGTCTTGGTGAGCTGGCTTTCGACCTGCTCGAAGGGGCGGCCGAGCCGTGCCAGCGAATGCGGCGCGATCCCGATGCCGGTGTCGGCGATCAACAGCACGATCTTGTCGTCGAGCTGCCGGCTGCGCACCACGATGCGTCCGCCGTCGGGCGTGAACTTCACCGCATTGGAGAGCAGGTTGACGATGATCTGCTTGGTCGCGCGGCGGTCGGCAACGACCGAGATCGATTTCTCGATCCCGGCGTCGAGCGTCAGATGCTTGTCCTGCGCGCGGCCGGAGACGACACGGAGGGACTCCGCGAGCGTCTGTCCGAGGTCGAGCTCTTCCATGTCGAGCTTCATGCGGCCGGCTTCGATCTTGGACATGTCGAGGATGTCGTTGATGACTTCGAGCAGGTAATGGCCGCTGGTCAGGATGTCCTGGCAGTATTCCTGGTACTTCTCCGAGCCGAGCTCGCCGAACATGCCCGAGCCCATGATCTCGGAGAAGCCGATGATGGCGTTGAGCGGCGTGCGCAGCTCGTGGCTCATATTGGCGAGGAATTTCGACTTGGTCTGGTTGGCTTCCTCGGCGCGGGTCTTCTCGCGCTGATACTTCTCGGCGAGGTCGGCGAGCTCGTTGGTCTGGCGCTCCAGCGCGGCCTGGGAGCGCTTCAGGTCGATGACGGTGGCGCGCAGGCGCAGATCGTTGTCGACCAGCTTCTGCTCGTGCTCCTTGATGCGGGTGATGTCGGTGCCGACCGAGACGTAGCCGCCGTCCTTGGTGCGGCGCTCGCTGATGTGCAGCCAGCTGCCGTCGTCGAGCTGCGCCTCGAAGGTGCGTGCGCCCGGACCCTGGCTGGCCGTCTCGTTGTGGCGGGTGCGCACCTCCGGCATGCGGCCGACTTCGAGCACGGTCTCGTAGGAGGTGCCGGGGATGACGGCGCTGTCGGGCAGCTTGTGCAGGCGCTGGAAGTGCGAGTTGCAGAGCACGAGGCGGTCGCTCGCGTCCCACAGCACGAAGGCCTCCGGAATGGTCTCGATGGCGTCGCGCAGGCGGAGGTCGGCTTCGACGGTGCGTTCAGCGAGGCTCTTCTGCTCGGTGATGTCGACGGCGATCCCGATCAGGTGCACGCTGGAATCGGTCGCCCCGTGCGTCTTCTCGCAGCGGACGCGGAGCCAGATCCAGTGACCGTCGACGTGCTGCATGCGGAAGGTCTGGTCGATATGGTCGATCTTCCCGGAGATGAGCTGGTCGGCGATCTCGAACAGGTCGATGTCGTCGGACTTCACCAGCGCGTTGACCTCGCCGAAGGTGAGGAGCTCGTTGCGACCGTCGAGGCCGAGCATCGAAAACATCGACTGCGACCAGAAGATCCGGCCGCGCGACAGATCCCAGTCCCACAGGCCGCAGCGGCCGCGGTTGAGCGCGGTGTCGATGCGGCCGCGCACGGCGTCGTTGATGAGGTCGCCCTCGCGGGCGCGCGTCGACTGCCAGTGGAAGGCGAAGCCGAGGATCAGGACGACGAAGCCGGTGGTCGCCGACAGCGTCACCGAGAGCGCGGCGTCCGAGCCCCAGATCGGCTCGTTGCGCTCCTGGATCACGGTGACGAGGCCCGGCAGCGACTTGATCTGCCGCGAGGTCGCCATCGCGGCGTTGCCGTTCGGCAGCGTCATGTCGGAGACGTTGTTGTCGCGCGGCGGCGCCGCGACCAGTTGCGCCGTGGTGATCGCATCGAGCAGGCGGTCGTTGCCTGAGGGGTCGCGGTCGATCGGAATGCGGGCGAGGATGCGGCGATCGACGCCGGCCGAGGTGACGACGACGTGGCGGCCGGAGGCCGTGCCCCAGGACGGGATGAGATCGGGCAGCAGCGTCGGCAGGTTCTCGATGTTCTTGAGCCGCTCCTGCCGCGACGAGGTCAGGCGATCGATCCGCTCAGCGAGCAGGTCGGCCAGCGCCGAGATGTCGTGGCGGAGCACCTGCCGCTTCTGGCGCGTCTGATCGACGACCTGCACGAACGCGCCGAGACAGATCGTGACCAGGAAGGCGATGATCAGCGTCGGCACGGCGCGGCGCAGCGCCGGCTCCGCGATCAGGAGCCGATGATAGGCAGGTTTCGCGATCGATTGCGCCAATCCCTTGATTGAATCGGATTGGACGCGCACGTTCGCGGCGTCTGCACGCGACATGCCTTCTGCCCCCTGGAAAACCTGCTTGCAACTTGAGTTCGGAAGCAGCCCCACGTCGCTTCCGAATCATGACCGATTTGAATCCAGTTTTCGCAGGCTGTCGAGAGTCAACGAATCGTTAACGCGAATTTATTCTTATCCAACGCGCAGTTTGCGCATTTTGCGTCCGCAAACTTACGTGCGTGGCGAGTCCGAAACGAGAACGTGTGACTCCCCGCACATTTCGCGTCACGCCCGCGGTGGCTCGGCGTGGCTGATCACGCGCTTCACGCCCGGGAACGCGCGGCGCAGCGCGCGCTCGATCGCGTCGACATGCTCGTGCACCTTGATCACGCTCATCGAGGGCGTGGCACGGCAGTGGAAATTGACGATCTCGCCGGCGTCGGTGTTGCGGACACGCACATTGTGGATGTCGTAGATCTCGCCGCCGGCGGCATATTCCGTCAGGGCGGAGGCGATGGCCCGCACCCGTTCCGGCACGGCATCGACCCCGAACGGCAGTTCCGGTTCCAATGGTTCGATATGGACGTCCACCTCGACGTCGGCGCCGAACTCCTCCTGGATGCTGCGCTCCAGCGTGTTGGCGATGTCATGGGCGGCGTCGAGCTGCATCCCGGCGTCGACCTCGAGGTCGATGCCGACGATCAGCTTGGCGCCTAGGTCGTGCACCGTGACGTGGTGGATGGCGAGGCCGGAATTGTGTGCGATGACCATGATCCGGTCGCGCACGGTCTCGTTGTCGCGCGCGACGGGGACGGCGGTGAAGGTAAGGTCGGCGTCGCCGAATGCCTTGTCGACCGCCGCCTGCGCCTTGCGCTTGATCTCCTCGACGCGGTCGATCGGATAGGTTCGCGGCACCTTCGCGATGGTGTCGATGAACGTGGTCGCGCCCACCATGCGCAGCCGCAGCCGCTCGACGTCGATCACGCCGGGCACGCCAAGGATCGCGGCCGTGGCCTTCTCCTGCGCGCCCTCGGGGGCGCGATCGACCAGCGTCTGCACGGTCGAGCCGGCCATGCGCAGGCCGAGCAGGGCGATCATCACGGCGACGGCGGCGGCCGCCGCGGCGTCGCCCCACCAGAAGCCGAGGGCGGCCAGGATCAGGCCGATGATCACGGCGAACGAGCCGAGTACGTCGGAGGCGAAATGCAGCGCGTCCGCCGCGAGCGCCTGGCTGCGCGTTTCCCGTGCGGCGCGGTGCAGGGCGCGGGCACGCCACAAGTTCACGACGATGTCGATCACCAGCACCACGAACGGTACGGCCGAGATGGTCGGCGGCGGAGTTCCCTCGCGCAGGCGGCTGTAGGATTCGACCAGGATGCCCCCGGCCAGCACGTAGAGCAGGGCGGTGACACCGAGCGCGGAGATGCTCTCCAGCTTGCCGTGGCCGTAATGGTGCTCTTCGTCGGCCGGCTTGTCGGACACCCGCACCACCGCCCAGGTGATGATGGTCGCGACCAGGTCGATCGAGGAATGCAGGGCCTCGGAAATCAGCGCCAGCGAGCCGATCGCGATCCCGACCGCAAACTTGGCCGCTGCCATGCCGCCGCTGGCGAAGATCGAGATTGCGGCGACCGAGGTCTTGTTGTGCTGTGCGCTCATGGCCCGGGATTTAGCAGCCTAGGGCTGAACATCAAGCGACGATCCACAGCTATAGTCGCGAGTGAGTTGCAGGAGCGAAACTATTGCGAATGCTTCCGAATTGAATGCTCGCTTATGCCACCGGCTCAGTCTCGTAGGGTGGGCAAAGGCGCGTAGCGCCGTGCCCACCAACGAGTGTCTCCTGATCAACCGCTGTGGTGGGCACGCTTCGCTTTGCCCACCCTACGAGACCGCGCGCTCGTCGCCCGGCCAGGGATCACAGCGTCACGACGATCTTCCCCAGATGCTTGTTCGCCTCCATGTGCTCGAACGCCTTGTCGATGTCGGCGAAGGCATAGACCTTGTCGATCGGCAGCTGCAGCTTGCGTGACTCGACCGCGCCCCAGATGTCCTTGCGGACCTCGTCGAAGATCTCGCGGACCTCCTCGATGGTGCGGGTGCGGAAGGTGACGCCGACATAGTCGATCCGGCGCGCGGCATGCAGGTCGAAGTTGAAGTCGGCATGGGTGCCGCCGAGCCGGCCGACATTGACGATGCGGCCCTTGACCTTGGTGGCGGCGAGGTTCTGGCTCGCGACCTTGCCCGAGACCTGGTCGACGATGAGGTCGACGCCTTCGCCGTTCGTCGCCTTCAGCACCTCGTCCACCCATTTGGGGTCGGAGGAGTCGACGGCGAGGTCGGCGCCATACTCCCTGAGCCGGCCGCGGCGATAGGGATCGGTCGACGAGCCGATCACGAGCTTGGCACCCTTGAGCCGCGCGATCTGCATCGCCATCAGGCCGACGCCGGAGCTCGCCCCCTGGATCAGCACGGCTTGCCCGGGCTGAACGCCGCCAACGGTGACGACCGCGTTGTGCATGGTCGCGAGCGCGACGGGCAGGGTGGCGGCTTCCTCGAAGTTCATGTTCGAGGGCGCGCGGAACAGCCGGCCGTGATCGGCCAGGGTGTATTCGGCGAACGCCGCGCCGCCCGAGCCCATGATGCGGTCGCCGACCTTCACGCCCTTGGCATCCGGTCCGAGCTCGGCGACCTCGCCGGCCCATTCCATGCCGAGCACGGTGCCGGCACCGCCGGCGGCGCCGTGGGCGTGGCCCTTGCGCATGCCGGTGTCGGCGCGGTTCAGCCCGCAGGCGCGGACGCGGACCAGCACCTGCGTGCCCTTAGGCTTTGGTTGAGCGACGTCGGAAATCTGAGCGCCGTCAGGGCCGTAGACATAAGCCTTCATGAATTACTCTCGCTTCTTGCAGTGATTATTCAGCGGCTTGTGCGCTCGGATGAGCGATCATGCCTTCGAGCCGGCTGCGAATGATGGCTTCGGCCTCGCGCACGATGCGGGAGATCAGCTCGGCGCAGCTCGGGATGTCCTGGATCAGGCCCTGCACCTGGCCCGCCGACCAGATGCCTTCGTCCGAATTGCCGGTCGCATAGACCATCTTACCACGGGCGCCCGCAACCAGCTCGCGGATGTCCTCGAACTTCGCACCTTCCTTCTCCATGGCGACGACCTTGGTCGAGATGTCGTTTTTGGCAACGCGCGAGGTGTTGCGCATGGTGCGGAAGATCAGCTCGGTCTCGCGCTCGTCATTGGCGACGATCTTCTCCTTGATGAGCTGGTGGATCGGGCTTTCCTTGGTAGCCATGAAGCGGGTGCCCATGTTGATGCCCTCGGCGCCGAGCGCCAGGGCGGCGACGAGGCCGCGGGCATCGGCAAAGCCGCCCGAGGCGATCATCGGGATCTTGATCTTGTTGGCGGCGGCCGGGATCAGGATCAGGCCGGGGGTGTCGTCCTCGCCGGGGTGGCCGGCGCATTCGAACCCGTCGATCGAGATGGCGTCGACGCCCATGCGCTCGGCCGAGAGCGCGTGGCGGACGCTGGTGCATTTGTGCACGATCTTGACGCCATGCCTCCTGAACTCGTCGACATGCTCCTGCGGCTTGTTGCCGGCGGTCTCGACCACGGTGATGCCGGCCTCGATGATGGCGGCGCGGTATTCGGCGTAGGGCGGCGGCTTGATCGCGGGCAGGATGGTGAGGTTGACGCCAAAGGGCTTGTCGGTGAGGTCGCGGCAGCGCGCGATCTCCTTGGTCAGGTCTTCCGGGGTCGGCTGGGTCAGCGCCGTGATGAAGCCGAGCGCGCCGGCGTTCGCGACCGCGGCGACCAGCTCGGCGCGTCCGACCCATTGCATGCCGCCCTGGACGATCGGGTGCTCGACGCCGACGAGCTTTGTGAACCGTGTCTGCAGCATGATCTGTTTCCCCCGCCTCGCGTGGCGCTCTGTTATCGGTTGATGGCGGCAGGATGCCGCCGGGGTCGGGAAATGTCTATTGCGCCGCCGTGCGGTGGGGGCGGGGCGATCATGCGAGGCGTGAGGGGATTCCGTGGGGCGGATAATTTTGGTGCGGGGCGCTTGGCGTATTCTCCTGCCGTCGTCCTGACGAAAAGGGGCGACGGCGGAGAGGTAGCAAAGGTGCTGCTCCAAGGGTGCCCGGAAGGCCGAGCGCCAACTGGATCCCGCGTCAACCTTGGCCACGAAGCCGCAGGAGTCGCGATGGAATATACTCGACGTCGATGCTGATGCCGTCTCCGCTCAGAGGGTTCGCGGTGTAGACGACGGAGACAGACAGTTCGAATTGGCTGACAATCGTCAAGATAGCGATGGTGAGCGCGGTGTCTCCGCTCGGGGTCGCGCCCAGCAGCATCTCTGCGATACGGCAGCAATCATCCATCGTCGCCCCCAACGGAGGAAGCTTGATGACCTCTACCTGACGTGCAGCGAACGTGGTCGGATCGGCGACGTCGGGTTCACGCGCAACAACAGCGCCCGAGTTGATCAAGGGCACGACGAACTTCAGAACCGGTGCCGTCACCAGGTTGAGATTTTGAATGTTGACCTCGGTCGCATACACGCCCGGCCGGGCGCCGGCGACACAACAGCAGCTTGCCTCGGATTGCTTGCCGCATACGATCTTCGCGCTGTATGCGAAGAGGCCCTCGGCTGCGGCCGGTATCGCGCCGAGCTTTTCGAGAAATGGATGCTTCAACCGGTCAGCACTTGAGCCCGTCTGATTGTTAGCCATCTCGACCTCCGTGAAGGTTGTGGAACGGATGAGCGGCACCTGGGCGCGTTGCTTATAGTCCTCGGTCTTGCCTCGATTGAGTTTTGATTACGCTACGCCAGACGCTTTCCCGAAGCGCCTGCTCACCACCTACAATAGCACTGTCGAGGAATGCTCGCCAATCATGTCAAAGGCGAATAACGGCTACTCCGCCGACAGCCGCACCATCTGGCGGCCGCCGTTCATTTCCTTGAGGCTGTTGACGAATTTTTCCGGGCGCTGCCAGCGGTAGGGGACCTGCAGGCCCATGAACTCGGCGATGTCGCCGATGAAGCCGGTGCAGTTGGTGGTCTCAGCGTTCCAGACCGGCGAGCTCGCCTGCAATTTCTTGATATAGGCGAAGACGCGCTTGGCGTCGGCTTCGCTCAGATAGACGCGGTAGTTCGCGGTCAGATAGTCCGGATCGAGATCGCCGTAGCTCGCGCCGGTTTCGGCTGGCACCCAGGTGAGGTGACCGAGCACATAAGCCCAGGTGTCGCCGGCGGGCGTGAGGCCCGCGACTTCGACGGCGCGCTCGCTGGTCTTGCCATACCAGACGAACGCATGGCCCCAGCTCGCCGCCGTCCGCGCGCGGAAGTCGACGTAGTAGGGACCTTTCTCTGCGCGCGCGACGGGGCGCCGCGTCGATTGCGGCGCCGGTCGTGATGCGGAGTCGGTCGTAGCAAGCGCATTGGCGTCGGCAACGCGCTTGTTCGCTTCGTGGGCCGAGGCCGAGGGGGTGGTGCAGGCGAGCATCGCCGCGAGAGCGAATCCCGCGAGGATGCAGGATCCCGATCGATCAGATGTGTTCGTCACGTTGTGCCCCTCGACTACCGGCCGCTTACGCAGATTTCTTGCGCGTATTTCCGTTGCGCGTCAGTAGCGCGCAGCGACCGGGCCGGGCGCCTTGCCGATCGGGGCCTTTCCAATCGGGCTCTTGCCAATCGGCATCTTGCCGATCGGCGCCTGCTCCGCAGGATAGACGGGAACGGGCTGGCGACGCGGCAGATCCGCAGCGTTCGCAGCCGTCACCAGAGCAAGCGTCGCACCCAGAGCAATTACAATTTTCTTCACAGTCATACCCCTAGAAGGTTTGGTCCAAACACGGCACGGCCGTGCCCCCAGACACGCCTCATAGAAGGCGGCCGAATGCGTCCAAGTTGCGGCACCCGCGGGACATGTTGGCGGCATTGATCGGGTGTACAGGGATGTGATGTGTCTGGATGTTTCGGGCTGCGCGGCCTGGTCGGTAGGATGGGTAGAGCGCAGCGAAACCCATCGGCCATCTGCGCGGGGAGCGATGATGGGTTTCGCTGCGCTCTACCCATCCTACGCTGCTGCTACGCGTCTCTCACCCGATCCTGTTCAAGCTGTTCCGGATCGTCGAGAAGATGCCGCCGATGTCCTTGCGCAAGGCATCGAGCGCGTTGAAATTGTCAAAGATGCGGGCGAGGCGGTCTTCGACCTCGCGCTTGCTCCTGGCGAGGGCATCGACGCGTGAGGCGAGGGTGACGTCGCCGTTCGCCTCGATCTCGCCGACGGTTTTCGCAAGAAGATCGCGGGTGGTGCCGACCTCCGCGATCAGGGCCTCGATGCCGAACACCGGCGCCTTCAGCGGAACGAGGTCGGCCTGCGACTTCGACAGCTCCGTCTTGAACGCGTTCAGCGTCGCCAGCGTCTCCTGCAACACGCCGAGGCGCTGGCGCGACTGGAGGACGAAATCGTTCAGCGCGTTCTGGCGGTCGACGAGGGTCTTGCCGTCGGGGTCGGTTTCGACGTCGGCGAGCGAGCGTTCGAGCAGGGCCTGGCGCTGGCCGAGCTCCTCGAAATCGAGCCGGATCGCTTTCAGGATGTTGAAGCTGTCGTCGATGCGGGCGAGGCGCTGCGCGATCTCGATCTTGTTCTTCGAGAGCGTCTCGACGCGAGTGTCGAGCGGCGCCTCGCCGCCGGTCTCGAGTTCGTCGATGCTCTTGGCCAGGCGGTCATGGCTGAGGCCGAGCTCGCCGATCAGGGCATTGATGCCGGCGTCCGACGAGCGCAGCGGGACCAGCTCGGCATGGGATTTCGCCAGATCTTCCTTGTACTGGCTGAGGGTCACGAAAGTGTCCTGGACCGCGTTCACCCGTGACAGCAGCGCCGATACGTCGCGCGCAACATCTTTCAGGCGGTCGGCGAGGTTGTTCTTGCGGTCGTCGGTCTCGAGGTCGAGCAGGGAGCGTTCGAGCTGGTTCTGGCGGTCGCGGATCTCGGTGAAAACAGGCTCGACCGCGCGCCGCTGATCGGCGACCTTTCCCACCATCTCTCGCACCCCCTGCTGGCGCCGGCGGATCTCGGCGAGCTGGTCGTGCATGTCGGTGGATTCGTTGCGGCCCTGCTGGAGCAGGGCGCGCTGCTCAGTCTCGCCGAGCTTGTCATGGAGGGCGGAGACGGCCTCGCGGGGATCGCTTTCGATCAGGTGCTGGACGGTGGCGTCGAGGTGGTTTTGCAGGGCGTGGGCGACGACGACATCCTCGCGGGTCTTCTTGAGGCGGTCGCGCAGGGTATTGAGGCGCCGGTCCTGACGCGAGAGCCGCCAGGCGGGGGCGCCGATCAGCGCCAGCCCGAGCGTCACGATCGCGCCGGTTGCGAGACGCTGCGGCATAGGCAGGTCCGCAAACAGGGCGGGCAAGTGCGCGACGTCATAACCAAACGCCTGCTGGGCGAGGATCGCGATGGCGGCTAGCAGGACAAACCAGGCAACCACGAAAAACAGCCACATCGTGACTTCCCCACCCGGGACACATTCTCGCCATAGTTGCTATTGGAGAGCGGAACCGAGATCAAGGGGCGGGCGGGGTTGCCAGATGTTTCCGGTCGCGCGATCCACTGCTGGTTGCGTCAGTCGATTGGCGGAGAGCAGGGTGCCAGGTTTTCCCGGGGAGCGGGGCAAGGCCTGTAAGCCCGGATGGAGCAAAGCGCAATCCGCGGTCTGCGCGCGCAGAAACGCCCGTCCCGGATTAGGCTTCGCTCCATCCGGGCTACGGCACTGCGTGGGCCCCTTTCGGGGAGGCTAGCAGCAGGCGTCGGCGCGAGCCGGCGAGCCTCGGGCTATCATTTCCCGAGGAAGTTCGTGCGCATCTTGTCGGCGAACCAGACCACGAAGATCGCAGCGAACGAGAGAGCGAAGTACAGAGCCGCCCAGAGAAGTGCATTACTGGCATTCGACATGACATCCTCCCTTGCATCAGAAATCGATCTGTTGCCGGGAAGGATAGCGGCAGCCGCGACCGCCGATTTGCGCAGGATCAATTTTTGTCGGGCTGCGGCGCAAATGGCCGGCGAGCCTTCATTCCGGGCCCACGATGGATTTGCGGCCTAGGAATGACGCAGCGAGTTACAGCCGAAACTCGTTGGTGAGCTCGCCGATGCCGTCGATCGCGACGGTCACTGTATTCACCGGCTCCTTCATCACCCCGACGCCGACCGAGGTGCCGACGGCGATGAGGTCGCCGGGAAGCAGGGTCATGTCGTGGGAGATTTTGCTGACCAGCTCCTGCGCGGTGAAGATCATGTCCGAGATCGGATAATTCTGCCGCTCCGCCCCGTTGAGGATGGTGCGCACGGTGAGCTTGGCCGGATCGAGGCCGGTTGCGATGACGGGGCCGAACGGGCCGTAATCATCGATGCCCTTGGCACGGGCCCATTGCGGGAAAGTGGGATCGCTGGTCAGGATGTCGTTGGCGGTGATGTCGTTGACGCAGGTGTAGCCGAAGATGAAACTGTCCGCCTCGGCCGGCGAGACACGGGCGCAGGTCCTGCCGATGACGATGCCAAGCTCGCCCTCATAGGTGGTCTTGCCGTCGTAATAAGAGGGACGGCGGATCACGGCGCCCGGCGTCGTGATGGTGGTGGTCGCCTTCAACAGATAGAGCGGCTCCGGCGGCTCGGGCTGGTTCAGCTTGGCGGCGAGCGCGTGGAAATTATTCCAGAGCGCGACGATCTTGCTGGGTGTGCAAGGCGCGAGCAGCTCGACCTCCGACAGCGCCAGAGTCTTGCCCGTGGCTGCATGGCGGCCGAACATCTCGCCCTCATGCACGCTGATGCCTGATTGCGTCAGGGTGCCGAAACCGGTCGCACCGGCATGGCGGAAGCGCAGCCATTGTTTCATCTCGCCCGCCATCACGCCACCGCCAGTGCACGGGGATCGGCAGGCGCGGAGACGCCGTCATAGAGGCCGGCGATTCGGGCACGCTGGGTCACCATCGCCAGCACCGAGTCGAGCGCGGGCGTGGCGATGCCGGTGAGGCGGCCCATCTCCTGCACCACGGTGACGAGCGGGTCGATCTCCATCGGACGGCCGCGCTCGAGATCCTGCAGCATCGAGGTCTTGTGCGCGCCGACCTTGCGGGCGCCCTCGATGCGGCGCTCGACGTCGACGCGGAATTTGACGCCAAACGTCTCGGCGATGCCTTGCGTCTCCACCATGATCGCGCGCGACAGCGCACGCGTGGAGGGATCGGTGCAGATCACGTCGAGCGTTGCATGGGTCAGTGCGCTGATCGGGTTGAAGCAGACATTGCCCCAGAGTTTCAGCCAGATCTCGTCGCGGATGCGATCAAGCACCGGCGCTTTCAGCCCGGCGGCGACGAAGAGATCGGCGAGGCGCTGCACGTCCGAGGTGATTTCGCCGGAGGGCTCGCCGAGCGGGAAATTGTTGCCGTAGACGTGGCGGATCACGCCGGGCGCTTCGATCTCGGTGGCGGGATAGACGATGCAGCCGATGGCGCGCTCGGCGCCGATCTCGCGCCACTGCCGTCCGCCGGGGTCGATGCTCTCCAGCGTCGAATTCTCGTATTGGCCGCCGTGCTTGTAGAAATACCAATAGGGGATGCCGTTGACGGCGGTGACGATGCGGGTGTGCGGCCCGAGCAGCGGCTGCATCTTCTCGATCACGCCGGTGATCGAATGCGCCTTCAGCGTGATGATGATGTAGTCCTGCACGCCGAGCTCGGCGGGATCGTCGGTGCAGCGCGGATGCACGGTGTGCTTCTCCTCGCCCGCGAGCAGGGTCAGCCCGCGCTCGCGCATCGCGGCAAGGTGGGCGCCGCGCGCGACCAGGCTGACGTCGGCGCCAGCGCGTGCGAGCTGAACCCCGAGATATCCGCCGATCGCGCCGGCGCCGTAGATGCAGATCTTCATGAAATCCTCGCGGGTGTCCGGAATTTTGGGACGAAAGATCCGGTCCGGCTCGGAGAGGTCCGAGCCGGGGCCGGCAGTCGCAGGGGAAGTGTGACGCTTTAAGCTGCTGCTTGCGGCGAGCCGTTGATCGCTTCGTCAACGGCAGCAGCAATGTCGCGCATGCTGATGACGGAGACGAGGCTGTAATCGTCGATGACCGGCAGGTGACGGATGTGATTGCGGTTCATCAGATGCCGGACGTGCTCGATCGTGTCTGAGGAGCTGCAGGACACCAGCTGCTGCACCGACACGAGCTGCGAGACCTTGACGTTAATGGCGTTGGCACCATGCTCGGCGACGGCGCGCACCACGTCACGCTCGGTGAACATGCCGACCGCGGTGTTGCCTTCGGAGCGGACCACGTCCTTGACCACCAGCGCGCTGATATTGTTGGCGCGCATCAGCTTGGCGGCGATACCCACCGTTTCGTTCATTCGCACCGTGACAACGCGCGGTGTCTTCTTGCGCAGAATGTCTCCGACCAGCATTGCAACCTCCCTAGGTGAATGACAGGGGAAGTGTGGTATACATAATGCCAATCGTCAAGCATTCGATTTGGCTGATCCGAAAATTCTTGCGGCAGCAATACTGACGTTTGTCATCGTGCCAAAAAGGAAAAGGGGCGCATCGCTGCGCCCCTTTCGACCGATTGAAAGGCGTGTGGTCGCTACGCTGTCTCGGTCTTGGCGTTGCCGGTCTTGGCGGTGCCGGTCGCAGCGTTGGCGCTCTCGGCTTCCTTGCCGAGGATGAAGGAGCGGCGCAGCGGCTTGATCACGAACAGCGCCGTCAGCGCCGCCGTCGCGTTCAGCGCCACCGCGACCACGAACACGGCCTTCCAGCCGTACGTTGCCGAGATCACGCTGGCGAGCGGGACGAGCAGGGATGCCGTGCCTTTCGCGGTGTAGAGCATGCCGTTGTTGGTGGTTGCGTATTTCGAACCGAAGGTGTCGCCGCAGGTCGCAGGGAACAGCGAGTAGATTTCGCCGAACACGCCGAAGTACACCGCGGTCGCGAGCACGAACACGATCGGTATGTTTCCATAGGCCGACAGCGTCAGCAGCATTACCGCCGCGGTGCCGAACGCGATGAACATGGTGTGCTCGCGGCCGATCGTGTCGGAGACCCAGCCGAAGAAGGGACGTCCGAAACCGTCGAAGATGCGGTCGAGCGAGATCGCGAACGTCAATGCCGCCATCTGGAAGCCCGCGAGCGTCACCGGCGTGTCGGCGATCTTGAAGTCGTGCGCGATCGGGCCGATCTGCGCCGCGGTCATCAGGCCGCCGGAGGCGACCATGACGAAAACGAGATACATCACCCAGAAAATAGGGGTGCGCAGCACCTGCGGCGGGGTGAAGTCGATCTTGGTCTGCGGCAGATTGAGCTGCTTCTTCTTCGGCGGGATCGAGATCCGCGGCGGCTGGATGAAGAAGGCGAGCACGAACACGATCAGGCCCTGGCCGATGCCGAAGGTGAGGAACGCGTGCTGGTAGCCGCTCGTTACGATCATGGTCGCGATCGGCACAATGGTGAGCGCGGCGCCCGCGCCGAAGCCGGCAGCGGTCGCACCGGCGGCGAGACCGCGGCGATCGGGGAACCATTTCAGCGCGTTGCCGACGCAGGTGCCGTACACCGCGCCGGCGCCCATGCCGCCGACGACCGCGGCGGCGTAGAGCAGGGTGAGCGAGTCAGCGTAGGAGTTGAGCACCCAGGACAGCGCGATCATGACGCCGCCGAACATGACGACGATGCGCGGACCGTATTTGTCGACGAACCAGGCCTCGATCGGCACCAGCCAGGTCTCGGTGACGACGAAGATGGTGAAAGCGAGCTGGATCGCCGCGCGGCCCCAATGATACTTGGCGTCAATCGGATCGACGAACAACGTCCAGCCGTATTGCAGATTGGCGATCATCGCCATGCAGACGATGCCCATGGCGAGTTGGAACCAACGGAAACCGGTGCGAAGAGGCGCAGCTGTGACGGCGCCGTCCGTGCTGGAAATCATCAATAACCTCCCAACGCGCCTGATTGAATGCGACCTGGGATTGCAAGATGACCCAGTGTCGCAAATATTGTGGCTTATCGTCGCAAGCGCGGCGGGGACATTGGTATACCATATTCCAGAAGGCAAGCCCAATCTTGTGACGCAGCGCAAGAAAAGTGCACGGTTCCCTTCAGGTCAGCGGTAGCCAGGACGGGTTCTGAAAAAACGAAAACGCCCGGCCGTGAGGCCGGGCGTCGTGCTTGGTTTAGATGTGGTGGCGCGCGTCAGGCGGCGGCGGTCGATTTCGCGACCACGACCTTGCGCCAGGGCTTGAGCACCATGATCGCCAGCAGCGAAGCCAGGATGTTGGCGCCGGCCGCGATGATGAACACGCTGTCCCACGTGCCCGACGATTGCTGCATGTAGTTGGCGATCGGGACAAGCAGCGCGGCGGTACCCTTTGCGGTGTAGAGCAGGCCCGCATTGGTGGTCGCGAACTTGGCGCCGAACGTGTCGGTGCAGGTCGAGGGGAACAGCGAGTAGATCTCACCCCAGGCGAAGAACACGAAGCCCGACAGCAGCACGAACCAGAGCGGGTCGTGTCCCCAGAGATAGAGCATCCAGATGCCGAACCCTTCCATGCCGAAGGCGATGAACATCGTGTTCTCGCGGCCGATCATGTCGGAGATCCAGCCAAAGAACGGACGCGTCAGGCCGTTGAGCACGCGGTCAATCGTGGCTGCGAACGTCACCGCGGTCATCGTCACCGCCATCAGCGTCACCGGAACGCTGTCGACCTTCCAGTCGACTGCGATCGGCTTCAGGTTCGCCGTCACCATCAGGCCGCCGGCGCCGACGATCACGAACATGAAGTACATCAGCCAGAAGATCGGCTGGCGCAGCACTTCGGTCGGCTGATAGTTGCGGCGGGTCTGTTGCAACGCAGCGTTCTGCACAACGGGAGGCACCTGTCCGGCCTTCGGCGCGTAGAGGAAGAAGGCGAGGATGCAGATGATGATGCCCTGGCCGAGCCCGAAATACAGGAAGGTGGTCTGGAATCCGCTGTCCTTGATCATGGCCTGAATCGGCGCAACCGTGAGCGCGGAGCCCGCGCCGAAACCGGCCGCCGTGATGCCGGCAGCAAGACCGCGCTTGTCGGGAAACCATTTCAGCGCATTGCCGACGCAGGTGCCGTAGACGCCGCCGGCGCCGATGCCCGCGATGATCATGCCGAGATAGAAGCCGTTGAGCGTGGTGGCTTGCGCATTGATCGCCCAACCGATGGCGCAGAGCACGCCGCCGACGAGCACGACGATGCGCGGGCCGTATTTGTCGACGAACCATCCTTCGACCGGCACCAGCCATGTCTCGAACAGTACGAAGAGCGTAAAGGCCCATTGGATCGAGGCGCGATCCCAGCCGAACTTTTTCTGGATGTCGGGGACGAAGAACGTCCAGCCGTATTGATAATTGGCGATCATCACCATCGCCGCTACACCGACCGCCAATTGCGCCCAGCGATACGTGTCGCTAACCCGCGCGGCGGTTGGAACCGTTGCCTGCACCATGTCCGTCATAAAGCCTCCCGTGGCGCCTCTAATTTTTCTGCGAGCGCTGGAGAGGCATTCTTGTATTCATTATGCCAAGGTTCAAGCGCTGGTCCGGTCACCGTGCGCAAATGCCGCAGGACCTTCATCGGTTGCGGCTGTGACTCGGGACAACGCAAATAGAAATGGCCCCGTCCTGCGGGGCCATTCATCAAAAGTAGTATGTGGACGGTTCTGAAACCGGCGCGTCGCGCTTGCCGCGCGGGAGGCGCTGCTTACAGGCCGAAGCGGGGCAGGTCGCCGTTGTGATTCGAAATCTCGGCGCTCGCCATCAGGAAGCGATCGACCGCAGCCAGGAAGCGGGTGAACAGCGAGGCGGAGGGGGCGAGCGCGACGGAAGCGGTCTTGGACATCTGAATTCCCTTTCTCGAGACGGTCAGTGATGCTGTCTCATTTCGAAGGGCAATCTACGTATACCAGATGCCAGTGTCCATGCATGCCATTGCATAGCAGCATGCATGCTCCCGCATTGCAGCATAATGATCCGTTAAAGGGACCGAACCGAGCTCAAAATTGCCAGCCGGGCTGCTGGAGTTGCGAGATCGGCCCCAAAAGGCCCCCATTACGGAGGCAAAAGAGCGCGGACAGAGCGGCGCGCGGGTTCCAAATCCAACCGCACCGCAACATTCAAGGTCTTGGCAGGCCCAGCCAAAGCCGTTAGTGGTCTGCCCCCTTTTCCAATCAACTGTCAGAGTGGTTCATGTCGAGCGCCTCGCCCGCCGTCTCGATCGGCATCGATTTTGGGACCAGCAACACGGTCGTCGCGATCGCGGCGGACGATCGCCGGGTCGAGGCCATCCGCTTCGATCACGGCGGCCAGCGCCACAGCGTCTACGTCTCGGCGCTGTGCTTCTGGGAGGATCGGCCGGGCGCCGGCGCCCAGGCCGAAGGCGGTCCATGGGCCATCGAGACGTTCCTCGAAGGCCGCCACGTCTACCGCTTCCTGCAGTCGTTCAAGACGTTTGCGGCGAGCTCCAGCTTCAACACCACGCAAGTGTTTCGGCAGCGCTTCAAGTTCGAGGACATTCTGGCGGCGTTCCTGCGCACGCTGGCGCGCCATGGCGGCGAAAAGTTCGGCTTCGAGACGTCCAACATCACGGTCGGCCGCCCGGTGCGGTTCGCCGGCGGCAATCCCGACGAAGCGCTGGCGATGCAGCGCTATCGGGCCGCGTTCGAACGCCTCGGCGCCGGCCACGCGCGCTATGTCTACGAGCCCGTGGGCGCGGCGTTCTCCTTCGCCCGACGGCTGGAGCGCGATGCCACCGTCCTGGTTGCGGATTTCGGCGGCGGCACCAGCGATTTCTCCGTGATGCGTTTCTCGCGCGTGGGTGGTGCCTTGCGTGCGGAGCCGCTTGGACACGCCGGCATCGGGATTGCGGGCGACACGTTCGATTACCGCATCGTCGACCACGTCGTCTCGCCGCGGCTGGGCAAGGGGTCCAGCTTCCGCTCGTTCGACAAGGTGCTGCCGGTCCCCACCGGCCACTATACCAACCTCGCGCGCTGGCATCAGCTCGCGATGATGAAGAGCAATGGCGATCTGCGCGAGCTCCGGGAGCTTGCGCGCAGCGCGCTGAAGCCGAAGCTCCTTGAAGATTTCATCACCATCGTCGATCTCGACCTCGGCTTTTCGCTCTACCGCGCGGTATCCGACGCCAAGGTCGCGCTGTCGGCGCGGGACGAGGTGGACTTCCGCTTCAAGGGGGGCGGCGTCGACATCGGTGCGACCATCACACGGAAGAATTTTGAATCCTGGATTGCCGACGACATCGCCCGGCTGGCTGCCACCGTCGACAAGGTGCTAAGCGAAGCGGGCATCACCGCGCGCGAGGTGGAGAAGGTGTTCTTGACCGGCGGGACTTCCTTCGTTCCGGCCGTCAGAAAGCTGTTCGCCGACCGGTTCGGCAACGAACGGCTGATGTCGGGCGACCAGTTCGAGTCGATCGCCTACGGCCTCGCGCTGATTGGACACAGTCCCGATCCCGATCGCTGGACCGCAAGCGGTGGGATTACGCCGAAGGCGGGCGCGTAGCCCAGCAACAGCCGCCATTGCTTGGCTGCTCGCAATGACGACGGAGAGCTGTCATCAGTGCCGTAGGGTGGGCAAAGGCGCGGAGCGACGTGCCCACCATCTTTCCGAGGTTGAGAGAGCATCGGTGGGCACGCTGCGCTTTACCCACCCTACGATACTGATTTCGCCGCTACTGATTGATCTCCGGCTCCACGAGCCTTGCGAGGCTTCGCAGCGATTCCTGCCAGCCGAGATAGCAGGCCTCCGGCGGGATGACGTCAGGGATGCCGGCCTGGGTGATGTCGACCTCGGTGCCGACCGAGACCTTCTTCAGCGTCACGGTCACCTGGATTTCGCCGGGCAGATTGGGGTCGTCGAACTTGTCGGTGTAGCGGAGACGTTCGCCCGCGACGAGCTCGAGATATTCGCCGCCGAAGGCGTGGCTGTTGCCCGTCGTGAAATTTCGGAACGACATCTTGAACGTGCCCCCGACCTTGGGCTCGAGGTGATGGACGGTGCAGGTAAAGCCGTTCGGCGGAAGCCATTTCGCCAGCGCATCCGCCTCGAGGAAGGCGCGATAGACTTTCTCCGGACTGGTCGAGAGAACGCGGTGCAGACGTACAGTGCTGGGCATGTTCTTTCATCCTCTTGCATCGATGGGCCCGACCTTGGCGTCTACGGCCCATTCATGTCTCAAGGACGACCGGGACGCCGCCGATCCGACATGGCATTGCAGATAAACGGGGGCCGCCGAAACCGGCGGCCCTTGATGCTGTTTTTGTTCGTCTTGGAACTTATCTTGGACGTTGTTTTGGATCGGTTTGCCGCTCACCGCGTCCAGTCTTCACCCGCGCACAACGTTCCCATGCAGCCCCGGACGTTGAGACTGCCGGATGGCAGCAAGCTGACGGTGCTCGCATAGGTCTTTCCGTCGTCGGCATTATAGATCCTGCCCGACCATTTATTTTCGCCGGCAGCCTGCATGTCGATGAACAGGGAGATGCCGACGATCTTCCGGCCGCGCAATGCAGGATCGGCGTTATGGTCGTCGAGCTGCGCCTTGCCCGTCTTCTTATCGATCGGCTCCTTCAGCCAGACGACCCGGCCGCATAGCGCATTGCCGCAACGGCTCACCTTGATCCTCGCGTCGCCAGACTGTGTCAGCCAGACACCAGCGGGACCGCTGGCCGTTGCGGCTTCAGCGTTTCCAAGCGGGGAGATGGACAACAGCGCTGCGAGCAGGTGCCGGACGAGGGTGGAACGCATGGGGGCTCCATATTGGACCAATTGTCATGAAATATTTCATGATAAACGATCAATATATCGCGCTTAAGGTTGAGTCAATTGTGCGGAACATGCATATTGGGGGAGGGTGGTTGCCTGGAAATTGCGGAGTGCTTGGAGATGGGTGTGGTGGAGATATCGGTACGTGAGGCCCGGCAGAGCTGGTTCCGGCGTCTCGATCTTGCGTTCTGGGCGATCTGGGCGGCACTGCCGGTGGTGGTGTGGCTCGCCTATCTCCGGAGCACGACCGCCTCCGCCTCGATCGCGGCGAGCCTTGGTCCCGACCAGGTGAAATGCGCAGGCCTTGTCGCCAATCCGCTCGAGATGTCGCGCCCGGGACAGCTGTTGTTCTGGACGCTATTTGCGCTTCAGCTCTCGTTCTTCGCCGTGTTGATCGGCATCCTGCACCGTATGGTGCACCGATTCGCACGCGGCCGGATCTTCGCGTCCGAGACGCTTCAGGGTGTGTGGTGGATGGGGATCATTCTGGTGATCTGGCCGTTCATCGACCTGATCACCAGCAACGCGGTGGCTTATGCCTTGCACGAGATCGGCGACGTCAAGTTCTTCCTGCCGTCCTACAACGTCGACATCGGCACGATCGCGGGCGGGATGTTCCTGATGGCGCTGAAATTCGTCATCGAGCACGCCATCCTGCTGCAGTCCGAAAACGAGCTGACGATCTGAGGTGAATGCTTGTGCCGATCGTCGTGAACCTCGATGTCATGCTTGCGAAGCGGAAGCGCCGCCTCGGGGACCTCGCCGACGCAATCGGCATTTCCATCCAGAACCTGTCGGTCCTGAAAACGGGCAAGGCGAGGGCGATGCGCTTCTCGACCCTGGCCGCGATCTGCCGCGAGCTCGATTGTCAGCCCGGAGACATCCTCGAATATGTCGCAGGCGAGGAGGGCCGCGATGAGGATGCAGGCGAGGGGAGCTGAGCTTACACCTGGCGTGCCTTGTCCGCCTTCGTGCTGCACACGAGAACCTGAAACACGTCCTCCATGTGCAACGGTTGGCGCGTTTGCGCGCTCACTTGAATCGAGCTCGCCTGGTGCGAGCTCTACCTCGCGGCCGGCCGGACGACCGATCCGTCAGATCGTTGCCACATCCTGCGGCGTCATCGTGAAGGCGAGCCGGTAGCGGCCGATCGTCGGATTGTCCTGCGCGCCCAGAGCGCCAAGCGCCGCCGGCGAAAGTCGGTCGGCGGTCACCTGCTCGATCGCGTCGGCATCGTAACCCGACAGCAGCATGATCCAGTCGGCGGCGCCGTCCTTGCCGCGGATCTGCTGCTCGGTGGTGGGCGAGCTGGTCCGGGGCGTGTCGGTCAGGAGGAGGTGGGCGCCGGTCAGTCCCGGCATCTGCGCCAATGTGCCGAGCGTCTCCGAGAGATGTGTCTGCAACTCCGCCTCGCGCCCGGCCTCCGGCGAAAGCCGGATGGTGGCGAGCGAGGTCGCGACGCCGCCGCCAAAGCTGGCGGCGACGCGGCACTGGCTGCGGACCATGCCGAGATGGTGCGGCATCATCTTGGTCGACCACGGCGTCGGCGCGTTGAGCCGGTCGAGATATCCCTTCGACGTGAGCACCTCGTACCGCTCCAGCTCGTACAGCACGAAGAAGCCGTCGGTGTCCGTCGTGCTGGTCCAGCGCGATCCGCGCCGGAAGCCGGGAATGCTCATCCGCTCGGGAAAATGTTCGTGGGAATGCCAGTCGCCGAACTCCGCGCGCTGCTCGTGGCGGACGCTCCACCACATCGCGACGGCGGCCTTGCCAAGCAGTGACATGCTGACCTCCCTGTTTTCCAGCACTTTGCCTTGACGCCAACGGAGGAAGCAAGTCGTTCACGCTTCCAATCCGACCCCGTACTGTCAGGTGTGATCTGCTATCCCTTCGCGGCGGAGCCGGCACGTGTGGAGCTTGGCAGTCTTTCGGTGCACACAGTCGATTGGCTGGAGGGAGAGTGGTGCGGGTCTTCCGCGAGCAACTTGCCGGTGGCGTACGGTGTGCGCTCGATAGCGCGGCATCGCATCGACGCTCTCGGGCCAGCACAGTTAGCCGACACCAAATCGCGGCTGCGAACGCGCAACTCACCTTGCCTCAGGCGCCTTTCGGGCCTGAATTCGTAAAGTCCGAATTGTTCCGCCGGAGCCCATGAGGCATTAAATCCCGCCAAGCCTTGCAACTGGCGCCGATGAGGTATACGTTGGTGCTGTTCGTTCAGCCGCTGTGCCTTGTTGAATGCGCCCGCGGGCTCCTTTTCCAGAGACATCGACGAATTGAATCTGGTTCTGCGTGAGTGTCACGCGGAATGTGCGCGTATGCGCTTTGGAGAAGAATAATGACGACAGGTACCGTGAAGTGGTTCAACGGCCAAAAGGGCTTTGGATTCATTCAGCCCGACGACGGCGGCAACGATGTGTTCGTTCACATCAGCGCAGTCGAGCGGGCTGGTCTCTCAGGTCTCGCCGAGGGCCAGAAGGTCAACTTCGAGGCCAAGACCGACAAGATGCGAGGCAAGGTCAGCGCAGAGAATCTATCGCTGGCCTAAGATCCTGCGCCGTTTCACGGATGTACTGAAACGGCCACGCTGCCCGCTCGATCCCAGGGATTGAGCGGGTTTTGTCCGTTGCGGGAGTGGGTGAAGCATGAGCGGCAAGAAGTCGGCTGAACCGTCACCCCAAAGCATTGCGCGTACCAACCGTCAGCGTTTGGCTGCCGAGGAGGGAACGCGGGCAATGGCGGACGTCGAGAGACAGGCCGTCGATGTTCGCAAGAACATGGCGCGGCTTCGCGAACTGCGCGAAGCCAAGGAAGCGGCCGACGCAACTCTTCAAGCATCGCTGCCGGCACCAACCCTGACGAAGCGCAAGAGAAAGCTGACGCGATAGTCGAATTCAACTGCGTCGACGAAAATCTGGAGAGGGCCGGTCACATGCCAAAGAGTGCGGATCGTGCCTAGGATCAAGTCGGACAGCGGTGGTACAATCACCTTCTTTCTCGCGCTTGGCGCAGGCCGGCAGATGTGCCGCCTTGCGACCACGTTTCAGACGCAGAAGCAGGCCTTCAGCTATCTTCAGAAATACCGGACGGAATTCGAGCGCATCGCGCGGAGCCGATTGGCCTCCGGGGAGCTCGAAGACGGGATCGTCGTGCTTTCGATGCTCTAAAGCATGATCCGGACCCGAAGGGCCGCGTTTGCGCAAAGTGCGAAGCGGTTTTCCGAAAAGATCATGCTCAAACAATAACCTAAAGCGCGTTGACGATTCATTCCGATCTCATCGCGCTTTCGGTCAGGCGTCGATTTCGACGCGACGCGCTCAGCGCCAGCCTCCATCGCGCGGATGCAACATCGTGACCCGGCAGGGAACGCGTCCTATTCAGAGCGGTCCTTCGGCTCGGCCTCGCGGGCCAGTCGCTCCGCTTTCAGCCGCTCGCGATTCTCGTTGAAGGAGTGCTGGTCCTTCGCATAGTCATTGATCGGCTTCTGCGTTTTGACAGGCTTGAACGCCTTGTTGGCTTCACGCTTGGCCCGATCCGAGGATTGATCTCTCAACATTTCGACCTCGTTTTGATCAACAAGCTGTGACAGGACAGGTGCTGGCCGACGCCTCCCACCCGCAAACGCTGTGCGTAGGCTTGCTACCTTTCGGGGCGAGAAGAAGGCCAATTCTGCAGCGTTGCGCAGATGCTTTTGCGATGTGTTTCAGTCACTCGCCTTGGCGGCTGCGTTGCTCGTACGTCGGGATAGCACGCCGGCTTAGACAACAATGGCACGCCGCCGCTTTTGTTCCAAGGACCCTGCGGACTGGCGCCAGGTTTGCGATAGTGCGATTGTCCCGCCGCAATGTCAGGAGATGTGTAATGCTCGGTGTGAACGACGGGGAGACAATCCCCGCGAAGGAAAGGCCGCAAAGGCCTCAAAGATGGACCGGTGAAGATGCATGGGCGGCTTACCAGCTTCCCTTCAACGATCTGCTCTTCCGTTCACAATCCGTACATCGGGAGCATTTTGACCCAAATCGCGTGCAGTTGAGCCGGCTGCTGAACATCAAGACAGGTGGTTGTCCGGAAGACTGCGGTTACTGCAGCCAGTCGTCGCATCATGCGACCGCTCTTGCAGCCTCCAAGTTGATGGAGGTCGGGAAGATCGTTGCCGAGGCACGCAAGGCAAAAGACAGCGGCGCGACGCGTTATTGCATGGGGGCGGCCTGGCGCAATCCGAAGCCGCGCGACATGGATGCCATTGTCGAGGTCGTCGGAGCCGTGAAGGAGCTCGGGCTCGAGACCTGCATGACGCTCGGCATGCTCGACCGGGATCAGGCCGACCGGCTGAGTGCTGCCGGGCTTGATTACTACAATCACAATATCGATACCTCGGAGCGCTTCTATCCGAGTGTTACCTCCACCCGCACATTCGCCGATCGTCTCGATACGCTGGAGCATGTCCGCGATGCCGGCATGAAAGTGTGCTGCGGCGGAATTCTCGGCATGGGTGAGAGCGAACAGGACCGCGTCGACATGCTGGTCACGCTCGCCAACCTTCCGGAAGCGCCGGAGAGCGTGCCGATCAACATGCTGATCCCGATTCCGGGAACGCCGATGGCGAAGGCGACGCCGATAGGTCCGGTCGAGTTCGTGCGCATTGTCGCGCTGGCGCGTATCATGATGCCGGCCTCTTTCGTGCGACTCTCGGCGGGGCGGTCGGCGATGAGCGACGAGATGCAGGCGCTGTGCTTCTTTGCCGGCGCAAACTCGATCTTTGTCGGCGACACGCTGCTGACGGCGGGCAATCCCGCAGGACGAAGCCGATCGAAAGTTGTTCCGCCGGCTCGGACTGGAAGCGCTCTGACCTTTTTGCAAGCCGCTGAGCCTCTTTCCCGATCATGCCCTGGCCGTTAGGTCGTTTGTCCGACGAACAACCCCTCGGCCGCTCTTCGCAGGGCAGGATATTGGCTTTGTCGGATCATGGCATAATGCCTCTGTTTTGCCCGACGTGTCAAAAGGCATTTCGTGAAATACGAAATCGTTTATGACCAACAGGTTAGCTACTGTGCATGGGGTTGTTTTTCCATTTTTTAGTCACAGCCGCGACCGCACGGTCTTCTGAAGCAAAGGGCCGCCCCTTCGGGCGGCCCTTTCGTCTCGTTCAACGTGGTGCGGCTTACTCAGCGGCCTGCTTCTGCGGCGGCTCGAGCGCGCCGGACTTGTGGATGTCGGCGACCTGGTGATCGCTGAAGCCGAGCACGCTGCGCAGGATCTCGTCGGTGTGCTCGCCGAGCAGCGGGGAGCGCTCCACCTCGCTCGGGCTATCCGACAGCTTGATCGGATTGCCGACCGAGATGTACTTGCCGCGGGTCGGGTGATCGACCTCGACCACGGTGCCGGTCGCGCGCAGCGACTGGTCCTCGGCGATCTCCTTCATCGACAGGATCGGGCCGCAGGGGATGTCGTCCTTGTTGAGGATCTCCATCGCCTCGAATTTCGTCTTGGTCATCGTCCACTGTTCGATGCGGGCGAAGATCTCGTTGAGGCGCGGCAGGCGGACGGCCGGCTTGGCGTAGTTCGGATCGGTCTTCCAGGTGGGCTCGCCGATCACGTCGCAGATCTTCTCCCAGACCGGGGCCTGGGTGATGAAGTAGATGTAGGCGTTGGGATCGGTCTCCCAGCCCTTGCACTTCAGGATGCGGCCGGGCTGACCACCGCCGGAATCGTTGCCGGCGCGCGGCACGGCGTCGCCGAACGGAATGCCTTCGCCGAACTGGCTGTATTCCTTGAGCGGACCATGCGCGAGGCGCTGCTGGTCGCGCAGCTTGACGCGCGCGAGGTTGAGCACGCCGTCCTGCATCGCGGCGGTGACCTTCTGGCCCTTGCCCGAATGCGTGCGCTGATAGAGCGCGGTGACGATGCCGAGCGCCAGGTGCAGGCCGGTGCCGCTGTCGCCGATCTGCGCGCCGGTGACGAGCGGCAGGCCGTCGCGGAAGCCGGTGGTCGAGGCGGCGCCGCCGGTGCACTGCGCGACGTTCTCATAGACCTTGCAGTCTTCGTACGGTCCGGGGCCAAAGCCCTTGATCGAGGCGACGATCATCTTCGGGTTGATCGCCTGGATCTTCTCCCAGGGGAAGCCCATGCGGTCGAGCACGCCGGGGCCGAAGTTTTCGACCAGCACGTCGCACTTCTTGATCAGCTCGGTGAGGACTTCCTTGCCCTTGGGGTTCTTGGTGTCGAGCGTGATCGAGCGCTTGTTGTGGTTGAGCATGGTGAAATACAGGCTGTCCACGTTCGGGATGTCCTGCAGCTGGCCGCGGGTAATGTCGCCCACGCCCGGACGTTCCACCTTGATCACGTCGGCGCCGAACCATGCCAGCAGCTGCGTGCAGGTCGGTCCGGACTGGACGTGGGTGAAGTCGAGAATGCGAACGCCCTTGAGCGCTTTGGTCATCGTGTTGCTCCGTATACTCTGTCTGCCCCCGCAAACCGCAGGGAATTAAGGGTTGAAGGGGAGGACTTACTTTTTCTTCTGCAGAACGCTCTGCGGATTGAGGTTGCCGATGCGGCCGCTCTCCGAGCCCGCGGCCGGATCGATCACCGCGTTGATGAGCGTCGGCTTGCCCGAGGCCATCGCCTCGTTGACGGCGCGCTTGAGCTCGTCGGGCGAGGTGGCATTCACGCCGACGCCGCCGAAGGCTTCCATCATCTTGTCGTAGCGCGCGCCCTTGACGAACACCGTCGTCGCCGGATCGGCGTTGACGCTGTTGACGTCGGTGCCGCGATAGATGCCGTCATTGTTGAAGATGACGACGCAGATCGGAAGGTTGTAGCGGCAGATGGTCTCGACCTCCATGCCGGAGAAGCCGAAGGCCGAGTCGCCTTCCACCGCCAGCACGGGGTGGCCGGTCTCGAGCGCCGCCGCGATCGCCTGGCCCATGCCGATGCCCATCACGCCCCAGGTGCCGACGTCGAGGCGCTTGCGCGGCCTGTACATGTCGATGACGCCGCGGGCGAGGTCGAGCGTGTTGGCGCCCTCGTTGACGAGGATCGCCTCCGGGTGATCCTTGATCACGTTCTTCAGCACGCCGAGCGCGCCGTGATAATCCATCGGCGACTTGTTGTTCATGAGCTTCGGCGCCATCTTGGCGACGTTCTCGTCACGCTTGGACACGATGGCCTTGGTCCATTCGGCCGGCGGCGCGGTCCAACCCGTGCTGATCGCCTGATTGAAGGCCGATACGACCGAGCCGATGTCGCCGACGACGGGCGCGACGATCTCGACGTTGGAGTCCATCTCGCGCGGCTCGATGTCGACCTGGATGAACTTCTTGGGCGCTTCGCCCCAGCTCTTGCCCTTGCCGTGCGAGAGCAGCCAGTTCAGCCGGGCGCCGATCAGCAGCACGACGTCGGATTCTTTCAGCACCGTGGAGCGCGCGGCTCCAGCGCATTGCGGATGCGTGTCGGGGAGGAGGCCCTTGGCCATGCTCATCGGCAGGAACGGCACGCCGCTCTTCTCGACGAACGACTTGATCTCTTCATCGGCCTGCGCGTAGGCCGCGCCCTTGCCGAGGATGATGAGCGGACGTTTTGCGCTCTTGAGCACGTCGAGCGCGCGCTTGATTGACGCGGGCGAGGGGATCTGCGCGGGCGCGGCATCGATCACCTTGACCAGCGACTTCTGGCCGGCATCGGCGTTCATCACCTGGCCGAACAGCTTTGCCGGCAGGTCGAGATAGACGCCGCCCGGACGGCCCGAGACCGCGGCGCGGATGGCGCGGGCGAGACCGATGCCGATGTCCTGGGCGTGCAGCACGCGATAGGCCGCCTTGCACAGCGGCTTGGCGATCGCGAGCTGGTCCATCTCTTCGTAGTCGCCCTGCTGGAGGTCGACGATCTCGCGCTCGGAGGAGCCCGAGATCAGGATCATCGGGTAGCAGTTGGTGGTGGCGTGCGCGAGCGCGGTGAGACCGTTGAGGAAGCCGGGCGCCGACACCGTGAGGCAGACGCCGGGCTTCTTGGTGAGGTAGCCGGCAATGCCCGCGGCGTAGCCGGCGTTCTGCTCGTGGCGGAAGGAGATCACGCGAATACCTTCGGCCTGCGCCATGCGGCCCAAATCCGTGATCGGGATGCCCGGCACATTATAGATGGTGTTGATGCCGTTCAGCTTGAGCGCGTCGATGACGAGATGAAAGCCATCCGTCAATTCCTGCTCGGTGCCCGGTGCTTCGGACTTGGTCGCGGTATTCAGCATGGGCCTTGTCTCCCTGGTCTCATATGCCGTTTTAGGCTTTGTGGGCGAATGGCTCGCCCTTCTGGTGGACGTTGCTAGGTGAACAGTTCTTGACCGTGCGCTTCGACGTAAGCGGCAAGGCCAAGGGTGTGGTCGCGGGCGCGCTTCTCGGCGAGCTCGGTGTCGCGCGCTTCCAGTGCTTCGATCATGCTGAGATGCTCGGGCAGCGAAGTGGCGGTGCGATCCTTGCGTCCGATGGTGAGCTGGCGGTAGCCGCGCACGTGCAGCAGCAGGTCGTTGGTGAGATCGACCAGCACCGGCGATTCCGACAGCGAGATCAGCGCCTGGTGGAAGGCGATGTTGGCGCGCGAATATTCCTCGACGTGATCCTCGGGCAGGCGGTCCTTGCCGAAGTCCTTGAAGTAGTCGCGCAGCGCCGTGATGTCTTTCTTGCGTGCGGTGGTGGTGATCAGGCGGGCCGCCATGCTCTCCAGCGCCGCCCAGGCGCGGATCATGTCGACGATCTCGCTCTTGGTTCTGCGCACCACCATGATGCCGCGGCGCGGAACCGTCTTCACGAAGCCATCCTGCTCAAGCATCGCGATGGCTTCGCGGATCGGGGTGCGGCTCACACCCAGGCGTTCGGACAACGCGCGCTCGTCGAGCATCACCGGCTCGGGCGTCGAGTAGATGTCCATCTTGAGGATGGCTTCCTTCAAGGCGTCATACGCCTTGTTCTTGAAGCTGCTCTCCGGGGCAATACGAACGATTGCGATATCTGCCTCGGTCATGTTCGGCAACGCCTTGGTTGGTTTCCGCAGTGACACGACGAATCTCCTCCAGTGGGAGTCGTCTTTTACAGGATTATTAACGGGAAAGTTTTTGGCATACCACATGCCAGAATGTCAAGCTGGCTATTTTTTGCGGCGTTCTAAGTCATGCAGCAGCTTGACAAGTTGGCTTCTGGCATACCAAATGCCATCGCCAGCCATTTTTGATCCAAAGCGGCGGAGTAATGTGGGCTTTATGCCACTCCGTTCCGCGACATGGAACAGAGCGCGGCGAATGGCAAGCATCACGGGCAGCCGCTACACGCGCGCGCTTTGAAAGAACGAACTGAGGTCAAGGGAGAAGCCATATGTCCAATTCCAAAGATGCCGTCCGCAAAGTGCTCGACCAGGTCAAGGCGGACAACCGCACCAGCCTGACCGCGCCGGAAGGCAAGCTGGTCTGCGACGCCTACGGCATTCCGGTGCCGAAGGAGGGCGTGGCCAGGTCGGCGGGTGAGGCCGGCAAAATGGCCTCCTCGATGGGCTTCCCGGTGGTGATGAAGATCGTCTCGCCGGACATTCTCCACAAGACCGAAGCTGGCGGCGTCATCGTCGGCCTCAAGACGGCCGAGGATGCCGAGAAGGCCTACGAGACCATTCTCTCCAACGCCAAGAAGCACAAGTCCGATGCCAAGATCGAGGGCGTCCAGGTGCAGCAGATGCTGGCCGGCGGCACCGAAGTCATCGTCGGCTCGATCACCGACGGCTCGTTCGGCAAGCTGGTCGCCTTCGGCCTCGGCGGCGTGCTGGTCGAAGTCTTGAAGGACATCACCTTCCGCCTCGCACCCGCGACCAAGGAAGACGCGCTCTCGATGCTCGACGGCATCCAGGCGCATGAGATTTTGAAGGGCGTTCGCGGCGGCGAGGCGGTGAACCGTACTGCGCTCGCCGATGTCATCGTCAAGGTTTCGCAGCTCGTCACCGATTTCCCTGAAATCGTCGAGCTCGATCTCAACCCGGTGTTCGCGACGGCCAAGGACGCGATCGCCGCCGACGTGCGTATCGTCGTCGACTTCGCCTATGTGCCCAAGCCGAAGCCGCGCCCGACCGAAGAGATCGTCGCGGCCATGAGCCGCATCATGCAGCCGAAGGCGGTCGCCGTGGTCGGCGCCTCCGCCGAGGACGGCAAGATCGGCAACTCCGTGATGAAGAACCTCATCAACGGCGGCTACAAGGGCGACATCTATCCGATCCATCCCAAGGCCGCCGAGATCCTCGGCTACAAGGCCTACAAGAGCGTCAAGGACGTTTCGGGTGTGATCGACACGGCCGTGTTCGCGATCCCCGCGAAGTTCGTGGCGGCGGCGCTCACCGAATGCGGCGAGAAGAAAATCCCGGGTGCGGTGCTGATTCCGTCGGGCTTCGCTGAAGCCGGCGCGCCGGAGCTTCAGGCCGAGATCGTCGAGGTCGGCAAGAAGTACGACATCCGCCTGATGGGGCCGAACATTTACGGCTTCTATTATACGCCGGCCAATCTCTGCGCGACCTTCTGCACGGCTTACGACGTCAAGGGCCACGCGGCGCTGTCGTCGCAGTCGGGCGGCATCGGCATGGCCATCATCGGCTTCTCGCGCTCGGCGAAGATGGGCGTCTCGGCGATCGTCGGCCTCGGCAACAAGTCCGATATCGACGAGGACGATCTGCTCGCCTTTTTCGAGCAGGATCCGAACACGAACCTGATCGCCCAGCACTGCGAAGACCTCAAGGACGGCCGCGCCTTCGCGGAAGCCGCCAAGCGCGTCTCCAAGAAGAAGCCGGTCATCGTGCTCAAGGCCGGCCGCACCTCGGCCGGCGCAAAGGCGGCCTCGTCGCATACCGGCGCGCTCGCCGGTAACGACAAGATCTACGAGGACGTCCTGGCGCAGTCCGGCGTGATCCGGGCCCGCTCGCTGCGGCAGCTGCTCGAATTCGCCCGTGGCGTGCCGGTGCTGCCGACGCCGAAGGGCGAGAACGTACTGATCATCACCGGCGCCGGCGGCTCTGGCGTGCTGCTGTCGGACTCCTGCGTCGACAACGGCCTGTCGCTGATGTCGATGCCGCCGGATCTGGATGCGGCCTTCCGCAAGTTCATCCCGCCGTTCGGTGCGGCCGGAAATCCTGTGGATATCACCGGCGGCGAGCCGCCGATCACCTACGTCAACACGGTGAAGCTTGGCCTGTCGGATGAGCGGATCCATTCGCTGATCCTCGGCTACTGGCACACCATCGTCACGCCGCCGATGGTGTTCGCCCGCAACATGGTCGAGGTGAAGAAGGAGATGGAGGCCAAGGGCTTCGTGAAGCCGATCGTCGCCTCGCTCGCCGGCGACGTCGAGGTCGAGGAAGCGGCCGAATATCTCTACCAGAACGGCATCCCGGCCTACGCCTATTCCACCGAGCTGCCGGTCGAGGTGCTCGGCGCCAAGTACAAGTGGGCGCGCGGGGCAGGGCTGCTCTGAGACGACGAAGACGCTTCGGTATGATCCGGAGCGGGTGGTTATTCACCTCTCCCCGCGCGCGGGGAGAGGTCGAATTGCGAAGCAATTCGGGTGAGGGGACTCTCCCCGAGTCTAACTGTCACCGTCCTTGCGGAGACTCCCCCTCACCCTGACCCTCTCCCCGCAAGCGGGAGAGGGAAATAAGAATAGGGCGAGGGAGAACGGTCAGGTCGCGATGAGCAAGAACGTGATCCGGCGCAAATCGCTCGAGCCTCGATCGCCATCGGAGGCCGACCACGACGCGCGCGATGGTGGCGTGCAGTCCGTCGACCGCGCGCTGTCGATCCTCGAAACGCTGGCCGAAGACGACGAAGGCTACCGCCTCAGCGACCTCGCCGTGCGCACCGGCCTGTCGGCCTCGACCGTGCACCGCCTGCTGGCGACGCTGGAGAGCCGCCGCTTCGTGCAGTTCGACCGCGCCCAGTCCAAATGGCATGTCGGCGTGCGCAGCTTCACGGTCGGCGCGAGCTTTGCCCGGCGGCGTAATTTCTCCACGCAGGCGATTCCTTACTTGCGCAAGCTGCGCGATCTCACCCGCGAGACCGCCAATCTCGCTGTCGTCGACGACGAGTTCATCATCGTGCTGACCCGCATGGAGAGCCGCGAGATCATGCGCTCGCTGACCCAGGTCGGCGGCCGCGTCGCCATGGTGACGTCAGGCGTCGGCAAGGCAGTGCTCGCGACTTATTCGGACGAGGACGTCGGCGCGGTCATCCGCCATCACGGCATGCCTCGCCTGACCGAGAAGTCGATCGTGCGGCCGGGCGATCTGTTCAAGGAGCTCGAGAAGATCCGCAAGCAGGGTTTTGCGCTCGACGATGAAGAAGCTTGTATGGGCCTGCGCTGTATTGCCGCAGTGGTCTACAACGACTGCGCCGAGCCGCTCGCGGCGATTTCCGTCTCGGGCATGACCAGCCGCCTGACCGACGACAGATTGCCGGAAATCGGCCAAATCGTGCGCGAAGTCGCCGGCGAATTGACCGTCGCGCTCGGCGGGGTGATGCCGAAGTCTGGCTAACAAGGAACCGGGCCTGTCGCTGGACAGCATCGGCCGTTTTGGCTGATATGCGACCAAACGACACAATGCGGCAACCGATCAACGACGTCCGCACGAGCCCGGAGAATACCCTCATGTTTCAATTTCCCGCGCGCCTTGTCGGCGCAGCCGTCGCGTTGACCCTTGCGGCAGCTACGCCGGCCTTCGCCCAGCCGCTGGAGCTCAAGCTGATGGCGCCGGCGGCCCCGGGCGGGGGCTGGGACCAGACCGCGCGCTCGATGCAGCAGGCGCTGGTTGCCGCGGGCGTCGCGCGCAGCGTGCAGGTCACCAACGTTCCCGGCGCCGGCGGCAGCATCGGCATCGCGCAGTTCGTCAACGGCGCCAAGGGCGATGGCAACCAGCTGATGGTCAACGGCTTCGTCATGGTGGGCGCGCTCGCCATGAACAAATCGCCTGTCACGCTCGAGCAGGTGACGCCGATCGCACGCCTCACCGAGGAAATCCAGGTGATCGTGGTGCCGGCGAATTCGCCGATCAAGACCGCGCAGGATCTCGCCGCCGCGGTGAAAGCCGATATCGCCAAGGTGACCTTCGCCGGCGGCTCGGCCGGCGGCGTCGACCATGTCATGGCCGCGTTGTTCGCGGGCGCAGTCGGCGCCGACGCGAAGAAGATCAACTACATCCCGTTCTCCGGCGGCGGCGAATCGCTGGCGGCAATCCTCGGCGGCAAGGTCACCGCGGGCATTTCGGGGCTGAGCGAATATGACGGGCAGATCAAGTCCGGCAAGCTGCGCGCGATCGGCGTGACCTCGGAGAAGCGCATCGCGGGCAGCGACATCCCGACCTTTAGGGAGCAAGGCATCGACCTCGTGATCGCCAATTGGCGTTCGGTGGTCGCGCCTCCCGGCATCACGCCGGAGCAGCGCAAGACGCTGAGCGATGCGGTCGAGAAGATGGTGAAGTCGGACGCCTGGAAGGAGATCCTCAAGCAGAAGGGCTGGGAGGATGCCTATCTCGGCGGCGACGCCTTCGCCGACTTCCTGAAGAAGGAAACCGTGCGCGTCACCGACGTGCTGAAATCGGTCGGCCTGGTCAAGTCATGACCTCAGGCGATCCCGCCCAGCCGCGGCGCGTCGATCGCGCCGGCATCGTCATCGCTGTATTGCTCGCAGGTCTCGCCGCGGTGCTGGTCTGGGACGCGCGCGGGCTGCAATCCACTGCGATGTACGGGATGGGACCGGAGGCGATGCCGGTCGTGGTCGCCACCGGCCTTGGGCTGCTCGCGATCGGAAATTTCATCGACGCGCTACGCGGCAATCTGCCGGTGCGCGAGAGCGCCGATCCCGTGCCTGTGATTCTGATCCTGGTTGGCCTTGCGCTCCTCATTGCCATCATCGGCTTCGGCGGCGGCTTCATCCTGGCGACGTCAGCGCTGTTCGTGACGACGTCGGCAGCTTTCGGGCGCCGTGCCATCCTCGTCGACAGCATCATTGCCCTCGTGATGTCGACCCTCATCTATCTCGCGTTCGACCGGCTGTTGACGCTGAGCCTTCCGACCGGCCCGCTGGAGCGACTGCTGTGATGGACACCTTTGCCGCGCTGGCCCACGGCATGGCGGTCGCCGTCCAGCCGATGAACCTGCTCTATGCGCTGATCGGCGTGTTCCTCGGTACGGCCGTCGGCGTGCTACCCGGCATCGGCCCGGCCCTGACGGTCGCGCTGCTGCTGCCGGTGACCTACAAGCTCGACCCCGGCGGCTCGCTGATCATGTTTGCCGGCATCTATTATGGCGGCATGTATGGCGGATCGACCACCGCGATCCTGATCAACACGCCCGGCGAGAGTGCCTCGATGGCGACCGCGCTCGAAGGCAACAAGATGGCCAAGGCCGGCCGCGGCGGGCCGGCGCTTGCGACATCCGCGATCGGCTCCTTCGTCGCCGGCACCATCGCCACCATCGGGCTCGCGTTCCTCGCGCCGTGGCTGGTCGATTTCGCCGTGCGCTTCGGCCCCGAGGACTATTTCGCGCTGATGTGCGTCGCCTTCGTCACTGTGTCGGCGACCTTCGGCGATTCTCCGATCCGCGGCCTGACCAGCTTGTTCATCGGCCTGACGCTCGGCCTCGTCGGCATCGACAAGCTGACGGGGCAGGCGCGGCTTGCCTTCGGCGTCCCCGAGCTGCTCGACGGCGTCGAGGTGACCACGCTTGCGGTCGGTCTGTTCGCGGTGGGCGAGGCGCTCTACGTCGCATCGCGCCGCCACCACACCGAGGAAAAGCTCGAGCCGGTGCGCGGCTCGCTGTGGATGACCAAGGAAGACTGGAGGCGCTCGTGGAAGCCGTGGCTGCGCGGCACCATGTTCGGCTTCCCGATCGGCGCGCTGCCCGCGGGCGGCGCGGAGATTCCGACCTTTCTGTCCTATTCCACCGAGAAGCGGCTCACAAAACATCCGGAAGAATTCGGCAAGGGCGCGATCGAAGGCGTCGCGGGACCGGAGGCCGCCAACAACGCCTCCGCCGCCGGCACGCTGGTGCCGCTGCTCACGCTGGGATTGCCGACCTCGGCGACGGCCGCGATGATGCTGGCGGGGTTCCAGCAGTACGGCCTCAACCCGGGGCCGCTACTGTTTGCCGAGCGGCCTGACCTCGTGTGGGGCCTGATCGCCAGTCTCTTCATCGCCAATTGCATGTTGCTGGTGCTCAATCTGCCGCTGGTCGGACTGTGGGTGCGGTTGCTCGCGATCCCGCAGCCTTGGCTTTATGCCGGCATTCTCGTGTTCGCGACCATGGGCACCATCGCCGCAAAGCCCTCGGTGGTCGAATTGTCGATGCTGGCCGGCTTCGGCGTGCTCGGTTTCCTGATGCGCCGGTTCGACTTTCCGATCGCGCCCGTCGTCGTCGGCCTGATCCTCGGTCCGATCGCCGAGAGCCAGCTGCGCCGTGCGCTCGCGATCAGCCTCGGCGATCCCATGACGTTGCTCCAGAGCCCGATCTCGGCGACGCTGCTCGGCATCGCGCTGGTTGCGCTGCTGGCCCCGTTCGTGCTGAAGGGGATGGGGCGCTTCAAGGCGAACGAGGACTAGCCGTCCCGGCGCGAGCGTCCTCTAATGCTGCGTCCAGCTCGTTGAGGAAACGCCATGCCGTCGGAACTTCGCTCGCCCCGTCTCGCCGTCCTGATCGATGCCGACAACGCCTCTGCGAAGATCGCGGATGGGCTGTTCGAGGAGATTGCCAAGATCGGCGAGGCCAGCGTCCGCCGCATCTATGGCGACTTCTCCAATGCACGGTCCAGGGGCTGGGCCGACATTCTGTCGAAGCACGCCATCATCCCGCAGCAGCAATTCGCCTATACGACGGGAAAGAATGCCTCCGACATAACCCTGGTGATCGACGCCATGGACCTGCTTCACAGCGGCCGGTTCGACGGCTTCTGCCTGGTCTCCTCCGACAGCGACTTTACCCGTCTGGCCGCCCGCATCCGTGAGCAGGGCGTCGACGTGTTCGGGTTCGGCGAGCAGAAGACGCCGGAGAGCTTCAGGCAGGCCTGCCGAAGGTTCGTCTACACCGAGAACCTGGTCTCCGTCCCGGCGACCACCCAGGATGCCGCCTCAAGATCGACGTCGCTTCAGCCGCCCGATGCAGCCACGCCCATCATCAAGAAGGTCATCACCCAGATGGAGAGCGAAGACGGCTGGGTCGCGCTCGGCGAAGTCGGCCGGCAGCTCGCCAATCTGGCGTCCGATTTCGATCCGAGAACGTTCGGGTTCCGCAAGCTGAGTGACCTCGTACGCAAGACGAATTCGTTTGAGATCGATGAGCCAAAGGGCCGGTCGATGCGAATTCGCGTGAAGCCCGCTGCCGCCGCACCGCCGAGAAGGCGGAACCCGCGCAGGCCCGCAAGGGCGGGGACGACGGGCAGTTCGGCGCCTAAGGCGTAAGCAGGGTCTGCCGTTATATTTGCGCTTGCCCGCTATAGCGCAGGGCGTAACCATCGCTGGGCCGTAACGCCACGCGAGGGTCCCGATGACCAGACTTACCCGCTTCGCCGTCGCACCGCTGCATTCGATGACCCGGTGTCTGGCCGATGTCGCCTCCGCGCGCGTCGCACCGGATCTCGTGGTCACGGGGGCCCGGGTGCTTTCGACCTATTCCGAGCGCATCCATCCCGGTCGGGAGGTCTGGATCACCGGTGGCCGCGTCGCAGCGGTGAAACCGGCCGGGGCGGCGAAGAAGGTCTGGGGCGGGGTGCCACTTTACGACGCCGCCGGCGGCATCATCGCGCCGGGGCTGGTCGATCCGCACATCCACATCGAATCCTCCATGGTGACGGCCTGCGCCTATGCCGAGGCTGCGCTCCTCAACGGCACCACCACGATCTTCTGCGACAGCCACGAGATCGGCAACGTCATGGATGTCGCCGGTGTCGAGGCGATGCTGGAGGACGCGCGCGAGGCGCCGCTCTCGATCTTTTTGACGGTGCCGAGCACGGTGCCGGCCACGTCGGCGGAACTGGAGACCGCGGGCGGCGACCTCACGCCGGACAAGATCGCCGGCCTGTTCGACCGCTGGCCCGAAGCGGTCGCGCTCGGCGAGAAGATGGATTTCGTGCCTGTCACGATGGGCGACGAGCGCAGTCATGCCATCCTTGCCGCTGCCTTGAAGCGGGGACGGCCGGTGTCCGGACACGTTTACGGCCGTGAATTCGTCGCGGCCTATGCGGCGTCCGGCGTCACCGACACCCATGAGGCGATCGATCGCGACATCGCCGACGATCTGCTCGACGCCGGCGTCTGGGTTTTTCTGCGCGGCGGTCCGCCGACCACGCCCTGGCACTCGCTGCCGCAGGCGA
The DNA here is from genome assembly GCF_052076005.1 of Bradyrhizobium sp. 63_E2_N1_3. Classification (NCBI taxonomy): domain Bacteria; kingdom Pseudomonadati; phylum Pseudomonadota; class Alphaproteobacteria; order Hyphomicrobiales; family Nitrobacteraceae; genus Bradyrhizobium; species Bradyrhizobium sp. 63_E2_N1_3. The sequence goes on along the minus strand of NZ_CP197235.1, from coordinate 6,516,761 downwards.
TCCGCACCATCACCGAGCTCGGTGCGTCGCACAAGCGTACGGCCGTGTGCACCGACGACCGTGATGCCGACGATCTTCTGCTGTTCGGTCTCGACTGGGTGGTGCGCGAGGCCGTAAAGGCCGGCATGTCGCCCGAACAGGCCTGGTCGATGGGCTCGCTGCATGGCGCCACACGCTTCGGCATGGAGGGCGATATCGGCGGGCTCGGCGGCGGCCGCCGCGCCGATCTCGTGCTGATGGACGATCAGCTCAGACCGCAATGCACCTGGTATGGCGGCGAGCTGGTGGTCGAGCACGGCAAGATTACGCCGCGGCTCGATCAGGCGCTGTCGCAACGCTATCAATATCCGAAGGCGGCCTATGCGACCGTAAAGCTTCCGGAGAAGGTCAAGCTGACGCCGGAATTGCCGGCGAAGGCGTGTACCGTCAATGCCATCAAGACCGCGCTGCCGGGCATTACGCTGATCCATGAGAAGGTCGCGATCGAGCCGACAAAGGATTGGCCGTCGCTGTTTGAGCGCTACGGCCTGTGCTTCGTCACGGTGGTCGAGCGCCACGGCAAGTCGGCCGGCAATGTCGCTTACGGCGTGCTGAAGGATTTCGGCCTGAAGCGCGGGGCGGTCGCCTCCAGCGTCGGGCACGACAGCCACAACATCATCGTCGCCGGCACCAACGAGGGCGACATGCAGGCGGCGATATCAGCCATCAAGGCGGAGCAGGGCGGTGTTTGCGTCGTCGCCGACGGCAAGGTGAGGGCGCTGGTTCCGCTGCCGATCGCCGGCCTGCTCTCCGACAGACGGGTCACCGAGGTCGCCGAAGCGGTCAAGGTGCTGAAGAAGGAATGGGCGGAAGCCGGCTGCACCATCCCCTACATGGGCTTCAATTTGATTCCGCTATCGGTCATTCCGGAAATTCGCATCACCGACAAGGGTCTCGTGCTGGTGCCGCAGATGGAGCTGGCGCCGCTGTTCGAGTGAGCGGCTTTCACGCCGATGTCGATCTAACCGTTTGAGACCGCCACGGTTTTTCCGCGGCTGCCGCATCGTGGAAAATAAAATCGATCTCGTTGAGATCGCATCTTGCACGCCTGATGATCGCACTCGCTGACGCAACTCAAGCGAGGTCCGATATGGCGAAGATGCGAGCCGTCGATGCTGCCGTGCGAATTCTGGAAAAGGAAGGCATCTCGACTGCCTTCGGCGTTCCCGGGGCCGCGATCAATCCGCTGTACTCGGCGCTGAAGAAGCGCGGGTCGATCCGCCACATTCTCGCGCGCCATGTCGAGGGCGCCTCGCATATGGCCGAGGGCTATACGCGGGCGAAGGCCGGCAATATCGGCGTCTGCATCGGCACGTCGGGTCCGGCCGGCACCGACATGATTACCGGGCTATATTCGGCGATCGCCGATTCCATTCCGATCCTCTGTATCACCGGGCAGGCGCCGCGCGCACGGCTCTACAAGGAGGACTTCCAGGCCGTCGACATCGAGTCGATTGCAAAGCCCGTGACCAAATGGGCTGTGACCGTGCGCGAGCCGGCGCTGGTGCCGCGTGTGTTCAGCCAGGCCTTTCACATCATGCGCTCGGGCCGGCCGGGTCCGGTGCTGATCGACATGCCGCTCGACGTGCAGGTCGCCGAGATCGAGTTCGACGACGAGACCTATGAGCCGCTGTCGGTCTACAAGCCCACCGCGACGCGCAAGCAGGTCGAGAAGGCGCTGGAGATGCTCAATGCCGCCGAGCGCCCGCTGATCGTCGCCGGTGGCGGTATCATCAACGCCGACGCCTCGGACCTGCTGGTGGAATTCGCCGAGATCGCCAACGTGCCGGTCGTGCCGACGCTGATGGCGTGGGGTGCGATCCCCGACGACCACGTGCTGATGGCCGGCATGGTCGGCCTTCAGACCAGCCACCGCTATGGCAATGCGACCATGCTGGAATCCGACTTCGTACTCGGCATCGGCAACCGCTGGGCCAACCGTCACACCGGCTCGGTCGAGACCTACACCAAGGGCCGCACCTTCGTGCATGTCGACATCGAGCCGACCCAGATCGGGCGCGTTTTCAATCCCGATCTCGGCATCGTCTCGGACGCCAAGGCCGCGCTCGAGCTCTTCGTCACCGTCGCCAGGGAGTGGCGTCGGTCAGGCAGGCTCCGCGAGCGCCAGGCGTGGCCCGCGGCCTGCCGCGATCGCAAGAAGACGATGCTGCGCAAGAGCCATTTCGACAACGTCCCGATCAAGCCGCAGCGCGTCTATGAGGAGATGAACAAGGCCTTCGGCCGCGACACCACCTATGTCACCGTGATCGGCTTGTCGCAGATCGCAGGCGCGCAGTTCTTGGGCGTCTACAAGCCGCGCAACTGGATCAATGCCGGGCAAGCCGGCCCGCTCGGCTGGACGCTGCCTGCCGCGCTCGGGGTGCGTGCGGCATGCCCGGATCGCGAGATCGTCGCGCTGTCCGGCGATTACGACTTCCAGTTCCTGATCGAGGAGCTCGCGGTCGGCGCGCAGTTCAATCTGCCCTACATCCACGTCGTCGTGAACAATTCCTATCTCGGCCTGATCCGCCAGGCCCAGCGCGGCTTCGACATGGATTATCACGTCCAGCTCTCCTTCGAGAACGTCAACGCACCGGAGCTCGGTGGCTACGGCGTCGACCATGTCGCGGTCGCCGAAGGCCTCGGCTGCAAGGCGATCCGCGTCACCGATCCCAAGGATACGCAGGCGGCGTTTGCGACCGCGCGTGAACTGATGGCGAAGCACCGCGTGCCCGTCGTGGTCGAGTTCATTCTCGAACGCGTCACCAACATCGCGATGGGCACGGAGATCGACAACATCGTCGAGTTCGAGGAGGTGCTGGATCTGCCGCTCGACGAGGTCGAGACCAAGCGGCCCGGCGTGCTGCAGCCGGCGGAATAGGGGAGAGCATCATGCCGAAATTTGCCGCCAACCTCACCATGCTCTTCAACGAGATGCCGTTTCCCGACCGCTTTGCCGCGGCGAAAGCGGCGGGCTTCTCCGGGGTCGAGTATCTCTTCCCGTACGATTTCGACAAGGCGCTGCTGCGCGAGCAGCTCGAAGCTCACGGGCTGACGCAGGTGCTGCACAACCTTCCAGCGGGCAACTGGGCAGCGGGCGAGCGCGGCATCGCGATCCTGCCCGATCGCGTCAGTGAATTTCGCGACGGCGTGTTCCGGGCCATCGACTACGCCAAGGCGCTCGATTGCGAGCAGCTCAACTGCCTCGTCGGCATCGCGCCTGCCGATGCCGACCCGCGCGAGCTCAACGAAACGCTGGTTGGCAACCTTCGCTTTGCCGCCTCGACGCTGGCGCGCGAGAACATCAAGCTCCTGGTCGAGCCGATCAACACGCTCGACATTCCCGGCTTCTACCTCAACGGCACCGAGCAGGCGGTTCAGCTGATCTCCGAGGTGCGGTCGAACAATCTGTTCATCCAGTACGACATCTACCACATGCAGATCATGGAGGGCGATCTCGCCCGGACCATGCAGGAATATCTCCCGCAGATCGCCCATATCCAGCTCGCCGACAATCCCGGTCGCCATGAGCCCGGCACCGGTGAGATCAACTACCCCTTCCTGTTCCGCCACCTCGACGCGATCGGCTATCGCGGCTGGATCGGCTGCGAATACAAGCCGCGCACCACGACGCTGGAAGGCCTGTCCTGGCACGCCGCGCAGACATTTGAGACCTGAGGAAACGTAGACATGATCGACATCGGCTTCATCGGACTTGGCACCATGGGACGGCCGATGGCCGGCCACCTTCTGGCCGCGGGCCATCGCGTGCTCCTGCATGACGTCGCGCCGGTCGCGCCTGAGCTGATTTCCGCGGGCGGCATCGCCTGCAAATCGGCGAAGGAAGTCGCGGAGGAGGCGGATGCGGTCATCATCATGGTGCCCGACACCCCGCACGTGGAGGCGGTGCTGTTCGGCAAGGACGGCGTCGCGAGCGGCATCTCCAAGGGCAAGATCGTCGTCGACATGAGCTCGATCTCGCCGCTGGCGACCAAGGAGTTCGCGAAGAAGATCGAGGCGCTCGGCGCGGACTATCTCGACGCGCCGGTGTCGGGCGGGGAGGTCGGGGCGAAAGCAGCGAGCCTCACCATCATGGTCGGCGGCCCGGAGCGGGCCTTTGGCACCATGAAGGCGATCTTCGACAAGATGGGCAAGAACGTCACGCATGTCGGCGCCAATGGCGATGGCCAGACGACGAAGGTCGCCAACCAGATCATCGTCGCACTGACGATTGAGGCGGTGAGCGAAGCGCTGCTGTTCGCATCCAAGGCGGGGGCCAATCCCGTTCTCGTGCGCAAGGCGTTGATGGGCGGTTTTGCATCGTCGCGGATTCTCGAAGTGCATGGCGAGCGCATGGTGAAGCGCAATTTCGAGCCGGGTTTCCGCATCGAGCTGCACCAGAAGGATCTCAACCTCGCGCTGGAAGGTGCGCGCGCGCTCGGCCTGTCGCTGCCGAGCACGGCATTGGCGCAGCAATTGTTCTCGTCCTGCGCCGCGCATGGCGGCAAGGCCTGGGATCATTCCGCGATGGTGCGGGCACTGGAACTGATGGCGGGACACGAGATCGCCGCAGCGTAAGTGTTACGCAGTAACACTCTCCAGATTTGGCCTGTCTTTCGTCGTGCGGGAACCGGAACAATGGTCCGACCCGCGGTTGAAGGCGCAGAACAATCACTGGAGAGTGTGGACATGAAGACCCGTCTTGCGATTTCGCTGGCTGCCGTGTCGCTGCTGGCGTCGAGTGCAGCCTTGGCCCAGTCGACGACCGAACAGGGCGCTAGGGACGGCGCGCGTGCGGGTGGCGACATCGGCGGACCGATCGGCGCGATGGTCGGCGGCACCGTCGGTGCGGCCGTCGGCGCCGGTCTCGAAATTCCGAATGCCGTGCTCGGCGGAATCCCGCGCGACGATTCCGTCGTGATCCACGAGCGCGTCATCGTCGGCGAGCCGCTGCCCCCGACCGTGGTGCTGCGCCCCGTGCCGAACTACACCGAGTATCGCTACGCGGTCGTGAACGATCGCCGCGTCATCGTCGAACCGCGCACGCGCCGCGTCGTCAAGATCATCGACTGATCGATCAGAGCGTGAAGGCTTTGAAGAGCCGGGCCCTGCGGAGCGTCACTCCGCGGGGCCCTAGTTCGTCAGGGCCGAATTGGCGCGGAAGCGCGCCATGATCCAATCGGTGACGGCGGCGAGCGCAAAGCCGATGCAGGCGGTGCCGGCATCGACAAGAAAATCGTCCAGCCGTGCATGCCGTCCCGGTGCCCAGAACTGCATCAGCTCGAGCACGCCGATCAGGACCACCGCGACGGCCGCGACAGCCCAGCGGCGATTCCGGTAGGCGAGGCCGAAGGCCAGTCCGACCAGGATGAAGGCGAGGGCGTGCTCGCCGTCCTGGCCGAGATCGGAATGGGGCCGCAGGCCGGGCGGGCCGAGGGTTGCGAAAGTGACGGCGGCCGCGAGCAGCCAGGCAAAAAAGCGAATAAAAATGGGCATCCGGTGCCGATAGCACGGATTTGCAACGGCCTGTTGCGGGGCAGGGATCAGATCGCCGTGTAGTTAATGACGAAACGTTAAAGTGGCTCGCGCACGCCGAGGCCGTGCATGAAGCGTTCCCGGATCTGAACGGGATCCCTGCGGGTGGTACCCACGCCCGGCTTGTCGTCGATGCGGACCGCGATCAGGCTCGGCTCGGAGGCGGACAGGGCCTCGTCGACCAGCCGCTCGAAATCCTCCTCGTCCGCGGCCCAGGCGCTGTTGGCAAGTCCCGAGCCGGAGGCGATCGCGACGATGTCAGCCACACTCGCGGCCGGCGTCGGCTGCGCACCGGTGATCTGGTAGATGCCGTTGTCCATCACGATCATGATGAGGTTCTTCGGCCTCAACGCCGCAATCGTCGCGAGCGCGCCGAGCTGCATCAGCAGCGAGCCGTCGCCTTCGAGCGCGAAGACTCGGCGATCGGGCTGGGCCAGCGCGACGCCTAATGCGATCGGGAAAGCCAGCCCCATGCTGCCGAGCATGTAGAAGTTCTGCGGGCGATGGCCGGCGGCCCAGAGATCGAAATTGGTGTTGCCGATGCCGCCGATCACCGCTTCCTCGTGCTTGAGCCTGGCGATCAGGCGCGAGGTGACATCGAAGCGGTTCATGACCTTGGTGTTGCGGTTGTCCAAATCTGTGCTCATTCTGGCCGGCCTCACTTGTCGAAAACCTTGCCGCCGGTGAGCAGCGGGTTGAGGATCAGCGCCACCGGCGCCTGCGTGGTCACGGCCTGCTTGATCGAGCGGTCGGCGATGAATTCGAGCTCGTCGAGCCGGGTGATGGTGTGGTGCTCCAGCGCGAGTGAATCCAGCACCGGGCGCATGGTCCGGCAGACCAGCGATTGCCCGTAATTGAACTCGCCAAGCGTGCCGCGCTCGGAGACGAACATGATCAGCGGGATCTGGTAGGGCACCGCGAGCGAGGCCAGCACGTTGGCGAGCGTGGCGAAGCCGGAGGTCTGCATCAGCACCGCGCCGCGCCGTCCGCCCATCCAGGCGCCGGAGACGATGCCGACGGCCTCTTCCTCGCGGGCGGTGGCAAAGGTGGTGAAGAAGGGGTCGGCGTGCAGGTTCTTGATCAGCGGCGTCAGCACGCGGTCGGGCACGTAAGGGATCAGGCTGATCTCGTTCCGCTTCAGGGTCTGCAGGACGATGCCGTGCCAGCTCCTGTCGCTGGCGCCTTGTGCCGCCTGGGGCGAGGTCTGCTGTTCCGCAAGCGCCATTGCGTTCTCCCTTGAGCCGCGCATGCTTCTTGGTTCTGGTCGTCGCGGCGGTCTGCCGAACTTGACGCAGGCAGCGGGATTGTCAACATGTCCGGGCCAGCACCGTGATCTGCGCCAGACGGCCTGCCGTGGCCGGCACCGCCATGTCATAAGCGGCGATAATGCAAAAACGGGAGGAACGCATGGACGGAGCGCGGGGTGCGCTGGCCTTGCGGGTCTCCTTGAGAGAGCCGGAAGGGTCCTGATGTCCGTCAATAGCAAGCGCGTCTTCTACGTCAAATACCTGGCCAATCCGATCTATATCGACATCCTGAAGGCGCGGTCCGACGTCCGGCTCGATCGCATCGAGAACGAGAGCCCCGAAGATTTCTACGCCCCGATCCTGAACGCGGCGCATGTTTACCAGATCGGCGCCGCCCGCGACGAGCTTGCTCCGCATTTCCATGTCGATGCCGCCTTCCTGAAGCGCACGCCGAACCTGTTGCTGGTCTCCAGCAATGGCGCGGGCTTCGACCCTGTCGACGTCGAGGCCTGCACCGATGCGGGCGTGCTGGTCGTCAACCAGTCCGGTGGCAACGCGCATTCCGTCGCCGAGCATGCGCTGGCGATGATGCTGACGCTGTCCAAGCGCATCATCCAGTCCGACCGCAAGCTCCGCAGGGAGGCCAACGTCAACCGCAACGAGCTCGTCGGCAACGAGGTCGAGCACAAGACCGTGGGCATCATCGGCCTCGGCAATGTCGGCCGCCGCATTGCCGCGCTGTGCAAGGGCCTGCTCGGCATGACGGTGCTGGCCTATGACCCGTATTTGTCGGCCGAGGTGATGGCCGAGCGGGGCGGGGAGAAGGTCGAGCTCGACGAGCTGCTGCGCCGCGCCGATTTCGTCTCGATCTCCTGTCCGCTCGACAAGAAAAGCCGCAACATGATCAGCACGCGCGAATTCGCGCTGATGCAGCCGCACGCCTATTTCATCACCACGGCGCGCGGCTTCATCCACGACGAGGATGCGCTGCTCCAGGCGCTCCGCGACAAGCGCATTGCCGGTGCCGGCCTCGACGTCTGGTCGAAGGAGCCGCCGCCGCCCGAGCATCCGCTGCTCCAGTTCGACAACGTGCTGGCGAGCCCGCACACCGCAGGCGTGACGATCGAGGCGCGCCAGAACATGGGCCGCATCGCCGCCGAGCAGGTGCTGGACACGCTCGACGGCAAACGCCCGCCGCGCATCATCAATCCCGAGGTCTGGCCGCGCTACGCCGAGCGCTTCAAGCAGGCGTTCGGCGTGACGCCGGGGTAGGAACGTGCGAACCCCGATCGCGCTCCGATCGTTGGTTACGAGGATGCAAATAGAAAGCTGCGGATTTTACTGATGGCGTGAATGAACGCGTATCACTTGTCCTGTAGTTGAAAGTCCATGAGCATATTTTCGATTGCGACATCAGGACTTTCCGCGGCGAGTTTGCGTGTGAACGTGGCCGCGAGCAACATCGCCAATGTGCGCACGACCGGCCCGCTACCCGCTTCAAGCGGATCGAGCACATCGGCCGGTGCGGGCGGCTCGAGCATTGGCCCGACATTTCCAGCGGCCTATGTGCCGTTGCGCGTCGATCAGGTCTCCCAATCGAGCGGCTCGACGCCAGGCGGTACGGTCGCGACCGTGTCGACGGTTTCGCCGAGCTATGCCGCACAATCCGACCCCAGCGCTCCCTTCGCAAACGAGGACGGCCTGGTCGCCGCGCCGAACGTCGATCTCGCCAGCGAGTTCGTTCAAATGGCGGCCGCCAAGTACAGCTTCATCGCCAATGCGAAGGTCATTCAAGCCTACGCCGAGACAGAACAGACCCTCCTCGATATCAAGACGTGATCGCTGACGGATTGTATCGACGCCTGCGTTGGCGACGGGAACCGTCACCGATCTTGATCCGCGTCAAAATCTCCTTTCCCGGTTCAGGCTAAATGGGATTAAAGTGCCGCCGGGGCACGCTGGCGCAGGCAGGAGGTCCCATGTCAACTTATGTCGTCAGGTTCATGAAGGACGTGCTCGGCCAGTACGGCCGGCAGATCGAGGTTTGCCAGGGCACGCTCGAAATCGACGCCACCGACGAGGACGAAGCAAGGGAGCGGGCGAAGGCGCGGTTTTGCAAGGACCAGGCGCTGCATCACTGGTCGCTGCATGCCGACCGGATCCAGGTCAAGCCGGCTGACTTTCCCTCGTAAGGTTTAACGGCCCGGTGCCGGTAGCGTCGGCGGAGCGGTGACGCCCGCGCCGAGCGATCGCTGCACCATGACGGTGTCCGACCAGCGGCCGTGGCGATAGGCGACGCCGCAGAGCAGGCCGGCGCGCGCGAAGCCGAATTTTTCGTGCAGCGCCAGCGAGGGCGCGTTGTCGGCATCGATATAGCCGATCATCTGGCGGAAGCCGGCCGCCGCGCACGCATCGATCATTCCCTGGAGCAGCAGCCGTCCGACGCCGCGACCAAGATGCTCGTGGTGGACGTAGATCGAGTGCTTGGCGGTGTAGCGGTAGGCCGGGCGCTTGCGGAACAGCACGGCATAGGCATAGCCGACCACCTCGCCGCGATAGGTCGCGACCAGATGCGGCAGGCGGGTCTGCTTCAGGTTCTTGCGGCGGTCGCGCAGATCGTCCGGTTCGGGCGCGCCGGTTCCCTCGACATCGCGCGGCACCCCATTGCGGACGTGATGGCGGTAGATCGCCAGCATCGCCTCGACATCGCTCTCCCGTGAGGGGCGGACCAGAACCGGTTCGTCATCTGTACGCGCAATCGCTGTTTCGTTCATCGGCACCTACTCGGCAACGACGTAAGTATAGAGGCCGATGCGGCCCTGTGCATCGATCTCCTTGTAGACGCCTTGGATTTCCACATCGAACCCCGGGAACGTGTTGAAGCAGGTTTCGAACATCTTGAGATAATCCACCATGGGCTTGGCCCGCTCCGTCAGCCGTTCGCCGGGCACGATGGTGGCGATGCCGGGCGGGTAGACCACGAAGGGCGTGGTGGCGATGCGGCCCGCGATCGCCTCGATCGGCAAATAGTCGACGTCGTTCTTGAACAGATAGCGCGCGGCATCGCGGGGCGACATCGCGATCTCGGGCATGTGCTCGGGCATGAACTGCCGGGCCTGGAGGGCGCTGACATCGGCGGCGCGGAAGAAGCGGTGCATCTCGCCGCAGAGATCGCGCAGCCGCACACCGGCATAGCGCGCCTGACGCCGCTGGTAAAATTCGGGGATGACGTCGGCCAGCAACGCGTTGTCGTCATGCAGCCTTTTGAATGCGACAAGCCCGGAGATCAGCGTGCCGGCCTTGCTCGCCTCGACGCCGGGGGTGAGCAGGAAGAGCAGGGAGTTGAGGTCGTTCTTCTCAGGGACGATGCGGTTTTCGCGCAAATACTGCGCGACCACAGGCGCGGGAATGCCGTGCTCGGCATAGGCGCCGGTGGTGCGATCGAAGCCGGGCGTCAGCAGCGTCAGCTTGTTCGGGTCGGTCATGGCAAAGCCTTCCGCAAGGTCCGGGAAGCCGTGCCAGTTGGTATCCGGCGAGAGCTGCCACAGCGCGGGGTTGGTGGCGAGCTCGTCGGTGGAGAGGGTCTCCCAGGCGACGTTGTGCGCGGCGCCGGGGCGGCTGACGTCGGGAATGGTGACGCGATCGGGAACAAAGGGCTCGAAGAACCAGCGGCGATCCGGATTTTGCTCCTTCTCCTCGAACTCCCGGCGCATGGCGCGGATCTTCTTGCGCAGCTCGATGCCGAGCCGGATCGTGTCGTCCCACAGCACCTCGCCCGAGCGGCCCTTCATCATCTGCGCGCCGACGTCGAGGGAGGCGAACAGCGGGTAGAACGGCGAGGTCGAGGCGTGCTGCATGAAGCTCTCGTTGAAGCGGCGGTGTTCGACGCGCCGCTTCTGGCCGCGGATATGGCGGTCCTTGATGTGGATTTGGGAGGCCTGCGAGAAGCTTGCGAGCTGCTTGTGGGTGGATTGCGTCGCGATGATGCCGGGCGCTTCGGGAGAAAGGTTCGCCAGCCCCATGGCAAAGCGGCCGGCATAGAGCGGGTGGAACTTCATGAAGCCGGCCCAGGCCTCGTCGAACAGGATGTATTCGCAGAGATGGCCGATGCGCTTCAGGATCATCTCGGCGCTGTGGATCGAGCCGTCATAGGTGCACTGCTCCGACGACGGCGACGCGGAACGGCCGCTCCTTGCGCCAGGCGTCCTTGTCCGTCACCAGCGGATGGTTCCGGATCGCCTCGCGCAGGGCCTTTTCGTCGAGCATGTCCCAGCGCATCGGGCCGATCAGGCCCCAGGCATTGCGGATGGTCGGCACGTAGATCGGGATGCCGCCATTGATCATCAGCGCGCCGTGATGGGCGGCCTTGTGATTGTTGCGGTCGAACAGCACGAGGTCGCCGTCGGTGACGAGGGCGCCGAGCGCGACCTTGTTCGAGGTCGAGGTGCCGTTGAGCACGAAATAGGTCTTTTCCGCACCAAAAATCTGGGCGGCTTCCTTCTGCGCCCTCAGCGCGGGACCCTCATGGGTGAGGAGGTCGCCGAGGTCGAGCACGGAATTGTCGAGGTCGTCGCGGAACACGGATTCGCCGAGATGCTCGACGAAGACCCGGCCGATCGGACTGCGGTTGTAGAACACGCCGCCATTGTGACCCGGACAGGTCCAGAGCTGGTTGCCTTCCTCGGCGTAGTCGACCAGCGCGCCGAAGAACGGCGTCTTCAGCGTCTCGGCATATTGCTTGAGCCGGCTGATCAAATTCTTGGCGATGAAGGTCGGCGTCTCCTCGGAGAGGAAGACATAGCCGTCGATGAAGTCGAGCACCTCGACCGGCAAATCCTCGAAGCGCTTGCGCCGGATCAGGAGGATGATCGGGAAGTCGAGGCCGCGGCGCCGCATCAGGTTGATCAGCGCCGAGGTCTTCCCCTCGAGGCCCTTCTTGCCCCAGTCCACCACCATGCAGCCGATCGCGGCGTCGGTCTGTACCGCGATCTCCGCGTCCTCCAGTCTGCGGGCCCTCACGACCTCGAAGCCGGAGCGCTGGATCTCCTCGATAATCTGGTTGAAGCGGATGCCTTCCAGATCGTCGGCGTCGAACACAGGTGCGGCGAACAGGAAGTTGAAGCGCTTGAAATAATCCATGGTGTGTCCCGAATCTACAGAGACTGGCAGGTCTCTGCACTTTCGATGACAGTTCTATGACAATCGCCCGATCCAGCGGGGATCGTGTGACGGGCGATCAATCCAGCAACTTGTCCAGCGTGATCGGGAAGCGCCGGATGCGCTTACCGGTGGCGTGATAGACTGCGTTCGCGATTGCCGCAGGCACGCCGACGATGCCGATTTCACCGATGCCCTTGACGCCCAGCTTGTTGATCCGGTCGTCGGGTTCGTCGACGAAGATGACGTCGATGTCGTGAACGTCGGCATTCACGGGAATGTGGTACTCGGCGATGTTCGCGTTCATGATCCGGCCGAAGCGGTGATCCATCACCGTCTCCTCGTGCAGTGCCATTCCGATGCCCCAGACCACGCCGCCCATGATCTGGCTGCGGCCGGTCTTGGTATTGAGGATCCGTCCGGCTGCGACCGCGCTCACGACGCGCGTGACGCGGATGACGCCTAGTTCTTCGTCAACCTTGACCTCGGCGAAGACCGCCGAATGGGTGTTGCGCGCGTGCGACTTGTCCTGCGCGAAATGATTGAGCTTCTGCTTCTCGATCCGCTCGAGCTTGCCGTGGCGCATCGCATCGGCGATCGAGACGGCACAAGCCTTGTCGCCGGCCTTGGCGATCGTGCCGTCGACAAGGATCACGTCGGGCGCATCGACGCCGCCGAGGGGCGAGGCGGGCATCGCCTTGGCGAGCCGTGCGAGCTCCTGGCGAATGTCTTCGGCCGCGCCCAGCACGGCGTGCGCGGCCGACGCCGCCATCCAGGAACCGCCTTCGACAGGGGCCTGCGGCAAGGTCGAGTCGGCAAGCTTCACGTCGATATTCTCGATCGGCAGCCCGAGGGCGTCGGCGGCCACCTGTGCCACGATGGTGTAGGTGCCGGTGCCGATATCGGAGGCGGCGCAGGATACTTCGGCATGGCCGTTCGACGTCAGCACGATGCGGACGGCGGCCGGCATCTGAAGCGCCTCCCACACCCCCGTCGCCATGCCCCAGCCGACCAGCTCCTTGCCGTCGCGCGTGGAGCGCGGCGCAGGATTGCGCCGGCCCCAGCCGAACGCTTCCGCGCCGCGGGCGTAGCATTCGCGCAGCTGCTTGCTGGTGTAGGGCAGGTCTTCGCTCTGGTCGCGGTCCGAATAGCACTTCAATCGCAGCTCGATCGGATCGAGCTTGAGCGCGACGGCCAATTCGTCCATGGCGCATTCGAGCGCGCAGACGCCGGAGGCGGCGCCGGGTGCGCGCATGTCGCAGGGTGTGGAGAGGTCGAGATCGACGAGCTTGTGGGAGAAGAGGCTGTTCGGGCTCTTGTACAGCTGTTCCGCCCAGCCGGTGTCATTGCGCGAAAAATCCTCGTAGCGCGAAGTCACGGCAGTGGCCTCGTGCGTGACGGCATCGAGCGTGCCGTCGGGCCTTGCGCCGAGCGCGACACGCTCAATGGTCATCGGCCGGTAGCCGAGCCCGTACATCTGCTGCCGTGTCAGCACGACACGGACGGATCGCTTGAGTTCGAGCGCGGCAAGCGTCGCCAGCACCACCTGGTATTGCGGCCGCAATCCGGAGCCGAAGGCACCGCCGACATAGGGCGAGACCACGCGGAGATCATCGTGCCTCTTGTTGAACACACTGCATAGATATTTGTGGACGTTCTGGACACCTTGCGTCTTGTCATAGACGGTAAGCCTGCCGCTGCCGTCGCGGACCACCGTGGTCGCATAGAGCTCCATCGGGTTATGGTGCTCGGTCGGCAGGACATAATCCGCCTGGTGCCGCACAGCGGCCCCAGCCAGCGCCGCGGCGGCGTCGCCGCGCGGCCTGTGCGGCCGATCCACTTTGCCGGCTTTGCCATGTTCGGATTCGAGATCGGTTGCAAATGCCTCCCGGTCGTATTCAACGCGCACGCGGGTCGCAGCGAATTTAGCGGTTTCCCAGTCATCCGCCACGACGAGCGCGATGGGCTGGCCGTTGAACCAGATCCTGTCGTCATAGAGCGGGCGGAAGGGCGAGCCTTTCTCCGGCGCCACCTCGTCCTTCCAGGCATCGTCATTGTCGGCGAGGGGCGGACGATGCGCATGCGTGAGCACGTCGACCACGCCCTTCACTTGCAGCGCGTCGCTGGCGTCGAGGCGAGCGATACGTCCGCGCGGAATCGTGGCCTCGACAACGAAGCCATGGAGGAGGCCGTCTGCCGGGAATTCGCCGGCATATTTGGCGGCTCCGGTGACCTTGGCGCGGCCATCGACGCGGGACGTTGGCGTTCCGACATAGGCGTTCATCGGTCCCTCACGCGATTTTCTTGTGAGCCTGTGATTGTGGCGTGGCGCTCGCGGCCTGTATCAGCGTACGCACGATGGCGCGGCGTGCGAGCTCGATCTTGAAGCGGTTATGTGCGCGGGCCGTTGCCCCGTGCAGCAGCAGATCGGCCGCGCGCGAGAAGTGGTCCGGCGTCGCTGCCTGGCCGCGCAACGCCGCTTCGACCTCAAGGCTGCGCCAGGGCTTGTGAGCCACGCCGCCGAGCGCCAGGCGGGCTTCGCTGATCGCGTTGCCATCCAGTTCGAGCGCGGCCGCGACCGAGACCAAAGCAAAAGCATAGGACAGCCGGTCGCGGATTTTCAGATAGCTGTAGTTACGGGCAAAGCCATGCTTGGGAAGTTCGACGGCCGCGATGATCTCGCCGGTGCCGAGATTTGTGTCGACATGGGGCTTGTCCTCCGGGAGCCGATGGAAATCGGTCAATGCGATTGTGCGCCGGCCGGAGGGACCTGCGATGTGCACGAGCGCACCGAGCGCGGCAAGTGCTACGCTCATGTCGGACGGGTTGGTCGCGATGCAGGACGCGCTCGTACCGAGGATTGCGTGGTTGCGGTTGAGGCCGTCGATTGCCGAGCAGCCGCTGCCGGGCTCTCGCTTGTTGCAGGGCGTCGCCGTGTCATAAAAGTAGGCGCAGCGCGTGCGCTGCATCAGGTTGCCGCCAACGGAGGCCATATTGCGCAATTGAGCGGAAGCGCCGGCGAGGATGGCGGCGGCGAGCAGGGGATAACGCTGCTCGACAAGCGGATGGTAAGCGAGGTCTGAATTCGGTACCAAGGCGCCGATGCGCAGGCCTCCGTCGGCCGTCTCCTCGATGTCGCGGAGCGGCAGGCGGGAGATGTCGATCAGTCGGGAGGGCCGCTCGACATTTTCTTTCATCAGGTCGATCAGATTGGTGCCGCCGGCAATCAGCTTGGCGCCGGGATCGGCGGCCAGCAAGCGGATCGCATCGGCGATGTCGGTGGCGCGGGAATATTGGAAGTTGTTCATGGCCGGCCCATTGCCTGCTGGATCGCAGCGACGATGTTCGGATAGGCGCCGCAACGGCAGAGATTTCCGCTCATCAGCTCTCTGATCTCGTCGGCATCCCGGGCGCGGCCTTCGGCCAGAAGGCCCGCGGCCGAGCAAATCTGTCCCGGCGTGCAATAGCCGCACTGAAAGGCGTCGTGGTCGATGAACGCCTGCTGCACAGGATGAAGCGTTCCGTCCTTGGCAAGGCCTTCGATCGTCGTGATCTCGGCGCCGTCCTTCATGACGGCGAGCGTCAGGCAGGAATTGACGCGCCGACCGTCAACCAGCACGGTGCAGGCGCCGCATTGGCCGTGATCGCAGCCTTTCTTGGTGCCGGTCAGCGCAAGATGGTCACGCAGGGCATCCAGAAGCGTGGTCCAGGGCACGAGATCGAGCGTGTGGCCGACGCCATTGACGACGATATGAACTGGAATGCGTTCGGGAATCTCGTGCGTGACATCGCTCATGTCCTGCTCCCTGCGACGGCGACCGAGCCGAGACGTCAGCCGAACTGACGCGGAGGCACCGTCGCCTCCGCTTGCCAATGGCGTCCAACTTACAACCGGCCGCTTGGTTCCCTGCCGGGAATTATGGCGCCCGCGACACAGTGTCAGCGCTTGGCTTCGCCGAAAACCACCGTCGGCACCGCGCGGTTGACGATCTCGCGCAGCGCGAAGCTCGATTGGACCCGCGCCACGCGCGGCAGGCGCGACAACTCGGTACGGTGGATGCGCTCGAAATCCTGGATGTCGCGGGCGAGCACGATCAGGATGTAGTCGTCGGTGCCGGACATCAGAAAGCAGCGCACGACGGACGGGCATTTCACCACCTCGGCCTCGAACGCCTTCAGTGCCTCGTCGCTCTGGCTCTCCAGCGCAATGCGGACCAGCACCGTCGTGGTGAGGCCGAATTGCGCGAGATCGAGCGCAGCCTGGTAGGCCTGGATGTAGCCGTCGTCCTCCAGCGCCTTCTGCCGCCGCGCCAGCGCCGTGCTTGATAGCCCGACCTTCGTGGCGAGCTCGGTGTGGCTGGCCCGCGCATTGGTGGTGAGTTCCGCGAGGATGGCGAGATCTTTCCGGTCGAGGGCCAAGGTTTCGTTTCCAGCGTGAAAGGGCGTTTGCACGCCGGAAACCGGCGCGGGGAGGTCGAAGCTAGCGGATATTTGCACGAAACCAAACTGGCCCGATCGCTACGATGACGGGGTGAATCAGGACGTTGGAAGGAGCCCAAAATGCGCGTCGGTGTGCCCAAGGAGATCAAGGTGCAGGAATATCGCGTCGGGCTCACCCCGGGCGCCGTACGCGAATATGTCGCGGCTGGGCACCAGGTGACGGTCGAGACCGGCGCCGGCAGCGGCATCGGCGCTTCCGACGAGGTGTACCAGCGGGCAGGGGCCGCGATTGCCGAGAGCGCCCGCGACATCTTCGCCAGCTCCGACATGATCGTGAAGGTGAAGGAGCCGCAGAAAAGCGAATGGGCCCAGCTCCGCGAGAGCCAGATCCTTTTTACCTACCTCCATCTTGCGCCGGATCCCGAACAGGCCAAGGGCCTGCTCGCTTCCGGTTGCACTGCGGTCGCCTATGAGACCGTCACCGACGCGGCCGGTCACCTCCCCCTGCTTGCGCCGATGAGCGAAGTCGCCGGCCGCCTCGCCGTCGAAGCCGCCGGCGCCGCGCTCAAGCGATCGGTCGGCGGCCGCGGGGTGCTGCTCGGCGGTGTGCCCGGCGTGCAGCCGGCGCGCGTCGTCGTGCTCGGCGGCGGCGTGGTGGGAACGCAGGCGGCGCGCATGGCGGCGGGCCTCGGTGCGGAAGTCACTGTGATCGACCGCTCGATTCCCCGTCTACGCGAGCTGGACGATGTGTTTCTCGGGCGGGTGCGCACCCGCTTCTCGACCATCGAAGCGGTCGAGGACGAGGTGTTCGCCGCCGACGTCGTGATCGGGGCGGTGCTGGTGCCGGGCGCCAGCGCACCAAAGCTCGTCACGCGCGCGATGCTCAAGTCGATGCGGCCGGGCGCCGTGCTGGTCGACGTCGCGATCGACCAGGGCGGCTGCTTCGAGACATCGCATCCGACCACGCACGCCGATCCGACCTATCAGGTCGACGGCATCGTGCATTATTGCGTCGCCAACATGCCGGGCGCGGTGCCGGTGACGTCGAGCCAGGGGCTGAACAACGCAACGCTGCCATTCGGCCTGATGCTCGCCAACAAGGGCTTTGCCGCGGTCCTGGAAAATCCGCATTTGCGCAACGGACTGAACGTGCATCGTGGCCGCATAACCAACAAGGCGGTTGCCGAGAGCCTCGGGCTGGAATTTGCTCCGGTCGAGAGCGGCCTCGCCGCGTAACGGCTACACTGATTTGCGGTGGCGGCTGCCGAGCGCGGCCTCGATCGTTTCCGGACGCTCGATCCGTTCGATCGGCATGTCGATGCGATCACCGCCCCAGAACAGCTCGCCGTTGAACACCATGGTCGGCACGCCGAACACGCCGAGTGCTTCGGCCTCGTCGATGATGCGGTCGTGCTCGGCGCGGGCAGGGCCGTTGACGTAGGCTTCGAACTCGGGCGCCTTGCCACCGCAAGATTTGATGACGTCCGTGATTGCGGCGAGATCGTCGATCTCCAGCTCATGGCTCCAGAATTTGCGGAACACCGTGTCGTGATAAGGGCGGAAGAAGCCGTGCCGCTGTACGAACAGCATTCCAACGCTGGAATAGAAGGCGTCGTAGATGCGACGCGGCCCCTTCATGACGAGCCCTTGCGCATTGGCATAGCGCCGCGCGTCCATATAGGCGTAACGCACCTTGCGCCAGAAATGCGGCGTGCGCTCCTCGACCGTCCCCATGAATTCGGCGACGCGCAGCGTATAGGGCAGCCATTCGAGCTCGACGCCGTGCGCCTCCTCGAGCGAAAATAGCCGCTTGTTGGCCACGAACGCGTAAGGGCTCTTGTAGTCGGTGTAGACGCGGACAATTGGCCTGGGCATTGGCGGCTTCCTCTTTCTTCCTTCTCCCCTTGTGGGAGAAGGTGGCGCGAAGCGCCGGATGAGGGGTATCTATCCACTCGCGCTACCGTTCGTGGGGATAGAACCCCTCACCCGGCTTCGCTTCGCGAAGCCACCCTCTCCCACAAGGGGCGAGGGTGCAGTGCCGTCGTGGCGCAATCAACGCCTCAATGCCTCAACCTCTTACCCCTTCGTCAGCCGATACTGCCCCAGATCCGGATCATGCGTCATGCGCCAGTAGTCCACGAACCGCCAGGGCATCGCCGAAAACACGCGGCCGCTCGAATTGCGATAATAGGTGCTCATGCCAGGATGGGTCCAGATCATCGCCTCGTGCTCGGCATCGACCTTGCGGACGTAGTCGTCGAGCACGTCGGGACGGACGTCGATGGCGGCGACGTCTTGCTCGATCATGTCGGCGAGGCAGGCGGAGATATAGCGGCTCTGGCATTCTGACTGGAAGATGACGCTGCCGCCATGGGCGGGGCCGGAGTTTGGGCCGAGCATGCAGAAGAAGTTCGGAAAGTCCGGGACGGTGAGGCCGAGGAACGCCGTCGGGTTGTCGTTGGCCCAGGCCTCGCGCAGATCCTTGCCGCCGCGGCCGCTGATGTTGAGGCGCGCCGCCATCTCCGTGACCTTGAAGCCGGTGGCGACCACGACGATGTCGGCGGGGCGGTGCTCGCCGTCTGCGGTGACGATGCCGTCGCGATCGAAATGATCGATCGTGTCGGTGACGAGCTCGACATTGTCCCGCGTGAGCGTCCTGAACCAGTTGTTGTCGAGCAGGATGCGCTTGCCATAGGGCGGATAGGTCGGCACGCATTTGGCGATCAGGTCGGGCCGATCCTTCAGCTCGGTGAGGATGAAATCGGTCAGCTCCTGGCGATGCCGGTCGTTGCCCTTGTTGACGGCGCGCTCCGGATGCGGCCAGGCCGGGTCCTTGCGCAGGAACGGCAACAGGCCGTCGCCATAGCGCCAGAACATGTTGAAGCGGTACCACTGCACATAGAACGGCAGATGCGCGAGCAGCCAGCGCGCGCCGTCGCTGATCGGATCGGAATAGCCCTTAACGGGCCGCGCCCATTGCGCGCTACGCTGATAGACTGTGACGGAGGCGACGCGGCCGGCGATTGACGGCACCAGCTGCATCGATGTCGCGCCGGTGCCGATCACGGCAACATGCTTGCCGTCGAGGTCGATATCGCCTGACCACAGCGCCGAATGCAGGATCGTTCCCTTGAAACTGTCTTCGCCCTTGAAATGCGCGCGCGAGGGATCGTTGAGCTGGCCGATAGCCGAGACCAGCGCGGTGGATTCAAAAATCTCTTCGCCGCTCTTCGTCTTCAGCGTTGAGATCCAGCGTCGCTTGCCTTCGTCCCAGCGCGACGCTGTCAGCTCGGTATTGACCCGCAGATGCTCGCGGATGCCGTATTCCTCGGCGACCTTCAGCAGATAGGCAAGCAGCTCCTCGCGCTGGCAGAAATAGCGCGTCCATGCATTGCCCGAGCCGAACGAGTAGGAATAGGAATGGTTCGGCGTATCGACGCCGCAGCCGGGATAGCGGTTGATCCACCAGGTGCCGCCGAGCTCGTCGTTCTTCTCGACGATGGTGTAGGGGATGCCGAGATGGCCGAGTGCCACGCCGAGCGCGATGGCGCAGACGCCGGCGCCGACGATCAGGACGTGCTGGCCGGCAAGCTTCTCGTCGGAAGGGCGCTGCGTCCACTGCGGCTCGCGCGCCACAAACCCCATCTCCTCGCGCATCAGGGGCGCATACTCCGGCGCGACGTTCTCGCCGAGGCAGGCGCGCATCATCTTCAAGAGCAGCGCTTCGCCGGGGTCGGTGATGACAAGTTTTGGCGTGCCGTCGGCAAACAGCCTGACCACCGCGGCGCGGATCTCGTCCTGGACCTCCCGGGGCACGCCGGCTTCCGGATCGGGAATGAGGCGGATGTCGCGCTTGGGCAAATACGGCGGCTCGAGCCAGCGCTCATCGCCGGTCATGTGCACCAGCACCATCAGCAGGCAGCGGATATCGCCTTCGGCGATCGCGGAGACGAGATCGAGCGGCTTTTGTGGAGATGCGATGTTCATGGCGTGTCCTGATCTCCGGATGCACTGAAGAGGCCGCGCGTCATCAGCTTGCGATAGGCGGAGATGACGTGGTCGGGCACGGCGGTGACGCCGCCTGCCGAATAGGAGTAACGGCGGCTGAGATAGCCGCGCGCGCCCATCAGCATGTGGACGATCGCCTCGAATTCCTCGTCGCTGTAATTCTCGATCGCACCTGCCGCTCGTGCGCGGCGCAAGATGCGGACATAGGCGACCGAGATGTTGTCGAGATGTTTCTGGTAGCCGATGGGCGCGAAGAATTCGGCCTCGTTGAGGATGCGCAGGAACTCCGGCACCTCGCGGATAAAGTCGAAGAAGGCGGAGAAGCGGGCGATCTCCTGCCGCGCGGCATCGGCGGTGCCGGTGCGGGCGCGAATGAATTCCACCATGTCGAGGCCGATCTTCGGCAGGAGCTGGTCGAGCAGCTCCTGCCGGTTCTCGAAATGATTGTAGAAGGTGCCTTGCGCGACGCCGGCTTCTTCCGTGATGCGGGCGACGGAGGCTTCGGCATAGCCATGCTTGCCGACGACCTTGGTCGCGGCGTCAAAGATCTTCTGCTTGGTCCAGGCGTTGCGCTCGACGCGGTTGAGCTTTGTGACCTTGGCATTCGCTTGCGTCATTCAGAGGTCTCCAGCTCGGCGCGCAGCACGCGCTTGAGGATCTTTCCGCTCGGATTACGCGGCAGGCTGTTGCGGATGACGAGCTGCTTCGGCACCTTGAAGCTCGCCAGGCGCGCGCGGCAGTGCTCGGCGAGGGCAGGGAGTTCAAGGCTCGCGCCTTCGGCCAGCACGACGATCGCGACCGGCCGCTCGCCCCAGCGCGCATCGCGCAGCCCGATCACCGCGACTTCGCGCACCTCGGGCAAATCGTAGATCACGCGCTCGACCTCGGAGGAAGCGATGTTCTCGCCGCCCGAGATGATCATGTCCTTCTTGCGGTCGGTCAGGTACAGGAAGCCTTCTTCGTCGAGATAGCCGACATCGCCGCTGCGGAACCAGTCGCCGAAGAAGGCCGCCGCCGTCTTCTCCGGATCCTTCCAATAGCCGCGCGTGATTTTCGGTCCGCGCAGGCAGATCTCGCCATTGACGTTCGGCGGCAGCGTCTTGCCGTCCTCGTCACGGATCTCGATCTCGACGTGGGCGATGGCGCGCCCGGTTGAACCGATCTTCTCGATCTCGCGGCCGGCTTCCATGAAGGTGTCGCCGCCGACGGTCTCGGTGAGGCCATAGGCATCGATGTAGCGCGCATTGCGGAAGAACTCGGAGAAGGCGCGGATGCGGAGCTCCGGCGTCTTCTCGCCGCCGCCGATCACCCATCTCAGGCTGGAGACGTCGTGGCGATCGCGGGTGGGGCAGGTGAGCATCGCGGTGGTCATCACGGGCGCGAACCATGCCGCGTTGAGCTTGTCCTCCGCGATTGCCGCAAGCGCGGTCTCCGGCTCGAAATTGCGTTCGACGCGGATGAAGCCGCCATGCCAGAGCACGGCGATGCCGGGCAGGTCGAGCGCGCCGACGTGATAGAGCGGGCCGACAACGAGCAGTCGCGTCTCGGCACCGATGCCGAGCGCGATCGTCTGGTCGGCGGACTTCCAGTAAAAATTATCGTAAGTGAGCATCACGCCTTTGGGGCGGTCGGTCGTACCCGAGGTGTACATCAACCGCATCAGGTCGGACGGTGCGCGGACGTGCATCGGCGCGGGCACGGCCTCGCCCGCGAGGTGCGTGATGCTTTGCTGCGCAACTTCGTTCAGCACGACAACCTTCGCGCCCGCTGCATTCGCGGCGAGTTCCTCATCGACGATCAACAACCGCGCGCCGGCATTGCCCGCGATGTAGCCGACCTCGTCGCGCGACAGTCGAAAATTGATCGGCAAGAACACCGCGCCGAGATGACTGGTGGCGAAGACGAGCTCCAGGAACGCCGCGCTGTTCTTCATCAGCACGGCCACGACGTCGCCCGCGCCGATGCCCTGCGCGGCGAGCCAGCCGGCCGCTTGCCGGATGCGCGCATCGAAATCGGCGTAGGAGATCTCCTCGCCGCGATATTTCAGCGCGGGCCGGTCCGGCGTGCGCCGGGCATGAAAGGTGATGAAGCTCGAAAGATTGATCATTTTGCGGGTTTTGGGCCGATTACCGGCCTCGTTTCCTCCTTTGATGAATTATGACTCGTAATTCATCTTTGGCTTGACGTCACCCCCCTGCCTCTGAAATTGTTGGGAACACGGAGACGAGACGATCTCCGGCAAGGGACCAGGAAACGCCGACCCGAAAGAGGGAGGGGAAAATGACGAGAACCCGCATGCCGGGCATCAGCCGCCGTTCAACGCTGGCGCTGATGGGCGCCGGTGCGATGAGTGTTGCCGCACCGTGGGTGGCGCGCGCGCAAGCCAAGACCATCAAGATCGGCATGCCGACGATTCTGTCGGGCCGCGTCGCGCAGCTCGGCACGTCGTCGCGCAATGCGGTGATGCTCGAGGTCGACAAGGTCAACGCCGCCGGCGGACTTGCCGGCCGCCAGATCGAGATGGTGATCCGTGACTCCAAGGGCCAGCCGCAGGAAGCCGCGCGCGTCGCGCGCGAGCTCGTCAACACCGATGGTTGCGAGTGGTTGATCGACGGCGAGGCGTCGTCCGGATCGTTTGCGGTTCACGAAGTCGCGCGCGATCTCGGTGTGCTCTGCGTCCACACCTGTTCGGAGGCGTCCTCGCTCACGGCCGATCCGAAGCAGCACATCCCGAACGCGTTCCGTTGCGTCCGCCAGGGCATCCACGATTCCATCGTCGGCGGCAGCTATGCCGCCTCGATCGCGAAAGCCAAGGGCCTGAAGAAATGGGCGACCTGCTCGCCGGATTATGCCTATGGCCGCGACACGACCGGCGAGTTCACGCTGTACCTGAAGCGTTTTGCGCCCGACGTCGAAATCATCAGCGAGTCCTGGCCTAAGCTGTTCCAGCCCGACTACACCGAAGTGGTAACCAAGATCCTCCAGGCCAAGCCGCATGCGCTGTATTCCTGCCTCTGGGGCGGCGATCTCACCTCCTATATCGACCAGGCCAACATCTACGCGATGTTCGGCCAGATGGAGGTCTTCGCGGTCAACATGGCCGACTACACCGCGCTTACCGTGGTGAAGAACCTGCCGAAAGGCATCCACTCCGGCAACCGCTACATCAAGACCTTCCCGACCACGCCGGAGAATGCGGCCTGGGGCGATGCCTACAAGGCGAAGTACAACGAATATCCGACCAACTGGTCGTGGCAGAACGCGACGGCCGTGATGTTCCTCGCTGAGGCCGCGAAGAAAGCCAACTCCACCGACGGCAAGAAGATCGCGGAGGTGCTGAAGGGCCTCACCATCAAGTGCCCGTTCGGCGCCGACGGCACCGTGACGATGCGCGGCGACGACCACACGCTGGTCGGCTACGCCATCGGCTGGGGCACCACGATCCCGCAGGAGCCCTACGTGCCCGAGGTCAAGGCCGGCGACTGGAAGACCATCTTCGAGCTCGAGGCCGAGTGGAAGAAGAGCAAGGGCTACACCTGATGTGACGCGCGGCGGGGACGGGCGACCGTCTCCGCCGTTTTGATTTGGCTCTCCGCGCCAAGTTCGGCGCGTCGCAATGAAAGTGCTCCCGTGGATCTCGACGCGCTCGCCGGCTGCCTCTCCAGTTCCGCCTGCCTGGTGACGCAAACCACCAGCGGCCTCATCATCGGCATGCTCCTGTTCCTGGTTGCAGTCGGGCTGACGCTGATCTTCGGCGTGCTCAAGGTCGTCAATTTCAGCCACGGCGCCTTCTACATGTTCGGCGCCTATTTCGCGATGACGGCCTATCAGCTCACCGGGAGCTTCGCGCTGGCGATGTTCGCGGGCGCGGCCGGGACCGCGATTCTTGGTCTGATCTTCGAGCGCGTCTTCATGAGCCGCGTCTATGGCGCCGACGTGCTGATGCAGCTGCTCGTCTGCTACGCCTTCGTGCTCATCTTCGACGATGTCGTGCGCATCATCTGGGGGCCGGAATTCAAGTCGATGGGCATGCCCGCGGCGTTCCAGGTGATGCCGCTGTTCATCGCCGGCGGCGTGGTGCCGCCTTACTACCTGCTGCTGATCGGCGTCGCGCTCGTTGTGGCGATCGTGCTCGGCATCGGATTGTCGCGCAGCCGGATCGGCAAGGTGATCCGGGCGGCGGCACATAATCCCGGCATGGTCTCGGCGCTCGGCATCAACACCGGTCTGATCTATGGGGGCGTGTTCGCGCTCGGCGGCATGCTGGCGGGCCTTGCCGGCGCGCTCGCGGCGCCCGTTCGTTCGCTCACCCCCGGCATGGGATTTTCGGTGCTGATCGAATCCTTCATCGTCACCGTGATCGGCGGCATGGGCTCGATCCTAGGCGCTCTGATCGGCGCGCTGTTGCTCGGGCTTATCAGGTCCTTCGGCTCGCTCGGCTTTCCCCTATTCACGGAAGGCCTGATGTACCTGTTCATGGTGATCGTGCTGGTCTCCAAGCCCACCGGCCTGTTCGGCAAGGAGGCGGCATGACCGAGCTCGAGGCCGGACGTGCCGAAACGCTGGCGCCGGTGCGCAGCGGTGCGGCACTGCAACGCTATCGCGACGTCCTGATCGCGCTCGTCGCCTTTGCCGTGCTGGCGAGCCTGCCGCTGTTCACGGGCAGCAAGGCGCTGCTCGATTTCGTCATCCGCTGCTCCGCCTATGGCCTGTTCGCGACCTCGCTGAACCTGCTGGTCGGCTACACCGGCCTGACTTCGTTCGGCCACGGCATGTTCTTCGGCCTTGGCGCCTACAGTTTTGGCCTGATCATGCAGAAGCTGGGCGTGCCGATTCCCGTGGCCTTCGTCGCGACGCTGGCGATCACGGCGGTAATCGCCGCCGTCATCGGCGCGATCTGCGTGCGGCTGAAGGATATCTATTTCGCCTTCGTCACGCTCGCGTTTCAGATGCTGATCCACTCGACCATCCTGTCCTGGGCCTCCTTCACCGGCGGCGACCAGGGCCTGCGTGGCGGCATTCCGCGCCCCACATTCCTCGGCATCAATCTTGCGAATCACATTCATCTCTATGTCGCGAGCTGCGCGCTTCTCATCCTCGGCCTGCTCGCGATGCGCCAGATCGCGCAATCGCCGTTCGGTTACACGTTGCGCATGATCCGCGACAATGCCGCGCGCGCAAGCTTCCTCGGCATCGACGTCTGGCGGGCCAAGCTGACTGTCTTCGTGCTGGCGGCATTGTTTGCGTCGATGGGGGGCATGGTGATGGCGCTGTTCGTCTCCGGTGCCTATCCGGAATTCGCCTATTGGACGATCTCGGGCGAGGGCATCTTCATCAACATGCTCGGCGGCGTCTCGACCTTCCTGGGGCCGATGGTCGGCACCGTGCTGCTGCTTCTGCTCAACGACACCGTCACGCGCTTCACCGAGTACCACGGCATCGTGCTCGGCGTGGTCATCCTGTTCTTCGCGCTGGGCCTGCGCAAAGGCCTGCTGGATTTCGTCGCCGACTGGTTCGCGCACCGGCGTGATGCGGGCGAGGGGCGCTAGCGATGCTCGAGATCCGCAACCTCGCAAAATCCTTCGGCGGCGTGAAGGCGACCAACGACGTCACGCTGGACTTCCCCGACGGTTCGCTCACGGCGGTGATCGGACCGAACGGCGCAGGCAAGAGCACGTTCTTCAACCTGATCACCGGCGCCTTGAGGCCGGATTCCGGCCAGGTGCTGCTCGACGGCGTCGATCTCGCCGGCCGCTCGCCGCCGGAGATCGTGCGTCACGGCATCGGCCGCGCCTTCCAGGTCGCGAGCATCTTCAAATCGCTGACGGTGCAGGAGACCATGCTTGCCGCAGTCAGCGCCGACCAGCGCTCGTCCGCGGTGCTGCACAAGCGCTTTCCTTTGCCCGAGACGCGCGACCGCGCCGAGCATGTGATGGAGCTGCTGGGCTTGGCGAGCAAGCGCAACCGTACCGCCGCGACGCTGTCGCATGGCGACCAGAAGCTGCTCGACATTGCGCTCGCTCTGGTGCTCGAGCCAAAGGTTCTGCTGCTGGACGAGCCAACTGCCGGCATGGGCCCGGAAGAGCGCTGGCGCATGATCGACAAGGTGCGCGAGCTCTGGGAGACGCAGAAAATCACCGTCGTCTTCATCGAGCACGACATGGACATCGTGTTCAAGATCGCCCCAAAGATCGTCGTGCTCTGCTACGGCCGCATCCTGGCAACCGGAACGCCTGACGAAATCCGAAGCAACAGCGCCGTGATCGAGGCCTATCTCGGCACCGAACATGCGGGGGCCACCGCATGAGCGCGACCATTATCGAAGTCGCCGATCTCGACGTCTACTACGGCACGAGCCAGATCCTGTTCGGCGTCGGCCTCTCGGTGCGGCAGGGCGAGACCATGGCGCTGCTCGGGCGCAACGGCGCGGGTAAATCGACGACCATGAAAGCGATCATGGGGCTGGCGCCGCCGCGGCGGGGCAGGATCAGCCTGCGCGGCGCGGTGATCTCGGGCCAGAAGCCGCACCATATCGCGCGCGCCGGTCTCGGCTTCGTGCCGGAGGATCGCCAGATCTTTCCGGAGCACACGGTCGAGGACAATCTCGTCATCGGTCGCAAGAAGGGGCCGGAAGGCCAGGACGAGTGGCCGATCAAGCGCATCTACGACGTCTTCCCGCTGCTGGAGCCGCTGCGCCATCGCATTGCTGGACGTCTCTCGGGCGGGGAGCAGCAGATGCTCGCCATCGCGCGCACGCTGATGGGCAACCCGGCGCTGTTGCTGCTCGATGAGCCGAGCGAGGGCCTCGCGCCGATCATCGTGCAGCGGATCGGCGAGCTGTTGCGGCAGCTCCGCCAGCTCGGATCGACCGTCCTGATCGCCGAGCAGAACATGCATTTCTGCCTGGGGCTGGCGAGCCACGCCACTGTCATCGACAAGGGCCAGATCGTCTATGCTGCCGGGATCGACGAGCTGAAGGCCAACGACGCGATCCGTCGCCGTTATCTGGCGCTGTAACCGGGTTCCGGACCGCCAAACCGGCCCAAAGAAGAAAACTGTTGTCTCGGGTTCGTCAGACGGAAGGAGTTTCCCCGTCGACGGCCAAAAACGCCAATCGCTTCCATTGCCGTTTGGGGCCGAAACGACGACATTCCATTCAGAATTTGATGGATTGACGGTCATGGAACGCACCGGATTTGAGCCCTTCGGCGAGCAGCTGGTGTCCGCAACGGACACGCAGCCGCGATCGCGCGCGTCAAAGCTCCTGCTGCGGGCCGGCACCACGGTGTTCTGGTCGCTGGTCGCGGGCATCGTGCTCGCGCGTGCGGCCTTCTTCGAGCCGGGCGTCTATGACAGCTTCAGCCGCGTCGCCTCGCTCGCCAAAAGCCTGATCTTCTGAGCCGATTATTCCGGGCTGAGCATAGAACTTCGCTCGGCCCTGATATGCCGAAAACTTATTCCCCAATCGGACGGCACTGCGTATAAATATTTCTCCTCTGGGAGAGATTTGTGTCGCAGAATCAAGCATCCAACCCGGCCGACGCCAAGCCAACCACTGTCGTGAGCCGTATCGCGGCGCTGATTCCGGGAATCCTCCTGTGCATCGCCGTGGCCGGTATCTCGGCTTTGCTCGAACGGGCCGAGCTGGGTGTCTTCGAGCACCCCTATGTCGAAGCGCTGGTGATGGCGATCCTGCTCGGGATGGCGCTGCGCAGCTTCTGGAAACCGGCGCCGCGCTGGCAGGCCGGTATCGCCTTCAGCGCCAAACAGCTGCTCGAAGTTGCGGTCATGCTGCTGGGGGCCTCGATCAGCTTCGCCGCCATCGCGGCTTCCGGCGTGGCGCTGCTGGCATCGATCGCCGCGGTCGTTGTGATCGCGCTCTGCGTCTCCTTCGGCCTCAGTCGCATGCTGGGGCTGTCGACGCGGCTCTCGATCCTGATCGCCTGCGGCAATTCCATCTGCGGCAATTCCGCGATCGCCGCCGTGGCGCCGATCATCGGCGCCAACAACGACGAGATCGCGTCCTCGATTTCCTTTACGGCGATCCTTGGCGTGATGATGGTGCTGGGTCTGCCGCTGCTGATTCCGCTGCTGCAATTGTCGGCCACGCAATATGGCATCCTCGCAGGCCTGACCGTCTATGCGGTGCCGCAGGTGCTTGCGGCAACGGTCCCGGCCGGGCTCGTCTCGACGCAGATCGGCACGCTCGTGAAGCTGATGCGCGTGTTGATGCTCGGGCCCGTCGTCGTCGGTCTCTCCCTGGTCGCCTCGCGCTGGCAGACCGGCGCCAAGAAATCCAATGTCGGCTTCTTCCGCCTGGTCCCCTGGTTCATCCTCGGCTTCCTTGCGCTGGCGACCCTGCGCTCGCTGGAGATCGTGCCGGGCACAGTGGTCGGGCCGGTGACGAAGATCACGAGCTTCCTGACCGTGGTCTCGATGGCGGCGCTCGGCCTCGGCGTCGACGTGAAGGTGCTGGCGAATGTCGGGGGCCGGGTGACGGCCGCCGTGACACTGTCGCTGATGCTGCTGCTCGGCATCAGCATCGCGCTGGTGCACTGGTTCAAGTAAGGGGGGCGCAGCGGCTGCGAACTCCTCTTCCTTCTCCCCTTGTGGGAGAAGGTGGCGCGAAGCGCCGGATGAGGGGTTCTATCCGCGAGTCCGAACTGAGAGGGGAGTTTGCCGAAGCAGACCCCTCATCCGCCTTGCCTTCGGCAAGACACCTTCTCCCACAAGGGGAGAAGGGAAGTAAGAGCGCAATCGTCGAGATGGGGCGCTAGATCACATCCGCCAGCGAATGCCCATGCAGCTCGATGTTCAGCCCCTGCATGCCCATGTCGCTGATCTCGCCGCCCATCGCCTTCAGGCTCTCCTCACGGATCAGCGACATCAGCCCGCGGCGGAGCGCCAAAAACTCCGACGACATCATCATCGACTGCTGCCGCGGCCGCTCCAGGGGGATCGGGATTTCCGCCTTGATCGAGCCGGGGCGGGCGGTCATGCAATAGACGCGGTCGGAGAGGAAGATGGCCTCATCGATGTCGTGGGTGACGAACAGCACCGAGATCTTCAGCCGTTGCCACATGTTGGTGAGGATCTGCTGCATGATCACGCGCGTCTGCGCGTCTAGTGCGCCGAACGGCTCGTCGAGCAGCAGCACCTTCGGGCCCGTGGCGAGCGCGCGGACGATGCCGACGCGCTGCTTCATGCCGCCGGAGAGTTTTTCCGGATAATGTTTTTCGAACGCCTCGAGCCCCGCGAGCCCGAGCAGCGTGCGCGCCGCGCGCTCGCGCTGGGAGCGCGGCATGCCGCGCATCTTCAGGCCGAACTCGACGTTTTCCCGCACCGTCTTCCACGGAAACAGCGAATATTGCTGAAACACCATGCCGCGCTCGGCGCTGGGGCCGTTGACCCGCTCGCCGTCGACCGTGACTACACCGGTGGTCGGCTTGAGAAAGCCGGCGACCGCATTGAGCAGCGTCGACTTTCCACAGCCGGAGGGCCCGACGATCGAGACGAACTCGCCGGGCCTCACATGAATCTGCGTGTCGGTGACGGCCTGCACAGGTCCCTCGATGCTCTCATAGCTGAGGGAGAAATTCCTGACCTCGATATGGCCCTGCGGTGCTTTGGTCAGGATTTCGTTCATTTTAGCCTCCACGGCATCACCAACTGCCCGGCGCCCCTGATAAGCAGGCTCGATCCAAGGCCAAGCACGCCGATCGCGATCATGCCGAGCGCGATGTCGGCATATTGGACAAGGGAATAGGCCTCCCAGGTGAAGTAGCCGATGCCGTATTGACCCGAGATCATCTCGGCGGCGATCAGCGACACCCAGGCCACGCCCATACCGACGGTGAGGCCGGTGAAGATGTGCGGCATCGAAGCCGGAAAATACACCTCGCGGAAGATCGACCGTTCTCGCGCGCCGAGACATTGCGCGGCGCGCACCAGCACGGGATCGACCAGCGACATGCCATGCAGCGTGTTGACCAGGATCGGGAAGAACGCACCGAGGAAGGTGATGAAGACGATGCTCTGCTCGTTGGTCGGCCAAAGCATGATCGCCATCGGCACCCAGGCGATTGCCGGGATCGGCCGCAGCACCTCGGCCACCGGGAAGATGATTTCGTGCACCAGCTTGAAGCGGCCCATGATCAGGCCGAGCGGCACGCCGACCACCGCCGCGAGCGAGAAGCCGAACAAGATGCGCCGGCAGCTCAAGAGGATGTGCAGCAGGAATTTGGGATCGTGGATCGCCTTGGTGAAGCTGGCATAGACCGCGAGCGGCGAGGGCACGTTGGTGAAGCGCACGAAGAACACAACACGATAGGTCGTGAGCAGGTGCCACACCAGCAGGAAGGCGAGCAGCGATATGATGCCGATCGCCGTCGCGCGTAGTCCCGCTCGATTGAGCCGGTACCAGCGCAGCGCAAGCGTGCCGAAGGAAGGCGGTGTCGCGGGCGGGAAGGGGGCGGGCACGGGGCCCGCCTCGGCGATTGCGGTTGCTGCCGGCATGCTGTCCTCGGGATGTCTGGCGAGGGCGGGACTGCTCACGTCTTGCCTCCGCCGACCGCAGCCTTCACCGCGTCGTCGAAGCCGAGCACCTTGCCATTGATCTTGGCGGCATAGGCTTCGGCGTCCTTCTTCAGCAGGAACGGCGCGACCTCGCCGTTGCCGACCGCGAAGAAGGCCTGGTCGGCGAACAGCTTGATGCCGCGCGTGGTGTCGAAGACGTAGGCGACGTTGATCTTCTTGCCCTTGGCCTTGTAGTCGGCATAGGCCCCTAACGTGCACGCTGCGGACGCAAACGGCAGGATGCCGGCTTCGTCGACCCAGACCTCGCCGGCCTTGCGCGGGTCGGTGATCGGCTTCTTGCAGAAGGAATCTTCGCCCGCGATCTCGTAATTCCTGGTGCTCGCAAGCTGGGTGTCATAGTCGAGCTTCATCTCGGCATAGGCCTTGCGGATATAGGAATCGTCGACCCACTTCTTCGGATCGAACTCCTTCATGCGGCCGAGATTCTGCAAAACCTTGACGTCGGTCGCGGCCGCGTCGATCAGCGCCGGCTTCACCGTGGGATCGGTGGTCATGTTGCCGCTGGGACCGAGGAAGATATAGACGACTTCCTTGTTGATGCCGGTCCACTCCTGGATCTTTTCGGCCGCGAGCTTCGGATCGTCGCGCAGCCACTGGTTGGCGGCGATCAGCGCCTTGAAGTAGGCAACGACGACCTCGGGGTATTTCTCGGCGAAATCGGTGCGGACCACGATGCCGTGGAAGGTCGGCAGGTTGGTCTCAACGCCGTCAAAGATTTTTCGCGCAAAGCCGCGGAACGGCAACAGCTCGGCGAAGGGGACGAAGTCGGCATGCGCGTCGATCTTCTTCTCCTGGAGATTGGTCGAGCCGACCTCCGGGCTCTGGCTGACGAGCTGGAAGAAATCGGAGGCGTAACCGCGGTCCTGCATCGCCTTCAGCACCATGCCGTGCGCGGCCGAGCCGAACGGCACGCTGACGAGCTTGCCCTTGAGATCGGCGAGATCGTAATAGGGCGAGTCCTTGTGGACGACGAGCCCGTTGCCGGAGCCGGACAGGCTGTAGGCGGCCACGCCGATCAGGCGGCTCTTGCTCTCCGGATTGCTCTCGAAGGTGAAGCCGTTCACGATCAGCGGATAGTCGCCCATCATGCCGATCTGGAGCTTGTTCGCCATCATCGCGTTGGTGACGGGCGGGCCTGAGGTGAAATTCTGCCACTCCAGCTCGAACTTGATGTTGGCGTATTTGCCGTCCTTCGGCAGATATTTCTCGAGGAGATGCAACTGCCGGATGACGACGCCGGCGGTCACCGTGTTGGTCGTGGTGTCCTGCGTTCCAATGCCGAGAGTGACGGTTTCCGCCAAGGCCGGCTGCGCAAGGAGTAGCGCCAGCGAGGTCACCGACATCGCGATCGAGAGCGTGGGAAGATGGCGGACCATTCTCATCCTCATTCGGTTGGATGTGCTGTGGTTGCCATGATTGGGTGAGGCCGCGGGCAGGGCAAATCCGGAGTGACCGTCGCAGTCGATTAGTTGCCGGGAAAAGCTGATTGCATACTCCTTGAGCAGTCCTGCACTATAAAGCCGCTTGCCTGTGCATCGACCCTAGTCGCCGCTCTGGCCGCGCATCTCCTCGAGAGCGTCGGCCCGGCACACCACGATCTGCGAGCGCTTGGTGACGACGATTCCCTTCTCCTGCATCCGTTTCAGGCTGATCGTGACCCATTGCCTGGTAGCACCGACCATGTGGGCGATGTCGGCATGGGTGAAGGCCGCCGCGATCACCCGGCCGTCGGCATCCTCGACGCCGTAGAGCTCGACCAGATGCAGCAGAAGATGCGCGAGGCGCTGGGTGATCGAGCGCGTTCCCAGCATCTGCGCCAGTGCCGAATAGCATTTGCCCTTGAAGGTGAGGCCTTCAATGAGGCCGATGGCGAGGTTCGGGATCTCCACGGCAAGGGACCGCAGCTCCTTTCCGGGCAGGTGCACGACGCTGCAATTGCTGGATGCGACGCCGGACCATTGATGCACGGTGCCCTCGAACACTTCGGGCCCCCCGACGAAATTGCCGACATGCCAATAGGCCAGCGTGATCTCGCGTCCGAGCGGCGAAGTGTAGAACACGCGGATGCGGCCGCTCTCGATCAGCCAGATGCCGTCATGCTTGCCGCCCTGGCTGAACAGCGTCTGGCCGCGGTTGAGCACCTTTCGCCGGCCCTGCTTCAGCACCAGCTCCCGCTCGCGTGGCGTGAGCTTGTCCATCAGCGGTGGCGGTCCGCCGATCCATTGCTGGTTCTCGGTCAGCAGCAGCGAGGAGCCGCCGGCAGGCCGAACCGTTGCGGGAACCGCCCCGCGAACCACATTGGTCGCCTGCAACATAAGCCGCCTCCGGAACGTTCAAATCGTTCTAAAGAGGAGCAATGTCCGTGCCAGCTTTACTCCGCTGTCGTCGCCCGGCTTGACCGGGCGACCCAGTATTCCAGAGGCAGCAATGGGTTACGGATAGGCCGCGGCGTACTGGATTCCCCGCTTTCGCGGGGAATGACAACGGAGCAAGGGGAACGGTCGAGGCCCTACCGCCCCGCCAAGCTCAGCAGATACGGCTTCGGGTAAATCCCCCTGTTATGCCCATCCGAAAACGAGATGTTCAGCCCGTAGCCGAGATCGCCGATCTCGGTGATGGCGATGCCGGCAAAGCGTTCGGGGAAGCGATCGTCGAAGCGGGCGCGAGTGCAGTGAGCGCATTTGCAGGAGAGACGGAGCTGCTCGGCGGTGATTCCGACCACGTCGTCCTGCGTGGTGCGCACGACGAGCGTCGCGAGATCGGCGCTCGCTTCGTAGTCGGCCACCGTCGGTGCCACCAAGGTCATGGTCATGACGAACCTCCAGCTTCTTTCTATGTCGACGCGGGCGAGCGTGAATAGCAACTAATTGCCGGCGCGGATGCGTGGCAGGGGCCGTCGTCTGCCTCCTCTTCAGTCATCACCTGCGAAATGTGAAACTAATCGACCGGGAATTTCACTTCCGAATTGCCGGACTCTGCTCTCTCCGAAACCTTGTGCGCCAACGACGGCTGAGGAGAGAGCATGAGCGCATTTCAGAAGGAAACGGTTTTGTCGGTCCGGCACTGGACCGATAGCCTGTTCAGCTTCACGGCGACGCGCGATCCGGGCTTCCGTTTCCTGAACGGCCAGTTCGCGATGATCGGGCTGGAAGTCGAGGGCAAGCCGTTGATGCGCGCCTACAGCATGGCGAGCGCCAATCACGAGGAGGCGCTCGAATTCTTCTCGATCAAGGTGCAGGACGGTCCGCTGACCTCGCGTCTCCAGAAGATCCGGGAGGGCGACATCATCCTGGTCGGCCGCAAGGCGACGGGCACGCTGATCACCGGCAACCTCATCCCGGGAAAGCGCCTGCTGCTGCTCTCGACCGGCACGGGCCTCGCGCCCTTCGCCAGCCTGATCAAGGACCCCGACGTCTACGAAAATTACGAGACCATCGTGCTCGCCCATGGCTGCCGCCAGGTTTCGGAACTCGCTTATGGCGAGCACCTCGTCAACGGCCTGCGCAATCACGAGTTCTTCGGGCCCCTGATCCGCGACAAGCTCGTCTACTACCCGACCGTGACCCGCGAACCGTTCAAAAACCGCGGCCGCATCACCGACCTGATCGCCTCCAATCAGCTGTTCGACGACATCGGCCAGTCCGGTCTCGATATCGAGACCGACCGCATCATGCTGTGCGGCAGCCCGGCGATGCTCGAGGAACTCCCCGCGATGTTTGCCGCGCGCGGCTTTGTCGAGGGTAACCACAGCCAGCCCGGCCATTTCGTCATCGAAAAGGCTTTTGTCGAGCGCTGAGGCGCAAATCGCGGCCCGGCGACAACTAATTGCTATCGCCGGAACGTCCCCTGAACAAATCTGATGCAAAGGCGCCGGACCTGCCGGCGAACCAGGAGCAAGCGATGGCACTAGATGAGATCGTCGACGGACTTTCGGAGGTTTCCTGCGATGTGCTGGTGATCGGCGGCGGCACGGCCGGCCCGATGGCGGCGCTGAAGGCGAAGCTGAAGAACCCGAAGGCCAATGTCGTCCTGCTCGAAAAGGCCAACGTCAAGCGCTCCGGCGCGATCTCGATGGGCATGGACGGGCTCAACAACGCCGTCATCCCCGGCTACGCGACGCCGGAGCAGTACACCAAGGAAATCACCATCGCCAACGACGGCATCGTCGACCAGAAGGCGGTCTATAAATATGCGCAAAACTGCTACAAGATCATCGAAGAGCTCGACAGTTTCGGCATCCGCTTCCTCAAGAACGAGAACGGCGACTACGCGGTCAAGAAGGTGCACCACATCGGCACCTATGTCCTGCCGATGCCGAACGGCGAGACCGTGAAGAAGGCGCTCTACCGCCAGCTCCGCCGCGCCCGCATCCTGATCTCCAACCGCTACATGGCGACGCGGCTGCTGAAATCCGCCGACGGCCGCATCGCCGGCGCGATAAGCGTCAACACCCGCACCGCCGAAATCCTGGTGATCAAGGCCAAGGCCGTGATCCTCTGTATGGGCGCCGCCGGCCGCCTCGGTCTGCCGACCTCCGGCTACATGTTCGGCACCTACGAGAACGCCGCCAATTCCGGCGACGGCTATGCCATGGCCTATCACGCCGGTGCAGCGCTGGCGAACCTCGAATGTTACCAGATCAATCCGCTGATCAAGGATTATAACGGCCCGGCCTGTGCTTATGTCGCCGGTCCGTTTGGTGCCTTCACCGCCAACAACGAGGGATCGCGCTTCATTGAATGCGACTACTGGTCCGGCCAGATGATGCTGGAGTTCTACAACGAGCTGCTGTCAGGCAAGGGCCCGGTGTTCCTCCAGCTCAAGCATCTCCATCCCGACACCATCTCGGAGATCGAATCCACGCTGCACAAGGTCGAGCGTCCCACGCGCGGCCTGTTCCAGCAGGGGCGCGGGGTCGATTACCGCAGCGAGTCGATCGAGATGCACATCTCCGAGATCGGCTTCTGCTCCGGCCACAGCGCCTCCGGCGTGTTCGTGGACGACAACGCCCGCACGACGGTGCCCGGCCTTTACGCCGCCGGCGACATGGCGAGCGTCCCGCACAATTACATGCTCGGCGCCTTCACCAACGGTTCGGTTGCCGGCATCGATGCCATGGAGTTCGCCGACAACCACGACTTCGCGGAATTCGACGCGGCCGATGTCGCCAGGGAGCGCGACCGCGTGCTGGCGCCAACGAGGCGCGAGGACGGCATTCCGCCGAACCAGGTCGAGTACAAGACCCGCCGCCTCGTCAATGACTATCTCCAGCCGCCGAAGGTCACCTGCAAATACGAGCTCGGCATGCGCCGCCTCGCCGAGACGCGGGAGGACATGCAGGAACGCATGATCGCGCGCAATGCGCACGAGCTGCTTCGTGCGCTCGAAGTGCAGTCGATCATGGACTGCGCCGACATGGCGGTGCATGCCTCGCTCTACCGCGAGGAAAGCCGCTGGGGCCTCTATCACTGGCGCACGGATTTCCCGGAGAAGGACAACGAGAACTGGTTCTGCCACACGCTGCTCTCGAAGCAAAACGGCAAGATGACCAGCGAGAAGCGCGCCGTGGAGCCCTATGTCGTCCCGATCGCCGACGACGAGAAGGACCTCTACGACAAGCAGCGCATCCGCGCCTCC
The DNA here is from genome assembly GCF_052076005.1 of Bradyrhizobium sp. 63_E2_N1_3. NCBI lineage: Bacteria > Pseudomonadati > Pseudomonadota > Alphaproteobacteria > Hyphomicrobiales > Nitrobacteraceae > Bradyrhizobium > Bradyrhizobium sp. 63_E2_N1_3. The sequence goes on along the minus strand of NZ_CP197235.1, from coordinate 6,480,102 downwards.
GCCTGATCCACCGCAACATCGCAACAGGAGACATAAAATGCCTCTCGCGTCCTATCAGACATCGGTTCCGGTGGTCGTCGACGACGCCAAATGCATCGCCGACAAGGGCTGCACCGTCTGCGTCGACGTCTGTCCGCTCGACGTGCTTCGCATCAGCGACATGACCGGCAAGGCCTACATGGCCTACGACGAGTGCTGGTACTGCATGCCCTGCGAGGCCGACTGCCCGACCGGCGCCGTCACCGTCAATATTCCCTATCTGTTGAGGTGATCATGTCGAGCCCGTTCGAATCCTACGACGATCTCGAAGACGCCGACGAGCGGCTTCAGGCCGCCGATCCGGCCGAACGCCGCGTCGCCATCATCGCGCTCGGCCATTCCGGCGATCCCGCCGCCGTCGCGCTTCTCGCCAACATGGTCGCCGATCCCGATGCCGGCGTGCGCCAGCAGGTGGCGATGGCGCTTGGCGAGTTCGACGGGCCGGAGGCTGCGAATGGGCTGGTCAAGCTGCTGGTCGATCCCGAAAGAATCGTGGCGGCTGCCGCGGCCGACAGCATGGCCGAATTCAAGGATCCCGCCTGCGCTGAAGTCATTCTTCCGCTGGTCAAGCACGCCCACGCCTTCGTCCGCATGGGCGCGCTGCGCGCGCTGAAGGAGCTGCGCTGCAAGGACACGCTGAAGCCGGCGCTGGAAGCGCTCCTGGATCAAGATGCGGCCGTTCGCGTGCAGGCGATCGGCGTGATCGGCTTCCTCAAGCTGGAGGAATCCATCCCCGCGCTGACCGCGCTGATCAACGATCCTGACGCCCATGTCCGCCGCGCCGCAGTGAGCGCGCTGGCCTTCTCGCAGCTGAAGCCCGCGGCCGAGACGATCACACGCGGGCTGAAGGATTCGGACTGGATGGTGCGCGAGATGGCCGCGGAAACGCTGGGCCTCAACGTCAACGGTTCGCTCGCGGCCGATCAGCTTGTCGGCGCGCTCGCCGACGAGTTCTGGCAGGTGCGGCTGAAGGCGATCCGCAGCCTCGGCAAGATGAAGATCGAGCGCGCGGTACGCCCGATCGGCAATTGCATCAAACACGACCAGGCCAATTTGCGGAAGGAGGCGGCCGCCGCGCTCGGCGAGATCGCCCATCCCGACGGCGAGGCGTTTCTGGCCGTCATCGCCGACGATGCCGACCCTGACGTCCGCAAGAACGCGCGCTGGGCGCTCCAGCAGATCGCGGCGCGCAAAGCGCGAGCAGGCGCATAAAGGCCCGGGCAGGGGCATAGCGGCTCTTCGCTGCCGGTCTGGACTTCCCCTGCCAGACGTTTATTGGTCTTCGCCAATGGGATCGGCTGCTATTTCAGCGTGGCCGATCCGAGAAAGAGCGAGGACGCGGCCATGACGACACTGTCTGTAAAAGATCTTCTCCCCGAGGATGGAACGAAGGGGACGCTGGTCGGCCGCGTCTGGCTGCCGCAGGCGAACGGCCCGGCCGTTGTCGCCGTCCGTGGAGACGGCGTCTTCGACGTCACCGCCAAGTTTCCGACCGTCAGCGCGCTCTGCGAGGAAGACAATCCGGCCAAGGCGCTCGCCGCGGTCAAGGGCGAGCGCATCGGCGATCTCGAAGCGATCGTGGCCAACACGGCGCCAGATGGGCGCGATTCGAAAAAGCCGTGGCTGCTTGCGCCCCTCGATCTCCAGACCCTGAAGGCCGCCGGCGTCACCTTCGCCATCTCGATGCTGGAGCGCGTCATCGAAGAGCGCGCCAAGGGCAATCCGGCCTCGGCCGAAGCGATCCGGAAAGAAGTGACGCGGCTGATCGGCGACGATTTGTCGAAGCTCAAGCCGGGCTCCGACCAGGCGATGCATTTGAAGCAGGTGCTGATCGATCAGAACGCCTGGAGCCAATATCTCGAAGTCGGTATCGGTCCGGATGCCGAGGTCTTCACCAAGGCGCCGACGCTGTCGTCAGTCGGCACCGGCATGGATGCCGGCCTGCATCCGAAGTCGACCTGGAACAATCCTGAGCCCGAGCTCGTGCTGTTCGTCTCGAGCCGCGGCAAGATCGTCGGCGGCGCGCTCGGCAACGACGTCAATCTGCGCGACTTCGAGGGGCGTTCAGCGCTGCTGTTGTCGAAGGCCAAGGACAACAACGCCTCCTGCGCGATCGGGCCGCTGCTGCGCCTGTTCGACGACACCTTCACACTCGACGACGCCCGCAAGCTCGACATCAGCCTGAACGTGAAGGGCGCGGACGGTTTCGTTCTCGACGGCCATTCCTCGATCAGCATGATCAGTCGCGATCCCACGGACCTCGTCGAGCAGACGATCGGCAAGGTGCATCAATATCCCGATGGCTTCGTGCTGTTCCTCGGCACGATGTTCGCACCCGTCAAGGATCGCGATGCGCCGGGGCAGGGGTTCACCCACAAGCGCGACGACATCGTCACGATCGCAGCACCCCAGCTCGGCAAGCTCATCAACCGCATGCGCACCAGCGACGAGTGCGAGCCCTGGACGTTTGGAATCGGCGCGCTGATGAAGAACCTCGCGCAACGGAAGCTGATTTAGCTCCGCTACCCTTCGCCTCTCCCCGCACCCGGGGAGAGCCGGATTGCATCGAAGATGCAATCCGGGTGACGCGGACTCTCCGCGAGTCGATTTGGTCGACCTACGCCGAACTCTATCCACACCGTCATTGCGAGCGCAGCGAAGCAATCCAGAGTCCCTGCGTGGACAGTTTCTGGATTGCTTCGCTGCGCTCGCAATGACGCGGAGGAGAGATTGCGGGCCGCACATATTCCTTCATCTCCCCGTTGCATCCACGGAACAAAATCGCGCTGGGCGTGTCATTGAACCGTCCATCCCGCCAAATCGAAGTTTCGCGCGAATAGTCAAATAATATGACTAGTCGGAACTCATCTTCCGTGAAATAGTCCCTCCCGCCGCCTCAAAGGCCGGCCTGCGGGTGCCATGCTACCGATCGGCGCTCGAGATAACACAAGATGACTTCTTGGGAGATACGCCTGATGACCCTCAAAGCCCTCTTTGCGGCCAGCGCCACGGCCGCGTTGCTGCTCGCGCTGCCGGCCAGCGCCGCCGAGCTCACCATCGGCTTCTCGCAGATCGGATCGGAATCCGGCTGGCGCGCGGCCGAGACGTCGGTCTCCAAGCAGGAGGCTGCCAAGCGAAAGGTCAATCTCAAGATCGCCGACGCGCAGCAGAAGCAGGAGAACCAGATCAAGGCGATCCGCTCCTTCATCGCGCAGAATGTCGATGCGATCTTCCTTGCACCTGTGGTCTCGACCGGTTGGGACTCGGTGCTGAAGGAAGCCAAGGAGGCCAAGATCCCGGTCGTGCTGCTCGACCGCGACATCGATCCCTCCGGCAAGGAGCTCTATCTCACCGCCGTGACCTCGGACAGCGTGCATGAAGGCGAGGTTGCCGGCGACTGGCTGGCCAAGACCGTTGGCGGCAAGGCCTGCAACGTCGTCGAATTGCAGGGCACGGTCGGCGCCAGCGTCGCCGCCAACCGCAAGAAGGGCTTTGACACCGCCATCGCCAAGCATGCGAACCTCAAGGTGGTGCGCAGCCAGACCGGCGACTTCACCCGCGCCAAGGGCAAGGAGGTGATGGAGAGCTTCATCAAGGCCGAAGGCGGCGGCAAGTCGATCTGCGCCGTCTATGCGCACAATGACGACATGATGGTCGGCGCGATCCAGGCGATGAAGGAAGCCGGCCTCAAGCCGGGCAAGGAGATCCTCACCGTCTCGATCGATGCGGTCCCCGACATCTTCAAGGCTATGGCCGCCGGCGAAGCCAACGCCACCGTCGAGCTGACGCCGAACATGGCCGGCCCCGCGCTCGATGCCGTCGCGGCCTTCAAGGACAAGGGCACGGTGCCGCCCAAGTGGATCCAGACCGACTCCAAGCTCTATACAGCGGCCGACGATCCGCAGAAGATCTACGACAGCAAGAAGGGCCTCGGTTACTGAGGCGGCGCCGCGCTGGACCGCTCCCCCGTGGTCCGGCGCTCCCCCTTCGAAACCGCTGCGCGAACGAATAGGCTGGGTGTCCGCGGCATAAGCGGACGCCGGTGGGAGTGACGTCGTTATGGAGAACAGCCCCGATCCTGCTCCTTCCCTGCTGGAGGTGCGTGGGATCAGCAAAAGCTTCGGTGCTGTGCGTGCGTTGCAGGAGGTCGACTTCACGCTTCGTGCCGGCGAGATTCATGCGTTGCTCGGTGAGAACGGCGCCGGAAAATCCACGATGATCAAGGTGATCACCGGCGTATTCCCTCGCGATGCCGGCATTGTCCGGCTCGGCGGCGAGGAGGTCGCGCCGCGCTCGGCCAAGGCCGCGCTCCAGGCCGGTATCGCCACCGTCTACCAAGAGGTCAATCTGCTGCCGAATCTCTCGGTCGCGCAGAACCTGTTCCTCGACCGACAGCCGATGCGCTTCGGCATCGTACGTGAAGGCGAGATGCGGCGTCGCGCCAAGGCGCTTCTCACGGACTTCGGCCTCGATATCGACGTCGCCGCGCCGCTCGGCAGCTATTCCGTCGCCATCCAGCACGTCACCGCGATTGCGCGGGCCGTCGATCTCTCCGCGCGCGTGCTGATCCTGGACGAGCCGACCGCGAGCCTCGACCGTCACGAGGTCGAGATTCTCTTCGGCATCATGCGCCAGCTCGCCAAGCGCGGCATCGGCATCGTGTTCGTCAGCCACTTCCTCGATCAGGTCTACGAGATCTCCGACCGCATCACGGTGTTGCGCAACGGCCGCCTGGTCGGTGAGCGCGAGACCGCCTCGCTGCCGCGGCTCGAGCTGATCCGGATGATGCTCGGCCGCGAGCTGGCCGAGACCACCAGCGCCCGCGCGTCGGCGGGAGAGCATCAGGCGCGCGAGGTCTGCGCGAGTTTCGAGAACTACGGCAAGGCCGGCTATGTCGCGCCGTTCAATCTCGAGCTGCGCCATGGCGAGGTCGTGGGTCTCGCCGGCCTGCTCGGCTCGGGCCGGACCGAGACGGCGCGGCTGGTGTTCGGCGCCGAGCGCGCCGATGGCGGGCAGGCGAGGGTGGAGGGGGCGCCCGTGCGGCTGCAGTCGCCGCGCGACGGCGTGCGCCACGGCTTTGGCTATTGCCCGGAGGAACGCAAGACCGACGGCATCGTCGCCGAGCTCACCGTGCGCGAGAACATCGTGCTCGCGCTCCAGGCCAAGCGCGGCCTGCACCGGCCGCTGTCGCGCCGCGAGCAGGACGAGATCGCAAGCCGCTACGTCAAGATGCTCGACATCCGCCCGCCCGATCCGGAGCGCGCCGTGGGGCTGCTGTCCGGCGGCAATCAGCAGAAGGTGCTGCTGGCGCGCTGGCTCGCGACCTCGCCGCGCCTCCTGGTGCTGGACGAGCCGACCCGCGGCATAGACGTCGGCGCGCATGCCGAGATCATCCGCCTGATCCGCGAGCTCTGCGACGACGGGCTGGCGCTGCTCGTGATCTCCTCCGAGCTGGATGAGATCGTGACCTATTCCGACCGCGTCGTCGTGCTGCGCGACCGCGCCCATGTCGAGGACCTCGCGGGCGAGGCGATCGACGTCGGCAACATTCTCGCGGCCATTGCCGCCGATGGAGCCGCTGTCGCGCATGAGGGCCGGGCATGACAGCGCTGTTGCCGCGCCGCGGCCTTGCCCAGATCCTCGCGTTGATCGTCATCCTGGCGGTTGATCGCATCGTGTCGCCGCAATTCTTCGATCTGCGCCTTCAGGACGGCCGGCTGTTCGGCAGCCTGATCGACGTGCTCAACCGCGGCACGCCGGTGGCGCTGCTTTCGCTCGGCATGGTGCTGGTGATCGCGACGCGCGGCATCGATCTGTCGGTCGGTGCGATCATGGCCATCTCCGGCGCGATCGCGGCGAGCCTTGCCGACACTCACAGTCTGGCCGTGGTCCTCGCGGCCGCGCTCGGCGCTGGCCTGATCTGCGGGTTGTGGAACGGATTTCTCGTCGCGGTGCTCGGCATGCAGCCGATCGTGGCGACGCTGATCCTGATGGTGGCAGGACGCGGCATCGCGCAGCTCATTACCGAGGGGCGTATCGTGACCTTCTCCTCGCCGGATCTGGTCTGGCTTGGCAATGGCGCGGTGCTCGGCGTGCCGATGCCGGTCGTGATCGCCTTGGGCATGCTGATTCTCACTGGCGCGGTGGTACGCGGCTCGGCGCTCGGATTGCTGATCGAGGCAACCGGCGGCAACGCGCGGGCGAGCGAGCTTGCTGGCGTCGGCACGCGTGCGATGATCCTGGCTGTCTACGTCTGGTGCGGCATCTGCGCCGCGCTCGCCGGCGTGATCGCGGCGGCCGACATCATGGGCGCCGATGCCAACAATGCCGGCCTCTGGCTCGAGCTCGACGCCATCCTCGCGGTGGTGATCGGCGGCACCTCCCTGTTCGGCGGCCGTTTCAGCCTCGTGCTGGCCGTGCTCGGTGCGTTGATCATCCAGACCATGAACACCGGCATTCTGCTGTCCGGCTACCCGCCCGAATTCAATCTGCTGGTCAAAGCGGTGGTGGTGATGACGGTGCTGCTGCTGCAATCGCCGAAATTTTCAGGGGTTGCCGGCATCGCCGCGCGGCTGCGGAGGTCCAAAGCATGAAAGGCCTGCCGCCCGTCCTCATCACCGCCATCGTGCTCGTTGCCGGCTTTGCGCTCTGCGCCGTGCAATTCCCCAACATCGCCTCGACCCGCGTGGTCGGCAATCTCCTCACCGACAACGCCTTTCTCGGCATCGTCGCGACCGGCATGACCTTCGTCATCATCTCCGGCGGCATCGACCTCTCGGTCGGCTCGGTGATCGGTTTCACCACGGTGTTCGTCGCGCTTGCGATCGAGCGCTGGGGCGTGCCGCCGCTGCTTGCCTTCGTCGCGATCCTCGCGCTCTCGGCGGCCTTCGGAGCGGCGATGGGCGCGGTGATCCATGTCTTCGACCTGCCGCCGTTCATCGTGACGCTGGCGGGGATGTTCCTGGCCCGCGGCGCGAGCTTCCTGCTCTCGACGGAATCGGTGCCGATCACCGCGCCGGTCTATTCCACCGTGTCGGATTTCGCGCTGCGGATGCCCGGCGGAGGGCGATTGACGGCGATTGCCATCATCATGCTCGTGATCGTGATCGGCGGCGCCTTGCTGCTGCATCTCACCCGGTTCGGCGCCAATGTCTATGCGCTCGGCGGCAGCCGGGCGACCGCGAGCCTGATGGGCGTTGCCGTCGGCAAGATGACGGTGAGGATCTACATGCTGTCGAGCCTGCTCGCGGGCATCGCCGGCATCGTGTTCTCCTTCTACACTAGCGCCGGCTATTCGCTCTCCGCCGTCGGCGTCGAACTCGACACCATCGCGGCCGTCGTGATCGGCGGCACGCTGCTCACGGGCGGGCAGGGCTCGGTGATCGGCACCTTCCTCGGCGTGCTGATCCAGGGCCTGATCCAGACCTACATCAATTTCGACGGAACGCTGTCGAGCTGGTGGACCAAGATCGCAACCGGCGTGCTACTGTTCGCCTTCATCGCCTTGCAGCAGGGGCTGGTCGCGCTCGCGCGGCGGCCGGCGGCGAAGCGCGCAGGAGCAGCCACATGACGTCGCGCATCGTCGTCATCCCGACGCGCCGGGCTCACTCCAACCATGCGGAAGTGGCCCGCTCGATCGGCGTCGACATCATCGCCGGCCGCTACGCCGAGGGAACGCGCCTGCCTGGTGATGCCGAGATGATTGCGATGTTCGGCGTGTCGCGGCCGGTGCTGCGCGAGAGCGTGAAGACTCTGGTCGCCAAGGGGCTGCTCACCACCAAGGCCCGCGTCGGCACAGTCGTACGCGAGCGCGCCGCCTGGAACATGTTCGACGCCGACGTGCTGGCCTGGCATCTGGATGCCGGCATCGACAAGCGTTTCCTCAACGACCTCGCCGAGATTCGCCTCGCGGTCGAGCCGCGTGCGGCCATGCTGGCGGCGGCGCAGCGGTCCGAGGACGACCTCGCCGAGCTCCGTCGTTGCATGGACCGCATGCGGTTTGAGGCTTCCGATTCCGTCGGCTTTGCCGACGCCGACCTCGCGCTCCATGTTGCGGTGGCGCGTGCTTCGGGCAATCTGTTCATGCGTTCGATCGGCCACGTCATCGAGGCCGCCCTGCGCGCCTCCTTCCTGCTCAGCGCACCGGTCGAGCCGGAGGACCGCGACACCGTGCTGCTCTGGCACCAGAAGATCGTCGATGGCATCGCCGCCGGCGACGCCCAGACCGCCTCGGAAGCGATGGTTTATGTCATTCACAACGGTATGCGCCGCCACGAGGCCGAGGCGCTGCCGTCCGCGGATATTGGAGAAAAAGCGTGACCGAACTTCGCATTGCCATCGTCGGCTTCGGCAAGATCGCGCGCGACCAGCATGTCGGTGCGATTGCTGCGACGGCGGGCGCGACGCTCGCGGCCGTCGCGAGCCGCAACGCATCGCTGCCGGGCGTGCCGCATTTTGCGACCATCGAGGAACTGCTGGAAAAGGGACCGCCGATCGATGCCGTCTCGCTCTGCACGCCGCCGCAGGTACGGCGCGCCCAGGCCGCCGCGGCGCTCGCTGCCGGCAAGCACGTGATGCTGGAGAAGCCGCCCGGCACCGGCGTCGCCGAGCTCGACCCGCTGATCGCGATGGCGGAGGAAGCCAAGCGAACGCTGTTTGCGACCTGGCATTCGCGCTATGCTCCCGCGGTCGAGCCGGCGCGCGAGTGGCTTCTCACGCGGCAGATCAAGTCTGTGCACATCAACTGGAAGGAAGACGTTCGCGTCTGGCATCCCGGGCAGGGCTGGATCTGGGAGCCGGGCGGGCTCGGCGTGTTCGATCCTGGCATCAACGCGCTCTCGATCCTGACCCGTATTCTGCCCCGGCCGGTGTTCGTCACCGCGGCCGAGCTGGCCTTTCCAGCCAATTGCCAGGCCCCGATCGCCGCGAACCTGACGCTGACCGACATTGGCGGCCTGCCTGTGACCGCCGAGTTCGATTTCCGCCAGACCGGACCGCAGAGTTGGGATATCCTCGTCGAAACGGACCAGGGCCAAATGACGTTGTCCGGCGGCGGCCGGCGCATGGCGATCGACGGCAAGACCGTTGCCGAGGCGCCGGACCAGGAATATCGCGAGCTGTACGGGCGCTTCGTCAAGCTCACCGCGACCGGCGCGCGCGACGTCGACCTGGCGCCGCTGCGTCTCGTTGCCGATGCCTTCCTGCTCGGCAAGCGTAACATCGTCGAACCGTTTGTGGACTGAACATGGCTGGCTCAAAAATAACAAAAGACATCTTCGGAACGCTGCCGGACGGCCGCAACGTCGAGCGCATCGTGCTGCGCGGGGAGGGCGGGTTCGAAGCCCGCATCATCACCCATGGCGCGGTGATCCAGGCGCTCATCGCACCGGACGCCAAAGGCGGTTACGACGACGTCGTGCTCGGCCATGACGCGTTCGCCGGTTATCTCGCCGAACGAAAGTTCTTCGGTGCCACCGTCGGCCGCTACGCCAACCGCATTGCCAACGGACGATTTTCGCTGGACGGCGAAACGGTGCAGCTTCCGGTCAACAACGGTCCGAATGCGCTGCACGGCGGCCTCGACGGGTTCGATCGCAAGCTCTGGGAGATAGCCGCCATCGATGACGGCGCGGAGCCGGGCGTCACGCTCACCTATTCGAGCCCGCATGGCGAAGAAAACTATCCCGGCCGGCTCGACGTGCGCCTGACCTATCGCGTCACCGGCCCGGCCGAGCTGTCGTTGACGATGGAGGCGCGAACCGACCGTCCGACCATCGTCAACCTGACCAATCACAGCTTCTTCAATCTGGAAGGCGCGACCTCAGGCACGCCCATTCTCGACCACAAGCTGACGGTCGCCGCCGAGCATTTCCTCGCCATCGATCCCACCGCCATTCCGTTGCCTGAGCCGCCGCGCGCGGTGGCCGGAACGCCGTTCGACTTCCGCGACGGCGAGGCCGTCGGCGCGCGCATCCGCGAGAGCGATCAGCAGTTGCGGAACGGCAAGGGCTACGACCATACCTACTGCCTCGGGCGTGACGGCAAGCTTGCTTTCGCGGCCCGGCTGGAGGCGCCGCGTTCGGGGCGCATCATGGAGCTCCTGACCAATCAGCCCGGCCTTCAGGTCTATTCCGGCAACTATCTCGACGGCACGATTTCGGGCAAGGGCGGTAAGCTCATCCGGCAGTCGGATGCCATGTGTCTCGAGCCGCACATCTGGCCGGATGCGCCGAACCGGCCGGATTTCCCGAGCCCGCGCCTCAATCCCGGCGAGGTCTACCGCCATCACACGGTCTATCGCTTTGGAGTGAGGACGCCATGATGGAAGAGGTGCCGACCTCGGTTCTCTCGGACGATCCATGCCATCTCGGCGAGGGGCCGACCTATGATTTGAGCAGCGACACGGCCTGGTGGTTCGATATCCGTGAGGGGCGGCTGTTCGAGGCCCATCTCGGCAGCGGCAGCATTCGCGTCCACGCGCTCGGCCGGATGGCGAGCGGTCTCGGGCGCATCGACGCCGAGCGCCAGTTGATCGTCGCCGAAGACGGCCTCTACGTCCGCAAGCTCGCTGACGGCGCGTTGACGCTGGTCTGTCCGCTTGAAGCCGACAATCCCGGGACGCGCTCCAACGATGCCCGTGTGCATCAGTCCGGCACGTTCTGGATCGGCACCATGGGCCGCAATGCGGAAGCAGGAGCCGGCGCGATCTACGCGTTCCATCGCGGCAAGATCTCGATGCTGTTCCCCCGCATCACCATTCCCAATTCGATCTGTTTTTCACCTGATGGTGCGACCGGCTACTTCGCCGACACCGCGCGCGCCGTGCTCTACGCCGTTCCGCTTGATCCGGCGACCGGCTTGCCGCGAGGCGAGCCGGACGTTCTGTTGCGCCACACCGGCATCGGGGGCCTCGACGGCTCGGTGTGCGACGCCGACGGGCAGATCTGGAACGCCTGCTGGGGTGCGGGCCGGGTCGATGTCTACTCTCCGCAAGGCGAGCGCCTGCGCTCGCTGCGCGTGCCGGCAAAGCAGTCGAGCTGCCCGGCCTTCGTCGGCCCTGATCTGTCACGCCTCCTCGTCACCTCGGCCTGGCAGGATATGGACGCGGCGGCGCGCGCTGCCGATCCGCAAGCCGGCTGCACTTTCCTGTTGCAGGCATCTGCGCGTGGCCGCGCGGAGCCTGACGTCAAGCTCGCATAGGAGGCTCGAAGCCGCACACGACCAACGTTCTCGACGAAACGAAGAAACAGTCTGACACCCAAGGGAGTAAAACATGCTGAAACTGAAGACGACATTCCTCGCGCTGGCGCTGGCCGGCGCAGCGACGATGGCCTCAGGCGTCACCGCCTCCGCCCAGGATAAGGCGACGGTCGGCATAGCCATGCCGACGAAATCGTCGGCGCGCTGGATCGACGACGGCAACAACATGGTCAAGGTGCTGAAGGAGCGCGGCTACAACACCGATCTGCAATATGCCGAGGACGACATCCCGAACCAGCTCTCGCAGGTCGAGAACATGGTAACCAAGGGTGCGAAAGCGCTGGTGATCGCCGCGATCGACGGCACCACGCTGTCCGACGTGCTCAAGCAGGCGAAAGCAAAAGGCATCACCGTGATCGCCTATGACCGCCTGATCCGCGGCACGCCGAATGTCGACTATTACGCGACCTTTGACAATTTCCAGGTCGGCGTGCTGCAGGCGGAATCGCTCGTGCAGGGGCTCGGCCTCAAGGACGGCAAGGGCCCATTCAACATCGAGCTGTTCGGCGGCTCGCCCGACGACAACAACGCCTACTTCTTCTACAACGGCGCGATGAGCGTGCTGAAGCCGTACATCGACAGCGGCAAGCTCGTCGTCGTCTCCGGCCAGATGGGCATGGACAAGGTCGCGACGCTCCGCTGGGACGGCGCCACCGCACAGGCGCGCATGGACAATCTGCTCAGCGCCTACTACGGCAACAAGAAGGTCAACGCGGTGCTGTCGCCCTATGACGGCCTCTCGATCGGCATCATCTCATCGCTGAAGGGCGTGGGCTATGGCAGCGCCGGCCAGCCGATGCCTGTTATCTCGGGTCAGGATGCCGAGGTGCCCTCGATCAAGGCGATGCTGCGCGGCGATCAGTACTCGACCATCTTCAAGGACACCCGCGACCTCGCCAAGGTGACCGCCGACATGGTCGACGCCGCACTCGCCGGCAAGCAGGTCACCGTCAACGACACCAAGACCTACGAGAACGGCGCCAAGACGGTGCCGTCCTATCTCTTGAAGCCGGTCGTGGTCTACAAGGACAATTGGGAGAAGACTCTGGTCGACAGCGGCTACTACAAGAAGTCGCAGTTCCAGTAAGCTTCTTTCTTTCCCCTCTCCCCGCTTGCGGGGAGAGCCTCTTCTCCCTCTCCCCGCAAGCGGGGAGAGGTGAACTAGCAGCGATCGAGGGATGTGAAATCATGACCGTCATGCTGGAGATGCGCAACGTCAGCAAGAGCTTTTCAGGCGTGCAGGCTCTGCGTGACGTGAACTTCTCGGTCGAGGCCGGGCAGATCCACGCGCTTGTCGGCGAGAACGGTGCCGGCAAATCCACACTGATGAAAGTGCTCAGCGGCGTCTACCCGGCCGGCAGCTACGAGGGCACCATCGTCTTCGAGGGCGAGGAGCGCCGCTTCCGCGACATCAACGATTCCGAGGCGCTCGGCATCATCATCATCCACCAGGAGCTGGCGCTGATCCCGCTGATGTCGATCGCGGAGAACATCTTCCTGTCGCATCCGCCGTCAAAATTCGGCGTCATCGATCGCGACGAGGTCTACCGGCGCACGCGCGAGCTGCTCGCGCAGGTCGGCCTGAAGGAATCGCCGGATACGCTGATCACCGACCTCGGCGTCGGCAAGCAGCAGCTGGTAGAGATCGCGAAGGCGCTGTCCAAGCGGGTGCGGATGCTGATCCTGGACGAGCCGACCGCGAGCCTCAACGAGGCCGACAGCGCCGCGCTGCTCGAACGCCTGATGGCCTTCCGCGAGCAGGGCATCGGCTCGATCCTGATCTCGCACAAGCTCAACGAGGTGGCCAAGGTCGCCGACCACATCACCGTGCTGCGCGACGGCCGCACCGTCGACAGCATCGACTGCCGCAGCGAGCCGATCCAGGAAGACCGCATCATCCGCAGCATGGTCAACCGCGATCTCGCCCATCGCTTTCCCGAGCGCAGCGCGAAGATCGGCGCGCCTGTCCTGACCGTCGAGAACTGGTCGGTCTATCACCCCATTCATCCCGAGCGGCAGGTGATCAAGAACGTCAATTTCGGCGTGAAGCGCGGCGAGGTCGTCGGCATTGCCGGGCTGATGGGCGCCGGCCGCACCGAGTTTGCCATGAGCCTGTTCGGCCGCTCCTGGGGCACCACTATCAGCGGCCGGATCCGGCTCGAGGGCAGGGAGATCGTGCTGCCGAGCGTCGCGGCTGCGATCGACGCCGGCCTTGCCTATGTCACCGAGGACCGCAAGCAGCTGGGCTTGATCCTGGCCGATGACGTCCGCAAGAACATCACGCTCGCCAGCCTCGACCAGGTCGCACCCGGCCGGGTGATCGACGACATCGCCGAGCTGAAGGTTGCCAGCGACTACCGGAGCCGCATGCGCATCCGCTGCTCCGACGTGTACCAGGAGACCGGCCAGCTCTCCGGCGGCAACCAGCAGAAAGTGGTGCTGTCGAAATGGCTGATGACCGATCCCAAGGTCCTGATCCTGGACGAGCCGACCCGGGGCATCGATGTCGGTGCCAAATACGAGATTTACTGTATCATCAACGAGCTTGCGGAGGCCGGGCGCGGCGTCGTGGTGATCTCCTCGGAGATGCCCGAGCTGCTCGGTATCTGCGATCGCATCTGCGTCATGAACGACGGCGCCTTCGTCGGGGAGTTCAAGGGCGCAGAGGCGACGCAGGAGAAGATCATGCGCGCCATCATGCGCAACGAACGAAGCAACGGAAACGGCGTGCCTGAGGCCGCGGAGATGGGAGGATTGCAGCCATGACCGACAAGACGGTGTCGCTGCCCGAGGAGCGCCGGACCGGCAGCTTCATCAAGAACAATTTGCGCAATTACGGCATGCTGATGTCGCTGATCGCGATCATGCTGTTCTTCCAGGTCATGACCGGCGGCACGCTGCTCCAGCCGCTCAACCTGACCAATCTGGTGCTCCAGAACAGCTACATCGTCATCATGGCGCTCGGCATGCTGCTCGTGATCGTCACCGGCCATATCGACCTCTCGGTGGGGTCGGTCGCGGGCTTCGTCGGCGCGGTCGCCGCCCTGCTGATGGTGACGTACAAGGTCGACTATACGCTCGCCTTCATCGCCTGCCTCGTGGTCGGCGCTGCGATCGGCGCGGCGCAGGGCTATTGGGTCGCGTATTTCAAGATACCATCTTTCATCGTGACCCTGGCCGGCATGCTCGTGTTCAAGGGACTTGCGCTGGCGGTGTTGCAGGGGCAGTCGCTCGGGCCGTTTCCGCCGACTTTCCAGAAACTGTCATCGGGCTTCATTCCGGAGTTCCTGCCCGAAGCGGGCACGCTGCATCCGACCTCGATGCTGATCGGCGCCGTGCTGGCGCTGGGGCTGGTCTATGCCAGCGCCAAGAGCCGCGCGCGCGAGCAGTCGCACGGCATCGAGGTTGAGCCTTACGCGTTCTTCCTCGGCAAGAGCGTGGTGCTGGCCTGCGCCGTGCTCTACTTCACCTACCTGATCGCGACCTATCGCGGCCTGCCGAACGTGCTGGTGATCATGAGCGCCTTGATCGCGCTCTACGGCTTCGTCACCCGCCGCACCGTGATCGGCCGGCAGATCTATGCGGTCGGCGGCAACGCCAAGGCGGCAAGCCTGTCGGGCATCAAGACCGAACGGTTGACCTTCCTCACCTTCGTCAACATGGGCGTGCTCGCGGCTCTCGCCGGCCTCGTCTTTGCCGCGCGCCTCAACACCGCGACGCCGAAAGCGGGCCTCGGCTTCGAGCTCGACGTCATCGCTGCCTGCTTCATCGGTGGCGCCTCGGCCTATGGCGGCGTCGGCCGCGTCGGCGGCGCGGTGGTCGGCGCCATGATCATGGGCGTGATGAACAACGGCATGTCCATCCTCGGCATCGGCATCGACTATCAGCAGGTCATCAAGGGCCTGGTGCTGTTGGGCGCGGTGTGCATCGACGTGTATAATCAGCGGCGGTAAGCGCAAAATCACGTCGCGGGGGAGGCTCTGGCGCCGCCCCGCCAGGCGACTACAATTTTCGTCAATTTCGATCATGGCATCGCGACCGGAACCGATGCCTCGCGATGACCATGATTTGGGGGCTAGATCCGGGGGTGCCGAGCAGGGCACGGGCAGGGCAGCACCAGTGGCGGCTCATATCCACGAGATGACAGACGATGAATTTGAGGGCCGGCTTCGCATCCTCTTGCGCATCGTTTCCGCCTGCACCCTCGGGCTAGGCTCCTTTGCTGCAGGTTTATTGATCGGCGCCTTTGTTCTGTTTTGAACGAGGCGATTCACTCCAGAGCCTCGGAGCGAGAGGCGCCGGCGCGTCTTGTTGATCTAGATCAACCGATCGCCAATTCCGTGCTAATCTCATGTGGTCGACGCAAGGGACCACGGGGAACCTGAGTGACGAGTACAGTGAGGTCATCGCCGGCTTCGGAAGTGATGCTGGTCTCGACTTTGCCGGCGTTGCAGCTGATCTACGACACCGCCCCGATCGGGTTGGCCTGTCTGTCGCCGGACTGCCGCTATTTGCTGATCAACCAGCGTCTGACCGAGATCTGCGGCATATCCATCGAAGGCCATCTTGGACATACGGTCAGGGACTGCGTGCCGGCCCTGGCGGGTTCCGTCGAGCAGATTGTGCGCTCGATCGTCGCGACGGGCGAGCCCGTGATCGGTATCGAGGTGGCGGGGCAGCGGGCCGATCAGGTCGAGGAGCGTTCCTGGGTTACTTATTGGCACCCGCTGCGAATGCCGGATGGCGAGATTGTCGCGGTCAACGTGGCGGCGGAGGAGATCACCGAACGCAAGCGCGCCGAGCGGGAGATTCACAGCGCCAGGGACGCCGCCGAGACCGCGCTTCGCCATCTGCGCGATATCCAGGACACCCTGATCGAGGCGGAAAAGCTGGCGGCGCTCGGGCGCATGGTTGCCGGTGTCGCGCACGAGATCAACACGCCGCTCGGCAGCAGTCTGACGGTGGCATCGACGCTCCAGCGCAAGGCGGAGCAGTTCGCGGCGGAGGTCGCGCGGGGTAATCTCAAGCGCTCGACACTGACGGGGTTTCTGGAACTGGTCAGCGATGCGTCGGCGCAGCTGGTCACGAATCTCGGTCGCGCCGCCGAGCGGGTGCAATCCTTCAAGCAGGTGGCGGCTGACCAGACCGAGTCACTTCGGCGCAGCTTCGACGCAGGCGAGCTGACCGGCCAGGTTCTGTCGCAGTTCGAGCGGCAGTTGCGGGTGCGCGACATCGCGTTCAGCCTCCACTGCGAAACGAATCTCGCCATGGACAGCTATCCCGGGCCTTTCGGCCAAGTGCTCACCAACCTCGCAGTCAATGCGATGACGCACGCGTTCTCCGATGGTGAGACCGGGACGATCAACGTCTCGCTCCGTGCGGTCAATGATGACCACGTTGAGCTGCTGTTTGCTGATGACGGCTGCGGCATGGCTCCCGATGTGGAACGGCGGGCCTTCGACCCATTCTTCACCACGCGCCGGCACGACGGCGCCAGCGGCCTCGGTCTGCATATCGTGCACAGCATCGTCGTCGACCGGCTGGGTGGGCAGCTCCGGCTCGAGAGCCTGCCCGGCGCGGGGACGCGGTTTCAGCTCATCCTGCCGAGAATAGCGCCCGACCGGCGATAGCTGATCGTCTCCTCATCGGTAGTGCCCGGCTACTGCGTCGTGAACAGCACCGTCGCGATCGCGACGGAGAGGCTCACCGCCGATACCGTCGCCACCGTCGACAGCACGCCCATGCGCCGGAGCGCGATGGCGAAGGCGATGATGATGGGTGTCGCGGTCATTAGCCCGATCTGTGCATCGCTCATGTCATTGCTCACCGCTCTTTGCGAACCCTGAGTCTGTTCGTACCGCGCTCCGGCGAGCGGGACGTTGCGTCGGCGCAAACATCTCCGCCGGTGGCCCCCCAGTTTGTCCTGCGACAAATTCCGAACTGGACGGTTGAGCTAAGTCTGGCCGGTGTCCTGATCCGGAAAGACGATGTCTGCGGCCGATTGCGAACAACAGGGAACCGGCTGGGGAATCTTGGAAGATCTCCCCGGCGATCCCATGATCTGGGTGCTGATCTTCAGCGAGCTCGTCGCCTTCGGCCTGTTCCTCGGCGCCTTCGTCGTTGCCCGGGCGATCCATCCCGTTGTGTTCGCGGCGGGGCAGGCGGCGCTCAACGCGAATCTCGCCGGCCTCAACACAATCGTGCTGGTGACCAGCGGCTGGGCCGCGGCGAGGGCGACCAGATCTGCGCGCGCCAGTGAAAAGCGGGCATCGCGCCGCTGGCTACTGATTGCCATGGCGCTCGGCGGCTTCTTCATCGCCATCAAGCTCGCCGAATATGCCGAGGAGATCGGTCGCGGCGTTGGCCTCGAGACCAGCCCGTTCTTCACGCTCTACTTCCTCCTGACCGGCTTCCATCTCCTGCACGTCTGCCTCGGCATCATCATCCTTGCCGTGGTCTGCCGCCGCGCCGAGATCTCGGGCGTCGAGACCGGCGCCGCCTTCTGGCACATGGTCGATCTGGTCTGGATCGTCATGTTCCCGATCCTCTATCTGGTGCGCTGATCATGCCCGGCCGTCTCGACATCACCTGGCTCGTGCTGATCGGCCTCGCGCTGGCGACGGTGCTGCTGCCACAGCTGGTGCCGAGACCGCTGCTCGGCGACGCTTTGTTGCTGACCTTCGCCGCCATCAAGGGCCGCCGCATTGCGCTTGATTTCATGGATCTCCGCGCGGCGCCGGCGCTCTGGCGCGGTCTGGTGAGCGCATGGATCCTCATCGTGGTGTTGTTTGCCTGGCTCGCCTCCGCCGTCATCGCATTGATCTGACGCCGTCAACGCAGCGCTCATTGCGCCCGGACAAAGACCCGTCGGCACCAATCGGCAAGATACAGCATCACTGCTTCCTCACGACTGGACTCACAACGGAAAGGACTGGCAATGGCTGAACGCCTGACCAAGTCGGCGGCTCGAAACGTCTTCTACGGCGGCTCGGCCTTCTTCTTCGCCATCTTCTTGGGGCTGACGGCGCACAGCCACTATTACATGGCCACGACTTCGACGGACGCGGCCACGCTGACGTCGTCGGTCGCGCGCGGCAAGCATGTCTGGGAGAAGAACTCCTGCATCAACTGCCACACCTTGCTGGGCGAGGGCGCCTATTTCGCCCCCGAAGTCGGCAATGTCTGGGATCGTTGGGGCGGCAATGAGGATCCGGCCGGTGCGCGCGAGACCTTGAAGGCCTGGATGCAATCGCAGCCCTCGGGCGCGGAGGGCCGGCGCCAGATGCCGCAGTTCAACCTCACTGACCAGGAACTGAACGATCTCGCCGACTTCCTGCAATGGACCAGCAAGATCAAGCGCCAGGAGTGGCCGCCGAACAAGGCCGGCTGACGCCTTCCTCTTTCAGGGCCTTGCCTCTTTCAAGACCTTGCCTCTTTCAAGACAGAGAGAACCCGAAATGAAATATCAGACCCAGAAAGTCGCGATGCTGTATTTCTACGGCGCGCTGACGCTGTTCCTGGCGCAGGTCCTGTTTGGCCTGCTTGCTGGAACCATCTACGTACTGCCCAACACGCTGTCGGTGCTGCTGCCGTTCAACATTGTCAGGATGATTCATACCAACGCGCTGATCGTGTGGTCGCTGATCGGCTTCATGGGCGCGACCTACTTCCTGCTGCCTGAGGAAACCGAGACCGAGCTTTACAGCCCGCTGCTCGCAAAGATCCAGTTCTGGATGTTCTTCGGCGCAGCCGGTGTGGCCGTGGTCGGCTATCTCTTCCACTACCACGAAGGCCGCGAATTCCTCGAGCAGCCCTTCATCATCAAGATCGGCATCGTGGTCGTCTGCCTGATGTTCCTGTTCAACGTGACGATGACGGCGCTTAGGGGACGCAAGACGACGGTCACTAACATCCTGTTGTTCGGCCTGTGGGGCGTTGCGATCTTCTTCCTGTTCGCCTTCTACAATCCGGCCAATCTCGCGGTCGACAAGATGTACTGGTGGTATGTCGTTCATCTCTGGGTCGAGGGCGTCTGGGAGCTGATCATGGCGTCCGTGCTCGCCTATCTGATGATCAAGCTCAACGGCATCGACCGCGAGGTGGTCGAGAAGTGGCTCTACGTCATCATCGGCCTTGCGCTGTTCTCGGGCATTCTCGGCACCGGCCACCATTTCTACTGGATCGGCGCGCCAGGTTACTGGCAGTGGATCGGCTCGCTGTTCTCCACGCTGGAGGTCGCGCCCTTCTTCACCATGGTGATCTTCACGGTGCAGATGACCTGGAAGGCCGGCCGCAAGCATCCGAACCGCGCCGCGCTGCTGTGGTCGGTCGGCTGCTCGGTGATGGCATTCCTCGGCGCCGGCGTCTGGGGCTTCCTGCACACGCTGTCGTCGGTGAACTACTACACCCACGGCACGCAGGTCACCGCCGCACATGGCCATCTCGCCTTCTTCGGCGCCTATGTGATGCTGAACCTGTCGGTGATGGCTTATGCGATCCCGCAAATCAAGGGACGTGCGCCCTATAACCAGTGGCTCAGCATGACCAGCTTCTGGATCATGTGCACGGCGATGATGACCATGACCTTCGCGCTGACCTTTGCCGGCGTGATTCAAGTCCATCTCCAGCGCGTGCTTGGCCAGAGTTACATGGACGTGCAGGACCAGCTTGCCTTCTTCTACTGGGTGCGGCTCGGCTCCGGCGTGTTCGTCGCGATCTCGGCATTGATGTTCGTCTGGGCGGTGCTGGTGCCCGGCCGCGAGAAGCAGGCGACTATCTCGGGCGCCCTGCAACCGGCCGAATAAACGCAAGGCGGCCGCGCAGTCGCGGCCGCCTTTCCAGAATGATTTCCGGAGAAGAACCATGACAGCAGCACTTCACGCCCTGGCGGCACCCGCGCTCGTGCTCCCGGCTTACGTTCCGAGCGGCAACGAATGCGCGCTGTTCGAGCACGCCTGGCGGCACCAGCTCCCGGTCCTGCTGAAGGGGCCGACCGGCTGCGGCAAGACGCGCTTCGTCGCCCACATGGCGGCGCGGCTAGGACTGCCGCTTCACACCGTCGCGTGCCACGACGATCTCACCGCCGCCGATCTTACCGGCCGCTACCTGCTAAGGGGCGGCGACACCGTATGGACCGACGGTCCGCTGACACGGGCGGTGAGGGAAGGCGGCATCTGCTATCTCGACGAAGTCGTGGAGGCGCGCAAGGACGTCACGGTGGTGCTGCATCCGCTCACCGACGACCGCCGTATCCTGCCGCTGGAGCGGACCGGTGAGGAGCTGGTCGCGCCGAAGAGCTTCATGCTGGTGGTCTCCTACAATCCCGGTTACCAGACGCTGCTGAAGGCGTTGAAGCCGTCGACGCGTCAGCGCTTCGTCGCCGTCGAGTTCGGCTTCTTAGCCCCGGAGCAGGAGATCGCGGTGGTCGCGGCCGAGAGCGGGCTCGCACCCGACTATGTGCGGCCGCTGGTCCTGCTGGCCGGCCGGCTGCGCGCGCTGAAGGGGCACGACCTGGAGGAGGGCGTTTCGACCCGTCTCGTGGTCTATTGCGCCACCCTGATTGCGGCGGGAGCCTCAATTACGGATGCGGTGCTGGCCGGCATGATCGAACCGCTCACCGATGACGCAGACGTCAAGGCGGCGCTGCTCGACGTCGCACGCGCCGTGATGTCCTGAGGGGGATGCGATGCTCGATTTCCTCGAGCTTGAAGAAACCGTCGGCCGAGCCTGGCATCGCCTGGTCGGCGGCACCGCGAGCTATCAGGCCCATGCCGAACACGCGGTGTCGCTCGCGGAGGTGCGCAGCCGGATCGCAATCATGTTCCGCGCGCTTGGCGGAGAGACGGGCGTGCAGATCGCGAGCGCGAGTGCCCGTCGGACCGGGCATCGGCTTGGATGGCGTCAGCGCATCGGGCTCGGCGACGAGCGGCTCGCGCAACCCGGGCGTGACGCCGCGACGATCTTCCTGCCCGACAACATCGCGATCTTCGCCGATCGCGGGCTGAATGCTGCGCTGTACCGGTGGCTGGCCGCGTGGTTTGCCTTTGCACCGGTCGACGTGATCGCGGAGGCCGATCCGCTGCGGCGCGATCTGCTGACGCTGCGCCGGACCAGCGAAGTCGCGGTGCTTGTGCTCACGGAATGTCCCGGCCTTGCCGAAGACTACGCCCGGCTGGCCGCGGCCACGGCCATGGCGCGGCCGCACCGGCCATTGCCGCGCATCGAGCAGGACATGGAGCAGATCGTGCTTGCTCTGCTCGGCGCCGATACGCCGCCGGTGGGAAAGCTGTGGCCGGCGATGATGGGGACGGGGCCGCTGCCGGACAAGGCGCCGCCCGGCTATCGTTCGATCCTGCCATGCCCGCTCTGGGGCGATTGCTGGACACGGGCGCTGTCGCCCGCACATGCGGGTGACGACGCGTGCGTGCCGACCGCTGCACCAGTGCCATCGGACGATCGCAAGCGTTTTGCCGTCCGCGAGCGCGAAGACGGTACCGATCGCCGCGATCCTTTCGTGCTCAATCGCTTTGAAAAGATCCTCGCGATGGCCGAGATGATCAATGTCGACCGCCCGGCTGACGACAGTGAGGACGAGGATGCGCGGAAGGCAGCCGACGACCTCGAGGAGATCACGCTCAGCCGCCGCAGCGGCAAGCCGGCGAGCCGGCTCAAATTCGATCTCGACCTGCCGCCGGAAGCCCTCGATGTATCGCCATTGAACGCCGACCTGAGCTATCCCGAATGGGACTATCGCAGCAGCTCCTATCTGCCCGATCATTGCCGTGTGCTCGCGGGTGCGGCCTCCGAGCTGGGTGAGGGCTGGACGCCTGATGACGCCATGCGTCGGCACATCCGCCAGGTGCGCCGCCGCTTCGAGGTGTTGCGGCCGCGTCATGAATTGATGCGCGCCCAGGCCGATGGGCACGACCTCGATCTCGACGCGCTCGTGCGCGCGCGGTGCGATCTCCGCGCCGGAAGTGGCGGGGGCGGTCTCGATCGGGTCCATGTGGCGATGCGACCGCGAGGGGACGATCTTGCCGTCACGCTGCTCGTGGACGTCTCGCTTTCGACGGATGCGTGGGTCGACGGTTATCGGGTGCTCGACGTCGAGAAGGAGGCGCTGCTGGTGCTTGCGCACGGCCTGTCGGCCTGCGGCGATCACCACAGCATCCTCACCTTCACCTCGCGCCGGCGTTCCTGGGTGCGGCTCGAAACGGTCAAGGCCTTCGGCGAGCCGATGAGTGGCGCGATCGAGCGCCGGATCGGCGCGCTGAAGCCTGGCTATTACACACGGATCGGTGCGGCGGTACGCCACGCCTCGGCCGAGCTGGCGCGCCAGCCGCAGCGCAAGAAGTTGCTGCTCGTTCTCACCGACGGCAAGCCGAACGACGTCGATCATTATGAGGGGCGCTTTGCGGTCGAGGACACCCGCAAATCCGTGCAGGAGGCGCGGCGGCTCGGCATCGCGGTCTTCGGCGTGACGGTCGATGCGACGGCGCAATCCTACGTCCCGACGTTGTTCGGCCGCAGCGGCTACGCCATCGTCGGCAACATCCGTCGACTGCCTGCGGCGCTGCCGGCGATCTATCGACAGGTCGCCCATTGACCCCGGAGAACCCGCATATGTCCTCCACCGGGTGAACTATTGCTCAAAGTGTGGGTATATGATCGAATGGCCGGATGGACCGAAGCCGGCAAAGGCCCGATCTGGTCATTTTCGACTGCGACGGCGTGCTCGTCGACAGCGAGCTCGTGAGCTGCCAGTGCCTTGTGGACGAGCTGTCCGGATTTGGGATATCGCTGACACTTGCGCAGGCGCTCGAGCTGTTTCTCGGACGAAGCACGAGCGCGATCACGCAGCACTATCGCGAACTCGGCCAGGCGGTGCCGGCCGATTTTCCCGTCCGGCTGAAGTCGCGCGTACTGACCGCCTTCGAGAAAGCGCTCCATCCGATTCCCGATGCGGATACCGTCCTGTCCGGACTGCGCGTGCCGTGTTGCGTGGCCTCGTCGAGTGATCTCGACCGCGTCGCGCTGTCGCTGAGGGTGACCGGTCTCGCGCCCCATTTCGGCGACCGGATCTACACGGCGCAGATGGTCACGCACGGCAAGCCCGCGCCGGATCTCTTTCTCCACGCGGCGGAGAAAATGGGCGCGCTCCCTGCGCGCACACTGGTGATCGAGGACAGCGTCAGTGGCGTGCTGGCCGCGAAGGCTGCCGGCATGACCGTCTGGGGATTTGTCGGCGGCAGCCATTATCGCGGACGCGACGGCCAGGCTATATTGTCCGGCGCCGGGGCCGATCGGGTCTTCGCGCACATGAGCGAATTCTGGGAGGCATAGGCCGCCATGGCCGTCGAGAACGAAAGGTCCAGACTCGACGATGCCGCGCGTGCCGGCTGGCTCTATTTCATTGCCGGTCACACCCAGGACGAGATCGCAAAGATGCTCCAGGTCTCGCGGGCCTCCGCGCAGCGGCTGGTCTCGCTGTGCCTCGCCGAACGTCTCATCACCTTCCGTCTCGAACATCCCATCGCCGCCTGCATGGAACTGGCGGCACGCTTGAAGGAGCGCTTCGACCTCAGCCATTGCGAGGTGGTGCCGGCCGATCCTGCCGCGCCGCAGGCCACGGCAGGCATCGCCGAACGCTGCGCCAATCTGCTGGATTCGACGTTGCGTTCGGAAACGCCCGTCATCGTCGCGCTCGGCACGGGCAGGGCGGTGCGCGCCGCGGTCGAGCGCGTGACGCCGATCGACCGGCCCAACCACCAGATCGTCTCGCTGGTCGGCAACATCTCCGCCGATGGTTCGGCGAGCTTCTACGACACCGTCGGCCGGCTCGCCGACCGCACCGGTGCGCGGCACTATCCGATGCCGCTGCCGTTCCTGATGTCGTCGGAAGACGAGCGCAACAAGATGGTGCGGATCGAGCCGATCGCGAAGGTTAAGGCGGTCGCGGCCAAGGCTGACTTGCGCCTCGTCGGCATCGGTCAGATGGACCAGAAGGCGCAAATCCACGTCGACGGCTTCGTCACCCGCGACGAATTGTTCGAGATGATGCGGCAGGGGGCGATCGGCGAAATCACCGGTTGGGCCTATGATTCCAAGGGCCGCCTGCTCAAGGCCGGCACCAACAGGCGCCTCACCAGCATTCCGCCGGAAGTGCCGGCCAAGACCACGACGATCGGCGCCGCGGTCGGTGCAGCCAAGGTGCCGGCGATCGCGGCCGCGCTGAACGGGCACCTGATCAACGGCCTGATCACGGACGAGGCGACGGCAAGGGCGATTCTGGAGCGGTAGGGCGGGCGCTACAGCCACTTGCGCCAATGTCATCATCCGCGAAAGCGGATGATCCAGTACGCCGCGGCCTATCCGGTGCGAAACCAACTCACGACACGTCGTACTGGATGCCCCGCTTTCGCGGGGCATGACAGCGAAGGCGGAGGAAAAGCTCCGGCCCTCCCGCACCGCAGCACTCATAAGTTGCGGGAACGTCCGCGCGCCTGCTTGACAAGCGCCGCACCTCGTCCGAACATACGCCCAACGCGTGGGCATATGCTCAGAAGCGCGATCCTAGGGAGGTCACCGTGAAACACGTCCTCGGCGCCGTCTGCGGCGCGTCTTGCCTGTTGCTGGCCGTCCCTGTGATGGCCGAAACGACCCTGACCATCGCCACCGTCAACAATGGCGACATGATCCGCATGCAGGGGCTGACCAGCGAATTCACCAAGAAAAATCCGGACATCACCGTCAAATGGGTGACGCTGGAGGAGAACGTGCTGCGCCAGCGCGTCACCACGGACATCGCCACCAAGGGCGGCCAGTTCGACGTCCTCACCATCGGCACTTACGAGGTGCCAATCTGGGCCAAGAAGGGCTGGCTGGTGCCGCTCGCCAATCTCGGCGCCGATTACGACGTCGCCGACCTGCTGCCGAAGATCAGGGACGCGGTCTCCGTCGACGGCAAGCTCTACGCCGCGCCGTTTTATGGCGAGAGCTCGATGGTGATGTATCGCACCGACCTGTTCGAGAAGGCCGGCCTGAAGATGCCGGAAAAGCCGACCTGGGATTTCGTCATCGACGCCGCCAAGAAGCTCACTGACAAGAGCGCCGGCACCTACGGCATCTGTCTCCGCGGCAAGGCCGGGTGGGGCGAGAACATGGCGTTCCTGTCGGCCATGGCCAATTCCTACGGCGCGCGCTGGTTCGACGAGAAGTGGGAGCCGCAGTTCAACACGCCGGAATGGAAGACGACGCTTACGACCTACGTCAATCTGATGAAGGAGGCCGGCCCGCCCGGCGCGAGCTCGAACGGCTTCAACGAGAATCTGGCGCTGTTCAACGCCGGCAAGTGCGCGATGTGGATCGATGCCACGGTCGCGGCGTCCTTCGTCACCAATCCGAAGGAGTCCAAGGTCGCCGACAAGGTCGGCTTTGCGCTGGCGCCGAACACTGGGCTCGGCAAGAACGCCAACTGGCTGTGGGCCTGGAGCCTCGCAATCCCCGCCGGCTCCAAGAAGACGGAAGCCGCCGAAAAGTTCATCGCCTGGGCCACCAGCAAGGACTACACCAAGCTCGTGGCGTCGAAGGAGGGCTGGGCCAACGTGCCGCCGGGCACACGGACCTCGCTCTACCAGAACGAGGACTATCTGAAAGTCGCGCCGTTCGCGAAGCTGACGCTGGCCTCGATTGATGCGGCCGACCCGAACAAGCCCACCGTGAAGCCGGTGCCTTACGTCGGCGTGCAATACGCGGCGATCCCCGAATTCCAGGGCATCGGCACGCAGGTGGGCCAGCAATTCTCCGCCGCGCTCGCGGGATCGATGACGGTCGATGCCGCGCTCACCGCCGCGCAATCCGCGACCGAGCGCGAGATGAAGCGCGCCGGCTATATCAAGTAGACCCGAGCTCTCCCTGAGCTCACACTTGCGGCCATCCACCAGCCAGCCCCGGACGGATGGCCGCCTTCTTTCTCCAGCGGAGAGGCCAAGAATGGCAACCCGGCAGACGCAGTTCCTTGCGCGGTCGCTTCTGACCCCGGCCGTCGGGCTCCTGTTCATCTGGATGATCGTCCCGCTGGCGCTGACGATCTATTTCTCGACCCTGCATTACAGCCTGCTCGATCCCGGCTCCGAGGCGTTCGTCGGCCTGGAGAATTTCCGCTACTTCCTCACCGATCCCGCCTTCCTCGCTTCGCTCCGGAACACGCTGGTGCTGGTCGGCTCGGTGCTGGCGCTGACCATCCTGCTCGGCATTCCCCTGGCGGTGCTGCTCGATCAACCCGTGATCGGCCTCAACATCGTGCGGCTGATGGTGATCGCACCGTTCTTCGTGATGCCGACGGTGAGCGCGCTGGTCTGGAAGAACCTCTTGATGCATCCGGTGTCCGGCCTGTTCGCCTGGCTCGCCAAGGTATTCGGGCTGACGCCGATCGACTGGTTCACTGACGCGCCGCTGCTCGCGGTGATCCTGATCGTCGCCTGGCAATGGCTGCCGTTCGCGACGCTGATCCTGCTCACCGCGCTGCAATCGCTTGACGAGGAGCAGAAGGAGGCGGCCGAGATGGACGGCGCCAGCGCGCTCTCGGCCTTCATCTACATCACGCTGCCGCATCTGGCGCGTCCCATCACAGTGGTGATCTTGATCGAGACCATCTTCCTGCTCACGGTGTTCGCCGAGATCTACGTCACCACCGGCGGTGGTCCCGGACTGTCGACCACCAACATCGCGTTCCTGATCTATTCGCAGGCGCTGATCCAGTTCGATGTCGGCAGTGCCTCCGCCGGCGGCCTCGTTGCTGTCGTGATCGCCAACATCGTCGCTTTCTTCCTCGTCCGCATCGTCGGCCGCAACCTGGAGGCATGAGAGCATGGCGCGGATGGCGACGACGCAGCGGGTGGTGGTATCGACGATCGGGGCGTGGTTCTTCGGCTTCCTGATCTTCTTCCCGATCCTCTGGATGGTACTGGCGAGCTTCAAGACCGAGTTAGAGGCCTTCGCGATTCCGCCGTCCTTCCTGTTCTTCCACTGGACCACGGAAAACTACGCCACCGTACAGGAGCGCAGCGACTATCTGCATCACGCGCTGAACTCGATCATCATCGCCGGCGGCTCGACCTTGATCGCGCTGCTGATCGCAATCCCCGCGGCCTGGTCGATGGCGTTCTCCCCGACCAAACGCACCAAGGACATCCTGCTCTGGATGCTCTCGACCAAGATGATGCCGCCGGTAGGCGTGCTGGTGCCGATCTATCTGATCTTCAAGACCTTCGGCCTGCTCGATTCCCGCGCTGGACTGATCTTCATCCTCTGCCTCGGTAACTTACCGATCGTGATCTGGATGCTCTTTACCTATTTCAAGGAGATCCCGCGCGACATCCTCGAAGCCGCGCGCATGGACGGCGCTACCATCGGCCGCGAGCTCGTCTATGTGCTGACGCCAATGGCGATCCCGGGCCTCGCCTCGACCATGCTGCTCAATCTGATCCTCGCCTGGAACGAGGCGTTCTGGACGCTCAACCTGACGACCTCGAACGCCGCGCCGCTCACCACGTTCATCGCCTCCTATTCGAGCCCGGAAGGGCTGTTCTGGGCAAAGCTGTCGGCGGCCTCGACGCTGGCGATCGCGCCCATTCTCGTCCTCGGTTGGTTCAGCCAGAAGCAGCTCGTGCGCGGGCTCACCTTCGGCGCGGTGAAGTAAAGGGGCTGGCGGATCATGGGTCAGATCACACTTCAGGACGTACAGAAATCCTTCGGGCCCGTGCACATCATCAAGGGCGCCGATCTCGAGATCGCGGACGGCTCCTTCGTGGTGTTCGTCGGCCCGTCCGGTTGCGGCAAGACCACGCTGCTGCGGCTGATCGCCGGGCTCGAGGACGTCTCAGGCGGCAAGATCCTGATCGACGGCAAGAACGTCGTCGACACGCCGCCGGCCAAGCGCGGGCTGTCGATGGTGTTTCAGTCCTATGCGCTCTATCCGCATATGAGTGTGCGCGGCAATATCGGCTTCGGCCTCAAGATGGCGGGTCTTTCCAAGGACGAGACCAACCGCAAGGTCGAGGCGGCGGCGGCGACGCTGAACCTGACGCCTTATCTCGACCGCAAGCCGCGCGAGCTCTCTGGCGGCCAGCGCCAGCGCGTCGCGATCGGCCGCGCCATCGTCCGCGAGCCCAAGGCGTTCCTGTTCGACGAGCCGCTGTCCAACCTGGATGCGGCCTTGCGCGTGCAGATGCGGATAGAGGTCACGCGGCTCCAGAAGCAGCTCGGCACCACCGCGATCTACGTCACCCACGATCAGGTCGAGGCCATGACCATGGCCGACAAGATCGTCGTGCTCAATGGCGGCAAGATCGAGCAATATGGCTCGCCGCTGGAGCTCTACGAGCGGCCCGCCAATCTCTTCGTCGCCGGCTTCATCGGCTCGCCGAAGATGAACTTCGTCACTGGCGAGCACGCCTTGCAGAAGGGCGCGGCGACGATCGGCGTGCGGCCGGAGCATCTCAAGATCGAGCGCGACGGCGCCGGCGGCTGGCAGGGAACGATCGCGGTCGCCGAGCATCTGGGCAGCGACACCTTCCTTTATGTCGATGCCGGACCGCTCGGCATGCTGACGGCGCGCTACATCGGCGAATTGAGCCTGCATGCCGGCGACCGCGTGTCGCTGGTGCCGGATCCCGCGCGCATCCATCGCTTCGACGACAGCGGCAACGCGCTTCGGGGCTGACAAGAAACGGCAAGAGACGGCAAGAGACGGCAAGAAACGGAAAGACCACCATGTACCTCGAAAAATTCAAGCTGAGCGGCAAGACCGCGTTCATCACCGGCGGCGGGCAAGGCATTGGCCTCGCCTGCGCGGAAGCGCTGGCCGAAGCCGGCGCGAAGGTCATCATCGGCGACCGCGA
The DNA here is from genome assembly GCF_052076005.1 of Bradyrhizobium sp. 63_E2_N1_3. Taxonomy (NCBI): domain Bacteria; kingdom Pseudomonadati; phylum Pseudomonadota; class Alphaproteobacteria; order Hyphomicrobiales; family Nitrobacteraceae; genus Bradyrhizobium; species Bradyrhizobium sp. 63_E2_N1_3. Next base: position 6,450,904 of record NZ_CP197235.1, on the reverse strand, counting down.
CAGCAAGGTTGCCGACAGCGCGAAGGCCAGCCTGAAGGCGAAGGGTTTTGACATCGAGACGGCGATCATGGACGTCACCGACACGAAGCGCGTGGCGGAGGTCGCGGCCGACCTCGTCGCCCGCCACGGCAAGGTCGACATCCTCGTCAACAATGCCGGCATCGCCCGCAGCGAGACGCCGGCCGAGACCGTCACCGACGAGCACTGGCTCAACGTCATCGACGTCAATCTCAACGGCACCTTCTGGTGCTGCCGCGAATTCGGCAAGCACATGCTGAAGGCCAGGAGCGGCGCCATCGTCAATGTCGGCTCGATGTCGGGCTTCATCGTCAACAAGCCGCAGGAGCAGTGCTTCTACAACGCCTCCAAGGCCGGCGTGCACCATTTGACCAAGTCGCTGGCCGCCGAATGGGGCGCGCGCGGCGTCCGCGTCAACGCGGTGGCGCCGACCTATATCGACACGCCGCTCAATGCTTTCGTGAAAAGCACCCCGAAAATGTATGACGCCTGGATCGGCGGAACCCCGATGGCGCGGATGGGGCAGGTCGAGGAGATCGCCTCCGTCGTGCTGTTCCTGGCCTCGGAGGCCGCGAGCCTGATGACCGGCAGCATCGTGCTGGTGGATGGCGGCTACACTTGCTGGTAGGCTTGCGTCAAAACTGACGAGAGCGACCGGGAGCGACAATGCCGCGAGCGTATATCGGCGTCGACGTGGGGACCACGAGCACGCGGGCGGGGGTGTTTGACGAGGCGGGCACCCTCCTTGCCACCGCCAAGCATCCGATCCGGATCTGGCACGAGGCCGGCGACATCGTCGAGCAATCGTCGTCCGACATCTGGGACGCCTGCGTAAAGTCGGTGCGGGCGGCGATGGCGGAAGCTGCCATCGCGCCCGACAGCGTCGGCGGCATCGGTTTCGACGCCACCTGTTCGCTGGTCGTCCTCGATCGGCAAGGCGAGCCGGTCACCGTCAGTGCCTCCGGCGACCGCCAGCGCAATGTCATCGTCTGGATGGACCATCGCGCCACGGCCGAGGCACGGCTGATCAACGAGACCGGGGACGCGGTGCTGCGTTATGTCGGCGGTTCGATCTCGCCCGAGATGGAGATGCCGAAGCTGCTGTGGCTGAAGCGGCACATGCGCGCGAGCTTCGATGCCGCCGGTCATTTCTTCGATCTGGCAGATTATCTGACCTGGCGCGCGACCGGGTCGCTGCAGCGCTCGACCTGCACGGTCACCTGCAAATGGAACTACCTCGCACACGACGGCGGCGGCTGGAGCGCGCCGTTCTTCAAGCGCATCGGTCTCTCCGATTTCGTCAGCGAGAAATACGCCCGCATCGGCACCGAGATCGTCGCGCCCGGCACGCGGCTCGGCGAAGGCCTCACCCGAACTGCGGCTGCGGAGCTCGGCCTGTCGCCGGGCACGCCGGTCGGCGCCTCGCTGATCGATGCCCATGCCGGCGGCATCGGCGCGATCGGCGGACGCGACGGATCGGGCGGAACGAGCGATGTCAGCGACCGTCTCGCCTACATCATGGGGACGTCGGCCTGCATCATGGCGACGACGATGGAGCCGTGCTTCGTGCCCGGCGTATGGGGCCCTTATTATTCCGGCATGGTGCCGGACTTCTGGCTCAACGAAGGCGGCCAGTCGGCTGCGGGCGCGGCGATAGACCATCTCCTCAAGTCGCATCCCGGCCATGCCGAGGCGAGCGCGGCGGCGCGCAACGAGGGTGTCGACCTCATCGAGTACCTCGAGCGGCGCATCATCGCGCGCGCCGGTGACGTCAGCCGTGCCGCGCTGCTCGCCCGCGACGTCCATGTGCTTCCCGAATTCATCGGCAACCGCTCTCCCTACGCCGACCCCGACACCCGCGCGGTGATCGCGGGCCTCGACCTCGACAGCGACGTTGGTGCGATGGAGCGGCTGTTCGTCGCCGGCCTCTGCGGTCTGGCTTATGGCCTCGCCGAGGTGATCGAGGCCTTTGCCGCGCATGGCGTCCATTCCAGCATCATGATCATGGGCGGCGGCGCGAGCCGCAGTCCGCTGGTGCGGCAGATCATGGCGGATACCACCGGGCTCACCGTCGCGCTGCCGCAAACCAAAGAACCCGTGCTGCTGGGCGCCGCGATGCTCGGCGCGGTGGCCGGCGGTGCCTATGCCTCGATCGGCGAGACCATGGCGAAGATGTCGGCGCTGGGACGGAAGAGCGAACCGACCGCGCCCGGCATGGCCGCGTTTCATGCCCGCAAGCGCGAGGTCTACAAGCTGCTCCGCGAGGTCGATCGCGGCAGCCGTGAAGCGATGCGCGAGGGTGCCGGAGGTTGAAACGGATGTTGATTGCCTGCGGCGATGCGCTGATCGATTTCGTCCCGACGCGAAACACCGAGGGGCGAGAGGCGGTGATGCCTGCGGTCGGCGGCTCCTGCCTCAACGTCGCGATCGGCATGGCGCGGCTGGGCGCGCCGACAGGATTTGTCGGCGGCGTCTCGACCGACATGTTCGGACGAATGATCGCAGATCATGCGACGGCGTCGAACGTCGAGCTGGGGCTGGCCACCCGCAGCGACCGCCAGACCACGCTCGCCTTCGTGCGCATCGTCGCGGGCGAGTCGCACTACGCCTTCTACGATGCCGAAACCGCGACACGGAACTGGACCTACCGGCGCGGCACAATTCCGTTCGCGAATATCGAGGCCGTCCATGTCGGCTCGACCACGCTGGTGAACGACCAGGGCGCGGCCGAGACGAAAGCCCTGATCGCGGACGCGCGCGCGTCGTCGACGATCTCCTTCGATCCGAACTGCCGCCCCAATCTGGTCAAGAACAAGCCGGCCTATCTCGCGCGCATGGCCGAGTTCGCAGGCCAAGCCGATCTCATCAAGATGTCGGATGTCGATTTCGCGTATCTCTTCGGCGAGGAGCCCCACGAGCAGCGCGCGAAGCTGCTGTTGGGGCAGGGCACGAGCCTCGTCGTCATCACCCGCGGCAACAACGGGGCTATTGCCTGGCACGCGGGAGCAGGGCAGATCGAAGTTCAGGCGCCGAAGGTCGAGATCGCCGACACCATTGGCGCCGGCGACAGTTTTCAGGCTGCGCTCCTGTTCGCCCTGCACAAGCAGGGCCGCATCAGCCGGCAGCAGCTGAAAGACATCGGCGCGGACGAGCTTCGCCGCGCGCTGTCCTTTGCCGCCAATTGCGCCGGCATGACCTGTACCCGCCCGGGCGCCGATCCGCCGTGGAGCCATGAAGTCACGTGGGGCGTCTAGCGCGGCTGCGCATCACAGCCGTGCGACGACCTTCTCGGCGCATTTGAGGAAGGTGCGGATCAGCGGGCTCTGCGAATCCCGCCGCCAGCACACGGCGATATCGATGGAGTCGGCGGCATCCCGCAGCGGCCTGAACACGATGCCCTGCGGCGCGCCGAGCTTCGCGCAGGCCGGCAGGATCGCAAGCCCCTCGCCGGCGAGAACGAGGCTCATCGCCGAATGCACCGTCTCCACCCGGCTCGCGATCGGCATCACGATCTGATGCCGCCGCAGCAAGGCTGCGACCGCGGAGGAGGCGGGGTCTTGCTCCGGCGGCGGCAGCGCGATCAGCGGGCGGCCCTGGAGTCGCGCCATCGGCACTGCGCTCAGGCGCGCAAGCGGCGAGCGCTTCGGCATCGCCAGCATGAACGGCTGCGCGCCAATCCGCGCCACCTGGATCTCGGGATGGTGGATCGCCGGCATGCACAGCGCGACGGTGACGCTGCGGTCGAGCAGCCGCGCCTCGCGCGTCGAGGCGCTGAGCTCGGCGAAGTCGAGGTCGACGCCGGGAATGGATCGCCGCAGCTCGGGGATCAGGCGCGGCAGCATGGCGTTCGCGAGCACGAACATGTATCCGACCGAAATCCGCCCGCGGCTGCCGGCCGCGACCGCCCGCGCGGCTTCGACCCCGTCGGCCGCGAGCGCCAGCGCCTCGCCGGCGCGCACCAGCAGGGCCTGGCCCGCTTCGGTCAGGTCCATGCCGCGCGTGCCGCGGCGGAACAGCGGCGCGCCAACCTCGGCCTCTAACTTGCGGATCTGGACCGACAGCGGCGGCTGGGCCATCCGCAGCCGTTCGGCGGCCTTGCCGACGCTGCGCGCCTCGGCCACGGCGACGAAATAGCGAAGCCGGTGAAGATCCATTGGCATACCGAAAACGTATGGGTTGACCATCAAAATGGTATTGGACGCTGAGTTAACAGAAGTGTCATTCTCGCTGTCAATGCCTTGTCAATGCTTGGGCCAACGAGGGCCGGCTTCGGAGCGATGATTTGACGATGAACGGCGATCCCTGCCTGCTGTCCGCAACCGAGCTGCGCGGCCTCGTTGCCACGAAGAAGATTTCGCCCGTCGAGATCACCCGTGCCGTGCTCGCGCGCGCCGAGGCGCTTCAGCCCGAGCTGAACTGTTTCATCACGCTCTGCGGCGACGAGGCGATGACGCAGGCGCTTGCGGCCGAGCGCAAGGTGATGGCGGGCGAGCCGCTTGGCCTGCTGCATGGCCTTCCCGTCACCGTCAAGGACATCGTCAACACTGGCGGCGTGAAGACCACGTTCGGCGCCGTTCCCTACAAAGACAACGTGCCGGCCGAGGATGCTGTTGCGGTGGCAAAGCTCCGTGCGGAAGGCGCGATCCTGATCGGCAAGACCACGACGCCCGAATTCGGCAGCAAATGCCTGACCGACTCGCCCTTGTTCGGCCGCACCCGCAATGCGTGGAGTGCGGAGCGGTCCTCCGGTGGCTCCAGTGGCGGCGCGGCCGTGGCGGTGGCGAGCGGCATCGCGCCGCTTGCGATTGCGACCGATGGCGGCGGATCGACGCGAATTCCCGCCGCTTGCAACGGCGTGGTGGGGCTGAAGCAGAGCAACGGCGTGATCGCGCACAGCCAGGCGCTCGACGCCTTCGGCAACCAGACCTATGTCACGCCGACCACGCGCACGGTCGCCGACACCGCGCTGATGATGCAGGCGATGGCCGGCGAGGACTCCTGCGATCCCTGGTCGATCGGCGTGCCCGTGCCCGATTTCATCGGCACCGCCGCGCCGCGCGGCGATCTGCGCGGGCAAAGGATCCTGTTCTGCGAGTCGCCTCCCGGCCGCCCGGTGTCGTCAGATGTCGCGGCCAGCTTCAAGGCGAGCCTCGACCGGCTGGCCGGTCTCGGTGCCGAGCTCGAGGAGTTCTCCGGCGAGGGGTTTGACATCGAGCCGATCTGGCGCGCCATCAACCACACCGTCTGGCGTACGCGTTTCGCCAAGCTGGTGGCCGAGCATGGCGACGTCCTCAGCGAAGCCTTCGTCAAGCAGGTCGCGCTCGCGACCAATGTCAGCGGCGTCGCCTATCAGGAGGCGATGTTCGCGCGCACCGCGCTGTTCCGCCGCGTGCAATCCCTGCTTGCGCGCGGGCATCTTTTGGCGATGCCGACCATCACCCGCACCGCGCTGCCGATCGACCAGGACCTGTTCGGCACCATCGAGATCGACGGCAAGCACTTCGACAGCGTCCGGCCGCACTGGTTCCCCTGGACCATGCCGTTCAACATGACCGGGCACCCCGCGATCAGTCTTCCCTGCGGCTTCGGCCGCGACGGCCTGCCGATCGGGCTTCAACTCGTCGGGCGCTTCCGTGCCGATGCCGAATTGCTGCGCGTGAGCGCGCTGTTCGAGGCCTCGCACGATCTTCTGTCCCGCCGGCCCGGCTGAGGTGAGGCACATGCCGCAAAGGACTTGCCTCCGGCGCCCGGACATGTTGATCGTGCGGCGGATGAGCCCTGAAGCCGAGCGCGCATGAGCGTATTCTTTCTTCGACGTCTGTTGACCTTGCTGGCGACGCTGGTCGGCGCATCCGTGATCATTTTCCTGGTGCTGGATGCGCTGCCTGGCAATGCCGCGCAGATGCTGATGGGCGCGGATGCCTCGGCCGACGCGGTGCGCGCGCTTACGGTCAAGCTCGGGCTCGACCAGCCGCTGGCGGTTCGCTATCTGCAATGGATCAAGGGCCTCCTCGTCGGCGATCTCGGCAACAGCTATGTCTATGGCACGCCGGTCGCGAGCCTGATCGCGGAGCGGCTCGTGCTGACCGTTCCGCTCGCGATCATGTCGATGCTGATCACGGTGACGCTGGCGCTCTCGGCCGGCATCTACACCGCGGCCAACCACAACAAGCTCGGCGACGTCGGCGTGATGTCGTTGACGCAAGTGGGCATCGCGCTGCCGAATTTCTGGTTCGCGATCCTGCTGGTCCTCCTGTTCTCGGTGCGGCTGCAATGGCTCTCGGCGGGCGGCTTTCCCGGCTGGGAGGACGGCATCTGGCTCGGCATCAAGTCGCTGCTGCTGCCGGCGGTCTCGCTCGCCGTGGTGCAGGCCGCGATCCTCGCGCGCGTCACGCGCTCGGCGGTGCTCGAAGTGCTGCGCGAAGATTTCGTCCGCACGGCGCGCGCGAAGGGGCTCGGCAAGCGCGAAGTGCTGTGGAGCCACGTGCTGCGCAACGCCATGATCCCCGTGATGACGGTGATGGGGCTGCAATTCGCCAATCTGCTCGCCGGCACCATCGTGATCGAGAACGTGTTCTACCTGCCGGGCCTCGGCCGCCTGATCTTCCAGTCGATCGCCAACCGCGACCTGATCGTGGTGCGCAATTGCGTGATGCTGCTTGCGGCCATGGTCGTCATCGTGAATTTCGTGGTCGACGTGCTCTACGCCTTCATCGATCCCCGCATCAAGGTCCACGATTTGTGAGCGCGCCCCTGACCACTTCGGTCGACGCCCCGATCGCAACGCGTCCGCTGCCGGCCCGCACCTTCTGGGCCCGCGCGCTGCGTCACCGCAGCTTTGTGCTGGGCGGAGCGCTGAGCCTGCTGGTACTCGCCTCGGCGCTACTGTCGCTGGTGTGGACGCCGTGGTCGCCCTATGAGATCGACATCGCCTCGAAGCTCCGACCGCCGTCGGCGGCGCACTGGCTCGGCACCGATTCCTTCGGCCGCGACATCGTCTCGCTGCTACTCGCGGGCGCGCGCTCGACCATTCTGGTCGGCATCATCGCCGTGAGTATCGGTCTCACCTTCGGCGTTTGCCTCGGCCTGATCGCTTCTGCCAAGCGCGGCTGGACCGAAGAAATCATCATGCGCTTCTCCGATTTCACCTTTGCCTTTCCGGCGGTGCTCTCCGCGATCATGCTCGCCGCGGTCGTCGGGCCGGGCATGGTGACCTCGATCATCGCGATCGGAATTTTCCAGATCCCGACGCTGACCCGGCTGACGCGCGGCTCGGCCAACGCGATCTGGGCGCGCGAATTCGTGCTGGCCGCGCGCGCGTCGGGCAAGGGCAAATTCCGCATCACCATCGAGCATGTGCTGCCCAACATCCTGTCGATCCTGATCGTGCAGGTCACCATCCAGTTCGCGCTCGCGATCCTTGCCGAAGCCGCGCTATCCTATCTCGGTCTCGGCACGCAGCCGCCGCAGCCGTCCTGGGGGCGGATGCTGAACGATGCGCAGACGCTGCTGTTCCAGTCGCCGATGCTCGCGGTCTATCCGGGCGCGGCGATTGCCATCGCGGTGCTCGGGCTCAATCTGCTCGGCGACGGACTGCGCGATCTGCTCGATCCGCGACTGGCGCGGGAGCGATGACGATGGGGGAGCGCTCAACCCTGCCGCTGATCGAGGTCGCCAATCTCGGCGTTCGCCTCAACACCAGCCGCGGACCGGCGCAGGCCGTGCGCGGCGTCAGCTTCGCCCTCAAGCGCGGCGAGACGCTGGGTCTCGTCGGCGAATCCGGCTGCGGCAAGTCGGTGACGGCGCTGTCGCTGATGGGCCTCTTGCCGGACAGTGCTGTCGTGACCGGCAGCATCAAGCTTGATGGCAGCGAGCTCGCCGGTCTGTCGGATGCGGATTATTGCAAGCTGCGCGGCAACCGCATCAGCATGATCTTCCAGGAGCCGATGACGGCGCTCAACCCGATGCACACGATCGGGCATCAGGTTGCCGAGCCGCTGCGGCGTCACAAGAAATATTCGGCGGCGCAGGCGCGCAAGGAAGCGATCGCCTTGCTCGACCGCGTCGGATTGCCCGATCCCGCAGGGCGGATCGACGCCTATCCGCATCAGTTCTCCGGCGGTCAGCGCCAGCGCGTCACCATCGCGATGGCGCTCGCCTGCGAGCCCGACCTCCTGATCGCGGACGAACCGACCACGGCGCTCGACGTCACCATCCAGGGCCAGATCCTCGACCTCATCGCCGATCTCGTCGAGGAGCGCGGCATGTCGATGATCCTGATCTCGCACGATCTCGGCGTTATCGCCGAGAACGTGCAACGCATGATGGTGATGTATGGCGGCACGGTCGTCGAGAGCGGGCCGACCGACGAGGTGTTCCGCCGGATGGGCCATCCCTACACGCAGGGCCTGTTCCGCGCCCGGCCGAAGCTCGGCGCGCGCAAGGGGACGCGGCTGACGACGATCTCGGGGACGGTGCCCGAACTTGCGGACTTGCCTGCCGGCTGCACGTTCGGCGACCGCTGTCCGCTGGTCGAGGACAAGTGCCGCGTGGCGCTGCCGCCGATGATCGAAGTCGGTCCCGGTCACGGCGTGCGCTGTGTGCGCACCGATGTCTCCATGGCCGCGAATGTCGGAGCGCTGCCCGCATGACCGCAGCGCCGCTTCTCGACGTCAAGAATCTTGAGCAGCGTTACACGCTGCCGCGCGAAAGCCTGTTCCGCCCGCCGGGCCAGGTGCGCGCGCTCAACGGCGTCAGCGTGCGGGTCGATGCCGGCAAGAGCCTCGGCGTCGTCGGCGAGTCCGGTTCGGGCAAGTCGACCTTCGCGCGGGTGGTGATGGCGCTGGAGCGGCCGACGTCGGGGCAGGTCGCGCTGCTCGGGCGAGATCTCAACCGCATCTCACCCGACGAGCTGCGCCGTGCGCGCCGCGATTTCCAGATGGTGTTCCAGGATCCTTACGGATCGCTCGATCCGCGCCAGACCATCGCGCGCATCGTCGCCGAGCCGCTCACCGTGCTGGAAGATGCCGACCGCACCACGTTCCGCGCCCGCGTCTCCGCGGTGCTGCGGCAGGTCGGCCTGCGCGATGCCGACATGGACAAATATCCGCACGAATTTTCCGGCGGCCAGCGCCAGCGCATCGCGATCGCGCGCGCGCTGATCACCCAGCCGAAGCTGATCGTCGCCGACGAGCCGGTTTCCGCGCTCGACGTCTCCGTGCAGGCGCAGGTGCTCAATTTGATGCAGGACCTCCAGGAGCAGTTCGGCCTGAGCTACATCCTGATCAGCCACGACCTCGCCGTGGTCGACTATCTCTGCGACGAGGTCGCGGTGATGTATCTCGGCCGGATCGTCGAGCAGGGCAGGCCGGAGGACCTGTTCGAGCGCTGTGCCCATCCCTATACGCGGGCGCTATTGGATGCCGTGCCGCGGGCGCGCGCTGGCGGCGGCCGGCGCCGGCGCGGGGCCCAGGCGATCGCCTCGCAATCGGTGACTGCTGCCGGATGCCCCTATGTCGCGCGCTGTCCGCTCGCCGACCAGCATTGCCGCGAGGTTCCGCCCTTGCTACGCAAGGTCGGCGAAGCCCATCTCGCCGCCTGCCACAAGGCGGAGGCGGTGATGGCATTGCCGCACGCGGTCATGGAAGGTTAGTGTCCCCCATGGAATTGGCGTAGGCTGAGACAAGAGAAGGCCGGGGAGTTACGCATGTTCAGGAAATTATCGATCGTCGCATTTGCCGCCGCGCTTGTCGCAGCACCGCTGCCGGTGCTGGCGCAGGGCAAGAAGGACAGCGTCGTCATGGCGATGGCGCTGGAGCCGCCGGGGCTCGATCCCACCATCGCCGCCGCGGCCGCGATCGCCGAAGTGACGCTCTACAACATCTATGAGACGCTGACCAAGATCAACGAGGACGGCTCCGTCTCGCCCTTGCTGGCGGAGAGCTGGACCGCCTCGCCCGACCTGAAGACATACACGTTCAAGCTGCGCAAGGGCGTCAAATTCCAGAACGGCGAGCCGTTCGATTCCGCGGCGGTGAAGTTCTCGTTCGAGCGCAACGCGATCGCGACCAGCACCAACAAGGACAAGAGCCTGTTCCAGGCCTTCGAGAAGGTCGACGCGCCCGACGGTGACACGGTCGTGATCACGGTGAAATATTCCGAGCCGAACCTGCCGTTCCTGCTCGGGCAGGCGAGCGGTTCGATCGTCGAGCCGAAGAGTGCAGCCACCAACGGCACGCAGCCGGTCGGGACCGGGCCCTATCAGCTCGGGGCCTGGGCCAAGGGCTCCTCGATCACCCTGACCAAATGGGCCGACTATCGCAACGCCGCCGCGATCAAGCTGTCGAAGGTGACGATCCGCTTCATCTCCGATCCGGCGGCGCAGACCGCGGCGCTGCTCTCGGGCGACGTCGATGCGTTCCCGCGCGTTGCGGCTGCGCGCGCCATCGGACAGTTCAAGGCTGATCCGCGCTTCAACGTCATGGTCGGCGGCTCCCGTGCCAAGACCATCGTCGGCATCAACGAGCGCAAGAAGCCGCTCGACGACGTCCGCGTGCGCCGTGCCATCCTCGCCGCGATCGACCGCAAGGCGATGGTCGACGGCGCGGCTGATGGTTTCGGCACGCCGATCGGCAGCTTCTACGTGCCCGGCGCGCTCGGCTTCGTCGACACCACCGGCATCAACCCCTACGATTCCGAGAAGGCGAAGAAGCTGCTGGCGGAAGCCGGGGTCACCACGCCGCTCGAACTGTCGCTGAAGCTGCCGCCGCCGTCCTATGCGCGGCAGGGCGGCGAGATCCTCGCGGCCCAGCTCGCCAAGGTCGGCATCATCGCCAAGATCGAGAATGTCGAATGGGCGCAGTGGCTGTCGCAGGTGTTCGCCGGCAACGGCCCGCACAATTTCGACCTCACCATCGTCAGCCATGTCGAGCCGTTCGACCTCGTCAAGATCACCGAGCCGGACTACTATCTCGGCTACAACAACGAGGCCTTCAACGCGCTCTACAAGCAGATCGTGTCGACGCCTGACGAGGCTGGCCGCGCAAAGCTGCTCGGCGATGCCCAGCGGATGCTGGCCACCGACGCGGTCGCAGGCTTCCTGTACCAGCCCCAGCTCATCACCATCACCAACAAGAAGCTGAAGGGCGTCTGGAAGGACGTCCCGCAATACGAGAACGATTTCTCGACCTGGTCCTGGGAGTAGGGGCCGTTCGATCAGGTCGAACCTGCTGCAACGTTGACCTCTCCCCATCGGGAGAGGTCAATCTTTTTGGGCACCCCAAAAACAAAAACCTGAAAAACAACCCCATGCACAGTAGCCGGGGTTAGATATTTCAATGGCTTGCACCGTCCGCTCGATGGCTTGCTGAGCCATGCGATGCGGTTGACCCGTCGGGCAAAACACCGGCAATATACGATCATCGCGGCGTCATGGTTCGGGACGCGCCGTCAGGCGAGGCACGCCATGAAGAAGCCATCCCGCCGCGATGCCGGCATCGCCGCGGCTGTCGTCAACGCTGAAGCACCGATCACCCTGAAGCTCGACAATGCGCCGATGAGCGATATCGCTCATGCGCTGGCCAGCGGGCAGGTCACTGCCACGGCGCTGACCAAAACCTATCTCGCGCGCATCGAAGCCTATGACCGCAACGGGCCCGCGCTCAACTCCGTGCGCGCGATTAATCCCGACGCGCTTGGGATCGCGGGCAAGCTGGACGACGCCAGGCCGTCGGCCAAGCGGCCGCTGGCGGGCATCCCGATCCTGGTGAAGGACAACATCGCGACCGGCGACAAGCAGCCGACGACGGCGGGCTCGCTGGCGCTGGAGGGCGCGCGCGCCAGGAGAGACGCCACAATCGTCAAGCTGCTGCGAAAGGCCGGTGCGGTGATCCTGGGCAAGGCGAACCTGACGGAGTTCGCCAACATTCTCGCGGCCGACATGCCCGCGGGCTATTCGTCGCTCGGCGGTCAGGTGAAGAACCCTTACGTGCCGGCGCTGATGGATGATCGCGGCATCCCGGTCGTGCCGCCGGGCGGATCGAGCGCGGGCTCGGCCGTCGCCGTAGCGGCCGGCCTCTGCGCAGCCTCGATCGGCACCGAGACGTCGGGCTCGCTGCTGTATCCCGCGAGCCAAAACGGCCTCGTCACCGTGAAGCCGACTGTTGGGCTGGTCAGTCGGGCCGGGATCGTGCCGATCGCGCACAGCCAGGACACTGCAGGGCCGATGACGCGCACGGTGCGCGACGCGGCGATGCTATTGAACGTGCTCGCGGCCGAAGACCCACTCGACCCCGCGACCGAGCGGCAGCGGCGGCCGGTCGACTACAGCGCCGACCTCGCAACCGACGCGATGAGGGGCGCACGCATCGGCGTGCCGAGCGACCCGGCCGATCCGCTGAACGATCGCTACTACGGCAAGCTGCCGCCCAGGTCGGCCAAGGTGATGGCCGACGCGATCAAGGTGCTGGAGGATCTGGGCGCCGTCATCGTTCGTGCCAACATGCCAACATCTGGCTGGATCGGCGGGCCGGGCACGAGCATGAACGTGCTCAACCGCAATCCCCTAAGTCGCAACAAGGGTAATCTGGCGACGCCGCCGATCGTCTTCCTCTACGAGCTGAAGCGCGATCTCAACCTCTACCTCAGCGATTGGGCGACGAACACAGAGATGAAGACCATGGCCGATATCGTGGCCTTCAACGAGGCGAACGCGGAGACGGCGCTGCGGTTCGGCCAGGACCTGTTCCTGGCCGCCAACATGACCAGGGGCGATCTGAGCGAGCGCGAGTACAAATCGGCACGGGCCATGGACCTGCTCTCCGCCAAGACGCGCGGCATGGACGCCTACATGAACCAGCACAAGCTCGACGCGGTGCTGTTTCCCGGCGCCGCAGGCTGCGTGATATCAGCGAAGGCGGGCTATCCCAGCGTCATGGTGCCGGGCGGTTTCATTTCGGGAGCAGACGACAAGGACACGCCTGACTATCCGCTCGGCGTTACCTTCGCAGGCCGTGCCTGGAGCGAGCACAAGCTGCTGCGTCTGGCCTACGCCTATGAGCAGGCGACCAACATGCGCAAGCCGCCGCCCGGCTTGCCCGCGCTTTAGATTTCGCCGGCCGAGAGGATCAGGCGGAAATCCCTGCTCGCGCGTCGGACCACGTTTCTGGCCAGTTCCGAAAGTTCAGAGTGACAAATTGCGCGACACGCCCAAAGCGTCGACAAGAAAATCGATGAACAGGCGGGCACGCAGGGGGAGTTGTCGTCCGAATGCGTGCAGGACGTAGACCGGTGTGGTGAACATCGGTATGCCCGGCAGCACGACATTCAATCGCCCGGCGGCGAGCTCGTCCTCGATTGCGATGCGCATGAACTGCGTGATGCCAACGCCTTTTATGACCGCCTCAATCAACGACTGAGCATCGTCGCTATCGAAGGGGCCATTGGGGATGACCCGTGTGCCGTCCGCAAAAGTAAATGCTTGCGGCCGGCCACCAAGCAGATGGCGAAGGCAGGCATGCTGCGTGAGATCGTCGATCGACTGCGGGATTCCTCGTCGCTGAAGGTATTCCGGCGATGCGCCCAGAACATATTGCAGGACACCTAACGAGCGGCCGATCAGGTTTGTGTCTTCCAATTCGCCAATTCTGACAGCGAGGTCGAAACCCTCGCGGATGAGATCGACACGGCGGTCCGTGACGCTGAGATCAAGCTTGATGTCCGGATAGCGCTCCAGGAACGAGCCCGCCCATGCGGAAATCAACGGGCGTCCAAATGTACTCGGCACAGTGACCCGAAGCACGCCACGGACGTTTCCCGGAACCTGCACGACGTCGTCGGCTTCCTCTATCGCGCGCAGATGGGGAGCGACGTGCTCGTAGTAAGCGGCGCCTTCGGACGTTGGGCTGAGTGTGCGCGTTGAGCGCTGCAGCAAGCGCACGCCGAGGCGTTGTTCGAGGCGCGAAACGCTTTTCGATACCGCCGAGGGGCTGGCGCCGATCGATCGTGCGGCGCCGGCGAAAGAACCCGCGTCAACCGTCCGCACGAAGGCCAGCAGACCGGCCGTTCTTTCTAGAATCGTTGTCATTCAGGACTTTGGATCGCGAAAGAACCGAACGAAAGACGGCTAATCGGCCATTTATGAACGAATAGTCTGACTTTCGCAATGGGGGCCCCGACAACCGAGTTGGTCTTCCAATGCCCTTCATCGCTGAAGCTCGTGCAAAAAAGGAAAAGCAGTATGTCTGCGCAAATCAAGCCAACGATCGTTTTCTGTCACGGCATTTGGGCCGATGGCTCCTGTTTCAGCAAAGTCATTCCAGCATTGCAGGCCGACGGGTACGAAGTGATCGCCGTTCAATATGGCCTGGACTCCTTTGAGGAGGACCTGGCGACGGTGAGGCGCACACTCAATCGTGTTGGCAGCCCGGTCCTTCTCGTCGGCCATTCGTATGGCGGCGCCACCATCACGAGGCTCGGGCACCGATGAACGCGTGGTCGGTCTCGTCTACATTGCAGCGGTCGCTCCGGATGCCGGCGAGACCGTACAGGACCAGCTCGACAAGTATCCGTCGGATATCTTCTCACGCGTCGAGGTCGCCGATGGGCGTGCCTGGATGCTTCCGAGCGGCACCGAGTTCTTCGCAGGAGACCTCTCCGCGGAAGACCAGAAGCTGGTTTGGGCCACCCAATATGCGCCCGTCTACAATCTGTTCCAGCAACAGAAGCTCAGCGCCGACAAGATCGCGTGGCGGTCGAAGCCGAGCTGGTACATTCTGGCCACGCAAGACCATACCGTGCATCCGGATCTGCAACGCTGGGTGTCGAAGCGCATGGGAGCGACGGTCACCGAAGTGGCGAGCAGCCACGTGCCGATGCTCTCCCAGCCAAATGTGGTTATCGACGTGATACGCAAAGCCGCGGCCGCCGTTCAAAAAAGCTGATCGCAAATAAGATACATTGCCGGACATGAAGGAGAGGTCGTTCGCGAGGCGACCTCTCTTATTCATGGGCTGGCGTGCGACGGCCGCTCTTGGCCCTTCGCAGACGTGGCGTTGCTCGATGCAGATTTCGGCTTGTGACCCCAAGCTGGCGTGTTGGGGCATTGGCGCGGTGTCGGCTTTTGACCCGAAGCGGACATTTTCCGAACGAATGAGCATCAACGTATTGGAAAATGCTCATGAAATCGGATTTCGATTGTAGTTCAGCGCGATTTGGCCTGACAGCTGCAAGCTGTTCGTTTTTCCGTAGTCCGCTGAGACTATTTCGTGAAATGATGACCCAGCTTCCCGGGTGTCTATTTGGCGCCCTTTCGCGCGTGGGTGGTTCACATGAACATTCGATCAAGTGTATTGGCCGCCGCTCTGACGGGCTCGATATTCGCACTGACGCCAAGTGTGTCGCAGGCGGAATGGCCTGACATCCGCGAGGCCAAGGCCATCGCCGAGGAAGGCTTCATCTACGGGCTGCCGATCGTGATGAACTACGCCGTCATGTACGAATATGCCGTCGACAGGAACTCTGGGCAATTCAAGGCGCCGTTCAACCAAATCAAAAACGAGGCGCGTGTCTATACATACAAAGACACGGCCGTAATAACTCCCAATAGCGACACGCCCTATTCGCTGTTATGGCTCGATCTGCGCGCCGAGCCGATCGTTCTTTCCGTGCCGGCTGTTGACAAGAGTCGCTACTATTCAGTGATGCTTTGCGACGGCAACACGTTCAATTACGGATATATCGGTAGCCGCGCGACCGGAAGCGAGGCCGGAGATTATATGGTGGTTGGGCCGAACTGGCAGGGTGCCACTCCGCCTGGCATCAAGAAGATGTTTCGCTCCTCGACACAATTTTCCGCCGCCGCCTACCGCACCCAGCTCTTCCATCCGGCAGATATGCCGAACGTTGAGAAGGTCCAGGCCGGCTATAAGGTGCAGCCCCTGTCGGCCTATCTCAAGCAGCCCGCGCCCCCCGCCGCAGCGGCCGTCGACTTTCCCAAGGCTAATGCGGAGTTGGTGAAGAAGAACTTCTTCGAGTATCTCGACTTCGCTCTCCAATTTGCGCCGGCCGGGCCGGAGGAAAAGGAAATCCGCGCCAAGCTCACGCGCATCGGCGTCGGCCCCGGAAAGACCTTCGACTTCAAGGATCTTCCGCTGACCCACAAGATTGAAATCGGGCTGGGGATGAAGGACGGCGAAGAGAAAGTTGAAAAGTATCTTGCTAGTGGACAGAAAGACGTAAATGGCTGGAAAATCGGATCGCTGTTCGGAGACCGGCAATTCTACAGCGGCGACTGGCTGAAGCGCGCTGCCGCAGCCAAGGGCGGCATCTATGGCAACGACGCAATCGAGGCCGTCTATCCAATGACGAAGGCGCTTGCTGATGGCGAGGTGCTCGATGGTTCCAAGTACAAGTACACAATCACTTTTTCCGCCGGACAATTCCCGCCGGTAGAGGCTTTCTGGTCGGTGACGATGTATGATGGCAAGAGCCAATTGCTGATCGAGAATCCGATCAACCGCTACCTGATCAACTCGCCGATGCTGCCGGACATGAAGAAGAATGCCGACGGCTCTCTCACGTTGTATATCCAAAAAGATTCGCCCGGCGTCGACAAGGAATCCAATTGGTTGCCGGCGCCGAATGACGAAATCTACCTCGTGATGCGTTTATATTGGCCGAAGACAACGGCGCCTTCGATCCTGCCGGCCGGTGGGGGCTCATGGCAGCCACCGGCCGTTGTGCGCGCAGCCAACTAAGCAATCTGAGGTGATCGAGTGATGCTGGCCAAGGTCCGCTTGTGGCCCTTCGCAGACGTGGCGTTGCTCGATGCTGATTTCGGCTTGTGACCCCAAGCTGGCGTGTTGGGGCGTTGGCGCGGTGTCGGCCTTTGACCCTAAGCGCAAGCCGGTATCCCTGCCGCTAAGCGGCTCGCGTCGACCAATTTCCGACGTTCCGTCCACCGCTGCCGGAGGCCGTCATCATCCGACCGATCGGATGCCTCGCGGGTCAGTATGTCGGTTCGAGGCCACGTAGTCGATCTCGCCATACGTAATCCCGATATCCTTCAGCTCCTGATCACTCAGGTTGCAAAGATCGCGCCTCAGCCGCTCCCATTTCCGCCACTCTTGAAAAGCGTTCCAGCAATTCCTGAAAACGCTGACATTGCGTCGCTGAGAGTCCGTCGTCTGGACCAAGCCCGTTGTCTGATAAATCATGCTCATCGCAGCATCCTCGGGCACCTTGTTTCCACCCTGGCATGCTGCCAAAATCCGGCCCAGCGCGCTTGATCTGCTGCTTACATTTTCCTTACGGACAGCTTATTCTTTATTTTCCAAGTGGTTGCCGGGCCTGACCGGAGACCGTCCAAGGGATTTCGCGTCTTGCGCTATCTCTTCGAAGACTACGAACTGGATTCCGGCCGCCGCGAGCTGTACCGCGACACAAACGTCGTTGCCCTGGCGCCACAGACGTTTGACTTTCTGGATTACCTCATCCGCAACCGCGAGCGCGTAGTTTGCAAGGATGAGCTCATCACAACCATTTGGAAGGGGCGGTGCGTATCGGATGCCGCGCTGACGACCCGCCTGAATGCCGCTCGGTCCGCAATTGGCGATTCCGGGGAGAAACAGCGGTTGATCAAGACGCTGCCAAGAAAGGGCTATCGCTTTATCGGTATGGTGCAGGAGGCTGACGGCGCCCCCACTGTGGCAGTCACAGAAATCCAGAGGGAGACGGCTAAACCCACCCTCACACTTCCCGACAAACCGTCGCTGGCCGTTCTGCCATTCACCAACCTGAGCTCCGATCCAGAGCAGGAGTATTTCGCCGACGGCATGGTCGAGGACATCATCACCGGCCTTTCACGGTCCAAATCGCTGTTCGTCATCGCGCGACAGTCCACTTTTACCTACAAAGGCAAGGCTATCGACATCAGGCAGGTCGGGCGCGAGCTGGGCGTTCGGTATGTGCTCGAAGGCAGTGTGCGCAAATCCGGCGATCGGGTTCGCATTGCCGGGCAGTTGATCGAGGCCACGACGGGTGCTCATCTTTGGGCGGACCGGTTCGACAGCCAGCTCAAAGATATCTTCGATCTGCAGGACCAAGTGACGAGTAGCGTGATTAGCGCACTCTTTCCTCAATTGGAGCGCGCCGAGATAGAGCGCGCAAAGCGCAAGCCAACCGAAAATCTTCAGGCCTACGATTACTATCTGCGTGCACTCTCGAGCTTCTATGAATTCACCCGCGAACAAAACATTGAAGCCCTCAGACTGATCCGGCTTGCTGTCGAGATCGATCCCGGATTGGCCTCAGCATACGCGCTTGGTGCTTATTGCTATCTGCAACGAAAGATCTTCGGCTGGACGATCGACGCGGATCAGGAACTGAACGACACCCGACGGTTGGCAAGGCGTGCGATCGAGCTCGATAAGGATGATCCAACCGTACTCGTGAGAGCCGGGCAGGCAATTGGCGCCGTATTATATGAGATCGACGATGGCGTGGCCCTCGTCTCCCGAGCTCATGAGCTTAACCCGAACCTGGCTGTTGCACGGTATACGATCGGCTGGGAACACATACGGCGCGGTGACATAGAGGCGGCGCTCAAGCAGTTCCACGCCGGGGGGCGTCTAAGCCCGATGGATCCGTTTCTTTTTCTGCTGCAGACCGGCATAGCGTTTGCGCATTTCTTGACGGATCGATACGAGGACGGGTCATCATGGGCCAAGTCGGCTGTGCTGCATCGGCCCAACTATCTCAACGCACAATTTATTCTGGCGGCATGCCACGCGATGTCTGGAAGGGTCGAGGAAGCCCGGATGATCGGTGCACGCCTGGTGGAAGCGAGGCCGGCTCTGCGCGTCTCCACACTCGTTCCAAAGCTCGCTCGATTTTACAGGCCGGAACACCTCGAAAGGATAGCGCGAGCTTGCCCCATCATGGGTCTCCCCCCATGAGTGCTGCGGTTGCCGGGAAATACTGGTCTCATTCCAATTCCCATCAACGGCGCAGTATGCAATGTCGGCTTGTGGCCCTTCGCAGACGTGGCGTTGCTCGATGCTGATTTCGGCTTGTGACCCTAAGCTGACGTGTTTGGGCGTTGGCGCGGTGTCGGCTTTTGACCCATAGCGGACCTTGCCATTTCGAGCGGCGGTCAGTTAGCTGCGCTATCAGATCAGAGCGTTCCCGCAGAAAGGATGAATTAAATTGCACCCGGCGCGCGCGCCCGAGCACGGATGATCTTGTTGAGAGCCATCAGGACCGAGGGGCGCAGGATTTGGATTGCGTCACGGATCGTTGCGCCGAGTGGCTGCCGGCCGATCCGTCCGCGTAGTCGAGCAACCCGCAACGCACGCACGACCGTTTCAGGATCGGGAAGTTCTCCTTTATCTTCCAAAAGGCTCCAAGTGAGGCGTTTGAGTTCGACTGTCTCTTGGTCAATGTGAGTGAACGACCCGTCTGCCGTGATGCAGGGGTGGTTGGTCATGTCGTAAAAGATAAGACCATCGTCTATCGCTACCATGTCACCATGGCAGGCCAGATCAATGAAGAACAGTTGGTCGACCCCCCAACTTATCGACTTGTAGTTTCGCATCAGGCAGCCGGCTTTGACGACGTTGCTATTGACCAACAGCGTCGATGGGACAATTCCGAGCGACCGCGTTTTGCCCACCAAATAGAGATCAGTCAGGCACTGTTGGCCCGAATACACGTAAATCTCACCCCCTTGCCGGTACTTTATGCCTTTGTCTTGCACCAGATGGCTTGTGGAGGTGATGACTGCCGCGGCGGGGTAGGCCAACGCAAGTCTCGCGAAAGACGTAAGCGCCCCTGGCGCGAGCCAGTCGTCGTCATGCAACAATTTGATCCAGGGACCGCGACACGCAAGCATCGCATTGTTCGTGTTCTCGACCTGACCACGGCCTCTGCGGTTCTCGACGACTCGGATGCGCGGTTCTGTGCTGACATATTCGGACAAGAGGCGACAACTCTCGCCCACTAACCCTTCGTCGTCGCTGATCACCATTTCCCAATCGGAGAAGTCCTGCTGCAGCACGCTTTCGATCGCGCGTTGCAGCCCAAAAGGACGTCGAAAGGTTGGGATCGCGACCGAAATGAACGACCGGAGTTCCGCCTCGCTGCTCGACAGTTCTGCTGGAGACACAATCATCATCCCCTAGACGCAAGACCGCTCAACAATAACAGTTCTCGGGGAGCGGCAACATCCTAGATGTCCGGATGTGGCCCTTAGCGGACAAATCCGCGTCCTGAACTGTTGGACCGCTTTTGCCGCTTAGCGAACCTGGCCATCAGCTCAAATGTCCGCTTGGCCCATAAGCGGCCTTCCTCTCCTTACAGCTGTAACCATCTCCCTCCGGGGAGACATCGTTCGGTAGCGCGCGCCGCTTCATTCTTGGCGTGGCCGCGCGGACACAAGCGCGGCCACGCGTCCGTCCGGAAGCCTGCATTGGGTTGCGCAGGATGGCTTGCGACAGCGCATTCGCAACCGTGACGAAAGGGTTCTACGATGTCTTATAATTTTCTGCTGGCGTCGTGGGGAACCCTCGGGAATTTGAGCCCGCTGCTGACTGCGGCGCGGAGGCTGCACCGGAATGGACATCATATCCGGGTGATGGCGGATCCGGCGATGCGCGCTGAAGTCGAGGCCTCCGGCTTTGCATTTGTAGCATGGCGCCGCGCCCCGACCGGAAAGGCTGCGGATCCGGTGGACGTCTCGGATGTGAAAGACTTTCTACGCCAGGCCGTCTTTGATCCTGCCGCGCTCTATGCGGCCGATGTCCGGGATGAGATCGGCCGTATGCCGACGGATGCCGTTCTCGTGCTTGACGTGCTGTTTGGTGCTGCGCTCGGGGCGGAGGCGTCAGGCGTGCCTTTCGCTCTGCTGTCCCCTCATGTCAGCATTCGGCCCCTGCCGGGAATGCCGCCGGCTGTCAGCGGGTTGAGCCAACCGAAAACGCCGGAAGAGCGCGCCGAAGTCGACGCCGCCAATGCCAGGCTGGCCGAAACACTCAATCTGTTTCTGCCAAGTCTCAACCGCGCGCGTGCTGATCTGGGTCTTCCGCTTCTGGCAGATGTCTACGATCTGTTCGATCGGGCCAACCGGCTTTTGCTCGCGACCAGTCGAGCGTTCGACTTTCACGCTGACTCGCTGCCCGACAATTTTCGCTACGTCGGACCGCTGCTCGATGTACCGAATTGGTCCAAGTCTTCGCAGATGGAGGCGTGGCGAGCGCCATGGTCGGCTCAGTCGGGTCGTCCTCGCGGGCTGATCGCATGCAGCACGGGTGCGCAAGGTCAGCGCGAACTGTTTCAGCGCATTATCACAGCGATGGAGGCGGTCGAGATCGATGCCCTTGCAACAGCCGGTCCCAATGTCGACGTCGCCGATCTCAGGGCTCCGAACAATGTGCATTTGGTCCGGGGCGCTCCCCATGACCTCGTCATGAAGGATGTTTCCGTGGTGATCTCGCAAGGCGGTCACGGAACGACCACGCGTTCACTCATCAACGGACTGCCGCTGCTCATCCTGCCGATGGGTCGGGACCAGGCTGCCAATGCCGCGCGCGTCGAAGCGAAGGGGGCAGGGCTTCAATTGCCTCCAACCGCCTCCGAAGCGGAAATTGCAGCGGCGGTGAACCGATTGATTGCGGAGCCGCAATTCAGGATGGCAGCCCGTCTGCTCGGCGAGGCCATGAAAGTCGATATCGATCGGTCCGGCCTCGTCGACGAGATGGAGGCGATCGCCGCCATTGGCCGCGCGGCGAGACCGCAACCGAAGAATCAACCGCTTCGAAAATCTGCCTGACGGTTCGCAAGGCGAATTGGCGGCACACCGTTCGTGAAACGATGCGCCGCTCGTTGGTTCATGCCGCTTTGGCGTCGACGCTGCCGATCCAGTTGCGGGCCAGCGTCACGTCGGCCTGCGACAATTGATGGCCTGCCGGCAGGACCTTGTGGTCGACACGCGCGCCGGCTTCCGACAACAGCGCCGCAAGCTTTGCCGAATTGCTCGCTGGCACGATCGGATCAGCCTGCCCGGACAGCAGCAGAATCGGCTTGCCGCCAAGCTCCGCCTTCGGCGGATCCGACAGCGGCACCATGGCACGCAGCAGGATCGCGCCGGCCAGGACGTCCGGCTTCAGCAGCAACAGCGCGGCTGCGATGTTGGCGCCGTTGGAGAAGCCGACCGCAACAGGCGCGGCGATGCCGTATTGCTTCCGCGCATCCGCGATGAAGTCGCCGAGCTCCAGCGCGCGCCGGCGCACGTCGTCCTCGTCGAACACGCCCTCGGCGAGACGGCGGAAGAAGCGCGGCATGCCGTGCTCGAGCACGCGGCCACGCGGCGAGAGCAGCGCGGAGCCGGGCGAGATCATCTTGCCGAGCCCGAGCAGGTCGTTCTCATCACCGCCGGTGCCGTGCAGCAGCAGCAGCGGAGGGGAGCCCGCGTTGGTCGCGGGCTCGAAACGATGGATGAATGTGCTCTCGGTCATGACGCGCTTTCTTCCAGGCTCGGCAGAACATTTTCGATCTGCTTGCGCTGCGCTTCGAGGAAACTCGGCAGCTTCAGATCACGTCCCAGGGTTGCTACGGGCTCATCGACGGCGAAGCCGGGGATATCGGTCGCGATTTCGAACAGCACCCCGCCTGGTTCGCGGAAGTAGATCGAGCGGAAGTAGTTGCGGTCCCTCTGCTCGGTCGGATGCAGGCCGTGATTGCTCACGAGCTTTTGCGCCATCCGGCCCTGCTCGGCGTCATCGGCCGCGCGGAAGGCGATGTGATGGACGGAGCCGCCGCCCTGATGTCCGCGCAAGAAGCCCTTGGCCTCGTAGATGTCGACGACGCTACCTTCGGCATCGCCCGGCGCCTTGAAGCGGATCACCGAGCCCTCGCGTCCGGTCTCCTTGAAGCCGAACACGTCGGTGAGCACGGAAGCCGTCTTCGCCGCGCTGTCGAGCAGCAAGGTCACGCCATGGAAGCCGCGGATCGCGTGCTCGGCCGGGACGTCGCCATTGCTCCAGCCGGGCTCGTCCTCGGCACCGGGGACACCCACAAGCGCGAGCGCCATGCCGTCAGGGTCGGTGAACGGCAGGACGGACTCGCCAAAACGCTTCTCCAGCGCCTCGTAGGCGATGCCCTTCTCGGTGAAGCGCTGCGTCCAGTAGCCGAGCGAGCGCTGCGGCACGCGGAAGGCGGTCTGATGGGTCTCGCCGACGCCGCGGCGGCCGGCCGGCACGCCGGCCCAGGGGAAGAAGGTTAGGATCGTGCCGGGGCGGCCGGTCTCGTCGCCGTAATAGAAGTGGTAAGTGCCGGGATCGTCGAAATTGACCGTCTTCTTGACGAAGCGCAGGCCGAGATCCCGGGTGTAGAAGCCGAAATTGCGGATGGGATCGCCGGCGATCGCGGTGACGTGGTGCAGTCCAGACATTGTCGTCCTCCAGAAGTCGGGGAGCGGTCTTGCTCTGGGTGGAAATATCGTTCCGCTTTGGATTGGAGACAATCCATGCAAATATGACGTCTATGTCTACGATTTGGAAACAATCGCCGGGGCCGGCCCTTGGATAAGGTCGCCAGCCTCCGGGCCTTCGTGAAGGTGGTCGAAAGCGGCAGTTTTGCGGAAGCCGGCCGGCAGCTGCGGCTGTCGCGCTCGGCGATCAGCAAATACATCGCCGACCTCGAAGAGAGCCTCGGCGTCCAGCTCCTGAACCGGACCACCCGCCACGCCAGCCCGACCGAGAACGGCCAGCGCTACTTCGAGCGCGCGGTCGTGATCCTCTCGGAGATCGAGGCCGCCGACCAGGCGGTGGCGCAGGCCCAGTCGGCGCCGCGGGGATTGCTGCGGGTCAACGCGCCGATGTCGTTCGGCACCATGCGGCTTGGACCGGTGCTGGCCGATTTCATGGCGCGCTATGGCGAGCTTCAGCTCCAGATCGTGCTCAGCGACGATCTGCTCGATCCCGTGCAGGACGGCTTTGACGTGACGTTGCGGATCGCGGAATTGGAATCTTCGAGTTTGATCGCACGAAAAATCATGCCGGTGGCGCGCATGATCTGCGCCTCGCCGGATTATCTCGCGCGTCACGGCACGCCAAAGCATCCGCAGGATCTGCGTGAGCACGCTTCGCTGACCTATGGCTTCCTGCTCACCGGCAACCAGTGGAAGCTCACAGGCAGCGACGGCGATCACTGGATCCAGCCGGCCTGGTCGCTCTGCGTCAACAATGCCGAAGTGCTGCGCGACGTCGCGATCAAGGGCAGGGGGCTGGCGCTGCTGCCGGAGTTCATCGCGGCGGACGCTTTAAGGAGAGGCGAGCTGCGTACGGTGCTGGACGACTATTCTGCACCGCCGCTCGCGCTGTACGCGGTCTATCCGCCGACGCGGCATCTGTCGGTGAAGGTGCGGCTGTTCATCGATTTTCTGGTGGAGCGGTTTGCGCGCGAGGAGGAGGCGGGCGTGCAGTAACCGACCGCTGCTCGGCGGGCCGAAGCAGATCGTCGAGCGCGCTCATCGACGCCTCACGAAGTGCGGCGAGATCGCGCGCGGCGCTTTGGCATTCGGGTGGCGACATCGAGGGCGCCGCCAGCTCGATCTCGCGGCTGCGCTCGAACAGGCGGACGAGGCCGAGCGCGCCGGCGGCGCTGCCGAGCTGGTGCGTGAGCCGCGCCAACTGCGCGTGATCGCCGGCCGCGGCGGCTTTGGCGATTTCTGCGATCAGCTTGCCGCTGGTCTCCCCCAGCAAATGATGGAGCTTTTCGATTTGCGCGGGGCCGAGCAGCTCGCGCTGGTCGTCGAGGAAATGCCGGTCGATCAATGCGCCTGCAGCGAGTTGCGCGGCGGCCGGCTCATCCGGGGCGTCCTCGATCGCCTCGCGCAGCGCGTTGATCAGGATCGGCTTGCTGACGACCTTGGCGATGCCGGCACCTGCGAGCCGCTCGCGGGCGCTGGAGGAGACGTCGGCGGTCACGGCGATGATGCGCGGCATCCGCGGCAGATTGAGCTTGCCGATCCGCGACGCCGCCTCGACGCCGTCCATGTCGGGCATGTGCAGGTCCATCAGGATGATGTCGAACGCCTGATCGCGGGCGAGCGCAATGGCCGAAGCGCCGTCTCTCGCGATCGTCGCGCGATGGCCGAGCCGGTTCAGAATGGCTTCGCCGACCTCGCAATTGACGGGATCGTCGTCGACCAGCAGCACGCGGAGCTGCCGCGACGGCGGCGGGACCGCGCCTTGCGCCACGCCGCTTGCGGCGCGGCCGAGCGGCACCTGAAGCGTGAACGTGCTGCCCGCGCCCGGCGTGCTCTCCACCGTCAGCTCGCCGCGCATCAGGCGCGTGAGCCGGCGCGCGATCGCGAGTCCGAGGCCGGTGCCGCCGAACCGCCGCGCGATGCTGTCGTCGGCCTGGACGAAATCGTCGAAGATGCGCTCGTGCATGTCGGGCGCAATGCCGATGCCGGTATCGCGAACGGTGATGCGCAGCAGGACATGATCGTCGCGTTGCTCGGCGGCCGCCGCGAGCGCAATTCCGCCGTGCGGGGTGAACTTGATGGCATTGCCGATCAGATTGAGCAGGATGCGGTTGAGCCTGACCGGATCGCCGTGCACCGATGTGTCGACCGTCGCATCGCAGGCGAGGTCGAAGGTCAGGCCCTTGCCGAAGGCTTGCGGACACATCAGCTCCGCGGCGGTCTCGATCAGCTGGTGAAGGCGGAAGTCGCGCGTCTCCAGCGTTTCGGTGCTGGCCTCGAGGCGGGCATATTCCAGGATGGCATCGACCAGCGCGATCAGCGTTTCGCCCGATGCCTCCGCGGTCGCGAGGTGGCGGCGCTGGGCCTCGCCGAGGCTGCCGTCGTCGAGCAGCTGCAGCACGCCCATGACGCCGTTCAGCGGCGTGCGCAGTTCGTGGCTGACGACGGCGAGGAAGCGCGACTTGGTCTCGTTGGCCAGCACGGCGGCCCTGCGCGCGCGCTCGGCCGCGTCATGCTCGGCCAGGGCCTGATCGCGGGTCTTTTCGAGTTCGGCGGTCCGCTCGACGACCTTGCGCTCGAGCGTCGCATAGGAGTCGCGCAAGTGAGCGGCCATCCGGTTGAACTGGTCGCCGAGCGCTTCCAGCTCGTCGCCGGTCTTGATCGCGAGCCGCAGGCCGAGATCGCCGCTGCCGATCCGCCGCGCGCCCTGCGTCAGGATCTGGATCGGCACGGTCATGCGCCGGCTCAGCCAGAGGGACACCAGGATCGCGCAGGCGAGCAGGACGACCAGGAGAAACGTCGCGCGTCCGATCGATGCATAGATCGGAGCGTAGGCCTCGCTGAGCGGAAGCTCGACGAACACCAGCCAGCCGAGCGAGGGGACCGTCGCATAGGTCGAGAGCACGCGCTGGCCTGACAGATCCCCCTTGACCAGGCCGCCCGAAGGCGGCCCCACGCCGTCGAGTGCGGCGCGCACGTCGGCATGCCCGGAGAGATCGGTCCGTTGCAGCGCCGGCCACAGATCGGGATGCGCGATCAGGACTCCCATGCGGTCGACCACATAGGCCTTGCCGGTGTTGCCGACCCTGATCCCGGCGACGAGGTCCCAGATGAAGCGCAGATTGACGTCGGCCACGATCACATTGGGATTCCGCCCGGTCCCGCGCGTGGCGAGCGTCATGAACGGCTCGGTGTCGCCGAGGAAGTACACTGGCCCGTAATAGGCCCGGCTTTCATTGGCACCGCGGAAGGCCGGCGAGGCCGAGAGATCGGCCTTGCTGCCGACCCTGTCCGCGACGCGGCGCGACACGCGCACCTGCTCGCGGCCCTGCGAATCGAGCTCGGCAATTTCCGCGATCGCCGGCGAGAGGCGCAGGAGCCGGATGGCGTTCAGGCGGTCGTCTTCGTTGCTCGACAGCTCCGGAGGCAGCCGCGAGAGCCATCTGATCTGGCTTTCGATCTGGCCGATGAACTGGCCGATCTGGATGGCCGCGCTTGCTGCCTGCTCGCGCTGGGTCGCCGCGAGAAGCTGCTTCTGCTCGCGATAGGAGAACCAGACGTCGAAGCCGGTGTTGATGGCGAGCGCGGCAAAGGCGAGGGCGACGATCGAGTAGAGATATTTTCGGAACAACCGGCCCGGGGGCGTCCGCAAATGTCCCTGGTCGATCGCCTCGTTCACTCGCGGATCTCGTCGGCGCGCGCCAGCAGCGTGAAGGGAATGTTCAATCCGAGCGAGCGGGCGACCGTGCGGTTGATCAGGAGTTCGTATTTCCGCGGCGATTGCACCGGAAGATCCCCGGCCTTGGTGCCGCGCAGGATGAGATCGACGTAATCGGCCGAGCGCACCTCCAGCGTCGGCCCGTAGCTCATCAGTCCGCCCGCATCCATGAAATAATGGAACGGATAGATCGTGGGGACGCGATGCTTGGCCGCCGCCGCCACGACCGCCTGACGGTGGACCACGAGGAAGCTGTCGACCAGCGCAACCAGCGCCGCCTTGGGCGGTTCGGAAAAGCGCCTGATGGTTTCGTCGATGTCCGTTGGCGCGTTGACGGGCGCGGGGGTCACGGACACCCCTGAGGTCGCGGCCTCCCGCTCGATCGAGTCGAGGAAGAAGCGCCCGGCGCGAGGCGTGGTCGTCGGGTTGAAGAGGACGCCGACGCGCGCGAGATCCGGCACCGCCTCGCGGATGAGCTGAAGCCATTTGCCGCCCATTTCGGCGGTGCTGTTGGTGAAGCCGGTGACGTTGCCGCCGGGATGCGCGAGGCTTTCGACGAAGCCGTTGCCGACCGGATCGTTGGCGGTCGCGAAAACGATCGGGATGGTTTTGGTGGCGGCAAAGACTGCGGCGGTTTCGATGGTCGAGCCGGTCAGGATCACGTCCGGCTTGAGCTCGAGCAACTCCTGGACCGCGGTCTTGAGCTTGTCCGGTCCGCCGAAGGTCGAACGAAGTTCGAGGCGGAAGTTGACGCCCTCGACCCAGCCTCGCTGTCTCAAGCCGACGATGAGACCACCCAGGCGGGAGGTCGGGCTGTCGGTCATGCTCCGTCTGGTCAGTTCGTCGTCGAGCGGCAATCCCGTCAGCGAGGCAACGATCCGCATGCGATCTGACGTTGCGCCGAGCGCAATCCAGCCTGCAGCGGTTGTGCCTGCGAGGCGAATGAAGCCGCGGCGATCGAGCGCGAACGCGGAAGGCCGTTCGGTCATGGAATTCTTTGCACGATGGTCTGTCCCAACCGGATGCTTAACGCGAAAGGGCGGTGTCCACAATTGATGAAAAAATGCGCTTATGAATGTTCATTCGCAGCATTCGGCAGTCCGATACCGTATTCCTACCCCGCCAAAGAGTCGCTGTTTCGAGCTTTGTCTGCTCCGTGACGATCTGCAACGCATTGTGGCGTTGCAACATTTTCCGTCTCGTTGAGACGACGGTTCGGAGAAGTCGATTTCTGAGCGGCTGATTTTTTGAAGCGTTGTTTCAGGTTTGTTTCGAAGGTTGTCGATGCGCAAAATCTATCTTCTTCCGGCCCTCGTGGGCCTGCTGACCTCAGTTGCAGCCGGGCCGCTCGCGGCTCAGGGAGTAGTGCCGAAGCAGAAGGCTGCGCCGGCACCCAGAGCCGCCGCTGCCGGTGCGCCGCCGGCTGCCGCCGCCGGTGCGCCGGTCGCTGCTGCGACCGAGACGCCGACCGCCGGTGCGGACGACAAGACGGCCAAGGCGATCGACGGCTTCCGCTCCGCCAAATTCGGCATGAACGAATCCGACGTGCGCGCGGCGATGACCAAGGACTTCAGCGCCAAGCCCGACGCGATCAGGGCGCAGGACAACGCGTCCGAGCTGACGCACAGCCTGCTGCTCTCCGTTCCCGAGCTGCTGCCGAACGGCGGGACTGCCGAGCTCTCTTATGTGTTCGGCTACAAGTCCAAGTCGCTGATCCAGATCGGCGCGGTCTGGTCGAAAGGGACCGACACGGCGATGACGCCGGAGAAGCTGTTCTCCAACGCCAACATCCTGCGCGCCCATTTCATGGGCGAAGGCTTCAAGCCCGATTCGATCGCGATGAACATGCCCGTCGCCGGCGGCATCGTGATGTTCCGTGGCAGCGACGCCAAGGATCGCTCGGTGATCCTGCTTCTGCAGGGCACGTTCGAGAACAAGGAGAACAACCAGCGTGTGCTGACCCCGACCAGCCTGCTGCTGTTCTACGTGGCCGACGCCAAGAGCCCCGACATCTTCAAGCTGCCGCCCGGCCAGTTCTGATGCCGGACGACCTCACGACATTCTCCCACCCGGTTGTGGATCGGCGCCAATGCCGATGAAGAGGATATGACATGCGCGGACCATCTGCGACGCGACACAACGACGGGCTGACGACGCTGCGGGGGCTGGCACGCTTCCGTTCGATGTCGCTGCTCTGCGCGATGCAGATGGTCTTCCTGCCGGTGTTCAGCGTCCGCCTGCAGGCACAGACGGCGAACGTCATCACCCCGGATGGGCGCACGGGCACGTCCTTGCAAACCTCCGGCAGCGTGACCAACGTCACGACGTCGACGATTTCGGGCAACAACGCCTTCAACTCGTTCTCGCAGTTCAGCGTCGGGCAGGGCAACACCGTCAATCTGCAGCTGCCGACCGGCACGCAGAACCTCGTCAACATCGTTCGCGACGCCCCGGTCTACGTCAATGGCACGCTGAACTCCTACATGAACGGCGCGATCGGCGGTAACGTCTATTTCGCCGACCCCAAGGGGTTCGTGGTCGGCCGCAGCGGCACGGTGAATGTCGGCAGCCTCAACGTCTCGACGCCGACGCGCGAGTTCACCGACAGCCTGATTGGCGCGGGCGGGGCGATCAACCAGTCGGCGGTCGGCAACCTGATGGCCGGGTCGTTTCCGGTCTCGCCCGACGGCAACATCCGTATCTATGGCCGCATCAACGCGATCGACGGCGTGCGCCTGACCGGGCAGAACGTCTTTGTCGGCGGCGCCACCCAGCGCGACATCGCCAATCTCGACCACGCCGCGAAGTTCGCAGCCTCCGTCAACTCCAAGGGCCTGCGCAGCGCCAGCGCGATTACCGTGAGCAACGGCTCGATCCATATCGGCGCCGTCAACAATGCCAGGGTCAACGGGCGTCTCACCGCGCAAAGCAAGAGCGCGACGCCGAGCAACATCACGGTTCAGGCCGGCAACAACATCGATGTCGGCAAGAAGGCCAATCTCAACATCGCAAGCGCAAACGGCAATGCCGGAGAGATCCGCCTGAAGGCGGCGCAGAACCTGACCGTCGCGGGCGGCGCCAGGTTCGATGCCAGCGCGAAGACGGGCAATGCCGGTCTCGTCGACTTCAGCGCGAACGGGATCATCGACATTGGGAAAGGCATCAAGGTCGACCTCAGTGCGGACAACGGCAAGGCCGGCACGCTGCTGATCGACCCGACCGACGTGGTCGTGGGTGATGCCGCTCAGGGCGACACCGGCGTGACGCTGTCGAACAGCTCCATCGTGAATGCGCTCGCCGGGCTCAGCGCCGGTGCCGACTACCTCATCCAGGCCGATCATTCCATCACGCTCGCCGCGCATGCGATGATCGATGCCCGCCGTCTCGATGGCTCCGGCCATTCGACCGGCAACGCCAACAACGTCATCATCGACGCGCCGAACATCGAGATCATGAATGGCGCGCAGATCCTGGCCCAGTCGGTCAACTTCGGCGGGACCACCTACGCCGACGGCAACGTGACGCTGAGGGCAACGGCGAGCGACATCAAGCTGTCCGGCCAGGCCACCGCCGCGACGTCGATCACGGTCGACGGCAAGATTACCGGCGGCATCGTCTCGATCAGCGCGACCTCGACGGCCGTGTCGAGTTTCCTGAACGGTTCGGTGGCCGGTGATTTCGCGCTTGTCGGCTCGACGCTTGCCGCCTCGCTGCTCGGGCTCAATGGCGGCTATGTCGCGGCGAGCGCCACGGCGACCATCAACATCAACAGCCATGCCGACATCAACGGGCGCGGCGATGTGACCATTTCCGCACACGCCACGGAGACCGCGTCGGATCCGGCGGTCGCCTCCACCTTGCTCGGCAGCCTCACGCCGGTCGCGGCCGGCGTGGTCGTCGGCAAGATCGACGGCACTGCCACGACCAACGTGGCCTCGGGCGCGACGGTCAACGCCGGCGGCAACCTCGAGATCAAGGCGCTCAATGATGCGACCATCGCCATCTCGGCCCTCGCGGCGTCGACGAGTGCGCAGATTGTCCCGACGGTGGCCTATTCCACGGGATCGGTGACGACGACCGCAAACGTCGCGACCGGCGCGCATATTGCTGCCGGCACGGTGAACACGAGCGGCAGCACCCTGAAGGTGCGCGCGATTAACAACAACTCGTTCTCGACCAGCGCAACGTCGGTGGCGGCACCCGGGACGGGGGCGAGCGGCGCCGTCGGCGGGGCATTCGCCATCAGCGACATCACGACATCCGCGACCGCAACGCTCGGCGCATCGCTCGGAACCGATGTCAACAACCGAATGAACGGGTCCGTTCTGGTCGAAGCGACGTCCGATACCACGCTCAATTCCACGATGGCTTCGTCCATCGCCGGCCTCCCGGCACTGATCGCGGCAATCGAAAGAGGACTGCGTGCCGTCACCGCGCCGACGTCGATCATCAGGGACCATATGGGCTCGCTGATGCCGTTGAGCTTCGATTTCAAAGTCGCAGGCGCGCTCTCGCTGGCCAACAGCACGCAGAGCGCAACCGCTGCGATCGCGCAGAATCCGAGCGGCGGCGCGCCGAGCATCTATGCCAGCGGCAACGTCGCCGTCGCCAGCAACGTCATCGATCGCGGCGTTCGCAGCAATGCGACGTCCAGCGCGATCACGAAGGACCCGGTGTCCGGCGAGAGCACCGCGATCAGCGCGGCCGTCGCCTGGGGCAATTTCACCCACAATTCGAACGCCTATATCGGCGGCGGAACCCTGGTCAACGCGGCGAATATCGCCGTCGATGCCACCACCGAATTGCCGATCACCAACACCTGGCTGAAGTGGGATGGTTTGGGCGCGGTGCTGAGCCACCTCAACGGCAATCTCGGCGTCGGCGGCAACATCCTGACCAGCTACGCCAATGCCACCGCGGACGCTGGCGACACGATCGGCATCGCCGGTTCGCTGAACCATTTCGTCGTGAACAACAACACGACGGCGTGGGTGGCCGGCAGCGCGAGCCTGACGACAACCTGCGCGACCGCGGCCTGCGGCAGTGGCACCGGCTGGTCGGTCGGGATGGACAATGGCGACGTCCATACCTACAACGCCAGCCTCCAGATCGCGGCCACCACGACCACGGCGTCGATCGACGCCGCCGGCAATGTCGGCACGCTCGGCTTCCTGTTCGGCAACACCTCGGGCGGCTCCTCCGTCGGCGGCGCGCTCAATCTCGTCCAGTTCAACACCAATACCATCGCCGGCGTTTCGGACCGTGCGACGCTGCGTGCGGCGGACGACATCGCCGTCAACGCGATCACTTCCGACCGGTTCGTCGCTGTCGCACCGTCGTCCGGCAAGGCTGCCGGCACGCTGGCGCTGAACGGCATCACTTCGCTCGGTTTCCTGAACAACTCGACGCACGCGTCGATCTCGAGCCAGGCCACCGTCTATGCCCCGACCGTCGGCATTCTGGCGCAGCAGGATCTGTCGGTCGTGACGCTGTCCGGCGCGATGAGCTATAACGGGAGCGGCGGTTCGGCGGTCGGCTTGTCGGTCGCCTATCTCGGCGCAAACACCGACACCTCCGCCTATATCGGCGACAACCATTCCGACATCCGGCCCGGCGTGTTCAGCGCCAACGATCCGTTCGCCGGCACCAGCGGCGGAAGCGGGGCGGTCAATGTCGACAATCTGACACTCAGCGCGACCACTTCGGGACGCATCACCGCGGCCGCCGTCGCAGCAGCCGTCTCCGATCCGGCATCGTCCAGCTTCTCCGACAAGGCAGGCGCTGCCGGCGCCGCCTCGACCGGAGGCGCAGCCGGCGTGACGACGGCGGCGGGCAAGATCGGTTCGACCTCGGGATCGAGCACCAGCGGCTTCAGCCTCGATCTCGCCGGCAGCTCGTCGGTGAGCGACGTCTCGCTCCGCACAAGCGCCTATATCAGGAACACGACGGTCAACAAGTACACCACGACCGGCGCCGTGCTGACCAACACGATCGTTCAGGCGCTGAACGACACCATGCTCAACAATGGTTCGGGCTCGGCGGCGCTCAATCTGGCCGGAGGGTCCGCCACGGGGGCTGCGATCGGCGGCGCGATCGCGGCGGCGATGTCGAACAATGCGACGCTCGCCTATATCTACGGCACCACCATGAACAACCAGAGTTCGGTGACGGTGCAGGCGCTCAATGGCGGCTCGGAGACCGTCGTCGCCATCGGCGTGGCGGGATCGAAATCCAACGCGGCGTCGCTGTCGGCCTCGGTCGGCATCATCACCGACAGCGCCAACGCCTATATCGAGAGCTCGACGATCACGGGGCAGGCGAGCGGCGTCAATCGCGCGCTCGAGGTCGACGCCTACCAGACCACGAACATCGCGATCGGCGGCGGCTCGCTCTATATTTCGGGCGGTCAGGCCGGCGTCGGCATCGGGCTGACCTATGCCTCGATCGCCGATCCCACGGGCGGAAACGCGACCGATGCGCATATCCGCAGCACGGCGATCTCGAATTACGACACCCTGTTGGTGATGGCCGACAGCGCCAGCGTGATTGCGGCCGGTGCGGCCTCAGGCGGGGGCGGGGCCAGCGCCAACGGACTTGCCGGCGCGATCGTCGTCAGCGAGATCACGCCGACCACGACAGCCTATATCAACAGCGGCTCGACGGTGAGCATCAATGTCGGCCGCGTGACGGTGCTGGCGGACAGCGGCGCGGTGTCGGCGCTCGACACTGCGCTCGGCAACCTCGTCAAGAAGTCGAACAACAATCTTCTCGCGTCGGATACCTGCACGGTCGCCGGTGGCACGGGCGGGCAGAACTGCATCGACTTCAGCGCGGCTGCGCTCAACGACGGCACGGGGAACGGTCCGGGCGCCAGCATCGTCTCCGTTGCGGGCCTCATCCAGGCCGGCAAGAACAATGTCGGCGCCTCGATCGTCTACAACACGATCGCGACCACGCATTCGGCCTATATCGCCAACGTCCTGATGACGGCCGGCAGCAACGGCAATGTCAGCGTGAGCGCGGTGGATTCCTCCAAGATCCAGGCGGTCACGATCGGCTTCGGCCTTGCGACCGGCCAGTTCGCCGGCGTCGGCGGCACCACGATCAGCTCGATCGCCAACACCGTTTCGGCGGCCATCGGCAACAATTTGTCCAGCACGACGCAATCGTCCGTCACGGCCCGCAACATTTCAGTCAACGCGACCGACAATTCCAGCATTATCGGAACTGCCGCCGTCGCGGGCGCCTCGACGCAGGGCAGCGCGGCGGGCCTTGCGCTCGTCTACAGCAGCATCGCCAACAACGTCAGCGCTGGCGTGACCGGGTCCAAGCTGACCGCTTCGGGCAATGTCGCGGTCGGTGCGAACTCGAACGCCAGCATCTCGACCGTCGCCGTCGGTATCGCGATGTCCTCGCAGGTCGGGCTGGCCGGTTCGGTCGCCACCAATCTGATGGGCACCAACGTCACCGCCAGCATCACCGCCGCCGGCACCAACGGGATCAACGGCGCCGACGTCACCGCGACCAACAACGTCGCGGTGATCGCCGGCAACAACGACAAGGCGGCCGTGTTTGCGGGTGCCGTGTCGATCAGCAAGGGCGCTGCCGGCGGTGCCGGCTCGCTGGTCACCAATCAGATTACCGGGACGACGGCGGCCTATATCAGCGGGGCGAGCACCAAGGTCGACGCGCTCGGGACCAGCACCACCGATACGCTGTCGGTCAACAACGGCACGCTGGTGCATGCCTTCGATCTCGGCGCCGCCCACGCGCCGACCGACTCGACGCCCGATCTCTCCGAGAACCAGGACATCCTGCGCGGCCTTGCCGTGGTCGCGAGTTCGCACCAGGCGGTCGTGACCAACGTCGCGTCGGTCGCCGCGAGCAGCGGCATCGCCATCATGATCAACCCGATCACCAACGTGATGAGCGGGGAGACCAGGGCCTATATCGACAGTGCTTCCATCGACACACGCCTGACCTCGTCGACGCTGGCGCCGCAGATCGAGGTTGCCGCGTCGAGTTTCTCCTATTCCGGCGCGTTCGGTGCCGGCATCGTGGCTCCGACCGGCAACGGCGGCGGCGGTGCCACTATCATCAGCACCACGATGCAGCGCGGAACGTTCGCCTACATCACCAATTCGACTGTCGGCGGCGTGCAGTCGTCGAGCGCGACGGTCGGCGCCGTCACCGTGAAGGCCAATGCCGAGCAGGACGCGTCCTCGATCGCGATCGGCTTCAACACTGGCTCGGTCGGGTTGAACGTCTTCCAGGCGACGACGGAAGCCTATGTCGATGGTGGCGCGCTGACGGCCGCATCGCTGACGGTGAACGCCACCAACAACACCGGCATCTTCTCCGCGAACGGCTCCGGGGCCTATGGCAGCCAGGCCGCGATCGGCGCGGCGTTCCTGGTCCAGGTCTCTTCGAACCGGACCGAGGCCTATGTCGGCGACGAATTCCACTATCAGGGCAATGGCGCCGCACACACGACCGCGCTCAATCTGAGCGGCGCGCTCGACGTCGAGGCCACCACCAAGAATCGCTTCGAGGCCTATGCGATCGGCGGTGCGCTCTCGACCGGCACGGCGGCGATCGCCGGCATGGCGAACATCGAGATCGCCAACAACACCACCATCGCCGGCGTCTACGACACCACGTTACAATCGGTGACGGGCGGTGCGGCCGGCGCGGTCACCATCAACGCGACCGAGGACGTGGCGATCAAGGAGATCGCGGGGGCGCTCGCGGTTGGCGCCAGCGGGGCAGGGGTCGGCATCGGCGCCGCCGCCAACGTCATCAGCTTCAAGAGCCAGACCATTGCAGAAAGCCGCAACAGTAATCTGAACTCGGCTGGCGCGATCAACGTCAATGCGCTCAGCACCAAGGAGGTGCTGTCCTACGCGGTCACCGCGGGCATCGGCGGCAGCGTCGGTATCGGCGCGACGGTCGGAGTCATCATCATCGGCACCAACACCGCCGATGCGGACACCCAGGGCCAGCAGACCGGCCAGCTCAATCAGGGCAACAACGGCACCATCGCGTCCGTGAACAACGGCACCAACCACACGCAAGGCAGCAACGCGGTCGCCAGCGGCACGGCCGGCAATCCGAACAATGCCAACGTCAGCTCGACCTACGACGTCAGCAGCGTGCTGAGCGGCGGCAACGACGCCGTCGTCGCGCAGATCGCTGGCGGCAACGTCACGGGCACGCAGGTCAATGTCACTGCCACCAGCGCCAATGCGGCCAAGATGTATCTGCTCGGCGCCGGCTTTGCGAAAAATGTCGGCATCGGGGCCGGCATTGGCTACACCAGCTTCAACAGCACCGTGCTCGCCAATCTGAGTGACTACGGACGCAACGGCTCCGGCGTGCTGGTGGCCGCAGATACGCCTTTGGCCATCTCGGCACCGATTGTCACCGTTGCGGCGGTGGTCAAGGACGCGACCACCGGACCTTATGCCGGCAAGACCATCGACACCGAGGCGATCGCCGGCGGTGCGGCGCTCTACTTCGGCGCCGATGCGGCTGTCGCGGTCGGCAATGTCAGCAACTCCGTGGTGGCGATGCTTGGCGGCCAGATCACCGGCACGGGCGGCACCGGCACTGGCGCCGCCGTCATGGCGCAGGATTCGACGACCCAGGTGGTCTTCACCGGCGGCGTCACCGGCGGCGCCGTGGCTGTCGGCGCTTCGGTCGCGTCGGCAAGCCGAACGAGCTCGGTCGCTGCGAGGGTTCTGAACGGCTCCACCGTCAACGTCACGACTCTGGCAGTTGGAGCAAGCGGCGCCGGCACCTTGACCACGACGTCCACAGCACTTGGCGGCGGCATCGTCGCGGGCGTCGGTGCGGATGCGGAGGCCCACGAGAACTCGTCCGTGTTGGCGGAGATCGGCAGCAGTGCCTCGATCACGACGTCGGCGGCCGGCGTCGGCACGCTGGTGTCGGCGTCGATCGCGCCCAACCTGTCGAGCGAGGCAATCGGCGTCTCGGTCGGTGGCGGTGCCGTCGGCGTCGCCATCGCCAAGTCCACGGTCGGCGCCACGGTTACGGCCGATGTCGGCGACAACGTCAGCTTCTCGGGCGGTGCGCTCGCGGTAACCGCCATGGCGCTGGTTCCGACCGTCGGCACCACGACGTGGGCCAAGGCGCTCGCCGGCGGCGGCGGCTCGCTGATCGGCGCACAGGGCAGCCTTGCCGTGGCGTCCGAGAACGCGACGGTGAGCGCCTATGGCGGGACGGGGATCCGGCTTCCCAACGCCGACGTCACCATCGCGGCCGAGAACGACAGCGCCCAATACGCCGAGGGGACGGGCCTTTCGAGCGGCTTCCTGGCGCTCGGTGCGACGGTCGCGCAAACGTCGTCGAACGCGCACACCTATGCCTATCTGGGTGCGCCCGCCGATATGGATAATCTCAATCACAGCAATTACACGGGCATCCTCCGGATCACGGCCACCGGCACGGACACCAACGTGTCCAACGCGACGGTCGGCGCGGGCGGCACCTATGCCGGCGCGGCGGCGGTCGCGACGACCAGCTCGACCGCCGTGACCAACGCACGGTTCGACGGTGGCGCGACGGACGACACGCTCTACTTCGGCGGCCTCCGCATCAATGCCAAGCACACCACGAATTACGCCGCCAGCGGCGACGCCTATCAGGCCTCGACGGCCGGTGTCTCCGCCGGCAAGGCGCAGAACGACGTCGACTCGACCACCACTGCCGAGATCGGAACCCACCTGATCATCAATTCGGCGGGCGGCAACATGGTCGTCATCTCCAACGACATCGTCACCCAGGGCGGCGGCGGCGCACGTTCGGGCTCAGGCGGCTCGTTCTCGGGGGCTGCTGCGCTCAGTGACTCCCACGTCACCCAGACCGTCACCACCAATATCGGCGCCGGCACGGTGCTGAGCCTCAACGGCGATCCGCGGACGTCGGCGGCGTTCATCAATATCGAGGCCTACAACACGCTGAACACCAACGATACGGCGAGCCTCGCCACGGCCAGCTTCTTCGCCGGCGGCGGCGCCGAATCCAACATGACGGCGAACGCCACGCTCGCGGTCAACATCAATGCCCGCGAGCTGTTCAGCGTGGGCAAGATCTATATCGGCACGGCCGCGAAGATGGCGGCGGCGAACAACGCCAATGCCAGCCTCTACGGCGCGATCGCGGGCGTCGGCGCCAGCACCAACAGCTGGGTCCACGCCAACCAGTCCGTCAATGTCGGCGACAACGCGAAGATCGCGGCCTGGCGCGACATCACCATCTACGCGGGCCTCGCCGGCGACGGCACCGTCTTCAGCAGCGTGCAGGCGACGGCGACGACGGTCGTCTACAACAATACCGCCGTTCCGATCTCCACGCTTTATCGCGGCACGGCCAATGCCGACGACACCACGAGCCTAACGCTGGCCCCCACCTCGAGCATCCTCGGCGCGCGCGACATCTATCTCGGTGCAACGCAAGGGCAGGTCACGGCGGCCGGAAACGGCAGCAACTACAATCCGTATCTGGACATCTTCAGCGCCAAGAACAGCGACAACCACAGCCACACCAGCGGAACCGGCGATGTCGCGCTCAACGGCTTGGTGGTGGCGGGCGTCAATAACGATTTGACGATTACGATCGAGCTCGGTGCGACCGCGCCGACACTGAGCACGACCAGTCCCTATTCCCTGCTGACAAACGGCTCTTCGTCGGTCCTCGAGCTCGTCTCTGACGTCAATCACTTGAGCCCGGTGATGAGCTGGAACCATCAGACGGTCCAGTATGCCGTCGTCGGCAACTTCAATCCTTACCAGCTGGTGGTCAACCAGCTGGCGTCGCTGACCGGCTTGACCGAGGCGCAGGTCCGCTCCCAGCTCGCGGCGGCGACGCCCACGGCGCCTGCCAGCATGTCGCCGACCGGCACCGACCCGACCGGCGACAAGCAGCGCCAGATCGACACGTTGATCAAGCAGGCGCCGTTTACCTCCGACGCGCCCGGCAACGCCTTCGCGTTCGGCGACATCATGGTGTCCGCCGGCAACGTCTCGATCCTGGCCCAGAAGCTCACCGGCAACAGCGGCACGAACCCGGCCGCGCCCGCGGTCATCGCGCGCAGCTCGCCGTTGATCAAGATCGAGAACAAGGGCCTCGACTTTATGAGCCTGGCCAACCTCACGGTCACAGATGTGACCGGAGGCAACATCACCTACCGCCAGATCGACCATGTCGACCCGGATTCGCACTCCAATGTGACCTTCACCGCGATGCCGAGCGCGACGCCGGTCATCGACGTCTCGGCCACCTACAACCGCCTGGATCCTGACTCCGGTCAAGGCATCGACCAGAGCGGCAACGTGCTGACCCGCACGCCCGACATCTATTTCAACGGCGCCGTCAACAACGCGAACGGCCTGCTCAAGATCATCAACAATCTCGGCAGCGTCGTCGCATCGCAGTCGCTCAGTGCCGCGACCGTCCAGATCGTGGTGCCCAAAGGCACCTTCACCTTCCTCGGCGGTATCGGGAGCTTCTACGACAGCGGCAGCGCGGTCACCTCGCAATGGGCCACCACTGAAAACAGGCCGGAAGACACGCTGACCGCGGTGATGACGGCGGCGACCTATCTCGGCGCCTACGGCGACTACTATACCGCTCCGCATATCGCTTCGGGAACCGATCACCCCTATTTCTATTACTGCTGCACCGACGGCAGCCACGGCGTGTATCAACCCGTCGGCAACGCCGACGCCAGCACGATCTTCACCGCGCGCATGCTGATGACGTATTACGACGGCACCTCGCTCTATTCATCGATCTTCCTGCCGGTGGGCAGGGGTACGCCTGGGAACACCAGCACTCCCGATGCCGGCAGCGTGCCTGACATCGCGACCCTCAAGATCATCGAGGGGCAGTCGCAGGACTCGTCCAATGTCGTGCTCGCGCAGTGGAAGAAAACGACTTATGACGGCCGCAACGTCTACACCGATAGCGGTCCGTACAAGACGCCGTTCAACTGTGCGTCAGCCTGCGACAGCTCGGGCTTCTTCCAGGTGATCAACATCCAGCCGGATGCGATCACGCCGAAGACCGCGGACGCGCCGGCCACCGCGACTGCCACCCGGACCATCAGCGGCCAGGCGGTCATCATCTCGGCGTCGGTGATCAACATCAACGGCACCATCCAGGCCGGCTCGAGCAGCAATTACTCGGTCGACATCGGCGCCGCGGCGTACGATGCCATCTACGGCAGCAACGGCCTCAAGAACCGCAACGGCGGCGCGGATTTTGCCGCGGCCCAGGCCAATGCGCGGAACGGCGTCTATTACGACATCTCGGGCTCCGTGACGGCGTCGGCCAGCGGCGACGCCAAGATCGGGGTCAGGTACAACGCTCTCACCGACCAGCTCATCCTGAATGGCGTGGCGCAGGGCGCCGGCGGCTACGTCTACCTCAACGGCAAGATCATCTCGACCTCGACCGACAGCACCCAGACCCAGGGTAACATCGAGATCAAAGGCGGCGCCGGCACGGTCACCGTCAACAACACCAGCGGGCTCCAGCTGGTCACCAACACCATCAATACCAGCGTCACTGCCCAGAGCGTGGTCGAGATCGTCGACCAGCTCAAGGGGAAGACGACGTGGTGGGTTTACGATCCCAAGGCTGCAAGCAGTCAGCAGGTGTCGCGGTACGAGACCAACAGTGTCACTGCGGCCGCGATCGACCCGTCGATGCTTACGGCCAGGACCGGTACGGCGGGCGTCCAGTACCGGACGCAGGAGAACATGCTCTATCAATGGGTCGACACCGCGACGCTGGATCGTCTACCCACCAGCACGCAGTTCGACTACGGCTGGAGCTTCACGCCCAATCAGGTCACCGGCGAGAACTGGACCCGCTCGACCAACCTGGTTTCAGGCACGCAGAGCAGCAACTATCAGAAAGTCACCACCGCCACAGGCAGCTATCACTGGGCGGGAGGCGTGAACCCGGATGGGAGCCCCGTTGGACTCAACACCCATTCCAACGCGTGCTGCGGCGCGGACGCCCAGTACAACTGGTACCAGGCGATCTATGATCACCTGACGCTCACGCTGACCAACACGGTCAAGGCGTCGAACCCGATCAACATCAAGTTCATCGGCGGCAGTAGCAGCGACGTCGTGGTCAATTCGACCTCGGGCATCGTCATCAACGGGTCGATCAACAACCAGCAGGGCACGACGACGCTTGCCGCCACCGGCGCCAACTCGTCCATCACGGTCGCCGCCAATGCCAACAACCCGGTGATCTCGGGGACGAGCGTGACGCTTCGGGGTGACGGCGGTATCGGCACGCTCGGCACCACCAAGGCGCCCGTCCAGGTGCAGCTCTATGGCGGCAGCCTGACCGCGAGCTCGATCGACCGCGACATCGCGATCTCGGCCATCGGCGCGCTGTCGATCAACCAGGTGAAGGTGAACTCGGCAGGCGCGACGCCGCAGGGCAGCGTCTTCCTCTCGGCGACCGGCGACATCAACTCGGCGTCCGCCTACAACGTCGCCAATCCCGTCGTGATCGGCAAGAACATCGAGATCAACTCCACCTCCGGTGCGATCGGCGCGAAGAGCGCCGTCGTCAATGGTGCATCCACCCTGACCAACATCAATCCGCTGGTGATCCAGGCGACGGGGACGATTCAGGCCAACGGCAGCGTCGATGGTGGTGTTCTCGACAGCGCCTCGGCCACCGGCACCTACATCATCCAGTCCAAGGGCGATTTGCGCCTCGGCACGGTCCAGTCGACCGGTGGCCCGGTCTTCCTTGAGGCGGCGGGCTCCGACAACAACCCGGCCAACATCCTGAACGGCCGGGCGGCGGTTGGTCTGACCCAGGCGCAGAGCCAGCATCTTCAGGACGTTCAGGCGAGCCTCGACCTGCTCAGCGGCAATGCCGCCACCAACGCCGTCAACAGCTACCAGTCGATGGTGACGTCGGCCTACAACGACTACTTCCAGCTCAAGAACATCGCCTTCCCGAACGGCAGCACCTACAACCCGACCTCGGTGGGGCAGACGGTGCTGCGGGCGCAGGTGGCTGCCAAGCTCGGCATCGATCCCGCGAACGTCACGACGACGCAGATGAAGACCGAGGCCACGACGCGGTTCCTGAGGGACCAGTTCCTGCTCGGCAAGATCAGCACCGACGAGCTCAGGACCTCGCTGACGACGTTGCTGGGCAGCGCGCCCACAGATCCGCTGGGGACCGTGTTCGGCAGCTCGCTGTCGTCGACCCTGTTCACCAAGCTGTTCGACGGCGTGGCGACAGCCAATCAGCGCATGCCGAGCAATACGGCGCTGCAGACGGCGCTTGGCGCCTATAATGTGAATTACAGCTACACGCTCGCATCGACCGAGCGGGTCTACAGCATCATCACCGCGGGCTCGCAGTGGACGCAGAGCCAGCTCGCCTACACGGTGTCGTCGTCGGCCGTCGGCGCGGCGCCGCCGCCGATCGACGAGAACGTCGTCGCCAATGTCAGCGCCAACCAGATCATGCTCTACGCGCCGCGCGGCTCGGTCGGTAATTCGGCAGCGCCCCAGACGTTCTCCTTCACCAGCGTCGATTCCTCGTCGCTGACGCCGGAGCAGAGGGGATTGCTCGCCACCGCCGGTCCCGGCCAGCTCACCGTCGGCGCGGTCACGGACCCGACGACCCATGTCACGACCTATACGGTCAGCCTGTCGCAGCAGAACCTCGTCGTCGTCGACAACCCGATCGCGATCTCGGCCAAGGCGCTGACGAATATCTATCTCGGCAGCAAGAACAGCCTCGCGCTCGGCGGCGTCACCGCGAATTACGGCCCGATCGCGGCCGCGCAGGCCAACGGCATCGAGGTGACCGGCCGCGGCGACGTCAAGCTCGACGCCGTCAACAGCATCTCCGCCAACGCAAGCGGGGCCGTGATATCAGGCGATATCGGCAACCTGACCCTGATCGCCGAGCACGGCAATGTCGGTGCCCCCTCGGGGACCGCCGGAAGCAACCCCGCGAGCAATACGAACGCGCTCCAGATCGCGTTCGCAGATCCGTCCAACGACCA
Organism: Bradyrhizobium sp. 63_E2_N1_3; assembly: GCF_052076005.1. Classification (NCBI taxonomy): domain Bacteria; kingdom Pseudomonadati; phylum Pseudomonadota; class Alphaproteobacteria; order Hyphomicrobiales; family Nitrobacteraceae; genus Bradyrhizobium; species Bradyrhizobium sp. 63_E2_N1_3. The sequence goes on along the minus strand of NZ_CP197235.1, from coordinate 6,407,605 downwards.
GCTCGACCAGGTCTCGTCGGCGCAGGGCATCTACCTGAAGCAGACCACCGGCGATCTCATTCTCGGCAACATCGCCGCCGGCAATGCGATCCAGCTCGCCGCGACCGGCAGCATCTATGCCGAGGCCGGCTTCACCGATCGTACGGCGATCCACATCCTGGGCGCCGACCTCGATCTGCGCGCCGGCGGCAACATCGGCTTCAACGGCTCGACCTTCCAGCCGCTGCAGGTGAATATCTCCGGCGCGGTGACCGGCTCTGCGGTCGGCGACCTCAGCATCCTCGCCGTCACTGGCGATCTCATGGTCGGCACCAGCGGCACCTATGGGACGCTGACGGCCGGCGGCGCGCTGACCCTCAACGCTGCGCGCGGCGGGCTCACCGTCAATGCCGACATCACCAGCGGCGGCCTGATGCAGCTGCTCGCCAACCGCGGCATGAATTTCGGGGCTGGCACCAGCGCTGCGCCGGTGGTTGCGGCCAGCAGCTCGGACGGCGTCACCCTGGTTGCCGCGACGCTGACGATGGGCGCCTATTCGGCCATCAACGCGGCCGGGTTGATCTCGGTGACCACCACGGGCGATACGACGATCGGCCAGCTGAATTCGTCGCTGTCCTATGCGGCGGCTTCGAACGCGCCCTCGATCATCGTCACTGCCGGTGGCGTGGCTTCGCTGGGCGCGATCATCGACAATGGCGACGGCCAGACCAAGTTCGTCGCATCCGGCGCGGGCGCCGAGCTGTCGCTGAGTGCATCGAACGGTATCGGAAGTGCCACGAGCCGGCTCGCCTTCAACGCCGTACAATTGTCGGCGAGCGCGAGCGCCGGGGGCATCCACCTGAAGGCGCTGACCGACACCGAGGCGAGCCTGCTCTCCGCGGTGAAGGGCAACGTGGACATCATCGGCACCGGCGCGCTGACGCTCGACCAGGTGCTGGCGGGCACGGCGACCGGCGCGAGCGGCAGCTTCACTGCCGTCGCGAACAACGGCAGCATCGTCATCGGGACCGCCGACAGCAGCGGCTCGCAGACGGTCCACGCGACCCAGAATGTGACGTTCAAGTCGCTGACGACGACCGGAAATGCCGGCGACGTCGGCAACATCAACGTCACCGCCGACAACGGCTTCATCCTGGCGCAGACGGTGACGTCGGGCGGCGTGACCACGCTGGGCTCGGTCTCGGCCCACGGCTCGGCGACGCTGCTCGCGGCGACGACCGTCACCGGCAACACGCTCGCCACCACGACCGGCTCGGCCGTGCTGACCGCGACCGGCCCGATCGACTGGAACACGCTCAACGCCGGGACGACGCTGGGCGCGACGGCAAGCCAGGGCAGCATCACCTTCAAGACCGCGCAGAGCGGCGGCACGCAGACCATCCGCGCCCATGACAATGTGACGTTCAATGCGCTGACGACGACCGGCATCACCGGCGATGCCGGCAGCATCAACGTCACCGCCGACAACGGCTTCATCCTGGCGCAGACGGTGACGTCTGGCGGCGTGACGAGCCAGGGCTCGGTCTCGGCCAACGGCTCGGCGACGCTGCTTGCGGCCACGACCATCACCGGTAACACGCTCGCCGCCACGACCGGCTCGGGCCTGCTGACCGCGAGCGGTCCGGTCAACTGGAATGTCCTCAATGTCGGCACGACGCTGGGCGTGACGTCAAGCCAGGGCAGCATCACGTTCCAGACCGCGCAGAGCGGCGGCACGCAGACCATCCACGCCCATGACAACGTGACGTTCAACGCGCTGACGACGACGGGCATCAACGGCGACGCCGGCAGCATCAACGTCAACGCGGACAACGGCTTCATCCTCGCGCAGACGGTGATGTCAGGCGGCGTGCCGACGCTCGGCTCGGTCTCTGCCAATGGCTCGGCGAGGCTGATCGCGGCGGGGACCAACACCGGTCATAACCTCACGGCCACGACCGGCAACGCAGTCCTGAGCGGCACCGTCGTTCGTTGGGATAATCTTAGCGCGGGCGGCACGCTCGACGTCACCGCGACGGCCGGAGGGATCACCGTTGGCACCGCCATCAGCGGCGGCACGCAGACCCTGCATGCCGTCAACGATATCGTCTTCAGCCAGCTTACCACGACCGGTATCCCGGGCGATGCCGGCGACCTCTACGTCAAGTCCGACACGGGCTCGCTCCGCGGCGGATCGATCACCGCCAACGGCGAGACGCGTTTCGATGTGGCCGGATCGGTCTCGTTCGACCGGATCAGTGGCGACATCGTCAAGATGACGTCGTCGGGTGACCTGACGATCAACTGGGTCAGCGTCGTGAGGGAGCTCGACCTGGCGGCAGACACGATCAACGTCAGGGGCGAGCAGATCCGTTCGAATCCCGCGATCCCGCTGATCATGAACATCACCGGCTATAACGGCGGCGTCGCGAAATCCGCCAACATCTCGATCGATCCGGACAGCATCATCGTCAACCAGTTCAGGGTGGTGGACGCAAACTTCTGGACCGACGCGCATGCGGTCACGATCCTGAACGGCTATGTCCCGGGCCAGCTCATGCTCACCACCGCCACCCAGCAGGTGTTCCTGAACAACCGGACGCTGGCGCCGACCAACGGGCCGACGCTCCAGCTCTACCAGCCGGGCGGCGTGTTCACGATGAGCCAGGTCGGCAACGCCAATGTCAGCAACGCCTATGTGGTGTTCTACACCGGCGACGTCTCGGCGAGCGTCACCAATTACGGGCCGACGCACACCTGCTGCTACGACTTCACCGGCGCCAGCATGGTGCGCAACATCCCGGTCGACGGCGAGGGCAAGGAGAGCATCGAGACCTGGCTCGCGAAGAAGGATGGCGGGACGTTCTATTTGCTCGGTCTCTCCGGCCAGGCGCGGCTCGATGCGCTGCTGACGCCGCGTCCGGTCGAGACCATCGGCTCCGGTCCCGCCGTCAACATCGAGGGACTGAGCGACCTGCGCAAGCTGCGCCGTCAGGGGCAGCGCGTGGGTCGCCCGGGCTGGAAGGATGCGGCGGTCGAGACGGCGAAGCCGTCCGTTGGCCGTCTCGCACAGGCATGGTAACGAGATTCGGGATGCGGATTTGGGGGGCCGCGTTGGGGGTGGGGCTTGCAGCTTGCTGCATCGCCCCTTCGCGCGCGCAAGTGCCCTCGATCAATCCCGGCGTGATCCAGAACGACGTCGACCGGCAGCGCCGCCAGCTCGAACGGCAGAGCGCGCCGCCCAAGCTCACCGGTCCCGCGGTGATCGGCGGTGAGCGGGAAAAGTCCCAGCTGCTGAAGCCGGGGGGGCCGAAATTCCGCCTGCGCAAGGTCGAGTTCGACGCATCCAAGTTCATCACGCCGGCAGAGCTGGACGAGATCGCGAAGAAATATGTCGGCAAGAACGTCGACATCGCTGCGCTATTGCAGCTCGTTGCCGACATCAACGCCATCTACACCGAGCGCGGCATCGTCACGGGCATCGCGACGCTGCCTGACCAGGATGCAAAGGGCGGTGTGGTCAAGATCAAGCTGACCGAGGGCCGGCTCCAGAAGACGACCATCGAGGGCAACAAGCAGACCCGCACCGATTACATCCTTCAGCGCGTGAAGGAGCCCGAAGGCGAGGTCCTCGACGTTCCAAAACTCAATCGCGACGTGATCTGGTTCAACCGGACCAACGACGTGCAGATCAAGGCGCTGCTCCAGCCTGGCACGAGTTTTGGCCTGACCGATCTCCAGTTCGCCGTGATCGAGCCGCCGGTCGACACCTTGCAACTCTTCACCGACAACCAGGGCGCGGAGAACACCGGGCGCTGGGAGGGCGGAGCCTTCTACAAGCGCCACGGCCTGTTCGGCGTCGACGACCGCCTGACCTTCTACGGCGTCCGCGCCGACGGCAATCTCAACGGCAACGCCGCCTACAGCATTCCGGTCAATCCCTGGGGTGGCCGCGTCGGCGTCAGCTATACCGAAGGCAAGATCAAGATCATCCAGGGACCGTTCGTCGCGCTCGACGTCACCGGACGCTCGAGCCAGGCCGCGGTCAATTTCAGCCAGCCGGTCTGGGTGACGCAGAACTGGCTGATATTGCTCAACGCCGCTGAGACCGAGGGCAAGACGGTCAGCCGCTTCGCCACGGTCTCCGTGACCGACGACCATTACGACAAGGCCACCGCCGGGCTGTCAGTGACCAATTCCGGCAACACCTATTCGATCACGGTCTCGCCGGCGGTGAACTACATCACCTGGCATGATTATGTGCTCGGCAACAACCGCGCGTTCAACACCTATACCGGCTCGCTGATCGCGACCAGCGCGGCGGGGCCGCAGAATTTCAGCGCCAATGTGCTGGCGAGCTGGCAGTACACGCAGGAAAAGCTGCTGCCGGGCGACCAGATATTCTCGATCGGCGGTCCCACCACCGTGCGCGGCTATCCCTCCAACTCCGCATCCGGCGACAGCGGCTATTATTTCAACGCCGAGCTGCACTACAATTGGTCGTCGTGGCTCAAGGGGTTCGACACCTACATCTTCACCGACTGGGGCGCAGTCTATTCGACATTCCCGGGGGTTACCGAGCTCGCTTCGGTCGGCGTCGGCTTCTCATGGACCTATGCGTCGTTCATGACGTTCGAGGCGAATTACGCGACGCCGTTGAAGATGGCCGTCTCGACCCAGAACCATTACGAGGCCTATGGCCGCGTCATCTTCCGACCGTTGTTGATGTTCCAGAAGCAGGAGAGCCCTGCGCCGGTGGCGGCTGCCGCCGGCAAGAGCAGGTCGTAGCGACAAGCCGCCTCTCTCTCCGTCGTCATTGCGAGGAGCCCGCGACAAAATTGCAAAGCAATTTTGCGCTGGTACGACGAAGCAATCCAGAATCCCTCCGCGGAGACAGCCTGGATTGCTTCGCTACGCTCGCAATGACGGAGGATGGAGCGGGGGCGCCTCAACGCCGCAGCGTGAATTCCTCCGCGCCGCGCCGGTGTTCCCATTTCGCCTGCTCGAGCTCCGGCTGGTCGCATTCGACTTCCGGATAGCCGATGCAGAGATAGGCGATGAACTTCCAGGTCTCAGGCACGTCGAGAGTGGTGTGAACGCGCTGCGGATTGAGGATCGACACCCAGCCGAGGCCGATGCCGTCGGCGCGCGCCGCGAGCCACATCGCGGTGATCGCGGCCACCACGGAATATTCCGTCGTCTCCGGCATGGTCGCGCGGCCGAGCCCGTGGCCGATGTCGCTCGCCTTGTCCGCGAACACGGCGAGGTGGCCGGGGGCCTGTTCGAGACCGGACAGCTTTAGTGTCGCATAGCGCGCGGCGCGCTCACCGGCATAGGCATTCAGCGCATCGGCGTTGCATGCCCTGAAGTCGTCGATCACGGCGCGGCGCCGTGCGGCATCTTCAACGACAACGAAGCGCCAGGGCTGGCTCAGGCCGACCGAGGGCGAGAGACAGGCGGTCTCGATCAGGCGATCGATGGTGCCGGCCGGCAGCGGATCGGCGCGGAAGCGGCGCACGTCGCGGCGCCACACGAACAGCTCGCGCAAATGTTGGCGGAAGGTGTCGTCGAACTCGACCATGAGATCAGCCTCCCATCCGGAAGGATGCCGCCACCAGCAGAATGAGGATCTCGCCGGTCTGCTCGAATGCGCCGAGGATGTCGCCGGTCTGCCCGCCGATCTGGCGGATGGCAAGCCGCGCCAGCATCAAGCCGGCGAGCGACAGCAGGATCAGGCTGACCAGCGCCTTGCCAGGCCCGAGCGCGAGGGCGAGGGCGAGCGTTCCAGCAGCGAAAGCGATGGCGACGCTGCGGCCCGGCGGCGATCCCGCGCTTGCCGACAGTCCATCAGATCGTGCCGGCGGGACCAGCGACATGAAAGCCGGCACGCCCGCGCGGGCGGCAGTGTGCGCGGCGCACAGCGAGAGCGCGACGGCCCAGGGATTGGCGATCGCCGCGAGCGCGCTCCAGCGCAGACCGAACGACAGGATCAGCGCGCAGACGCCATAGGTGCCGATCCGGCTGTCGCGCATGATCTCGAGCTTGCGCTCGCGCGTCCGGCCGCCGCCGAGCCCGTCGGCGGTATCGGCAAGGCCGTCCTCATGCAGCGCGCCGGTGATGAGCGCGGTCGCGGCCAGCGTGAGCAGGGCGGCGAGGTTCGGTGTCAGTCCGAACCGGCTGGAGACCTTGTAGACCAAGGCGCCCGCGAGGCCGACCAGCAGCCCCGCGACGGGGAGTGCCCAGGTTGCGCGCGCGACGGCGCCGTCAGCCGCGGACTTCGACGATGCGACGGGGAGGATCGTCACGAACGATGCCGCCATCCTGAGATCGGCGATAATCTCTTTGAAAAGCTCGGCGCGCGGCATCATTTCAGTTTCATCGGCAGGCCGGCCACGACGAACTCGACTTCGTCGGAAACCGCCGCGATGACCTGGTTCATGATTCCGGCGGCGTCGCGATAGCTGCGCGCCAGCGCGTTGTCGGGGACGATACCGAGGCCGACCTCGTTGGTGACGAAAATGACGGGGCTCTTCTGGCCGCCCATGAAAGCGGCGAGCTTCATGAGTTCGTGTTCCCAGTCACGCCCCGCATGCATGATGTTGGAGAGCCACAAGGTCAGGCAATCCACCAGCCTTGGGCCGGCGCCATCGGTCTCGATCAGAGCTTGCAGGAGATCGAGTGGTACCTCTCGCTCGATCCAGTCGACGGCCGCGCGCTTGGCTCGATGCTTGGCGATGCGCACCTCCATTTCGGCATCGAGCGCCTCGGCCGTCGCGATGTAGATGGGCTGGCCCGGAAAGCTGCGCGCGCGCTTTTCCGCGTGGGCGCTCTTGCCCGATCGTGCTCCGCCGGTGATCAAGATGACGGCCATAAAGGTCTCCTGTGGGCCTGACTAATCACCAATCGCGGCCAAAGACAAAGCCGAAATCAGGCGGCCGGGGGCTTGCGCTCCGCCTTCGCTTTGCGCAACAGGGGCGGGACAGGAGGTGGGCGTGGGTTTTGCAGGGGCGATGGCGGTGGCGATGGCGGTGGATGCCCTGCTGGGCTGGCCGTCGTGGCTGTTCGCGCGGATCGGCCATCCCGTGACCTGGCTGGGCCGGCTGATCGGCGCCATCGACGCCGCCTGGAATCGCGATTCCGATCCGCCGGCATTTCGCCGTGCTGCGGGCGTGGCTGGAGCGCTTCTGGTGATTGCGATCTCGGTCGCAATCGGCTGGGTACTTCAGTCCTTGCTCCCCTGGGGATGGATGGAGATCATACTCGTGGGTGTGCTGGCCTGGCCGCTGGTCGCCTTGCGCTCGCTCCATGATCATGTCGCTGCCGTCGCGAAGCCGTTGCTGGCCGGCGACATCGCTGCTGCGCGCGATGCGGTTTCGCGCATCGTGGGACGCGATCCCGCAACGCTCGACGAAGCCGGCATCGCGCGCGCGGCTATCGAGAGCCTTGCGGAAAACGCCTCCGACGGCATCGTGGCGCCGGTGTTCTGGGGCGCGCTGTTCGGACTGCCCGGCATTTTGGGCTACAAGGCGATCAACACGCTGGACTCCATGATCGGCCATCGCAACGAGCGCCACGAAGCTTTTGGCTGGGCCGCGGCACGGATCGACGATGTCGCAAACTTCATTCCGGCGCGGCTGACCGGCTTTCTGTTCGTCCTGTTGGCGTCGCGGCGCTCGGAGGCGCTGTCGTGCATGACGCGCGATGCCCGCCGTCACCGCTCGCCCAATGCCGGCTGGCCGGAAGCGGCCATGGCCGGGGGGCTTGGCGTGCGGCTCAGCGGCCCCCGCATCTATCACGGCAGCATCACCAACGAACCCTGGCTCAACGATGGCGCGCGCGATCCGCTTGCCGCGGACATCAGCCGGGGGTTGACGATCTACCGCCGCGCCATGCTGCTGCTCGCCGGCATCCTTGCGATCCTGGCCTTCGCGTGAAAGAACGGGGCATGCGCGAGCACGGTGGAAATCTCGATCTGGCCCAGCAGCGATTTGGCGGGCGCGCGGAGGACTGGATCGATCTGTCGACCGGGATCAACCGCCTGCCTTATCCCGTGGGCGAGGTGAGCGCGCGCGCGTGGAACGCGCTGCCGTCGCGGGCCGAGATCGAGAGCCTGCATCAGGCCGCGCAGCACGCTTACGGCACAAGCGCGCCGCTCGTCGCGATGGGTGGTGCGCAGGCCGCCATTCAATTGCTGCCGCAACTGGCGCCAGCCGGCCGCGCGCGCATCCTTGCGCCGACCTACAATGAATATGCCGGGGTCTTGTCGATTGCGGGTTGGGATGTCCAGGAGGTCGGCGAGCTCGACGCGCTGGCGGGCGCGGATCTCGCCGTCGTCGTCAATCCCAACAATCCCGATGGCCGGCGTTTTGCGCCAAAGGATTTGCTGGCGCTGCTGCCGCGCGTCGGCCGTCTCGTCATCGACGAGAGTTTTGCCGATGCTGCCCCGCAGCTGTCGCTCGCATCCGAGGCGGATCGGCCTGGACTGCTGGTCCTGCGCTCCTTCGGCAAATTCTATGGTCTTGCCGGCCTGAGGCTTGGGTTTGCGCTCGGCAATGCGGCCGACATCGCCAAGCTCGCGGCGGCGTCAGGTCCGTGGCCGGTGTCGGGAGCGGCGATCGCGATCGGCTGCCGCGCCTTGCGTGACGACGCCTGGGCCGAGGCGACGTCAGCGCGGCTCGCACGCGACTGTGCCCGCCTCGACGACATCGTGCAGTCGCAAGGCTGGCGGCTCGTCGGTGGTGCGCCGCTGTTTCGTCTCTACGAGACGCCTGATGCGCTTGCTGCGCAGGAGAAACTGGCGCGTAGCCAAATCTGGTCGCGCGTATTCGCGAAAGAGCCGGCATGGCTGCGCCTCGGGCTTCCCGGCAGCGAAGCCGAATGGACGCGCCTTGCCGAGGCGCTAGCGCGCTAGCGCGAGCAGGCCGCCGACGTCGAGATGCTGTTCGATGTGATCGGCGAGGGCATCGAGCGCGCTCTCAACCCTGCTGTGATAAGGCTCGTCGCCTGCCGGAATGTCGAGCTTTGCGAGATACGCCTTGCGGAAATCGTCCGACGTGAACAGGCCGTGCAAATAGCTGCCCTGCACGCGGCCATCGCGCGAGATCGCGCCCTCCGGCTCCCCATTCAGTTTCGCAAACGGGCGCGCGCGATCCGGTCCGTCGGTGCGGCCGATGTGGATTTCGTAGGCGTCGATCGGCTGGTCCGTGGCGGCATGCACGGCCGCGACGCGCGTCAGCGTCTTCTGCGGGCTCATCATTGTGGCGACGTCCAGAAGTCCGAGACCCGGCGTATCGCCTGCGGGACCTTCGATGCCGTCAGGGTCGGCGACGCTGCGCCCGAGCATCTGATAGCCGCCGCAGAGGCCAAGCACATGGCCGCCGCGGCGATGATGCGCCAGGAGATCGATGTCCCAGCCCTGCGCGCGCAGGAAGGCGAGATCGCCGCGGGTGGATTTCGAGCCGGGGATGATGACGAGGCGGACGTCGCCGGGGATGGCTTCGCCCGGCCGCACCATCACGAGATCGACGCCAGGTTCGAGTTTCAGCGGATCAAGATCATCGAAATTGGCGATCCGCGACAGCGCGAGGCAGGCGATCTTGCACTGGCCTGGCTTGCGCGCGTCGCTCAGCCCCAGCGCATCCTCGGCCGGCAGCTCGCCGGCGCGCGCGAACCAGGGCAGTACGCCGAGGCCGCGCCACGCGGTCTTCTGCTCGATCAGCTTGTAGCCGTCGTCGAACAGCGAGGGGTCGCCGCGGAACTTGTTGATGACGAAACCCTCGATCATCGCGGCATCGTCGGGGTCGATCACCGTCTTGATGCCGACGAGCTGGGCGATGACGCCGCCGCGGTCGATGTCGCCGACCAGCACGACGGGCACGTCGGCCTTGCGCGCAAAGCCCATATTGGCGATGTCGGCCTTGCGCAGGTTGACCTCGGCCGGGCTGCCGGCGCCTTCGACCAGGACCAGATCGGCGCGCGCTTTCAGCCTCTCGAAACTTTCCAGCACCGCGCCCATCAGCGACGGTTTCATCGCCGCATATTCGCGCGCCCGCGCGGCCGCGATGCGCTTTCCCTGCACGATCACCTGCGCGCCGACGTCGGTCTCGGGCTTGAGCAGCACCGGATTCATGTCGGTGTGCGGCTCGACACCGGCGGCGAGCGCCTGCAGAGCCTGCGCGCGGCCGATCTCGCCGCCGTCGACGGTCACGGCCGCGTTGTTCGACATGTTCTGCGGCTTGAAGGGCAGCACGCGCAGGCCGCGCCGCGTGAAGGCGCGGGCGAGGCCGGCGACGATGAGCGACTTGCCCACGTCCGAGCCGGCCCCCTGGATCATCAATGCGCGCGCCATGGTGTTTTCAGAATCTGGCGTCGTCAGAACTCGACGCCGGCTTGCGCCTTGATGCCGGAGCGGAAGGGGTGCTTGACCAGCGTCATCTCGGTGACGAGATCGGCGATCTCGATCAGCTCGTCCTTGGCATTGCGCCCGGTGAGCACGACATGCGTCATCGGCGGCTTGTGCGTTTTCAGGAAGTCGACGACCTCGGCGATGTCGAGATAGTCGTAGCGCAGCGCGATGTTGATCTCGTCGAGCACGACCATGCGCAGATTGGAATCTGATATCAGCTCCTTGGCCTTCGCCCAGCCGGCCTGCGCCGCGGCGATGTCGCGGGCGCGGTCCTGCGTCTCCCAGGTGAAACCTTCGCCCATCGCATGGAACTGGCAGAGCTCGCCGAAATGGCCGGTGAGCAGGCGCCGCTCGCCGGTGTCCCAGGCGCCCTTGATGAACTGCACGACCGCGCAGGGGAAGCCATGGGCGACACAGCGGACGATCATGCCGAAAGCGGAGGAGGACTTGCCCTTGCCGGCGCCGGTGTGGACGATGATGAGGCCCTTCTCGCCGCTCTTGGTCGCCATGATCTTGTCGCGGGCGACCTTGATTTTCGCCATTTTCGCGGCGTGGCGGGCGTCGGTTTCCTCGGCCGTTTGGGTATCCGGTTCAGGCGTCATCTGACAGGGTCCTTCGGCTTGACAAGAGGCGGCCGGGGGCAAATGGTGGCCCGGCGTTGGTTCCTGTCCTATGACAGGCGAAGAGGGAATGCGATAGGGTCCGAATCGACAAGATTCGGCTCCAAACTGCAGCCGCCCCCGCGACCGTGACCGGAGAGATGCCCGAGGCCACTGATCCCCCGCAGGGGATCGGGAAGGCGGGGATCGAAGGGCCAAAAGCCCTGCTCCGCAAGCCGGGAGACCTGCCAGCGCGGACGAGTTTTGGACCGGCGGACGGGGTGTTCCGCGACGGGGAAACGGACCTTCGGGGGAATGGTCCGTGTGCCTCTTCGCCTCCCGCTGTTTATCCTGGAAGAGGCGATGACCGTCACACTTCACGTCTGTATTACCTGCCGTGCCGGCCAGACGCTCGACGAGGGTGAGACGACGCCCGGCAAGCGCCTGCATGGTGCGATCCTCGACGCCGGCGTGCCTGAGGGCGTCAATGTGGTTCCCGTTGAATGCCTGTCGGCATGCAGCCAGGGTTGCTCGGTTGCGCTCAGCGCGCCCGGCCGCTGGTCCTATGTCTATGGCCGTCTGTCAGAGGCCCATGCGAGCGACGTGGTCGCGGGTGCTGCGGCCTATGCCGCCGCGCCCGATGGCCTCGTGCCCTGGCGCAGCCGTCCCGAAATCTTCCGCAAGCAGTCGCTTGCCCGCATTCCCCCCATTGCCGTGTTGCCGGAGGCCGCCGAATGAACTCGCTCGCAAAAGTCCCTGTGACGGTGGTCACCGGTTTTCTCGGCTCAGGCAAGACGACGCTGATCCAGCATCTGCTCGCAAACCCTGACGGCAAGAAGCTCGCGGTGCTCGTCAACGAGTTCGGCAGCGAGGGCGTCGACGGCGAGATCCTGAAATCCTGCGCCGATGCCAACTGCCCGGAGGAGAACATCGTCGAGCTCGCCAATGGCTGCATCTGCTGCACCGTTGCGGACGATTTCATTCCGACCATGGAAAAGCTCTTGGCGCGGCCGGTGCGGCCCGATCACATCCTGATCGAGACCTCGGGCCTGGCGCTGCCGAAGCCGCTGTTGAAGGCGTTCGACTGGCCGGAGATCCGCTCGCGGATCACGGTCGACGGCGTGATTGCGCTCGCCGATGCCGAGGCTGTCGCCGCCGGCCGTTTTGCGCCGGACCCGGCTGCGGTGGAAGCGCAGCGCGCGGCGGATGGAAATCTCGATCACGAGACGCCGCTGTCGGAAGTGTTCGAGGACCAGATCGCCTGCGCCGACATCGTGCTGCTGACCAAGGCTGATCTTGCGGGGCCCGCAGGGATCGAAGCCGCCAAAGCCGCCATCACCGCGGAGATGCCGCGCCGCGTGCCGATGCTATCCGTCACCGATGGCGCGATCGATGCGCGTGTCATCCTTGGCCTCGGCGCTGCCGCAGAGAACGATCTCGCCGCGCGCCCCTCGCATCACGACGGCGAGGAGGATCACGAGCACGACGATTTCGCCTCCGTCGTGATCGATCTTCCGGAGGTTACCGACATCGAAGCATTGGTCGCATCGGTGCAGCGTCTTTCGCGCGAGCAGAACGTGCTGCGCGTCAAGGGCTATATCGCGGTCGCGGGCAAGCCGATGCGCCTGTTGCTGCAAGCGGTCGGCGAGCGCGTGCGCCACCAGTTCGACAAGCCCTGGGGCGCAGCTCTCAGGCAGTCGAAGCTCGTCGTGATCGGCGAGCACGGCGATATCGACGAGGCCGCGATCAAGGTCGGACTTGGGCTTTCAGGATCTGGTATCTGATGCACGTCGTCTTCCGCGAGAGCCGCGGTCTCGAGGAGACTGCGACGCCAAGGGACATCGGCCAGGACCCGGCCGATCTCGTGGTGCTCTCGTACTCGGATTCCGACCTTGCCGCGTTCGCGGCCGGCTGGCGGCGCGGCCGCAACAGCCTGCCGTCGCTGCGGCTCGCCAATCTCGCGGAGCTGCGTCATCCGTTGTCGGTCGACACCTATGTCGAGCGCACGCTGTCGCAGGCACGCGGCATCCTGGTGCGCCTGATCGGCGGTGAATCCTATTGGCCGTACGGGCTCGCGGCCCTGCAGCAGCTGGCGAAGGACCGCAATATCGTGCTGGCCGTGCTGCCGGCCGACGGCCGCGACGACACGCGGCTCGATGCCTACTCGACCCTGCCGGTTTCGACGCTGCGCCGGCTCAAGGTGCTCTGTGACACCGGCGGTCCTGTTGCAGCGCAGGCCGCGATCGCGCAGCTCGCGTTGGCCTCGGGCCTTTACGCAGGCCCGGTCGTCGGCGAGATGAACCTGCCTGAGATGGGCTTTTACGATCCCGCGCGTGGCGTCATTGCTGCGCCGATGGCAGGCGAGGGAAAGCCGCTCGCGTTCGTGACCTTCTATCGCTCCTATCTCACCGCCGCGGATACCGGGCCGGTCGACGCCCTGATCGCGGCGCTGCGCGAGCGCGGCTTTGACGCGTACGGCGCGTTCGTCACCTCGCTGAAGGCTCCGGGCGTTGCGGACTGGCTGCGGACCTATTTCGCGACGAATCCTCCGGCCGCGATCGTCAACGCGACGGCGTTCTCGGCGATGGGCGACGACGGCACGACACCGTTCGATGCTGCATCATGTCCCGTCTTCCAGGTCGCGCTCTCATCGGCACGGCGCGAAGACTGGGCGGAGTCGCTGCGCGGCCTGTCGCCCGGCGATCTCGCGATGCATGTGGTGCTGCCGGAGGTCGACGGCCGCCTGTTCGCGGGCGTGGTGAGTTTCAAATCGGCCGCGGAGCGTGATCCCGATCTGCAATTTTCGCATCTGGCGCACCGGCCCGACGAGGAGCGCGTCAAGGCCGTCGCCGCGCGCGTTGCGGCCTGGCGGCGCCTCGCGGCGACGCCAGCCGCCGAGAAGCGGGTGGCGCTCGTGCTCTCGAACTACCCGGGCCGTCCGCATCAGATCGCGCATGCCGTCGGGCTCGATGCGCTGGCGTCGGTGGAGGCATTGCTGTCTGACCTGACAGAGGCCGGCTTCGATGTTGTGCCGGTCTCCGCACTTGGCGAAACGTTGCTGAAGCAGCAACTGACCTGGAGCGTCGCCGACTACCGCGCGGCGCTCTCGCGCCTGCCGCAAGCCTTGCAGGATGATCTCGCGCAGGCCTGGGGCGCGCCGGAGGATGACCCGAGCTGTCGCGACGGTGCATTTCAATTCGCAGCCGTCGCAAGTGGCCGATCGATCATCGCGGTTCAGCCCGAGCGCGGCGATGCGACCACGCGCGATGCCGACTATCACGATCTTGCCCGCACACCGCGCCATGCCTATGTCGCGTTCTATCTCTGGTTCCGCGGGCAGGCCATCGATGCCGTTGTGCACATGGGCGCCCATGGCACGCTGGAATGGCTGCCCGGAAAATCCGTGGCGCTGTCCTCACATTGCTGGCCGGAAGCCCTGATCGGCGATCTGCCGGTCATCTATCCCTTCATCGTCAACGATCCCGGCGAGGCCGCGCAGGCCAAGCGGCGCTTGGGTGCCGTCACCATCGGCCATCTGCCGCCGCCGCTGGAACAATCTGCGGTGCCGGACGGCCTACGCCGGCTCGAACGTCTGCTGGACGAATATTCGACCGCCGATGGCCTCGACCCCGCCAGACGTCAGCGTCTGATCGCCGCGATTCGCGACGAAGCGCGTGCGGCGGGCCTCGAGGACGATCTCGGTCTCGATGCATCGGCTGCACCGGCGGAAGCGATCCCGCGGATCGATCGCTTCGTCTGCGATCTCAAGGAGAGCCAGTTCGGCGACGGGTTGCACGTGTTCGGCCGCGGCACTTGCGCCGACGCGGAGCGCGATGCGTTGCGTTCCGCCCTCGCGGGGCAGCGCGTTGCGCCGGGGCCGTCGGGCTCGCCGTATCGCGGACGCCAGGACGTTCTGCCCACGGGGCGCAATCTCTTTGCCGTCGATCCGCGAGCGGTGCCGACGCCGTCGGCGCATGCGCAAGGCATCAGGCTTGCGGAAGAGCTGCTGCGTCGCCATTTGCAGGATCACGGCGACTGGCCGAAAGGCCTCGTGGTCGATCTCTGGGGCTCGGCGACGATGCGGACCGCCGGCGAGGAGTTCGCCATGGCGCTGCATCTTGCCGGCCTTGCGCCGCACTGGGATCACGCCTCCGGCCGCGTCACCGGCTACGACATCATCGCGCCGGCCGAGCTCGGGCGCCCCCGTATCGACGTCACGCTCCGCGTGTCGGGCCTGTTCCGCGATGTCTTCTCCGGCCTTGCGCAATTGTTCGAGGCCGCCGCCGAGACGCTCGCAACGCGCGAGGATGAGGGCGACGAGAATCCCTATCGCCACCGCGCCTCGCGCGTGTTCGCGCCGCGTCCCGGACAATATGGCGTCGGCCTGTCCGCGATCCCCGATGCCTTCACGGCCGAGACGCGTGATGCCGCCGGCGAAGCCTGGCTTTCGGCATCGTCCTGGGCGTTCTCGGCGGACGGTGCGATGCAGCCGGATCGTGCCGGCATCGAGACGCGGCTCGCAGCCGCCGATGCTTTCGTGCACGTCCAGGACTTGCCGGAGACCGATCTTCTGCTCGCCGCGGATTACGCCGCGCATGAAGCAGGCATCGCGGCGGCCGCAGCGCATCTCGGTGCGGCAGGACCATCGCTCTATCACCTCGATACGACGCGGCCCGAGCAGCCGCACGCGCGGACGCTGACCGAGGAAATCTCCCGTGTCGTTCGCGCACGCGCGGCCAATCCGGCCTGGATCGCCGGCATGATGCGGCATGGTTTTCGCGGCGCCGCCGAGATTACCGCGACGCTGGAGCACATGGCCGCCTTCGCGCATCTGGCCGGCGCCGTACCGCCGCATCTGTTCGATCTCTACTACGATGCGACGCTCGGCGACGCCGATGTCCGCAGCTTCATGGCCCGCGAGAATCCGGCGGCGCTCGCCGCGATGGAGACCTGCTTCACACGCCTGCACGAAGCCTCGCTCTGGCGAACGCGCCGCAATTCGATCGCGGCTGCGCTGAAGGAGGCTTCATGAGTGCGGCCGCGATCAAGGGCTGGTGTCCCGGCGCGTTGCGCCCGATGCAATCGGGCGATGGGCTCGTGGTTCGCGTGCGCCCGTTCGGCGGAAGGCTTGAAGCCGCCCAAGTCGCCGGCCTTGCCGAGCTCGCCGAACGCTACGGCAATGGTCTCATCGATGTGACGAGCCGCGCCAACCTCCAGATCAGAGGCGTCAGCGAGCAGGGCCATCGCCGGCTGCTCGATGGACTCGCGTTGCTGCGGCTGCTCGACCCCGATTCCGACATCGAAGCCCGGCGCAACATTTTGGTGACGCCGTTCTGGAACAGCGGTGACGAGACACAGGCGCTCGCCGCGGAGCTTGAGGAAGCGCTCGCGGACAGCACGCTCGATCTTCCCACAAAGTTCGGCTTCGCCATCGACGATGGAAAGTCGCGCGTACTCGCCGGCGATTCCGCCGACGTGCGCATCGAACGCGATCGCGGCGGCCGGCTCGTGGTGCGGGCCGATGGCGCAAGGCTGGGCCGCTCCGTCGCGCGCGGTGAGGCCGTGAGTACGGCGCTCGCGCTCGCCAACTGGTTCATCACGTCCGGCGGCGCGAAGGGCGGGCGAGGGCGCATGGCAGCTCATGTCGCGGCCGGCGCGGAATTGCCGGAGTCGTTGAGCGGCGAAACCGAGCCTGCTCCGGTCATGGCGGCGTCACGACCCGGTCATTATCCGCATGGCGCCCTGGTCGGCGTCGCGTTCGGGCAGATGCTGCACACGACGCTCCATCAGTTTTCCGGGTGCGGACATGCGCTGCGCATGACGCCATGGCGGATGGTGTTGAGCGAGGGCAAGCGCGAGATGCCGAGTGGGGCAGGCCTCATCACCGAGCCGTATGATCCGGCGCTGCGCGTCATCGCTTGTAGCGGCGCTCCGCGCTGCCGCGAGGCGCATGCCGATACCCGCGCGCTCGCTTCCGCCCTTGCGCCGCGCATCGCCCTCGATACGCGGCTGCACGTCTCCGGCTGCGCCAAGGGCTGCGCGCGTTCCGGTGCGTCCGCGGTGACGCTGGTTGCGACCAGCGCCGGATTCGATCTCGTCCGCGACGGCTCGACTCGCGATGAGCCGGTTCTGCGCGGCCTCAATGGTGCCGACATCGTCAGCGATCCCTCCATCCTGGTCGGAGGCCACTGATGCCGCACACCTACGAGACCGACGGTGCGGCGATCTATCGGCAGTCTTTTGCTACCATCCGGGCTGAAGCGGACCTTGCGCGCTTTTCGCCGGACGAGGAGCAGGTCGTGGTGCGGATGATCCACGCCGCCGGCATGGTGGGCCTCGAGGCGCATATCCGCTTCACATCAGGCATGGTGACGGCCGCACGCGCGGCCTTGCAGAAGGGCGCGCCGATCCTGTGCGACGCGCGCATGGTCTCGGAAGGAATTACGCGCGCGAGATTGCCTGCGGCCAACGCCGTGATCTGCACGCTCGGCGACGAAGCCGTTCCCGCGCTCGCGCAGTCCATGCGCAACACGCGCTCGGCCGCGGCGCTGGAGTTGTGGCGACCGCATCTCGACGGCGCAATCGTTGCGATCGGTAACGCGCCGACCGCGCTGTTTCATCTCCTCAACATGCTCGAGGACCCGGGCTGCCCACGGCCTGCGGCGATCATCGGTTGTCCCGTCGGCTTCGTCGGCGCGGCCGAATCCAAGGGTGCGCTGATCGCCGATCCGCCGGTGCCGGCGCTGACAGTCGAGGGCCGCCTCGGGGGCTCCGCGATCGCGGTCGCCGCCGTGAATGCACTGGCGAGCCGGAGCGAATAGCCATGGGACGCATCATCTGCTGCGGTCTCGGCCCCGGCGATCCTGATATGATGAGCGTGCGCGCCGATCGGACGGTGCGGGCTGCGAAGCATGTCGCCTATTTTCGCAAGAAGGGCCGGCCCGGCCAGGCGCGGCGGATCGTCGAAGGCATGTTGGCTTCCGACGTCACCGAATACGCAATGGAATATCCTGTTACGACGGAGCTCGCTTTCGATAGCCCGGAATATGTGCAGCTCCTCGCCAGCTTCTACGACGAATGGGCGGAACGGCTGGCGCGGCTTTCGCGGGCGGTCGATGTCGTCGTGCTCTGCGAGGGCGATCCTTACTTTTACGGCTCCTTCATGCATCTGCACACGCGCCTGCAAGGCCGTGTCGAGATCGAGGTGATCGCGGGGATTCCCGGCATGGTCGGTTGCTGGAACGGCGTCGGACAGCCGATCGCGCTTGGCGACGACGTGACGACGGTGCTGATGGGGACGCTCGCCGAAGACGAACTCGAGCGGCGCATGCGCGATTCCGATGCGCTGGTCATCATGAAGACCGGCCGCAATCTCGCAAAGGTGCGTCGCGCGCTGGCTTCCGCCGGCCGGCTGGACGATGCCTGGCTGGTCGAGCGCGGCACCATGCCGGGCGAGCGCGTGGTGCGGCTCGCCGAGATCGATGCCGCCGACTGTCCATATTTTGCGATCGTGCTCGTGCACGGCAAGGGCCGGCATCTGGACGCCGCCGAATGACGGGCACGCTGACCATCGCGGGCCTCGGGCCGGGCAGCGATGCGCTGGTGACGCCCGAGGTCTCCGCCGCCCTTGCCGCCGCCACCGACATTCTGGGCTATGCGCCCTACGTTGCGCGCGTGCCGCCGCGGGCAGGGCTCACCTTGCACCCCTCTGACAATCGCGAAGAGCTGCAGCGCGCAAGCGAGGCCCTGCGGCTTGCGGCCGAAGGCGGGCAGGTCGTCGTCGTCTCCTCCGGCGACCCCGGCGTCTTCGCGATGGCGTCGGCCGTATTCGAGGCGCTCGAACAGGCGCCGCAATGGCGCGAGCTTCCCATTCGCGTTTTGCCTGGTATCACAGCGATGCTGGCGGCAGCCGCGCGCGCTGGTGCGCCGCTCGGCCATGATTTCTGCGCGATCAATCTCTCGGACAATCTCAAGCCGTGGGCGGTGATCGAGAAGCGCCTGCGGCTGGCCGCGGAAGCCGATTTTGCCATTGCGATGTACAATCCGCGCTCGGCAAGCCGGCCGGAGGGTTTTGGCCGCGCGCTTGCGTTGTTGAAGGACGCCGGCTGCGGCGAGCGCCTCGTGATCTTCGCGCGCGCGATCAGCGCCGCCGATGAAAGGATCGAGACCGTCACGCTGAACGAAGCGACGCCTGAGATGGCCGACATGCGCACGCTGGTGATCGTCGGCAATTCGCAGACGCGCCGCGTCGGCCGCTGGGTCTATGCCCCGAGGCAGGCGCGATGACCGAGCCACTGCATGATCTCGGCCACGCTCTCAACCCGCTGGCGATCGGGCAACTCGGGCCGCGCGATCACGATCACGGGCAGGCCGAGCATGCGGGCCGCGTCGATCTTGGCGCGTGCGCCGTCGCCGCCGGAATTGCGGGCGACAATCCATGCGATGCCGCGCGTGCGCATCAACTCGAGCTCGCCGTCGAACGTGAACGGCCCGCGCGACACGATCACGTCCGCAGCGAAAGGCAGCGGTGCTTCGGGCGGATCGACGAACCGCAGCGTGTAGGTGTGCTGCGGCTTGCTCGCGAATGGCGCGATGTGCTGCCGGCCGATGGCGAGGAACATTTTTGCCGGCGTCTCGGGCAGCGCAGCGACCGCGGCGGTGACGTCGGCGACTTCGATCCAGTTGTCGCCGGGCGCCTTCGTCCAAGGCGCGCGCTCGAGCGCGATCAGCGGCGTGCCCGTTTGCGCGCACGCCTGGACCGCGTGGCGGCTCATCTCGGCAGCGAAGGGATGTGTGGCGTCGATCACATGCGTGATGCGCTCACCGCGAATATAGTCCGCAAGCCCGCTCACGCCGCCGAAGCCGCCGATGCGGGTCGGCAGCGGCTGATCGGCGGGCGCGCGAGTGCGACCGCCATAGGAATACACGGCGTCGATGCGCGCGCGTGCGACTTCCGCGGCGAGCAAGCTCGCATCGGCGGTTCCGCCCAGAATGAGGGCGCGCGTCATGGCTGATCCCTGGCTGACCATCATCGGTATCGGCGAAGATGGCCTTGCCGGGCTGTCCGAGGCAAGCCGAAAGGCGCTTGCCAAGGCAGAAACTGTTTTTGGTGGCGAGCGTCATCTCGCGCTTGCTGATGTGGAGGGGCGCGGTCGCCCGTGGCCGGTGCCGTTCGACGCAGACATCGTGGTGAGCTGCCGCGGCCGGCCGACGGTGGTACTCGCCTCCGGCGATCCGTTCTGGCACGGTGCCGGTGCAAGTCTCGCCGAGAAGCTCGATGCCAACGAGTGGATCGCGCATTCGGCGCCATCGACCTTCTCGCTCGCCGCCGCGCGGCTCGGCTGGCGCCTCGAAGCCATTGCCTGTCTCGGGCTTCATGCCGCGCCGTTCGAGCGTCTCGTGCCGTATCTGGCGCCCGGTGCGCGCATCATTTGCCTCATGCGTGACGGCAAGGCGGCCGGTGATCTCGCCAAATGGCTGAGCGAGCGCGGGTGGGGCGCCTCGGCGTTCTGGACTCTCGCCGCGCTCGGCGGGGCGCGCGAAAGCATCGCTGAGCATCGTGCCGACGGCTTTGCGGGCGATCTCGCCGAAAACCTGGTCGCAGTGGCCGTCGAGGCGAGGGGCGGGCAAGGCATTCCCCGCAGCTCCGGCCTGTCCGACGATCTCTTTGCTCACGACGGCCAGATCACCAAACGGCCGGTGCGCGCGCTGGCGCTCTCGGCGCTGGCGCCGCGTCCCGGCGAGCGGCTGTGGGATATCGGCGCGGGTTCTGGCTCGATCTCGGTCGAATGGGCGCTGTGCGGCGGGACGGCGAGCGCCATCGAGGCGCGCGAGGATCGTGCCGCGAATATCCGCAGCAATGCAACAGCGTTCGGATTGGCGCATCGGATCACCGTCATCACGGGGAGCGCGCCCGAAGCTCTTGCCGGACTGGAAGCGCCGGACGCGGTCTTCATCGGTGGCGGTCTCGATATCGAGATGTTCGATGCCATCTGGTCACGGCTTGTGCCGGGTGCTCGGCTCGTCGCGCATGCGGTGACGCTGGAAACGGAAGCGCTGCTCGGCGAGCTGCACCAGCGCCATGGCGGCGAGTTGATGCGGGTCGAGATTGCCCATGCCGCGCCGCTCGGCCGCTACCGGTCCTGGGAAGCGTCGCGGCCCGTGGTGCAATGGAGTGCGGTTCGATGAAAGTCGCCGGACTCGGATTCAAGAAGGATGTCACGCTGGCTTCGCTGCGCGAGGCGCTGCTGGCGGCCGGTGGTCCCGAGGGCCTTGCGGCGGTCGCGACTGTTAGCGACAAGGCGGAAGCGGAGCCGCTCAAACAGCTCGCGCGCGAATGCGGCGTGCCGATCAAGGCAGTCTCGGCTGAAGCGTTGGCTAACATCCACACGCCGACGCAGTCAAAACTCGTCGCGGAAAAGTTCGGCACGGGCTCGGTCGCTGAAGCCGCTGCGCTCGTTGCGGCTGGCCCTCGCGCGCGATTGATTGCGACGCGGGCGGTCTCGCGGGATCGCACCGCGACCGCCGCGATCGCGGAAGGAGACGGCGCATGACGGTGCACTTCATCGGTGCCGGGCCGGGCGCTCCGGATTTGCTGACGTTGCGCGGACGCGACTTGATCGCGGCCTGTCCGGTCTGCCTCTATGCGGGCTCGCTGGTGCCCGAGGGCGTGCTGGCGCATTGCCCGCCCGGCGCCCGCATCGTCAACACCGCACCGCTGTCGCTCGACGAGATCATCGCGGAGATCGCTGCCGCGCATTCGGACGGCAAGGATGTTGCCCGCTTGCATTCGGGCGATCTCGCGATCTGGTCGGCGATGGGCGAGCAGCTTCGCCGCCTGCGCGCGCTCGGTATTCCCTACACGGTCACGCCGGGCGTGCCGTCCTTCTCGGCTGCAGCAGCTGCACTAGAGGCTGAGCTGACGCTGCCCGGTCTTGCCCAGTCAGTGGTGCTGACGCGCACGCCGGGCCGCGCCAGCGCGATGCCTGAGGGCGAAAAGCTCGCAGCGTTCGCCGCCACCGGAGCGGTGCTCGCGATCCATCTGTCGATCCATCTGCTCGACAAGGTCGTCGCAGAGCTCACGCCGCATTACGGCGCGGATTGCCCCGTCGCGATCGTCTGGCGTGCGAGCTGGCCGGACCAGCGCATCGTTCGCGCCACGCTGGCGACGCTCGATGCCGCCGTCGGCACCGAGATGGAGCGCACGGCGCTGATCCTAGTCGGCAAGACGCTTGGTGCTGCGGATTTTGACGAGAGCCGTCTCTATGCCGTCGACTACGACCGCCGCTATCGGCCGGTCGGTGCCGATCCGCGCTTTCCGGAGGCATCGTGATGCCGGCAGGGCTCGTCATCTCCGCGCCGGCCTCCGGCGTCGGCAAGACCACGCTGACGCTGGCGCTGGCGCGCGCCTGGCGCAATCGCGGATTGAACGTGCAGTGCTTCAAGAGCGGGCCCGATTATATCGATCCCGCCTTCCATGCCGCTGCGACGGGGCGCGCTTCCGTCAACGTCGATAGCTGGGCGATGGATCGCGGGGCGATAGCTCATCTCGTCGGTCGCGGCACTGATGCCGATGTCGTGCTCGCGGAGGGCTCGATGGGCCTGTTCGACGGCGTCGCCGCGCGCGGCGTCTCCGGCACCGGCGCCACCGCCGACATTGCTGAGATGCTGGGCTGGCCGGTGCTGCTGGTGATCGATCCCTCCGGACAGGCGCAGACGGCGGCGGCGATCGCCGCAGGCCTTCGTGACTATCGCGCCGGTGTGCGCCTTGCCGGCGTGGTGCTCAACCGCGTCGCCAGCCCACGTCATGAAGATCTCGTGCGGCGTGCACTCAACGACGCCGGCATCGCCGTGTTCGGCGCGCTGCCGCGCCATGCCGAGATCAGCCTGCCGAAACGGCATCTCGGCCTGGTGCAGGCCGAGGAGCAGGCCGAGATCGGCAAGCTGATCGACGAAGCCGCGCGCTTCGTCGCCGAGCATGTCGATCTCGATGCGGTGCTGCGATCGGCAGCGAGCTGGTCGCCGCAACCGGCGGCAAACGGCATGAATGTGACGCCGCCCGGGCAGCGCATTGCGTTGGCCCGCGATGCCGCGTTCTCCTTCATCTATCCGCACATGCTGGAAGCCTGGCGCGCGGCGGGCGCCGAGATATCGACCTTCTCGCCGCTTGCCGATGAAGCGCCTGACGCGAGTGCCGATGTCTGCTGGCTGCCCGGCGGCTACCCTGAGCTGCACGCGGGGAAGATCGCGGCCAATGCTCGCTTTCGCGACGGTCTGCGTGCCTTCGCTGACAAACGGCCGGTGCACGGCGAATGCGGGGGCTACATGGTGCTGGGAACCGCTCTGACCGACGCCGACGGCGTCCGTCATGAGATGACGGGCCTGCTCGGACTGGAGACGAGCTTTGCCAAGCGCCGCATGCATCTCGGCTATCGTCTCGCTGCGCTCGCCGCGCCGATGCCGGGCCATCAGGCCGGCGCGCGCCTGCGCGGTCATGAGTTCCACTATTCGACGATTATCGCGCAGCCGGATACGCCGCTGGCGGTCGTGCACGATGCAACAGGCGCGGTCATCGCCGAGACCGGCTCGCGCCGCGGTCATGCCACCGGCACGTTCTTCCATCTGATCGCGGAGGATCGGTGAGCGGTTTTGTCACTTTCATCTCGGCCGGCCCCGGCGACCCGGAGCTCCTCACGCTCAAAGGTGCCGCGCGGCTGCGCGATGCCGACGTCGTGCTCTATGACGACCTCGCCTCCGGTGCGATCCTCGATCTGGCCCGGCCCGGCGCCAATCTCGTCGCGGTCGGGAAGCGGGCAGGGCGGCCCTCGACCAAGCAGCACCACGTCAACCGCCTGCTGGTCGACTATGCCGCGGCTGGTGTCCGTGTGGTGCGGCTGAAATCGGGCGATGCGGGTATCTTTGGCCGGCTCGAGGAGGAGCTGGAGGCGCTGCGCGAAGCTGGCATCGGCTACGAGATCATTCCCGGAATCACCTCGGCCTGTGTCGCCGCTGCGCAAGCCGGCATTCCCCTGACCCGGCGCCACACCTCGCGCCGGGTGCAGTTCGTGACCGGGGCCGATGTCACCGGCGAGCTGCCGCAGAATTTGAACTGGGCGGCGCTGGCTGATCCCGAAGCGACCACCGTGGTCTATATGGGCCGGCGCACCTTTCCGGCGCTTGTCGCAAAATTGATCGAGCACGGCCTCGCGCCTGATACCCCGGCGCTGTTCGCCGAATCCCTCGGTCGTCCCGACGAGCGGCTGGTCCGCACCACCATTGCCGAGCTGGCCGAGCAACTTGCGCGGGGCGGCGCTGCCTCGACGGCCGCCGTGATCCTGTTCGGCGCACTGGCCGGGGATTATCCGTCATGACCGTCCCGGCCGCCCTTCGCCCCTTGACGCCCGGCTGGCGAAAGGGGCACACAGGAGATGCATGGTGCTCGAGGCGGCGCAAACCGCCGGAGCATAATCGGGAATGGGGGTGGGCGGACAGTTGCGCCGCCCAAAACCCCAGCCGCCCCCGCGACTGTAAGCGGTGAGGGACTCCGATCAGCCACTGGGCCGCAAGGCCCGGGAAGGCCGGAGAACCCCAGTGAACCGCGAGCCAGGAGACCGGCCGTGCATGTCTTGTGGCCAAGGCCGTCGGGTGTGACGGCAGGAAGGAACTGAACCATGCATATCGAACCCGGAGTCGTATCGGGCGCCAAGCTCGTGTTGAGTTACGCAACCGGCATCGCCGTCGGCGGCGTTGCGCTGAAGCTCGCGGTCGAGACCGTGCGCGAGCAGGGCATCACGTCGTTCGCGGCGCGGACGCTCGCCACCACGGGCCTCGTGTTCGTCTTCTTCGAGATCCTGCCGCACTTCCCGGTCGGCGTCTCCGAGGTGCACTTCATCCTCGGCTCGACCCTGTTCCTGCTGTTTGGGGCAGCGCCCGCGGCCTTCGGCCTTGCGTTCGGACTGTTGTTCCAGGGCATCTTCTTCGAGCCGCCCGATCTGCCGCAATTCGGCATGAACGTCACCACGCTGCTGGTGCCGCTGTTCGGGATCCAGGCGATCGCCGCGCGGATCATTGCCCGCAACACCGCCTATGTCGATCTCAGGTATCGCCAGGCGCTGGCGCTTTCGACCACGTATCAGGCCGGCGTCATCGCCTGGGTCGCGTTCTGGGCGCTCTATGGCTCGGGCTTCGGTGCGACCAACCTCGTCAACATCGCGACCTTCGCGGCCTCCTACGCGCTCGTCATCGTGATCGAGCCGCTGGCCGACCTCGGTGTGCTGGCGCTGGCGAAGTCGCTGCGCGGCGTCACCGCGCCCGGCCTCGTTACCCCGCGTTTGCATAACGCGGCTTGAGAGAGACAAGCGAACGGGCGGCCGTGATGGCCGCCCTTCGCACTCACGATGCTCACGCTCTCCCTGATAGGCATCGGTTGCGGCGATCCCGAGCAGCTCACGCGCGCCGCCGTTCAAGCCATCAACGCGGCCGATCTCATCCTGATCCCGCGCAAGGGGACGGCGAAGTCCGATCTCGCAGATCTCAGGCGGACGATCTGCGCGGATGTGCTCACCAATCAAACGACGCGCATTGCCGAGTTCGATCTTCCCGTGCGCGATGCCGGTGAAGCGGATTATCACAAGGGCGTGGACGATTGGCACGAGGCCGTGGCCGCGGCCTGGTCGCAGACGATCGCCAGCCATCTCGGTGATGATGGCAAGGTCGCGCTGCTGATCTGGGGCGATCCTTCGCTCTACGATTCCTCGCTGCGCATTGCGCGGCGGCTCGATCCCTTGCCTGATATCGAAGTTGTGCCCGGCATCACCTCGATCCAGGCGCTGTGCGCGGCGCATGCGCTGCCGCTCAACGACATCGGCGAACCCTTCCTCGTCACGACGGGGCGCCGCTTGCGCGAGGGCGGCTGGCCGCAAGGCGTCGATACCGTGGTGGTGATGCTCGACGGCGGCACGGCGTTCCAGTCGCTCGATCCTGCGGGGCTGCACATCTGGTGGGGCGCTTATCTCGGCATGCCCGATCAGATCGTCATGTCGGGCGTTCTGGCCGAGATCGGCCCGCACATCATCGCCGCGCGACAGGATGCGCGCGAGCGGCACGGCTGGATCATGGACAGCTACATTCTCAAGCGCAGGCCGTAAGCGAGGCAGCATGCTCCCTGAATGGGTCACCCGGAAATGCCCCGATGTCTCCGCTGTCCATCGCGAGGCGGCGCTCGCGCGTCAGGCGCAACTGACGAAGCCGGCTGGCGCGCTCGGCCGGCTGGAGCAGCTTGCGGTCGAGCTTGCGGGCCTGCAGGCGACCGAGCAGCCGCGTGCCGCGCGGGTGCCGATCATCGTCTTCGCCGGCGATCACGGCATCGTCGCGCAGGGCGTGTCGGCCTATCCGCAAGGAGTGACCATCGCGATGATGGCGAATTTTGCCTCGGGCGGTGCCGCGATCTCGGTGCTGGCGCGTGAGCTTGGCTCAAACCTTGAGGTCGTCGACGCCGGTACGCTGGCACAGGAGGAGATGGCAGGAATCGTCACCGACAAGCCGCGCAGCGGCACGCGCGACTTCAGCGTGGAAGCCGCGCTCACCCCCACGGAGCTGGCATTCGCCTTCGAAGCCGGTCAGCGCGCAGTCGCGCGCGCAGACGCCGGCAGGCCCGATCTCCTGATCTTCGGCGAGATGGGCATCGGCAATACCACGACGTCGGCGGCGATTGCGGCGAGCCTGCTTGGCATCAGTGCCGAGGAGATCGCGGGCAGCGGTACCGGCGTCGATGCGGCCGGCCGTGCGCACAAGGCGCGCGTGATCGACGCTGCGATCGTGCGGCATGGCGTTGCAGGTGCTTCGCCGGAAAAGATCCTGTGCGCCGTCGGCGGCCTCGAAATCTCGGCGATCTGCGGCGCCATCATTGCGGCTGCACAAGCCCGCATTCCCGTGTTGATCGATGGCTTCATCGTATCCGTGGCCGCGTTGGCGGCGGTGCGGCTGAACCCGTCGTGCCAGCCATTCCTGCTGCCGTCGCATCAATCGGCGGAGCAGGGGCATCGGCTGGTGCTGCGCGCGCTGAACGTGCAGCCGTTGATCAGCCTCGATCTCAGGCTCGGCGAAGGATCGGGTGCCGCCATCGCGCTGCCGCTGGTGCGGCTCGCGTGCAGCCTTCACAACGGCATGGCGACCTTCGCGCAGGCCAACGTGCCGGATCGCCCGGCCTGATCCAGCTCAAGCCGCGCGCTGATTGACCGCGACGACGCGCCAGCCGGTGGCGAGCCGGTCGATCCGGGTCAGTGACAACGGATCGATCACGAAGCGCAGGGCCGCTTGTGGTGTCAGATCCAGAGCAATGCAGAGTGCGGCGCGGATCGTGCCGGAGTGCACGACGAGCGTTGCTGAGCCGGCGCCGATTTGCGCGAGACCCAGCCGGACGCGCGCGACCTGATCCTCAAAACTTTCGCCGCCCGGCGGCCGGCCGCGCGCCGGATTGCTCCAGAACTGCGCATAGGCCTCGCCGCCGGTCGCCGCGAGCTCGTCATGCCGCAGGCCGGTCCAGTCGCCAAAATCCTGCTCACTGAATTCGGGCACCAACGCGGGTTCGAGTCCCAGCGCGCGCGCCGTCTCAACCGTACGTCGCGCCGGGCTCGCCAAGCTCGCAGCATCTGGCGGAAGCCTCTGCCGCAACGCCTCCAGCTGCACGCGATCGCCGAGATCGGCGGGCGCGTCGGCTGCGTGGATCGTCCCTTTGGCGCCGTCGACGGGCGCATGCCGTATCAGCCAGAGGAAGGTCTCGCCTTCCATGCCTATCTCCAGGGAAGTTGGTCGCTGTGGTAATAACGTCGCACCGGCACATTGACTCTGTCTTGTCGGTAATCCTAGATGGCTTTGACGGTTTCCCCGAGTGGGGATGAAAAGGGAATGCGGTGCGGGGATTTTGTCCCCAATGCCGCGGCTGCCCCCGCAACTGTAAGCGGCGAATCTTGCGTCACGAGCCACTGGGTATCTCGGTCCCGGGAAGGCGATGCAAGGTACTGACCCGCGAGCCAGGAGACCTGCCGTCAGCCGTGGTCACACGCGAAGATGTCGGTCGGGGAGTACAGACATTCGGCTTCATCGGAAGGCTCATAAGCCGGAAGATGGGACCTTGGTTCGCGGTGACGTGCCACTGACGTCACACCGAGGTCCCGAACTGTGTCTTCCATTCGTCTTGTACGACCGCGTTGCTTCCTGCTCGCTTCCGCCGCGCTTACGTCATTTGCCACCCTCGATCTGCCTGCCGCCGTGGCGCAGCAGGCCCGCGAGCCGCTGCCGCCGGTCGAGGTGTCGCCCGCCCAATCCCGCAAACCGGCAAAGCCGGCGGCCCGGGACGCGCAGAGCCCACGCCGCGCAGCATCGCGCAGGCCAGCGGCCGCATCGGCCGCGGCCAAGCCCGTCGTGCCGACCGCGGCGGCGCAGACGCCGCTCAACACCAATGTGGTTGCCGAGAGCGCCTCGCGCCTCGGCCTGACCGTGCAGGAGACACCCGCGACCGTCGAAGTCATCTCGGCCGCGACCATGCGGGAGCAGGGCTATCGCACCGTGTCGGAGGTTGCGCAGGGCGCGGTCGGTGTCACCTCCGGCGACAATCCGGCCGAGCCCGCGGCTTTCTCCATGCGTGGCTTCACCAACAGCCAGATCAACATGCTCTACAACGGCATCAAGATCGGTCCGCAGAACATGACCTCGCGGATCACGGATACGGCCAATCTCGCAGCCGTGGAATTTTTGAAAGGTCCGGCCTCGCTGATGTCGGGCGAAGGTGCCGCCGGTGGCGCAATCAACTTGATCACGAAGCAGCCACACACCGGGCCGATCCGGAATGAAGCTGACTTTTCCTGGGATTCGCTCAACTCGTTCGGCGTCCATTACGGCTCGGGCGGCAGCACTAACGTGCAGGGGCTCGACTACCGCTTCGACATCAGCCGCGCCTCGCTCAATGGCTTTGCCGACGACACCAATACCAAGACGTTGGATGTGTCTGGCCAGCTCAATTACCGCATCTCCGACAGCCTCAAGATCTGGGGCGCGATCGAGTACCGGGAAGATCGCTCGAAGGCCTATTGGGGCGCACCGCTGGTACCGATCGCCTTCAGCGGCTCGCATGCGACGAGCGGCATTGTTTCGGGCAATTACGTCTCGAACTTCAACAAAACGAAGCTCGGTGCGATCACGATCGACGATCGTACCTTCAACACCAATTACAACGTTCTCGACAACCGCAACGTGGCACAAGAGGTGTGGCTGCGCGGCGGCTTCGAACTGAAGCTGGCGCCTGACCTGACGCTGAAAAGCCAAGCCTATGCCTATGGCGCGGAGCGTACCTGGTTCAACAACGAGATCGAGGCTTTCAATGCCAGTACGGGCCTGCCCAACTCGAACATGGTCGATCGCGAGCGCTTCTATGTTGCACATAGCCAACGCCTTGTCGGCAACATTACCGACCTGATTTGGGACGCTAATATCGCAGGCTTCGACAACCGCCTGGTCACGACACTTTCGTCCAGCTATCTCGATTTCGTCAGGCCAGGCGCGGCCAACTTCCCGGACGATTACGTCTCGCTCGTCAATCCCGACCGTGGCCTTTACGGCCTGCTCACGACGCAGCAACAGACCGCGCGCATCGACAACGAAGCGCTGTCGTTCGAGGACCGGCTGAAGCTCACGCGAACCTTCGCGCTGGTCGGCGGCCTGCGCGTCGAGCATATCGGGCTTGACCGCAACTCGACCGACTCCGCCGGGCTGGAAAAGGCGAACTTCCCGTTCTCGACGTCCTGGGTCCCGACGACGGGGCGTATCGGCTACACTTGGGAGGCCGTTCCGGGCCTGACCTTCTTCAGCCAGTATGCGACCGGCGCCGATATCTCGGCCAACAACATCTTCCTGCTCGGCCCGACCCAGCCGCTCGACCTGACCACCGCGCGCACCTATGAGACCGGCGTCAAGCACCTGTTCTGGGACAACAGGGCGGAGTGGTCGTTCTCGGCCTACGACATCCTGCGCAAGAACGTCTATGCAGCGGCCGGCGGCATGCAGCTCAACATCGCAGGCCGGCAGGAGTCGAAGGGCGTCGAGCTCGCCGCGGCCGTACGCCCGATCGATCCCCTGCGGCTCTGGGGCAACATCGCTTATGTCGATGCACGCTATGCCGACTACAATTTTGCCGGTGGTTCGTTCTCCGGCAACACGCCGCCGAACGTGCCGCGTGTCGTGGCCAATGCCGGTGCGTCGTACCGGTTCTTCACGCCCTGGCCGGTGGAGCTCGGCATCACGGGCCGCTATGTCGGCGACCGCTACAACACCGATGCCAACGTCGTGACGATGAAGGCCTACACCGTCGCCGACGTCTACGCCTTCGTCGACATCCCGAAGACGGTGTTCAACGCGGTCGACCAGGCCCGTCTGGGCTTCCGCGTGCGCAACATCACCGACAAGCGCTACGCGATCTGGGGCGATCCGTTCTATCCCGACCAGATCCTGCTCGGTGCGCCCAGGACCTATGAGCTCTCGGCCGCGTTCAAATGGTAGGGCGCTGACCACATGATGAACGCGATCGTGCTGCTACATCGCTGGCTCGGGATCGCGTTCTGCCTGCTGTTCGCGATGTGGTTCGCGAGCGGAATCGTGATGCACTTTGTCCCGTTTCCGTCATTGACGGAGGCGGAGCGCTTTTCCGGACTTACGCCGGTTGATCGCGGAGAGGTGAGGATTACGGTCGCGGATGCCGTCGCCGCGAGCGAGATCGCGGACGCCACGCGCGTTCGCCTGGTCCAGCGGAGCGACGGGCCGGTCTATGTCGTGTCGGACCGGTCGCGTGTGGGCGCGGTCCATGCCTCCGACGGACGGGATGCATCGGTGACGTCCGCCGACGTCGCGGTCGGTATCGCGCGGGATCATGCCCGGCAACGCGGGCTCGATGCCGCGCGGGCGGCGATGATTTCGGGCGCGGATTATGATCAATGGAGCGTACCCAACGGCTTTGATCGACACCGGCCTCTGTTGCGCGTCGCTCTTGGCGATGCGGCCGGAACCGAGGCCTATGTCTCCTCGCGCACCGGCGAAGTCGTGCTGGATACGACCCGCAGCGAGCGCGGGTGGAATTGGGCCGGCAGCGTCCTGCACTGGATCTATCCGACGGTCCTGAGGAGCAACTGGTCCCTTTGGGATCAGGTGGTCTCGACATTGTCGCTGGTGGCTTTTATCGCCGCGACGCTCGGCGCGGTGCTCGGAATTACCAGGATCAGGATTCGAGGGCGTCGGGTCTCGTCGCCTTATCGCGGGTGGCACGCACTGCATCACATCATTGGTCTCGTCGCGACCGTTTTCGTGCTGACCTGGAGTTTCAGTGGCTGGCTCTCGATGGATCACGGCCGGCTGTTCTCGCGTGGGGAGCTGACCCCGACCGAAGCGGGCGTGGTGTATGCCACGCCTGACTGGACGACGGCCTCTCCGGTCGGTCAGCCGTCGGCTCGCGAAGTCGAATGGTTCGCCGTCAGCGGTGTCGTCTACCGGCGCGACCGGATCGGCCTCGCCAGTCAGACCTTGACCAAAACGGCGGAGGCGAGCCGCAGCGGGCCGGTGGCATTCCTCGGCGAGAAGGATGTCCATGACCTGACGACGCGCCTTGCGCCGGACTGTGGCGCCCCGTCCGTTCTTGCCGACAATGACGACTATCCCGCGCACTCGGCTGTCCCCGGAGCGCCCGTCTATCGCTCCCGATGCGGCGACCTCTGGTTCGACATCGACGGTGCCGACGGCCGCGTGCTGCAAAGACTGGATGCCTCGCGGCGGGCCTATCGCTGGTTCTATGGCGCGCTTCACACGCTCGATTTTCCCGTTCTCATGGCGCATCCGCGTCTGCGCGATATCATGGTCGTCGGGCTCTGCTTGCTCGGGCTGGCATTTTCCGTCACCGGCATCGTGATCGGCTGGCGGCGCTTGCGGTCGACGTTCGCGGCTTGAGCTGCGTATCGAGCAAATCATATGCGCCATGCAAATTGCGGGTTGCGCGGGCGATGGCAGGCGCGGATGATCGTCCGAGGGGGCGCAGCGGTGCGCTCTCTCAATGGGGCGATCGTGATCGATGTCAATTCAGCGCAAGCGCCTCGGCATGATGACCCCGTCGTCAAACTCGGTGCTGGAGCCCGTCACCAATTCCATGCTGCATGGCGTGGCCGGCGTCACCGCTCATTTTTCGCGCTTCCGCGTTACCGAGATCGCGCTCGATGCCGCGGCGCTGAACCAGTTCGATGCCTCGGTGATGCTGCCGGTGGCGGATCTGTTGGCGGACGCCAAGGTCGATGCCATTGCCTGGAACGGCACATCGGCAAGCTGGCTCGGTATCGACCGCGATCGGAGCCTGTGCGAAGCGATCGCGGCGCGGACCCATGTCCCGGCGACGACCTCCACGCTCGCCTGCATCGACGCGGTCCGCGCGCTCGGCGCCGGACGTGTCGGCCTGGTCTCACCCTATACGGACGACGTGCAACGGCGGATCGGCGATGGCTGGGCCGAGGAGGGGATCGCCCCTCACGCCGAGCGGCATCTCGGCCTGCGCGATAATTTTTCCTTCGGTGAGGTCACGCCCGCGACGATCGCCGACATGATCCGCGCGGTCGCGGCGGACGGTGCCGATGCCGTCGTCATTCTCTGCACCAATCTCGACGGCGCCGCGCTGGCTGCCGCACTCGAACGGGAGTTGGGCATCGCCGTGCTGGACTCGGTCGCGGTCACGCTGTGGCGGACGCTCGAGCTCGCCGGTGGCGACATCGCGGCCCTTGCGGCGTGGGGCCGGATCTTCCAGACATCAGCGATCATCAAGTGACGGAGACACCTGTGACGCAGCTCGATCTCGCCATTCGCGGCGGCACCATCGTGACGGCCAGCGACGAGTTTCGCGCCGATATCGGCATTCGCGACGGGCGCATCGTCAGCATCGCCGACCGCATTGAAGGTGCGGCGCGCGAGATCGACGCGACGGGTCTGCTGGCGCTGCCGGGCGGGATCGACAGCCACGTCCACATCTCCCAGGCCTCCGGACCCGACGTCGTGATGGCCGACGATTTTGCTTCGGCAACGCGCGCGGCGGCGGCCGGCGGCAACACCATGGTGCTGCCCTTCGCGCTCCAGGAGAAGGGGACGTCGCTGCGCACCTGCGTCGAGAACTACCGCAAGCTCGCCGAGGGCGAATGCTACATCGATACCGCCTTCCACCTCATCATCTCCGACCCCACCGCAGTCGTACTCGGGCAGGAGCTGCC
Source organism: Bradyrhizobium sp. 63_E2_N1_3 (assembly GCF_052076005.1). NCBI lineage: Bacteria > Pseudomonadati > Pseudomonadota > Alphaproteobacteria > Hyphomicrobiales > Nitrobacteraceae > Bradyrhizobium > Bradyrhizobium sp. 63_E2_N1_3. The sequence goes on along the minus strand of NZ_CP197235.1, from coordinate 6,374,339 downwards.
GGCTCTCGTCAAGGATGGCTACACCTCGTTCAAGGTGTTCATGACTTATGACGACCTCGTGCTCAGCGACAAGCAGCTGCTGGAAGTGTTCGACGTCGCGCGCCGCGAGGAGGCGCTGGTCATGGTCCATTGCGAGGGTTACGACGCGATCCGCTTCCTCACCGCGAAGCTCGAACGCGAGGGCCATATCGCGCCCTATTATCACGGCACCTCGCGGCCGCAGGCCGTCGAGCGCGAGGCGACGCATCGCGCCATCAGCCATGCCGAGGTGATCGGCGTCCCCATCATGATCGTGCACGTCTCCGGGCGCGAGGCGATGGAGCAGGTGCGCTGGGCCCAGCAGCGCGGACTGCCGGTGCATGCCGAGACCTGCCCGCAATACATCACGCTGACGGCCGACGACATGAAAGGCCTGAACATGGACATGTCAGGCGCAAAGTATGTCTGCTCGCCGCCGCCGCGCGATGCCGAAAGCCAGCAGGCGATCTGGGAAGGCATCACCACCGGCGTGTTCCAGACCTTCTCGTCCGATCACTGCCCGTTCCGCTACGACGACCCCAAGGGTAAGCTGACGCCGAATTCCCGCACCTCGTTCCGCTGGGTGCCGAACGGCATCCCCGGCGTCGAGACCCGGCTGCCGATCCTGTTCTCGGAGGGCGTGTCGAAGGGGCGTATCAGCTTGCAGAAATTCGTCGAGCTGACCGCGACCAATCATGCGCGGATCTACGGGCTCTATCCGCGCAAGGGCTCGATCGGCGTCGGCTTCGATGCCGATATCGCGCTGTGGGATCCGAAGCTGACAAAGACGATTCAGCAGGCCGACCTGCACCACGGCGCGGACTATACGCCGTGGGAGGGCTTTGACGTCACCGGCTGGCCTGTCACCACCATCGCGCGGGGCCGCGTGGTGTACGAGCAGGGCAGGATCGTCGGCGACAAGGGTGCGGGCGAGGTGCTCAGCCGCGGCAAGTCGAGCCTGGTGTGACGGAAAAATAACCGCATCGGGACGACGCCATGTCGTCTGTTGCGCATACCATCCTCGCGCTGCTGCGGCATCATTGATCTCTTTTCGCCGGCCGCCTTTCGGTGTAGCTCTGCGCTCACTTATGAGGCGGCCGGGCGCCAATGCTGATCGCCGCCGAAATCATGCAGGAGACACCAGGGATGTACCCGAAAGTTCAGATGTTCATCGCCGGCGAGTGGACCGACGGCACTTCCGGCAAGTCGGAGGACATCCTCAACCCCGCCACCGGCCAGCCGATCGGCAAGACCCCTCACGCCTCGCGCCAGGACCTCGACCGCGCGCTGGAGGCCGCCAAGGCCGGCTTCGAGATCTGGCGCAAGACCTCGCCGTTCGACCGCTACAAGCTGATGCGCAAGGCCGCCGACATCATCCGCTCGCGCGCCGCCGAGATCGCACCCGTGATGACCATGGAGCAGGGCAAGCCGGTCGTGGAAGCCCAGGGCGAGACCATGCTCGCCGGCGACCTGATCGACTGGTTCTCCGAGGAAGCCCGCCGCGCCTATGGCCGCATCGTGCCGCCGCGGATGGGCAACGTCTCCCAGCTCGTGACCAAGGAGCCGGTCGGCCCGGTCGCCGCATTCACGCCCTGGAATTTCCCGATCAACCAGGCGGTCCGCAAGATCTCGGCCGCGCTTGCCGCCGGCTGCTCGATCATCGTCAAGGGCCCGGAAGAAACCCCGGCAAGCTGCATGGAGCTGGTGCGCGCCTATGCCGACGCGGGCATTCCGGCCGGCGTCGTCCAGCTGGTGTTCGGCGTGCCGTCGGAAGTGTCGGAATATCTCATTCCGCACCCGATCATCCGCAAGATCAGTTTTACGGGCTCGACCGCGGTCGGCAAGCATCTGGCCGCACTCGCCGGCCTGCACATGAAGCGTGTCACCATGGAGCTCGGCGGCCACGCGCCGGCAATCGTGTTCGCGGACGCGGACCTCGACAACGCCGCCAAGATTCTCTCGGCCAACAAGTTCCGCAATGCCGGCCAGGTCTGCGTCTCGCCGACGCGCTTCCTGGTGCATGAGAGCGTGTATCAGCCCTTCGTCGACAAGTTCGTCGCCGCCGCCAAGAGCCTGGAGGTCGGCAACGGCCTCGACAAGGACACCCGCATGGGTCCGCTGGCGAACCCGCGACGCGTCGACGCGATGGAGGGTCTGGTCTCCGACGCTGTGCAGCGCGGGGCCAAGGTGCAGGCCGGCGGCAAGCGCATCGGCAACGAAGGCTTCTTCTTCGAGCCGACTGTCATCACCGACGTGCCGCGCGATGCCCGCATTATGAACGAGGAGCCGTTCGGACCGCTTGCCCCGATCACCTCGTTCCGCAGCTATGACGAGGTGGTGGCCGAGGCGAACCGCCTGCCGTACGGCCTTGCGGCCTATGCCTATACGACCTCGACCAAGACGATGCAGGCGATCGGCTCCGATATCGAGAGCGGCATGGTCTCGATCAACCACCATGGCCTCGCGCTGCCGGAAGTGCCGTTCGGCGGCATCAAGGATTCCGGTTACGGCTCCGAAGGCGGCCTCGAGGCGATCGAGGGTTATCTCAACACGAAGTTCGTGACGCAGGCGAGCGCGTAAAGAAAAGTCGCGTTGTCATTCCGGGGCGCGCGAAGCGCGAACCCGGAATCCATCGCGCCGCGCGTAAAGAGGGAAAATGGATTCCGGGCTCGCGCCAAGCGGCGCGCCCCGGAATGACGGTGGATAGGACCTGCGTTGCCTGACGGGCGAGACATGGACAACAGCCGTCACCCGAGCAAGCGCGTGTCCCTTGCCGGGATGCATATCGACCGGAATTCGGCGGTGCCGCTGCATCTGCAGATCGCGGCGCACATCCGCGACGGCATTTTGCGCGGCGTCTTTCCGGCTGGAACGCAATTTTTGGGATCCCGCGAGATCGCGCGCGAATTGGGCTGCTCGCGCACGGTGGTGTTGACCGCCTGGGATCTGCTCTACGCCGAGGGCTATCTTGAATCGATGCCGCGCGGAAGTGTCATGGTGGCGTCCGTGGCGACCCCACATGCCGAGCCTGCGTCCGCGACCTCGTCTACGGCCAAGCCCGCCCACATGTCGGAGCGCTGGCGCTCGCTGCTTGCCTTCGACTACGAGACCAACTGGCCGTCGGAATTCAGCCCGGGCGCGCCTGATATCTCGACCTTCCCATTCAAGGACTGGTCGCGCCTGCTGCGCCAGTCCTGGCAAAATCCAAGGGAGCAGGAGTGTCTCGATCTTCCCTCGGAAGGCCATCCGCGCTTGCGGAGCGAGATCGCGAATTTCCTCGGCTCGGTGCGCGGGCTCGTTTGCTCGCCGGAAGAGGTCGTCGTCACCTCGGGCACATCGGGCGCGCTTGATTTCTGCAGCCGGATGATCCTCGATCCCGGCGACGAGGTCTGGGTCGAGGAGCCCGGCTTCGTCGAGGCCCGGTGGGCGCTGACGGCCGCTGGCGCGAAGCTCGTTCCCATTCCGGTCGATGACAAGGGCCTCGTCGTCTCAGAAGGGATCCGGCGCGCGCCGGGCGCGAAGCTGATCGTGGTCACGCCGTCGCATCAATATCCGCTCGGCGTCAGCATGGGGCTGGAGCGGCGGCTCGAGCTGCTCGATTGGGCCAACAAGAACGACGTCTGGGTGATTGAGGACGATTACAATTCGGAGTTCAGGCACCAGGACAGCATGATCGCCTCGTTGCGCTCGCTCGATCGCGAGGGGCGGGTGATCTATTTCGGCACCTTCTCGAAGATCATGATGCCGAATTTGCGGCTTGGCTACATCGTCGCCAACAGGCATTTCATCGAAGGCTTTTCCAGGGGCCGCGCGCGTATCGATGTGCACACCTCCGGCATCGGTCAGCTCGCGCTGGCCGAGTTCATGCGGGAAGGGCACCTGCTGCGGCATCTGCGCGGGATGCGGCGGATCTACGCCGCACGCCGGAAGGCACTGATCGATGCGATCACAGCGCTGATGCCTGACGATCTCACCGTATCCTCCGCCGTCACCGGATTGCATCTGGTGGCGCTGTTCACTGAAGCAATGCAGGCACGCATGAGCGACCGCGAGGCGGCCGCGGTCCTGAAGCAGGCCAGCATCCACGTCCAGCCGCTCTCGCAAAACTTTCTGGAGCAGCCGACGCGGCAGGGCCTGGTGTTCGGCTACGGGCGGCTGCGGGTCGAAGATGCCTCGCCGCTGCTTGCGAGAATCGCGGCTTGTATCGGCAGCGGCTGCCGCAGTGCATCATCGGACCCGCCAATATCCTCCCTTACTGTTCGTACAATAAAGAGAAGCTGAGCCGACCGTCGTGCATAGCTCGTAGGCATGCGACTATCCCGCATCGCCGTTCAACCGCCTGGAAATTAGACAGACGTTTTTGAGTGCTCCGATTGCAGTGCAGCGGGCGTCACGATTTGCACGGAGAAATCCGTGGTGCACTGCACGTTTGTCGCGCGGAACGGTTGGCGTTCGTGTGCTCTCTGCGCGGGCATGGCTGCACCAAAACGTGCAGCCGGTGTTGCACCGCGTGATGCCGGTCCTGCGCTGGTCTAGTGGTTTGCGACAACTCTGGCCCTATCCCGAGCCCATCGCTCTGTCGCACGCTCGCAGGCGGTGGCATGACAGGGGATGATGATGAGCGCTCTCGGTTTGGCATTGGACGTTGCGATGGACGGCAAGCACCCGGCGTCCGGTTCGGACGTCATCCGTAACTGACCCCGCACATGAGTTCCTCCGAAAATCACTGGGAAGTCGGCACCGATATCGGCGGCACCTTCACCGACATCATCGCCATCAGGCGCGACTCCGCGGAGGCGCGGATCGCAAAGGTGCCGTCGCGCCCCGACGCGCCGGTTCAGGCGATGCTGGAAGCGATCGAGGCGGTGGGCCTGCGCAAGAGCGAGGTCAAGCGCTTCGTGCACGGCACAACGCGCGTCACCAACGCCATCGTCGAGAACCGGCTGCCGAAGGTCGCGCTGGTCGCGACCGAAGGGTTCGCCGATGTGCTCGAGATCGCGCGCTATCGCCGCCGCGATCTCTATCGTCTCGACATTCCGCCGAAATCACCGCCTTTGGTGCCGCCCGAACGATGCTTTGGGCTCGCCGAGCGCCTCGATCACGAAGGCCGGGTGCTGAAGGCGCTGGATGAGACCGAGATCGAGCGCCTGGTGGCCTGGCTGAAGCAGACCGGCGTGCAGAGCGTCGCCGTGGCGCTGCTTCACGCGTATGCCAATCCCGTCCACGAAAAGATGCTCGGCGAACGGCTCAAGGGCGTCGTCGCCCACGTCTCGCTGTCGCACGAGGTCAATCCCGAGGCGCGCGAATACGAACGGACGTCGGCGACTGTGTTCAACGCGGCCGCGATGCCGATCGCGGTGGAGTATCTCAGCGAGCTGGAGCAGCGGTTGCCGATCGGCGCCGGCTTGCAGGTGTTTCATTCGGCCGGAGCCATGGTCCCGATCTCAGCCGTGAAGCGGCGGCCGCTGGTGATGGCGATGTCGGGGCCGGCGGCCGGCGTCTCCGCATCGGTCAGCATCGCGCGCCAGCTCGGTACATCGCGCATGCTCACCTTCGACATGGGTGGCACCACGACGGACGTCTGCCTGATCGTCGACGGCCAGGCCGAGATGACCGACGGCCGCATGCTAGGCGACAAGCCGCTGCGTCAGCCGATGCTTGCGGTCCATTCCATCGGGGCCGGCGGCGGATCGATCGTGCGAAACGGTCCCGGCGGCCTGACGGTCGGGCCGGAGAGCGCCGGCTCCGAGCCGGGGCCGGCCTGCTACGGCCGCGGCGGCACCGAGCCGACCATTACCGACGCCAACGCCGTGCTCGGCTATCTCAATCCCGAGACCAAGCTTGGCGACCGCATCGGCATCGACATCAAGGCAGCGGAACGCGTCATCGAGCCGATTGCGCGCGCCTTGGGGCTGAGCCTGACCGAAACCGCGCTCGGCATCATCAAGGTCGCCAACGCGACCATGGCCCGCGCGCTTCGCCGCGTCACGGTCGAACGCGGCATCGACGGACGCGACTGCACGCTGCTCGCCTTCGGCGGCGGCGGCCCGATGCATGCCGCAGGCCTTGCCGATCTCTACGGGATTGCAGAGGTCGTGGTGCCGAGCGCATCCAGCGCCTTTTCGGCGCTGGGCTGTCTCACCGCTGATTTCAGCTTTCTCCAGCAGCAGACGCTACGCGCCGCCCTAGATGGCATCGATCTCGCGCGCGTGTCGGAGCGGATCGGGACGCTGATGGACGATGCTTCGGCGCCGCTGATCGCCAACGGCGTTGCGAGGGCCGAGATCCAGGTCGAGCTTGTGGCGCTGATGCGCTACGCGGCGCAGAATGACGCCATTCCGGTGCCCTTCACGTTGCCGCTCGACGTGACCAAGCTGAAGAAGGACTTTCTGGCGCGGCATCACGAACTGTTCGGCTATGCGACCAGCGAGCCCTGCGTCATCGAATCCGTGCGCGTGCAAGCGCGGCGCCCGTCGACGACGGTGGTGAGCCGGCCGGCGACTGCGGTGAGGGCGGTGTCGTCAGGCAAGCGCGCCTGCTCATTCGACGGCCTCCACGATATCCCAACCGCCATCATTGATCGCGCCAAATTGACCGATGTCGTCAGCGGCCCCGCGATCATCGAGGACGCGTGGTCAACGGTGGTGGTCCCGCCGGGCTGGCAAGCTAAACCCGATGTATCAGGCAATCTGTTCCTGACGCGGAGGACGGCATGAAGCTCGATCCGTTCGTTGTCGAGGTTATCAGGCACGGGCTCTCGGCCGCGGCCGAGGAAATGAGCCTGGTGATGACGCGCTCGGCGCGCTCGCCGCTGCTGCGCGAGGCCGGCGACCTGTCATCCGCGATCACGGATGGCCGCGGCGGCCTGGTCGGGCAGGGCCGCGACATCCCGATCCATCTCGGCGCGATGGCCTACACCATCCCCGAGTTGCTGAAGGTGATGCCGCGCGACAGCCTGAACGACGGTGACGTCGTGATCTATAATGTCGGCGCGCTTGGAGGCAATCACCTCAACGACGTCAAGGTCGTGCGTCCCGTCTTCGTCGACGGCGAGATCGTGGCGTTTGCGGTGAGCCTCGCGCACTGGCCCGACATCGGCGGCACCTGGCCGGGCAGCTATTTTGCCAAGGCGATCGACACTTTCCAGGAGGCGATGCGGATTCCGCCGGTGCTGATCGCCACGTCAGCCGGCGTCAACACGCCGATCGTACAGCTGCTCAAGGCCAACGTCCGCGATCCCGAGTCCTGCGAGGGCGATCTGCTCGCCCAGATAGCCGCGACCAAGGCCGGCGAGAAGCGCATCGTCGAGCTTTGCCGCGAGCACGGCAAGGCGGTGTTCACGGCGACGCAGTCGCGGCTGCACGATCTCTCCGAAATCGAGATGCGGGAGGCGCTCCGCGACCTGCCTGATGGCGTCTACGAGGGCGAGGATTATCTCGACGACGGCAGCGTCAACAATGCACCTGCGCGCATCCATGTGAAAATCACCATTCGCGGCGACGAGGCGACCTTCGACCTCTCCGGAAGCTGCGATCGCGTCTCCAATTTCTGCAACACGACGCCGTTCATGGCACGCTCAGCTGTCGCCTATGCCGCACGCATCATGAGCGGGCGCGACATGCACCAGAACGCGGGCGCGCTCCGGCCTTTGACCATCATCACGCGCCCGGGCTCGATCCTGGAGCCGGGCTGGATGGCGTCCGTGGCCGCCGGCAACCACGAGACGTCCATGCGCATCGTCGATGCGATTTTTCGCGCGATGCAGGACACCATCCCTGAGCGTCTGTCGGCGGGCGGAGCGACCACGGCGGGCGTGCTGTTTTTTGCCGAGCCGCGGCAGAACGGCTCGTGGAAGATGCTCTACGAGGTTCACGGCGGTGGTGAGGGCGCGCGGCATGATCGGGCCGGCATGTCGGCGACGCGCGTGCATCTCTCCAATACGTCGAACACGCCGGTCGAGGTGATCGAGGCGAGCTACGCGATCCGCCTGGAGCAGCAGGCCATTCGCCGGCAGTCCGGCGGCGCGGGCGCCCATCGCGGCGGTGACGGCTCCGTTCGCACCTATCGCATCCTCGCGCCTTCGATGCACCTGACCACCTGCATCGAGCGCATGGTGATTGCGCCGTTCGGCATGCAGGGCGGCGAAGCTGGCAAGGCCTGCCGCATCTCGCTGGTGCGGAAGGGCGAAAACGTTGCGATCGACGGCAAGTCGAACCTGGTGTTGCAGCAAGACGATCTCGTCACGATCGAGATGTGCGGCGGCGGCGGCTATGGCGCCGCGGCCGCGGAGTGAGGGGATTGCGATGAGCAGATTGTTGCGAACCGGGCTGAACGCGGGCGAAGCCGCGCCGATGGCCGTCGTCGGCGGCGAGGGCGTCTACTTTCACCTGTCCGATGGCCGCAAGCTGATTGACGGCAGCAACACCGGCGGCGGCCTCGGCCATCGTCACCCGGCGATGGTGGAGGCGATCCGCCGCGCGGCCGATACGCCCGTCGTGAACGAAGGCTGGACCTGGGTCGGCCGTGAGCAGGCGGCCGACGATCTGATGGCCACCGCATTTAAAGGCGAAGACGACTGGGTCGGCGCGGTGCGCTTCTGCATCAGCGGCAGCGAGGCCAACGATATGGCGCTGTCGCTCTGCCAGGCGCTGACACAGCGGTCTGCGCTGGCGACGCGCGAGCGCGCCTATCACGGCATCACTGGCCTCTCCCGTGCCATGACGGTGCAGCCGCAATGGCACGGCGGCCTCGCGGTGCACGCGGGCGGCTCGAAGCTGCCGGCGCCGATGGCACCGGTGAGGGTCCTGCCCGCGCCGGATGGCGCCATCTACGGCGCGCCGGCCAACAACACCCCGCCCAGCGAATATCTGGCTGATGCCACGCGGCTGCTCTCGGACACGGCGGCGACCATCATCGACTACACCCAGGGTGGCATCTACTACGATGGTGCCTATCAGGACGAGGTGGCGCGCTGCGCGCGGGAGGCTGGCTCGTACTGGATCGCGGACGAGGTCGTCACCGGCGCTGGCCGCGCAGGCCGCTGGTTCGCCTTCCAGGGCGCGGAGAGCCACCCCGATATCGTGACGCTCGGAAAATCGCTCGGCGGCGGTGCGGCGGCAGTCGCGGCGGTCGTGGTGTCGAAAGATATCGTCGAGCGGCTCAAGGGCACGAGCTGGCAGAATTACGGCACGCTGCGCGGCCATCCCATCAGCATGGCTGCCGTCAGCGCGTACCTGAAAGTCGTCAGCGACGACAAGATTCTGGAGCACGTCCGGAAGCTCGAAAAGCTGTTCACCCGCCGCCTGCTCGCGATCGCGCAGAAGCATCCGAGCGTGCAGCGCGTGGCGGGGCAGGGGCTGCACTGGACGGTGGAGCTGCACGGCCCGGATTGGCGCGCCTGGCATGCCGACACCACCGAGGTCCCGATCGCCTCGCGTGTCGCAGAGCGGGCGTTGGAGGCGGGTGCCGTGATCGGCACCAGCGGTGAGCAGACTTCGCTGTTCCTGGCACCGCCGCTGGTGATCTCGGAGCAGGAAGCCGAGCGGCTGCTGGATGCGCTCGACCACGGCCTCGATATCGCAGACGAGGAGCACGGGTGAGCGCAGACCCCGCAACACCTCAACGCTCGCCGGCCTGGCCGGCGGACGAGCCCTGGCATCTCGCGATGCCGGAGGGGACGCTTTACGACGCGCTGGCGCGTGCGGCGACGGATCGCCCATCGCATCCGGCGACGGTGTTTTATGGTGCGAGCCTGAGCTATGCCGAGCTACGCGCGCGGGTCGATGCCTTAGCCGGATTCCTGCAGAACGCTTGCGGCGTGAAGCGCGGCGACCGCGTCATGATCGCACTGCAGAACTCGCCGCAATATGTCATCGCCTACTACGCGGTGATGCGGGCGGACGCCGTGATCGTGCCGGTCAATCCGATGAACAAGACGGCCGAGATCGCGTATCTCGCCGAAGACAGTGGGGCCCGGGTCGCGATCATCGGAAGCGAATTGAGCGAAATATTCGCGCCGCTGGTGGGCGAAGCCATCTCCCATACGATCGTCGCACAGTATCGCGACGAAGTGCCGGCCGCCACGCCCTATACGCTGCCTTCATGCATCACCGAGGCGCCGTCGGAGATACCGTCGTCGCTAGGCTGGCGTTCCTGGTCGCAGGCGATCGCGCAAGGTTTGCAGCCCGGCGCAATGACCGCGGGGCCGGACGATCTCATGATCCTGCCCTACACCTCGGGCACAACAGGCAAGCCCAAGGCCTGCATGCATACGCATCGCAGCGCGCTGTTCACGGCCGTCTTGCAGGCACGCTGGTATGGGCTCGACGGCGACGATGTGATGACCGGCTTCATGCCCCTGTTCCATGTCGCGGGCATGCAGGGCTCGATGAATGCCGCTGTGGTGACAGGCGCCACGCTGCTGTTGATGGCGCGCTGGGACAAGGATCTGCTGCCGGATCTGTTCGAGACCTACGGCGTCACGTTCTGGAACGCGGCGCCGACAATGATCGTCGACGTGCTCGCAAGCGTCCGGTTCCGCGACCGGTGCTTTGCAAAACTCAGGGTGCTGACCGGAGGTGCTGCGGCAATGCCGACCGCGGTGGCCGAACGGCTCAAAGGCCGCTTTGGCCTCGATTTCGTCGAAGGCTATGGCATGACCGAGACGATGTCGCCGACGCATCTCAATCCGATGACTGCGCCGAAGCGCCAGTGTCTCGGCATTGCCGTGCACGAGACCGATGCGAGGGTCGTCGATCCCGAGACCTTGATCGAGCTCGACGACAATGTCGTCGGCGAGATCGTCGTCCACGGACCACAAGTGCTGCAAGGCTACTGGAACAGGCCGCAGGCCAACGCCGAGTCCTTCATCGAGCTCTCGGGAAAGCGGTTCCTGCGCACGGGCGATCTCGGCTATCGCGATGCCCAAGGCTATTTCTTCGCGGTCGACCGCCTCAAGCGGATGATCAATGTCAGCGGCTTCAAGGTGTGGCCGGCCGAGGTGGAAGCGGCGATGTACCAGAACCGCGCCATCCGGGAATGCTGCATCGTCTCGACCCCCGACGACTACCGCGGTGAGACCGTCAAGGCGCTGGTGGTGCTCGACGAAGCCGCGCGCGCGACGACGTCTGCGCACGACATCGTCGGTTGGGCCCGTGGTGCGATGGCCAGCTACAAGGCGCCGCGCGCCGTCGTCTTCGTCGATGAGCTGCCGCGCACCGCCAGCAACAAGATCAACTGGCGGCTTTTGCAGGATGCAGAATGGGGGCGGACGGCATGAAAGCTGCTTGGCTGGAAAAACGGCGCAAGACCGCGTTATGCTGCGCGCGCCGGCACGCCCCTCAAGCTACGATCCCCAGCCTCACCAGGAAATCAGGAACTCGCTGATGCGTATCGTCACCGTTGCCGCCGCCCAGATGGGCCCGATCCAGAAGGTCGACAGCCGCGAGGCCGTGGTCAAGCGCATGATCGCGCTGATGGATGAGGCGAAAGCAAAAGGCGCCGATCTGATCGTCTATCCGGAACTGGCGCTGACGACGTTCTTCCCGCGCTGGTATGCGGAGGACCGGGCCGAGTTCGATACCTGGTTCGAGCGTGAGATGCCGAATGCGGCGACCAAGCCGCTGTTCGAGCGTGCGGCGCAGCATCAGATGGCGATGAACTTCGGCTACGCCGAGCTGACGCCGGACGGGCATCACTTCAACACCGCGATCCTGACCGACAAGTCCGGCAAGATCGTCGGCAAATATCGCAAGGTCCATTTGCCGGGCCATGTGGACTACGACACCAAGCGGTCGCACCAGCATCTGGAGAAGCGTTATTTCGAGCCGGGCGATCTCGGCTTCAACGTCTGGCGCGAGCTGGGCGGCATCATCGGCATGGCCATCTGCAACGACCGGCGCTGGCCCGAGACCTATCGCGTCATGGGCCTGCAGGGCGTCGAGATGGTTCTGATCGGCTACAACACGCCGTCGGTGAATGCGGAGAAGAGCGAGGAGGGCATCGAGAAGCGGCTGTTCCACAACCGTCTCTCGGTGCAGGCCGGCGCCTATCAGAACGCGACCTGGGTGGTCGCGGTGGCCAAGGCGGGTGTCGAGGACGGCCATCCGCTGTTCGGCGGCAGCCTGATCGTCGATCCCGATGGCGAGATCGTCGCTGAGGCCAAGACGGAGGGCGACGAGGTCCTGGTTCACGCCTGCGACCTCGACGCCACGACGTTCGGCAAGACCACGATCTTCAATTTTGCCCAGCATCGCCGCATCGAGCATTACGGCCTGATTACCAGCCAGACCGGCGCGGTGCCGCCGCCGGAGAAGTGACGCCGATGGCAGGCAACAGCACATCCGGCATTTCCTTGCGCGAGCTCGATCCGCGCGACCGCTACAAGCTGCTCTGCGGCGTGGTCGTGCCGCGGCCGATCGCGCTGGTGACGACGCTGGACGCGAACGGAGCGGTGAATGCCGCGCCCTTCAGCTTCTTCAATGTCTTCTCCGAAAGCCCTGCACTGATCGTGCTCGGGCTCCAGCACAAGCCGGATCACGGCCCGAAGGACACCACCCGCAACATCCATCGCGATGGCGAGTTCGTGGTTCACATGGTGGACGAGGCGCTGTCTGCCGCGATGAATGATTGCGCGGTCGATTTTCCCTCTGGCGACAGCGAGGTCGCGGCGACCGGGCTTGCCACGCTTCCCTCGGTCGATGTGAAAGTTCCGCGCTTGGCCGCGGCACCCTTTGCGCTGGAATGCCGGCGTCATGTCGTGCTGAATTTCTCGCCCGATCGCGAGCTGTTGGTCGGCGAGGTGCTCAGGGTTCACGCCCGAGAGGGCCTCGTCGACGAGGCCAACATGTATGTCGATCTCGAGGCCTACCGGCCGATCGGCCGCATGTTCGGCAATCTCTATACCACGCAGCGGGATACGTTTGCGCTTGCGCGCGAGAGCCACGCGCAATGGCTCGCGCGGCAGGACGCCAACGAGCTGAAGGACGCCTAGTGAGCCGAGAACTGCACCGTACCCAGTGCCATGGTGACGGCCGCCTGTGTCGGGTCGATCACGGGAATGCCAAGCGCTTCTTCCAGCGGACGGCGATGGCGCGCCATTCCGGCGCAGCCCATCACAATGGCGCGGGCGCCGTCCTCGTCGCGCAGCGCGCGGCCGATTTCGATCATCTTCGCCAGCGTGCCTTCGCCCGAGGCGGTTTCGGCGACGCTCATGTTGAGCGGCCGCTCGCCGGCGAGGCGATCGGTCAATCCCATCTGCCGGAGATAGCGCATGTGGCGCGGGATCGAGCGCTGGGCGATCGCGATGACGCCGAAGGTTTCGGCGCGGGCCAGCGCCGTCAGCACGCCGCACTCAGCGATGCCGAACACGGGACGGTCGGTGCCTTCGCGGCAGACCTGAAGCCCGGGATCGCTGTAGCAGGCGATGACAAACGCAGCCGAGCTGTTGTCGCCTTCGACCAGCCGGCGCAGCGGCATCGCAACGCCGTCGACATCGGCCTGGCTTTCAATGCCGAACGGACCCTCGGCCAGCGACTGGCAGACCAGTTCCGGGCCACCCTCGAAACCGAGCGGCTTCAGCGCCTCCTCCAGCCCTTGCGTGACCGCAGGGTTGGAATTCGGATTGATGACGAGAATGCGCGGCCGGGGCATGTTGGTCTTCCCTTGAGATGGCGATCACGTAGCTCAGGCATATCATGGAGTGCCTCATGACTGAACCCACATACGACCTGATCATCCGCGGCGGCCGCGTCGCCACCACGACCGACGTGTTCGAGGCCGATGTCGCGATCTCCGGCGAGGCCATCGCAGCAATCGGCCGCGGGCTTCCGGCGGCGAAACGCGAGATCGATGCGCGCGGCAAGCTGGTGCTGCCCGGCGGCGTCGACAGCCATGCGCATATCGAGCAGTTGTCCGCGGCCGGCATCATGAATGCCGACACGTTCGAGAGCGCGACCGTCTCTGCCGCTTTCGGCGGCACGACCACGGTAATTCCGTTCGCCGCCCAGCATGTCGGCATGAAGCTGCCGCAGGTGGTCGAGGATTATCACGCGCTGGCCAAGAAGGGCGCCGTGATCGACTACGCCTTTCACATGATCATTGCGGATGCGACCAAGGAGACCGTCGAGGAGCACATTCCGGCGTTGGTGAAGCAGGGCCATGGCTCGATCAAGATCTTCATGACCTATGACCGGCTCAAGGTCGATGACGAGCCGTTGCTCGACATCCTCTTGGCCGCACGCCAGTCCGGCGCGATGTTGTGCGCCCATGCCGAAAATCACGGCATCATCGCCTGGATGGTGAAGCGCCTGCTCGCGCGCGGCTACACGATGCCGAAATATCACGCCGTCAGCCACGCCCGCGTGTCGGAGGCGGAAGCCTTCACCCGGCTGATCGGCATGGCCGCCCTGATCGACCAGCCCATCATGATCTTCCATGTCTCGACCGCCGAAGGCGCGAAGGTCATCCGCGATTCGCGCGGGCAGGGGTTGAAGGTCTTCGCCGAGACATGTCCGCAATATCTGTTCCTCACCGCAAACGATCTCGACAAGCCTGGCGCGGAAGGCGCCAAGTGGATGTGCAGCCCGCCGCCACGTACGCATTCCGACCAGGAGGCGTTGTGGCAGGCGCTGTCGCTTGGCGATCTCCAGACCATCTCGTCGGATCATGCGCCCTATCGCTACGACGAGACCGGCAAGCTGCGCGCCGGACCCAATCCGAACTTCAAGCAGGTGGCCAACGGCCTGCCGGGCCTGGAACTGCGGCTGCCGCTGCTGTTCGACGCGATGGTGTCGAAGGGGCGGCTCGGCCTTGAAAAGTTCGTCGAATTGACTTCGACCGCGCCGGCAAAAATCTACAATCTGCATCCGCGCAAGGGCTCGATCGCGGTCGGCGCCGATGCCGATATCGCGATCTGGGACCCCAATCGCGAGACTGTGATCGCCGACGAGATGATGCACGACCTCGCCGGCTACACGCCGTTCGCGGGCCGCAAGCTGAAGGGCTGGCCGGTTAGCGTTCTCTCGCGCGGCCGGGTGATCATCGACGGCAACAAGTGCCTCGCGGAGGCCGGCAGCGGCAAATTCCTGGCGCGCAGCGGCGGCGAGGCGGCAAAGCCGACGGGGCGGCTCGTCGCCGACATGGATCCCGAGCGGAATTTTGGGGCAAAGCTGCTGTGATGGTGGATCGCGCGCGATGAAGATCGTCATCTTCGGCGGCACGGGCTTTGTCGGCCTCAATCTTGCCGAGGTGCTGCTCGCGCGCGGGCATGACGTCACGCTGTATGACCGCGCAGAGTTGCCGCCATCCGCGCGGCGATCGCTTGCTGACTACGGCGCACGGCTCAAAGCCGTGCAGGGCGATATCACCGACGCAGACGCCATCGACGCCCTCATTGCCGCGGGCTGCGATGCGATCGTGCTGGGCGCCGCGGTGACGGCCGGCGATGAACTCGAGCGAGCGTCGACCGCGCGCGTTCTCGAGATCAATGTGATGGCGCAAATCCCGATCCTGCTCGCGGCGATCCGACATGGCGTTCGCCGTGTCGTCAATCTGTCGTCGGCCTCGGCCTATGGCGCCGCGGGCGCGCGGGTCGAGGTTCTGGACGAGGAAACGCCTTGCGATCCGGTCTCGTTTTACGCCATCAGCAAGTTCACCTCCGAGCGATCGGTGGCGCGCCATGCCGAGCTCTTTGGCGGCGACTTCCTCAGTGTGCGCTTAAGCGCCTTGTTCGGTCCGTGGGAGCGACCCAGCTCGGTACGCGACACGCCGAGCCTCCAGTACCAGATCCTAGCTGCGTTTGCCCGTGGCGAGCCGGCGATCATGCCCGACACGGGCATGAAGGACTGGATCTACGCTCCGGATGCCGCCGAAGCCGTGGCAATGCTGATCGAAGCCGAGCGGCCGCGCCATCGGCTCTACAACATCTCCAGCGGCGGGCTATGGCCGGCGTTGGAATGGGGCAAGACCTTTGCGGCGCTAAATCCCGGCCTGCAATGCAGGCTCGCGGCGGCCGGAGAGACGACCGCCATCAAGCTGCATGGGCGCCATCGCGCACCGCTCTCGGTCGCGCGGATGGCGGATGAGTTCGGCTGGCGTGCGCGGTTCGGCTGTGCCGAGTCCGCCGCCGCGATGAGCGGCTGGCTGAAGCAGCACAAGGAGTGGATCTGAGATGCGGCTGCAGGCGCGCACGGCCATCATCACGGGAGCAGCTTCGGGCATTGGCCGCGCCAGCGCAAAGCTGTTTGCGGAGGAAGGTGCGCATCTCGCCCTTGTCGATCGCGATGCCGCGGCCCTTCAGGAGACGTTGAGCCTGATCGGAGAGGCGACGACGCATGTCGGCGATGTCGGCGATGCCGATTTCGCCGAGACCGTTGTGAACGACGTCATCGTGCGCCACGGCCGTCTCGATATTCTGATGACCGCTGCGGGCTTCTCCTGCGGCGGCACGGTGCTGACGACGAGGCTGGAAGACTGGGACGCGGTGTTCCGCGCCAATGTCGGCGGCACCTGGTTGTGGGCGCGGGCGGCGGTGCCGCAGATGCAGCAGCAGAAGAGCGGTTCGATCATCACGCTGGCGTCGCAGCTCGCCATCGCCGGCGGCAAGGGCAACAGTGCCTATATCGCCGCCAAGGGTGCGATCGTCAGCCTGACGCGCACCATGGCGGTCGATTTCGCGACCGACGGCATCCGTGTCAACGCGATTGCGCCCGGCGCAATCGACACGCCGATGCTTCGCCGCAGCTTTGCCCGCCACGCCAATTCGGACGAGGTGCGCGAAGCCTCCCGCAACCGCCACGCCATGAAGCGCTTCGGTCAGGCGGAAGAAATCGCTCAGACCGCGCTGCATCTCGCCAGTGATGCGTCTTCGTTCACGACCGGCACCGTGATGGTGGTTGACGGAGGCTGGCTCGCGGCATGAGCGACGCGCTGGCAAAGCTTGAAGCGACCGTGCGCGCCGATCTCGCGATGATCGCGCATCCCGGCGCCGCCTGGCTCGAGCCGAAGACGGGGCCGGATGGCAAGCCCGCGCTCGATGTTCTCATTATCGGCGCCGGCCAGTCCGGTATCGCCATCGGCTTCGGCCTGATGCGCTCGCGCGTCAGCAACATCCTGCTGCTCGACAAGGCCGAGGAGGGGAAGGAGGGCCCGTGGCTCAGCTATGCCCGCATGCCGACGCTGCGCAGCCCGAAGGACTATACGGGACCTGACCTCGATATCCCGAGCCTCACCTATCAGTCCTGGCACGAGGCCCGCTTCGGCAAGGAGAGCTGGCAGACACTCGACCTGATCCCGCGCGGGCATTGGGCGGACTATCTGCTCTGGCTGCGACGCACGATCGGTCTGCCCGTGCGCAACGGCTGCGAGCTTCTGGAGATTGCGCCTGCATCAGACAGTCTGCTCGCCGCGCGCGTGAGACGCGCCGATGGCGTCGAGACGCTCCATGCCCGCAAGATCGTGTTGGCGACGGGGCAGGAGGGCATGGGCGACTGGGTCATTCCGGAGCCGCTTCGTCAGTTGTCAGCGAGTTCGGTCGCAACTGTTGCCGACGACATCGACTTCGAAAGCCTGCGCGGCAAGCGCGTCGCGGTGATCGGCGCCGGCGCGTCCGCCTTCGACAATGCGGCGACCGCGCTGGAGGCAGGCGCGGCGGAGGTGCATCTGCTCTGCCGCCGCGCTCAGATCCAGGTGATCCAGCCCTATCGCTGGCTGACCTTCCGCGGCTTTCTGCGCCATCTCAGCGATCTCGACGATGCCTGGCGCTGGCGCTTCATGCGCAAGATCCTCGAGATGCGCGAAGGCTTTCCGCAGCCGACTTATGATCGCTGCGCGCGTCACGCCAATTTCACGCTGCACGAGGGTGCGCCGGTCGAGGGCACCAGGCAGACCGATGGCGGTGTCGAATTGCACACGCCACGCAGCACGATCACGGCGGATTTCGTCATTTGCGGCACCGGCATCGACATGAACTTTGCCGGCCGCGGCGAGCTGCGCCGCTTCGCCGGCAATATCGCGACCTGGGCCGATCGCTACCAGCCGCCTGCGAGCGAGCGCAACGCGCGGCTCGGCCGCTTTCCCTATCTCGCTGACGATTACGCCTTCACCGAGCGTGTGTCTGGCGAGACGCCGTGGATCTCCGACATCCATCTTTTCGCCATCGCCTCCACCATGAGTTTTGGTCCGTCGGGATCGTCGATCAACGCGATGACGACGGCCATTCCCAAGCTGGTCAATGGCCTGACGCGCGGCCTGTTTCGCGGCGATGTCGAACGTCACTGGGCTTCGCTCAGCGCCTACGACGTGCCGCAGGCCGTGGTTGCGCGGCCCGCGCGAACAATGGAGGAATCGCGATGATCATCCATGCACCGCCGCGACGAAGCGCCTCTGCGGGATTGGCGCGCAACTTGCTTCTTTCTTGACCTGCCTTGCTGGCGTTCTTGCCGAAATTTTGGGGAAAACGAATGCGTTTTGTGTCTTTCAGGCCCGCGGCCTCAGTCCTCGCTACCACTGCGCTGTTGCTCATTGCCACCGCGCCGTCGCAGGCACAGACCAGGGCGGAGACGTTGCGCTATGTCACGGGATCAGCGGTGAACACGCTCGATCCCAACATCCCCGGCTCGACGCGCGAGTCCTTCGCGCTGAGCATGAGCACGTATGACCGGCTGGTGGCGTTCGGCCGCAAGCAGCTCAACGGCAAATGGGTGTTCGATCTCGACACGATCACCGGCGAGCTCGCTGAATCCTACGACGTCAGCTCCGATGGCCTGAAGCTGACCTTCCGCCTGCGCAAGGACGCCAAGTTCCAGGACGGTTCGCCTGTCACGGCCGACGACGTGAAATGGTCGCTCGATCGCTGCGTCACCGCGCCGATCCTCGGCAAGGCCCAGTTGCTGACGGGTTCGTTGACGTCGGCGGACCAGTTCAAGGTGATCGATCCCCTCACCATCGAGGTGACGCTGCCGAAACCCGACAAGCTCGCGCTGCCCAATCTCGCCACCGTCTATCCCCTGATCATCAACTCGAAGGTGGCAAAAGAGCACGCGACGCCGGATGATCCCTGGGCCACCGCATGGCTGAAGGAGCACACCGCCGGCAGCGGTGCTTATGTGGTCGAGACCTTCAAGCCGGGCGAGCAGGTCATCCTCAAGCGCGACGAGACCTGGAACCGCGGTTCGGCCAACAAGCCCGCATTCTTCAAGCGCGTGATCATTCAGTCCGTGCCGGAGCCGGCGACCCGCGCCAACCTGGTCGAGCGCGGCGATGCCGACCTCGTCGTCGATCTCCAGGCCAGCGACGTGCAGTCGCTCGAGGCCAAGGGCAAGCTCAAGGTGGTCTCGACCCCGCAGTACAATGCGATCACCTATGTCTCGATGAACAACCAGATGCCGCCCTTCGACAACGTCAATGTCCGCCGTGCCATCGCTTACGCGCTGCCCTACGACGACATGTTCAAGGCCGCCCTGTTCGGCCGCGGCGCGCCGCTGTTCGGCGCGACCTGGCCGGACGGCAAGCCGCTGAACGGCATCTATCCGTTCCAGCAGCCCGTGAAGGTCGACCTCGACAAGGCCAGGGAATACCTCAGGGCCGCCGGGCTCCCCGAGGGTTTCTCGACTACCTTCAGCTTCAACGTCGGCCAGTCCTCGACCGCGGAGCCGATGGCCGCGCTGGTGAAGGAGTCACTCGGCAAGATCGGGATCAAGGTCGACATCCAGAAGCTGCCGGACGCACAGATGTCCACGCAGATCAACGAGAAGAAGCTTCCCTTCTACACCGAGGGCATCGTAGCGTGGTTGCCGTCGACTGATTACTTCTACCGCAACTTCTACACCGGCAATCAGCGCTGGAATTACAGCTCGATCAACAACCCGGATCTTGCCGCAATCGCGCAGGAGGCGCGTTTCGAGCCGGACAAGGCCAAGTATGAGGAAGCCGGCCGCAAGCTCAACGCGATGCATGTCGATCTGATGCCGCAGATCATGCTGTGGCAGCCGAACCAGGATGCGGTAATGGCGTCGTCGGTCGAAGGCTACACCTACGAGTTCCACCGCCAGGTCGACTATCGCGACGTCAGCCGCAAGTGACGTCGGACAACGAGAGGAGCTCTCAGAGGTGACGACCGGTCTTGGTGCAACCATGGTACGGGCGGGCAGGCGGCTTCTGTCATCACTGCCGGCGCTGTTCGGTGTGCTGGTCTTCACCTTTCTGCTGATGCGCGTGTTGCCCGGCGACCCCGCGGTGTTCTTCGCCTCGGGGCCCAATGCCGGCAAGGAGGAGATCGAGCAGATCCGCAAGCAGATGGGGCTCGACAGGTCGGTGCCGGAGCAGCTCGTGTTCTATCTCTCCGACATCGGCCACGGCAATCTCGGCCGCTCCATGATGACGGGACAGCCGGTGCTGAAGGACCTGCGCGAACGGCTGCCGGCTTCGCTGGAGCTCACCTTCACGGCGCTGCTGATCGCGCTGATCGCGGCGGTGCCGCTCGGCGTGGTCGCGGCCTTGAAGCCTGGCTCGATCGTCGATCACGGCGTGCGGCTGTTCTGCGCGCTCGGCGTCTGCGTGCCGACCTTCGTCTCGGGCCTGCTGCTGATCTACGTCTTCTACTACCTGCTCGGGCTGGCGCCTGATCCGACCGGGCGGATCGACGTCTTCACCTCGCTGCCGCCGCAGCGCACCGGCTTCCTGTCGATCGATTTCCTGCTCGCGGGTGATATCGAGGGCTGGTGGGCCGCCTGCAAGCAGCTGATCCTGCCGGCGGTGAGCATGGCCCTGTTCGTGATCGCGCCGCTGGCGCGGATCACGCGGGCCTCGATGCTGGTCTCGCTCGGCAGCGATTTCGTCCGCACTGCGCGCTCGGTCGGATTGTCCTGGCACAAGGTGGTCGTCACTTATGCGCTGCGGAACGCGATCCTGCCCGTCATCACCATCGCCGGCATCGTGTTCTCGACCATGCTGGGCGCCAATGTCCTGGTGGAGAAAGTGTTCTCCTGGCCGGGCGTCGCTTCCTACGCGCTCGATGCGCTCCTATCCTCCGACTATGCGCCCGTGCAGGGTTTCGTGCTGCTGATGGCCAGCCTGTTCGTGCTGGTCAATCTCGTGGTCGACATCTGCTACGGCATCGCCGATCCCAGGGTGTCGATCGAATGACCAGCGCAACTCTCCGCCATTCGGTCTGGATCCTGCGCGGCAACCCGCTCACCGCCGTTGCCGCGGCCGGCGTTGCGCTGTTCGTCCTGATTGCGATCTTCGGGCCCTGGATCGTGCCCTATGATCCCGTGGTCTCCAATGTCTCGGAGGCTCTTTTGCCGCCGAGCGCGGCCCATCTGGCCGGCACCGACCAGCTCGGACGCGATGTGTTCAGCCGCCTCATCATCGCCGCGCGCCTCGATCTCGCCATTGCCGTCTCCGCCGTCGGCATCTCCTTCGTGATCGGCGCCGTCGTCGGCGCGTTCTGCGGCTATGCCGGCGGTAAGCTCGATCGCGGTGTCGGCCGCTTCGTCGATGTGATGATGGCCTTTCCGCTGTTCGTGCTGGCGATGGCGATGGTTGCCGCCTTGGGCAACCGGATCGAGAACATCGTGATCGCGACCGCGATCATCAATCTTCCGTTCTACATCCGCTTCGCGCGCGCCGAGGTCAACGTTCGCCGCAATGTCGGCTGGGTGGAGGCCGCGCGTGCCTGCGGGGAGAGCCATTTCTCGGTGGTGCTGCGCTTCCTGCTGCCGAATATCCTGCCGGCGATGGCGGTGCAGATCTCGCTCAATCTCGGCTGGGCCATTCTCAACGCGGCCGGCCTGTCCTTCATCGGCCTCGGCGTCAAGCCGCCGACGCCGGAATGGGGCATCATGGTCGCGGAGGGCGCGCGCTTCATCTCGACCGGGCGATGGTGGCTGGTGGCCTTTCCGGGCCTCGCGCTGATGATGGCGGTGCTGTGCTTCAATCTCCTCGGTGACGGGATGCGGGACATTCTCGACCCGCGGATGCGCACATGAGCGAGGAGCTGCTAGGGATCAACGACCTCCACGTCTCGTTCTCGACGCGGCGTGGCATGGTCGAGGCCGTGCGCGGCGTGACGCTCACGGTCGAGAAGGGCGAGATGCTCGGCCTCGTCGGCGAGAGCGGCTCGGGCAAGTCGGTCACCGGCTTTGCAACGACGCGGCTGCTCGATGCGGCCGGGCGCGTCACCGGCGGCAAGATCCTGTTTCGCGGGCAGGACGTCACAAAACTCAGAGGCGAAGACCTCCGTCAGCTCCAGGGCGCCGCGATGTCCATGATCTTCCAGAATCCGCGCGCGGCGCTCAACCCGATCCGCGCGATCGGCCTGCAGATCGCGGATGCGATCCTCACGCATAAGAAGATATCGAAGGACGCCGCGCGCGCCGAGGCGCTGGAGCTGCTGCGCGCGGTCCAGATCCGCGACCCCGAGACGCGGATGAACGCCTATCCGCACGAGCTCTCCGGCGGCATGTGCCAGCGCGTGATGATCGCGATCGCGATTTCCTGCAATCCTGCACTGCTGATCGCCGACGAGCCGACCACCGGCCTCGACGTCACGACCCAGAAGGTGGTGATGGATCTGCTCGCAGACATTGCCGCCGCGCGTGGCATGGCGACGATCCTGATCACGCACGACCTCGGTCTCGCGGCGCGCTATTGCCGCCGCATCGCCGTGATGGAGCGCGGCCGCATCGTCGAGGAAGCGAGCCCCAAAAAGCTCTTCAGCGCACCGCAGCACGCCTATACTCGCCGCCTCGTTGCGGCATCGCCGACCGCGACGTCGCGGATCGAGGATCTCGTGACGGAGGAGGAGCGGGAACGGCATGCGACGATCGTCAGCAAGCCAAGGCAGGAGCTCCCGCACGGGACGCCACCGCTCCTCGAGGTGCGCAAGCTCGCCAAGCGTTTTGACCAGGGCTCCGCTGCGGTCGCGGATTTCTCGATGACGATGGCCGGCGGCGAGAGCGTCGGGCTCGTTGGCGAGTCCGGCTCCGGCAAGAGCACGACGTCGCGGATGATCTGCCGCCTGATCGACCCGAGCGAAGGCGATATCGTGTTCGACGGCCAGTCGATCGGCCATGTCGCCTCGCGTGACTTCCATCGCTCGCCGCTGCGCAAAGACATCCAGATGGTCTTTCAGGACCCGAACGAGAGCCTCAACCCACGCTTCACGGCGTTCGACTGCGTTGCCCATCCCCTGATGCGGCTCGACGGCATGCGTGCGGGTGATGCACTGCGCAAGCGGGTGGAAGAGTGTGCGGAGCGGGTGGGCTTGCCGCTCGATCTGCTGCCGCGCTTTCCGCACCAGCTCTCCGGCGGCCAGAAGGCCCGCGTCGGCATTGCCCGCGCCATCGCCTGCCGGCCGCGGCTGCTGGTGCTGGACGAGCCGACCGCCGCGCTCGACGTTTCGGTGCAGGCGGTGGTGCTGCAACTGCTCGACCGTCTCAGGCGCGAGAACGACATCGCGCTGCTGTTCGTCAGCCACGATCTCAATGTCGTGCGTATGCTCTGCGACCGCACCATCGTGCTGCGCAATGGCGGCATCGTGGAGCAGGGGGAGAGCCGGGCGCTGTTCGACAATCCCAAGACCGACTACACGCGCAAGCTGGTCGAGGCGATTCCGCATATCGAGACCGGACCGGCACTGGCGGCCGCGCTTTGACGCCTGAACCGGTCGTAATCCCGATGAGATCCCGCTGGCGAAGGCCTGGTTAGTGGCATACCATTTGCACGCCAATGGGTTCTGGTTTCACCTGCCTTTGGCCAACGATGGCCGGCATCACGGCACTACTGGGAGGATTTCATGGATCGCAGGACCGTTTTGAAGGGACTGGCCGGCGCGGGCGGTCTGGCATTGACCGGCCTCTCGGCCCCGGCGATCGCACAAGGCGCCTCTGCGCGCACCCTGCGCTTCGTGCCGCAAGCCAACCTCGCCAATTTCGATCCCATCTGGGGCACGCAATATGTCGTGCGCAACGCGGCGGCGCTGGTCTGGGACACGCTCTACGGCGTCGATGCCAAGCTTCAGCCGCAGCGTCAGATGGTCGAGTCCGAGGAGACCACCGACGACGGCAAGACCTGGACCTTCAAGCTGCGCCCGGGTCTCAAGTTCCATGACGGCGAGCCGGTGCTGAGCAAGGACGTCGTCGCGAGCCTGTCGCGCTGGGCCGCGCGCGATCCAATGGGTCTGATGATCCTCGCGATCCAGCAGGAATTGACTCCGGTCGACGACCGCACCTTCAAATGGGTCCTGAAGCAGCCTTTCCCGAAAATGCTGTACGCGCTGGCCAAGAACAACGCGCCGTGCTCCTTCATCATGCCCGAGCGCATCGCGAAGACGGATCCGTTCAAGCAGATCACCGAATATGTCGGCTCGGGTCCGATGAAGTTCGCCAAGAGCGAATGGGTGCCCGGCGCCAAGTCGGTGTTCGAGAAGTTCACCGATTACGTGCCGCGGCAGGAGAAGGCGTCGTGGCTTGCCGGCGGCAAGAACATCCTGGTCGATCGCGTCGAGTGGCTGGTGATGCCGGATCCGGCCACCGCTGCCGCCGCCTTGCAGAACGGTGAGGTCGACTGGTGGGAGAACCCGATCTCCGATCTCGTGCCCGTGCTGAAGAAGAACAAGAACATCAGCGTCGATATCGGCGATCCCCTCGGCAATATCGGCTCCTTCCGGATGAACCATCTGCACCCACCCTTCAACAATGTGAAGGCGCGGCGCGCGGTGCTGATGGCGTTGAGCCAGGAAGACTATATGCGTGCGCTGGTCGGCGACGACGATACGTTGTGGAAGCCGCTGCCCGGCTTTTTTACGCCGGACACACCGCTCTACACCGAGTTGGGCGGCGAGATCCTGAAAGGAAAGCGCGATTTGGATGCGGCCAAGAAGCTGCTCGCCGAGAGCGGCTATTCCGGCCAGCCGGTCACATGCGTGGTCGCGCAGGACCAGTCGATCACGAAGGCGCAGGGCGACGTCACCGCGGATCTGCTCAAGAAGCTCGGCATGAATGTCGATTTCGTCGCGACCGATTGGGGCACGGTGGGCGCGCGCCGCGCGATGAAGACACCGCCGGGGCAGGGCGGCTGGAATATGTTCCACAGCTGGCACGCCGGCGCCGATTGCATCAATCCGGCCGCCTACACCGCCATCCGCGCCAATGGCGACAAGGCCTGGTTCGGCTGGCCCAACAGCCCGAATACCGAGAAGGAGATCACGGCCTGGTTCGACGCCAAGAATCTCGATGAAGAGAAGGCCGCGATCGGGCAGGTCAACAAGGCGGCGCTCGAGGATGTCGTCTACGCGCCGACCGGCTTCTTCCTGACCTACACGGCATGGCGCAAGAACGTCTCCGGCATCACCAAGGGGCCGCTGCCGTTCTTCTGGAACGTGTCGAAATCCGCATGATGGTACGCTGAAGCCAGATGCTCTCTTACATCCTCCGTCGCATCGTCTCGACCTTGCCGGTGATGGCAATCGTCGCGCTGTTCGTGTTCAGCCTGCTCTACATCGCGCCGGGTGACCCCGCCGTGGTGATCGCGGGCGACCAGGCGAGCCCGGAGGATGTGGAGCGCATTCGCCAGAGTCTGGGTCTCGACCGTCCTTTCCTGATCCAGTTCGGAAGCTGGGTCTGGCGCATTCTGCACGGCGATCTCGGCACCTCGATCTTCACCAACCTTCCGGTCTCGACGATGATCGGACAGCGTCTCGGGCCGACACTGTCGCTGATGATGGTCACGCTGCTACTCACCATCGTGGTCGCGGTGCCGCTTGGCGTCGTGGCCGCGTGGAAGGCGGGGAGCCTGATCGACCGCGTCATCATGGCATTCGCCGTGTTCGGCTTCTCGCTGCCCGTCTTCGTCGTCGGCTATATCCTCGCCTATGTCTTCGCACTCGAGCTCGAATGGCTTCCGGTGCAGGGCTATACGCCGCTCACGGAAGGCTTCTGGCCGTGGCTGCAAAACCTGATCCTGCCGTCGATCGCGCTGGGCTGCGTCTACATCGCGCTGATCGCGCGCATCACGCGTGCCACCATGCTTGAAGTCTTGCAGCAGGACTATATCCGCACCGCGCGCGCCAAGGGCCTCGGGCAGGGCGGCATCCTCTTCGTTCACGCGCTGAAGAATGCCGCGGTCCCGATCGTGACCGTGATCGGGATCGGCATCGCGCTCCTGATCGGCGGGGCGGTCGTCACGGAAAGCGTGTTCGCGATCCCCGGCCTCGGCCGACTCACGATCGACGCGATCCTGCGCCGCGACTATCCCGTCATCCAGGGCATCGTGCTTCTCTTCAGCTTCGTCTACGTCCTCGTCAATCTGATGATCGACGTCATCTATACGCTCGTTGACCCGAGGATCCGCTATTGACCGATACGACCGTCAATCCGCAAGCGCTGCCGGCCGGCTTCGTTCTCGCGCCGCAACTGCCTGAAATCCTGCGGCCGGTCACGATCCGGCGCGGCTTCCTGGGATTCTTGCGCGGCCATCCGACCGTCGCGATCGGCGGCGCACTGCTGCTGGCACTCGTCTTCATCGCGATCTTCGCGCCGTACCTCTGGACAGTCGACCCGACTGCGCTCGCGCCCGCCAAGCGCACGCGGGCTCCGTCGGCACTCTACTGGTTCGGCACCGATGTGCTTGGCCGCGACATCTATTCGCGCGTGCTATTCGGTGCGCGGGTCTCGCTCACGGTCGGCCTGTCAGTTGCGATCTTCGCCTCCGTGGCGGGTCTCGCCATCGGCATGGTCTCCGGTTTCGTCCGCTGGGCCGACGGCATTTTGATGCGCTTCATGGACGGTTTGATGTCGATCCCGCCAATTCTGCTCGCAATCGCGCTGATGGCGCTGACGCGCGGCAGTGTCGGCAACGTCATCCTGGCCATCACCATCGCCGAGATCCCGCGGGTTTCCCGTCTTGTCCGTAGTGTGGTGCTGTCGCTGCGCGAGCAGCCCTATGTGGACGCCGCGGTCGCCTGCGGCACGCGCACGCCGATGATCATCCTGCGCCACATCCTGCCCAATACGCTGGCGCCGATGCTGGTCCAGGCGACTTACATCTGCGCCAGCGCCATGATCACCGAGGCGATCCTGTCCTTCATCGGGGCGGGCACGCCGCCGACCATTCCGTCCTGGGGCAACATCATGGCCGAGGGCCGCGCGCTGTGGCAGGTCAAGCCCTACATCGTGTTCTTCCCGGCGGCGTTCCTCTCCGTCACCGTCCTCGCCGTGAACCTGCTCGGCGACGGCCTTCGCGATGCGCTCGATCCGCGCATGGCCAAGAGCCTCTGATGTCGAGGGGTTGATCGCGATGGCCTTGCTCGAAGTCGAGAACCTCCAGACCCACTTTCGCACGCCCGGCGGCATCAACCGTGCGGTCGACGGCGTCTCCTTTCATGTCAACGAAGGCGAGACGCTCGCCATCGTCGGCGAATCCGGCTGCGGCAAGTCGGTGACCTCGATGTCGCTGATGCGGCTCATTCCAGAGCCGCCGGGCAGGATCGCAGGCGCCGTCCGCTTCGCGGGCAGGGACCTGCTGCAACTGTCCGATCGCGAGATGCGCGCCATCCGCGGCAACGATATCTCGATGATCTTTCAGGAGCCGATGACGAGCCTCAACCCGGTTCTGACGGTCGGCCGCCAGATCCGCGAGACGCTGATGATCCATCAGGGCCTGGACAAGCAGGCGGCCGAGGCGCATGCGATCGAGATGCTGACGCTGGTCGGCATTCCCGAGCCGAAGCGGCGCGTGCGCGAATACCCGCACCAGCTTTCCGGCGGCATGCGCCAGCGCGTGATGATCGCGATTGCGCTGGCCTGCAATCCAAAGCTCCTGATCGCCGACGAGCCGACCACCGCGCTCGACGTGACGATCCAGGCGCAGATCCTGAAATTGATGCTCGATCTCAAGCGCCGGGTCGGCGCGGCGATCATCCTGATCACTCACGACCTCGGTGTCGTCGCCGAGATCGCCGAACGCGTCATGGTCATGTATGCCGGCCGCAAGGTCGAGGAGGCGCCGGTGGCCGAGCTGTTCCGCTCGCCGCGTCATCCCTATACGCAGGGCCTGCTCGGCGCCGTGCCGCGGCTCGGCTCGTCACTAACAGGCACCGCGCGGCGTCTCGCCGAAATCCCGGGGCAGGTGCCTGATCTGCGCAAGCCTATCATCGGCTGCGTCTTCGCCGGCCGCTGCGCGCTCGCGACCGATCTCTGCCGCCAATATGCGCCTGGGCTCGAAGAGAAGGCGCCTCGCCACGTCGCCGCCTGCCACTATTCCGCCAAGGGGGCCATCGCGGCATGAGTCCTCCGCTGCTCCAGGTCAACGACCTCAAGAAGCATTTTCCGGTCAAAAAGGGCCTGTTCGGCCGCAAGTCCGAATATGTCTATGCCGTCGACGGTGTCTCGTTCGAAATCGCGAAGGGCGAGACGCTGTCGCTGGTCGGCGAGTCCGGCTGCGGCAAGTCCACGGTCGGCCGTGCCATCCTGCGGCTGTTCGACATCACGGCGGGCCAGGTGATCCTCGACGGCCAGCGCATCGACGACGCACATCCGAGCACGATGCGCCAGATGCGCCGCCGCGTGCAGGTGGTGTTCCAGGATCCGTTCTCGAGCCTCAATCCGCGCATGCGCGTGCGCGACATCCTGGCCGAGCCGATCCGAAATTTCGGCCTCGCCAAATCCGCCACCGATCTCGAAACCCGCGTGACGGCGCTGATGGATACCGTGCGGCTGCCGCGCGAGGCGCTCAACCGCCGGCCGCACGAATTCTCCGGCGGCCAGCGTCAGCGCATCGGCATTGCGCGGGCGCTCGCAGCCGAGCCCGAGCTGATCGTCTGCGACGAGGCGGTCTCCGCGCTCGACGTCTCGGTCAAGGCGCAGATCGTCAATCTCTTGCAGGATCTCCAGCGCGAGTTCGGCCTGGCGCTGCTGTTCATCAGCCATGACCTCGCCATCGTCGAGCACATGACTCACCGCGTCGCGGTGATGTATCTCGGCAAGATCGTCGAGGTGGCGCCGCGCCGCGAGATCTTTGCCGCGCCAAGGCATCCCTATACCAAGGCGCTGCTCTCCGCGGTGCCGCTGCCCGAGCCCGGCGCCCAGCGCAATCCCATCATCCTCAAGGGGGACGTGCCGAGCCCGATCAACCCGCCGAGCGGGTGCCGCTTCCACACCCGTTGCCCATACGTCTTCGACCGTTGCCGGACGGAGGAGCCGATGCTGCGTTCGACCGGACCCGAGCAATGGGTGGCCTGTCACCTCGAAGAGGCGCCGTAGGCCTTCAGCCCTGGCGGCGCAGGAAGCCCGTGATGGTGACTTTCTCCCAGATGCCGGCTGCCGCAAACGGATCGGCGCGGTTGAAGGCTTCGACCTCGGCGCGGCCGGGCGCCTCGATCAGGAACAGGCTGCCGATCATGCTCGCGCCGTCGTCGGAGACCAGCGGCCCAGACATCACGATCTTGACGCCGAAGCGCGATGTGTCGCTCAGGAAGGCCTTGTGGGCGTCGTAATTGGCGAGCCGGGTCGGCAGCGCGCTGGCGCGGTCGAGGGCGTGAATGGCGAACAGCATGATGTCTCCGTTGACGTGTCGGTGTTCTTGGACGGCCGCGGAGGCGGCCGTCCATGCTTGTGATGATCGGTTGGGCTACTTGGCGCCGAGCTTGCCGGCGTCCTCGAAGGTCGGGCAGGTCCGTTGCTCCAGCGGCACGTCGAACGGCTGGTAATTGTCCTTGGTGATGACGGTCGGCTTCAGCACGATCTCGGAAATGACAGGCTGGTTGCGCAAGCTGCGGATCGCCATCATGGCGCCGAGACACCCTTGCGCAAATCCGTTGTAGTCGCCGCTGGCGAGCAGCTTGCCGGACTTGATCGCGTCGATCGCCTCCTTGGTGCCGTTGATGCCGATCACCTGGGCCTTGCGGTTGGCGCCGTCGAGCGCCTCGATCGCGCCGACCGCCATGGCGTCGTTGGCCGCCAGCACGCCGTCGATCTGCGCGTTCGACTGCATCAGGTTTTCCATGACCTGGAGCGCCTGCAGCCGCTGGTAGTTGCCGGGCTGCGAGGCCAGCAGCTTGGCGCCCGAATTCTCCTTCAGCGCGTCGTTGAAGCCGCGGACGCGATCGACATTGGTCAGCGAGCCCTTGACGCCCTCGATGATGACGATGTTGCCCTTGCCGCCCAAAGTCTTGAGCAGGAAACGCGCGGTTTCCAGTCCGAGGCTGTAATCGTCGGCGCCGACGAAGGAGAGGAACTTGCCGCCGGCGGAGCGGTCGGTGATGTTGACGACGGGGATTTTCGCCTCGTTGATCTTCTCGACGCCCGGCACCATCGCCTTGTAGTCGACCGGCGTGAAGACGATCGCGCTCGGCTTCTTCACCACGACGTCCTCGATCTGGCTGAGCTGCTCGGGGATCGAGTCCGGCTTGGTCGGGATGTACTGCAGCGTCTTCGCATTCAGCGCTTTCGCCATGTTGTCGGCACCGACCCGCACCGTCTGGAAGAACGGATTGGTCTGGTTCTTGGTGAACACGGCGATGGTCTCGCCGTCGGCGCGCGCCTGTGTCGTGAACGCGGCCGCCATCAGCAGCGGCAGCGCCAAATAACCCATTTTCTGTTTCATGTAGCCTCCATCCCTCATTTTGCTTGTTGGATTTCTAAGAGCTCATTGCGCGCGGCGGCGGGTCTTCATGTCGAGCCAGACCGCGAGAATGACGATGATGCCGGTGACGAGCGGCTGCCAGTTGGCGCTGACCGACAACAGGTTCATGCCGTTCAGCACTAGCGTCAGGATCAGCGCGCCGATGAAGGTGCCGAACACGGTGCCGACACCGCCGAACAGCGAGGTGCCGCCGATCAGCACGGCTGCGATCGCGGGCAGCGTCAGGCTTTCGCCGATGTCGGCTTCGGCCGAATTGAGCCGCGACAGGAAGATGATCGAGGCCAGTCCCGCCATGGTGCCTGATACCGCGTAGACCAGCAGCAGGCGCCGCGCGACCGGAATGCCGGAGAGGCGGGCGGCGACCGGATTGGCGCCGATCGCATAGATCTCCTGGCCCCAGATCGTGCGCTGCGCAAACAGCGTTCCGATCCCGAGGAACACCAGCAGCAGATAGACCGGGATCGGCAGGCCGAACAGATAGCCGCTGCCGATCTGGCGGAAGCCTGCCGGGAAGCCGTGAAGGGTTTCGCCCGCCATGTACCAGTAGGTGAGGCCGTTCAGCACCCAGAGCATGCCGTAGGTGGCGATGAAGGAGGGGATGCGGAGCGCGGTGACCATGATGCCGTTGAGCAGGCCAACGATGCCGCCGCAGGCGAGCCCGGTGAGGATGCCGAGCGCCGGCGAGCCGGTCTTGTGGATCACGGTGCCGGCGATGCAGGCCGACAGCGCGACATTGGCGCCGACGGAGAGATCGAGGCCGGCGGTGAGCACCACCAGCGTCAGGCCGGAGGCGATGAAGAAGGTCAGGCTCGCTTGTCTCAGCACGTTGAGGATGTTGCCGAGGCTCAGGAAGGAGTCGCTGAGCACGGCGAGCACCGCGCAGATCAGCAGCGCTGCGAGCAGGCGATAGAACACCTGGATCGCGTCCTGCGACAGGAACGAGCGGGGCGGCGAGAGGGCCTCTTTGGAGATGTCGGTCATGCGCGGCTCCGGAGGCCGTCGAGGAAGAGAGCGACGATGACGAGGACGCCGACGCTTGCGACCTGCACCGAGGAGGGCATCGAGATCAGGTTGAGCCCATTGCGAAGCACGCCGACCGCGATCACGCCGAGCAACGTGCCGAGCAGCCAGCCATTGCCGCGCTCGAACGAGGTACCGCCGACCGCGACCGCGGCGATGGCGTCGAATTCCAGGCCGAGGCCCGCGGTCGGGTGGCCGGAATTCATGCGCGCGGTCATCAGCAGGCCGGCAATGCCGGCCATGGCGCCGCCGATCGCGTAGACCGCGATCAGCAGCTTGTTCGGCGAGAGGCCGGCATAGCGCAGCGCCTCGCGGTTGCCGCCGAGTGCGAAGATGTAGGTGCCGAAGCGGGTGTGGTAGAGCAGTCCGTGGAAGGCCGCATAGGTCACCAGCGCCATCACGATCGGCACGGGCACGCCCAGAAGCGTCGCCGAATAGATGTCGCGCACGCTGTGGGGGATGCCGACCACGCTCTGGCCGTCGCTGACGATCAGCGACAGGCCCTGCGCCATGCCGAGCGTGCCCAGCGTCGCGACGAAGGGCGGAATGCCGACGATGGCGACCAGCCAGCCGTTGGCGAAGCCGAAGGCTGCGCCGACGAGAAGCCCGGCGCCGAGGCCCAGCAGCATCGACTTGGTCGCGAGCGACACGATGGCGACGCAGAGCGAGGTCAGCGTCAGCACCGCGCCCATCGATAGGTCCAGCCCCTCGGTCATGATGATCAAGGTCATCGGCAGCGCCAGCATGGTCAGGATGGTCGACTGCACCAGCACGTTGGAGAGGTTGGCGACCGACAGGAAGCCGGGCGCGATCGCGCTGAACAGGGCGATCAGCAGCACCAAGACGATGGCAACGCCGGGAATGCGTTGCAGCGGATTGGGTTGAGAGACGACCGCGGCTTCACGCATGATGCATCCCCAGTCGCACGATGTTCTCCTCGGTCAGTTCGCTGCGGGTCAGGTGTCCGGCGATGCGGCCCTCGCGCATCACATAGGCGCGGTCGCAGACATGGCAGATCTCGACCTGCTCGGACGAGATCATCAAGGCCGCCGCGCCTTCGGCGACCAGCCGGTCGATCAGCGCAAAGATCTCGGACTTGGCGCCGATGTCGATGCCGCGCGTCGGCTCGTCGAAGATGAAGAGCTTCGAGCCGGCCGCCAGCCACTTGCCGATCACGACCTTCTGCTGGTTGCCGCCCGAGAGCAGGCCGACAATCTGGCGCGCGCTCGGGGTTGCGATGCGCAGCTGCCGGATCAAGCCGTCGGACGTCCGCTGGGCGCTACGCTGGTCGAACAGGCCGCTCGGGAACAGCTTTCGCAGCGCCGACACCACCAGATTGTCGCTCACCGACCGCAGCAGCGCGAGGCCCTCGCTCTTGCGGCTCTCCGGGATCAGCGCGATGCCGCGGCGGGCGGCAAGGTCAGGCTCGCCGGAGATGGCCTTGCCGTCGAAAATAATCTCGCCTGACGTCACGGCATCGGCGCCGAAGATGGCGCGGGCGACCTCGCTGCGGCCGGAACCGACCAGGCCGCACAGGCCGACGATCTCGCCCCGGCGTACCTCGATGTTGATATCGGAGATGCCGGTCGACGAGCTCAAGCCCTTGACCTCGAGCAGCAGCTCGCCGGGCTTGTCGGCAAAGTTGCGCGGATAGGTCATGTCCACGTTGCGGCCGACCATCATGCGGACGAGCTGGTCCGGCGTGACGTCTGCGGGGCGAACGCCGTCGATGCGGCGGCCGTCGCGCAGCACCGTGATGCGGTCTCCGAGCGCGAACACCTCGGCCATGCGGTGGGAGATGTAGACGATGGAGACGCCGTCGGCCTTCAGCCGCGCGATAAGCGCGAACAGCAGCTCGGTCTCGCGGTCGGACAGCGCCGCCGTCGGCTCGTCCATGACCAGGATGCGCGCGTTCTGGCTGATCGCTTTCGCGATCTCGACCATCTGCTGCTGCGCCACCCCTAACTTGTCGACGGTGGTGGAGGGATCGATCTCGAACCCGATCGTGCCGAGCACGCGCCTGGCGTCGGCCAGGATCTTGCGGCGGTCGATGGTGCCGGGAATGCGGCCCTTCGGCTCGCGGCCGAGGAAGATGTTCTGGGCGATATCGAGATGGGGGACCAGCGAGAATTCCTGGAAGATCACGGCAATGCCGAGCCTCTGCGCATCCGCGGTCGAGGAGATCGCGACCTTGTCGCCCTTGTAGTAGAACTCGCCGGCATCGGCGCGGTAGGCGCCGCACAGTACCTTCATCAGGCTCGACTTGCCGGCGCCGTTCTCCCCCAACAGCATATGGACTTCGCCGGGGAAGACGGCAAAGGAAACATCATCCAGCGCCTTGACGCCGGGAAACTCCTTGCTGATGCCGCGCAGCTCCAGCAGAGGCGCGGGTGAGGCGGGCTCGATAGCCAATGCGGCGCTGCTCATGCGTGCACTCCGCTCGCGAAGATCTTTCCGGGATTCATCAGTCCATCAGGATCGAGCGCGGTCTTGATCGACCGCATCACATCGACGGCCTCGCCGAGTTCATCGGCGAGATAATCGATCTTGCCGAGCCCGATGCCGTGCTCGCCGGTGCAGGTGCCGTCCATCGCGATCGCGCGGGCGACCATGCGGGCCTGAAGCGCCTTGGCGCCTTCGGCCTCGTCCGGCTTTGCCGGGTCGATCAGGATCAGCATATGGAAATTGCCGTCGCCAACATGGCCGACGATCGGGGCGGTGAAACCGTGCTCGTCCGCGTCGCGCCTGGTTTCGGTCAGGCATTCCGCCAGCCGCGAGATCGGCACGCAGACATCGGTGATCACGGCGCGCGCGCCGGGCCGCAAGCCCAGGCCCGCATAAAGCGTGTTGTCGCGGGCGTGCCAGAGCCGGCTGCGGTCTTCCTGCGCTTTGGCCCAGGCAAAACCATGGCCGCCATGGTCGGCGGCGATCGCCTGCGCGGCTTCGGCCTGCTCGGCAACGGAGGTCTCGGAGCCGTGGAATTCGAAGAACAAGGTGGGGGCCTCGCGATAGCCGAGCTTCGCGTAGGCGTTGATGCCGCGCATCATGACGTCGTCGAGCAGCTCGATGCGTGCCACGGGGATCGCGGACTGGATCACGGAGATCGCGGTGTCGACGGCATCGTGCAGGGTGTCGAAGCTGCAGACAGCGGCCGAGATCGCCTGCGGCACCGGGTGCACCTTCAATGTGACTTCGGTGATGACGCCAAGCGTGCCTTCGGCGCCGACGAACATCCGCGTCAGGTCATAACCGGCGGCCGATTTGCGTGCGCGCCTTGCGGTGCGGATCACGCGCCCGTCGGCCAGCACCACCTCGAGCGCCATGACATTGTCCTTCATGGTGCCGTAGCGCACCGCCATGGTGCCGGACGCGCGTGTGGAGGTCATGCCGCCGATCGAGGCGTCGGCGCCGGGGTCGATCGGAAAGAAAAGTCCGGTGCCGCGCAGCTCCGCATTGAGCTGTTTGCGCGTGATGCCGGGCTGCACCACGACATCCATGTCGCTGTCGTGCACGGTCAGCACCTTGTTCATCCGGGCGAAGTCGAAGCAGACGCCGCCGGCGACCGCGGCCGCGTTGCCTTCGAGCGAGGTGCCGGCGCCGAACGGGACCATCGGCATGCCCGCGCTAGCGCACAGCTTGACGATCTCCGCGACTTCCTGCGTGGTTTCAGGGAAGACGACGATGTCCGGCGGCAAATTGCGATAATGCGATTCGCTCTGCCCGTGCTGATCGAGCACGCCGCGCGCGACGCTCGCGCGCGGGCCGATCATGCCGGTGAGGCGATCGGCCAATATGCTCGTGCTGACCCGCGGTCCCATCCTCAGCTCCCGTCTGCTCCCTGTTGCCGGACTCTTGTTGGTCCGCCGTCGCTCAAGCCTAGGCGGCTCGCGCGTTGCTCGCGACCTGCTTCAGGCCGAAATCGTAATTGAGGTGGAAATAGTCGCGCTCCACCATGCGACCATCCGGCGCACGGCCGGCAGGGTGGCCAGTGAATTCGCGGATCAGGCTGTCCTTGACGCCGAACACCACGTCAGAGTCGAGATATTTGTCACCGGCGACGAACACATGGGTTACGAGCTGCTCGAAACCGGGCGCCGAGATCATGAAATGCACATGCGCCGGACGCCAGGGATGGCGGCCCTGCACCTCCAGCATCTCGCCGACAGGGCCGTCATGCGGGATCGGATACGCCGCCGGCTTGATCGACCAGAAATGGAAACGGCCATTGGCGTCGGTATGGAAGCGCGCGCGCATCGCGAGATCGCCGATGTCGTCGAGCTGCTGCACGTCGTAATAGCCGTCATCGTCGGAATGCCAGACATCCACGATGGCGCCCGCAAGCGGTTGTCCGTCGACGGTCGAGACCGAGCCTGTGACCAGCATCGGATCGCCTTCCATCGGGCCGGAGATATCGGCGCCGCTGTCCTTCTCCGGCGCGGCCTGGACGAAGAACGGGCCGAGCACCGTCGTCTCGGTCGCGCCTTCCGGCACGGGATGGTTGATCGCGTCGACCAGCATGGAGACGCCGAGCGTGTCGGACAGCAGGATGAACTCCTGGCGCTTGTCGTCGCACATGTGCCCGGTGCGGGTCAGGAAATCTATGCCGTATTCCCATTCCTTCTGGGTCGGCCGGACCTCGCGGACGAAGGCGTGGAGGTGGTGCACCAGCGCTTCGCTGACCTCCTTGATGCGTGGATCGGTTGCGTCCTTGATCCGCTCCAGCACCGCGTCCGTGATCGTAGTCTCGTTGAAGTTGCGCATAGGTGTCTCCGCGATCAGAGTTTGGGTTCGCCAAGCCCGGACAGACGTTCCAGGTGCTTGACGGTCGCGATGAAGTCGGTGTCGCCGTCGCCCTGCGCGATCAGCGAGCCATAGGTCTCGCGCACCTGCGCCGCGAGCTGCAGCGGCACGCCCACGGCGTGGCCGGCGCCGAGGATGAGATCGAGATCCTTGGCCATCTGCTTGCAGGAGAAGGTGGACTCGAAATCGCGCGTCCGCAGCGGCGCGGTCTTGTACTTCACCATCGGCGAGGCCGCCGCGCTATCGTCGAGCACCTTCAAAATGTCCTGCCAGGCGATGCCGCCCTTGCGCGCCAGGGCCAGGCTCTCGGCCATCATTGCCGCCGAGACTGCGATCATCAGATTGACCGAGAGCTTTGCGTAGCGGGCTTCCTCGGCCGGCCCGAGATAGGTCTGGGCGCGGGTGAAGGCGGCGAACAGAGGCTTGGCGTTGTCGAAGGCATCCTTCGGCCCGGAGACGAAGCAGGTCAGCGCACCCGTATGAACGATGCTGGCATTGCCGGAAACCGGCGAACGCAGATAGGCAATGCCGCGCGCCTGTGCGGCGGTCGCAACTTCAGTTGAGGCCTCGACGCTCACGGTGCTGGTCTCGATCAGAACAGATCCAGCCGCCATCGCGGCGATCAGACCAGCGGGGCCGAGCAGCGCGCCGCGCAAGGCTGCGTCATCGGGCAGGGACGTGATGATCGCGGCCTTGCCGCTCACGGCCTCGGCCGGCGAAGCGGCAATCGAGATGCCTTGTGCACGCGCCTCGTTGATCCGGGCTGCGCTCTGATCGAATGCGGTCACGGCGTAGCCGGCCTTGGCGACGAGCGCCGACATCGGCAGGCCCATCTTGCCGATCCCGATGAAAGCGACATTCCTTGAAGCGTCGGTCATTGATCTCATCCATTGGCGCCTTCAGGCGGCGCGTCCCTGTCGTTCGATGTCCTGCACCAGCCGCCGGCCGGATTGGGCCAGCAATTCTTTCTTCGCGTCCAACCCGTCAACCAAAAGCCGGCCATCCCGCTTCTTCCAGGCGCCGCCGATCATCACAGCCTCGATATTGGCGAGGCTCGTCTGCATCACGACGGTCGCGACGGGATCGTGCACCGGGACAAGGTTGAGATCGGATGCGTTGATGATGACGAGGTCAGCGAGCTTGCCCGGCGTCAGCGAGCCGATCTGGCCTTCGCGGCCGAGCATGCGGGCG
The DNA here is from genome assembly GCF_052076005.1 of Bradyrhizobium sp. 63_E2_N1_3. Classification (NCBI taxonomy): domain Bacteria; kingdom Pseudomonadati; phylum Pseudomonadota; class Alphaproteobacteria; order Hyphomicrobiales; family Nitrobacteraceae; genus Bradyrhizobium; species Bradyrhizobium sp. 63_E2_N1_3. The sequence continues at coordinate 6,336,671 of NZ_CP197235.1, read as the reverse complement.
CCTTCGGTCGTGATCCAGCGCAGCGCCTCGCGGACGGGGATCGTGGTGGTCGCCGGAATGGTGCCGCTCACTTGACGCGACTCCGCATTGTCCAGCGCCCGCTGCATCGACAGCGCGACGCGGGCGACGGAGAAGAGATCGCCGGCCAGCACGGATTCCAGGTCGATCCCGATGGTCGGGCGCACGCCGCGCTTGAGCAGCCGTCCGGTGATCGGGAAGCCGTGGCCCTGGATCATCTCGTTCTCCGGCGTCACCGAGAAGGACACGCCGAGGTCGACCATCTTGTCGAGGAGATCGTCGGGCAGATCGTTGCCATGGACGATGTTGATGCCGGCGCCGACGAGGCCGGCCTCGACCAGCTTCTCCCAGCCGCCGGGCGTCTTGGCCGGACCGCCGCCTTGATGCATGGATGCGATCAGGTTGAGCTCGCGCGCCAGGCGGAAGTCGTGCATGGCGACATCGAGCGTCGAATAATGCGGGCCGAGAATGGCAAGCCCGAGCGTGACGAGGCCGTCGCGGTCGGCGAGGGGACCCGCCAGCAGCCGCTCGACCTCGCGGCGCGGATGCGGGATCTCGGAGAAATGCGGCTCGCCCGGTTTCGGCTCGGGCTTCGGCGAGCCATGGAAGAAGGCGGCGCGGATGCCGCTCTCGATCAGGCCGCGCACGGCGGCATCGGTATGATCAGGCGTTGGATTGTTGTGGCACCAATCGACCAGCGTGGTGGTGCCGCAATTGATCTGGTTCAGCGCACCGACGAGGGTCGCAATGTAGATGTCGTCGGGCCGGAATACGGTCGCGAGCCCGGCATGCATGCGGCGGAAATATTCCAGCAGCGTCCAGTTCGCGGCATAGCCGCGCAACGCGGTTTGCCAGGTGTGCATGTGCGCGTTGATCAGGCCGGGGATGACGATCCGGCCGTTGCCGTCCACGATCTCGGTCTCGGCTGCAGCGCTGCCGAGGTCGATCGATGGGCGCACGTCGACGATGCGGCTGCCCTCGACCAGCACATCGCCGGTGTTGAGGTCGCCAATCGCGTCATCCATGCTGATGATGACAGCTGATTTGATCAGCGTGCGCCGCATCGCTTCAGGCCGCCGCTTTGATGGTAACAGGCGGCTCGCCGGCCCAGGCGCGGGCGATCAGCTCGCGGATGGCGTTGCGCTCGAGCGGGCGCGGGTTCCAGTAGGCGTTGGTGACGGCGAGATCGGCGGCCTTGTCGATGCCGCTTTCGGGCATGCCGATGTCGCGCAATGCCAGCTTCGCACCCAGCCGCTTCGCGAGGTCGTAGAGCCCCAGGGACGCGTCGGCCGCGCCGATCGCGCGCGATATCCGCGCCATGGCATCGGGCACCGCCGGTGCGTTGTAGGCCAGCGCATGCGGCAGCACGATGGTGTGGGTCTCTGCGTGCGGCAGATCGAAGGTGCCGCCGAGCGTGTGGCAGAGCTTGTGATGCAGCGCCATGCCGACCGTGCCGAGGCAGACGCCGCAGAGCCAGGCGCCGTAGAGTGCTTCGGTGCGAGCCTCGCGGTCATCGCTTTTGGCCGCAATGGCGGGGAGGGCGCGCGCGATCGCGCGGATGCCTTCTTCCGCCATCAGCGATGTCACGGGATTGGTGTCGCGCGCATAGAGCGCCTCCACGGCATGTGCGATCGCGTTGATGCCGGATGTTGCGGCGAGGCTCGCCGGCAGCGTCAGGGTGAGGTCGACATCGTAGATCACGGTCCCCGGCAGCACGGCTGCGTCGCGCACCGTGGTCTTCAGGCCGTTCTCGGTCTGGCCGACGATCGGCGTCATCTCCGAGCCGGCATAGGTGGTGGGAATGCAGAGCTGGTTGACGCCGGTGCGCAAGGCCAGCGCCTTGCCAAGGCCGGTGGTCGATCCGCCGCCGAGCGAGACGACGCAATCGGCCTCGCATGCCTTCATCGCCGCGAGCGCGCGCTCCGTGACCTCGACCGGCGTATGCATGGTCGCGCCGGGAAAGATGCCGGCAAAAAGCGAACCGAGTGCGGCCCCCAAGCTCTTGCCTTGCGCCTCCTGCTGCGGCGTCGTCAGCACCAGCGCGCGCTTGCCGCCGAGCCGCTCGACCTCGGCTTTGGCCGAGGCCAGCGTTCCGCTGCCGAACACGACGCGGCAGGGCAGATTTTCAAAGGTGAACGAACCGATCATGCGCCGGTCTCTTTGATGGGATAATCGACCTGGAAGCGCCCGATCCGCAAGTCGCCCAGCGCCTCGCGGACGCGCAAATGTTCCGGATGGGTGGCATAGGCGGCGAGTGCGGCATGGTCGGCGAATTCGGAGAAGAGAACGACGTCGCAGGCGTAATCGACCTCACTGACGTCAACGCCGACCTCGATATGGGTGAGGCCCTCAATCCGGCCCCGCAGTCCCTCGAACAGGGTCTTGACCTTGGAACGGGCCGCGGAGCGCTCCGCGGGCGTCTCCCCGCGCAGCCGCCACATCACGATGTGCCTGATCGGGCCCGACATTTCCCTGTTTCCTCGCCTGCTATCTTGCTTGTGTTCTGGCCATTTTGACTTGCGGGATACGGAAATAAAGGTCAATATTTGTAAGTCTCTTTTTCTAAAAGTGGAAAAATGGATCGTCTGCTGCAGTTGGAGGTGTTCTCCAAGACGGCCGAGCTTGGCAGCCTGTCAAAGGCCGCCGAGGCCTTGCGCATGTCGAATGCGGCGGCGAGCCGCCATCTCAGCGCGCTCGAGGAGCGCCTCGCGGTCAGGCTGATCGAGCGCAACACACGCAGGCTGTGGTTGACGGAGGCGGGGCAGGAGCTGCTGGAGCGCTCCAGCCGGGTGCTGAGCGAGCTGGCGGAGGCCGAGGACATCGTCAGCGATCGCGCGCTGTCGCCGCAGGGTACGCTGCGGGTCACGAGCTCGCTGTCCTTTGCGGTGATCTATCTGGCGCCGATGTTGCCGGCCTTCCGCGCGCGCTATCCGAAGCTCAACATGCAGATCACGACCGCCAACCGCTATCCCGATTTCATCGAGGCCGGCATCGACGTGGCGATCCGGACGCGCGAGCAGGAGCCGGATTCGAACATCATCGTCCGCCGCATCGGCCAGATGCGGCGCGTGCTTGCCGCCGCGCCTTCCTATCTCGCAAGCGCCGGCGAGCCGGAGCAGCCCGCCGATCTCGCGCGCCACAACATGCTGGTCTACAATCTCGCGAACGATCCCTATTCGCTGCGCCTGCGCAAAAGCCATGGCGCGCAGACCGTCCGCATCACGCCGACGCTCGACAGCAATGACGGCCAGGTCATTCGCGGCGCGGCGCTGGCAGGGCTCGGCATCCTCATCCAGCCGCTCTACATCGTCCAGAGCGACATCGCGGCGGGCCGTCTCGTCCCGGTCCTGGTGGATTGGGAGCTGCCACTGCTCACCATGAACATCGCATACCAGAATCGCGCCGGGCTGCCCGCCAAGATCAGGGCCTTTTCCGACTTCCTCGTCACCCACATCCGCGAGCATTCGGAGCCGGGCATCTGGATGGACGCGACCAAGTGAGCGGGTAGCAGCCATGTATCTCGGCATCGATCTCGGCACCTCGGCGGTCAAGACCGTTCTCGTCGACGGTGCCCAGCGCGTGATTGCAAGCGAGAGCCGGCCGTTGACGACCGCCTCGCCGCTATCAGGCTATTTCGAGCAGGACCCCGCGCAGTGGATCGATGCAACCTTCGCCACGCTCGATGCCTTGAAGGCGACGCATGCCGGCGAGCTGGCGGCTGTCGAAGGCATCGGACTGTCAGGCCAGATGCATGGCGCCACGCTGCTCGACGCGAGCTCGAGACCGTTGCGGCCCTGCATCCTCTGGAACGACGGACGCTCCGCCGCCGAGTGTCGTGTCCTGGAACGACGCTGGCCCGCCTTGCGCGCGATCTCGGGCAACAAGGCGATGCCGGGATTCACCGCGCCGAAGCTGCTCTGGATCGCGACGCATGAGCCTGACATCTTTGCGGCGACAAAACTCGTGCTGCTGCCAAAGGCCTATCTGCGCCTGGTGCTGAGCGGCGAGGCCATCGAGGACGTCTCGGATGCATCGGGATCACTGTGGCTCGACGCCGCGCGCCGGGACTGGTCGGACGCAGCACTGGCAGCGACCGGCCTGTCGCGCGATCACATGCCGCGACTGGTCGAGGGATGCGCGCCAGCGACCACGCTGCGCGGCGAGCTGGCACGGCGCTGGGGCATGACCGGACAGCCGGTGATCGCGGGCGGTGCCGGCGACAATCCGGCAGGCGCCGTCGGCATCGGCGCGATCCGGCCGGGAACCGCGTTCGTGTCGCTGGGAACCTCGGGTGCCTTGTTGGCACCGACCAGCAGAATCGCCGCCAACCCGGACCGCGCGGTGCACACGTTCTGCCACGCCATCCCCGACATGTGGATTCAGGCCGGCGCGATCCTCTCGGCCGCCTCCTGCCTGGCCTGGATCGCGCGCCTGTTCGGCGCCACCGAGGCCGAGTTGCTGGCGCCGCTTGGATCGCGCCCGCAGGCGCCGTCGCCCGTGAGCTTCCTGCCGTATCTGGCGGGTGAGCGGACACCGCACGACGACCCCGCCGTGCGCGGCATGCTGGATGGTTTGAGCCACGGCACCGATCGCGGGTCGATCGTGCAGGCGGTGCTCGAGGGTGTTGCCTTCGCGCTTGCCGATTGCCGCGACGCGCTCGCGGACGCCGGCATTGCGATGACGGAAGCCGACGCCATTGGCGGTGGTTCACGGTCCGGGTTCTGGCTCTCGGTGCTGGCAAACGTGCTGAATGTTCCGGTCCATCGTTTTGCCGGAGGCGAGACCGGCGCGGCGTTCGGTGCGGCGAGATTGGGGCGGCTTGCTGTCACCGGTGAGGCGATCGCCGCCGTATGCACACGGCCGCGGCGCATCGAGACGTTCGAACCCGACGCAAGACTGGTCGATGCCTATGCCGAGCGGCTTCCCGCGTGGCGTGCACTGTATCGGCCGCGCCACTAGCATCGCCTCGACGTTGCATTCCCGTGTGTTCGGTATTGCTCTGTGCCGCGGCCTTTTGTTTAATGCGTGAACCGCGCTGACAAAATCATTGAGACGCGGGTAGGAAACGCATTGTGCGTCGGGAGGCACGATGAACGATCCGATCCTCGAGATGCGTGGGGTCTCAAAATCCTTCTTTGGCATCAAGGCGCTGCGTTCCGTCGATCTCACCGTCTATGCCGGCGAAATTCATGCCCTGATGGGTGAGAACGGCGCCGGAAAGTCGACGCTGATGAAGATCTTGTCCGGCGCCTACAGGCCCGATCCCGGCGGCGATATCCGGATCGAAGGAAGCCCGGTACGGATCGAAGGTCCGCTCGGCGGCCGCGCGGCGGGCATCTCCATCATCTACCAGGAGCTGTCGTTGGCTCCCAATCTCAGTGTCGCCGAGAATATCTATCTCGGCCGGGAGCTGTCGCGAGCAGGCTTGCTGGCACGCGGCGCCATGCGCGAGGGCGTCGGCCCCATCCTGAAACGGCTGGGCGCGGACTTCCTGCCGTCGACGCTGGTGGCGCACCTCTCCATGGGCCAGCGGCAACTGGTCGAGATCGCGCGTGCGCTGCACGTCAGGTCAAAAATCCTGATCATGGATGAGCCGACCACCGCGCTGTCGGCCGGCGAGAGCGCGCGGCTGTTCGCGCTGATCCGCCAGCTTCGCGCCGAGGGGCTTGCCATCATCTACATCTCGCATCGCATGGACGAGGTCTACGCGCTCGGCGACCGCGTCACTGTGCTGCGCGACGGCCGGCTGGTCGGGGCGCTCGACAAGCAGGACATCCGCGCCGACACCATCGTTCGGCTGATGGTCGGGCGCGACGTCTCCTCGTTCTACAAGAAGGATCATGATCCGGAGGCGGGGCGGGGGCATCCCGTGCTCGCGGCGATCGACATGGCCGATGGCCGGCGCGTCAAGGGGTGCTCGCTGACCGTGCATGCGGGCGAGGTGGTCGGCCTCGCCGGCCTGATCGGCGCGGGTCGCACCGAGCTTGCGCATCTCATCATTGGTGCGGCGCCCAGGACCTCCGGCCGTGTCGAGCTGGAGGGACGCCCGGTCGACATCCGCACGCCGGGTGAGGCGCTCGACATCGGCGTCGCCTATCTGACCGAGGACCGCAAGGCGCTCGGCCTGTTCCTGGACATGTCATGCCTGGACAACATCAACCTCGCGGTGCTCGGCCGGGATGCCCGGATCGGTTACATCCTCGACCGCGACAAGGGCCGTGATCGCGCCAACAGGGCGTTCGCCGCGCTCGGCATTCGCGCCGCCGATATCAACGTCACCGTCGGCGCGCTGTCCGGCGGCAACCAGCAGAAGGTGCTGCTGTCGCGCCTGCTTGCGACCACGCCAAAGGTCCTGATCCTCGATGAGCCGACGCGCGGCGTGGATGTCGGCGCCAAGTCCGAGATCTATTCGATCATCGACAATCTTGCCAAATCCGGCACCGCGATCCTCGTCATCTCGTCCGATCTGCCCGAGATCATCGGCATCTGCGACCGCGTCGTCGTCATGCGGGCGGGGCATATCGCCGGTGAAATCGAGCGTGGCGCGACGTCGCCCCTGAACCAGGAAGACATCATGGCGCTCGCCACGGGGATGGAGCAACTCGATGCATGACGGCTCTCCAAAGATGGACACCGCCGCCGCGGGCCTCGCGGCCGCGCAGGAGACGAAGCGTCAGCGCGTAAGGCTTCTGATCCGCGCCGCCGGCATGCTGCCGGTGCTGCTCATCTTGTGCGGCGGCTTCCATTTTCTGTCGGAGGGCCGCTTCTTCACCGGGCAAAATCTCGGCATCGTGTTGCAGCAGGCCGCAGTGAACACCGTGCTCGCCGCAGGCATGACCTTCGTCATCCTCACCGGCGGCATCGACCTCTCGGTCGGCTCGATCCTGGCGGCGTCCGCGATGGCCGGGTTGACGCTCTCCAAGCTGCCGGAGCTCGGGATGCTGTGGCTGCCGGCCGCGCTGCTCACCGGCCTCGGCTTCGGCGTCATCAACGGCGCGCTCATTGCACTCCTCCGCCTGCCGCCTTTCATCGTCACGCTCGGCTCTCTCACCGCCGTACGCGGCCTGGCGCGACTGCTCGGGGCCGACACCACCGTCTTCAATCCTTCCATTCCGTATGCCTTCATCGGCAACGGCTCGTTGACTCTCATTCCCGGCGTCGCGTCGATCCCGTGGCTCTCGGTGATCGCCTTGCTCGTCATCCTCGTCTCGTGGCTGGTGCTGCGCCGGACCGTCCTCGGCGTGCACATCTATGCGGTGGGCGGCAATGAAAGCGCGGCGCGGCTTGCCGGCATCAAGGTCTGGGCCGTGCTGATCTTCGTCTACGGCATCTCGGGACTCTTCGCCGGGCTCGGCGGCGCCATGCAGGCGGCGCGGCTCTATGCGGCCAACGGTCTCCAGCTCGGTCAGTCCTACGAGCTCGATGCGATCACCGCCGTGATCCTGGGCGGCACCTCGTTCGTCGGCGGCATCGGCTCGATCTGGGGCACGCTGATCGGCGCGCTGATCATCGCCGTCCTGTCGAACGGCCTGATCCTCGTCGGCGTCTCGGACATCTGGCAATATGTGATCAAGGGCCTGGTGATCATCGGCGCCGTGGCGCTGGACCGCTACCGGCTGCAGGGCTCCGCCAGAACCTGAAAGGGTTCGGCGCGCACCTGAGTGCACATGGTGTGATGCGAGGTTCCGTTGCGGCAACTGGTCTGCCGTGCCGGATAAGAATACAGACCAGGGAGGAAGCCAATGTTGAAGACGATCACGCTCGCCGGCGCCGCGATGGCGCTTGCCCTAAGCACCGCGCCATCCTTCGCCAAGGAACTCAAGTCGATCGGCGTCTCGCTGGGTTCGATGGGTAATCCGTTCTTCGTCGCGCTGTCGAAGGGCGCCGAGTTCGAGGCCAGGAAGACCAACCCCAATGTGAAGATCACGACGGTCGGCTTCGAATACGACCTCGGCAAGCAGGTCACCCAGATCGACAATTTCATTGCCGCCGGCGTCGACCTGATCCTGTTGAACCCCGGCGATCCCAAGGCGATCGGGCCGGCGATCAAGAAGGCGCAGGCGGCGGGCATCGTGGTCGTCGCGGTCGACACCGCGGCCGAAGGCGCCGACGCCACCATAACCACGAACAACGTGCAGGCCGGCGAGATCTCATGCCAGTACATCGTCGACAAGCTGGGGGGCAAGGGCGACGTCATCATCGAGAACGGGCCGCAGGTCTCGGCCGTGATCGACCGCGTCGTCGGCTGCAAGAACGTTCTCTCGAAGAATCCCGGGATCAAGGTGTTGTCCAGCGACCAGGACGGCAAAGGCTCGCGTGAAGGCGGTCTCACCATCGCGCAGGGCTATCTGACGCGCTTTTCCAAGATCGACGCCATCTTCGCCATCAACGATCCGCAGGCGATCGGCACCGATCTCGCGGCGCGCCAGCAAAGCCGCAGCGGCATCGTCATCACCGCGGTCGATGGCGCGCCCGACATCGAGGCGGCACTGAAGGATCCGGCGGCGCCGCAGGTCCAGGCTTCCGCTTCGCAGGACCCGTTCTTCATGGCGCGGCGCGCGGTGCAGGTGGGCGTCGGCATTCTCAATGGCCAGAAGCCGGCCTCGACCGTCGAACTCCTGCCCTCGAAGCTCGTGACCCGGGACAACGTCGCCGACTACAAGGGCTGGACCTCGGATCGTTCTCAGTAGGACGCCGCCTCCCGCGGGAGCGGTCGAAACGCGAGATGACGGGCGGCGTTGTGATCCACGCCGTCCGTCGTGCCACGCGCTAACAGGCGGTGTGGGGACTGGTTCGCGGGGACAAGACGAGCGATGGAAATTTGCTTGCGAAGGCCCGGGTCTTGGGTTGAACACGCGATCCGTCGATCACCTCGAGCCGGCCACAGCGGTTCAGCGTGTGCAGCTTTCTGCCGGGCCATGCCGGTCCGGGTCTGAGGGAGTGGCGGACGACCTGCTTGAACGTCGTCGGAGACAGTTCGACCACTTCCGCGAGGCCGAGTGCGGCGCCATATCCGTCGGCGCAATCCTGCACCGGCCGCCACAATTTGCCATCGATGGTGACGAAATTCCCCGCGGGTCGCGTACTTGCGCGATCGATCAGGACCGGGTTGCTGGCATGGGGCAACCAGGGGCCGAGCAGGTGCTCGGCGTGATAGATCGCAAGCGAATCCGAATAGCCGCCGGTTCCGTCTCGCCAGGCTCCGAACAGGTAGTTCAGACCGTTGTGCTGCGTGATGGTCACATCGGCCAGTTCGAGGCCCGAGAGCAGCGTAGCGTGTCGCTCCCATTTGTCCGGAAACCGAATGCATCTGTAGAGCGCGACGTCCCCCTGGAGCGAGCTCTCCGGGATCATCCACAACTCGCCATTGTCCTCGATCAGGAACGGATAGGACAGGTGCCAGGGCTCCTCCAGCACGGGTACGACCTCGCCGACCGGGCCGGCGTCGCCGAACTCGACTGCCGAAATGATGCCTTTTCCAACCCGATGATCGAGATCTTCGAAGTAGACGAATGTTCGTCCCTGCCATGTGATCGGGAAGGGATCGGCGTAGAAATGATTTCCGGGATCGGCGAGGACGTTCCAGCCAGGCCCGGAGAGATCTCCCGTCTGCCAGACACCCGCGCCATCATTGAAGCGCCATCCGACATGCCAATGCGGGGCATAGCAGCAGAGGCGGTAGATCTCCTTGGCGATCGACACGGCGAGGCCGCGCACGACATAGGCCGCCGGCGGCCGGCCGCTGCCGGCTCGGGCCTGGCGTGCCAGCTGAGGCACGATACGCGGCCGTCCCGACAGGATGGCCGCCACCATGGTCAGGGTTCGCGCCATGACCGTTTCGAGCCCACCGCTCAAACCGGCCGCGATCTCTGCGGAGGGATGGCCGCGATCGAGCACCGCACCGTCAACCTCGTTGACGATCTCGATGACGGGCAGGTCGCCGGCGAGAATCGCCGCGAGTGCCGCGTTTTCACCTGCAGTTCCGTTGAACAACGGGCGGAGATACAGCCGGGCCGCACAGTCCGGATCGCGCGCGGCGCTCGTGAAATCGACGATCACATCGGCCGTGCCGGTGCGGGCCTGCGTCTGTTCCGGATCGATCTTCAGCCCGTCGGCGCCGCTGTGCCTGCCTTTACGCAGCACCACGCGCTCGAGCTCGAACAGGGCGTCGAGCCCCGTGGGCCGTGGCTCCGCCGTTGCAGTCAACGCGATTTGAACCGGAACGTCCCGGCCGTCGATCGACAGCGTCTGGCGGTGCATCCACCGCCGCGCATGGTCACGTTCGCAGCGAAACTCGATGATCATGTCGAGCCAACCTATTCCAACGCATCGGCTCAGACGACCCGATTGAGGATTTGAACGTATTCCTCAACCATCGCATCGACCGAATAGCGCAACCTCAGGCCTTTGGCATTCTTTTGCAGTTCGTCGCTCAGTGCTTGGTCGGTCAGAAGTCTGGAGACGGCAGCCGACAGCTTCGCTTGATCTGAAGCATCGACAAAGAGGGCAGTGGGCTTTCCTTCGAAGGACAGCACCTCGCGCAGCACGGGAAGATCGGTGACGACCGAGGGAACGCCGGCGTTGGCGGCCTCGACGGCGGCGAGGCCAAAGGTCTCGGCCTGCGTCGGAAACACGAATATGTCGAGACAGGCGAGAAAATCCGCGATCTGGCGTGGCGCGATTTCGCCGAGCAGATGCAATCGGTCCGAGACGTTCAGCTCGTCCGCAAGCTGCCGCAGTCGCGCTTCGTCGGCACCCTGGCCGGCGAGTGCAAGGTGCCACGACGGTTCATCCGGCAGGAGGCGTATCGCTGCATCGAGCCGCTTGTGCGGATGCAGCCTCGCCGCGCAGCCGAGCAGGACGCGGTCCGGCGGCAGGTTGAATTTCTGTCGTGCGGCGCCCTTCGGCAGGATGAGGGCCTTGTCCTCGAAGCCGTGCGGGACATGCACCATGCGCGACCGGTAGGCCTGCGGGTAGCGCGAATACTCGCGCTCCATATCCTTTGAGTTCAGCGTGATGCGGTCGAAGAAGCCGACGCTGCCCATGACGATGTCGGCCGTGCGGATCGGCCAGCTCATCGACAGCGCGGATGAAACCTGATTGGCGACGACAGGAGCGCGGCTGACGAGGCGCGTCACGCCCGCGCCGATGACGTTGCCGAAATGCTGGAAGGTCAGGACGGCGTCGGGCCGCGTGGCCCTGATATGACCGCCAAGCGTCCACAGCATCCGCAACAGCGCAACCGGATTGCCCGGCCGGCTCGATGCGCAATAGAACGTCTCGGGCGGCTCATCGAACGAATCCGATTTGCGGAAGAAAAACAGGTTGGAGACGCGATGGCCGCGCGCGGAGAGGCCGGCGCCGAGAAGCCTGGAGATCTCCTGCGCGCCCGCGTTTTCGGCCTGGGTCTGTACGAGAAGGACGTGCAGCTTTCGTTCGCTGCCGTTCAGCCGCGCGAGTTCTGTCGCGGTCGTCTCGCCCAATTCCTTGTTCGGCTGGTAGTGGAGCACGGATCCCGACCGCTAAAGAAACGAAATCTTCACCTTCTTAACCCCGTACCTATCATGCAGGCATCGGGCAGACACCGACTAGCAACAAACGGAGTTAATGCGCGAGCCGCCGATTGCCGCGTTCTCGCGGGAATTCTGCCGATTCCCGGATGGTGCGCCGCGAGCGCGTTAACCAACGGGACCTGCACGCGCCGTCGCGGATCAACCAGGCCGATCGTACGGCTGACGCCTATTCGGCGGAGTCGCCGCCGCGAACCGCATAGCGGCCGCGTCGCCACGCCGAGAAGCGCAACAGCACGAGAACCGAAGGATCGACCCCAGTTCGCCGCCGGCACAAGATATTGAGCGCGATGGTCGTGAGCGCCAGCGACACGGTGGCCGCAATCGCCGCGCCAAGCACGCCGAGCCAGGGGATCAGGACGAGGAATCCGACCAGTCTCAATGCGACATTTGCGGCGACGACGGGGACGTAGATGCGTTCATGGCCGGTCAACTGCAGGATCGCCGCCGACGGACCGCCCGCGGCCTGGATGGCCGTTCCGATCGCGAGCACGATCAGCACCGAGTGCTGCTCGGTGAAATGAGGCCCGAACAGGTTGAGGAGATAGGGGCCGCCGATCCAGATCATGGCGAGGCCTGCGACCACGCAAAGTGCGGTCACTTCCGCCATGAGCTGCAGCGTCCGCTCGAATTCCCGGTGATTTTTGCTGAAGTAGAGCGAAGGAAGCCGGCGCGCGCCGAACGAGTACAGCGCGGCGGAAAGCATGGCGAAGATGTTGGCGAGGCGTGACGCCGCGAAGTAGATGCCGGCGGTCGCCGGATCCAGCATCCAGTAGACCAGAATGACGTCGAAATACTGGTTCGCGACTTCAAGGATGGACGCAAGCCAGAAATGCAATGCGCTCGATCGCCAGCGCGTTGCTTCGGAATTCGCTGCTGTGGCGCGCAAATCCGGCAGCGCCCGTACAATCGCAATGATCTGTGCGACGAGGCCCACCGACATCGCAATCGTCATTGCGGCGATCAGCTCGGCGGGATCGAGCTGCCGATGCCCGAACAGCATGGCGAGCAGAAACAGCACGACGAAAACCCGCCAGAAGAACTCGCGGTTGCCTTCGCCCATGATAATGCTGACCAGCGAGCGCGCGATCTGGCTGCCGAGCATCAATCCGGCACTCACGGCGGTGTAGGCCGAGACGGCGAGGATCAGCAGCCACAAATCCCCTCTGAAATGCGCAACCGCCGCAACTGCGGCGATCGCGATCAGCATCGCGACGGCGGAAATCCTGAAGCTGGAGAGCAGGAGGCCCTTGGTGAGGTCGGGCCTGTCGCCGACCTCATACTCGTTCAGGAACCGCACCAGCAATGCTTCCTGACCGACCAGGCCTACGACTGCGGCGATCTGGGCAACCGAAAGCCAGGTCGCAAAGATGCCGAATCCGTCGGGTGTCATCGTTCGCGCGGCCAGCGAGAACAACGCAAACGCGAGCGCGCCGCTGCCAACCTTCAGGAGGATGGTCCCGACGACACCGCGCGTGACGTCACGCCGCAGAAATTGAACAATGGAATCGATCATCGAAGATGCGAAGCGTTCCCCGAAGATGGGCGTTGCAAGGACGGCGAGAGCCTAGCATGCCGGAAAAATGCGAGTGTTAATGCGCGGTCTTCAGGTCCCGCCGTCTGTCGTCGACGAAGGTCGTACGCCGCTGCTTCACTGCGGAACAGCCGCGTCCGTGATGTGCCAGATTGAGCGGGCACCGGCTCGGTCGAAAAGCGGCGCGATGTCGTGCCGGTGCAAGATGCGGGGCGAAGCCGGCCGGCCTGCGGCTGTTCGAGCATTGGAATGGCCTCTCTGGAACGAATTCGGACGCTTTGTCTGACGAGACAGCAGTATTTCGAGGTCGTTCTGAGCAAGGCGCGTGCCGGGACGGATGTGTCCGGCGACCCGTTAACCTCAATCGCCGGAAATGATCGCGTTTGGCTCTGCGATACGACATCAGGCGAGGGAATTGCACATGGAACCACCCTTAACCGTGGAGCCCTAAACCATGACGACGGATAGACCCGTGACCGAGCCGAGCGCTGCAGCTGCGACTGCGGCGATCGTCGCAGACATCGCGATCGTCGGTGGCGGCCTCGCGGGATCGCTCGCCGCGTCCGTGCTTGCGCGGGCGGGGCATCGCGTCGCACTCGTCGACAAGCGCGCGGTGCATCCGGACGAATTCCGGGTCGAGAAGCTCGGTGGCCAGCAGCTCGAGATGTTCCGCAGGCTGGGCTTCCTCCATGCGCTCGAGAACGTCGCCTGCCGGTATGACCGGGTGCTCAATATCCGGGAGGGCAAGGTCGTCGATGTCGGCGTCGGCCAGGCTTACGGGTTTTCCTATGCCGGCCTCGTTGCGATGGCGCGCAGCCAGCTGCCTGATCCGTCCAATCTGATCGTCGACGAAGTCACCGCAATCAGCCCCAGCAATGATGTCCAGCATATCGAGCTTGCGTCCGGACGACGCCTTGAGGCGCGGCTCGTCGTGCTCGCCACAGGCATGGCGGGAGCCCTCGGCTACAAGCTCGGCATCAAGCGGCGCGTGCTGGCCGAGCGCCATTCGGTGTCGTTCGGCTTTTCGATCGCCCGCCGCGATGGCACGCCATTCGATTTCGAGGCGCTGACCTGTTACGGCGAGCGCACCGCTGACGGCATCGACTATCTCAGCCTGTTCCCGGTGCCATCGGGCATGCGGGCCAATCTGTTCATGTTCCGTGACCCGACCGATCCGATCATGCGCGAGCTGCGCCGCCAACCGGAAGCGACCGTCCTGCGGCTGCTGCCGGGACTGCGGCCTTACCTCGGCGACTTCCACGTGACCGACAAGGTGCAGAACTGGGTGATGGATCTGACCGTGGTGGAGGGACACCTTCAGCCCGGAATCGTCCTCATCGGCGATGCGTTCCAGACCAATTGTCCCGCCGCCGGCACGGGCGTCGCCCGCCTCTTGGTGGACGTCGATCGCCTTTGCACGGAGCACGCGCCGCGCTGGCTCGCAAGCGCCGGCATGGGCACGAAGAAGATCTCGCAGTTCTACTCCGATCCCGACAAGCTCGCGGCAGACCAGCGGTCGCTGAAAATGGCGCGCTTCCGTCAGGCCCTGACGTCCCGCAACGATATCGAATGGGATGTGCGGCGGCGGTTGCACTTCCTGCGGCGCAGTCTCACGCATCGTGTCGATCAGATGCATCCGGGCTGGCTCGGACGCGTCCGCGGCGCGCTCCGCGCCTGAGCTCTGCGCCCGCTCGCTTGCGTTTTGGTTAGCGCGTGGGCGTCGGGGTGCGGGCCGGCAGGAGCCTGAAATCCGATAGCCGCTTGGCCGCCAGCTTGAGCCAGGGAGCCTGCCTCAGCGCGAACAGGCTGATGGCGCCCGCGGTGCTGCCGGCCTGCGTGACCATCCACATCGGCGAAGGCTGGCCGCCGAACAATTTCTTGTACGGCTCGTCGCCAATCGTGAAGTCGAGCATCTGATCGCCGCGCTCGATGCAATCCCTCGCCACTTGCTCGAACATCAGAGAGCCCAGGGATTGGCTCTTGTACCCGTCGATATCGAAGGCGCTCATGATGACGAGGAAGCTGCCGCGATGGCGCAGTCCGAGCACGGCGGCGATCACGCCGCCGTCCATCTTCATGGCGTAGAGTCGGACGAACGAGCCGAGACCGCGGGCCGCCACGTCAGAATAGAAGCTGTAATATTCGGGGCGCTGGAGCAGGTCGCCGTCGCCCTGGGCGTGAAAGCGCGGGCCGCGATATTGCTTCATCGCGTCCATCGCCTCGGAGATCGAGGCGCTGTCGTCGCAGCATGAGAAGCTCAATGCTCCCTTCTTCTGGAGCTGGCGATATTTCTTGGCGAGCTCCTTCTGATAGGAGCGATCCAGTGCGCTGGCACGCCATTGCTCGAACGGGGCGACGAGAACGGTCGCGTAGGCGTTCGTCTCCATCGAGACGCGGCGTGGCGCGCCGAGTAAGCTCTCGATCGGAAGCCGTCCGTCGGGCAGCTTGGTCAAGCGGAGCAGATCGAACGGGCGGGCGAGGCGCCTGATCTCTGCGCAGGCCGCTTCATCCTCCAGCAGGCTGGAAAACACCTCGGGACTGCAGACCGGCGCCAGATAGTCGGATACGCGCAGATCGGCGAATTCGATGGTCCGGATCGGGCCGCGGCGGATTCGGAGCAGGGGCAGCACCATCGCCAGCGCCCCCGTCGTACGGCGACGGACCACGACGACCAGCGGCGTCGCGCCTGCATGGGATGCGAGCCTGGCGTAGAGGCTGTCCAGCCAGAGCGGATGCTGAAACGCGGTCGCGGCAGAGCTGTCGAACAGCGCTCCGTATTCCGGAGACAGGAAGTCGAACGTCTGCTCGATGGCGATATCGAATGTATTGCTTGGCTTATTCATGCGTGACCACGGAAACCAGATAACCCGGAGAAGTCGATCGGGCCGGATCCCGCGCTTGTATAGCAGGGTCGTGACGGCCGAGGCACCAGCGGGGTGCGATTTGCATTAACGCATCGAGCAGGGCCGTATCGTTATCAATCCCCGAAGTTTCGAGATTTCGCGGTGTCGGGGCTCGGGAGATCAACCCGCAGTAGTAGATAATTAACCAAGCTTAAGGGAAAGTCACCTCATGGCCATCCTGCAGACCGAGAGAGCCTCCGAGGCACTCACGAGCGCGATCTGGAAGACGCGCAGTGCCGGCGTGGAGAAGATCGCCAGGCTCGTCATCTGCGTCTCGATCACCGTCAATGTCGTCGCGTCGATGGGGACATTCAATACGGCGATACTGCCGGCGGGACTGACTTATCTGCAACAGGCGGTCGCTCTGCTGATGTGGAGCGTCCTGATCTACGCAAGCGCGTTCGTACGCCCGCGCCTGCAGCTGGCGTTCAACCCCGATCTGATCGCGCTCCTCGCATTCTACGCGTTGGCGGTCGTCTCGGTGTTGTGGACCACCCTGAACGCCGCAGCCATCATGAAGAGCGCCGCTCTTGCAATGACGACGTTTGGCGCGTTCTGCATGATCACGCGGATCGATATCGACGATGTCGTGAAGGCGACATCCTCCGGGCTCTTCATATTGGTCGCCGCATCGGCGCTTTGCGCACTCGCCGTGCCCGATATCGGGATAGATCATAGCTGGATGCACAATGGTCAATGGCAGGGCGTCTATGAATCGAAGCAGACGCTCGGCTTTGTCGGTGCGTATCTGATGTTCTTCTCCTGCTACCGGAAGATGACGGGGCAGGGGTGGCTGGCGTTCCTCGTCGCGTTCCTGTTGGCGTCGACCTGCGTCCTCGCGTCGGAATCGCGCGGCGCCGGTGCCGTCGCCCTGGCGGCTTGTGCGCTGCTCGTGACGTCGATGTGGTCGGTCGGCTGCATGAGGCTCTATGCGATCCTGCCGTTCGTCATGTGCGTTATGGCCGGCCTCCTGATCGTCTATTTTTACGCGACGGGATACGACGCCATCCACATTGGCGATGCGACCGTCAATTTCACCGAGCGGACCTTCATCTGGCACTACGCGATAAGCCATTTCGACCATGCGCCGCTGCTCGGCTTCGGAATCAACGGTTTCTGGACGATCCCGTCGATCTACGATTATTTCGAGCAGAACCACGGTTGGGTGCTCGACAACTATCATAGCGGCTATATCGCGATTCTGATGGAAACGGGGTTCCTGGGCTACGTGCTTTTCGCAGCGAGTGTTCTTCTGTTCTCGAACAAGGTTCTCTATTTGATTTCTGCACGATCGATCCACCGGGCGCACTGTGCCCTCATTATCGGGTTTGTCGCCCTCAGCTTTCAGACCAATTTCACCGAGACGACGTTCCTTCGCTCGACCATGTTCACGTCGGTGCTCCTCGTGGCGTTCCTCCTTGCAACGTGCAGGCCGGTGCCGGAGACCGATTTCTAACCCTTACGGAATGGAAGCAGGATGACCGCCCACCGCGCTCGCTGGTCGAGAAGCTTCAATCTTGCCGCAGCGGCTTTCGTCTTCGCATCGCTCTGCTCCGACGCCCATGGCGCCGGGCAGGTCGTGCCTCGCGATGCGGCAAGGTTGGGACGCGGGATCAACATTCTCGGTTACGACGGAATCTGGGAGGGCGGTCAGAACGCGCCGTTCCGTCTGGACAATTTGACGGCGATCAGAAAGGCCGGATTCGCGCACGTCAGGATCAATTTCTTCGGCTTCAAGTTCATGGATCGCGGGAATGTGCTGGATGAGGCCGTGCTGAGAAGGCTTGATGCCGTCATCGAGGAAATCCTCGCCAGGAACCTCGTTCCCATCGTCGACGAGCACGACACGCATGTCTGTCAGCGTGATGTATCCGAATGCGGCGAGAAGCTCAGGGCATTCTGGCGGCAGATCGCGGAGCGCTATGCCGGAAGATATCCCAGGCTCGTCTTCGAGGTCTTGAACGAGCCGGGGGGACAGATGACGTCCGCCAGCTGGAATTCGCTCCTCAACGACTGTATCGGCATCATCCGCCGCACCAACCCCGAGCGGCGGGTCATTGCTGCGGTTCTCAACACGGACGAGATTCCCATCGACGATCTGGCTCTCCCCGCCGACGACAGGAACCTCATCGTCACCTTTCATTATTACGCGCCGATACGCTTCACGCATCAGGGTGCGCCATGGTCCGAGACGTTCGCGCGCATCGGGCCGCTGGATTGGGGCAGTCCGGACGACGAAGCCAAGGCGGCCGCTGATTTCGAGAAGGTCAGCCGGTGGTCGGAGCGAGAGAAGCGCCCGATTTATCTCGGCGAGTTCGGGGTCTACGAACGAGCTCCATCCGAGAGTCTCCAGAGATACCTGTCGTTCGTGGCGCGAAGCGCCGACAGACGTGGCTGGGCATGGGCCTATTGGCAGTTCGACCATGATTTCGCGGCCTTTGACAGCGCCCGTCAGGCCTGGAAGCCCGACATCCTGCGCGCCCTGATCCCGCCGGCCCGTTGAGGCCGCGGTTCACGGCCAGTATCGGCCAGATCACGATCGCCTAGCGGTGACGGCTAACCGCCGTCTCTGGCGCGGCAGAACAGATCGATCCCGCCGACCTGTCCGCCCTTGAGCGCGATCTCGATGTTCGCATGCGCGCGATCCGATGATGCGCGGTTGAGTGGCGCGCCTTCCGCGAGAGGGGCGATCGCGGTCAGCGCATAGATGCCCATCGCCTGCAGCGCATGTCCGGACGTGTCGCCGCCGGCGACCACGGCGCGAGGGAGCCGCGCGGTTTCCAGAATGGAGTCCAGTGCCTGGCCGAGCCCCGCGCCGATGCGCTCGTTCACCCCACTCGCTGTTGCGCCGCTCGCCTCGATGGCCGCGTTGAGCGCACCGATGGCGGGATCGTCGGGCCCACTTGCGGTGATCAGGAGCGCATCGCGCCCCGACGCGAGTGCGGCGAGCGCACGTTCGGCAGCGCGGCCGATCTCCCTGGTCCATTCAACCGCGTCGACGGCGCGGGTCGCATCGAGCCGTTCGATATCGAAGCCATTGTCCGCGGCATGCGCGATCTGCGCGGCGGTGACGGGCGAGCAGGAGCCTGAGACGCAGGCGATGCGCTCGACGCCGGCAAGGCGCAGATCAGGCTTGCTGTCGGCAATCAGGCCCGCCGACCGCCAATAGGCGACCAGGGCCTGCTCGACACCTTGCGAGCCGGCGACAAAGAGCCGTTCGCCGCGATATTCCCAGATCACGCGGCCGGCTTCGATCAGGGATGGCTGATCGAGCACGTCGAGCGAGATGATCTCGGTGCCGGCGGCCCTCGCGCGCATCAGCGCCAGATCCGCGCCGCCATTGGCCATGGTGACGAAGTCGATCAGTCCGATCGATCGCGCCGTCTGTTTTGCAAGATGTCGGCCGAGATCGGACTCGTCCATCGGCGTCACCGGATGACGCGACATGGTCGGGTGCCGGTCGAGACGATGGCCGACGCCATTCACGGCCGCGAACAGATGGCCGAACATCTGATAGCGCCCCATCGCCGGCGATCCCACGAGGAGCGGATGCCAGGCGCCGCCGAGCTGCGGCACGGCGAGATCGATCGCACGCCCGATCGAGCCGATCTGCGGCGAGGAGTCGAAGGTCGAGCACACCTTGTAGTGTGCGATCGGCGCGCCGATACCTGCGAGCACCGCGAAAGCCGGCGGCAGGTTTTGCTCCATCCAGGCCGGATCCTTCGCGCGCGCCGTGCCGGCGATGCCGATGCCGCGGTACTGCCCGATAGAAACGAGACGTTCGGGCGTCGGAGGTTCGAGGAACAGGATTGTCGGCAAGCCTGCGAAGGTGAGGGCCTCCATCGCCGCGGACGAGCCGGTGTAATCGTCGCCGTAGAAGGCAACGAGTGGACCGTCGGGCAGGGTGGATGCGCCGCTCACGGCTGCGGGCTCGCCATCGCGGCGTCCCATGCTGCGCGCAAATCGGCAACGCCGGCGGCCGGTCCAGCGGGATGGGCGAGAATGCCGCCGCCTGCTGCGAAGATCAGATCTGTCGAACCGAGTGCGCGCCAGGTCGGCGCGGCCTGAGCCGGCGTCTGGCCCGAGGAGAACACGGGCATCGCGATGCATGGTTTGTGCGCGAACATCGGCGTCAGCGCCGCCTTTGCGGATGTGACCACGCTGTCATCGGTCTCGCTGAACTTGTTGCCGATGCCGTTGACGTGCATGTGGTCGGCGCCGGCCAGCCGCCAGATCTTGTGCCACGCCGTATAATCCCAGCCGAGCGCGGGATGACGGTTCAGCGCGCCCCAGCCGTTGCGATGCGCATGAACGGGAAGCTGCGTATGGCGGCCGATCTCGACCATGCCGGCGAGCCCGACCGAGTTGATGCTCGCCATCACGCAGGTGCCACCCTCGCTGAGCACCAGATCGTGCCGGCGGCGCATCTGGTCGATCTCGCCGGTCAGGTTGAAGGCGATCATGACCTTCTTGCCGGTTCGATCAGCGTGGTCGTTGACGACGCGCATCACGGCGCGCACGCGCGCGTCGAACGGACAATAGGCGCCGTCCGATTGCAGCTCGTCATCCTTGATGAAGTCGATGCCGGCCTCGCACAGCGTGGCGACGAGAGAGGCCGTCTCGGCCGGACTGAGTCCGATGCTCGGCTTGATGATGGTGCCGATCAGCGGGCGGCCGCTGACACCGGTCAGCTCGCGCGTGCCGGCGACGCCGAACTTCGGTCCGGGATAGGCGGCGGCAAACGCGAGCGGCAGGCGCAGGTCGAGCAGGCGCAGGCCGGTCAGCTGGCGCAACTCCCAGAGATTGCCGGCGATCGCCGTGACCAGATTGGGCAGTGATGCGCCGATATTGTCGAGCGGCCATGACAACGTCACGCGCGCGCGATTCCAGGGGCCATCTGGGTTGATCGGGCGGGCGACCGGGAGCGACGGCGCGGAGATTGCATCAAGCAACTCGATGCTCTCGACGCGGGCGGCCGCACGCGCCTTCAGCTCCGGCGTTTCGCCGGGCACCGCAACGAACGTGCCGCTCGACTGCTCGCCCGCCATGGTTTCCGCGGCAAGACGCGGATCTTCTGGCGTTTCGATCAGATAGTCGGCTTCGATGCGAACGGGATTTTGCGTCACGGGAGCGCAGGTCTAGAGCTTGGTCAGATCGGGGAACGGCCGCACGGGGTCGCGCCCGTCCCAGCCTTTGGCGGCTGCGCGGATGAGATCGAACATCTTGCCCTTGGGTCCCGAGACCTCAGACAGTTCGATCACCGTTCCCGGATGATACTCCGTGTCGAAATAGACGAAACGACCGCGCGCGCCGACTTCGCCGCTCATGACCGGCTTGAAACCCTCGGCTTCGAGACGGGACAGATCGGCGTCGTAGTCTTCGGTCCAATAGGCGACGTGCTGCAGACCCTTATGTCCGGCTTTCAGGAAGTCGGCATACATCGACGGCGCATCGTTGCGGATCTGGATCAGCTCCATCTGCAGCGGACCGGAATTGGCCAGCGCCACCGAATTGTGCGGCTCATAGGCCTTGCCGCGATAGTGGTAGTTCACGATTGGAACCCGCGGATTATAGAACCACGGCCCGATGCCGAGCTCGCGGCTCCAATAATCCATGGCCTTCTCGATGTCGTCAACGACGTAGCCGGCTTGCCGGATCTCACCAAAAAAACGGCTCATTGCATGATTCCCATGATCTTCAGAATTTGAGGAAGCCGATCGACAGCCACGGCACGGCCGCGACGATGGCGAGGCCGATGAAGAGCGCCGCGACATAACCCCAGATGTGCTTGAGGCCTTCGTCCGGCGATATCTTGCTGATCGCGCAGGCGCCGTAATAGCCGACGCCGAACGGCGGCGCGAACAGGCCGATGCCCATCGCGAGGATCACGACCATCGCATAGTGCACTTCGTGCACGCCGGCCTGCTTCGCAATCGGAAACAGCAATGGGCCGAACAGCACGATGGCCGGAATGCCTTCGAGCACGCTGCCGAGCACGACGAAGGCCACAATCGAGATCGCGAGGAAACCGTAGGCGCCGCCGGGGATCGCCGCCATCGCCTTCGCCAGCTGTTGCGAGAAGCCGGATTGCGTCAGTCCCCAGGCCATCGCCGTGGCGCAGCCGATGATGAAGATGATTGCGCCCGTCAGCGAGGCCGTCTCGACCAGCATGGATTTCAGCCGCCGCCAGGGAAACTGGCGGTAGACCACAAGGCCCATCAGCACGGCGTAGGCGATGCCGATGGTCGAGACCTCCGTGGCAGTGGCAACACCTTCGACGACGGCAGTGCGGATCACGAAGGGCAGCAGGATGGCGGGCAGAGCGACCATTGTGAGTTTTGCGATCTCGCGCTTCGAGGCCCGCCGCACATGGCTCAGATCCTCGTTCCGGTAGCGCCGCCACACCACCACGCAGAGCGCGGTGCCCACGACCAGGGCCGGCAGCAGCCCGCCCGTGAACAGCGCCGCGATCGAGACACCGGTCACCGAGCCGATGGTGATCAGCACGATGCTCGGCGGAATGGTTTCGGTCTGCGCGCCGGTGGCCGACAGCAGCGCGACGAGGTCGCCGGGCTTGGCGCCGCGCCGCTGCATCTCCGGCAGCAGCACCGGCGCAATCGCGGCCATGTCGGCGATCTTCGAGCCGGAGATGCCGGAAACCAGATACATGGCCCCGATCAGCACATAGGACAGTCCGCCCCTGACATGTCCGAGCAGGCTTGCCAGAAACTGGATCATGGCCCGCGCCATGCCGGTCATTTCGATCAACGCGCCGAGGAAAATGAAGAGCGGCACCGCGAGCAGGATCAGGTGCGACATGCCCTCATCGAGACGGCCGACCATCACCATCATCGGGACGCTGGTTGTCAGCGCCAGATAACCGAAGGTCGCGAGCGCAAAGGAGAAGGCGATCGGTACGCCGGCGAACACGTTGGCTGCGACCACGCCGACGAAGAAAATGATGAGATTGTAGCGTCCGAGCGGGGCGAGCAGCGGTCCGGCAAGCCAGAATGCGGCAATCAGGACGGCGGCGGTGATGAGGGCCGCGACGATCAACGCGGGGCGGTGATGCGTCGCGAGCCGGATCGCGGCGACGACGGCCATCAGGGTCATCCCGACGGGAATTGCGGCTGCGCGCCAGGCGTTACTGATCTCCAGCGCCGGGGTGACGATGACCTGTTCCTCGCTCGCATAGTCGAAGGCGGGATGCAGGATCAACGCCAGCAGGGCTAGCGGCGCCACCGCAGCGATCGTGTCGAGAAAGGCGCGCGCGCCCGGGCCGACATGGCTGACGAGCCCTGTCATGCGCATGTGCTCGCCCCGGCGCAGCGCGATCACCGCGCCCAGCATCGAGAGCCAGAGAAACAGGATCGAGGCCAGTTCGTCCGACCAGATCAGCGGGCTGTGGAAGGCGTATCGCATGATGACGCCGGCGAGCATGATGCCGATCTCGACCAGCACGACACCGGCCGCGGCGGTCTCGACCACCGCACCGAGCCAGCGGTCGACGGTGCCAAAGGCGCTCGCAAGCTTGCGCGTGCCCGCAGCGGAAGCAGGGTGCGCGGCCGCCGCCAGATAGTCCGTCATCTGATGCTCTGCGATCGTCATCGCGCTCAGGCCAGCTTGCCGACGGCGCCTTCGAGCAGCGCCCAGGCTTCGTCGCCGAAGCGGCCCTTCCATTCGCCGTAGAAGCCGGAGTCGCGCAGTTTTGCGCGGAACGAGTCCGGTGAAGGCGTGGTGAATTTCATCCCATTGCGCTGGAGATCGGCCTGCACGGTCGCATTGAACGTCTTGATGTCCTCGCGCTGCTTCAAGCCGGCATCGTTGATGGCGTTGCTGACGATGGTCCTGAGATCGGCGGGAAGGGCGTTGAAGGCGCGGGCGTTGGCGATGAACCAGAAGCCGTCCCAGATGTGGTTGCTGATCGCGCAGTACTTCTGCACCTCGTAGAGCTTCGCTACCTGGATGATCGGCAGCGGATTTTCCTGCGCGTCGACAATGCGTGTCTGCAGCGACGAATAGACCTCGCTGAATTGCAGGCTGGTCGGCGAGGACGACAGCGCCTTGAACATGGAGATGCCGAGCGGAGACACGGGCACGCGGATCTTGAGGCCGTCCATGTCCTTGGCGCTCTCGATCGGCTTGGCGCCGCTGGTGATCTGGCGGAAGCCGTTGTCCCACATCTTCTCGAAGGTATGGAGGCCGACCTTGGCCATGGCGGCACGGATATGCGCGCCGAGCCCGCCGTCCATCGCTTTCCAGACCTGATCGTAATCGGCAAAGGCAAAGCCGACCGCGTTGATCGCGGCGATCGGCACCAGGGTCGCGACCACGAGCGCGGAGGGCGTGAAGAAGTTCAGCGCGCCGTTGCGCACCTGGGCGAGCATGTCGGTGTCGCCGCCGAGCTGGTTGTTCGGGAAGATGGCGATCTCGACCCGGCCATTGCTCTCCTTGGCGACGCGGTCGGCGGCTTCCTGGGCGCGGATGTTGAGGGGGTGCGTCAGCGGCAGGTTGTTGCCGTATTTCAGCGAGAACTCGGCCGCCCGGGCCGGGCGCGAGAGACCGCCGATCAGGCCCGCGGCGGGGAGGACGGACAGGGCTTGCAGGGCGCGCCGACGGGTCAGGGACATGGGCTTCTCCTCCAACAGCGATTTGATGTTATTTGATGTTTCTGCAACAATATTGATGCGAAAATTGCGACTTTGAGCTAGCATGTCAAACGATAAAGATGATGGTTTTTGAGGTATTCGACGATTGGGCCCCGGAATGAATAAACCAGTGGCTCCTTCGCTGAGCCGCATCGTTGACGTGGCGCGCCGGGCCGGCGTCTCCACGGCGACGGTCGACCGCGTGCTGAATCGTCGGCCCGGTGTGCGGGCGATTACGCAGCAGCGGGTGCTCGCCGCCGCGTCCGAGCTCGACTACATGCCGGCCGAGAACATCCTGGCGGCGATGCGGCCCAAGCCGATGCGGCTGCTGTTCCTGCTGCCGGCCGGCACCAACCGCTTCCTGTCCACGCTCGGGCAGCTGATCGCGCATTCCGACGGCCGGCTCGCGCCCTTCAACGTCCATTGTCAGGTCGACACCATCAAGGGCTTCAATCCCGACCCGCTGGCACGTCAGCTCTGGCGGGCCCGCGACAAGGCCGACGGCATCGCCTTCATGGCGCTCGAGCATCCCGTCGTGAGGGAAGCCGTCGACCGATTAGCGGAGCACGGCGTGCCGACGGTGACGCTGATCTCGGATATCCTGAACGCGCGCCGCGCGGCCTATATCGGACTGGACAATCGCTCGATCGGACGCACTGCCGGCTATCTGATCGCGCGCTTTCTGGGCGAGCGTCCGGCCAAGGTCGCGATGATCGCGGGCAGCCGCAGCTACCGCGCGCACGAAGAACGCGAAATGGGCTTTCTGCACGTCTTCGAAGAACTATTCCCGGCCATCAAGGTCGTGGGCCTGCGCGAAGGCCATGATGACGCCGACCGCAACTATCGCCAGACGCGCATGCTGCTGGGCCAGCATCCGGATCTTGCCGGAATCTACAACATCGGCGGCGCCGCCGATGGTGTCGCTCGCGCCCTGAACGAAATGAACCGGGCGCGTGACGTGGTCTTCATTGGCCATGGTCTGACCTCGGATACGCGTAGCTTTCTGCTCGATGGGACGATGGATGCCGTCATCACTCAAAATCAGCTCAACACGATGATGAGCTGTGTCGGCATCTTCGACAATTTGCGCGCCGGCCGCAGCGCCATGCACGGCATCGAGGCGCCGCGCAGCGAGATCATCTTTCGCGAAAATATTCCGGCGCTTGGGGGCTAGGATCCAGGGAGGCGGCTTGCTGGACCCATGGTCGGCCTGGTCGAGCGCATCCATGGCCTGATTGGCACGATGCAATTTTGCCGGTGTTTTGCCCGACGAGTCAAATGACCGGCGTCTGAAGACATCGGGCTCGTCGAGCACCTCAACGTGCGTTGCAGGAGAGAGGCCTCTCGTTCTGCGCGCGCAAGGCAATTCACCAAGCCTCATCTCGACTTAAGCCGCGCCACCGCGACCAACCGGCCAGGGGCGGTTCTACTGTGCATGGGGTTGTTTTTCAGTTTTTTGTTTGGCGAGGCGTCGGCAGGCGCTCTACAGGCCGGCGGCGACGCCCAGGCGGCCGATGCCGGGGAGCTTGAGCGCCGGCCGCCGGATGTCGATGCCCAGCACCGCGCCGAAGAAATTGATCTCGAACCCTTCGACCCAGCCGACCGTCATGCCGAGGTAACCCGACAGCGAGGCGTAGGCGCCGGTGCGGGAAGGGGTGATGCCGGCCCAGCGTCCGCTGTACGGATAGTCCTTGCCGACCGCGGTGGGTGGAAGGACGGCACGAAGCTCGGGAACGGCGTCCAGCGCCGCCTGCACGAAGGTGTTGGAATTCGGTCCGGGCCAGGCGCTGTAATCGCCGTAGGCGCGGAACTTGTAGGTCTCGACGACGTGGCGGATCTTGGGGATCAGCGCTTCGGCCCGCGCGCCGTCGACCGCCACGACGGTTTCGGGCATGGCGCCGAACCAGCGGCCGTCGGGTGCAAATCCGTTGCTCCGGATCGGGTCGCCCCACGCCGTGTAGTCGTATCGGCTGTAGGTGCTGGCACCTTTCTCCTTGACGACGATCCAGCTGTGGACGGCGAAAATGCTGCGCCACCGCACCGTGCGCGCGGCAAAGACCCGGATCAGCGCGTCCGGATTGGCCGATGCCGGCGGCAACAGGCCGGCGCTCGAGCGATCCGCCGTCTGCCAATTGCCCCGGCCATCGCCGAACAGATAATAGCGTCCGGCCGACAGTCCTATCGGCACGGAGACCAGCAGCAGGAAGAGAATCAAGAGTTTCCTCAAGGGCAGACGGGGGCAGGCGGGACAACACGATTAATATAGTTCGCCCGGCGGGTCGCGCCAGCACGCTTCTGCTCTTGCATTTGGGAGGTGCGCCCCCATGTTCCCGATTATGATGAAACTGTCCCTCATCGAAGACCAAGCCATCCAGGCGCGAATCGCGGGCATCGCGGGCGCCGAGACGTTTGATCGTCTTTTTGCCGGTATCCGATTCGACGAGATCGACGGCAATCTGCTGTTCGCCATTGCCAGGGACGAAGACTGCGCGAGCGAGATCGAGGACGAGTTCTCGCATCACCTCGCCGTGGTCGCGACGCAAATCCTCGGGCAGAGCGTCGACGTGGTCGTGGTGCTGCCGAAGGTCCTGCAATAGGCCTTATTTTGGCGTGCAGGCCGGTCGTCCGGGCTTGCATCCGTGCTTTCCAACGCAATCGTGAAATTGTAATGACGTGCTTGGGCGCTTGGGCCCAGTCCGCGTTGTCGACCGAGCTCTACGGCAGGGCTCGTCGGCGCGCGACTCTATTTCTGAAACAAAGTTGGATACACATTGGCGTCCACCAAAAAAGCCCGGGCCGCGACCGGCGCGAAAAAGACCAAGGCCAAAAGCTCGAAAGGCGAGAGCCCGAAGACCAAGAGCTCGAAGAGCAAGGGTTCAAAGAGCAAGGGTTCGAAGAGCACAGAGAGCAAAGGCTCGAAAGGCAATAGCTCGTCGCGTTCTACGGTCTCGTCCTCATCGCCTCTCGGCATGCTGGCGCTGCATCTGCGCGAGCAATGGGAGAAGTCTGGCCGCGACGGCCTCGTCTTCCTCTGCGACAATGAGAACAGGGCGGAGCGGCTGGGCGGCGTGATCCACGCGCTCGACCCTTCGGTCGAGGTGCTGGTGTTCCCGCGACTGAACAATCTGCCATTCGATGGTCTGGAGCCGTCGCGCGAGATCGCAGGCAGGCGGAGCTCGGTGTTGCGGCGCCTTGCCAAGGCAAGGAAGCCGGTCTTCCTCGTATCGACCGCAGAAGCCATCATGGAGCGGCTGCCGCTGCCGGCGAGCTGGTCAAAGACCAGCCTCAGCCTGAAAGTGGGCGCGGCCTATTCGGAAGCCGAGCTGGAGCGCCGTCTGGAAGCCCTCGGCTACGACCTCGACGAAGAGGCGGAATATCCGGGCGGCGTCCTGTTCCACGGCAAGACGTTCGAGGTGTTTCCCGCGGGCGGACTTGGTCCTTTCAGGATCGAACATTCCGACGGTGTTATCCGTAAGATCGTTGCCGTCGATCCGGTCGAGCATGAGGTCGTCTACGAGACCAGGGAATTGCTGATCGATCCGATGTCCGAACAGATTGCGCTCGGAGGCAAGCGCGGGCAGCGGGCGACGCTGCCGGATTATTGCGCTCGCGCGCGGTGGATCGTGGATGCCGGCGTACCGGGCCACGCCGATATCTGGCTGGGCACCATCGAGGAGGCCGCTGGCCGCAGGGATGCGGAGCGCGAGTATCTCGGACGGGCGGACTGGAAGCGGCTGAAGAAGAGCATCAGCGTGCTTCCGCAAAAATCGGCCTTCACGCCGACGCCCGATTTCTCGAAAGCCTCATCGCCAAGAAAGATCCTCCGCGCATTTATTGACGACATGCAACGCGCCGGGTCGCGGGTGCTGTTCGTCGCGGCCGTCGAGGATGACCTTCGCGCGATGGAGCGGATGAGCGGCATCAAGGCGGAGCGCTGTGCCGATTGGAGCGAGGCGACGGAGGGACGGGAGCGCGAAACGGCGTTCCTGGCCGACTTCGATGCCGGCTTCGTCGGGGCCGGCCGCAAGCCTCTCGTCATCGTCACCGCGTCCGACGTGCTCGGCAGCAGAGCCCATCATCCCCAGCCCATGGCGAGAGCTTGGACGGCCGCGTTCGATCATCCGGACGTCCCGGAGCGCGGCGCGGCGGTGGTCCATTTGCAGCGCGGACTCGCTCTGCTCGACGGCTTGCAGACCCTCGCCATGGGGACGGGATCGCGGCGCGAGATGGTCAGGCTTGCGTTCGCGGGAGACAACGCCGTTCTCGTGCCGCCGGCCGACCTTGCCTTGATCTGGCCGTATGCGGCCGAGCCCGGCAAGCTGGCACGGGACAAGGCGGACGGGAGCACATGGTGGGCGCGGCGGACCGAGGCCGAGGCGGAGATTCAGGTCGCCGCCAAGGCGCTCGCAAAGCACATCAGCCAGCGCCACCGCCGCCGCGCGCCGAAACTGGTCGCGCCCGGGCCGCTCTATGAAAGGTTCGTTGCGCGTTTTCCGTATTTCCCGACCGTCGATCAGGCGAAGGCCATTCAGGACGTGCTCGATGATCTCGCGGCAGGTCATCCCATGGACAGGGTGGTGTGCGGCGACGTCGGATTTGGAAAGACCGAGGTGGCGTTGCGCGCGGCAGCCGCGGTGGCGCTGTCCGGGAAACAGGTGGCGATCGCCGTGCCGACCACGGTCCTGGCGCGGCAGCATGTCGAAACCTTCCGCAAGCGCTTCGGTCCTCTCGGTATCGAAGTCGGAAGCCTGTCGCGGGCGACCTCCGGCCCGGAGACGCGAGGGATCAAAGAGGGCTTGCGAAGCGGCAGGCTGAAAGTCGTTGTCGGCACGCAGGCGCTCTCTGCAAAGGATGTGAAGTTCGCCGATCTTGGCCTCGTCATCATCGACGAAGAGCAGCACTTCGGAGCGGCGGAGAAGGCGAAGCTTTCAGGGCTGGCAAAGAATGCCCATACGCTCTGGATGAGCGCGACGCCCATCCCGCGTACGCTCGCCGCTGGTCTTGCGGGCTTCCGGGATCTCAGCGTGATCGCAACGCCGCCGGTTCACCGGCTTCCGATCGTGACCAAGATCGCTCCGCTTTCGGATGCGGCCATTGCCGGAGCATTGCTACGCGAGCGGCGGCGGCATGGACAGAGTTTTCTGATCTGCCCGCGCATCCAGGATCTGGAGCCGATGCTGGCGCGCGTGCAATCGTTGGCGCCCGACCTCCGCATCGTCTGCCTTCATGGCAAGATGCCCGTCGACGACCTCGACGACCGCATGATGAGTTTCGTCGATGGCGAGGCGGACGTCCTCCTGGCGACCAACATCGTGGAAAGCGGTCTTGATATCCCGCGCGCGAATACCATCGTGGTGTGTTGGCCCGAAAAGTTCGGCCTCGCACAGCTCCATCAGCTCAGGGGGCGGGTGGGACGCGGCGGAACGCGCGCCTTCGCCTATCTGCTGACGGAGTCGACCTCGGAACAGTCCGAGAAGCGCTTGGCCGTCCTCGAGGAGTTCAGCAAGCCCGGCGCCGGCTTTGCCATCAGCGAGCGCGACCTGGACCTCAGGGGCGCCGGCGATCTGTTTTCCGAACAGCAGTCCGGGCACGTGCAGGTGTTCGGGCCGGTGCTCTACAGTCATCTCCTGAAGCTCGCCTCGGAAAGAGTGAACGACTCGGGCGCCTTTCTGTGGGTGCCGGATCTGAATCTGCCTGTCGGCGACATGTTGCCTGAAGGCTATGTGCAATCGGAAGCAATGCGGCTCGAGATCTATGGTCGCGCCGCCAGATGCCGGAGCGACGACGATCTGGAAGACCTGGAGGAGGAGACCTCGCGGCGTTTCGGCAGGCTGCCGCCGGAGGCGCGTGATTTCTTTGCGGCCGCCAGGCTCAGGATCGATTGCAAGCGGCGTGGCATCGTCAGGCTCGATGTCGGGCCCGAGGCCGTCGCCGCGACTTTCCTCCCCGGACGGCTGCGGAAATCCAGAGCGCGATCGCTCCAGCGCGACGGCGATCGCGTCGTCTGCGCCGCCCGCGGGCACGCGGAACCGTTCGGCCGGATCGAGGAATTCCTGGAGCTTCTGGACGAGTGAGGCAGACCTACTGCGGCTCGATTCCGGCTGCCTTGATGATCCGGCCCCATTTGGCGATCTCCGCCTTCAGGAAGGCTTCGAGCGCAGCCGGCGTCGCGCGCTCGGCCTCAACCGGAGCCATGCTGAGCTCGGCAAAGCGGCTGATCAACGCTGGGTCTTTGAGCGCCGTCTGCAGTGCACCGACGAGCTGGTCGATCACGGGCTTGGGCGTGCCGCGCGGCGCGTAGAGGCCATACCAGGTCGTCACATCGAATTCGGGAACGCCGGCCTCGGCCGAGGTCGGTACGCCAGGCAGTGTCGCGACGCGCGTCTTGCTCGTGATCGCGTAGCCCTTGATCGTGTTCGACTGGATATAGGGCGTCGGTCCCGTCGCGGGATCGCAATAGACGTCGATATGGCCGGCGATGACGTCGTTCAGCGCGGGCCCGCCGCCCTTGTAGTAGATTTGCGAGAGTTTCGTATCGGTGGTGCTCATGAACATAAGGCCGCAGAGCTGCGAGGCTGAGCCGAGACCGACATTGCCGAAAGTCATCTTGTCGCCCTCGCTGCGGATGCGCGTGATCATCTCGCCGAGATCCTTGGCCGGGAAATTCGGCCGGGCCACCAGGATCATCGGGACATCAGTGACGAGCCCGATCATAGCGAAGTCGCCGACGGGATCGAACGGCAGTTTTGCGTAAAGCGCGGGCGCAGTGGCCTGGCCGACATGCATCAGGAGCAGCGTGTAGCCGTCAGGCGCGGCCTTGGCGACGCGGTTGGTGCCGAGTGTGCCGCCGGCACCGACGACATTCTCGATGACGATGGACTGCTTCAGCGTCGCGCTCATGGCGTTGCCGAGAATTCGCGCGATGACGTCGCCGGGGCCGCCGGCGGAGAACGGCACGATCATCGTGACCGGGCGGGTGGGGTAGTCGTCTGCGATTGCCGCGCCACAGGGCAAGAGCAGGAGACACAGGATCAGCGATCGTACCAGAGACAACATCGAACACTCCCTGAATTCTTGTTTTTCTAGTCGTCGGAGGACGTCGCCTCCTTGGCGGCGTTTCGTTCAATCATGTCGAGCGCGGCCACCGCAGCCGCATTGATGTGATCGACGCAGCAGCGCTCGGCGAGATCCGGATCGCCGTTCTGGATCGCGCGCCAGATCGCGGTGACCTCGCGCAGGCTCTTGTTGATCCGTTTCGGCTGCGACATCGACGTGATCCGCAACAGTTGGATCCGGTCGTGCAGCGGCTTGAGCATGCGCTCGATGAAGGCGTTGCGGCAGCCGCCGATCAGCGCGGCGTAGAAGTCGGTCTTGGCTTCGAGGCTCCCGACGAGGTCCTGCTTGGCTGCGGCCGCCTTCAGCCGTGCCAGGGCTTCCCCGATCCGTCGAGCCACTTCCGGATCGTGGAGCCTGGCGCATTCGCGGCCGGCGAATCCTTCGAGCACCGCGCGCGCCGCGTACAGCTGCCGGGCTTCTTCGAGGCTGATCGTGGAGACCACGGGGCCGCGGTGCGGGACGATGTTGACGAGGCCGTCGGCTTCGAGGGCACGCAGGGCTTCGCGGATCGAGGGGCGGCTGACGCCCATCATCTCGCAGAGCTCACGCTCGACCAGGCGCTGGCCCGGTTTGAGTGTTCCGGACATGATCGCCTCGCGCAGCTTTTGCGCGACCATCGCCCGGACGGTCGGGACGTCCTCGATGCGGAGTGTCGACTGCAATTCGCTACGTCTTTCCATGTCCGGACCCTGGTTGGGAAAAGTCAGTACCGGTTTACAGGCAGAATCATCATTTCGGCAATTTGAACGTGCGCGGGCTGGTCCAGGGCGAAGACGATCGAACGGGCAATATCGGCAGGCTCGAGCGCCATCCTGAACTGGTCGAAATAGTCCTTTTCCTTCTGCCTGTCGCCACGGTAGCGGGTCAGGATGATGTTGGTCCGGGTCAGGCCTGGCTGGAGCTCGGTGACCCGGATCGCGGTTTCTGCCAGCTCGCCCCGCAGCGTCTCGGTGAACATGTGCACGCCCGCCTTGCTGGTGCTGTAGGCGGCCATATCGGGGACGATCCGGACCGCGTTGATGGAGCTGATGTTGACGACATGGCCGGCGTTGCGCCTGACCATGTCGGGCAGGATCGCGCGGGTGACGCGCATCAGGCCGATCAGATTGGTCTGGATGATGTTGGACCAGTCGTCGGCGGAGCCGGCATCGAACCGCGTCCGCCCGCCGATATCGTGCCCGGCGTTGTTGATGAGGACGTCGACCGGCTTGAACTGCGCGGGAATGGCGTCCGGCAGGCGATCCACGGCCTGCCCATCGCTAACGTCGAGCTGGATCGGAAACACCGCGTTGCCCGCCACGGACGCGAGTTCCTCAAGCGCCTTGGCGTCGCGATCGACCAGCACGACGCGGCGGCCGCTTTCCAGCAAGGCCTTGGTGATGGCGCGTCCCATGCCGCCGGCGGCACCCGTCAGCACGACGCTCTGGCCCGATTGTTCAGTCATCGCAACACTCCCAATGCTTTCATGCAACCGACCAGCCGCCGTCGATCGGCAGGCTGGCGCCGGTGATATCGTTTGCCGCGGGCCCACAGAGAAAGACGACCATGGCGGCGACCGCGTTCATTTCGACGAAGCGCTGCGTTGGCTGGCGCTCACCGAGATATTCCTTGGTCACGTCGTCGACCGGACGGCCGCTGTTCGACGCGATCGTTGCGATCTTGTTCAGGATCGCGGGCGTTGGCAGCGTGCCTGGGCAGAGCGTGTTGCAGGTGATGCCGCTCCGCGCCGTCTCGATCGCCACCGCGCGGGTCATACCGAGGATCGCAGTCTTGGTGGTGACGTAGTCGATGCGATCCTCGACCGCGCGGCTGGAATAGATCGAGCCCATGTTGATGATCCGGCCCCAGCCGCGCTGCTTTATGGCTGGCAGCGCCAGGCGGATCAAATGGAACGGCGCCGACAGGTTGACGGCCAGCGCCTGCTCCCAGCGATCGGGCGGAAACTGCTCGATGGCGGAGAAATGCCTGACCACGGCGTTGTTGACGAGGATGTCGATGGCGCCGCAGCGGTCGAGCAGATCGGCCATCATGGCCTCGATCGCCTCGCGCTGGGCGAGATCGGCGCCGGCCGAGACGACCTCGACGCCGAAGCGGGCGCGGAGGTCATCCGCGGCCTGCTTCGGCGCGACGAGATCATGAAGGACGATATTGGCGCCCGCGCCGGCAAGGCCTTCCGCGACGGCGAGGCCAAGGCCCGCGGTCGCACCGGTCACGAGTGCCCATTTGCCCTTCATCGTCGTCAAGCTCCGTTATTTCTTGTCGAGCTCGGCGAAGACTTCCTTCGCGTTCCGGAACGCATCCACGCCGGCCGGCACGCCGCAATAGATCGCGACCTGCATGAAGACCTCGCGGATCTCCTCCTTGGTGGCGCCGTTGGCGAGCGCACCGCGGACATGGGTTTTCAGCTCGTGTGGGCGGTTGAGCGCGCAGAGCATCGCCAGATTGAGGAAGCTGCGCGTCTTGCGCGTGAGGCCGTCGCGGCCCCAGACGTAGCCCCAGCAATACTCCGTGGTGAGGTCCTGCATCGGACGATTGAACTCGTCCGCGGATGCGATCGCCTTGTCCACGAACTCGTTGCCGAGCACGCTCTTGCGGATTTCGAGCCCGCGGTCGTAGGTCGCCTTGTCCATGTTGTTCTCCGTTTCTCTTTCGGGCGTTGTCAGTTCTCAGTCAGTTTTTGGGCCAGAACGGCTGCGCCAGCGCGAGCTGGGGCGGGAACACCGTCACCGGCACGCCGGATTGCCACTGCACGATGGTCATGCCGGCGCCGACGCGGCGGCCCTTCTCGTCGAACTTGATCTCGCCCAGCGGATAGTATTTCGAGGGGCCGGCATCCATGGTGCGCAGCGCCTCGCCGACGGCAACGCGGTCGGCCTTGCCGGCCTTCTCGAGCGCGTCCTTGATCACCCACATGTCGCCATAGGTGGAGATCGCGTTCTGCGTCATCCACGGCTCCTTGTAGCGGGTCTTCAACTCGGCGATCAGCGCCTCGTGGCCCTTGGCGCCCCAGCTTGCGACGCAGGTCAGCACGCCCTGGAGGAGTTCGGGACTGACGGTTTGCAGCATGTCGGGCTCGGCGATCGCGATGCCGAACGAGATGGTCGGAATCTTGCCCTGGCCGAGGCCGAACTCGTTCATCTTCTCGAGCAGCAGCTTCGCGTCCGAGATCACCGTCGGCAGGAAGAACAGCAGATCGGGTTTCGCCGAGCGGATCTTCTGCACCAGCGACGTCGCATCAGCCAGCGGCGGCGTGAACGTCTCGTCGACGATCAGCTGCAACTGGTTCTCCGCCAGCAGGCCCTCGCGCATCGCCTTTGCGGAAGCGATCGAGGCCCCCGTGTTGTCGGTCAGGATCGCGACCGTCTTCGGCCGCTTGCCTGAGGCCGTCTCCGCCAGCTTGATGATCTGGGGCAACGCCTGCCGTGCCTGCGAGCCTGCGGTGGCCGCGGTCTGGAACACGTATTTGAATCCGCGGTCGGTGATCAGGTCGGAATAGGAGAGGGTGAGGACGGGCAGGCTGGCGCGCTCGGTGACTTCGGTCACCGCGAGCGTGAACGAGGACAGGTATGCGCCGCTGGCAGCAACCAGATCGGTCTCCTGCGCGACCATGCGCTGGGCGGCGTTCTTGGCCTTTTCCGTGGTGTCGCCGGAATCGAGCACGACCAGCTTCAGCTTGGCGCCGCCGAGGGCCTTGATGCCGCCTTGCGCGTTGATGTGGTCGACCGCCATCTCGGCGCCCTCACGCATCACCGTTCCCGGGCGGGCGTAGAGGCCGGAGATCGGCACCAGCAGGCCGACCTTCACCTCTGAAGGTTGCTGCGCCCAGGCGCGGGATGCGATCAGCGTGCCGGACGCGCCGGCCAATAGCGTTCGCCGCGAGATCGTGAACTTGCTTTTTGCAGTCATGACAATTCTCCTCCCTGAAAAATCGCGCGGCGCTTAGGATTTCTTCGGCCAGAACGGCTCTGCTTGCGCGAGATCGGGCGGATAGACGGTGACAGGTACGCCCGATTGCCATTGCACGATGACGACGCCGGCGCCGACGCGGCGGCCCTTCTCGTCGAATTTGAGCTGGCCGCCCGGATAGTATTTCGACGGGCCGGCATCCATGGTGCGGAACGCCTGCGCGACCGAGTTGCGGTCCGCCTTGCCGGCCTTCTCCAGCGCTTCCTTCATCAGCCACATGTCGCCATAGGTCGAGATGACGTTCTGCGTCATCCAGGGCTCCTTGTATTTGGCCTTGAGCTCGGCGATCAGGGCCTCTTGGCCTTTCGAGCCCCAGTTGGCGACGATGGTCATGATGCCCTGCACGGTCTCCGGGCTCACGCTCTGGAGCATGTCCGGCTCGGCGATGGTGATGCTGAAGGACACCGTCGGAATCTTGCCCTGGCCGAGGCCGAACTCGCTGATCTTCTCCAGCCCCAGCTTGGCGTCCGACACTGCATTCGGCATGAACAGGAGCAGATCGGGCTTTGCCGAGCGAACCTTCTGGATCAGCGGCGTGGCATCCGACAGCGGCGGCGTCCAGACTTCCTCGACGACGAGTTGCAGGCCTTCCTGTGTGAGCAGTTTTTCCTTCAGCGCCTTGGCGGTGGCGACTGATGTCGCGGTGTTGTCCATCAACATCGCCACGGTCTTCGGCTTCTTGCCCGACGCATTCTCGGCGAGTTTCATCAGCGTCGGCAGGCCGAGCTCGGACTGGCGGCTCGCGGTCGCGGCGGTCTGGAAGATGTATTTGAAGCCGCGGTCGGTCAGCAGGTCCGAATAGGACAGTGTCAGCACCGGCAGTTCGGCACGCTCGGTCACCTCGGTGACGGCGAGGGTGAAGGATGAGAGATAAGAGCCGGTGGCGGCGACGAGATCGGGTTCCTGCGCCACCATGCGTTGCGCCGCGTTCTTGGCCTTCTCGGTGGTGTCGCCGCAGTCGATCACGACCAGTTTCAGCTTGGCACCGCCGAGCGCCTTGATGCCGCCCTGGGCGTTGATGTGCTCGATGCCCATCTCGGCGCCCATCTTCATGACCTGGCCGGGGCGGGTGTAGATGCCGGACAGCGGCACGATCAGTCCGACCTTGACCTCCGCCGGCGCCTGCGCGCGTGCCACGCCGGCGAGGCCGACGGCGGCAGCGCCCGACAACACGGTCCGGCGCGTCAGTCCTTTTGATATCCTGCCCTTCGATGTCTTGTTCATTTTGTTGTCTCCCTGCTCTTTGTTTTTTGTTCGTCACATGCCGAGATAGGCTTTGCGCACGCGATCATCGGCGCGCAGCGTGTCGTTGTTGCCTTCGAGCACGACGCGTCCGGCTTCGAGGACGTAGCCGTGGTCGGCGGACTCCAGCGCTTCCGCCACGCGCTGCTCGACCAGCAGCATGGTCAGCCCGGACTGACGCCGGATATCGATCAGCCGTTCGAAGATGAAGTCCGCTGTCGACGGCGCGAGACCCATCGAGGGCTCGTCCAGCATCAACAGCTTCGGCGAGGAGGCGAGGCCGCGGCCGATCGCGAGCATCTGCTGCTGGCCGCCGGACATCGTACCCGCGAACTGATTGCGGCGTTCCTTCAGCACCGGCAGCCATTCGAAGATGCGCTCGATATTGGCCTGCCAGTCGCGCCGGCCGCTTTCGGTCATCGCGCCCATTTCGAGGTTCTCCATCACCGTCAGCGACGGGAACACCTGGCGGCCCTCGGGGACGTGGGCGATGCCGAGATGGGCGCGCTGCGGCGGCGGCACGGCAAGAAGGTCGACGCCGTCGAACGTAATTGCCCCGCCGCTCGGCTTCACGATGCCGGAGATCGTCTTGAACAGGGTGGTCTTGCCGGCGCCGTTAGGCCCGACGATCGCAACGAACTGGCCGGCGCCGACATTGATCGACACGTCGTTCAGGACGGGCTTGGCCGAATAGCCCGCGCTCAGTCCCTCAATTCGCAGCATGGCCCACCCACTTCTTGCCGAGATAGGCCTCGATCACCCGGTTGTCGCGCGTCACCACTTCGGGCAGGCCCTCGGTGATGACGGCGCCATGGTCGAGCACGAGGAATCTGTCCACCAGGCGGACCATCGCCTGCATGGTGTGCTCGATGATGGCGATGGTCATGCCGTCGCGTGCGAGCTGCTGGATCACGGCGACGACCTCGTCCGCTTCGCCGTGGCCAAGGCCCGCAAGCGTCTCGTCGAGCAGCAGGATGCGGGGCTGGCCGGCGATCGCGCGGGCGAGCTCCATCAGCCGCAGCTCCTTGGTCGAGAGTTCGCCGGCGACACGGTTGGCTACGGCGGAGAGCCCGACGCGGGCGACTGCGTCGGCGGCGAGCTTGCGTGCCTCCGCATCGGAGCGGGCGCGCACATAGGCCCCCACCACGACATTGTCGAGGATCGACATGCGCAGGAATGGCCGCATCACCTGGAAGGTGCGGCCGATGCCGGCCTCGCAGATCACGTGCGGCCGTTGGCCGGACATGTTGCGGCCGTCGATCAGCACCTCGCCCTCGCTCGGCTTCAGAAAACCGTTGAGGAGGTTGAACAGCGTGGTCTTGCCGGCGCCGTTCGGGCCGATGATGCCGAGGATCTCGTTCTTGTGCAGCTTGAAGCTGACATCCTGAACGGCTTTGAGTCCGCCGAAGGAGCGCGAGAGATTGCGAACCTCGAGCATCACCTCGCCGGTGGCCGCACGCTGCCGCGCGGCAGGCTTCAGCGCCGTGACGTTGGCGACGGCCGTTTCCGGAGTGACGCTAGCCGTGGCCTTGGATGCATTTCGCCTGCGCAGGAGATCGCGCAGTTTCCAGAACAGGCCTTCCGGCGCGAGCAAGATGACACAGACGATCGCCAGGCCGAAGATGACGCCCTGAATGCCGGGGATGCGCGCACCGGCCTCTGCGTGCAGGATCTCGGCGAGTGGGATCAGGATCACGGAGCCGATGACCGGTCCCCAGACCGTACCGACGCCGCCGAACATCGCGACCGTCAACGCCTGCGCCGACACCAGCATGCCGAACACCGATTGCGGGGTCACGACCAGCAGCACCTGCACATAGAATCCGCCGATGGCGGCGGCGATCGCGCCGCTCAACGTGATCGCGCGCAGCTTCCAAGCCAGCGTGTTGATTCCGGCCGCTTCTGCCGCAGCCTCGTTCTGCTTGATCGCGAGCAGCGCCATGCCGAAGCGGGATCGCTCGATCACCTGCGTCAGCACGATGGTGGCAAGCATGATGGCGAGCCCCAGCAGCGTGTAGATGTGAGGGTCGGAGAACTGCATATAGGCGATCGGCGCGTCGCGCTTGATCGG
This sequence comes from Bradyrhizobium sp. 63_E2_N1_3, assembly GCF_052076005.1. NCBI lineage: Bacteria > Pseudomonadati > Pseudomonadota > Alphaproteobacteria > Hyphomicrobiales > Nitrobacteraceae > Bradyrhizobium > Bradyrhizobium sp. 63_E2_N1_3. The sequence goes on along the minus strand of NZ_CP197235.1, from coordinate 6,297,603 downwards.
AAGCGTCACCTCCTGGAAGCCGAGCCACTCGAACACGTAGAGAATGGCGAGCGGGTAGGCGAGCATCGCGAGCGCGAAGTAGTGGCCCTGGAGGCGGAAGGTCGGAAATCCGATCAGCAGCCCGGCGATGCCGCCGAGCATGGCGGCGACCGGGATCAGCAGCCAGGGGGAGATGTCGAAATAAATCTGCCCGAGCGCGGTCGCATAGGCGCCGATCCCAAAGAAGGCGGCGTGGCCGAACGAGATCAGCCCGGTGTAGCCGCTCAGCAAATTCCAGGACAGGCCGAACACCGCCCACACCGGCACCAGCGTCAGGATGAGCTGGTAGTAGGAGTTGGTGACGCCGAGTGAGATCCCGGCGTAAGCGAGCGTGAAGAGCAGGGGAGGCAGCAGTGAACGCATCCGGAGCATGGTCACGTCCTCTCGACCATGCGCCCGAAGAAACCTTGCGGACGGAAGAAGATGATGAGGAGGAAGACGGCGAAGATCGCGGCATTCTGCAACTGCGTCGGCAGGATCAGCGTCGACATCTGCTGCACGAGGCCGATCGTCATGCCGCCCCAGAAGGCACCGATGATGCTGCCCATGCCGCCGAGCACGACGCCGGCATACATGACGATCACGTATTCGAGGCCGACGAAGGGGTGGAACGGATAGTTGGTCGCGAGCAGGCCGCCGGCGATCGCGGTGATGCCGCAGCCGAGCGCGAAGGCGGTGCGATGCGCGCGGTCGACGTCGATGCCCATATAGGTCGCGGCGGTCGGATTGTCGGCGGCGGCGCGGAGCGACTTGCCGATCCGGGTCCGCGTGATCAGCAGCGAAAGCAGAATCATGATCGCGAGCGAAACGATCGCGTCGATGCTGCGCGCCTTGTTGAGGAAGATGCTGATGTCCAAGAAGGGAACGAATTCCCAGGCCGAGCTCGACAGCGGCGTGCGGATCGAGGCCAGCACCGATCCGAACACGATGAGGCCGCCGTTCTGCAGGATCAGCGCGATGCCGAGCGTCAGGATCAGCTGGGCGTAATGGCCTTCGCCTTCCAGCGAGGCGGTGCGCGTGCCCGAGACGCGCGAGATCAGGGCCAGATGGACGAAATAACCGAACACGGCGAGTACCGGGCCAGCCAGCAGGATGGCCACGAACGGACCGACCGTATTGCCGAACAGCGCCTGGATGCCGGCGGCGGTGAAGAGATAGAAGGCGGCATACATGCCGAGCATCATGAAATCGCCATGGGCGAAGTTGATGACGCGCATGACGCCGAAGATCAGGCCGAGCCCGACGCACATCAGGCCGTAGACGGCGCCGATCAAAAGGCCCGCTGCGAGCGCTTGAAAGAAGCCTTCCATCAGCCCCGCCTCCGCGCGGCGTGAGCGCCGGCTTGCTGGCGATTGTGCGCCGTCGGCACTGCTAGGCGGGTCTCCCGGTCGACCATATTTCCCCCGTATTGTTTGGCATTTCTTGTGATGCCGATCGTAAAGCCTGTTCTGGCGTGTTCAGACGACACTGCGCTGCGATGTAGCCGGCATTGCCGAGCTGCTCGCAGCCGTCGATGAGTTGTTCGAGCCGGTGCGCGCGGTCCTCGCCGAGGACTCTGGTTGCGGCGGCGCGGAAGCGCGCACGAATATCTGAAGGCGTTGCGGCGATGACGTCGGGCAAAGCGTGCCGGATCGTCCGTCCGCCGCGCAGATGCACGGTCACCTCCGCGCCCTGCTTGCCGGGGAAGGCGGCGGTGAAGCCTGGATCTGCCCCGAGATCGGTGACCGCGACCAGGCGAATGATGTCGGCATCATCGAGTTCGGAATAGTTCTCTTCCTCGATCTCGCCCCGCGTCAGCGTCGCAGCAACGCTGAAGGGAATGCTCATCTTGGCCTGAAGCGCGTTGCGATAGGGCCCCATGGAGTCGCAGCCGGGATAGCGAACGGCGGCATCGGGTGCGCGAATGATGACGCGGTCGATCTCCTCAGTGCTGGCGAGCTCGTGCGAGACGCGAAGCGCTGCTTGGGCCGCGGTCTGCGCGAAATTGCAGGCCGGGACCGGCTTATTGTAGACAGCCATGATCTCGCTCTCGCCATCCGGGAAGAGCGTGATGCTGTCGGGCGCGGCCTGGCGGCGATAGGCGGCGAACAGGCCGGCTTCACCCTCCAGTATGGTTTCCGAGCCGAAAGCGCCGGCTGCCGCAAGACCGATCGCCTTGATGGCGTTGCTGGCCGCAAAGCCCGGATGAAAATACATGTCGGAGCCGCCGGCATGCGGCCACTCGTTCAGCCCGCTGGATGTATTGGCCGCGATCGCGATGGCGCTGGTTGCCTGGTCCTCGGACAGGCCGAGCGCAAAGCTTCCCGCCAGCGCCGCGCCTGGCGGCGCCACGAGCCCCGTCGGGCGATAGAGCCGTGCGAGGTCGGAGGTCAGGAGCGCGCGGCCGATCCGCGCGCCGGTCTCATAGCCGATGATGGCGGCTGAGAGCAGTCTGGCTCCATGCAGCGGCGTCTGCTCCGACAGCGCGAGCAGCGTCGGCCAGATCACGACGCCGTGGTGCGCGACGCTGGCCGCATGCATGTCTTCGCGGACGAGACCATGCCCCATCACGGCGTTGGCAAAGGCGGCATCGGCCGACGAGGAGAGTTGTGACGTCCCGATGATCGTTGCAGTGCCGCCGGCTTGTGCGATCGCAACCGCCTGACGGCTCCAGGGATGCTGGCCCGCCTCGAAGGCGCAGGACAAGAAGTCGAGCAGGCAGAGCTTTGCCTTCGCGACGACCTCCGGCCCGAAAACTCCAAGATCAAGCGCAAGCACGCTCCGCGCCATCTGGCGCGCGAGCGAGACCTTGCCTGATCCGGTCGGGCCGATCGTCATCGCAATCGCTCTCCCTGAAGGCTTGCGTGATCAGCCGCGCATCTCGACCCCGGCCCATTCCTCGAGCACCTTGGCGATCGAGGTGAAGTCGGACGATGCGCCGTATTTGGCATTGGTGATCGCGAGCATCTGCCGCACCACCGCGCCGCAGACCATCGGCACGCCCATGGCCTCGGCCTCGTCGACGCAGAGCCGGACGTCCTTGTAGGAAAGGCCGGTGGTGAAGCCGAAATCGAAGGTGCCGGGCAGCACCGCGCGGGGGAACTTGTCTTCGGAGGCGCTGTTGCGGCCGCTGCTGGCGTTGATGATGTCGATCAGCACCTTTGCGTTGACGCCGCCCTTGACGCCCATCGCGACGGCTTCGGACGTGATGACCAGCGCCGCGGCCGCCATCAGATTGTTGGCGAGCTTGGCCGTCTGCGCCACGCCGGGCTTGTCGCCGGTGTAGAACAGCTTGCCGAAATTCTTCAGGATCGGCTGAACGATTTCGTAGGTCGCCTGCGGGCAGGACACCATCACGGCCAGCGTGCCGTTGACGGCGCCCTTGATGCCGCCGCTCACGGGCGCATCGACCAGCGTCATGCCTTTGGCCTTCAGGCCTTCCGCAACGATCTTTGCCGCGCCGGGACCGGAAGTCGAGAGATCAATGACGATCTTGGCGCGGCTGCCGCTGCTGATGCCATTTTGTCCGAGCGTGACGGCCTTGACGATGTCGGGCGTCGGCAGGCTGGCGAGCACGATATCAGCGCGGGAGGCGACATCGGCCGGCGATTTGCCGAGCTGGGCGCCGCGCTTGACCAGCGGCTGGGTCGCTTCAGTCTGCGTGTCATAGATCACGAGCGAATAGCCCGCGTCGATCAATCGCCCCGCCATGGGGCCGCCCATGCGGCCCGTGCCGATTACGCCGAGAATCTCTCCCGCCATCGTCTACTCCCTGTCGCGCGACCCGTGACGGGCGCGCCTTCTTGATCTCGTTGGTCAAACGCTTTCGCCGGCCGGCCTTCTCGGCCGCCGTCGTCGTGGCAGCGGGATCCCGCGCCAACGGGCCGGATTGTTATGATTGTCAGACAAGCTGTCAAGCATAACATTTGGGGTCGACAGTTTGCCGCGGATCGTCATATGGTCCGGGAAAACGAGGAAGACGCCCCGCGTGCCGCAAGCTTTAATTCCGAGTGTGAGCAAGACGCTCGCCGATTTCGTCGCGTCCTCGTCGTGGGCGGACGTGGAGGCGCAGAGCCCTGAGGCGAAGCGATCGATCCTCAATTTCTTTGCGACCGCGCTCGGCTCCGCACGCGATCCGGTGGTCACGGCCGCGATGCGCACGCTATCGCCGTTCAGCGGCGCCGCGACATCGACAATCATCGGCCATTCGGAGTCCATGGACGCGCTGTGCGCGTCGTTTCTCAATGCCATCTCGGCGAATCTGCTCGACTTCGACGACACGCACCCTGAAACGATCATCCATCCGGCCGCGCCGGTCGCCGCGCCGATATTGGCGCTGGCGGAGACGCGCAAGCTGACGGGGCGCGCGGTGCTGACCGCGTTCATCCTTGGCGTGGACGTGGAGTGCCGCATCGGCAATGCAGTCTCGCCGCGCCATTACGCCCGCGGCTGGCACATCACCTCGACCTGCGGGATTTTTGGCGCTGCGGCGGCGTGCGCGAAGCTGTTGGGACTGCCAGCGGAAGGGATTGCGAACGCGATCGGACTTGCGGCGAGCCAGTCGACCGGCAATGTCGAGAATCTGCCAAGCGCCGCCAAGAACGTCAGCGTCGGCAATGCCGCGCGTAACGGGTTGTTCGCCGCGCTGCTGGCGCAGCAGGGCTATGAGGCTGCGCCGCGCGCCATCGAAGGTCCGCTCGGCTGGGCGCGCACCATGGGGGATGAGCCGGATCTCGCCCGCATGCTCGGTGGCCTCGGAAAGACCTGGGAGATCGCGAAGAACACCTACAAGCCCTATCCCGCCGGCATCGTGTTCCATTCGGTGATCGACGCCTGCCTGCTGTTGCGCGAGCGAATTGGCCGGCGCGTTGACCAGATCGAGTCGGTGACAGTGCGGGGCTCAGCACTGCTGCTCGCGCGCGGTGATCGTCCCGTGAGCAACGAGCGCGATGCGCGCGTCAGCATCCATCATTGCGTGGCTTGCGGACTGTTGCTCGGCGCGGCCGGTGTGGCCGAGTTCGCGCAGGAGACCGTGGTCCGGCCCGATATCGCGCGGCTGCGACAGAAGGTGAGGGCGGAGCTTGATGCGCAGATGCTCGATGGCGCTGCGCGCGTCACCTTGCGCCTGTCGTCTGGTGAAATTCTCACAGAGACCGTGACGTCGCCGCGCGGCAGCCAGGCTGCGCCGCTTTCAGACCGCGAGATCGAAGAGAAGCTGCGCGAGGGCGTACGGACCGGCCGAAGCGACTGGGACTCGGACCGCGTCATCGATGCAGTCTGGCGCCTAGATGCGGCGGACGACGTCGCCGCGCTGCTGCAATCACTGCGGCCGCCATCGGCGTCGCGCCAAACAATTTCCAACTAGAATCTCTCAAGACCGGAAAGGGACGATCATGAGCAAGACCGAACTGTTCGAAAAGGGCCTCAAAGTTCGTAAAGAGGTGCTCGGCGAGGACTACGTCAACAAGTCGATCGCCGGTGCCGACGAGTTCACGCGCACGATGGCGGAGTGGTCGACCGAATTCTGCTGGGGCGCGCTGTGGACGCGGCCCGGCGTCGACCGCCGCACGCGCTCGATCGTCAATCTGGCGATGCTGGGCGCACTGAACCGCCCGCACGAGCTGAAGCTGCACGTCAAGGGCGCCCTGAAGAACGGCCTGACCAAGGAGGAGATCAAGGAGATCCTGCTCCAGGTCGCGGTCTATTGCGGCGTGCCCGCCGGCATCGACGCCTTCCGCAACGCGCGCGAGGCCTTCAACGAGGTCGATGCGGGGTCCTGAGCCCGCTTGATTGGAAGCCCCATGGCCGACCCGGAATACGAGCTCTTCGCCATCCGCTATGCAACGCGGGATGCCCAGCGGAGCGAGCACTTCATCGGCGGAGACCCGCATGACGGGCCGATGCCGATGGACTATTTCATGTGGCTGGCGAGGGGAGGTGGCCGCACCTTCGTCATCGACACCGGGTTCAACGCCGAAATCGCAAAGCAGCGCAGGCGAACATTCCTGCGCTGCCCGGTGGAGACGCTTGCCGCGTTCGATATCGACGTGGCCGACGTCAAGGATGTGATCCTCACGCATCTGCACTACGATCACGCCGGTAATTTCGACCGGTTTCCGAATGCGCGGTTTCATCTTCAGGAGCGCGAGCTCGCATACGCCACCGGGCGCTATATGCAGTATCCGAGGCTGTCGCATTCCTTCGAGGTCGAGGACGTCTGCGGGATCGTGCGGCTGAACTATGCGCGCCGGGTGCTGTTCTACGACGGCGACGCCGAGATCGCGCCCGGACTGACGGTCTACGCGGCCGGCGGGCATTCGGCCGGTCTTCAGTTCGTCCGCGTCAACACGCGCCGCGGGCCGGTCGTGCTCGCCTCCGACGTCAGTCATTTCTACGAGAACATGACGAGCGAGCGTCCGTTCACGACAGCATTTCATGTCGGTGACATGCTGGTGGGATTCGACAAGCTGCGAGCCACAGCACCGGATGCTGACCACATCGTTCCCGGCCACGATCCGCTCGTCATGAAGCTCTACCCGGCGCCAGGCCAGGGTTTGAAGGGCGTCGCGGTTCGTCTCGACGTGGCGCCGTCCAGGGCCGCGCATTCCCAGGACGTTGGGCAAGGCGCGGCGTAACCTAAGCTAGAAAAAATCGATTTTCGATTTTCTGTTGACCCGCGGCCGCCGCCTTGCAATCATCCGACCATGGGTCCGCTTCAGTTCCAGTTGTCCAGAAGCCCCGGGGATGGTCCGCGCAGCCTGACGTCGGCGCTGCACGAACGTCTGCGCGCCGACATCCTGGCGACGCGGCTGCCGCCGGGCCAGAAGCTGCATATCGCCGGGCTCGCCAAACAGTTTTCCGTGAGCCTCGCCGCCGTGCGCGAGGCGCTGTCGCGACTTGTCGCGGACGGGCTCGTGCAGGCGTCAGACCAGCGTGGCTTTCGCGTGAGCCCGGTGTCGCTCGCCGATCTCGCCGACGTGACGCAGACCCGGATCGACATCGAGGGGCTTGCGCTCCGTCGCTCGATCGAGCGGGGCGATGATGCCTGGCTCGCATCGGTGAAATCCGCCTGGGCGGATTTGAAGGCCGTTCCCCATCGCTATCCCGACGATCCGACCGTGCACTACGAGGAGTGGGTGGTCCGTCACCGCATCTTCCATCGCGCGCTGGTCAACGCGTGCGGCTCGCCGTGGCTGCTCGGCTTCCGCGACGTGCTGCACGAGCAGAGCGAGCGTTATCGCCGCCTCTCGATCCGGCGAGAGGCCGGTGGCAAGCCGCGCAACGTCGAAGCCGAACACAAGACGATCGTCGCCGCCGTGATCAGGCGCGATGCGGATGCGGCAGTTCGCGCCTTGTCAAAGCACTTCGGCACCACCAAAGAATTCGTCGAGCTCGCCGCCTCTCGCATTGCGGAGGTGAGCCGTACGACCTGACGATCCGGAAAAATCCGGCACACAAAAAACAGAGACCGGGAGGAAGCCAATAATGAAGATCAATCACGCGCTGATGTCGCTGATCGCCGCCGCAATTCTGGTGGGCCCTGCGAGCGCCGCCGACACCATCCGCGTCGGCCTGCCCACGAAAACCTATTGGCCGACCACGATCGCCGAGACGGCGGTGCGGCAGAAACTGTTCGAGAAGGAAGGCATCCAGGCCGAGTTGACGATCTACCGCAGCGGCGCCGAGACGTTCGAAGGCATGGCTGCGGGCGCGGCCGACATCATTCTCGATCCGCCGTCGCTGGTCTCCGCCGGACGCAAGAAGGGCGTGATGTCGCGGATCGTCGCCAATGCCGCGATGGGCAATTTCGGCTGGCAATTGATGGTCCCGACCAAGTCGACGCTCGACGTCAAGGACCTCAACGGCAAGAAGGTGGCGATCACCGCGGCCGGCTCCGGATCCGACCTGCTCGCGCTGTGGACCATCCAGGACAAGAAGATCGATTTTACGCGCGTTCCCGTCGGCGGCGGTGGCCTGGTGCCGAACCTGCTGGCCGGCAATGTCGAGGCGGCCGTGGTCTATTCGCCGCTGAGCTTCCAGATCTCGAAGTCCGGCGAGGCCAAGACCATCCTCGATTACGCGACCGCGGTCCCGCCGAACCTCACTGCGGGCTGGATCGTGCTCGACAAATTCGCCGAGGCCAAGCCCCAGATGGTGCAGAAGGCGGTGAACGCCCTCTACGGCGCGGTCGCGTTCATGCGGGCCAACCGCGACGTCACGGTCAAGCTGATTGCCGAGCTCTATGAAATGCCGCCGGAGATCGCGGGCCTTGAGTACGACAACACCATTATGAAGCTCGAGACCAGCGGCGACATGGGCGCGGCCAACGTCAATGCGGCCGTGCAGCTGTCGCTCGATCTCGCCAAGCTCGGCGGGCTCAAGGACATCGTGCCGGTCGAGGATGTGATCTCGGCCAAGTTCAAGCCGGTTCCGACCAAGTAGTCACGATGCAAAGCACGTTCGTCATCAACCTTGCGCGGATCGCGATCATCATCGCGGTCCTGGCGCTGTGGGAGGTGCTGTCGCGCACCGGCATCGTCAATCCGCGACTGCTGCCATCGGCGTCCGATACCTTCGTGACGCTCGGCGATCTGCTGCAGCGCGCGGCGGTGCGGAAGGATCTGATGGTGACCGCGACCGAGGTGCTGGCCGCGTTCGCGCTGGCCGTGCCCTTCGGTGCGGTGATCGGCTTCCTGGTCGCGGAGAACCGTTACTTTGCGGACGTGGCCAAGCCGCTTTTGTTCTTCGCCTTCAGCATCCCGAAGTCGATCTTCCTGCCGATGTTCATCCTGGTGTTCGGCGTCGGCTTTGCCCAGAAGGTCGGCTTCGGCTTCTTCTCCACGATCTTCATCGTGATCATGTCGACCACGACGGCGGTGGAATCGGTCAAGGTCGAGCATTTGACGGTGGCGCGCTCCTATGGCGCAACGCCATGGCAGACGGCGTTCCGGGTTTATCTGCCGAGCATGCTGCCGGTCCTGCTGGAGGCGTTGCGGATCTCCATGATCTTCAACCTCACCGGCGTGATTTTGGCGGAGATGTACGCCTCGCGCGACGGCATCGGTCACCAGATCGCGACCTGGGGCGAGAACTTCCAGATGAAGCAGCTCCTCGCCGGCGTCGTGATGGTCGCCGCGATCGCCATGACCTTCAACGAACTTGTCAGATGGATGGAAACGCGATGCAGCCATTGGCGAACGTGACCCCGTTGAAGCCCGCCGCGCGCGCTGGCGCGATCGAGGTCAAGAATGTCGGCCAGGTCTTCAAGACCCGGTCGCAGGACGTCGTCGCGCTGGAGGACGTCTCGCTCGAGGTCAAGCCCGGCCGTTTCGTCGTGCTGGTCGGCCCGAGCGGCTGCGGCAAGTCGACCCTTTTGATGATGATGGCGGGACTGCGCCAGCAGACCTCCGGCACGATCACCATCAGCGGCGCGCCGATCCTGCAGCCAGACCCCGACAGGGTCGGCGTGGTGTTCCAGGAAGCGAGCTTGTTCCCGTGGCTGACCGCGGAGGACAATGTCGAGTTTCCGCTGGCGCTGCGGGGCGTGCCCAAGGCCGAGCGCCGCGCCAAGGCGCAGGATGCGCTCAAGCTGGTCGGCCTCGACGGCTTCGGCAGGCGTCATCCCCACGAACTCTCCGGCGGCATGAAGCAGCGCGTCTCGATCGCGCGCGGGCTGGTGCAGGACCCGCCGGTGCTGCTGATGGACGAGCCGTTCGCCGCCCTCGACGAGCAGACGCGCATGACCATGGGCGACGAGTTGCTGCGGATCTGGGCTGCGACCGGCAAGACGGTCGTTTTCGTCACGCACAGCCTCACCGAGGCCGTCTATCTAGCCGACGAGGTGATCGTGATGTCGGCGCGGCCCGGCCGCATCGTCGACCATCTCCAGGTCCAGCTGCCACGGCCCCGCACCTACGAGATGCTGAGCGGCGACGCCTTTGGTGCGCTGCGCGACCGCATCTGGCGGCACATCCGCAAATCGGCGTGAGGCGGATATGAGCGCCAGAATGAGTGCGAAGACGCTGCGATACCTGATCGTGATCGGCCTGATTGCGCTGTGGGAGTTGCTGCCGCGCACCGGTCTCATTCCCGAGCTGTTCCTGCCGTCACTGTCATCGACGCTGATCGCCGGATGGACCGATGCCGCGGAATACGGTCATGCGCTCGCGGTGACGCTCTATGAGGTCGTGGTCTCCATGGCATTCGCCTGCGGCGGCGGCATCCTGCTCGGCGCGATCGTTGGCAGCCTGCCGCGTCCGCGTGTCCTGATCATGCCGATGGTGTCGAGCCTCTACGCGGTGCCGCTCGTGATCCTTTATCCTGTTTTCACGGTGTGGCTCGGCATCGGCTCGGAGTCCAAGATCGCGTTCGCCTCGATCTATGGCTTCCTGCCGACGATGCTCGCCACCGCCGCCGGCATCCAGACCATCGATCCGCAGCTCCTGCTCGCGGCACGTAGCATGGGCGCCACGTTGAGCCAGCGGCTGATCCGCGTCATCATCCCGGCGGCGATTCCGACGGTGCTGTCGGGCCTGCGTGTCGGCGGTGCGCTGGTCATCGTCGGCGTTGTCGTCTCGGAGATGCTGATCTCATCGGCCGGCATCGGCTATCTGATCTCGCGCTACCGCACAATTCTCGATAGTCCGCACGTATTCGCGGGCGTGCTGCTCGTGCTGTTCCTCGCCATCGCCTTCAACGCTGCGATCCGCTGGATCGAGCGCAAGGCGGCGATCTGGCAGACTGGCACGCGGGCCGGTCAGGCCAACGACGACATCGCGTCGGGCGCGATGCAGCCGGCGACCTGAGGTATTGGCGTGTACGATTTGACCCTGACATTCGACAACGGCCCCGATCCGGATGTGACGCCGCGTGTGCTCGACATTCTCGCCGAGCGCGGCATCAAGACCACCTTCTTCGTCATCGGTGAGAAGCTCGCTGACCCCGCGCGGCGCGGCCTTGCGGTGCGTGCGCACGGGGAGGGGCACTGGATCGGAAATCACACGTTTACGCACACCATTCCGCTCGGTGAGCAGGCGGATCGCGAGACGGCAGAGAACGAAATCGGCCGAACTCAAAGAGCGATCGGCGATCTCGCGCATCCCCAGCGCTGGTTCCGGCCGTTCGGTGGCGGCGGCAATCTCGATGCGCGGCTGTTGAAACCCTCCGTCGTGGACTACCTCACCCGCAACAAGCACAGCTGCGTGCTCTGGAATGCGATCCCGCGCGACTGGGACGACCCTGACGGCTGGACTGAGCGCGCACTCGTCCAGTGCAGCCGGCAGCCCTGGACGCTGATGGTGCTGCACGATCTCCCGACCGGCGCGATGGACCATCTCGAACGTTTCCTTGACGCTGCCGAGGCGGCCGGCGCCCGGTTTCGCCAGGACTTCCCGCCGCAATGCGTTCCGATCCGCAACGGCGCGATCGCGCTTCCAATCAACGACTATGTTTCCTCCATCGAGAGAGTGTTTGACTGATGAAAGTTGCAAGCTTCACGATCGCCGGCACCGCGAGCTATGGCATCGTCACCGACAAGGGCGTCATCGATGCCGGCAAGCGCCTGAAGGCCTATCCGACGCTGAAGGCGCTGCTTGCGAAGGGATCGCTCGACGAGCTCAAGAAACTCGCCGGCGAGAAGCCCGATTACGCGCTGCAGGATGTCGCGCTGCTGCCGACCGTGCCCGATCCCGACAAGATCTTCTGCATCGGCGTCAACTATGCCACGCATCTGGCCGAGAGCGGGCATCCGACGCCAGCGCATCCAATGATCTTCACCCGCTTCGCCAACAGCCAGGTCGGCCATGGCCAGCCGATGATCCGGCCGCTGGAGTCTGAGCGTTTCGATTACGAAGGCGAAATGGCCGTCATCATCGGCAAGGCTGGCCGCCGCATCTCGCGCGAGGCTGCGCTGAACCATGTCGCCGGCTATGCCTGCTACAATGACGGCAGCATCCGTGACTGGCAGCGCCACACCTCGCAATTCGCGCCGGGCAAGAATTTTGCCGGCACCGGCGGCTTCGGGCCCTGGATGGTCACGACCGACGAATTGACCGACGTGACCAAGCAGACGCTGATCACCCGGCTCAACGGTGTCGAGGTGCAGAAGGCCCCGATCTCCGATCTCGTTTTCGACGTGCAGGCCTTGATTGCTTACTGCTCGACGTTCACCGAGCTTGCGCCCGGCGATGTCATCGTCACAGGCACGACCGGCGGCGTCGGCGCCTATCGCACGCCGCCGCTGTGGATGAAGGGCGGCGACGTCGTGGAGATCGAGATCTCCGGCATCGGCATCCTGCGCAACCCCGTCAAGGACGAGGGATCGGCCACGGCGACGCGCGCGGCCTGAGAGCCGCGCTCTATAACAATAAGAAGGAGAATCCCATGCCCATGCCAACGCATATCCTGCCGACCACGGTGGTCGGCAGCTACCCGCAGCCGGAATGGCTGGTGAATCGCGCCATGCTGTCGAAGGTGGTGCCGCGCACGCGGTTGCACGACATGTGGCGGTTGCCGGCAGAGCATCTGGAGGAGGCGCAAGACGATGCGACCATCGTCGCGATCCGCGACATGGAACGCGCCGGCATTGACATCGTGACCGACGGCGAAATCCGCCGCGAGAGCTACTCCAACCGCTTCGCCACCGCGCTCGACGGCATCGACGGGGACAATCCCGCGATGATCGTGGCGCGCACCGGCAACACGCAGACCCCGGTGCCGCGTGTCGTCGGTCCCGTCAAGCGCAAGGGCCCGGTCGAGCTGCACGACATGCAGTTCCTGCGCAAGAACACGGATCGGGCCGCCAAGATCACTTTGCCGGGCCCGTTCACGATGAGCCAGCAGGCCAGGAACGAGTTCTACAAGGACGAGGAAGAGTTGGCGATGGCGCTCGCCGAGGCCGTCAATGCCGAGGCGCTCGATCTGCAGAAGGCAGGCGCGGATGTGATCCAGCTCGACGAGCCCTGGGTGCGCAACAATCCGGATCTTGCCAAGCGCTACGCCGTCAAGGCGATCAACCGTGCATTGCAGGGCATCACGGTGCCGACGGTCGTGCATCTCTGCTTCGGCTATGCCGCGGTCGTGCCGGGCTCGAACAAGCCGGCCGGCTATTCCTTCCTCGCCGAGCTCGACGACACCATTGCCGACCAGATCTCGATCGAGGCCGCGCAGCCGAAGCTCGACCTCGGCGTGCTCAGGGACCTGTCGTCGAAGAAGATCATGCTCGGCGTGCTCGACCTCGCTGATCCCGCGATCGAGAGCGTCGACACCGTGGCCGCCCGTATCCGGAACGGCTTGAAATACGTCTCGCCGGACCGCCTGGTCCCCGCGCCCGATTGCGGCATGAAGTACATGCCGCGCGCAACCGCGTTCGGAAAGCTGAAGGCGATGTGCGATGCGGCGGCCATGGTCCGGCGGGAGATCGGCTAAACAAAGCTAGGCCGGCGAGGATGGTTCGTTCGCCGGCCATCGCCTGGCTATGGCCAGCCTGGTCGAAATCTGCGCGGGCGTCAGCTGCCGTTCAAGCCGACAGGAATTTGGTTAGAAGCTCCGTTGTGTCGGTAGGGTTTTCCTCAGGAAAGAAGTGACCGCCCTTGACGGCCCGACCTTGTACGTTGTCGGCCCACTTCTTCCAAATTCCCAATGCGCCGCCATTCTGCTCGTAGAATGTATCGAGCGGCCCGCCGGAAGCCCAGAGGTGCAGCATAGGGCACTTAATGCGCCTGCCTTCCTTCTGGTCCGCCTTGTCATGCTCGATATCCAGGGTTGCGGCCGCGCGGTACTCTTCGCAGATCGCATGCACCCGAGCCGGATCGCGGTAGGTTTCGATGTATTCCGCTTTCACTTCGGGGCCGAATGAGCCCTGGCCGAAGGGATTGTCGAATACCGCGTCCGGCGCACCGATCAGGTATTTTTCGGGAAGCGGTGCCTTCTGCGAGAGTAGGCTCCATGGCCAGTAGGTCATGGCGAACTTTGCGTCGGCGTGGCCCCAGGCTTCCGAGATCGGCAGCACGTCAAACACTGCGAGACGCTGCGCCTTCTCCGGGTGATCGAGCGCAAGGCGGTAGGAAACGCGACCGCCGCGATCGTGTCCAACCAGATCGAATTTGGAAAAGCCAAGCTTATCCATCACGGTGACGAGCTCATTCGCCATCGCCCGCTTTGTATAGGGATAGTGATCCTCCGCAGAGGCGGGAACGCCGCTGCGGCCATATCCACGAAGATCGACGCAGATGACCGTGCGATTACCGGCGAGATGCGGCGCGACATGACGCCACATCAGGCTGGTTCGCGGAAATCCATGGACCATGAGCAGTGGGGATCCGCTCCCGTAGCGCCTGATGAAAATGGTGTTGTCATCGGTCTTGATCTCCTTTGTCTCGAAGAGATCGGAAGCGTTCGAGGTGGAATTGTTTGGGGATTGGCCGGCCGCGCGTCGCGGTAGAAGCGCCAGTGATAGAGCGGCGCTCGATGCAGCGGTCATCACCTGGACGAAGGTGCGGCGCTCGATCTTTGTCTTTTCTGTCATCCCTGAGGTCCTTCGAGGTTCGCGCGACGCTCCTGGCAAACGCCCCCTCAATGACGACGCGGTGAGACATGTTAGCACCTGCGTGGAAGCGCGCTTTCGCAGGATTAGCGTCACTGAACCGTTCGTGCTGATGATTTCGGTCATCCCGCTGGCGCGATGGGGCAGAGGCGGGGAGCAGTCGGGAAGTGATCGTTGGAATGATCCTCCGCCTGTAACCAATTTGGTCGCGTCGCCGAATAGCGGGAGGTCAGGGTAAGCGGAGGTGCGTCAACGCAAGCCGCCAGAGCAATGGAGGATCCATGTCCGACGAAATCAACCACGATCGCCGGCGTTTCGTTGGTGCTGCGGCAACGACAGTAGCTGCAGCACAATTCGGCGTGATCGCGCCGGCGGTTGCAGATCCCCGAGCGAGCAAGAAGGTCGCCCGCGACGTCAGCAGAAGATCGGAAACCGCGGGGACGGACGCCACCGTCGTTCTCGTCCACGGCGCCTGGGCAGACGGTTCAAGCTGGGCGCACGTCATTACGCTACTGCAGTCCGAGGGACTGAAGACGATGGCGGCGCCGATCCCGCTCACATCGCTATCGGATGATGTTGCGGCGCTTGAGCGAGCGTTGGAGCGGACCGACGGGCCGGTTGTCCTTGTCGCGCATGCCTATGCCGGCGCCGTCATTGGTGCGGTCACGCAGGACAGAGTGCGGTCGCTGGTCTTCATTTCGGCTCTCTCTCCCGACGAAGGCGAAACAGTCGCGCAAATATTCTATCGCGACAAGCCGTCGCCGGAGGCGCCGAAACTCACCCCCGACAGTCATGGTTTCCTCTGGATGCCGAACGACCGATTTGGCGCGGCCTGGTGCCAGCATGCCCGACCTGAGCAGGCTGCGCTCCTTGCTGCGATCCAGCGTCCCATTGCCGTCGCGGCAATCCAGGAAAAGGCTCTGAAAGCTGCATGGAAGGCAAAGCCGTCGTGGTACCTGGTCGCCGAGGAGGATCGAATGATCAATCCGGCGACACAGCTATTCCTGGCACGACGGATGGGTGCGCAGGTTCGCTCCGAGAAAGTCGATCATGCATCGCCGATCACCGCGCCGAAGCTGGTCGCCGGAATGATACGCGAGGCCGTCGCCAACGCAGGTCCGAACGCCACGCAGCAACACGGCTGAACTATCGCTATCGGTGCGATATGGTTGAAAGTGCCATTGGCATCTTTTCCAATAGGCGTCGCGACCTCGGCTTGTGCAAACAACTGGACGGAGTCACCAGCTGAATCTTAGTCAGCGGGGGGACCAGGTTCGAGCTCTGGTCCCGCCCACGACCCACAAAGCATCTCACACCCAGCCGCCATCCACGACGTAGTGCTGAGCGGTGCAGGCGGAGGCCTCGTCGGACGCGAGGAACAGGGTGAATTTCGCGACCTCGTCCGGTACCAGCCGACGCTTCAGGCACTGTCGCTGCTGCAGTTCGATCTCGCCCGCCGGCGTCATCCATTTCTCGAGCTGGCGCTCGGTCATGATCCAGCCCGGCGCGATCGCGTTCACGCGGATGTTGTAGGGACCGTAATCGCGCGCGAGGGAGCGCGTCAGGCCGACCACGCCCGACTTGCTGGCCGTGTACGCGGCCATGCCGCCTTGACCGGCCATCCACGACACCGAGCCGAAATTGATGATGGCGCCGGCATTCGCCGCCTTCATGTCCGGCAGCACGGCTTGGGCGGCGAAGAACTGGTGCTTCAGGTTCACCGCGATGCGGTCGTCCCAGTATTCCGGCGTCATCTCCTCGGTTTTGTGCCGTTCGTCATGTGCGGCATTGTTGACGAGGATATTGATCGCGCCGTGTGCTTTGCGCGCCTCGGCGACGCCGGCGCGCAACGCGGCGATGTCAGTCAGGTCGACGCGCTGGAAATGCGCAGCCAGACCCTGATCCGACAGCTCGCGTGCGAGGCGTTCGCCCTCGTCGGCCTTGATGTCGAAGAACACGACATTGGATTTCTGCTGCGCGAAGCGCCGCACGATCGCAGCCCCAATCCCCGATGCGCCACCGGTGACGAGAACGACCTTGCCGGCAAGGTCGGAATAAACGGCGGCCATGGGCACCTCTCAAGTTGCGTTGCGGGCGGTGCGAGGCGCCGCCCAGTTGTCCCGCCAACCTTAGCCATTCCCCGCGTGAGGTGCATAGATCAGAATTTTAGTTGCGTACCTCAAAAATCGAAGGCAGGATTGCAGCCAAAGAATAAGAGCCGGTTGGGAGGAATGTGATGAGACTGCTCGGGAAGCTGGGACTCGCCGCCGCCGCATGCCTGCTTTGGGCCAACTCCGCCGCGGCCGACACGACGGTCAAGTGGTTGCACATCGAAGCCAATCCGGCCCAGGTGAAGATCTGGGAGGAGGTTGCGCGGGCCTATGAGGCGTCGCATCCCGGCACCAAGATCGAGATGCAGTTCCTCGAGAACGAGGCCTACAAGGCCAAGCTGCCGACCATCCTGCAATCCAAGGACCGGCCGAACATCATCTACAGCTGGGCCGGCGGCGTCCTGAAGACGCAGATCGAGGCTGGCGTCCTCGACGACATCACCGATCAGGTGAAGGGTTACAGCGATAGCCTCACGCCGGCAGCGCTCGCCGCCTTTACAGCCAACGGCCGCGTTTATGGTCTTCCGACCGCGCTGTCGCAGGTTGGCTTCCTCTGCAACAAGGAGCTGATGGCCAAGGCAAAGGTCGATCCTGCGGGGATCAAGAGCTGGGACGATCTGCTTGCCGCGGTGAAGACGTTGAAAGCCGCCGGCGTGACCCCGATCGTGGTCGGCGGGGCCGACAAATGGCCGCTGCACTTCTATTGGACGCATCTGGCGGTGCGCGTCGGCGGCAAGGCGGCGTTCGATGCGGCGTTGAAGGGCGAGAATGGTGGCTTCGCCGGCGAGACCTTCCAGAAATCCGGCGAGCTGTTCAAGCAGCTGGTCGATCTGCAGCCGTTCCAGAACGGTTTCCTCGGCTTCAAGAATCCGCAGGCCGTCGGCTATTTCGGCGATGGCAAGGCGGCGATGACGCTCGCGATCTCGACCGTCTATCATCTGCAGCGTGCGCTTGCCGCCGACAAGGTCGGATTGAGCGAAGACAAGATCTGCTGGTTCGACTTCCCGGTCGTGGCCGGCGGCAAGGGCGCGCCAACCGATACGCTTGGCGGCATCACCGGCTGGCTGATCACCAAGGGCTCGCCGAAGGAGGCCGTCGATTTCCTGAAATACTTCGTCTCCAGGGACGTGCAGACGCGGCTTGCTGCGGGCAACTTCATCATCCCGGTGGTGCAGGGAGCGGATGCCGGTCTCAACAACGCCTTCATGAAGCTGATCGCGGCCAATCTGGCGAAGTCGAACTACCACCAGAACTTCTATGACCAGAGCCTCGGCCCCTCGGTTGGCCGCGTCGTCAACGACGTCACCGCCGAGATCGCCGGCGGCAGCATGAGCCCGCAAGACGCGGCCAAGGCGATCGAGGCGGCGTGGAAGCAGGGTAACTGACGGTGGCACGCCGGGCCGCGAGCGTGTCGGCGATGGACGTTGCCGGTGAGCTGGTCCCGCGGGTCGCCAACCGCGGCCCGAGCTGGGACGGCAGGCTGACGGTCCTGATCCTGTTCCTGCCGCCGGCGCTGCTGTTGTTCACGCTGTTCGTGGTGCTGCCGATCGGCGAGGCGGCCTGGTACTCGGCCTTCAACTGGAACGGGTTCGGCAGGCCGACCAACTGGATCGGCTTCGACAATTACCGTTTCGTGTTGGAGACACGCGCCTTCTGGCTCGCGCTGCGCAACAACGGGCTGATCATCGCTGTTTCGCTCGCCATCCAGCTGCCGCTTGCGCTCACGCTGGCCTTGATGCTCGCCGAACGCTTTCGCGGGGCGGTGGCGCTGCGCATGCTGTTCTTCATGCCTTATATCCTGGCCGAGATCGCGACCGGGCTGATCTTCAGCTTCGTCTACGACGGCGATTACGGCCTTGTCGCCTCGATCTGGCGTACCTTCGGCGCCGAGCCCCCGCATCTGCTGGCCTCGACCGACACGGCCATGCTGGCTGTGCTGATCGTCGTCGTCTGGAAGTACTTCGGTTTCCACATGATGCTGTTCATCGCGGCGCTCCAGGGCCTCGACAAAAGCCTGATCGAGGCCGCGCGCATCGACGGCGCGACGCGTTCGCAAGCCCTACGACATGTGGTCATCCCCTTGCTCTATCCGACGATTCGGCTCTCGGTGTTCTTCGCCATCGTCGGCTCGCTGCAGCTGTTCGACCTCGTTATGCCGCTGACGCGCGGGGGGCCCGCGGACTCCTCGAACACGCTGGTGAGCTTCCTCTACAACAACGGCATCTCCCGCATGCGGGTCGGCTATGGCAGTGCCATCGGCGTCATTCTGTTCACGATCTGCGTGACCTTTGCCTTCACGTACAAGCGATGGTTCATGCGTGATGAGTAGCACCGAGACCAGTCGTACGCCGTTCGATCCTGCCGTGCTGTTCAAGGCGGTGTTCCTCGCCGTCGTTGCCGTCTTCGTGCTGGTGCCGCTGCTCGCGACCTTGCTCGGCGGCTTCAAATCGCTCGGCGAATTGCGCGTCAATCCGTTCGGCCTGCCACGTCACTGGGAGTGGCAGAATTATGCCGACATCCTGTTCTCCGCACGCTACTGGCAGCTTCTGCGCAACTCCCTGATCATCTCGACGCTTACGGTGACCCTGACCCTGATCGTCGCCTCGATGGCGGCGTTCACCTTCGCCCATGTCAGGTTCTACGGCTCATCGATGCTGCTGAGCTACCTGACGCTCGGCCTGCTGTTTCCGGCGGCGACCGCGGTGCTGCCGCTGTTCATCAAGGTGCGCGATCTCGGGCTGCTCGATACCTATTTTGGCGTGGCGCTGCCGCAGGTGGCCTTCGGCCTCGCGATGAGCGTGCTGCTGCTGCGGCGTTTCTTCAAGGACATTCCCTATGAACTGCTCGAGGCCGCGCTGGTCGACGGCTGCAGCTACATCAAATTCTTCCGCTATGTGACGCTGCCGTTGTCGCGACCGATCCTGGCGACCGTCGGGACCATCACTTTCGTCAACAGCTGGAACGCCTATCTGTTGCCGCTGGTGATGCTCAACACCGATGCGCTCTATCCCTGGCCGCTCGGCATCATGGTTTATCAGGGTGAGTATTCGTCCGAATGGAACCTGATCCTGGCCTTCATCACGCTGACCATCCTGCCAACCATCATTCTCTTTCTTCTGGCGCAGAAGCACATCGTCGCCGGCCTCACCGCAGGCGCGGTCAAGGGATGAACGATACCTTACGGAGATCACAATGAGAAAAGTCGGCATCGGAATCATCGGCTGCGGCAATATCAGCACCGCCTATCTGAAGGCGGCCCAGCGCTTTCCGGTCATGGAAATCAAGGCGCTCGCCGATATGAGCAGCGATGCGGCGGAGCGGCAGGGTGCCGCCTTCGGGCTGCCGGCGATGCGGGTCGATCAACTGCTCAAGCGAGAGGATGTCGAGATCGTCATCAATCTCACGGTGCCGCTCGCCCACACCGACGTCAGCCTCGCGGTGCTGAACGCGGGCAAGCACGTTCATTCCGAGAAGCCGCTCGGCATCAACGTTGCGGAAGCCCGCAAGGTGATGGATCTCGCCGCGCAGAAGGACCTTCGCGTCGGCTGCGCGCCCGATACGTTTCTTGGCGGTGGCCACCAGACCGCGCGCAAGCTGATCGACGATGGCGCGATAGGCACGCCGGTCGCGGGCAGCGTCTTCTTCGGGTGCCCTGGCCATGAGCGCTGGCACCCGTCGCCGGGCTTCTATTACCTTCGCGGCGGAGGGCCGATGCTCGACATGGGGCCGTACTACATCACGGATCTCGTGCAGCTGCTTGGCCCGGTCGCAAGCGTGATGGGCTCGACGGCGCGCCCGAAATCCGAACGGCTGGTCACCAGCCAGCCGATGAACGGCACCCTGATTCCGGTCGAGGTTTCGACCCATGTCGCCGGCACGCTCGAATTCGAGAGCGGGGCGGTCGTCTCGATCGCGATGAGCTTCGACGTGCCGAAGCACCGGCACGCGCCGATCGAGATCTATGGCGACAAGGGCAGCATGCTGGTGCCGGACCCGAACCGGTTCGGCGGCGAGGTGCAGGTCGCGAAGACTGGCGGTGAATGGGAGCCGGTGCCGCTGACCCACGGTCATGTCGACGGCGAGTTTCGTTCCATCGGTGTGGCCGACATGGCTTCCGCGATCCTGAACAACCGCCCGCATCGCGCCAGCGGCGCGCTCGCTTTCCATGTGCTCGAGGTGATGGAGGCATTCCAGACCTCCGCCGACGAAGGACGCCGCGTCAAGATCGGGAGCTGCGTCGAGCGGCCGGCGATGCTGCCGGCCGGACGTGAAACCGGACAGATCGACTGAGGGAATGACCATGCGCAAGGCAATGATTGTATGGGGCGGCTGGCCGGGACACGATCCCGATCTCTGTGCCTCGATGATCCGCGGCTGGCTGAAGGCGGAAGGCTTCGAGGTCCGGGTCGAGACCACGACGGCGGCTTTCGCCGATCCTGCGATCCACGATCTGTCGCTGATCATCCCGATCTACACTATGTCGAAGATCGAGAAGGCGGAAGCGCTCAATCTCTGCGCGGCGGTGCGTGGCGGCGTCGGGCTGGCCGGGCATCATGGCGGCATGTGCGATGCGTTCCGCGAGTCCGTCGACTACCAGTTCCTGTGTGGCGGGCAGTGGGTCGCGCATCCCGGCAACATCATCGACTACAAGGTCGACTTGACGAAGCCGGATGACCCCATCATGAAGGGGCTGAAGAGTTTCGAGCATCGTTCCGAGCAGTACTACATGCATGTCGACCCCGCCAACGAGGTGCTGGCGACGACGACCTTCACGGGCGAGCACGCGCCCTGGATCGACGGCGTGGTGATGCCTGTGGTCTGGAAGAAGCGATACGGCGCGGGCAGGGTGTTCTACTCCTCGCTCGGCCACCGCGCTTACGAGCTCGACGTACCGGAGATCCGCACGTTGATGACCCGCGGCATGCTGTGGGCGGCGCGGGAATGACAGCTGGCGCGACCCAGCCGACGGTTCGCGCTACGCTTGAGGACGTCGCACGCGCCGCGGGCGTTTCGCTCGCTACCGTCGACCGAGTCGTCAACCGGCGCGAGGGCGTGCGTGCCAAGACCGTCGCGCGTGTCGAAGCTGCGGTTGCAAAACTCGGCTATCGTGCCGACGTCGCGGCCGCGCGGCTCGCCCGCGGGCAGACGTTCCGCTTCGCCTTCGTGCTGCCGAGCGGCAGCAACAGCTTCATGACCAACCTGGCCGAGCAGGTCCAACGCACCGCGGACTGGCTCGCCGGCCACCGCGGCTTCATCGATATCCTCCATGTCGACGTGTTCGATCCGGATGTGCTCGCTGGTGCGTTGGAAAACCTGTCGCCGGCCTATCAGGGCGTCGCCGTCATCGCGCTCGACCATCCCAGGGTGCGCGCCGCGATCGACGAGCTCGCCGCGCGCGGGGTCGCCGTGGTGACCCTGGTGTCGGACGCGCCGAGCTCGCGGCGGCTGCATTATGTCGGTATCGACAACCCGGCCGCGGGGCGAACTGCGGCAACGCTGATGGGGCGTTTCCTCGCCGGCCGCGAGGGGAAGGTTGCCGTGATCGCGGGATCGTTATCGCTGCGCGATCACACCGAGCGGCAGTTCGGCTTCCACCAGATCCTGTCCAGCGAGTATCCGAACCTGCTCGCGCTGCCGGTGATCGAAGGCCGCGACGACAGCGAGCGCACGCGGGAGCTCACGGCCGCGCTGCTGGCGCGCCACGCCGATCTCCGCGGCATCTACTGCTGTGGCGCCGGGAACCGCGGCATCGCCAATGCGCTGGAGGCCTTGGGCCGCGCGCGCGAAGTGGTCTGGATCACGCACGAGCTGACCCAGTACACGCGGCGTTTCCTGGTCCGCGGCACGCTCGATGCCATCATCAACCAGGATCCCGGTCACGAGGCGCGGTCTGCGGCGCGAGTTCTGCTCGCGCATTGTTCGGGTGAGCCCATCAGCCCCGACCAGGAGCGCATCCGAATCGACATTTTTCTGCGGGACAACCTGCCGTGATTAGCGTTCGCAGGTGATACGCAGCTTGCTTCGATAGATGTCGCGAAGCGACGCAGCGGCCTCAACGGTGCTCAGAAGTTCGCTGCCATTGCTGCGAGGTGCTGATGGGCTCTTTCGCGGGCAGCCTCGATGGGCTGTTGCGGTCCGGTGGTTGGCCCGATCGGCACGAAACGGACATTGCTGATACCGATAAAGCGCAAAATTTCCCGCAGGTAAGGCGTTGCCATGTCGATGCGCCCGCGGTTCATTCCGGTGGCGAAATCGCTGCCACTGGCGAGGATCACCGTGGTCGGCCGGTCCTTCAGCAGCGGGAGATATCCCAGGGAGGGATCGAACCGAAAGGTGAGCCCAGGCTGGACGATGATATCGAACCATTGCTTGAGCTTGTAGGGAATGCTGAAGTTCCACATCGGCGTCGAGATCAGCACCCGATCGGCCAGTGAAAAGCGCAGCGCCATCCGCTCGGCCTCGGCAAAGCTGTCCCGTTGCGCGTCGTTGAAGGGCTGCGCCTTCATGCGCGCATATTTGGCCTCGACGATGGGACCTGCGAATTCCGGCAGCCGCTCGCGCCAGAGATCCACGACGTCGATATCCCAGTCCGGACGGGCCTGCCGAAACCCGTCAAGAAAGACGCGCGCGCCGGCGCTCGACTCGGAGTCGGCGCGGGGCGAGCAGGAGAGGTGCAAAAGCTTTGCCACCACTCATCCCAGCGCTCTGATGACGGCGTCCGCCCGGGTGACGATTGCGACGTTCTGCATGGCAAAATTGATCGAGGCGGAGTGCCAGTCGGCATTCATGGTCGAGCAGCAGTCTTCCGGCACAATCATGAAATAGCCCTTGTCGGCGCCGGTGCGCGCGGTGTGCTCGACCGACATGTTGGTCCATGCGCCGGTATTGATGATCATGTCGCGCCCCGTGGCCTTGAGGATCGTCTCTAGCCGGGTGCCCTCCCAGGCGCTCATCCGCATCTTCTCGACGACGAAATCGCCGGGCCGCGGCTCGAGGCCGGAGACCGGGGCGGCGCCCCAGCTGCCGCGCACCATCGCCTTGCTGTCGACGAGACCCTCGAACAGCGGTGCGTTCAGCGTCACGCCGGGTGCGCCGGGCTCGACCACGAACCAGACATGGATGATGGCGACGCCGCGCGCGCGAGCTGTCTCCGCCAAGCGCCGGACGTTCTCGACCACATGCTGTTGCTTCGCATGACCCGGTGCGCCTGACTCGGCGAATGCGCCGCCATCCATGATGACGTCGTTCTGAAGATCCTGGATGATCATGGCGCAGCGGCTCGGATCGAGCCGCATCTCGCCGTCGGCGAGGATGGGCGCCGCAGCCGCGGGGCCGGCGCTTGCGCCGCCGCTGCCGCGTTTGCCGCTCATATAGGGCTCATGACGCGGCCCGGCCTTGGTCGGGATCGCATAGACCGAATGCGTCGACGTCAGATAGAGCGTGCGGAAATCCGGGCCACCCCAGGCAAGGTTGGCGACGAGCTCAGGCACGCGGACCTTCCCCAGCAACTCGCCGCGCGGCGAATAGACCCAGACACCGCCGGGGGCGGTGACCCAGACATTGCCATGCTGGTCGCACTTCATGCCGTCGGGCAGGCCCGGCTCCAGCTCGGAGCGGATGCCGCTCGCGAACACGCGCGCGTTCGACAGCGAGCCGTCGCCGTTGACGTCGAATACGCGGATCAGCGCCTGCACGGTGTCGTTGACATAGAGCAGTTTCTCGTCGGGCGAGAAGCACAGCCCGTTCGGCTGGTCGAACAAATTGCGGTCCACCACGAGCGTCGGCTCGCCGCCGGGCATGACGCGATAGACGCCCTGGAAGCCGAGCTGGCGCGGCCGCTCGACACCATAGACCGGCATGCGGCCATACCAGGGATCGGAGAAATAGATGGCACCGGAGGAGTGCACGCAGACGTCGTTGGGGCTGTTGAGCTCCTGTCCCTGGAAGTGCGAGGCCAGCACCTCGCGCCGCCCGTCCGGTCGCTCACGGATCAGCGACGAGGTCGCGTGCTCGCAGACGATCAGATTGAGCTCGGCATCGTAGGTCATGCCGTTGCATTTGTTCGACGGGCGCTTGACCTCCGCGACGCCGCGCCGCGCATCCCAGCGCCGCCGCACGTCGCCCGGCATGTCCGAGAACAGGAGATAGTGATCGACCGGATGCCAGATCGGCCCCTCCGTGAAGTCAAAACCCGTTCCGACCTGCGCGACCGGCGCGTAGGGGTCGATCAGGCTCTCGAATTCGGAGCGCAAGGTGACGTGCGTCATCGGTCGATATCCTCAGGTCACGTCAGGCAGGGAACCAGTTGCGCGCAGGCAGCGACTGCACGATCGGGCCGGGGACCTGGTCGTGCAGCCGTCCGACGACCATGCCGCCCTCGATCTTGGCCGGCCTGTCGTGCACCGGCAGCAGATAGCGCGAATTGCTGAGCAGTTTCTTGATCGATGCCTTCTCGGCCCGCTTGCTGGTGCCGTGGTTTCCCGTCGTCCGCGGCTCCCAGTCGTGGATCTCGTTGAATGGCGTGACGATCTGGTCGTTGAAGTCGTAGATCACGTCGCCGCAGATCGTCGCGATGCCGTCGGCAGTCTCGACGATGACGTTCATCGATCCCTCGGTATGTGCATTGGCCGCATCGCAATAGACGCCGGGCATCAGCTCGATAGGACCTGTGATCTCGAGGTCGAGGAAGCGCAGCGCACTCTTGGTGTGCAGTCGGTCGATGAGATGCTTGATGTCGGGCGCCGGATATTGCGGATGCATCAAGCCGGAGACGGAATATTCGAGTTCTTTCCGGTTGAGGACGACGGTCGTATTCATCGGAAACAGATCGTCCTTGCCGGCGTGGTCGATGTGCAGATGGGTGTGGCAGACGAAGCGGACGTCGCCCATGCGCACGCCGTGGCGGGCGAGCTGGTTCTCGATCATGTGCTCATGGTATTGCAGGCCGCGCATCCCGAGCGTTTCCATGATCTGGTTGGAGCGGTAACCGGTATCGACCACGACCGGATATTTGCCGCCGAGGATCAGAAAGCCGAGGGTGAGGACGCGGCGCGTGCGGCCGCAGTCGCGGCCGAGGACCAGAAAGCTCGATTCCAGCTCGATATCGCCATAGTCCAGGATCTTGATCTCCAGCGCCATTCGTTTCCCTCCCTGTTCTGTTCTTGTCTGTCAAAGCCGGTAGACGCGCGTTGCCGTCGTCCCGAAAATTGCGTCCTGCTGCTCGGTCGTCAGCCTCGCGGCTGCGGCACGAAAGGCGTCGACGAGCTCCCGATAGCTGGTCCACAATTTCTCGATCGGAAAATTGGAGCCAAACAGGCAGCGCTCCGCGCCGAAAATCGCGACG
Organism: Bradyrhizobium sp. 63_E2_N1_3; assembly: GCF_052076005.1. Lineage (NCBI taxonomy): Bacteria > Pseudomonadati > Pseudomonadota > Alphaproteobacteria > Hyphomicrobiales > Nitrobacteraceae > Bradyrhizobium > Bradyrhizobium sp. 63_E2_N1_3. The sequence continues at coordinate 6,271,589 of NZ_CP197235.1, read as the reverse complement.
GTATCGGTAAGGACGGCCGCGATGTGTGCGGGATCGTTGCGATGGATGAAGGTGCCGAGCCCGGAGAGTTTTGAGACCACGTTCGGACAGACCGCGAGCCGGGCCATCCCGGCGCGCCAGGCGGCCCGGCCCGCCGGCGAGAGGTCTTCCAGCATGCCGGCATGCTGGAGGATGAAGGTCACCCTGGGGCAGGACTCGGCGAGTTGCGCCGCGTCCGGCATCTGCGGCGTGAAGACCTGGAGGTCAAAGCTCCAGCCGTAGTCGGCCAGGCGTGCGATGTTGCGGCGGACCATGGGATGGACGCAGAGATCGGGCTTGGCCGCGAAGCGATAGAGCGGATTGTCGTGCCAGTGCAGCTGCATGCGCACGCCGCGCACGAGCGGGTAGCGCTTCAGGCGATCGAGTTGCGGGCGCACGTCGTCGACGGCGAAATCGGCGTAGGCGACGATGGCATGCGGCCAGCCGTGCTCGTCGGCAGTCTGTTGGACCCAGGCGGCTTCATCCTCGAAACGGTCGTTGGCCCAGTTGGTCTGGACATAGACCGAACGGGTGACGCCGGTGTCCTTGAGGTCGTCGAGATATTCCCGGATCGGATAATCGCGACGGATCGGCTCGTAGGGTCCAAAGATGCGCGGCTGCATTGGGCCGGTCAGCCAGGGCAGGTCGGCCTGCCGCCAGATGTGATGATGGCCGTCGACAATGTCGCTCACGCCGCTCTCCTCCGTCCCAACGTCAGAATGTGCGCGACAATCGACGCGCTTGAACCGCCATCCACGAGATCATCGACGAAGCGCTCTATGGCCACCAGCGCCTCGGTCTGCGGGCGGAAGTCCGGGCCCGTCGCGAGCGGCGTCAGCCAGCTCACGCGCCAGGCGCGCCGCGACAGCTTTGCGACCGCGTCGCGTAACGCATGGACTTCGCCGCGCTCCAGCCCGTCCGACACGACGACGACGGCCGCGCCTCGCGCGTAACCACCGAACCGCGGCACCGCGAGGAAGGCTTGCAGCGCGTCGCCGATGCGGGTGCCGCCATCCCAGTCGCTGACGAGGTGCGCCGCCGCGCTCAGCGCCTGCTCGCGACGCTTGAGGCGCAATGGGCGGGTGACGCGGGTCAGCCGCGTGCCGAAGGTGAAGACCTCGACATTGGGCGCGGCCTGTACCAGCGCATGCGCGAGCTTCATGTTCTCCTCGGTGCGCGTCTTCATCGAGCCGGAGACGTCAATCAGCAGCAGGAGTTTTCGTCGGCGCGGGCGCCGCTTCAGGTGCCCGAGCCGCAGGATCTCGCCGTCGTTCCGGACACACTCGCGCAGGGTTCGGCGAAGGTCGGCAAACGGCCCGCGGCGGGCGCGCATGCGCCGGTGGCCGCGACGCTGCGGCAGGCGCCGGGAGGCCTCGCGCGCCAGGCGGCGGAGCGCGTCGGTGGCGGAGAGCTGGGCGAAGCGGCGCTCCACCAGCGCCTCGGTGCGCGTCGCACTGAGGCCGGATTCGTTGGCTTCGTCGGAAAACAGGGGGTCCTGTTCGCCGCGGCCCTCTTCCTGGAGCCGGACAGTCTCGTCGTCCTCGCCGTCATCGACATGTTCGATGGCTTCGCTGCCGCGGAAGTGCAGGTCGAACAGCCGGTCGAAGGTCGTGCGGCGCTCGGGTGGCGGGGCGAGCGTGGCCAGAGCCGATTGCCTGATGTCGTTGAGGTCGCGCGGCCCGAGCAGCTCGATCGCGGCGAGATAGGAGGTGGTCTGCTCGGGCGCGACGGCAAAGCCGTTGGCGCGCAGCAGCGCGACGAAGGAGACGAAGATGCGGGCGGCGCGCGGAAGCTCCGGCTCGGTGCTCATGCGGTTGCCTCCGCGAGCATGACGTCGAGCCGTGGCGAGATGAAGTGCAGGTCTTCCTCGTCTTTCAGCGCCACGCCGATCGAGCGCCTGAAGGCGTCGGGCCAGCGCGCACCGCCCTTGTGAAGGAGCGTCGCCGCTTCAGCCCAGTCGACGGCTTCCGCGATGCCTGGTGCCTTGCTGAGCGGCTCGCGGCGCAATTTGCCGACGGCCGCGACGACGGCCCGCGCGGTCGCCTCGGCGACGCTGGAGGCCCGCAGCATCACGATACGCGCCTCCCGCTCTTCGGTGGGATAGTCGATCCAGTGGTAGACACAGCGGCGGCGCAAGGCTTCGTGCAGGTCGCGCGTTCGATTCGATGTCAGCACGACGACAGGACGTTCGGCCGCGCGCACTGTGCCGCGTTCGGGGATCGAAATCTGGAAGTCCGAGAGAAATTCGAGCAGGAACGCCTCAAACTCCTGGTCGGCGCGGTCGATTTCATCGATCAGCAGCACGGTGGAGTCGGGCGCGCGAAGCGTCGCCAGCATCGGCCGCTCTATCAGAAACGTCTCGCCATAGATGTCGATGCTCTCGTCGCCAGCCTGGCGGATCGCGAGCATCTGGCGTGGATAGTTCCACTCGTAGAGCGCGGCCGAGGCGTCGATGCCCTCGTAGCATTGCAGGCGAATGAGGCGGCGGCCGAGGACGGCGGCGATGGCCTTCGCGGCCTCGGTCTTGCCGACGCCGGGGGCGCCCTCGAGCAGGAGCGGTTTGCCGAGGGCAAGGCCGAGATAGGCCGCGGTCGCGAGCCCTTCATCGGCGAGGTAATAGGCCGCCCGAAGCGCCTTCTCCAGCGCTTCGGGGCTGTCGATGCCAACGATGTTGCTGCGAACTGCCATGGCCAGTCTCAGCGTCGCGCCTGTGGCCGCGCGCCGCCCTGGGTCTTGATCGCGCGCAGCACCTTTTCCGGCGTAATCGGCAGATCGTCGATGCGGACGCCGACGGCGTTGAAAATCGCATTCGCGACAGCCGGCAGCACAGGATTGGCGCACATTTCGCCCGGTCCCTTGGCGCCGAACGGGCCATCTGGCGCGGGGCGCTCCAGCACGGCGATATCGTGCGGGCAAATGTCGCCCGGGCCGGGCATCAGGTATTCGACGAAGTCGCGGGGGCCGTGAACGGGGTCGGGATAGTGAGGCTCCGTCGTCTCGTACAGCGCGTGGCTGATGCCCATCCACGCGCCGCCCACGAGCTGCTGCTCGACCAGGCGCGGATTGAGCGCGCGGCCGAGCTCATAGGCGGAGTCCATGCGGACCATCGCGACTTCACCGGTCTCGTCGTCGACCTCGACCTCCGCCACGAGACAGGCATGGGCGTAGCAGGTCGCCGGAGACATCTCGCCGGTTTCGGGGTCGACGTTGGACAGGGGCACGAGGAATATGCCGCGGCCGGAGATGGTCTTGCCCTGCTTGAACTGGGCGGCGATGGCGACGTCCTTGGTCGAGATCGAGCGATGCGGCGCACCCTTGACGTGAATGTTACCGCGCCCGTCAGTTTCGAGATCGGCGGCGTTGACCTCGAGCTCCTCGGCGGCCGCCTCCATCATCACACCGCGCGCCTCGCGCGCCGCGGCCATCACCGCATTGCCGACGCGATGGGTGCCGCGCGAGGCGAAGGAGCCCATGCAATGCGGACCGGTGTCGGAATCCGCAGTGTCGACATAGACGTCCTCGACAGGAACGCCCAGCGTCTCCGCGCAAATCTGCCGCGTCACCGACTTCATGCCCTGGCCAAGGTCGATCGACGACAGCGCCACCGTGAACTTGCCGCTCGGGTTGGAATGAACCAACGCCTGGCTGGGATCGCCGCCGAGATTCATGCCGATGGGATAGTTGATCGACGCCATGCCGCGTCCGCGATGCCGGGTCATCAGCGTCTCCTGGTGCCGAACACGGAGGAGAAGCGGGGCGCGCCATGCGAGGGCGCGGCCGGCCGCGGTGGAGGTGGCGACGGCGCGGGGGGCGGCGGCTCGCGCGGTGGTTCGCGGGTGACGGTGGGTGGGAGCCGGTCATAGCTGGTGCGCTGCTGGACTGGCGCGGCCGGCCGGCTGCGCGAATCCGTCGGTGTCGGCGGGATAACGGCACGGCTGCCGCCGCCGTCCTTGCGCGACGACGCTCGCTTGAACTCCTCTCGGATCGGCCATTTCGCCTTCTCGGCGGCGACCTGGACGCATTCGATCAGTGCGGTGTTCTTGGCTTCACGCCGATGCGCCTTCATGTCGCCGTCGCGATAGGCATTGAGGATCCGGAACTCCATCGGGTCCATGCCGACGAGGTTCGCCAGCTTGTCCATCTGGCACTCGATCGCAAAATCCATCGCGGTGACGCCGAAACCGCGCATCGCCGTCGCGGGCGTCCGGTTGGTGAAGACGCAATAGACGTCGCCATAGACATTGGGGATAGTGTATGGCCCGGGCAGATGCGCGGCGCATTTCACGGCGGCGTAGCTGGAAAGCCTCGTATAGGCGCCGCTGTCGAAATAGGCGCGGATTTTTCGCGCGATGACACGGCCATCCCGCATCACGCCGTCCTTGATGTAGATGCGCTCGGCCCCGCGGGGCGGGCCGTACTGCATCTCCTCCTCGCGGCCGAACACATAGCGGACGGGACGCCCGGTCAGCATCGCGCCCAGGATCGCGAGCGGCTCGGTCAGCGTATCCACCTTGCCGCCAAAGCCGCCGCCGACCGTGCCGCCGATGAAGTGAAAGGTGTTGGAAGGCAGGTCCAGGATCTTGGCGCAGGTGTCGACCGAGAAGAACAGCGCCTGCGTCGAGGTGTAGACGACGTAGCGCCCGTTGGTGTCGGGCGCAGCGATCGCGCCATTGGTTTCGGTCGGCGCGTGCTCGATCGGAGACATCTGGTAGCGCTGTTCGAGCACGTGGTCGGCGGTCGCGAGCGCGGCGTCGGCATCGCCGAAGCGCAGCTTCTGGTGATCATGGACGTCGTGATAGATGAAGGCGTTCTTCGGATAGGTCTCGTTGACGACGGGCGCCCCGGCCTTGAGCGCGTCCTCGACGTCGAGCACGACCGGCAGCGGCTCGTAGTCGATCCGCACCTTTGCGATCGCCTCGAACGCCTCGCGCTCGCTGTCCGCGACGATGGCGACGACCGGTTCACCCTTGTAGCGGACCTTGTCCGCCGCCAGCGTAGGCTCGTCGTCCTTGCCAAAGTTGATGAGGCTGAGAAGCGTGTTGAGATTGCGCGGCACGTCGGCGCCGCGGATGATCCGGCGTACGCCGGGCGAGCGTTCGGCTTCCGTGGTGTCGATATGGCGCAACCGCGCGTGCGCCTGCGTCGAGCGGACCACTTTCAGATGCAGCATGCCCTGAAGCTTGTGATCGTTGAAATAGCTCGACGTGCCCGTGACATGGCCGAGCATGTCCTGGCGCTGGGTGCCCTTGCCGATCTCATTGAGATTGTCGTCGCGCTCGTCGGCGAAGATGTCCTTGCGCAGTTCCAGCATGACAAGATCCTTTAGGCACTGGCCCGGCCGCCCGAAGCGGCGAGGATGGCATCGATGATGGGTTCGTAGCCGGTGCAGCGGCAGATGTTGCCGGAGATCGCCTCGACGACCTCAGCGCGGCTAGGCTGCGGATTGCGATCGAGCAGCGCCTTTGCGGCCATCAGCATGCCCGGCGTGCAATAGCCGCATTGGGCGGCGAAATTGTCGGCGAAGGCACGCTGGAGCGGATGCAGGTTCGGGCCCTGCTTGAGGCCGTCGAGCGTCTCGACCGATCGGCCGGCGACGGTTTCCGCCAGCGTCAGGCATGACAGGTGCAACTCGCCGTCGATCAGCACACTGCAGGTGCCACAGCCGCCCTGGCCGCAGCCGAATTTCGGCGTCATATCGCCGATCAGTTCGCGCAGAGCCACCAGCAGATTGGTGCCGCCATCGACGAAGATCGCGACGTCGCGGCCGTTATGACGAAATTGCAGGGCGGTTTTGGCCATGACGAGCTATTCCTGACCCGAGAGGAGACGGCGCAGATGGACGCCGGCGATCTCGCGGCGATACCAGGCGCTGCCGAGCGCATTGTCGAAGGGGGAGGCGCCCTCGGTGACGGCGGACGCCGCCGCTCCGATGGTCGCGGCATCCAGCGAACGACCCTCGAGCACACGCTCGGCGGCGCGTGCCCGAATCTGGGTCGGCGCCATCGAGCCCAGCGCGATCCGTGCCCCGGCGATCCGTCCGCCGCTGATCGGCAGATGGGCTGCGAGCGTAATGACGGAGCCGCCCTTTGGCTTGATACGAGCGACCTTGTGGTAGCGGAAGGCGTCCGCGCTCGCCGGCCGTGCGCAGGACACCGAGAGCACCAGCGTGCCGGCCTGCCGCTCGCGCGACTGCAAGAACTCTTCGATGGCGATGTCGCGCGTGCCAAAGCCGCCCTGCACGGCGACGGTGGCATCGAGCGCAAGCAGCGCCACCGTGAAGTCGCCATAGGGACTTGGCGCGAACAGGTTGCCCCCGACCGTGCCCATGTTGCGCACCGCGGGTCCGCCGATCGAGCGGGCAGGGGCGTGCAGGAAGCCGAGGTCGCGCTCGGCGAGGATTTTTGCGAAGGTGATGCCGGCTCCGAGCGTCACGCGCGGGCCCGACGCGTCGATCCGGGTCAGGGCTTGGTCGCTGGCGCGGATGACGGTCGAGACGGAGACGTCACCCTCGTTCAGCGCCCGCATCACCAGCGTGCCGCCGCCGAGATAGCGTGCGCCGCGATCTGCCGACAGCGCGCCGGCCGCTTCGCTGGTGCTGGCAAAAGTCTTCACTGTCACGGCCATTGCTATGCCGCCTCCTTCAGGTGCCGGCGGATTGCCTCGAAGCCGGCTTGATAGATGTCTTCCGCGACCATGTGGACGATGCGATCGCGGTCCTCCGGCCGGGTGCTGAAGCGCGACTCCCAGTGCCAGAAGGTGCGGTCGCCGTCGGTCACCGGCAGCAGCCGGACGTGCGCCACGTAGTTGAACATCGGCACCGGCGTATCGAGCAGGCAATAGCTGAAGGTCTGCTCGAGATCGGAGAGCGCCAGCAATTGCTCGCGCAGCTCCGATCCGTCCTGCAGCTTGAAGCGCCTGACACAGCCGATCTTGTCAGGAGAGTGCGCGCGCTCGATCGTGGAGGTCGCGACCGCCGGATGCCAGCGATCGTGTCCGTTGAAATCGCGCAGCACGTCCCACACCGCATCGGTCGGTGCATCCAGGATCGTGCTTTTCACGATATGCGGCACGGAGCTCACCCTCCGAACTGGCGCTTGAGGGCGTCGAAGCCGCCCTGGAACACGCCGCCGCCGATATTGCCGACGAGCTCCGCTTCCCGTTCGGGTGCGCAGTCGAACTCGGCGGTCCATTCCATGAAGGTCTGGTCGCCGTCGGTGACCGGCGTCAGCCGTAACGTCGCGACGTAGTTCTCGACGCCCATGGGGGATTCCAGGATCGAATAGGTGCAGAACATGTCGTAGTCGGAAAGGCCGAGCAGCTTCTCGCGGATGCGGTCGCCGTTGCGCAGGCGAAAATCCCTGACACAGCCGATCTTGTCCGAGGGCTCGCCGCCCTCGATGCGGCTTTCCGCGATCGCGGGATGCCAGTTCGGCATGCCGTTGAAGTCGCGCACCCGCGCCCAGACGCGATCATTGCGCGCATTGACGACGGTTGAGACATAGACGCGGGCCATGATGTGACCTCAGCTCTTCTTCCGGGGGCTGCGCTCCGCGGGCGGCTCGCCCTCGGTGGAAGGCGAGGGAGCTGCAGCCGGCTTCTCGCCGCCTCCGCCTCCACCGCCGCCCTTGCGGGCGGACTCCTTGATGCCTTGCATGTCGCGGGCCTCGCGGATCAGGCCCGGCATCTTGGCGAGGCTGCCGCCCTCGACGCCGATATCCGCCAGAAGCGAATCGATGAGCGGCGCCTGCACGCGGTAGCGTAGCGCCGAGTCGATCACCTCGTCGGTGGCGCTGCGGCCGCCATTGCCACCATGGCCGTTGCCGTTGAGGCCGTCGACCTGGAGGATGCGGATGCCCTCGATCTTCTCCATCGGCTTGACGCTCTCGCGCACGATGCCTTCGATGCGGTCGAGCAGCTTTCTGCGGAATAGGGAGTAGCGGGCTTGGTCGGTCAGCACGTTCTCGGCCTCGTTGAGCAGCCGCTGCGCCTCGGCTTCCACGGCCGCGCGAACGCGCTCGGCTTCGGCTGCAATTCGGGTTTCCTCGGCCTGCTTCTCGGCGATCACGATTTCCACGCTCTTGCGACGCCTGGCGATCTCGTTTTCACGTGCGGTGATGACGCGCTCGGTGGCCTCCGTCGCATGTATCCGCGCTTCCTCGGCCGAGGCCCGGGCGGCGGATTCTTCCAGCGACTTCAGGTGGATCGCGATCGCCTTCTCCATCAGAACGGTCTCGACCTCTTTCTCGCGATTGACTTCGAGCTTCCGCAACTCGCGCTCACGGCCGATGCGGGCCTCATCCAGGCCGCGGTCGGAGGCAATGCGGGCGCGCTCGACCTCCTCGCGTGCGGCAATCTCGGCTTCCTGGAGCGACTGGACGCGGGCGACCTCGAGTTGCTCGATCGAGCGGCGGCGTTCGATCCGCGCCGCCTCCAGCGCCTGCTCGCGCGAGACGTCGGTGGTCTCGACGTCCTTGCGTGCGACGATCTCGGCCTGCTTGACCTGGCGGTCGGCGTCGATGCGTTCCGAGCGCTTGGTGGAGAGCGCGATGACGCGGTCTTCGTCCGCGATCTCGATTGCCTTCTTCTGCTCGATATTGAGCACTTCGCGCTTCTTGGACGAATTGATCCGCTCGGACTCCAGCGCGAGATCGACGCCGATGCGCTGGCGCTCGATTACGTCGCGACGCTTGAGGTCGGCTGCCTCGACTGCGGCGGTCCGCTCGATCTCCAGCGCCTTGGTCTCCCTGTCGGCCTGGATCCGCTCGGCCGCGATCGCCTTCTCCTGCGCGATGCGCGCGGCCTCGATCGCTTCGCGGGAGGCGATATCGGCTTCCTCGACGGCGCGGTTGCGGGCGATCTCGAGCGAACGAACTCGTTCCTCCTGGGCGATACGGGTGGCTTCCGTCGCCTCGCGTGCCGCGATTCCCGCGACGTCGAGTGCCTGGTTCCGCTCGATCTCCAATTGCCGCGTATTCTGCTCAGCGGCGATGCGCTCGGCGGCAAGTGTCCGCTCACGGGCGATGCGCGCGGCCTCGACCGCGCGCTGGGCCTCGATCTCGGCTTCCTGGATCGTGCGCACCTGCTGGATCTCAAGCGCGCGGGTGCGCTCGTCTGACGCGATGCGCTCGACATTGACAATCATGGTCTGGGCGATGCGGGCCTTTTCGGTCGCTTCGCGGGCGGCGATCTCGGCTTCGTCCACGGCGCGGGTCCGCTCGATCTCGCGGCGCCGTGTCTCTTCCTCGTTGGCAATACGGGCGTCGGTCACCACCCGGTCCTGCTGGATACGCGCTTTCTCGATCGCCTCGCGGGCGGCGATCTCGGCTTCTTCGATAGTACGCATCCGCTCGATTTCGCGCTGGCGCACCTCGCGCTCAGAGGCGATGCGGCTGGTGTCGATCGAGCGCTGGTTGGCGATCCGGGTCTTCTCGATCTCCTCGCGGGCGAGCAATTCCTTCTCTTCGATGGTGCGGGTGCGCTCGATCTCCCGTTGGCGCGTCTCGCGCTCCGAGGCGATGCGGGCTTCCGCGATCGCCTGGTCGTTGGCGATGCGTGCCTTCTCGATGGTCTCCCGCGCGGAAATCTGCGCCTGCTCGGCCTCGGTCTCGCGCAGGGCCCGCTCACGCGCGACCTCGGTGCGTTGCAGGGCGCGGCGCATCTCGATGTCACGCTCCTGCTCGAGGCGCGCCGTCTCACTTTCGCGCTCGATCTCGAGGGCCTGTCGCTCGGCCTCCAGATTCCGGGAGCGGATCTTGATCATCGAATCCTGCTCGATGTCGTTGCGCAGCTTGCGCTTGGCCTCGATGTCCTCCATCAGGCGTGTCAGACCTTCGGCGTCGAAGCGGTTCGAGGGATTGAAGAATTCGAGATCGGTCTGGTCGAGATCGGTGATCGCGACGGACTCCAGCTCGAGTCCGTTCTGAGCGAGGGCCTCGGCCGCGTTCGCCTTGACGCGGGCCACATACTCGCCGCGTTGCTCGTGCATCTGTTCCAGGGTCATCTCCGAGGCAATCGAACGGATCGCGGAGATGAATTTGCCGGCGAGCAGGGTGTGGAGCTTCTCGGGCTCCATGGTGCGGCGGCCGAGCGTGGCGGCGGCGATGGACACGGCTTCGCGGGTCGCCTGAACGCGGACATAGAAGTCGGCCTCGATGTCGACGCGCATGCGGTCCCGGGTGATCACGGCGTCCTGCCGGGAGCGCACGATGCCCATCGGCTGCACGTTCATGTTGACCGGCGTGTAGTCGTGGATGAAGGGCAGCACGAACGCGCCGCCGTTGATCACGACGCGCTCGCCGAGCAGGCCGGTCCGGACGAATGAGGTCTCCTTGGACGAGCGATGGTAGAGCCAGTTCACGATGTAGACGCCGACCACGATCACCACGATGGCGACGATCAGCCAGAGGATCAATTCACCGACCAGAGTCCCTGACATATTTCCCTCCCTCGACCTTCCGGCGTTATCGCGCGCCGATCGCCTTGAATTTGCGTACCTGATCCGTCAGCGCCCGCTCGACCGGCAGCCGCTCCATCGAGGAGGCGCCGTAAAAGCCGTGGCAGTAGCGGGTGTTCTTCATGATGAAATCGGCGTCGTCCGGATCGGCGATCGGTCCGCCGTGGGCGAGCACCAGAATGTCCGGATTGACGCTGAGCGCGGCGGAGGCCCAGGTGTCGATGCGCGCCGGGCAATCCTTGAGCTTCGGCGCGGTCTGCGCGCCGATGGTGCCCCCGGTCGTCAGGCCGAGGTGACAGACGATGATATCCGCGCCCGCGATCGCCATCGCGGCGGCTTCCTTCTCGGTAAAGACGTAGGGCGTCGTCAGCAGGTCCTTCTCGCGCGCCTTGGCGATCATGTCGATCTCGAGCGCGTAGGACATGCCGGTCTCTTCGAGATTGGCGCGGAACACGCCGTCGATCAGGCCGACGGTCGGAAAGTTCTGCACGCCGGCGAAACCGAGCGCCTTCAACTGGTCCAGGAAAACGTCCATGTCGCGGAACGGATCCGTGCCATTGACTCCAGCGAGCACTGGCGTTTTGGTCACGACGGGCAGCACTTCGCCGGCCATCTCCAGCACGATGGCGTTGGCGTCGCCATAAGCCATCAATCCCGCAAGCGAGCCGCGGCCGGCCATGCGATAGCGGCCGGAATTGTAGATGACGATGAGATCGACGCCACCGGCTTCCTCGCACTTGGCCGACAGGCCGGTGCCGGCGCCGCCGCCGATGATGGGCTCGCCGCGCTTTGCCATGTCGCGGAAGCGTTTCAACAGTTCTGCGCGTTCAAACCGGGCCATCGGTCACCTCGCTAGTCTCCGGCGCGCCCCGGTGCGGCCGAACAAGGTCCGGAACGCGCTGACGATGGTGGAGGCGAACTCGGGATCGTTGATGTTCTTGGGGACGCGGATGAGCTGACGGTTGGCGGTCTGCCGCACGTTCCGCTCCAGCGCACGGAACAGCGCCGCATCGGCATCGGGATCCCAGAATGGCTGTCCTCGCGCGTCGAGCGCGGAGACGCCGCCCTCGGGCAGGAAGAAGCGCACCGGGCCGTCCATCTGGTTGAGCCGATCGGCGATCCAGCGGCCCATGCGTTCGTTTTCCTCGGCCGTGGTCCGCATCAGGGTGACCTGGGGGTTGTGGACGTGGAATTTGCGGCCGCGGTAGCGCTCGGGAATGGTGTCCGGGGCGCCGAAATTCACCATGTCGAGCGCGCCCACCGAGCCGACATAGGGCAGGCGGCTGCGGATGATGGCGCCGAAGCGGTCGTCGGTTGCCGGGAACACGCCACCCATCAGGAGATCGCAGATTTCCGTGGTGGTGAGATCGATGACGCCGGCGATCTGCCCGGAATCGACGAGCTTCTCCATTGAGCGGCCGCCAACGCCGGTGGCGTGGAAGACGAGGCACTCAAAATCCTCGCGCAGGTCGGCCGCGATCTTCTGGACCGCCGGCGTGGTGACGCCGAACATGGTGATGCCGACCGACGGCAATGCGCCGTCGCCGCCATCCTTCTGCGCGTGCTGATCGAGCCGCGCCCTGACCATGCCGGCCAGCGCATGGGCGCCATTGGCGAGCACGGCACGCGAGATCGAGTTGAGGCCCTGCACGTCAGTGACCGAATGCATCATGGTGATGTCGGCCGGGCCGACATAGGGCCCGACGTCGCCGGAGGCGACGGAGGAGATGATCAGCTTGGGCACTCCGACGGGGAGGGTCCGCATCCCCGGCGCGACCAGTGACGCTGCGCCCGAGCCGCCCGCCGAAATCACGCCGGCAATATTGTTCTGGCGTCGCAGCCAGCTGGCGAAGGCCTCGGCCATCGCGGTGACGGCGGCGCCGCGGTCGGGTCCGAACACCGCCGATCCGCCGCGCCCATGGTTCAAGGCGATCTCCTGGGCCGAGACGTCGCTGGTTGCGTGCCGGCCGCTGGTGGAGACATCGACCAGTCGCGTGCGCAGGCCGCTCCCGGCGATGATGTCGCGGATGAAGCGAAGCTCCGTGCCCTTGGTGTCGAGCGTGCCGACGACGAGCACGACCGGGGGTCCCTGCGTTTGCGCCGCGACCGGCTCGCGCCGGCGCCGGGCGGTCTCGTCGAGACGCGCTACCTGTGTCGAGAGCGTGCGGGCGGCGGCCTCGATGCGGGCGATCGGGACCGGCTGCGACCAGCGGGTGGGCGGTGTCGGGTTGGAGATGTAGACACGGATCGGGCCGCCTGGACGGGACGGCTGCGGTGCGGCCTTCGCCCCGGTGCCTGCCGCCGGCATGTCGACGGCGGGCTCGAGCTCGGCGTGGAGGCCGACGCCGAGCAGGCGCTGCTGCAACCCCCGGTCCGCGGCAAGGCGCGCGGAATCGATGATGCGGTTGATGCGGCCGTTGACCATGATCGCGACGTTGCGCGAGACGGCCGTGGCCACACCGATGTTCTGCTCGATCACGAGCACGGACATGTCGCCGTCCTCGCCAAGCCCTACCAGCATCTCCTCGACCTGGGCGACGATGACGGGCGCAAGCCCCTCGGTCGGCTCGTCCATGATCAGGAGCTGCGGATTGGTGAGCAGCGCGCGGGAGATCGCCAGCATCTGCTGCTCGCCGCCGGAGAGTTGGCCGCCGCCATGGTCCTTGCGCTCGGCCAATCGCGGAAAGGTCTCGTAGATGCGCTCGACCGTCCAAGCCCCGCGCCGCAGGCCCGCGGCAAGCTGCAGATGCTCGTCGACGCTGAGCGAGCGCCATAGCCGCCGGCCCTGCGGCACGTAGCCGACGCCGAGCCGGGCTATGTGGGCGGGCGGCCGCCGGGTGATGTCGTCGCCGCGGACGCGGATCGAGCCGCCGCTGACCGGCACCAGCCCCATGATCGCCTTGCACAGCGTGGTCTTGCCCATGCCGTTGCGACCGACCACCGAGAATACGCCGGCTTCGAGCGTCAGGTCCACGCCCTGCAGCGCATGCGAATGCCCGTAGTAGACGTCGAGGCCGCGGACTTCGAGGGCGGCGGCGGCCGAGCGGCGGACCTCATTCATGGCCGCCTCCGAGGTAAAGCTCCTGCACCTCGGGATCGGACTCGATCTCCTGCGGCAGGCCTTCCTTGAAGATGCGCCCGTTGTGCATCATCGTGACGCTCTCGACGACGCGTAGCGCCACGTCCATGTCGTGCTCGATGATGATGTAGCCGATATGCGCCGGCAGCGAGGTCAAGATCTCGACCAGCTCGGCACGCTCGGTCGGAGACAGCCCCGCGGCCGGCTCGTCGAACAACACGAAGCGCGGCGCGCCGGCGAGCGCCAGTGCGATCTCGAGCTGGCGCTGCTGGCCATGCGCAAGCTCCGCGACGCGCTGGTCCTTCACGCCTGTGAGATGGACAGCCTGCACGAGATTATCGGCCGCGCTCATCAGTGCGTCGTTCTGTCCGGGGCGCAGGAACGAGAAGCGGCCGCGCGAGACGCCGCGGCAGGCGAGGTAGACGTTGTCCTGGACGGTGAGACCAGGAAAGAGTGCTGAGATCTGGTAGGTCCGGCGCAGGCCGCGGCGGATGCGCTCGTAGGGCGGGAAGTGGGTGACGTCCTCGCCGAAGAAACGGATGGTGCCGGAGGACGGCGGGAAATCGCCGGTGATGCAGTTGAACAGGGTGGTTTTTCCGGCACCGTTCGAGCCGAGCACCGCGCGCCGCTCGCCGGGGCGCACGGTAATGGTGACGTCGGTGAGCGCAGCCAGCGCGCCGAACAGGCGCGTCACGCCGCGAAGCTCCAGCGCCGCGCCGGCGCCGACGGCTGAGAGGCGTTGCGCTACGCTATCCATGACCGGATCCTTGACCAGATCCTCGGCCGTGACGTTCGCTTGAACGGGCCGCGCCGGATCGCTGGCGCTGTCGCCAGCTCTGCCAGAGCCCGATCACGCCGTCCGAGGACCAGAAGACGATGGCGAGGAAACCGAGGCCGATCAGCAGCCGGAAGCGGTTGCCGTCGAGCCCGAGCTTGACCAGGAAGTCGAGCGCGAAGGTGCGTAACAGCACGAAGATCAGTGCGCCGATGAACGGACCGATGGGACGCGTGATGCCGCCGACCACGGCGATGATGAGGATATCGATGCAGGCGCCGACGCTGACGGATCCCGGCGAGATCTGCCGGTAGTTCCAGACCTGGAGAACGCCGGCCAGCGCCGCGACAAAGGACGCGAAGGCGTAGGCGGCGACGCGGTGCGCATTGACGTTGAAGCCGAGCGCCGCCATGCGGCGGGGATTGTCGCGCACACCCTGCAGCGCCAGGCCGAATGGTGCGCGGGAGATGTATTCAACGACGAAGTAGCACAGCGCAGCGACCGCGAGCACGATGTAATAGAAGGGAATGTCGGCGCGCCAGTTGACGCCCCAGAAATGCGGCGTTGCAACAGTGTTGATGCCGGTATGGCCGTTGAAGATCGCCCAGTTCTGGTTGGTGAAATAATAGAAAGCCGCGCCGATCGCGAGCGTGATCATGATGGTGTAGATGCCCTCGGTGCGCACGGCCAGCGCGCCGCCAAGCGTGCCGAACAGGGTCGCGAGCGCGAGCGCCATCGGGACCGCGAGCCACCACGGCCAACCCAGGCTGATATTGGCGTTGCCGCTGACGCCGAACACCGCGACCATATAGGCGGAGAAGCCCGCGATGGTGAGCTGCATCAGGCTGACCATGCCGCCGTAGCCGGCGAGGAACATCAGGCTCAGCGCCATGATGCCGAGGATCAGCGTGGTCGCAAAGATCTCGATCAGGAAGAAGCCGTTGGCGATCAGCGGCATGATCAGGAGAATGGCCGCGACGATCCAGGCTGCAGGATTGTTGATCTCCGGCCATCCGCGCAAGGTGGGGCGCTGCGCCGCTGCGGCGGGACGAACGGTGACGTGGGCGTCGTGGGCGAGCGACATCTCAGCGCCTCGCCAACAGGCCTTGCGGCCGGACTGCCAGTACCAGCACCATGATCAGGAAGGTCACGACGATGGCGTAGGTCGGGATGTAGACCGAACCGAGCTGTTCGGCGAGGCCGATGATCAGCGCGCCGAGCGCGGCACCGGGGATCGAGCCCATGCCGCCGACGATGACGACGACGAGCGAGGCAAGCAGGAAGCGGATGTCTTCGCCAGGCGAGAGAGACTGGAAGGTGCCGCCGACGACGCCGGCGATGCCGGCAAGCCCGGCACCGAGCGCAAAGACCAGCACGAAGACGAGCTGGATCCGCACTCCGGTCGCGGCCAGGATGTCGCGATCGTCGACACCGGCGCGGATGATCATGCCGATGCGTGTGCGGTTGAGCGCCAGCCACATCGCCAGGCCGATCACGACGGACGCGGCGAAGATCACCAGCCGGACCAGGGGATAGCGGAGATAGACCGGTTCGCCCGAGGATTTCACCGCAGTGACCAGCGGCAGCTCGATCGGGCCGATCAGCCAGTTCGGTGTCTGGATCTGATAGAAGTCGCCGCCGCAAGCCCACAGCATGAGATCGGCGAAAACGATCGAGAGACCGATCGTCACCATGGTCTGCCGCAAGTCCTGGCCCTCCATGCGGCGGAAGACGATGAGCTGAAGCAGGACGCCGACCAGCGCCGTCAGGATGAAGGCGACGATGAAGCTGAGGAGCCAGGAGCCGGTCGAGGCGCTGATGGCGTAGCCGACATAGCCGCCGAACAAATACAGCGAGCCGTGCGCGAGGTTGACGTTGCGCATCAGGCCGAAGATCAGGGTGAAACCGCTGGCGACAAGGAAGTAGAGGCCGCCGAGCGTGATGCCGTTGAACACGGCGTTCAGGAAGACCCGCTTGCGGCCGATCGCCTCTTCAAGTCCGGGCGGCCATACCGCCAAGGTCAGCCACAGTGCAAGCGCGATCGCGATGATCACGATCAGGGCCCAGGCTGGATGACGTTCGACGAAGCGCGTCATGTCAACTGCCTCATCCCCGCCTCGCGCCCCCGCAAACGGGAAGAGGGCGCGATCAGGCCGCTTCGACCTCGCCCTGCCTCATGTTTTGAACGCTGGTCGAACAGCCTTGCGTAGGCTGCGTACCTCGCCATGGACGTGCGTCCTCCCGGACTTGCGATCCTCTTTTCGGGATCGCGTTCCGACCATCTTAGCGAGGGCACAAGGGGAGCGTTTGATCGTCAGTATCTTTTCGCGCGCGGTCAGGCCCGCAAAACCTTGGCGGCGCGGCGGTAATCGGTCGGCGCCATCCCGACATTGGCGGTGAAGAAGCGTGTGAAGCCGCTTTGCGAGGAGAAGCCGAGGTCGAAGCCGATGTCGGCGATCGGTGCTTCGCCGGCGACAAGGGCTTCCAGCGCCTGTTCCATGATCAGGGTGTTGAGGTAGAGATGCGGCGTGACGCCGGTCTGGGTGCGGAATAACCGGTAGAAATGCGGTCGCGACAGGCCGGATTCGCGCGCGATCGTGTCGAGCTCCATTTCGGCGCCCGGACTTTCCGACATCAGCTTGATGCATTTGCGCACGCGGAAGTCGGTGACGGCGCCAGCCGTGCGTGCGTCACGGGCGATCTCGGCCTGCTGCCAACTTTCGTCGTAGCAGATGTCGATCAGCCGCCGCAGCTCGGCATCGAGGCTGGAGAGTGACGGTGCGCCGCACACAAGTGCTGCGGTTCGTCTGATGTGCTTGTCGAGTGCGACCGTGCGCTTGAACTGGGTGCGGCCGAAACGCAGGCGGTCGGCACCGGGCGCGTCGGGCGCGAACCATTCCGGATTGACGTAGAGCACGAAGAAGATCGCGCCACCGTCGAGATCGGACGGCAGGAAATTGTGAGGCTCCCAGGGATTGACCGCAACGATGGAGCTTTCCGTAAGGTCGTAGTGCCCGTTACAGACGTCGATGCATGCGGACAGGCCGCCAACATGGAAGATCAGATGACCTTCGCGATGTGCGTGCACGTTGAAGGGGCGGTTCAACTGATAGACCGTCGCCCGACCGAACCGGCCGTGAAAGACGGCAAGCGCCCGGCTCATGCCTTCCCTCCTGAATGTTCTTGTCTTTTCAGTCAGCGTTCAACAACCGGGGCGAGATTGCAAGAGCGCAAGATATCGCGCCTGCAAATCGCTCCCGGTTGCCGGAGAGCATGCGAAACGAGCGACGGTGAATGCGTCAGTACTTCTTACATTCCGGGACCGTACGGCTCGGCAGTCCGATCTTGGCGAACACCGCCGGATCGTAACCGAGCGTCTGGTTCACGTTCGGGATCACCTTCACGACTTTACTGAACAGCGCACCCTTGCCGTCATCGACGACCTCGGTGACGAAGTTGGTGCCGATCGCCTGGCGGTTGGCGTCAAGCTTGATCTTGCCGTTCGGTGCGTCGATCTCGATCTTGGCCAGCGCCTCCTTGTACTTGGCCTGGTTGTTGGAAAGATCGCCATTGACCTCACGGAGCGCGAGGATCAGCGCCATAGTCGAGCCGTAGTAGTTGGTCGCAAGAAGCGACGGGCTCGGGAAGCGCTTGTTGGGTGGAAACGCGTCCTGATACGCCTTCACGAACTTCTGCCAACCCGGATCCTCCCAGGTGTCGGCCTGGCCGCTCGCCGCGATGGTGCCGACCAGCGCGTTCTTTGCGTTGCCTTTCGAGGACAGGATGGTCTGGTCGATCATGATGGAGCCGCCCATCAGATGCGCTTTGCCGCCGGCCTGCTGGTATTGGTTCAGGAAGTTGACGGCATCCGCACCGCCGAGGCCGAGATAGATCGCATCGACATCGTCGGGCAGCGCCGCGATGACGGAGGCAAAATCCTTGGTGCCGAGCGGCACCCATTGCCGGTTGGTGACCTGGCCGCCGGCGCCGCAGAATTCGAGCACGAGGCCGAATACCTGGGTGTAGATGAAAGAATAGTCCTCGCCGACGGTCGCGATCTTGCGATATTTCTTGGTTTCATAGGCGTATTGGCCGAGGCCCACCTGCCACTGCGCGCCGTCCATGTTGTAGCGGAAGAAGTTCGGAGCGGGATCGACATAGGTGGTTTCTTGCGCGCCGGATGCCGCATTGATGAAGGTCAACTCGGGATGGGTCTTGGCGAAGTTCTTGACCGCAATGCCCTCGTCGCCGGAGAGCGGCGACAACAGGATCTGCACCTTATCCTGCTCGATCAGCTTGCGCACGGCGCGCACCGCGGAATCCGGCGTCGCGTCGGTCGAAGCAACGATGAATTCAAGCTCTTTGTCGCCGACCTTCTTGCCAAGCACATTGAGCGCCGTCTGGTGGCCGCGCATGCCGTCCTCGCCGAGCACCGTGTAGGTGCCTTCCAGCGTTGCGGTGACGCCGACCTTGATCTTTTCCTGGGCGATTGCCGCGCCTGAAAGGAAAAGGCTGCTTAGCGCGATCAGTCCCACACTGCATTTCAACATTTCATTCCTCCCTCTATGGCCAAATTTTTCGCTGAATTGGCGCGGCGCCGTGGCTCCCGAAAGGCGCCCGGCTGTTGAACGAAGGCTAACCGAAGTCGGATGCAGTGCACGTATGGGCGCGTCGTGCGGCTTGACGGGCAGTCTCATTTTGAATGTTGCGGCGCAATTGGCTTCGCGGTGCAATAGGCGGCCGGCTTGCCCAATTTGAAGGGCGGTGCGTGAGGGGCACGATCCTCCGCTTGGTCCGTGCATGGAGCCTGACCCAGCACAGGCCTGGTCCGGTTCAAATCCCCAAGGGAGGTGGGGCGGAAACAGCCCCCTGGCGGCTGGATCCAGCTTGAATTTGCCGACAGGGTGCCACGGATCGCGGCCGGCCGGGCCCCGATCCCGCCGCCGCTATTCGACCTAGGGTGAATTTGCCCCGGATTTCCATTACCATCTGGTGGAAATGAATCACCATACGGCCTCTCACGATCCCGTTCTTGTGGCGCTGTCGATCCTGATCGCCGCGCTCGCCTCCTACACAGCGCTCGACCTCGCGACCCGGATGCGTGCCGCGTCTGGGCGGGCTCGTCCGGCTTGGCTTGCAGCCGCGGCCACCGCTATGGGCGGCGGCATTTGGTCCATGCATTTCGTCGGCATGCTGGCCTTCAGGCTGTCCGGGGTCGAGATCTCCTACGATCCATTCCTCACCTTTCTATCGCTTGTCGTCCCCATTGTTGTCGCGGCCGCGGCCTTTGCCGTGGTCGGAAGACGCCCGCAGGCGCTCCTGGTGTCCGGCCTGGCGATGGGGCTTGGCATATCCGGCATGCACTATACGGGCATGAGCGCGATGAGAATGGCGGCATCCGTCGCGTACGATCCTCGGTGGGTCGTGCTCTCGGTCGTGATCGCGATGTGCGCTTCGGTCGTGGCGCTCTGGCTTGCCTTTCGCAAGACGAACGCGACGCAGCGACTTTTCGCAGGACTTGTCATGGGTCTCGCGATCTCCGGCATGCATTACGCAGCTATGGAAGGTGCCTCGTTCGAGCCTGCGAACACCATGGCGGGACACGCTGGACATTTCGTGGGTCGGGCGCCGCTGGCATTTCTGCTCGCCGGCGCCACCATCTTGATCCTGAGCATTGGGATTGCCGCTGCCGTCTATGATCGGGCCTCGGCGGAGCGCGCCGAACGCGAGGCCAGCGCGCTGAGGCGAAGTGAAGAACGCTTTCGGCTCCTGGTGGAGGGCATCGCCGATCACGCCATGTTCATGATCGAGCCGAATGGGTCCGTCGGAAACTGGAATCTCGGGGCGCGCCGGCTGATGGGTTACGGCGACGACATCGTAGGGACCAGCTACGCGATCCTTCATACCGACGAAGACCGCGCTTCCGGGGCGCCAGCACGTGCTCTCCTGGAGGCGGAGCGGTACGGCAAGTCAGCAGTGGAAGCCTGGCGCGTGCGCCGGGATGGCAGCCGCTTCTGGGCAGAGGCAACCCTGGTCGCGGTACGGAACGAAAGCGGCTTGATCACCGGGTTTGCCAAGATCGTGCGCGACATCAGCGAGAGGAGACGGGCACAGGAAGCGCTGGATCGGGCACGCGAAGCGCTGACGCTGTCGCAGAAAATGGAGACCATCGGTCAACTCACCGGCGGCGTGGCCCACGATTTTAACAACCTGCTCGCCGCCGTTCTCGGCAGCCTCGAGCTCCTGAAAAAACGCCTGCAAACAGACGATCCGAAGATACAGCGTCTCGTGGACAACGCGATGCAAGGCGCGCAGCGGGGCGCACTGCTAACCCAGCGCTTGCTCGCCTTCGCTCGCAAACAGGATCTCAAGCCGGCTGTCGTCGATATCGCCGCACTGGTGCGGGGCATGGCGTCACTGCTGAAATTCGAGGCAGGCGTCCGTATCGACACACTCTTTCCGCTGGACCTGCCAAACGTAAAGATTGACGCCAACCAGCTCGAACTGGCCATCCTCAATCTCGCCGTAAACGCGCGTGATGCGATGCCGGCCGGTGGCCTGATAACCATCTCCGCCAGAGACGAGCAACACGAAGCTGGCGCTCCCCGCTACGTGGCGCTCTCGGTGAGCGACACGGGCTGCGGCATGGACGAGGAAACGCTGAAGCACGCTCAGGAGCCGTTCTTTACGACGAAGGGTATCGG
Source organism: Bradyrhizobium sp. 63_E2_N1_3 (assembly GCF_052076005.1). Lineage (NCBI taxonomy): Bacteria > Pseudomonadati > Pseudomonadota > Alphaproteobacteria > Hyphomicrobiales > Nitrobacteraceae > Bradyrhizobium > Bradyrhizobium sp. 63_E2_N1_3. Next base: position 6,250,560 of record NZ_CP197235.1, on the reverse strand, counting down.
CAAAGGCACCGGGCTCGGACTATCGATGGTTCACGGCCTCGCCGAGCAGTCCGGCGGCAGGCTCGTCCTGAAGAGCCGCCTTGGAGTGGGCACGACGGCCGAGATCTGGCTGCCGGTGGCTGAGGAGGAGGCCGCGGTGCCAGCGCCGCGAGCGGAGTCCCCGGCACCCATGCTTCGGGCCGACCACCGGCTTTCCGTGCTTCTGGTCGACGACGACCCTCTCGTGCTGGAGAATACGGCGGCAATGCTGGAGGATCTCGGGCATGCAGTGGTCGAGGCACGCTCGGGCGAAGAGGCATTGGATCTCCTCCGCCGCACGCAGACCATCGAACTCGTCGTCACCGACTATGCGATGCCGGTCATGACCGGCCTGCAGCTTGCTGAAGCCGTGGTCGTGGAGCGTCCCGGTACGGTCATCCTCCTGAGCACCGGATATGCGGAGCTTCCCATCGACGCGCGTTCCAATCTGCGCCGCCTGTCGAAGCCGTTCGATCAGGCTGCCCTTGAGAAGGCTATCGAGGGAGCGATGCGAGAGCGGGAGAGCGCGAGATCTGTCGTCGCCTGACGGTGTCGGGCTGACGGCCGCCGATCGGTGCCGCCAGCACATTTGCCTCCAGCTCCCCGACCAACCAATATGATTGCGTTGAGCCATTAGATCGTGTTTCGACCGGAGAGAATAACGGCGCCTCAGCGACGAGAGATTGCCGCTGTCCCGGTGAAAGCATGCCGGTGCTTGGCAACCGTGTTGCCGATTCGATAAAGGGCTAAATTCAAGTCAGCGTCGCGCGCGGATTCACAACCGTGTACCCCCTCAAAGAACGCGCGTGTATTCTCGTTGCGCGTCCACCTGAGTTGCCGTCGTACGCCATCCAAACGTCGCCCCCGATGTGCTGCTCGAGGACGAAAACGTGCCCGCGTCTTGCCGCGACCATTCCTGGTGCTGGCGACGTACGCGGAAATCTCAGCCAGTTTGCCGCGAGATTCAATTCCGGAACGATGCGACCAAACAGGCGCAGGGCTGCGGCACAACCGCAGAATGAGGAGGGGCAGCCCGCGGGGCGGCCGCCAACGATCCGAGTGCTGACGGGACTATCAGACGCCGCAATATTTGTATTGGCGACGACGGAGAGTTGTTTGGTTCGGTGTATCTGCAATGAGTCTCGCACCTCTCTTCGCTGGTTCGGGATTTGCGCGTAGTTCGAGAAGTCGCATGGCATGGTGACGTTGCATTCAGAGGCGTGCTGCATGCGATAGGGTCGTGCATCGGAATTGAGCGAGGTGATCACAACGAGGCAGCACGCAGAAATAACTTGCTTGAACATCGCAGGCTCCGGGATTGATGGATCCTGCCCCGAGCAACGAGCAACTAACAAAGATTGGCTGAAATGGGTCAAGAGAGCGGCCCAATGCTGGATCAGGGGCCGGCTATACTTCTGGAGTAACTCAAAACGCGTCGTTGAAGAGCGCCTTCTGCCGCAAGTGGGGCCGTGAACGCTGCGCCCGCTTCACGTGTCGATCATGGCCACGTAGTCCACGTGAAGAGTAATTGGTCCCTTCGATCCGTCCAGAATGACGCGGAGGCTCTTCGGATAGTATCCGGCCCCAACCACGGTCCCGGTCTTTCCAGATAAGCGAGGACCGGCTGCCGGCTTTACCTGAATTCGTGAACCCGGCGGAAACTTGACGTTCGTTTGGGCCGACCCTGACATGACGTCCTCGGCAGCAAATGAGCTGATTCTACTCGAAAAATCGCCAGCGCGCGGCACAGCGAACGGGTGGGACAAATTCGCTTCGCGTGCGCTATCAAAAAGAGCTCTCCAGCCACGGTGCTAAAGAGCGGCAAGGCAACCCAGCGCCTAATACTTCCGCGATTCGCAATTGCCCCCGCAAACGAGCTCGCCTTTGGTGCTAAAATACCGGCTCACAGGAGCGCTGATCCGCTTGGATTTTCTCTCTATTTGCGCCACGCCCTTTACTGAACAACGGAAACGCTTCGATGAGAACATCCGTCATCGGAGGTAATCCACGGACATCAATCCGGTTTGCTGCCCGCTACCGGCATTGAACAATTTCGTCGGCGTTGTGCCAGATTCAACATTGATCTTCTCGGCCTCGATTGGCCGCATATCGTTGAATCGTCTTTCAAAACAAGTTTTCCCGCAGATCCGGCGATCAGCGTTGGCGCGTTGTTGTGCAAACTTTCAGCACAATAATCCCTTGGTTACGCCCAATGGAACGGAGATTCCTGCCTCAAACGTAAACATACGTTCACCTCGGTGGGACGCACGATCGGTTGTCGGGCGCTCAGACCTACAGGTCACTGGGGGCTTTCAACACTGACAGGGGAATATCATTGGCAACATTACACTACGCTGCGGGCGGGGGTCTGGACTCGCAAGGTAACTTCGCACCAGCTGAAGCTGGCTTTAATCTCGCAGATGTCCAGTATGTCGACCAGGTGAATGCACTGCCCGACGGTGTGCAGGGTCTGGTCTGGCTCGATCAGTACCACGGCGTGACTCAGGACTTTATCGACCAGGTGACGCCGTTCCTCAACAATCCGAAAGTGTTCGGCTTCTACCTTGTGGATGAGCCTGATCTGACCGGTCAGTGGGGACCGCAAGCCGACCCCGCGGATCTGAAGGCTGAATCCGACTGGATTCATCAGCACGATCCCGGGGCCAAGACGTTCACCGTCCTGATGAACACTGGATCATCGGACGATCCGAACTACATGAACAGCTACAACCAGGCGAACACCCACATCGACTACTTCGGTCTCGATTGGTATCCGGTGTGGACGGACCGTCCGAACGTCGACCTCAGCACGATCGACAAGTACGTCTCTGCCGCTGAGCAAGCCGGAATCCCGCTCGACTCCATCGTTCCGGTTTATCAGGCGTTCGGCGGTGGCGGCTGGTCCACCGAAACCGGCAGCAAGGTCGCTGTGCCGACTGCCGCGCAAGAGCAGGCAATGATCGATCATTGGGCGGACCTCGTTCCCAATCCGGCCTTTGACTATGCTTACGCGTGGGGATCGCAGAATGGCGACACTGCGCTCGAGAATTTGCCGGCACTGCAGCAGGTGTTCCTTGCGCACAATACGAGCCATGGCACGGGGGGCGCGACCGCTCCGCCTGTTACCGATCCGGTGACCGACACGCCGCCGCCGGTGGACGCTGGCGGTAGCACCGGCACGGACGGCAGCACGCCGCCGGTTGACAACGCTGGCGGTAGCACCGGCACGGACGGCAGCACGCCGCCGGTTGACAACGCTGGCGGTAGCACCGGCACGGGCGGCAACACGCCGCCGGTTGCGGACGGTGGCGGTAGCACCGGCACGGACGGCTCCACGCCGCCGGTTGCCGATGCTGGCGGTAGCACCGGAGGCACCCCTCCCGTCTCGGGCTCGGACGGAACGACTGATCCGTCAACCGGCGGTTCGACGGATACTGGCGGCTGGGGTGGTCATCACCACGGCGGCGGCGGCGGCTGGTGGGGCGGTTCGTCCTGGCAGGCGGGCAACGGCGGTGGCGGGCACAACCACAACGGTGGTGGGCTCGATTTCTCGCAGTGGCTCAATAATGCCAGCACGTCGTCCGCATCCGGAGATCATTCCTGGTGGCGGGGTCACACTGCGACGTCGAACACGACTGCGGATGCCGGTTCGGGGCAGACGGATACGACGGACACGGGCTCGTTCGTAGCGCATCTGGCTGATCTGATGTCTCACCACAACGATCATCACGGGTGGCACTCGTAAGCTCGTAGGTCGTCTACATCGACAAGGACATGCGCGCGGTGCGCTGCGCGCATGTCCACTCTGGGGAGTTCCTCGCGACCACCGGGGCGGTCGAGAGGCGGGGTACCATTCCGCGCACGGCGGAATGTTGAAATGCGGGCGTCTTGACGCTCGATCGCATGCAATTTTTCAACCGTTTACCGCCGCCCGGCCAAGGGCGGCCCGGATATGCACATGCACGCTTCGGCAAAACAGTCTGCGCTCGCGGATGTCTTCCGTCGGATACGTCCCGGCCTGCTCGCGGCGGGTGGACTATCCATCTTCATCAATCTGCTGGTGTTCGTGTCGCCGATCTACACCATGCAGATCTACGATCGGGTGCTCACGAGCCGAAACGGGATGACGCTGCTGCTGCTCTCGCTCATCGCGCTCGTGCTCTTCATCAGCTACGCGACGCTCGAGCATTTTCGCAGCCGGGTTCTCGTGCAGACCGGATTGCGCTTCGACCGGTTCGTCTCGGGCGAGACGTTCGAAACCGCGCTCGGGCAGGCGCTGAGCACGAGCAGCTCGCATCATGTTCAGCTGCTGCGCGATGTCGACACCTTGCGCGAGGTGCTGTCGGGGGGCGTCATCACGTCGCTGATGGATGTGCCGTGGACGCCGATCTTCCTCGCGATGTGTTTCCTGCTCCATCCGCTGATCGGCCTGGTCGCCCTGATCGGCGCGATCATCATCCTGACGCTCGCCTTCCTTAACGAGCGGGTTACGAAGGCGCCGCTGAATGCGGCCGCATCGAAGAACCTTCACGCACTGGACCGGTTGACGTCCTCGCTGCGCAACGCAGAAGCGATCCGCGCGCTTGGAATGGGACCCGCGGTCCGCGCCGCCTGGGCGGTAACTCATGGTCAGGCGTTGCTGGAAAGCGCTACGGCCGGAGAGCGGGGCGGGACCTTGCTCGCCATCTCCAAATTCCTGCGCATGGCGATTCAGGTCGCCATCATGGGAGTGGGCGCGTATCTCGCGATCCAGCAGGAGATTTCCGGGGGCGTTCTGTTCGCGGCTTCGCTGATCATGGGACGCGCGCTCGCGCCCGTCGAGGCTGCAGTGTCGCAATGGAAGGCGCTGGTTGCCGCGCGCACATCATATGCCCGGCTGGATCGCGCGCTTGCGAACCGCGCGACTGAGCGACAGCCGACACGGCTGCCGGCCCTGGTCGGCGAAATCTCCGTCGAGGCGGCGACGGTGCTCGTCCCCGGATCGCAACTGCCGGCCATCGCCGACGTCTCGTTCCGGCTGGCCCCTGGCGAAGTCGTCGCCGTGGTCGGCCAGTCCGGCTCCGGAAAATCGTCGTTGGCGCGGGCCCTGGTCGGCGCCTGGCCGCTGGTGCACGGCTGCGTGCGCATCGACGGCAACGACGTCAGGCATTTCGATCCCAATTTCCTTGGACAGAACCTCGGCTACCTTCCGCAGGACGTCGAACTGTTCGCCGGTACCGTGCGTGACAACATTGCACGTTTCCGCGACGACGCCTCCGACGAGGCGGTCGTCGAGGCAGCGCAGCTGGCGTCGGCGCACATGATGATCCAGCGTCTTCCCAAGGGCTATGACACCGTCATCGGGGATAACGGCGCAGGTCTTTCGGGCGGTCAGCGGCAGCGCATCGGGCTCGCGCGCGCACTGTTCGGCAAGCCGGTGCTGGTGGTGCTCGACGAGCCGAACGCAAATCTCGATGGCGACGGCGATCGCGCGCTCGCCGATGCGATCCAGCGGCTGAGGCAGAGCAAGGTGACCATCGTGATCATCAATCACCGCCCGAACCTGCTCGCTGCGGTCGACAAGATCGTGTTCATGCACGAGGGACGGCTTGGGCAAATCGGCACGCGCGAGGAAATGCTGCCTGCACTGCTCGGCAAGACGGTTGCGCCGATGCGGCGCGACGTGCGCGAGCCCGCCGAACATCATCGCGCCGATCGTCATCACCATGCTGACGGCAACCATCGAACCGATGGCGCTCACCGTCCGGCACAGCTTTCAAATCAAGTGCGTCAGGCGCACGCGACGAGGCAATAATGGATAATCTATTGCGGCGGGGACCGGACGCTCTTCACGACGAACTGGCGGAGCTTTTGAAGCAGTTCAACAAAGCAGATAAAGTGGCGCAGGAGCCGCGACCTCCGAGCAAACTCCTTGCGAAGACGGAGACCATGACAAGGTCGCTGGTCGATCTTGCCAAGCTGGTAGATCTTGCCAAGCTGGTCGATCTTGCCAAGGCGAAACTGCCGACCTTGTGGCCCCGGGGGGCAATGGGCAACGATGAGGATCCGTCGGGCGATTGGCAGACCCCCGCGCGGCGAGGCTTCCTGGTCGTCTTCCTGACCTTCGGCGTATTTGGCGGCTGGACCGCCCTCGCATCGATCGACGGTGCCGTGGTGGCCCCCGGCTCCGTCGTTGTCGAGAGCGACCGTAAGGTGGTGCAGCATCTCGAGGGTGGCATCGTCCAGAACCTGTTGGTCACAGGCGATTCTCATGTCGCGGAAGGTCAGGTCCTGTTGCGGCTCGATCCGACCCAGGAGCGGGCCAAGGAAGAGATCGCACGCTCGGCGGTGTACTCGGCGGTTGCCGAGGAGGCGCGCCTACAGGCGGAATCCGAAGGCAAGGACAGCATCACGTTTCCGACCGAGCTGCTCCAGAAGACGTCCGATCCGAACGCGATACGCGCAATGGGTGATCAGAAGCGGCGCTTCGATGAACGTCGCGCTGCACGAAAGATCGAGATCTCGATCCTCGAGGAACGTATCGCGCAGGCGCAGCGGCAGATCCAGGGGAATACCGCGCAGAACAAGGGCGCGCGCGCGCAGTTCGACAGTGTCAGTCAGGAATACACCAAGCTCAAGCCGCTCGTTGATCAGGGCATCGTACCGTTCGCGCGCGTCGCCACGCTGGAGCGCTCCAGAGCCGATCTCGAGGGCAAGATCGGCGCATATGAAGCGGATATCGCTCGCTATGGCCGCATCATCGACGAGTCGCGGCTCCAGATCGATCAGGTCGGGCAGAAGGTGCTGGAGGAAGCGACCGGGAAGCTCACCGACACGCGCGCCCAGCTTGCTGATGCGCGTGAGAAGCTGCGCGTCGCGGTCGATGTTCTGGCGCGGATGGAAGTACGCGCACCGCGATCGGGGCGGATCGTGAACCTCAAGCTTCACACGATCGGTGCCGTGATCAAGGCGGGCGACGTGCTGATGGAGATCGTGCCGGACAACGACGTTCTCGTGGTGGCCGCAAGGGTGTCGGCACTTGATATCAACCACGTCCAGCTCGGCCTTCCGACCGAGGTGCGGCTTCCCTCGTTCAAGGCGCGCTCCACCCCGATCGCTGTCGGCGAGGTTCTTTCGATCTCGGCCGACGCCACGCGCGACGATGTCACCCATCAGCCCTATTACGAGGTGAAAGTCTCGGTCCAGGTGACGCAATTCCCCGACAAAGTCCGCGAGAAGCTCAAGCCGGGCATGATGGCCGACGTCCTGATCGCAACCGGAGAACGCACAATTCTTGCTTATCTGACCCAGCCGATCACGGACGCGATCCGGCGCGGGATGCGGGAGAGCTGAGAACGTGTAGGCTGTGGCTGGTCGGCCCGTGCGAGGGCCGCTGGGTTCAGGGTGCTACGCTGCAATGCCAACGATCATTGTGGAGGAAGTGCTCGAATCCGGCTATCCCTTCGCGTACGCCATGACGACGCGACCGGCGCCCGCGTAGTCCAAGACCACGCTGACATTCTCGTAAGCGTCGTTGCGTTCGAGCAGGGTTGCCACCTGTCGATCCTGGTCGCGACCCACCTCGAACAACAGCAGTCCTCCCGGCCGCAAGTAGCGAGGTGCGTCTTTTGTAACGCGCATATGGATGCTCAGTCCGTAGGGCCCGGCGGCGAATGCCTCGCGCGGCTCGTTCATGAGTAGAGAGGCGCGATCGCCTTTGAGCCGGGATTCCGAGATATAGGGTGGGTTGCAGACGATCATATCGATGGTTTGCTCGAGTTGCAGGCCTGCGAGAGCTTCGAACAGATCGCCCTGGAGCACGGTGATGCGGGTCTCGGCGCCCTGGCTCGCGGCATTGCGTCGCGCGAGCTCGACACATCCGTCAGTCAGATCGCTCGCCCAGACGCGAGCGTCGGGAATATTGAGCGCGATCGCGCATGCAAGATTGCCGGCGCCGCAGCACATGTCGACGATCCGCGGCGAGGGGAGGTGTGCTCGGCGCAGTGCTTCAACCGCGGTCCTGCCAAGTAACTCCGTCTCCGGCCGAGGCACCAGCGCGCCGGGAGCAACCTGCAGTTCGATTCCCATGAACTGGGTACGTCCTCGCTCGTAAGCCTCGGCTACATTGATCGTCTCGCTCATCGCATTCACACCTCACGCGTGACGTCCTCCCTGTCAGCCGTTCAGCCCGACTTGCGGCTATTCAGCTGGGCGGCCAGGTGCAGACCTTTGCAAATCGCCGGCGAACGGCGTCCAGACCTGTCAGTTCAAATGTTTCCTCGTAGGGCGCAGCCGTTCCAGCATACACTTTCGTCAGAAGCCGGCCCACCCCTGGCATGGAGTTGATGAAGCGAACGGCGTCGCCCGGAAAGGTGAGACTTCGTCCGCCATCAGCAACCCTCCAGCGTTGATCGACAGGCGGTTGATCATTGATCTGGAATACGACCCTTATGTCGGTGCCTGGAGTTTTGGTCCAGGAACTCGCGGCGGAGAGCAAGACCTCGGTCCGATTGGCGCGACAATGAATGGCGAGCGACGAGGGCCCATCCTTCGCGCCGGCTCGCGCGGTGGTCCGGGCGGAGATCTGCGGCTTGTGGTCCACCGGTGATGTCGTTTCGCTCAAGATCCAGTTGGGACTTTGCGGCGGAGCTTGGAAGGACTGCTCAGGTGCTTCCCCAATCTGCTCGTCGACGCAAGTCATGTGCTCCATTCCCTGAAACTGCGTACATGCCCTCGAACGATCTGGCGTGTTGCCGGCTTGCGTGCAGCTTAGATGACCGGTACCCACGAGCAAGACGGCCGCAAGGGTACCGGTTCGCTTCATCGCGATAGTCCGACTGTCGCGCTGGGCGAGCGATCGAGCCATTCCTGCGCCGGACCAAACCGGGCAAGAGTGGGGACGCTGGCGCGGAGATTCACGTCCTTCCATTTTGTATCGAAGCCAGCGGATTGCAGCCGGTCGAGCCGTCCGAACAGGTGGTCAACAAAGCGCACCATGCGCCGATAGCGATCGGTCTGCGGCTGCCAGTTGTAGGCCGCAAGAATCGTCGGGACGGCAATGGTCGCGACCCGCTTGTCCGCCGGCACGAGGTTTGGATAGTCCTTTGAATCGAGGGACGACGGAAGATAATAGTCTTCAAATCTGGGGTCGTATTCGATCGGCAGGAACTTGAAGCCATCATCCCAACGTCCTTTCAAGAAGGCGTCGACCGGCTTTGATGTGATGAAGACGACCGCTGCGATTTCGCCGCTCTTCATCTGCTGCAATGCGACCTGGTGGGGAATGAACATTTTTTCGACGTTCAGTCCCAGCCGACTGAAGATCAGCGGACCAGAATATGCGGCTGCCGTACCCTGGGTGTTGAAATTGACCTTCTTTCCCTTGAGGTCGTCGAGCGACTTGATCTCGGGACGCACGAAGACGTGCAGCTCGGCCGGGAAGAGGTTGAGAACATAGACGATGCGCTTTTCGATCGACGGAACCTGCGCCTTGTACTCGTCAAGGGCATCCATGTTGATGATCGCGGCATCAACGCCCTTGAGATAGAGCAGCGAATTGACGTTCTCGGTCGCGCCGGTCGTCACGATCGGAATGACGTGAAGCTTGTCCTCCTCGTTGGCGACGCGTGCGATCTCTGCGGCGAGCCGAAGCGGTGCGCCCTCGATAAGTCCTCCGGCGAGTCCCACCGTCCATGCATTGATACGTTCCTTTGCGGCCGTATCGGCATTCCGCGGCGCGGTCGGCGCCGGCGGGTCGCGCGGCGAGCGAGATTGGGCATTGGCAGCAAGCTGCAGGCCGACCAGTGCCAATGCGACCGTGAACGCGAGCTTACTCAATGACATGGGGCCTCTCCATTCTCTGGTCTGGCTTCCGAGGCTCGCTCCAGCAGCTATTTGAGCCCCTTGATCCGTCCTTCTGCATCTCGAATGCCGCCGGCCTGGGCTCGTTCATACAGCTCGCGCGCCTTCGCGGAATCGCCGGCGACGCCGCGAGCGTCCCAAGATTGCAGTACGTGAGGATCGTAAGTTTCGGCCAGCATAAAGGCTGCTTGCGCGCTGCCATGTCCAAGCACGTATTCCAGCAAGCCGCGGGCACCGTTGATGTCGGACTGCCGCAACAATGCGCTGGCGCGCGCGAGCAGTCGCTCCTCGTTCGCAAGCGGGCGCGGTACTCCGCTCGCGGCGGCCTGTCGCTCCACCGAGGCCATGGCCTTGGAGTCGGCACCGGGCAGGGCAGCCCCCTTTGTGATCTGCGCGCTCGGTTGCGTCGGGGCGGAGGCAGATGGCGCGGGCGGAGGCGAAGCGGCGGGCCGGAGGCTGCTCTGGCTCGGTGCGCGGCCGGTGGGCTCACGCGATGGCGCCGCCACAACCGCGGAGGCATTCCATGCGGCCAGATGATCCCGGACGGATGCGAACGTTGGGAGCGTTGCCGCGCCGCTGCCCGGTTGTTCCTTTTCGCGCTTGGCTGCGGTCTTTGCGGCGGCCTCGGCGGTTCGTGCAGCCTCCGACGTTTCAGCCCGCGCCAGGTCGCGTTGATCCTTCAGCGACGCCGCCTCGCGCGCGAGAGCGTCCGCGCGACCGCGCTGCTGTTCGACCTCGCGTTTCAGTGCCAGTTTTTGCTCGGCGTCTGCAGCTCGGGCGGCAGCCAACTCGGAGCTCGCGGTTTGCGCTGTACGGAGTTCAGCCTGAAGGGGCTGCAGCTGGCGGTCCGCGCTTTCAGCTCGGTCGCGCTGCTTCTCGACCTCTCGTTTCAGTGCCAGTTTTTGCTCGGCGTCTGCAGCTCGGGCCGCAGCCAACTCAGAGCTCGCGGTTTTCGCTGCGCGGAGTTCAGCCTGAAGGGGCTGCAGCTGGCGGTCCGCGTTCTCAGCTCTGTCCCGCTGCTTCTCGACCTCTCGTTTCAGTGCCAGTTTTTGCTCGGCGTCTGCAGCTCGGGCCGCACCCAACTCAGAGCTCGCGGTTTGCGCTGCACGGAGTTCAGCCTGAAGGGACTGCAGCTGACGGTCCGCGCTCTCAGCTCTGTCCCGCTGCTTCTCGAGCTCGCGTGTCAGCGCCAGCTTTTGATCGACATCTGCAGCGCCGCCCCTCGCGGTCTCGGAGGCCGCGTTCCGAAGGGGGCCGAGTTCGCTGATCAGGGCTTCTGTCTTGTCCTGCTCCTGCTTTAGTTCGCGCTCGAGAGCCTGCCTTTGTGCGGCCTCCGCCGCGGCAGACTTCGTGGCTTCGGATGCTGCGTTGCGCGAGGCCTCAAGCTCCGAGCGAAGCGAGGCAAGCTGGAGGGCAAAGCGTTTGGCCCCATTCCGTCGGTCGACCGGACGCTCCTGCTTCGGTTCGGGTTCGGGCGCCTGCATAGCCTTTGAAGCCGCAACCCTTGCGACGTCGAGCTCCGCCTTCAGGAAGGAGATCTCACGTGACAGATGATCGGTCTTTTCCCGCTCCTGTTCGAGCGCCTGCGTTTGCTGAATACCAATCTCCATGGCGCGGACAGTGTGCGTCTGGGTCTGCCGCGCCGCGTCGAGCTCCACTCGAGCCGCAGCCAATTCGCGCGCAAGCTTGTTCGCTCGTTGCCGCTCCTGATCCAGCAACAGGTTCTGGTTGAGCCGCTCCGTCTCGGAAGCTGCTTGAGCCGCATTTGACACCGGGGGCGGCGTAGACGTCATGTCCTGCGCAGGGGCATCGGCAGCCGCGCGGGGCTGCTCGGTCGCGGTCTTCGCTCCGCGCGGTCCGGTCGCGGCGGGCCTGCTTCCAGCGGGCTGTGTCGCGGCGGGTCGCGCCTCGTCCGCGCGTTGGACGAGCTTCAGCCTTTGTTTAATCCCATCGATCTGCTCTGGTCCGCGCGTACATCTGCACAGATCGAGCATCGCCGGTGTGATGTAGGAGGCACCCCGGTCGCCAACGTCCTGGGATTTGGCATCGGCAGTTCCTGTCAGAACCGGCAGAAAGCAGGTGATCAGAACCACCATGAGCCGGCCGGCTCTGTCGCATGCGCGCGAGCCGTCAGCGATGTCGAACAATCCGAGTTCGCGGAACGCAAATTGCCGGTGCCTGGGCCGGCGCGCAGCTTTGCTCAGCGCGACGGCTGTTCCTTTCGACAAGTCGAATCCGTGTACCCCCATTGCGACGCCCAACTGCTTGGTAGGGACCATGATGCTTGGTAGCTTGGTAGGGATCATCTTGGTAGGGATCATGATGCTTGGTAGCGATCATGGCATGTCGTTTATGACGGCGCTTTCATCGACGCGATGTCGATGTCGCAGTTGCGGTAGCCAAAACGGAGTAGTGCGCCGACAATGGGAATTAAGTAGATCGGGCGGAGCTTTGGCCAAAGCTGCTTGCCCCCACGGTTGCGCTTAAATAGCTTGCGACGTGCACGCTTCGTCACACACGCAGGAAGCACAGTCATGAGCAGATCATTTGCCATTTTTGCCGGCGTGGCGGCTGTCGGACTGGTTCTCATTAGCGGCATCGAAACCCGCGGTTCTGCGCAAACCACCCTCTCCACCAAGAATCCCGGCACTGCCGCCAGGAACGCAAATGCCAAGATGGGTGTTGCGACACCTCGGAAGCAGCCGCCGCATCGACTTGTCATCCATGTCGACGTCAACGATCCGGCCGTCATGAATCTCGCTCTCAACAACGTCAGCAACGTCGTTCAGCACTACGGCGACCTCAGTCAAAAGGTCGAAGTCGAAGTCGTCGCTTACGGGCCAGGACTGCACATGCTGCGAGACGATACCTCGCCCGTGAAGGGGCGCATCAAAATGATGACCGAAACAACGCCCGAGCTTACGTTCTCGGCCTGCGGAAATACACGAGAGAACATGACCAAGAATGAGGGCAAAGAAGTGCCTCTCATCACGCAGGCGAAGGTCACCAAATCCGGGGTTGTTCGCCTGATGGAGCTTCAGGAGCAGGGCTGGAGCTACCTGCGGCCCTGATGATCGTACGCGGCACCCCCAAGCGCGAGACGGCGGGTTCGAGCCAGGTTTGAGCCGAACCCGCGTGATCTCCCCGTGCTGTCCTGTGGTGGGCAGGACCGACCCCTCAAAAAGCATTGTGTTGTGGATCAGGAGCAGGACGCCCCGATCGCGCGCTCGATGACGGGGCGATTGATCGAGAGGTGGGGCTCGACCACCAGATCAAGATGTCCCCCGGCGATCGGAATCACGTCCAGTTCTTCAAACAGGGAGTCCCATCCGAGGCGCGGCGTCACGCCAGGCCGATGGCAGGCAAAGACAGTTCCCTTGATGGCCAGACGAGGCTTGGCATCCTCGACCCAGCGTCCGAACGCGCGCATCCGGAGAATCTCCTCGAGCTCGAGCCTGAGCATGAAGCGCGTGTTTGCCAGGCGGGGCCATGTAATGGTGTCGATGAGCCTGCAGAATCGAGCCTCCTGGCCCAAGCGAGCGGCGAACTTCGCCACCGAGCGACAGAACATGCGGTAGATCGTCACTCGATGGGATCGAATCCGCTGTAGCGTGCGAGAGAGGGCTTCTCGGTGATTTGCTCTGCGAGGGCCGACATTGGTGTCGAGGATGCCCAGGAATTTGACGGCACGACCTTGTTCGATCAACCGGCTTGCGACTTCGAAGGCGACGCCGCCGCCCAGGGAATAGCCGATCATTCGGACGTCGCCGCGTGGTTGGGCTGCATTGATCTGCTCGACGGCCATCGCGGCCATCTCCTGCACGGAATCGCGTCCCGCGAGGCTCCAGCTCAGATCTGGATAGCGAATCGGAATCACCCGCGCCACCTTGCCGAGCTGAGCGCCAAATGCGGCCATGCTCGGGCCATAGCCCATGGAGCCGGGCAGTATGACAAGACCTGGGAGAATCTGGTCGTTGAGACGCTGCCGCACCGGTGGCTCCACCGTCGCGATAGCCCGGATCATGTCTTCGGCGCTCATATCGACCGTGAACGCTTCCATGCTGACTTCGCGGCCGATGAGGTCTTCGATATCCATGACGCAGCGCAGGAGCTTTAGGGAATCGCCGCCGGCCTCATCCCAGCGTCCGGCAGCTTCCGGCACGCCGAGGATACTGGTCCACACCTGCTGCACGATCCTGTTGGCCTCGGCCATTCCTTGCATCGTCGGCACAGGCGCGGGCGAGGTCGTTTTGCTCTCGAGATCGAGCAGTTTCAGCTTGGCGTGATCGATCTTACCTCCTGGAAGGCGCGGCATCTCCTGTATCTCGTGCAGCCTGGTCGGATGCAAAGCCGCAGGAACAGCCTGCCGGATGCTGTTGCGAACGTCGGTCCTGAAGTGCGCTTTTGGCGGATCGGCCGGCGATGCAAACAGGACCAGCTCGTTCGCGTCCGTCACGACGGCGACAGCGTCCTTCACATAGGTGAGCTTGCGCAACGCACTCTCGAGCTCGGCCGGCTCAACGCGCTGGCCATTGATCTTGAGCTGGCGTCCCTTCCGTCCAACGATCCGCATCAGTCCGTGCGTATCCACGATGACGAGGTCGCCGGTCTGATAGATGCGAGACTTTGGGTCATCCGGGGAGGGCGATGCCGGAGAAAGCCGTCCGTCTTCCCAGTATCCGAGCATGACGTACCTGCTCTTGATTACCAGTTCGCCGACTTCACCCTGCTGGGCGGGCTTCCCACTTTCGTCGACCACGGCGTACGATATGCCGGGAAGCAGGTAGCCAACAGGAACGCTGACGCCGTCCTCTCGCCATTGCTTGGGAAGAAACCACTGGGTGCCGGTGGTTTCCGTCGACAGATAGCTGACCTGGATGAAGCAACCCGGTGGTATCGCTCGCCGAACGAGCGCGATATCGGTCCACAGGACCTTCTCCCCGCCGATGCGGATCATGCGAAGCGAGTCGAGATCGCCTGGCCGGCTTGCGTTGATCAGTGCGCGCACCAGGGCTGGTACAACGTATGTAATCGTCACCTGTTGCGTGGTGATCTGGCGAAGAACGCTGCGCAATCCGAGCGCCTCGACGTCGACGATGTGCAGTCTTGCCCCCGTCAACAAAGCCGACAGCATCTCCCGGCAACCAGCGATCGTGGTGGGGCCGCTCAGAGGCATGAAGACGTCTGCTGCACCTATGTGGCAGGCGTCCACATATTGCTGGACGCGCTGGAGCAGGTTGCGTTGGCTGTTCACGACCCCCTTCGGAGCTCCGGTGCTGCCGGAGGTATAGAGCACTACGGCAGGCGCATCGACCGAAACCTTGGGGAGTGTTGAAGTTGCTGCGGAAGGGTCGCTGGCGCCGGCGACGTCGAGCCAGCGCAGGCCGTGCTGTTGGATCCACCCGGCGGAGCTGTCGCCGTCTTGCCCGATCAGCACGGAAATCCGGGCGGCCGCGGCGATAGCCGTGAGCCGCTGAACTGGATCGCGGGGATTGAGTGGGACAAGGACTCGTCCGGCCGCCATGCAGGCCAGCATAGCGATCGGCTGCCAGGCCGAGCTGCGCAATAGCCATCCGACGGCTTCCTGCTCCGGGATCAGCGCGCTGATCGCCTGGGCCAAGGTCAAGACGCGGGACAACAGCTGCGCGTACGTGAAGCTGTGATTGCCGTCGCTGATTGCGACCCTGTCGGCGAACTTCGCCGTCACCGCAATGAGGTGTTCGATGGCGGGAACGCAGGCAAAGCCGGCTTCCAGGGGATCGAATGATCGATCGACCGGACCGTTCAGATCGAGAGGGACTTCCACAGGGCTCAGCCAGCTCAGCGTCGCTGGAGCTTGCTGAACGGTCGAGGGCAGGTGCGCGTCAAGGGCGTCGCATGGATCGCCCGACGGATCGCCAGATATCTGAAGCCGCATCACCGTACCCGTCATTTTGCTGTCCCAACGTATTTAATCAGGCCTGGGCACGCATACTTCAAACGAAGGATGCCGGTTTCGCAGCCACCGTCTGGTCGATCGGCTGGCTGCCATATCGGAAGACCCGGGTGATTAACCCAAGCCGCCTGGGGTCATTGCCGTGGTCTCAGGCCAGATTCAGCGTGGTCGGAAACATTGATTACAGGTTCGATGCTTGTCCACCGTACCGCCGTTGTTTTGAAGCTGCGATAGTAATGCATCAAAGTCGATGTTGATGACGGCTCCAGATCCGAGGGCGCGAGCTCGGACGGTACTCCGTGCGTCAGGACACACCAGAGCTTGACACGAGAATCGAGATCCGACGTCCCGGCAAACCGGGTCAAAGTGCTTCGCACGACGTCGCGGCTCGTGCTTCCGGCGCGGACGGCAAGTAGAACGTGATCCGCCCAGGAGGCGAGGAGGCGCACTTCCGGCGCATCATCCAGCGATGGTGCGTTGATGACGACGAGATCGTAGGTGTTTCTGAAGTGCTCGAACAGCGAGGCGACTTTCGGACCCGCCAACGGCCCCAGGCGACTGCCTTCGGACAATCTTGACGATATGTAGTCGAGTCCAAGCTCCGGGATGTGCTGGACGGCCTTGGCGGCCGCTCCGTCGTGCGCCAACAGCTTGAACAGATCTGCAGCCTCGCCGCCGACGCGCCGGGGCAATTGAGAGAAATCCAGGAACAGAACGCGCTGTCCGAGTTGCGCCGCACAAAAGCCGAAACTCCAGGCGATCGCGCTCTTGCCTTCACCGTGCAAGCTGGATGTCACCAGGATGACATGCGGCGTCTGTGGCGAGACCGGATCGGCGGCCATGAGGGATACGACGGTCGAGCGAACGGCCCTGTTATGCGAGACAGCCGATTGCTCTACGAAGCGCTGCGGCGAGATGCTCAGCTCCGGCGGGATCGAGGGGATCAACCCGACGCACGGGATGTCCAATGCCTCTGCAGCTTCCGCCTCCGTGTGCAGACTTCGATCGAAGTACTTCAGGATGATCGCGACGAGGCATGCCAGGAGAGCGAAGATAATCGTGATCGGTGGAACAAGGAGGAACGGGTTCAACGAGCTCGGAAAGTCGGGTGGCGGGGCGTCCGCGATGACGGTCACGTCTGGCTCGGCGACCACGCCCTTCGTGGTGAGATCCTGTCGCTTTCGTATCAGTGTTTCATATTGCTGCGCCAGCGTGGTGATTTTCCACTCCAGCGCGGCGGCGGCCTGTGCGGCTGCCGGTGATGACGAGGTCTGACCTGAGTGACTGGCGTCCCATTCCGCCTTCGCCGTCGACAATTCGCGCTGAACATTCGCCGATTGTGCTGCGATGGCGTCCAGAGCCTGGAGCTCCACGGCCCGCTTCTGCCGGACTAGCTCGTCAGCGTAGGATCGGGCGACCAGGTTTGCGACGTCTGCGGCCCGTTGTGGATTGGGGTCGCTGGCAATTACGCTGATAACTCTGGACCGGCGCTCCTGGCTGACCTTCAGGCGCCCTTTCAATGCTGCCACCGCCGCGCCGTCGCTCGGTTGGTCTTTCCGGAAGGAGAGGAACCCCTTTATCTTTGACAAGGCAGTGCGGAGCATCGAAGCCGTGCCGTTCTCGTTGGCCGGGTTGTCGAGCATCCTCAGTGCCGGCAGGAGCCGCCGCAGATACGCATCGGATGACATGACCGTTACGTGCGTATCGATCGTCGGGTCGTCCGAACCGCCAGTCGGCGTGGAATTGCCGGGTGCACCGGCATTGTCGGCCGCTCCGCCACTTCGAGCGCTCACGACAAGCTGTGCCGTTGCGAGATAGGTGGGTGACATGAAAATACTACCGAGCACTGCGAGCAGCGCGCCCGCGCCGATCATTTTGACGATGAAGAGCTTGTATCGCCTGATGCTCTCGAAGACATGCTTGAATGCTGCGATGGCGTCATCGGGAGGTGACTCGTCGCCTTTTGACCGGCCCTGGGACAGGACAGTCACCGGCAGAATCCGTTTATTTGTGAACGCTTCCATCGCCTGCTCCTTATTGCGCCGGTTCCATCACGCCTGCTGTTCGCGAAGGCCCGGAGGTAACTGCTGAGTCGAGCCAGGACTGCAGCATCAAGACAGCCCACAGCGGTCGTGAGAAATCGCGGCGACCGCTAAGATGTTGAAGCCAGCACTCCTGCACGCGGGAAACGTCCAGAAGATGCTGGTTGCGAAGGCGCGACTCCGAAAGGAGGTCCGACGCCCACGAACGAAGCGGTCCCTTCAGCCAGGAGCCGATCGGCACGTCAAAGCCCTGTTTCGGTCGCTCGAAGAGGTGGCGCGGCAGGTAACGGCCAAGGACCTGGCGCAGGAGCCATTTTCCCTGGCCATGACGCACCTTCGCCGAATTCGGCAGCGCCCAGCTGAACTCGACAACGCGATGATCCAGAAGCGGGCAGCGAGCCTCCAGGCTCGTGGCCATGCTCGCGCGATCAAGCTTCACGAGAATATCGCTCGGGAGATATCCAAGCATATCCCGAACGATAAAATCAGACAGCAGATCGTTGAGCGGCGGGATCGTGTCCGGCTCCGAGCCTGCCTGGGTCCGCGTCAACTGCAGTTCGGAGAGCCGCGTCGACCGACGGTACATCTCGCCGACGTCGTTGCTGCCGATAAGATCTGCCAGGCGGTTGATCCGGTCGCCGTGTGTCATCCTCTGCAACCAACCTGGAAGACGAAGTGTTTCGACGACGCTTTCGCGCATGCCGCGCCCGAGCAGCGCCACACCGCTCGCGGCCATGGTCCGGATCGATCGGTTGGAGTTCAGCAGAGGCGCTAAACGGGCGGAAAGTACGTGCCTGGAATACCCTCCGAAGCACTCGTCACCTCCGTCGCCCGAAAGCGCAACGGTGACGTCCTGCCGTGCAAGTCGAGATAGAAGCAGTGTCGGGATCTGCGATTCATCGGCAAACGGCTCGTCCCAGATGGTTGGAAGTTCGGGGATGACCGCTCTGGCGTCCGCGGAGGTGAGACGTAGCTCGGTATGGCTGGTGCCGAGGTGCCGCGCCACGGCCGCAGCGTTAGCCGTTTCATCAAAGGCGCGCTCACCGAATCCGATCGTGAAGGTCCGTACCGGGCGCGCCGATTGGGCCTGCATCAGGGCCACGACGGTCGAACTGTCTATTCCGCCCGACAGGAACAGCCCGACCGGAACGTCGGCAACCATTCGGTCGGCGACCGCGGCCTTGAGCAGATCGCAAGCCTGGGAGACGAGTTGCTGGTCATCTGCAGTGGCGAGCGCTGCGCGGCCCGTGTGCGCGACATCGGCCAACGACCACCAGGAGCGCGCGCGTTCTTGTAGAGCTGCGGCATCCCGGCAGACCAAGAGGTCCTCGGCACGGATCGATAGGGCGCCCCCGGGTGGAATCTTGAAGACGCCTCGCCATATGCACTGGTCTTCCGGCAACCATCCGCGCGATAGAAACTCCGCAACCGCGCCCGGGTCGATCTCCTGGTGAAAGTCGGGGAATGCCGCGATGGCCTTCAACTCCGACGCGAACACGACCGCATTTGACGTCCGCGCGACGTAGAGCGGCTTTTTCCCCATTCGATCGCGGGCCAGGTGCAGCGTGCGGTTCCGGCGATCCCACAGGCCGATTGCGAACATACCATTGCAGCGCTGGAGAGCCTTCTCCAGGCCCCATTTCTCGATCAGGGCCAGCAAGACCTCCGTATCACTATTGCCGGTGAAGCGCTTGCCTGCGCCCTCGAGCTCTTGCCGCAATGGCTTGTAGTTGTAGATCTCGCCGTTGAACGTAATGACGAAGCGGCCGTCGCTCGAAAGCATTGGCTGCCGGCCCGCATCGGAGAGATCGATGATGGACAGCCTGCGATGCCCGAACGCAACGCCGGCGTCACGATCGCTCCAGAACCCGTCCGCATCAGGACCGCGGTGGCGCAGGCGAGCCGTCATCGGCCCGATCGCCGC
This sequence comes from Bradyrhizobium sp. 63_E2_N1_3, assembly GCF_052076005.1. Taxonomy (NCBI): domain Bacteria; kingdom Pseudomonadati; phylum Pseudomonadota; class Alphaproteobacteria; order Hyphomicrobiales; family Nitrobacteraceae; genus Bradyrhizobium; species Bradyrhizobium sp. 63_E2_N1_3. Next base: position 6,230,801 of record NZ_CP197235.1, on the reverse strand, counting down.
CAGGTCGGCGGATCGAGAAGCATGCGGCGTCTGAAGTATTCCTGTAATTCCACACATTGCTTAACTTCCAACTCGCGCTTGCGCCAATGAGCGCCGATCCGAGCCCAGGATGAGGCCCAGCGTGACGGCAAACCACACGGTCGGGTGCCGCAGAATGAAATGGCTGATGCTGAAGACGGCGAGTGCAAAGATCAGGACAGCCAAGGCGTCGAGCCGTGCGCGAAGCAGGAGCGCAAACGTGCCGACAAGCAGGCTGACAATGGCGATCACGCCAGGCAGTCCACCTTGGGTGAACACGTCCAGGAGGGTGCTGTGAGCTTCCACCGGGAGTGCTACGCCCTTGTCCGTGATTCCGCTTGGCTTCTCCAGATGCGGCCCGGGCCCAAGGCCAAGCGACCCGGACTCCAGTCCGGCATGCAAGGCGTCTTGCCAAAGACTTAGCCGCAGATTGGCGGTTGCCTTCGTTGCCTCACCGCCACGATCCTTCATCATGCCGGCGGCCAGCCCCTCGACATCATTCGCCGTTGCCATCCCGTAGGGGAGCAGTGAGAGCGAAAGGGGAATTATGGCGACAACGACGATCGCTGCAGCTGCGAAACGCAAACTCCATCGATGTTCGGGGGATGTCAGCCAGCTTCGCAAGCGCAGCGCAATGAGCAGCGGTATCGACAGCGACATCGAGATAAGAAAGGTATCGCTCTTCGTCAGCCGGCCGACGACGAATGTTACGATGCAGCTAAACACTGCGACGAACCGGCCAAACCGCTTGGCCGTCAGAGCCATGTGAAGCGAGAGTGGTGTCAAAACCGCACAGTAGATTGCAAGCTGGTTTGGATTCTCCGACCACCCGCGGAACCGGTCCCAATACCATGGATCGACCGACGAGATGCTGAGGTAGCCCCAGCCCAATGCAAGTTGCACCGCCACGGCGACGATCCAGAATCCGATCAGGAACCACAGCGATTGGCGTAGGGTATCCTCGGGTCTCAACGTTGCAGCCACCAGGCACGTGAGGGCCGCCACGAGGAGATATGCGAAGATGTCGTGCACGACGAGCTCTGGGTCGACGATCTCCGGGCGCAGCAATGCAAGGAAGCCCCCGAAACTCTGAATCAAGACAAAGCAGCCCCAGAATACAACGAGCCAGAGCAGAGCTTGGGGGTTGTAAATTCTTGAACCCACCAAGAGATGCAGGGATGCGAGACCGAGCCAGAGGACGAGGCAGGCTTCCCCGATGCCCAGGGGGAAGCTGGGAAGACGCAGCTGCGAGGCTGTCCCAAGCACGAGGCCAAGCGCAAGAAGGGCACTGCCGATCATTGTATTTCACTGCTGCTGTGCGCCGCCGGCCGCCAGCCACTGGAATAGCTGCGGGGAAGCAGCTGCGTGTAAAGCTCGGCATAGCGATCGGCGACGACGTTGAGGTCGAACTCCTTGCGCACCACGTTGATCGAGCGTTGACCCATCGTCTTTGCACGCGCGGAATCCTGAAGAAGGTCGAGAATTGAGGCCGCGAGCGCGCGCGGGTCGCGCGGCGCTACAAGTTTACCGTTCCAGTCCTCGCGGACCACGTCATCGCACCCCGGCATGCGGGAGGCGACGATTGGTACGCCAGCCAATCCGGCTTCCAAAAGAACACGGGGAATGCCTTCGCGATATTCAGTCGGAAAGGCAAAGAGGTCGGCGATTCCCAGAAGCGCGGGAATATCCGATCTGGCGCCGGTCGCAATCACATATGGTGCGTGCGCCTCGATCAGCTCCTGACCTACCGCGAATGGACCCTCGCTTTCGCGCGGACCGACGAGCAGAAAGCGGACATTCGGGCGGACCTCATGCACGAGCTTTGCCGCTTCGAGGAGCGTTGTGATTCCTTTTTGGACAGTTAATCGGCTTACTGTCAGGACAATCTCGGCATCGCCGAGCCCGAGTTCGGCGCGCAGCGCGGCAGGCGAGGCCGTTCGCGCTTGCGCCGCTTCGAAAGCGCCGACATCGATCCCCGAGCTTCCGATGATAACAGATGAGCTCTTTCCAAGCAGGCGGTGTCGTTTAAAGAAGCTGCTGTCGGCCTTGTTCTGGAAAACCGTCGCCGCGGTCCAGCAAGCAGCCAGGCGTTGCATCGCCAGATAGACGGGGCGGAAGGCCAAGGCTCTCAGTTCTGTCGATGAGAATACCCATCCCATTCCGTTGATCGTGCGCACAACCGGTACGGAGCCGCGAAGCGCCAGCGGCGCAAACAGATTGGGCTTGGTATCAAACGTCTGGATCACGTCGGGCCGAGCGCTCTTCACGAGCCGCGTCAGTTGACCCATGGCCGCGCGATCGGCAAAGCCGACGCCAAATCTGTCGAACTGATATTGATGATACGGGATTCCGGTCTTCGCGAATGCAGATGCTGCACCAGTGCCGGCCGCGCTCACGCGCAGGCCGCGGTTCTGCAGAGCCGCCAGGAACGGGATACGCAAAGCGTGATCCTCGCCTCCTACGCAAAGCAAGTGCAGCGCCATGTTGGTTCCTTCTAGCCCTTTGAGCAATCCCGCCAAGATGTTAATCTTTGCGGAGGCCCCCGGTTTTCCCGGCGAAAGTTTGACAGGATCAGGTTAGGACGTGGCCGCGGCCTGTCTTCATTCATTCGCATGACAGCGGAAGTGAGCGGTTGGCGGACGTGCTCGAACAGGGCTGAAAAGACGACGCGGCGCGAGTGCATGTTTGCTGAACGCGCCGCGAAGCACGTCGATCTCCGACCAGTCGAGACAACGCGACACCGTATTCCGCGTCCACGCTAGGGCAGGACGGCGAGGCGGCCCAGTAACGCGATCAGGTCTGCTTGCCGGCGTGTCTGTGTTTTGACAAACAGGGAAGCCAACTGGGAGCGTACTGTCGTTCGACTCAATCGTCGCGAACGAGCAATGTCGATCAGGTTGTTGCCTCGCGCCAACTCGAGAGCAAGCTGGGTTTCGGCAGCGGTGAATCCAAACAATCGCTGCAGCGTCCGCGGCGAAGGCTCCGGATGCGCGTCGAGATCCAGCAGGATCAATGCGATGGTCTCGTCGGACCACGCATTCGCGACCTGGTTGATCAGCGCGGTAAATCCTTCCTTGGTGGATGTTGCCAACCAGGAAGTCGAGCCTGCCGGAAACTGTGCGCCGGCGCGGTGGACCAGTTGCTTGACGGCGCCATAGAGCGTTTCGTGGCTCGCATCCACGCGCGCTTCGCGTTCCAATATTGCACGGCCGGCCGGACTGAGCTCGATAACCTTGCCGCGTCTGAGCAAGACCTGTCCGCAGCCGATCCGCGCGAGCACCCCGCGCAAGCCGTCCTGCTTGGGGTTCTGGGCGTCAGAGTGAGCAGATGAAACGGGACTGGAAATATTGAATATCGATTCAGAAGAATGACGCTGTAGAGCAATGGTAGACCTTGGCAATGCTTGGCTTAAGTTCAACATTTTATTCCCCCGGCCGCGCTGACCCGATGGAGTGAACGTGCCACAAAGATTCCCAACTTCTGCCACGCCTGGCAACGTTGAATGGGGGGTAACCCCGCGGCCGTCGGAGGGGGTGAAAGTTGCCGATCTTCCGGGCATCGACCCGGTTGTGATCAACGAAGAGGTAGCAACGCGGGTTGAAGGGGTAGCAAGGCGGGTTTAAGCCTCGCGGGAGCAGCCATGGGGGTATGCGGAAGCTACTCCTGAAGGAGCGCCCTGCTTACTTTAAGGGAGTACCTCTGTTCGTGCTCAGTTCGAGAAGGCCGGCGCAGGGCGCAATGTGACTTCGATCACATCGCCGGGCTCCACGTCGAAGTCGACGGATGCGGTTATCCTGTCCCACTGCTGACCGAGCCGCCGCACGACGATCACGTCGGGATTGAGCTCACCTGAATTGACGGGGATGGCACCCGAGCCGCCGATGGGCTGCAGTTTCTGGCTGAGCGCCTGCATTCTCACGCGCAAGTCCGCCAATCGAACGTTCGAGTCTTTCTGCTCCCTGAGCAGATTGATCGTGCGCTGGCTGGTCACACGTCCCGCTTGCCGCAGGAAGTCCTCACGCTGGCGCTGGAGCCGCATGAGTTCGACGCTCGTCTGCAGGCGTCGGGTCGACGACAGCAACAGGGCACGCCGGCTTTCGCTGACACGAGGACTTGCAAGCAATCCGGAGCCGAACGCCTTCATGACCCGTTCGAGCTCCTCTTCGTCGGCCTGCACGCCCTTCTCTTCACCTTCCTGTTGCTTCTTGAGCGTAGCGAACTGCGCGTCCGTCTGCTTTACGGCGTCGTCCAGGAAGCGTTGTTCCGTGCGGTAGTCGCTTTGTGAGGTCTTCAGGGAGTCCTTCTCGGCTTGAACGACCGAACCGATCACACCCGCGGGCAGCGAAATGTCGCTTGGAGGTGTGGCGTCGAACGTGTCGCGGCCATCAAGCTCCGCGCCGGTTCGGACGATATGGAAGTATTCCTTGGTGTATTCGGTGGCGAGAGACTGGTAGTCCCGCACAAGATCCGCAGGGTCGGTGGCGCCGGGCTGCATGCCACGCGACCGCAACAGGCTGAAGCCGCCGGCCACTGCCACGGCCTGGCGCACGGTCATTGAAGCCCGATACGTCTGCTGTCCGGGCGTGAGCACATCGCCGGAAACATAGACCGGCCGATATTCCACGACGCTTGCTATGACGTCGCCGGGCTTGACCACGAATGCCTGGTCGCGTCCGTCGGTCAGGCGTTGACGCAGTATCCGTGCCTGCAGCAGCGTCTCGATGCGGTTCTGCATCTGCGCCGGGGTCAGGCCGGCAACTTCAACCGTCCCTCCGCCCGGAAGCGGGATGGTGCCGTCGATCTGGATCTGCGTGCGGTTGCGTTGATCGGGGAGGCCACCGATCGAAATCTCGATGGTATCACCCGGTCCCAGCTTGTACGGCGCGGCAAGGGATAGCCCGCTTGTCGCGAAAAACAGAACTGCCGCGCATGAGCCCAGCAGGAGGGTGGAAGAGGGTCTGCCTTGCTTCTTGCACTTCATGGACGAACTCCCGATGTAACCGAGCCTTCGCCGCTCGCGATTTAGGGACGCCGATATCGGATCCTTCAGCCGGCTCTCTTCAAATCCGGGATGAGGGCGGTCGGAAGGAAGATCTCGTAGTTTCCGAAGAAGTGCCTCTGCTCCTCGACGTGGTCGAACAGGCCCTGGCTCAAGGCAGCGAGGATTTCGCTGATCCCTTGCTGAACGCTGATCTCGGGCGTGAAATTCAATACCCGACGGATCTTGTCGAAGTTCACGCGGTAATTCCGGGGATCGGCGCCGCGCTCCTGATAGGTCACCTTCGATCGCGGAATGTGCCGCATGATCTCCTCAACGACCATCAGCTTGGTGAAGTTGTTTTCCTCGCAGCCCACATTGAAGACTTCGAAGGCGACCTTGCTGGTGGGCGCGCGGAGCACTTCCTCGATCGCGCGGGCAAAATCACGAACATGGCAGTAAGGACGCCAGGTGTTGGGATCGAATACCAGCAGTTCTTTTCCCAGGTGCAGTTCACGCACAAATTCGTTCACCGTGAGATCGAAGCGCATTCGCGAGGAAAGACCAAAGGCCGTCGCAAAGCGGAGAACCGTTGGATGGAATCCAGCCTTTCCCTTGAGACCGAGGATCTTCTGCTCCATCTCCACCTTGTGCTTGGCGTAAAGGGAGAGTGGTGCGAGCGGGTAATTCTCGTCGACGGCCGTGTCTACTTCCACTAGCCCATAGTTCGAGCAGGTGGACACGAAGATCAGCCGATCGACCGGATGGTGTTGCATCGCGTCGATGAAGGACGCGACGCCATTGCGATTGATGGCGTGACTTTCATCGGGGTACTTGCTCGTGATCGGATCGCCGACGAGCCCGGCGAGGATAACGACGTCATCCACACCCTTCAATGCTTGATTGGCGAAACGGGGATCGCGAATATCGCCTTGCATGAACTCGTATTGCGGAACGCTCAGATAAGGCCAGGCACAGCTCTCGTTCTTGTAGATGAGCTGATCCAGGCAACGGACGTGCCAACCCTTTCTCAGAAGATGGCCCGTGATCACTGAGCCCACGTAACCAGCACCACCTACCAGAAGCACAGTTCGCTTTTCAGTCGCCATTTGATCACCCGTCTACTTTTGAAATAAGTTCGCACCGACAGATCCGCCAGTTGGCGCTATGCCGCTCTGGCTCTCCGGTCGGGGTCTTCGCATGCGGTTGAGAAGCGGCTCCCCCACGGCGATCCAGCCGGCCTGAACGATCCACCGGAGATCGGACGTGACGGTTCGATTGGAATAATATGCCAGGTCGATCTTCGCCTTGGCGGGAAACAGAACCTCCCGATAGAAATCCGCCACATTGCCGTCCGGCGGGAACAGCTCATTTTCATGCCGGAAGAGAACCTGGCACGGCCCGACGAGGCCTGGCCGGTGTTCCAGGATCTTTTCGAATCCGTTCCTGAAACAGTCGGCAAATACGAGCGTCTCGGGTCGCGGGCCGACGAAAGACATGTCACCCCGCAGGATGTTCCAGAGCTGCGGTAGCTCATCCAGCTTGAATGCAGCCAGCAGCCCGCCGATCGTCGTCATGCGGTTGTCGTTCACCATCGTGAGCGGACTTCCGCGATCGTCGCAATCGGCTCTGAACTTCCGGAACTTGTACATGCGGAACGGCGCCCCGTTCAGCCCGAGACGGAGTTGCGAATACAGTATCGGTCGCCCGCCTTCGATCCAGACTGCAAGCGCAATGACCAACAGGATCGGCAGCGAGACGAATATGGCCGTCCCGGCACCGAGGACATCGATGACGCGCCGCAAACGCACGGCCGGAGCTGCCGGCCCAGCGCATCCCGCATTGACCGTTTCGCTCATGCCTGTTCGACCTCCGCGGGACAGGTTGCCCGAAGTCCATCCGCGAGGCTGTCTGCCACGTGATCGACGTCGGCGGGAGTCATCGCGGGATGGAGCGGCAAGGTGAGCTCACGTCCGCAAAAATCCTCAGTGTTGGGGAGGCTGATGCCCGGATACTGGTCCTGGTAGAACGTCAACCGATGCACCGGCGGATAGTGAATGGTCGTCTGAACGCCGCGCTTGCTGAGCTGCTCGATCAGGGGCTGCCGCGCGCTTGCCGCGGGGAGAAGAACCGGCATGAGATGGTGGGCCGATACCCACGACGCGTTGAATGGCACCAGGACCGAAGGGCAACGCTCGGCGAGCCGCCGCCGATAGTGCAGCGACAGATGCCGCCTGGCGTCGTTCCAACCTGCCAATTTACGCAGCTGCACCAGGCCGACCGCGGCGCGCAACTCGTCCATGCGGTAGTTGAATCCAAGAAGCGTCACGTCGTATTCGGGGCTGCGGCTGACGAGGCGCTGGCGCGTGTTGGTGGTCATGCCATGCGACCTGGCGCGCTTGATCATGTCGTTCAATATCCGGTGACGCGTTATGATTGCGCCGCCTTCAGCAGTCGTCATGTTCTTGTTGCCGTAGAAGGAGAACGCGGCTGCATCGCCAAACGTGCCGACCCCCTTGACGCCGGGTGCATGCGCGGCGTCCTCGATCAGGAGCAGACCCTTGCTGCGAGCGAAGGCCTGCCACTCGTCTCGATCAGCGAGGTAGCCCCCAAAATGCATGAGGATCACCGCTTTCGTCCGCGAAGTGCACTTGCGGAGCGCATCGGCCGCGGACATCAGGGGAACTGCCCCGGATTGGACATCGACGAACACGGGCCGTGCTCCGACGTAGAGCACGGCATTGGCCGTGGCAACGAACGTGAGAGATGGAACGAGGACTTCGTCGCCGGGGCCGACTCCGAGCGCATGCAGGATGAGGTGAAGTGCGGCCGTGCATGATCCGACTGCAATCGAGTCCTCGGCGCCATGCATGCGTGCAAACGTCTGCTCGAACTCCCGTACGCGGTCCCCCATGGTGATCCAGCCGCTATCGATCGCGGCAACAAGAGCTTCCTTTTCGTCAATTCCCAGGGCCGGTTCTGATACCAACAGCATGTGTTCCTCTTCCCGTTCATTCCCCATGCGAAGGGTGACGCTGCGTCACGCAGCCGCAGTTGCGAATGCAGTCGATTGCTCGTCCCACGCAATGTCCTGGGCTTTCAGGAAGTCCTCGACCCGGCCAATGTCGAGCCACAGGCCAGTATGCTTGAAGACGTTGACGCGGGCTTCTTCCTCGAGCATCTGGAACATCAGGTCGTCGAATCCGAAGGGGACGCCCGATGGAATGCGCTCGAGGACGACCGGATTCATGCAGTAGATTCCCATGCTGACGAGGTTCGTCAGCTCCGGCTTCTCGCGAAATCCGGTCACGCGTCCATCGATTTCATCAATCACACCGAAGTCCATCTTCGTGCTCCGAACGGAGGTTCCGATGGTGATGTTGGCGTCGGATTTTCGGTGATTGTGGATCAGCTGGTTCAGGTTCAGGTCTGTCAGGACGTCACCGTTGAGGACCAGGAACGGCTCGTTGAGCTGTTCTCGCAGCAATGACAGCGGGCCGATCGTGCCGAGCGGCTCGAGCTCCTGCGTATACGTGATCTGCATGTTCCACTGGCTGCCGTCACCACAGACGCTGCGGATCAGATGGCCCAGATAACCGGTGGTGACGAAGACCTCTCCGATCCCGTTCCGTCTCAACCATTTGAGAACGAGCTCGAGGACGGGACGGGCGCCGATTGGCATGAGGGGTTTTGGCAAAATGGACGTATGTGGACGAAGTCGAGTTCCTCTGCCGCCGCACTGAACTACCGCTTTCATCTGAACCTCCATGTACTCAAAAAAATACGCTTCAAAAAAAACGAGATATGCTTCTCAAGGAAAAAGGTAGGAGCAAACCATGCCTGCGTCTTCGTTCGTTTGCATGAGAGCGTTGGAATCGGACGGCGGAGGAATGCCGGCGGGTTGTCCACGCAGTCGTGCAGCCGAGGCGTACCTCTCCGGAAGACACGGGATCCGCCTTGGCCAAGGGGCTAATGCGGAAGGGTTCGCGAAGGGCGAAAAAACGCCGCACTCGGCGGCCGGGTGAACCCCCGGGGCGCCAAGCCGCGATCGAGTCACAGGACAGCTCGTTTCCTCTGCTTGCCGAACGCGCCGGTCCGTCAGGTATCGGCGGCCAAGTTAACCTTGCTGGCGATGTAACGTGCCATGCCCCGAATTGAATCGAGATTCTCGGGCAGGATCTCATTGTCGTCGACGGCGATGCCGAAAGTCGTCTCGATGAACCCGACCACCTCGAGCACTCCAGTCGAATCGATGATCCCCTGGTCGAGCAGGGAAGCGTCGTCGTTCAGCGCCGCGATGTCGCTGATGTAGAAATTCGATGTCAGAAAAGCGCGGATCTGCTCCTTGCAGCGGTCGGGTGCCAAGACCAGTGTCATTGCGTTGGTGCTCCATGAAAGCGGGTGCGTCGATTGGTCGTCCACAAGCTATCCCGTGATGAGCTCTCTCTTGTTGATCTTGCCCGTATCCGTGCGGGCCAGTTCCGGCACGATAACGACGTACTTGGGGACCATGAAGCTCTCGAGGCGCTTGTGACATTCGCGCTGGATCTGCTTGGCGTCGATCGGCCGCACCTGGTCGATGACCACGAATGCCTTGATCGCGTGGCCGAGCAGATCATCGGGAACGCCGACGACTGCCGCTTCCCTTATGCCGGGAATGTCCAGCAAAGCGCTCTCCACCTCCTTGGGCGCGACCTTCTCGCCGCGTGATTTGATGACCTCGTCGCTCCGGCTGACGAAGTACAGATATCCGTCGGCGTCCATCTGACAGTAGTCGCCGGTGTAAAGCACCTGCTCGCCGGGAAGCGGTCCGGGCTTGAGTTTCTTCGCAGTAGCTTCGGGCTTTCGCCAATAGCCCTTCATGACGGTCGCACCGCGGATCACCAGCTGTCCGGCGATGCCGGCGCCGACCCGTTGATCACGCTCGTCGACGATCCACATTTCGGTATTCGGGATGGCAATTCCTACGCTCGACGGCTTCCGATCGAGATCCTCCGGCGGCAGGTAGGTGCAGCGTTTGCATTCGGTAAGACCGTACATGGAGTAGATGCGGGCGCCGGGGAACGTGTGTCTCAGCTGCCCCAGGTGCCGGACCGGCAGTGCGGCACCGGTGCTCGTCACGTAGCGAATGCTGGATAGATCGTAACTCTTCAACGACTCAAGCTGCAGCAGAGTCGAGAACATCGTCGGCACGCCGGGAAAACCCGTCACTCTCTCTTCTGCAATACGCCGAAGCGTCTCGGCGGGGAAAGCAAACGAGCGTTCGAGAACAAGGCGTGCTCCGGCGCGTACGGCCATGATCATCTGATACAGGCCGTAGTCGAAGGCGAGTGGCAGAGCGTTGAGGATGACCTCATCGTCACGGACGTCGAGATACGACGAAACCGACGTACACGCCGTCATCATGTTCCGGTGCGTCAGCATCACCCCTTTGGGCTCGCCGGTCGAGCCCGAGGTGTAGACAATGGCGGCGAGATCGATATCGATGCAGCGGCGCGCGGGTGCTGCGTCGTGCTCGGTGGCCGTTACAGTGTTCCATCGCACGGCATGCGGCAGCGCGTTCAAATCGGCGTCGTCGATAGGGCCGGACACGATTACGCGGCGCAAGGACGGGCAATGTCGTGCAGGTTCGCGGAACGTTGCGTAAAGGCGCGTTTGCGTAATGAGCGCAGTCGGCTGGCAGTCGTTGAGGAGATAGCCGAGCTTGTCGGGTTTCGTGAGAGGATTGATGAGGCATACGATCGCGTTGGCCTTGAGGACGGCCCAGAAACTGACGGCTGCCTCGACGGTGTTGTCGGCAAAGATCATCACACGATCGCCGCGCTCGACGCCGGCCTCGACCAGGTGGTGCGCGACCGCATTCGACCACGCCTCGAGCTGGTCGTAGGTGACCCGATGACCGTCGCAGACGAGCGCGACCTTCGCGCCGTCTTGATGGGCCGCGTGGATCAGGTAATCGTGCAGGAGCGGCACAGGATCGTTGATCATGCGTAAACTCCCGGTACGTCCTGGTGGTCGACGTCCACGCTGAGCTCGAGACGGTGCGGTGCTTCCTGCCGGTCCGCGACGAACTGCTGGAACAGGAGCTGAGTGGACAGGACGCCGACGAGCGCCATGTTGTCGAAATTGGACAGGTCGCCATCGCCGGCGTGCGCATGGGCTTGGCATTTGGTGCGCAGCCGCTCGACCGCCACCGGGTCGAAGATGTTGGCGGCGCGGACGCTTGCACTTGAAAGAGCTTCGTCGACATAAGGGGGGGCATCCCTGTCGACGAAGCAGAGCGCATTGGGGGTCCGGTAGGGCTGCTTCTTGCGTGTGACGATCTCTGGTGGAACCTGCGACTGTGTTACACGCTTAAGGACGTGCTTCTCGTCGAGGATGCGAAGTTTGCAGGCGTCGGGAAGGGAGTTCGCGAGCTCGACGACGTCGTCGTCAAGGAATGGAAAGCGTCCTTCGACCGAGTGCGCCATCAGCATCCGGTCTCCCTGGGAGGAGAGCAGGTAGCCGGCCAGGAGCGTCTTGGTCTCGAGGTACTGATCTTGTGCAAGCGGCGTCCAGCGGGAAAAATCCGGCGGCAGACGATCGAGCAATTCGGTCACCGGGTCGGCTCGCGAAGTCGCCGCGCGCATGTCTGCGGAGAACAGGCGCTTGATCGCGCTGGTGCTGCGCCAACGCGGAGAGTGAGCGAAGCCGGGCGCATCCGGGGCAGAAATGCCGTGTCCGAAGAACTTTAGCGCGATGGCCTGCATGTGGACCGGCGATCGAGAGATGTAGGGATAGAGCCGGCTCAGGAGGGCGGCGCGCCGCGTTGAGGCCGGCTGGCGGCCCCAGAAACGGCGGATCTTGCCTTCCCGAAACACATCGTAGCCGGCGAACATTTCATCTGCGCCTTCGCCGGTCAGCACGACCTTGATGCCGCGCTCGCGTACGAGCTTCGAGAGCAGGAACAGCGGTGCAGGGGCGGTCCGCAGGATTGGCCGCTCAGTGTGGTAGATGACCTTGGGAAATACCTCGGCGATATCCTGCCGCGAGACCATGAGCTCGTGGTGCTCGCTCGCAATCGTGCGTGCCATTAGGCGTTGATAGGAGGTCTCGTCATATTCAGCGTCGGAAAAGCGCACGGAAAACGTCTGGAAGCGCCTGCCCGCAAACCGGCTCCCCAATGCCGCAACAAGCGAACTGTCGAGACCACCGGAGAGATAGCTTCCCACGGGGACGTCGGACCGCACCATTCGGAGCGCCGTAGCCGCCTCCAGTGCACTACGCACAGAATCGATCACATCGTCATTGCAGCCGGCGGACGAAACGCGATGGTCGTCGGACCGGGTCGCATAGCACGGAGTCCAGAATGCGCGGTCCCGGACCGCGCCGCGCACGTAACTGCGGACGTGTCCCGGTTCAATTTCCGTGATCCCCTGAAACACGCTTTGCGGCGGCACGGTGCTCCAGAAGGTAAAGGTCTGGTCGATGCCTGCTGGATCGAATGCCCGAGGGATTGCCGGATCTGCCGCGAAGATGGCCTTGATCTCACTGGCGAAGTAGAGTTGGCCTTGATGGTTGCAGATATAGAGCGGACAGATTCCGGTCCGGTCACGGGACAAGACGAGGCGGCCGGCGGAGGCGTCCCAGATGGCAAGGGCCCATTGGCCGTTCATCCGTTCGAATGCTGCCTCGCCCCAGGCGCGATAGGCCTGAATCACGACCTCCGTGTCGCTGCGGGTGCGGAAGCGATGGCCGAGCGAGATCAGCTGCTCGCGCAGCTCGACATAGTTGAAGATCTCGCCGTTGAACACGATCCAGGCGGGCCCGCCGGGATCGGAGAGAGGCTGTTGTCCGCCCGCTATGTCGATGATCGAGAGCCGGGCGTGCGCCAGGCCCGCGCGTTGGTCCCGGTAGAGGCCTCGCTCGTCTGGCCCGCGATGTGCAAGCGCCCCGGTCATCCGCAACAGCGCTCTCCGCGAAGGACTCGGAGCGTTCGCACTCAGCGCCACGATGCCGGCGATGCCGCACATGCCGTCTAGTCCTCGATTACCGCATCAACGAGTAGAGGCGGGCTGTGAAGATAGCGCGTCGCCCGACGCTTGGAAGTGATGTCCTTGAAGACCTTCTGCACCTGCGCTGTCGCCAGACCTACGGCCTCGGCCACGTTGTCGGCGGAAATGCCGTGGTTGACCGCGTACATGCAAACATCAGTCAATCGATAGGGGGCAGCGAAATAGAACTCCTCCTGGCTCTGCGGCAGCGAGAACGTGTCAGACGTCGGCGGCCGTCGCCTGATCTCGTCGTCGATGCCAAGGTATTCGGCCAGTTGGTAGACCTGGCTCTTGTAGAGATGCGCAATCGGCATGACGTCCGCGTCCCCGTCACCCTGCTTCACGAAGAAGCCCTGATCGTGCTCGAGCCGGTTTGGCGTACCTATCACGGCATATTTCAGACGGTCCGCGTGATAGTACTCGGTCATCTTGCGGACCCGTTGCTTGTAGTTGGTTGCAGCAACGATCTGCAGGTAGACCTCGGGCGGAAGACGTACGGTGGAGGTTTCGCCGTCCGGGTCTTGTACGGTCAGACGGGTGATGTTGATGCCGGCGCTCTCCGAGCCCGAGCTGAGTACCAGCTTGCATTTCCAGTCGGCTCCGTATTCGGGTACGACGGCTTGGATCGCCTCTCGCTGCCGGCGGTATGCGCCCAATGCTTCGAGCGCCGGTGCTATGTCTTCGACAACCGTCGTGAGGCGCAGTTGCGTAGCAACGACCCGGCCGAGCCTCAGCGAATCGGACGACGAATCGCGCTCGGGCATCAGCAGACCGAGGACCTTCGTATTTCCAAATGCGCGCGCACAGAGCGCTGCGACCACGGAGCTGTCGATGCCGCCGGACAGTCCGACGATGGCTCCGCGTCGGCCAAGCACGCCAAGGACACGGTCGCGCAAGAACGCGACGATGCGCGCGACCTCCAATGGCGCATCCAGGACCAGGGCGTCTTTACTGAACGCGGGTTCGGTTTGGCTGTGGGCTGCTTGCAAGGTCACTTGAACAATCCGCCTCTCTCTGGGGAAACTCGGCCGGTGAGTAGGTTTGCGACAGCGCCTTCTGGACGAGGTGCAAGTTCATCGCGAGGTAAGGCGGCATGACCAGATCGGTGTGAGTGCCTGCGCTTGGGACGACATCGATCTGGGCAAACGCACGATCCCATCCCAGAGTTTGCGGCATCTTCTTTCGCTGGCATCGGAACAGAACGGCGGAGAACGGCAGCATCGATTTCGGCTCCGCCAACCAGCGGAAGTAGGCCTTCGCGCGCAAGACTTCCTGCAATTCCTGCTTGAGCCTGAACGACGTGAGATCGAACTGCCCCCTCGCGCGGCGATCGAGCATCCGGGCCAGGTTAGCTTCATGGCCGATCGCAACGGTTGCCTTGGCGAGGGCCCGGCAGACCATCCGGGGCGCGGTGACCCGGTTGTTGCGGATTCGACGGATCGTGCGGGTCAACGTCTCCCATGCAGAACTGCGCTCGCCCATGAGGCTGGTGTCGAGAATTCCGAAGAACTTCACCGAGCGGCCGGCGGCAAACATTCGCGTCGCGACCTCGAAGGCGACCGCCCCACCGAGGGAATGACCGAGAAGTCTGATGTGGCCGCGCGGCTGGATGCGATTGATCTGCTCCACGGCAGCAGCAGCCATATCGCAAACGCTGTCCTGACCCTGCAATATCTTGCCGAGATCCGGGTAGCGGATCGGAACGACATGTGCAATTTCGCGGATTGAGGCTGTCAGGGCGGCGAGGCTGGCTCCATAACCAAGTGAGCCGGGCAGTAGGAAAAGCACGGGCGGCGCCGCCGCCACAATGCACGAGGGCGGAGAAGCCAAATCCTCGCCTGTATCAATCAATGGCCGTAGCTTCATTGGCATGCAACCGACTGACCGAGCTCCAAAATTGGAGTATGAAGACGTTGAAAATCCTCTCATCATTCATTTGCATGAAGCACATGGTCGCGCCCAGGAAATTGGTTATCTTCGCTCCAGCGCGTCTGTCGTCCATGTGCCGCCTCCTCGAGCGGACGCGAAGTTCGGGGCGTGCTCTTTCGACCCTCTGGGTCACACAGGCCCATTGATCGGTGCGCCCGACGTCCGCGCGCCGCCAGGCCCATTCAAGAGAAACAGCGCCACGATAATTCCCAGGGCGTAGCCGGTAGCTCCTCCGGCGGCCATCATGTAGATCACCTGCAACGGGTCGAGGCCGAGGTGAGCACCGATGAGAAGCGGGCCAAATACGAACACGGCCCGCACCAGATCAACCAGCAGACGCAGTTCCTGACGGCGAAAAAGAGTCGGAACTTCCTGAATGGGCGTCGACAAGGCTTGTGCGGCGCACATGAGCGCTAGGGCGCCCATGATCTGACCCGTAGGTATCCAGGATTCTCCGAGCAGCGGAACGACGACGTAGGGGGAGATAAATCCAAGGCCGAGCACCGGCAGAACGATCAGGCCGGCCGCAACGACCAACAGGCCGCATGCGGTGCCGAGCAGATGATGACGGTCGAAGTCTTTGCTGGCCTCGGCGACGAAGACATTGCTGAGCGGCAAGGCGATCAGGGTGACCGGACCGGTCACGAGACGGGCGGCGACGCCAAAATGCCCGGCGAATGCGGTACCGAATAGCGAGCCTATGAAGATTGCGGGGAGATTGATGATCGCGAATCCCGCAAGGGCCGAGGGCAGCTCGAACAGGGGAAATTTGTACTCTCGCCGCGCCGTCGCCGCGACCGAACCCCACGGGGCTTGCGCGATGCGGCGGATGTCCTCCCATTTCAGGAGCCGGACGCAGAGAAATGCGATCAACACAGCCTGGCTCAGGATGTGGGCTTGGATCATTGCGCCGTCCCCGAGGTGCGCGAGGCCGAAGCTCACCTGGAGCACTGCCATCGACGCCGGCAGGATCAGGCGGCCCATGCCGAAGTCACGCATATGATTGAAGCGCAAGCACCAGCAGTTCATTGCGTCGGCAACGCCGACCGCAGCCATCCCGATGGGTACGAGGTAGGTAAGATGTTGCAGTCGTGCTGGCACCACGTCCGACAGCAGGTATCCCGCGGTTAGCACAACAGAGGTCGTAAAGCAGACCGCCACGAGCGTGAGCTTGAGCGCGACCAGCGCGTGAGCTCTGTCCTCAACCACATACAGAGACGTACTGAAGCGAAGTCCGGCTATCGCGCCGACGATGTTTACGATTGAGAGATAGATCGTGAATATTCCAAAATCCTCCGGCGAATAGAGCCGGGTAAGGATGGGAATGGCCGCTACGAGCATGAGCTGGCCGGTGAGTGCGAGGGCGGAGACGCCCGCCGCTGCACGAACAAGAGCCCTTGTCCGCGTCGGACCGGTCGCCGGTTTCGCGGCCATGAAGAACTTCCTCGGTCCAGAATTCATTTCAAAAACGGCAAGATCGTCGCGACGACGGTGCGATCTATTTCGATTCGATCGTAGGATGGAGAGGGGTGCGCGCCATCATTCGTTCGCATGACGCTGACTGAAGTGTCGCGGAATCGAAGGAGAGTTTGCATGAACAGCTCGTGCTTGCGGAATAGACGACGCATGGAGCCCGATCGTGGGGCCGGAACCCAGCTGTGATGCGCGTGGCTTGTGGGCGGATGATGGATGCTCACGCAAGCCGCGCCGACGGGAGACGCCGATCTACAGGCGATGGGGACGTGAGCTGTGCAAGCCGAAGGCCGGTCCGCGCGAGCAAATCCGACAAGGCGGATGGTCTGACGGCGATAAGGTTATCGTCGTCCGGTCCGGGTACGTCAGGAGACGCCGGCTCCAGTCGTCCCGCCCTGAGATGGAAGAGCTCAAACCCGTGATCGGTCAGTCGGTCATACAGCTCCGCACGCGAGGTGCCGGCCCGCCGAAGGTTGAGCTCAGAATCCTCTATGTACAGACATCGGCAATTGGAAATGGTCTGGGCGGCGCCCTTGAGAAGATCGACTTCGAACCCTTCGACATCGACCTTCAGGAGATCGATCGCCCGATTTCCGACGATCGAATCGAGCGTTCGTACTGGAACTCGGAGCGCCGCGATGCCGGCCGGAGGAGTAGCGCATGCGAAGTTCATGTCGTCACTCCGAAAGTCCGTGAAGACGAGCTCGCCTTCCGTGCTGCCGATCGCCGTGTTGTGGACCTCGACGGTCAATCCGTTCAGGCGAATGTTGCCCAGCAGGTATTTGCAGATGCGCGGATGTGCTTCGATAGCGATGACTCGTCCGGACCGGGCAACGCGCATAGCGGCCGCGAGGCTCAACTGTCCGACATTTGCGCCGACATCGACGAAGGTTTCTCCGGGCTGCAGGTAAGATCCGACGAAGTCGGCGTCTTCGGCGCGAAGGTTCCGGTTGCGCCAGAGTCCTGCGGACATGGAGCTGGGATAGAAACGCATTCTGTATCCGGCAGGAAAGCCGAAGGTGATAAAGCGGCACAGTCCGCTCACCCACAGTCCGCGCGATAGCAGGAATCGAGCCTTGTCGGGCTCCTCTTGAATTCGAGCGAGCAGTTGATGCAATTTGTGCAAGGGGCCACCCATCTCTAGCGGTTAGCTGCTCGGCAGAGCCTAGGCTGACCGGAGCGCCCGGCCATCCTTCATTTGCATGATGGTATCGATCGTTCGATTCTGGATCTCCCGGTCCCGCCGTGATCTTGCCGACCTAGCTGACCGCTTCGAGACCTCGCGTCTGGGGATGATCATCGTCATGCGAATGAAGGATGACCAGTCCCATGCCGCTACCTAGCGTTCGTCGTGTGTAATTCGGTCGGTCTTGACGTTCACTGCTTGTCAAGAAGGACACGGTGCAACGCGATGAGGTCGGTTTTCTGCGGAGCGGATCGCGGGTTCGTCAGGGTCGACTGCTTGAATGACATGAACTGAGCTTGAGGGAAAAGCGATGAACCTGTTGCAGCACGACGGGTCGGAGGGCATTCGAGATCCGGACGCCCGCCCCATGATTTCGGTGGCCATACCAACCTTCCGTCGACCGGATATGATACGCCGTACGATTGAAAGCGTGCTGCAGCAGAACTACGCCGACTGGGAAATGGTGATCAGCGACGACGAAGGTCCCAAAGGCGTCAGTTGGAGCATTCTGTCTGAATACGCTCGGAGCGATTCCCGTATTCGAATTGTCCAGAACCACCGGGGACGGGGCCAGGTTGAGAATACGAACAGCGCAATGCTCGCATGCCGCGGTCATTGGATCAAAGTGTTGCATGACGACGACTGGCTGGTGCCGGGATCGCTCGAGACTTTTGCGGAATTGGCGAGGACGTACCCCACCGCTGCGTTCATGACCTCCACATCTCATCTCGTTCAGGATGAAGGCATAAAATACCGCCGGGGAGGGCAGGTCACGCTGTATTCGAGCCAGCAGTGCCTGACGGATCTCTATTTGGTCGGCAAGACCCGGGTGCTGGGAATTGTTCCGTCGACCCTGCTGATCAACAGCGAGGTCATCCAGGCGGGTTGTCTGATGCGAAACTACAAGTCGATCCGGTGGGGAGTGGACCAGCTGTTCTTCGTCGACCTCGCCTGTCATGGCGACATGGTGGCGATCGACGACGGCTTGATCTTCTACGATATGACGGACCACGCGAACATTACCGCTTCCAAATCGTTCTCTCAGATCGATGAGGAGACCCTTGATCTCAAGAATCTGACCTGGAGCCTGGTCGAGGACAAGCAAGGGCTTCCGGATCCCGAAACGGTCGTGCGTGCATTGCGGGTTGCAAGATTGCGCGGAAGATTTCGCCACCAGTCCTGGGGGGCGACGATCCGGGACGCGCTCCAGATCCTGCGTCCCTCGGTTATCAAGGCAGCCAACAAGGCGATCCGGGCGCGAGCGCGTACATCGGCAGCGGGCTCACTAGCTCGTGTGGGTCACGCCTGACGGAGCCGCCGCCGATCATTATCGGGACAGGGCGCTGGTCCGATCGGGGGCATCGAGACGTGTTACGAAGTCGAACACGGGGCCGCCCGCTACCCCCCAATTGCTCGACCAGATCACCTGGGAACCGTCGGGCGACGGCGAGCCGTGAGTCTCGCTCCAGTAGTCGTGCGGGACGTTGCGTGTGTACGCGATGCGTCGGAATTCGCCACTGCCGTCAATTCGCAGAGCAATGACTTCCCGAGCGAAGGGCGCAAACTTTGGTAGCTGGGCGATCTCGGCTGGATCGCCGCCATAGCTTAGAATCACCCAGCCGGGCCAGTGGATCGCGCGCGTGGACGCATGCGAGGCCTCTCCACGCGGAGCAAGGGCGGTAACCACGCCGTCATCCAGCCGGCGCTTGATCACCTGGTATATGTCGGGATCAGCTTTGCTGATTCCGACGTATACCTCGCGTCCGTCTGTGTCCACGGCCATGTCGCCATGACTCGGACGATGATGTTCGGTCCAGCTCTGCACCAGATCGCCTGCGACGGTATAGATGAATGCCTCATCCTTTCCGTCGACCCAGCGGCTGCATCTGATGTAGCTGCCCAGGGCAGATATCTCGCAAACGCCGTCTCGCCCGGGCAGTTTCCCCACTTCGATATCCGGAAACTTCTGTCGGCTCACGAGGTCAAACGCGAATGCGACGACGACGCCGTCGGCGCGCGTGCCTCGCACGGCGATGCGCCGGCCATCCTGAGAGGGATTGCCCTTGCCCGGTCCGAACTGAAGGCCGCGATAGCCCTCGGCCATCAGCATGATCTCTTCGGCATTGGTTCGCGGCGTCCAGAGCGAGATCTTGCGCCCGATCACGCATATCATGCGCTCGGGATCGCGCGGGTGCCATTCGCACTCGTCTTCACGCTGCCGGCGGAACAGCGGAACGTATGTCCGTCCGTCCAGAAAGCAGAGCCCGTTACAACCGTTGGCGATCAGAAGCAGAGTCTGGTCGGCGTTCCAGGCCTGCGCGCTCGAATATCGGTGGGTGCAATAGGCTCGTTGGCAGGCCAGGCCAGCGCCCAAGGGCCCCGGGGTTGTTATCCGGACGATCGTGGCGCCGGTGTCGGGATCGGTGACCGGAACGAGATAGTCGGGCAAGTTCATGCTGCTGGCAGTAGTCAGCTTGGTCTTTGCAAGCGTCTGTGCGGCGGCGATGCCCGCCAATGCAAGCACGACGGCCACGGCGCCGGCCAGGCCAATTCGCGTGTAGAGGGACGGAGACATCCGTATCTTGCTCCATGGCAAGCAGGGGGCTCGGATCATCCGGGTGGGCAAGCGATCGATACAAGGTTCGATGCTTGCCGGTCACCAGGCTCCTGCGGGGACCAGGACTATTGGTTCGACGATGCGTTCTAGCCGCTCGGTCCCAGCGCGCATCATTTGAATGCAGGAGACGCCCCACGAAATGTTGCCGCTCCACGGGCAGGTCCTGATCCTCTCGATCGATAGATCAGTCCGGCGCGGTTAGCCGGGCGGCGCGTATAGGCGCCGCCCGGAATTTGTCGAGGGCTTGATGGGCGTCAGGCCGATCCGCCAGGTTAGTCCGGCTCTGCGGCGCCGATTTCGTGACGTCCGCGGTCGCTTGAGACGAGGCTGAGCGTAGGTTCCCGATCGATTGACAACGGCAGCGCGTGACCATTCGAGACCCGCACCAGTGATCCGTTGTTCATTCCCCAAATTGCGGCCTGCGTCCTATTCTGGACCCGTATCTTGCGCAGGATCGCCTTGACGTGAACCTTCACGGTGGCCTCGGCAATATCGATCTTTCGCGCAATGCACTTGTTGGAATTGCCCTCGATCAGATAGGAGAGAATCGCCCGCTCTCGCGGTGACAGATGAGGTGCTATCCGTTCTTCGGCAGCAACGAGGAGATTTGATCGCTCTTCGATCACTGGCTGAAGCTGAGGCTCGCGATCGAAACCGCTATCGAGCACGAATGACAGGAAAGCCGGTGGAAACACCGTCTCGCCCATCGTTACGAGTTCGATGGACTTGATGAAAGCGTCGCATGAATTGACGTCGACGAAATAGCCGCTGGCGCCGGCCTTGTAGGCCGCGATCAACTCATCCGGCCGGTAGTGGTCCGAAACGATCGCTACGCGCGCATCCGGATAGTTCTCTCTTACAAATCCGATGTGCTTCATGGCTGCATCGAATTCGCCGGTGCTGTGGATAATCACAAACAGGAGCTGCTGATGTGCCTGGAGTGTGCTTGTAACTTCATCGGTGCTCGAGGCCGACACCGCAATTTGAAAATCTGCCGCATGCAGTATTTGAGAAATTCCCTCTCGCAGCAAAATGTTTCGTCCGATCAAAACAACTTTGCAGGATTGCCGCCTCCTCATCTTACCCTCCGCAACCAACGCAATGACACAACTTGAATGAAAAACACGCAGGAAAAGGAACAAAGCATTGCATAGCCCGGTTTTTCTGATTTGCAGAAGCCGGGCGCCGTTTAGTTAATAATTGCTGAAGGTTAGATTCGATCTTTCGATTTTGCCTATATACCTTTGGTTATAGGCCGATGGGTCCCCAAGCTGTTGGTGAACGGCCGTCAGAGATTGACTTGGGGGCGAAAGAGAATACTGATTCAACCTTTGAATGTTCGCCCTGAGCGGGTGAATCCGTTCGCGAAAGCCTTGCTCCATCGCGATGCTTTCGAACTTGCCAAGTGGCAAGACCGCTCTCCAGCGGTTGTGAGCCGAGACCACCGGGTTCATACGGCCCTTTGATCCGGCGAACTTGATGTATATTGCGATCACAGACTCGTGCGGTTATTTGCCTCATAGGTCCGCTACGCCAAATGATACTTTAGGGAATTGCTCGAAGTTTATTTGTTGGTGATCAATTGATGTTGGAGCGGCAAGGGCGGGGGCCTGTAGCTTCAATCGCGGGAATTTTGGGGGCGGCAGGTTAGGGAGCGCCCGATGCGTCGTGCGACTGTAGTGATTGCAGACCGACACCCAATGGTTTTGCAGGGTCTCGCAAGTGTTCTCGGTTCAGAATCCGATTTTGAGGTCGTTGCATCCTGCGGCGATGCTGCGAGTTGCATCCAGGCAATTTTGACGCTTGCGCCCGACATAGCGATCATGGATGCGGCAATGCCGGAGCTGACCGCGCTGATGAACAATTCGCTCAGCCATTCGGACAGCCGACCAACGCGGTTTGTGTTCTTCGCGCCCAGCGAGGACTATGATCTCGTGTTGGCGGGCGCCCCCGCCGGGTACAGTGTCCTTCTCAAGGAGATGACAGGCCAAGCCGTGGTGCAGGGCTTGCGAGACATTGCCAACGGCCAGACCGTTGTTCCGTTGTCGCCCACCGATCAGGCCGCGCCTCGCGAGCACAGTCCGAATCCGGAAAGTGCGCTCGCGGTGCTCACCGAGCGCGAGCGGCAGATCATGCGCCTGGTCTCTCGTGGCCTGTCCAACAAGGAAATCGGCCGCCGGCTCAACATTGCGGACGGCACCATCAAGGTTCACCTCCACAACATTTTCCAGAAGCTTGAAATCGGCAATCGCACTGCGCTTGCGGCCCTCGCCATCTCGCAGGATGACCGCGCCAATTCGGCGCAGGACAAACCGGCGCATGCTGGATCGGATCCGGTGCCCGGGGAACGCTAAGACATCATCTCGCACTGTTTGCAGTGCGATATGCGGGCATTTCGCCGAAGCCCAGCCGAGCGACTATTGCACCTTCAGATTGCGCAAGCGCCGGCAAAGCTGCGTTTTCGGTCTCTTATCCCTCGATGGAGAACTGAAGAACGAACAGCGACCGGCCGCCAAGCTCGGGGCTGTCGCTGACTTCCACCTGCCAGGAAATGTAATGCAGGAGTGGGTCCATCACGTCGTGCTTGAGGATCTCGCCGCTCAGTTCGATCGCAGTGGTCCGTGCCGCGGAAATGTCGGGGAGATCAAGTCCGACATCGTCGAGCACTGAATGACCGTCGTGGATATGAAAGAAATACCGCGGCATGGATGTCTCCGGACAACGCGAACATTCCGATGACTGCAGCGAGCCCCCCGCATCACGGTCAAGATTTCGCATCGCAGGGGCGCGCATAGCAAGCGGCTATTCTAGGAGGGCTCAATCATCATTGATGGGTACCCCGACGTTGATCTCTATGATCACGAATTCAGAATGAACAATTGCTTCTCGAGGACTACGATGATGTTGCGTCGACGGAGCCCACTTCGGCGCAGCGTTGCGGCCCCGGCCCTGCGAATCCCCAATGCCCCCGCCGGGGCCGCGCTCTTTTCTTCGCAAGTTCCGCCTGGTCGTCCATCACCGCCGCGCAGAAGTTGCAACCGATACTCCGATCGATCGGGAGCGGACGGTTTGACCCTTGGGGAGATGATCTCGAAAAATCATATCCGGTAGTAGTCGCGATACCAGCGGACGAAATTGGATATGCCGGTTTCGATAGGGGTGGAGGGCGAAAAGCCGGTATCGCGCATGAGATCGCCAACGTCGGCAAACGTTTCCGGAACATCCCCAGGCTGCATTGGCAGCATTTCCTTCGCCGTGGTTCGTCCCAGCTCTTTCTCGATCAATTCGAGGACGTGCATCAGCGCTTCCGGGCGGTTATTGCCTACATTGTAGAGCTTGGCCGGTGCGCCCGCCGCATCGGCGTTGTCCTCCGGAGCGCGCTCGATCAGCCGCGAGATGACGCGCGTGACGTCGTCGACATAGGTGAAGTCGCGCCGCATCTTGCCATGGTTGAAGAGCTTGATCGGCTTGCCTTTAACGATCGCGTCGGCGAACAGGAATATCGCCATGTCGGGCCGGCCCCACGGGCCGTAGATCGTAAAGAATCGTAAGCCGGTGACCGGGAGCCGGTACAGGTGGCTGTAAGAATGGGCCATCAGCTCGTTGGCTTTCTTCGTCGCGGCATAGAAGCTGACGGGGTGGTCGGCCCTATGCCGGGTCGAAAATGGCAACTCGGCATTGGCGCCGTACACGGACGATGATGATGCGTAGATCAAATGACCACAGGCGTTATGCCTGCAGCCTTCGAGGACGTTGAGGAACCCCTCAAGATTGGCGTCGACATAAGCGTGCGGCTGATCGATCGAATGCCGGACGCCGGCCTGAGCGGCCAAATGGACCACTCTCGCAAAACGATGTTTTGCGAACAACTCGGCCATCGTCGACCGATGTCCAAGATCGATCTGCACGAAGGAAAAACGCGGATCGCGGCGCAGAATGTCGAGACGCGCGCGCTTCAAGGCGGGATCGTAGTAGCTGTTGATGTTGTCCAATCCGACGACCCGGCGTCCCTCGTCGAGCAGCCGACGGGCGACATGAAAACCGATGAAGCCAGCAGCTCCGGTCACCAGAACGTCGTCGGCAACTTGTTCTGAGCGAGATGACATTCGCTGTCCAAGTTAGATGGAGTTTCGAACGGCGAAGAAGGCGCCATCGATCGCAGAAAGTTAACTCTCAATCGCGCCGCATCTCGATTGCGCAAATGAGCACACCTGACGATGGCGGCGGAGCCGAGCTGCCAGCAGCCGCTCGAACGGACTACTCCGTGCATCCCCGCCACTGTCTCAAATTCCAGGGGCGTAGCGTATGTAATGTCCGAGCGAACCCCGTCATCATCCATTTGCATGAAGATGAAGCCAGGCAAACCTGCAGAGATGTTTCGGCGGCGGGCTTGCCCGACGTGGCCGTCGGCTTGGAGTACGCGCTGTCGAACGATCGACGTCGGTGACTTGAGCGCAAACGGCGTGGTCAGGGGTGCTTGCGATGAAGATGGTCCGTGTTGATGCTCTCGGCGCGAATGTATCGAGCATCGGTTTCGGCTGCGCGTCGCTCGGGGGGCGCGTTGGGGCTCGCAGGGGGATCGAGGGGCTCGAGCGCGCATACGACGCCGGAATAACCTGGTACGACGTGGCGCCTTCGTATGGCGATGGGATGGCCGAGTCTATTTTGGGCCAGTTCGTATCCAGCAAGCGCGGCAGCGTCCATATCTGCACAAAGGTCGGGATGCGCCCGCGTGATACCTCCGCCGTTAAGCGGATCCTGAAGCCGATCGCGCGCGCCGCTCTTGCGGTGTTTCCCGGGATCCGACCGCGCCTCTCCGCAATGAAATCGAAGCCCTTCAAAGTGCCGCTATCGGCCGAGCTGATCAGGACGAGCATCGAGGATAGCCTGAGGCGACTTCGCACGGATTATGTAGATGTGCTTGCTCTCCACCGTCCCACCCGCGAAGAGGTCGTTCGCGAAGACATCATTCGAGCGGTCGAGCGCATCGTTCAGGACGGGAAAGCCCGCGCAATTTCGATTGCGGGCAATAACGAGGGCGGAATTGACGACCTCCATGAATCTCTACCATATCGGCTGATACAGATCGCGAATAATCCGCTCGAGCCGAATCTTCAGAGATCGACGGAGATTGCGCGGCGCAGGACGTTTGTCACGTATGGATCATTCTCGAGCGTCGATCCGCTTGTCGCGAGGCTGGGATCGGAGAAGGAAATACTGAACGGCCTTTACGAGATGGGATACCGGGGCGACCTCACCGAGATCGCTGCTGCCTTCGTCGTGGATTACGCGCTGGCAACGAACTCTACAGGAGTCTCACTGTTTTCGATGTTTCGGAAAGAGCATCTCGCGTTCAATCTGCGCCGGTCAGCGCAAATCCCGGCGCTTCATCAGCTCAATCGCATCGTCGCCGAGCTCTCGAACGGGCCGCGGCAAACCGAACGATTGGTCATGCGTGCGTCGGTGTAGCGATCAAGTGCGGAGCTTATGGGCATGAGGTCTACTCCGTCATCATCATACAATCGGCGGCTGCGCGTGCTAGAATTCGCGTCCCACGATACTACTCGCCAATGTTGTCGACGATATTCGACAGGCGCGCGGGCGGCCGGGAGGCGGCTAGCTTGAGCGTCTCGCCGAAGCATGCGCAGCAGGGCAGGCCAAAGGTGAGGGGGCCAGGCCGATGCCGTCGCGTTAGGAGATTGCCCGCAATCGTGGTTGCGCTTGGTGGGCCCGTTGGTAGTTGCTCGGAGAGAGGCCATGTGCGGAATTGTTGGTGTCGTCGGGCGGGGCCCAGCCTCTGCTCTTCTTTTGGATGCGCTGAAGCGGCTTGAATATCGCGGATATGACTCAGCCGGTATTGCTACTCTCGAGGACGGTTCGCTGACGCGACGTCGTGCGGTCGGAAAGCTCGTGAACCTCAAGAGTCGGCTCGACTCGGAGCCGCTTGCCGGGCGGATCGGAATTGGTCACACCCGCTGGGCAACGCACGGCCGTCCCGATGAGACGAATGCGCATCCTCACATGGTTGATGGTGTGGCGATCGTGCACAATGGGATCATCGAGAACCATCGAGAGTTGCGCAATGATCTCAAAGCGGCCGGTGCACATTTTGCGACCGAGACCGACTCCGAAGTGGTTGCGCATCTCGTTAGCCGCGAGCGGAAGAACGGATACGAGCCGGTCGCAGCGGTGCGTAAGGTGCTCCCGCGCTTGAGCGGAACGTTCGCGCTCGCCTTCCTGTTCGAGGGGCACGACAATCTCCTGATCGGTGCCCGAAAGGGCTCGCCGCTTGCTGTCGGCTACGGTTGCGGCGAAATGTTCCTGGGGTCGGATGCGATGGCGCTCGCGCCTCTGACGGACATTGTCGCCTACCTTGAGGACGGCGACCTCGCCGTCGTGACCCGGGAGCAGATCGAGTTTATCGACGTGAACGGCGCGCGCCTGCGCCGTACGTCGGCCAAAATCGCTGGTGCCGCCGTGATTGTTCACAAGGGCGAGCACCGCCACTTCATGGCGAAGGAGATTCACGAACAGCCGAAGGTGGTTGGGCAGACGCTTGCGCAATATATCGCACCCGACGGGACGATCAGGTTGCCGGCAGGCGTGGATGCGGACCTCAGGACAGTCGATCGCGTGTCGATTGTAGCTTGCGGGACCTCCTTCTACGCCGGTCTGATTGCGAAGTACTGGTTCGAGCGCTACGCCAAGCTCCCGGTCGAGATCGATATTGCTTCGGAGTTCCGCTATCGCGATGTTCCGTTCGGCGCGGGCAATCTGGCGATTTTCGTGTCGCAGTCCGGCGAAACGGCCGACACGCTCGCTTCGTTGGAGTTCGCCAAGACCCACGGCCAGCGCGTTCTCGCTGTCGTCAACGTGCAAACCTCGACGATGGCTCGTTCGAGCCACATCGTAATGCCCACATTGGCCGGTCCGGAAATAGGGGTCGCATCGACAAAGGCGTTCACCTGTCAGCTGGCAATCTTGCTCTGCATTGCAATCGCTGCCGGTCGCAGTCGCGGTGTGCTCTCGGCCGAAGAAGAGCGCTCGCTCGTCCGGACCCTTGCCGAGATTCCAGACTATATGGCCCGCGCGCTCGAACTGGAGCCGAAAGTCCATGAGCTCGCGCGTGAGATCGCCAGGGCCAGAGACGCTCTATTCATAGGCCGGGGCACCAATTATCCGCTGGCATTGGAGGGAGCCCTCAAGCTCAAGGAGGTCACTTACATTCACGCAGAGGGCTATGCGGCCGGTGAGCTCAAACATGGACCGATCGCGCTAATCGACAAGGGCTTGCCGGTCATCGTCATTGCGCCGTACGACGCGACGTTCGAAAAGACCATGTCGAACATGCAGGAGGTGATCGCCCGCGGGGGCCGCATTATCCTCTTGACCGACGAGAGAGGTGCTTCACTCGCCGCGTCCAGTGGTTGCTCGGTCTTGGCCTTACCGGATATGCCCCCGATCGTGGCGCCGCTGGCTCTCGCGGTGCCGCTACAGCTCCTTGCCTATCACAGTGCCGCGATTATGGGGACCGACGTGGACCAGCCGCGGAATCTCGCGAAGTCCGTGACCGTCGAATAGTCGGTCCGTTCGCGCCACTTCCGCTTCAGAAAGAGGTGCTGTCGAAAGCAGGATGCTGGTCTGACAGACCGGGGCGCTCCGAAATGGGTGCCTCTTTCGACCAGTCCGCGTTCCCGGCGGCTCGGGGTAAAATCTGGTGGCCTTCGGGCTCAGGTTAAGCACCGATGTCCGCAGGGCAGGCGGCCCCGCTATATTGTAACCGCGTTGGCGGGGCCGCTGCTGCCGAGAAACGAGCTAGGACCTGAGGTCTGCTTCCATCCGGCGAAGCGAGTGGGTCGTCTCGGGGGCAATGCGGCGCGGGACTCGAGATACGCAACTCCTCAGAACCAGCCGCCTTGCGCGCGCTCCGCAGCCGGATCCTCGCAGACTCTTCGGCATCAGGCCGCAAGGGCAGCCCGATCAGGGAGTAGTCCTTTCGGGTTATTGGAAGAATGTTCTGCTTCGAGATAGCTTCAGGCAAGCCCGTCCGGTCGACGAGCTCGTTTGGCATGCTACGTGCGCTTCGCGAGGGATCATGTCGGTTTTGACGGGAACAGCCGGCGCGGACATTCGACGCGGTGATATGATTAAGGTGATCAAAGGGAGGCTGTTCCCGGCGCTCCTTTACGAGCAACATGAGGGCGGCGCCGCCGAAGATATTCCCGAGGGCGCCCGTGCCTATTGCCTCAAAGATAAAGTCTGGCGAACGATGCCTCCGGGCTTCCGCCCCTCCTAGAGCTTGCTGGCAAACCAGCATCGCAAATGGCCGAGCCAGGCTCGGCCAAGTCGTGAGCGGGCGGGCGCCGCAACCTTCGCGGTAGGTCTGGACCGCGGCGGAGCGCCGTGTGTGCAGACTAGCTGCAGCTCAGCGGCAACGGCTGGTCGGGGTGCAGCTCGTACCAATCGTAGCAATCTGGATAGGCGCCGTAGAATCCGTATCCGGATCGATTGCGACCAAAGCGGTGGAACGCATGTTGGCGCAGGCCGATGCCGCCGTTGCCGACATGACCGCCGAATCCGAGATGTTCGCCGCCAAAGCCTCCATCACGCGCCATGCCACCGAAATGCGCGCCGCCGCCCCCGAAGCCCATATGTCCGCCGCCAAAGCCACCACCGCCAAAACTGGCGTGGCCGCCGCCGCCAAAGCCACCACCGTGGCCACCGCCGCCGCCACCGCCGTGCGCCTCGGCCGCGCCGATGGCCAGGGTCGAGGCAAGCGCCGCCGTTGCCAAAATCATGATTGCTCGTTTCATGGGACACTCCTTTCGTGTCGATCTGCCTGGTCATCCATGCAGTCCGCTTCCGCGTCGTGCCGTCGCCAAAAGCTCCTGATGACAAGGCTCGTGATGAAAGGAGAGGTAGGAGCGATGCGCGGCAATCCCACTAAATTCGACTTCAGGAACGAGGCGCACCGGTAGGGAAGGTGATCCTGCCGCGGGGGCCGCGGCTCACAGAAGGGGCGGGCCGAATGTTCCAGCCCGCCCCCGTCGTTCGATGAGGAGCGGCCGACCGAGGCGCCCGGCCGGCCAAGGAAATGCCGTGATCAGAAGCTGCCCGTGCCGGGCTCGCAAGGCACGTTGTTGCCGGTCCACGGCGCCGTCGCGAAAGCGCCGACGCGCGGCGCGGGAACGCAGGCGCGGCCTCCCTGCTGATAGAAGGGCGCATCCGGTGCGGCCGTATCGGTTGTCATCGCCGGCTGTCGCATGACGGAATGGTGCTCGCGCGCCATGACGGGTCCGCCGAGCACGGCGGCTGCAATCAATCCCGTCGACAAGAGTTTGAGAGTGGTCATTTCGGCTTCTCCTTTGATGACATCAGGCCGACCAAGCGGCTCACCATCAACGTATGGACGGCCGGGCGTCGTCCAAATGCACGAATTGCTCACCTGATTTCAACGGCCTGTGACCCGGCGCGGCGCTGCAAGCACGATCGTGCGAATGCGCAACATCCGTTGCCTTGAGAGTAACGGGGAGCGCATCGCAGGCATATGTTCATGAAAGCGCAGTTCAGAATGGAGGCGGAAGATGATCACGACGACAGCGAGACGTATGGCCATCGCGCTGGCCCTGTTGGCGACGGGCTCGGCGCGCTTCCTGAATCGCTATTTAGTGGTGCCCCATGCTCCGCAGGACTATCTCGTCAGACAACGAGTGGCCTATGGCAGGCTGGCGCGGCGCCGCGCGTTCAGAGCGGGCGGGCATTGAACATGACGCTCCGGACCGCCGAGCCCGTGCTCCTCCGCCGCAGGCCGAAACGCCTCGCAGAACGTGGGAGCAGGATCATGACGCGGATTCTTCTGATCGAAGATGATGCCGAAACCGCCGAGGTGATCGTCGCCGAACTCGCCGATCGCGGTTTCGAGGTCCAATGGGCCCCTGACGGCGTCGACGGTCTCGATCGGGCGCGCGCGGCGTGTCCGGATGCCATGATCGTCGATCGCATGCTGCCCGGAATGGACGGGCTGACCGTCATCGAGGCCCTGCGCAAGGATCGGGTCGGGACGCCGGTGCTGGTTCTGAGTGCGCTCGGCGCCGTGGACGATCGGGTGCGCGGATTGCGTATGGGGGGAGACGACTATCTCACCAAGCCGTTCGCGATCATCGAGCTCGTCGCACGCATAGAGGCGTTGTTGCGCCGTCCGATGGACAGCCGTGAGACCACGTTGCATGTCGGGCCGCTGGAACTCGACCTGATCGAGCGGACCGCGCGACGGGACGAGCGCGAGATCGACCTGTTGCCGCGTGAGTTCCGCCTGCTCGAATACATGATGCGCCGGAGCGATCAGTTGCTCACGCGCGCGATGCTGCTCGAAGAGGTCTGGAACTACAAGTTCGTTCCGGCAACGACGAATCTGATCGACGTGCATATGGGCCGGCTGCGCCACAAGGTCGATGGTCCCGGCGATACGCAGCTCATCCACAATGTTCGCGGCTCCGGCTTCATTCTGCGTTCGCGCGCATAGAGGCGTGAAACCCAGGGGCTCGCGGAGCACATCTCGGACGAATATCGAGTGCCGGTTCGATGCGCCAAATTCAGTTCATCCGTTCGAACACGTTCCTCTGGGCCCTGGCGGTGGCGGCCGCATTTGCACTGTTCGTGGTCGGGCTGTTCGCGTTCACCTATTGGAAGCTCGACGACTATCTGATCGCACGATCCGATCGCATGATCATGACCCGGATTAACTTCATCGCAGATTTGCCGTCGGCGCGCCGCATCGGAGCGATCTCCGATCATCTCGAGCAGGATTCCAGAGGCGTGCAGTACGCGGGACTTTTCAATGGTGCCGGCACCCGGCTTGCCGGCAACATCGACAGCTTGCCGCGCGCACTCGATCTCGGCGGAGCGGCGCAGGGTGTGCGGCTCGACCTCATTGAGAAATCGGCGGTCCACGGACCGGTCATCAGGGTCGTGGGCAGGCGTCTTGAGAACGGCGATGTCCTGGTGATGGGACGGAATGTCGATGAGACGCGCGAGATATCGAGTGTCGTGGGGCAGGCGCTCGCGCTTGGCCTGCTGCCGGCGTTCTGCCTCTGTCTGCTGGCCGGAGCGTGGCTGAGTGTTCGCGCCCAGAGACGCGTGGAGGAGGTGAACCAGCGGGTACAGCGGATCGTGGCCGGGGAGTTGCGCGAGCGGCTGCCGGAGGACAATTCCGACGATCCGTTCGCGCGACTGGCCAGGATCGTCAACGGCATGCTCGCCGAGATGGAGACCATGATCAACGCGCTTGCCGGTGTCGGCAACGATATCGCCCATGATCTCAGGACGCCGCTCACGCGCGCACGCCTGGCGCTGGAGCGCGGCCGAACGCATGCGACCACTTTGGAGCAGCTCCAGGAGGTCACGGACAAGGCAATGGCCGGAATCGATCAGTCGCTCGCGATCGTCACCGCCTTGCTGCGCCTCACCGAGATCGAGAACAGCCGCCGCACCGCCGGTTTCGGTAACGTTGCGCTCGACGAGATCCTGCGCGAAGTGTGCGACGTCTATGAGCCCATCGCCGAAGACAAGGGCATCGGGCTTGGCGTCGTCATCGATCGCAATGTGCAGGTGTGGGGCGATCGGGACCTGTTGTTCGAAGCGATGGCCAATCTCGTGGACAATGCCGTCAAGTTCACGCCGCCCGGCGGCCAGGTGAGGCTCGAACTGGTGTCGGAAGACGACACGGCACTCGTGCGCGTAAGTGACACCGGGCCCGGCATCAGCACGCAGGAGCGCGAAGCGGTGCTGCGGCGATTCTATCGTTCCGACAAGATGCGCAACACGCCGGGGGTTGGGCTGGGACTGAGCCTGGTGGCTGCCATCGTCAAGCTGCATGGCTTTCGATTGATCATCGGTCCGGCTCCCGGCGGGCGGATCGAGATCCTTGCCTGGACCGGGAGGGCGAGCAAAGCCGCCGCATGCCGGTCCCGGACCCCAACTCTCGAAGCCGTTAATCAGATGTGATGCCCCTCATGATGCGTGATGTTCTCGATGCCATGACATGCCGAGTGACATGCCGAATGTCTGAAGGCGAATTCAGGTTTGTTACGCTCAATTCAGTGGCCTCCTCCTTCGGAGGCTTCCTAGAGTCCGCTTGCCGGTTTCGTATGTGGGAGTGACAGATGCAGAGCCACGAAGTCGCGAGGAATGGTGCCATGGCTGTCGCGGCCGGAGCCCCATCGCTCCCCTTCCTCAGCGCCTATTCCGCCGCCATCAAGCGCTATGAACTGCTTGAGCCCGGTCACGAGCAGCAGCTTGCGCGCCGCTGGCAGGAGACGCGGGACCGCGGTGCCGTGAACGCGCTCGTCACGAGCCATCTCCGGCTCGCAGCCAAGGTGGCGCGCGGCTACAAGGGGTACGGTCTGCCCTTGGCCGATGTGATTGCGGAGGCAAATCTCGGCCTCGTCATCGCGGCGTCACGCTTCGAACCCGGCCGCGGTGCGCGGTTCTCCACCTATGCGGTTTGGTGGATCAAGGCCTCGGTTCACGAATACATCCTGCGCTCCTGGTCTCTGGTCAGGATCGGTACGACGGCAGCGCAGAAGAAGCTGTTCTTCAAGCTCCGTAGCGAGATGAGGAAAGCCGCGGGCGGCGCGATGGCGGCGCTCACGCCCGATGTCGCCGAGACGATCGCGGAAAGGCTCGACGTCACGGCGCGTGAGGTGATCGAGATGGATTCCCGCCTGAACGGTGACATGTCGCTGAACGCGCGCGTTGGCGACGACGAGCAGGGAACCGAATGGGAAGCGTTGCTGGTCGATCAGGCGATCGACGCGGAGACGGTGCTCGCCGATCATGAGCAGACGGAGCGCCGTACCAACGCCTTGCGCGTTGCGCTGGGCATGCTCACGGCGCGCGAGCGTCATATTCTGGAGGCAAGGCGGCTGGCGGAATGCCCGGTTACGCTGGACCAACTCGGCTTCGAGCTTTCGATCTCCAGCGAGCGGGTTCGGCAGATCGAGATCCGCGCCTTTGCCAAGGTCAGGCGAGCCGCAATTCTTGCCGCGCAGGATGCGGCACGCAAGCGCTCCGACGGCGCCTCGGGCTCACGGCCGCGGGAGCTCACCGCTCCATGAGCGATCGAGACGCGGTGATGCCGGTACGAATGATGTCTGTCCTGCCGCGGAGCATCTGAATTCGTTTTCATTTGAACGGATGCTCTCCCGTCCTCATCTGTTCAATGATCCCGCGCAACTTGCTTCAGGCAGAACCACCATGGGAATTGTTCGCTTCGCGCTACGGTTTCCGCACACGTTCTATGTGCTTGCGGCGTTGATCCTGTTTCTCGGCGGCATCGCGATCTGGTCGATGCCGACGGACATTTTTCCGGAGATCCGCATTCCCGTCGTCACGGTGGTGTGGAGCTACACCGGCCTGTCGACGCCCGAGATGGAGCAGCGCGTCAGCACCTACAGCCAGTATTCGATCAGCGCCAATGTCAGCGGCATCAAGAACATCGAGGCGCAAACTCTCAACGGCCTGTCGGTTCAGAAGATCTACTTCCAGCCGGACGTGAATCTCGACCTCGCAATCTCGCAGATCGTCTCGGCAACCAACGCCATCCGCGCTCTGATGCCGCCGGGCATTCAGCCGCCAATCATCGTGCAGTTCAATGCATCGAGCGTGCCGGTGCTGCAGCTCAGCCTCGAGTCCAATAGTCTGAACGAGCAGCAATTATACGATTTCGGCATCTACCGTATCCGGCAGCAATTGGCGCCTGTTCCGGGCGTGACGCTGCCCACGCCTGCCGGCGGCAAGTACCGCCAGATCATGGTCGACATCGATCCGAACAAGCTCCTGTCGCGCGGATTGACGCCGCTCGACATCGTCAATGCGGTGAACACCCAAAATCTGACGCTGCCCACCGGGACGACGAAAATCGGCGACACCCAGTACACCGTTCGAACCAACGCCACGCCAGCCTCGATCAAGGATCTCAACATGATCCCGGTCAAGTTCGTGAACGGGGCCACGATCTTCCTGAAGGACGTTGCCCAGGTCCGGGACGGCTCCCAGGTCCAGCAGAACATCGTGCGCGAGGACGGTCATCGCGCCGTCCTGCTCAGCGTGATCAAGAACGGAAATGCCTCGACGCTCGCTGTCGTCAACGGGGTGAAGAAGGCCTTGAGTTCGATTCGCGCGTCGGCTCCTGCAGGGCTGAAGATCAACGAGCTGTTCGATCAGTCGGTCTTCGTCACCCATTCGGTCGATGGCGTGCTGCGCGAGGGCGCGATCGCGGCCGGCCTCACGGCACTGATGATCCTGCTGTTTCTGGGATCGTGGCGATCGACACTGGTCGTCTTGATCTCGATCCCGCTGGCGATGCTGTCTTCGCTGGTCGTGCTGTATTGTCTCGGCGAGACCTTGAACACGATGACGCTCGGCGGGCTTGCACTCGCGGTCGGTATCCTGGTCGACGATTCCACGGTGACGATCGAGAACACGCACCGGCTCTGGACCGAGGAAGGCATGCCGTTGCCTGATGCGACGCTGCACGGGGCGGCTGAAATCGCGGTGCCGACGCTCGTCTCCACGCTCGCCATCAGCTGTGTGTTCACCTCGGTTGTCTTTCTGGAAGGGCCGGCCAAATACCTCTTCACCCCGCTGGGTCTGGCGGTGGTGTTCGCGATGTTGGCGTCATATGCGTTGT
Organism: Bradyrhizobium sp. 63_E2_N1_3; assembly: GCF_052076005.1. Taxonomy (NCBI): domain Bacteria; kingdom Pseudomonadati; phylum Pseudomonadota; class Alphaproteobacteria; order Hyphomicrobiales; family Nitrobacteraceae; genus Bradyrhizobium; species Bradyrhizobium sp. 63_E2_N1_3. Next base: position 6,195,878 of record NZ_CP197235.1, on the reverse strand, counting down.
CGCGAACGCTGACGCCGATCACCATCGGCCTGCTGCTGAAGGGCGAACGGCGCCATGGCGAGGGCGGAAGCCCGTCGGGCATCTTCGGCCGCGCCTCGGCGATGTTCGACCGCGGATTCGAACGCCTGCGCAACGGCTATTCCGATTTGCTGTTAACGTTGCTTCGGCGTCGCGTTGTCGTGCCGGTCGTCGCGGTGCTGGTGCTTGCTCTTGGGGCCATCATGTTCGTCTATGTCGGTAGGGACTTCTATCCCCTGATCGACGGCGGCCAGATCCAGCTCCACGTTCGCGCGCCCGCGGGCACCCGCATCGAGAAGACGGAAGCGATCTTTCAGGCGGTCGAAGACAAAATCCGCCAGGTGATTCCGGAGCGGGACCGGGCGCTGATCGTCGACAATATCGGGCTTCCGGCGCGTCCCTACAATCTCGCATTCACCGACGGCTCGACGATCGGTGTGAACGACGGCACCATTCTCGTGTCGCTCAAGGACGGACACAAGCCGACCGCGGACTACGTCAGGAAACTGCGCCAGGTGCTGCCGGCGGCATTCCCGGAGGACACGTTCTATTTCCAGGCGGCCGACATCGTGACGCAGATCCTGAACTTCGGTCTTCCGGCGCAGATCGATGTCCGCACGGTTGGCTACGGCGCCAACAATCTGGCCGTGGCCAAGGAGCTGCAGAAGAGCCTCGCGGCGATCCCCGGTGTCGTCGATGCGCATCTGCAGCAGGAAGTCGATGCTCCGGCGTTCTATGCCGACATCGACCGCACGCGGGCCGCGCAGCTCGGGCTCAACGCGAGCACGGTGGCGACCAATATCAATGTCAGCCTCAGTTCGTCGGCTCAGGTCTCGCCGAACTTCTGGACCGATCCGACGTCGGGCATCCCGTATTATCTGGCCGTGCAGACACCCGAATACAGGGCCAATTCGCTGAACGCACTGGGAAACACGCCGGTGTCGGCCTCGCTTGCCGCGAGCGGGCAGACGGTGCCCGGCCTCCTCAGCAATGTCGCGACGTTCAAGCGGGGGAGTGTCCCCACCAATTCGAACCAGGCAAACGTCCAGCCGGTGTTTGACGTCTATGCGAGCGTCCAGGGTCGCGATCTCGGCGGCGTCGCGGCCGATATCAACAAGGTCACGTCCACACTCCAGAAGCAGCTCCAGCCGGGTAATTCGATCCAGGTCCTGGGACAGATCCAGAGCATGAATCAGTCGTTCCGCAATCTCGGAATCGGCCTGCTGTTTGCCGCCATCCTGGTCTACCTGCTGATGGTCGTGAACTACCAGAACTTCGGCGATCCCTTCGTCGTCATCATGGCGCTGCCGGCGACCTTGTGCGGCATCTTGACGATGCTGTTCATCACCGGAACGACACTGAACGTGCCTTCGCTGATGGGGGCGATCATGGCGGTCGGCGTCGCCTCCGCGAATTCGATCCTGCTCGTGACGTTCGCGCGTGATGAGCAATTGAAGGGACATTCCGCGTTCCAGGCGGCGCTGAGCGCGGGCCGCACCAGGATCCGTCCGGTCCTGATGACTGCTGCCGCGATGATCGTGGGCATGATCCCGATGGCGCTCGGAGGTCCGGGCGAGGAGCAGAACGCCGCGCTCGCGCGCGCGGTGATCGGCGGACTTCTGTTCGCGACCCCGACGACATTGCTGATCGTGCCGTACCTCTTTGCCATGCTGCGCAAAGGTAACGATGGCAAGCCTCACCACGGCGTATTCGAGGAGCAACCGGAATGAGCGACGTTCGTGTGCGGACCAATGACGACGAGGCGAGGGACCCGCCCGATGCGGAGAGCCGCCGCATCGTCGAGCTCCCCGGCAAGGCCGCGCCATCCGGACGCCGTTACGGCGGCGCGCTGCTCGGAGGAGGGATGCTGCTGCTGCTCGCGGGCGGTCTCGGCATTGGCGGCTGGCGGCACTATCAGGCGGCGCGTGAGGTCGCTGCAGTGGCGGAGCAGGTGAGAACCGCCATTCCGGAGGTGCGGGTGGCGGTGGTCCGGCCCAGCGGCGACCTGATGAAGGTTACCTTGCCGGCGACGACGACCGCGTTCGAGGCAGCCAATATCTTCGCGCGGACCAGTGGCTATATCGAAAAGCGCTACGTGGATATCGGCGATCGGGTCAAGAAAGGCGATCTTCTCGCGGCAATCACCGCTCCGGAGCTCGACCAGCAGATCGCCCAGGCCCAGGCGACGTTGGCCCAAAACCAGGCCGCCTTGCAGCAGGCGCAAGCGAGCCGGGAGCTCGCCGACGTCACCAATGCGCGCGACAGCAATCTGGTCAAGCAAGGCTGGCTGACGGCACAGCAGGGCGACAACGATCGTCTCACCCTGCGTGCACAGCAGGCGGCCGTCGGTGTCGCCCAGTCGAACATCACAGCGCAGGAAGCCCAGATTCGGGTGCTCCAGCAGGAGAAGGCCTATCAGCGCGTGGTGGCGCCGTTCGACGGCGTCATCACACAGCGCAACGTGGACAATGGCAGCCTGGTGCAGGCAGGGTCGACCTTCATGTTCACGCTGATGCATTCCAACGTGATCCGAACCCAGGTCTTCGTGCCGCAGGACGAGGCCTTCGGAGTCGGGCCGGGCGTCGACGCGGATATTCGCGTCCCCGAGATCCCGGGGCGGACGTTTCCGGGGAAAGTCACGCGCATCGCAAGCGCATTGCAGCCGGGAAGCCGAACTCTGCTGACCGAGATCGACGTGCCCAATCCGGACGGTGCCTTGAGTCCCGGTATCTACTGCACGGTCGAGCTGTCGATCCCGCGCAAGACGCCGTCGATGACCGTCTCGTCCGATGCGCTCGTCTTCGATCAGAACGGTCTTCATGTCGCGGTCGTGCGGAATGGCACCGTTCATCTGCAGCACGTCTCGATCGCGCGGGACTTGGGCACCACAATTGAAGTGCGCGAGGGCCTCCAGCCCGGCGACCAGGTCGTGCTCAATCCGGCGGTGAACCTGGCGGAGGGCAGCAAGGTCACCATTCGCAAGGTCGAGGTCAGTTAGGAGCATAGAGATGATCCGGATCGTGCTCGCAACAACGATCGCCTTGCTGTTGGGCTGTTCTTCGAGTGAGGCGCAGGTCTCAACGATGGGCACCACGGCGATGGGCCTTCCAACCGTACCGGGTGCGATCGTGACCTCGCCGCTCAATAGTCCGGGTCCGTTTTCCGCAACAACCGAGCCTGGCGTTCCCGACACGACGCTCGCGCCTGTTCCGCTCGCCTCGGATCCGACGACGCCGGGTACGGTCGTCGTCTGCGCCACGCCATCGACGTCCCCGATGCCGGTGCCGGCGACCCCGATCGTATCGAGCATCGGCGCGTCAGCGTCAGGCATCGGCGCTCCGCTATTGCCGGTCACAGGGCAAACCGGCAGCTCCATCGGAACGATTCCCGCAGCGGCACCGGCGGGAACGGGGACGACGGTCGCATGCAGCTCGACGCCGGGAGGGCTCGCGACAAGCGCTGCGTCCCTGCCGCTCTCGATCCCGCAAGTGCCGTCCAGTCTCGCGCCCGGCACGATCCTGGCGGACACCAGCGCCGCCGGCGGCACCGGCATCGATCCGAATGCCGCCGTCATGCCGAGCCCGAACAGCACGGCCTGCGCGGAAGGAGTCTCGATGAACCTCGCAGCGCCTGCGACCGTGTTGCCGGCCAACGCCTCAGGCGCGGCGCCAACGCCGGGAGTGTCGCCGATCTTGCCGCCGGGATGCTGAGGCGACGCCGCTACAGGACTCTCGTCGCACCGCGTGGGGAACGGGGGACGACACTTCGGCTAGCATAGCCTTGGCCGCACCGGCGCTTCACGTTGCCGGTCGTAGCTTCAAAACTTCGGCGTCGGGCGGCAGCATCGTTCCACCGTCCCGGTACTTCCAGTCCACCATCACGCCCTTGTTGGCCCGTACAGTGGTGCGGCCGACGAAGGTCCCCATCGTGCTCTGATGGTCGATGGAACGCCAAATCGCCGGGCCGAACGGCGTTTCGAAGCCGACGTTGCCAAAGCCGTCGGCCATCGCCTCGGTATCGAATTTCCCGAGCTTTGCGATCGGCGCCGCGATGGAGCTGATCAAGGCGTGACCGACCACGGATCCCATCGTGGGAGCCTCGCCATATCGCGCGGAATAGGCCGACACGAAGGCGCTGTTGGCGTGACCCAAGACCTCGGTCACCGGATAGCCGGTCACGATCCATCCCTCCGGGGCGTCCTGCCCGAGGGGAAGAAGGTATTCGGGTTCGCCGGTCGTGAACGACACGACGTGTCGCCCTTCGAACAGGCCGCGATCATTGCCTTGCCGGACAAATCTGGCGAGATCGGGTCCGAAGGTGACGTTGAGGATCGCTTCGGGCTTCTGCTGCGCGAGGGCGTTGACGACCACGCCGGCATCAATGGCACCCAGCGGCGGCCACTGACTGTTGATGAACGCGACGTCGGGGCGACGGCGGCTCAGAAGCTGCGTGAACCATCTTACGGCCGACTGGCCGTATTCGTAGTTCGGGGCGATCGTCGCCCACCGCGTCGCCTTCAATTGAGCTGCCTCCTCCACCAGCATGGCTGCCAGCATGTATGTCGAGGGGCGGAGCCGGTAACAATATCGATGTCCTTGCTCCCAAACGAGGGCGTCGGTGAGCGGTTCGCTCGCCACGAAGAGGATCCGGTTTTGCCGGGCGAAGTCGCTGATAGCCAGTCCGACATTCGACAGATATGCGCCTGCCAGAAGATCGACGTCATTCCGTCGCACCAGTTCTTCGGCGGCACGCAGCGCGACGCTCGGCTTGCCTTCATCGTCCCGGCTGATGACCTGCAGCTCTCGCCCGAGCAGGCCCCCGCCCGCATTCAGCTGTTCGACCGCCAACTGCCAGCCGCGACGATAGGGCAGGGTAAACGCGGGCGCGCTGCTATAGGAGTTGATCTCGCCGATCCTGATCGGTCTCGTGCCCTGGGCGCGGATGATGCCGGGCGAAAACACCGACGCGCCAACACTGCCTAAGACCTGTCGTCGAGAGATGCTCATCTGGTGCGATCCGGAGGATTGAGTGTGAGGGCTGGTCCAGCGCTGCAGGACATGTCGTGCCGGTCGAAAGATCAGCAACCTAGTGGCAGGTGCAGGACGGGGGCCGGTCGTCGCCGCCTGTCGAAATCGAGATGCCCGGACTTGCAGCGAGACCGCGCGCAAAGGCGAGCGCGGGAAGATCGACCTCCCGATCGAACAAAGCGCTGACCGGACCGACGAGATCAAGCGCGGTCTGCTGGCGGTCCGACGCTGCCATGATCCTTGCCCAGGCTGCCGCGACCTTCAGCTCGTAGAAGCGGCATTGCTGCTCTCTGGCAACGGACAGGCCCTCGGAGAACAGGACTTCCGAGCGGGACCGATCTGACGAGCCATCGGCAAGCAGGATCTCGCCCTTGATCCGCAGCAGATCAGCAAGGCACCACAATTGCTGGCCTTGCCGGGAGATGGCCAGGGCATCTTCCACGGCGGCCAGGGCCTGCGCACTCTCGCCGACCGCGAACAGTCCTTCGGCGAGCGATCCGAGAAATTCGGGATTGCGCATCAGCCAGCCGTTCTCGGCCCGCGCTTTCAGTCCGCTGCGCAGCAGCTCTATTCCATCGTGATGTCTGCCTTGCAGGACGAGCAACTGCCCCTTCAGGCAGGACGTCCAGCTCGTCCAGAAAGCTATTCCCTCGCGCGTGACGAGCTCGAGGAGAGACGCTATCGCCTGATCGGCAGTGGCGACATCATGCGTCATCAGCGCAATGGGGCACACGGCGTTCCGCAGCGCGTAAGCGATCGCGAGCTTGTCCTTCTCACGCTGCGCCTCCTCGAGGCATTCCGCGGCCAGGGATCTGCTCTGGGCGATCTTTCCCTGGAGCAGCAGCACGCGGGCTAACATGGCTTTTGCCAGGACGCTCTGGTTGAGCAGGAACCACATCTGGTTCGCGCCGTCCTTCAATCCGTGAGCCGAGTGGTCTAGGGAGAGGGTCAGTTCGCGTCGAGCTTCCTCCTGCGCGCCGTAAAAATGGGTGGCGGCGCCGATCAGGCGGCGGCCGACCGTCTCGTTGGCGGGGTTTCCCGTGCGAAGGGCGATCTCCAGATATCGCTCTCCGACACTCTTGGCCGCGTCGTATTGGCCCGAGTTGAGATTATAGCTCCACAGCGTCCAAACAGCCTTGAGCTGAAGCTCGAGATCGGACAGCTCTTCGCCGAGCGCAAGGCCGATGTTCAGGGCCGCTTTCATGCGATCCGCCGAGCCAGTCGTATTGAGAAGCGCGAACCCCAGCGCGACGTAGAGCTGCGCCTTGAGCCTTGGATTGCAGGTCAGCTCTCCGTCAAGATGGGCGAGAGCGTGCTCGATCCGGGTCGAGCATTCCATGAAGGACAGCAGTTGCATCCACACCGGCACAAAGCCGGCCGTCAGCTCTACGCCGAGCGCGGCATCGCCGCTGGGTGCGAAGGCCCAGTCGAGCGCCGCATGCACGTTTCCAATTTCCTGGGCAAGGCGAGTGAGATCGTCGGAGGCGGGGGAGGCATCGCCAAGTGGCATGATGAGCTGTCTGAGAAAGCCCGCATGCCGTCTGCTGGCCTGCTCGCAGAGCCCTGCTTCTGCCAGCTTCTCCAGAGCATAGGCGCGGGTGGTCTCCAGCAGACGCCACCGCCCTTCGAAGGAGGGATCGAGCGCGACCAGCGATTTTCCGACCAGATTGAACAGTGTTTCGATGACGTCCGACCGGGACAACGCGTCGTCCATCATTGCAATGGCCGCATCGAGTGTGAAACCTGCCGGAAACACCGCGAGCCAGCACAACAGCCTTTGCTCGTCGGGCGACAACAGATCGTAGCTCCAGTCCAGCGTCGCTCGCAGGGTCTGGTGCCGTGGCAGTTGGTCCCTGCGGCCGCCGCTCAGCAACTCCATTCGCCTGTCCAGGCGAAGCAAGACCGTGTCTACCCCAAGATTCGCGGTCTGAGCCGCGGCGAATTCCAGCGCGAGCGGAATTCCGTCGAGCCGGCGACAGATGGCAGCCACTTTCAGCAGATCGTCCGCGCCTGGAGAGAAGTTCGCGCGTAGCGACTGTGTGCGAGCGACGAAGAGCTGCACGGCGCTTGCCTGCAATAGCAAACCGGGATCACGCAAACCAGAGTCCGGAACCGACAGCGGCGGGATGGCCGCGACGTATTCGCCATCGATGCGGAGGCCTTCCCGACTGGTCGAAAGAATAGTGACATTGGGACAATAGCGAAGTGCAGCACTCGCGATCTGTGCAGCGACGTCGATGACATGCTCGCAATTGTCCAGGATGAGAAGCAGACGCCGTGACCCGATGGCCTGGGCGATGCAGGCGGCCGAAACCTCCTTGTCACTCAAGGCAAGCTTGAGCGCACGGGCGGTGGTCGATGTCGCAAGTGCCGGATCATGCAAGGTCGCGAGCTCGACCAGCGCCACCGCACCATCGAATGAGGATGCGACCAGGCGCGCAAGTTCGATGGCCAGCTTTGTTTTCCCGATGCCTCCCGGGCCGACCAAAGTCACGGCCCGATATGCGAACATAAGTTCGGCAATTTCGCTCAGGCAATCCTCGCGCCCGATAAGAGGAGCGCGCGTGTTCGGCAGGTTGTTCGAAAAGGATTCGATGGCCGGGACGGATACCGATGTCGCTGCGGGCTGATCCAAATGCCCGCTTCGCCAGGTCCCGGCGAGGGTATATCCACGGCCCGAGATCGTCTTGAGGAGATCGCGATCTTTGCCCAGCGCCTTGCGGACGGCGGAGATATGGACTTGTAGCGTGTTGTCCTCGACGGCCAGGCCTGACCAGACACTTCCGATCAAATCATCCTTGGTCACCAGGTGACCGGCGCAACCCGCCAGCTTCTCGAGAATCTCGAATGCGCGGCTTCCGATCGGGACCGTGATGTTGTCGCACTTCAGCTCTCTCCGCTGGCAATCGATGAGCCAGTTACCGAAAGAGTAGGTTCGTACGGCGGGCGAAGGCGACATAAGGGGGTCCGTGGATCAGCTTCACTGCCGCAATCTAGGAGAGTGACGTGACCCCCAAAGATCACCGCCCCTGGCAAGATTCTGAAAGCGTCAGTATGCCCAGGTGTCCTACAGGGGAGGCCGTTGGGGTGTCAAGGCGACCTTCTCAGTAGTCGGCTGTTCGCCATGGCTCGATGCAGGCGTCCGAAACGCTCGTTGCTTGCACACGAATTCGTGAGGACGAATGGGAGTGCCAAAATGGGAGAGCGGGCCGGAAGGAGCGTGCAGCACATCCCGACAGCAACACGGGGCAGGGGACTTCGCGTCGCAACGGTTCAGAAGCTCGGCAGCCTGCTTGGTCTCTTCGTTATCGAGCGGTCGAAGCGACACCTGTTCACATCGCGAGCTGCAGGATATCGCGCGGCATCTCGATTGAAAGGATGGCACGACGCATCGCTTCGACGGTGTCGGCATGTCGGCGAAGGAGAGCCTGAAGTTTCCTGATTTTGCGCCTCTTCACTCGCGATCGGGCCATAGCTTGCTACCTTACTCTGCGATCGATGCGCTTCGCCGGAATGGAGCATCATCGTTTGGATTGTCCTTGCCAGTGTAAGATCATGTCTCAGCCATTATTACTGTCGCCACAACCGAAGCATGGCGACACCCAGGCGACCGTCACCGCGGACGAAACAGATTTCCGCTCGGCCATCGCAATGGCCTCGATCGCGCCGCTTCCGAAGGTCATCGCGCCTACCACCGTTTCGCGCAGAGACGATCTGTCCCCCCTTGACGCAACGACGATTGCCTTCGAGCGGCTTGGTCTGGTCATTGCGATCGAAGGGCAGCCACGGCGCAGCTCCAGCATATCCCCGTGTAATCCGGCGCGCGACACCGGCTGGCTGCGCGTCGAAATCCCGTGGCAACGCGCGGCCATGACTGCACCTAGCTCTCTGACAACGGCGTCCATTTGTGACGACGATCCGGTAGTTCAGCGCCTGTCCGAAGCTCTCGTCGCGATGGAGCGATTGAAGGCCACCGATAGCGCCCTTTGCGTCGACGCCCTGCGATTTGCCGTCATTGCCCGGCTCCTCGCCTTGCGGTCCGAGGCGGAGCCGAGGTTCGACGAGCGAACCCGCGTCGGCCAATGCACTTCTGAAAGGCCGGTCCACGGATTGCAGAAGTGGCGGCTCAAGCGGGTGCTCGACTATATCGAGACTCACTTCCGCAAGAAAATCGTGCTGGCGGATCTTGCCGCGGCCGCGGGCCTGAGCCGGATGCATTTCGCCGCCCAGTTCCGCGCCGCGACGGGTTGCAGGCCTCACGAATATATCTTGCGGCACCGGATACAGCGTTCCAAGGATCTGCTGCGGGACTGCGAGATGCCGATTGTTGAGGTCGCGCTCACAGTGGGTTTTCAGAGCCAGGCCCACTTCACGACGACGTTCAGGCGCTTCGCGGGTGACACGCCGAGTCGATGGCGAGATGCCGCTGCGGCTGGATTCGATCTTTGATGCCCTTGCCTCGAGCGAGTAGGCCTCGCCCCCGCGGGGCCTGAGACTGCAGTGGCGAGGTTGGTGAATTCCGCGATGGAGCTGGTATCGCTCTCGGATCCGCTGCAGATGCCGGGCCGCGGCGTTGGTACGGATCAATGCGTCTCAGACATGGCCGGTCGGAAGAACGGGGCTTCATAGGGCCGCCATTCTTCCTCCAGTCACGTCCGCGAGATGGAAGCCCCCGAAGCGCCGAGATGAACCTCTTCAAGTCCGCGCTGACGATTGCCTTGCGGCAAGGGGGCGCGCTCCGGTTGGCGTGCTCAATAGCCCGACTTGGGCTCGCACGGAGGCCGACGCCAGGGGTCGCTCGCATACGCACCGACGTCGGGAGCGCGAACACAGTTGCGCTTGGACGTCACCGGAACGCGCTGAACCGACGCATAGGCGTCGTCATTGGTCCGGCGCGCCTGGTTGTTGCCTTCGCGAGCCATCGCGGGGGAGGCGATCATGGCCGAAACCATCAGTCCGGCCGACAAGAGCTTCAGTGTAGTCATTGCACGTCTCCTTGACAAAGCGACGCCGGGAACGCCTCGGCTCGCCTGCCAGACATGTGTACGCATGTGTCGGATGAGCAGTATCAATTGAACGATCATTTTCGCCTTTGCACGAAGTCGGCGCCCGCGCTTCATCTCGAAAGCGATTGCTCGCTAGTCGGGCGAAAGCGTTATCTGGTCCGAATGGCCATTCATGAGCGGACCGAACCATTCCCACTTCTCGCCGGTGAAACGCATCATTTGGAGATGCTCGATCGGGCGAAAGTCCGTCGGCGATGTCTTGACCCGGACGCCGGGAATATAGGCCGCCCCCTCGATGTCGAGATTCGTCGCCACCTGCATGATCCTCTCGCGCGTAAGATCGTCGCCACAGCGCCTAAGCACCTCAACGAGCGCGCTCGACATATTGAATGCTACCAGCGGGCCGCTTTCGGATCGATCTGCGTCCGGATAGTATTTCGCCATGAACGCGCGAAAATGCTGCATGCCCGGGTATGAGTCCCACTGCGGGTCGGTCACGTCCATCTGGTACCCGGCACTCAGGACTCCCTTCGCGTTGTCCAGTCCTGCGAGCTTCAACACTGAGCCAACCGAAACCGAGACGTTCGTCATGATGTGGACGGGATGCCAGTCCAGCTCGGCGAGCTTCCTGATCGCCTGAGCCGCGAATTTTGGCGTGGCGACATTGATGAAAATGTCGGGGGCGGCCGCCTTGATCGCCACGATCTGCGAGTCGATTGTCGGCTCGCTGATTTCATATGGCAGGCTCGCAACCACCATTTGCGCGTACCTGTCTTGCAGCACCTCCTTCAGGCCAGCCAGATAATCGCGTCCGAAGTCGTCGTTCTGGTAGAGGATGCCGATCCTGGCGCCAGGGTAATGCGTCAGGACATAGTCCGCGTAGATGCGTGCCTCGGTTCGGTAGCTCGGTAGCCAGCCGATCGTCCACGGAAAGTGGACGGGATCAGCCCAGCGAGATGCTCCCGAAATGGCGAACAATTGCGGCACGTGGCGATTATTCATGTACCTTTGAATGGCGGCGTTGCTCGCGGTGCCGAAGGGGGCGAAGATCGCGAGCACTTCGTCGGCCTCGACGAGCCGCCGTGCCTGCTCGACCGCTCGGGACGGATTGTAGCCATCGTCGTAGGAGATGAACTCGACTGTCCGGCCGTTGATGCCGCCATTGTCGTTGACCATGCGAAAATACGCACTCATCGTCCTGCCGATGATGCCGTAAGCCGATGCCGGGCCGCTATAGGGCATGATGTTGCCGATCCTGATCTCGGTGTCGCTCGCACCGGGATCGTATCGCTGTTGCGCAGAGGCGCTGGCTGCGCCGGCCGCAAATATGACAGTGACGACCGCTAGTTTTCGCAGGCGCCTCGCAATGTCCGGACTCAAATGGCCACTTCCACCGGTGATCAAGCGATGCCTCCATAGCGCTGCTGGTCATCGTGCCTGCCGGGCGGCGGTATGGCGCCAATGGAGGGCCTGCTCGTCCAACAGTCGATAGCCGGAGTGTAGCGCGGGACCCGCCGCGAGCCGGATTACAGAAGCTGAAGAACTGTGAAGTTTTACAATGGTGTGCGTAGAATTGGCCCGTCACCGGCGCCCGATCTGGGGGAGCGTTCTACGCCGTCGTCGCGAACAAACGTCCGGAGCCGATGATATCGATCGAGGCTCCGGACCCGCGGGGTGCGCCGCATGGCGCGGTCGCACTCCGAGCGAGGTCACAGACAGGCATGGTGACGCGGCAATTTGCCTTTGCGTGTTGCCGCCGCTCACCGATGCCCGTGGCGGTTGTAGATGTGGCCCGCTCCGAACACCGGAGCCGCGCCACCGGACCGCTCGAGACCCATTCGCCCTGCCGGCGTCAATGCGCCGCCATTCAGCACGTCGCGATTGGGATACATTGATGCAAATGCGGCGGGCTCCTGATCGGCAAAGGACCAAGCCGCGGAGGCGGATGATATCGTTGCCGTTGAGAGCAGCACTGCGGCGATCAGGGTTTTGAATGCACTCATAGCGAATCTCCATTGTTCGTGACGTGCGGAGAGTCGCTTGGCGATGATCGCTGCTCGGCTGATGGCGTTTCCGGAATTGCTTTCTATACCGGGCTATATAGGCAGTCCGGCCAAAAAACCCCGATTGCTGTGCATCACTCTTGCGAGAAGATGACGGGAATATCAGGCAGAGCGCGCGGTTACGAAGGTCTGATGCGTCTTCGAAGCCGAACTCTGTCACAATTGTCATAGTTGCTCGCGCGATCGTGCATGGTCGAATCGTGTGCGACGCCCAGTTCAAGGTGCAGGTCATACAACATGAGGAGTGTGAGCCATGAGACTGCTCTGGTTTCTCTGCGTCGTTGCCAGCCTTGCGCTCTCGGGCGTTGCATCTGCCCGCGGCGGCATGGGATCTCACATGTCGATGGAGAGCGGCGGCGCGCTCGGTACCAGCGCTGCTGCGCCGGGAACGAACTCGCTCGGCACCGCGCTCCCGTCATCGGAGGGGGTTGGTCATCCGACGAAGGGACCGCTGCTCGGCTCGGATGCGACCATCGACAAGGAGGACGCACGGGTCGAGAAGATGCTGGAAGGATCCATCTGTCGCGGCTGCTGACGTGCGAGCATTGCGATATTTGCGGCGAGTGTCTGGCGGCCTTGGTCGCCGGACAGATTGTGTATTTTGAAAGCGTTGGTGATACGCTGGGCGCAAGATCAAACAACCGCCTGGGGCTATGCCGATGATGGCCGAGCCAAACCAGCGCCCCGTCTACGCTTGCGCTGAATGGGAGATCGATCTTGCCAGACGCGAACTGCGCTCGATGGGAGAGTCCGTTCCTCTGGGCGGTCGTGCCTTTGAGATTCTTGCGGAATTGGCTCAGGCCGAAGGCGGGCTGGTCACCAAGAATGACCTGACAGAGCGTGTCTGGCGCGGCGTCTTCGTCGAGGAGAGTGCACTTCGGGTCCATATCGCGGCGATCCGGAAGGCCTTTGGTTCGGATCGTGACATGCTGGCGACAACGGTCGGCCGGGGCTATCGCCTGCTGGGTTCATGGCGGACCCGGCAGATGGATGCCCCGCTACAATCTGCCGCACCCCAGCCACTGCCGTCGACCAACATTCCCAATGCATCATTCGTTCTCATCGGCCGCACCACCGCGGTCGCGCGTTTGTGGGAGCTTCTGTCGGCTTATCGCGTCGTGAGCCTCGTCGGGCCTGGCGGGATCGGCAAGACGGCCCTTGCACTACAAGCTGCCAGGACGCCGCCAGCCGGTTTTGCGGCCGACCGGTTGCTGGTCGAATTGGCCTCGCTGCCCGATCCCAAGCTCGTGTGCTCGGCCGTCGCCAGCACGCTCGGTATCAAGCTCGAAGGGGAGGAGATCACCCCGGGCTCCATAGCGCGCGCGATTGGCGCCAGGCAGTTGTTGCTCATTCTCGACAATTGCGAGCACGTCGTTGATACCGTGGCCCAACTGGCCGAGACGATCGTCAGCCAGTGTTCCGGAACGATCGTCCTGGCGACAAGTCGCGAAGCGCTGCGCATTGACGGCGAACATGTCTATCGCGTTCCGCCCCTGGGGGTGCCGCCCGAAGTCCGGCTCGGGTCTGACGCCGCATCGGCCTACACGGCGGTAGAATTGTTCACGACCAGAGCGAAAGCGCTGGGCTCCAGCTTCGCGCTCGACGAAGAGAACCTCGATGCCGTCGCAGCCATCTGCCGCCGGCTGGATGGCATTCCGCTCGCGATCGAGTTCGCGGCGGCACGCGCCGTGATGCTCAGTCCGCCGAAGATCGCGGCACTTCTCGACGATAGGTTCAAATTTCTGACGACCGGCCGGCGTACTGCGTTGCCCAGGCAGCAAACGCTTCGTGCGACGCTCGACTGGAGCTACGATCTACTGCCGGACGCCGAGGCGCGGGTCCTGCGGCGGCTCGGCGTGTTTGCCGGAGAGTTTCTGCTCGATGCCGTGATCGCGGTCGCGAGCGAAGGGATGGGCGACGTCACCGCGGAGCTTGCCAACCTGGTGGCAAAGTCGCTCGTCCTTGCGGATATTCGCGGCGAGCGCCCGTACTATCGCCTGCTGGACACCACGCGCGCCTATGCGCTGGAAAAGCTTCACGCCAGCGGCGAATTTCCCGGCGTCGCGCGCCGCCAGGCCGGATACTATGGCGGGTTCTTTGCGAATGCGGAAGCTGACAGCGAAGTGAAGCCGCAGGCGGAGTGGCTCGGCTTCTATGGCCAGCACATCGACAACGTAAGATCCAGCCTCGATTGGGCTTTCTCGCCCGACGGAGATGCGCAGATCGGAGTGGCGCTGACCGCAGGGGCCGTCCCGTTATGGGTACAATTGTCGCTCCTCGCCGAGTGCCGCGAGCGGACCGAACTGGCGTTGGCCAGCCTCGACGGCAGCGCCGCGGGCGCTTTGCGGCTCCGCATGCAATTATCGGCCGCGCTTGGCTGGTCACTGATGTACGGCGTTGGCAGGGCCCGAGAGGCCGGTCCGGCTTGGGCGGCGACCCTGCAGCTGGCCGAGCAGCTCGGCGACAGCGACTATCTCCTGCGCGCGCTTTGGGGGCTGTGCATCGATCAATTCAACAACGGCGAGTTCCGCAAGGCGTTGGAATTCGCGCACCGCTTCGCGGATATCGTGGCCGATTCCCAAAATTCGGTCGACCGGATGATGGGCGATCGGCTGCTTGCCACCACGCTGCACTACCTCGGTGACCAGCGGTTGGCGCATCATCACATTGGGCGGACCTTGTCTCGCCTTTCCGATCTGGCGGCGAAGCCGCAGGTGATCCGTTTCAGGTTCGACCTGCGTGCCTCGGCACGCTATTTCCAGGCGCGCATCCTGTGGCTTCTCGGGTTGGCGGATCAGGCACTGAGCGTCGTCGAGCGCAATGTCGAGGAGGGCCGAGCGAGTGGTCATGCTCTGACCTTCTGCAGCGTGCTTGGCCAGGGCGCCTGTCCGATTGCTTTCCTGGCCGGCGATCTCGATGCTGCGGAAGGCTATTGCACCATGCTGCTCGAGCACACCGAACGTCATCCGATCCGTCTATGGAACGTATGGGCGCGCGCCTTCAGGGGCATGGTCATGGCGCGGCGTGGCGATGTCGCCGCCGGACTGACGTTGCTGCGCAAGGCGCTCGAGCTTGCGGGCGAGGCGCGTTTCCTGCCGCGCTTCCTGCTTCCTCTCGGCGAACTGGCGGCATGTCTCGGAGAGGTCGGCGAAGTATCGCTGGGGCTTGCGACAGCGGATGAGGCGCTCGCGCGCTGCGAGGCGAGGGATGAGCGGTGGTACGCGGCCGAGCTCTGGCGCATCAAGGGCGAGTTGCTCCGGCATCCCGGCGAGCGTCGCTCGGCTATCGCTGCCGAGCAGTGCTTCGACAAGGCGTTCGAAGTGGCGCGCGGCCAAGGTGCGCTGTTCTGGGAGCTGAGGGCGGCCATCAGCCTGGCACGGTTGAGGACGAGTCAGGGCCGTCCCGCCGATGCGCACCAAATCCTGGCTTTTGTGTACGGCAAATTCACCGAAGGTTTCGAGACCGCGGATCTCAGGCTCGCGAGAGCGATGATGACGGAGTTTTCGACCTCATAGGGCTGACGCGCGGTACTACAGGATGCCCCGGGGGCGGCGTCCGATACATGTCATCGGACGCAGGTGCGGCCTCGGCGAGCGCCGCATCCCCCGTGCTCCAGAACGTTGGCTTCGAAGTCCTATTGCCGGACCAAGAATGCGCCGGCCCCTCGACGCGGTCTTTCCACGCCGCGCGCTTCTATCCGGATTGCACGGCATCGCCGCCAGCCGCACGACCTGACCCACAGGAGTTGCGATCACGCCTGATGTCGCTGCGGATTCGCGCACTCCCAGGCGCGCCCGTTGCGGAGCCATCAACTCGCGGCGAGCGAGCCCGAAGGCGGAGACGCCAATTCGGCCAGCAATTCGCTGGCCGCTTTCAGGACGGGCGTATTGAACCCCTCGGTGAATCGTCCATAGATGGGCGCGAGCACGTCTTGCGCTTCACTGCGGCGGCCCCGCCGCTGCAATAGCCCTGCAAGACCGATTGCCGTGCGCAACTCAAAACCGAGCGCCCCCTGATGTCGGGCAAGGTCAAGTGACTGCGCCAGGCTCCGCTCCGCCTCCAGGAAGTCGGGATTGTCCTTGCGGATCAGCACTTCTGCCCTTGCCCGCAACATGTCCGGCATCTCCACCATGAAGTTGCGACGCCGGCCCCGGGCAATCGCCTGATCGAGGATGTCGAGTGCTTCATCTCCACGACCTGTCGCCGCCAGAGCTTCCGCGAGCGGCACGCAAAGTCCGGCCGCCGCGCCGTAGCGCTGGCTCTGCAGCTTCTTGACGGAGGCGTTCAGCATGGCCAGCCCGATATCACTCTCGCCGCGCGCCAACAGCGCAATCCCTTTCATGGCGTCGCCGACCGTCTGGAGGGTGGCGAGATTATGCTTGCGGGTCTCCACGAGGAGCCTGTCAATGTGCTCTTCGCACACGCCCACATCCCCGTTCCAAAGGAAAACACCGAATGCCCAGGGCAGCGCTATGCACAATATGGTCGGATGGTTGATGGCGATCACATCGGAGATGGCTTGGCGCGCCGTCGCCGTGGCCTGATCGGGATGTCCCTCGAGCCACAAGATGCGGGCGAGGGTGATTTGAGGACGCTTCGGGTAATCGGACGTCAGGCCGCCACGGGAGTCGCCTTCCAGTCCCGGATGGGACAGCGCCGCTTCGACGTACGAGCGAGACGCGGCAACCTCGCCCAGATAGTGGCACGACGTTCCGAGCAACATGCGCATGCGCGCCACTCCGACGGAATCGTTGCTGGCGAGGGCAATCGCTTCGCCGCGCTTAGCGGTGGCCAGCGCATCGTCAAAATTGCCGACCAGCAATTGGAGCAGATGCAGTCGGCCAATCAGGCGGATTTGGCCGGCGACATCGCCAATTGTCTCCGCCAACCGGACCGCTCTGTCGAGATAGCCGACGCCCAATTCGTCGATTTGTCCCGTCAGCATCCGCGCCGACGCCAGCGCGGCATGAAGTGCGAGGTCGTGCCTGACACTTCCGCCCGTCTCACGAAGCGCTTCGATTGCGCGCGTGACCCAGAGCTGGCATTCGGTGAAGAGCGACAGCTTGAAGAACAGGGGGATCGCTGCGGCAGCGAGGCCGACGCCGGTTCTGCGGTCGCCTCGATCCGAGAAGCACCACGCCAGCGCGCTGCGTATGTCGCCGAATTGATCGGCCATCGACGACAGGCCTTCATTCGGCTCGTCGGCCGTCTCTTCAAGCAAATCTCGAAAGTAGGAGGCGTGGCGTAGCGGCACGATCTCGGCGTCGGTGCTGGCGGCGAGCTTCTCCTGCGCGTAGGCCCGCGTCGCGTCCGCGAGCCTGTAGCGAATCGATTGCGAGTCCTGGTTCGGGGCAAGCATCGACTTGGCCACGAGGTTGTCGAGCGCAGCCATGGTCGTGTCGTCGCTGGTCGCATCGCTGCCGGCGATCGCTCGGGCCGCATCGGCGGTGAAGCTGCCGACGAACACGGATAGCTGGCTGAGAACCACCCGTTCGGGCCCGGATAGAAGATCGTAGCTCCACTCGATGGTTGCGCGAAGCGTGCGGTGCCGGGGCAGCGCCGTGCGTCGTCCTTCCCACAGCAGATTGAAGTGCTTGTCGAGGAGTTGGACCATGGCCTTGACGCCGTAGGCGGTCACATGGCCGGCGGTGAGCTCGATCGCGAGCGGGATGCCATTGAGCCGACGGCAGACGTTGCCGACGTCCGACGCGTTCGCATCCGTCAATCCGAACCCACCTCCAGCTGCGGCCGCGCGTTCCACGAAGAGCTTTACGGAGGGGTAGGCAATCGCGCTCTCGGCCGTCAGAACGGCGTTTTCCGGCGGGCTTGTCAGAGGCGAGAGGCGATATGTGTGCTCGCCTTCGACCCGCAGCAGCTCCCGGCTCGTGGCCATGATGTGCAGCTGCGGTGCCTCCTGGTAGAGCCGTTCGGCCAGCGCCGCCGCGGCGTCGACGACATGCTCGCAGCAATCCAGAATGAGCAGCATCCGCCGGTCGCGCAGGAATGCAACAAGACTGTTTGAGGGATCGTCCGATCGCGCCCGCAGTCCGAGCGAAGATGCTGCAATGGCCGGCACCAGAGCGGCATCGCGGGTCTCGCCGAGACTGACGAAGTGAACCTGGCCGGCGAATTCCGCGAGAAGGGCGTGGCCCGCGGAAACAGCGACCGTCGTCTTGCCGATGCCGCCCGGGCCGACGACCGTGATGAAACGCTGGGCTTTGAGCCTTTCCGATATATCCTGGATGGTTTGCTCGCGGCCCACCATCTGCCAGGGATGTGCCGGCAGGTTGTGCGCGCGAACAGGCTTGGTCGGTGCAGGTTGATTCTGCTCCGGTGTCGCGGCCGAACCGACGAAACAATAACCCTGTCCCGAGACCGTGCTCAGATATTTGGCGCCGGCATTGCCGTCCCCGAGCGCCTTGCGGAGTGCTGCGATATGGACGCGCAGGCTGTTGTCATCGACGCTGGAGCCTGGCCATGTCCTGGCTATCAGATCGCCCTTGCTGACGACTTCGCCCGCATGCCGGATCAGTGTCAGCAGCAGGTCAAATGCGCGAGCCGACAGTTGGACCGGATTGCCATCCTTCTCGATCCGTCTCTGCGAAGCGTCCAGACGAAACGGCCCAAAGACGAAAATCTCTTGAGCGGAGCTCTCCTGGAGAGAGGGTCCGGTCGTGGCTGTTGTGGCGTTGCTCTGCCAGCGGTGGACCATTTGGAAATATCAAATCCGACGACCAACTCGTCGTACTCTATGACTTGAACTCGGGCCGAAACGTGTGACCGCGGTGGCAGCTTCAAACGTAACATCCAGCAGTATCGCGGTAAAGGATCACCGATGGATGTCGCTGATCACTTTCGTCCGGAGGGCAGGGAACTCCGGGGAGAGTCCTGATTTTTTGGGAAACGACCGTCGATTGGGGAAATCTCCGCCGATGGGCGATCTCATCGGATCAACACCGGCTTGAGAAGATCCTCCAGGCCGATCCGGCCGAACAGTTCCGTGCGTGCGCGGTCGGCGACGGCGTCGACAGCTGCCGCCCCATCGTCATCCGGGCCGAAATGAACTTTCAGCGGACGTTGTCCGAACGGCATGTTCACGACATTCGCAACTGTGCTTGCGACATCTTGTGGGGCCGTATCCTTCGGCGAAAGCTGCGCGAGTCCCGCAAGCGCGATTTCACTCACGTCGGCGGTCGGACCATCCGCGTATTCTTCCGCCCGAACAGTATCCTGCGGCCGGCCGGATCGGACATAGTGGCCGGGTCCGAGAGCACTGGGAACGATGATGGTCGTCTCGACGCCCCAACGTGCGAGCTCGCCGGCGTAACTGAGTGCCAGCGAATCCAGGGCGGCTTCCGTTGAAGCACAGGCGCCGAGGAACGGAACCGAGCTGCCCCGTGCGCTGCTTGACGTGATCCATATCAGCAAGCCCTGACCTTGCTTGCGCAATTGTGGCAACGCCGCGCGATTGAGGCGCTGTGCGATCAGGACGTTGGTATCGTAGAGCTCGGCGAGCTGCTCCGGCGTGAAGGCTTCTGCGGGTCCGTAAACGACTTGCCGGGCATTGTGCACGACCACGTCGAGGCGGCTGTTTTCGGCGATGATGGTCTCAACGGCCGAGGTCACTGAGGAGTCCGAAGAGACGTCGAACTCGATCGTGCGGAGATCGGCGCCGGGCTGGCCGGGATTTGATCCAGCCTCCTCGATCCCTTGCGCAATAGGGCCACTCATTTCCCGGCTTGAAACGTAGACCGTGTGGCCTGCCTGCATCAGTTGCCGGCAGGTGGTTCGTCCGATGCTGTTTGCAGCACCCGTGACGATGATCACTTTGCTCATTCGATTCCCAATCGCATTCCAGCCTCTGCGGCGCTGGCGGCCCCGTCGCGACACGGTCCATCGTTCGGGAGTCGACCGCCGCCATCGTGCGAAGCGCATCTGGAATAGGGCGGGGCGCAGGGTGGGTCTTTTCGGGCATCACGATCGATTGTCAAATTGCACGAAAAATTTCGAGAATGCCCGAAGCCGGATCCGGTCCGGCGAACGCCGAAGACAGTTCAGGCGTGCCTTCGCGAAATTGGCGGTGGGTTCGAAAAGATCGGGCCTTGGCCGCCGGCTACAAGGAGGCTGCTTCGCTCGAAAGAGCGCCGCGCGCACCCGATCGCCAGGCGGTCTGCGCATCGCAAAGGAGACCGGATGAATCAAGGCAAGCTACCACGTTCGGGGCTTGGGTCCCTCGTCCTGATTGCGGCCGTGGTCGGCGGCGGCGCGGCTGCCTTCGCATACACTGCGGGATGGTTCTCGCCGGGGCGTCTGACGCCGGAACGGATGATCGCGGCGCTGACGCCTCCGAGCGGCCCGCCGCTCGGGCACCGGCGAAATCATGCCAAGGGAATCTGCTTCACCGGGACATTCGAGGCGAATGGAAACGGTGCGGAGCTCTCCCGGGCCAGGGTCTTCGCGCAGGGGCACTATCCGGCCTTGGGCCGTTTCAATCTCGGCACGGCCGATCCGAACGCGGTTGATGCGACCGTGCGCGTCCGCGGCCTCGGATTGCTGATCACGACGGCAGACGGCGAAGAGTGGCGCATGGCGATGATCAACCCGCCGTTCTTTGCGGTTTCCACGCCGCAGGCATTTCACGACCTGCTGATCGCATCCGGCAAGAAGGATCCGGAGGCGATGAAGGCGTTCATTCAGGCCAACCCGGAATTCGGCCCCTTCGCGGCCTGGGCCAAGACGGCGCCCTGGACCGGCAGTTATGCGGAGGAGCCCTATAACGGCCTCAACAGCTTCGTCTTCACGGACGCCGGAGGCGGCGACCACACCGTGCGATGGTCGCTGTTGCCCTCGGCGCAACCCATTCCGATCTCGCAGGCCGACCTCGAAAAGCGCGGGCCGGATTATCTCGAGCAGGAGATCACCGAACGGGTCCGGACCGCCGGTCCACTGCGATGGACCATGGTCACGACCGTCGCCGATCCGGGCGACCCGACCGCGGATCCGAGCAAGGCCTGGCCGGAGAACCGTCGCAAAGTGGAGGTCGGAACGCTGATCGTGCAGCGGATCGAGCCGGAGCGCGATGGACCGTGCCGCGACATCAATTTCGATCCGGCGGTCCTGCCACAGGGAATCCGGGTGTCGGACGATCCGTTCCCGGCTGCACGCTCATCGGTCTACCGCAAATCCTACGATCTGCGCGCGGCCGAAGCCAGGGACTATCCGCGAACCGGGACCGCCAAGCCATGACCAGCGCTCCTCATCGTTTTGCCCTGATCCAGCGGGTTCTGCACTGGCTGATGGCGGTCTGCATCCTCGCCATGCTGTTCATTGGCGTCGGCATGGTCTCCACGGTCGCGCCGAAATATCTGCCGCTCATCCTGGTCCACAAGACGATCGGCGTCATCCTGCTGGTCCTCGTGCTGATCAGGCTGGCGTTGCGGCTGCATTACGGTGCGCCGCCATTGCCGGCCGATCTTTCGAGACCTATGAGGTTTGGAGCAAAATTGTCGCATCAGCTCCTGTATGGCCTCATGATCGTCATGCCGTTGCTCGGTCTCGGCATGCTCTGGGCCGCGGCCTATCCGGTCGTCCTGTATGGCGGGATCCAAATTCCCGCACTGCTGCCGCAGAGCGACCTGATGCACACGCTGCTCTGGAATGCCCACGTCTATCTGGGTTTCGCGTTCTTTGCCCTCGTGCTGCTGCATCTGGCGGCGGGGCTATTCCACGCATTGATCCGTCGCGATGGCGTATTCGAATCGATGTCGCTTCTGCCGCTGCGGGACAGGGTGACACAAGCGAAATGAACCCGCTGCGCGCCGGCGGGCGCCCCTCGCAGGCGTGCGATCCCAAAAGGATCTTTCGCGCCGGAAAGATTCCTCGCGCACCGCGCGGTTAGATGTTTCCAACCTCCAGCAAAGGATGCCGACCATGACCAAAGCTGACCTCCAAAGCCCGACGGATCTCGGAGCGAATGCGAACCGGGACGTTCCAGCCGCGCTGAGAGCGCTGCTCGCCGACGTTTTCGCTCTCTACCTGAAGACCAAGAACTTCCACTGGCACGTGTCGGGCAGCCACTTTCGCGACTACCACCTTATGCTCGACGAGCAGGCCGACCAAATCTTCGCCATGACTGACGACATCGCCGAACGCGCACGCAAGATCGGCGGCACGACGCTACGCTCGATCGGCCACATCGCGCGCGAGCAGCGCATTCTCGACAACGATGCCGACTATGTCGATCCGCAGGACATGCTCGCCGAGCTGCGCAGCGACAACCAGCAGCTAACGCGGGAAATGCGCCGGGTCCACGAGCTCTGCGACGAATACGGCGATGTCGCCACCGCGAGCGTCCTGGAAAACTGGATCGACGAAACGGAACGGCGCATCTGGTTCCTCTACGAGACCGGCCGAAGCGGCCAGAACCCGTAAGTGCAAAGCACGCCGTTGGGCCGGGAGGCGGGTGAAGGATGAGCAGCCTCTCGGAACTCCTGACGGATGGCGGCGTCAAGGCGGAGCGCCTGCTGCTGCGTGAGCTCGCGCACCGGATCGACGACGAGCTCGCCTCGGCGATTGATCTGGTGGCGCAGGCGGCCGATCGTTGCGACGGCATCGAAGCGAGGGCGACCCTCGCTTCCGTGCAGGACCGGCTGGAAGGTCATGCACAACTTCACCACGCGCTGCAAATGCCGCAGTTCACCACCACCGTCGATCTGGCGGCCTATCTTCAGCAATTGTGCCGGTCGATCAGCCGCTCGAGTCTCGAAGACAAGGGTATTGCGCTCTCGCTGCTGCTGCATCCGCTGCAGATGAGTTCTGAGCGCTGCTGGCTGCTGGGGATGATCGTCTTCGAACTGATCACCGGTGCGGTGCGCCACGTATCCCACTGCGGAGCAGGCGCCATTCGTCTCGAAGTATGGCTCACGGCGACGTCGGTTGCGTGCAGCGTCATGGACAACGGCTCGTCCGACGAAAGTCGGTACCGGGAAGAGGACCGCTCCATCGTCGAGACGCTTGCGGCGCGTCTGCACGGGACCGTCGACGTCCGCGGCGGCCCCGACGGATTCAGGACCGTCGTGACCATCCCGCGTTAGTCGCGACGCTCGCGCAACGATCCGTATCGTGCGGATCAAATAATATCGCTGCGTCCTCGAAAGATGACTTGGGACAGATCTCGATACGCTTGCCCTATTCATGATCTGCGGATCGTCGTGCGAACAAGGGTCAAGCCATGACGGACATGTCGAACTCGAAGGCCTCGCTCGGATGGGCGATCCACGCCATCACCGGAAAATGGGGCTGGTTCGTTGCGCTGGGTGTCGGCGAACTGATCCTCGGCGGTGTTGCATCTGCCAATCTTATGGCGGCGAACCTCGCGTCCGTACTGGTCATCGGCGCCACCATGGCGGTCGCCGGCATTTTCCAGATCGTGCAAGCGTTTTCAGTGCGCGGCTTGCGGGGATTCCTGCTTTGGCTACTGGCCGGGATCGTCTATGCGGCCGCCGGGGCCATCATACTCTACGATCCGATCCTCGCTTCGTTCACGCTGTCTCTCGCAGTGTGCGCCTTCCTGGTCGTAGCCGGGGTGATAAGGATCTGGGCCGGGTTCCATATCCGGCCGGCCGCGGGCTGGCGTTGGATCGTGGCTGCGGGCGTCCTGACCTTCTGCGTCGGTGTCATGCTGGTTGCGGCTTGGCCCGCCATCGGTTTGTGGCTGCTTGGTGTGATGCTGGTCGTCGACCTGATCTTCCAGGGATGGGGATTCATCGCATTCGGGGTCGCGCTCAAGAGCCGCGCGTCCCGCCATTCGTCCCAGCCGGCGACGGTATGAGTCATGGCGAAAGGCTCGACATTCACCCGGCATTGGGAGATTGCCTGGCGCGGCGGTCAGACGAGGTCGACCTCGCGGCTGGTTGCCGAGGAGACCGCGATTGCGCTCACCTATAACGGCTCGACCCAGGCGGTGATGATGGGCACGCCGGGAGATCTGGAGGATTTCGGTATCGGCTTCAGCCTCACCGAGGCCATCGTCGAACGTGCGAGCGAGATCAGCAGCATCGAGCTGATCCCGAACGATCTCGGCGTCGAGGTTCGGATGTGGCTCGATGGTGACCGCGCGGCATCCCTGGCTGCACGGCGCCGAACCATCAGCGGCCCCGTTGGCTGCGGGCTATGCGGCATCGAGAGCCTCGAACAGGCTCGCCGCGCGCCGGCGCGGGTGAAGGGCCGGGGCATCGTTTTTCACGCGCGCGACTTGCTGGGCGCCATGCAGGCCCTTTCTCCGCACCAAATCCTCAATCAGCAAACGCGGGCCGTCCACGCGGCGGCCTTCTGGCATCCGCGGGCCGGCATCGGCCTGGTCAGAGAGGACGTCGGCCGGCACAATGCGCTCGACAAGCTCGCCGGCGCGATCGTACGCGAGGGGAGATCGGCGTGCGATGGCGCGGTACTGCTGACCAGCCGCGTTTCGGTCGAGATGGTGCAGAAAGCGGCGATGCTCGGCGCACCGGTCATCGTGGCCGTATCCGCACCCACCGCACTCGCGATCAAGACCGCGGATGAAGCGGGGATCACGCTGCTCGCGATCGCTCGCGATGACGGATACGGCGTATTCACGCACCCGCGTCGCGTTCTGCTGCCGGATGAGGCCGCAACGCACGCCGGCTGCTGACCTCGCGGGCCGACGCACATGGCGATGCAAGCCGTATCTCCGGAACCGGTCGCCGAGACCGGAAGCGTCGTCCATGCTCCGGAGCGATCGGTTCTCGTGGCGTCTCTTCTGAGCATGACGGGCGGCTTTCTCGACGCCTTTACGTGGCTCTCGCTCGGCGGCGTGTTTGCAAGCTCGCAAACCGGCAATGTTATCTTCCTCGGCATCGACGCCATGTCCGGGCAATGGCGGCAGGCAACCCATCATCTTCTTCCGCTTGCCGCCTTTCTGCTCGGCGCATCGCTGGCAATCCGCCTCAAGTCGCCGCTGCTCTGCCTCGCCGGAGAGATCGTCTGCCTGGTAGCGGTGATGCTGTTGTATCATCGGATTCCGGACATGATCACGATCCTCGGAATCTCCTTCGGCGCCGCGCTGCAGTCGGCCAGCTTCAGGCAGGTCGAACGCTGGAAATATCTCACCGTCACCGTCACCGGCAATATGCTCCGTGCCATCGATCAATCAGTTGCGTCCGATCGCGATGCGGCGCGCGGCACCGCAGTCATGCTTCTGGTCTGCCTGATGTTCCTGTCGGGGGCCGCCATCGGGGCCTGCGTGACGAAATGGCTGCACGCCTGGAGCCTTGTCCTGCCGATCGCATCGTCGGTGTGCGTTCTTTGGCTCTGCCGGCCGCAACTGCGAAGCTGAACCGTCGATCCAAGTCTCGTGATTTCGCTCGTTGACGGTGCGGAGCGCGCACCATGCCATTCGGCAAAAGGACGTTCATTCAAGGAAGCGTGCGCGTCATGCGGTGCGTACACTTTCCAACAGCGCCGAGATGGCCTTTCGACGTCAACTGCCAAGAGGCACGGATGAACGACCTTCGCAAAGAGACGGACAGCCTGGGTGAAGTGGACGTTGCCGCGGACAAGCTCTGGGGGGCGCAGACGCAGCGTTCGCTCGAGCATTTCAGCATCGGCAAGGACCTGATGCCGCGCGAAATGATCCAGTCCTACGCGATCCTGAAGAAGGCGGCCGCGAACGCCAATTGCGCCGGCGGCCGTCTCGACGGCAAGGTCCACAAGCTGATCGCGCATGTCTGCGACGAGATCCTCTCCGGCCAACATCAGGACATGTTTCCGCTTCACGTCTGGATGACCGGCAGCGGAACGCAATTCAACATGAACGTGAACGAGGTGATCTCGAACCGATGCTGCCAGCTCGCGGGCACGCCGCTCGGGAGCAAGCATCCGGTTCACCCGAACGATCACGTCAATATGTCGCAATCCTCGAACGACAGCTTTCCCTCGGCCATGTACATCGCGGCCGCGATGAACGTGACCGAGCGGCTCGTTCCGGCGGTCGAGGCGTTGCACGACGCAATCGCGGCAAAATCGAGCCAGTGGGACGACGTCGTCAAGATCGGCAGAACCCACATGCAGGACGCGACCCCCCTGACGCTCGGGCAGGAATGGTCCGGCTATGCCGGCATGCTCGCCGACGATCTGGCCCGCATCGACGACGCGCTCAAGGGCGTCTTCCGGCTCGCCCTGGGCGGCACGGCCGTCGGCACCGGCATCAATGCCGCGCCGGGCTTCGCCGAGGCCGTCGCCGCGGAAATCGCGCGGCTGACGGGGCTGCCCTTCGTCAGCGCACCGAACAAGTTTGCCGTCCAGGGTGCGCATGACGCGCTGGTGCAGCTATCCGGCACGCTCCGCACGCTCGCGGGGTCGCTCTACAAGATCGCGAACGACATCCGTCTGATGTCCTGCGGCCCGCGCGCGGGCTTTGCCGAATTGCTGATCCCCGAGAACGAGCCGGGTTCGTCGATCATGCCGGGCAAGGTCAACCCGACGCAGGCCGAAGCGCTGACGATGATCGCCGTGCAGGTGATGGCGAACGACGTCGCCGTCGGGTTCGGCGGAGCCGGCGGCTATCTGGAAATGAATGTCTACAAGCCGCTGATCATCCACAACATCGCGCAGTCCGTCACCATCCTGACCGATGGTTGCACCAATTTCCGCACCTTCCTCGTCGAGGGCACCGAGCCGAACCACAGGAAGATCAAGGAGTATGTCGAGAGATCGCTGATGCTCGTGACGGCGCTGGCGCCCGTAATCGGCTACGACAAGGCGTCGCGGATCGCGCACTATGCGATGGACAACGATCTCACGCTGAAGTCGGCGGCGCTCAAGCTCGGTTTCGTGACCGAGCCGGAGTTCGACCGCATCGTGGATCCCGCCAAGATGGTCAAGCCCTATGTGGCCGAGATCAAGGTGCCGCTCGCAATCGGCGCGAAGGCCGGCTGAAGGGGCGGCGGCAATGATCCGGTGCGTCAGACTCTGGACGGGTGCGGATGGCAAGTCGCACTTCGAGGATGGCGTCGTCGAGCTCGCGCGCGGGGCGAGGGGCGATGCGCTCAGCGCAAAGCTTCGGATCGATGCCGCTTCGTTCCACGAAACGGATGCAGATCCGAAACTCGGCTGGCATCCCGACGCAGCGCGCCAGCTCGTCATGTCCCTGAGCGGGACGCTACGGTTCGAAACTGCGGATGGAAGCTTCACGCTGCGCCCGGGCGATGTCCTGTTCACGGAAGATACCGGTGGGACGGGCCACAATTGGACCATGACGGACGAGGCGCCGTGGCGGCGCCTCTACACGGTTCTCGAGCCGGACGCCGAGGTGCCGTTCCGGTCCGAACGACGCCGCGCAGGCGGCGCAACCACAATGCAAGGAGAGACACGATGATCCGCTGTGTGCGCCTATGGACCGGAGAGGACAACAACTCGCATTTCGAGGAAGGCTTCCTCGAGCTGGAGCCGGGACAGCGCGGCGACTTCCTGACCGGAAAGATCGATGCCGCCAGCGTCTCCTTTCAGGAAAGGGAATCGGGCGGAGCTTTCGCCTGGCACACCGCGCCGATCCGGCAGCTGGTGATCACGCTCAGCGGATCGCTCGATTTCCAGACGCGTGACGGCCACCACTTCCTGCTCCACCCCGGCAACATCCTGCTGGCGGAGGACACCGCCGGCTCGGGGCATAGCTGGAAATTGACCGACGATTCATCCTGGCGCCGTGCCTACGTGATCCTGCGCCCGGGAGCGGACGTGCCGTTCCGCGCCAAGGTGCGGCAATCGGTGCGGGCCTGATCGAGCCATCCAAAGCAGCAACACCCGACGAAGGAAATAGCCATGTCAGCAGCTTCCGACCGCGAAACTGATGTCGTCCTCATTGGCGCCGGCATCATGAGCGCGACCCTCGGCGTCTTTCTCAAGGAGCTCGAGCCCTCTCTGTCGATCCAGATGTGCGAGATTCTCGGGGATTGCGCGCAGGAAAGCTCCGACTCCTGGAACAATGCCGGTACCGGCCACGCGGCGAACTGCGAGATGAACTATACGCCGCAGCGGCCCGACGGCAGCATCGACATCTCCAAGGCGCTCCAGGTCAATGTCGAGTTCGATCTGTCCCGGCAGTTCTGGTCCTACCTGATCGGGCGCGGAGAGATCGCGGATCCGCAAGCGTTCATCCATCCGGTCCCGCATATGAGCTTCGTGCACGGCGCGGAGAACGTCGAATTTCTCGGAAAGCGGTTCAAGGCGATGTCGGCCCATCATTGCTATGAGGGGATGGAGCATACCGAGGATCCCAGGCAGATTGCCGAATGGGCGCCGCTGGTGATGGACGGACGGACTGGCGACGAGCCGGTTGCCGCAACACGGATCATCACCGGCACCGACGTCGACTACGGCTCGTTGACGCATCTGCTGGTCAAGCATCTGGTCAACCAGCCGGGCTGCGCCGTCCACTACAACAGCTGTGTCACCGGTCTTGACCGGGAGCAGGGCGGCCGGTGGCGCGTCGAAGTGCGCGACACCGCGAGCGGCGAGACGCGATCGGTGCGCGCAAAGTTCGTCTTCATCGGTGCCGGCGGCGGCGCGCTGCCGTTGCTGGAGAAATCCGGTATCCCGGAGGGGCGCGGCTATGGTGGTTTCCCGGTCAGCGGGATCTGGCTGCGCTGCGATGATCCCGAGATCAACAAGCGTCACCATGCCAAGGTCTACGGCAAGGCCGCGGTCGGCTCCCCGCCGATGTCGGTGCCGCATCTCGATACACGGGTGATCGGCGGCCAGCACTCGTTGCTGTTCGGTCCCTATGCCGGCTTCTCGAGCAAATTCCTCAAACACGGCTCGCTGCTCGATCTCTTCGAGTCCATTCGTCCCGCCAACGTCAAGCCGCTGCTTTCGGTGGCGCGCGACAATTTCGATCTCACCGAATACCTGGTCGGGCAGGTGCTGCAATCCGAGGGACACCGGCTCGCGGCGCTCGACGAATATTTCCCGAAGGCCGACCCGAAGGACTGGAGGCTGCAGGTTGCGGGCCAGCGGGTCCAGATCATCAAGCCCAATGTCAAGCGTGGTGGGTTGCTCGAGTTCGGGACCGAGCTCGTCGGCGCGGACGATCATTCGCTGGTGGCCCTGCTCGGTGCTTCACCGGGGGCGTCCACTGCCGCGTTCATCGCCATCAGCGTGCTCGAGAAGTGCTTCGCCGGCGAGCTGACGGCAAGCGCCTGGCTGCCCAAGCTGAAGCAGATCATCCCGTCCTATGGCGTGTCGCTGATCGACGATGCGGATTTCTGTCGCCAGATTCGTGCAGCGACCGCCGCGGTCCTCAAGGTCGACAACATTCCGCAGCCGGCCGCACGCGCGCCGGCGGCCGCGAAACGGGCGTGAACCAACGGAGAATGTTCGATGGACCCGACGGCGCTCCTTCTGTCGCGGCTGCAATTCGCTTTCACCATCTCGTTCCACATCATCTTCCCGGCGTTCACGATCGGGCTTGCCGCCTGGCTCACCGTGCTCGAAGCGATGCACCAGTACAGTGGCAAGCCCGTCTACCGGACCCTGTTCGCGTTCTGGCTGAAGATCTTCGGCGTGGCGTTCGGCATGGGCGTCGTATCGGGCGTGGTGATGGCGTTCCAGTTCGGAACGAACTGGAGCGTGCTCTCGAAGATGTCGGGCCCGATCCAGGGGCCGCTGCTCTCCTACGAGACGTTCACCGCCTTCATGCTGGAGGCGGCCTTCTTCGGCATCCTCATCTTCGGTCGCCCCCGGGTGCCGCCGTGGTTCTACCTGTTCTCGACGGCGATGGTCGCGCTCGGGACGACGCTTTCGGCGTTCTGGATCATGGTCAACAACAGCTGGATGCAGGTGCCGACCGGCTACGTCCTGCAGAACGACCAGTTCGTGCCTGATGACTGGACGCAGATCATCTTCAATCGCGTGGTCTGGGTCCGGTTTCCGCATATGTTGCTCGCGTCCTACCTGACTGGCGCGTTCTGCGTGGCGGCAACCGGCGCGTGGTATTTGCTGCGGCGGACCTATCGCCCCGAGGCTCATGTCATGCTGCGGATGGGCCTCGCACTTGCGGCGGTGCTGCTGCCGGTCCAGCTCTTCATCGGGCATCTCGTCGGCGACTATGTCCACGATTACCAGCCGGCCAAGTTCGCCGCGATCGAGGCGCGCTGGCATGACGAGCAACCGGCCTCCGAGGTGCTGATCGCGATCCCGGATTCGAGCACCGAATCGAACAAGTACGCGATATCGATTCCCGTGCTCGGGAGCATCATCGGCAGCATGAGCCTGACGTCGAAAGAGGTCGGCCTCACCAGCTTCGCGCCGCAGGACCGGCCGCCGGTGCTGATCCCGTTCTTTGCCTTCCGCATCATGGTCGGCTGCGGCTTCGTGATGCTCGGGCTGGCCTGGCTCGGGACCTGGCTCGGCCTCAAGCATCGGCTCGATCGGAACCGCCTCTTGCTGTGGGGCATCTTCCTCAGCTTCCCGCTGCCGTGGGTCGCGATCCTCACCGGCTGGTACACCGCGGAAGTGGGGCGCCAGCCATGGACGGTCTATGGCGTGTTGCGGACTGCGGACGCCGTGACGCCGTTCCTGACCGCGTCGGCTGCGATGACCTCTTTGATCCTGTTCGTCGCGGTCTACGCCTTCATCTTCTCGTTCGGGACGTATTACATCTATCGGCTGCTGCGCGCCGGCCCGGCGGGACTCGGCGGCAGGCCGCTCCACGTTCCCGTGCCCAATCGGCCGATGTCGCTCGCCGATCAGGTGCCGGCCGCGCGCAGCTATCTCGGGGCGGGAGAATAGCCATGGTGATGTACTGGGTTGCCCTTCTTGCCATCAGCATCCTGA
Organism: Bradyrhizobium sp. 63_E2_N1_3; assembly: GCF_052076005.1. Taxonomy (NCBI): domain Bacteria; kingdom Pseudomonadati; phylum Pseudomonadota; class Alphaproteobacteria; order Hyphomicrobiales; family Nitrobacteraceae; genus Bradyrhizobium; species Bradyrhizobium sp. 63_E2_N1_3. The sequence continues at coordinate 6,164,915 of NZ_CP197235.1, read as the reverse complement.
TCTATCTCCTCCTCGACGGCTTCGATCTTGGCGTCGGCATGCTGTTCAGCGTGGCCGGCGGCGAGTCGCAGCGGGATGCCATGCTGAGCACTGTCGCTCCGGTCTGGGACGGCAATGAAACCTGGCTGATCGTCACGGGCGTGATCATGTGGGGCTCGTTTCCCGTGGTCTACGCCATGGTGATGTCGGCCTTCTATATCCCTGTTCTCGTGATGCTGCTCGGATTGATCCTGCGCGGCGTAGCGTTCGAGTTTCGCGGCAAGGCGCTCAGTTCGCGCTGGGTCTGGGACGTCAGCTTCGTCGTGGGCTCGTTTGCCGCCAGCTTCATGCAGGGCGCGATGGTCGGCGCTCTCGTCGAAGGACTCCAGTTCTCCAACGGCGATTATACCGGCGGAACGCTCGGCTGGCTGACCGCCTTTTCCGCGCTGTGCGGGATCGGGCTCTGCTTCGGCTATTCGCTGCTCGGCGCCTGCTGGCTGGTGCGGAAGTGCGACGGTCCCGTTCGGGATACCGCACGGCGCCAGATCCCGCCGCTGGCGATCGGCGTCCTGGTCTTCCTGGTCGTCGTCTTTGCGTATGCGCTTGTCGAACATCTTCCGATTCTACTACGCTGGACCGACCGGCCCTATCTGTTCGTGTTTCCCGTGATCGGTGCCGGTGCGGCCGCGATGCTGGCCAAGAGCATCCTGCGCCATGACGACTATTGGCCGTTCCATATGGTCGCCCTGATCTTCGTCGCGGCCTTCGCCACGCTCGCCCTGTCGTTCTGGCCCTACATGATTCCGTTCGTCGTCACGATCGACGAGGCCGCGGCGCCTCATGCAAGTCTCGCATTCATGTTCTGGGGCGCCGGCCTGTTCGTATTCCCGCTGATGCTGCTCTATGTGGCGATCGGCTATCGCGTCTTCCGCGGCAAGTCGGCCCCTGCTGCCGATCACTACTGACGGCTGCACGCGCGAAGTTGCCGTGAGCTGTCACGGATAAAAAGAAAGGCGCCGGTTTCGGCGCCTTTCTCGTTCAGAACTGTTGCGAGGCTGGTTCAGGATTTGGGCATGACGCCGGGGCTGTTGTCCGGCCATTGGGCGATCAGCTTCTCATCGATGTTGAAGTGCTGGGCGACCAGCTTGGGTGGCGTGTGCGTCAGCCAGTAGGAGAGCGACACCTCCTCGTAGCGAGGGGCTCGAAACACGCCGACGAACTGCAGCTCGGTGTCGCCGACGTTCTCGACATAGTGGCCGAGATTGCGCCGGACATAGCCGATGTCGCCGGCCCCGAAGTCCGTCGTCAGCGCATTGGGGCCGGTGTCGAACACCGTCATCCGCGCCTTGCCCTTGATATAGTACTGCCACTCGTCGGCATTCGGATGCCAGTGCATCTCCCTGACAGCCCCCGGCGGCATCGACACCAGCGCCGCAGCGACGGTGGTGGCAACCTTGAAGGTGGTGCTGTCGGCGACGCGGATGCTGCCGGCGGAGCTCTCCTTGACCGGGGCCGAGCCGCCGAGCGAGTGGACGAAGGGGTAGGGAGGCGCTTCGGCGTGCTTTGCAACGGCTGCGCGATCGGCGGCGAGATCGCCGGGCACGGTCCCCTGGAAGATCCAGCGGTTGTGCAGCGGGATCTTTGCGAACGCGTCGGCCGGAACACCGAAGTTCTTCGCCAGCACCTCGGGCGGCGTGTGGGCGAACCAGTCGGTCACCAGGAGCGTGTTGAATTCATTGGCGTGGCCGTCGTCGAAACAGATCACGAACTCGCAACCATCGGGGCCCAAGCCCTGCAGCGAATGCGGCGCGCCCGGCGGAAAATACCAGAGGTCGCCGACTTTGAGGTCGCCGACATAGGGGCGCCCCTGCGTGTCGAGCACGGTGACGCGGCAGGAGCCGTAGGTCAGGATCGCCCATTCGGCAGCCTGGTGCCAATGCAGCTCGCGGATTCCGCCGGCAGCCAGCCGCATATTGACGCCGGAGATCTCCTTCGAGATGGCGAAATCCTCGACCGTGACCTGACGGGCCCAGCCGCCATTCTGGATGCGCCTCGGCGCATTGTTGAACGAGGCCCAATCCATCGGCAGGCCGCCGACGTCCGTCGGGGGCGGGGTTTGGGCTGAGGGGAAGTGCTTGGCAAGGTCTGGATCTTGAGGACCGGGATCGGACAGGCTTCCCGGGCTCTTGGCGTTCACGGCGCCTTGCGGCGGCTCGTCCGGATTGCCGAAAGTTGCGGCCTGCGCGCTGGAGCCGACCATCGCGGCGCCTGCCGCGGACATGGCCAGCAAATCACGTCTTGAGAACATCTTGGGTCGCTCCTGAAAAATGTCGAAAGCCCTCCGTAGCGACGGGGCTCCAACTGACAAACCTAGTTTCCGGTCGCCGTTTCAGCTTCCGTGAACGCGCTCTTTTTGCCGGAATGCACTGGCTGCTGCGGCCGGCTCCGAACATGTGCAATTGCGAAATTCGGCTTCGTTTTGAAAAGACGGCTCTGCCCGCACGATCCTTAACTGGCCCGGAGAATTGCCATATCGCGAGATATCGAGATGACAACGAAATCGGTTCGTCCCTACCGTGAACCCGCCGGCGGCTGGGGCGCACTCAAGGCGCTCAGCGAGGCGCTTCTGGTGCAGCGGGCGCCGCTGAAGGGCGCAGCCACGCTCAGCAGGATGAATCAGCCGGAGGGTTTTGATTGCCCCGGCTGCGCCTGGCCCGATCCGAAGCACACCTCGTCATTCGAATTCTGCGAGAACGGCGGCAAGGCGGTCGCCTGGGAGACGACATCGAAGCGCTGCACGCCCGAATTCTTTGCCGAGCATACCGTCACGGAGCTCGCGAGCTGGAACGATTACGATCTCGAAATGGTCGGTCGGCTCGCCCATCCGATGGCCTATGACGCCGCATCCGACCGCTATCTCCCGGTGCAGTGGGGCGATGCGTTCGCCATGATCGGCCGCGAGCTGAATGCGCTGCCGGATCCGAACATGGCGGAGTTCTATACGTCCGGGCGAACCTCGAACGAAGCCGCCTTCCTCTATCAGCTGTTCGTGCGCGAGTACGGCACCAACAACTTTCCCGACTGCTCGAACATGTGCCACGAGGCGACCAGCGTCGGCCTGCCGGAATCGCTCGGCGTCGGCAAGGGCACCGTGCTGCTGGAGGATTTCGACAAGGCCGATTGCATCTTCATCTTCGGCCAGAATCCAGGCACCAACAGCCCGCGCATGATGACCAGCCTGCGCAACGCGGCCCGCCGAGGGGCCTCGATCATCTCGTTCAATCCGTTCCGCGAGCGGGCGCTGGAGCGCTTCCAGGCGCCGCAGAGCCCGGTTGAGATGATCACGCTGTCGTCGACGACGATCAGCTCGAAGCTTTTCCAGGTGCGTGTCGGTGGCGACGTCGCCGTCCTCAAGGGGATCATGAAGCTCCTCGTCGAAGCGGACGAGGCTGCCCGTGCGGCCGAGCAGCCCGAGATCCTGGACTGGGATTTCATTCGCGGGCACACCGCCGGCATCGAAGCGCTGATCGGCGATCTCAAGCGAACGCAATGGCCCGACATCGAACGCCAGTCCGGCCTAACGCGCGAGGACCTGGAATATGCCGCCGGCGCCTATATGAAGGCGGAGCGCGCCATCCTTGTCTACGGCATGGGCATTACCCAGCACCAGCGTGGTGCGCACAACGTGCAGCAGATCGCCAACCTTGCGCTCTTGCGCGGCAATGTAGGACGCGACGGCGCCGGCGTTTGTCCGGTTCGCGGTCATTCCAACGTGCAGGGCGACCGAACCGTGGGGATCACGGAGATCCCCAAGGCGGATTTTCTCGAGCGCCTCGAGCACCGCTTCGGCTTCAAACCGCCGAGCGCGCCGGGACACAACGTCGTGACGGCGTTGGAGGCGATGATCCGCGGTGAGGTGAAGGTCTTTTTCGCGATGGGCGGCAACTTTGCCGCGGCCATACCCGACTGGCAGGCGACGCAGGCCGCGCTGCGCAAACTCGATCTGACCGTCCACGTCTCCACCAAGCTCAACCGCAGCCATCTGATCCATGGCCGCGCCGCCCTGATCCTGCCGTGCCTCGGGCGAACCGAGATCGACATTCAGGAATCGGGGCCGCAGTCGATCACGGTCGAGGATTCGATGTCGATGGTCCACGCCTCGGGCGGTCGCAACAAGCCGGCATCGGAGCATCTTCTCAGCGAGGTCGCGATCATCGCAGGCCTCGCCAAGGCGACGCTCGGCGAGCGCACGGTGGTCGATTGGGACGGCTTTGTGGGCGACTACGATCGCATCCGGGATGCGATCGAGGCCGTCTTCCCTATCTTCGAGAGCTACAATGCCCGTATCCGCATTCCCGGCGGCTTCCATCTGACCTCGACCGCGCGGGAGCGCATCTGGGCAACGCCGTCCGGCAAGGCCAATTTCCTGGTGTTTGACGGCTGCGGCGAGGACCCACCGCAGGCCGATCCGGATTTCCTGTGGCTCAGCACGATACGCAGCCACGACCAGTACAACACGACGCTCTACTCGCTGTCGGACCGCTATCGCGGCGTCTTCGGCCAGCGCGACGTGGTCTTCCTCAACGAATATGAACTGAAGAAGCGCGGGCTCGCGGACGGCGATCGCGTCGACCTGATCACGGAGTCGACCGACGGCGCCGAGCGTATCGTGCGCAACTTCCGCGTGGTTGCGTATTCGTTTCCGACCGGCTGCTGTGCCGCGTACTATCCGGAGACCAATCCGCTGGTGCCGCTCTATGCCCGTGATCCCCTCAGCTTCACGCCGTCATTCAAGGGCATCCCGATCCGCCTGGTGCGCTCTACCGCCCCGGCGCAATAGAGCAGGCGGGGTCAGGCGTCGGCGTCCCGACCGGATGGCGGCGATGACGCCGGCGTCGCGATCGGCAGCGTAAACCAGAACCGGGCGCCGCGATCGGCGCCAAGGCCTTCGGCGCCAAGGCCTTCGGCGTCGATGCGGCCGCCATGCGCTTCGACGATGGACCTGCAGATCGGCAGTCCCATGCCCATGCCGGACTCCTTGGTCGTGAAAAAGCTTTCGAACAGCCGGCCGGCATGTTCGGCGGAGATGCCGGGACCGTTGTCCTCCACGGAGCAGCACAGGGTCGTCGCGTCCTGCGCGGCGGTGGTGATGACGATCCTGCCATGGTCGCGTCCCGCCTGCGTCATCGCCTGCACGGCGTTGATGGCCAGATTGACGATCACCTGCTGGAGCTGGGTGCGGTCGCCGAGCACGAGTGCAGATTCCGCGTCGGGCCGGTGCAGGATCGTTACGCCGCGGGATTCCATCTCGTGGCGCAGGAACAGAAGCGCCTCGCGAATGACATCGTCAAGCGACAGAACGGCGCGCTCCGGCGCCTTGCGCGAAGCCATCCCATGAACACGCGCCACGATGTCCGCGGCCCGCCTCGTATCCGTGGCCATATTTTCGATTGTACTGCGGACCTCGGCCATATCGGGAATCGGCCTGTTCAGCCAGCGCAGACCGGCAGCGGCGTTGGTCGCGATGGCGGCCAAAGGCTGGTTGACTTCGTGCGCGATGGAGGCGGTGAGCTCGCCGAGCATCGAGACGCGTGCCGCATGCGCGAACTCCGCCTGCACCTGCCGAAGCCTCTCCTGGGCGCGGACGCGTTGCGAGATGTCGATCGTGGCGACCAGGCTTATTTCGAGATCATTGATTGGGCCGACGCGGGCCGTTGTGAACAGAACGTCGACGACGCGGCCGTCCCAGGTCACCATCTTGGTCTCTTCCTCGAAGTTCGTTTCACCGCGAAAGCGGGACTCCATGGCCCGCCGAAACGTATCCGGGCGTGCCTTCCAGGTGTCGGACATGGAACGCCCGACATAGCCGTCGACGCCTCCTCCGAACATCTGGATGGCTCGTTCGTTGGCTTCCTGAAACGAGAGCGCGTCCATGCAGGTCCGGAGAAAGTCGGGATGGCTGTCGAAATGGCTGCCGAGGTCCTTGATGCCCTCGGCTCGCAGTTTTCGGAACAGCACCACCAATCTGCTGGCGTCGAGCTGACGGAGGGCGATCGGCATGCGACCGAACAGGTGGCGGTACCGCTGCTCGCTCCGCTCCAGCTCGGTGTGGTCCTTCTTCTGGGCCGTGATATCCATGACCGCGCCGATGAACCGAAATTGTCCGCGATCTTCCGACATTCCACGGGCGACCACGCGAATGTGCCTGATCGAGCCATCGCTCAGGATCAGCCGATGCTCCAGGGAAAAGTCGTTCCTGTCGTTCGCGGCGCGATCGAGCGCCTCGCGTACGGCATTGAGATCGTCGGGATGCGTACGCTTCAGGATAGTGTCGAGCGACGGCGGTAAGGTTGGCTCGAGATCGAAGATCCTGAACGTCTCTTCGGACCAGAACAGCTCGCCGCTGGCGACGTTCCAGCCAAAGCTGCCGGTGTGGCTGAGCTTCTGGGCCTCGGCGAGATGGGCGACCTGACGCCGCCGCAAGACGTCCTCTCGCTCGAGCCGGTGCTGCCGCCTGACCAAGCCGGCGATCGCAAGCAACGACAACACGACAATGACGACCAGCAGGGCGAGGGCGCTAGTGGTGAGGTCGATCCCGAGCAGGAAGCAAGCGAATGACAACACGCCGAGCGCAACGCCTCCCAGGACCCAAAGGACGGGATGAGCGTAGCGCGAATGGTCGGGCCACGATGCGCGACAGTCCGTCCTCGTGTGGCGGGCCGTCGCGGGTTCCTTGCCTTCGTGAGCGAGTCCGGGCTGGGCCAGCAGATTGAAGAGGTCCAAGAGATACTCGCCGGGCATGAGACCAATTCCCGAGCCCGGATGTCCGGACGCGGGATGCAAGCCATGTACCGCACCGTGAAAAACCGGTCTTTTGCGTTTTCGCGGACCCTTTGTCAAAACGCACGGCGTCACCATGCGAGCCTGCGCGCAGATCCGGGATGTTGCCGCGGGAAGGATTCCGCAACGTTAAGCCAACGCCGCGGTGGGCCTCGTCACCCCGAAACGCCTCTCGAACTCGGCGACATCGACAACGCCGCGCCGATGGGTCCCGTCGCCGATCTTGCGGCCGCCGTCCCAGGCCTCGACTTCGAACAGGACGCTCCTGGCTTCGACGGCGACGACCCGTGCGACCGCGCGCACGGTGCGGCCTACCGGCGTCGCCGCCAGATGACGGACGTCGACCATCATCCCGACGCTGACATAGCCAGTCGGCAGGGACGGCTGGATCGCCCATCCCGCCGCCATCTCCATGTGCAGGATCATCATCGGCGTGCCGTAGACTTCAGGCATTCCCGGGACCACGTGGCCGACCGTCATCTCCGCCGTGACGGTCACCAGCTTTTCCGCCGTCATGCCGACGCTCACCTGATCAAGCGGACTCATGGCCCAATCCGGCATCTGCTTCACTCGTGGAGGGGGCGGGTGTCTCGACCGCATGTGGCTTGCGGTTGGTGAACCAATTGCCGAGCCGGTCGAGATAGAGATAGACCACGGGCGTGGTATAGAGCGTCAGGATCTGCGAGAGCATCAAGCCGCCGACGATCGTGTAGCCGAGCGGCTGGCGCAGTTCGGCGCCGGTGCCGTTGCCGAGCATCAGAGGCACACCGCCGAGCAGCGCGGCCATGGTCGTCATCAGGATCGGACGAAAGCGGAGCGTGCAGGCCTGGTAGATCGCTTCCTCAGGGCTCAGCCCTTGATTGCGCTCCACCTCCAGGGCGAAGTCGACCAGCATGATGCCATTCTTCTTGACGATGCCGATCAGCAGGATGATGCCGATGATGGCGATGACGCTGAGATCCATGTGGACTGCCAGCAGCAGCAGCAGCGCGCCGATGCCGGCTGAAGGCAGCGTCGACAGGATCGTGATCGGATGGATCAGGCTCTCATAGAGGACGCCGAGGATGATGTAGATCACGATCAGCGCCGCCCCGATCAGCAACGGCGTGCCGGACAGGGACGACTGGAAGGCTTGCGCGTTGCCCTGGAACGAGGTCGACAGCGAGGCGGGCTTGCCGGTGTCCTTCTCGATCTTCTGGATCGCCGTCACCGCATCGCCCAGCGCTACGCCCGGTCGCAGGTTGAACGAGATCGTCACCGAGGGAAACAGGCCCTGGTGATTGATCAGAATCGGCGCCGGCATGATGACGCTGTGGACCAGCGTGCTCAGAGGGACCTGTTGGCCGGTGGCCGAGTTCAGGTAGATATCCTTGAGCGCGTCAGGCCCATACTGGAAGGCTGGATCGACCTCCATGACCACGTGGTATTGGTTCAGCGAGGTGAACATGGTGGAGACGATGCGCTGACCGAAGGCGTCGTCGAGGGTGTTGTCGATCGTCGTGGGCAGGATGCCGAAGCTCGAGGCGACTTCGCGATTGACGGTGACCTGCAGCCTCGGGCCGGCATTGGCCTGGTCGCTCGCGACGTCGGCGACGACGTCGAGCGCGCGGATCTTCTCCAGGAAGATCGCCGACCAGTGGTTGAGTTCGTTGGAATCGGCGTCCGTCAGCGTGTACTGATACTGCGTCTTCGACAGGCGCGCGCCGATCGTGATGTCCTGGGCCGACTGCATGTAAAGCTTGATGCCCTGGATATGGGCGAGCTGGGGTTCCAGCCGCGCGATCACCTGGTCGGCGCTGGCCTTGCGTTCGGGCTTCGGCTTCAGGACGATGAAGATGCGCCCCTGGTTGAGGGTCGCGGTCGGGCCGCCCGGACCGATATAGCTCGCCACCGACTGGATCGCCGGATCCTTTGACAGGATGTCGACGACCGCCTGCTGGCGTTCGGACATGGCGGGGAAGGAGATGTCCTGGGCAGCCTCGGTGATGCCGACGATCTGTCCGGTATCCTGTTGCGGGAAGAAGCCTTTCGGGATGATCACGTAGAGATAGCCGGTCAGCGCGATGGTCGAGAGCATCACGAGCAGCGTCACGAAGCGATGGCGCAGCACGACGCGCAGGCCGCGCGCGTACAGCGCAAGCAGGCCATCGAAGCCGCGCTCGAACAGGAGATAGAGCCGGCCATGCTTCCTGCGCGATTCGTCCTTCAGGAGGCGCGCGCACATCATCGGCGTCAAGGTGAGCGAGATCACCAGCGACAGCAGCAGCGATGCGGTGATCGTGACGGCGAACTCCTGGAACAGCTTTCCGACGTAGCCGCCCATCAGGAACAGCGGGATGAACACCGCGATCAGCGACAGGGTGATGGAGACGATCGTGAAGCCGATTTCGCTGGAGCCTTTGAGCGCAGCCTCCATGGGCGTCATGCCCTGCTCGAGATGGCGCACGATGTTCTCGATGACCACCACGGCGTCGTCGACCACGAATCCCACCGCGATCGACAGCGCCATCAGCGAGAGGTTGTCGAGACTGTAGCCGAGTACGTAGAGGACCGCGAAGGTGCCGATCAGCGCCAGCGGAACCGTGATCGCCGGGATGATGGTGGCCCAGAAATTCCTCAGGAATAGGAATATGACCATCACCACCAAGGCAACGGTCAACAGCAGCGTGAATTGCACATCGGTAACCGCGGCGCGAATCGTGGCGGTGCGGTCGGCGGCGATCGTCACCTTGATCGCCGGCGGAACGGAGGCCTGCAGCTGCGGCAGCAGTTTCTTGATGCGATCGACGGTTTCGATGACGTTGGCGCCGGGGACGCGCTGGACGGCGAGGATGACGGCGGGGTCCTTGCCGTACCAGCCGGCCAGCAGATCGTTTTCGGGCCCCTCGATCGCCGAGCCGATGTCGCGCAGCCGCACCGGCGAGCCGTTGCGATAGGCGATGATGAGGGCTTCATAGGCGGAGGGCTTCAGCAACTGGTCGTTGGTATTGAGCGTATAAGTGACGCGCGGGCTGTTGAGCGTGCCCTTGGGCAGGTCGACATTGGCGCCGGCGATCACGGTGCGGACGTCTTCGAGGCCGATGCCGCGGGCGGCGAGCGCCTGCGGATTGACGCGGATGCGGATGGCGGGCTTCTGCTGGCCGCCGATCCCGACGAGGCCCACGCCCGGCACCTGGGAAATCTTGGGCAGCAGGATGTTTTCCGCGTAGGCATCGACCGTGGTCTGCGGCATCGACTCTGACGTCAGCGCGATCAGCATGATCGGCGTTTCCGCCGGATTCACCTTCCTGATCGTCGGCGGGTAGGGGATGTTCTGCGGCAGGTACGGGCTCGCGGCATTGATCGCGGAGAGCACGTCGACCGCCGCGCTGTCCACCGTGCGCGACAGCTCGAACTGAACCGTGAGCTGGGCGACGCCGAGTGCGCTGGACGAGGTGAGCTGCGTGACGCCGGGGATCTGGCTGAGCTGCTGTTCGAGTGGCGTCGCGACCGACGAGGCGATGGTTCCGGGGTCGGCGCCGGGCAGTTGCGCCGAGATCTGGATCGTCGGGTAGTTGACGTTCGGCAGCGCGCCGACCGGCAACAGGGGGTAGGCCGCGAGGCCGCACAGCAGCAGGCCCGCCATCAGCAGAGCGGTTGCAATCGGCCGCAGGATGAAGGGCGCGGACAAGTTCATGGGAGCGCGTCCTGCACGGAGCTTTGCAGGTCGGCTTCGCGCGCGGCCTTGCCGTGCAGTTCCCGAACCTGGCTTCCTTCCGTCAGCCGATACTGACCGTCGACGACGACGGTATCGCCTGATTTCAGTCCCTGGTCGATCAGGGCCTGCCCCTCGCTGATCTGCGCGACGTGAACAGGACGCAAGGAAGCGGTCTGGTTGGGAGCGACGACATAGACATAGGTGCCGTTCGGGCCCTGCTGGACTGCGGAGCCGGCGACCGTCAGCGCATCCTTCTGAATCTTCAGCAGCAGCCGGGCATTCACCAGCTGTCCCGGCCACAGCCGGTGCTCGTGATTGGCGAATGTGGCCTTGAGCTGGACGGTGCCGGTCGTCCCTGCGATCTCGTTGTTGACGAGCAGCAGCGTGCCTTCGCCGAGCTTCATCTTGTTGTCCTGGCTGTAGGCGATGACCTTCAACTGGCCTTTTGCTTCGTGTTCCTGGATCACGGGCAGATCCGTCTGCGGAAGGGTGAACAGCAGCGAAATCGGCTCGATCTGGGTGACGACGACGAGACCGTTCGGGTCGGTCGGATGAATCACGTTGCCGACATCGATCTGGCGGACGCCGGTGATGCCGGGAATGGCCGATGTCAGGCGCGTGTAGCTGAGTTGGACGTTGGCCTCGTCGATCTGCGCCTGGTCCGCTTTCACGGCGGCCTTGAGTTGGGCCACCTGCGCGGTCTGCGTCTCGATCAGCTGCGGGGTCGCATAACCCTTGTCACCGAGTTTACTGTAGCGGGAGAGATTGGCTTCGGCATTGGTGAGTTGGGCCTGATCTCGGTCGCGATTGGCCGTCAATTGCTCGATCTGGGCCTCGTAGGGACGCGGGTCGATCTGGGCGAGCAGATCTCCGGCCTTGACGGTCTGTCCCTCAGTGAAGGCGATCTTGACGATCTGTCCCTGAATCTGGCTGCGCACGACATCGGTGTTGTAGGCGATCACGGTGCCGATGCCGCGCAGATAGATCGGAACGTCCTTGCCGGTGACGGCGGCGGTGACCACCGGTACGGCCGCGGGCACTGGCGCGGCGGCGACGACCGGCTTCCGGTCCGCGGCGAAGAACCAGAGGCCGGCTCCGACGAGAATCGCGGCGAGAGCGACAAGCGCGATGGCGAGATTTCGTTTCATGAGATCGTCCTGGATGTCAGGGATTGCTTGAGCCGCTGATCGAAGTCGTGCTGTCGGTTGCGGCAGGGCCTTGCACCGGAACGGACGGACTGATTCCGGCGCCGCCGAGCTCGGTGGCTCCGAGCGGTATCCCGACGCGTCCGACCGTCGATGCTGAAGGCAGCGGAGGCGCCGCCGTGATGCTGCCGTTGCACGTGACGGATGAGCCCCCGGACAGTCCGCCGCCGTCGAACAAGGCTCCGGACGAGGCGGTATTGCCGGATCCGGCACAACCCGCCGTGCTTTGCGCCGGATTGAGCGGCGAAATGCCGGGTGTTGCGATCTCGGTCGATCCCAGCGGAACGCCGACGGGCCGCGTGGATTGCGGGTTGAGCGGCGACGTCGCCAGCATGCCGGTGGAAGGCTGCATTCCCGGCATGGTCGTTTGAGCGGACGTCGCAGCCGGGACGAGCCACAGCATGCCGGCCGTGAGTGCCACGGCGGGCTGTATCAGGGTGAACCGGTGCGATCCGGATCTTCCCGAGCCGACGTCGTTCGATGGGTGCTGCTCTCGCATGGAAAATGCTCCGGCTGAATGCTGTCGAGCACTAGAGAGGTGCGGAACGGCGGGGTATTTCCAGAACGCACGTCCCGCTACCCGGCAGCACGACGACAACGGGCATTCGACGCATCGTAAGTGGGCCGTCTTCGTTCGGCCGCGTCGCCGAGTTGCCTCGCCGATGACAGCGCCGCTGGCCGGCTTTGGCTTCGGCTCGCTTTCGCTATTTCAGAATGGCCCGCACATGCGCGAGTTCCCGGCTGCATGTGCCTGTGTCGCCGTTTTGTTCGGCGGTACGCGCGCGATCAAGCGAATCCAGCGCGTCCGTGAAAACCGCTCCGCGGCCGCCTTCGGCCTCTGCAATCGAGCGAGGCGTCGGTTGATGACTGCGCAGCGCGCTGAGGCTTTCCCGCTGCCAGCCGTGGGCGCCAGCGTCTTTTTCGATGGCCTGATCCAGCTGGATCTGGGTTTGCGCGATGTCATCCTTACAAGTGCCTGCACGCGCGGGCGAAGCTGCGCACAACAGGATGAGAAGCGCGATCTGGAGATTTGCCGTGGATGTCATGTGTCCGATCCCATGCATGGAGTTCAATCAGCATCAGATGCGACCTCTTGAATGACAAAGTCGATCGTTCGTCTTTCGCGTATGAACGCCGGCCGTTCACAGTAATGAGAGGTCTGTACGCCTGACATATGCGCTGCGCTTTGAAGTGCGCGCCCTAGCTAGGCAGTGTCCCGAAGATGCGCGAGGAGCCGCTGTCTCGATCGGCATGTCCCGACGTGCGAAGTGGCAAGGGCCGTTGTTTGCCGAAATACGCGGGCAAGCGTCGACACTACTGTCGCACCATTCCAACCCGGAGTGATCCCGACATGAAACACCTCAACGCTGGCCTCGCCTTCGCTGCCACTCTCTCCCTGTTCGCGACCGTCGCCCCGGCGCGCGCTGAACCCCCGAAGAACATCGTCCTGGTGCACGGCGCCTGGGTCGATGCGTCCGGCTGGAAGCCGGTCTACGAGATCCTGGTCAAGGAAGGCTTCCGCGTCAGCATGCTGCAGGAGCCCGAGACGTCGTTTGGCGATGATGTCACGGCGGCGAAGCGGCTGCTCGATCTCCAGAATGGCCCGACGCTTCTGGTCGGCCACAGCTATGGCGGCTCGATCATCACCGAGGCGGGTGTTCATCCCAACGTGGTCGGCCTGGTCTACGTCGCGGCGCATGCGCCCGACGTCGGAGAGGACGAAGCGGCGCTGGGCAAGAAGACGCCGAGCGTACTTGGAAAGACCGAAGGCGCCATCAAGGTCACGCCCGACAAATTCACCTATCTCGATCCTGTGCAATTCCCCAAGCTGTTCGCCCCCGATCTGCCGCGCGAGCAGGCGGAGTTCGAATCACGCTCCCAGGTTCTGGCCGCGACGCAGGTGTTCAGCACGCCGCTGACGGCGGCTGCGTGGAAGACCAAACCGAGCTGGGGCATCGTTGCCGGCAACGACCAGATCATCAATCCGGATCTCGAGCGCTGGTATTACGAGCGCGCCAAGAGCCACACCACCGTGATCCCGGGTGCAAGCCACTCGGTCTACGAGTCGCATCCGAAGGAAGTGGCGGAGATCATCACCCGTGCCGCTCGCAGCATCGATCAACCGGCCACCCGCTGACGCGTTTTGCCGGTCCTGACGCACGGCCGGCAGAAGGAAGGGCGGCGGGAGAGACAGCACTCCCGCCGGCCCGACTGCCCCTCCGGAGAATTCCATGAGCATGATCGAGACGACCGGCACGATCCTGGACTGGGACGTGACGACGGTGAAGCGGGCTGGACTGAGCCGCGATCTGCCCTCCGGCAATCCGGACCTGATGTGGGTCGCGAATTCGTCGACGCTGATCTACGGCGAGCGGGATGCCATCCTCGTCGACACGTTCCTGACCGCCGGGCAGTCGAAGACGTTGCTGGATTGGGTCGTGTCGCGGGAGCGAAATCTGACCGCGATCTACGTCACGCATGGCCACGGTGATCATTTCTTCGGCCTCGCGCCGCTGCTCGATCGCTTTCCGCGGGCAAGCGCCGTTGCCGTTCCCGAGGTTGTCGACGAGATGAAGACGCAGCTTTCGCCGGCATCGCTCGACGGTTTCTGGCGCAAGCGCTTTCCGGGCGAGATCGCACAGCGCTTGGTCGCTGCAGAGCCTCTCGAAGGCGAGCTCACGCTCGAGGGACACAAGCTCGTCGTCATCGACATGGGACCAACCGACACGGCGCGCTCCACCGCCCTTCATGTCCCGTCTCTCGATCTGATCGTCGCCGGCGACACCGTGTACAACGGCATTCATCCTTATCTCGATCTCGCCGAAACCGACACGCAGAGCCGGCTCGAATGGATCGCCGCGCTCGATCGGCTCGAAGCGTTGAAGCCGCGCTTCGTGGTGGCCGGACACAAGAAGCCGGAGAACGATGACGATCCGCGCAACATCGCGGAGACCCGGCAATATCTGCTCGATTTCAACCGCCTCGACCAGGCGACGATTTCTCCGCGCGAGCTCTACGAGGCGATGCTCGCGCTTCATCCCGACCGTGCCAATCCGGGATCGCTCTGCAGCGGAGCCAACGCCGCAAAGGGGCCAAGGTCATGACGAGCTGGCAGAACAACCGCGCCGCGCGCGATGCCCGCATTGCGGCCGGTGCCGGCCTGGCCCACGGCAAGGTCGTGGAAGCATCCGACGCAACGCGCCTGCTGGAGGCCGTGATCCGGCCGGGCGACCGGGTTTGCCTCGAAGGCGACAACCAGAAGCAGGCGGATCTCTTGAGCCGCGCGCTGCTGGCGGTCGATCTGTCCAAGGTCAACGATCTGCACATGGTGCAGTCGGGCGTCGTTCTGCCCGAACATCTGGACCTGTTCGACCGCGGGGTCGCGAAGCGGCTCGACTATGCCTATTCCGGGCCGCAATCGGCGCGCATCGCGCGCATGCTGTTCGGCGGCAAGATCGAGCTGGGAGCAATTCACACCTATCTCGAACTGTTCGCGCGCTACTTCATCGATCTCACCCCGCACGTCGCCCTGATCGCCGCCGTCAGCGCCGACCGTGACGGCAACCTCTACACCGGCCCGAACACCGAGGACACGCCCACCGTGGTGGAGGCAACGGCGTTCAAGGACGGCGTCGTGATCGCCCAGGTCAACGAGATCGTCGAGACGGTTCCGCGGGTCGATATCCCGGCGGACCGCGTCCATTTCGTCGTCAAGTCCGACAAGCCGTTCTTCGTCGAGCCACTATTCACGCGCGATCCCGCGGCGATCACCGAGGGGCAGATCCTGACCGCGATGCTCGCGATCAAGGGCATCTACGGGCCCTATGGCGTGCAGCGGATCAATCACGGGATCGGCTTCAGCACGGCCGCGATCGAGCTCCTGCTGCCGACGTTCGGCGAGAGGCTGGGCCTGAAGGGCAGGATCGCAACCCACTTCGCCTTGAATCCGCATCCCGCGCTCATTCCCGCGATCGAGTCCGGTTGGGTCCGGCAAATCCACTCGTTCGGCTCGGAGGTCGGGATGGACGAGTACATCCGGGCGCGATCCGACATCTATTTCACCGGTCCCGACGGCTCGCTGCGCTCCAACCGCGCCTTTTGTCAGACCGCCGGGCTCTATGCCTGCGACATGTTCATCGGCTCCACGCTGCAGATCGATCTCCAGGGAAATTCCTCGACCATCACCACCTCGCGCATCGCCGGGTTCGGCGGCGCGCCGAACATGGGCGCGGATGCACGCGGGCGCAGGCATCCGAGCGAGCCCTGGCTGAAGGCCGGAGCGGAGGCCGATCCGGACAGCCCGGCGCCGTTGCGCCGGGGCCGCAAGCTGGTGGTGCAGATTGGCGAGACCTTCGGCGACAAGAACGTCCCGTTGTTCGTCGACAAGCTCGATGCGATCGAGCTCGCCGAGAAGCTCAACCTCGAGCTCGCGCCGGTGATGATCTACGGCGACGACGTCACGCACATCGTTACCGAGGAGGGCGTGGCAAACCTCCTGTTGTGCCGTACGGCGCAAGAACGCGAGCAGGCGATCCGCGGCGTCGCCGGATACACCGATGTCGGTCGCGGGCGGGATCGCAGCATGGTCGCGCAGCTGCGCGAGCGCGGCGTGATCCGGCGGCCGGAAGATATCGGCATCAATCCGCTCGATGCGGATCGCAACATGCTGGCGGCGCGCTCGATCAAGGATCTCGTGCGCTGGTCGGGCGGGCTCTACGCGCCACCGTCGAAATTCAGGAACTGGTGAGGACAGGCCATGGAAGATCTCAGCTTTCATCACCCGGTTCGCGAGCGTGCGGGCGGTATCAGGCAGAGCGCGATCGTGGGCGTGGTCGCCTCGGGCAATCTGGAAGTCCTGGTCGAGCGCGTCCTGCCGGATGCGGAATGCGCGGTGGAGATCAAAACCGCGGCGATGGGCTTCGGCGAAGTCTGGAGCGCCGTCATTGGAGATTTCGTCGAGCGCTATTCGCCTGGCGGGCTGAAATTCTCCATCAATGACGGCGGCGCGCGCCCCGACACGGTCTCGCTTCGGCTGGCGCAGGCGGTGCGATTGATCGCGGGGAGCGAGCAATGACCGCGCCGCTCCCGCACATCGCCCCGGCCGAACGAGCCCGCAGCACGAGCTTCAACGAGGCATCGGCGCGGACGAGGCTTGATCTGCTGCTTGATGCCGGCAGCCTGGTCGAGTTCATCGGGCCGGAACAGCGCGAGGTCAGTCCGCATCTGGAGATATTCGGCCTTCCCGAGCAGTTCGATGACGGCATCGTCGTCGGCCATGGCCGGCTCGGCGGCGCGCCGGTATTCGTCGCCGCGCAGGAAGGACGTTTCATGGGCGGCGCCTTCGGCGAGGTGCACGGCGCCAAACTGCTGGGTCTGCTCCGCGCAGCGCGCGAGATCGGATCGATCCCCGTTCTGATCCTGCTCGATACCGGCGGCGTCCGTCTGCAGGAGGCCAATGCCGGTGAGCTCGCCATCGCCGAGATCATGCGTGCGGTGATGGAGGCGCGCAGTGCTGGCGTGAAGGTCATCGGCCTGATCGGCGGGCGTTCCGGCTGCTATGGCGGCGGCGGTCTGATCGCAGGCTGTTGCTCCGCGCTCGCCGTGTCGGAGGCGGGACGGATCGCGGTTTCGGGCCCCGAGGTGATCGAGACCAATCGCGGCGTCGAGGAGTTCGACTCCCGTGACCGTGCCCTGGTCTGGCGCACCATGGGCGGCAAGCACCGGCGGCTGCTCGGCGCAACCGACGTCTTCGCCGATGACACCGTGCAGGATTTTCGCGAGGCCGCACTCGAGCTGATCGGGTTGATTGGCCCCTTCGGCCTCGACCAGCTCAGGGCGGAGCAGGGACGTCTCGCCGACAGGTTGCGCCGCTTCGGCGCTTGCCAGGACGCCGTCGATATCTGGACCGTGGAAGGTGTTGCGCATGCGGAAACGGTTCCGGAATTGCCGGCCGACCAGTTCATTGCGCTCGCTAGCAGGATCGGGAGGAGCAGTCGTGACGCTCGATGACATTCTCGCCTCGCTGTTTCCCGACGGCCATGAGGTCAGGAACGACAATGGCGTCATTGCCGGCGCCGCGACGCTGCGGTCCGGTGGCAGGATACTCGTGATTGGTGTTGCGGATCGGACTGCGCTCGGCGTCGACGAGGCGATCAGACTTTCCGCGCATGTCCTGGAGTCGATCGACCGGGGGAGCGGACCGATCCTGGTGCTCGTCGACAGCGACAGCCAGCGCATGAGCAAGCGTGACGAGCTGCTCGGGCTCAACGAATTCCTCGCGCATCTGGCGAAAGTGCTGATCCACGCGGACATGCACGGCCGCCCGACCATCGGTCTTCTCTACGGCCACTCGGCGGCGGGGGCCCTGCTTGCGACGGGCCTTGCGACGCGCGTGCTGGTCGGATTGCCCGGCGCCTCTCCCGCGGTGATGGATCTGCCGTCGATGGCGAAGGTCACCAAATTGTCGATGACCGCTCTTGAGGAGAAAGCCAAATCGACGCCGGTTTTCGCGCCGGGGCTCTCCAATCTCGAGCAGATGGGTGCCGTTCATATGACATGGAGCGACGCCACCTCACTCGCAGACCAGCTGGAGGCGCTGCTCGCCGACATGCCGGCTGCGCGGGATCGAAGAGATGCGCTCGGCAAGGAGCGCGGTGGCCGGCCGAAGGCCGCCGATATCGCGGAGCGCGTTCGTGACCTTGCCCTGCAAACCCGCTGAACCGCCGGTCGGTCGCCACGACCTCGTCTTTGTCAGCCCGCAGGGTTGGCGCGCGATGATCGGGATGCGCGGCGATCTCGCAGCCGACCCGCTGGTTTCGCGTTGGTCCGAAATGGGATGGCCGACGATCAGGCGGCGCGCTCTGCCTAGCGAAGCGACCGGCCTTGCACTCGGCCTGCCGTTGCCGCCCTCCGCCGGCAAGAAACGGCTGTCGTTTCTCGCGGATATCGACCACGTCACCTCGGTCGCGAGGCCGCCCGCGCTGCGGCAGGTGCGCGGCTCGGCGCCGCGCAACTGGTGGCCGACGCTCGATCGGCTCGACGGGCTCGCGCTTCGTCATTCGGTGGACGTGCGCGTGTTCGGCAGCCTCGCATGGCAATCGCTGACCGGGCTCGATTACGTGACCGCTCGTTCCGACCTCGATATCCTGTTCGCGTTCCCCCGCGAAACCGATCTGGATCGGCTCGCCGCCGACGTGGCTGCGATCGAGACCGATGCGCCGATGCGGCTCGATGGTGAATTGATGCGCGCGGATGGTGCAGCGGTGAACTGGCGCGAATTCCATGCCGGCACGGACCAGCTTCTGGTCAAGACCATCGGGTGCGTGGCCCTGCTCGACAGGGATCGATTCATTTCGGGAGCGATGGGATCATGACCACAGCGGCCGCGCGAAGTATCGAACCGCTTGTTTCCAGCCGGAGGCAGATGCCGTCCGGTATCTGGGCCATCGGCGGCTTCGCTGCCGATTGCCTCGCCATGGAGCTGGAAACCTGGCCCAAGCCGGGGCTCGTGAGCCATGTCGACAATGGCAGTCACGTCGACATGGATGCCGGCACGTTTCGTCGCAGCGCTGCGGCCATCAGGCCTTACCTTCAAAGCCTTGCCGAAGCGGGCGCGCTCGGTTGCGGCATGGGAGTGCTGCGGGTCATCGGCCTGGAGGCCGAACGGGCGATGCTCGAGGCGACCGCGGGCGTCAATACGCATCGCGGCGCGATCTTCGGTCTTGGCCTGTTGTGCGCGGCGGCCGGTGCGAGGGCCGGCGGGCTGGTCGATTCGGCACTTCCGCTCGGCGACGTCGTGGCACGCCTCTGGGGCGCCAGCATACTCGACGGTCCGGTGTTGCTGCACAGCCATGGCAGCGCTGCTCGCCGCCGCTTTCGCGCAGGCGGAGCCCGTATCGAGGCGGCGAGCGGGTTTCCCAGCGTCTACCGGATCGGCTTGCCGGCCCTGAGGAGAACAATGCCTGCCACGCCCGAGGATGCGGAAGCGGCTCGGGTCGAAGCGTGCTTTGCCCTGATTGCGTCAGTGGAAGACACGAATCTGCTGCATCGTGGCGGGCTCGAGGGGCTTCGCTTTGCGCGTCGCGCGGCACGTCGCTTCATCGATGCCGGCGGCGTGCGCGCTCCCGGCTGGCGCGTCAGCGCGCGATGGATCCATGAAAGCTTCGTCGCGCGTCGTCTCAGTCCCGGTGGCTCGGCTGACCTGCTTGCGATGTCGCTCTTCGTCGATGCCCACGACGCGCCGGGGCCATGATGTCCAATGCAATCCTGATGGCGCTGGTGCCGGTGTTCTTTGTCCTGCTGCTGGGATACGCCGCCGGAAGGTTTCATGTCGTCGACAATCTCCATGTCGATGCTCTCAACGCACTCGTGATGGATTTCGCCGTGCCGGCGTCGCTGTTCGCCGCGACCGCCTCGGCGTCGCGCAGCGAGATGATCGAGCAGGTTCCGCTGTTTCTGGTGCTCGGCATAACGATGTCGTTGCTCTATGCCGCCTGGTATCTTGCCGCGCGCAGGTTGTTCAAGGTGTCGCGGCCCGATGCGTCGATTCAGGCACTCACGGTTGGCTTTCCAAATCTTGCCGGCGTCGGTCTTCCAATCCTGACATCCGTCGCGGGACAGGCGGGCGCCGTTCCGGTCGCCGTCGCATTGGCAACCGGTTCGGTCCTCATCAGCCCGGTGACCCTGATCATGGCGGAAATGGACGCCGCCAGGTCCCGTGGCGGGGAAATGGCGGCGCGGCAGATGCTGACGGCAGTGGGGCGCGCGATCACCAAGCCGGTCGTGCTCGCGCCCGTGTTCGGCATCCTGTTTTCGGTGTCGGATCTGAGCCTCGACGCGCTCGCTCATGCCTGCCTCGCGCTGATCGGGAGTTCGGCCGCCGGCGTCGCGCTGTTCCTGACCGGAGCCATCCTGTCGGCACAGTCGTTCCGCCTGAACTGGAAGATCGCGGCCGCAACCGTGGCCGCGGACGTGGTTCGGCCGCTCGCAGCCGTTACAATCACTCACGTCTTTCCAATCGCTCCCGACACAGCGAGGACGGCCATTCTCCTCGCCGCGGTGCCTTCCGGCTTTTTCGGCATCCTGTTTGCGGTCAACTACCGGCTGGACTCCGCAGCGGTCGGCTCGATGGTCATTTCGAGCACCGGATTCAGCGTCGCGACCATGGCGGTCGCGATCGCCGTGCTCTTTCCGCACTAGGCGGCGATCATGACACTTGCGATCCTGTGCTCGGGACAAGGCGGACAGCATCGGGACATGTTCGCCCTGACGGGCGATGCGCCGGAAGCGACGCACCTGTTTGCACACGCGGCAACGTTGCTGGGCGGCAGGGATCCGCGCGATTTCGTGCGCAGCGAATCTGACGAGGCTCTGCATCGCAACCGGTCCGGCCAGATTCTATGCACGTTGCAGGCACTGGCCGCCGCTGCCGGGCTCGAGGACATCATTCCACATGGCGCCATCATCGCAGGCTATAGCGTCGGTGAGGTGGCGGCATGGGGCGTGGGAGATCTGTTCGAACCGGTCCTCACGCTCGACCTCGCAGTGCGCCGCGCGGAAGCAATGGACGCCGCCACCTGCGCCGGTGACGGGCTGATCTTTGTCCGCGGTCTTTCACATGACGATATTAAGCGCCTTTGCGAGCGCCACGGTGCGGCGATCGCCATCGTCAATCCAGGCGATGCCTTCGTGATCGGCGGTGGCCGGGCGGCATTGAACGGAATTGCCGGAGAGGCGAGGGCGATGCGTGCCACAAGGATCGTCGATCTGCCGGTTCGGGTTGCCTCCCACACCGGACGGCTCGCCGAGGCGTCGGTCGTGTTTCGCGAAGTCTTGCGGTTGGCGCCGGTGGCGTTCCCGTCGGCCGCCGGTGCGCGCATCCTGAGCGGCATCGATGGCGGTTCGGTCGTCTCCGCCGAGACGGGCCACGACAAGCTCGCCGCGCAGATCTCGCAAACCGTGCAGTGGGGAAATTGCCTGCAAAGCTGTCTCGAAGCGGGTGCCACGGCATTTCTCGAATTTGGACCTGGACATGCACTGAGCCGGATGGTTGCGAGCATCGAGCCCGGCCTTCCGGTGCGGTCGCTGGACGATTTCAGGAGTCTTCAGGGCGTGCGCAACTGGCTTGCGCGGCATCTCAGCGACTGAAATGGCGACAGCATCGTTCCGGAATCGGACGGACGGCGCGCTCCGGATCGACGTGCGGCGAGGCAAAAAAAAGGGGCCGTCCTTGTGGGAAGGACGGCCCAATGCTCGCATGCCTGGGAGGAGAAGGCTCGAGCCGTGACTTGGGGTCTCAGTCACTAACACTGCCAGCATCGCCGATCCGGCGTGCAAAGTATTTCACGTCCCCACGCTGTTTCTCATTTCGCATGATTCACGAAGGTCCGCCGGCAGGACATGAGACACCGGCTCGCGTGACGGAACCGGGTCGCATTCAGCGAGCCTGGGTGACGCCAATGCGTTCCGGCTGGTGCATCGCCAACGTGCCGGCGTGTCGCCTGTCAGACGTTTGAAGACCGTCGAGAAATGCGCCTGCGTGCAGAAACCGACGGCCAGCGCCGCCTCGACCAGCGGCGTCTCGGTATTCGACAGGAGAGATTTTGCATGTTCGATGCGCTGTTGCAGGAGATACTCGCGCGGCCGGTATCCAGTCGCGGCGCGAAACTGCGCTGCGAAGTGCATCCGGGACAATCCCGCGACGCCGGCGAGGTCGGATAGGCTGATGGAGTGGTCGAAGCGCGCCCTGACATACTCCTCGACGCGTCGGAGCCGCCATTTCGGCAAGGCGTTGACTTTCGTACGCGGGGGCTCGCGCCGAGCGACGTGCATCACCAGCGTCTGGGCGATGCAGCACGCAAATTCGCGATCGGCCGAATGGCCTTGTTCGGTCAGCGCCTTTGCGAGCTGCTCGGCGAACGGGTCGCGCAACAGAAGGAGATCGTTCAGGCATTCGGGCGCGAGCGGCTCCGTTCCCTGCTGTGGAGATGGAAAGCAATTAGCCGAGATGTGGAAGTGCAGGAAATCGCACGGCGCAAGAAACTGCGCGCGGAGCGGCTTCGACGGCGCGCCGACATAGAGCGTGCCTGCCGGCATGGCGCCGTCGAAAATGGTCTGACTGCCTCTGGTCAGCTTGAGACGTGTGCTCTTCAGGGCGATCGAGAAGAAGTACCGGTCGGGAGGCGTCGTTGCATCCTCGCGCCTGACGGCCGTCTGGGCATAGGTAAAGCGCGAGATCGTGATGTCCTCGCGCGCGACGCCCGCGCGTTGCTCGGGCTGGCGCCATTTTCGTTCGTGGGGGAATGCGCGTGCCCCCTGAGAGAAATCCGGTTCGCGGGCGCCGGGTTGATGTGTCAATCGGGCGCCGGCCGCTTGCATATCGGTGAGCATCGTTCGTCCCGTCTTTTGGATTCCGCTGCCGCCGTGACGGCTGCTGAATGCCATTGGTTGACGCTCGAACGATATGTCTGATGCCGCCACAAGGCCCGTTAGCGTTGCTGAAATCGTGTTAGATTTTGCGAAAGCTGCAGGTGCGTCGGAACGTCGCGAAATTCCGAATTAAGCAAGAAGAATCAAAGGCCTGCGCTGTGAGTTCCGATGTTGCGGCGCGATGCAGCTCTCTTCAGGTCGGGCGATCTGACCGGATTCAGGGAAGGCGTGGCGAGGCATCGATGCCGGGGGTGAGTCCGGGCGCGATCTTCTCCGCCGGCGGAATTGCGGGCACCCGCGCGTAGGGAAGCGCCGTCACCTCGGGAGGCTGCTGGGATGGGGATTGGAGGCAGTTGGGGCGCGGCGGATCTCCTGCGCCGAACACATCAAACATTGGGTCCACGAAGGTCGTGCGGAGCCGATGAGGCCAGGTCTGGCGATCGACCGCATTGGGCTGCCGGATCGTCACCGTGGCCGTCATGCCGGAGACCAACGGCACGCCCGGCGGCACCGTGTCGATGGCGACCCGAACCGGTATGCGCTGTGCAAGCCGCACCCAGGTGTAGATCGGGTCCACGTTGGGCAGACCTTGCGTGCCCGCCGCGGCGTTTGACGGGCTGATGCCGCGGGTCACGGTTTTCACATGTCCCAGGATCGGCTTGGAGTAACCGATGAGCTGTGCCTCGACGCGATCGCCGACGCAGACATGCGCCATCTTGGTTTCCTCGAAATAACCGTCGATCCAGAAGCTGTTGGAATCGATGATGGAGACGTTGGTGACGCCGGTCAGCGCATAGTCGCCGACGCGTAGCAGGAGATTGGTGACATAGCCGTCGACGGGGCTGAGCACATTGGTGCGCTTCAAGTTCAATTCCGCCTGTGCAAGCTGGTGAGCGGCCGCTGCGTAGGCGGCCTTCGCCTGCGAGGCGTTGCCGGCGAAGATCTGCTGCTCCTCTGGCGTCGTCGCGAGGTCGGACAGACGCCGGCGCCGGTCGGACTCGGCCTGCTTCACCTCCAGGTCCGCCGCCCGCTGGTCGACGAGGGCCTTGCCGATGCGGACGGCTACGTCGAAGTCGAAGGGATCGATGACGTAAAGCACGTCACCCTTGTGGACGAACTGGTTGTCGGCCACCCGCAGCTCCACGATTTTGCCTGCGATCTGCGGCGCGACATTGGCGACCTGCACGCGCACGCTGCCATTGCGCGTCCAGGGCGCGGTGACATAGTGCTGCCAGGTTGCAACCGATATCAGGATGGCGACCAGGGCGATGGCAAGGGTGGCAAAATGCTTGCCGACGCCGGCCATGGAACGCCCGGCGGCCTTGCGCAGCGAGCGCGTCAATAGCGTCGCCTGACGGGAAGCTTCGCCATCGTTCGCGGCGCGGTCGCTGGTCGCGTGCGCCGCGGCCTCCGTCGGGCTGGAACACGCGACGGCGTCGGCTGCGTCCGCCCATGCTTCGGCTGAAGATTCGGGGTGGGGCGGAAAGGCCGCATCTCGAGGCAGAGCCGCGTCCATGACTTTCTCCCTAGCAAAAGAGCGCGAGCAGGCCGAAGATCGACACGTAGAGGCAGAGCTCGGCCAGCGACGGGTTGCTGAAGATTCTTGTAAATCCCACGAAGCGCAGCACCGGGCGGAGCAGCAGGAATGCGAGCAGCGCCGTGGCCGCATAGGACACGATCGGGGCGATCAGCACGCCGCCCACGACGAGTTCACGATAAGTATTCGTCACGGATGCGTCCCCTGGCCGGAACCGGCGAAACTCCGCCATGGTTCGAGGACGATGCTGGCCGGAACGAGCGCGGCGAGCACCGGCTCGACGGACAGGTTGCTTTGGGCAGCCGTCTGGCGCAGCGCCTCGGCGGCAGTCAGGATTGCGCCTCCATCGCGTAGGGTGAGCGCGGCTCGCGCGGCGCGCACCGCGTTGCCGAGTGAGGTCTCGGCCAGGCGGTCCAGTTCGGCATGGCACCGTCGCAGCACCACGGCCTCGTCGAAGCAGCGCAGCGCTTCCGCGACGACCCGAGGGGGAGGTGCCGTGGCGCCGTTCGTCGTCAGGATCTGCTCGATCCGGGCGGCATCGCGAAACGCGGCTTCCTCCGGCGCGAGATGCCGGGCTCGCCCGGAATCGAGGCGGCTCAGCTCGCGATGGGCCTCGTCCAGCAGCAGCCGGATCCTTCGTTCGCCGGACAAGGACGGCAGCAGGAGCTGCGCCGCGAAGACCAGAACCGAGGAAAGCTGGGCAAACAGACACGTCACAAGGAATACGTCGGGGTCGTAGCTCTGCGGATTGCTCGGTGCGAGAATGACAAGCGTGAACACGAGGGAGAGCCGGCCGAGCGGCGGCAGGACGCCGCTCGGCCGCGTGATCAGCAGCGCTGCGCCGATCACGAGAGGCGCAAGGCCGATCGCCAGCAGTTGGAACTCGGATACGCCGTTGAAGACGAGGTATTTCAGGACGCCGGCGAGCAGGCATGCGATCGGCATGGCAAAAACCGCCAGTGTCGTGAAGGCGCGCGGATCCGGAGCCGTCGCGCTGAGGCCGATGATCACTGCGGCAAGCGAGAGGCAGAGCGCGGTGGTCGGCCATCCCGCCATCACGAAGATGATTGCAATGAGGATGAAGTGGATCGCGGCCCTGACGCCGGCTGCCGCTGCAATGCGAGGCGAGCGGTAAAGCGGCGCGCGCCATTGCCGGAGTGGATGGTTTCCGGCCCGCAGCGCCTCGAGGCTGTCGCGCACGTCTGCATTCCTGCGGATGATCTGATCGCGCAGATGGGTCCGGCAGATCGCGATCAGGCCGGAGGCGTCGGGGTTTCGGTCGTCCCGGGACGTCGCGGATGCGGCCGGCAGCGCGGCAAGCGTACGGGCGTGCGCGAGCTCGCTCACGAGGCCCACCATCGCGGAGCGTGCGGCTGCGGTTCTGGCCGGGCCGCTGATCGACTCCGTGACGAGGCTCGCGATCTCCGGATGCAGGGCCGCGACATCGCGCAACATGTCCGCAGCAGCGGTCGCGGATGAAGCTTCACCGCGGACGGCGCGTTGCGCGAACTCCGTGACCCGGCGATGCAGTGTTTCGAGACGGCTCGCCAGAACCGGATGATAGTCAGGCGCGGCGAGCACCTCGTTGACCAGAGCGACTGCGAGGACGCCGATGGCGATGGCGGCGCCCCGGGCGACGCCGGTCGGAAACACCTGCAACGGGCTGTCGATCTGCTGAATGGCAATCAGGGCAACGGTGATGCAGCTGAGAGCCGCCGCATAAGCGCGATTGCCGTCCAGCATCCCGGCGACGTAGACGCAAAGTCCGACCCAGATCCCCAACACTGCGGGCAGAAGCGCGCCGGTTTGGGAAAAGGTGCCGGCGATGGCGATCGATGCGATCACGCCGATGGCGGTTGCGAGCAGCCGATAGCCCGCCTTTTCCATGCCCTGCGCGCGCGTGGGCAGCGCCAGGATTGCCACGGTGACGGCTGCCGACGAGGGGGATTCGAGTTCGAGCCAGAAGCTCACATAGAGTGCGAGGAGCATTGCCAGCAGGACGCGCAGCGCGAATGCCCAGGAACTCACCGGAAAGCCGGCGAAGACCCGCGGGCGGATGTCGTCGGCAGCGCTGGTGGCGTCCCCTGGCAATTATGCTCCCTCCATGCGCGGCAAAGCGTGCGGCCTGCCGGCGTCGCGAAATCAAAGGGGAGCATGAGCTGTGCCGGCGGTATTTTCGGTCCATCAACCTGCTTTCGGGAACGCACGCCGGGAAGGCGCAGTTTGCCCGAGCCGGGGGCCCGACTATTGCGGCGCGTGGCCCGCCAGGGCCTCTTCGAGGCGGCGGATGATCTCGTCGCCGCTGGACGGCTTGCCGAGATAGCAATGCGCGCCAGCCGCCATGACGCGCTGGCGCACGGGTTCGCTGGGGAAAGCGGTCATGAAAATGATCGGGAAATGGCGGCCGGAGGCAACCAGGCGCGCCTGCAATTCATCGCCGGTAATGACCGGCATCTGAACGTCGGCGATCATGCAGGCCGGATCTTCTCCCGCCGGTTCCCGCAGGAAGGCGACGCCGGACTCGTAGGCGTGGGCTTCATAGCCGAGCGAACGCACGAGGCTCGCCAGCGACGCGCGCACGCCTTCGTCGTCGTCCACGATCGCAATCACCGGGGTTTTGGCCATTGGCACACATCCTGACCGCTGTGTTCCGCAGGGAGGATATCTCCCATTGGGCGGCCGATGGGGCCTTATGCACCGTGCGGCAGTCCCGCCGGAATTATACTCAGGTTTGGTCCGTAGTCTTTCGGTTCTGGGAAATCCCGAGCGCTTCGGCCTTGCGAACGAGGTCGGCCAGCGAGCGGACCTCCATCTTGCGCATGACGTTGCCGCGGTGGATCTTGACGGTGATCTCGCTGAGGCCGATCAGGCCTGCCACCTGCTTGTTCATCAAGCCGGCGGTCACATGGCCCATCACCTCGCGCTCGCGCGCCGTCAGGCTCTCATATTGGATGCGGATATCCTCCTTCGTCGCGGCTTCCGCGCGGCGCTGCGCATCGCGCTCGAGCGCTGCCGTCACGGCGTCGAGCATGTCCTGATCGCGAAACGGCTTGGACAGGAAATCCACGGCGCCAGCCTTCATGGCGCGCACCGACATTGGAATGTCCCCATGACCGGTCATGAAGATGATCGGATATCTGATGCCCTGGCGGGTCAGTTGCCCCTGGAGATCGAGGCCGCTCACGCCCGGGAGCCGGACGTCCAGCACGATGCAGGCCGGTTTGTCGGGCATGACGCCGCCAAGCAGCTCGGCCGGTGAGCCGAACAGGCGTGTCTCGAGGCCGACGGATCGGAACAGGCTGTCGAGCGAGGCACGAATGCTCGCGTCGTCATCAACGATGATGACGACTGCACTGGAGGATTGGGCCGGCGGTTGCACTTGGTTTGGTCGTGTCATGGCAAGGCGTGTTCTTGGCTAAATGGCAGTGTCAGGTGGAATGTCGCGCCCGAGCCCGGAGAGCTCTCCACGGACAATCGGCCGCCGTGAGCTTCCACCGTCGTTCGGCAGATCGCAAGTCCCATGCCCATGCCGCCTCCCTTGGTGGTGAAGAACGGATCAAACAGGTGCGGCAGGTCGTCAGGCTGGATGCCCGGGCCGCTGTCCTCGACCGTGATGGCGAGATTTTCACCATCGACGGTTCCGGCGCGCAACGTGACGGTGCGGGAACCCGGCCGGCCTGACATGGCCTGGCCGGCATTGATCAGAAGATTGACCAGGACCTGCTGAAGCTGGATCCGGTCGCCGCGAACCGGCGGCAGGCCATGCTCCGTCTTGACGATGAGGGTGACGTCGTCCTTGACGAGCTCGCGCGCGACCAGGAGGGTCGCTTCCTCGATGATCTCGTCGATCTGCAGCAGATCCTGCTGGGTAGGGGCCTTCTTCAGGAAAGTCCGGATGCGGGTCACGATCTCGCTGGCGCGGCGGCCCTGAGCAACGACGTGACCGATCGTCGTCGCAACTTCCTTGAGATCGGGCACGTCGCGGCGCAGCCACCGCAAGCCGGCCTCGCCGCTGGTGACGATCGCTGCCAGAGGCTGATTCACCTCGTGGGCAATGGACGCGCTGAGCTCGCCGAGGGTGGCGACGCGCGCGGCATGCGCCAGCTCCGCCTGCGCCGCGAGCAGCGCATCCTGTGCCTGCTTGCGTTCGGTGATGTCGATGACGAAGGCGAGCACGTTGCGATCTCCGTCGGGCTCAGCCGGAAAGGTGATCGTAAACAGGACGGGAACCTTGCGTCCGTCGAGGCTCACGAGATCGGTCTCGCCTTCGTGGAACCGCTCTCCTTCCGCGAATGCGACCAGCGCGCCGAGGAAACTGCGGTCGTTCTCCCCCAGAAGCCTGTCCACGTTCGCGATGAAGGCCGCAGAGCCGCTTGCTCCCGCCATCTTCTGGAGGGCCGGATTGACGTCGGAGATTCTGGTGAGCTGGCGGGCATGCCGCACGAATTCAGGATTTCGTGCAAGGTAGTCCCGCAACGTGGCGCCTCCGGTCTCCAGCGAATTCAGCGCGGTCCGCACTGCGCTCCAATCCTCCTCGACGACGCCGACCCGGCTTGCGTCGAACATCCGGCGGTATCGCTGCTCGCTCTGCACCAGCGCGTTATGTGCCGCGACGCGGTCCGTGACGTCGGTGTGGGTTTCAAGGACTCCAACGGGTTTGCCGAGATGGTCGTGCTGGAGCGCCCATCTTGCATCGACGGTGAGTGCGCCGCCGGCCTTCGTCCGCTGCTCCAGCCTGCCTTCCCATCGGCCGATGTCGAGCAGGCCGGCCTCGATGGCCTCTCGCCGGTCGGGATATTTGGTTCTCAGCAGCGCGTCGGCGAGTTGCCCGACCGCCTCGTCGGCCGACCAGCCGTAGGCCTGTTCCGCGGCCCTGTTCCAGAAACTGATCACGCCGCCGCGATCCCTGACGAAGATCATGTCATGCGAGAGATTGAGCAGGCGCGCCTGCGCCGCGAGGCGCTTCGTCGCCGCCTGATTCTGGAGCGCCAGCAAGGTCGTGATTCCGATGGCTGCGAGGCTCACCAGCGCACGAAGGGCAGGCGAGGCGATCGCCTCCAGATCGTGCGACAGTAGATAGGCGGTTATGGTCAGGACGCTGCAGCCGACAGCGGCGGCGATGATGTCGTTAAGCCGGTGCGTCCTCGCCGCGAGCAGGATCGCAACCACGTAGAGAACCGCGACCGCGCCCTCGAGCGGCGTCAGCACATCGACCAGGAAAACCGCGAAAGCGAGGACGGCAGACCAGAAGCGCAAGCCGGCGCGGCTCATCGATGAACCCGTGGCCCGATCAAGACTGGTCATCGTCGCTGGTGGTCGCTCTGCTCATTTTCGGTCACGTTGATGCCGCGATTTGATCGGGCCGACAACATGCGGCAACATGATTTTCGTGCTCTCTTGAAAGACGTTGCCGCGGTTTGATCCCGCGCGCGTGCCGATGAGGCACATTCCCCGGCAAAAACGGGGTTTTGCGTGAGTTTCCGACCATTGGCGAGCGCGTCAACTTACCGCAGGGCGAGATCAGTTCCGCCATCGCGGCGAACGGGACGCCCGTGCGGCCGGCGACGCCGCGGTCATACCTAGGTATGACGCGATCAACCCGAGAACCTATCCGGTGCACCCGCGCGTAGAATGGAGCGCGGGGACCGCCGAACTACTCTGCTCCCACATTCGGACGAGCCATTGGGTCTCGCCGGATCGAAAATGGGACAAGGAGTTCGACGATGTCGCTACAGATGTCACACCCGCTAGGCGCGAAGGATCATGTCGTCGGCTCGATCGGCGTCTCCGCCATCGATGGTTGCCAGTCCGGGCTTGCGGAACGTCCGGATCGCGCCGGCGAAAAGGCGATGACGCTGTCCCTCGTTCACCTCGATGTTGCCCTGGCCATCGAGACGCCCCCGCCGGGCGTGCGGAGATGCGCCGGCGACGGGCCCAGCTTCAGGGTATCGGCGAAACGCCTCGCGCGTGCCTCGGTCGAGACCGATCGGGAGGCCGGTGCAGGCGAGTTCCCGGACCCGGTGATGCGAAGCCTCTCCGATGCGCTCGCGGCAACCGAAGCGGCCCATCATCCTCACTCCGCCATCCTTGCGGACGCCTTGCGTCTTGCCATCCTGACCCGCAGAGCCAGCCGGCCGACGGCCGTCGCGCGCAACGAGACCGATCAGGCCGACGAGCGGTGCCGGTCTGTGCGGTCGTTACAGAAATGGCGCCTCAAGCGCGTGCTGCAATATGTCGACGAGAATTTGGCTGGCAAGATCACCTTGCAGCATCTGGCGGCGGTCGCCGGCCTCAGCCGCATGCACTTTGCCGCGCAGTTCCGCGCGGCCGTCGGCATGCGGCCACACGACTTTCTGCTGAAGCGGCGGATCGAACGCGCCCAGGAACTGCTGAGGCGCGCCGACGTCTCGCTGGTCGACGTTGCCTTGACCGTCGGATTCCAGACCCAGGCGCATTTCACGACGGTATTCAAGCGTTTCGCCGGCGATACGCCTTATCAATGGAGGAGCGCCTACCTTGCGCAAATCCTGCCGCTGCCTCGCGCCGAAGTTGGGCCGTCATGAGCAGTGTTGGCATTGAGGCCCTGATGCTGCCGCTGGCCGGCATTCACCTGGCGATGACGCAGCATGAAGTCACGGGCGTGCTGGAGATCGCCCGTGCTCTCGGCAACTCCTATCGCCTGGCATCGTCAGATCCGGGATCCGGCGCTCTCTATGGCCGGTTCATTTTCGATTTCTGCCGAACCATCGTCACGGTTATCGCGCGATAGCCTCGAGCCCTTTACAAGCGGGGCAGGTCAAGCGTTAACACTGCGATGGCAAACCGCAGAGCGAGAGTCATGAGAGCCTACAAAGTCGTCGACGCCTTCTCCTCCAAACCCTTCCTGGGAAACCCCGTCGCAGTCGTCCTTGATGCTGAGGGGCTGGCGACGGCCGAAATGCAGGCAATTGCCCGCTGGACGAACCTGTCGGAAACGACATTTCTCTTGCCGCCCACGAGTTCCGAGGCGGACTACCGCCTGCGCATTTTTACCCCCCGCAGCGAACTGCCGTTTGCCGGGCATCCGACGCTCGGCAGCGCCCATGCGGTGTTGGAGGCGGGCCGCGTGATGCCCCGGGGCGGTCGTCTCGTCCAGGAATGCGGTGTCGGGCTGGTGCGGATTGCCGTGGAGGGCGACGGCGCGGAGCGGCGTCTGACGCTTGCGTTGCCGCCGGCGAAGGTCACGGCTCTTTCAGCCGCAGACGTCGACGAATTGGAGGCAGTCATCGGGCATCGGATCGTTCGCGAGGTGGCTCCAGCGATCGTGGATGTCGGGGCCGTCTGGGTCGTCGCGCAACTTGCCGACGCGGACAGTGTGCTCGCGCTGACCCCGGACTTCCGGCGCTCGGCTGCCTTCGAGAAGCGGCTCGGTGTGACCGGGCTCTCGCTTTTTGGCCGTCACGCTGATGGCGAGGCGGCTATCGAGGTGCGTTCTTTTGCACCATCATGCGGCGTCGAGGAGGACCCGGTATGCGGCAGTGGAAACGGTGCCATCGCCGTGTTCCATCGCGACCGCGGTCTCCTCAAGGCCGGGACGAGCTACACGGCGGCGCAGGGGCGCTGCGTCGGGCGCGATGGCCGCATCGCCTTGGCGATCGAGGCAGACGGCGAGATCAGCGTTGGCGGCGCTTGCGTTACGTGCGTGGATGGCAGGATTGCCGATTAAGCCACAGGTCGATGGTCGATCATGCCGCGCTTCGGCTGCGGTATGCATATTGAGTCAGACCCGTTAACGCACCGCGACCGCGACGGCAGACAAGGCTGCCGGAAGGGACCAGGCCCAGTCTCCCAGCACTGAAACAGCCGCCGCGGCGGCGACACAGCCGAAGATGAAGCCGAGCAAACGATGGAGCGAGCGACCCAGCGGCGTTGAATCATGCGGCAGCAGAGGGGTGCGTGGAGCGAGCAGGTCCATCGCCGACAAGACGGCATTGGCCAGATTGCCGGTCATCACCGCGGTCGAGATCGCGCCCGGCAGAGCGAGGCGAAGGAGCGCGTACTGGCAGGCCATGGCCGACACGGCGATCATCGCGGCCGCGCCGGCCCGGGATCCAGCCGCATCGGCAGACGGCCTTGTGATGACGCTGAAGATCAACAACGCGGCCAGCACGAGGAACTGAACCCGAAGCAACAGTCGCGCCAGGCTCGAACCGTGCCGGCCGGAAGCTTGGGCGATCAGCCAGACGGTCGCCAAGGTCAACATGAAAACGGGAATCGCCAACAGCTGTGCCCAATGAAACGAGCCGCCATCGACGGCAACGACGGCGGCCAGCACGATGTTGCCGGTCACGTGAGCCGTGAAGATATGACCCAGCGTGAAGAAGCCGGTGAAGTCGACCATTCCGGCGATGACGCTGAGCAACGGTGGCAGTCGCGCCTCCAGGCGCGACAGCTCCGTTGCGTCATCCGCTGAATCCGCGGACCTTTGCAGCATGAGGAGGTCTCTGGCGAGCAGGGACATCTTTGGCTACTCCGATGCTGGCCGTTCGCATGGGCCGCTCACTGACCGCCGGCTACTGTGCCGTCCATCCGCCATCGACCGCGATCGCGGTGCCCGTGATCTGGTCCGCCGCGGGCGAGCACAGGAAGGCCACGGTGCCTCCAAGCTGCTCCGGAGAGACGAACTCGGACGACGGTTGTTTCTCGCCCAGGAGTGTCGTGGCGGCGTCCTTTTGGCTGATGTTCTTCTGTGCGGCGATGTCGCTGATCTGCTTTTCGACCAAGGGCGTCCGCACCCAGCCGGGACAGACTGCGTTGCAGGTCACGCCGCTGCCGGCGGTCTCCAGGCCAACCACCTTGGTCAGGCCGATCAACCCGTGCTTGGCGGCGACGTAGGCGGCCTTGTGTGTCGATGCGACGAGGCCGTGGGTGGAGGCGATGTTGACGATCCGGCCCCAGCGCTGCTTCTTCATCTGGGGCACTGCTGCCGCGATGCCGTGAAACGCGGCCGACAGGTTGATGTCCAGGATCGCATGCCACTTGGCCGACGGAAATTCTTCCACCGGCGCGGTGAACTGGATGCCGGCATTGTTCACGAGGATATCGAGGCGTCCGAACGTCTCGATTGTCGCGGCGATCAATCGGCGCACGGCATCGCCCTTCGACATATCGGCGCCGTCGTAGACCACGCGCACGCCGTGCTCGCGCTCGATCCCGCTGCGGATGGCTTCGATCTCGCCGGGGTCGCCGAAGCCGTTCAACACGAGGTTGACGCGGAGCCTGGCCAACTCTCTGGCGATTCCGAGCCCGATACCGCTGGTCGATCCGGTGACGACAGCGACCTTATCCTTCAACATGGCAGTTCCTTTCGACGTCAGGTGGGGTGGGGGACTAGTGGGTGCCGCCGGCCTCGATCTGGCCGGGCTTCTTCAGCATCATGGAGGCGGCGAGTGCGACGATCAGCGCGACACCGAGCAGGTAGAACATGTCGCCGAAAGCCAGGATGAAGGCCTGCTTCTGCACGATCTTGCCAATCGCGACATAGGCGCGGTGGGTGGCGTCGATGCGATCGGTCACGCCGTGGTTCATGAAATACTGCGTCAGCTTCTCGAGCCTGGCTTGCGTGGCCTGCTCCAGCAGCGAGACCGACTGCGTCAGCACGTTGGAGTGATATTGCTCGCGCTTGGTGAGCAGCGTCTGCAGCAGCGCGATGCCGACGGCGCCGCCGAGGTTGCGCATCATGTTGAACAGGCCCGAGGCCGAACCCGCGTTCTCCGCCTCGATGCCCGATGTCGCGACAGCCGACAGCGGAGCGAACACCAGTGCCTGACCGAAGGCGCGGACGACGTTCGGCCAGAAGAGCTGGTCGGTGGCGTAGTCGTTGGTCATCGAGATGTTCATGAAGTTGGAGGCTGCGAACAGCGCAAAGCCGACACCGATGATGAGCCGCGCGTCGAAGCGCCGTAACAGCTGCGGCACCAGCGGGATCAGCAACAGCTGCGGCAGCCCGGTCCACGCTAGCACCATGCCGATCTGCTCGGCGTTGTAGCCCCGGATGCGCGATAGATAGACGGGCAGGATGAAGACCGAGCCGTAGAGCGCGATGCCGAGCAGGAAATTGGCGAGGATACCGAAGCCGAAATTGCGACGCGCCAGGAGGCGGAGGTTCAGCAGCGGCTTCCGTTCCGCCAGCTCGATCCACAGGAAGGCCGACAGCGCGATCGCCGCGACAATCGACAGCTTGACGATGAACGGCGAGCCGAACCAGTCGTCCTTGTTGCCTTCCTCGAGCACGGTCTGCAGCGCGGCGAGGCCGATCGCCATGGTGGCGATCCCGGCCCAATCGCCCTCGCGCAGCAGCGACAGCTTCATCGGCTGCGACTCGAGCGAGACGAACAGCAAGCCGATCATGACCGCGCCCGGCACCAGGTTGACATAGAAGATGTACCGCCAGCCCCAGTTCTCGGTGAGATAGCCGCCGATGGTCGGCCCGATCGCGGGCGCAAAGGTCGCGGAGATCGCAAACAGCGCCAGCCCGATCGGCTGCTTCGCCTTTGGCAGCAGCGTGATGATGAGCGTGAACGCCATCGGGATCAGCACGCCACCGGTAAAGCCCTGCACGGCGCGCAACACGATCATCTGCGACAGGTCTTGCGCCAGCGCGCAGGCCGCCGAGAACACCAGGAACAACGTCGCATTGGTCAGGAGATAGATGCGGATCGAGAACGCCTGCGCGAGCCAGCCGGACAGCGGGATCACCACGATCTCGGCGATCAGGTAGGAGGTCGAGATCCAGCCGCCGTCATCGATACCGGCCCCGATCGCGCCCTGGATGTCAGCGAGCGAAGCGTTGACGATCTGGATGTTGAGCACCGCCATGAAGGCGCCGAGCGTGGCGCCGGCGATGGCGATCCAGGTCTTGGCGGAGACCGCCGGGGCCGGTGTGGTGACGGGCCGCTCGCCTTCGCCGGCGGGCACGGCATCGATGGCCGGTTGCAGTGTGGTCATGGTTGTCTGCTCGTCGCTTGCGAGAGAAGCATGGCCTGAACGGACTGTCCGCGAGGAGACAACCGCCAGGGACGCGTGTTCATTCAACTGCGAGGCTCGGGGCGGCGCGATGCGAGGCGCTTCTTGTTTTCGCGTTCGGCGATCGCCGCCGATTTGGTATTGATGGTCGGCTCGGTCGACATGCCGGGACGGAGCAGGCCGGTCAGGCTGCGGTCGTCGAGGACGATTTTCACCGGCATGCGCTGTACGATCTTGGTGAAGTTGCCGGTCGCGTTGTCGGGCGGCAGCAGCGCAAACTCCAGGCCGCTTGCAGGGGACAGGCTGTCGACATGGCCGTGCAGTCTGGTGCCGCGGAAGCTGTCGATGGTCAGCTCGACGGGCTGGCCGCCGCGCACATGGGTGAGCTGGGTTTCCTTGAAATTGGCGACGATGTACACGGCATCGAGCGGGACGACGGCCATCAGCTGCGTACCGGCCTGGACGAACTGCCCGACCCGGAGCGAGCGCGCACCGACGGTGCCGTCGACCGGCGCGATGATGCCGGTGTAGGAGAGGTTCAATGCCGCCTGCTGCTCGACCGCGCGGGCGCGGTCGCGCTGCGCGACTGCCCTGGCGCGTTCGGTGGAGAGCACGTCGACCTTGCGCTCGGCCGCGAGCAGGCCCGACTTGGCGTGCTGCAATTGCGCGGCGGCGGCGCGCAGTGCCGCATCGGTCTGCTGCGCGCGCTGCACCGTGCCGGAGCCCGTCTTCATCAGCCCGTCGTATCGGACCTGCTCTTCCTGCGCGAACTTCAGATTGGCCGTGGCGGCAGCGACATCGGCCGTGCCTTGCTCGATGATCGGCTGCTGCAGGGCAAGCTGTGCATCGAGATTGCGGACAGTGGCGTCGGATGCGGCGACGTCGGCGCCGGCCTGGTCGAGCGCGGCGCGGAAATCGCGATCGTCGATCTTTGCCAGCAACTGGCCGGCCTTCACCGTTTCGTTGTCGCCGACCAGGACCTGCGCAATATAGCCCGACACTTTCGGTGAGATGATCGTGGAATCCGCCTTCACATAGGCGTCGTCCGTGGTCTCCAGATAGCGGCCGATGGTGAGATAGTGGTGGCCAAACTCGGCTGCGGCGACGACGCCCAGGGCCAGTGCCAAGGCGAGGGCGGCCCGCTTGATCGCCTGCCCGGATGGCCGAAGGTTGGCTTTGGCGCCCTGCTCGGGAGCATAGGAAATGGAAGACATGGTATTCTCCGAAACGAGGTGGGCGGTGAGATTCAGTCGCGGCGATGGACGTCGTGGGTGACGATGCCGAGCTCGGGAGCCGGCGGGTCCAGGCGGCGCGGATCGGCCAGCGTGCGGCGGATATCGTCCAGTCCGCTCTGCCAGTGAGCGCGCATCGCGCTCAGCCCGAACTCGTAATCCCTCGAATGGCCCTCGTGGATCTTGGTCTGATAGATCAGGTGCACGATGTTGTAGCAACGGTGGCGCGCCATCTCGGCGATAGCGCGGATCTCGGGATCGTGCCTGGCGGCGTCCGGCAATTTCGCGATCGTGCGCTGCAAGGCCTGACGCATCTTCTGCATCCGCAGTACCTGGTCGGTCACGGCGCGTGTGCGGCTCGAATACTGGATGTCCTTCTGCCGGCTCGACACTTCCATCATGTCGTGGGGAACGTGGCCCTTGGCCGACCAGAGATCGATCTGGAACGTCAGCGTGTCACACGGCTCGCCGGACAGCACGCGAGATAAAGGCGTGTTCGAAACCACGCCGCCATCCCAATAGTGCTCGCCTTCGATCTCGACGGCGGGGAAGCCCGGCGGCAACGCACCCGATGCCATGAAATGCTTCGGTCCCAGCCGGCGCTCGGCGGTGTCGAAATAGGTCAGGTTGCCGGTGCGGACGTTGACCGCGCCGACGCTGACGCGCACGTCGCCCGAGTTCAGCCGGTCGAAGTCGACGAGCCGTTCCAGCGTCCGGTGCAGGGGGGCCGTATCGTAAAAGCTGGTCGCGGAGTCGCCCGAGAACGGTGACCAGAGCGGGGAGGGGAAGCGTGGCTTGAAGAAGCCCGGCTGGCCCTGGATCAAGGCCCGCGCCGCCGCCATCGCGTTGCGTACCGAGTTGATGTCGAACGCAAAGGGCAGGGCGTTGGCGAGCCCTTCGCCGGCGGGCCACTCTATCGAAAAGGCGCAGATGGTTTCCCAGAACTCGCGCAACCGTCCAACACGCTCGCCTTCGGGCGAGCCCGCGATGATCGCGGCGTTGAGCGCGCCGATCGAGATGCCGGCCAGCCAGTTCGGCCGGATGCCGGCCTCGTGCAGGCCTTCATAGACTCCGGCCTGATAGGCGCCGAGTGCGCCGCCGCCTTGCAGCACCAGGGCGACGACATCGTAGGGCAGCGAATTGCTCCGCTGCGGCACAGGATTGGTTTGCTCGCGCATCACGTTCAGCATTTTGAGGACTCCCGATGGTACGGATGATGTCGATCAGCCGGCATTCGCGTCGACCAGGGTTTCGGAGGATCCGCGCCGCCGCACGATTTCGCCCGGGGCCAGATAGTCGTGGACCACGGTGCCGAGCCCGAGCGTCAGGTCGGCAACGATATGCTTCGCCGAGAGCACCTGGAGGACCGGCAGCTCGGCGACGGGAGCGAGGGCGTGCGAGTACAGGTCGAGCGCAGCCGGCCCAGTCCAGGCGCCCTTCACGGTGATGTCCTCGAGATGGAAGCGCACCAGCTCGCAGATGCGCGGCGTGCCGTCGACATGCGGAATGATCTTGAGCAGGAAATTCGGTGCGGCGAGCTTTTTTGCTTCGGCCGCGGCGTCGAGGGCCCGGTGCTTGTAGCCCATCGTGCCGGTCGCGATGCGGACCGAGCCGTAGTTCAAGGTGCCGACCAGCGTGTCGGTCTCGACCTCAAGCTTCGGCTGCGCCAGCTTCTTGGGAAAGCCCCAGAGCTCGCGCCCGCCCGCAATTGGCGGATGATCGTTGAGGAACATCTGGTGGACGAAGCTGCCGGCCTTGCCCTGAAAGGACACCGGAACGACCTGCCCACTTTCGGTGTAGTCGCCAAATCCGGTCGAGTCCGGCATTCGGATGAACTCATAGTTCACTACGGGTTCGGTGATTTCGAGTGGTGCCGGCACGATCCGGCGCAGTGCCTCGGGATCTGTCCGGTACTGGATGATGAAGTATTCGCGATTGATGAAGCGATAGGGGCCGGGCGGGAAAGCCGGGCTGGTCAGCGGCATGGCGAACGCGCTCGCGCGCACGGTCTCGTGTTTCATCATGGTTGGCTCCGGTTGGTATGGGGTGATCGGGCCGGGCCCGCGCACGGTCGGCGCGGCCCGGTTTCGCGCGAGGCAGCTAGACTTCGCCGACGTGCTCCGGATCGGCCGAGGCCAGCGCGGCCGCACGTTCCGGTCGGGGCGGATAGATCCAGACCGTATTGATCTGCTGCTTGGTCCGCTTCGCCTCGTCGCCGACGAGCTCGAGCTTCCGATCCCAGCCTCGCGTGAAGATGGCGCCGGCTTCTCCCAGATCGAGGCATGTGGCGTAGGCCTTCTGGTGATAAGGCCTGGTCGCGACACCTAAAAGTTCGGCAGCGGCATTGTTGCCGGCAAACGCGCCCATTCGCGTGGCATGCTGGCACGACATCAACGCGTGGTTGCCGACGTCATCACACGCTGCTTTGGCCGCATCGCCGGTGGCAAAGACGCCGGCTACACCAGGCACGCGCAAGTCGCGGTCGACAAGGAGGCGGCCCAGATTGTCGCGCTCGGCCGGGATCTGCGCGGTCAGAGGAGCGGCGCGCATGCCGGCAGCCCAGATCACGGTCTCCGCTTCGATGTGTTCGCCGCTGGAAAGCGTGACGCCAGACTTGTCGAGCGACGCGACGCCGGTGCCGAGGCGGGTCTCCACGCCAAGCTTGCGCAGCGCATCCTCAATGACGGGGCGGGAATCTGCGCCCATATCGTGAGCGATCGTGCTGTTGCGATCGACGATGACGACGCGTGCCTTGGCGTTCTTGCCGAGGACCGCGCGCAGCCGCGCCGGCATCTCCGTCGCCGTCTCGATACCGGTGAATCCGCCGCCGGCCACGACGACCGTATCGCGTCCGTTCCTTGCAGGCCGATCGGCCAGATCATGGAGATGCCGCTCCAGCGCAATCGCATCGTCGAGCTTGTCGACGCTGAAAGCGTGTTCGACGATGCCGGGGATGTTCGGTCGGAAAAGCCGGCTGCCGGTGGCAACGACCAGCCGATCGTAGGAGAGAGGCTGCTTCGTGCCTTTGGCCGTGACGAGCTCGATCACACGAGACTTGGTATCAATGGTCCCGGCGCTGCCTCGCACGTAGACGACGTCGATGGCCTTCAACACGTCTTGCAGAGGTGCCGTCAGGGTTTCCGGCTTGCTTTCGTAGAGGCGGGGCCGGACCACGAGCGTCGGCTCCGGTGCAACCAGCGCGATCTCGAGTTGTTCGGGCGAAGCGCCCTGAATGTCCCGCAGGCGCGCGGCGGAAAGTGCGGCGTACATGCCGGCAAAGCCGGCGCCGATAATGACGAGTCGCATTTGATGATCTCCTGTGGATTGAGCTTTTCGGGCATGGGCGCGTCATCGCCGCCGCC
This sequence comes from Bradyrhizobium sp. 63_E2_N1_3, assembly GCF_052076005.1. NCBI lineage: Bacteria > Pseudomonadati > Pseudomonadota > Alphaproteobacteria > Hyphomicrobiales > Nitrobacteraceae > Bradyrhizobium > Bradyrhizobium sp. 63_E2_N1_3. The sequence continues at coordinate 6,124,632 of NZ_CP197235.1, read as the reverse complement.
ACTCTCGTGGCGGATCGTCGAGACCGATGACGCGAAGACGTGAAGTGAGATCGCGAATTCTCAGGGAGAGGGGCAGCCTGGCATCGAAGCCATCGGCGGCGGCCGGCGGTGACGAAAGAAAATTGGCTCAATGGCGTTCGGACGCCAGTCGGCGTACGGAAGCTGGCCGCCATCCCTGTCGAAGATGGACATCACCGAACTTGCGTTGTGTATGGACTGCGCCGGTATTTCCACTTCCTCGCCGGTTGCCGAGGTGAAGCGAACGGCCAATGAAAGTCCGTACATGATGGCACTTGCGGCCATCCTTCGTCGCGGCACGAGTTTGACCGGACTAACGAAGTTCTTCCAGGTCATTGTTCGTCTCCGTCTATTGGATCGAGGGCACCCTGATCATTTAGCGGAGCGGACCTGCAGTTGCGCCAGAGCGATTGCTCTGCCTGCAGAGTGATTGCTGCTTAGCGCATGCGACGTCGCCAATCGCTCGGCGTTTCTCCCGTCAATCGCCTGAATGCGGCGGCAAAGGCGGTTTGAGAGGCATAGCCAAGCTCAGCCGCCACCGTGGCGATTGGGATTTCGGTGTCGCGCAGCGTGTTCATGGCCTGCTCGAGCCGGTGCTGGCGCAGCCAGCTATGCGGCGAAAGACCGGTGCTTTCCTTGAAAGCACGACAGAAGTGGAAGCGCGACAGGCCGGCGTCCGAAGCGAGCGCCGCAAGAGAGACGTCGGAATCGCTGTCCGAACGCAAGCGTTCGATCGCGCGTCGCAGAGCTTGGGGAGCCAGCCCGCCTATGATCGGCTCGATGGCGGTCGGCTCGCCGATGTGCGCGGCCAGGATGCGCGTGGCGATGATATCGGTCAGTCGCTGCCTGAAGAGTGCATCCAGAACCGCGTTGCCCTCCAACACATCCGCCCCGCTCATCAGCAGTCCAGATGTGACAGGGTCGAGATGCCCGGTTCGCTCCAGAAGATCACGGGGAATGGGCGCGTCGGCTTCGCGGGCGACGCGTTCGAGCGTTGCGTGCGGAAGATACAGCTGGACGACATCGACAGGACCGGGAATATCCCATCTGGCGCTCGAACCAGCCGGAATGATCGTCACGACTCCGGAGCGGGCCGTTCCGATTGCAACCGATTTTCCGGCGCGTCGCTCCAGGCGCTGAACGCCTGTGGGGTACGTCATGATGACGTGGTCGGTCATGGGCTCGACGACGTCGTGCAGAGCGCCGTGCTTCCAATGCGCGATGCCGCCATTGGAGGGGTCCGAAGCCATCTGGAGCGGCGCGGTCTTCAGGATGCGCGCCATCTCCACATCGGCAGGCCGCCGCTCGACGTTCGGCGAGTCGCTGTGGCGCGCACCGGGTGCGGCAAGCAGAGCCCCCAAAGGATCGTGCAGGATTGGCTTGTCCATGGAGTTAGTCTCGCGTTCGGAAGGCACTTCGGGACCGGCGGAGCGATTGCTACTAACGCACGCGTCGTCGCCAATCGCTCGGCGTTTCGCCGTTCAATCGCTTGAACGCCGCGGCGAAGGCCGTTTGCGAGGCATAACCAAGCTCTGCCGCAACCAGGGCGATCGATGCGTCGGTATCGCGGAGCAGGTTCATGGCTTGCTCGAGCCGGTATTGGCGCAGCCAGGCGTGAGGCGAGAGCCCGGTGCTTTCCTTGAATGCGCGGCAGAAGTGGAAACGCGACAGGCCGGCATCGGAGGCGAGGGCATCGAGGGAGACGTCGGTATCGCTGTCCGAGCGCAAGCGTTCGATGGCACGGGCCAGCACCTTGGGCGAAAGCCCACCGATGGTCGGCTGGAATGTGGCTTGCGAGCCGGTATGGGCAGCCAGGAGACGCATCGACAAGAGGTCGATCAACTGATGCCTGAACAGCGTGTCCAGGGCCCCATTGCCCTCCAGCGTGTTGACCGCGCTCAGGATCAATCGGGACGTGATGGGATCAGGATGCGCCGTTCGCTCCAGGAGATCGCTCGATGTGCCGCTCGCGGCTTCGTCGGCGACGCGTTTCAGCGTTGCGTGAGGAAGATAGAGCTGAACGACGTCGACAGGCTTCGGAATATCCCATCGGGAGCTCGATCCTTCGGGAATGATGATCACGACCCCGCGGCGAAACGTTCCAATCGCAACGGACCGTCCTGACCGCCGCTCCATGTGCTGCATCGCGCCGTTGTAGGCCATGATGACGTGGTGGCTCATGGGCTCGACGACGTCGTGCAAGGGTTCGTGTTTCCAGTGGGCGATCCCGGCACCGGAGGAGTCCAATGCCACGCGAAATGGTTCGGTGTGGAGCACACGCGCCATCTCGGCATCAGCGGCACGCCGCCCGGTCGACGACGACTGGCCTTGGCTTGGCTCGGATGCGGCCGGAGGATTTTCACGCGCAGAATTGTGCGAGATCGGTTTGCTCATTGGACGTGCTCGTCTCAGGGGCCTTGCACTCGCGGCTGAGCGCGATTTGCGCGCCCGGCGTGAAGCCATCGCTTCTTTTGCACCCGTACGGGTGCCGCAGCGCGCGGCGAGCGCTCGGTGTGGTTTTCTAGGCACGTGGGACTACGGGGTCTTTCCTGAAACCGCGGTGCTTGTCCTGATTCTGCTCAAAGCGCTCGGACGCGAGATCTTGTGATCGGCGATCCCTGGACGACTGCGGAGAATCAAGCTCATGATTTAGGCATTAGATATTGAAATCGCTTCTGAAAATGGCTTTGCCACAATCGGCCGCGGCGCCCCGTCGCAATCGCAAATCACGCCGCAACGCGACTGGACCGCCGTACTCCGAAGCGGATAATGCTACCGACCTCCAGGGCGACGGCAGTCAGATGGGTTGCCTGGTCAGAATTCCACGGATGGGTCGATCGAATGGCACTGGCTGGCACCTTCGGACAGAGGGTCAAGCGGCAGTTGAGCCTGGCGGATGCACCGCCTTCGCTGATCACGCGGTCGCGGCGAGGCGTCGACGTTGCGGTCACCGAAACCCTGAACAGTGAGCCGGTAGAGGGTCTTTCCGGCTCGCTTGCCGACGACGCCTATCTCGTCAGCCTGAAGCTGCAGGATTATCCTGACTGCGAGCTCTGGGAGCACGGCAAGTGCTTTACGAAGACGGATGTCAGAGCCGGTACGACCTATCTGTACGATCTCCGGCACGATCCGCGCTTCGTCATCGACAAGCCGTTCCATTCCGTCCATTTCTATCTTCCCCGTCTGATGCTCGACGGAATCGCGCGAGAAGCCCGCACGCCGCCCATTGGCGACCTCGCGTGCCGGTATGGTTTCGGCCATGACGACGAGATCATGCGCCATGTCGGCGCCCTGATGTTGGAAGGACTGCGTCGTCCGGCAGAGGCCAACCAGCTCTTCATCGACCACATGATGCTCGCGTTCACGGCCCACATTGCCCAGACCTATGGCGGATGGCAGCGCGTCGCGGATGCGGCCCGGGGCGGTCTTTCCCCATGGCAGGTGAGGCGAGCCTGCGAAAGGCTCGACTCGGATCTCGGCGGGACGCTTTCACTGCAACAGATCGCGGCCGAGTTTGGTCTCTCGGTTAGCCATTTTTCCCGCGCGTTTCGAATCTCGACCGGCCTCCCGCCTCATCAGTGGCTGCTCCGCCAGCGTGTGAAGGCGGCAAAGCAGTTGATGACCCTGCGCGACGTGCCGCTGTCCGAGATTGCGATCTCGGTCGGGTTCGCCAATCAAAGCCATTTGACGAAGGTGTTCTCGGCGCAGGTGGGCGTCAGCCCGGCGGCATGGCGCCGCGAAGCGCTTGGCATCAGGGACAGCGAGACGTGATCGTCCGATCAGCGGCGCTGCGCCAGTGAATTGGCGTAGGCGGCGCGTCGCGCCACGAAGATCTCATCCGGCGGATAACCGATGCCCTCCGCAAGATTTGCCGGATCGAAGCCGGAAGTATCGCACGTCTCGTCCGCTTCGATCGCGGTGATCACGATCGTTCCGAGCCGTACGGCTTCCCGGCTGTCCTCATCCGGCCACCGGATCGTGACGTCCTGCGTCGGGTCATCGGGACGACCGAGCAGCGCCATCAGGCTGAACCGGATATCGCGCGTCGCGATCCTTCCTTTGAGATCGTCGTGCAGGACGTCGGCGGACGTCGTCTTGGCCTTACCCCTGATCGCGGCAAGCTCGCTACCGACCGGGACGACCTTGAATTTGATGAACTGCGTCTCGCCCCTCGAATTCGTTGCGGGGAAGGCGTGGACGGCCCAGTAGGTCGTGCTGGCAAAGCTCGGGGGAGGCGGATGCGCGGCGATGTAGTTCGCCTGACGCAGCGTTTCGGGATTGGCGGTGGAGAAGGCCTTGATCCTCTCCAGGTCCGGCCTGCCGTCGCGACCGGGCATGCGCGAGGTGAGGAATGCCAGCATTTGATCGAGCGTCCTCGCATAATGAACCGGAGCGCTCTGTGTGAGGATGTCGGAGCGGTGCTCGTCGTTGCCGAGCCTGAAGCTGAAGCCGCGCAGCGTGAGATCCCTGGTCTCGGATTCGCGAGGACCGCCGTCCACCGAGAAGCGCGCCAGCACGCGCGATGGTCTTGTGAAGCTGCGCGACTTCGTGACCTCGTCGGCCCGATCCGAAGGGATGTAGGTCCCCCGGACGCAGCGGCCCTTGGCAAAGCTCGCGCGTGCGTTGGGTGGATTGCCCAGAACGGCTTTCTGAGCCTCGACAATGGAGGCGGGGGTGGCGGTGCCGCTCGGGAACAGGGACATGGCTTGGTCTTGGATTTGCTACCCCAACCCTTAGCGGTGGGGCTGCTTTCCCGCTCCAGAGCGATTGCTGTGGTTGCAGCGCGATTGCTGTCATCTTGCGCGGTCCAGGGCACTCAACGCGGCGTCGGTGGATCGTTTACGATAAAATACCTCAGTAAAATGAGCGGCTTGAGTTGAAGTCTTCCCACGGCCCATCATGGATCGGGGCGGGCGCTCAAAGGCGGCGTGTGCACGGGCAGCAAAGTCCATTGAAAGCACGGCCGGCCGTTCTTCGGAGTGATCTGCTGAGGCGTGGGCAACCTCAGAGGGGCCGTGCCAGCCGTCCTGCACCAACGAGACGTGCCTGGGACTGCAATCCGAGCCTGAGCCCGCGCCGGCGATTGACAGCTAATTATTACATGTCTAAAAATATGCAAATTCATATAATTCGTGAGATGCCTGAATGGACACGCATCCGCTCAAGCTCAAGGTCAGATCGTATGCCGCGGAGACGCCGTTCATACGGAGCCTTGTGTTTGGCGTGGAGGACGGTGTCGCGCCGCGATGGCAGGCGGGCGCCCATATCCGCGTGGCGCTCCCGAATGGAGGCGACCGGCCGTACTCGCTGATGGCTTTGCCGGGCCTTCCCGAAGGTATGCTGGCGCTTGGGGTGCTGCGCGAGGAGGCTTCGACCGGTGGCTCGCAGTTCATGCACGCGCTGAAGATCGGCGATGTCGTGAAGGCAACGGCGCCGGTCAACAATTTTCATCTGCATGAGGGAGCGGCGCCCGCGCTGCTGTTCGCCGGCGGCATCGGTGTCACGCCGATCCTGTCGATGGCGGCGAATCTCGCGGCCCGAGGAAGCCCGTATCGCTTGCACTATGCGGGCCGCACGCAAGGCCTGCTCGCGTTCCTGCCGCACCTGCAGGAGATATGCGCCAAGGGCCTGTCCATCCACTACGACAGCGACGAGTCCCGCCTGGACATTGCAGCGGCGCTCGGCGCTGCCGCCGCAAACGCCCACATTTACGCCTGCGGTCCGGCCGGCATGATTGAAGCGGTGAAGGCGGCTGCGCTCGGCAGGGACATTCCGGCAGACCGCATCCACTACGAGCTCTTCAAGGCCGAGCAATCGTCCTCGGCCGACTTGCCGTTCGAGGTCGAGCTCAAATCGACCGGGCAGGTCGTCAGCGTCGCGGCCGGTCAGACCATCATCCAGGCGCTGGAGGCCGCTGGTCTCGACGTGCTCTACGACTGCCAGCGCGGCGATTGCGGCATCTGCCAGTGCGGCGTGATCGAAGGGGTACCCGACCATCGCGACATCATCCTCAGCGACGACGAGAGGGCGTCCAACAAGGTCATGCAGATCTGCGTGTCACGCGCGAAGTCGGAACGTTTGGTGCTGGATCTCTAGGGGAGGCGAGGGACGTCATGGCGAAATACGGACAGAACGCCGACGCGATCGCGGCGCTGGTGCGCGAGGCCGAGGTGCACCGCGACGTCTATGTCGACCCCGAGATCTTCGAGCTCGAGATGGAGCACCTGTTCCCGAACAGCTGGATCTATGTCGGGCACGCGAGCCAGTTGGGAAAGCCCGGCGATTTCATTACCGCCAATATCGGCCGTCAGCCGGTGCTGGCGAGCCGCCACACCGACGGCTCCATCCACGTCTTTTACAACCGCTGTCCGCACAAGGGCGTGAAGATCGCCTCCGAGCCCTGCGGCAACACCGGAAAGTTCTTCCGCTGCCCCTATCACGCCTGGTCGTTCAAGACCGACGGCTCGCTGCTCGCGATCCCTCTGAAAAAGGGCTACGAGGGCACCGGCTTTGGCGACACGCAAGCGAATGAGGGATTGTCGAAGGTCAGGAACGTCGTGATCTATCGCGATTTCATCTTCGCCCGCCTGAGCGATGACGGCGTGTCCTTCGAGGATTATTTCGGCGAGAGCCTTTCGACCATCGACAACATGGTCGACCGCTCGCCGGAGGGGAAGCTCGCAGTCCAGGCGACGCCGATCCGCTACATGCACACCTGCAATTGGAAGATGCTGGTCGAGAACCAGACCGACACCTGCCATCCGATGGTGGCGCATGAGAGCTCGGCCGGCACCGCGGTCAAGGTCTGGAAGCGCGAGCAGGGCGATTCCACGGAGACACCGATGGCGGTGCAGCTCTATGGTCCCTTCATGAGCCCGTACGAGTTCTACGAGCAGAGCGGCATCAGGATCTGGCCGAACGGCCATGGCCATACCGGCGTCGCCAACTCCATCCATTCCAACTATTCGGACATCGAAGGCTATCTCGGCCAGATGGTCGCGGCCTATGGCGAGGAGCGGGCGCACGAGATCCTCGGCGAGGTCAGGCACAACACCGTGTATTTCCCGAACATCATGGTCAAGGGCGCCGTGCAGATCCTGCGCAATTTCATCCCGATCGCGGTCGACAGGACGCTGGTCGAGAGCTGGGTCTATCGCCTGGTCGGCGCGCCGGACAAGCTCTACGAGCGGGCGCTGATGTACAACCGCTTCATCAATGCGCCGACCTCGATCGTCGGACACGATGATCTCGAAATGTACGAGCGGGCGCAGGAAGGACTGAAGTCCAACGGCAATCAATGGGTCAATCTGCGGCGCCTTTACGAGAACCATGAAGAGCAGGACGTCACGGCCGTGATCAACGGCACGTCCGAGCGACAGATGCGAAACCAGTTCCACGCCTGGTCGAAATTCATGACCATGGACATGGACAAGCGTGTCGAGGCCGCGGAATGATCGACGAGAAGGCCATCACGGACTTGATCTATCTGGAAGCCGAGCTGCTCGACACGATGCAATGGCAGGCCTGGCTCGATCTGTTTCACCCCGAAGGGCGCTACTGGATGCCGCTCGAATGGCAGCAGCAGGATCCGGTGCTCCAGCCCTCGTTGATGTACGAGGATCTGCTGCTCTTGAAGGTGCGGGTCGAGCGGCTCGCCGGCGAGCGGACCTTCAGCCAGAAGCCGAAGAGCCGTTGCCATCATCTTCTCCAGGCACCGCGGATCGTGGCGTGCGACCCGGCTGCGGGCGTCTACAAGGCGCGGACGTCCTATATCTATACCGAGACCCGCGGTGATCTGCTGGAGCGCTATTCGGGATGGGCGTCGCACGAATTCGTAGAGGTCGGCGATGCCCTGAAGATCAAGCTCAAGCGGGTCGATCTCGTCAATTTCGACGCGCCGTTCGGCAACATCCAGCTTTTCATGTGAGTACGCCTTGACCGCTGCGACCACAGTCTACGCCCGCTTTCGCGAGACCGCCCTTCGCCGGGAGGAGGCAGGCTTCCTCAACGTGCTGCCGGAGACCGCCGATATCTATGGCATCGCGGCAGGCGAGATTTCCTACCGCGCCATGCTCGACCGGGTCGAGCGCTGGCGCTCGGCTTTTGCAAGCCGGGGCTATGGCGAAGGCCAGAGGGTCGGGCTGCTGCTCCAGAACAGGCCGGCGTTCGTCGAGCTGTGGTTCGCGCTGAACGGGCTCGGCGTGTCCGTCGTACCGATCAATCCCGATTTGCGGATCAGCGAGCTCGAATACATCATTGCGCATTCCGAGATGAATGCGGCGTTCGTCCTCGCCGAGCGGCGCGACGAGGTCGAGACCGCGGCGCGCCAGGCCGGCCGGCCGATCCCGGTCGTGACCGATCAGGACGACGTTCCCGTACCTTTCGGAGATGCGCGGCCTTCGACCGCCGGAAGCGACGCGAGCGAATGCGCGCTGCTTTATACGTCTGGAACCACGGGACAGCCCAAGGGCTGCGTGCTCACCAACACATATTTCCTGCATTCCGGAAACTGGTATCGCGATGTCGGCGGGCTGATCGATCTCAAGCCGGACTGTGAGCGCATGATCACGCCGCTGCCGCTGTTTCACATGAACGCGATGGCGGTGTCGCTGATGGCGATGTTATCCGTCGGCGGCAGCCTCACCATGCTCGATCGCTTCCATCCGCGTACCTGGTGGGCGTCCGTCCGCGACAGCCGCGCGACCTGTCTGCACTATCTCGGCGTGATGCCCTCGATGCTGATGAGTGCACCGCCATCGGAGCAGGACCGCGCGCACAGCGTACGCTTCGGCTTCGGCGCCGGCGTCGACAAGCTTCTGCATGCGCCGTTCGAGGAGCGCTTCGGCTTTCCGCTGCTGGAGGCCTGGGCGATGACCGAGACGGGAAGCGGCGGCGTCATCGCCGCCAATGTCGAGCCGCGCAAGATCGGCACGAGCTGTTTCGGACGCCCGGCCCCCGAGGTCGACGTTCGTATCGTCGGCGACAGCGGCAACGACGCGCCGGTCGGGACGCCGGGCGAGCTCCTGGTGCGGCGGGCAGGTGCGGACCCGCGTTACGGTTTCTTCCGCGAGTACCTGAAGAACGAGGCCGCCACCGCCGAGGCGTGGGACGGCGGGTGGCTGCACACCGGCGATATCGTGTCGCGCGATGCGGACGGCGACCTCCATTTCGTCGACCGCAAGAAGAACGTGATCCGCCGTTCCGGCGAGAACATTGCCGCAGTCGAGGTCGAGTCCGTCCTCAATCGCCATCCCGCGATCCGGCAGGCTGCGGTTGCCGCGACGCCCGATCAGGTGCGCGGCGACGAGGTTGCGGCGGTCATCATCGCCGAGGAGGCCGGTGCGGACCGCGCGCTCGCCGAGGAGATCGTGCGCTGGAGTCTGGAGCAGATGGCCTATTACAAGGCGCCGGGCTGGATCTGTTTCGTCGACAGCCTGCCGTTGACCGCGACCGAGAAGATTCAGCGCGGCGGCCTGAAGGATTTCGTCGCCAGGCTGATGCGCGACGGTGCGTTCTTCGACCTTCGCGACCTCAAGCGGCGACAGGTTTGATCATGAGCGAGATCCGCACCACACTCATCACCGGCGGCAATTCGGGGATCGGCGAGGCGCTGGCGAAAAAGCTCGTCGAGAGCGGGCAGCGCGTGGTCTCGGTCGGGCTGGAGAAGCCGGACTGGACGCATGATCTGCTCGCGGCCTATCGCGCTGATCTCTCCGATATCGAGGAGACGCGCGCGATCGCGCAGGAGATCTGCCGCGATCACGCCGTTGATCGCCTCGTGCACAATGCCGGCGTGATCCTGCCGAACCTGCTGCCCGATGCTAAGCCGGAAGACATTTTGATGCTGGCGCAACTGCATCTGGGCGCGCCGATGCTGCTGACCCAGGCGGCGCTGGAGGGGATGCGTGCGCGCCGCTTCGGCCGCATCGTGTTCGTCAGCTCGCGGGCCGCGATGGGCGCAGCGACGCGGTCGGCCTATTCGGCGACCAAGGCCGGCGTGCACGGCATGGCGCGCACCTGGGCGCTGGAGCTCGCCGCGAGCGGCATCACCGTGAATGTTGTCGCGCCAGGGCCGATCCTGACCGACAATTTCTGGGGCATCATTCCCAAGGGCTCCGAGCAGCAGGAGCGGATGGCGCGCAACGTGCCGGTCGGGCGGCTCGGCTCGCGCGAGGATGTCGCGCACGCCATCAGTTTCTTCCTCGACGAGCGCTCGGACTTCGTCACCGGCCAGGTGCTCTATGTCTGCGGCGGCACCAGCCTCGTCGGCCTTGGCCCGTAGAGCATGATCCGGACCCGGAGGGCCGCGTTAGCGCAAAGTGTGAAGCGGTTTTCCGAAAAGATCATGCTCCAATAAACAAGATCAGATCTGGTTCTGGCGGATGTTCTCGACCATCTTGGCCAGCACGCGCGCGCAGACCTCGATGTCGTCGGGCTCGATGCCTTCGATCAGCTTGTCGTAGTTGCTCGCCATGATCGGCCAGATCTTGCGCAGCAGCGCCTCGCCGTCCGGGGTCAGACCCACGACGCGGCGGCGCTGGTCTTCCTCTGCGATCTCGCGCTTGACGAGGCCCGATGACACCATGGACTCGACCATGCGGCTCGCCGTCGACTGCTCGGTTACCGCGAGAACGGCGACCTCGTTGACGGTGAGGGTCTTGTAGATGAACAGGACCGATAGCGTCCGGAACACGACATTGTTGATGCCGTGGTCGCTCAGGTCGCGGTTCTGATCGAGATTCCAGCGATTGGCGAGCCGGTTGAACAGATACGGGATGTAGGTTTGCAGCTGGTCCCGCGTCCTCGGCGGACCCGACTTCCATCTGCTCTTGGATTCTCTGGCCATTATCTCTTGCGACTTTGCTTCTTGCTCTCGGTATGAAGTTTTGAAGAAAGGGATTTCAGTACGGACAGCGCACCGTCCAGCTCCCGGGCCGAAACATTCTCGAGCCGTTTGCCGAGATGCTTCTTGTGGACGTCGGCTGCCTTCCTGAACAACGCCTCGCCCTTCGGCGTCAGGCGCACGATGAAGGAGCGCCGGTCCTCGCTCGACATTTCCCTGCTGATGAGGTTGTCGGCGAGAAGACGCTGCACCAGCCCCGAGACGTTGCCGCCGGTGACTTTTAGATTTTGCGACAGCTGCCCGAGCGCGAGGCCATCGCTGTAGCGATCGAGCTGGGCCAGCACGTCGAATTTTGCGAGCGACACGCCGAACTCGGCGTTCAGCATCGAATTCAGCGACGCGAACAGCTCGCCATGCAGCGACAGCAATTGAAGCCAGAGCCGGGTTTCGATCTGCCCAGGGACGGGAACAATGTTCTCTTTGAGTGCTGCCGGCATTGCATGACCATCGAGTACAAGATGTCTCGTCGATTGGAGGGATTATCGCGGGTCTTTCGCTCCGATTAACAATTTGAGAATCGTAGTCAAGTCGCCTGATCCTGACGTCTTGGGGGGCGAACGGCAATCCACTCCCGCGTTCCCCTCCGATGGAATCATGCAAAAGTCTTGATGGTCTGGATCACGCCGTCGAGCTCCTTGCCGGCGCTGTCCTTCAGCGCGGCCTCGCGCAGGCGGCGTGCCCAATCGGCGGCATCCTCGCGTCGTTCGACCAGCTTGATCGCCGCCAGCGTCCTGTCGAATTTCGACAGCCCGCGGCTGTGGGTATCGGAATAGCCTTTCACGAGGCGTCGGCATTGCAGGATCTCGACACCGAGCTGGTAGTTGGCGGCGACCGCATCGGTTGCCGCCTTGAGCCATCCGTCCCGATGCGCGGTCTCGACGGCGTGACGCAGCGAGCGGCGTCGCAGGCCGCGTAGTCCGGCCACGACGTAGAGCGTCAGGAACCAGGGCAGCGAGTAAGTCCGCACCCGGCGTCCCCGGTTGACGCGGCGATCGAGCCAGCCGAGCAGGCGCGGCCGCGCGCCGAGCCAGCGGCTGAAGCCCGCGGGCAGCACGCCCATGACGTCCTCCATGCGCGGATGCATGAACTCGGTGGTCTGGAGCACCTGTCCCTCGGACATCTCGAGCTCGCTCTCGATGCGCGCGCGGCGACCAGCGCGCGTCTTCAGGTCGGCCACGCGGATGACGTCGTCATAGCTCATGGCGTTGGCGAGGTACTTTGCCGCGGTCTCCGTGAAGGCATAGGCGTGCGCACCACCGCCGGCGCTTCGGTCGGCCGCGTGCAACGTCTTGAGAATGTCGAGATACTCGGCGCCATAGGCGACGTCCTGGAAGTCGACGACCTTCCTCAAGCCAACGCGCGCCATGGTGAGCGCAGGCTCGGGCAGCTCCTGCTTCAGTCTTGCGATCAGCCCGGCAAGATCTGGATCGGGCGTTGCGGGAGAGGGGACGTGATCGGCCTGCTTTGATGGCGCTGGTGCCGCGACCTCGGGTGCGCCGGTCTTGACCCGGTCAAAGGCGGCCTCAAACGTCTCGACGCTGGCCTTCGCACCTCTGCCGCCGGCACGGATGACGTCGAGATAGCTGTCGCGGCTGAACGGCAGCACAGCGGCCGCCGCGAGCGCACCGAACATCGCGGCCGAGATGACGCTGCCATGCGCGATCGCCAGCGCGTTCAGATCGAAGATGATCTCGGTCTTGGCGGCAACCCCGATGGCGCCAGTGACGGCGGCGCCGTCGGCGATGCCGTTGCCCGGTGCAATCTTCTCGCCGATCGCAAACGACCGGTGGTTGGATGCGATCAACGTGGTGCGATCCGGCGTCACGAGGCCGCGCAGGATCGATCGGCCGGCCTCCATGAACTCCGCCGCCATCACCACGTCGACGTCGCCGGGCGTCGGCATCAACGACAGGATCGGCTTGCGGCCGTCGAGCGGCGGCATCGCCTCGATATAGTAGATCGTGGCGCCGGTGCGCTGCGCTACGCCGGGCACCGAGGTCGATTGCGCGACCCAGCCATGGTTCTCGGCCAACTGAACGATCCAGTCGGTCAGCACGCCGCCACCCTGGCCACCCATCGCGACGATCGCAATCGAGATCGGCCGCTCGGTTGCCTCGCCGGCGGCGGGGAGGGCCAGCCGGACCGTCTCGTCTCTCATGCCAATGCCTCGAGCGCCGGACGCCGGCGATCACGCCGCCGTTGCAACCAGCCGATCACGGCCATCGCGACCTTGGATTTGAACCTGTCCCAGCCGGTCGGATTGTGAATGACGTCCGCGCGATAGAACGAGGGGCAGAGCACGGCGGCCTCGGAGACCTCGCCGCAATTGCCGCAACCGACGCAGGAATTGTCGATCGCCGCAACCGGATCGTCGCGCAAGGGATCGTCAAGCTGCTTCACCGAAAGCGACGGGCAGCCCGAGAGCCGGATGCAGGCATGGTCGCCGGTGCAGACGTCCTCGTCGACACCGAAGCGCTCCTTGACGGTGCGCAACCCGTCCTTGATGGCCTGGTTGATCTGCGGCTTCACGCGGCGCTGCTTGTTCAGCATGCACTCGGAGGACGCGACGATGACCTTGGGGCCTTCCTCCTTGGTCGTCAGCGCTTCCTTCAGCGTGTCGCGCATCTTGCCGACGTCATAGGTGCGGTCGAGCTGGCGCACCCACTGGCCGCCGATGCCCTTCACGGCCTTGACGATCGAATTGTTGGTGTCTCGCCGCTTGTTGGTCGCGCGCGACGACAGGATGTCCTGACCGCCGGTCGCCGACGTGTAGAAATTGTCGACGATGACGAACACGCCGTCGTGCTTGTTGAACACGGCATTGCCGATGCCGCTGGTCAGTCCGTTGTGCCAGAAGCCGCCGTCGCCCATCACCGCGATCGAGCGTTTGTCGGCCTTGACGTTGAAGGCCGAGGTCGAGGCCGGGCCGAGGCCGAAGCCCATGGTGGTCGCGCCGATATTGAAGGGCGGCAGGATCGAGAACAGATGGCAGCCGATGTCGGCCGAGACATGATGCTGGCCGAGCTCTTCCTCGACGAGCTTCATGGCGGCGAAGATCGGCCGCTCCGGGCAGCCGGTGCAGAGCCCGGGCGGGCGTGCCGGCACAACCTGCTTCAGCTTCTCGACCGCGGGGTGATTGAGCACGGGAACGGCGTCCGGCGCCGGCGGCCGGTTGCCGAGCAGCCGCGGCTCGGTCTTCTCCAGGAAGTCCCTGACGCCGCCGAGCAGAACCTGCGCGGTGTAGTCGCCGCCCATCGGCAACACGTCCTTGCCATGGATGCGCGCCTGGATGTCCCTGCGGCGCAGCACGGTGTTGATCGCCTGCTCCAGATATTCCGGCTGGCCTTCCTCGACGATCAGGACGGCGTCCTTGTCGACGCAGAACTCCGCGACCTCGGTGTCGATCACGGGGTAGGTGACGTTCATGACGTAGAGCGGAACCTGTGTGTTGCCGTAGGCATCCGACAGCCCGAGATATTGCAGCGCGCGGATCACGTTGTTGTACATGCCGCCCTGCATGATGATGCCGACCTTGCCCTGCTTCGGCCCCATCCATTCGTTCAGCTTGTGGTCCCGGATGAAGCCGATCGCCGCGGGCATCCGCGTCTTGATCTTCTCCTGCTCATGCTCATAGGCCGCAGGCGGCAGCACGATGCGGTTGACGTCGCGCCTGGGGTTGTTGAGCGCGTCCTTGATGGTGTGCGCCGGCTTGACGTTGTCCTTGCAGGCGAAGCTGCCGTGCATGTGACAGGCGCGGACGCGGACCTCGAGCATCACGGGCGTGTTCGAGAATTCGGAGAGCTCAAAACCCTTCTCGATCAGATTGACGATGCATTCATGATCGGGGCGGGGATCGAGCAGCCACATCTGCGATTTCATCGCGAAGGCGTGCGTCCGCTCCTGCATGATGGAGGAGCCTTCGCCATAGTCCTCGCCGACGATGATCATGGTGCCGCCGGTGACGCCGCCCGAGGCGAGGTTGGCGAGCGCGTCGGAGGCGACGTTGGTGCCGACCGTCGACTTCCACGCCACCGCGCCGCGCAGGGGATACATCACCGAGGCCGACAGCATCGCCGCCGCGGCCGCTTCGTTGGCGGAGCTCTGGAACACGACGCCGAGATCGTCGAGCACGTCCTTGGCGTCGGCGAGCACGTCCATCAGGTGCGAGATCGGCGAGCCCTGGTAGCCGCCGACATAGGCGACGCCGGATTGCAGCAGCGCCTTGGTGATGGCGAGGATGCCTTCGCCGCGGAACGTATCGCCATCGCCGAGCCGGAGATCCTCGACTTCGCGAGCAAAAGACCGTTCAGCCATTGCACCCTCCAGAAATATGCGATAGCATACGTTTACATGTGAAGTAAGTCAACGCCGCCCCATGCTATCACGCTTGCGGACCTCTGCTCCGGCAAGGCGGTCATGAGCCAGCGACAGGGTAGGGCCAATGCTGAAGCTGCCTCGCTTTAGAGCCGCCGCCGTCCAGGCTTCACCTGTCTATCTCAACCCGGGCGCGACAGCCGACAAGGCGGCTTCACTGGTCCGTGAAGCCGCAGCGAATGGCGCGAAGCTCGTCGCGTTCCCCGAAGTGTTCGTTCCCGGCTATCCCTACTGGAACTGGATCACCGATCCCGTCACGGGCAGCGCATGGTTCGAGAAGCTCGCCAAGGCATCGGTGCTGGTGCCGGGTCCGGAGGTCGATGTCGTCAGGAAGGCCGCGCGCGATACCGGCTGCCACGTCGTGCTCGGCGTGAACGAGCGCAGCCCGGTGTCGCTGGGCGCGATCTACAATACCCTGGTTTTCATCGGGCCGGACGGCGCGGTGCTTGGCAAGCACCGCAAGCTGGTGCCGACCTGGGCGGAGAAGCTGACCTGGACCGGCGGTGACGGATCGAGCCTGCGCGTCTATGATACCGAGATCGGGCGTCTCGGCGGACTCGCCTGCGGCGAGAACACCAACACGCTCGCGCGCTTTGCGCTGTTGGGTCAGGGTGAGCTCGTGCATGTCGCCAGCTACATCTCGCTTCCGGTCGCGCCCCCCGACTACGACATGGCGGAGGCGATCAAGTTGCGCGCGATCGCCCATTCCTTTGAGGGCAAGATTTTTACGATCGTCTCCTGCTCGACCGTGTCGGAGGAGATCATCACGGCGATGGAAACGGTCGTCCCCGACGCGCGTGCGCGCCTGCAGCGCAAGTCGAGCGCGTTCTCCGGCATCATCGGACCCGATGGCCGCGTGGTCGGCGATCCCCTGATCGACGACGAGGGCATCGTGTACGCCGACATCGATCTCGACCGCTGCATCCAACCGAAGCAGATGCATGACATCGTCGGGCACTACAACCGGTTCGATATTTTCGATTTGCGGGTCAACCGCCGTCCTCTGGCGCCGCTGGGCCTCGCAGACGGTGAGGGCGATGACGCGGGGCAGGGCTTCACGCCGATCCCGCTGAGATCGGAATAATGGTTGGGCGCGTCGATAGAGCGGCGCGACGAGACAGGACTTGGAGGACAGGATGCGCGAGAACGTGATCGGCCGGGCCAATGTCGAGGACACCCCCGAGCTCAAGGCCTATTACAAGGACCTCGAAAAGTACGAAGCCGGCGCGCTGTGGACGGTCGCCAACAAGATCGAGCCGTGGGCGCCGCAATCGGCCTCCGTTCCCGTGCTCTGGCGCTACAACGATCTGCGCGAGCACGTGCTGCGCTCGGTCGAGCTGGTCTCGCCGGAGAAGGCGGGGCGGCGGGTGATCTATCTCAACAATCCCGGCCGCCGCGATGTGTCGGCGGCGGTCGGCTGGCTCTATTCGGGATTGCAGGTGATGCATCCCGGCGAGGTCGCAACCGCGCACGCGCACTCGGCTTCAGCCCTGCGCTTTATCATGGAAGGTTCGGGCGCCTACACCATCGTCGATGGGCACAAGATGACGCTGGGGGCGCGGGATTTCGTGCTCACGCCGAACGGAACCTGGCACGAGCATGGCGTCGAAGCCAACGGCTCGGTGTGCATCTGGCAGGACGGTTTGGACATCCCGCTCGTCAACGCGCTGGAGGCGAATTTTTTTGCGGTCCATCCCAAGGTGCAACAGGAAGAATCCGGCTATCCCGTGGACGACATGACCAAGACCTGGGGCAATCCCGGGCTTCGGCCGGCGGATTCGAAATGGTCGAAGGGCTATTCCCCGATGTTCAAATACGAGTGGGAGCCGACCTACGAGTCCTTGCGCAAATATGCCGCTGCGACCGACGGTTCGCCCTATGACGGCATTCTCATGAACTACGTCAATCCGATCTCCGGCGGACACGTGATGCAGACGATCGGCGCGAGCATGCAGCTGCTGCGGCCGGGCGAGAAGACGAAGTCGCATCGGCACACCGGCAGCTTCATTTACCAGGTCGCCAAGGGGCGCGGTTATTCGATCATCGCCGGCCAGCGTTTCGAGTGGCAGGAACGCGACATCTTCTGCGTTCCCTCCTGGGCCTGGCACGAGCACGGCAATGCTTCGGGAAGCGAGGACGCCTGCCTGTTCTGCTTCAACGATCTGCCCGTCATCGAGAGTCTCGGCTTCTACCGGGAAGAGGCCTATGGCGACAACGCCGGCCATCAGCCAGTTGCCGCCTGACGTCCCCGCACAGAATTCAACCGAAAGAGCCGGATAAAGCTGCATGCGCCTTGTTACCTACACCTTGGGCTCCAGTGGTGCCCGCCTCGGGGTCCTCGTTGACGGATTGGTCGTGGACGTCGAGCACCTCGGTGCGTCGCATGGCTTTGCATGGCCGAGCGACATGCTGTCGTTCATCGACAACAGCGTGACGCTGCTGCCGGCGCTGAAGGAGCGTCTGGACGATGCGGATGGACGCTTGCCGGCCGGCTCCGCCGTTCCGCTCGAGGACGTGAAGCTGCAGGCCCCGATCCCGCGGCCCCGCAAGAACATTTTTGGCATCGGGCTGAACTACCGTGCGCATGTGGCGGAGTCCGCCAAGAGCCTGGATACCGACAAGGACCTGCCGAAGCAGCCGGTCGTGTTCTCCAAGCCGCCGACGTCGGTGATCGGCCCCGGCGGCGCGATCCAGCACAATGCGAAGATGACGCAGCAGCTCGACTGGGAGGTCGAGCTCGCCGTCATCATCGGCAAGACCGCAACCCGCATCGCGACCGACAAGGCGATGGACCACGTCTTCGGCTATTCGGTGATGATCGACATTTCCGCGCGCGACAATCGCCGCGCCGGCCAGTGGATCTTCTCCAAGGGCATGGACACCTACGCGCCGTTCGGCCCCTGCATCGTGACCGCGGACGAAATTCCCGACCCGCATGACCTGCGGCTGTGGCTGACCAAGAACGGGGTCATGAAGCAGGACTCCAATACCAAATACATGATCTTCGACATCCCGGTTTTGATTTCCGACATTTCGTCGGGCATGACACTCGAACCGGGCGACATCATCGCGACGGGAACGCCGGAAGGCGTCGGCGCCGGCGGGACTCCCCAGGAATGGCTGTGGCCGGGTGACGTGGTGGAAGCGGGGGTCGACGGGGTCGGTGTCATCAGGCATCCGGTCGTCGCGATCTGATGACGACGTTCTCGTTCGATCGCGAGCTCAGATTCGGAGACTGCGATCCTTCTGGGATCGCGTACTTCCCGTCTTACCTGAACATCCTCAATGGGGTCGTCGAAGACTTCTGGGCGAGAATTGGATTTCCATGGCCGGAGCTGATCACGGTCCGGAAGATCGGGACACCCACGGTGCATCTGTCCTGCGACTTTTCCCGGCCGTCGATGTTCGGCGATCGCCTGACGTTCAACTTGCATATCAGCCGGGTCGGCGGATCGTCGCTCCATCTGGAGCATGTCGTCTCCGGCGCGAACGGCATGCGCTGGCGCGCGCGCCAGATCCTGGCCGCGACGTCGCTGGTGGATCACCATGCGATCCCGTGGCCGGATGACATTCGCGCCGCGCTGATGGCGCATGTGAGCGTGGGCGAGGGCACCGAGGCAACGCCCGCATGATCTCGCTCTTCATGACATTCTCCGATCCGGCAGGCGAACGACGAATTCATCCCGACGAGGTTGACGCCGTGGCGGAGCTGGTCGGATCGATCCCTGACATGACCGAGGGCTTGCTGTTCACGCCGCTCGAACAGTCGGTCGATCATCCCTACAAGGCCGATGGCTCCGGCCCGGTGTTTGCGCTTCAACTCCGGTTTCCCGACCTGTTCGCCTGCGAGGCGGCGATGGATCGCGGCGGTATCCTTGCCGGTCTCGCGACGGGGGGCGGACTAGCGAGCCTCACCGGCTTGGACGTCACGCACCAGGTCATGCTGACACGCGCGTTTGCCGTCGACGTCGCCGAACATCCGGCCGGCACGACCACTCCGTGCAGCTACCTCGTGCACTATCCCGGACCGGCGGAGGACATGAACGCCTGGAACCTGCACTATCTCGAGCATCATCCATCGATCATGCGAACCTTCCCTGATGTTCGCCAGATCGAGATCTACACCCGGATCGATTGGATCGATCGGCTGCCGTCGCAGCGCGTCGAGCACATGCAGCGCAACAAGCTGGTGTTCGACAGCCCGCAAGCCCTCGCGCACGCGCTCGGCTCCGACGTGATCAAGCGCATGCGCGCGGACTTCGTCCAATTCCCGCCATTCGCAGGCCGCAACAAGCATTTTCCGATGCTGACGCGGGTGGTGCGGCCGAAGCGCTAGAGCCGAGAGCGTGAAAACGATGGCGTGAGCCGTGAATTGAGATGGATCGCCAGATGTCCGCTTTGGCCGTCAGATCGCGCCGGACTCGCTATGCCGGTAGCCTTTGTAAACACCCCAAGGTTGCGACGAAATTACCCAGCAATCTTAGCGCCTGCTCGTGTGAATTCTGCTATCATCGCAACGTGGGGCGACTCTGATGCGGGGATTGTCATGCCTCCAGGGAGGGACCGACCATGACTACGATAGCGAAACCATTTGCTCTCGTCGCCCTGGTTGCGACCATGAGTGTCGGAGCACTTGCGCTCAGCATCGCCTCTGCCTCAGCGCAATCGCCTGCAGCATACAAGAACTACTGCATCACCAGGATCAAGTGTAACAACGGCTTTCTATGGAAGTGCAACCGTTGTGACGGCCGCTATTCATGGCGGCAGGGGTGCCGTCCCACCTTTAAGGCGTGCTGACACTGACGTAGTTCGTAGGATGGGTAGAGCGAAGCGAAACCCATCAAACCTGATCCTCGCAACGGCATCGAGCTAAAGAATGACACGGGCGCTGCATCGGCGTGCCGGGGGCGATGGGTTTCGCAAGAGCTCTACCCATCCTACATCTTGGCGCAAGCGACGCCGGTTTCGGCACGGCCTCTATTCGACACGATGGGGCGCGATTCCGAGTCTTGCCATCGCCTCCCGCTCAGCGCCACGCGAGCCCTTAGGATTGCAGCCGTCACCAACAGAGGCATAGCGACCGTGGTCACCGAGCGGGTTTGCCGGCATCGACGGTTGACGTCCGCTTTGGGGCAGATGCTGACAACAGCCGCGGCCCGCCTTGTCGGCGATGAGCCCATTTGCAGATTTTCGGCGTCGTGGGCGATGGCGATCCCTGCAAACTATGGGGACGGCAAATCGAGGCCGTTGGGTAGCCTGATCCAAAGAACGGTTTGCTCGTCTGGGGAATGACGAGACAGATGGCCCTTTCCGTGTGTGTCCTCCACCAACACGAACTCGCCCGCAGAGACGTGCCGCACCTCGCCGTCGCTCGTCTCGTATTCGACCGCGCCAGTCAGTCTCACAGTCAATACCCGCGCGGGAACGGTGTGCCAATCGACCTGTCGCATACCGGCAGGAATTTGAGTAACCTCCATGCTTGACGCGGGATAGCGCTGGGACACCTGAAACGGCTTGGCACCGGGAGCAACGGTCAGCTTTGCCGTCATGGGGATTTCCACCTCACCGAAGTGAGATTCACCGTCCGGGGTTGCGTATATCCGAAGACACTTCATCGGCTGTCACCTTTTGGCTCGCCAGCAAGAACAAGACCACCCTACCATGACCGCGGCGAGGGTGATCACGGCTCTGATGGGATGGTCCGCTACGGGCGACGGCCTGCTTCGGGCCAAAAACCGCCATCCCCGCCAAATGCGGTTTGTCCTTATCGGGCCCCCGGGCGGCGTCCGGGACCGTATCGCGTCGTATCAGCGCCGACATCCTGATGCTAGATTTCACAACGGTGGGGAGCACCTGCTTCCTGCTTCAGACCGAACAGGAGGACGATATGCCTGATAGCGTCTACAAGGTCATTGAACTGATCGGTACCAGCAGTGACTCATGGGAGAAGGCGGCCGCCAATGCGGTCGGGCAAGCTGCAAAAACTCTCCGGGATCTTCGCATTGCAGAGGTCGTCAAGCTCGATATGCAACTGGATGAGAAGGGAAACGTCGAGTCCTATCGCGCCAAGCTCAACGTCTCGTTCAAGTTCGAGGGGTCCTGAGCCTCGGCACCTCGCCCCCGCTTGCGGGGCGAGGTTGGCTCGCTGGAGAAAGGCGCGCGGCCATTCGGGAAGCAGCGCCCTGGTCCGACCGGGAGCCGGTATGCTTTGATGCGTGGGACGGGAACTGCAACGCGTGGTGGCCTCATGTACATCGTCATTCGCAAGTACACCAGGGTTCGTTCGGTCGCGGACGCTGCCCGCCGCGCCAAGAGCGGCGTCGGTCAGATCCTGAAGCAATCGCACGGATTCAGATCTTACTACGTGCTGGATGGGGGCGACGGCGTTGGTGTCGCCGTGATGATATTCGAGGACCGCGAAAGCGCCAATGCAGCGAACGCCAGGATAATGGAGTTTATTCAAGCAAGTCTGCACGACCTCGATCTTGGGGATCCCGAAATCACTGCCGGCGAAGTGTTGGTAAATATAGAACCTGATGCGTCCTCGGCATGAAGTACTCGTAAACGCCGCCAGTTGTGTGGGGTGCCGGCCCCTGCCGCTGCCGTCGATCTGGTCGCCGTCGCGCAGGAGCGATCGCGCCCTGGACATCCGGATGTCGTCGGTCAGGAATATTCGACTGCTCATGCTTTTCGAGGAGTAACAACATGAGGCAACACGATTTCGAAGCATTTTTCATCACGGCGACCGTCTGGACGCCGCTCGTAGCTATGGGCACCGCGATGCCGCCCCGAGATCCTGATGAAGACGAGGAGGACGAAGAGGGCGACGAAGAGGAGGATGAAGCCGACGAACCGGCAGTCGTACGCGAGCCGGATGAAGACTAGGCCGTGAACCCATAAAGTAGGGAGGACCGGCGCTGCATGATGCCGTGTATTCGACGAACCTTGTGCATATCGTGTCGGAGCGATAGCAGCAGGTGTGGAAATCTCGCTCCTGCGAATTAAGGCACTTAAGCCAACGTAAGGACGCTCAAGTATGCTCACTGTCTATGGCGAAGGTCGTGGGTTCCGTGTCGTTTGGCTGCTCGAGGAATTGGGGGTGGCTTATCGGCTGCGCCCGGTCGATCTGTTCGCTGTCGAGAATGATCCCGATTTTCTTGCGATCAACCCCGCCGGCTTTATCCCGGCGCTGCAGGACGGCGAGATGATCATGGTCGAGTCGATCGCGATCCTCGAATACCTGCTCGCCCGCCACGGCCCGAGCCCGCTCGCCGTCGCCCCGGATGATCCGGCCTTCGCCGCCTATCTGCAATTCCTCCATTTGGGAGAGGCCGGGCTCGCTGGACCAATGAACGCCGTCATCGTCGGTCGCGCATTCGCCCCCGCAGCAGAGCGAAACGCCCGGGTCACAATCTGGGCACTGGAGACCTTTCATAGCCGGCTGGGATTGGTCATCCAGCGTCTCGCAAATCGTCCATTTCTCGCCGGAGACCGCTTCACTGCTGCTGACATTTCAGTGAGCTACGCTCTCCTGCTTGGTCTGCGAACCAGCAACTATACCCCGGGTTCAGTCGAGCGTGCCTATCTCGCCCGCACGACGGCACGCCCCGCCTACGCCCGGGCGATGGAAATCTGCCAAGCCACCAAGGCTTGGGCGGAGCGATCACCGGCGTTGTAGAGCCAAGTCGTGAATCCATAGAAGGGATTCCCACGAGCGGCTTGGACTAGCCAGTGTCGGCCAGTCCGCGCTATAATCTCTTATGGGCTGGGATGCGAAAGACGTAGCGCTGCTCAAAAGGCTCTGGTCCGCAGGACAGAGCGCGGCACAGATTGCGCGCCGTCTCGGGTGTAGCCGTAACGCGGTCTGCGGGATGTTAACCCGTTCGGGCTTGAAGCGTGGCCACAAGCCGCCAACAGCAAGACCCAAGATAAGGCCGCCCCCGAAGCCAAGGCCGGCGTCGTCGGCCGCCCTGGTACGTCGAGTAGAAAAGAAGGTGTCGCGGAGCACCGCAGAGAAACAGCAGCCCAAGGAATTCAGCAAGCAGCAGCTGTACGCCATTCTAGCTGAGGCGGTCAGGAACACTGGCTAAGCGCTAACCACGACGGGCGTTACGCTCCGCGTCCGTGCCCTGGTCCAGCTCGAACGGCTCGGCTGTCGTGACCATTCCCCAAGCCTAGGTCTGCTTCGGGTCAATCGCGTCGGTTTGGTTCTCCCGAGACGACTTCCGGTCAGCCCCAGTGAGCGAACATCTTTAGTACCCCTCGCCAGGTCTCAAACGGGCCAAAAGCAGACATCGCCTCGACAGCCGCTTGTCTATCAGACAGTCCCAACACGGGAAGATATGTTAGAATTGCCCATCATCAGAATTGGGTCGATCTTTTGCGAGCACGACACGAGTGAGGATGTTGCAGGCTATGGCTGTGTCAGAAGACAGATTACCGACTGGCGGTTTTGCTCACTTGGTCCCTGAAATGGATGTGTTCGACCTCAAACAGAGCACGACCTTTTGGTGCGACCTCCTTGGTTTCCGTATCGCCTATCAGCGGCCTGAAAGTCGATTTGTGTACCTGGAGTTTCAGGGTGCGCAGGTCATGCTCAGACAGCACAGCGGCCATTGGCAAACTGGTGCTTTAGAACGACCACTGGGGCGCGGTATCAACTTCCAAATCTTTGTCGGCTCCGTCGCGCCACTTCTCGATGCTTTGGAAAAGGCACAATGGCCGCTCTTCGGGGAATGTCACGATGCTTGGTATCGGATCGCCGGTGAGGAGCGAGGCAACAGGCAGTTTTTGGTGCAGGACCCCGACGGCTACCTTCTGCGTTTCGCGCAAGACTTGGGAAAAAGATAGCTTTTCGACCCACCAATCCCACTTGGAGATTGTCCGCTAAGGGTCAAAAGCAGCAGTGGGCGCCAAGCTGTATCGGCGTCCGGTTTGCCCCTGACAGCCGACATGACACGCGCTCAATTGACCTTCGGCTGAGGGCCATAAGCGAGCGCGGCAAAACATGCCAGCGCATGCTCCGGCAAATGCTATTGGTCCATGCCTGGGCGGGGTTAACGCTGCGCCGGCGAGCCAGAAAGGTAAGCGTCGTTCCGCTCCCACCTTTTCGGGGCAGATGGGATAGGCGAGTTTCACGATCTCTTTGAAGGGATCGGTTTGTGTCTATGTTTGACCATACGCTTAAGTCGGATGTAACGGCGCGCCGGCTGGAAGTGATCACGGAGACGGGACGACGTCGTTGGTTCTCCAAGGACGACAAGGCCCGGATTGTCGAGGAGACGCTGGTACCAGGCGCGGTCGTTTCCGAGATTGCCCGGCGACACGGGCTGACCCCACAACAAGTGTTCACTTGGCGCCGGCAAGCGCGCCGGCAGCCGGCGCCGATGGCTAACGATCCGCAGTTTGTACCTGCGGTGGTAGACGCCATGGCGCCGGTCGCGGTTGCGGGCCGTGAGCGCAAGACAGCGCGACGGAAGGCCAAGCCGGATGTTGGGGGCATCGAGATCGAAGCCGAAGGCGTCACTATCCGGGTCGGCCAAGGCGCGGACGTGGCGATGATTGCGGCCATCGTCCATGCGTTGAAGGCAAGCCGGTGATCGGCCCGTCCGGCACTGTCCGGGTGATGGTGGCAACCAAGCCAGTCGACTTCCGCAAGGGAATGGAAGGGCTTGCTATGTTGGTACGCGAGCACATGAAGGCCGATCCGTTCTCGGGTGCTGTTTATGTCTTCCGTGCCAAGCGCGCGGACCGGATCAAGCTGATCTTCTGGGATGGTACGGGTTTGTGCCTGTTCGCCAAGCGGCTCGAGGAAGGCGTCTTCCGCTGGCCGAAGATCGAGGATGGCGTGATGCGTTTGTCAGCGGCAGAATTGTCGGCGCTGCTCGAAGGGCTCGATTGGCGGCGTGTCCACGCGGCACGGGAGACGGTCGTCCCGACGCAAGCCGGATAATTGTGGGCCGCGCTGCGGCGAAGTGAATCAGAGGCATCGAGTACGTCGTCAGGCGGGCGCGAATATGCTCTGATTTGCCCGTGAGCGATAACCTTCCTGATGATCCCGAGACGCTGAAGGCGATGCTGCTTGCCGAGCGGCACGAGAGCGAGCGGCTGCGCCAGATCATCAAGGAATTGCAGCGTCATCGCTTTGGCCGGAGGGCGGAGTCGCTTCCTGAGGAACAGATGCTGCTGGGCCTCGAGGACGTCGAGCAGGTCGCGGCCTCTGCCGAGGCCGGTCAGGACGAGACCGCCCCGGAAGGTCGGGCGGAACGGGCGCGCAAGCGCCGCGTCAACCGCGGGGCACTGCCGGCGCATCTGCCGCGGATCGAGGTCGTCGTCGACATCGACGACAAGACCTGCCCCTGCTGCCAGGGCGAACTGCATCGGATCGGTGAAGACAAGAGCGAGCGGCTGGACATGGTGCCGGCGCAGTTCCGCGTTGTCGTTACCCGGCGTCCCAAATACGCCTGTCGTGCCTGCGAGGATGGTGTCGTGCAGGCCGAGGCTCCGGCCCGGCTGATCGAGGGCGGCCTGCCGACCGAGGCCACGGTCGCCCAGGTTCTGGTGTCCAAATATGCCGATCATCTGCCGCTCTACCGGCAGGCCCAGATCTATGCCCGCCAGGGCATCGCTCTCGATCGATCGACGCTGGCGGACTGGGTTGGGCATGCCGCCTTCCACCTGCGCTCGCTGCATGAGCGCCTTCTCACGATGCTTCGAGCGAGGTCCAAGCTGTTCGCCGACGAGACGACGGTGCCGGTGCTCGATCCCGGTCGAGGGCGCACCAAGACCGGCCAGCTCTGGGCCTATGCCGCCGACGACAGGCCCTGGGGCGGCCTCGATCCGCCCGGCATCGCCTATGTCTATGCACCCGACCGCAAGGCCGAGCGGTTGTTCAGCCATCTTGCCGGCTACAAGGGCGTCCTGCAGGTCGATGGCTACACCGCCTATCCAAAGCTTGCCGAGCGCGGCGAGGTCGAGCTCGCCTTCTGCTGGGTGCACATGCGGCGCAACTTCTACGAACTCGCGACGGCGGGCCCCGCGCCGATCGCAAGCGAGGCGCTGAAGCACATTGCCGCATTCTACGCGATCGAGAAGGAGATCCGCGGCCGCAGCCCGGAGGAGCGCCGTCTCGTGCGTCAGCAGAAAAGCCGACCGCTGGCCGATGCCTTCGAGGCTTGGCTACGCGCCAAGCTGGCTCTCATCAGCCAGAAGATCAAGCTCGCCGCCGCCATCCGCTACGCTCTCTCGCGCTGGCAGGGGCTGACGCGCTTCATCGATGACGGTCGCATCGAGCTCGACAACAATACGGTCGAACGATCGATCCGCGGCATCAAGCTCAGTCGCAAGAACGCGCTGTTTGCCGGATCCGACGGTGGTGCCGAACACTGGGCGGTCGTCGCGTCCCTGGTCGAGACCTGCAAGCTCAACGACGTCGATCCGCTTGCCTATCTCACCGACGTCCTGACCAGGATCGTCAGTGGTCATCCGAACCGCGACATCGACCAGCTATTGCCTTGGGCCTACCGCACTCAGTTCCTCAAAGCCGTGGCCTGATAACGACGCTTACCCAGAAAGTCCTTGACGCAACAGAACACCACGGATTTGGATCGGTCGGAAGACCTTGATTGGACGATGGACGGAGCCGACCCGTGGGATTTTTGCTGAGAATTATGCTCGTAACCGCTCTCGTGAACCTTGCTCCAGCCGTCGCCCAGGCGCCGAAGAAAGCCGTCGCTTCTCCTGCCTTGCAGAAGGAATTCGATGGCTTCATCGAGAAGTTTCGCGCGGCGCTGAGGACAAACGATTCCGCCGCCGTCGCCGGTATGACACGATTGCCGTTCATGAACGACAGCGCAATTCGCGACGCCGCGCAATTTCGCGCCAAGACCTATCCGACCTCGTTCACGCCGAAAAATCGCGCGTGTGTCCAGCGCGGCAAGGCCGTCTACGATCGCGATCAAGAGAACAATGACAATTACTTCGTCTTCTGCGGCGAGCTCATCTTCGTCTTTACCAAGACGCCGGCGGGGTTCCTTTTTACGGACGTCGGCGCGAATGACTGATCAGGCAACAATGCTATCCACTGCCGTCGGACGTATGATCGGTCGCGTCGCTCAGCGACATATTGGATGCAGCAACCTAGGCGATGGGCCGACTCATCAACGGAAAGACTCGCCGCGAGCAGAACGAGTCGGCTCAGCCCCCCATTAACGGACATGCATACGGACAGCGGCGACTTCGCCTTCGGGTCACACCCGGAAGAACTCGGGCTGAGCATATCAAGTCTGCTTCACCCCCAAGGAGCGGACATCTAGCGGACATGCCGGGTCGACCGCTTGGGGCCACAAGCGGACCATCTGACCCAAATTACGAACAGAAGAAGAGCCCAGCTGTGGTGGGCTGGGCTCTCGTTCAGCGATTGATGGCCGCCTCAACAACCATCTTTACGGCGACATCGGGTTCAGGATCATTTGATTTCCCAGGACGTGTTGTGCGGGATGTCCATCGCAAAATAATCGCCAGAGCCAGCCAGCGCAGGCATAGCTATGCACGCAAATGGTTCGCTTCCGGTGATGCCCTTATACTTACCGGTGCCGCCGGTGATGATATGCGTTCCACAATCCATCTTCGGCTGGGCCTTGTCGAGGTCTCGAGTATCGAAGGTCGAGAAAATCTTGTCGCCGTCGCTGTCGGCGAGCACGCAAGCGCCGTCAATGTATTTCTTGTCTCCGGACGCGACGTTCAGCGCCACGCAGCGTGCTGACATCTTGTCCAGCATCTTCTCTCCCTTCATGTTTTGAGTGGTGCCGACCGCCTCCAGCGTAGTGGCCTTGCCGAGTTCGGCGGTGTCAATGCTCATCAAGGGCCGAAAAATAAAGTGCGTCACATAAGGAGTAGTCCCCTTCTTTTCAATCGGCTCTCCCGCGACAGCCGCGGGGGCAAAGGACACGAGCGCAGCAGCAAAAGCCGTTGCTTTGGTGAGTCTCATCGCTGCGGTGACTGTGGGGACTATGCGCACGTTGATGGAGTTCATGAGTGCCTCCTTAGATCAAGCGGCGGTTCAGGTCTCCGCCGTGAACTGCCGCGAGTTGAAATCGACCTGCGTATGCTTTCTCCTGTCAAATCGAGTTTGCACGCCGGCGCCGAGCGTCAACGTGATCATGCTTTCTTGATGCTTCGCCTTGGACTGACGAAGTATGTGGGGATGGTGGCTCCAATCATCGGTTTTGACCTCAATACAAGGCTCGACCGAACGACCTGGAATATTGGCATAATAGCATGGAACGCGGCGAACGTCAGCGTCATGCCCGGAATACGCAGCGCGCACCGTCAGCTGTCCTGACCGAATGCGCTGTGAAAAATGCAATTCTCCTGTTGTTCGGATGAAGCACGGGGCACATGGGTGCAGTGACCCTGTGCCGCTCTTCATGCTTTGCGTCGTTCCGCTTGCAACTCAGGAGGTGAGCATTGAGTCACGTCGATTTCCACAGCCACCAATATCCGTAATGTCCGCTTCGGGTCATGAGGGGACGTTCGCTCTGAGCGCGGGAATGTCAACTAACGGCCAGGAACGGACATCCCACTTCAAAACCTGCTACTGCAGCGTCCGCTTGAAGAAGGCGACGATGTCGTGGTCGAAGCGCTCATGAAACGCAGCGCGGTCGAAGCCCGGCTTGCTTGTGCAGATTGCCGGCATGCGGGTTGCCAGGTCCGCAGAGCACGGCTTCAGAAAGTCGTAGTGCCCGGCGTCAGCCACGACGTGCGTCTCGGGTGGCGTCGGCAACGCGAGCCGAACGGCTTCCGCATAATAGGGGTGTGGTAGCACTTGATCATCCTCGGCCCGCCAGAGCTGCACCGGCTGGAGCACCGCCGCCAGACCGTTGGTCCCGAAGGTAAAACCGAGAGCGGGCGCGGCGGAGACCACCGCCTTGAGTCGCGGATCGTGGGTCCAGACGATATCGGTATCCGGCAGCAACGGGTGCTCTTCCATGATCTGACAGTCTTCGAAGGCGGGATGCGCCTTGCAGTGGCTCGGAAGGGTCCGAAGGTCCGGCTCGCCGCCGGCGGCCGCTAGCACCGTCAAGCCGCCAGCCGAGAAGCCGAACGCGCCAACGCGATTGGCATCGAGGCGCCCGTGGTCGCCCCATGCGCCCAGCATGTAGTCCGTGAGCAGCTTCAATTGCCGTGGCCGTTCCCAGATTGCGGTCGGACGGCTTTGGTCGCGCCAGCTATCGCCATTATGCGTAAGAGCGGCGACGACGAATCCTGCATTGGCCAGGGCCGTGGCGGTGTCGAGGTGCCCGGCATAGGAGCCTCCGTGACCGTGCGATATGACCACCAGCGGAAGACCGGTGCCCTCAAGCGGCGCGTCGCGGGCGACCATCTGTTGATCGGTCTCGACCGCCTCCAGCTTCGGGGGCATCGTGGTCGGATACCAGACGCCCACCTCGATAGGTGGGCCTTGCGGATCGTCGATGCTGAAATGCCGGAACCCGACCGCGGCGTCGGCCTGGCCGGCGGTGACTGCGATGAGTACGGCGAAAAAATATGCAATCGTGTAGCGCATGGGAACCTCTCGGCGAGTGGGACGCCAAGGATCCAGCAAACGGCACAGGCCTGCGCCAGCAATTGTTCGCCAACGGGCAAATGGGTTCGCCGGCGGGCAAACCGCCACTATAATGGCCTTATGAGCGAAGCGCGCCGGAGTGACTTTCTGCGGGATTGGGCCGTTGACCTCGCGATCGCGAGCGTCTGCGCCATCTTTTTCGGCCTGATCGGACCGTTTGGTAGCTATCTGAACGGACCGACCTGGCAGCGCGTGGTGTTTCAACTCGCCTGCTTCTTACCCGGAATCCTCCTTTTCGGATCGCTCATCCGGGTGGTGCTGCGGCTCCGCCTGAACCCGGCGATGACCTGGATGTCGATCTTCCTCGGCGTCGTCATCCTGAACGCGCCATTCCAGATCTGGGTCGTGTCGATCGCCGTATCGATATGGCCCTTCCTGAAAATCTTACGACCACTCGATTGGTACTTGCAGGGGCTGATCACCGCCTTGCCGATTGTGCTCGGTTTCACCCTTCTTATGCAGGCCCGGTTACATCGCCGGCAACAGGCCAAGGAAGCCGGCGAAGCGCCGCCAACCGCTTTCGGGCTACTCGGTGCGCCACCTTCCGCGGTGCTTTGCCTGCAGATGGAGGACCACTACGTACGCGTCCATACCGCCGGCAACTCTCGCCTTGTACTGGCAACGCTTAACCAGGCAATGATGGCGCTCGAAAATGCCGATGGCCTGCAGGTACATCGCTCCTGGTGGGTCGCGAGGAAGGCGGTCGTGCGGGCCGTTACCGAGGGTCGCAATCTGCGACTGCAGCTCGTCAATGGAATCACGGCCCCGGTCGCCCGGTCAGCCGTCGCCATCGTGCGGGAGGCGGGCTGGTTGACGAACGAGAGCTCGACGGGGGGCCGCAGCACTGAAACAGAAATATTGCCCCTATGACGGAGGCCATGTCCGTTGTGGGTCAAAAGCTGGCGGTCGGCAGCAGCGTGGCAACGTCGGTTGGGGGCCAATAACGGAAGTGAGCGGCTACACTGCCTGATCGCAGATGCGTGATAGGGCGGGGGCGAGAGTTGCGGTCAGCCACGAGTCCGACCACATTAACGCCGTCGAGCCCGCAGCATGTCCAAAGGTGACGCCGGCGTGGATTTATTTGGCCGAAATCAGGAATTGACATCTCGGCCGACGCCGTCAGGCGAACGCAGCTCCAATAAATACGGCGTCGCCGGGCTGCTGGCCTCATCCGCCACGCGAGGTTGGTCAAATCTCACGGCAGAGCTTCGCAGCCACCGCGGTACGGTTGCCTGGAATAACCCCCAGCCTGATGCCGAGATCTGCGTTGATGTGCGCGGTAGTCGGTCCGTTGTCACGCGTCGGCTGGACGGGGCCATCGACTCGACCATCTCCGAACGTGGAACCATCTGGTTTCGTCCGGCCGGCGTGCAGCAAGGCCTGATCGACATGTCCGAGCCGGTGCCCGCGATTTTGCATCTTTACCTACCGACCGGTTTGTTCTTGTCGCATGATCTGGGTGAAGGGTTCGACGCGACGGCGATCGATTCACTCCGCCACAAGGGCGGCTTCCGCGATCCACTGCTTGCCGAGATGGCCTTTGCCATCATGCTCGAACTGGAACACGAGACGTCCGCGGGCAGGCTGCTCGCCGAAACCCTGGCATTGAGTCTGGTGGCAAGATTGATCCAGAATCATGCTGCGCCGCGGTCCGGCCTGGTCATGCCGGCCGCAGGGGAAGGGCTCGACCGACGCAGATTGGCGCGGGTGCTCGACTATATCGAAGCCAATTTGGAGGGCGATCTGACGGTAGCGCGGCTGGCCTCGGTTGCCTGCCTGAGCGAGTTTTATTTCGCGCGCGCGTTCAAGGCCGCCATCGGCAAATCGCCGCATCGGCATGTCAGTGCAAGGCGCCTCGAACGCGCCAAGGATCTGCTCTGCGATGCGGACCGGGCCTTGGTCGATATCGCCCTCGGGCTCAGGTTTTCGTGCCAGGCCAATTTCACCCGCGCATTCCGGCGAGCCACGGGCCAGACACCGGCGCAATATCGGCGAAACCGGCTGGCTTGACTTTGTTACCGATGTAACGATCTGCATCCACCGACGGCAGGAAATGACAATAGCTGAGCAGGCGATGCAAAGCGGCATTGCCTCGATCAGGGTAACTGTTCGCCCATCCATGCACTTTGCGTGAAGGAGAAGCGAATATGACGTCCGAACGGAAGGTTGCCATCATCACCGGAGCATCGCGCGGCATTGGCGCAGGATTGCTCGAGGCCTACCGGGATATCGGCTATCACGTCGTTGCCAGTTCTCGTTCGATCGGCAGGAGCGACGATCCGTCGATGCCCGCGGTCGATGGCGATATCGCCAGCGCAAAGACGGCCGATCGCATCGTGGAACTGGCCATCGAGCGCTTCGGACGGATCGATACGCTCGTCAACAATGCCGGCCTGTTCATTGCGAAGCCCTTTACCGAGTATTCTGAGGCCGACTTCGCCAAGATGGTCGGGGTCAATCTCGCGGGCTTTTTCAATCTGACGCAGCGGGTGGCGGCGAGGATGCTGCTCGCGGGCTCGGGTCACATCGTCAATATCACGGCCACGATCGCCGAGCAGCCGATGGCGTCCCTGGCGGCGGCGCTCGCGGCGCTAACCAAAGGCGGTCTCAACGCGATCACCCGCTCGCTCGCGATCGAGTACGCAAGCCGGAATATCCGCGTGAATGCCATATCGCCTGGTGCGATCGCGACCCCTATGCATGCGCCGGAGGCGCATGGCTTCCTAGCAAGCTTGCAGCCGATGGGCCGCATGGGCGAGATACAGGAGGTCGTCGACGCCGTGATGTATCTTGAGCGAGCGGCTTTCGTCACCGGCGAGATCATGCATGTCGATGGCGGCGCGTCCGCCGGCCACTGGTAGGAGGCGTGCGATGTGGTCTAACCGACGTCTTGTTGAATTGTTCAAGATCGAGCATCCGATTGTGCTGGCACCGATGGCCGGATTGGGCACGGTAGACCTTGCAGCCGCGGTCTCGAATGCCGGCGGCATGGGCTCGATCGGCTGCGCTGTCTTGACGCCTGAACTCATTGCAAAGACCGTTGCCGAGCTACGGCGACTGACGAAGAAACCAATCAATCTCAACTTCTTCTGCCACGATGCGGCAAAGGCGGACGCCGCTCGCGAGCGTGCCTGGCATGAGAAGCTTTCGTCGTATTATCGCGAACTGGGCATCGCCCCCGCAACGGCTGCACCGCGCCTCGATCTCGCTCCGTTCGGCGATGCCGCGTCCGCCGTAGTCGAACAGGTCCGGCCGGAGGTGGTAAGCTTTCATTTCGGTTTGCCCGAGCCCGGATTGGTCGATCGGGTCAAGGCAGCCGGCTGCAAGGTGATCTCATCGGCGACGACAGTCGACGAAGCATGCTGGCTCGAAAAGCATGGTGCCGATGCGATCATCGCTCAGGGGTACGAAGCCGGAGGACATCGAGGCTCATTCCTCGATTCTAACAGCGAGCGCGCGATCGCCTCACAGGCCGGCACGTTCGCCCTTGTGCCACAAGTCGCTGACGCCGTCAGCGTGCCCGTGATCGCAGCCGGCGGGATCGGGGATGGGCGAGGGATCGCAGCGGCGTTCGCACTCGGGGCCGCCGGCGTGCAGGTTGGAACCGCCTTTCTGCTTTGTGCCGAGTCGGCAACGCCCCCGCTCCATCGCGAGGCCCTGCGAAACGCGCGGTTGAACCGGACTGTCGTGACCAACGTGTTCTCCGGGCGACCCGCGAGGGTTCTGGTCAATCGCCTTGCCGCCGAGATCGGTCCCTGGTCGGACGCGGCGCCGGACTTTCCGCTGCCCATGGGCGAACTGTCGCCGCTGCGTGCTGCGGCTGAGCAGAATGGAAGCTCCGATTTCACGCCACTCTGGTCAGGTCAGGCGGCGGCGCTTGCCCGCGAGATACCCGCCAAAATGTTGATGGACGTCCTCGTGCGGGAAGCCACCAAGTCTGGAGGCAGCTGATGTCCGGCCTGGGATACCAACCAAAGTCCGAATTGGGTCGAAGTCCGGCGTGGTTCGCTGCGGATCGGCGCGCCGGGTTTACCCTGCGAAGCTGACCTGTCGTTGAGGAGCGCTGTCGGCAGGGATGGGCCATCGGCAGACATTGCGGCTGACTTTCGCGCCACCGTTCAAACGCCCGGCCGGTCTGCTTTGGGGGCGCGCTAGACGCGCGTGCGCGGTAGCGAGGTCGAGCCGAACCGATTGTCGCCAGGCCGTCCGGGAAATGCACTCAGGATTGCCGCCAATAAAAGATAAGGAAGCCAATACGGAATGCTGAGCACGTCGACGAGGAGAGGAATTGCGAGGATTGTGAGCGCCCACCAACCCGAGATGTTGAAGTCATGTAGTCGCTTCACAAAGATTGCAGCGAGCGGCCAGAGCGAGATAAAGAGGACAGCCGGGACGATGGGCCAGTCGAGCGGAGGGTTGACGCTATAGTATTGGGGTCCTGAATCAGTGAGCTTCCTCGCGATGCGCACGACGAGCATGTCGACTAGCACAAGTCCCAAAAGTCCCAATCGAAATTCCTGCGGACCGATGCGGCCTTTCATGGATAAAAAATACCAAATGAAAGCTGAATGCATGCGCCTCCGAGATCATCCTGTCCGATAGCTGTAGTGCAACGCTTAAGCAGCATAGGCTATTCAGCCCAACACTATCCGAATAGATAACCTAAAATTGTGCGCACGGGCGGACAATCGCCGACGGTCACAATAGGATCAGGCCAGCAGCGTCGCATAGGACGCGAGAGGGCGATGCCCCCCGGTCGGCGCTGGGCTGATCTGTGCTAGGCTTCTTCAACACATGGTTGGTTTTGGCGGAGGCGATTGTGAGGCGACGTGAGTTCATCGCGCTCCTCGGCGGCGCGGCGGCAATCCGACCACTCGGCGCGCATGCGGAGCGTCCGCGAGAGCGCATCCTCTATTTCACATACTCCGCCGGCTACCGGCATGATGTCATACCGCTTTCTAAGGTTATCCTGACCCAGCTCGGAAGCCATTCGGGTGTTTTTGAAGTCACTGCAACGGAAGACACGTCTGAATTTTCTACCGAAAACCTCGAGCGCTACGCAGCGGTGATGTTCTATACGTCAGGAGAACTTCCGATGAGCGACGCGCAAAAGAGAGCTCTTCTCAACTTTGTGCGCTCGGGCCGCGGGTTCCTCGGCGTTCATTCGGCGACGGACACATTCTACACTTGGCCGGACTATCTCGATCTGGTCGGCGGCTACTTTAATGGTCATCCTTGGCATCAGGCCGTGAAGATCGAGGTGGTTGATCCCGGCGATCCCCTGGTGGCTTTTCTCGGGAATTCGGTGCAAGTCGAGGACGAGATCTACCAAATCGGCGACTTCGACTATCGTGGTTCACGCGTGCTCCTGCGCCTCGACCCAAGCTCGGTGGACCTTGGCAAGACCGGCGTACATCAACGATTCTATGGCTGGCCTCTCACCTGGACCCGATTCTATGGCGAGGGACGAGTATTTTACTCGGCGCTAGGCCACGAGCCGTCAGTTTGGCGGGACGCCCGCTACCAGCGAATTCTCACGAACGCTATCCTGTGGTCTATGCGGAGGTCGCCCTGGTAGACGCCGCGGCACTTCGCATTTGCGCCACCGCCGGATTCGTTGGCTGGTGTCCATGCCTGAGGTTCGGACCGTCTTGGTCTGCGACTTCCGCTCCGGGTCAAAATGCGAAGAACTCAGAGTGAGCCTTGATGATCCTGATATCGCAGCCCTGCATGGCCGCCGTCAGCCCAACGCCTCCATCCAGCCGGCGACGGCCCGTCCGATCTCGTCCGGCGAATCTTCCTGAACAAAATGGAGTCCCGAGATCGTCACCTCGGTCTGTGCCGGGAGGCTGCGGGCCAAATCGAGAACCG
Source organism: Bradyrhizobium sp. 63_E2_N1_3 (assembly GCF_052076005.1). Classification (NCBI taxonomy): domain Bacteria; kingdom Pseudomonadati; phylum Pseudomonadota; class Alphaproteobacteria; order Hyphomicrobiales; family Nitrobacteraceae; genus Bradyrhizobium; species Bradyrhizobium sp. 63_E2_N1_3. The sequence continues at coordinate 6,088,840 of NZ_CP197235.1, read as the reverse complement.
GGCCATGGGCGAGGATCCCACCGGGCTCCGCCCTCAGGAACAACTTGGGTATATGGCTCGTCTTAAGCCAGTCAGCGTAGGCGGTCACGATCGCAGTCACGTCGGCGGGCTCGCCCTCGATGGGGATTTGCCTTGGCCACGTCAGCGTCGGACGCCGGCCCTCGCCGGGCTCGGCGAAGGGCCGTCGGTACTCCGCCATATCTTCGTCGGACATTTTGCGAAGGATGGCTCCCGGCAGGATCTTCTCGATGAAGAAATTGTCTCGCAAGACCATTTCCTCGCCTTGCTCGGAACGCAGCCCTTGCAAGGCGTGACGCATTTCGAACTTGTCCCAGTGGTCCCAGTATTGTGGCCCCATGATCGCCTCCATGTACGCGATACCCTTCACGGCCTCGCGGTGGCGGTTGGCCCAGTCGAAGCCGAGCGCCGAACCCCAGTCATGGATGACGAGGGTGACCCGTTCGCGCACGTCCAGGGACTCGAGCAGGGCGTCGAGATAGCGGCGGTGCTCGACGAAGCGATACGAGTTGGGACCGCTGTCAGGCAGCTTGTCGGAATCGCCCATGCCGATCAGGTCGGGGGCGATGCAGCGACCCAGCGGCTTCAGGTGCGGCAACACATTGCGCCAGAGATACGACGAAGTGGGATTGCCGTGCAGCAGTACGATGGGGTCGCCCTTTCCCACCTCGACATACGCCATCTCGCGGCCGAGGACCCGCCGCCGCTGCTTCTTGTAGGGAAATGCCGCAGAGATCATGTTCGCTCTCCCGTTTACATTTGGGCGCAGCGACACCGCGAAGCCTGCGCAACAGCGCGCCGCTGGGTTAGAGAGTGATCTTACTCGGGCCCTGCATCAATCGCTTGCCCGCCATTGATGCTGTTTTGCTAATCTTGCTCAGAAGATCACCCAAGCAGATACTGGGTATCAAGCCATTGATATGCCGCGCGTTAAGCGGATAGTTCGACGGCCCTTGCCCACTGCCCAGATCAACGTTTAAGCTGATTTCCTGGAGCGGTTCCCTGATCTGATGCTGAGATTTTCTTAGGATTACTCAACCGACGGGGCAGGCCGTGATGGCCGAGCAAGGCCTACGAGCCGTCTATGAGTCGAACGGGTGGGAGATCGATCTTACCCAGCGTGAGCTGCGGTCCCGAGGTGTTTCCGTTCCGATCGGGAACCGCGCATTCGAGATTCTGGAGATTTTGGTTCAGTCGGGCGGCGAGCTTGTCACCAAGCGCGATCTTATAGATCGGGTGTGGCCGGTTGCGACGGTCGAAGAAAACACGCTCCAGATTCATATATCCGCCATTCGCAAGGCGCTCGGCGCAGATCGCGAGTTGTTGAAGACGGTGTCCGGCCGCGGCTATCACCTGCGCGGCATCTGGACCATGCGGCCAGCAACCGGACCGGGACATCCACTCTACCTAAAGGAAAGTGCGTCGGCGCAGCCATTAGCGTCGACCAACCTGCCGCAGCCGGTTTCAGCGTTGATCGGCCGCACCGCCGAGGTCGAGGAAATCTCGAAGCTTGTCCGTGCCGGCCGGCTCGTCACCCTGACCGGGGCGGGGGGCATCGGCAAGACACGGCTCGCGCTCGCGGTCGCCCGTGAACTGCTGCCGCATTTTCCAGAGGGGGTGTGGCTGGCCGAGTTCTCGCCGCTCGCGGATCCCAGTCTGGTTCCCATAGCGCTCGCTGCCGCGATCGGACTCAAGTTCGGCGGCGGTGAAATTTCGACGCAGCGCGTGGCGCTGGCACTGGCAGCGCGGCGCTTGTTGGTGGTGTTGGACACCTGCGAGCATGTGATCGACGCCGCGGCGAGGATGGCTGAGGGCGTGCTGCGAGCCGGATCCTCGGCTCAGATCATCGCAACCAGCCGCGAGCCGCTCCGGGCCGAGGGGGAGCAGGTCTACTGGGTGCAGCCGCTCTCGATTCCGACGGAGGGCGCGGACGATCTCCTGGAATACGGCGCCGTCAGACTATTCATCGAACGTGCACGAGCAACCGAGGCAGGGGCGGTTCTGGATGGCTATCAGGCAAAGACGATCGCGGCGATCTGCCGGCGTCTTGATGGCATACCGCTCGCGATTGAAATGGCGGCGGCACGTGTCACGGCACTCGGTGTCGAAGAACTCGCCGCTCACCTTGACGATCGCTTTCAGCTGCTGACCGGAGGGCGGACGGCGCTGCCGCGGCACCAAACTCTGCGGGCGACCTTCGATTGGAGCTACGAGCTACTGACTGAGCCTGAGTTGGTGCTCCTCCGCCGGCTCGCGGTCTTCGCCGGCGCCATCGACCTGGAGGCGATCTGCGCGGTGGTAACGGGCGCCGGGATCGCTTTGCCGGACGTGGTCGATGGAATTTCCAGCCTGGTTTCGAAGTCGCTGGTTGTGGCGGAAATCGATGCCACCACGGCGCGCTACCGCTTATTGGATACGACCCATACGTATGCCCTCGAAAAGCTCGGCGAGAGCGGGGAACGGGAACGGCTCGCACGTCGCCATGCCGAATATTACCGGGACTTGTTCGAGCGGGCTGAAGCGGAGCTGGAGATGCGCCCCACGGTCGACTGGATGGGCGACTATGGACGGCACATCGACAACCTGCGCGCGGCGCTGGGTTGGGCCTTTTCACCCAGCGGTGACGTGCAGATTGGCGCGGGGCTGACCGCGGCCGCAGTGCCCCTATGCGTCCATTCGTCGTTGCTGGAGGAATGCCGCGGCCGCGTGGAGCGGGCGATCGGCGCCCTTGGGGCTGCCGTCAATGGCGACGCGCGCCTCGAGATGAAGCTGTATACCGCGCTCGGCACGACCCTGATATTTGTCACCGACGCGAAAATTCCCGCGCTCGGCGAAGCCTGGACGAAGGCGCTGGAGCTTGCAGAGAGGCTTGACGATGTCGAGCACCAATTGCGGTCGCTGCTAGGCCTGTGGTTCTTTCACCGGGTCGCCGGCCGCCTTCGCGCCTCCTTGACCGCCGCGCAACGATTCAGCGCTCTTGCGGCAAGCCGGTCAAATTCCAACGATCGGCTGATCGGAGAGCGATTGATCGGCATCTCGCAGCAATGCCTCGGCGATCAAGCGAGCGCGAGGTATCACCTCGAACGCATGCTCGCGCACTATGTTCCTCCAGTCCAAAAGTCGCGGATCAGCCGTTTCCGGAGCAACCAGCGGGTGACCGCCGGCGCCTTTCTGGGCCGGACCCTATGGCTGCAGGGATTTCCGGATCGCGCAATGCACGTCACCGAAACATACCTGCATGAGGCATCTGCCAGCAGACACGTCAACTCGGTGTGCTACATCGTCGCCAACGCAGCATGCCCGATCGCGCTGTGGAGCGGCGATATGGATGTCGCAGACCATTACGTGACAAGGCTGATCGACCTTTCGACCAGGCATTCGCTGATGCGCTATGTTGCCTTTGCCCGCAGCCATCAAGGACTGCTAGCGATCAAGCGCGGAGATACCGCCGGCGGATTGCCGCTGCTGCGGTCAGGCATCGACGAACTCGGCGACGAAGTCAACGCATCGCATCGCTATTTCCTGTTCGTTGGTGAGATGGCGGAAGGCTTGGGGCGCGTCGGGCAAGTGGGCGAAGGACTTTCGGTGGTACACGATGCGATCGCGCGCGCAGAGGAGAGCGAAGAACGCTTGAGTATCGCCGAGCTGCTGCGCATCAAGGGCGAACTGCTGCTGTTGCAAGGTGCGCCCGGCGCTGCGGCAACGGCCGAGGATCAGTTTTTCCGGGCGATGAAGTGGGCGAGCCTGCAGGGCGCTCTGTCCTGGGAACTACGCGCCGCCACAAGCTTGGGACAGTTGTTTCGCGATCAGGACCGACCGGCCGAAGCGAAGGCGCTGCTACAACCGATTTACGACCGGTTTACCGAAGGTCTCAACACCGCCGACCTTAAGCGAGCAAAAGGTCTCTTGCGTGATCTCGGTTAAGTCAATCTCCGTTCTTAGCGAGGCTCTGATGTTTGGGGGAATTTTTGCTTGCTCAATTGAGGAGGCAAGTACCTCAGCTTCCCGGGCGCTGTACTGGTCTCGCTGGTAGGGAATCCCGCGAGGTGCAGGCGTCCCCCAGCTTCCGCGCGAAGCGGCAGCGTCTGCTCAGGGCCAGGAACGGACGTATCGGTGGCCGAACTGAGCGCGGGAAGGCCGTTGCGCGTTCATACAGCTTGCTGAAACACCCCCGTTGAATTGGGCGCGAAACGGAGGAAGAACCTCTGCATTGCCTGATCCGCCTTGGTTCGGGCTGCGACCAATGCATCAGGACCAAGCGCCGATCCTTCAACGGAGAAGAACGTCAAATCATGCAGCCCGATGGTGCCGAGGATAGCTTTTAGATACGGCGTGAGAAAATCGGGCTGATGCGCGCGATCGCCGGAAAATCTTCCGCCCGAGGACACTGCGACAAAAACCGGGCGGTCGCGCAACGCCCCCAGTTTTCCTTGGGCAGTCACGTCGAACGTTCGACGGACTCGAACGACGTGATCTATCCACGCTTTGAGAGCGGCAGGCACGGTGAAGTTGTGCATTGGAGTTGCGATGACGACGAAGTCCGCGCTCTCCAGTTCCTGGATCAGTTCTTCGGACCGGGACATGGAACCCTCGACAAACATTTCCAGGTACGATCGCTCGGTCGCGCCAAGAGCAGTTGCGTAGCTTTCATCGATATCGGGGACGCCGCTGATCGGTCGGATTATGACGGTTGCCGTCGGCTCGCTATCCAGCAAGTAGCCGACGATTTTCTGAGATAGCCTGTAACTCTCCGAGGCTTGCCCGCGGGGGCTGCAAGTCAAATGCAGTATTTTCGTCATCTGCTTTCCAATCTCTGCTGTCCGAACTCTGATCATCAGCAAAGAGCAATTTCGGCCTGCATCCAAGGACCATGAATGAGCTTTGCGACTGGTCCATGATTTGCCGGCGCAGGCTTGACCGCTGCAGCGTGCGAGGAGTGGAGACCAATCCGAACCGTTATGGCATAGTGGGTTTTTCGTTCATCGAAAGATCGGATCGGGCCATGCCTGCCGCGAATCCCCGAAAGCTCCCGCCGCTTGATCCGAAGGCGGCAGCACCGTTCTACCGGCAGATTTACGATCGGTTTCGCGACGCTATCGCCACTGGAATGTTGAAGCCTGGTGACCGCATTCCGTCGGCACGGGCGTTGACCAAGGAATTGGGGCTGGCCAGAGGTACCATCGACACGGCTTATTCCTTGCTGGCCGCTGAAGGGTATGTCGAGGCGCGCGGGCAGGCAGGAACCATTGTAAGCCCAGACCTTACGCCGCGAATATCCATTGCGAACCCGACGCCGCGAGCGGATCCCCGGATGGATGCAGTCAGTTTTCGTCCGGATTCCATCCTGCCATTCCAGATGGGTTTGCCCGCCCTGGATGCGTTTCCCCGGAAGATCTGGGCACGCCTTGGCGCGCGCAGTGCGCGGGCCATGCAGCCTTCCGATATGATCCATCCCCCTGTGTCCGGCTTGCCTTCGCTGCGTGCTGAAATCGCGAGATATCTCCAGGTTTCGCGTGGGATAAACTGCTCCCCATCTCAGGTGTTCGTGACCTCGGGATACCGCCAAACCGTGGAGCTAATCGGTCATGCCCTGCTGAAGGCGGGTGATCGCGTCTGGCTCGAAGACCCGGGATATCCGCCCACGCGAGAAATTTTCGAATATATGCATATCGAAGGCATCTCGGTGCCGGTCGATGCGGAAGGCATGGTCGTTTCTGATGCCATCAAGCTCGCGTCCCGGGCGCGCGCAGCGGTGGTCACGCCTGCGCATCAGAGCCCGCTCTGCATGTCCCTGTCGTTACCTCGGCGTCTGGCGCTGTTGGACTGGGCCGCGCGAAACAAGGCATGGATCATCGAAGACGACTACGATGGCGAATACCGCTATGTCAGCCGCCCCCTCCCTGCATTGAAAAGCCTCGATCGTGACGGGCGGGTGCTCTATGCGGGTACCTTCAGCAAGGTACTTTTTCCAGGCATGCGGCTGGCCTATCTCGTCGTGCCGGAAGCGCAGGTCGAGCGGTTTGAGGAGGTCACCGAAAGCCTTTCAACTGGCTCTCCGGGGCTTACGCAAACTATCGTCACTTCATTCATCGCCGAAGGACATTTTGCGCGCCATATCCAGCGGATGCGGAGGCTCTATGCCGAGCGCCGCGCGGCAACCGCGGCGGGGCTGGAAAGCGTGCTGGGAAAAAATGTGCGAATAGATTTACAGCCGGGGGGCATGCACCTGATCTTGCGTCTGCGAGGCAACCGTTCAGATCGCCGGCTCGCTGCGAGCATGCGGGAACAAGGCCTGTACGCGGAGGCACTTACGGATTGGACGAGGCGCAATGATGGGGCTTCCGCCCTTCTTTTAAACTTCACGAATATCGCCTCGCGGCGCACGGCCGAAAATTTCGGACGGCGCATTTTGGGATTGATGTGACTGAAGCTCGAGCGTGATCTGCCGGATTATGGAAATCATGGTCCAGCTACAAACGCGTATCATGGACCTTCTTGAATAGGCCAAGATGCGAAACGATGGAATCCTTCAACCAGATGAGGATTCAATCATGAACAAGCGCATCGATTACGCCAAGGCTTCACCGGAAGGCTTCAAGGCCTTTGGAGGGGTCTACGTCTATCTTCAAAAAAGCGGCCTTTCAAAGCAACTTGTCGATCTCGTCTATCTGCGGGTTTCGCAGATCAACGGCTGTGCCTACTGCATCGATATGCACTCCCGCGACCTGCTCAAGTCTGGTGTCGCCACGGACAAGCTCGTGCTGGTGCCTGTGTGGCGAGACGCGGGGGAAGTCTTTAGTGAGCGCGAACGCTCTGCGCTGGCCTGGACCGAAACCGTGACGAGGGTGGCCGAAACCGGCGTTCCCGATGCCGACTACGAGGCCGCCGCCGGCGAATTCAGCGACAAGGAACTCGCTGACCTCACCTATGCCATCGGCCTGATGAGCGCGTTCAATCGATTGGGAATTTCGTTCCGCTCGATTCCCGCTGCCGCCAGTAAGGCTTGAGGCGCTCATCAGCAAACGCGGCGCGCATGGAAATTGGTCCATGCGCGTCCAGCCCCTTACAAGCAGCCCGGCCGTAACGCCCGGTGACCAGCGAATGGATTGACCCACATGGCATGGATGATATTGGCCTCCGCCGGCCTTCTCGAGATCGGATTCGCCTTCGGTATGAAGTGGTCCGCAGGCTTCACGCTGCTGATACCCGCGCTGTTTACGGCTGCCACCGGTTTGTCGAGTGTCTTTCTTCTCTCGCTGGCGCTCCGCACACTTCCCGTAGGAACGGGGTACGCGGTCTGGACCGGTATCGGTGCCGCGGGTACCGCCGTTCTGGGTATCGCAGTGCTGGGCGACTCTGCGTCGCCTGCGCGGATACTTTGCATTGCTTTGATTGTGGCCGGCGTGATTGGACTAAAGCTTGTCTCTGCAAACTGAGGATGCCACTGACGCTCGGGTGCCCGTTTCGGCCTGACCGTTTGATGCTAAGGCGGATCCGGCGACCACCAACGCAGGGCGGCCCAGGTCAGAACGTTCATGGCGTTCTCCTTCTGCAGCCGGAGATGGCGCAATCTTGCCGGCGGTCCGCCAGCGGCCTGCCCACCGGGCGCCGGACGAGTGCGCCGCGATTCACTCCGACTTGGGCGGTTATTCCGGCACGACCAGAGCCTTGTTCGTGCGCAGCGCGCTCATCACCTTCGGATCGAGTTTGAGATGGGCTTGCACCAGTCCCGGCGGTGTTGCCGCCATCCAGGTATCGAGAGAGAAATCGATAAAGCGGTCACTCTTGAACGTCTCGAGAAATCGAAAGTTGGTCGAGCCGGTATTCTCGAGATAGTGGCCCATCGCCACCGGGACGTAACCAACGTCGCCGGCCTGCAGATCAAATGTGCGCGCCTGCCCCTGGCCGGCAAACACACCCATGCGCGCCTGTCCCTCGATGACGTAAAGCCACTCGTCTCCGTTAGGGTGCCAGTGCACCTCGCGCAATCCGCCAGGTTCGAGTTCAACCAGGGCCGCTGCGGTCGTGGTGCTGATTGGAAACAAACGGGAATCGGTGATCCGCACCGTTCCGCCCTTCGTCTTGATGGGCACCTGCTCCATCATCCGCCACGTGTAGCTCGTCTCCGACGCCTTTGCGCCCGATATGGCTTCCGATCCGAGCGGCCCCGGCAACGGAGCCAGGAAAATATAGCGCTCGCTTTCATCGGGGGTGTGGCCGAACAGCGAGGCAGGCACTCCGAAATTCTTGCCCAGCACATCGGCCGGTATGTGCTTGAACCAGTCGTTGAGCAGGAAGGTGTTGTCTTCGTCGAAATCGCCATCGTCGAACACGAGAAGGAATTCGCAGCCGTCGGGGCCGAGGCCCTGGATCGAGTGCGGGGTTCCGCCCGGGAAGAACCAGAGATCTCCGACGCCGACGTCATCGACGAAATAGCGCCCCTCGGAATCGACCGCCGTCACGCGAGCCTTGCCATAGAGCATGTAGGCCCATTCTGACGCCTTATGCCAATGCAGCTCACGCACACCGCCCGCGTTCAGGCGCATATTCACGCCGGCCATGGACTTGGCAATGCCCAGCTCACGTTGCGTGACCTGGCGGGTCCAGCCGCCCGGCTCAAGCCGCATATGGGCGTCCGAGAACGAGAAGCGCAGGTTCGGCAAGGTACCATGATCGGTCGACGGCGGAACCAGCAGATCCGGGTTCTGCCGATCCCGCATGAGATTGCGCGGACCGGGATCGGTGCCGCCGTGACCCGGTCGCTGTGGCTGAGGAATCGCGCCGTCCGCGGTTTGCGCGTGCGCCAGCCCAACGCTCGTTAGAAGACCTCCGGTAGCGGTCGCTGCCAACATATGGCGACGAGAAATGGAATCCATGCTCGGCTCTCCCATGATTCCAGGCTACAATGCTTCTGCGCACGACACCTGCGCCTGACGTCTCCGAGCGTCGTCCGTTGGAAGCGATTCACACTATCAAAGCAGTACACTTCGATATTTCTCGTTAGCACGAGTTCCAGTGGCTTCCGGCAGGGCGAGCGCTAACATTGGCACTGTCGGCCTCGATGCTTCGATAACCGTATCGGTTTTCGAACCAGGCCGTGAACCCATACCCCCGCTGCGATCGACGAAAGACCCGGGATCACGATGCGGTGCTCTATGCTCGTGCGGGTGCCATCCACGATGCCTTTAGCGGACAGTTTGCTGACTTCACTAAGGACGGCGAGGACAACAAAACGCTGTTCGCAAAGACCGGAAAATTGCCGATGCCGGTCTTGGCTATCGGTGGCGATCACTCCGTCGGCACATTGATGAACTCCGACTTGGCCGATGTCGCGAGCGCCGCCAAGAATGCTGTCATAACCAATGCGGGCTTTTTGCCTAATTGTCTCCGGAACTGCTTGAGGTCAGCTTTGGGTTAAAAGAAGTCCTCGGCTGAACCGATCGGGCAGGTCAGCTATGGGCCAGAAGCGGACGACGAGACCGAGCGTCTTGGCATCCCCAAGGCCAACGATAAGCTCGAACTTCTCCGGTGGCTGCGTCCATCTGGGCTTGCCTTACGAACCCACTGACTACACGCTACCCAAATGAGCAGATTCCACGCCCGAGGTAAGGTCATGATCGGCGCCACGGCACTCCGTGCGCTTGTGCTGACTGCAGCTTTTTTCGCGGCGTTGTCGCCGGCCACCTGCCTTGGCGAAAACAGCAACCGCTTGCCGGCCAAGGCTACAAAGGAGCTACCACCCGAGTTGCTCTCGCTGCTCCGACAAAAGAAGATGCCAAAATACTCGCCTATCCTTGTGCGCGTCTTCAAGCAAGAGGCGGAGCTCGAAGTCTGGAAACAGGACACCACCGGCCTCTTCAAAATCCTCAAGGTGTACCCGATCTGTCGGTGGTCGGGGGATCTCGGGCCGAAACTGAAGGAGGGTGACCGTCAGGCTCCAGAGGGGTTCTATACGATTACTCCCGAGCTGATGAATCCCAACTCCGATTACCATCTCGCGATCAACGTCGGCTTTCCCAACAGCTTCGACAAGGCAAACAATCGCGACGGCAGCTTACTCATGATCCATGGCGACTGCTCATCGAGCGGTTGCTATGCCATGACCGACGAACAGATAAGCGAGATCTATTCGCTAGCGCGGGACTCCCTCGGCGGCCGACCGTCCTTTCAGGTCCAGGCTTATCCATTCCGCCTGACGCCGGCAAACCTGGCGCAGCATCGAAATAGCCCGAACCTCTCCTTCTGGAAAATGCTCAAAGTCGGCAACGATCACTTCGAGACGACGCATCTCGAACCTAAGGTGGACGTGTGCAATCGACGCTATGTGTTCGATGCGCAAGCTCCACCAAATTCGCCGTATCCTCTCGTGTTCAGTCCCACCGATAAATGCCCCGCGTTTGTCGTGGATTCCAAAATTGCGCGGCGGGCGCTTGAGAAGCAACGTACCGACGAACTCGAATTCGCGCGATTGCTCAATGACAACGTGCCGGCAGCCCCGATCTATAGCGGACTGGACGGCGGAATGAACGAGGCTTTTCTAGCAAAGTATCTGGTCAGAGTGACGCTTGCGAAAGTGATGCCGTATGCATCTTATCTGCCGCAACTGCCGCCAATCCCCTGGGTCACCAACGATGGGTCGTTGACGAGTAGATGGTTTGGCACCTCGTTCTCGAAGCCGATTGCATGTGATCTGGCTCGTTCCAGCTTCCTGTCGACCGTCGTGGAAGGAGACGACGGGTGCTAGAGCGCCCGGTCTACTTCAGGCTTGCATCCAGAGTCAGCTGCCGGGTCACTGCCAGACCTCGCCAATGCTTTCTCAAGGTCTGAATACGCCCGGAAGCGGAGTGCGATGAAGCGCTGCGCGAGTCGGCTCGGGCTAGGTGTGGACCCATGCGTCTCAGCTAAGAGCGAGTTATTCGATCAACTCGTCGGCGCGGGTGAGCAATTTCGGTGGGACGCCTTCGCGTAAATTAAGATTACGAAGTGCACTCGCGCGTTAACTGCTTTCCATCCCGCTGCCACTGCGAGGTTAAGGCGGCCACTCGGCGAATGCTCGGGTGCAGGTCTGCTATAGGTCATTCGCGTCATTTTTGGCCTGTTTGCCGGATGTCTGCTTCTCCCCTGACAGCAGCGGAATGGCACACATCCACCAACCGCTGCTTGGGGCCAATAGGCGACATCGCCGATCAGCCTTTTGCATTCAATGACCTCGTCGTTTCCATCAACACCTGACGGGCAGGTGAGCTTAACCACCCAGAATCGGTCAAGTGCATTGCCCCTTCGGTGCAAACTGTCTTCTGGCGAGAGATGGGCGTCAACGGTAACATTGCGCACACTGTTGGAGCGGGGAGAGACGAATGATCTCTGCTTGTTGGCTTGCCGTTTGGATCGCGTGCTTCGGCTTAGGAATGGCCGTGGTCTTCCGGACGGGGCTTGGTATTGAACGTTGGTCTCCCGCTCTCGGCTTGGCCTATCTCGTAATCATTGGCCCTTCAGTTCCAATCGTAGCTTGGTTGGCCGCGGATCAGATCGTAACTGTAGAGCAGGCCAGTTGCGCGGAGTTGGACCCAGCAGCGGATCGGCTGAACGGCATGTCGCCATCCGAATTCCGCGTGCGCTGTATCGCAACCCAAGACAATTCGGGTTGGCTTGCTCGTCGCAGAACATGAAAGCTCTGGAGACAAATCATGCCGGAAGCGCTTGAAGTCGAGATATCTGCCTTCTTCAACAAATACATGCAGACATTCACCACCTGGGATGGTGATCAAATCGCCAAACTCTACTGCGCTCCCTGCATCACCATGCGGGGTGACGGGTCGATACATTGTTTTCAGTCACGTGACGAGATTGCGCGGTTTTTCCAAGGAGTGGCCGACACCTACCGACGCGAAGGGGCCGAAAGTGGAACTCTGCACGATGTAGTGGCTGTTCCTATAGGCGAACGCAGTGCTCTCGGAACTGTAACGTGGAAAAACCTCCGACCGGATGGAAGCGTCACAAGGCAATGGCGGCAGTCGTACAACCTTGTTCGCTCCCCCGACGGCTGGCGCATCCTTGCTACGACATTTCACCTAAGCGGGGTACCGAGCTAGTGATTTCCGCTTTGGGTCAAAAGCTGCGGTCAGCCCAACCATCGTGTGACTTCCGCTTTCCCGTAGACAGCCGACATCGCGACGCCTCTTGCGCTGGTCAGCTGGCGTGATTCTGCTCAACCAAAAGCGGTCATGTGTCGATCTCGGTTCTGAAGATGAATGGAGCTCGATGAGATGTTTCGCATTTTATGGCACAGGTAACCCTTGCGCGCCGGTTTCGCCGAGCGCACTCTTGCAGAGCGCTTTCACAAGAACTACGGAGGGTGCGATCATGCCACGGGTCAAGCAAGCTTCGAAGCAGAAGCGCACAGCCAAAGCCGCCACCGTGAAGGTGCTAGGTGCGGCCGGACTGGGTCTTTCGCTGGCGAGTAGCGCATCCGCATCCACGATGCCCGCTACCGGTATCCCGCAATCCAACACCTCGCCAAATCAGCGCTTCTTTCTTGGCGAAGAGGAAATGGCCGACGTCAGTCTGGCCACGTTCCATCTTTTCGATAGAGAAAACTTTGGCGGCGGCGTGCAGCTAGCGCGGGGGTGCGGTGGTTGCGGGTGCGGCCATGGTGGCGGGGGGTGCGGCGGCGGCCGAGGTTGCGGCGGCGGGTTTGTTGGCGGCCGAGGTTGCGGTGGCGGCGGGTTTGTTGGCGGCCGAGGTTGCGGTGGTGGTGGGTTTGTTGGCATCCGAGGTTGCGGTGGTGGCGGGCTTGTTGGCATTCGAGGTTGCGGTGGTAGCGGGTTCGTTGGCATCCGAGGTTGCGGTGGCTTCCGTGGTTGCCGTGGCTTCCGTGGTTGCGGTTGCGGCGGCTGCGGGTTCAGCATCGGATTCTATGACGACATCGGGTTCGATGACTGGGGGTATGGTGGCTGGGGGTTCGGTGGTTGCGCGGGTTGCTGCGGATCCTGGGGAGCGTGCCGCTTGTGCTAAGTCCCACCAAGGACTCTGCTAAGCTGCGATCAGCCTCTCGCTGGTTACGAGTTTAAGGTCGACTTCGGGTCAAAATGCGAAGAACTCAGAGCGAGCAAATCCAGTCCGCACCGCCTCGCTAAGCGGACCTCCTTGAGCGGTGTCGTCACTTCGCTGATGGGCCAACATCGGACTTCCCAAGAATACATGACGCAAAGTGATTGCCAGCCGAAGCCGGGGCATCTCCGTTCCTTGGGCCAGAGATGCTACCTGCTGCTGACAGTATGCTGTCAGTAGCACAGCGATACAGTCCTCCCGAACTTATAGGGGGAGATAAAGCTGTGAAGTTTGCTTCAACACGCCTGATCTCCGCTGATATCAAGGCTCTCCTCAACCTCTACGAGGTTTGGGCCAGCGTTGGCGCGACCCTTCATCTCTGATCTCTGGCGGCAGCGTTATCGCGATCGCCGGGAGCTCGCACGCTGGACCGAGCCCGACCTGCACGATATCGGCGTCTCCCGGAGCGACATCGCGCACGAACTCGAAAAGCCGTTTTGGCGGGCCTAGCGACTGCAGCCGCGCCGGTACCGGGTTAAGGGGATTCGAGGTTTAGCCGCCCCCATAAGGTGCTGCCTGCACGTTCCCGAACCTGTTGAAGTTGTTCTCCGGATTATACCCGGAGTCGCGCAGGTTCTTGATGTACATGTCGCGGTCGTTGGAATTACCTGGGCCCACAGCATATGGGCTCAGCCGCCTCGACCCCTCGCTCGGCGACGGCGCAGGCGACGCGCGGCCATGATGGGTCCTCTGTGCGGCCAAAGCGCCAGAAGTAGAAATTGCGAGAATAGCAACGATGACAAGAATGCTTTTGGCCATAGATCAGCTCTTCGATAATCCACGGGACTGGCATGACCGGCACTCATCGGCCATGGTCGAGGGATGATTGCCATACCGTACCAGGGGCTCGCCCTGGCACCCGTACCTCCGCCCTTCCGCCCAAGCAGGCGGCGCAAGCGCGGCAATCGCCAGTAGTCTGTTCTTTTCGTGGCTGGCGGTTTCTGATCACTATACGATGGGGACGACCGCTCTGTCTGGCAACACGAGGTCCTTCAAACTAGCGCGAGGACCGGTCGAGCCTAAGCCCAATGCCTGCGCGGCGAACGGGTGGTCCGGTCTGGGTCAAAAGGCGACCTTCGGGCGCGGCTGATTTAGGTCCGTTCAACCCTCAACAGTGGACATCGGAACACTGCCGCCGCAGGTCCGAAAAGTGCCATAAGCTGCCATTGAAGACGAAGGCACATTTTTTCTCGATCCTGACCGGCATTCTTCCCGATGTCCTAAAGTCTATCTTGGTTGAAAAGACACGAGAGGCAGCGAAATGCTACCGGCACCAATCACTTATTGCTTCTACCGTTGTCGCGGACTCTGCCTTCAGACTTGGATCGTCGCGACTTTCGCAATCATGATGGCCTCCGCTCCACTGCAAGCCTCAACAGCACCAAAAACGTCAGCGTGCGGATACCTCGCTGGTCTAATTGATAAGGCACCGCCATCAGGGCCGTTGTTCCTGCCCAGCTATCCGACCGTCGAATCGGGGCCTCTGCATGGCGCCGCCTACCTCTATGACAATGCGGTAGCCGCCATCGCGTTGGTCGGTTGCGGTGAGCAAGACAAAGCGTATCGGATTGGCTCGGCGCTTCTCTGGGCCATCGACAACGACCGCACCTGGCATGATGGACGGCTCCGGAACGCTTACGCCGCGGGCGTGGTGGGGAATGGCCCCGTCAAACTTCCGGGGTGGTGGGACAATACTCAGAACAAATGGTTAGAGGATCGATATCAGGTGGGCAGCGATGTTGGTAACATGGCATGGGCCATGTTGGCGTTGCTGTCGCTTGATGATGTGAACGCCGGCTCTCGGTCCCGCGATGGTGCAGCACGGCTTGGCGCCTGGGTCGCGCAATGGGCCGATACGCGCGGTACTGGCGGTTTCACGGGTGGTACGTTTGGGCACGAACCGACGCCGGAAGTGCGGACGTGGAAATCGACTGAACATAATACTGACCTCGCCGCCGCGTTTGGCCTTCTTGCGATCCGTACAGGGGATTCGCGCTGGCGCGATAAGGCAACGGTCGCTGAGTACTTCGTAAATACGATGTGGGATCCGGCATGCGCCTGTTTCGCCGCAGGTACCGCTGAAGACGGTGTCACGCACAATCCGATTTTGGCTCTCGATGCTCAGGTCTGGCCTTTAATAGCGCTCCACGGAGCGGTCGAGAAATTTGCATCGGCAATTACGACCGCCGAACAGCGAATGAGTGTCGATGAGGGCTTTTCTTACGGTGAAGACCGAGACGGTGTGTGGACCGAAGGAACGGGCCAAATGGCTCTCTTGATGAAATTGCTCGGCAGGACTGGGAGGGCAGACTCGTTGATCGCTGTAGTCGAATCCCAGAGGTCGCCGGATGGTGGGTTCTATGCCACAACTGCCCGCGAGTTGCCGACCGGGTTCGTGTTGGACACCGATCCGACCAAACCGCGGCTCTATTTCCGATTGTCACATCTTGGCGCAGCTTCGTGGGCTGCCCTCGCGGAACGTGGGTTCAATCCCTTTACGGTGACAAAAGGACTCCCGTAGTTGAGTCGCGGTGCTTCTCGTCCGTTTCGGTCTGTTTTGATTTCGATATGTCCGTTCCGGGTCACAAGCCGACATCTGAGCAAAGACTACAAAGCGTCCGCTTTGGGCCAATAACGGAAGTCGCGATTGGACAACAGGTCCGCGGCCATGGGCGGCTATAAGTATCGTACGTGAAGTGGTTCACAAATGGACGGTTCAGACCGCGATAGGCTAAGCAGGCTCTTCGTGCGCCAGTGGGATCAGCAGATTCGAGATCGAATATCGACGTCCACCGCTCCGTCGCACGTATCGTATTTCGCAATGCTGGCTCTATGAACTGTCAGATTTGGTTCGATGGCATTCTGTGCGGCCGAGAGCCCAAGAATGACCAATTCTTCACGCAATTCAGAAAGTTGATTGGAGAATAAGCCACACGAAAAATCAGATGGAGGATCTGATGGTAAAGAGAGCGATTGCGCTCGGCGGAGGCGGTCCGGCAGCAGGATTGCACATCGGGGTTCTGGAAGCCCTTGCCAACGCAGATATAGAGTTTGAGGTGTGGGCTTTGTCCTGCATCGGCGCCTGGGTTGGGATCGTCTACAATCAGTTTGATGGAGTTGAAAACAAAGCCAGGGCGGAAAAGACCTATCAATTCTTCAAGAATGGCGTGTTTCGAGACGACGAAGGCTATAAGCGCTTCCCCATAAACACCGTGTTTGGTCCGGATTGGGCAGGAAGCATGAGCAGGGCTCTGACCAGCTTCGTCATGGATCCCAAGAACTATCTGCATTTATGGGACCCATCGACCATGGTGAATGCCTTCAGGGATTCTATGTCGCTCTGGTTCCCTCAACAGAAGTTCACGATCCCGGACGACGGAGACATCAACAGATGGATCCTTAATCAGGTCCTGGCACCCAATCCCTTCGTTCGCTATCTCACGTCAATGATGTACTTGTCCCATGTCACTGGCCTCTCCAAGATCAACTATCCGAATAGCCAGTTCATGAAGAGCATAAAGTTCGAAGCGCTCAAAGAGCCTGGAAAGCCCGTCATATTTCACAACGCCTGGAATCTTGATGACCATAAGCTCGCGTTGTTTTCCAACAGACCAATGATCCAGCAAGCCGACAAGAAAGAGTACAAAGGGCCAATTAGCGCGTCCAGCCTATGTGCGTGCTCAGCTCTTCCCTTCATCGAAGAAACAGTTGAGATCGACGGAGTTACGTACTGCGAAGGAGCGCTGATCGACACGGTCAACTTCGAGAGCTTGCTCGAGGAGCACCGTGATCTGGACGAAATATGGGTGAGCAGGATCGTCGATTCGAAGCAGGTCCGCAAACCGAAAGACCTTCATGATGCCCTGGCGAATCTTTGCCAATTATTCGCAGCGACCGTTGGCGAAGATGACGTCAGGATCTTCAAATATCACGTGCAGTACGACGAACCCAAATGGGAAGGCATAATCGTCGAGATCCAGGTGCCGGGGCACATCAATTTCAAATGGAATCACAGCAACCTCTATAACGGGCGAGTGTTGGGAAGAGCTGCTGCGGAACAAGCAATCAAGAGGTATCACGCACATGCAGACCTCGACCCGCATGATGGGCCACACTTCATAAATGAGCATCCAGAGAAGAACGACAAGGAGGGATGGCAAAAGGTGAAAGATACGTATCGTAAATGCCAAGAGCGAGCGGATGCCTAGTGCCAAAGGCAAGTAGCTCTGCGACCGCTGAACCAGACTCCAATATCTGTGATCCGGGCAAAATTACTGCAGTCGATCGAGCAGTGCCTTCGCTTGCTTTAGATCCTGCGTTTCAAAACTCTCGGCGAACCCGGCGTAGATGGGCGCGAGCAGATTGAGCGCGTCCTTGCGTCTGCCCTGGTCGATCCATAAAGCGCCAAGGTCTACTGCAACTCGAAGTTCAAGGGCCTTGGCGTGTTGGCTTCTTGCAGTTGTCAATGCGCGCTCGAACAGTGATTGCGCCTCGGTGCCGGCTCCCGGTACGTCATCGAAGAGCAGCACGCGCGCCTTCAGTCGATACAGTTCGGCCTCAAATATCCGCTCGCTATTGCGGCTGGTTGTTGCAAGGCCCTGTTCGATCAGCTCGAGCGTGGCTTCGCGCTGACGGCTCGACAATAGGGCCGGGCTCAGGAGCACGTATAGGGCCGTGATGCCGAGCTGATAGCCCGCGTTGCGATATTCGTTCATCGCACCCTGGATTTCCGCGAGCGCGGCGGACGAAGGATCAAGAAAGTTGGCACTTATCCCCCGAACGGCGCGCGCCAATCCTCTCCATTGCCGGAATCCGTGCTCCTCCGACAAGGCAAGACAGCGTTCCGCATAGCCGTGCGCAGTCAGGAACTCGCCCCGAAGAGCGTGGAGAATGGACGCATAGTAACATCCATAGGCCTGCGAATGCGGATGACCAATGGCGTCGGCACGCCGAATGGCGGTATCCAGTCGTGCGAGCGCGGTATCGGGGCGGCCCAGCAGCCAGAGCACCCATGACATCAGGGCAAGGTCGGCCACGCCCGCATCCTGGCCGGCGGCACGCGCCGCCAATCTGTCCTGCTCGTTGCTTGCCTCGAACGCTTCGAAGGCCCGTACGATCACTTCGTGGGCTCCTTCGAGATGTCCCATGAAAAGTCGAATCATGCCTTGTCCACGCATCGCGTTGAGCAACGTTGGTCGATCGCCGCGCGCCTCCGCGAGTTCGAGCAGCGCCGAGATCATTTCCTCGGCGACCGGCAACTCACCACGAATGACGCTCGCGGTGGTCAACCAGAACATGATCTGTAGTTGCTCGGGGGGGTCTTCGAGGCGCTGGCACAGCTCGCGCGCGCGAGCGAAGATCGCCACCGCATGTGGCGATGCCGGTCCCTGGGTAGCGATCAGGCATGGTCCCAGCGCGAACTGGAAATCAAGCTCTCGTCTGTCCTTCCGGGCACCGTCGGCCAAATGGGCCAACACCTCGATGCCCTTCCGCAGGTGTGCGATAGCTTCGAGGTTGGCGGAGCGCATGGCCGCCTTCCTTCCCGCCTGAAGCCAATATTCTCCTGCCTTTTCGAACAGTCCCGCCTCCGTGAGGTGGAGCGCGAGAGTCTCGGGTTGAGCCTCCACGATTTCCGGGAACTGTTGCTCGAACACGTCCGCGATGGTGGCGTGCAGCGTCGCGCGTCGGCTCTTCAGAAGTCCGGATTCGGCAGCGTCGCGTACCAGCGCATGCTTGAAAGTATAGACCGCCCGGGGTATCTCGCCCCGGCAGAATATCAGCTCCGCCCTGACAAGCTGGGCAAGCGCCTCCTCCAGCGTCTGCCTTGGCAACTCGGCAACGGCGCTCAGCAGTTCGTAGGAGAACTCGCGCCCCACGACGGCGCCGATCTGAGCCACGTATTTCACCGGAGCCAATCGGTCGAGCCTGGCCATCAGCGATGCGCTCAACGTCGTCGGAATCGCCATCGATGGTAGCGGACGGCTGAGCGTGTAATGGTCGTCCCGCTCCTGCAACAGCCCGGTTTCGAGCACGGCCTTCGTCAGTTCCTCGACGAACAAGGGTACGCCATCGGTACGGGCGAGGATTTGGTGCATGACCTCCTCGGGGAGCGTCTTGCCGGCGGTGACGCGCTCGACCAATGCCGCCCCGTTGCGCCGGCTGAGCCGCGTGAGCGAGATCGTCGTCACATGGGCATGACCAGGCCAGGGCGGGGCGAACTCCGGTCTCGCCGTGATCAGCAGCAGTACGCGAAGCCGCGGCAGCTTTTCCAGTGTAACCGCGAGCAGTTCCAGCGACGTCGGATCCGCCCAATGGGCATCCTCGAATATCACGAACACCGGCTGACGCGCCGCCAATGCTTCGAGCTGGGCCAGGAACGCCGCCAGCGTCATGTCCTTGCGGGTCTGCGGAGTCATTTCGGGAAGGCGATAGCGGTCGCAGAGCGGAAGCGACAGAAGATTGGCCAGGGCCGGCACCACGCGGTCTGCATCGGCGCCAAACCGCAAGAGCAGAGCTTCAAGCTTGGCAAACTTCTCCGTCGGCGTCTCGCCTCGCTCGAACCGGGCGGCACGTTCGAGGTTGACGATGAATGGATACAGCGCACTGTTGGCGTGGTGCGCCGAGCAGAAGTGCCGTACCGTAATGTGTGGTTCGGCCTGGAGCCGCTCTTGAAGCGCCAGCGCGATATGCGACTTACCGATACCCGGCTCTCCAGTTAGAACCACGACGCAGCCTTCGCCTGACGCGGCATGCCGCCAGCGCCGCAACAGCAGCTCGATCTCCTCGTCACGCCCGATTAGCGATGTCAACCGCGTCTTGTGCTGCGCCTCGAAGCGGCTTTCCGCTCCACTGATCCCGAGCACCTGCCAGGCAGGTATTGGTTCCGCCCATCCTTTGAGCGCGACAGGGCCGAGATCGCGGTACTCGAAATGTCCATCGGTGAGCTGGTGTGTGCTCTCGGAAATCAGCACCATGCCGGGCTCGGCGAACTGCTGCAGGCGAGCGGCCAGGTTCGGTGTCTCACCAATGACCGCGTGCTCCTTGGCGGCGCCTTCGCCGGTCAGATCACCCACGACGACCATTCCGGTGGCGATGCCAACGCGGACCTGTAGCCTCGTACCGATATCTGTCTGGAGGTTGGCCACGGCATCGACCAGTGTCAGCCCCGCGCGTGTCGCCTGCTCGGCATCGTCCTCGTGGGCCTGGGGATAGCCGAAATAGGCAAGCACGCCATCCCCCATGTACCGCGCGATGACGCCCTCATTCCGGGCGATGACACCCGCGATGCAGTCGTGATAGGCACCGATTACCGAGCGCAAGTCCTCTGGATCCAGTCGGGCCGCAAGTGCCGACGAGTCCACCAGATCGCAAAACATGACCGTCAGTTGGCGCCGCTCGGCGCTGTCCCGCGGCGCCGGTTTGGCGGCCGTTCGGACTGATACGAGGACTTCACTCTTGAGTTCTGCAATTGCGCGCAGAATTTTGCGCCGGTGCCCAAGCAGGACGCCAAGGTCCTTGAGGTCCTGCTCCGTGAGATCGCTAACGACCGAGAAATCGATGGCGTTCTCGGCGAAACGCTGGGCGTACTCCCCCAAACCGATCGATGCGAGCCACTCTGCAGTACCTGTCATGGGATACCTATGGCCTATGCGATAAGAATAGCACATTGGAATAGCCAGCGAAGGCGCATCTATCGCCGGAAGCGCAGATCGCCGGACCTCTCGCCCAATTGAAAGGGCTCCGGCGAAAACTGGATGCTGCCAAGCGATGTCGCAGTTGGGTCAAAAGCCGACATCAAGCAGACGGCCACGATAGGTCTGCCATGAGCCAATAGCGGTCTTCGGCGAGGCCGGACGTAATATGCACTTTGTGCCAAAATGCGGATTCAAGATGGAGCGCAACTGATGTTCGATTTATCGCGCCGACTAGAGCATCATTGATTAGCCTTTGCTGTCGCCCAAGATGTGGGCGCGCAGGCGACGCCATTTCATCGGGTGATGGTGTGCTCCACCGTTCCCAATTGTCGCGGGCGGGCTTTAGCTTGCTGATCCCCTTGTAACTGGGATGTCCGAGTTGGCGATGAAAGCCATCGGCTATCCATGGGCAGCGATGATGGCATTGTGCCACTGTTTTGCCCGACGGATCAAGTTGATTTCGTAAAATCCGCAGTTGCTGGGTATCAAACCATTGATATCGCTGTCGCCAGCTACTGTGCATGGGGTTGTTTTTCGATATTTTGTTGTGTGGCTCGCCGGGCCTGATCCCGGCTCGCTCTAGTGTCCACCTAGATAGGCCGTGATCAGCCGGGGGTCGTGGATGAGATCCTTGGCCGGACCTGACTGCACGACCTCGCCGGTCTCGAGCACATAGCCGTAGTCGGCTGTCTCAAGCGCGGCGCGGGCGTTCTGCTCGACCAGCAGGATCGACACGCCGAGATCGCGCAGGGACGCGATGGTGCGAAAGATCTCGCGCACGATCAGCGGCGCGAGGCCGAGGCTCGGCTCGTCCAGCATGAGCAGTTTCGGCTTGGCCATCAGCGCGCGGCCGAGCGCGAGCATCTGGCGCTCGCCGCCGGAGAGCGTGCCTGCCGCCTGGCGCTGCCGTTCCTTCAGCCGGGGGAAGCGATCATAGACCTCGTCCAGTGTCTTCTGGACGCCCGAGCGGTCGCGCAGGCTGTAGGAGCCGAGCAGGAGGTTGTCCGCGACCGTCATGTCGGAGAACAGCTCGCGCTTCTCCGGCACCAGGCACAGCCGGCGCTCGACGCGATCTTCGACCGACATCCTGCCGATGTCGTGACCCTGGAAGACCATGCGGCCACGCGAGGCCAGCAGGCCGATGGCCGCCATCAGCAGCGTGGTCTTGCCGGCACCGTTCGGGCCGATGACGGTGACGATCTGACCTTCCTCGACCGACAGCGACACGTTGCGGACCGCTTCGACATTGTCGTAGCAGACCGTCACATCCGTCATGGACAGCATCTCGCTCACGCGACGCCTCCGAGATAGGCTTCCTGGACCCGTTCGTCGCTGCGGATCGCGGCTGGCGCGCCTTCGCAGAGTTTTGAGCCGAAATCGAGCACCACGATGCGGTCGACCAGCGACATCACGAACTCCATGTCATGCTCGACGATCAGGATGGTCAGATGGTCTGCCCGCAGCGACCTGAGCAGCTCCGCGAGCCGCAGCTTCTCCTGGCGGCGAAGGCCGGCGGCGGGCTCGTCCAGCACCAGCAGCGCAGGGTCGGCGGCGAGCGCACGCGCGATCTCCAGAATGCGCTGGTTGCCGAGCGGCAGATTGCCCGCGAGCTCGAACGGCTTGTCGCCGAGCCCGACACGTTCGAGCTGCATCAGCGCCTCGTGCCGGGTACTGGCTTCCTCACGCCCGTTGAGGCGGAAGGCGCCGGCTAACAGGCCGGTGCTTGTGCGCGCATAGGTGCCGAGCATCACGTTTTCCAAAAGGCTCATGCGCGGCCTCAGCTTCACATGCTGGAAGGTCCTGGCGACGCCGGCCTTGGCGATGCGGGACTGCGCGTCATGCGTGATCGGGCGTCCCGCAAAGACGATCTCACCCTTGTTGACCCGGAGCGCCCCGGTCAGGCAGTTGAACATCGTGCTCTTGCCGGCGCCGTTGGGGCCGATGACGGCAAGGATTTCGCCGGCGCGGACTTCGAAGCTGACATTGTTGACGGCGACCAGGCCGCCGAACCGGCGCTCGGCGCCATCCACTTTCAGAAGCAGCTCCCCGGGCGTCGGTTGCGCGCGACGGGGCAGGGGCGGCGCCGGTTGAGGTCGCTCGCGCCTGGCCTTGGGCAGATAGCGCGCGACGAAGGGAACGATGCCCTGCCGGGCCCATTGCAGGAACAGGATGAACAGTGCGGAGAAGGCGACGATCTCGAGCTGGCCGGAGGCACCCTTGGCGATCAGCGGCAGATAATCCTGCACGCTGTTCTTGAGCAGCGTGACGACCGCGGCCCCCACGACGCCGCCGAGCAGGCTGCCGGCGCCGCCGACCATCGACATCATCAGATATTCGATGCCCATGCCGGCATCGAACGGACCCGGGCTGATGAAGCGGCTCATATGCGCATAGAGCCAGCCGGAGAGCGAGGCGAGGAAGGCCGCGATCACGAAGGTCACGAGCTTGATGCGGAAAGCGTTGATGCCGAGGCTCTCGACCAGCGTATTGCCGCCGCGGAGCACGCGCATGGCGCGGCCGAGCCGGGAGTCCAGCAGGTTGTAGCCGAGGAAAAGCACCGCGGCGACGATGCCCCAGATCAGGAAATAGATCTGGGCGCTCGTGACCAGCGCAATCGAACCGAAGCTGATCGGCGGGATCGACGAGATGCCGTTGAAGCGGCCGAGCCCCTCGACATTGCCGAACAGGAAGCCGATCGCAAGGCCCCAGGCGACGGTCGAGAGCGACAGGAAATGGCCCTGAAGTCGCAGGGTGACGACGCCGAGAACGGTTGCGACGCCGCAGGTCAGCACCACGCCGAACACGAGGCCGAGCCACGGGGAGTACCCGTTCAACGCGGAGACCCACGCGGTTGCATAGGCGGCGACGCCCACGAACGCCGCCTGACCGAACGACACGATGCCGCCGACGCCGGTCAGGAGTGCAAGACCGATGGCGACCAGCGAATAGATGCCGATATAGTTCATCAGCGTGATGCTGAACGGACTGAGCACGAAGGGAGCCACCGCGAGACACAGCACGGCGAGGACGGCGGCAAGCTGAATGTGGAGGCGCGTCATTCCTCGATCTCCTCCTCGGAATGCAGCGAGGCGAGGGATCGCCAGATCAGGATCGGGATCAGCAGCGAAAAGACGATGACGTCCTTGAGCGCGCTGCTCTCGAAGGAGGCAAAGCTTTCGAGGATGCCGACGCCGACGGCGCCGATCGCCGCACCGGGATAGCTGGTCATGCCGCCGACGATGGCGCCGACAAAGGCCTTGAGGCCGATCAGGAAGCCGGAATCGTAGAACACGGTGTTCACCGGAGCGATCAGGATGCCCGAGACGCCGGCCATCAGCGACCCCAGCAGATAGGCGATCGTGCCGGCGCGGGCGGGGCGTATTCCCATCAGCCGGGAGCCGGTCCGGTTCACGGCCGTGGCGCGCAGCGATTTTCCGACCAGCGTGAAGTCGAAGAAGAGGTAGAGGAGGCCGCTGAAAACGAGTGCCGCGATCACGATCAGCATGGTCTGGCCCGAGATCAGCACGCCCGCGAACTCGGTCGAGAGCGAGGTCAGCGGCTCGGTCCGAACCCCTTCGGGCCCGAAGAACAACAGGCCAAGGCCGACCAGCGCGAAATGCAGCGCCACGGACACCGTCAGCAACAGCAGCACGGTGCCGTCAGCGATGGGACGGAAGACGATCCGATCCAGAAGCGGGGAGATCGGCGTGATCAGCATCAGCGCCAGCACGAGCCTGACGGCAAGCGGCGGGTCCAGGCGCATGACAAGCCAGGCTGCACCGACCACGGCGAGCGGAAGCAGGAGATAGAAGGACAGCGCGCGGGGCAGCAGCCGGAGTTCGCCGGAGCGCACCAGCGAGATGATCTCGATCAGGGTCGCAAGACAGGCCAGGATCACGACCAGCGCTCCCGTGCCGGGAAAGCGCTTCGCGTCGAGGGCAGCCAACGTCAGCGCGGTGAAGGCCGCGATGTCGCCGAAGGGAATGAAGATGACCCGCGTCACCGTGAAGATCAGGACGGTCCCGATCGCCACCAGGGCGTAGACGGCCCCGGTGGCGATCCCGTCGATCGCGAGAATGGCTGCAATGTCGCTCGTCATTGAGACGTCGTTGCTCCCTGTGATGCCGGGGCCATTGATCCGGTTATGGCGCGTACTTCCAGGCGCCGCCGGTCAGGCGCACCACGACGAGCGAGCGCTCGTCGACACCGGTGACCGCACCGGGCTTGAAATTGTAGACGGCATGCACGCCCGGCAGCTCCTTGGTGCTGAGGATCGCGTCCCGCAGCGCGGTGCGGAATTCCGCCGTTCCGGGCTTGGCGGTCTTGAGCGCGCGCTCGGCAGCGTTGGCGAAAATCAGCCAGGCGTCGAAGGAATAGGCGGAGAAGCCGTCGGTGGTCGGGATGTTATGGGTCTTCTGGTAGACGCTGCGGAAATCCAGCGCGATCTTCTTGGCAAAGTGCTCGTCGGGAAGCTGCTCGGCGACGATCACGGGACCCGCGGAGACCTGAATGCCGTCGGCCGCCTTGCCGCCGACGTTGACGAAGTCCGGATTGACGAGTGCCACCGTGCCGTAGGTGTTGCCCTTGAAGCCCCGCTCGGCGAGCGTGAGGAGCGGCAGCGCGCCTTGCGTGCCCGAGCCGCCGTCCAGCACGGCGTCAGGACGTGCGGCCATCACCTTGAGGATCTGCGCGGTGACCGAGGTGTCGGTGCGGGCGTAGCGCTCGTTGGTCTGTATCTTGATGTCGCCGGCGGCTTCGGCGGCCTTGGCGCCGTTGTAGACGAGGTCGCCCCAGGCGTCAGAGAAGCCGACATAGCCGATGTTCTTCATGCCGTCGCGCTTCATGCGGTCGGCGACGATCTTGACGAGGAGAGAGGCCGGCTGCGGCACCGACACCACCCACTGCTCCGGCGTATCCGGCAGCTTGCCGATCGGCGAGACCGCGATCATCGGCACTTTCAGCTCGCTCGCCACCGCCGCCATGGCGATAGTCGAGGGCGCCGTGGCCGTGCCGATCAGGAGGTCCACCTTCTCTTCTTCCACCAGCTTGCGCGCATTGCGGGTCGCGGCCGACGGGTCGGAGCCGTCGTCGAGCTGGATCAGGCGAATGGTCTCGCCGTTGATGGTCTTCCTGTATTCATAGGCGGCATTGATGCCGCGCCCATAGGGGATTCCGATCGACGAGCCGTTGCCGCTCAGCGAGGTGACGAAGCCGATGGTGATGTCGGCCTGCGCAGCCGGCGCTGCGAAGAGTCCGGCGACAAGTGCGAGTAGGCTCAGAGTCTTGCGCATACGCGTTCTCCTCCGTTGGTGCTGGATAGGAATGCCTCGAAGCTGCCGTGCGGGGACCCCGAACGACGAATGAACCGATTGAAAGCATTGCTGCAGCGCCGAAATCCGGGCGCGACCGAAGAGGGTTTGCTCGGCCGGATCTTAGCGGCCATGGCGCTGGTTGCCGCTCGAATGACAGGCCCATCGGCAGATGCGGGCGGGAATTTCCTGAAGCAACGAAAGGCCGTTTGTCCGGCCGCGATGCGCGGCCGGCGATGCTGTTGCTGCCGGCTGTTCGAGCACGGCGACTGTCCACACGATCGAGTCTCTCAAAATCGGTGCCCTGCAACATCCACCGGTCCCTGGCCGGCGAGGAATTACTTAAAGCCTAAAGTATTGTTGGTGGAGCCGTCAACACGTGTCACGGCTCTGTCAGAAAAAATGTTGTTGCATACAATTTCGCCAGAGTGCGGCGCCTCAGTGCCGATCGAGCGTACAAAATGGCCGGGCTTCCCTTGCGGTGGCGGTCGCCGTCGGCGGCGACGCCGAGCGCATTTGACGCGTGAATTAGTTTATGATTGAAATATATTTATCGGCCGTCGACGACCGATCCTCCGATCACCGCCTGAGGAGAAGGACGATGCGCATCTTCTGGCAGAGCTTCGTTGATGCGAGCGTGAACGCGCCCTACATGGCGCGGCTGTCGGAATACCTCAACAACATTGCTGCATCGGGCACGACAGTTCACGTCGAGGGCATTTCGCCGCCCGACCGGGAGTTCGGACGGCTCGCGGAATTGCGCTGCGCC
Organism: Bradyrhizobium sp. 63_E2_N1_3; assembly: GCF_052076005.1. NCBI lineage: Bacteria > Pseudomonadati > Pseudomonadota > Alphaproteobacteria > Hyphomicrobiales > Nitrobacteraceae > Bradyrhizobium > Bradyrhizobium sp. 63_E2_N1_3. The sequence continues at coordinate 6,061,940 of NZ_CP197235.1, read as the reverse complement.
GTCCAGGCGATCGACAACGGCATCGCGGCGGAGGAGGGCGGGTTCGACGCCTTCGTGATGGGACATTTCCAGGATCCCGGACTCTACGAGTTGCGCTCGACGCTCGACATTCCCGTGATCGGGACCGGCGAGGCGACGTTGCTCGCGGCCTCTCAGCTCGGCCGGAGACTCGGCCTTGTGACGCTCGATCCCGTCTTCGAAGTCTGGCACTACGAGCAGGCCGAGCGTTATGGCCTCGGCGATCGCGTGGTCCACGTGACCGGTCTTGGCTGCAAGCCGGCGGATTTCGCCGATGCCTTTGACGGAGATCAGGCCGCGCAAGCCCGCATGATCAAGGACTTTGTCGCCTGCGCACGCCCGCTGATCGAGCACGGCGCCGACGTCGTGATCCCCGCCGGTGTACTGCCGGGCCTTCTGATCGGAAGGGAGCATGGCCTGAAAGTCGGGCACGCGCCGGTGGTCAATTGCGCGGCGGTGGCGCTGAAAAGTGCCGAGATGTGGGTGCAGCTCCGGCAGCTCAATGGCACCGAGCCCAGCCGCGGGCCGAGCTTCAAGCGGGCCAGCGCCCAGGCGCGCGACGATTTCCGCGCACTGCTTGCTCGCAACAGCCGCTAGGACTGGAGAGTGAATGATGATGACTCCCGAAAAGATCCTGTACGAGACCGAGGTGACGGCGATCGGCGGCCGGGACGGCAAGGCCGCCAGCGCCGACGGCCTGTTGTCGGTATCGCTGTCCGTGCCGAAATCGCTGGGCGGTCCCGGGGGCGAAGGCACCAACCCCGAACAGCTCTTTGCGGCCGGCTACGCCGCGTGCTTTCTCGGTGCGGTCAAGCTCGTCGCGCGCACCCGGAAGGTCGTCCCATCCGCTGAGCCGTCAGTGACCGCGAAGGTTGCGATGGGTCCGGTTCCAATCGGATATGCGCTCGCCGTCGAACTGAAGGTCAATCTGCCCGGTGTCGAGAGGTCGGTGGCCGAGGAGGTCGTCGCGGGCGCGCACGAGCGCTGTCCCTATTCGAATGCAACCCGCGGCAATATTGCCGTGAAGCTGACGGTCATCTGAGACAATGAACGAGGCGGGCGGTTGGTGACCAATACTTTGCGCACACCGTACGACGGCGTCGTGATTGCGGCGCCCGTCACGATTCCCTATGTGCGCTACTCCATCGAGAGTGCACAGTGGTGGATCGGGCGGGCACTGAGCACGCTCGTTGCGCAGGCGGGCATCAAGGCTTCCGACATCGACGGTCTGTGCGTCTCCAGCTTCACCATGGGCACCGACAGCGGGATCGGGCTGACGCAGCATTTCGGGCTCTGCGTGCGATGGCTGGATACGATTCCGCTCGGTGGCGCCAGCGCCATCGCAGGCTTGCGAAAAGCGGCGCGCGCGGTTCAGGCGCGCGACGCCGACATCGTGGCGTGCATCGCCGGCGATACCAACCACGTCGATTCCTTCCGGCTGACGCTGGAGAACTTCTCGCGCTTCAACCAGGATGCCGTCTATCCCTATGGCGCCGGTGGCGCCAATGCGAGCTTCGCGCTGATCGCCCGCAACTACATGCGGGCCTTTGGCGTCACGCGTGAGGATGTCGGCAGGATCGCCGTCGCCCAGCGCGCCAATGCCCTGCGCAACCCGCATGCGCTGATGAAGACGCCAATGACGATGGAGCAGTATCTGGCGGCCCGGCCGATCTCGGATCCCATCCATCTCTTCGATTGCGTGATGCCATGCGCCGGCGCCGAGGCCTTCCTGGTGATGCGAGACGAGACCGCGGCTTCGCTCGGGCTGACAGCAGCACGGCTGCTTTCGACGATCGAGCGGCACAATGCCTTTGCCGACGATCCGATGCAGGTTCGCGGCGGCTGGGCAATGGACGTCGGCGAGCTCTATGCGATGGCCGGCGTGAAGCCTGACGATCTCGATATCGTGCAGACCTATGACGATTACCCCGTCATCACGATGATGCAGTTCGAGGATCTCGGCTTCTGCAACAAGGGGGAGGGGGCCGAGTTCGTGCGCCAGCACGATCTCACCATCGACGGCGACTTTCCGCACAACACGTCGGGCGGACAGCTCTCGGCCGGACAGGCCGGCGCCGCCGGCGCCTATCTCGGTCTCGTCGAGGGACTTCGACAGGTTCTGGGGACTGCAGGCCCCACGCAGGTCGGGAACGCGAGCGTCGCCTTGGCCTCGGGGTTCGGTATGATCAACTATGACCGTGGTCTCGCCTCGGGCGCCGCGATCTTTGCAGGGCCGTCGCGATGATAGAGCCGATCAAGCCGCCCCGGCGCAAGAACCCGCTGCTGCGGACGCGGCTGCCTGCTTCGCCGCCGCGACCGCGCAGCAGGACGTCGCATGGGTTTACGCGGGCAGCCGCCGAGGGCCGCTTCATGCTGCAACGCTGTGACGCTTGCGGTTCTTTTGCTTATCCGGCGCGGGAGGCCTGTCCGTCTTGCCTGTCGGCCGGCCTCGCATTCGTCGACGCGCCGCGCCGGGGCATGCTTCTTTGCGAGACCACTGCGCGCGTGCCGAGCGATGTCTATTTCCGCGAGCGGGCGCCCTGGCGCATCGGCCTCGTGAAGATGGATTGCGGTCCGACGATTGTGACGCACCTCCATGCCGACTGCGTGGAGGGGGCACCGGTCCGCATGTCGTTTCAACTCGACAAGAGCGGCCAGGCAGTGGCCTTTGCCCATCCCGAGGGGGAGACTCCCAACATGGCAGACGACAAGCAATGGCGGGAAATGACGGCCGATCCGAAATTCCGGCGCGTGCTGGTGACCAACGGTCGGAGCGTGATCGGTCAGGAGGCCGTCGCCGCCTTGAAGGCCGCAGGCGCCAAGACGGTGTTCGTCGGGGTTGCCGAACCGTGGCGGCCTTTCGCCGGCGAGCAGCTGCTGCGCGGCCATGACGGAATCGAGATCGTGACCCTTGACGCCGCCGACGAGAAATCTGCGGCCGATCTCGCGGCCGACATCGGCGGCAAGGTCGATATCCTCGTCAACACGACGGAATATGTGCGGCCGGGCGGCCTGCTCGACCGCAGGGGCACGAGCATCGCGCGCGACGAGATCGACCAGGCCTATCTCGGCTTCATCAACCTCGCACAGGCCTTTGGCCCCGCCATGCGGATGCGCGGTGCCGATGGCATCAACAACAGTGCCGCGTGGGTCAACATTCTCTCGGTCTATGCGCTGGCGAACTGGCCTGCCTTTGGCGCCTACTCGGCCTCGCAAGCGGCGTGCCTGTCGCTCTCGCACTGCCTCCGCGCCGAGCTGCGGCCCGGCGGCGTCAGGGTGATGAATCTGTTCACCGGGCCCGTCGACACCGAGTGGTTCCAGACCGTACCGCCGCCGAAGGTCGCGCCGCGCGCAATCGCGCAGGCGATCGTGTCGGGTCTCAAAGGCGGGCTCGAGGAGATGTATGTCGGAGATGTCGCCGAAGAGATCCGGCAACGTCTCGCGGCCAATCCAAAAGCGCTCGAGCGCGAGCTCGACAGGTGACATCGGGATTTCAACCAAGCCGGAGGACGTGACGATGCAGAGCAACAATCTCCTGGAGCTGGCGGGTGCGGTTTCTTCCGGCGCGGTGCGCGTCGTCGATCTCACATTTACGCTCAGTCCGGATTTTCCGGTCATCGTGCTGCCGCCGGAGTTCGGCCAGGCCGCGCCGGTCCGCATCCAGGAAATCTCGCGTTATGATGGTCGCGGTCCGGCCTGGTACTGGAACAACGTCACGTTCGGCGAACACACCGGCACGCATTTCGACGCACCGATCCACTGGTTCACGGGCAAGAACCTGCCGAACAATGCCGTCGACACGATGCCGACCAAGGACATGATCGCGCCGGCCTGCGTGATCGACTGCTCCGCGCAGGCGGCGCAGGATCCCGATTTCCTGCTGACGGTCCCGCTCGTCGAGGCCTGGGAAGCAAAGCACGGCCGGATCCCCGAGCGGAACTGGGTGCTGCTCAGGACCGACTGGTCGAAGAAGGGCTGGCGCGACTACTCCAATCTCAGGGATGACGGCGCACATACGCCCGGCCCCAACGCGGCCGTCATGAAGTGGCTGGTGGAGGAGCGCGGCGTCATCGGGTTCGGCACCGAGACCATCGGTACAGATGCGGGCCAGGCCGGTCATTTCGAGCCGCCTTATCCAGCGCATCATTTCCTGCACGGCGCCGGACGCTACGGCCTGCAATGCCTGTGCAACCTGGATCAGCTTCCACCCACCGGGGCGGTCATCGTGGCCTCGCCGCTGAAGATCCAGAACGGCTCCGGCAGTCCGCTTCGCGTCATCGCGCTGGTTGCGTCAGCCTGAACCCAATCCATGGCGCTTGCCAATCGGAACAGACATCCTCACGAAAGACAGGTGCCATGAACTTGATCAAGAGCCTGCTGGCTTCCACCGCATTGCTTCTCGCCGTCCCGCAACTTGCGCAGGCCGAGATCCTCGTCGGCTTCGTCACCGGCCTCAGCGGGCCGGTATCCTCGATCGGCATCCCGAATGCGAAGGGCATCGCCGCGGGAGGGGCCTATGTCGGTGAGATCGGCGGCGAGAAGGTCCGCGTCATCCAACTCGACGACGCTTCCGATGCCACCGCCTCGGCGCGCAACGCGCGCAAGCTCGTCGAGCAGGAGAAGGTCGATATCCTGATCGGAACGTCGGGTGCGCCGCAGACCCTGGCGATGGCGACCGCCGCGATCGAGATGAAAGTGCCGATGATCGCGGTATCGCCGATCGCGCCGGTGCCGCCGGGCGACGGCGGCCCCTGGGTCGTCCAGACGCCGCAACCGACGCCGCTTCTCGTGCAAGGCATCGTCGACCACATGAAGGCGAAGGGCCTGAAGACGGTCGCCTTCATCGGCTTCTCCGATGCGTTCGGCGACCTCATGTACAACTCGCTCGAGCAGAGTGTGAAGACGACCGACATCAAGATCATTGCCAACGAACGCTACGCCAGATCGGATTCTTCGGTGACGGCTCAGGTGCTGCGCGCACTCGCCGCACGTCCCGACGCCATCATGCTCGGCGGCACTGGAACGCCCGGCGCGCTGCCGGTCATCGCCTTGTCCGAGCGCGGATATAAAGGGCCGCTATACGGCAATCATGGGCTGATCAGCGCCGATTTCCTGCGTCTCGCCGGCAAGGCCGCCAACGGCATCATCTGCCCGACTGGACCCGTGACCGCGGCGGAGCAGCTCCCGTCCGGCAATCCGATCCAGAAGGTGGCCCTGGATTTCCGCTCTGCCTTCGAGAAGGCGAACGGCGAGGCGCCGACGGATTCATTCTCGTCCTATTCCTTCGACGGCTGGCTCGTCTTCGCCGATGCCGCCAAACGCGCGATGGCAACCGGTGCCAAGCCCGGCACGCCGGAATTCCGCACCGCGCTTCGTCAGGCGCTGTTCACGACCAAGGAGGTCGTCGGGACGCAGGGCGTCTACACCTATACGCCGGCGGATCGGCATGGCGTCGACGATCGCTCGCGCGTCATGGTCCAGATTGAGAACGGCAAATACAAGCTGTTGCCCTGAGACGGGAGCATGATCGTGACGGAGAACGCGCCGGTGAACGTCAGCGACGCGGTCGGCCGGGAGAACGTGACGCCGGCCTGGGCGTGTGCAGTGACGTCGTTTCCGCCGTCGGACCGCATCCTCTCAACGATCCTCACCCGGCAGGCCGAGCGCTACGGCGAGCGCGTGCTGCTCGTCGCTGGTGAGACGCGCTGGAGCTTTGCGCAGACCGCGGCGATCGCGGCCGCGTCGGCTCAGACGCTCGTGGATGCCGGGATTAGGCCGGGCGATCGGGTTGCGTTGATGTGTTCGAACCGTCCGGAGTTCCTGCAGGTCTATCTCGGCTGCGCGTGGCTTGGTGCCATCGCGGTCCCGATCAATACCGCGCTGCGCGGCTTCCAGCTCTCCCACATCTTCCGCAACTCGCGTCCCGCGCTCCTCGTCGTCGAGGCTCAGTTCGTCGACGCGATCGAGAGTGTCGAGGCGGGTGTCGACCTGCCACCTCGCACCTGGATCGTCGGAGCTGCCGCCGGTGCAGTCGACGCCAGGCTTTCCGCGGTACCGTTGCCGGCGCTGGGAGCCGCGGCCCCGGCGGGTGCCGTGCGTCCCGGCGACACCGTTGCGATCCTCTACACGTCGGGCACGACCGGGCCAGCGAAGGGCGTGTGCTGTCCGCAGGCGCAGCTGTTCTGGTGGGGCATTTATTCGGCGCGGGCACTTGGCATCCGCGAGGGCGATGTACTGTTCACGACACTGCCGCTGTTCCACACCAACGCGCTCAATGCATTCTATCAGGCGCTCCTGAACGGCTGCACCTACGTGCTGGAGCCGAAATTCTCCGCGTCCGGATTCTGGGCGGCCGCGCAACGGCACAATGCGACGGTCGGCTATCTGCTCGGCGCGATGGCGTCGATGCTGCTGGCGCAGCCGAAGAATGCGAACGACAAGGCGCATCGTCTTCGCGTTGCGCTTGGCGGCGGCGTGCCGCCGCAAATCCACGGTCCGTTCCTCGAGCGGTTTGGCGTGCCGCTGGTTGACGGCTACGGGTCGACCGAGACCAACTTCGTGTTCGCGGGCACGATCCCGTCGGATCGTCCGGGAACGATGGGCTATCTGGCCGACGGAATCGAGGCGCGGATCGTCGATGAGAATGATTCAGCGCTTCCTGACGGGCAGGCCGGCGAACTCGTGCTTCGCGCCGGAGAACCCTTTGCTTTCGCCACCGGCTATTTCGGCATGCCGGAGAAGACGGTCGAGGCCTGGCGAAATCTGTGGTTCCATTCGGGCGATCGGGTCGTTCGAGATGCTGACGGACACTACCGCTTCATCGATCGCATGAAGGATTCGATCCGCAGGCGTGGCGAGAACGTATCCTCATGGGAGGTCGAGCAGACCATCCAGTCCCATCCCGCGGTCGCCGCCTGCGCGATCTACCCGCTGCCGTCGGAGCTGGGCGAGGACGAGGTTGCGGCTGCGATCCTGCTCGAGCCGGGCCAATCGCTGGAGCCCATCGACATCGTCAGGCATTGCGAAGGGCAGATCGCCTATTTCGCCATCCCGCGCTATGTGCGCATTCTGAGCCAGATACCGTTGACTGAGAACGGCAAGATCAAGAAGGGCGTGCTGCGCGAGGCGGGCATCACCACGGATACTTGGGATCGCGAGGCGGCCGGAGTGAAGGTGCGGCGCTGACTGTCGGTCCGCTCAAGGTTTTTGCAGGGCGTCCCTGACGGCCCCCTTGAGGTCGTCGAGCTCGCCGATCAATCCGTCGAACCGGTCGGCCGGGAAATCCGCCAGCAGCTCGGCAAGCCACGCGCCGTGGCTCTTGGCCATCCGTCTGAAGGTCTTGCGGCCTTCGACCGTCATGCAGACAATCTGCACGCGGCGGTCGAGGTTCGAGGGCGTGCGCGTGATGTATCCGTCCTCGACCAGGCGGTCCACGATCGGCGTGAGGTTCCCGGCCGAGACCATCAGGCGCTTGGGCAATTCTCCCAGCACAAGCCCGCTCGGTTCGCGGTCGAGCTGGGCCAGAACATCGAAGCGGGGCATCGTGAAATCGAACTCTTCGCGAAACCGGCGCCGCAACTCGCCTTCGATCAGGGTCGTGCAGGCGAGCAGCCGGAGCCAGACCCGCGTTTGAGCCCTGTACTCGGCGTCCTGATCCGCCCCATTCTTTGAAACAGGCGTGGACTCCTTCGCGAGTGCCAATCGAATCTCCCGGGCTTGGTGGCCTGACGAAAGCCGGCGCAGCTGTCGTGGTCATTGGCAAGATAGTTCGTGCCAAAAGTAAATTCAAGGCTGCGCCCGAGCGGCTCGGAGTCGGCGCTGCCGTGTGTCCAATTTACACTGAATCTCCAGATCGACGCCGCGGAGACCAGCCCGTGGGCCGGGTCTTTGCAGAACCGCCTTGACAAGACGCGCGCCGAGGAAATATTTTATGCTTAAAATAATTTGGGTGAAAGCTCGGCACACGGCGCGACGCGCGAAAGCGAGGGATCATGCGCATAGTCTGTATCGGCGGCGGCCCGGCCGGTCTCTATCTGGGCCTGCTGATGAAGCGCCGGCACCCGGAGCATGTCATCACGGTCGTCGAGCGCAACAAGCCCTACGATACGTTCGGCTGGGGCGTCGTGTTCTCGGATGCCATGATGTCCGCGATGCGCCTTGCCGACCCCGAGAGCGCGGCCGAGATCGAGGACGCCTTCAATCACTGGGACGACATCGAGCTCGTCTTCAAGGGGACGCGCCAGCGCACGACGGGCCATGGCTTCATCGGTATCGGGCGCAAGCATCTGCTCAATATTCTTCAGCGGCGCTGTGAAGCGCTGGGTGTCGAGCTCGTCTTCGAGCGCGAGGTCGAATCCGATCTCGAATACCCCGACGCCGACCTGATCGTCGCCTGTGACGGCGTCAATTCCAGGATCCGCGCTCGCTATGCCGAGCAGTTCCAGCCCGACATGGTGATCCGGCCCAACCGCTTCATCTGGCTCGGCACCAAGAAGGCGTTCGACGCCTTTACATTTGATTTTCAGAAGACCGAGCACGGCTGGTTCCAGGCGCACATCTACAAGTTTGATGCGGAGACCTCGACCTTCATCGTTGAGACCACGGAAGAAGCCTACAACGCCCACGGGCTTGGCGAGCTCGATCAGCAGGCCTCGATCGAGTTCTGCGAAAAAATCTTCGCCGAGACTCTCGACGGCGCGAAGCTCCTGACCAATGCGCGCCATCTGCGCGGCTCGGCCTGGCTCAATTTCAGCCGCCTGATCTGCGGCAAATGGAGCGTGTTCAACGGCAAGTCTCATGTCGTGCTGATGGGGGACGCCGCGCATACCGCGCATTTCGCGATCGGCTCGGGCACCAAGCTCGCGCTCGACGACGCCATCGAGCTTGCCAACCAGTTCGATCGCCATGGTCACGGTCGCGCCGGCATCGAAACCGTGCTGGACGCGTACGAGGAGGTGCGCCGCGTCGACGTGGCGCGCATCCAGAATGCGGCGCGCAACGCCATGGAATGGTTCGAGGTGGTCGGCCACCGCTATGCCGATACGCTCGAGCCGCCGCAGTTCTTCTATTCGATGCTGACGCGCTCGCAGCGCATCAGCCACGAAAACCTTCGCCTGCGCGACCGCTCCTGGCTGGAAGGCTTTGAGCGCTGGTTCGCCGAACGCTCAGGGATCGCGGTCAAGGACGGCGAGCGGGTGCCGCCACCGATGCTGACGCCACACCGCGTGCGCGGCCTTTCGCTTGCGAACCGCATCATGGTTTCGCCGATGGCGATGTATTCGGCACAGGACGGACTCATCGACGACTTCCACATCGCCCATCTCGGCGCGCGCGCCATGGGCGGCGCCGCGCTGGTCTTCGCTGAGATGACCTGCGTCTCGCCCGATGCGCGGATCACGCCGGGCTGCCTCGGGCTCTGGAACGATGCGCAGGCGGCGCAGTGGCGCCGCTTGGTCGAACTCGTCCATGGCGTCGGGCATGCCAAGGTGGGGATTCAGCTCGGCCACGCCGGCCGCAAGGGTGCGACCAGGGTGCCCTGGGAAGGGATCGATCAACCCCTTGAATCCGGCGAATGGCCCCTGATCTCCGCGTCGGCCTTGCCGTATCTGCCGCACAGCCAGATGCCGCGGACGATGGACCGCAGCGACATGGACCGCGTGCGTGACGATTTTGTCGCGGCAACAGGTCGTGCCGCTGCCGCCGGCGTCGAGTGGCTCGAACTCCATTGCGCGCACGGTTATCTGCTGTCGAGCTTCCTCTCGCCGCTGACCAACCGGCGCACGGACGAATACGGCGGCAGCCATGAAAACCGCGCGCGCTTTCCGCTGGAGGTGTTCAAGGCGATGCGCGCGGTGTGGCCGTCCGACCGGCCGATGTCGGTGCGCCTGTCCTGCCATGATTGGACCGACGGCGGTAACATTCCGGCCGATGCGGCGGTCTTCGCTGCGATGTTCAAGGAGGCCGGGGCGGACCTGATCGATTGTTCGTCGGGGCAGGTCTGGAAGGACGAGCGGCCGATCTATGGACGCCTGTTCCAGACGCCGTTCGCCGACCTGATCCGCAACGAGGTCGGCATTGAGACCATCGCAGTCGGTGCGATCTCCGAGGCCGATCACGCCAATTCGATTCTCGCGGCCGGCCGCGCGGACCTCTGCGCCATCGCGCGGCCGCATCTCGCCGACCCGGCCTGGACGCTGCACGAAGCCGCGCGCATCGGCATCACCAAGGTCGAGTGGCCGAAGCAGTATCTGTCCGCCAAGGGACAATATGAAACCAATCTGGCGCGCGCGGCGGCAGCTAGCGCGCAATGAGCGGAGGAGGGATCAGATGAGCTCCACGGCGAAAGTGATCCGGCGCGAATGGCTCGACTGGCCGTTTTTCGAGCCGCGCCATCATGCGGTCGGCGAGGCGCTCGATCGCTTCGTGCAGTCGGGGGCTCTCGACACAATCGATCACAATGATGTCGATGTCGCCTGCCGCAAGCTGGTGCGCGCGATGGGCGAGGCGGGGGTGCTCGATTGCGCCGTAGCGGCGCCCGACGGCGATGCGACGACGATCGATTCCCGCTCGATCTGCCTGTCGCGGGAGTCGCTTGCCTATGCCGATGGCCTCGCCGATTTCGCCTTCGCCATGCAGGGGCTCGGCTCCGGCGCGATCGCGCTCGGCGGCTCGGCGGACCTGCGCAAGGCCGTGCTGCCGAAAGTTCGCGCCGGCGAATGGCTGGCGGCCTTCGCGCTGTCCGAGAAGGAGGCAGGATCGGACGTCGCGGCGATGTCTTGCACGGCGCGGGCCGACGGCAATGACTACGTCATCGATGGCGAGAAGACCTGGATCTCCAACGGCGGTATTGCAGACGTCTACACGCTGTTTGCGCGAACGGGCGAGGCGCCGGGTGCCCGCGGCATCTCGGCCTTTGTCGTATTCCCGGATGATCCCGGCTTCGGCATCGCCGACCGCATCGACGTCATCGCGCCGCATCCGCTGGCGACGCTGCGCTTCACCAATTGCCGGATTCCGGCGAGCCGTCGCCTCGGCGCGCCGGGCGGTGGGTTCAAGCTCGCGATGCAGACCCTCGATATCTTCCGGGCGTCTGTCGCAGCCGCAGCCCTCGGCTTTGCCCGTCGTGCACTGGACGAAGCGCTGTCGCATGCGCGCAGCCGGCACATGTTCGGTGCGACGCTGGGAGATCTCCAGCTGACCCAGGCCGCGCTCGGCGACATGGCGACGGAGACTGACGCCGCCGCGCTCCTGACCTACCGCGCGGCCTGGCGACGCGACGTCCAGAAGCTTCCGACGACGCGCGAAGCTGCCATGGCGAAGCTGACGGCAACCGAGACCGCGCAGCGTGTCATCGACCGCGCCGTCCAGATGTTCGGCGGCCGCGGCGTGCGCAAGGGTGAGATCGTCGAAAGCCTCTACCGCGAAATCCGCGCGCTGCGCATCTACGAGGGCGCGACCGAGGTCCAGAAACTGATTGTCGCGCGCGATCTCCTGAAGCCGCGCTGAGAGGATTGAGAACTCCGCATGAGTACGATGATGAAATCAGAAGCCGCCGCGACGAGCGGCCTGCAAGTGCTTCAGCCCGGTGGCTGGCCGCAGCCGAAGGGATATGCCAACGGCATCATGGCCGATGGACGTCTCGTTGTGACGGGTGGTGTCGTCGGCTGGGATATCGCAGGTCGGTTCGCTGACGGGTTTGTCGCGCAGGTTCGGCAGACGCTCGAAAACATCGTTGCGATCCTGGCGGAAGGCGGCGCCCGGCCGGACCATCTTGTGCGCCTGACATGGTATGTCGTCGACATGGATGAATACACCACGAATCTGAAGGCGCTCGGCAAGGCCTACCGCGAGGTGGTCGGCACCCATTACCCCAGTATGGCGCTCGTGCAGGTGGTGCGCCTCGTCGAGCCATCGGCGCGCGTCGAGATCGAAGCGACTGCCGTCGTCCCGCGCTGACGAGGGCGTGCGCGAAGGTGCTGCCGCCCGTCGCGCGGGCTCATGGGCCGCTACGCGACCGGAATGAACGCATATCCTTTCGCGTCTTCGACCACTCTGCCGATGCCTGGTCGACCTAAATGAGTGCCGGCCAGCCACGTCTGCGCATTTGCTGCGTCCCGGAGCAACCTGATCCGGGTAGCCCTCGCCACGGCTTCGTCATCGTCATAGGCCCAGGTAAGCTCGGGACGGGCAAACTGTGCGACGGGAACGTGGATAAGGTCGCCGCAGAACAAGACATCGTCCTCGTCAGTGTTGAGGAGATAACCCATATGGCCCCGAGCGTGCCCAGGTATATCCACCGCCAGTAAATGATCGGCCAGCCGATCTCCACCGTTAACGGGGGCAAGGAGCGAACGAAACTGCTCCAGCACTGGCTCGGCAAGAAACTCCTCGACGGCGTCTGCCCCTATCACGATCTTCCTCAGGCCGTTAAACGCGCGTCGACCGTCGGGCATCAGGAGACCATTGACGTGGTCGCCATGAGCATGAGTGAGGGCGATCATCGTGATCGATGACGTGTCGATGCCTGCCTCCGCCATCGCCTCCGCGAGGTGACCCATGGACGGGTCCCAACTCGCGCCCGCTCCACAATCGATCAAGACGCGATCCATGCCAGAGCGATCGAATAGGAAGCAGTTGACCGATAATCGAACCAGCGAAGCGTCCCGCTGAGGCGGTTCGGTCTGCCTGCCTACTTTGTCGTTTGGATATTTGAGGGATTCGGCGGGCAGGTCGACATATCCATCAGAGAGTGACCAAATCCTCCATGATCCCGAAGCGCAGCCCAAGGTGTTGGCGCTTTGTGACAGAGCTTTCACGGACAACCTGACAAGCGTTTGATTCACTTTCTCAAAACGGTACCGAAACCGTCAGAGTTTCGAAGTCATCACTTTCTGAGCGATCTTCCAGGTTCCGTCGACCTTCAAGCACGACAGCATGTCGGTGAAGTAGCGCGGCGGAATTTGCAATTTCAGCTTCAGAAGCGCGAGCTCTCCTTCAACGTCAATCGAGAGGATCTGATCCTGGCGCTCCAGGCCCTGTTGCTTCGGAGCTTTCAAATTACGGACAGCTGCCAGCCACGTCGCAATTGGCGTCACGCTCACGTTGCCATCGTCGCCGACCTTGGTCACGGAACTCGAGGGATGAAATATAGACGCGAATTTGTCAGCATCCATTTCATAGGCACTGTCGAAATAGGTCTGCGCCAGGGAGCGCAAGGCACGAGCATCGGTATCCATAGGCCTGTTATCCATCAGCTTGGGAATGGGAAGAAGCTGCGCGTGGCTGGAAAGCGTGGTCTCCGGCCGAAACCTGCAGAAGGTTGCCTCAAGTCTTCCTTGCTGACCGAACCTAGGACAAAGTAGCTTATGAGGATAGGCGTGCTGGACAACTTGGGCTTATGAGGAATATTCATAAACCATGAGAAACGAACTGAACGAACTCGCTACGTTTGCAATCGTCGCCAGAGAACGGAGCTTTACGCGGGCTGCGGCAAAGATCGGTGTGTCTCAGTCTGCCCTGAGCCACACAATCCGGGGACTTGAGCAACGGCTCGAGCTGCAGCTTCTTGCTCGAACGACCAAGAGCGTCGCACCAACCGCCGCAGGCGCAGCTCTTTTGAAAGAATTGTCTCCGGCACTTGAGCAGATTGCTCGTGCCATCAACGAGGCCCGAAACGTTCGGCACCGGCCGGCAGGCCGCCTTCGGATTGTCATGTCCCGGTCGGCTGCCGTGATGGTATTGTTGCCGCGGCTCACGGCATTCGCGGAAGCTTACCCCGACATCGTTCTTGACGTTGTTACCGTCACTGGCCCCGTCGACCTCGTTGCGGGTGAGTTCGACGCCGGTATTCAACTTGGCGAGTACATTCAGAAAGACATGATCGCGGTGCGGGTCACCCAGGAGTTGAGATTGGCGGTGGTCGGATCGCCCGGCTATTTTTCATCACGAAGCATTCCCCGGAAACCCAAGGATCTAAATGACCATCGATGCATAAGCCTGCGTCTTCCGGGCGGTCCATACAGGTGGGAATTCGAGAAGGGACGGAAGGCGGTCACGGTCGGCGTGAATGGCCCGCTCATCATCGATGATACCCACCTGGTGATTCAGGCGGCACTCGCTGGCGCCGGCCTGGGGCTCGCATTTGAAGAGCAGGTCGCAGAGCATGTTGCGAAACGTCGCCTTATCCGTGTGCTGGAAGATTGGACGCCGCCAATTCCCGGCTTCTTCATGTATTACCCCAGTCGTCAGCATCAGCCGGCTGCGCTGTCTGCATTGACGAACGTGCTGCGAGCCTCTTAACCACAATTCGACGCGACGAACTGTATGGTGGCACCGTCGCTGAAATCGAATCCGAACGCCATCAGGGCCCGCGTGGGTCGCGATGCAGCAGTCGACAATCCGTCGAGCGTTCAACGCCGGGATGTCCGGAAGCCACCCAGACCCGACCGCCGATGGCGACGACGACCGTCGTGCTCTTTCAGGAGGCTTGCCTCGGGCTTTTGCGGTGGCTTAGGTACCGAACGGCCAATTTGATGAAATTGCGCACGACCATCGACGTCTCATCCTCTCGGAACACCAAAAACACATCGGCCGAGGGTGGTGAGGGTCTGATGGGCCGGAATACAATGTCGGCTGTCGTGAAGCGCGCAATGGACTGCGGCACCAGTGCCACGCCGAAGCCCGCCACGATCAGGCTCGGAATCGACTGGGCGTCGACGACCTGCTGGGATACCCGCGGCAAAAAGCCGGCATCGACACAGCATTTCTGGATGTAGCGTGCGAACTCCGAGCTATTGGGGTCGAGGACGATGTGATCCTCCGATGCTAGTTCGCTAAGCGCAACGCGCTTGCGCCCGGCCAACGGGTGCGCGTGCGGCAGTGCGAGGACCACCTCTTCCCGCCAAGCAAGCTTGCTGGTCAGGCCGTGTTCGGTCGGAACGCTGCGAATAAGACAAATGTTGGTCGTGCGGTTGAGGAGTGCTGCGATCTGCAATGCAGGCGCCTGCTCATGCACCGTGGTTTTCACCGATGGAGCAACCTTTCGGTAGGCGGCAAGCAGTTCCGCCAGCCGACCGCGCAAGATGGAGCCGGTCGCACCAACGTCAAGCGTGCCGATAAGGCCGGCGCCGATCGACTGAACTTCGTCTTCCGCGAGCTTGATCTGCTGGAGAATGGCGCGACCTCTGCCCAGCAGGGCTTCACCGGCCTTAGTCAGTTCGACCCTTCGGCTGGTCCTGTGGAGAAGCTGCGTCTTGAGCTCGGCCTCCAGCGTCTGGATGTGCTGGCTCAGCGGTGGTTGGGAAAGGTTCAGTCGCCGAGCGGCGAGGGTGAAGCTGCGCTCTTCGGCGACGGCGATGAAATATCGGAGCTGGCGGAGATCCATTTGGAAAACCTATCAATCGTGTCGTTCTATATATTGGACTTGAGATCCGCGATGGTCAACGAATGCCCGACGGAGCCCTCTGCGAGCCGGGCGCGGTCCGCGATCACGGGCAAGCGCGCTCCATTGTGCGTACGACGACACGTCACCATCAAACAACAAGATAGGCGGAGGCCTGAAGGCCCACCAAGCCGCGTCAGTCGAAGACCAGCCAAGCGAGGAAAAGCCGTGCCCAAGATCTTCAAGTCACTCTTCTTCCAGGTCGTCATTGCGCTCATGCTGGGCATCGCCCTCGGCATGGCTAATCCCGACCTCGCCCTTCAGATGAAGCCGCTCGGCGACGGCTTCATCAAGCTGATCAAGATGCTGGTGCCTGTGATCGTGTTCTGCGTCGTCGTGCACGGTATCGCCGCGGCGGGAGACCTGTCGAAGGTTGGAAGGGTCGGCATCCGCTCTCTCCTGTATTTCGAGATCGTCACCACCGTCGCACTGGTGTTCGGCATTGGGCTTGCCTACTATTTCGAGCCGGGCGCAGGAATGAACATCGACCCGAAGACGCTCGACGCCAAGGCCCTTAGCGGGTTCAGCCAAACCGCGGCTCAGGTCGCGGGAGGCGGCGTCTCCGAATTCCTGATGAAGCTCATCCCCTCGACGATTGTGGGGGCCTTCAGCTCCGGCGACGTCCTGCAGGTGCTGATCGTCTCGATCATGTTCGGCTGCGCCGTGTCCTTGTGCGGCGAGCGAGCGAAGCCGGTCGTCGAGTTCATCGAGCGCGTGAACGAGATCATCTTCAAGATGATGAATTTCGTCGTCCGGCTCGCGCCGATCGGCGTCTTCGGTGCCATCGCCTTCACGGTCGGGAAGTACGGTGTTGGTTCGCTCAAGCAACTCGGCGGGCTCGTCGGCCTGTTCTATCTGGCCGTGGTCCTGTTTGTGATCGTGGTGCTCGGCGCGATCATGCGACTGTCCGGCTTCAGCCTGTTCAAGTTGCTCGCCTACTTGCGCGAAGAGTTGATGATCGTTCTCGGCACCGCCGCAGGTGACAGCGTTCTGCCGCAAACCATGCGAAAGCTCGAGCAGCTCGGCATCAAGCGGTCGACGGTTGGTCTCGTTATACCGACCGGATACTCGTTCAATCTGGACGCGTTCTCCATCTACTTGACGCTGGCCGCAGTCTTCATCGCACAGGCGACCAACACGCCGCTTGCGACAGGCGATCTCCTCGCCATCCTTGGCATCGCGTTGCTCACCTCGAAGGGCGCGCACGGCGTTCCGGGCTCGGCCATCGTCGTGCTCGCCGCGACGCTTGCCGCTATCCCGGCCATTCCGGCGATTGGCCTTGTGCTCATCCTGTCGGTCGACTGGTTCATCGGCATTGCCCGCGCCCTCGGCAATTATGTCGGAAACTGCGTTGCCACCGTCGTCGTCGCGTCCTGGGAAGGCGACATCGACAGGGCAAAGGCGCATCGTATCCTGAACGGCGAGATTGATCCCTCAAGTGAGGGGCTGGTCGATGCCGTCGGCGGAGATGAGCCCGTCCCGAGTGCACAGACGGCGTGAAACGCGAGTGTTGGTTGGAATATGGCGATGCTGACGCTTTCGATTGAGCGTCTAACGAGGAAGGCATTTGCGCCGTTTGGCGAGGTCGTCGATACGGATGGGTTGACGCCCCTGCCGATCAACGAAGGCTTTGCCCGGCGCTTCAACGATCTCGCCACGATCGACGTCACCGCGGAAGGCGGACAGATCAACATCAGTTGGTTTGTCGCCTCCACCCGGCCTGCGCCGATCGCGATCCGGCTGATGGAGCGCCATCCGCTTGGAAGTCAATTGTTCATGCCCTTGAACCGCAAGGACTGGCTGATCGTCGTCTGCACGGATCCGCATATCGCCTCGACCTATCGGGCCTTCGCTGCAACGGGATACCAGGGCGTAAACTATGCCCGCAACTGCTGGCACCATCCGCTGCTTGTTCTGGAAGACTCCAGTCCGTTCTTCGTCGTCGACCGGAAGGGCGGGGGCGACAATCTTGAGGAATATTGGCTGGAAGAGATGGTGCAGCTCGATTTTGCGCCGGACAGCATTCTCGGGAAATGACGTGCGGCAAGCAGAGCCGCGCAATGACATACCACACGGGAAACCTATCGGAGGCCACGACCATGCGATCGCAAACCTATCACGTGCCGCAGGGCGGCCATCCGGCCCAGACGGAGCTCTTGAGCGGCCGGGCGGTCTTCACGAACGCATATGCGGTCATACCCGGCGGTGTGCAGCGCGATATCGTCGTCAGCCATCTGCCGCATTGGGATAACACGCGTGTCTGGGTGCTGGCGCGACCGCTCTCCGGATTCGCCGAGACATTTTCCCATTATCTTATGGAGGTGGCACCGGGTGGGGGAAGTGAGCTGCCGGAGCCGGACAAGGATGCCGAAGGCGCGCTGTTCGTCGCGGGTGGCAAATTGAGCCTCGAGGTGGCGGACAAGGAGCGGGAGCTGCGACCCGGGGGCTTTGCCTATCTTCCACCCGGCCGCGGCTGGAGCATTCGCAATCGCAGCTCGAGCCCCGCTCATTTTCATTGGATCCGCAAGCTATATCAGGGCGTACCGGGGCTTGCTCACCCCGACGTCATCGTGACCAACGAGGACTCGGTCGCACCGACGCTAATGCCAGATACGGATGGGAGATGGAGGACCACACGCTTCATCGATCCGGCCGATATCCGATATGACATGCACATCAATATTGTCACGTTCGAGCCGGGCGCATCTATTCCCTTCACAGAGACCCATGTCATGGAGCACGGTCTTTACGTTTTGGAGGGCAAGGCCGTCTACCGGCTCAACCAGGACTGGGTCGAGGTCGAGGCAGGAGATTTTATGTGGCTGCGGGCGTTCTGTCCGCAGGCGTGCTACGCCGGGGGCCCAGGTCGGTTCCGTTATCTCCTCTATAAGGATGTCAACCGGCACATGGATCTGCGGCCCTTCACGGCAGCGTAAGTTGGAGGCGCTTTTTGGCGAGCTATCGCGGACGGATCATCCGGACGATGCTGATAATTGCACAAAAGCTCGGGGTTACATCGGCTCGATGCCGATCTTCTTGATGACCGCAGCCCATTTCGTCGTTTCCGATGTCATGAAATCCTTCAGGCCTTGTGGGTCCATCACCATGGGCTCGGCGCCTTGCTCGACGAAGAGGGCGCGCACCTTCGGATCGTTCACGGCTTCCGCCATCGCCGCATAGAGCCTGTTGAGCACGGCCTTGCCTGTGCTCGCGGGCGCGAGCAGAGCAAGCCAAGCGGCGCTCTCGTAATTCTTGAGGCCCGCCTCCGCCGCGGTCGGCACATCCGGCAGCGCGGACATGCGCTTGTCGCTGGCCACCGCGAGCGGGCGTGCATCGCCGCTCTTGATCAGGCTGATGACGTTCGGCAAGAGCTGGAAGCCAAGCGGGACCTGGCCCGCGATGAAGTCCGGCGTGTAGGCGGCGATATTGCGATAGGGAACGTGCGTGATCTCGGTGCCCGTGAGCTGCTCGAAATAGGCGGCCGCCAGATGCTGCGACGAGCCGACGCCGACCGTTCCGTAGTTCAGCTCCCGCGGATGCGCCTTGGCATAGTCGATCAGCTCGTTCAGTGATTTCGGTGGCAGCCTCGAATTGATCACGATGACATTCGGCAGCGTCGCGAACAGGCCGATGGGGACGAGATCCTTCTGCGGATCGTAGGGCAGCTCCTTGTACAGCGATTTGTTCGCGGCCAGCGGACCGGAGGTGCTCATAAGCAGCGTGTAGCCGTCGGGTGCTGCATGCGCCGCAGCAGCGGTGCCGATATTGCCGCCGGCGCCGGGACGATTGTCAACCACGAAGGCCTGCCCTAGCGACATGGACATGCGGTTGAGCAGGATGCGGGTGATGACGTCGCTGGCGCTGCCGCCGGCGAAGGGCACAAGCACCTGGACCGGGCGGGTCGGATAGTCTTGCGCGTTTGCATGCCGCATTCCCGTTGCTGCGAGCAGGGCGCCACCACCGAGCGTGAGCAGCGACCTCCGGTCAGGACGAAATCCCTCGCTCTCCTGGTGAGCGCCATCTGTGATCTTGCTGCGACCGAACCGTGCCATCTCGGACTGAATCTCCCGACTGTGTCTTGTTCTGCGAGCCCAGGGAGCGTCCGGGACGGGAGTCGTCGGGGATGAGCGCCAGGTCGCGTTTTTCTGCGCCTGGACCGTAGTTAGCAGGCCGCTACGACCGTCATGCCTGCACGTCTCAAAACTTACCAACCCGTCTCATTTTGCAGTGGGCGCGACATCTTGTCCGAGCAGGAATTCTGCACTCAAGAGATCGCTTTCCGCCGCGTCTTGCTGCGCGCCTTGCGAGGCGATGAGGTCGTGCTGCCAATGAAAGGCTCCACAAACTCTCGCGCCACGGCGGCCGCTTGCGCAAGATCGTGGCTGATGACGTCGAGCACCGCCTTGGCCGCGACCGACACCGCTCGCCGCGGGTGATGCACCCAGGCAATCGAGCGCACGATCCGTTGCTGGTCGAAACGATGCGCCCGGATGGCGCCGCTCGCGAGCGATTGCCGGAGCGCGATGGTCGGCAGCACTGTGGCAAAGTCGGTGGTCGCGATCACGTCGCAGAGCGCGGGGAGGGTGTCGAGCTCGAGCCGCGGCCGCAGGTCGATGCCGATGGCGGCGGCGTGCTCATCCAGGATCAGCCGCAGGCCGTGGCGCTTGGACGGCAGCACGAGGTCGAAATTCGCGATGTGGTCGAACCGCAGCTTTGCCGGTGGCCTGACCGGGCTGTCCTTGCGGCAGGCGAACACCATCTCCTCGTCCATGATGTGATGCGCGGACAGCGGCGTCTTCCGGCGCGGCACGTTGATCAGCGCGAAATCGAGCTGACCGGTGTTGACCCAGTCCACGAGCGTCTCGGTATAGCCCTCGCAGGCGGACAGCGTGATCTCGGGATAACGACTGGCGACCGTCGCCGACGAACTGGCCATAGTGCTCTGCGCCACCGACGTGATGAGGCCGACCGAGACCCGCCCCGAAATGCGCCCGCCGAGCTGCGCCATCTCCTGCCGCGCATATTCGGCGTCACGCACGATCGGCGCGGTCAGCCGCACCAGCGCCTCGCCGGCGCTGGTCAGAGTCATGCCCTGGACGCTGCGGTCGAACAGTTTTTGGCCGAGTTCGGCCTCGAGCTTGGCGATCTGCATGCTCAGCGCCGGCTGCACGATGTTGAGCTGGCGCGCGGCGCGGGTGACGTTCTTTTCCTCGGCCAGGCAAAGGAAATATTGCATCTGCCTGAGTTCCACGGAGCTGTCCTTTGTTCGCTGTTGCTTGTGCGCGGCCATCATCACAGATGATGGATGATATAATCAATCATTATTTGTAGTGATGGGTGGGATTGCCTAGTCTCGTGGCGGACCGCGAGGCCTCGAGGGCCGCGCCGTCTGGGAGCGAAATCAGACATATGCAGGACGCCACACCCAAACGGATGATCATCGGCATTTCCGGCGCCTCCGGCGTCACCTATGGCGTTCGCCTGCTGCAGCTCCTGCGCAATGCCGGCGTCGAGACGCATCTGGTGATGTCGAAGACCGCTGAGCTGACCTTTGCCTACGAGACCGACCTGAAGATCGCGGAGGTGAGGGAGCTCGCCAATGTCTGCCATGCGATCGACGACATGGCCTCGGCGATCTCCAGCGGCTCGTTCCGCACCGCCGGCATGATCGTGGCGCCGTGCTCGATGCGCTCGATGTCCGAGATCGCCTCCGGCGTGACCACGACGCTTTTGACCCGCGCTGCCGACATCGTGCTCAAGGAGCGCCGGCGACTGGTGCTGATGGTGCGCGAGACGCCGCTGCACACCGGGCATCTCAGGACGATGACGGCCCTGTCGGAGATGGGCGCGATCATCGCCCCGCCCGTGCCGGCCTTCTACGCAAAACCCGAGAACCTCGACGACATGGTCGAGCACACCGTCGGCCGTGTGCTCGACCTGTTCGACATCGATATCGGCGTTGTGCGCCGCTGGGGCGAGGACGAGGCGCTCAAGCGCCGCTCGCCGCCGCTGCGCAAGATCGCGCCCTGACCTGAAGACCTGAGGAATGACCCGTATGCCAATGGAAAATGTTGCGAGGAGAGGCGCGAACGCGCCCGCCGATCTGCGCGCCTGGCTCGCGTTTCTCGCCGAGCGCGGCAAGCTCGCGATCGCCCGCGAGGGCATTGGGCTCGCTGACGAGCTCGCCGCCGTCGCCAAGCGGCTGGAGCGCGACAGCGCGGTGCTCTTCCCGCGCCCCGATGGGCATGAAATTCCCGTCGTCGCCAATCTCTTCGCCGGACGCGACTGGGTCGCCGATTCCATCGGCGTGACCGAGGACCAGTTGCTGCCACGGTTCCTGGCTGCTGCAAACCATCCACTGCCGACGCATGAGGTCGCGAGCGGACCGGTGCAGGACGTCGTCCACGAGGACGTCGATCTGCTGCGCCAACTCCCGGTGCCCAAGCACAATGAGCGCGACAGCGGCCCCTACATCACG
The DNA here is from genome assembly GCF_052076005.1 of Bradyrhizobium sp. 63_E2_N1_3. Lineage (NCBI taxonomy): Bacteria > Pseudomonadati > Pseudomonadota > Alphaproteobacteria > Hyphomicrobiales > Nitrobacteraceae > Bradyrhizobium > Bradyrhizobium sp. 63_E2_N1_3. Next base: position 6,040,005 of record NZ_CP197235.1, on the reverse strand, counting down.
GCCGGCCTGCTGATCGCGCGCAACCCGAAGACCGGTGTACAGAACGTCTCGATCCACCGCTGCCAGATCTCTGGCAAGAACCGCATCGGCGTGCTGCTGCTGCCGCGGCACACCTTCTCCTACTACCGCCTCGCGGAGGAGCTGGGCCAGGCGCTGGAGATCGCGATCGTGATCGGCGCGCATCCGGCCTTGATGTTGGCCTCCCAGGCGATCGCCGCGCTTGACGATGACGAGATGGCGATTGCGGGTGCGCTGCTCGGCGCGCCCGTCGACGTCGTGAAGTGTCGCACCAATTCAGTCCGCGTGCCCGCCCACGCGGAGATCGTCATCGAGGGACGCATTCTTCAGGGCGTGCGCGAACCGGAAGGTCCGTTCGGCGAATTCCCCCAATATTATGGTCCGCGCGCCAATCGCGAGGTGATCGAGGTCGATGCGATCACGCATCGTGCGAAACCGATCTTCCATACCATCGTGGGCGGCGGTTTTGAGCACCTGATCCTCGGCGGCGTGCCGCGCGAAGCGACGCTGCTCCAGCATCTGCGGCGCAGTTTTCCGGGCGTGATCGACGTCCGCCTCACGCGCGGCGGCACCTGCCGCTACCACCTCGCGATCAAGATCGACAAGGCGAACGACGGGGAGCCCAAGAACATCATGATGTGCGCCTTCGGCGCCCATTACGACATCAAGCAGGTGATCGTGGTGGACAAGGACGTCGACATCTCCTCGTCCGAGGAAATCGAATGGGCGGTGGCGACGCGCTTCCAGGCCGACCGCGACCTCATGGTCGTCGCCGGCGCGCTCGGCTCGAAGCTCGATCCGACCACCGACAACGGCATCAGCGCCAAGATGGGTCTCGATGCGACCGCGCCGGTCAACGCGCCCGAGCTCGCTTTCAAGCGCATTCGCGTCAAGGGCGAGGAGGAGGTCGATCTCGCCACTGCCTTGCAGGCCGACCCCGGCGCTGCGGTCGCGCGGTTTCTTTCGGAGACGCGCGCATGAGCGGATTACCGCTCGGAAGCAACTTGCGTCGGTTTGCGCCGTTGGAATATGAAGCGGGTGCTGCTTATAGTGCCGCGCCAATGAAGCAATCATTTTGCAGCGCAACGCTGCCGGGAGGAAGGAACTGATGTCGACGGCCCTGCGCATCGCTCATGGCGCTTTCGGCAGGGTCGCTCTGCTCGACATGGACCGTTCGCTGGTCCGCCACGCTCATCATCACTGCCACGTCCTGCTCAAGGTCGAGGGCTCCGACACGCAGTTTCTTGTGGGCGACCAGGTCACGCCGCTGACAGACACCGCCGCCGTGCTCGTCGACGGTTGGAAGCCGCATGCCTATGTGCACGACGCCAACCGTCCGCGCACGCTGATCATGGCGCTCTATATCGAGCCGGAATGGCTGAAGGAGTTCCGTCCCGGCTGGGCGGCCAGCGGTGCGCCGGGCTTTTTCGAGCGGCCGTCGGGCGAGGTGTCGCCGCGCATCCGTCAGCTCACGCTGCATCTGGCGGCCGAAATGATGGCGAATCCGGATGCGGTGCGGACCCACGAGCAGACGCTCTCGGATCTCATGATCGCGGTGATCGAGCGCTTCACGCCCTGGCGCAGCTTCCCGACCTCGATCCGCGGCATGAGCGCGGTGAGCTGCGACTGGCGGATCCGCCGCGCGATGGACGCGATGCGCGTGCATGATTCCTATGCCAACGTCGATCAGTTCGTGAAGGGCGCAGGCCTCTCGCGCGCGCAGTTCTTCCGCCTGTTCGAGACCTCGCTCGGCGTCTCGCCAAAGCTCTATCTCAACGTCGTCCGCATGGAGCGCGCGCTCGATGCTGTCATGCGCGAGGACACACCGCTCGGCGAGCTCAGCGAGCGTTTTGGCTTTCCGGAGCCTGCGCATTTCACGCGCTTCTTCCGCGATCACGCCGGCGTCAGCCCGCGCGAGTTTCGCAATGTCTCGCGTCTTGCGGGTTGAGTCTTGCGGGCCGATATTGCGCTGCACGCTCTCGAATGAGACGATTTGGTAAGTCGTGAGAGCGGGCGGTATGGCTCCCGCACCCCCAGTCCTGACAAACGTCATCGTCGCGTCAAAGAACGCGTCGGGAGGTATGCCGGGACATGTTGCAGGCGGTCAAATCCGCAAATCCGGGAAGTGGCGATGAGCCGTGGGTCGGGCGTTCGATCGAGCGCGTCGAAGACGCCGCGCTGCTCTCTGGCCGCGGCCGCTTCATCGACGATCTCGGTGTCCAGCCCGGCACGCTGCACGCGACGATCCTGCGCTCGCCGCATGCGCATGCCGATATTCTCTCCATCGATGTTGAAGCCGCCAAGCGTCTGCCGGGCGTTGCAGCCGTTCTGACCGGCAGCGACGTCAAGGCCGTCACCACGAGCCTCGTCGTCGGCGTGAAGGCGCCGGTGGAGTGTTGGCCGATCGCGATGGACCGCGTGCGCTATGTCGGCGAACCGGTCGCTTTGGTCGTCGCAACTGACCGTGCGCGCGCCGAGGATGCGGCCGAGCTGATCAACGTCGAGTATCGCCCGCGGGCTGCTGTCGTCGATCCGCTCGGGACGCTCGTATCAGGCGCGCCGGTACTGCACGAAGGCTTTCCCGGCAATCTCGCCAGTGACCGCCATTTCCGGTACGGCGATCCTGAAAAGGCCTTCGCGGACGCGCCGCATCGCTTCTCGATCGACATACGCTATCCCCGCAATTCCTGCACGCCGATCGAGACCTACGGGGTCGTCGCCTCGCACGATGCGGGCGAGGATGCCTATGAGGTGCTCGCCAATTTCCAGGGCCCGTTCAGCATCCACACCGTGATTGCGCGCGCGTTGAAAGTGCCGGGCAACCGGCTGCGGCTGCGTACGCCGCCGGATTCCGGCGGCAGCTTTGGTGTCAAGCAGGGCGTGTTTCCCTATATCGTGCTGATCGCCGCGGCCGCGCGTGTCACGGGCCGGCCCGTCAAGTGGATCGAGGACCGGCTCGAGCATCTGACCGCGTCGGTGTCGGCGACCAACCGCGCGACGACTTTGTCGGCGGCGGTCGCAGCCGACGGAAAGATCCTCGCGCTGGACTGGGACCAGGTCGAGGATTGCGGCGCGCATCTGCGCGCGCCTGAGCCTGCCACGCTCTACCGCATGCACGGCAATCTGACCGGCGCCTACGACATCCGTCACGTCAAGATCCGCAACCGCGTCGTCGTCACCAACAAGACGCCGACCGGTCTCAACCGGGGCTTTGGCGGCCCGCAGGTCTATTTCGCACTGGAGCGCCTGGTGCAGCGGATCGCGATCGGCCTTGGCCTCGATCCGCTCGATGTCATCAAGCGCAATCTGATCGACGCCGGCGCGTTTCCCTATCGCACAGCGACTGGTGCCTTGCTCGACTCCGGCAACTACCAGGAAGCCGTCGCGCTCGCAGTCGAGCAGGGCAGGCTCGCTGCGCTCAAGGCGAAGCGGGACGAGGCGCGAGCGCAGGGGCGGCTCTACGGGATCGGCTTCACCGCGGTGGTCGAGCCCAGCGTCTCCAACATGGGCTACATCACCACCGTGCTGACGGCGGCCGAGCGCCGCAAGGCAGGTCCCAAGAACGGCGCGCAGGCAACCGCAACCGTCGGGCTCGACCCGGTCGGCAGCGTCACGGTTCACGTCGCCTCCGTGCCGCAGGGGCAGGGCCATCGCACGGTGCTGTCTCAGGTGGTTGCCGACGTCTTCGGCCTCCAGCCGAAAGACATCCGGGTCAACACCGAGATAGACACCGCCAAGGATGCCTGGTCGATTGCGTCAGGGAATTACGCCAGCCGCTTCGCCGCAGCCGTGGCCGGTACCGCGAAGATCGCAGCCGAGCGCGTTGCTGGCAGGCTCGCCCGCATCGCCGCCAGCCAGCTGAACGTCGAAGCCGCCGACATCGTGTTTGCGAAAGGCTTCGTTGCCTCCAGGCACAATCCGGAGAACCGGATCGCGTTCTCGCGCGTCGCGGCGCTCAGCCATTGGTCGCCGGGCTCGCTGCCTGATGATGCCGGCCAGACCATCCGCGAGACCGTGTTCTGGACGCCGCCGGAGCTGACGCCGCCCGACGAGGACGACCGCATCAACTCTTCGCTCTGCCACGGCTTCATCTTCGATTTCTGCGGCGTCGAGATCGATCCGACGACGCTGGAGACGCGAATCGACCGCTACGTCACCATGCACGATTGCGGCACCATCCTGCATCCCGCCATGGTCAACGGCCAGATCCGCGGTGGCTTTACGCAAGCGCTCGGCGCCGCGCTCTACGAGGAATATGCCTACGCCGAGGACGGCAGCTTTCTGACGGGAACGCTCGCCGATTATCTGCTGCCGACCACGACAGAGGTGCCGGAGCCGCAGATCATCCACATGGAGACGCCGTCGCCGTTCACGCCGCTCGGCGCAAAAGGCGTCGGTGAGGGCAATTGCATGTCCACACCCGTCTGCCTCGCCAATGCAGTCGCGGACGCGCTCGGCATTGCCGATATCACCTTGCCGCTGGTGCCGGCGCGGCTTGCAGAGCTGGTGCGCGGTGCCGAACCGCCGCCTCCCGCTGGCGGCGCGACTGCCGCGCCTGTGCGCGAAGGCGACCGGCGGCTGCGCGGTGAGGGGCAGGCCTCGGTAAAGGGGGCGCCCGAGCAGGTCTGGGCGATGCTGCTCGATCCCGCAACGCTGCAATCGGTCATTCCCGGCTGCCAGCGCGTCGACAAGATCACCGACACGCATTTCCGCGCCGACGTCACGCTCGGTATTGGCCCGGTCAGCGGGCGTTATCGCGCCGACGTCGAGCTGTTCGATCTCGATCCGCCGCGCGCGGTCACCCTGCGCGGCGGTGCCACCGGCGCGCTCGGTTTCGGCAATGCCGAGGGGCGCATCACGCTCGCGCCCGACGGCAATGGCGGAACGAAGCTGACCTACAGCTACGACGCCGCGATCGGCGGCAAGGTGGCGAGCATCGGCGGTCGCCTGCTCGACGGCGCGACGCGCGTCATCATCGGCCAGTTCTTCACTGCGCTCGCCCGCAAGGCCGGCGGTGGTGGTGCGGAGGGCGGCTTCTCGCTCTTCGCGCTGCTGGCAAAGGTGGCGAGCCTGTTCGGGGGACGCCGATGAAACCGTCCGCATTCGACTATCTCCGTGCCGAAACCCTTGGCGATGTCCTCGAAGGACTCGCGCAGCAGGGTGGCGATGCGCGCGTGCTCGCGGGCGGGCAGTCGCTGATGGCGATGCTCAACATGCGCCTCGCCAAGCCAAAACTGCTGATCGACATCATGCGCATCAGGGAGCTGCGCGAGATCGAGCGGAAGGGCGATGCCGTCACTATCGGCGCCGGCGTGCGCCAGGCTGACCTCCTGGCATGGCCTGACCTCGCCGAGGCGCTGCCGCTGGTCGCGCTGGCGCTGCCATGGGTTGGGCACATGCAGACCCGCAGCCGCGGCACCATCTGCGGCTCGCTCGCGCACGCCGATCCCAGCGCCGAGATGCCGCTGACGCTGGTTGCGCTCGGCGGCGAGGTGTTGCTGCGCAGCGCCAAGCGGCGGCGGCGCGTTGCCGCCAAGGACTTCTTCGCCGGCATGATGCTGACCGCGCGCGCCGATGACGAACTGATCGAAGGAATCTCGCTGCCCGCCGTCAAGGGATCGCGCTTCGTCTTCCGCGAGGTCGCGCGACGCCATGGCGATTTCGCCATCGTCGCCTGCGCCGCGATGAAGACACCGACGGGCGTGCGCCTCACAGTCGGCGGCGTCGCCGACGTTCCGACCGCGCGCGACTGGCCGCGGCTGGAGGGCAGCGCGCTCGACGATGCCCTCAATGACTTTGCCTACGAGCTTGGCGCCCGCGACGACGTCCACGCCACCGCGCGCTACCGCCGCGACCTCGTGCGCATGATCGGTCGCGATCTGATCGGCGAGGTGCTGCAATGACCCGTCTCAAGGCAGATCAGCGCCATGCCGTCCGTTTCGCGCTCAACGGCAAGCCGGTCGAGGGCGAGGCCGAGCCGCGCATGCTGCTGTCCGATTTCCTGCGTCACCAGTTGGGCGCGACCGGCACCCATGTCGGCTGCGAGCACGGCGTCTGCGGTGCCTGCACTGTTGTCGTCGACGGCATGCTGACGCGGTCGTGCCTCACGCTCGCCGCGCAGGTCGATGGTTGCGAGCTCAAGACTGTCGAAGGCCTCGCGCCGTCGGCGGACCGGCTCGGCGTGCTGCAGCAGGCGTTCCGCCGCAACCACGCGCTCCAGTGCGGCTTCTGCACCGCCGGCATTTTGATGTCGCTCGACCACTATCTCGCCAGGAACCCGGCGCCGACCGAGGCCGAGATCCGCGACCTCCTTAGCGGACATATCTGCCGCTGCACCGGCTACACACCGATCATCCAGGCGGCGCTCGAAGCCGCCGCCGAACTCGCTTCATCCAAAAAAGAGACGTCCGATGCTTGATCTCGCCAGCAGCTTCATGGCCAGCGCCGCGCGCGATCCTCATGCGATTGCGCTTGTCGACGGCGATCTCCGCCTGACCTACCGCCAATGGTACGGCAAGATCTCTGCGCTCGTGGCGTCATTCGACCGCCTTGGCCTCAAGCCCGGCGATCACGTCGTCACGCTGCTGCAAAACCACTGGGAAGCGGCGACGCTGCACTGGGCCTGCCAGTTCGCAGGCCTCGTGATCACGCCGATCAACTGGCGCGCCAAGGCCGACGAGCTCGATTACTGCATCGAGAACGCCGAAGCCTGCGCGATCGTCTATCAGGATATCTCTGCCGAGGCGGTGCAGGGCTCGGGGTTGGCAGGCAAGCTGCTGCGTGTTTCCGTCGATCCCGGGACGGGGGAGGCCACCAGCTTTGCCGATCTGATCAAGGACAGCGCGCCGGACGCCGAGCCGCGTGTCGGCACCGATGCCTGGTCGATCATGCTCTACACGTCAGGCACAACCTCGCGGCCGAAGGGCGTGCCGCGGCGGCATCGCGCCGAACGCGCCGCGGCGATCGCCCATGTCGCGCAAAATCTCTACGGCCGCGGCGAGCGCACGCTCGGCGTCATGCCGCTCTACCACACCATGGGCGTCCGCTCGCTGCTGGCGATGTCGCTGATCGGCGGCACTTTCATCTGCCTGCCGCGCTATGACAGCCACCAGGCCCTGGCCCTGATCGAGAAGGAGGAGATCACCAACCTCTATCTGGTGCCGACGCTCTATCACGACCTCGTTCATCACGAGGCCTTTGCCAGGACCGACGTCTCCAGCGTCCGCAAGCTCGGCTTCGCCGGTGCCTCGATGACCGACGGCCTTCTCAAGAAGCTGAACGAGGCGTTCAAGCCAGAGTTGTTCGTCAATCACTACGGCAGCTCCGAGATCTACACCTTTACGATCGACCAGAACGCCGCCGCAAAGCCCGGCTCGGCCGGCAAGGCGGGGCTGAACCAGCACGTCAAGGTCGTGCGCATCGGAGCGAAGTCGGTCGCGGAGCTTGCCGCGGTCGGCGAGGAGGGCGAGATCATCGCGACGCTGGCCGGCGACGAGGCCTTCGAGGGCTACTGGCGCCGCCCTGAAGCCGACGCCAAGTCGCTGCGCGAGGGCTGGTATTTTACGGGCGATACCGGCTTCGTTGATCCCGACGGCGACCTGTTCGTCACCGGCCGCGTCGACGACATGATCATCACCGGCGGCGAGAACGTCTCGCCGGTCGAGATCGAGAGCTGCCTGTCGCTGCATCCGGCGGTCGACGAGGTCGCAGTGGTCGGCGTCGCCGACGAGAAATGGGGCAAGGTCGTAGCCGCCTTCGTCAAGCGCAATCGCCCTGTGTCGGACGTCGAGCTGGAGCAGTTCTGCCGGACCACGGGCCTTGCCAATTTCAAGCGGCCGCGCCGCTACGTCTTCGTCGACGCCATTCCCAAATCGCCGGTCGGCAAACTGCTGCGGCGACTGCTCGTCGCCGGTGAATACGAAGCCGAGCGCCTGCCGCCATCAGACGCCGCCTGATCATCACTCATCTACAATCAACAGAAGGAAACCAACATGCCGTCAGCCTACAATTTTACCGATCCTCGACTCGCAAAACTCGACGGGTTCAAGGTCGAGATCGATGAGGCGCATGAGCGGGCCGATATCATCCTGGGCCGGCCGCCCTACAACGTCGTGGCGATGCCGCAGCGTGACCAGCTGCGCCTGACCTTCGAGACGCTGGACGAGGATCCGCGCGTCCGCGTGATCGTGGTGCGCGGCGAGGGCGAGCATTTCTCCAGCGGCGGCAATATCGGCGGCTTCATGGAGGCGAGCCCCGAGCACGTCTCCAAGCTCGCCTGGAACATCGCCGCGCCGGCGCGCTGCGCCAAGCCCGTGATCGTTGCCAACCGCGGTTATTGCTTCGGCGTCGGCTTCGAGCTGTCACTCGCCTGCGACTTCCGCATTGCCTCGGAGACCACGCAGTACGCGCTGCCGGAGCAGAAGCTCGGCCAGATCCCGGGCTCGGGCGGCTCGGCTCGCTTGCAGAAGATGGTCGGCATCACCCGCACCAAGGACATCGTGATGCGCTCCAAGCGTATCTCGGCCAAGCAGGCGTTCGACTGGGGCATCTCCACGGAGTGTGTGCCGGATGCCGAGCTGGAGAAGGCGACCGACAAGCTGGTCGACGAGCTCCGCACTTTCTCGCCGCTGGCACAGCGCACCGCCAAGAAGCTGCTCAACGACACCGAGGATTCGACGCTCGCGATCGCCATCGAGCTCGAAGGCCATTGCTACAGCCGCCTGCGGCAGTCGGAAGACTTCAAGGAAGGCGTCGAAGCCTTTAACGCCAAGCGTCCGCCGAAGTTCACCGGGCGCTGATGCGCGACAAAACTGCCGCGGGTCGCAATGACGCGAACCGCGGCTCTATCAAAACGGGGGAGGTAAAACAGCATGGCTGAGATGGATATGCCGGCCGCGGGCGCACAGGCGTCGGCGGATAACAAGCAGATGGTCAATGCGATCATCGCATCGGTGCTCGGATGGGCGCTGGATCTGTTCGATTTGTTCATTTTGCTCTACGTGGCGCCGGTCGTCGGCGCGCTGTTCTTTCCGTCGAGCAACCCAGCGCTGTCGCTGGCTGCGGTCTACGGCTCTTTCGCCGTGACGCTCCTGATGCGGCCGCTGGGCTCGGCGGTGTTCGGGCATTATGCCGACGTGCACGGCCGCAAGCAGGCCATGCTGATCGCCATCATCGGCGTCGGCATCAGCACGGCGGCGTTCGGCCTGCTGCCGACCATCGCCCAGGTCGGCGTGATCGCGCCGATCCTCTTCCTGATCCTGCGTCTGGTGCAGGGCATCTTCGTCGGCGGCGTCGTGGCCTCCACCCACACCATCGGCACCGAGTCGGTGCCGGCGCAATGGCGCGGCGCGATGTCGGGTCTGGTCGGCGGCGGTGGCGCCGGCATCGGTGCGCTGCTCGCGTCCTTCATCTTCCTGATCACGTCCTCGATCTTCCCCGGCGATGCCTTCGCGGTATGGGGCTGGCGCTTCATGTTCTTCTCGGGGTTGCTGAGCTCGCTGCTCGGCTGGTTCATCTTCCGCAACCTCGAGGAGTCGCCTTACTTCAAGGAGCTCAAGCGCCAGCAGGGTAAGAAGCAGGCGAAGGTCTCGAAGGCGCCGGTCAGGGACGTGTTCTCCGGCGAATATCGCGGCGTGCTGCTGGTCAACCTTCTCATCACCTTCGGTGGCGGCGCCGGCTACTACCTGACCTCGGGCTACCTGCCGAGCTTCCTGAAAGTCATCAATGCGGTCCCGAACCAGACCTCGTCGTTGATCCTGATGGGTGCGAGCGTGTCGGCGTTCTTCTCCGCGGTGCTGGTCGGCGCGCTGAGCGATCGTATCGGCCGCAAGAAGACGTTCCTCATCATCGGTGTCTTGGCCGCGGTGCTGCTGCCGCTGTGCTATCTCAATCTCGCGGCGACCAAGGACACGACGCAAATCACGCTCTATGCGCTCGCCATCGCTTTCATCGGCAATGCCGGCTATGCGCCGGTGCTGATCTTCCTCAACGAGCGTTTTCCGACCGCGTTGCGCGCGAGCGGAACGGGCCTGTCCTGGAACATCGGCTTCGCGCTGGGCGGCATGATGCCGACCTTCGTCTCGCTGGTGAGCGGCAGCCCTGCGGAGATCCCGATGTCGCTGGCTTATTTCGCGGTCGGCGTGTTCGTGATCTACCTGATCGGGGCGGTCGTGATCCCCGAGACCAAGGGTAACTTCCGCTGAGCCAAATCGGCGCGGCCGCATTCGTGGCCGCGCCGATCCATCGAATTGCGCGATGAGACGGGAATGGATGGGCTGCATTTCGACGACGTGATCGTCGGCGGCGGGTCGGCGGGCTGCGTGCTCGCCAATCGGCTTTCCGCAGACGGAAGCCGTCGCGTGCTTCTGATCGAAGCCGGGATGGACACGCCGCCCGAGGCGACGCCGCCGGAAATACTCGACAGCTATCCGATGACGCTGTTCTTCGGCGACAAATACATCTGGCCGGGCCTGTCAGCGGCCGCCGGCCGCAATGCCGAGGGCAAGCCGGTCGTCCGCGCCTACGAGCAGGGCCGGGTGATGGGCGGTGGCTCCAGCATCAACGTGCAATCGGCCAATCGCGGCCTGCCGCGCGACTATGACGAGTGGCGCGATCTCGGTGCCCGGGGCTGGGGCTGGGCGGATGTGTTGCCGTACTTCCTCAAGCTCGAGACTGATCTGGATTTCGACGGCCCGCTGCATGGCAAGCACGGCCCGATCCCGATCCGCCGCATCGCGCGCGAGGCGATGCCGCCGTTTGGCCACGCCGTCGGCGAAGCGTTGTCGGCGACCGGCCTGCCGTTCCGAAAGGACCAGAATGGCGAGTTCGAGGACGGCATCTTTCCGCCGGCCTTCTCCAATCGCAATGACCGGCGCGTCTCGACCGCAACCGGATATCTCGACGCAGCAACGCGCGCGCGGCCGAACCTGATCATTTGGGCGGACAGCGAGGTCGAACAACTCCAGCTCGATGGCCGCCGCGCGACGGGCGTCGTGGTCGCGCGGGGCGGGCAGAAGCTCGCCGTCGCCGCCGGCCGCGTGATCCTGACCGCAGGCGCGCTGCAATCGCCGGCGATCCTGATGCGGGCGGGCATCGGCCCGGGTGCGGCGCTGCAAGCGCTCGGCATTCCCGTGGCGATCGATCTGCCCGGCGTCGGCAGCAATCTGCGCGATCATCCCGCGCTGACCTTCTGTCAATATTTGCCGCGGCGGTTGCGGTTGCCGCTTGCCCGGCGGCGTCCCAATTTCGCGGCGATGCGCTTCTCGTCGGGACATCAGGGCTGCGATGCTTCCGACATGTACATCACGGCCTCGGCCCGTGGCGGCTGGCACGCGCTGGGCACGCGGCTCGGGCTCTACTTCCTCTGGTGCAACCGGCCGTATTCGAGCGGCTCGCTCACCTTGGCGACGCCCGATCCCAGAACCTATCCGGTCGTGGATCTCAACCTCTTGTCCGACGATCGCGATCTCGAGCGGATGGTTGCGTCGGTCCGGCTGCTCGCGAAGCTTATCGTTCATTCCGCGCTCAACCCCGAGGCGGCCGATTTCTTCCCGGCCTCCTATTCCCCGCGCATCAAGCGGCTGAGCCGGTATGGCACGGCCAACCGAATCGTCGCCTCCATCCTCGGCCCGATGCTCGACGTGCCCGCGGGCCTCAGGCAGCTCTTGATCCGCCTTGTGCTGCTCAACGGCACGGCCTTCCAGGCGACGCTGGCGGACGACCGCGCGCTGGAAGCCTTCGTGCGACAGAGCGTGTTCGGCGTCTGGCACCCCGTGGGGACATGCCGCATGGGCGATCCATCCGACCCGAAAGCGGTGGTCGCCCCGGAAGGGCTGGTGATCGGCAGCGACAATATCTTCGTGGCGGATGCTTCGATCATGCCGCGGCTGCCGACGGCCAATACCAACATTCCCGTGATCATGGCGGCCGAGAAGATCAGTGATGCCCTGCTGTCGCGAAATTAAGCTTTGTGCTGCGCCAGCGCGGAAACGCCCTCCTGCGTGAGGTATTCGAGTTCCACGAGGTCACTCCGTTGGATTCGACTCCTGAACAGGAAGCGCCGCGACGACCGACTGCGGCATCGAGCGGTTCACGTTGGACAGGGCTCGCTCTTCTTCGCTGTTGTTAGAAAGTGGCCCGTGATGGATTGGAGCGAGGGTTAGATTGTTTCAATCAGTTAAGGGGCGGCGTGTGCATGACGTATGCACCGGGAGATCGAGAAAAAAATTTGCGCAGGCCAATGTGAGCAGGCGTTTTTCAGCAGGCGGATTGGTCGCGGAAAGCGCAGCTTCTTTGCACTCACGCAGCTAACTGCGACCTAGTCGATCAATGACGCGACGTCCTGGGATGGGACCAACTGGCTCTTAATCAGCAGGGCTCGGGTTCGAGCCTTTGCCGCGTCGGGCGCGAGCCCCCGCAGAGGCGCCAGGGCTCCAGAGACAAATCCTTTTGTCTTGCCGAAGCGCGTCGTCCTCTTGTTGCAAGACACCCGTCATCTTTGAAAGGACTATCTTGCCGCAAACGCCTAGCATATCCGGATCGTTGCCATCGTGACTGCGTGACATGAACACTCCCCGAGTTGAAAACCAGCGCGCCTCCACCAGCGTGCGATCGCCGATCATCGTCAATCAGCTTGGCCCGGACATTCGTGCGGCGCTGGTCGATCACTGGTCGCGCCCGCTGATCATCGATCATTCCGCCGATCGCGCGCCCTGGGAGGTTGCTCCCGAAGCCGACGTGCTGCTGACGCGGCCGCTCGTGGGCTGGCACAAGGCGCCTGCGGAGAAGCCGGCCGGCTGGCCGTTTGGCCTGCACTGGATCCAGACCGCATCGACGGGAGTCGATTTCTTTCCGGCGTGGCTGCTCGACGGTCCCGTGGTCACGGTCGGCCGCGGCATCTCGGCTGATCCGATCGCGGAATACGTCCTTGCGGCGATTCTCGGCTTCGAGAAGCGCATCCATGACATCCGGCCGAGCAGCCGCGAGCAGTGGAAGATCAGTCCGCTGGGCTCGCTCACCGGCAAGACGATCGGGATTGCCGGTTTCGGCGCGATCGGCCGCGCAGTCGCCGAGCGGGCCAAGCCGTTCGGTGTCAACATCAGGGTTCTCAGGCGCTCGGCCTGGCCATATGTCCTTCCGGGCATCCAGCCGGTTGATAGCATCGAGGAACTGGTCGCGGTTTCCGATCATCTCGTCCTTGCTCTGCCGGCGACGACCAAGACCGCGCGTCTGATCAACGCCGATGTGCTGGCGCGGGCCAAGACGTCGCTGCACCTAATCAATGTCGCGCGTGGGCGGATCGTCGATCAGAGTGCGCTGTTGCAGGCGCTCGACGAGGGGCGGATTGCCGGCGCGACGCTCGACGTCACCGATCCCGAGCCGCCGCCGGAGGGCGATCCGATCTATCGCCATCCCAAGGTCGTCCTGACCCCGCATGTGTCATGGACGGGTGGCGAGGATGCCAAGCGGCTGGCCGACAAGACGCTGGTCAACCTCGATGCCTATGCGCATGGCGTGGCGCTGGCCGACGTCTTCGACAAGAATCTCGAGTACTAGAGAAGGAAACCGCAGCAATGAACAAGGTCGTCGAGAAGCCCAAGAAATACTCTCTGGTCGAGCGCACGCCGGCCGCGACGTTCGAGGAAGAGCGGCTGCACCGCAAACAGCGGCTTGCCGCAACATTCCGCCTGTTCTCGCGCTACGGCTTCGATCAGGGGCTCGCAGGCCACGTCACCGTGCGCGATCCGGAGTTCCCCGAGCGGTTCTGGATCAATCCGCTGTCCAAGCATTTCAGTCAGATCAAGGTCTCCGACCTTCAGCTCGTCGATCACGATGGCAACATCCTGATCGGTCAAGCCGATCAACCAGGCCGGCTTCGTGATTCACTCCGCGATCCACGCCGCGCATCCTGAGGTGATCGCGGCCGCGCACACCCATTCGACCTATGGCAAGGCCTGGTCGGCGCTCGGCCGCCTGCTCGATCCGCTGACGCAGGACTCCTGCGCCTTCTACGAGGATCACGTGCTGTTCGATCCGTTCTCCGGCGTCGTGCTGGAGGCGGAAGAGGGCCGCAAGATCGCGCACGCGCTGGGATCGAAGAAGGCGGCCATCTTGCAGAACCACGGCCTGCTCACGGTCGGACCGACCATCGAGGCTGCCGCCTGGTGGTACATCGCCATGGACAATGCTGCGCGCGCCCAGCTGCTTGCGGAAGCCGCCGGAACGCCAAAGCCGATCCCGCACGAGATCGCCAGCCTGACCTCGCGGCAGGTCGGAACGCACAAGGGCGGCTATTTCAGCTTCCAGCCGTTGTGGGACTGGATCACCGAGGCGGAACCGGATCTATTCAATTAGGGATCGAGGCTTCCGAGCCGGGCCGATGACCCGGCTAGCCGAATTGCGCCATGCTCTAACATCGTGAGATATAGCGGCAGGCGGCTTGTCACGCTTGTGCAGGCTGCCGCAGCAACGGTGAGGAGCAGGGCGACATGGTCAATGGTCTGCCAAGCGAAGTTGAAGTCATCACATTGTTCGTCGATGACATTGCGTCGTCGAAAGCGTTTTACGCCAAGGTTTTCGCGTCCGAGACGGTCTGGGAGGATGCGGTCTCATCCGTGCTTCGATTTGGCGGGCTCCTGGTCAATCTTCTCGACGCGTCTCAGGCACCGCCGCTTGTCGAGCCGCTGCGTGTCGCGCAGTCCTCCGCAGGGGCGCGCGCACTCCTGACGATCAGGGTCGTCGACGTCGACCAGGTCTGTTCAGCCCTGCGGGAGATTGGCGTCGATCTGCTCAATGGCCCGATCGACCGTCCGTGGGGGCGACGAACTGCGTCCTTTGCCGACCCCTCAGGCCATGTCTGGGAGATCGCGCAGCTGATTGAGCGGAAATAGCAGCCTGCTGCCGGCCCGCCGATCGCGACAGCGTCCCACAGACGCGATTGACCAGTTCGATGAACCAGCGCAGCGCCGGATTGGCCATGGCGCGGCGCGTGTGGAGAAGGTCGATGGTGAATGGCTCCACATCGTAGGGAATCGGAACGACAGATACGCCGGCGGCTGTCGCGAAGCGGCGCGCGACGCGCTCGGCCATGGTTGCCACGAGATCGGTGCCGGCGACGGCAAACGGCACCGCGACGACATGGGCGAGCGTGATTGCGGTCCGGCGCTTGCGTCCGTGCCGGCTCAGCATCGTGTCGATTGCGCCGGGAAGCCCGTCGCCGCCGGCGGAGGAGAACAGCACATGCGGAAGCCGCGTGTAATCGTCCTTGGTGAGACGGGCTTTCAGTTTGGCGCGTTTGGCGTCGCGAATGCAGACGAAACTCTCCGTGAAAAGCGTGGATCGGATGATGCGCGGGGAAGCGGGAAGATGGCCACCTATCAGCGCGTCGACATCGCCGTGTTCCAGGCTTGCGACACTCGCGGCCGGATCAATGATGGGGCGCACCACGAGATCGATACCAGGCGCCTCCCGCCGCAACGCCTCGACCAGTCGCGGCACCACGACGAGGTCGCCATAGTCGGTCGCCGCAATAGACAGGCGATGGCGGGCTGTTGCCGGATTGAAGGCTGATGTCGGTTCGAGCACGCCCCTGATCTGCCCCAGAGCGTCGCTGATCGGCCGCGCCAGCGCCAGCGCCTTGGCCGTCGGCTGCATGCCGGAGGCCGAGCGCACGAAGAGCTCATCGCCAAACAGCGCACGCAGCCGCGTCAGCGTGCTGCTCATGGACGGTTGCGCCAGGCCGATGCGCTGGCCGGCGCGGGTCACATGGCGTTCCTCCATCAGCGCCTCGAAGGCGACCAGGAGGTTGAGGTCGACGGAAACCAAATTCATTTGAACGATGATAGATATAATAACAATCGATTTCAAGAATGATGCGGGGTGTGGTCTTCTGGCGAAGACGACATGATTGGGCGCGGCGTATGCGATCCTCACTCCTGCACTTCATCCCGCGCGGACCGACATTGCTGGCGCTTGGCGTCCTGCTTGGATTGGCCTTTCCGGCTCTTGCGGACCTCGCTCACCCCCTGATGCCAATCACGATCTTCCTGATCGTGCTGGGAACGCTGTTGCGGATCGACAGTCAGGCCGTCGTCGCAACGCTGCGACGGCCATCGCTTTCCGTGCTCTTGCCGGCTGTCGTCATGGTGGCCTGTCCGCTCGTGATCGGTGTTGCCGGTCACGCCTTGAACCTTGGTCCGGAGATCGCGCTTGCGGCGGTGCTCGCCGTCTCGGCGCCGCCATCGAGCGGAACGGCAGCAGTGGCACGCATGCTCGGGCTCGACGGTGCGGTGCCGCTCGTGGTGACGGTGTTGTCCATGGTGCTGGCTCCGGTCACCGTGCCGCTTCTTGCAGGCTGGTTCGGCGGGCTCGAGATCAGCGCGCTCGAGCTCGCGCTTCGTCTGGCGCTATTGATTGGCGGCGCCGAAGGGGTGGCTTTCCTGGTCCGCCGGCATGCAGCCCCGGTGCTGGCGGCCCATGGCGGGATGGTCGACGGGATCATCGTCGCGGCGCTTCTCGTCTTTGCGGTGGCGACGATGGCTGGCATTCGCGCGCAGATCGCGGCAGATGTGCAGGCCGCCATGCTCTGCCTCGGGCTCGCCTTCGCTTGCAATATCGCCCTTCAAGCAGCTGGTGCCGTGCTGCTGCCGGGCAATTTGGGCCAGCGGCTGACCGTCGGGCTCATCCTCGGCAACCGTAATGTCGGCCTGGTCTGGTCGGCGCTGGGTGCTGCCGCCTCGCCACGCATGGCGCTATACTTCGCCGCGACGCAATTTCCGATCTACCTCCTGCCGCGCCTGATCGAGACATTGATCGGCCGGAACACTGGAAAGGCCAAGCCGTGACCACGCCCCGTCTTACCCGCGAACATGCCTCGCATTTTGCCAACATCGCGCTCAGCCATGTCGGGCGCGAATATCCCAATAACGTTGACCACGCGCTGGCTGAACCTGCGGATGCCCGCACGCCGAGCCAGCTGCATCCGATCTTCTACGGCAGTTATGACTGGCATTCCTGCGTCCACAGCTATTGGATGCTGGCGCGACTGCTGCGCAGGTTTCCCGACTTTGCGGCAGCTTCCGACATCCGCGCTCTCTTCGATACGCAATTCGTGCCCGAGAAGGTCGCCGCCGAACGTGCTTACTTCGCCCGCCCGACTGCCCGCGGCTTCAAGCGGCCGTATGGCTGGGCCTGGCTCCTGAAGCTCGCGACTGAACTGGCGCTCCAGCCTGACGATCGCTGGAGCCGCAATCTCGCGCCGCTGGCCGAGGTCATCGCGCAACGCTTTCGCGACTTCCTGCCGTTGGCGTTCTATCCCGTACGCGTCGGCACGCATTTCAATACGGCGTTTGGCCTGCGGATGGCGGCAGACTACGCCGGCATCAAAAAGGATGAAGCGCTCGCCAGGTTGCTGCACGAGACTGGCCAGCGCTGGTATGGTGAGGACACCGACTGCCCCGCCTGGGGGGAGCCGAGCGGCGACGACTTCCAGTCCTCGGCTCTTATCGAGGCCGAATGCATGCGGCGGCTGTTGCCTCCGGACGCGTTCCTGCCCTGGTTCGATCGGTTTCTGCCGCGGCTGGTCGAACAGCGGCCGGCAACGCTGTTCAAGCCTGCGACGGTCACCGATCGCACCGACGGCAAGATCGCTCATCTCGACGGACTCAATCTCAGCCGCGCCTGGTGCTGGCGCTCTCTCGGCGACGCCTTGCCGGCAGGCGACCCCCGCCGCGTCGTTGCTCACGAAGCGGCGCGCGAGCATCTGGCCGCAGGCCTCCCCCATATCGCCGGTCACTACATGGGAGAGCACTGGCTCGCGAGCTTTGCCGTGCTCGCACTGGATGATGAGAACTGAGCGGGCAGGGGCCTTCCGCGGCTTATTCAATCCGCGGTCATGATCAACCGAAGGCGCGCGTGCGCATGTGTGCGACATCGTTGCCACCCGACGGGATCGACGCCAGCAGCGACCTCGTATAGGGCTGCTGAGGGTTGTCGAAGATGTCGGCGACGGTCCCGTGTTCGACGATGCGTCCGCGATGCATCACGGAGACGGTGTGGGCGAGCTGACGCACCAGCGCCAGGTCATGAGACACGAACACGTAGGTCAGGCCCAGAGTAGCCTGTAGCGAGAGCAGGACTTCGACGATGCCGGCCTGGACGCTGACGTCGAGCGCGGAGGTGGGTTCGTCGAGCACGATCACGTCGGGCTTGAGGACCAGCGACCGGGCGATGGCCACGCGCTGGCGCTGGCCACCTGACAGGGCTCCGGGCTTGCGGGAGAGCAGGTGCTCGCCAAGTCCGACATTGGCCAACGCTTCGCGGACGCGCTCATCCCGTTCCTTTCGCGTTCCGATCTTGAATCGATCGAGCGGCTCGCGCACGAGCCGCTCAATCGTCCAGGTCGGATCGAGCGAGGTGAAGGGGTTCTGGTAGACCAGCTGAAGGTGGCGCCACACCGTCCGCAGTGCCTCGGGCGAGCGGCCGGTGATTTGTTCGCCTGCGACCGAGATGCTCCCGGTGTCGGGTCCCTCCAGTCCAAGCAGCAGCCGAACCGTCGTGGTCTTGCCCGAGCCCGATTCGCCGACCAGCGCGTGCGTGGTGCCAGCAGGGACGCTGAACGACAAATCGTCGACGGCCGTCAGCGCCTTGCCGTCGACTGTGAAGGTCTTCGTGACGGCGCTGACCTCGATCTTCGGTGCCTGGCCGGTCTTGAGGGAACGGAAGCCCGTGTCGCGCAGTGCGGCGTAACGGTCGGGGTTGAGGGCCGGGACATCCGCGCGCAGCTTCTTTGCGTAGGCCGACGCCGGCGAGGAGAAGACGGAGGCGGTCCGGCCAGCCTCCTGGATGACGCCGTCCTTGAGCACCACGAGCGAGTCCGCTCGCTCGGCGGCGATCGCAAGGTCGTGCGTGATGAGCAGCAGGCTGATCTTGAGATCGTGCTGCAGCCGCGTGAGCAGGTCGAGGATCCGCTTCTGGATCGTGACGTCGAGCGCGGAGGTCGGCTCGTCCGCGACCAGCAGTGCCGGCCGTGGCAGGATCGCAAGGCCGATCAGCACGCGCTGGAGCATGCCGCCGGACAGCTGGTGCGGGTAGGAGTCGTAGACACGCAGGGGGGTGTCGAGCCCAACCTGGGCGAACGTCTCCAGGATGAGCTGCTTGCGGATCGCCTTGTCGGGCTCGTCGAGCAGCGCAGCCGCCTCCTGCGCCTGGGCACCGATCGTCCGCACCGGGTTGAGTGAGTTGGCGGGGTCCTGCGGGACGAACCCGATGGCTCGTCCCCGCAGCGGCCGGAAGCCGCGCTCGGAAATCCCGAGCACCTCCTGGCCGTCGAACGCGACGCGGCCGGTGGCGTGCCCGCCGCTGGGGAGCAGCCGCAGCACCGCGCGGGCGATCGTCGACTTGCCGGAACCGGACTCTCCGATGAGGGCGAGGCTCTCGCCGCGGCCGAGTTCAAAGCTCACGTTGGTTACGACCTCGTGCGGCCCATAGGAGACCGACAGGCCGTCGACCCGGAGCTGCGGAATCGACCGCAGCGGCGTCGGCGCGACGCGGTCGGCGCGGGTGAACGTGGCGGTCAGTCTGTCTTGCGGAGCCATCGGCTGATCCTGTTTGCGGAGAGGACGGTCGCGATCGTGACGAAGGCGGGGGCGTACACCAGCCACGGCCATTTGAGGTAGTCCTTGCCGATCGAGATCAGCAGGCCCCAGTCGGAGGCGGGAGGCGGATCGCCGTAGCCGAGGAAAGCAAGGCTGGCGATCACCAGGATCGACAGGCCGAACTGCAGCACCGCGAGCGGGAGCACCGAGCGCGATGCATTCGGCAGCACGTGCCGCAACAGAATGTGCCAGCGCGAGCCGCCCATCAGGAACGACGCCTCGACGAAAACGGCCTGCCGGGTCTTGATCACTTCCGAGCGCATCACCCGCGCGAACACGGCGACCGCCGAGACGCCGGTCGCAACCGCAGCGTTCGTGGTGTCGAAACCGATCGCGGTGACGACGATGACCGCCAGCAGGAAGTTCGGGATCGCCAGCAGCACATCCACCAGGCGGGCGAGCACGATGTCCACCCAGCCGCCGAGGAAGCCGGCCAGGAGGCCGATGAGCCCGCCGGCAACCGCGGCGATGACGACCGCGATGAGCGCGCTCGTCACCGAGGAGGCCGTGCCATAGACGACACGGGTATAGAGGTCGCGACCGAGGTGATCGGTGCCGAACCAATGCGCTGCGCTGGGGCTGAGCAGCTTGTCAGCGGGGACGCCGCTGGCGGGATCATGACTCGTGAACAAGCTCGGCGCGAGCGACCAGGCGATTACGATCAGGATGACCGCGAATGCGAGCGCGACGGTTGGCGGCACGCGAAGGGCTGTCAGCCGGCTGATCGCCGTGATGCGCGAGGCCGGCGAGACGGAGACGGCAGTCATGGCGTCACCGCCTGGGAAAGATTGGTGGAGCTCTCGTCGGCGGTGGTCGGGCGGACCTTGCGACCGCCGATCAGCTTCACGCGCGGGTCCAGCAGCGGGTAGACGAGGTCGGCGATCAAATTGACGAGCACGAACACCACTGCCGCAAGCGAGACGACCGCTTGCAGGACAGGCAGGTCCTGCGTGCTCACCGAACGCTGCACCAGGCTGCCGATGCCGGTGCGTCCGAACACCGTCTCGGTGATCAGCGAACCGCCGAGCAGCTCACCGATGGCGAGTGCGATGACGGTGATGACCGGGAGCGAAGACGGCTTGAGCAGGTGCTTGGCAAAGAGGCGCATCTGCCCGAGCCCACGGCTGCGCGCAACGGCGGCGTATTCCTGCTCGGACTCGTTGTCGAGGTTCGCGATCAGCACCTCGGTGATCCGTGCGGAGATGGGGATGCCGAGCGCGACCGCGGCGAAGAAGGTCGCCCAGAAGCTGTCCGGCGCGATTACGCGAAAGAACCCGAGCTGGAAGCCGAAGATGTGGATCAGCACCAGGCCGATCACGAAGTTCGGCACCGACAGGAACAACGATGGGAAGCCACGCAGCAAGCCCTGGCCGAACCGTTTCGGAAGGAACTGGGTGCCGTAGGCGATCGTGGCCGCCAGCAGCAGCGCGATGGCGAAAGCTGCGGATGCAAGGATCAGTGTCGAAGGGAGAACCTCGGCGATCAGAGTTGTCACAGGCCGGTTGGATCGCATCGACAGGCCGAGGTCGCCGGTCATGAAGTTGGACAAGGACGCCCACAGCTGGATCGGAATTGGCCGGTCCAGGCCTTGGGCGGCGATGATCTCCTTGATCTGATCCTCGCTGAATCCATTCTGCGGGTCGCGCAGCACGTTGGTGATGGGGTCACCAGGCAAAATACTGACGACGACGAAGGTGAAGACGTAAGCCAGCAGGATAACGACGACGGCTTGGGCGAAGCGCTTCGCGGCATAGGACAGGTAGGCGCTTCTCATGCCGGTCGCCTCCTCACGTTGCTTGTTTGCACTGCGGATTACTCGCCGATCGTTGCCGTGTAATAGCTGGCGTAGGCGATGCCGTTGTAGACCTCCCCCTTGAGCTTCGGGGACTGCACGTAGATTCGCTGGACGATCTGCGTGCGCGGGATGAAATAGCCCTGCTCGAGAACGTAGGTCTGCAACTGGTCGAGCAGCGGATTGCGAATGCCGAAAGAGGCAGCGCCGGCGATCTTGTCGCGCAGTTCATTGAGCTTCTTGTCGCTGTCGCCGAGGTTGAACCAGTTCTCGCCGTTGTTGGCGTCGGTGAGGATGCTGGCCACCGTGCCGGCGTCGATGAAGCTGCGCGTCACCTCGTAGGCCGGCACGGCCGGCCCGCCGAACCGGACCTTCTCGCCGAACGTCACGACGTCGTAGGCGCGAATGGTGACCTTCCAGCCGAGCTTGCCGAGTTGCTGGGCGATGAGCTCGTCGATCGACTTTGCCGTCGCAAGATAGGGGTTGGAGTGGAGCGTCAGCGACAGCTGCTTGCCGTCCTTGGTCCGGATGCCGCCAGCACCCTTGATCCAGCCGGCTTCGTCGAGAAGCTTCTCCGCCTTGCCGGGATTGTAGGCCAGGAGCTCGCTATGGTCGGTTGCACCCGGCACGTTGCTCTGGATGAAGGACGTCGCCAGCTTCCAGTCGGGCGTATAGACGGTGTCGATGATCTCCTTCCGGTTGATGCCGGCTTGAAGAGCCTGGCGCACTTTCACGTCATTGTACGGCTCCAGCTTGGTGTTGATCGCGAGGCCGTTGACGAAACCGAGATAGCGCGGGGTTGCGATCGTGAAGCCCGCTTCCTTGAGCGATTTCAGTTCCTGCGGTGAGGGGCTGTAGGCGACATCGGCCTGTCCCGACTGGACAGCGGCGACCCGCAGCGACGGCTCGGTCACCAGTTTGTAGGTGATCGAGTTGAGGTAGGCCGGACCGGTGTGGGCGACGGCTGCCGGCCCCCAATTGTAGTCCTTGCGCTTGACCAGCTTGACGAAGTCGCCCTCTTTCCAGGAAGCGACCACATACGGGCCGCTGCCGGATGTCTTGGCCAGATCAGCCTGCTGGGCGGCGGGCTGCGCGATCGTTTTCGGGGAGATGAGGATCGAGCCGTGATAGCCGAGCGTCGGGATAAACCCGAGCGTCGGCGCCTTGAAGACAACCTTCACGGTGGCTGCATCGACCGCCTCGGCGTGGTCGTAAGTCTTCGGGAAGAGGCCGATCGGATTGATCCCCTCGTTCCGCCGGCCTGCGTGCCAGATGTCGAGATTGGCGACCACGGCTGACGCGTCGAGCGGTGTTCCGTCGGAGAAGGTCACACCCTTCTTGAGGCGCAGGGTGAACTGTGTGGCCTCGCCGTTCTGCTCCCAGCTTTCGGCGATCCAGGGGCTGACCTTGCCGTCGGCATCGACATAGACGAGCTTGTCGGTCACGTGGCCCCAGATGTGGCCCTGGAAGCTGGAGATTGCGCTGTTGTTCGGAATCCAGGTGCTGCCGAGCGAGTCGATGAGGAAGGTGATGTCGCCGCCGCTCGGTGGAGCGCCGGCACTTCGCGCCGGAGAGAGGCCCGCCGTTGCCGTCACGGTCGCTGCTGCAATCACGGAGGCCGCAGCGAGGAGGCGGCGCCGGGAGAGCGAGAACATTGGGAAACGTGCGGTCATGAAGAGCCCCTGATGATTGATGCGCGATCAGGTCACCGTTTCGCGAAAGCGTTACGGCACGATCAGCGTTTCCGCGTAGGAGAAGCGAAACAAAGGGACCTGGCCATTCCAAATTTCACATGGGACAGACAACAAAAGCGTCGGGGGCGGGGCAGTGGACGCGATGGTCATTTTGTTTTCATTGCGAACGCGCCCGATCTGGGTTTGCCCGTGACCGAACAGCGCAACGATTGCCGCTTCATTCGCGCGTCAACCCGAGTTCGGCGTCGAGACGGTCCTCTCAGGCGCATTATGTCGCGCGGCGCATCACCAAATTGAAAAGACATTCTGCAGAGAGCCGAGCGCTGGAGAACGGCATGCTGGCGATCGAGAATACGCGCGAAGCTTGCGTCGGTAGCGCGGTCTTGGGTGAAACGGAATAGGTCAGACACGGCCTTCGATGCGATTGCTCGTGCCGACGAGATCAGTGACGTTGGAAGCCGTGGCGCCCATGATGGACCGGAGCGAGAATTAAAGTCCTTCAATAGATTAGATAGTGGCGTGTGCACTGGGAGATCAAGAAAAATCCCGTCAAAGCCAGTGTGAGCAGGCGTTCAAAGGTGGATCGAAGCGCTCAGCAGGCGCTACGATACGAATGTCTGAGATCGGGTACATGTGGCGTAGCGGCGGGCGATTGCAGTAGTGCGCAGATAGAAGCGCCAAATCTCACCACGCACTCCAATCCAACCAGAAACGAGAGGATTTACGGCGCCGTCGTCTAAGGATGCCTCGGTTCGCGATCTGTCAATTCGTCGCGTGGAATTGGCTCGTCTTTTGTTGGCTCTTATTCCACGGCAATCGGCGGCACCGGCAGCGCCGTGATCGACTTGATCTTCTCCATCGCGAAGCGCGAGGTGACGTTCTTGAGCGGGACGGCGTGGATCAGCTTCTTGTAGAACACGTCGTAGCTCGGCATGTCCGGAATGACGACGCGCAGCATGTAGTCGACGTCGCCGGCCATCCGGTAAAATTCCATCACCTCTGGCATTGCGCTGACTGCTGAGGCGAAACGCTTCAGCCAGACGTCGGAGTGATCCGCGCTCTCCACCGAGACGAACACCGAAAGGCCGAGGCCGATCTTGTTCTGGTCCACCAGCGCAACGCGCTTGAGGATGACACCGTCGGCTTCGAGCCGCTGAATGCGCTTCCAGCAGGGCGTGGACGACAGGCCGACCCGGTCGCCGATTTCGGCCACCGAGAGCGAAGCATCCTCCTGAAGCACCGTCAGGATCTTGCGGTCGATGGCGTCGAGGCGGCGGCCAGTCTCGGCGAGCTGCAACGCAGCGTCGGTCATGTCATAAACCTCAGTTTGATGAAAAGTTGGACGCGTTGCCGGGCGTCAGCCGTGGGGCCCGAACAGGAAGATCTCGTAGAGATCGTCCTGCGTGTTATCCGAGCCGCCTGTCCGTGGTCGCAGCGAGCGCGGGAACCATCCACGTGCCTGTTCGATCAAACGAGCGAAGCCTGAATGCAGCGAGATGACGTAGCTCATATTCACTCCGGACGACGGTGTAGGACGAGAACCCGGAAAAGCTATCACGGCAGGGGTGGAATTGAACATTGCGACACACTCGTCGGAATCAGTTTGGTTGAATCATGCTGGCGTCGTCGCGAGCGCGGCTGGAAAATTCCACGATGCTCGGCTGAGATGGATGATTTTGATATCCATCGCCGCGCCGAAAGCATGGAAGGCATAGTCTTGCCGCTAGTCGGCCGTCAGTAGCGCAAGCACTTCAGCCTGCCGGAGCCGCGGCAGGGAACCGAGGTTCGATGGCCTGCGACAGGACTCCGATGCGGGATAGAGCATGGGCATACCCATGCCCCCCGACACGAGATACGGCAAAGCGTGGTTTGCTCGTCCGTTCAAATGAGCTCCTGTCACGATGCCCAGTGCGAACAGGAAGATGATCAGCAAGACCAGCGGGAGGACGAAAGCCTCCTGGAAACGAAGCTTATCGGTCATCGCTCGCGCGTCGATCGCGCGCTCGGCGGCGGTGCGGCGGCTGGCCCATTCAAGCGTGAAATCGAACATGCGCTTCGCTCACTTCATGTAATCAGGCAAAGTGAAGCCGTCATAGAACCGGTCGGCCTGGATTGCCGCCTTGAACCCAGGCGATTTGTAGCCGGCGACGATGTCCTGAGCCCATTCTGCGTTTGCATTCGCCTTCTTCACGGCGAGGACGTTGATGTAGGGCGTCGTCATCTTCTCCAGCGCAAAGGCGTTGGTCAGCTTCAGCCCGCTGAAGATCGCGAAATTGCCCTGTACGGCGGCGAAATCGACGTCGTCGAGCGCCCGTGGCGCCTGTGCGGCCTCGAGCGGCACGATCTTGATGCCGCCGGGATTTTTGATGACATCGAGCTCGGTGACGTCGACCGACTTGCTATCACGGATCTCGATCAGGCCGAGGTCACGCAGCACCCACAGCGCGCGCTGCAGATTGACCGGATCGTTCGGCACGGCGACGCTCGAGCCCGGCTTGATCGGCGTGCCCAGCGGATGCTTCTTCGAATAGAGGCCCATCGGCGGGGTGGGGACGTGGACGATGCCGACGAGATCGGTCTTCTGCCGCTCGTTGTAGGAATCGAGAAAGATCGTGTGTTGCATCACATTGGCGTCGATCTCGGATTTGAATACCGCATTGTTGGCTTCAAGGCCGGTCGAGAACTCGACATAGCGGATCTTGTAGCCCTTCTTCTTCAGCTCGGGCTCGACGCCGATCTTGAACTCGTCGATATACGGTCCCGGCACGAAGCCGACCCGGAGCTCCGGCTTCGCGGGCTGCTGTGCCAAGGCGTCTTCGGCGGCGAAAGGGGAAAGAGCCAAAAGGCCGGAGAGGAGAAACAACGCTGTCTTCATGTCTTCTTACTGGTCTCGAGTTGGGATGTCAGTGCGGAAGCGGTGTCAGGCGATCGCCTTGACCGCGTTGGAGTAGATGCTGGCGGGACGCGCCAGGCCGTAATGCTCGCGGAGCGTCGTACCGGTGTAGTCCTCGCGGAACAGGCCGCGCTTGCGCAGGATCGGGACGACCTGCTCGGCGAAGACGTCGAAGCCGCCGGGCAGCCAGGGCGGCATCACGTTGAATCCGTCCGCCGCACCGCCCTCGAACCAGGTCTGGATGTTGTCGGCGATCTTTTCCGGCGTGCCCGCAATCACCCAATGGCCGCGCGCGCCGGCGAGGCGCTGCACCAGCTGGCGGATGGTCGGCTTCTCGCGGTCGACGATGTCGACCACCAGCTTGAAGCGGCTGGCAACGCCGCGCGCGCTCGCGGTGTCGATGAGATGGCGCGGGACGGGGCCGTCGAGATCATATCCGGTGAGATCGACGCCGATCATTTGGCGCAGCTGGGTCAGGGAATATTCCGGTTGGATCAGCGCGTTGAATTCGTCCTGGAGCCGGTCCGCCTCGGCCTGCGTGCTGCCGATGAAAGGGCTAATGCCCGGCAGGATCTTGATCTCATCCGGACCGCGGTCGAAGGCGCGGGCCTGGCGCTTGATGTCGGTATAGAACGCCTTCGCCGAGTCCACGGTTTGATGCGCGGTAAAGATCGCCTCCGC
Organism: Bradyrhizobium sp. 63_E2_N1_3; assembly: GCF_052076005.1. Taxonomy (NCBI): domain Bacteria; kingdom Pseudomonadati; phylum Pseudomonadota; class Alphaproteobacteria; order Hyphomicrobiales; family Nitrobacteraceae; genus Bradyrhizobium; species Bradyrhizobium sp. 63_E2_N1_3. Next base: position 6,013,275 of record NZ_CP197235.1, on the reverse strand, counting down.
AAAGTGGGCGGCGAAGGCACGGCCGTCGTCGGAGGCGCCGGCCTGGACATAGACCGGCCGGCCTTGCGGCACGCGCGAAATGTTGAGCGGGCCGCGCACGCGAAAGTGTTTGCCGACATGGTCGAGCGTGTGGATCTTGTTGGTATCGGCAAAAATGCCCGAGATGGGGTCGTTGACGAGCGCGTCATCCTCCCAGCTGTCCCAGAGCCGCGAGATCACGTCGAGATATTCGCGGGCGCGCTCGTAGCGTTCGTGATGCGAGGGGTGTTCGGGCAGGCCAAAGTTCTGCGCTGCTTGTGGCGCACTGGTCGTCACGATATTCCAGCCGGCGCGACCCTGGCTCAGATGGTCGAGCGAGGCGAACAGGCGCGCGAGGTTGTAAGGCTCGGTATAAGTGGTCGACGCGGTTGCGATGAGGCCGATGCGTTTCGTCACTGCGGCAATCGCAGCCAGCCAGGTGATCGGCTCGAAGCGAAAGCGCTGGGCATAGCGAACGTTGTCGGCGAGGGCCGGACCGTCGGCAAAGAAGATGGCGTCGAATTTACTGGCCTCGGCCCGCTGCGCCAGCTCCTGGTAAAAGGTGATGTCGAGGATGCGTTCCGCCGACGATCCCTTGTAGCGCCACGCGGCTTCGTGGTGGCCGCCGGGATAGATGAAGAGATTGAGAACAAGCTGCCGTTGATTGCTCATGGTTCGAATGTCCAGATGCGATTGCCGGAGAAACTAGGAGGCGGATGGAGTCGTTCGCGACCTCGGCTTTCGCGCGAAGGCGAAACGCAGATATCGCTCCAGGCGCAGGCCCTCCGGGGTACGCCTCGCCTCGACTAGCGCTGCAAAGGCCGCGTCGATCGCTGCCCGCTCCGCCGGCGAAAAGCCGCCAAGAAAGTTGCCGAAGGCGCTGGCCTCGGACCATCCCAGCACCGACGTCACGTCGCCGTGCAGATCGACGAGCGAGCGTAGGTCGCTTCGGTAATCGATGAATCCGACCTCGGCGAACAGGGCTCTGAGCTCTTCGTCGGTTGCTCCGAGCACGCGATGCGACTCGCTGCTTCTCTCGCCGAAGCCGGCCTGTTCGATCGCCTGGCGGAGCAGGGTTCGCGACTCGTGAGGTTTGGTCGGATCCTGAACGTTCAGCCCGATCTGGCCGCCCGGCCTGAGAACGCGTTCGATCTCACGTAGCGCCTGCCGCTTGTCCGCGATCCAGTGGAAGACGCTGTTGAGGTAGACGGCGTCGAATTCCGCGGGTCCAAAGCGCGAAAGGTCCTCGGCACGGCCGACATCGAAGGTCAGCGTCCCCGAGGCGCGCCGGCGCGCGATGGCGATCCGGTTCTCCAGCGGGTCGATGCCGATCACGCGGCCGGTCGGGCCGACAAGTCCCGCGACGAATTCGGTCAGGCGGCCGGTGCCGGCACCGATATCGAGCACGCGATCCCCGGACTTCAAAGCCAGCGGTCCGATGAGGAATTTACCATGGTGAAACTGGAGGACGCCGGTTTGCTCGTAGGTCCGTGCAAGCTCGGGCGTGTCCCGTTCAAGGCTGATGACGCCGGCGGTCGACATCGTGCTTTCCAAAATCTCCAACGAGCCGTCGAGACGGCTTGATCGAGACGAACTCTATGTTGTCGGGGTGAGAAAAGTCGATGAAATGGATTTGCGTTGTTCGGTGCGATGCGAGCATGAATCTAGCGGCGGGAGCGCATTCAGTAGATAACGTCGCGAACCGATCGTCTCAACTGAAAGTCGATCTGGCGAGCGAATGGCCGGTCGTGTCTTCTGGCTCGCGCCGCTGTCGGCGCAAATCTTTCAACACCGCGTGACCTCGCGGTCTGTTCGTTGTTCGGGCCGCAAAACAAAGCCAATTCCATTTCATTGACTGAGCACCGTTGGCTTCTACGATTTGATCGCATCTGATGCAGACAAATCCGGGTGCAACATGTTTCAGTCTGATGTCGACGAGGCGGCTCGCGAGACCTTGCGTCTGATTGGTCCAGATCCGCAGAACTGGGTCTCGGATCGTCACGGGGTCGACCACAACGTCGCCATCATCGGGGGCGGGCAATCCGGAAGCGCTTTCGCCTTTGCATTGCGCCGTGCCGGCATCGGCAAGGTCACGGTGATCGATGCATCACATGATGCGGCGTCGTCCGGTCCATGGCGGAGCAGCGCGCGCATGCACAAGCTGCGCACGCCGAAGAGCTTGCCCGGACCCGAGCTCGGCCTACCCGGACTGAGCTTCCAGTCCTGGTATGAGGCCCGCCACGGCGCGGCCGCGTATGAAGCGATCGATCGCATTGCTCGCGTGGATTGGGCCGCCTACCTCGATTGGTACCGCAAGACTCTTGGTATTGAGGTGCGCTACCGGGCGAAGCTTCTCCGCATCGAGCCGGCGGAGGATCATTTTCGGCTTCATCTCGACGTCGCCGGTGAGGCAAGGATCGAGACAGCCCGCAAGATTATCCTGGCCGGCGGTTTCCCAAGCAACGGCGGTCCGTCCGTCCCCGACGTGCTCTCCCGCAATCTGTCAAAGAAGCTTTACGCGCATACGTTGGAGGCGATCGATTTCGACAGGCTCCGCGACAAGTCGGTCGCGGTGCTGGGCAGTGCGGCCTCCGCGTTCGATGCCGCGGCAGTTGCGCTCGAAGCAGGGGCGAGGGAGGTGCATCTCTTTGCACGCCGCGGCAGGGTGGCCTCGGAGCCCGTGATCAGGACGCGTGGATATCCGGGCGCATACGACAATTACGGGGCGCTCCCGGACGCGGTGCGCTGGCATCAGGCCATTCGCTTCCGTCGCGCGGGATCGACGCCGCCGCCCGATGCAATCGCGCGTGCGGTCAAGTTCCCCAACTTCCACCTTCATCTGGCAGCGCCGTGGACATCAGCCAAGCCGTTCGGACGGCGGCTGCTCGCGACCACGCCGCAGGGCGACATCGCATTCGATTTCGTCATCGCCGGTACGGGCTACCAGGTCGATCTGGCGAAGCGGCCTGAGCTCGCCGCCTTCTCCGACGAGATCCTGCTATGGCGCGACCGCTATTCTCCGACCGCGGACGAGCAGGACGAGGCCCTGGGCGCACACCCTTATCTCGGTGCGGGCCATGAATTCCTGGAGAAGGAGCCCGGCCGCGCGCCTTACTTGCGGAACATCCACGTGTTCAACCCCGCGGCATTCGTCAGCTTCGGCCTGCCGATTGGGGACGTGCCGAGCTTCAAGCGCGATATTCCGGGCGTCGTGGCGCGGATCAGCAGGGATCTGTTTCTTGACGACCTTCCGGCGCACGAGGCGCGGATCAACGGGCCGATCGCCGACGACTTCGAGCCGGCCCTTTACGCGTCGGCCGTTTGGCGGTCGCCGAATATCGTCGCGGCAGAATAGAGCAGAGTGCAAGTAGCAACTGGACACGCCATGATCGTGGATGCGTCTGTTTCTTAACGGCCTCGAACTTTGGAAGCTATTTCCGAAGTCCTTGAGTTAGCATCCTGTGACTGAACAAGGGGCTGCATCGATGCAGCCCCTGGGGAAGATCCCGCCAGACGCGATTGTCGCCAGAGCAGACGGCGGTCTCGCAAGAGGATCGATCGCAACATCACTGCCTTTCACTCCGCCATCGCAGCAGCGATCGGCGAACGGCGGAGCCTTGTCCAAATGGATCGCGGTCTCGGGGAAGATGACATGACAGACGGAATCAACATCGACAACGTCATTCCGCGTTCGGATATCGTCAAGCGATCGGCCCGTATCGGCGCCGAAATCAGGAACATCAAGCTATCGGGCGATCTTCCGGATCGGACGATTGCGGCGATCAACCAGGTGCTGCTCGAGCACAAAGTCATCTTCTTCCGTGACCAGAATCATCTCGACGATGCCGAGCAGGAGCGTTTTGCCCATCGGCTCGGCAAGCTGGTGCCACATCCCACGGTCGGCGCCACCAAGGGAACGGCCTCGATCCTCGAACTTGACTCCGCGCGCGGAGGCGGGCGCGCCGACCAGTGGCATACCGACGTCACATTCGTCGACGCTTATCCGAAGATCTCAGTCTTGCGCGGCGTCGTGATCCCCGAGTTCGGCGGCGACACGATCTGGTCGAACACGGCGGCGTCCTATCTGGATCTGCCGGCTCCGCTGCGCATGGCCAAGATCCGCTTCGAGCATGTCCGCAAGGAGTTCGTGGTCCGCGGCAAGAATGGTGGGCCTGCGCAGAGCTTCACCGCGCTTGATGATATCACGCTGGATGTTCGTGCCGGCGAATTCCTGGCACTGGTCGGGCCGAGCGGCTGCGGCAAGTCGACCTTGCTGGATCTGCTCGGCGGACTGACGGCGCCGAGCAGCGGACGCATCCTGCTCGATGGCAACACCATCGAGGGGCCGGCGCGCGACCGCGGCATTGTGTTCCAGCAGTACGCGCTGTTCCCCTGGCGTACAGCCGCGCAGAACGTCGAGTTCGGGCTCGATATTGCGGGTCTCAAAGCCAGGGAGCGACGCGAGCGGGCTCTGCATTATCTCGATCTGGTCGGACTGTCCGGCTTTGCCGATCGCTATCCGCACGAACTCTCCGGCGGTATGAAGCAACGCGTTGCGATCGCGCGAAGCCTTGCCTACGATCCGGAGGTGCTGCTGATGGACGAGCCGTTTGCCGCGCTCGACGCACAGACGCGTGAGACGCTGCAAGGCGAGCTGCTGCGGATCTGGCGCAGGACCGGGAAAACCATCCTGTTCATCACGCACGGCATCGACGAGGCCGTCGTGCTCGGCCAGCGCGTGGCCGTGATGACCTCGCGCCCCGGCCGGATCAAGCAGATTGTCGATATTCCCGCCGAGAGGCACGAGGTGTGGTCCTTGCTGCGCGACGAAGTGTTGAAGGCGCAGGGCTCGCAGGTGCCCGCGCCGGACGGCGAGCGCGCAGGAAAGAAGGAGTTGGCCCATGTCTAATCTGGAGATCCTGACGCTGCTGGAACTCGCCGAGGGGAGTCCGAAGGATCGGGTCAGACCACGCGCCGGCGCGGTTGCCGCCGCGACGGGCAGCCTGGTGCGATGGTTCGGCACCATCGGGCAACGATCCCTGCTGCTACTGGTGTTCCTGGCTGTCTGGGAGACGACGCCGCGCCTCGGGTTGATCGACGTGACGTTCCTGCCGCCGTTCTCCGAGGTGATCGCCGCGGGCTGGCAACTCGCGCAGAGCGGTGAACTCTATGACGACGTCGGTGCAAGCCTGCTGCGAGCCCTGAGCGGCTTCCTGATCGCCATTGTCCTGTTCGTGCCGTTGGGTGTGCTGACGGGATGGTACGCCCGGCTGGGCGACTTCCTGAACCAGATCATCGAGATCGCCCGTAACACGGCGCCGCTGGCTCTGCTGCCGGTGTTTATTCTGCTCCTCGGGATCGGAGAGCTCTCGAAGGTCACCATGGTGGTTTATAGTTGCGCTTGGCCGTTACTTCTCAATACGATCGCAGCCGTGCGCCAGGTCGATCCGCTGCTGGTCAAGTCAGCGCGGACGATGGGCGCGACACCGAGCCAGTTGTTCCGGAAGGTGATCCTGCCGGCATCATTGCCGACGATCTTCGTCGGCATCCGTCTGGCGAGCGCATCCGCGATGCTGGTCCTGGTGGCGTCAGAAATGGTCGGCGCGAAATCGGGGCTCGGCTATCTCATCATCAACAGCCAATACAGCTTCCTGATCCCCCAGATGTATTTTGGCATCCTGGGCATTACCGTGATCGGCCTCGTCTTCAACGCGATCCTCGAGACGCTGGAACGCCGCCTGATGCGCTGGAAGGCGCCGGCCGCCTAACCCTGCTTGTTGCGGGCGGTGGCCTGCGTCACGATGCTGTTCGGCGGCACGTCCTGGGTGACCCAGACGTTGCCGCCGATCGTCGCGCCTCGGCCGATCGTGATCCGCCCGAGGATGGTTGCGCCGGCATAAATCACGACGTCGTCCTCGACGATCGGATGCCGTGCATCGCCCTTGATCAGATGGCCATCGTCGTCGGTTGGAAAGTGGCGCGCGCCGAGCGTCACGGCCTGATAGATCCGGACATTGTCGCCGATGATTGCGGTTTCCCCGATGACCACACCGGTCCCGTGATCAATGAAGAAGCCGGATCCGATGCTGGCGCCGGGGTGAATGTCGATCCCGGTTCTCGTATGAGCGATCTCCGCGACAAGTCGGGCGATCAAGCGCGCATTGAGCCCATCAAGGATATGTGCCAGCCGGTGATGGATGATCGCCGTCATGCCCGGATATCCGATCAGGATCTCCGGAAAGTTCCTGGCTGCGGGATCGCCGACGAAGGCGGCTCTCAGATCGGAGATCAGGAGTCCACGCACCACCGGCAGGCGCTCGCCGAACTGCCGCGTCAGCTCGACCGCGTCCTCGCGCCGGTAGCCCGGGATCAGCTCGTCACCGACGAATCGTGCGCCGCGGTGGATCTGGTCGCAAAGGCCGTCGAGGGCGATGCTCAGGCGATTGCCGACGAAATAGTCGATATTCTCGCCGTCGAGGTCGAACTGACCGTAATGCCTCGGAAACAGCGCCTCGGTGAGGCCATCCAGAATGGCTTGAAGCGCCTCGCGCGAGGGAGCGCGTCGCGCCTCTCCGTCGCGCCTTATGCTGTGTGTTTCTTCGCGCGAGAGGCGAAGCTCGGCGACAATCCTGTCAAGCTGCCAGCGCCCGCCGCTGGGCGATTCCGGCGGGTTATCTGACATGGGCCAACGGAATGCTGATCTCGGCGAGGAGGTCGAGGTCGAAGTCATGGGTGATCCTGATGTACTGGCCGTTCCAGTACACCAGGCCCGACAGCTCGTGGGACAGCTCGAAGCTCAACAGGCTGCCGATGATGATGCCATGCGAGTGCCGTTCGATGATTTCCTCGACCTTGCATTCGATGGTTGCGAGGGTGTCGCCAAGCAGCGGCACGCCGGCCGTCCCCGCGGACCATCGGATCCCGTCGAAGCGCTCGTGGCCCTTCAAGCTGCCGTCGCTGAAGCGCCCGGCGAGGGCCTGCTGATCCGATCCCAGAATGTTGACGCCGAATACGCTGTAACGCGCGATTCGAGCAAAGGACGAGGCCTGCCGGTTGACGCTGACTAGTAGCCGGGGCGGACTGGCGCTGAGCGATGTCAGGGACGTCACCGTCATGCCGGTGATGTCCTCGTCGCGGCCGGCCGTGATGATGGTGACGCCGCCGGCCAGGCGCCGCATCACGGCTCGAAACTGATGCTCGACCTCGTCATCGCCGCTGACCAGATGAATGTCGGACTTTCCCATCTGTCGCTCCTCGCATCGGACGCTGTGGATCGGCCTGCTCTCTCTCAGAAAAAGCCCTTCGGGGGCAATGGCGTGCCGTTGATCTCGAATTCTCCGATTGAGCGCGCCTTGTAGGTGGTCGGATTGTGCGAAGAGAGCGTGCGCGCATTGCGCCAGTGACGGTCGAAGTTGGTGACCTTCTTGGTCGCCGATGCGCCGCCGACATCGAACAGCAGGCTGCCACCTCGGATGGCGAAATCATCGGCGATGATCTTGGCCTTTGCCGAGAGCAGCGCGGCGGTGTGCGCCGCCTCTGTAGCGTTCGCCGCGCCGACGTCGAACGCATCGGTTGCAATGTCGAGCGCCTCGGCGGCCGCCAGCACCACCGTCTCGGCCGCAAAAGCGCCGCTGGCGATCTGGCCGACCGTCTGTTGCAGGAGCGGATCGTCGGTCGGGATCTCGGTGGGCGCGTAGTAAAACGTACGCTTGCGCGAGCGGACCAGGGCTGTCGCATCGCGCAGCGTCGCACGCGCAATACCCGCGACGATCGCCGTCAGAAACAGCTGCGCAAACGTGTTGGAATAGGGCACACCATAACCGCCGTCCGGCGTGTCGAACACCACTTCCTGGCGCCTGACCTTGACGCTGCGGAAGTGCGTGGTGCCGGTCGCCGTAAGCCGTTGTCCGAGCCCGTCCCAGTCATCGACCAGCTCGATGCCCTCGCGCTCGATCGGCACGATCGTGGCGCCCGTCGCACCGGACGGATCGGCCGCGCGCACCAGCACATAATCCGAGTACAACGTGCCTGTGCTGTAGTATTTGGTGCCGTTCAGCAGATAATCGCCGTTCCCGTCGGGCGTGAACGTCGTCCCGGGCGTGACATTGCCGACGCGCGGGCTTTCAAGCTCGGTCGTCGCAAGTCCGATGATGGCGCCCTCGGCGACCGCCTTCTGCCATTGCCGGCTCTGCTCGTCCTTGGGGGAACGCACCAGGCGCTCGACCACGCTGAAATGGTTGCGCAGGATATGCGCGACATTGGCGTCGGCCTCGCCGAGGCGGATGACGAAGGCGAAGAGATCGCGGATCGTGCTGCCGGCGCCACCGGCGTCCAACGGCAGCCGCAACGCACCAAGGCGGGCCCGGCGAATGAGATCGATGACCTCGAACGGCAGAATGCGGTCGCGCTCGCGGTCACTGGCGCCCTCGGCGATCTGGTTAAGGAGCGCCTCCAGCTCCGGCGAGCCGGTCTTGAGCGGTTCGGGTGTGCCGAGGGAGGGGGCGGACACGGTCTTGTTCATAGTGTTGGCCTGTTATTAGAGCTGGGCGAGATGGTCGGTCACCTTGACCGGCTCGGGTAGAACCTTGCGGGCCGCGAGCCAGTCGGCTGCCTTTTGCAGCTCGCTGATGAAGCGCTCGTCGTTGACCGCGAAGTACCGGTATTTGCGGTTCATCGCGATGAACTGGTCGCGGACCTGATCGCTGTATTTCCCCGCCTTCTGGGCGATGTACTCGGCATCCCTGCTGTTCTCCGAAATCCACTTGCCTTCGGCGCGGAAGGCGTCGTTCACCGCGCGGACGAGGGCGGGATTGTCGGTCGCGAATTTGCGGGTGGTCAGATAGGACGTGTAGTCGATCTGGAATTCGAGATCGCGGCCTTCCAGAAAGATGTCGTGCGCCTTGTATTCGAGCCGGGCGATGTCGACGCCAGGGCTCCACATCGACCAGGCGTCGACCTTGCCGGAGGCGAGCGCCGGCGCCGCATCAGGAGGATTGAGATAGACGAACTTCACCGCGGAGCGGTCGACCTTGTGTTTCTCGAGCGCCGCGACCAGCAGGAACTCGCCGAGGCCTGAGCGGTTGACCGCGACCGACTTGCCGACGAGATCTTCGATCCTGTCGATGCCCGAGCCGTCCTTGGCGATGATCGCTGTGGTGCGGGGCTCGTAGACCACGAACTGGGTGAACACCAGCGGCGAGCCGGCGATGATAGCGGCGAGCGCAGGCGTGGTGCTGCCGCCAAAGCTGAAATCTGCGCTGCCGCCCGTCACCGCCTGCAAGGTCGGCGCATGATTCGGGAAGGGGCCGAGCCACTCGACCTTGATGCCATCCTTGGCCAGCACCTTCTCGAACTCGCCGCGCTCCTTGGCGATCAGATTGAGGCCGCTCAGGCCCCAGGTCAGGCGGACCGTGTCGGTGGTACGGCCAGGCGCGGCCTGGGCGAATTCGCTGATATTCATGCCGGCGAGCGCGCCAATGCCAAAAGCTGCGGAGCCGAGGAAGCTGCGCCGGGATGGTTTGGCAGATGAAGTGTCGGACATGTTGGCCTTCCGGATGATTAGCTGGGAGAATGGGGGACCACGCCAAGCTCGCCGAGGAGCTCGGCGCGCGAGATGGGTGTCGAGCCGTCACGCACGGCGCGATGGTCGAAGGCGATCGCGCCGTTGCGCATCACGAGGATCCGATCGGCCAGCGCGATGGCTTCGTCGACATCGTGGGTGACGAGCAGGACGCCGGGCTGATGATTGGCAACCAGTTCGCGGACCAACTCGTGCATCCGGATACGAGTCAGCGCATCGAGGGCTGCAAACGGCTCGTCGAGCAACAGAAGCTCGGGCTGCTGCACCAGCGCGCGGGCGAGGGCAACGCGCTGGGCTTGCCCACCGGACAGATTGCGGGGCCAGTCGTCGAGCCTGTCACCGAGGCCGACCTCGCTAAGCGCTTCGGCGGCGCGTTCGCGAGGATCAGGAGCCCGCAAGCCGAGTGCCACATTGCGCCAGAGATTGTCCCACGGCAGCAGCCGATGCTCCTGAAACACCACGGCCGGCCGGCGGGGCGCCACGATACGGCCCCCCTGGATGGGGTCGAGCCCGGCCAGCGCCCGTAACAATGTTGTCTTGCCGCACCCGCTCTCGCCGAGCAGGGCGACGAATTCGCCACGATCGATGCGCAGGTTCAGCTTCTCGATCACGACGCGGCTGCCGTAGCTGCGAACGAGGTTGCGGACAACGACGGCCGGTCTGGATTCGAACGGCGCGGAGGGCTGCGGAGCGACGTGCACGTTCATCTCGCTGCTCCGTAATTCGGATGCCAGGCGAGGAGGCGCTGTTCGAGAAAGCGCGCAATGGCGTCGGCCGCGACGCCGACCAGCGCATAGATCACGATCGTCAGGACGATCACATCGGTGCGCAGGAATTCGCGGGCATCCATCGCGAGAAAGCCGATTCCCGACTGCGCGCCGATGGTTTCAGCCACCACCAGCGCGAGCCACGCCGTGGCAAGAGCGTAACGAACACCGGTCAGGATCGACGGCAGCGCGCCTGGAAGGATGATTCTGCGGATCAGTTGGAGCGAGCTTAGGCCCTGGACCCGTCCCAACTCGAGCAGCTTCGGATCGACCTGGCGGATGCCGAGCACGGTGTTGATGTAGATCGGGAACGTGACGCCAAGTGCGACAAGGAAGATCTTTTCCGCTTCGCCGACGCCCAGCCAGACGATGACGAGGGGGAGCGCGGCGAGGAAGGGGATGGCCCTGATCATCTGCACGCTGCGGTCGATCGCGGCTTCCGCTACCCGCGAGAAGCCGACAAGAACGCCCAGCGTGGCGCCAACAGCGGCACCGATCGCAAAGCCGGCTGCGGCACGCAGGAGGCTGACGCCGAGGTCGTTCAATAGGCTCCCGGTGGTCGCAAGCTTGAACGCTGTCCGGATGACCTTGCTCGGCGCGGGCAGAACCTGTGGCGAAAGCCATCCCGCCTGTGCAAGCGCCTCCCAGACAATCACGAGCATCGCGGGCGCGATCCAGGACAGGAGCTGAAGGCCGCGAGCACCAAGCTTGCTTGCTCGCGCCGGCGATTGAACGTTGCCCTGCGTTGACGGCGCGTTAGCCGCGCCGATCGCCGTACTGTCGATTTGGCTCAGTTCGATATTGCTCAAGACGCGAGACCTCGTTCCACCTCCTGCATCCGATCCGGGAGGTGCGACGCCAATGACTTGCCGTCCGCGGAAAATGTCCCACGAAATCGGCCCGACAGAAATAGAGCGCTATTTCAATTGTCATTCGATACGGAGTGATCTGCTGTCGTTGCGGCGCCGCTGCACGACAAAGAAAATCTTTTGAGGCGGATGTGCTTGATCTCGCATCAGCCGTTGGCGAGAACAGGTACCGATCGATAGCATGGCCAAAGAAAGTTACAGGAGAGCACGATGGCGACTGCACCTCTTCGCTTCGGCATTTGGGCGCTGGTGCATGGGCCGCGCGCGGCGCATCAGGATCCCGAAGAGCCTTATGATGCGTCCTGGGAGCGCAATCGCGATCTCATCCTTGCAGCCGAAGAGCTCGGTTATGATTCAACGCTGATCGCGCAGCACACCATCAACCCGCATCAGGAAGACCTCGATCAGCTCGAGGCCTGGAGTGCCGCGGCAGCGATCGCGGCGCTGACCAAGCGCATCGAGATCATTGCTGCGATCAAGCCCTATCTCTATCACCCCGTCGTGCTGGCGAAGCTCGCACTCGGGATCGAGAATATCAGCGGTGGCCGGTTTGCGATCAATCTGGTCAATGCCTGGAACCGTCCCGAACTGGAGAAGGCCGGGATCGGCTTCCCGGACCATGACGCTCGCTATGCCTACGGCCGCGAGTGGATATCTGTCGTCTCGCGTCTCATGGAAGGCGAACGTCTCAATTATGCGGGCGAGCATTTCAACGTCACGGACTATGCCCTGCGCCCGACCAGCCTGTATCGCAAGCGTCCGGCCATCTATGTCGGCGGTGAGTCCGAGCCGGCGCGCGGCCTCGTTGCAGGCCACGGCGACGTCTGGTTCATCAATGGCCAGCCGCTGGAGGATGTGGCTGGGTTGATTGCCGATGTCGCAGTGCGCCCGCGCGATGCCGCGCCGCCGCTCCGTTTCGGCTTGTCGGCCTTCGTCGTCGCACGCGAAACCCGGGAGCTGGCGCAGGCCGCTTACGAGCGGTTGCTGAGCCTCGCGGCAAAGGATGCGCCGATGAAGGCGATCCAGAAGCAGAACACCGACCCTGAGGTCGTGATGATGCAGACCATGCAGAAGACGCCGCGCGTTGGCAGCAATGGCGGTACTGCCGCGGGGCTGGTCGGGAGCTATGACGAGGTGGCGGAGCGCATCGAGGCGTTCCATGCGGCCGGCATCGAGCTCTTCATGCTGCAATTCCAGCCGTTCGAGGCCGAGATGCGGCGATTTGCACTCGAGGTAATTCCGCGCGTGCGGGCCAGGCGATCGGCCAAGGCCGCCGACGGGTGGGCTCGATCTCTGGGATAGATAGTCGGGACAGCTAGGCTGATGCGACCTCCGGCGACCGCTTCGCATATCGGCTCACTGGTCGCTGCAGGCCAAAATGATCGCGCAGCGTCGAGCCGGCGTACTCGGTGCGGAACAGCCCGCGACTCTGTAGGATGGGCACGACGGTATCGACGAAGGTCTCCAGACCGGACGGCAGTACGTCTGGCATGAGGTTGAAACCGTCGGCGGCACCCGCCTTGAACCAAGCCTCGATGTCGTCGGCGATCTGCTCCGGCGTGCCGACGATGATGCGATGTCCGACGCCGCCTCCGAGCGCGCGGATCAGCTGTCGGACTGTGAGATTGCCACGCCGTGCGATATTCACTGTGCCTTGGAACATGGTGTGGTTGGCATTGACCGGAAGCGGCAGGGGATCCGGCAGGGGCTTGTCGAGCTCGAGGAGGGTAGGGTCGATCTGAAGCGTGCCGGCCAACCGCGCCAGGCTGTATTCGATCGGTACCAGTTCCCAGAGCTCGTCCTGTCGCCGCTTGGCTTCGGCCTCGGTGCTGCCGATGACGGTGGCGAGCCCGGGCAGAATGACGATGGAATCGCCGGAACGACGATAGGACGCGGCGCGTGCGCGCAGATCGCGCGCATACGCGACGCCTTCCTCGATGCTCTGCGCCAGCGTGAATACGGCTTCTGCATAAGCTGCCGCGAAATCGCGCCCGTCATTCGAGCCACCCGCCTGCACCGTGACCGGTCGCCCCTGTGGTGAGCGTGGGACGTTCAGCGGTCCTGCCACCGAGTAATGCGGGCCGCGGTGCGCGATCGGGTGCACTTTCGACGTATCAACAAATCGCGCGCTCGCCTTGTCGCCCACAAAGGCGTCGTCCTCCCAGCTGTCGAACAATGCGTGGACGACTTCCGTGAACTCCTTGGCGCGTTCGTAGCGTGCCTTGTGTTCCAGTGCACCCGTGAGGCCGAAGTTGCGGCTTGATGCGGCATCTGCCGTGGTGACCGCGTTCCATCCCGAGCGGCCGCCGCTGGCGTGGTCGAGCGTCACGAAACGGCGTGCGATGTTGTAGGGCTCGTTGTAGGTCGTCGACACGGTCCCAATCAGACCGATGTGCCTGGTCGTTGCGGCAACTGTTGCCAGCACGATGGTCGGCTCCATCGACGTGAACGACCGGTAGTCGATGCGGTCGTTCACGGCTGGCGAGTCCGCCAGAAAGATAGCGTCAAACTTGCCGCGCTCGGCAATCTGAGCCACGCGCACATAATGACCGAGATCGAAGAAGGCGCGTGGATCGCTGTCGGGCAGTCGCCAGGCTGACGGATATACGCCGGAGTGAAGCAGGTTGACGTTCAGGTGCAATTGGCGTGGCGACATGGGGATTACAAAGGTCAGCTGGTTGTCGGGTCACGATGCGCAACGATCGTGCAGCATCGAATTGTCGGATTGGCGTTCGATGTCGTCGATTTCATCCACCGTCGGCGTGAGGGCTCGAATAATTTTTCAAACTTCATGTGCAGCCGTGGTCGCGACCGTTTGCATGTTGCGTTTGCGCGCGACGACGAATTACATCGCGATGCAACAAGAGATAACGCCTCGTGCAGATCGGATGAAGCGCAAACGAACGTCATCCTTCAATTGATGATGTTCGATGCGCCGATTGCAGGGGCAGCAGCAGAAACGATTGCGAGTGACGCGGATGAAGAAGAATAATTTGCTGGTGAGCGGCGTGGCGATTGCCTTGCTTGCGTCGAATGTAGCGTATGCCGAAGACAAGCCGGTTTCCGGAGGCGCGTTGCGGTGGGGCGTGACGACCGAGCCATCATGCTTCGATCCGCATTATTCGTCACAGCAGGCCGCGTTCTTCGTGGCCCGCAATTACATCGACTCGCTGATCGCGAAGAAGGCGGATGGCACGTTCGCACCCTGGCTTGCGACCGAGTGGTCGATTTCGACCGACGGCAAGGAATACACATACAAGCTGAGGGAAGACGTCGTCTTCCACGACGGGGAGAAGTTCGACGCTGCAGCGGTCAAAGCCAACTACGATTTCGTCAAGAAGCCCGAGAACGCGGTCACCGCGGTCTCGCTGCTCCAGGCCTACGATCGTGCCGAAGTGGTCTCGCCCTATGTGGTCAAACTGGTGTTGTCGACGCCGGATTCGAGTTTCCTGGAGTCGACGTCGAATGTGAAGCTCGGCCTGATTTCGCCGAAATCGCTGGTGAAGGGTGATCTCTGCGGAGGTGGACGCGGGTTGGCCGGCACGGGACCGTTCGTGTTCGAGAGCTACACGCGCGGCCAGTCCGCGGTGTTCGCGCGCAACGCGGCCTATAATTGGGCGCCTGGCAATGCCGCGCATAACGGACCTGCTCATCTGGACCGCGTCACTTTCCGCTTCCTCCCCGAATATGCCGTTCGCACGGGCGCATTGGCCTCGGGGCAGGTGGATCTGATCGAGGGCGTGCAGCCGACCGATGCGCCGCTGTTCGCGGAGCAGCCGGGCTTCAAGCTGCTGACCGGCCCGTCCGGCGCCAGCACGTCCTTCACCTTCAACATCAACTACACGCGCCCGCCGGCGGACGATGTTCGCGTGCGCCGCGCGCTGCGCGACGGTTTCGATCTGGAGCCGATCGTGAAGCAGGTCTATCTCGGCACCGTGCCGCGCGCCTGGTCGATCATCGGCCCGGCCAATCCCGCCTATAACAAGGCACTGGTCGGTTCCTGGGGCAACGACATTGCTGGCGCCAACAAGCTGCTCGACGAAGCCGGCTGGACCGGCCGCGATTCCGAAGGCTTCCGCACCAAGGACGGCAAGCGCCTCTCGGTCGAGGTCGGCTATCCGCAGCCCTATGTGCGCGACAATCGCGACATCCTTATCCAGGGCGTCCAGGCGGCGTTGCGCAAGAATGTCGGCCTCGATCTCAACCTGCGCCTGATCACGGCGGGCGAATACGCCAAGAACAACGCCAACGGCACCTGGGTGATCTATCCCAATACGGACAATCCGTCCGATCCTGCCCGCGAGCTCTGGGACATGCTGGGGTCGAAGGGCTTCCTCTATTCCAACATTCCCAATCCAGACCAGGAGATCACGAGCCAGATCGACGAGTCGTTGCGGACGACCGATCCCGTCCGCAAGCGGCAGCTCACCGACGCGATTCAGAAGCGGGGTGTGGACCAGGCCTTCATCGTGCCGTTGTTCGCGCCGAGCTGGTTCCTGGCGGCGAAGAGCAACGTCAACGGTCTGGGCTTCGAGGCCGGCCTCGACTCGCCGTCCAGCGCCTACGATTTCTGGATCGCGAAGAAGTAGGCCATGTGGTCCCGCATCGTCTCCAGGCTGTTCACCAGCCTGGTGGTGGCCTGGGCGAGCGTGACAGCAACGTTTCTCGCGTTGCATGCGCTGCCCGGCCGCATTCAGGACATCCTCGCCGGTGACGTCGAATATCCCGGCCTCCGTGAGGCGATCGCAGCCGAATGGGGCCTAGATCGCTCGTTGCCCGAGCAGTACGTCGAGTTCTTGTCGCGCATCCTCCGCGGCGATTTCGGCACGTCCTATGTGCTACGCCAGCCGGTGATCGAGGTCGTCGGATCGCAGCTTCTGCCGACCGTCGAGCTCGCGCTCACGGCCGGCGTGCTTGCGATCGTGATTGCCGGCTTTATCGCGCTGCTGACTGCGGGGCGAGGGCGGTTCTCGCGCGAGCTGGCCTCGTTCGTCGAACTGGTGTTCGCCTCGACGCCCGTCTTCTGGCTCGGCATCCTCCTGCTGATGGCATTCTCGTTCAATCTGCGCTGGTTTCCAGTATCGGGCGCGGAGGGGTGGAATTCCCTCGTGCTGCCGGCGATCACCCTGGCATTGCCGACCGCCGGCCTGCTGACGCAGGTTCTGCGTGAAGCCATGGAGAAGACGCTCGACCAGCCCTTCGTGACGACCGTGCGGTCGCGCGGCGTCGGCGAACTCGTCATTCGCTGGCGTCACGTGTTGCGGCACGCTCTTTTGCCGGCGGTGACGCTAGGCGGTTGGCTGATCGGCGGCCTGCTCGGCGGTGCGGTCATCACCGAGAAGGTGTTCGGCCGGCCAGGCCTCGGCACGGTAACGTTGGGCGCGGTGCTGACCCACGACGTGCCGGTCGTGCTCACCGTCGTGCTGCTCGCAGCCTTCATCCACGTCGCCGCGTCCACGCTGCTCGACATCCTCTATGTGCTGATCGACCCGAGATTGAGGGCCCAATGACCGCGCCGTCGCATCGCTCCTTCGACACGGCCGTACCGCTCGAGGCCCCGCAAGACCTCGTTGGCTTTGAGGCGTCACATTCTCTGGCTGCAATCGCTGTTCGGCGCCGTCTGCCGTTCGGGCTCGTCCTGTCCTTCGTCTTCGTCGCGTTCCTGATCGCGGCGTCGATCGCGCCTTCGCTGTTCACGCACTTCGATCCGCTCGTCGGCGATTTCAGCGAGGGCCTGAAGCCGCCGGGCTGGGCGCATCTGTTCGGGACCGATCGGCTCGGCCGCGACGTCTTCGCGCGGACCGTCTTCGGCACGCGCTACTCGCTCCTGATCGGGTTCGGCGGTGTTGCGGTCGGACTCGGATCGGGCATTGTCCTCGGCATCATCGCGGGCCAGCGCAATCGCATTCTGGATGAGGCCGTGTCGCGCCTGTTCGATATGCTGTCGTCATTTCCCGGCGTGCTGCTCGCCATGCTGATCGTGACCTTCCTCGGCCAAGGCATGCTCAACATCGCCATCGCGGTCGGCATCGCCGGCATCCCGAAATTTGGTCGCGTGGTGCGGGCGCAGACCCAGCTGATACGCGATGCCGATTACGTGACGCAGGCCGCGATCTACGGGTTGAGCCGCTGCCAAGTGTTCATCCGGCACGTCCTGCCCAACGTCCTTGTTGCCATCCCGATCATCGCCACCGTCTATATCGGCTCGACGATCCTGATCGTATCCGGCCTGAGCTTCCTCGGGCTCGGACCGCAGCCGCCGACGCCGGAATGGGGCGTGATGCTGGCGGAGAGCCGGGATGTGCTGCGCGTCGCCTGGTGGCCTGGAGTCTTCCCGGGCCTCGCCATCACCGCGACGGTGATCGCCTTCAGCGTGATCGGCAATCACCTACAACAGAGATTTGAAGGGCGGCTCGCATGAGCAGCGTAGGTTCGCAGATAGATCTGGCAGCGCCGATCGTCGAGGTGCAGGGACTGAGCATCGGCTTTGCCGGCGCCAATGGTGGCAAGCCGATCGTTGTTGATTTCGATCTGACGATCGGGCCCGGCGAATGCGTTGCCCTGGTCGGTGAATCCGGCTCGGGCAAGAGCATCACCGCGCGAAGCCTGCTCAATCTCGCCGGCGACGGTGCGAAGACCGCCGCGCACCGGTTCGAGATCAAGGGACGCGACGCTCGCAGCTTCGGCGAAGCCGACTGGCGCAAGCTGCGCGGGACCGTGACCGGGCTCGTCATGCAGGATGCTCTGGTCTCGCTCGATCCCTTGCGCACGATCGGCCAGGAGGTTGCCGAGGTCATTTCGAGCCATCGCATTCTGACCGATGCAGGCGCTATCCGGGATCGGACGCTGCAGACGCTCGGCAAGGTCGGCATTCCCAACCCCGCTGATCGTGCCCTGCAATATGCGCATCAATTGTCCGGTAGGCCTGCGCCAGCGTGCGCTGATCGCGTCGGCGATCGCGGCTGACCCCGATCTCATTATCGCGGACGAGCCGACGACCTCGCTCGACGTCACCGTCCAGGCGCAGGTGCTCCAGGTCTTGGCGGAGCGAATCCGGGAGGGGGCGGGTCTCCTGCTCATCAGTCACGATCTCGCGGTGGTCGCCGGCATCGCCGACCGTGTCATCGTGATGCGTGACGGCAGGGTGGTCGACAGCGGGCCGACTCGCGATGTCCTTACCCATCCGCGCCATCCCTATACGCGGCAGTTGATCGCGGCGGTTCCGTCGGGGCGGTCGCGCGGGTCCAGGCTCGCGTCGGCGAGGTTCGAGCCCGGTGCGGGTGATGCGACGGCGGTCTCCATCGTGCGGGAGCCCTTGCCGCAGCGACAGGCGGCAGGCGAGGTCGTGCTCGAAGTCAAGGAGATCTCGAAGAGTTTCATTGCGCCGAAAGCCGCCGGACGGGCGAAGTCGGTGGTCCTGCAGGACATCAGCTTCGATGTCAGGGCCGCCGAGGTCGTCGGCATCGTCGGCGAATCCGGCTCGGGAAAATCCACCTGTGCCAAGATCGTGCTCGGGCTGCTTCACCCGGATGACGGTGAGGTAACATTGCTCGGAGAGCCCTGGTCCTCGGTCGCGGAAGCCGGGCGCCGCCGGCTTCGTCGCAAGCTGCAATACATCCCGCAGGACGCACTTAGCAGCTTCGATCCGCGCTATCGCGTCAGGAACATCATTGCGGAAAATCTTCCGGGCGCCGATAGCCGCATGGCGCGCCTGGACCGGATCGTGTCGCTGCTCGAACTGGTCGGCCTGAGTGCCGATCATCTCGATCGGGTGCCGCGATCATTGTCCGGCGGCCAGCGTCAGCGGGTGTCGATCGCGCGGGCGCTAGCGGCTGAACCCGCCATCATCGTCTGCGACGAGCCGGTCTCGGCGCTCGACATCTGCATCCAGGCCCAGGTGCTCGATCTCCTGGCCGAGCTCCAATCGCGGCTCGGAACGGCGCTGCTGTTCATCTCGCATGATCTCGGCGTCATCGAGCATCTGTGCGACCGCGTGCTGGTCTTCCAGAACGGCCGCATCGTCGAGCAGGGTGGCGCCGAGGCCGTGCTCAGGCAACCGCAGCACGCCTACACAAGGAGCCTGCTGGCATCCGTGCCGGACATCCAGCGTGGCTTGAGCGCGGCCTAAGCTGGAAGTCAGGACCCCTTCGGCGCCCAGATCTTGATCGCCGTGGTATCGATCTTCACGGGGATCAGGCCCTCGGCGTGGAACGCGTCCGCAATGCGCTGCTGCTCGGACAGGCCCGGGCCGGTCACCGCGCCCACCTGATAGGAACGGTGGCTGTTGGCCTCTTCGACGGTCGCGGCGTCGATACCCCAGAGCCCGGCGAGCAATGTGGCCGCGTCCTTCGGCTGGGCCTTGACCCATTTTCCCGTCTGGGAGAGTTTTGCGAAGATCACGTTGAGCACCTCGGCGTGCTTGTCCGCATACGCGGCCGAAGCGAGATAGTAGCGCTTGTAGCTCGCGAGACCGTTGCTGCCGTCCGTCAGGATGCGGCCCTTTGTCTGGTGCAAGGCGCTGGTCAGGAACGGATCCCAGGCCACCCAGGCATCGACGTTGTTGCTAACGAACGCAGCGCGGCCGTCGGCGGGTGTCAGATAAGCGGGCGTGATGTCCTTGAAGTTGAGCCCGGATTTCGCCAGCGCCGCAAGCAGCAGATAGTGGCTGCCGGCGCCCTTGGTGACGGCGATCTTCTTGCCCTTGAGCTCAGCAATGGTCTTGATAGTTGAAGACTGTGGAACGACGATCGCTTGCGCTGCCGGCGAGGCGGCTTCTTCCGCGACATAGGCGAGCTTGGCGCCGGCGGCCTGCGCGAAGATCGGCACGGTGTCGGCGACGTCCGCGCCGAAATCGATGCTGCCGATGTTGATGGCTTCCAGCAGCGGCAGGCCGCTGCTGAATTCGTGCCAGGAGATGGTGACGCCGAGCGGCGCGAGGGCCTTCTCCAGCTCCCCGTTCGTCTTCAGGATCGCCGTTAGTGTCGAGGATTTTTGATAGCCGATGCGGATCTCCTCGGACCTCGCGGGCTGAACGGACGCCACGGCCAAGAGGCCGAGCGCAACCGCGGCAAGGGCTCGCAGGCGGAACGTGAGATGATGCATTTCGGGTATCCTGTTCAACGAAACTGCCTTGCCGTCTCGAGCTCTGTTTGGGGGAGACTGGACGGCTCACTTTGCCGGCAAACGGGTCCGCGTGGCAATTTCGCAGTCGGGCGCAGAAGGGAACGAACATTCTCTCGTGCGTCCGGAATTGAGAATGGAGTTATCGGCGCGGAAAGGATGTTGTCGTAGCGCACTGCCTGGACGCATCCGATCAGGGCGATGAGCGGGGAACACAGCTTGGCTCATCGCTGTTCTGCGCGGAGCGCTTCCGTGCGGCGTAGCTCTCGCCGGAAATCGCGAAGCTTACCAGCGCCATGATCCAGACGGACAGTCCGCCATAGAGCATCATCAGCCTGAAGCCGTGGATCAGCGCATTTTGCACGGCAGTTTCCGCTGCCGGCAGGAGGCTCAGCTCGGGGAAGTCGGACATGCCTGCGGTGCCGCCGGCGATCCGCTCCGCAAGGTGTTGCAGATGGCTGGCATCGAGCGCACCGGGAAGCGCGCTGCTCAGCCGGGAGGAAATGCCGGCGATCAGGATGAAGCCCATCAAGGCGATGTTGATGGCGAGCGCGATCATGCGGGCGCTCATGTCGATGCCCGATGCCATGCCGGCTCGCGTGCTCGACACCGCTCCCGTCGTGACGTTGGTCACCGGTGTGTTGGTGAGAGCAAGGCCAGCCCCCGCAAGCAGGCATCCTGGCGCCAGTGTCAACCAGGTAACATGCTCAACGCCGCTACCGGCCCACATCAGCATGAAGCCAAGTCCGATGACGAACAGGCCAACCGGAATGGCGATGCCGCCGCCGAACCTCAGCAATATCCGTTCGCCGAGCGGCGGAATCACAAGCGTCGGAAGCGTGTAAGTGAGAAGCGCAAGGCCAGCTGCGACGTTGTCGTAACCAAGGGCGCTGCGATAGAAGATCGGTAGGTAGATCATGAAGGGCCAGAAGCTGAAATTCATGCCGGCCGATCCGAGCAGCGCGCCCGAAAAGGCGCGTATCCGGAACACGGAGAAGTCGAACATCGGGCGGGCGCTATGCAACTCCGCTAACACGAAGGCGATGAAGCTCAGAACGGCCGTCGCGGCGACCGTAAGGCCGGTTGGGCCAGTGAAGCCGAAGTCGGGGCCTTCCGTGATATAGAAGGCGACGCAGAACACCGACGTCGAGAGCGTCGCAATGCCTGCGATGTCGAGGTGCTTTGCCTCGGGATCGCGCGACTCCCGCACGCCGGTCACGGCGAGCGCGATCGTGACGATTGCGATGAATGCGTGGATCAGGAACACCCATTGCCAGCCGGAGACCGCGACGATCGTCGCGCCGATGATCGGTCCGAAACCAAGACCGATGCCGAAGATGATCCCCCAGGCGGCGAAGGCGCGTGCGCGCTCGGGGCCTTCCCGGAATTGATGGGAGAGAACCGCGACCTGACAGATCAGCATCGCACCACCGCTCATGCCCTGGAAGAAGCGGCTGACGATGAGGAGGAGCGCGTCTTCCACCAGGCCGCAGATCAGGGAGGCGAGGCCGAACACGGCGATGCTGACCACGAATACAAGCTTTCTGCCATAGCGATCTGCCAGCGTGCCGGTTGCCATCAGCACCGTCGTGACCGCGATGGTGTAGGCATTCATGATCCATTGCAGCTGCTGGAAGCTGGCGTGCAGCACCGTCTCGAGCGTCGGCAGGATCGTCGGTACGCTGGATATCTCCAGGCCGAACATGAGGGACGCGAGGCACGCTGCGGCAAGGGCGATCGTGTTTCGTCGTGATGATAAGACCGTCAAGGCTGTGACCTCCAAACATGGTGTCGATTGCCAGCACGCATGCGCCATCGCTCGCTCCGGGAGGGATTGGCGTCCCGTGCGCTTAGGCCCGCGTCAGGCTGAGCGAACATAGGGGGCCCTTGACCACAGCAAAATCCGATCGATATAGATTTCAGAGACAACAAAGCCGGATGATGGAATGCTCTCGCTCGATGTCGATGCCGTCAGAGCCTTTGTGATGGTGGCCGACCTTCACAGCTTCACGCGCGCCGCCAAGGCGTTGGGGACGACGCAAGGCGCGATCAGCGTCAAGCTGAAGCGGCTCGAGGATCGCATCGGGCATCGGTTGCTCGAGCGGACGCCGCGATCGGTCCGGTTGTCTGCGCAAGGGACGGCTTTTCTGCAGGGCGCGCGGGAGCTGATCGTTGCTCACGAACGCGCGATCGCGGGGCTCAATGCGTCTCCGCGTCACTTCGGACTTGGTATCGCTGCGCATATCGCCGGGCCGGAAGTCCCAGCCCTGCTGTCACGTCTCCACGCGCACGATCCGAATTTGACCATCGAGGTCCAGCTCGACAATTCGCGCAACCTCCTCGACCTGTTCGACCAGGGACGGCTCGATGCGGCCATCGTCCAGCGCGAGGACGATCGTCGTGATGGCGAGACGCTGGCGCGTGAGCGCTTCGGCTGGTTTGCGGCGCAGGGGTTCGAGCACAGGCCGGGAGAGCCCTTACGTCTGGCTGCGCTGGCTCCGACCTGCGGCGTGCGCAACGTAGCCACGCAGGCGCTGGATACGGTCGGCATCAAATGGATCGAGGTGTTCCTGGGAGGCGGCTCTTCGGCGGTTCACGCCGCCGTCGTGGCGGGGCTCGCCATCGCGCCGCTGTCGTATCGGATCGCGCCGAGTGGCACGATCGACATCGGCGAGAAGCTTGGGCTTCCCAAGCTGCCGCCGTCCGAGGTCGTGCTTCATTCGTCCTTGACCGATCGGCGGTCACGGGCCGCCTTGGGGGCGCTGGCAGCCGCGTTCCGCGAGCATCGCACGCAGGCGTGAGCTCCGTCCTTGCTATTCGGCGGCGTCGGATTGGAGCGCAGTCGTCGAAGGCGCGCGCCGGAAGCTCGCGCCAGGATGTGTCGTGTGCAACCGCGGGCCGCGTCCCGGGAACAGCTTTTCGCGTAGCGTGCCGTCGCGATAGGCGGTCTTGTAGACGCCGCGCGATTGCAGCTCCGGCACCACGAGGTCGACGAAGGCGTTCAGCGACTCCGGCGCGACCAGGCGGAACAGGTTGAACCCGTCGACGTCGGTCTCGTCAGCCCAAGCGATCAGCTCGTCGGCGACGTCCTGCGGCGAGCCGACCACGAAGGGCGAGCGGGCGCCGGCGCGGCTCAATCTGGCGAGGTCGCCGACATTGACCGGCCGGTCGCTCCGGACCGTGAAATTCTCGACCATCGACTGGATGGCGTTGCTCTCGACATATTTGATCGGCTGGTCGGGCCGGTAGGTCGAGAAGTCGATGCCGGTCCAGCCCGACAACAAGGCGAGCTGGCCGGTTTGATCGACATGCCGTGCGTAGTCTTCGAGCAGATCATTCGCCTCAGACCGCGTCGGCGCCACGATCACGGTCGCGCCGGCAAACAGGCGGATGTCGTAGGGATCGCGGCCATAGGTCTTGGCCGCTTCTCGAATCTCGTGGACAGCGCGTGCGAGGATTGGCTTGGTCTGACCGTTGAGAAAGATCGCTTCCGAGTGCCGGGCGGCGAAGGCGCGGCCGCGCTTCGAGGTGCCGGCCTGATACAGCAACGGCGTTCGCTGCGGCGAGGGCTCGGCGAGATGGATGCCGTCGACCTTGAAGTAGGGACCATCATGCAGAACCCGGTGGAGCTTGGCGGGATCCGTGAAGACGCGGCTGCCGCGGTCGCGGCGAACCGCATCGTCCTCCCAGCTTCCCTCCCATAGCTTGTAAGCCGCGGTCAGAAAGTCCTCGGCCGCGTCATAGCGCTCGTCATGGGCGCGACCAGCCGGAAGGCCCATCCCACGCGCGCCGCTGTCGAGATAGCCCGTGACGATGTTCCAACCGATCCTGCCCTTGGTGAGATGGTCGAGCGTCGAAAACGTACGCGCGAGTTGATAGGGATGCTCGAAGGTCAGGTTCGATGTGATGCCGAAGCCGAGATTGCTGGTGACGAGCGCCATGGCGGATACGAGCAGCGTCGGATCCGCGTTCGGAAGCTGCACCGCATGCAGGGCGGCGGTATCGGCCGTGCCGCCATAGACGTCGTAAACGCCGAACACATCTGCCAGGAAGATGCCATCGAGAAGTCCGCGTTCCGCGGTCCTGGCGTAGTCGACCCAATAATCGAGCGTGTTGTAGTCGATGGACGCATCGCGCGGATGAGACCACAGGCCCGCCCAATTGTGGCTGGGCGCAGTCATGTTGAAAGCGTTAAAGCGCAGCTCGCGCGGTCTCGTCATGGTCGGGCCCAATCGTCAATCGCAAAGAACATCTGTTCGCGTGAGCATTTTTAACATTTTGCACGAGCGAGTTTGTTTCCAATTCGGTGAAGGACCGGGAACAAACGCGTTGCGAAGCTGCAATGACGCAGCACGCGCATCGCTATTTTTCAGACACGCTCGACAGCAGCAGAATCCGACCGCATCATTTTCGTCGACAAGCACGGCTTGCCGCGCATGGCGCGCTCTCGAGATCGAAAGGGATTGCAGATGACCTTGGAGACCCGGAACTTCGAGACGCTGGCGTTGCATGGCGGATCCTACCGCTCCGACCCCGCCACCGGCGCGGTCGCGGTTCCGATCTATCAGACCACGTCGTTCCAGTTCGAGAATGCCGATCACGCCTCGCGCCTGTTCGCGCTCGAGCAGCTCGGACCGATCTACACCCGTATCGGCAATCCAACCCAGCAGGCCTTTGAGGATCGGCTTGCTGCACTCGAGGGTGGGGCGGCCGCCCTCGCAGTTGCCTCTGGACAGACGGCTTCCGCCTTCGCGATCTTCAACATTGCCCAGGCCGGCGACAATATCGTGTCCTCGACCGCTCTCTACGGCGGCACCTGGACGCTGCTATCGCAGACCCTGAAGCAGTTCGGCATCGAAGTGCGCTTTGTCGATCCCGCCGATCCCGAAAACTTCCGTCGCGCGACCGACGCCAAGACGCGCGCTTATTTCGGCGAGACGCTTCCGAATCCCAAGCTACACGTATTCCCGATCAAGGAGGTCGCGGACATTGGCCGCTCGCTTGGCGTGCCGCTGATCCTCGACAACACGGCGTCGCCGCTGATCGCACGCCCGTTTGAGCATGGCGCTGCGGTGGTGGTCTATTCGACCACGAAGTATATCGGAGGCCACGGCACCGCGATCGGTGGCGCCATCGTCGACGGCGGCAACTTCGACTGGGCCGCGCATGCCGATCGCTTTCCGCTTCTGAACAAGCCCGACGAGGCCTACCACGGCGCGATCTGGACTGAGGCCGCGAAGCCGCTTGGCCCGATCGCCTACATCTTGCGAGCCCGCGTCAAGCTGCTGCGCGACCTCGGCGCATCGATCGCGCCGCAAAATGCCTTCCAGTTCATCCAGGGCCTCGAAACCCTGCCGCTGCGCATCCGCCAGCACAACGAGAATGCGGTGAAGGTCGCGAACTTCCTCGCCAAGCACGCCTCGGTCTCGAACGTGATCTTCCCCGGTCTGCAAAACGGAGAGAACCGGCGCAGGGCGGACGCCTATCTGAAGGGCGGCTATGGCGGGCTGGTCGGCTTCGAGCTGAAGGGGGGCGTCGAGGCCGGCCGTCGCTTCGTCGACGCGCTCAAGCTGTTCTATCACGTCGCCAATATCGGCGATGCCAGGTCGTTAGCCATTCATCCTGCATCGACGACGCATCAGCAACTGACCGCAGCCGAGCAGCTCGCCGCCGGGGTCACGCCCGGCTACGTACGCCTGTCGGTGGGGATCGAGCATCCCGACGACATCTTGGCGGATCTCGGTCAGGCGCTCGCACAGGCCGACGTTGGGGCGCGCAAGGCTGCGTAAGGCACATCATCTGAATCGTAATGGGACTTGAGATCATGAAAATTCTTCGTCGCACCGCCCAGGCCGCAGGTCTCTGGCTTGCTCTCACGGCGGCCGCCTTCGCCGGCGAGCCGCTGAAGATCGCGACCAGCGCCGGCCCGGTTGGGCAATTGGCGTCCTTTGCCGCCAAGCTCGCCAAGGAGAAAGGGCAGGACGTCAAGATCGTCGAGCTGTCGGACTGGGTGGCATTGAACGAGGTCGTGAACAGCGGCGATGTCGACGCCAATCTGTTCCAGCATGCAACCTATCTCGCGCTTCAGAATAGGCAACGCGGCTTCAACCTTGTGCAGGTCGACAAGGTCGGCGTCATTGCGCCGGTCGGCCTGTTCTCGAAGAAGATCAAGAAGCTCGACGACATCAAGTCCGGCGACAGCGTCGCCATTCCGAACGAGCCGCTCAACGGCGCACGCGGGCTGATCCTGCTCGAGCGGGCCGGGCTGATCAAGCTGGCGCCCGGTAAGGGCTTCTCGGTCAGCAAGTTCGACATCATCGAGAATCCAAAGAACCTCAAGATCGTCGAGCTCGACCCCGCCCAAACCTATCGGTCGCTCGACGACGTAACGTTGGCGCTCGTCAACATCACCTACCTCATTCCGGCCGGCGGGGATTCCAAATCTGCGCTCATCGTCGACCGCACCGTTGATGACGGGCTCGTGCTGCGCTTCACGGCCCGGCCCGACAAGAAGGACGATCCGCGCCTGAAGGCATTTATCCAGGTGTTCAACTCGCCGGAAGTGAAGCAGTTCATCGAGGAGAAGATCCCGGCCTTCATCCCGGCGGGGTTCAGCAGCTAGGAGAGCGCCGTCCGTTGGGAAACTGCACCGTGATCTATGTCGTCGACGTCAATCAGATGAGCTTTGCCTTCGTGGCGGGAAGTGAGAGGCACGCATCGGAGATTGCAGGCTCGCCGGGGTTTGTGCAGGCTATGGATCGTTTCTTCCTTCAAGGCTCCAAGGGTTCGAACCATCGTCCGCGTGCTGCGACGGTTCAGGAACTTGCTCTCTTCAACGACATGTCGTCTGAGTTCGCGGATGCCACGGCGGACGTCCTGGTTGCCCGCGTCGGTTAGACGTCGGAACAGATTATCGCTCGATAAGGAGATCGTAGACCATGAGACGTCGCTTGTTGCTCGTGATGGCCGCCTTTGCACTATTCACCGCGCCGGCCTTCGCGGATCAGAAGATCAAGGTCGGGATATCGGGCGGCGATGCCGAAATCATCTGGGCGAAGGTGAAGGAGATCGCGGCCAAGGACGGCCTCGATGTGCAGGTCGTCGTCTTCAACGATTATCTGTTGCCCAATGCCGCGCTGGATGTCGGCGATCTCGATGCGAATGCCTTCCAGCACAAGCCGTTCCTGGACAACCAGATCAAGACCAGGGGATACAAGATCGTCGCCGTCGGCGAGACGATCGTCGCACCGATCGGGCTCTATTCCCGCAAGGCGAAGTCGGTTGCCGAGATCAAGGAGGGGGCGTCGATCGGCATCCCCAACGATCCGTCGAACGGTGGCCGGGCCCTGCGGCTGCTTCAGGCCGAAAAGCTGATCGAGCTCAAGGACGGCGTGGGGATCCTGCCGACCGCGCTCGATGTGACCGCAAATCCAAAGAAGCTCAGGATCCGTGAAATCGACGCCGCCCAACTGCCGCGCAGCCTGGACGACGTCGATGCTGCGGTCATCAACACCAATTACGCCGTCCCCGCCGGCCTCATTCCCGGCAAGGAATCCATCGCAATCGAATCCTCGGTCAACAATCCCTACAGCAACTTCATCGCCGTTCGCGAGAAGGACAAGGATGCTCCCTGGGTCGCGAAGCTGGTGCGTGCCTATCAGAACGATACGGTCCGCCAGACCATCAAGGACAAACTGCCGGGTCAGATACCCGCGTTCTGAACAGATTCAATCCGGAGACGAGCGATGACAAACCCACCTGGCCGTGCCGAGAAGCTATCGAGTTCGGCAGGATCCGTCGTGTTCGATGCGGATGTGCTGGTGCTCGGTGGCGGTCCCGCGGGCACATGGGCCGCAATAAGTGCCGCCGAGCGTGGTGCGCGCGTCGTGCTGGCGGACAAGGGGTTTTGCGGCACCTCAGGCGCGACCGCGGCGGCCGGCACCGGTGTCTGGTACGTCGACCCCGCTCCGGAGCGCCGCGAGGCCGCGATGGCCAGCCGTGAGAAACTCGGTGGCCACCTCCAGGACCGTCGCTGGATGGCGCGCGTGCTGGACCGGACCTACGCCCAGAGCAACCAGCTCGCCGATTGGGGCTATCCTTATCCTTCGGATGACGACGGCAAGCCGCAGCGGAATTCACTCCAGGGTCCGGAATACATGCGGCTGATGCGCAAGCGAACGAAGCAAGCCGGCGTCACCATTCTGGATCACTCGCCGGCGCTCGAGCTCTTGGTGGATGAGAACGGCGTGGTGGCCGGCGCCGCAGGCCTGCGACGGCAGAAAGGCGACCGTTGGGTGGTCAATGCGAAGGCTGTGGTGATCGCCACCGGCGGATGCGCCTTCCTTAGCAAGACGTTGGGCTCGAACGTTCTGACCGGCGATGGCTATCTCCTGGCAGCCGAGGCCGGCGCGGAATTCACCAGCATAGAGTTCTCCAACGCCTATGCTATCTCGCCGGCATTCGGCTCAGTGACCAAGACCCTGTTCTACAGCTGGTCGAGCTTCACCGACGAGGAAGGCAGTGTGATCCCAGGGGCGTCATCCAAGGGCGGCCGGTCGATTATTGCTCGGGCGTTGTGCAAGGGCCCGGTGTACGCCCGGCTCGACGAGGCCGACGCCGAGACCCAGCGGCATATGAGGGTATCTCAGCCGAACTTCTTCCTGCCGTTCGACCGGACCGGCCTCGATCCGTTCACGCAGCGTTTTCCGATCACGCTTCGCCTCGAGGGGACCGTCCGCGGCACGGGTGGCCTGCGGATCGTCGACGACAGCTGCGCGACTACCGTTCCCGGCCTCTACGCTGCGGGCGACGCGGCAACCCGCGAGCTGATCTGCGGTGGTTTCACCGGGGGCGGTAGCCACAATGCGGCCTGGGCAATGTCGTCGGGGTATTGGGCCGGTCAGGGCGCCGCCGAATTCGCGCGACAGCTGGGTACCACAAGCGGGCGTCAGGCATTTCGGCGCGGCAGCGTTGCGCTTCGCTCCGGCAGTGGGCGACCGCTTCAGGCTGACAAGCTCGCCCGGAACGTTCAGGACGAGGTGTTTCCGTACGAGCTGAACTATTTCCGCGAAGCCGGGCGGCTCAGCGAGGCGTTATGGCGTCTGGACGGCTTCTGGTCTGAGGCATCGAATGCCGGCGCGTCAGACGAGCAGGATCTGCTTCGCGCACGCGAGGCCACGGCCATGCTCGCAACGGCGCGCTGGATGTATCGGAGCGCGCTGGCGCGTCAGGAGAGCCGGGGTATGCATCGCCGCGACGACTATCCCGAGCAGGACGACCGCTATCGCCACTACGTGACGACCGGAGGGCTCGACGACGTCTGGACCTCGGCGCGCCCGCTGCGTTCCTCTCAGTACGCGGAGGCCGCGGAATGATCGAGGTCATCGATGCCGAGCGCTGCACGGCGTGCGACATCTGCGTCAACGTGTGCCCCACCAATGTCTTCGACAAGACCGACGACATTCCGAGGATCGCGCGCCAGAGCGATTGCCAAACCTGCTTCCTGTGCGAGCTCTACTGCCCCGAGGACGCGCTGTTCGTCTCGCCATTCGCCGACGCGCCGCAACAGGTCGACGTCGCCGCGTTGAAGGAAGCCGCAGTGCTCGGCAGCTATCGGCGTGCAGTAGGCTGGACCAATGAGAGCCGGCACTTGCGCGATGCGGATCGGAGCTACCGGCTGTTCGGCCATTGAAGTTTACGTCGACTTCGGGAGAACGGACATGACTGGAGATCGCCTGTTCCTGTTGAAGCCCGGATTTGAGGATCCCGGGCAGCCGGGCCGCTTCTTCGTCTGCTCGCACTGCAATGCGATTGCGGGGTTGCTGGCGTCGTTTCCAGGGCTGGCAACACAGATTGAGGTGCAGCGCCTGGGGACGCTTTGAAAAGGGAGCGTGAAGTCCGATCGCGGCGCCGATCAGGGAGGAGGACGTTGTCACCAGGCCCAACAGAGCGGCCATGGCGAGGTAGTAGGGCGACGTCATGAAGCTCCCAATACATCGCGATCGTTCGCCGCAACGTGCCTGCTGCAGCATGATGACGTGCGGGATGTAGGAAAGCGAGAGCGCCTGCGGCGTCGCCGCATAGGAAACTCATATAGACGCACTCAGCCGCAGCTCCGCGTTTCAGGCCGCCCGTTTCATCTGGGCAGAATCCTGCCGATAGGCGGACATGACGAAGCCCTGACGGCATCTGACCCCGGCCTCGATTCGGAAGCCGAGCTGTTCGAGCTTCTTGCGGACCTTGAGCGCGAAGCCCGCCTCGTTCGACTTGATCAGCACCGCGATTGCAGCGGTCGTGCCGAGAGATGGTGCGATCTGGGACAGCGCCATCTCGAACTCACTGAACATGTCTTGCACGGTGATGAGGCCGACGGAAAAGGCCGGCTTACGCAAGAAGATGGAGGGCAGTCCAATTCGGGTGAAGCCGCGCTGGCGCAGCGCCTGATAGAGTTCGGCGCTACCACGGCCCGCGACGATCGCGCGATTGAGATTCGACAGATGGGTGAGCGAGATCATGGTCTCGACCACCTGGTCGCGATCGGTGAAGGGAGCGGGGTGGAGCACGAAGATACTCCTTACAGTAGGTGCGCGGGCGCACTGGAACGAGAATTTGCCCTGAATGGCGCGACCAATATCGTTCGCGGCCAGTATGATTTCGAGGGGACAGGCAGGCTTATCTCATAGGAACGGCATAGGATCGGGACGAGGTTGAGGTGCGTTCAACGTTCGTTGCGCATGTAGGCGCTTCGTGCCGTCACCGATCTCAGGTCGGGCTCCGCACTGCTGCCTGCACCAGGATGGTTGATCGTTGCCTCCGACAGGCGATGGATGCCGGCGTCGATCTGGCGATCCAAGGCATGAAGAATGATGTGCCGCGAAGGCGGCCGTCACCAGGATGAGAAGCCAAGAGCGCAAACCCATGAGACTTCCCCATCCCTGGTGGCGTTGCACAGATCGGACAATTGGAGGGCTGGCCTGAACCGGAGCCTCGCTCAAAAAAGGAGCCCCGGACGTGCCGGGGCTCGAGTGGTTGGAGGTTTGCCGAGAGACTTCAGTATTTGGCGACGACAGGGGCATCCCAATGGAATTTGTAGTTGACGCCGACCAGCGCGGTCGAGGCACGCTGCTGGACGTTGATGACTTCACCCGCGCCGCCGCCAGCCAGTGTGAACGCCCGCGCGCTGTCGTCGAGGAACGACATGTAGTTATACTCGGCGAAGACCGACCAGTTCGGCGCGAACATCCATTCGGCGCCGATACCGATGGTCATGCCGGGCTGCATGAAGCTTGCGGACTCGATCAGCGCGCCACCGGGCGCAAAGACCTGGTTGCGTTCCCGAATGAAGGCCGCACCGCCCTTGAGATAGCCGAGGAATTGCGGCGTCCAGAGATAGCCGATGCGGCCGGTCGCGGTGTAGATCTCTTTCAGGTTGTTCGCTTCGGAGAAGGCGGGGAAGTCGGTCAAGGCGTGGCTGCCCTTGATATTGCCGAAATCGAAGCTGCCGCCGACGCCGAACACCAGATTGCCGGTCTGGAAATCGCAACCGACCTGGCCGCCGCCGATCACGCCGCTGTCCTTCTCGCGGCCGTAGTCGTTCGGTGCAGCCACGCCGCCGACGTCGAGCGCGCGGGCCGTATTCAGCCGTGTCCAGCCGCCACCGACATTGGCGCCGAGGTAGCAGCCGGTCCAGTTGTAGAGCGGAGCGGCAGCCATTGGCCGCGCCTTCAATGGCAGATCGGCAGCGACTGCGGCGCTCGCCGCGCCGAGCCCGATCAGCACACTTGCGACAACAAGAGATTTCAATCGTCCGTACATTCGAGCCCCCTGCATGGCCATGAGGCCAATTCATCTTCGGAGATGATGTTAGGGACAGCGCACGGATTCCGCGATGCCGAAAGGGCTGCTTGAGCGTGCAGAGGTCGCTTTTTGCGCGCGCGTTGTACGCTCGCGACATCGCAAAATGCCGAAAAGAATTAAGGAAAAATAGCTTCCGGACTCGCGGAGTGGTTTCGGTAAATTGAGACGCCGGACATGGCCGCGCGATACGTCGAAGGTCGCCTGAGATTGTATCACTGTGTTTGTGCCGATGGTCCGGTGCGCAAT
The DNA here is from genome assembly GCF_052076005.1 of Bradyrhizobium sp. 63_E2_N1_3. Taxonomy (NCBI): domain Bacteria; kingdom Pseudomonadati; phylum Pseudomonadota; class Alphaproteobacteria; order Hyphomicrobiales; family Nitrobacteraceae; genus Bradyrhizobium; species Bradyrhizobium sp. 63_E2_N1_3. Next base: position 5,980,819 of record NZ_CP197235.1, on the reverse strand, counting down.
CCCGTCAATCCCTGTCGCGCGTTCGCCAGGCGAAGATGATGAAGATTGCGACAACGGCCGCGCCCGCAAGCATCCAGTACTGGGCGTCGATGCCAAAAACGCTAAATGTTTGAATGAGGAAGTCCACGGCACTCGCCCTTTTGTTGGGCAAGCTACGCGGTTCGGGAATGGAAATATATTATTTTTATACGATGGGTGTTCTGCGCGTCGTGCGCAGGCATGCCAGCACTCGCGGGCGGCGCAAGGTATGGGGCAGCCCTGGTCAGAGCGCGGATCGCGAGGCGCGCTCGATGACCAGTCCGTTGAGGAGATCTTCGAGCGCGATGCGTCCGGCCTCGTGCGCGGCCCGGTGCGAGCGAAACCCGGCTTCACGAAGCCTGATGCCCATCGGCCTGCGCTTGCGCCGGATTTCCCAGGACCAATCCTGACATGCATCGCCGGACCAGGACACGACGACGTAAAAGGATCGTCTTGGAGAAGGGCGAAGCATCAACTCACCCGTGCCGCCACCGGCGCGGCGTCCAGACGGTTCTGAAGGCGATAGCCGACACCCGACTCGGTCACCAGGAGACGTGGCTGGTTGGGGTCGGCCTCGATCTTCTGGCGAAGCTTGCGCACGAGGATCCGAAGGTACTGGATGTTGTCGCGCTGATTGCCGTTCCAGATATCCTTCAGGAGCTGATCGTGGGTGACGACGAGGCCGACATGCATGGCGAGAACGTGAAGCAGCCGATATTCCTTGCGCGTCAGGCGAACCAGGTTGTTGTTCAGCGAGACCGTACGGGTCACGAGATCGACCGACAGCGGGCCTGCGACCACGACTGGATTTTCCGTCGCCGACTTGAAGTACCGCCGCAAGGCGGCCTCGCTTCGCGCCAGCAGTTCGGCCATGCCAAACGGCTTGACGACGTAATCGTCGGCGCCGGCCTGGAGCAGACGTACCTTCTCGTCCTCGCCGGCAGCGACGGAAAGGATGATGATCGGCACGTTGGACCACGCACGGATCCGCTCCAGCACCTCCGCGCCGTGAAGATCGGGTAGCGCCAGATCGAGAACGATGAGGTCAGGTGAACTGAAGGTCGCGAGCTTCAATGCCTCGGTGGCGTTTTCGGCCTCGAGCACGGCGAAGCTGGTGAGCTCGAAGCCGGCGCGGAGGAAGCGCCTGATCTTCGGTTCGTCGTCGATCAGGAGAACGATGTTTGCCGGCTTACTCATCTGTCAGCGCGATCGGTTCGGAGGTGGATGGCTCGAGCGCGGGCAGGGAGATCGATACCGTTGTTCCCTGTCCTTGGCCGCGGCTATGAACCGTGATCATGCCCTCATTGGCCTGGATGAAGGTCGAGGCGATCCAGAAGCCGAGGCCCGACCCCGGCACCGACGCCTGATGTCGCGCGCTTCGAAAGGATCGCTGCCCAAGCTTTTGCTGTTCATCGGCGGTGATACCAACGCCCTGATCGGACACGACGACGTGCACGCGATGGGGCTCGCAACGCACGTCCACGGTGATCGTCGAACCGGACGGCGAATATTTCGCGGCGTTCTCCAGGATCTGCCCGCAAGCCTCCTCCACCAGGCCCGAGTCGACGTGGAGCAGCGGAAGATCATCTGTGAAATTCGCCTCTATCCGATGCGCCGAAAGCCGTCGCGCGCGGCGCGTGATGGCGCCGTTGACGATATCCCTCGGGTCCGCCCATTCGCGGCGCGGGCTCAGTCCGCCCGCGGTGACGCGAGTCGCGCTGAGCAGGTTGCTGATATAGCCGTCGAGATGGCTCGCCTCGTCAGAGATCGCCTCGACCAGCGTTCTTATGCGCGCGTCTCCACGTATGGCTGGAATGGTCTCCAGCACGCTCGCCGAACCCTGGATCGCCGCGAGCGGCGTGCAAAGCTCGTGCGACAGTGTTCCATGGAAGGCGTCGCGTAACATTTGCGCCTGCAGGCGCAATCGCGCGCTCTCCATCACCTTGCCGATGTCGAGGCGCTGCAGCGTCAGCGCGGTCTCGTCGAGGATTGATTGGATCCGTCGAGTCCGCCGTTCAATCGCTGGCTGGGAACCCAGACCGATATTGACCGCGATCACGCCGTGAATAGCGGAATCTGACGAGATCGCCCTGAGCAGCCAGATCTCGCCGCGCTGCTCGTCGACGATGGTCTGCAACCCTGGACCCGCTCCGGAATTCATCGCTGCCGCAGTTGCCTGCACTGAAAGTGGTGCGAAGCGCGACTCAGGGGGTTCGAAATGCCCGTCCGCGGTCGTCACGAACAAAGTTGCCGCGTGGCCGAAGGCGCCCTCGAAATGTTGACGGATGGCGGAAATCAAGTCCGCGACCGTAAAGCAGGAGGCGAGGCGACGCGAGAAGTCATAGAGCGCGTGCATCTCCTTCTCGCGCTGTCGCAACGTGTCCGTTTCCTTGCGCAGCCGCGAGGCCAGATTGCTGCTGACCAGCGCAACGATCAGGAACAGCAGGAGATCGACCGCCTCCTGCGGGTTGTCAACGCGAAAGCTGTAAAGAGGTTCGAAGAAGAAGAAATCCGCGGCTGCCGTGCCCGTGATCGATGCCGTCATTGCCGGCCAGACGCCCCATCGAGTCGCAGCATACATGACTGGAACGAGGTAGGCGATCGGGACCAGGCTTGACGCCAAGGTCGTGCTGAGTGCGAACAGCGCGGTGGTGACCAGTCCGATGCTCAGAACCGACAGCAACACCGGGATCACGTTGCGCCACACGACGAGACGCAGCGACGCGACCTCATCCAGGGCCGGTATCCCCGAGGATGGCAATTTGGAATCGGTCTGCCGCACGCTCGTCATCGAAAACATGCGGCCCAGAGGTGGATGAAGAATCAAAGTACGTACTTGCCCTTGCCGACGGCGACATCGAAAGGTCCAGCTCCGGCCGCGTCGGCCGCAACGGGATCAATGGTCAAACAAGACCCGATCGGACAATGTTCGGAAATTCGATTGCTATCGGCATGCGTCGACCAACGGCGCGCACCCGAACCCGTTCAATGTCGTGATGCAGACTCTTCGATGTCGTCAACTACCCGGCGAAGGAACGATGTTCCAGATCGACGTAGAAAATCTATGATGTTGGGAGTGGTCCAACATAAAAAAGAAATAGCCGCAGCCTCCGTAGTTCTACGGAAAAAGTTCGATCCGGACTCCGCGTCAGGCGAAGTCGGGTTCTGATTCCCTCAACGATTGTACCGGGCCTCAGGGCAACGCCGCGATTCGTGGCTGTGAGGCGTCTTATGCCTGCCGGACCAGGCTCGCATATTGCAGGGCGCGCTTCTCGCCGAGAAGCTCCGGCCTAGATGCCCGGTAAAGGCCGGCTTCGTCGGCCGAGCGGGTCTGAGGCAGCGCAAGGGCCGCGACCGCTGCGGCGCTGATCTGCTTGGGCGGATAGAGATAGAAGTCCATCAGCGGCATATGCGGCCCGTGCGCACTCTGTTTCAGGACGTCACGCGCGGTCTCGCCGGCGACCGGATAGATCGCGCTCCATCCGGCGAAGCTGCTCGCCAGAATCTCTAGCGAGAGAATCGTGGTCGCGATCTGCACGAAGCCGTCATTGGCCTTCTTCGAGCTGCGGGTCGTCGAGGCGCGGCGCAGGATTCGGCGAAGCTCAGTGTGCCGTTCGATCAGCGGGCCCAAGCGAAAGTGCCAAAGCATATTGGGCAACGAGGCGAAGCCGTGAACCTCGTGATACGATTCGATCAGGCTGCAACATTGCCGCGTCAGGTTCTTCGGCAGGAAGCCGAGGTCGAACGCGACACCGCCCGCTGTTGTGTTGTCGCTGGCGCGCGCTGCACAAGTCACGGCTTCCATGATCAAACCTCGCGAAGCAAATTTGCCTACGTAGCGAGCTTAGCGAGTCCAGGCATATATCTTCGATCGACAATCTGGCGCACATGCGTAGCAAAATACTAGCTGCGGGAAGCAAGCGGCGCTTGGTTGCGAGTAAGTCGAGCACAGCGCGTCGCGCACTATGACGAAAATGACACAGCTCGAAGCGAACGTTTGCGCTGCATCATCGTTCTAACGGCAAAAGACCACTTTTTCGCTGACGATTTGAGCAAGCGCGGTGAGCATCTGATGCTTACGAATGCAAATGATGCCCGCGAGGCGCCTCGCGCTATTTTATTTTAACGAACGCGCGCCGGAAACCGCATCGCTTTTTTTTGCCCGCCTCACGAAAGATTGCACCTGAAGCTTAACCAAACCGAAAGAGCGCCTGGAAGGCGTCGGTCCAACAGCTTGGGGCAATATGATGAGAAACTATCTTTTGGCGGGCGTATCGCTGGTCGCGATCGGGATTGGCGGCGCCGCCAATGCAGCGGACACGCTTCCGCCCGTGGGGAAGACGTTCTGCGATCCCTACAAGAACTATGCGTGCATGGACTCCTATCTGGGTCAGGACTTCATGACCCGCTTCATCAACTACTATCGGCTCGAATGGGGCCATGAGGCCGCGCCGTCCGATCCGAAGGCGGCGGCGTCGCGCCGCGACGGTTGGCCTGCGACACCGCAGAGCATTCCGCCGATGCCGTTCACCGAATGGCCCTATGGCGGTGCGACCGCAATCGGCGTCACGCGTCCGAACTCGGTCGACAGCCCGCTGATGAACGCGATGAGCAACACGGCCGTCGGGCAGTGGATGAACGACGCGCACATTCAGGTCTATGGCTGGGTCAACGCCGGCGGCAACCTCAGCAACAACACCGTCCGCGGCGGCAATTCGCCGGCGGCATACGACTACAATCCGAACACGGTTCAGCTCGATCAGGCCGTGGTCTATATCGAGCGGCTGCCCGACACAGTCCAGAAGGACCACATCGACTGGGGCTTCCGCATCGCGCCGATCTATGGCGAGAACTATCGCTACACCACGGCTTACGGCTTGTGGAGCAATCAGCTCCTTCAGCAGAACAGGAACTACGGCTATGACATGCCGATGGCCTATGGCGAGGTCTTCATTCCCTATCTGGCCGACGGCCTTCTGCTGAGGTTCGGCCGCTACATCTCGATCCCGGACATCGAGGCGCAGCTCGCGCCGAACAACTACATGTATACGCATTCGATGACGTATACGTTCGACAACTATACGAACACCGGCATCAACGCCTCGCTCGCGCTGAACAAGAACTGGATGATCCAGGGAGGCTTCTCGGTCGGCACCGAAGCAATGCCGTGGCATGTCGGCGCCAAGATCGCCAATCCGAATCCCAATCCGCTGTTCCCGGACAGCACCATGCTGAAAGATCCCGGCGCGCAGCCCACCTTCAGCGCGGCCGTCCGCTACGTCACCGATAGCGGCAATGACGGCGTCTACGTGATCGCCAACGGCATCAACAACGGCACCTGGGGCTACAACAATCTCCAGTGGTACGGGTTGACCTATTATCACAAGTTCAACGATCAGTGGCACATCTCGTTCGAGACCTACAACGAGCACCAGAACAACGTGCTCAACCTCGACAATCCGGCCTCGGTCGCGCTCGTGGCCAGCGGTACACCGTTCTCGCTCGACGTCATGCCCTGGAACGCACCGTTCGGCGCGCATTGCGGCAACGCAACCCAGCTCTCGTGCACGGCGTCGGTCCAGACCTTCCTGACCTACGTGAACTACAGCCCGACGAAGATGGACAACATCTCCTATCGTCTCGAGTGGTTCGACGACAAGCAGGGACAGCGTACCGGCGTGAAGACGCGCTACGTCGAGACCGGGATCGGCTGGCAGCACTGGTTCTCGCCGCAGATCGAGATCCGGCCCGAAGTGTCGGTGTATCACGCGCTGGACGCGCCGGCGTTCAACGGTAACGCCAACTTCGGCATTCCCCCGAACAAGAAGACGGCCGTCATCGGTTCGGCGGACATCATCATCCACTTCTGATTCTGCGGACGGGTGGCGCCGCGAGCGCCACCCGCTTCGGAAGAGACATTCGACAGGGGCTAACAATGAAAAAGAGTCTTCTCACAACGGTTGCATTGGGCGCATTGACGGCGATGTCGCCGGCGCTTGGCGCCGATCTGCCGATCTACGGCAAGGCTCCGCCAGTCGCCGCGCCGGCCTATGACTGGTCCGGCTTCTACGTCGGCGTCTTCGGCGGCTGGGGGCTCGGCAATCACAACGTGAACAACGCCACCGGCCCGGTTGGCTTCGCCAACTTCACGGCGAACTACGAATCGACGGGCGGCTTCGGCGGCGGCGAGATCGGCGCCAACTGGCAGAGCGGCAACATCGTCGTCGGTATCGAAGCAGACGGCTTTGGCGCTGACATCAAGGGCAACGACAATTTCGCGCTCGGCTGGAACGACGCGACAAAGCTGGGCTGGGGTGCCACGCTGCGGGGGCGCGGCGGCATCGCGGTCGACCGCTTGTTGCTGTTCTTCACGGGCGGTTGGGCTTATGGCGAGCTGACGCACACCAACACCAATCCCGGTGTCGGGGTGGACACGTTCAAGGCCACACGGAGCGGCCTGACCGCCGGCGGTGGCATCGCTTATGCGTTCACCAACAATCTGATCGGAAAGTTCGAGTATCGCTATTTCGACTACGGCACGTTCCATCGCGATGCGCCGACCAACGGTGTGCTGCCGTATACGGTGGCGAACACCTATTCGACCGTGATGGTTGGGCTCGACTTCAAGTTCGGCGGCAACGCGGTGGTCGCGAAGTATTGACGCCAGGAGGCAGGGGGACTGCATGATCGCCTCGAGACGAAGACTGAAAGTTGCGGCGATGATCGCTCTCGTTGGGCTTGGCGCTTGCCTTGCCGGATGCGTGAGCGATCTCGGCGCCACTGCAACAGATGCGCCGGGTACTCACCAGATGCGCTACTACGGCGGGCCCAAATATCCGATGTGGCCGAGCCAATGAGATCGATCGGCACGGCGTGCCCTGTGAGCGGACGCGCCGTGCGGATCGTGATCTCCGTTGCCGCGAGTGTGAAGTTGACAGGACGTGCTGTCAGTTCTGTGCAAGCGAACCATGCTACGCGCTGCCGACGCCATGACAGCCTGGGAGCATCACGGCGGATCGCCGACGGCATGTCCGGCAATCACGGTCCGATGCGGTACTACCGCGGGTCGAGATCTCCGATGTGGCGCGGCCGCGTTCAGAATTGAGCCCCGTTTGGGCGAGTAAGCCAAGGCCTCGCAGGAGGCACGGGAGTGCATGAGTCAATGCGCACGTTTGCATCATGAACGCCGGTTCGAGCCTTAGCCGGAAAAGAATCGTTACGCTTGCGGCTGCGGCGATCACGCTTGCCATTGCGTCCGTCGGCGCGACGCGGATGCTCGCGTCGCATGGCAAATCCATGGAGATGTCGAGCCAGGCCAAGGTAAAGCCGCCGCGCTACGTTCCGACCGCATCTGAGCTGGCCACGCTCTCGATTGCGCCGGTGACGGAGCGGGTGTTTCGTGCGGAGCACGTCACCGAGGGCAAGATCGCCGTCAACGAAGACAGCTCCACGCCGATCTTCTCGCCCTATGCGGGCCGTGTCGTGAAACTTCTGGTGAAGCCCAGCGACGTCGTCGAGCGCGGGCAGCCGCTGTTCGTGGTCGAAGCCACCGACACCGTGCAGGGCCTGAACGATTTCGTGACGGCGCTCGGCAGCCTCAATACTGCGCGCTCCAAGCTCAACCTCGCGCAGATCGTCGAGAAGCGCGCCAACGATCTCTACGCCGGCAAAGCGGTGCCTCTCAAGGACTGGCAGCAGGCGCAGGCCGATCTCATCGCAGCGCAGAATGATATGCGCTCGGCGGAGACCGCGCTCGAGGCGGCGCATAATCGGCTGCGTATCCTGGGGCGGTCCGAGGAGCAGATCACCAAATTCCAGGAGACGCGCCAGATCAGCGCCGAGACGCCGATCACTTCGCCAATCGGCGGCACGGTCGTGCAGCGCAAGATCGGTCCCGGCCAGTTCATCAGCAGCAGCGCCAGCGATCCGGTGTTCGTGATCGGGGACCTCTCGACGGTCTGGCTCACGGCCTTCGTGCGCGAGAGCGAGGCTGCGGACATCGCCATCGGACAGGATATCGCCTTTACGGTGCTGGCGCTTCCCGGTCGCGAGTTCAAGGCGCGTGTCGATTACGTCGCCGCCGCGATCGATCCGTCGACGCGGCGTCTCATGGTCCGCGCCACCATCGACAACAGGGACGGATCGCTCAAGCCGGAAATGTTCGCCAACGTTACCGTCTATGCCGGCGAAAATCGTCCCTCGGTCGGCGTGCCGAAGCAGGCTCTAATCTTCGAGGGCGATCGTGTCCGGGTCTGGGTTTCGCGCGACGACGGTTCCGTCGAGCTGCGCGAAATCCAGATCGGGTTGACCAATGGCGACCTCGTTGAGGCGCGCGGCAACCTGAAGGCCGGCGAAAAGATCGTCACACGCGGAAGCCTGTTCATCGACCGTGCCGCTTCCGGCAGCTAACGTAAGGCAAGCCGGTTCACATGGAACGTCTCGTCGCCTTCGCAGTCAGTCGCCGCTTCCTCATGGTCGGCCTGTTCGCCGCCATGCTGGTCGGCGGCCTGATCGCGTTTCAGCAGCTCAACATCGAGGCGTATCCCGATCCGACGCCGCCGATGGTCGACATCGTGACGCAAAGTCCGGGGCTGTCGGCCGAGGAGATCGAGCGCTACATCACGATCCCGCTGGAGACTCAGGTCGCCGGCATCAAGAACATGAAGGTGATCCGGACCATCTCGTTGTACGGCTTGTCCGACGTCAAGCTGCAGTTCTCCTTCGACTACACCTACGAGCAGGCGCTCCAACAGGTTCTGAACCGCCTCTCGCAATTGCCGCCGCTGCCGAACAATGCGCAGCCGCAGATCTCGCCGCTGAGTCCGATCGGCGAGATTTATCGCTACCGGCTGGTGGGGCCGCCCAACTACTCCGTGCTCGATCTGAAGACGTTGCAGGATTGGGTCCTGCAACGGCGCTTCCGCACCGTCCCGGGCGTGATCGATGTAACTGGCTGGGGTGGCAAGACCAAAACCTACGAGGTTGAGGCTGATTTCAACAAGCTCGTGGCGAACGGCTTGACGCTCCCGCAACTTCAACAGGCCATCAACAACGCCAACGTCAACGTTGGCGGCAACACCGTCAATATCGGCCCGCAATCCGCCGTTGTTCGCGGTGTCGGCCTGATCCGTTCGATCCACGCGCTCGAAAATACGATGGTGGCCTCCAATAGCGGCACGCCGGTGCTGGTCCGCGACGTCGCAACCGTCACCGTCGGCGAGCAACCGCGGCTCGGCATCGCCGGCCAGGATCAGGACGACGACATCGTCCAGGGCATCGTCCTGATGCGCCGCGGAGAGCAGAGCTCGCCGACCATTTCGCGCGTCGAAGAGCTCGTCGCCAGCATCAACAATTCGTCGATCCTGCCCCCTGGCGTGCGCATCGAGCGCATCTATGACCGCAAGGACCTGATCCAGACCACGACCCACACTGTGCTGGAGAACATGGTGGTCGGAATCGGCCTGATCGTGCTGTTGCAGTGGATCTTCCTCGGGGACCTGCGCAGTGCGATGATCGTCGGTGCAACGATTCCGTTTGCATTGTTTTTCGCGGTCACGATCCTCGTGCTGCGAGGCGAATCCGCCAATCTGCTATCGGTCGGGGCGATCGATTTCGGGCTGATCGTGGATGCGACCGTGATCATGGTGGAGGCGATCTTCCGGCGCCTGTCGCATACTGCGCGGCTGACGCCGGGTGAGCGGGCGACGATCTCGTCGCGCACTGTCATGGACATGAAGCATCATGCCATCCTGACGGCTGGCTCCGACGTGTCGCGCTCGATCTTCTTTGCCGCAGCCATCATCATCGCGGCCTTTCTGCCGCTGTTCACCTTGAGCGGCGTCGAAGGCAATATTTTTGGTCCGATGGCACGGACCTATGCTTATGCCCTTGCAGGCGGCCTGCTTGCGACCTTCACGGTTACGCCGGCGCTGAGCGCCATCATCCTTCCGGCCCATGTCGAGGAGACCGAGACTTTTCTGATGCGCTGGGTGCATCGGCTCTATATGCCGGTGCTGGCGCGATCTCTCGCGCATCGCCGCGTCGTGCTGGCGGGCGGCGCCGTCCTGGTCCTGATCACGGTCGTCGCCGTGCGATTGCTCGGGCTCGAGTTTCTGCCCAAGCTGGAGGAGGGTAATCTTTGGATCCGCGCAACCTTGCCGCCGACCATCTCGCTCCAGGAGGGTAACTCCTACGTCAACCAGATGCGCAAGGTGATCGCTGCCCGGCCAGAGGTCGAGTCGGTGGTATCGCAACATGGCCGGCCGGACGACGGTACCGACGCCGCCGGCTTCTTCAACGCAGAATTCTTTGCGCCGCTCAAGCCCGCCAAGGAATGGCCTGAGGGCGAGGACAAGGACGGGCTGACTGCCACGCTGCTGGGGCAGCTTCAGGAAAAGTTTCCGGGCGTCGAGTTCAACTTCTCGCAGTATCTCCAGGACAACGTCTCGGAGGCCGTGTCGGGCGTGAAGGGCGAAAACTCGATCAAGCTTTATGGCAGTGACCTCCAGGCGTTGACGGACACCGCAAACAAGATCAAGGCGCAGCTCGCGACCGTTCAGGGGATCACCGACCTTGCGGTCTTCACCTCGCTCGGCCAACCGGCCATCCAGATCGATGTCGACCGTGCCCGCGCCGCGCGGTACGGGCTGTCGCCGGGCGATATCAATGCGACGATCAAGACCGCGATCGGTGGCGACAGCGCCGGGGACCTCTACGAGCCGGGCTCTGACCGGCATTTCCCGATCATCGTCCGCCTTGCGCCACAGTTCCGAAAGAGCGCCGAGGCAATCCAGAATTTGCGAATTGGGGCGCAGGGGCCGAACGGCGTCACGCAGGTGCCGCTCAGCGAAGTCGCGACAGTCAAGGTCCTGTCCGGCGCCGCCTATATCTATCGTGAGCAGCAGGAACGCTATCTGCCGATCAAATTCTCGGTGCGCGAGCGCGATCTCGGCAGCGCCATCCAGGAGGCGCAGGAGAAGGTTGCGGCCAACGTGCAATTGCCGGCGGGCTCGCATCTCGAATGGGTCGGCGAATTCGGCAATTTACAGGATGCGATCCGACGGCTGTCGATCGTGGTGCCGATCAGCCTCGCGCTGATCGCCATGCTGATCTGGTTCAATTTCGGCTCGATCATCGACACCGTCCTGACCATGAGTGTGATCCCGATGGCCGTGCTCGGCGGCATCCTGGGCCTGCTCGTGACCGGCATTCCCTTCAGCGTCTCGGCGGCAATCGGCTTCATTGCACTGTTCGGCATCTCGGTGATGGACGGAATCATCATCCTGTCCCAGTACAACGCGCTGATCGACGAGGGTATGGAACGCGGTGCCGCCATCCTGCGCACCGGCGAGCTTCAGCTTCGTCCGGTGCTGATGACCTGCGTGGTCGCGGGCATTGGGCTCCTGCCCGCGGCGCTCTCCAGCGGCATCGGCTCGCAGGTGCAGAAGCCGCTCGCGGTCGTGGTCGTCGCGGGAATGATGCTGGCGCCGATCGTCATTCTGGTCACGCTGCCAGCGCTGATCTCGATGTTCTCGCGGCGGACCCGGCCGGGCCTGGCGGCGCAGCCTCGGTTGGCGTCGGCAGAATGAGGTGGGGCGTGCGTAACAAGATCGTCAGGGGGGCTGTGCGAGCGTCCGGCCGGACACTGGTACTTTTCCTTGCCGGGGCGGCGATGATGGTTTGCGAGCCGTCGCGCGCGGAAACGCTGTCCGAGGCGTTGGTCAGGGCCTATCAGTCGAGCCCGCAGCTCAACGCCGATCGTGCCCGGCAGCGCGGCACGGACGAGAACGTGCCGCAGGCGCTCGCCGGCTACCGGCCGCAGGTGGTCGCGAGCCTCAGCGCGGGTTTGCAGGCGGTCAGGAATACGCTGCCCGACAATACGATCCAGGGCGCGACACTGCGTCCGTGGACGATTGGCGTGACCGTCAGCCAGGTTCTGTTCAACGGCTTCAAGACCGCCAACAGCGTGCGCGTCGCCGAGTATCAGGTTCTGTCGGGGCGCGAGGCGCTGCGCAACACCGGGCAGGGCGTGCTGCTCGACGCCGTCACGGCCTATATGAACGTATTGGCCAATCAGGCGCTGGTCGAGGCGCAGCGCACCAACGTCGCCGTGCTGCGCGAGATCCAGGCGACGACGAAGAAGCGCCTCGATGCGGGTGATGTGACGCCGACCGATACGGCCCAGGCCGAGGCGCGCCTCAGTCGGGGCCTTGCCGATCTCAATGCCGCTGAGGTGACGCTTGCCATCAGCAAGGCGACCTACGTCCAGGTGATCGGCGGGCCGCCCGGTCAGTTGACGCCGGCCACGCCAGTCGATCGGTTATCGCCGGTGACGATGCCGGCATCGATCGAGACCGCCAATCACGAGCATCCTGCGGTGCTCGGTGCGGGATACGATGTGGATGTCGCGCAGACCACGATCAAGATCGCAGAAGGCAGTCTGCTCCCGACGGTTGCCGTACAGGCGAACGCCAGCCGCTCCAAGGATTCGGATTCCACGCTGAGCACGTTTGCCACCAATCAGGCCTCGATCCTGGGCCAGATCAACGTGCCAATCTATGACGGCGGCACCGCGGCCTCGCAGACACGACAGGCCAAGGAACTCGCCTCGCAAAGCCGTCTGGTGCTTGAGCAGGTCAGGAACCAGTCGCGGACGGCGGTTGTCGGCGCGTGGGTGTCCAATGAGGGCACCAAGGTCGCACTGACAGCGGCCGAGTCGGAGGCGAAGGCGGCAGACGTCGCATTGCAGGGCGTACGCCGCGAGGCGGCCGGTGGCCAGCGCACCACGATCGACGTGCTCAACGCCCAGCAGGACCTCACCGCGGCCCGTTCGCGTCAGATCCAGGCACAGCGCGACCGGGTGATCGCATCCTACACGCTGCTCAGCGCCGTCGGCCGGCTGGATGTCCGCACGCTCAATCTCGATACGCCGGATTATCTGCCGGAGGCCCACTATCACCAGGTGCGCGACGCTTGGCACGGCGTCCGCACACCATCCGGACAATAGGCGTTGGCGCCGCAGGAGGAATGAGCATGGTCGGCGGAAGGCGCGCACTCCCGGCTCTCGTTTTTGCCGTCGCGGCCGTGTTGGCCTCCACTTTCATGGCCAGCGCACAGGGTTTTGGCCGAGGCCGCGGCAACTCAGGTCCGCCCGTCGAAAGCCGGCCAAAGGTCGACGAGAAGGCTTACAAGGCCGCGCTGGACAGGATTCCGGTGCCTGACGAGAAGTATGATCCCTGGGGTGGCGCTCGCGCCACGGATACAAAGGCGTCCAAGAAGAAGAACTAGCGCACCGCCGGCCGACGAGCACTCGCCAGCATTGCGACGACCGTCATGGCCGCTAAACGTCTGCCGTTGCTCGCGACGGCGACTGATGAACTTCGGTTCTCGGGCAGTCGTGCCCACTATGCGGCGCCTATATGAGCGGACGCCGGGCTATCTCGATTTCCTATCCGATCACCCACATCATGCTTCCATGCGATATCCGTTCGTGGAGGCCAGGATGGCGAGGTGCCGATCACCATCGCAGCCGGTCTGCTCTCGAGGATCGAACCAATTCATTCCGGATTGACCGCGTTCTCACTCCCAAGAGTGCGAACCAAGAGTGCGAACGCGGGTATCGGCGGCGTCTGGCGAATCTTCGGGGGCAATATGGCAAGGGAATCGTTCGCTAGGCTGATGCTCCTCACTTATCGCGCCCTTGAGGTGCTGATGACGTTTCTGTTTCCGGCCTGGTACGGACCGTCCGCCAGATACCGGCCGGAAAATCATTACATGCGCGGCCCAGGGCCGAAATGGCGTGCGAAATATCTGGCCGAGTCTGTCTCTCCCCCCACGCGGTCGATCACATCTTCGCGTCCTCGACAGGAATGATCGCGCGCTCATGGCTGACCCGCGGCGCTGCCTCAGCCAGCCGGAAGATCAAATACCTGAAACTCCGGGTGGCAGCGCGCTTCGCGCGACGTTGAATTTGCCTTTCATGCGGCTCACATGTGGATGGAGTTGTTGTATGCTCGGTTAGCTATCAGCGCTGCGAGCGCACTCTGACGGGCTTGCTTTTCGGCCGACGTGTGTCGCCTGCCAGGCGGGAGTTCAAGTGGTGACGGATGTTGAATCGAAGCTGCCGCAGGACATCAAGCCGGCGCCTGATGCCGAGCCCCTTCTGGGTCCGGTAGCATCGGAACTGGCGCGCTACCTTGTTTCAATCGCCATGACCGCCGCCGCAACGGTCATCGCTGTCGGTATTGACAGCAGCGTCACTATCCCCAACCTGTCGCTTATCTTCGTACTTCCGGTGATCATCGCAGGTGTGAGTCTCGGCCTCGGTCCGTCACTCTGTTCGGCGATATCAGGTGCTCTGGCATTCAATTTCTTCCTGACCGAGCCACGCTACTCATTAGCGGTCGATGACCCCGCGAACATCTGGGCGATTGGGCTGCTGTTCGTGGTCGGGGTCATTGTGAGTGCAGTTGCCTTCACCTCCCGGCAGAGGGCGACCGAAGCGAAGCTGTCGAGAAGGCGCGCGACCTTGCTGCAAGGCTATTGCCGTGATGTCGTCGCGGCCGACAATACGAAGACGATCGTCTCGGTTACGGCCCGGGCACTGGCAACGCTTTTCCAGGTTCCCGTCATCGTGATGCTCGTTAGGGAGGGCAGGGTGGTTTCCCTCGAGCAAGTCGGAGACGTGGAGCCGCAGGAGGCCGAGTTGGAGGCGGCACGATCGTCCCTGGCGACTGGAACTGTCATACGCAGTGGCATCTACCCCAATCTGGCCTCCCGCTTTGATTTCTGGCCCGTGGAGACGGACGAAGGCCGGAATGCCGTGGTTGGAATCGCATTCGACCCTGATGAACGCCCTTCGTCACCGGATGCGCAGATCGACGTCGTCGTGCGCATCTTAGCCTTGGTGCTTGACCGTCAACATGCGCGGGTCAAACGCGATGCCCGACCGTCAGATTGAATCCGAACCATCCCGCGCTCCAAGCCTGCAACAAAATGAAGGCAGGCGATTTAAGGTGACGGGGTGGTGCACACCGCTCGACAGGTTTGGAGGAAGCTCGTTGTGAGCGTCGTAGCAGCCCATTTGTATCGTCATGGCAAGAAGGCAAAAGCCGTCTCATTGGACGAGCCTATCGATTGCAAGGGAAAATCCGAATTTGTCTGGATCGGATTGTTCGAGCCCCCAGAGCTGGAGCTTGAACAACTCGAGAAGAACTACGGACTTCATCCTCTTGCGATTGAAGATGCGCTGAAAGCGAACCAATTGCCGAAGGTCGACGTTTATGGCGACCAGCTGTTTGTGATGACGCGCACAGCCCATCTCGAGCACGACCGCATCGCCTATGGTGAAACCGCAATTTTTGTCGGGAAGAATTTCATCATCACGGTTCGGCATGGCTCGGCGCGCGCGCATAGCAATCTCCGCGCCCAGCTCGAAGCAGCCCCCAGCCTGCTGGGCTATGGCCCCGACTACGTTCTCCATGCCATCCTCGACTTTATCGTCGACGGCTATCTTCCGGTGGTCGAGACGATCGAGGAACGCGTTCTCAACATGGAGCAAAGCGCGCTCGACAGCTTTCTTAGCCGCGCGGACGTCAAACGGCTCTTCGGGCTTCGCCAAGAACTGATCCGCTTCCAGCGAATTATCGGCCCGATGACGGAGGTCTGCGGCCGGCTCGTTCACCTCGAGACGCCGTGTCTTGACGCCAACGCTCGGCCTTATTTTCAAGACGTCCTGGACCATGTGCGGCGCGTCGAAGCGATGGTGAACTCCCTGCGAGATGTTCTGACTTCGGTTTTTGAGGTGAGCAATCTGTTGGAGCAGCAGCGTCAGGGCGTGATCACGCGGCAGTTGGCCGCCTGGGCCGCCATACTGGCCGTACCGACCGCGATTGCCGGAATCTACGGCATGAACTTCGAAAACATGCCCGAGCTGAAGACGCAATACGGCTATTTTGTCGTCGTTGGCATTATCGTCGTATTGTGCGGTGTGCTTTACCTGCGTTTCAAGCGCGCTCGATGGCTCTGACGCTAGTGGCTCGTCGCATTTGCCGAGTTGGGCCATTTCATAGATCGCACCGCGGCAAAGCTCAGTTGTGGAAATTCGGAGAGCTCGCGACTCGTAGACATCTGCCACCAACACAAGACCGCCGTGAGTGCTGCGTACCACCTCTTCCCACTTGTGATCTCCCGCAAAACGTTCCGGCCAAATGTCGATCCGGTTTGCGCGAATTCGCCTTCAATGTGACCCGCGTAAAGGGCGAGCGCTGCGCGAGTGACGTGTACATGGGGTTCTCGTGTGCGTGGTGAGAATCCGAAGGCCAGATTTTCGCTTCCAATTCGGACATAGATGAGCCTAGAAGGAGCAATCTGCGAAAGCCTCGTCGTGCCAAATTTCTCAGTCGATCCAGTCACATACGGGGTCGATCTTAGATAAAATAGTTCAATAAAATGAATGACTTGCGTTGGAAATTTTCCGTGGCACCCATGATGGATTGGACCGAGAGTTTAAGAGTTTCAATTAGTTAGAGGGACGCGTGTGCATGACGTGTGCACCGGGAGATCAAGAAAAATCTCATCACGGCCAATGTGAGATTGTAAGCAGGTCAGGCCGAATGGATGAGGCAGACGCTGGGGAATTATTCGGTCGTTGCCGAAGGAGGGGACGATCTCTGGTCTGAGAAAAGTCTCTGGATCGACCGACACGCGGCCGTCAGCCGCGCTCAGGCCACCAAAGCAACGTGCCCCCATTGAGCGCGTTTCGAGCTTCGTCGTGGCTGCGCTCAACGACGGCAATTGCCTGTCGCTGCCGAGAAGCGCTGGTAGCGCTAGTCTCCTGGGCTCGCTAAAGATATCGCCGCACGCTTGGAGCCGTTGTTGCAGCCGGTTCTTCACACGCATCGCGGCGGCACGCCCGAAGCGCCGCAGCGGCGGCGGAAACGAACGAGGCATTCTCGGCAAAATATGCTCCGCCGGCTACAGAATTTCCGGAAAAGACAAACACCGTTCGCCGGCAGAGCACCGTCGAGGTCCGTCGCGCCGCGAGCACACTGTCGGGCTCGTCAAACAATAACGCCGATCGCTCCATCAGCGTCTAGGATCGTTGGAAAGCCGTTCGCGGCCTGAATGGCCTTCGCCTTTTCCAGCAGCTCGATGAGGTCAATGCCACGCTTCTTCGCGATCTCAATCAGTTCGGCCTTGTCGCTGTTCACCGACGTGGCGCCCCCGAGAAATGCGGAGGCCTCGAATGAAGTCCGCATCCGAACCCAATAGCTCGAATAGGCCGCCGCTTGAGAGAACATCTGCGGTCGACTGCCATCGGTCATCGCTGCTTGCCAACGTCGCGAGCCACCGATAGAGCCTCTCCGCGCCTTGCGGGAGCGACTTCTTGATATGCTCACGGACGATCCCGATTGAATTGTTCGCAACTACAAATTCCAAGTTCGCTTCTTGCTCCGCGATGATCCGCAGATCTTTCGACCGCGTCCCAAACAGGGATGACAGTTGTGCTTTTCGCTCTTCGCTTAGATTGCCTTCAAAGAGGACATATACGAGTTCGTTCTCCTTCCTTCTGATATGCTGTCGAAACTACTGCCGAACCATGCTGATCCGTCGCCTCGTGTCGCCCATCCAGGTTCATCCTTGAGGGATGATCATGTGGTCGTCAGTGTCGCGAGCCGGGCTTGCGGTGGACGCGGCAGCGTCGGGTGCGAATGGCAAAGGGCGGGCCGGATTGCTCTGCGTGAGCCCGAGGCTTCGTGCGGACGAACGGCGCTGACAGGCCCGTCTCGCCAGTAGTTTTCGGGCTCCGTCGACAGGGCTGGAAAATCTGCAGCGAACATGGCGAGCCGCGCGTACGGCAAAACCGTGTGGTCCTTTCCGCCAGCTATTTCTTCAGTCTGTTGAAAACGGCGTAAGTAATGGAAAACGTAGGCATATTCCGACTGTTTCCGGATCGACGAAGGGCCCGCCCGAACCTGCCGGGCCCTAATAGGCCCTAGTTTCACATGGCGCTGGCGCGGGCCGGCCTCGTCCCCTGCGCTGTGCGGCCTTCGTGTGGCCTTGCGCCTGCCGTCTGCCGCGTCGTGCTGATGCGGAGCGCGATAAAAGAGCCTGTGTCAATCGGTCAGGTTGAGCGTCTTATCGGCGCAGACGTTGATGCCGGAGGCATCCGTCGACTGGCCGTCGTCGAACGTCCCGCGCAGATCGAAGCGGCAATCGCTGGCCTGTGGCAGTTTAGCCGACGCTTGCTTGCCGGATTTCAGCGGGCCCAGTACTTCCTTCCAGTCTGGCGACCCGGACTTGGCCGCCTCCAGCTGGACTAGATCCGCTTTGCGCGAGTTCGTCACGGTGACGGTGACCGCGCCCGCCTGTTTCGCCTTGGGCTTCGGCGCGGCCTGCGCGGCGGTAAGGCCGAACAGAGTTGCTCCCACGAGCGCTGCAGCGAGTGTCCGAGTGTTCATCGGATTGTCTCCGTTTGGCCCCCAGCAGCGACGGTCTCATTCTTCAACGCGAAGCGGTCCCGGTTATGGCCAGTTCGCGTGTTCCATAGATCAAGGTGAAGGAACTCTTTCAGCCCTGTAGCCCCGGTGCGCGCTGCCTGCCGTCCTGCGAGGTCGAACTGTCCGCGTTTTCAACGGCCGTCGCCCGCGCATTGTGAGGGGGCGCAGGATGACTTCTGCCGCACCATCGATGCGGCGCGCACGCCTGATGGCGTCTCGCCGAAGTGTCGACGGAACGAGCGATTGAAATGAGAAACATCACCAAAGCCGACTGCAAACGCGATATCGATGATGGCCAAATGCAGATGGTGCGGGTCAGTCAACATCGCGAAGGCACGCTCAAGCCGACACGCTGCAAGGTGCTCGGTGAACGACTTTCCGGTCTCTTCGAGCAACTTTTGCACGTATCGCCGCGACATACCGAGCGCTCCAGCAACATTGTTCAGATCGACATTGGGATCGCCGAAGCGTTGCGCGACCTCCGCCAGGATCGCCTGCAGCTTGGCTGCCTTCACACCACGCTCCGTAACGAGGTTTGCAGCTTCGACGGTCGGCCCGAGCGTCGCGGCCACAAGATCGAGGAGATGTGTGCCGACGGTGGAGGCGAGTTTTGATGACGGAGGTTCTTTGAAGGATGCGAGCGATTGCAGGTAGAGGTGGAGCAGGCGAAGCGCCGGTCCAGGACGCACCGGCCGACCTGATAGATCTTCCGGCTGTGCAACCAGCGACCTAAGGGCGGCAGCCGGCACGGTCACGAATTTGACGCTGGCGCCACGCGACCCAAATACTCGCAGCAGCCTTCCCCGGTCAACCAAACAAGCGGCGCCGGCATCATAGACATGTTCCTGGCCAGCATTTGCAAATTGGACCGGGCCAGCTTCGACGATGTTAAGTCCGAATTGGTCACGGCTATCCTTGAGGTGGCGTTTGTGACGGATAAACTCCACCGGCGTGGTGACAATGCTACAAACGCCAACCGGGCCGAGCGGCAAGTAGGTGACATTGATACGCGGGCGGCCGCCGCTGTGATCTATCACGTCCAAGGCGAGGTTCAGCCGCGTAAACTCTTCACGGAACGTGGAGAACCTTGTTCGCTCCGGCAGCATCTCAGTCGACCATCGCACAAGGGGAGATGACGTTGGCATGCCGGCCTCCCGTTTCGGTGCCCAACCACGCAAGAACGACTGAGCGCCCGAACGAAATCTGTAAATTCCTCGAATGACGCCAAGACTGAGACAATATCGGACCGCAGCTTCGCTGCAGGTGTGAGGTGGATTACAAATGGAGGTAGGGACCTCAAGAAAATGATGAGGAATTTCCCGTCAGGCTTTCGATGCTGACACGGTTCGCATCGAGGTTGCTATGATGCGCGAAATGCCGCAAGGGCACGAAGAATTTGCGTGTGCAACTTTCAGAATGCGCATGTGTGATCCATAGCCGATACGACTGGCGTCCCTCCTCAAAAGGTGAAGAAAACGCCGTGCCTAAAGGCCGCCAACCGAGACGGCTTGCTTCTTTAGCAAGCCCACATCATCCGCGAGCTGCGGGCGGCCGGAAAAGCCAGTCTACGTTCCATTGCAGAGGAGCGGAACGAAGCCGGCAACTCGGTTGCGCGCGCGGAAGGCTCAGTTTGCTCGGTTCAGCGGTTGCGAGTGTCTTGACCATCGCAAGATCGAATGGGGTTGGGATAGAAGCAGCGATGCGGGCCCGAATGGGATCGCCCAAAAATGTCACTGCAATCGTGATCATCACTACAGATACTAGGACTACGAGCACATCAGTCATGATGCGCCTCGAAAAGTGCTTCGTCATGATTTGAACCCCTCACAACCAATGACGCGCGCGTGCGCAGCTATAATCAATTTCGCATGCAAATGGGTATGTGAATGGGAGTTCGCCGCACGTAGCGGATCGTCCCTTTATAGCGCAGCAGTCACCAACTATGAAGCAGCGATCCAGACCCAATTTAGCGGATGCGTCAAAACTGATGTCCTCGCAGGACGCTATAGCTTCCACGTCGTGCATCGCACGGACACGACAGGATGGTCGAGGGTCCTATGGAGGGCGACGAAAAGCGCGGGGACCGTGCGACCGAACCTATTGAGAATATCTGGCGCGAGAAAATCCGTGGTTGCAGTTGCAGAGGACATGCATCTGTTTCGGACGCGCGCTCATATCATCGCGCTAGGCGGTCTACCTTGAACTGAGACATTGTGCCGCAACCGATTTGTAAACTGTGGTTGAGGTTCGTCTTGCGTGCCAATGTTCTCATCACGCCGGGCTCAAGCGACTGAGCTGGTTATTCCATCGAGATCGAGGAGTAAATTTCATGGCGCAAATTCTTGCTCATAACCTCAAACCCGCCGCGACTTGGGGTTCCGGCGGCGCGTCCTACGATACCGTGAGCCAAAGTATAGCAGACGCCATTGATCACGTCGTGAATCGAATCTGGCCGCAACCGGGAGAGCGCATCCTTGACGTTGCGACAGGCACGGGCTGGACTGCGCGGCGGTTATCTAATCGAGGCGCAAAGGTGACTGGTATCGATATTGGTGAAGGCGTTATCGAGGCGGCGAAACTGATTGCACCGGAGATCGACTTCAAGGTCGGCGATGCCGAAGCGCTGGAATTTCCGGATCAAAGCTTTGACTGTGTGACTTCGACGTTCGGTGTCATGTTTGTCTCGCGCCCCGAGGCTGCAGCTGCCGAGGTGGCACGTGTCACGCGCAAGGGCGGGCGACTGGGGTTGGTCACTTGGCTGCCTGGCAGTGCGGTTGAAGAAATATTCCAGACAATGCGGCCATACATGCCGCCACCGTCTGACAATCCTCCTCCTTCGCCATTTGCGTGGGGCCGGGAAGGCCGCGTTCGGGAATTGCTTGGCGATACATTCGATCTGGCCTTTGAACCTGGCACCACGGTACTCCGCATGCCGAGCGGCCAAACGGTATGGGACATATTTGTGACTGGCTATGGTCCGACAAAAACACTGGCCGCATCGCTCGACCCTGAAAGGCGCACGGCACTTCAACGAGTCTTCATCGCGATGCATGAGAAGCACCGCTCGCCGGTCGGGTTAGCCCTGCCGCGCGACTATCTCTGTACGATTGGAACTCGAAAATAACGCACCCGGCACTGCGTGCCCATCAGCCATCCTGCGCAACGCATCCGCAGTCGACCAAGCGTCCCATCATCGACCTCGACGCGAGCGCGTCAACGCGGGGGCCTCCGTTGTGTCCGGCACGTTGTCCACCGCAATCGGTAGCGGCTTGCCTCTCCCGCTCGGGGCGGCGCATCGCCGCGCAGCCGGAGCTATCACCGAGGAGTAACACCAAACTTGAGGGGCACAACGGGTGGGGTTAGGCTTCCGGCGAAGTGAAGAAGCAATGGCCTGATATCCCGGCGGTGGTTTACATGCGCCATACGATTAAGACCGCACCAAACGTCGTCATCCTCGAGGCGTCACACGCGCGGCGGGGATTTGCAATTTCCTGGATCGCCCGAACCCTCGTCGCGGCGGCACTCATCGGGTTCTGTCTCAACGCCGACGTCGTCGCCTATGTGGCGCGATACGCCACTCAGCAGGAGTTGTCTAAGCTCATCACGATCGTCCCGCCGGTCATGGCGCAACAGACGCCATTGTCGAAGGACGACGAGGCGGCGCAGCTCAAGCAGGCGATCGACAGCGCGACAGCGGAACTGCGGCAGTCTCTGCAGCAAGAGCACGCCAGGGCCGAGGCGCTCGAAAAAGAACTTGTGAAGGCATGGCGGTACGTCGGGAAACTGCTGTCGAGGCCCAACGGCGAGGCGCACCAGTTCAGCCAAGCGGTCGACAGCGCGACGGCGGTGCTGTGGCAGTCTCTGCAGCAGGAGCACGACAGGGCCGAAGCGCTTGCAACCGAACTGGCGGACGCGCGGCGCTCCATGGAACAGAAACCTGCCGTTGTGGAAGAGACGCCCGGTGTCTCCTTGCCTGCCTGGGCAAACAGCTACGCCGCCTTCGTGAACCCCGCCCAGACCGCAGGTCAACCGGACGTGGCCACGGAGAACAGCAAATCGGCAATTAAACCAGGCGAACCAGCTCGCGTTGAACACAAACCGCGCGGGGGCTACGGCTGCCAGCACTTTCAGACTTACGATCCGGCATCCGGAACTTACATCGGCTATGACGGACGGCGGCGTTCCTGCCCATAAGTGCGGGGCGGTGTTTCGGCAACAAGTCTAGCTGACCTGCCGCTATGGCAGCGAGATGCAGCCTCCCTCACTCGTCTGCTGCGGCTTCCTGACGACGTCACCGAACGTGTCGTCTTGTCGATCCAACCGAAGGCCATGCCGGTGATCCTGACCACCGTTGAAGAACGCGATGTCTGGATGCGCGCGCCGTGGCACGAGCCAAGGTTTTGCGTTGCGCACAAGCGAGCCAAGGCGTTCTTTGACCGAGGGGGAGGGGAGGGAAAAGTTGCGGAAAAGAATGCTTATGCGAATGAGATGATCGTACCAGTTGGTGATCTCGAAAAACGTTGCCCTTCTGAGCATCCCACTTTCCAAGTTGGCCGCGTGCTCTCTCCAATCACGAGTTTCCTCGGACCCGAAATCGCGGCTTTTACTCGCTGCCTGTCGGCGTCCTCCGAGATCAAAGTACCGCGAACGCTTTCGTACATCGTCGCGAGACCGCCGCTTCAGCCCTATCAAGTTCAGGAGGAAGGTGGCATTAGCTTAACCAGCCGTCGATCGAACTGGCAGCAGCTCAAGGCCGCGCTTCGGTCTGTTCGCTGGGACGTCTCTAGAGATTTGGTGTTGCCCAAGTTGAGGAGCGCGCCCGCGCCAATCACGATTGCTCCGAAAAAGTCACGTTGTGGTGACGACGGAAGGTGATGCTACCTGAAGTGAGCTGACTATGTTATGCGTTGTAGCACTCCAGGGGGGAATCCCAACAGGAGCTAACTATGACAAGAAAACTGCTCGTCGCTCTCGCTGTTCTCACTCTCTCCGTTACTGCCGCCTCGGCAACGCACCATCATCGCCACGCGATGAACACTCATGCCGCTGTTCCGGAATCGCCATCGCCCATGGGCTGGGCGGGTGGTATGAACGCAAACGATCACGCCATGTATCTCAAAAATCTTCACGACTCAGGTTACAACCCGAAGAATGATCGCGATGCGACCGGGAACGTGGCCACGCAGTAGAAATCGCAGAGCGGGTTAGCGATTGTCTGCCGGGACTCGAAGACCGAAAGTGGACGCGTAATCCGCCGCTCGGTATCCACCAGGCATGAATCGTGGGTGGGAAGGCGTTAGGCTAACCCACCCGCAATCATTGCTGCGCAATCACTTCACCGGCCGCTTCTCGAGCCTTCTGGCCAGAGTGCGCCTGTACACGCCGAACCGGCTAGCGCAAACGGATCGACGTCCGCGCCTAGCTCTGCCACCAGAAATGACACGCGATGCACCATGAGGCCGGATGCTCCATGAGGCCGGCTGATGAGGTGAACGTCGCGGCTCAGCCGGTCCAGCTTGGCGATGATGATCGGGGCTGCGCTTGTCTTGCCACCTCGATCGACCTTACGAGCTCGCTTCATGGCTGCCGCGAGTTCAGGCAGGCGCTCCAAAGCATCGGCTCCCTTGCCAGTATCGACTTCGCGGTGCTCCGCCGCGATGCTGTAGCTGTGCTGTGCGCAGAACACCTTGATTGCAGAATGTTGCGCTTCCCGGCCGAGACCGCTGCGCTGGGCAACCACTATGTCAGCGTTCGGCATTGAAGCGGCAGTCGACCTCCGTAGTCGTCATCGACGGCTTATGACCCAAGGCGGTCATTGGGCGACCATCACTCGCACTCGCCGAGGGGCACGTGGATCAGCTAGGATCCCTTCGGGCGCAACGAACGCCACGCGGCGAATCGCCGAAGCGAGCTCGGAACAAGCGATTGAAATGCGAAACATCCGAGAAGCCGACCTCTAAGGCGATATCGGAAATTAGCCGCGCGCTGGCGCTGGAATCGGTCAGCAGTTTGAGCGCTCGTTGGAGGCGTAACTCATTCACGTGCCCGGTGAACGATGATCCTGATGATGCCATCAGGCGCTGCAGATAGCGAGGTGAGATGCCTTGGCAACGAGCTACCATCTCGACGCTGAGTCCTGGTTCTTGAAAGTGTGTCTCGATGTAATCAAGGGCGGCGCCGTGGCGCGCAGTCACGACAGCGCTCGCACTGCTCTCGCCCAAGGGAGCGCACTCGACGATTGCGAGCGCCAGGAGATCGTGGATGTGAGTCACGACTGCATCTCGCAGCTTCGGGGTGGCCAGAACACTCTCATTAAATGCCGACTTGAGATAAGCCATGAGAAGTCGGAGCGCTTCATTTCGGTGAGAAATCGGCCGCATGGCGCGGCTTTCGACGTTCGTCACGCGCTGTGCAAGCGCGTCGCGCGGTACGGCAAGACCGAATAGCAATCCGTCGACATAGGTGACGGTGACCGGCTCGGAATGCAGAATTGCGATGGCGTCGCTGGCGTTAAGCTCGATTTCTTGACAGCGCTGCGATAGTTGACTTTTGCCGGGAGAACAGAGGATGACTCCGATCGAGTCATCACCATCAGCGATGCTCGCCTGCAAGCGCTTGAAACGCATAGGGGAGCCTTTCAGCGCGAGCCTGCGCAAACCTCGGATCGCTTGCAGCGTTGCGTAGGCCTGAAACGGTGCGTTCGATAGAGGCTCAATATCAGCGTGGACTATGCCTCGCCCAAAGTCCTCGCGCCATAGCGGGATTCGCATCCGCTCCGGAAACTCCCGCGTCGAGAATCGATGTGATACGAATTTGGCTGCGTCCATAGACATGGGGACCTCCAGCCTTGTTGGACATCGGGACAAAATGCGACAAACTCACCGGTATCTGCATTTTGCAGTTCGCGCACCGAACTTGTTTGATCTGTGCGCAAGAGTCCAAGAAGCTACGCCATTGGCCTGCTAGTCTCGCTCAGCTAAGTTCAATGCTGATGTGAACTCGTTCACTTAGCGGCCAGAAATTAGGTCTATAGTGATTGCGAAGGCCGTGGCGTCAAAAAATCTCCTTTAAGAGGAGGCGGTCGTGATGGCTCTATTTCTGATTGCCGTTATCGGATCTAGTTTAGATATCCTTGGCGGGGTGAACCCGTAAGCTCCGCTTCTATGACTCTCGCGATTGATCGAACTCAACGATCCGCGGACAGACTGTCCTGCAGCACTAGACGTTCTCTGATACCGATTTCGTGTCGCGCCTCGTCGGCCACATCGTCGTCATCCGAGTTCGTCGGACACAAACTACTCCGGCGCCGTTGATATTTGCCGCCGGTTGAAATGGTCGAAATCTATCGTCAATGGTGATGATCAAGCGAGGGTTCGATCATGTCCACCCTAGTGGAGATGTTTTACCGTGAGTATTGTCGTGCCCGCCTCGCCGAAATGCGGAAGCAGCTTCTGATACCGGTTGCCAGCGACGACATATTGCAAACGTTTTGGGAGGACGGCGAACCTTCCGGCCCAGGCAATCAAAGCTCCGGCTGGCCAACGAAAGAGCCTCCAACCATCAGGTAGCTCGGGCTCGTAACCGCATCGTTTGGTCGGATACCCCGCTCGGCACCCCAGCCCGGAGCAGCAGAGCCTCTCATCGACCGATGTGCGAGTACGCCGGCAGGTCAAACAGATGCACGATCGAACTCACACCTCGAAGCGATTGATCGGCGAAACTCCGCCGGAGTTCAGGGGGGCTGGCCGCGACCTGCGCATCGATGTCTGTCGCGGGATCGCGCTATGGTGGATCTTTCTTGATCATGTTCCCAACAACATCGGAAGCTGGCTGACACCGCGCAACTACGGCTTCTGCGATGCCGCCGAAATATTCATGTTCATTTCGGGCGTGACCTGCGCGCTGGCCTACGGCAGGGCACGTCAGCGCGAGGGCTGGAGCGGCATGATTGGTCGTTCGCTGCGGCGGGGATGGGACATCTATGCCGCGTTTCTGCTGCTCACGCTCGCTTGCACCGTCCTCGTCTACCTCGCGGGCAGCGATCGGCTTGCTGACGAGAGCAATACGCGGATTCTGCTCGCTCATCCGGGCGCGACGCTTGCGCATGCCGCAATCCTGCAATATCGCCCTGTCAACACCGACGTCTTGCCGACTTTCGTCATCTTTCACGTGTTGTTCGCGCCGCTGTTGTGGCTGCTGCTGCGAGCACCAAACGTTACGCTTGGTGTTTCGCTGTTGCTTTATGCGCTCGTGCACATCTTCGGCTGGAGCGTTCCAGCCTGGCCCAACGGCGCCTGGTTCTTCAACCCGTTGGCTTGGCAGCTTTTGATCGTGCTGGGCGCGTGGTGCGTCATCGAAGGGGAGAGGGTCTGGCCCTGGGTGACGTCGCGCACGACGCTTACTCTTGCTGTTGTCTGTCTGGTTTTTGGCCTGGTCCTGACGCTGAGTTGCAGCGGCAAACCGCTGGTCCCGCAAAATTTGACGTCCCTGCTCTTCCCGCTGGATAAATCGAATCTCAGTCCGTTCCGGCTGC
Organism: Bradyrhizobium sp. 63_E2_N1_3; assembly: GCF_052076005.1. NCBI lineage: Bacteria > Pseudomonadati > Pseudomonadota > Alphaproteobacteria > Hyphomicrobiales > Nitrobacteraceae > Bradyrhizobium > Bradyrhizobium sp. 63_E2_N1_3. The sequence goes on along the minus strand of NZ_CP197235.1, from coordinate 5,953,768 downwards.
TGCATTTCTTGGCTCTTGCAATTGTGGTGCTACGGTTCGTTCCTCACGATTGGCGCGGGCTATCGACGCCAGTCATGCGCTGCGCGAGGTGCTGCGGTGAGAATTCGCTGCCAATCTACTGTCTCGGCGTCCTCCTGGCGCTGGCCAGCCACCTGACGCTGCTTGACATTTCGGGCCGGCCTGCGATGCAGATCGTGCTCAGTCTTGCTGGAATACTCGCGATGATTGTCGTCGCGATGCTGCTGAACCGGATCAGCGTCAGACGCAGTCATTATCCCGGGTGGACGCAGTCGACCAAGAAGATCGCGCCGGTGTTTTCTAGCTGGCAGGTTGCGGATGGAGCGCGCAGGGAAGCTCTTGGCCCTTAGCTGACGTATTGGTCACGGTGTCGGCTTTTGACCCGTTTCGGACTTGGACTAAGAGAGCCTGGGTGCGGAGCGTCTCCCGCTCCTTTCGCCTTCATAACCGCAATGCACTCATCGATCAGCTGGTCGGACATGGCTACTGTCGTCGGCAGCTCCGACAAGGCGCATGCGTTGGCCGAGCGTCTCTCGTCCGAGACCGGCTTGCCGCTCAAGTTGCGTTGGGAGCCTGACTGACGCAGTCCTTCCCCCAGAACGAGTTGGTAGCGCTTATTAACAGGGAAAGGAGAAGTACCTGCCGCGGTTATCAGTACTTCCGCCACGCCCGCGGCAAAATGTTTGACTCTCGAATCGCGGACGGTGACCCATCTTCTTCGAAGGGGCTGTTGCCGCGTGGGGTAGGGCACTCACTATGTCCGCTATCGGGACTAAAGCGGCAGTCGCCCTCCGTAGTCGTCGTCGACGGCTTATGACCCGAAGCGGAAGTCGCTGTTGAAAGCAATGCGCCCGCAATCCATCGGTCCGCCGGCACCTCACACCTCACGCTCATGTGTCCGGCGAGGCCGACATTTCCATTGAAGTACGATCGTAATTTAATATTATGACCGTAATTGCATTCGGCTGAGCCGCCGTTGGGCGGCGGCGGCGGGGTGCCGCCCAGCAGCTCCTTTGCGAGGATTTCATGGATGACACGACCACAGCTTCACCCCGCATCGCATCGCGAGAAACCACAGATGTCGACTCGCTTGGGCTCGCAACCGCTGCAGCAGCGATTCGCAACGGCGACATCACCTCGGAGGCCTACACCGCGGCGCTCTTACAGCGCGCCCGAGCGCTTGCCGAGCTGAACGCCTTCATCACTATCGACGAGGCCGGGGTGCTCGCGGCCGCGAGGGCCGCAGACAAATCGCGTGCGGCCGGATCGGCGGCCCCGCTCCTTGGTGTGCCGCTTGGGGTGAAGGACAGTTATTTGACGAAAGGGCTACCTACCAGCCTGGGCGTCGAAGGCCTCGCTCACTTCGTGCCGCGCGAAGATGCCGACGCTGTCCGGGCCATTAAGGGGGCAGGCGCCTTGGTCTTCGGCAAGAACAACCTCGTCGAGATGTCATACGGCTTGACTGGTCACAACGCACGTTATGGCCAGGTGAAGAATCCGCACGCACGAGATCGCGTGTCGGGCGGCTCCTCGAGCGGCTCCGCCGCATCCGTGGCCGCCGGCATCGTTCCCGCGTCCTTGGGCGGTGACACCGTTGGGTCCATCCGGGTACCCGCATCGTTCTGTGGGGTCGTGGGCTTCAAGCCAACCACTGGACGTTGGCCACGCGACGGCGTTGCGCCGATCTCCCATACGCTCGATACGACGGGCGTGTTCGCCCGAAACGTCGAGGACTGCATTTTGGTGGATCAGGTCGTGACCGGTGAACAAGCTGCGGAGTTCTCCAACGGCGGCTACGACCTGAAGGGAGTCCGGCTGGCCTTCGCGCCGCGACAGTTCCTGGATCTGGTGGACTCGGAAGTCGAGACCCGCTTCCGCGAGGTGGTTCGGCGCTTGCAGGACGCCGGCGCCGAGATCGTTGAAGTAGATCTTGGCGACGATTTCAATTCCCTCGTCCAAACCGCAACATGGGGCATCTTCGCTCATGAGACGATGGGCGAAATTTCGGAATTTCTTCGCCGCCATGACATTCCGACCACGTTCGAGGCCATTTATGAGGGCCTTAAGCCCCAACTTCGGCAGGCGTGGGGGCACATCGTGCTGCCGGGGGGCGCAGGTGCTACCTCGGCAGAGGCCTATCAGACTGCGCTCGACGTGAGCCGGCCGGAAATCCAGCGCCGACTCAACTCGGCGTTCGTCTCTCATGGGGCGCTGGTCATTCTGCAACCGACCACGCCCTGCACAGCGCCTTTGATCGAGGAGCAGGCGACCGTCCATATAGCGGGGCAGGATGTTAGCTACCTCGCTTTGGCGAACCACACCGTGTCGGCAAGCAGCGTGGGGCTGCCCGGTATCAGCCTTCCTGTTGGCTTGTCTCGCGCGGGGCTGCCGATTGGGCTCGAACTGGATGCCCCCTTAGGGAGCGACCGGAGGCTTCTAAACCTCGCCCGCGGCATCGAAGGCATCTTGGGCGCCAAATAGAGTGCGATCTAACGTCGTGGCCGCTTCGCGTGGCGAAGGGGGCCCTGTTGGAAGAGGCTGCAGCCTAACGGCTGCGGGATATTGGTGAACTGGAGAAAAGATGCGTTTCGAGAAAGGTCATAAGGCAGCGACGCGACGGCACATCATCGATGTGGCGTCGAAGTGCATGCGCCGAGACGGTATCTCCGCCGCCGGGATCGCTGGGATCATGGGCGAGGCCGGCCTGACCAAGGGCGCATTCTCTCCGCACTTCGAGTCCAAAGACGCGCTCGTTCGCGAGGCGCTGGCGAGCGCGCTCGGCGACCAGCAACATCGCCTCGATGAGGATCACCGGAGGGGCCTGGACCTTGAGGGCGCGATTCGGAGATACCTGAACCGCGCTCACCTCGAAGACCCGACGGGCGGGTGCCCCTCGGCGGCATTGCTCCCCGAAATCGCCCGACAGCCCCTGTCCACCAGGAAAGACTACGAGAAAGGGCTGCGAAGCTACGTTGCAACATTGGCCGCGCTGCTTCCTGACGCAGATGCAGGAGCGAGCCGCCGCCGCGCGACCGCCATCTTCGGCCTCATGGTGGGCACCCTTCAGTTCGCACGGGCTATGCCCAATGCTACGCAGGCAGAGCAGATCTTGGAAGGCGGCGTTGAGGCCGCCTTGCACTTGGTACGAGTTGCATCTTCCTAGACTAGGAAGCCGGTAGAGGCTCAGCATGGAGATCGTCATCCGCGAAAAATCCGAGGTCGGCTTCTAGCCCGTGTGAGACATGCCGGGGCGGTCTGACGATGTCCGGTCACAGGGGTAGACCTGAAGAGAACGGCACGCGGCCAAAGTGAGGCGATTGATCCGAAGGCGACGTTCGGCCGGCGACCGCAATGATAGCCTTCGTGAGGATCAGGGCCATGACTTCCCACAGCCGGGACAATCGTCAGAGCGCGACTGTTTCCTCGACCACATGTTTCAGCGGCGTCCCCTCAGCGGACAGGGTCATTCGTAGTTTGAGCTTGCCACCCTTCACCTCACCGCTACGCACTAGGTTCTCAATTTCACGCTGCGATGTAACTCCGACATGCTTCAGAAATTTACGGATAGCCATATTGAAGCGGTCTTCATCGAACTCGGCGGTCATGGCTGTTCTCCCTGATCGGGCAGGTAAAGTCTAACACGAGGCGAGCAATGACGAAACACCGAGGCCCCGCTCGCGTCGCCGCCGACTTCCTCCTCAACCTGATTGCCTGCAACCTCGGTCCGAAGCTGAAGACTACACCTGGAAGCGAAAGTCTCACTCAGTGGGGTGCTTCCGCTCGTGGCCCAAGCGGCCGACCCGGCATGTCCGCTAGATGTCCGCTCCTTTTGGGCCAAGCGGACTCGATATGCTCAACCTGAGTTCTTCTGTGCGTGACCCGAAGCCGACCTTGCGCCGATGCCGGAGGCGCGGTGCGGGCTCGAAAATAAATTCGTAGAGCATGTCGTTTTGGCGGTCCGCCGTTCGACTGGGTGTCGGCGGAGCCACTTCGGTTGTGGCTGGAGCTCACAATGTGACTGATTAGCTATCAGATCAATGATCTTGCGGAGGTTGGCAATGACGATCTCGCTTCGATTTATCGAGACAAATGGCATTCGAATGCACCTGGCCGAAGCAGGGAGCGGCCCCACCGTGCTTCTCTGCCATGGCTTTCCGGAGTGCTGGTATTCGTGGCGGCACCAATTGGAAGCGCTCGCTGCCGCCGGATATCGCGCCATCGCGCCCGACATGCGTGGTTACGGGCAGACGGACAAACCGGATGCGATCGATCAATACACTCTATTGCACTTGACCGGAGACATGGTCGGATTGCTCGACGCGATCGGCACGGATCAAGCAGTCGTTGTCGGACATGATTGGGGAGCGCCGGTCGCTTGGCGCTGCGCTCTGTTTAGACCGGATCGATTTAGGGCTGTCGTTGGCTTGAGCGTGCCGTTTCCGGTGCGTGGTCCCGACCGACCAAGCACTGTCATGCCGAGGGCCGAAAAGCAGCGCTTCTATCAACTGTATTTCCAGACGCCGGGCGTTGCCGAGGCAGAACTCGAAAAAGACGTCCACAACGCAATCAAGACGACATTGTTCGCCCTATCTGGCGATGCGCCGGTTGAAGATCCTGCGTCGCTCACGATGCTTCCTAGTGAGGGGGGGGTGGCTTTATGGGAAGCCTACAACCCAATCATTGCCGCCGTGGCTCACGGACAGTGACATCGAATTTTACGTTGAGGAGTTCAAGCGCACCGGCTTTGGAGGAGGTTTGAATTGGTATCGCAACATTGATCGCAATTGGGAGTTGCTCGCACCATGGTCCGGCGCAAAGGTTCAGGTCCCGGCACTCTATGTCGTTGGCGATCGAGACGGGGTTTACAGATCGCCGAGTTGGAGCCATCTCGTCCCTAGCCTGAAACAGTTCGTGCCCTTGCTTCGCGAGACAATAGTCTTGAAAGGTTGCGGTCATTGGACTCAGCAAGAGCGCGCCAAAGACGTAAGCAATGCGCTCCTGGAATTCCTGAAACAGTTATAGATCGCGAACGAGGACTTGCGTAGACGCGGCAAGCAACGCAATGTCGCGTTTTGGCCCGTGTGAGACATGCCGGGGCGGTCTGACGATGTCCGGTCACAGGGGTAGACCGGAAGAGAACGGCATGCGGCCAAAGTGACGCGATTGACCCGGAACGGACATTCTGAGTGTTGAAAGTCGCGCGCCAAGTTCCACTAACTCGGCGGGTTGCAGGTATCAGCGCTGACAAGGGCAATCGGCCTGACGCACAGTGTCTTCGTTCCATTCAATGAAGCCATCGGCATTCTTCGAAGGTGCGCGAAACATTTTCGCATCCCTGTAACTTGAGTTAATCGTGGGGCCTAATCGAAAGGTCGCGATATGGAACCGACCAGCAGAATATCGGACCACATCGATCATAAGACTGCCCGGTCGATCTGTGACGAGGTGGGTGACAGATTGCAACAGAACTTATCTCTCGAAGCCTCGCCTCTGCCGCAGTACCTCGAACGCCTAGTCGATGAATTGCGCAAACAGGAGCGTCATCCAATTGATGGCGTCGCAGCGCCCGCTAACCGTTTCCTTCATGCGACGCGACGGGTAGTCGCGGCCGTCTGAGCGCGTAAAGAAGAAGCCGTCGCCGCGCTCAACCCGGCGGCGGCTTTTCCGCTAATCTTGTCAGGTATGCCGCCGCTCGATCTTCCTCGTCTCACCACGTGCCTTCTCGGCCGCGTCATCCGCCAAGGCCCAGAGCAGCCGCATCCCGGCCGATGGCCCGAAGTCGGCTTCTGACCCCGGCAGACGTTTACTGGGTTAACTTTTGTTCTGGCGTCGCTCTGGTTCCGGGTGCACACTGGTTCTCTCACCGCTCGGCACCGTGCTTTGATCGGTGATGAGAACGCCGGTTGCGCTCCCGCCCAATTCACGCAGGGAAAGGAGAGTGCCATGGGACGACGCTCACAATCCCACATTGACGACAATCTGGACGTGGAAAGAGCCCGCATCATAGCGGAACTGAAAAATACGCCGCCAGGACCGCAGCGTGATCTTCTCGAACTCAAACTGCGCCAGCTCGAAACCGTTTCTCATATAGACGGATGGCTAACGTCGCCGGGCCTACAACCCCCGGAGGAATAAGGCCGTCTCAGGCCAACCGAGGAATAGATCAATGAATTCGACTCATCGAACGATTTGAAAACGCGAGTGCATGTAAACACGCAGTAACTCAAAATACGGGCTTCAAGCATTGGACGGGCAGCAGAAGCAAGAGTACCGCGCATATATTATGGGCCTCGACGGACATATCGAGGTTCGCATCGATCTAATGTGTGAGGACGAAACCGAAGCCAAGAAACGCGCCAGATCCTTAGCTGACGGGTGCGACGTAGAGCTATGGTGTCAAGATCGAAAGATTGCGGAATTTAAGAGTGAGTAAGGCCGCCTCAGTTGGCGGCCTCTTTCGTGCTCACCATCCTGCTACGTCACCTTCTGGCCCTTAGCTGCCGTTCACGGGGATGGCCGCTGCGTCTGCTCTTCTGGGAAGACCGGACGCACGACAAGGCTGGCCGATACAGCCGGTTTTGACCCGCTGCGGACATTGACCGGCTCATAAGACAACATTGCTGTCACACCAAATCTCGTTTTTTCTAAACACCTTTCCAGGAATGAGGTAAGCCGGAGTTAACATGTTCGGCTGGATTGGGAGCTCGAAGGCGTAGCTTGCAGGAGATTTCTATGGCCAACTTGATGATCAGGATTGTGACGCTGGCAACGTGTTCGATTGCGCTGATCGCTGCGTTCTCGGTCACTCCGGCTGTTGCGGCCCCGGGCACTGAGCCAGGTGGCAGTGAGGCAGACTATAGCGGAATGGGGCAACGCTCCGCTTATCCACCTTCGTCATACCCGAAGCGGTCGGGCAACAAGGCCACTCACCAGCCCAAGGCCAAAAAAGCCAAGCAGTCCCTGTTCGACGACCCCGCCTTTGCTCATGGGTACCGCGCAGCTTATTCGGCGGTCTACGACCGCACTGACTATGCCTCTGCGATTGAGCAGTTGAAGACGCTCGGCCACGACGATCACCCGAATGTGGCCAATCTGATCGGCTACTCCTATCGCAAGCTCGGCCACTACAAGCTTTCGCAGGTCTGGTACGAGCGCGCCCTGAAAGCAGATCCGAACCATGTGCTGACCTGGCAATATTACGGCCTATGGCAGATCGAACAGGGCAACCGCGATCAAGCGCAATATCATTTGAGTCGAATCGCGACGATTTGCGGGACTGGCTGCGAGGAGTACCGGTCGTTGGCCGCCGCGCTAGAGAAGCCGCCCGGCACTAGCCTGGTTTATTAGCACGCTTTGCAGCGGCGGTCAGAGCTCGGCGCTAACGCGACGGGTGAGGCTATGTCTGTTCATGGTCCATCAGCGAAGTGGCGACACCTTTCGTTGAGGTCCGCTTGGTGGGGTAGAGCGGACTGACTTTGCTCACTCTGAGTTCTTCGCATTCTGACCCAAAGGGGTCATCGCGGCTTCTTGTCTTGCGGGATCACGGAACGAAGGCGATCATGCTTGAATATATTCTAGCTCCCAGGACGCCCCCATGCCCACGCTTGCCCTTGCGTTGCTCGCGGCGCTGAAAGACCACGGCGCCCACGAGATTTTCGGTATTCCCGGCGATTTCGTGTTGCCGCTGTTCAAGGTCATCGAAGAAAGCAACATCCTGCCAAATTTCACGCTGAGTCATGAGCCGGCGGTCGGTTTTGCGGCGGATGCGTCGGCGCGATATCACGGCGGCCTCGGCGTTGCCGCCGTGACCTACGGCGCCGGCGCTTTCAATATCGTCAACTCAATCGCGGGGGCATATGCGGAGCGCTCACCGGTAGTGGTGATTGCGGGCGCGCCAGGCGCGCGCGAGCGTACCAGTGGCTTTCTTCTGCATCATCAGGGGCGGACTGTCGATACGCAGCTAGCCGTGTTCAAGGAAATCACCTGCGATCAGGCGGTGCTGACCGATCCCGTAACCGCACCTGCGCAGATCGCGTGGGTGTTGCGCAGCGCACGGGAAATGTCGCTGCCGGTTTATCTCGAATTTCCTCGTGACATGGCGGCGGCCGAGGTCGAGCCCATCGTAGCGCTGCCGCCGCGGCATGCGGTTGCTGGTGCGCTCGCCGAATGCGTCGAAGAAATCCTCGATCGCATCCAGGCGGCTGCCGCTCCGGTCGCGGTAGTCGATGTCGAAATCCGGCGCTATGGCCTAGAGGACAAAATCGCTATTTTGGCGCGCAAGCTGAAGCTCCCTCTGGTGACCACCTTCATGGGACGCGGACTTCTCGAGCACGCTCCGGACGTCGTAGCCGGCACCTATCTCGGCGCGGCTGGCGATCCCGCGATCACCCGGCTGGTAGAGGATGCCGACCTAGTGCTGATGCTAGGCGTCATCCTTTCGGACACCAATTTCGCGCTCTCCAACCGGGCGCCTGATCCACACCGCACCATTTTAGCCTCAAGCCGCGAGGTGCAGATCGGTTATCATTGCTTCCGCAACATGCCGCTCGCCGGCCTGATCGAAGGGTTGGAGGCGCGCGCCAAGCCAAACGGGCCGCGGTCCCATCTGCTGTCGCTGAAGCAGCGCGCCGTCTATCCGCGGGGCCTGCCTGCCGATGACGCACCGATCTCGCCATCAGATGTCGCGACTGCGATCAACGACCTTTTCGACCGCCATGGCAAGATGTCGATGACGTCGGACATCGGCGACTGCCTGTTCACCAGCATGGAGATCGACAACACAGCACTCGCCGCGCCCGGCTACTATGCCGGCATGGGCTTTGGGGTGCCCGCCGGCATCGGCGTCGCGGCCACGGGATTGCGGCCGCTGATCCTGGTGGGCGACGGCGCGTTCCAGATGACCGGCTGGGAGCTCGGCAATTGCCGCCGCTACGGGTTCGATCCGGTTGTCGTGCTGTTCAACAACAAGAGCTGGGAGATGCTGCGGGTGTTCCAGCCGGAATCGCGCTTCAACGATCTCGATGACTGGCATTTTGCCGATATCGCGGCGTCGATCGGCGGTGTCGGCGAACGGGTCACCACGCGCCGCGAGCTTGCCGCTGCGCTCGATCGCGCGGTCAAGCGGCGCGGGCAGTTTTCGCTGGTCGAGGTGATGCTGCCTCGCGGCGCGACATCGGACACGCTGGCGCGTTTCGTTTCCGGCTTCAAATCCGTCCGCGAGCGCATGGCGAAGGCGTAAGGGGCTGCACGAAGAGTGCGAAAAATGGCGGCTAAATGATCAGGTTTTGGCCATCAGCGAAGTGGTGACACCGCTCACTGTGGTCAGCTTAGTAGGGCGCAGCGGACGAGGTTTGCTTACGCTGAGTTTTTCGCTTTTTGACCCGAAGCGGACCTTTAAGTGCCGCCCGGTCCGGACTAGCAGCAGGCCACTGAAACCCTGCAAGCGCGTCTTCGGCAAGTTGAAAACATCGTCTCGAAAACATACGCTCCGTCCAGACGAAACTCAGGGCAGCTTCGTGCCGCGCGTTCCAGCCGCTGGGAAGATTCGCTCCGATGATGAAGCCCGCCGTCATTATCCCGGAGGATCAGTCTTTCGCCCTTGCGACCTTACCGCCCGGCCGGGCGCAGAAACGGCTTGCCCTTGCGGTCATGCTCGCTTTCCTGGGCGTCGTCTTAATCTTGGCAGGGGCGCTCTCGAACGTCCAGCTGGCGCGGATCGATAGCTTCGTCCCGGCCTACGGCACGGCGATGTTCGTGAATGACATGATCACCGCGGTCCTGCTGTTCAACCAGTTCGCCACCCTGCGTTCGAGTGCCCTCCTCGCAATCTCAACCGGGTATCTCTTCACGGGGCTCATGCTTGTCCCCTGGATGCTGGTCTTTCCAGGGGCGTTCGCGCCAGTTGGCCTGCTTGGCGCGGGGCTACAGAGCACGGATTGGCTCAACGCTCTGGGTACGCCGGTTTTCCTACGTTCGTCATCGCATATACCCTTTTGAAGGTTGCCGATCCGCCCAAGCGATTGTGGGAGGGCTCAGTGGGCGCGACGATTCTTTCGAGTGTTGCGATGACGTCAGCCGTTGTGTGTGCCGTGACAGTTCTTGTCATAGTGGGTGAGGCATACTTGCCCCGCATCATGCTCGACCCGGTCCATTTTTCTACCCTCGCGCTCTATATTGCCAGTTGTCTAATCCTGTGGAACGCAGTTGCGCTCACTTTGCTCTGGATGCGCCAGCGTTCGGTGCTCGATCTGTGGCTGATGGTGGTTGTTTGCGCATATGCAATTGAGATCTATCTGGTCTCGTTTCCCGGTTTTGCCCGGTTCAGCGCCGGCTGGTATGCTGGCCGGGTCTTCGGGTTCGTGTCCAGCATTCTTGTACTCTTTGTCCTGCTGTATGAGATAACGACGCTTCACGCGCAGCTGCTCGGCGCGGTCCTGGCGCAACGTCGCGAACGTGAGGCGCGGCTGATGACCGGCGACGCCGTCTCGGCTTCAATTGCCCACGAAATCAAACAGCCATTAACGGCGATCATAGCCAGTGCCAACGCGGGATTGCACTGGCTTGATCGTGTCGAGCCTGAGCTCGATAGTGCCAGGAATGCATTTCGGCGCGTCGTGACCACCGGACACCGTGCGGACGCCGTGATCGAAAATATCCGGGTGCATTTCAAGACGGGTGCACGGACCCGGACTTCGCTCGATATCGACGATGTCATCCAGGAAGCTCTGGCCGTCGTCCGTGACCAATTGCGGAGACATCGGGTCGCCGTTCAAGCCGACGTTAACAAACGGCTGCCGCGGATAAGAGGCGAACAGGTTCAGCTCCAGCAAGTGCTGGTGAATTTGATTACGAACGCAATTGACTCCATGGCCACGAAGAATGGGGAGCGGGTCCTATCCATAAGGTCTGAAGTCCATCGCTCCAGATACGTGATGGTATCGGTAGAAGACACGGGGGAAGGTCTAGAGCCCGGCGGCGCCGTGGATCGGATATTCAACCCGATGTTCACGACCAAAACGGATGGCATGGGCATGGGGCTGTCAATCTGCCGGTCGATCATCGAGGCGCATGAAGGACAAGTATGGGTGACCGCCGATAAAGGCCGCGGCGCCATTTTTCACTTCACGGTTCCGGTAGACTCGGACAGCCCATCCTAGTAGCCGCCTGAGTCCGACTTTGGCCCTTAGCGTCGAAGCGTACCCATCACTTCGGCGTCGGCTGTTCGGGGAAGACCGGACATGGATGCAGGTATGCCAAACCGACGCGAATTGCACTAAGCCGCTGTCGCGGTACAGCACGACGGTGCGATATCCGCGAGTAGGGAAGTGGCTCCGCTGCCCGGCGACAGATCGGCCCGGGTGGGCTCTGCCAGCAATTAGCTGCGCATGGCGGCGCGGAAACCGACGAAGCTCAACGCGCCCGCCACGGTGACGGCAATCCAGCTCACCCAAAACGGCACATCGACGCCATTCAAGGTGACGGACCATCCATCACAATCCGGATCAACTGCAAAAGCGCGCTCAAGGCAAAGATGGCGGCGGCGAGCGTGCAAAAGGTTCTTATGGTCATTGCCCGTCTCCGACGGCACACGAGGACGTGGCTCGCCCCCGCAGCCAAAATGGGGAGGGGCCGGCGCGGCGGCCGCATTCTCAATGTGTCGCACAATCGCCGTTTCGCGACGCCGCGAGTCGGGATCACTTCCGCCTTTGGCACAAATGCGAAGTGCAGCGATGTCCGCGGTTACTGTGAGCGGCACTTCGTCCCCACAATCCGCGGGCAGTGTTACTGCGCCAGAAATCTATATGCGACAATCAGAGCCACCATGCTCGCGAAAATCAGCAGTGCTGGAAGGGGTTCTCGGATCATTGGCTTCGTCGAATGCAGTGCAGCCGATAGACCGGGCTGATTAGGCCGTTTCTTGAGCCGCACGTCTTTGCCCTCTGTCATTGGTGTGCGAGCCTTTGGTTCCGGGGGCGCGCCCACGCCTCCCATCTCGCTGTAATAAGCGCTGTAGACCTCGCGAACGGCTAGGGCCGTGGACTCGGCCTCGCTCATTGTCTCGAGCCGAGTTCGATAGTTAGTCAGAAAGCTTTGGGCGCTGGACGGCAGGTCATCGAAACCACCGAGCTTGGCCATCATGAGCCAGGTGGCAAAATCCGCTTCAGCCTTCGTGCGCGCTTTCTTGGCGATACTAGCTTTGGAGCTAGAGGACATGGTGGTCCGATTGGTTTGAACCCGGCCGCGAAGCTGTTCATTGACACCATCCGCGCGGCGGGAAAGGCAATTGGCAATCCAGTCACAGTAATGACGGCGCGGGAGAGTTCAAACGCGAATCTTACCAACTAGTCGGCTCCTGGCCCAGGTTGAAGCGGACTGAGCAGGCTAGCTAGGGTAGGACTCACCTCCGCTGATGCCCCAACGGCAGTAGCTCTGCAACGCACATACGAACAGTAAACGCGGAAAACAGCGCCTGCAGGCCGATCCATTAACGTTTGCGGATATCCACTCCTTCGCACCCTGGCCGCAGTCTTCCGCACGTGCAAAGGGATATGGCAACTGATCGGCCAAATCCTTAGCTCATCCACGGTCGTAAGCCACGGTCCGAGTGCCGCGGCGAAAGAGATTTGGCAGGCTGCTGCACTTCGCAGCTGCGGCTGCTTCGGACCCGGACTAGTCACGAACACAATGAATCCCTTGCGCCGCCAGTTTTGAGCCGTATGCCGCCCATGTCGGCGCGAAGGGTCGAGGGGGTGGGGACGATACACCGGGAGTTTTCGATATCCGGTTATTTGAGATTTTGCTTCGCTGGTTTTGCTCTCGCTGGAATTCTTTCAACGACGCCCGCGTCCTCCGACCCTCTTGACGACTTGTTCAATATCGCTCCGCGCGCACGTGCTCCGACCTATCCGGCGCGAGCGGAATGCTTGGCGCGGCCCGGCGACTCGGTCCCCGATGACCAGCATTGGGTCTATCGAGTCGATGGTCGCCGCAAATGTTGGTTCCTGGCCGAGGGCATTGCGACAGTGAAGAAGCCCGTTCGTTCTCGCATAGCTAAAGATCCCGTGGCTAGTCGTAAGCGGAGCCCGGTCGTTGACGCGCGCGCAGAGTTGCTGCGGCCCAGACCGGCCGAGCAGTCTCAGCCCCCTGTCCCTGAATTCAAAGTAGCTGAGGCTGCTTCCGAACTTGGAACGAGCACGACGGCCCCGATACCAGCGGTACCCGACCTGCATCGGCGTACCAACCAGCTCACGGCGGAGTTCTCCGTGCCGCCCCAAGTTGACGTAGAGAAGCTTCTTGCGGCTGCGAGTGACGCCGCTGCTGCCTCGATGCCCCCGGTTCTGCCGGTGGGCATGGGCCCTAGGGGGGCCGGCGATGAGGGGAGGGGGTGGGCGGTGACCTGGTTGGGCTTGCTGCTGATCGTCTTAGGAGTCGGCTCCGTATCGAGCTCAAGCCGTGCGCTACGCGAAGCCGTGCTGTTGCGCTATCGGGAATTGATGGGTCTCGGAGCCGCGCCAGGAAGAGCAAGCTACGGCATGTAGTTGTCACGTGGCGAGATCTCGGCATGTCGCCGTGTGACCCAAAGCGGATCTAGCCGCCCATACCTCATCCCGGTTAGATGAAGCGAGACGCGACGTCTTCGGCCTCTAGGACGGGATGGCTTAAAGGATGTACCCACTTATAGTTGGTTCGCTGGCCTGACGAAACAGCCTAAGATTGTATTGGATGCAGCCGAGGAGGACTTCCGATGCGCAGGCAGCCTGTTCCGCTTACCCCGGGTGACCTGGTCAATCATCAATTCGGCACCGACGACAACCTGATAGGCACCCCAGGCGCACCGACCTCGTTCGGTGATGCTGGTGGCAGCATGTTCGACTTCTCGAAGGGAGGGAACGACACTTTCGATGAAATCGGACCTTCCAACTACACATTCTATGGGGACGTGGTCGGCAGTATTTTCGATTCTGCTCAGGGCGGCGATGACATTTTTAACGGACTCACCGCGACCAGTGTCACTGCCTACGGCGACGCGGGTGCCGACATGTCGGACCAAAGTAAGGGCGGCAACGATACCTTCTTGAGTGGTACCGGCAGACAGCAAATCAATACGTTCTTCGGCGACGCTGGCGGCGCCATGTCGGGTCATGCTCAGGGCGGCGATGACAGTTTCATAACTCAGACGGTACAGGGCGGCACCCACACCTTTTACGGTGACGCGGGCGGCGACATGTCTGGCCATAGCAAGGGCGGGGACGACAGCTTTCAGGGCTCTAGGCAGGCTGGAAACATCTTTTTTGGTGATAGCGGAAGCAACATGTCCGGTCACGCCCAGGGCGGCGATGACTCATTCACCGCCAGAACGGACTCAGGCAACACATTCTACGGGGATGCCGGCGGTGACATGACCGGCCACAGCAAAGGTGGCAACGACACCTTCAACGGGGCCTTGTTCGCAACGCAGGTGTTCTACGGTGATGCCGGAGGCAACATGTCCGGCCATGCTGAGGGAGGCGACGACCGTTTCACGGGCTCCGGTGGGGCGATCATGTCGAAGACCTTCTATGGCGATGCCGGCGGTGACATCTCCGGCTTTGCCAAGGGTGGCAACGATACTTTCATAAACGAGGGCGGCTCCACGGTGTCTTTTTACGGGGACGCCGGCGCCACAATGTCCGGCCATGCGCAAGGCGGGAACGACCTTGCGACGTTGCTGGGTACCAAGAACTTCGCCGTTGGCGATGCTGTTACGATGCTCGACGCTACCAGCGGAGGTAATGACAGTCTCAGCGGCGGCGACAGTTCGGTGACGGATGTTGTGAACCAGCTCTATGGAGACGCGCAAGTCATGGGCGGGGCGACCCAAGGAGGCGATGATCTTATCTTCGGGGGCCACGCCGTTGACAGCGGCCGGGTCGACAACTTCTTATGGGGCGATGCGGCGCAAATTTCAGGTCGTGCTAAGGGCGGCAGCGATGTCCTATACGCGGGGACGGCTGGGCAAGGTTGCACAGTCAGCAATGAGATGTGGGGAGATGGTGAACTGAGCGGCAATGCTCATGGAGGTTCCGATACGTTTGTATTCAAGGACAATGGTCTAATGACTGTTGGAGCCAACAATCTCATCCAAGATTTCAGCCAATGCCAGGATGATAGGATCGCTTTCATTGACGTTGCGGGTGTGCACTCGTTTGGTGACCTTGTCATCACCCAGAGCGGAACTAGCACCATTATCATGGCGGGAGCTGATCAGGTAACGCTTGCAAACTTCACCGACTTGATGACGGCGAATGACTTTTTGTTTGTTTGAGAGCGCTCCTCTTCGTTACCATGGTCGCGATCGGCCGACGGCGCAAGCGGCTAGGGATGCGACAGGTCCAGCCCGTGGCCGCACCGCGTGAAGACCTTGACGACTTCGTGGGCATCTGGACCTGCGCCCGATAGCCGTCGAACTTGATTTCGTGAATCCATCGCTCGATCGCGGAGGCGAGTACCGGCTGCACGAAACGGGAAACGGCGCCTTGATGCCATGCGCTTCCAGCTTTTTCCGTTGGAAGGCCATCGCTATACGAGGCGCAGGCTTATGAACTCCTGAGATACGACGGGACGTCGCTCAGTTGCAGATTGCAGCGATGCAACATCCCTCTCGGACCAGCGCTCTCCATGTTGACGGCGACGACCTTGATCGACCTGCAATATCGCCGACGAGGAGATCTTGAATGACGCTTTCAAGATTCGCAGTCTCAAGGTCGGCTTCGCGCCAGGCACGGCCAGCCTGTCCAAAGTCGTTGGCGACCAGATAGACGGTTGGCTCGTGCGCCGACATGAGAGAAGAGTTCTCGGCAAAGTTAATCTCGAACGCTCAACATTTGTTAGAGCCTGCGATGAATCCAGGGGCGGAGAATATCTACCGACGCCCAGCCTTGAGCCGGTGCGTCGTGGCGGTCCCGGCGTCTCCGCTCCTCTCGAGCCCCGGAGGCGCTTGGGGCCACTCACCCGTACACGCGCCTCAGTGGGCGCCAGCCGTTCTTGTCGACCTCCACCCCGAAAGCCTTCCGGCATGCGCAGTTCTCGCAGTCGTTTCTCGCTGGAATTGAAGAGCTGATCTATTCAATGCGGGTGTTGCGCGTCAGTGAATACGTCTGACGTAGAGCCTGATACTACTCTCGTCGTCCCGCTTCGGGTTCAGAAGCATCTCTGAACACGATTAGCTGGTTCGGGCATGGGCCAATAGTAACTATCCGAAAGGCCGCTATCGGTGCAGAGCGGAAACGTCCTTAATTGGGGTGAGCTTGGCTTTTAGAAAGTCCACGATTTGGTACTTAGTTCAGCCATCTCCGAGGAATGCTTCCGGAACATGGCGATCCGCTTGTTTGTGAATTCTGCGATTACACCGGGAAATTCAAGGGGCGCCTTAATCATCGCAAGCCTTTGAGCGAATTCAAAAGCAAATTGCATGTTGGTTTGTGCCATTTCCAGTAGCTGCGCTTGATAAGCTCGCACGTTTGCGTTGGCTGAAGAAAGAATATCAACCCCTCTCTTTGAATTGTTTTCCGTCATCTGTTTGGAGTCATTTTGTAGGGCTGCATCCGTGACAAGAAGCGGATTCTTAACGGGGAGGGCGTCTTGCTGCGAATCTGCGCTCACGGGCGGAACGCCCGCTTTCGGGCTTCTGATAATAGCTTGCGCAGTCCGTTGGGCCTTCGCGACCATTCTCGGGCGGCGGGCGTGCTTTGACGCCGTTGCCGGTTTACGTTTGCTCATCTGACACTCCAAGGATGACGATCGACCAAGGTCGTTGCCAGACGACAACCTGCTATGCAGCGCGACGTTCCGAAAGTCCCACTTACTGAGGCCGACATCTCATGTTCGTTGATCCCCTGTCGCACCTTTGCAACTTCGAACGTCTTTGACGGCTTTTAATCCGTCAGTTTCTCTCACCTAATGCCGTTAAGCTAGTTCCGTCTGGACAGCGATCCGCCTGAGCGCACGTTTTCGACTCCGACCCGAATTGAGCCCGCCCAGTCGCTTCGCATTCGCCGCGACATGCCGTCGATACTGAGGACTATTTCATTGCCCGAAGCTCCAGCCATTAGACTTGCAGAGGCTTCGAAAGCCGCGTGCATCTTTTGGCCGACCCTCAATTCAGCTTCGCGACGGACAATTGCTGTCACGCACTTGGAGACGACGGCTTCGAGCCCGACCTTGCAAGCATGGGCAAACATCTCGCCCCCGTCGATCTCAGAACTCTCGCTAAACTGGACGTCGGTGTCGGCGAGAGCGCAGCCTGCATGAGGTGCAGCGACAGGGCCTGGTTTCGGCAGCTTCATCGAGACGGCGGGATCTTGGTCGGCTATGTCCGCGCGTGTTCGCGACACCTTCGCCGCCTTCACCGGCGCCGGCATCTAGGAGCAGATCCGAGTAGAGTCGGGCGTAGGAGCCGGGTTCAAGCAGGGGCAGCATGAAGCGGCGGCGCTGAACGCACAGGAAGCGTGACTGGGAGCGACTGACGGCATGCTAGGAGAAGAAGGAAGCAGAGAAGGAAATACGCCACCGGGCTCAAATACATGTCCCGGCGGCGGTGTTCATTTCCAGCCCCGAGATGGGACCTAACAAAAACCTCGGATATAGGTCCTACGCACGAAACCTAGGAAGGTTTCAGGGGCCACCAGTGCACGCTGGCGGGCCTAGCACTCCCGGGAGCCCACCAGTGGATGATGACGCATGGCTGGCTGTCCCACTAGTCTCAAAATAGAACGCTGCCGAGCTCGAAATACATGTCCCGGCAGCGTCTCATTCTCAAACTGAGCACTGAAATCCCAGTTAGCGCTAATTTTGCAATGGGCGTGCCACAGGTTGTGACTGCGCTCGCCGGTTCACGCTGGCGGGCCTTCTCATCAGGTAAGGCAGGAGACAATCGCTAGGACAACGTCAGCGCCCAGGTCTGAGGCATATGCCGAAAGCAGAACGCCGGCGGAAAGTGCGACAGCAATCACTTCGAAAATCGTCATTTGGAACTCCCCTCTTCAATTCCAAGCGGGGAGCGTTAGGCCTGGCGTGTTTCCACTGTGTTTCGTGGGCTCATCAAAGAATTTCGTGCACGTGGTTGTGATACACCGGGAAAAACAGGCAGTTTGTTAAATGCACGTGCTGAAGGAGGGCTCCGCTTAGCTGCCAGAGCAGCTTCTTGATTGCACACCGTGCCCGACGCCAAGTCGGGACAATGTGGTAACAGGGTGCGTCAAAAAGGATCGTGCAAATTTGCAAGGTCGGTTCTCGACGGCCGCCCTGATGCCACTAGAGTAACTGTTGTGAAGGTCTCTAGTTAATCTCGCCAATGGAGCCCCAAATGTCCGAGAGCCGCCCCCCTTTTCCCCCGTTCACACGTGAAACCGCCATCATCAAGGTACGGCAGGCCGAGGATGGCTGGAATTCGTGCAACCCAGAAAAGGTCGCCTTGGCGTACTCGACCGATACCTATTGGAGAAATCGGGCCGAGTTCGCGAAAGGACGCGCGGAAGTCGTCGCGTTTCTTACTAGGAAGTGGACTAAGGAGTTGGATTATCGGCTCATAAAGGAGCTCTGGGCCTTCAATGAAAATCGGATCGCCGTTCGCTTCGCGTACGAATGGCACGACGACTCGGAAAATTGGTTCCGCTCGTACGGGAACGAGAACTGGGAGTTCAACGAAGATGGACTGATGCGACGCAGGTTCGCGTGCATCAACGACCTCCCAATCAAGGCATCGGAGCGCAAGTATCATTGGGACCGTAGCGCCCCGCGTCCCGCGGATCATCCCAGCCTATCCGACCTCGGGCTTTAGCATCCGTTGCGCTTGCTCAAGGAAGTCATACGGCGCTGTCCTAATTAGGACACCCGCAGGGGTATCTGTACCATTCTGCCTCACGTTAAGATCCGGATAGAGGCCGCCTTCAATTGGCGGCCTCGGTTCATTGATCCCTCTTCAGCTTCCGCCGCCCCCAGTGCGGCTCTTTGCCCTTCGGGTTGAGCTCTGGGACGTAGTGCCGGTTTAGGGCTCGCACGACCCCGATGCGGGCAAACATCGTCGGGCCGCCACCTTCCGCCACCAGGATCAAGGCTTCCATCGCTGCTTGCCATTCCGGCGCGGCGTGCTCTTTCTTCGGCAGTGCGGCAATGTATTCGCCGGCGTCGAGCAGCGTCGCAGTACGCGGTCGCCGATACAGATGGGATCCTCGAAAGGCCGACGCCATCCTCGGCCAGTCATTCACCGGTTAGATTTTCTCGGAAATAGCCGGTCGCGAATAAAGCGTGATGTTGGCGTCAGGCGCACCCCACGGGGCTTTTGCCAAACGGCGCGGTCGATCTCCTTCTTGTCGCCGATCTCGAGCCTGCCCTTGGCTCCCTTGGCGATGAAGATCGCGTCGCTCATCTTGCGGCCGGAGTACTTGTTCTTGATCTTCACCTCTCTCCAGAGGCTCAGCCGGCCGAGCTTCAGCCGCGGCAACTCCTCCTTGATCTCCCGTCGCAAGCAATCCTTTTCGGTTTCTCGCGACCGCTTCCGGCCGCCGGGAAACATCCACAAACCATCGCTCCGGCGCCTCACCAAAAGAACTTTGCCACGTTTGGCTGCAACGAGCTTAGATGCCTTTGCCATTTCAGCTGAATGAGCCTCCATGAAGAATCGTCAGCGATTATAGCTGGATGGCCCTTTGTTCCAAACGGTGCCTACCGATACCCCATGCCACCGATTGGCCCTTTGGCGTTCCAGTTGAAGTCCGGTCGTACGTCTGCGCCGCGCCCGCCGCAGGCGGTGCAGACGAAGCGCGGCTCGACATCTGACAGCCGGACATCGTCGGGCCAGCGATCGGTGCCGAAAGCAACGTGATGGCCGCAGTGGCAATAGATGAGGACGCCACGCAAGCCCATCTCGCGCATCTCGCCGAAGGTGATCTTGAGTGGTCGCCCGTCGGGGTGCGTAGGCGTGTGGCGGCGGGTAGGGCAAAGCATGCCGCGATCAAAGCGGCATCCAAGCGCGTCGCAAATTATCAATCCCTTGGTCCGCGGAACGAACGCGAGCCACTGCGCGTCGTGGTGAGGGAAGGCCCGCCGGGGCTGGCTGAGCTGGCGGGCCCTCACCCCAAGCACAAGGCCGTGCATCTCCCACACGGCCCCGTCCCGAAGCCGAGGCTGCGCGTGTTTGCTTAACGAGTAGCGCTGGCCCCAAGATGGCGGGCGTCATTCGCGACTGCTCGCGGGCGCATAGCGCGTAGTCTTGGCAGCGCTCTCAATGTTGTGGTTTTCGGCCTCTGCTGGAGTTTCGAATGGCACCGCTACGACTTCGACGTTCGGTGCAATCATCACGGCAAGGTACGGGAGCCCCAGCTGGGGCGGATTGTAAACAACGAAAGTTATGCCCGACATTTTCGTGTATCTCGCATCCGAGGTAACGGCTGAGCGCCATCTTCCATGCGAAGCGATCTCCCGCTATTGCCCACCGGCCGTATCCCTAGATCAAGGTGAAGGAACTCTTGCGAAACTTTTCGTCGTGCGGGCGCCTATACAATTCCCAAAAAAGGGCCCCAGCCCAAATGGGGATGAGCCGGGGCCTAGAGGTTACCTTCGGCGAGCCCGATGGCGTCGGGAAAACTTGGCAAAAACCACGATGTTCCTGGCTCGGCAGAATCCCCGCGGCGCAAAACGTCAACGGTGCAGGGGTAGCACCAAGCTGGACCCCGATCGGCCGAGCGAGCGCTGTGTGAAACAGCCACACGCAGGGGAGATTTAGAACTTGGCTGGGAACGTCTATGTCGCGCCCGGCTTGTGTTATGCGGTGACGGTCTCGGTCCCACGAGACAGAAGCCTGTCCGGAAGCCCCAGCATCATTACGCCCCCCGGCCCGATGCTGGGGCCTCCACGGGCAGAGGATTCAAAGATGGGTCCCAATGCCAATACGGTTTTGGGCGTCCTGCTGGCGGCAGCCCTCCTGTACCTCATTTTTGTTCATTAGCCGGTTTCCGGGCTCAGTGGCCTAGTTTGAAATTGTCGCCTAATTTCGATAGCGTTCCTGCTTCGGAACGAGGCGGTGTTTTGGGCGGAGTCATGCGAGAGTTTCGCGCATACATAATCGATGATGAGGGGCACATAACGCTCCGAGTTGACCTTGAGGTACACGATGAGGCGGAGGCTAGGGAGCGAGCCAAATTGCTTGTAGACGGGTACACGGTAGAGCTTTGGGAAGGCGCAACCAGGCTCGATAGATTTGAGCCGATCAGCAGGCATTAAGGCAGGCCGCCTCGGTTGGCGGCCTCTTTCATGCTGCAGGTGGCGCGCGGCGCAAGAAGCGCAAGAATACAACTTCAGATTCGTTGTCGTCGGCCGACCGCCATGAAAGACTGACGGCATATTTCGCGTCTCGGAGGGAATACCCGATGCGCCTTGCATTGCCTTATGTGGGAATTGGTTTTTGCGCGCTTCTCTCGGGCTGGTTGTCCTTTACCCTGATCTATTGAGTGAGTAGGCCGCCCGGGCCTAGCAAGCGCACGTAAGTCCCGCTCTCGTGCATCTGGAGCCAGCCGCGCTCGATCGCGTGTTTGAGCCCGGCGCCGAATTCGCTGCCGCTGCCCTTCAGCTTGAACAAGAAGGGCGCGTTGATCCTCTCGATATAGATCCGGCCGTCCTGGACAGGGTCGACGCTCGCTGCGAGCTCGACGAGCTTGCGCGCGGCCGCTTCCGGGTCAGCATAGGGTCGTTCTTCGGTGTGCTTCATCGGCGTATCCCATTGGCCGCCCGCGCGGCGGTGATGTGTGCGCGGTGCTGGTAGCTCGTCACCTATCTATCTGCACAAGCGATCTGTCCGATACTCCTCGAGTGGTCGAATGTTCACAACACCTCCGCATGAACCTGAGCCACGCCACGATCCGTAATACCCAAGCTCCGCGCCGCGGCCAACGAAAGGTCGAGGACACGACCGCGGACGAACGGACCGCGGTCATTGACTATGACGATGACGCTTCGGCTTCCGTGGGTGACGCGCAACTTGGTACCGAAGGGCAGGCGGCGGTGCGCTGCTGTTAGCCGATTACGATCAAACGATGAACCGCTCGCTGTCTTGCCTTTGGCATAAGAATAGTAGGAGGCCGTGCCGGAGAAGACTCGATTCTGAGATTGAGCTCTTGAACGATCTTTCGAGGGCTCTTCCGAAGTCTGAGGTTGCGTTTGCTGTGTGGTCGAAGGTTGCGTTTGCGTTTCGTCCTTCTTTGTCTGGTCGCTTCCTTCAGGAGCTGGCTCCGCGTGAGCTCTTGGAATGATGGACCACCTGTCATCGAAGTTTTGTCCGACAGCAGGAGTTGAGTAGATCGCCATCCAAGCTGGGATTGTTGCAATCGCGATCATTCTACAAAGAACTTGCATGATCGGCCTCACGCACAAATGAAACTGATGGACAATGCGAACTCATCGGCCTGTGTTCCTGCACGCGCATCCACGTGCAGAACAAAGGTGAATGCATGCCGATGGTCCGATGGGTGGTTCCAAGAGTGTTTAGACGCAGCGCACCAGACGCCATCGCTGCGACGCATCACGCCGTAGAAACCGCAAAACCGAAGGCACAAATCATATTCGCCTCCAGCAGCCGCTGCTTGGCTTCTACTCCGGTGGTGCAGTCTTTCGATCTCGAAATTGCATTGGCCGCCAGCACGCCACGTCTGGCGAGGTAGAGATCGATCACCTTCTGCGCCTTGTCGACGCTCCAGCATAGCGCCTCGGCGATCTCTGCGCCGGCCTCAGCGAGCAGCGTCGCGGCTGTGCCGCGGTTATCGTGGAAATTGGCCAGCGCGCTTTGACGCATTCGGCGTTCTTGCCGTTGGCTGCGGCCTCGGCTTCGAAGGGCCGCACGTTCCTCCTCCTCGACGCCAAGAGCGGAGAGCGATCAACGGCGCGCCAATACATATCCAATCAGGAAGGCGATTCCGAGCGATGCGAGCGGAGCCTCGCGCGTTAGGTCGCTGACGATAGCCTTCCACTGGCCAGGCGGCTTGCCGTCGCCGAGCCCCTCGCGGACATCGCGTGCGACCTCGCGGACCGTTTCGTTGGCGGCAGCGAAAGTTGAGGTTTGGGTTTGGGATGGCGTGTCAGTCATGGCGTCCTCCTCGAGCGACAATGAACCGCGGAGAGCCTGGTTCCTCCAGAACTGAGGGGGTCTGCTGTGCCTGACAGTGCGACAAGACGGCATGCTGTTCGTCTCACGCTTTAGGAACGAGGCAATAACACAACGTATTGTCGGAGGAAATGGCGGGCGGAGCCTCGCAATGATCAGCGTGTCAAGGAAGGATCTGGAGCTGATAGCACTGCGGGAGATCCGGAGCTTTCCGGGGGGCGAATTAGTCATCGCGGTCGAAATCGAATGCGACGAAGGTTATCCGAACGACATGAATTGGCGTTTGGACGTTACTGCGGCCGATAACGCCGACATAGATCGCATCGAGTATGCCGCTCGGACGACAACCGCAAGACTTAAGCGTCGATACGTTTTCCGGCGGCACTGAAGATCGATCGCGAGAACTTTTAGAGCAAGGTTTGCGCAGTAGGAGGAGCGACCGATGCCAAACTTAAGTCAGGAAGACATTCGTATTCGTGCCTACGAGCTTTGGCGTGCAGCGGGCGAGCCAAACGGGGACATGGAGGCCTTCTGGTTTGAAGCCGAGAAACAGCTTCTGGCGGAACGGTCGCAAGCAGATGAACTTCCGCCCGGCATGACCGATAATCTGCCGGTATATGAGCAATCAGGGCGCGTGGCGATTGCGCCACGCGCCTTCGAGCAACGAGCCGTCAACGTTTGGCGGGCGGGCCGCTCTTGTTTCCCGGCAGACCTTTGACATTGGATGAGTCCTGTTGCTGGGTCGACATGGTCTGACCCACGGTACCGGTGGGAGAGGGACCGCTTTCGCTACCAGGTGCTCCGGCAATTCCGGTCCCGGAATTCTGAGCGCTAGGCGCCGTCGCCGTGGAATCGGCGCGACCGGAGTTGCTGCCCGGCGCTTGCGCCGCGGAACCTGGCCTGTCCTGTTCACCGACGTAGCCCGACGCACCGGAGTTGTGAGTCTTGATGCCTTTATCGGCTTCGTTTTGCAGGTTTTGCGATGGCGAGCTCTGTTGAGCTATGACCGGCGTAAAGCCAGCGGCAAGAACGATCGCTGCAAGTGCGATGCGACGCATGAGTTCCTCCTTGGGTTGTTTCCTCAACAACGTGAGAAGGGCTCACTGGCTCCTAAGTTCTTTTTGATTCTTTGAAGGCCGATCGCATTCGCGCGCATTGCAAGAAGCGTTCGGGCCAACCTTCATTGATTGTGTCGCCCAAATCTGATCAGGGTGATGTTCTGTCCCGGTACCCAGCCGTGATCGTCACAGTTGACGCACGTCGTGGGGCTCACAATCGCTGGCCCAATCAGTAGGTTAGGTTGTTCAGCGGTTTTCCGCCTAGGCTGTGAGTGGATCACCTCCGGCTCTAATCCGAGTTCGGTCATGGGCGCATTTTAGCGGGGCCGACGAGGTGCGGTAACCCGGTGAGGCCTTACGGGTCGAGCGGCCCTTTCCAATCTGTAAAGTCGTATCGGCTCCACCATCGATGAAGGGACCGCCCACACGCTTCACAATCGAAGCGTCCGTTTCCCACGACCGGCCGCATTATTTGGATCGCGCTATGAAGCGCCCCGCAAAATAAGCAACTGAAAAAGACGCGCAATGGTGGTTGGTTGGTCATCGATCCTTGGTCGCCGCTCGTTGGGCCGACTGGAACGCCGTAATAGAAAGGCCGATTTCTATCTTGGTAATTCACGCAAAAAGTTTGTGAGCTTGCGCCAACGATGGCCCGCATCAAAGTTGAAAGGATTTCTTTACCTTCACTTTGGTTCCGGCCCGACCAGTCCTAGCCAGGCGAGCGCTTTCGCGCTGATAGTAGTCAGACCGCCGCTGCTGGGGGCCAAACGGAGTCGTCCGAATGGGTGTCGCAGGCTGGCGCTTCGCGCGTGTGAAAAGAACTGTTATCGGACGGCCAGCCGTTATCGCTGTGCTGGAAAAGCTGCCGCTTATCTGCCCGCTAGTTCTTGCAGCTGCCTCGCTGCTCATGATCGGGATTGGACTCTACCGCGATTTGCAGTGACGTTCGCCCCTTGCTGGTCTGGCCTATCGGCTAACGGTTTGTCGAGTTGTTCGGCGAACTTGGCCTCGGCGCGGGTGTCGGCCGGCTCGATGCCGTGGCGTCGTTGCTGGCGCTCATAGCGCTGGAATACGATGGCCGAGCTGCTCGGCGCTGTTGCACTTCAAGGCCCATCGCACCAACACGCGCAGGCTCGGCGCGCGCGGTGCCTTGTACCGGCGCAGCCGACGTAGGTCGCGGATTTCGGGCTGCGGGACGCCGTCGGGCCGCCCCCCTACGGGGTGTGCAGGACTTGCGGCGCTTTTTGACACCGACCATACACGACTGGCCCTGCGCATTGATTTGTAAAGCATTTCTTGGCTGTGTACGTTCCTGCGCAGGGGAAGAGAGGCCCGCGGGAGCTGTGACCTAACTCAGAATCGGTCGGCAGATGCAATCAGGCGGCGAGCCGTGGCCCCTCCTGCGCCAGGGCCTTAGGGACAGGCCCGCCGACGATCCGCCGCAGCTCGGCCGCGACGCCGTCCAGTACCGCGCGCTTCTCCTTCATCCGCTTGGAGTGATTGTAGACCTTACCCGTCAAGGTGGGCACGATCTGCTCCGATTTCTTGCTCGCGGCGTGATCGAGGCACTTTGCGATCCATGCATCGTCAAAGCCAAGGTCGACCGCCAACGTTGCCGCCGTCCGGCGCAGATCATGCGGCGTGAACGGCTTGAGACCGAGCAGCTCGCAGAGACCGGCGGTCTTCGACTTGTCCTTGTTCTTCTCGTGCTTGGTGCCACGCAGTGCGTCGGCCATCGCTTTACGGTGAACTGGCTGGCCCTTGTACATCGGGCTCTCGAAAACAAATTGCTGATCATCCGAGGCGAGCGCCTCCTTGGTGATCTCGACCGCCAGATCGGATAACGGTTGCTGGATCACCCGCCGCTTCTTGACCCGCTTGAGCACGTCGAAGCGCGGATGCTCGCCGTCGAGGTCAAACAGCTCATCCCGATGCGCGCCGAGCAGTTCGCGCGAGCGCAGCATGGTGACCAGTTCGAACTTGAGTGCGAGCCGGGTCCGGCGGTCATAGGGAAGGTCGTTGCGGTCCAGTCCGTGCCAGAACGTCTTGATCTCGTCTTCGGAGAGGACCCGGGTGCGGGGATGTTCGGGATCGAGTTTTGGCAGGTTGACGCAGGGGCTGGCGGTCACATAGTCGCGGCCTGCCTCCGCCGCCCAGGTGAACAGGCCCGAGGCCGCCTTGCGCATATGGCGCGCGTTGCTGACCGAGGGCTTGCCGAACTTGCCGCGACGATGTCGTTCGAGAGTGTGGCGATGTCGTGCTTGGTGACCTCCATGGCCAGCTTCTTGCCGAGGCGTGGGCGGATGAGGCGGTCGAGGTGGCTCGCGGTGTTTTGCCAGCTTTCGAGCCGGGGGCGCATCTCGCCATCGGGCTTCTTGACCAACGTCTTCATCCACGCGATGCGCTCGTCGATGATCTCGGCGACGGTCTTGCCGCGCTTCGCCTTCGCAGCTTTCTGGTCGCGGAAGGTCTCGGCAAGCGCCTCGCCACCCCTGGCCCTGAGGCCGTAGACCTTGCTACGGGCGTCCTCGACCGTGAAGGTCTCAGCATTGTAGACGCCAAGCCAGCCGGTGCGTTGCTTGCCGGTCTCCCGGTCGGTGAACTTGAACGAGAAGGTTGCCACCCCGGTCGTGGTGATGCTTACGTACAGACCAGGGCACTTACGGTCGTAGAGCTTGGTCCGTTTGGCAACGCGTTTCTCGCACATGCGGTCGGTCAGAATGACGCTGCTGTTGCGGCCCCGCTTGCCGGCGGGGGAGGGGACAATGGTAGTATCCATGTGGTTTCGGCTCCTAAGGCTTGGGACCAAAGGGCTCGGCTTTGAGGCTTTCAGTTTGTCGTGCGGACGCTGAAAGGCTTAGGGCCGGGCCCTTATTTTGGTGAAGCCCGCTGAAACAGCCCGCATCAGGCTGGTCGAAAAGCACTCGTTTTAAAGAGTTTTCCCAGTTTCAGCGTGTTTCACCGAACGCCAAAATATAGACGTGTGGTCCTGGCCGTCGTTGCAAGCTCTTGCGGAGGCGACAATCGCGTCAACCGGCGCGATGCCGGTGAATTTCGCTGGGGCGAGGGAGGCCAGAAGGAACTCGGCTCCCGGGAGAGCGCGGCATAAGCCGTCCGACCACTGCGCAGGGAAGGCTGTGTGTTGGGCTTCACCTGTATGCTGCTGTGCGGTTCTTCCTGCGTGTCCTTTCGCGCAGCGGACCGCGGGTGCCAGCCGGCACCGACCTTCCCTGCGCCCTCTTGACTGAGAGGGCAGGCGGAGATGCAAAGCTCGGGAGAAATCCGCCGCGAGAACGCGGGTGTGTGTCTCATTCGCGCCAGGATACAGCTAGCCTGCTTCCCTGTGGTCATACGTGCGGCTACCTCCGTCGGCCGGTTGCCAAGCACGTTCTCGTGGCGGATCCCCAAAAAAGCTGCCAGGCGTCGATGCAAGGCTAGCGACGGAGCGCGGACTAGCTATTTGATGAAGCTTTCTCTGATTTGCGCCGTTCGTCTGAAGCTAGCTCAAACTTGCCCATGATGGATTGGAACGAGACCCCAAGTTTTTCAATTGGTTAGAAGCCGGTGTGTGCACGACGTGTGCACCGATAGACCAAGAAAAATCCTTTGAAGGCCAGTGTGGGTCGATATCTTGTATTGATATGACTCCGCAGAAGTTGCGCGTCTGGCCCAAGAGGAAAGCGCAAGTAGGTCGCGGGAATGGATCCTACGCAACCTTGGTGCGGAAGGTCTGCGATCTGCATCGAACTCTAGGGCTCGAAGAACGCATTCCCGGGCCTCTGCAGGCCGAGGTGATCGCGCAATGTTGTGCCTTCATACTCAGCGCGGAACAGACCGCGTTCCTGCAGAAGAGGAACCACGAGCTGGACGAAATCCTCGAACCCTTCGTGGAAATAGGGCGGCATGACGTTGAAGCCGTCGGCGGCGTGTTCCTCGAACCAGAGCTGTAGCGTGTCGGCGATGCGCTCGGCGGAGCCGCACAGCACCCAATGGCCGCGGGCGGCGGCGGTGAGATTGTAGAGGTCGCGCAGCGTCATGTTCTCGCGGCGGCCCTTGGCGAGCATGACGCTGGCGAAGCTGTGATAGCTGTCGGACGGCGAGATGTCCGGGATCGGTCCGTCGAGATCGTAGGCCGACATGTCCTGGCCGAAGCGGTCGGACAGGATGGCGAGTGCGTTGCTGCCGCTGACAAAGCTCTGGAGCACGTTGAGCTTCTCGAACGCCTCCTTGTCGGTGCGCCCGACGACGGGCATCACGCCCGGCAGCACCGTGACATCCTCCGGCCTGCGGTCGAACGCCGGCAGCCGCGTCTTCAGCGAGGCATAGCCGGCCTTGGCTTCCTCGATGTCCTGCACCACCGAGAACACGATATCGGCGGTCCGCGCGGCAAGCGCTTGGCCGGCCTCGGAGCCGCCGGCTTGCAGCACGACGGGGCGGCCTTGCGGGCTGCGGCCGATGTTGAGCGGGCCCTTCACCTTGAAGAACGCGCCGTCATGGTCGATCGCGCGCAGCTTCGCCGGATCAATGTAGACGCCGCTGGTGCGGTCGGCGACAATGGCGTCGTCCGCCCAGCCGTCCCACAGGCCTTTGACCACGTCCAGGAACTCGCCGGCCATCTCGTAGCGGCGAGCGTGGTCGGGATGGGTGGTGCCGAAATTCGCCGCCGTTGCCGGATTGGCGGTCGTCACCGCGTTCCACGCCGCGCGGCCTTTCGAGATGTGATCGAGGGATGCAAAAACGCGCGCGACCGAGAATGGATCGCTGTAGGTGGTGGAGACGGTCGCGCCGAGGCCGATGTGGCTGGTCGAGGTCGCGAGTGCGGCCAGCATGGTCAGCGGCTCAAGCCGCAGCGTGTAGGAGGGATGGGCGGCCGCATCGGCATAGAGATTGTCGCCCATGAAGATCAGGTCGAACTTGCCATGCTCGGCAGTGCGGCCGATCTGCTGGATCGAGGCAAAGTCCTGGAAGCTGTCGACCGCGCCGGGATAGCGCCAGCCCGCGACATGACTGCCGGTGCCCAGGATGAACAGGCCGAGATGCATCTGTCGTTTCATGGCGTCATGTCCAGAACAGGATCTTGCGTTCGAGGAAGCCGATCAGGCCGAAGAAGGCGAGGCTCGCGGCGGACGCCACGAAGATCGCCGCCCAGACCTGGACGAAGTCGATCTGGAGCACGGCCTGGTAGATCACCCAGCCGAGCCCGCCATGCGCGCCGAGCATTTCGGTGACGATCGCAACAATCACGCTGCGCACCGTGGAGACGCGCATGCCGGCCAGCAGCAGCGGCAACGCGGTCGGCAGGCGCAGGCGCCACAGCACGCCGAAGCGACTGGCGCCAAAGCTCTTCATGAGGTCGACGGCGCGACGATCGACCCGGTCGAGCCCGGCCAGCATCGAGAGCAGGATGGTGAAGCTCACCGCCATCGCCACCATCACGATCTTCGAGCTGACGCCGATGCCGAACCAGAGCAGGATCAGCGGCGAATAGCCGACCACCGGTACCGAATTGATCGCCGTTGCGAGCGGCAGGATCGCGGTTCGCAGAGCCGGTGCCAGTGCGATGGCGACGGCGAGGCCGATCCCGATCAGGCAGCCGAGCCCGTAACCGACCAGCGCTTCGAGCAGGGTGTAGCCGGCGGCGTCGATGAGCGTTGCCCGCTTGGACCAGAGGCCCGCGAGGATGTCGCTGACGGCGGGGAGAACATAGGCCGGCAGATGCAGTCCGCGCGCGGCGCCTTCCCAGCATGCGACCAGGAGGACGGCACCCAGAATGCCGCGCTGGACGGCGAGCGAGGGTGAGGCAAGGGCGCGGCTCATTGCTCGGCGTTCCAGAACACGAGCCGGCGCTCGACCGCGGCGACCACCGCATAGAACCCGGTTCCGAGCAGGGCCGCAGCCAGCAGGGCAGCCCAGATCGCAACGACATTTTCGGTGAACATCGCCTGGAGCAGCAGCACGCCGAGCCCCGTGGTGTCGCCGAACCATTCGCCGACGATGGCGCCGACGAGACTCAGCGATGCGGCAAGGCGCAACGCCACGAAGATCTGCGGCAGTGCTGTCGGAAGCTGTAAACGAAGCAGGAGCTGGCGATTGGAGGCGCCGAAGCTGCGCATCAGGTCGACTTGCCTGGGATCGACGGTCTCGAGGCCCAGCAGCGTGTTCACCGTCACCGGAAAGAAGGTCAGGTAGAACGCGATGATCGCCTTGGCGAGCAGTGTGTTGCCGAACCACAGCACCACCAGCGCGCCGAAGGCGATGACCGGAATGGTCTGCGACACCACGAAAATCGGAAAGATCATCTCGCGCAGCGCGCGGACGCGGAAAAACGCGACACCCATGAGCACGCCGAACGCGCCGCCGGAGGCAAAGCCGATCAGCGTCTCCGCGAGCGTACGCAGGAAACCGTCGACATAGGCGCGCGGCGTCGCCGCCATCGCCGTCAGGATCGTGCTGAGGCGCGGCAGGTAATAGGGCCGGATGCCGAACAGCAGCACCGCGCCTTCCCAGATCATTGCCGCGATGGCGAGCCCGACCAGCAGCCGGATCAGCTTGCGCAGCGAATCCGGCATTGCGATCGACCGCGCAGCCGCGCGGCCATCACCAAGCGATGTGGCGGCAGGACTGCTCACGGTAGCCGGTCCGCCGCCGGGATGCTCTGGATGAAGCTTGCATCATAGGCGGCGGCGAGATCGACCGGCTTGGAGATCACGCCATATTTCAGGAAGAAGTCGTGAGCGGTCTTCACCGCATCGGCATCGATCCAGAACATGCCGTTCTTTGCCGCCGTGCCAGCGGTCATCAGGCGCTTCACTTCGGTGAGCATGAATTCCTGCTGCGCGCGATCGAGGGTAGGGGCTGCGGCCATCACGGTATCGACGGCGCCCTTGGGGTCTGCGAAGGCGTCCTTCCAGCCCATCAGCGACGCCCGCAGGAAGGCCTTGACCAGCTCCGGCTTCTCCTTGGCGGTCGCTTCGGCCACGATCAGCGTGTCGCGCGGGAAGGTGATGCCGTAGTCCTCGGCGACGAAGATCTTCAGGCTATCCTTCGGCATGCGCGACTGGATGCTGTAGTACTCGTTGTAATAGGTCGCCGTGATGACGTCGACGTTGCCGTCGACGAACGGCGTGACCGAAACCTGCTGCGGCTGGATCTTCAATTCATCCGGCTTGATGCCTTCCTTGGCCAGCATGCCGTTGAGCACATGGTTGGCGCCGGTGAACCAGGTGGTGACCGTCTTGCCCTTGAAATCCTGAATCGTCTTCACCGGCCCGTCCTTGCGGGTGACGAAGATGAAGGGGGTGATCTGGTGCGATACGCCGATGCAGACGATCGGCAGCCCCTTGTCGCGCGCCGCGAACACGCTGTCGGTGCCGCCGGACAGGCCGAACGAATCGGCGCCGGTCGCGACAAGGTTTTCGGTCAGCAGGTTGGGCCCGCCGGGATTGATGGTGAGGTCGATGCCCTCGGCCTTGTAATAGCCCTTGGCCGCCGCGACGTAAAAGCCGGCGAACTGCGCCTGCGGCAGCCATTTCAACCGCAGGCTCGCCTTCTGCAAGTCGGCTGCGGGCGCAGCCGTGACAAGCGAGCCGGTCGCCAGTGCGATGGCGGAGAGGACGGAGATGGCGTGGCGTCGGCTCAACATGGTCATACTCCAGGCGGTGAAAATCAATTGCGATAGGATGGATCGGTGCGGTCGAGCTGGCGCATCAGCGCCGGCCATTCGCGTTCGCCGGGCACGAGGATGTCGCCCTGCAATTCCCAGAACTGACGCGCGGCCTTCTGGCAGACCTCGTGCGGCGGCATTACCAGCTTGGCGCCGGCAGCAGCCGCCGCCTGCATCTGGAGCTGGATCCGCGCGGCACGCTCGAAATAATAAAGCAGCATGAAAGCCTCGCCCGGCGTCCGGCCGACGGTGAGGATGCCGTGGTTGCGCATCAGCATCACCTTGTGCGGGCCGAGATCGCGCACCAGGCGGACCTGCTCGTCGAGGTCGATGGCGACGCCTTCGTAGTCGTGGAAGGCCTGGCGGTCGTAGAAGCGCATCGCGAACTGGCTGAGCGGCAACAGGCCCTTCTCCTGTCCGGAAACCGCGACGCTCGCGTCGGAATGGGTGTGCAGCACGCAGGCCGCGTCGTGGTTCGAGGTGTGAATCGCCGCATGGATGACGAAGGCTGCGACGTTCACCGCCTGCGGCGTGTCGTCGAGCTTGTTACCCCTGGTGTCAATCTTCACCAAGCTCGACGCCGTGATCTCGTCGAACAGCAGGCCGTAGGGATTGATGAGGAACTGGTCGTCGTGGCCGGGCACGCGCAGGGAGATGTGGTTATAGATCAAATCGTCCATGCCGAGCTTGGCGACCATGCGATAGCAGGCCGCGAGCTTGATCCGAGCATCCCATTCGGCCGGTTCGATACCGCGCGGTGCGGCCTCTCTCGCTGACATCGCGGTCACGGCGTCTTCTCCTGCGCGATGGAGGATTGGAACGATTTCATGCTTTCCTCCTCGATCGCATCGAGCAGCGTGCGCTTGAGGCGCACGAATTCCTGAGAGGTGACGATCTCGGGTCGACGCGGGCGGGGAAGATCGACGACCTGTTCGAGCTTCACCGAGCCAGGACGTGCGGTCATGACCAGCACGCGGTCGCCAAGGAAGATCGCCTCGTCGACGTCGTGGGTGATGAAGAGAATGGTGCGGCGGTATTTCTGCCAGACGTCGAGCAGCCAGCGCTGCATCATCGCCCGCGTCAGCGCGTCGAGCGCGCCGAACGGCTCGTCCAGCAGCATCAGGTCGCGCTCGAACAGGAAGGTGCGCATCAAGGCGACGCGCTGGCGCATGCCGCCCGACAATTGGTTGGGATATTGCTTCTCGAAGCCGGCGAGCCCGAACTCGGGCAACATCCTCAGCGCCTTGGCGCGCGCTTGGTCGCGCGGCATGCCTTCGACCTCGAGCGCGAGGATGGCGTTGTCCACCACGTTGCGCCAGGGGAACAGCAAATCGCGCTGCGGCATAAAGGAGACGCGGCCGAGCAGGTCGGCCGAATGGCAGCTCTTGCCTTCGAAGCGCAGGATGCCGCCGGCGTCCGGTTCCTCGAGGCCAGCGACGATGTTGAAGAGGGTGCTCTTGCCGCAGCCGCTTGGGCCGACGACGGTGACGAACTCGCCGGAGGCGACGCTCGCCTCAAGTCCCGAAAGCGCCGTGACGGAGCCGAAGGTCTTGTTGACCGCACGCAGTTCAAGCAGCGGCTCAGGCTTCGGGTGGGCCTGCGGGGCTTCGATGGCCGGTCCGGGATTGGGGAGGCGGGCAGCCTGCACCGGGATGTCCTTGTATAATGGAGGCGGCCATTCGCATACGAAAGCGGACCGCGTCGAAATCTCTTAGCAACTCGTGTGCCAGTGCGATTCCTGGGCAAATCCGGCATAAGACTTGCGAGATCGACAGGCGAATATGGCGGAGTTCCGCGCGCTTCCGAGAGAAAATCAGACGTTTCGCTGGAGGATGGGTGCCGTTTTGTATACTTATATTGATATCGGAGAAACATAATGGCGGATATTGGTGCACAGGTCGGAGGCAGACGCGCGAAAAACGGGCAGGAGTCCCTGGCGCCGAGCCCCGGCATGACGCTCGCCGAGAACCTGCGCCAGAAGCTCGAGGGCGCGATCGCGGCGGGTCATCTCGAGCCGGGCAGCCGGCTCGACGAACAGGAGATCGCCCAGCGCTTCGGCGTCTCGCGCACGCCGGTGCGGGAGGCGTTCCGCCTGATGGCCGCTAACAATCTGGTCGAGCTGCGCGGCCGGCAGGGGGCAACGGTCCGCAGCATCAAGGCGCAAGCGCTGATCGAGATGTTCCAGGTCATGGCGGAGCTGGAGGGGCTCTGCGCGCGGCTCGCCGCCCGGCGCGTCTCGCAGGCCTGGGGCACTGAAATTGGCGAGATTCACCAGCGGCTTGTGGCGGCGGGCGAAACCGGCGACATCGACGTCTTCTACGACATCAACCAGGAATTCCACGAAGCGATCTACGAGGCTTCGCGCAACACTTTCCTCGCCGACCAGACCCGCAAGCTGCGTAACCAGGTGGCCGCCTATCGCCGCCGGGTGACGCGGATGCCGAACCGGATCGCCGACACTGTCCGCGAGCATGAGGCGATCATGCAGGCGATCCTGGCCCATGATCCGGAGCGGGCGCACAGCACCATGCGCGACCACGTCAACCTGCTTGGCGACAACCTCCTGGACTTCCTGGCCGCCTTCGAATGACCCTTGATGTCGCTTGGTATGCAAATTGCTAGACCTTGTATATCTAGCTTGCATCCTGGAGACCCGGAGTGGACCTGAAGCTGACGAACAAGACCGCCCTGATCACCGGCGCGTCGAAAGGAATTGGACTTGCGGTGGCCGAGCTCTTCGCCGCGGAGGGGTGTCATTTGCATCTCGCCGCCCGCAACGGCGAAGCGATGCTCCAGGCCAAGCGCGACCTGGAAGCCCGCTTTGGCGTGAAGATCACCATCCACGCGCTCGACCTGTCGAGCACGGCTGCGATGGAGAAGCTCGCGGCCGAAGTCGGCGACATCGACATCCTCATCAACAATGCCGGCGACATCCCGGCCGGTTCGCTGGAGATCCTCGACGACGCCGCCTGGCGCCGCGGCTTCGATCTCAAGGTGTTCGGCTACATCACGCTGTCGCGTCTCTATTATCCGCGCATGAAGGGCAAGGACGGCGTCATCATCAACATCATCGGCAATTCCGGTGAGAACTGGGACGCCAGCTACATTGCAGGCTCCACCGGCAACGCGGCGCTGATGTCCTTCACCAAGGCGCTCGGCGGCCGCAGCCTCGATCACGGCGTCCGCGTCGTCGCGGTCAATCCGGGACCGGTTGCAACCGATCGCATGCTCAAGATCATGAAGCGCAAGGCGATCGACATGCTTGGTGACGAAGGCCGCTGGGAGGAACTGTTCGACAAATATCCGGGCAAGCGGCCCGCGACCTCGGAAGAAGTCGCCGATCTCGTCGCCTTCCTGTCTTCGCCGCGGTCCGGCTACATCACCGGCACGGTCGTGACGATCGACGGCGGCATTGCCGCGCGCGGCTCGGTGATCTGAGGCATCGATGTCGAAGCCTCAATCCACGGCACTGGTCCGCAACCGCTATTTCGACGAGCTCTCGGCGACGCCGGGGCTCTATTGGCTCGGCCAGAACACCAATCACATCGAGAGCCATCCCGCCGTGCGCGAGGCGATGCTACGCTCGATCGAGGCGGGCGAGTTCAATGCCTATGCCCCGCCGCTCGGCTTCGAGGCGTTGCGCGCCGCGATCGTCGCCGATCTCGGTGTGCCTGACGCAGAAGCGTTGGTGACCGAGGGGGGCGTCAACGCGCTGGCGATGATCTGCCGTGCGCGTTGCAAGCCCGGCACCACGCTGGTGACGACCGATCCGACCTGGAAGTGGCCGTGCCTGTTCGCGCGCCAGCAGGGCTCCGAGGTGATCGAGATTCCGATCTACGATCCCGCCTGCAACTACCGCCTGACGCCTGAGGCGTTGAAGGCGAATGTTGATGAGCGTACCGCGGTCATCTATCTCGTCGATCCCAACAATCCCCTCGGCATCCGCTACACCCGCGAGGAGATCGAGAGCTTTGCCGCGATCGCGCGCGATTGCGGTGCGCTGCTGGTGCATGACTGCACCTACCGCGACTTTGCCGACGGCCACACGCCGGCGCTCCATGTCGCCCCGAAAGGCTCGGTGGTCTCGACCAGCTTTTCGAAATGGCTCGGGCTCGCTGGCTTGCGCATCGGCGCTCTGGTCGCCGCGCCTGATCTGTTCGAGGAACTGGCGCAGACCTCCACGAGCGTGCTCGGTGCCAGCGTCATCGCCCAGCGTGCGGCGCAGGCGGGGCTTTCCGTCAAGGCCGAATGGATGAAGAAGGTGCGCAGCACCGACCGCGCCAACAAGGCGATGATCCAGGAGGCGGCGGCCACGATCGAAGGGCTGGCGCTGCCGATCATGCCCTCGCACGGAAACTTTCTGGTGCTGGAGACCATCGCGGCGGGCATCCGTCCCGAGGCGCTGGTCGAGTGCTATCGCCGGCAGGGCATCATGATCCGCCAGGGCACGTATCATACGCAGCGCTTCGGCGACCGCTTCGTCAAGATCAGCACCTCCGTGCCGCAAATGTGGGTCGAAAAACTCTGCACACTGCTGCCGGAGATGGTCGCGCAGGCGCGCATGCTCAACGACCTGCCGCCGCAATTCTAGGGACGATGCCGATGACGATGATCACAGCGAAGGACGGCGTGAAGCTGCATGTCGAAGAGGCGGGCGAGGGCACGCCGATCCTCTTTATCCACGAGTTCGGCGGCAATCACGCAAGCTGGGAGCCGCAGCTGCGCTATTTCAGCCGGCGCCACCGCTGCATCACCTACGCAGCGCGCGGCTATCCGCCGTCGGATGTGCCAGACAGCGTGGAGGCCTATTCGCAGGCGATTGCCGCTGACGATGCAATCGCCGTGCTCGACGCGCTCAAGATCAAGAAGGCGCACATCGTCGGCCTTTCCATGGGGGGCTTCTGCACGGTGCATTTCGGCCTGCGCACGCCGGAGCGCGCTTTGTCGCTCACCGTGGCCGGTGCCGGTTATGGCTGCGAGAAGGAGTTCGAGGAGTATTTTCGCGGCGTCTCGCTCGAGGTCGCCGACAATTTCGAGAAGCAGGGTGCGAAGGAATTCGCGAAGATCTACGCGCTCGGTGGGAGCCGGGTGCAGTTCCAGAACAAGGATCCGCGCGGCTGGCAGGAATTCGCCGATCTCCTCGCCACCCATTCCGATCGCGGCGCTGCCAACACTATGCGCGGTGTTCAGGCGCGGCGGCCGTCATTCTACGATCTCGAAGAAGGCCTGAAGACAATGATGGTGCCGACGCTGGTCGTCGTCGGCGACGAGGACGATCACTGCCTCCAGCCCGGCATCTTCCTGAAGAAGACCATTCCGGCCTGTGGTCTCTCGGTCTTCCCCAAGACCGGCCACACGCTCAATCTGGAAGAGCCGGCGGCGTTCAACGCGCTGCTCGCCGAGTTCATCGCCCAGGTCGAGGTCGGGCGCTGGCTGCCACGCGATCCGCGCGCGCTGCCGGGCCAGATCATGCGCACGAAGTAGTCGATGACGAGCCAGCCCCTGATCAACGCTGATCGGCTCTGGACGCGGCTGATGGCGCTCGCCGAGATCGGCGCGACGCCGGCCGGCGGGGTTAATCGTCAGGCGCTGAGCGACGGCGAGATTGCCGCATGGCGTCGCGTCATCGGCTGGGCCCGCGAGGCAGATTTGACACCGTCGACCGATGCGGCGGGCAACCTGTTCCTGACGCTGGCTGGCTGCGATCGCGCCGCGCCGCCGTTTCTCATTGGCAGTCATCTCGACAGCCAGCCGACCGGTGGCAAATTTGACGGTGCGGCCGGCGTGATGGCGGCGTTGGAGGCGGTCATCTCACTCGCGGAGCAAGGGGACGCGCCCGCGCGCGACATCATCGTGGTCGCCTGGATGAACGAGGAGGGCTCGCGCTTCGCCCCGGGGATGATGGGCTCGGAGGCCTTTACCGGCGAGCGCGACATGGACGCGATCCGCGCCGCGCGCGATGCCGACGGCGTCAGCGTCGGCGAGGCGCTCGATCGCTTCCACGAGGCTTTTCCTGTTATGCCGCACAGGCCGCTCGGTTTCGCCGCCAGTGCCTATCTCGAATTGCACATCGAGCAGGGACCGCTGCTGGAGGCGGCCGGCTGCACGATTGGGGTCGTCACCGGCATCCAGGGCAAGAAGACCTTTCAGGTGGTGGTCGAGGGTGCCGAGGGACACGCTGGCACACTGGCGCAGCGGGAGAGGCGAGATGCGCTCGCGGCCTTTGCGCGGATGGCGTCGGCGCTCCATGCGGAGATCGGCACAATCGATGCCGAGATCAAGTTCACCATCGGCCGCGTTGTCGTGGTTCCGAATGCGCCGTCGGTGGTGCCGTCACGCGTCAGCTTCAGCATCGATCTGCGTCACCCTGACAATGCGGTGCTCGATGCCGCGGGTGTGCGTATCG
This sequence comes from Bradyrhizobium sp. 63_E2_N1_3, assembly GCF_052076005.1. Classification (NCBI taxonomy): domain Bacteria; kingdom Pseudomonadati; phylum Pseudomonadota; class Alphaproteobacteria; order Hyphomicrobiales; family Nitrobacteraceae; genus Bradyrhizobium; species Bradyrhizobium sp. 63_E2_N1_3. The sequence continues at coordinate 5,915,492 of NZ_CP197235.1, read as the reverse complement.
CGATTCTTTGCCAGGAGAACGCTGCACCTTGCATGGTCACGGTGACGCCGCTCGTCAATGCACCGTCAAACGCTTTCGATTCGCGCCTGCGGGCAAGCATCGCAGAGGCCGCGCGAGAGCAGGGGCATTCCGCCATGGAAATCCTCTCCGCCGCCGGTCACGACGCCCGTCATCTCGCAAAAATCTTTCCGGCTGCGATGATCTTCATCCCGTGCCGTGACGGTGCAAGCCATGTCGAGCACGAATGGGCCGAGCCCGATCATGTTGCCGCCGGCGCTTCCGTGCTGGCGCAGGTGCTGCGCGGGCTGGCGTTCGCGCCTGCCATCGAGACGTGAGGACGCCGATGCAGGACGTGGCCCCTCAGGACTACCGCGACGCGATGGCCTGTCTTGGTGCCGCCGTCAGCGTCGTCACGACCGACGGCAGCGCGGGCCGTGCCGGATTTACCGCGTCTGCGATTTGCAGCGTCACCGACGATCCGCCGACGCTGCTGGTCTGCATCAATCGCGCCTCCTCGGCCTATGCCAGCGTGATCGGCAACAAGGCGGTCTGCGTCAACGTGCTGTCGGCCCGGCACGAGCAATTGTCCCGGCTGTTCGGCGGCAAACTGCCCGCCGAAGAACGGTTTGCCGCGGCCGCGTGGTCGACACTCGAAACCGGTGCGCCGGTGCTAGCCGACTGCGCCGCCGCGTTCGACTGCCGGATTGCCGATATCGTCAATGTCGGCACGCATGACGTGCTGCTCTGCCGCATCGTGGCCCTGCAACGATCCGGCTGCACCGACAATCTGATCTATTTTGGCCGCGCCTATCATACGGTCGGGGTGACCGATCCAGCCGAGACTGGACCCGAATTCGCTCTTGCCCGATCCTGATGGGGCCGGCGGCTATCGCCAACCGTTCCAGCAGCCTCCATGTCCTGGAGAGAGTTCGTCACCCGAGCAAGCGTATCCCTTGCGGGGATGTATTTGCCGGCCGCGTTTTGGCCATCGCCGTTTCAGAAATGACCATCGACGTGCAAAGTCGGCACACTACGCCGTAGCCATCCGTCGACTGTTTTTTGAAGCTTGCTCTAGTTGGAGGCGTTTGGCCGAAGCTTGCTGAAATTGGCCAGTGATGGACTGGAGCGAGAGTTCAGGTTTTTCAGATAGTTAGAAGGCGGCGTGTGCGCGCCGTGTGCACCGAGAGATCATGAAAAATCTATGTGAGGCAAGTGTGGGCAGGCTCTCTTTGGATCGATGTGACGTCCACAAGAGCAACTGCATGTGTGTGTCTCCGCAGGAGCGGAGAACTCGCGTGAGGGCGCTTGAAAGCGCTCCCTCCAGCAGAACTCAGAGGTCGGCCGATCATGAGGAGATGTGTGAGCTGCAGCGAGGACAAGAATAGTCTTGGGGCGCCTCGTGTTCTCCCGGCGCATCTGATTCACCATGCGAAGTTCGCCGAACAGCCGCGGATTCTCAATCAGCGGGTCCCGGGTTCGAGCCTTGGTGTGCCCACACCACTCGGACAATCACACACCTCCAGCGGCTCGCGGAGTTGTCATTCCAACAAGCCGAGGCAGCGGCTGTCGCGGCAGCAGCCCAGTTTTCGTCATGCCATCGATCAGTCCCGACGACGTCGACATTGAATAGTGCTGTGCTCGACGTCTCAACGTAAAACTGCACCTGCCAGTGAACGACGACGAAGCAGGCGAGGCTATGGACGATAAGCGGCAATGGCGCGGGTGAAGAGCTGATCGTGCGTTGAAACGCAACAATCCAAATCACGTCGCTCCGGATAAGTGCCCGTCGAACCGCCGCATACGGGCTTTTCTTTTCCCGTCGCGTTTGCCGATGGGCGTCTCCTCCTCTCTGGTGCTTCGCGAGGCGCCCTGTTAGACCAATCGGGCGTGCGTTCTTGTCTGTGAGACGAGGCCTCTTCGACCCCGGAGGTGCATCGCACCTGGGATCCCGGCTCAGCGAGCGGATGGTTCGACGATAGTGGATACTATCCGCCGGACGATCGGCAAAATGAGCATGAGACTGGGAAATGCGATCAGCCAGGAGGCAAACCATGCGCTGAGCCAATTGGTGAGGAATCCAGGACCCAGGCCCAGTCCTTTGACGGTGACGACCGCTGAGACGATGCCTGACATGAAGATAGACAAAACCAGGGGCGTGACGAGGCGCCCATAGGAGGGTGGAAGTTTCCTCAGCTGCAGGAGCGGATGCCGTGCTCTAGACATTGCTTGCCTCCGCCGGGTTCTCGGAAGCGGATTGATGCACGAGATCGCCGATATATTGCTCCATCGAGCGCGGCTCACGACCGAGCGCGGCGGATAACAAAAGACTGTTCCCTCCCAACCCATATTGTCGATAATGATTATGGACTTTCGATAGAAGCTCGAGCTGGTGATCGTCGTAGGGTAGGCGCGTAACCTTTGCCCATTCTTCAAAGTTGGGCTCCTCAGCTGTGACTGGCCGCCCAAGTTTCCGGGACATGATCGACACGATATCAATACGGCTGAACATGCCCGCGCAAAGCTCCAACGTCGCATAGTCCAGCTTCGAGTCCGTGAGTGCGGTGGCCGCGATCTCCGCGACATCGCGATAGTCGACTCTCGCAATCCGCTTTTCCTTCGGAAACGGCTCCGCAAACTTGCCCTCCCTGAGGATCGTCGGCCATGCGAAGCCGATGTTCTGCATAAAATTTGCGGGATGCAGGATCGTATAGTTGAGCCGCGAGGAATACAACGCGTCTTCGACAGGAATCTTGCTTGCGTGGTTCTTGAGGCCCGTGTTCGTCGGCTGGATAACCGATGAGAACACGAATTTGCGCACGCCGGCTCGCTCGCCGGCTTCAACGAGCGCAACGCCCATCGCAGCCTCATCGGGCGCGAACGCCGGCCCAATGTGGAAAATGCCGTCAACGCCTTCGGCTGCCTTGTTCAAACTATCCGCATTTCGCAAATCGCCAATTGCGATTTGCGCTGCACCACCGAGCCGCGCGACCTTGCCGCGCTCGGCATCTCTCACCAACGCGCGAACAATTGAATTTCGCCTCAAGAGTTCCGGGATCACCAGCCGGGCAAATTTGCCGGTGGCGCCGACCACGAGAACAACGGGCACGGTTTTTGTCATGCGAATTCTTCCCTCGATTTCTTTCCAGACGAAGTTACGTTGTCTCGAATGCCGAAACAATATGCGTTAAAAGTGACTCTCTCTCTTGAGATGCGAGATAATCATGACGCGTTTGGAAGACCTGGAAGCGTTTCTCTCAGTCGTCGATCATGGCAGCTTGACAGAGGCGGCGCTTCGCCTCGGCCGATCGCTTCAAGCCATCAGCCGTTCGCTCGCTTCTTTGGAGGAGGATGTCGGTGTTGTCCTGATCCACAGGACGACGAGACACTGTAGCCCCAGCGAGGCTGGCGGCGAATTTTATAGAAGGGTTCAGCCAGCAATTGCGGAAATACGGGAAGCCCGGGAACAAGCGGCCAGTCGGCGGCTGGAGCCCTCTGGGATATTGCGAATTGGCGCTCCCGTACTGTTCGGACCAGACTTTCTGGTCCCGATCATTGCGGAATATATGAAAGAGTTTCCACAGACGGAGATTGATCTTCAACTTTTCGACGGGTTTAGCGATCTGGCGGTCGAGCGGCTCGACCTCGCGATCCGCATCGCGGACCTCCCGGACTCTGGTTTGCAGAGCAAACTGCTGGGCACGCTGCGCCGTGTGGTCTTCGGAGCGCCATCCTATTTTGCCCGGCGCGGTCGGCCCAAGCATCCTCAAGACCTGCGACAACACAACTGTCTTGTCCGGTCGATAGATCAACAGGTCGGACAATGGTCGTTTCAAATCGACGGAAGGACTCGCCTCGTCAGAGTTCAAGGCACGTTTCGGTCGAATACGATGGCAGCCATTTACGCTGCGGCAACCAGCGGCCTGGGGCTCGGCTATTCACCGCTTTGGCAAATAAAGCACCTGGTCGCGACATCGAAGCTGAAAGTCGTGTTGGAAAACTTCGAACCGAAGCCCGTTCCCATTCATGCTCTCTGGTTGGAAAACAGACTTGCGCCCGCAAAGGTACGAGCATTCACGGATTTGCTGGCTTTGCGATTGAAACTGGACGATCTTTAGAGAATTCGTGGCGGTGATCGCAGCCTGCCGACGGTCTGCGCGACCTACGCTGAGGACCTTGGAATTCTTGCGAGACGTTGCCTGCGGAAACTGGGGCGTCGCCTTGCAATAATGTAGTTAGATCGGCGTATTTGATCTTTGCGCCTTGTGCCGTGGGTCCTTCTCGAACAAATCTGCACCGGTGGTTGTTCCACCAAGCTGTGCATTTGGTCGGTGGTTCGATGAATGCGGTGAGAAGTCTGAAGATGCGAACGCAAGTTGGAATCATTGGTGCCGGACCGGCCGGGCTTTTCCTGTCGCATCTGCTGCACCGGGCCGGAATAGAATGTGTCGTCGTCGAGGCCCAGAGCCGCCCTTATGTCGAAGGGCGTGTGCGCGCCGGCGTGCTCGAGCCGGGCACGATGGAGACTCTTGAAATGCTCGGACTGGACGCGCGGATGCGGCGAGAGGGCATGGTTGATGAAGGCCTCGACATTCGCTTTCGCGGCAAGAACATCCATCTCGATCTTCCCGGCCTGACCGGCAAGCGGGTGATGATCTACGGTCAGCAGGAAGTGGTTAAGGACCTGATCGGGGCCCGGCTTGAGGCGTCGCAGCCGCTGTTGTTCGAGGCGAAGGTCTCGCGGCTGTCGGATCTCGACGGCGACCGGCCGAAGATCCACTTCAGCCATGATGGCCGTGACGAGGTCTTGGAGTGCGATTACATCGCCGGCTGCGATGGTTTTCATGGCGTGAGCCGGCAGGCGCCGCCGCCAGGCCACATCATCAATTATGAGCGCGTTTACGATTTTGCCTGGCTCGGCGTGTTGTCGCGGTCGAGGCCACTCGGCGATATGACCTATTCGAACAGCGATCGTGGCTTCGCGCTGTGCAGCCGGCGTTCGAACGCGGTCTCTCGCCTATATCTGCAAATCGATGCCAACGACGATCACACATCATGGTCCGACGACCGGTTTTGGGGTGAACTGCACGCGCGTATGTTCGACGAGGACCGGACCGAGATCGTCGAGGGCGAGATCTTCCAGCGCGATATCGCGCGGCTGCGCTCGTTCGTTGCCTCGCCGATGCAATATGGCAGGCTGCTGCTCGCCGGCGATGCGGTCCATATTACGCCGCCCGCGGGTGCCAAGGGGCTCAATCTGGCGGTGGCCGATGTCCGCGTGATGGCGGCTGCACTGATCGAGTTCTACCGGACCGGCAACAAGAGCAGGCTCAACGGCTATTCCGAGAAGTGCCTGGATCGCGTCTGGAGGACGGTCCGGTTCGCGACCATGCTCACCGGCCTGCTGCACAGATTTCCGGAGCATTCGGCCTTTGAGCGAAACCTTCAGCTTACAGAGCTGGAGTGCATCCTGGGCTCGCGGGCTGCCCAGACCACCATCGCCGAGCAATATGTCGGCACGCCTCTGGACCTGACCTGACCCGTCAGAGCTGTCCGATTGCCCTGATGTTGGCCATCAGCAACTGGGCGGCAAGCGACGGGCTGCTCGCCTGCCGTTGCAATATCCCGATCGGACGGCTGGTTTCCGGCAGCGTCAGGGGAAGCACGACCAGCGTCCTGGTCGCGATGTCCTCGTGGAACAGGTGTGCGGAAGCCGCGGTCAGCATGTTGCTGCCGATCAGGATTCCTCGGGTAATGGCGAGATCGGCAGTCTCGACCACCACGCGGGTCTCGCCGAGCCCGTGGTTTCTCAAGGTGTTTTCCAGGAGCTCCCGCGTTGGGGCGCCGTGAGGTGGCAGCACCCAATCGGCCGAGGCGAGATCCGCGAATGTCAGTTTTCGCTTGCGCGCCAGCGGATGTGCCCCGCCTGCGACGACCGACAGGACATCCTGGGTCACCACCTCGCGCGCCAAGCCGATCGTGTGTTCCGGGGGACGGAGTGCGCCGAGCATGAAATCGATATCGCCCGCGCGCAGCCGCGTGGCCAGATGCTCGAATGTCCCCTCGACCGTGGTGACCGTCAGGTTGGGATGATTTCTGGTGAGCTCGATGATCGCCTTCGGAAGCAACCGGGTCCGGCCAAGCGACAGCGACCCAACGATCACCCTGCCGGTGATCGCACCGCGAAGCGATTGGATTTCGACTTCGCCGGCGCGGATTTCGGCAAGTGCCCGCCTGATATGCACACCGAGCAGGGCGCCCAATGGCGAAGGCTGCATGCCGCCGGCGCCGCGGATGAACAATTTGGCACCGATGCTTGTTTCGATCTCACGTAGCGACTGACTGGCGGCGGGCTGGGATATTCCCAAGCTGTCCGCCACCGCGCCCACGTGGTGTTGCTCCACCAGTTCGGCAAAGACGAGCAGACGCTGGCGGCTGATGGACAGGGAGAAGATGGGCGCCTTGTCGACCAGGCTTGCCGACAGCTGGGCGGTCTTGAAGGCCGACCGTGCAGTTTCCATCTCTGCGAACGCGCGTTCGACCCGAGCGAGCAAGGCTCGTCCGAATTCAGTCAGCAGCATGCCTTGCGATCTGCGTTCGAACAGCTGGACGCCAACATCGGCCTCCAGCTCCTTGATCGAGCGCGTCACGGCGGACTGCGCGCGGCGAACCAGCCGGCTCGATTTGATGACGCTTCCGGAGTGGGCCACGGCCACGAAAGCGCGAAGGTTCCTGATATTCAGCAAGTCCGCGCGAGCCTCATTGCGGGGTGTCCGTCTCGGGAAGACATAACGAATTTAGATAGCATCCCGCGGGATTTGCGCCTAGGCAGCGCCGAAGAGCAAGCTAATTTTCCGTCACCGGCGAACTGCGTCCGAACGATGAGCCCGAGGCTGGATAACCTGATGACATCACCGTCGCCCTACGAAATGCCGCCTTATGTCATCGACCGCGTCATGAAGAAGCGCGGGCGCTTGCGTGTATTCGAGCGGTTCGAGCCGCGCGAGACCGCGCTGGTGGTGATCGATATGCAGAAATTCTACGTGTCTGATGTCCCGCCCGCGGTTGCCATCGTGCCCCATATCAACAAGCTTGCAGCAACGTTTCGCGCGCGGGGTGGGCATGTTGCTTGGGTCAGTATGACGGCTGGAGACAACGGCAGGAGCCTGTGGCCGATCTACCACGATTATTTCTTCACCAAGGAGAACGCTGCCCGCCATCGCGATAACCTGACCGCGGGGGCTGACGGGCACCGGATCTATCCCACGCTCGATGTGCAGCCGGGGGATATCATGGCGACCAAGTCTCGCTTCAGCGCATTCATACCGTCCCGCTCGGACCTCCCCGAAAAATTGACGGCGGCAGGGATCACCAATGTCGTGATCGTGGGCATGCTGACCAACATGTGTTGCGAGACATCGGCGCGCGACGCCATGATGCTGGACTTTCGCGTGGTGATGGTGAGCGACGCCAACGCGGCCCGTTTCATTGAGGACCACAACATCGGATTTTCGACCGTTTTCCAGAGCTTTGGCGACGTTTTGACGACCGACGAGGTCATCGACGATCTCGTCCTAGAAGGCACGTCGCGGAAATAGGGCCGCACGGCGATTAGTCAATTTCTGAACGGCAGCGAGCAGGGAGCAAGTAGATGGCGAGGATTATCGGAGGCATTGGCGCCTCCCATGTGCCGACGATCGGTGTCGCCTATGACAAGAACAAGCAGGATGTGCCCGCTTGGGCGCCGCTGTTCAAAGGCTTCGAGCCGGCGGCCAAATGGCTGGAGGAGAAGAAGCCGGACGTGCTGGTGTTCTTTTACAACGACCACTTGAACGCATTCTTCTACGATCTCTATCCGACATTCGCGCTCGGCGTGGCGCCCAGCTACGACGTCGCCGACGAGGGCGCTGGGCTCCGTCCGCTGCCGACCTTGCCCGGTCACCCCGGACTCGCGCGCCATATTGCAGAAAGCGTTATCAACGACGAGTTCGACCTGACCGTGTTCCAGGATCGTCCGCTCGACCACGGTGTGTTTTCGCCGCTCCCGCTGCTGTGGCCGCACAAGGGCGGCTGGCCTGGCGCCGTCATCCCCGTCGAGGTCAACGTCGTTCAATATCCGCTGCCGACAGCGATGCGCTGCTATCGGCTCGGGCAGGCGCTCCGTCGCGCGATCGAATCCTATACCGAAGACCTGTCCGTCGTGGTGGTAGGCACCGGCGGTCTTTCGCACCAGATCCACGGCGAACGGACCGGCTACAACGATACCGAGTGGGACATGCGCTTCATCGATCTGATCGAAAAGGATCCGATGACGCTCGCGAAGATGAAACACGTCGACTACATCCGCCTCGGCGGCGCCGAGAGCGTCGAGGTCATCATGTGGTTGGCCATGCGCGGCGCGCTTAGCGACGACATCAAGAAGGTTCACCAGAATTACTATCTGGCGACGACGACGGCGATGACGGTCCTGGTGTTCGAGGAGAACGACCAGACTCCGAAGAAGGTCGAAGGCGTCTCGCAGAACCCGCAACTGTCCGGGATCGAGGATATCGCGGGCACCTATGCCTTCGACATCAAGACCGGCACGAAATGCATTCGTTTGAACCGGTTCTTCTGGAACATGAGGACGCCGGCGAGCCGCGCGGAATTCGAACGCGACGAGGCTGCGGCATGTCGCAACGCGGGTCTGACCGATCAGGAGACCACGCTTGTACGGGACCGCAACTGGCTGGGACTGATCCAGTACGGCGCGAATTTCTTTGTGCTGGAGAAGTTCGCGCGGTTGGTGGGAGAGACCAATCTCGAGGTCTATGCATCGATGCGCGGCGAGACCTTCGATGAGTTTCTTGCAACGCGCCAGGTGCCGGACGCCCGCTAATCGCCGCGCATGCGTGCCTTTCCCTGTCCCTTCGGAGTGACGTGATGACTGTTCGACCGTTCCTGATGTCCGCCGTGCTGAAGCGTGTCGCCACTGCTGCGACGATAACCGCGATGCTGTCGGGCATGGCGCAGGCCGCCAGCGGCAAGCTGACCATCGGACTGGTGTTGCCGATGTCCGGCGCTTTCGCCGATCAGGGCCAGTATTACGAGAACGGCGTCAAACTGTATCAGAAGCTGCACGGATCGACGGTCGCAGGACTAACCGTCGAGACGGTGTTGCGGGACGATCAGGGACCGGGCTCGGGTGACCTCGCGCGGCGCCTGACCCAGGAGTTGATCGTCCGCAACAAAGCCGACGTGATCCTCGGCTACAGTTTCACGCCGAATGCAATGTCGGCGGCGACCTTGCTGACGGAAGCCAGGAAGCCTGCGGTCATCGTTAACGCGGCGACCTCGATCATCACCGAAAAGTCACCTTATTTTGTCCGTGTGTCGTTCACGCTGCCGCAGTTGGCAGCCACGCTCGGCGCGTGGGCTGCCAAGAACAACATCAAGACGGCCTATACAATCGTCTCCGACTACGCGCCGGGCATCGACGCCGAAACCTGGTTCAAGAAGAGCTTTGAGGCAGGCGGCGGCAAGGTGATCGGCGACGCACGGACCCCGGTCGCGGCCATGGAATACTCGCCGTTTCTCCAGCGCGCCATGGAAGCCAAGCCCGACGCGGTGTTCGCGTTCAATCCCGGCGGCGATGTCTCGGTCGCCTTCATGAAGGCGGCCAAGGAGCGCGGCCTCGTCAAGTCCGGCATCAAGCTGTTGGTGACCGGAGATGTCGTCGACGACTACATGCTGGCTGCGATGGGCGATGCGGTCGATGGGGTGATCTCGTCGATGCATTACCAGGTCGAGCTCGACAACAAGGCCAATGCAGGGTTTTTGAAGAGCTACAAGGAGATGTTTGGTGCCAACGCGGTCCCGAGCGTCCGCACCGTGCAGGCCTATGATGCCATGGCGCTGATCTACAAGGCGGTCGAGAAGACCAACGGCAATCTCGACGGCGATGCGCTGATGGCGGCCTTCAAGGGCACGAAGCTCGATAGCCCGCGCGGGCCCGTGGAGATCGATCCCGCCACGCGCGATGTCGTCGAGAACATCTACATCCGCAAGGGCGAGCAGAAGGACGGCGGCTGGCACAACATCGCATTCGACACGATCGAGGCTGTCAAGGACCCAGCGAAGTAGTCGATGAACGGGATTGCCTCAGTCGTCGCCGATGGTGTTGCCTACGGCATGCTGCTCCTGCTGTTCTCGGTCGGTCTGTCGGTGACGCTGGGGCTGATGCGCTTCATCAATCTGGCGCACGGCGCCTTTGCGATGTGCGGCGGTTATGTTGCGACTACGTTGCTGCAATCCGCGCATCTGCCGTTTCTGCTGATCCTGCCAGCGGCCTTCCTGGCAACGGCCTTAGTCGGCGTGCTGATCGAACGATCGGTGATCCGTTACGTCTACGCCATGCCGGCGCTTCAGCAGGTGCTGTTTTCCATTGGACTGGCCTTTGCCGCCAGCGCGCTCGCGACCATCATCTTCGGTCCGCAGCAGCAGGCCGTGCTGCTGCCCGACTGGCTCGCCGGCCATATCGATATCATCGGCATTCGCTTCGGCAGCTATCGCCTGTTTCTGGTTGTTGCCGGCCTCGTGACGGCGGTCTGCCTCATGCTGCTGTTCAATCACACCTTGTTCGGCGCGAAGATCCGCGCTTCGGTCGACAATCGCCGGACCGCCGAAGGCATCGGCATTAACGTCGATCGCTTGTTCGCGCTGACATTCGGCCTTGGGGCAGGGCTGGCGGGGCTTGGCGGTGCGCTATCGGTCGGGTTTCTCGGCCTCGATCCGACATTTCCTTTCAAGTACCTCACCATCCTCCTGATGGTGGTGGCGATCGGCGGCCCCGGCTCGATCGGCGGATCGGTGGTTGCCGCGCTGTTACTCGGCGTTGTCGACGCCTTGTTCAAATACTATCTGCCCGCGGTCGGGTCGTTCGTGGTGTATGGCCTGTTGGTCCTCACCATGATCTTCCTGCCCAGGGGTCTTGCCGGACGGGCCGCGTGAGGACGATCATGAATAGCGGTCCCGGCGTTGCGCTCCTGCTTGCGACCTTGGCGAGCTATGTCCTGTTTCCGGACTATCTGTTGCTACTCAGCAGCCTGTTCGTGCTGGCGATCTTTGCGCTCGCCTACGATCTGCTCCAGGGGCACGCCGGCATCGTCTCGTTGGGGCACGCGGCGTTCTTCGGCCTCGGCGCTTACGCTGCGGCTATCCTGGCGCGTGCCGGCATCACGGAACCGGTCGCAGGTCTTGCCGGCGCGATGCTGGTGAGCGCGGCAGCTGCATTCTGCGTGACGCCCATCGTCGTGCGCGGCAACGATTTTACGCGGCTGCTGGTGACGCTCGGCATGGGCTTCCTGCTCTATGAGGCCGCCAACAGCGCGCGCTGGCTTACGGGCGGCGCGGACGGCTTTCCCGACTTCACGATCGGGCCCGTCCTCGGGCTGTTTCCTTTCGATTTTCTCGGCAAGACGGCCTTCTTCTACGCGCTGTGCGTTCTGGCGATTGTCTTCGTCTTTCTCAAACGGGTCACGGAATCGCCGTTCGGTCTGGCCCTGAAGGGCATTCGCGAGAACACGCAGCGCATGCCCGCGATCGGCGCGCCGGTCGCACGCCATCTTGCCATGGCCTATACGATGTCGGGCGCGATTGCGGGCTTGGCCGGCGCGGTGCTCGCGCAGACCAGTCACTTCGCCTCACTCGACATGCTCGGCTTCGATCGCTCGGCGGAGGTGATGATGATGACCACCATCGGCGGCTCCGGCAGCATCCCCGGTGTCGTGATGGGGGCAGCGGCGTTCGGCTTCATGAAGGATTATCTGTCGACGGTCAGTCCGAAGTACTGGCACCTTGGCATCGGCATCGTGCTGATGCTGTCGGTGTTCGTGATTCCCAATGGCATTGCAGGCGTGGCTGACAGCCTGCGCCGGCGTTTCGGGCGGCCGTCATGACCGCCATCGAAACACGGGATCTCAGCATCCGCTTTGGTCACTTCGCTGCGGTGTCCGGCGTCTCGCTCGCCATCGCCGCGGGATCGCGGCATGCGCTGATCGGCCCCAATGGCGCGGGAAAGACCACATTGGTCCATGCGCTGACCGGCGGGGTCGCGGCCTCCTCGGGAATGATCCTGATCAGTGGAGACGACGTCACGCGGCTGGGCGAGAGCGCGCGGGTGCGGCGCGGGCTGTCGCGGACCTACCAGATCAACCAATTGTTTCGCGGCCTCAGCGTGCTCGACAACGTGGTGCTGGCCGTGCTCGAGCGCAAGCAATTGACCCGGGTGTTCTGGCGCCGCGCCGCGCACGACAATGCGACCATCGAGGAAGCCCGTGAGCATCTTGCCTTCGTCAACCTGATCGCTCACGCGGACAGGCCGGTTCATGAATTGCCCTACGGGTTGCAACGCCTGCTTGAAATCGCGGTGGCGCTGGCCGCAAGGCCTCGGATCCTGGTCCTCGACGAGCCCGCCGCAGGCGTTCCTGCGGCGCAGAGCGAGGCTATCTTCGAGCGCATCCACGCACTGCCGCGCGATCTGACGCTCCTGTTCGTGGAGCACGACATGAACCTAGTCTTCCGCTTTGCCGATCGGATCACCGTGCTGGTCGAAGGCCGCATCATCACGGAGGGCACGCCGGCCGAGATCTCCGGCAACGAGCGCGTGCGCGAAGTCTATCTCGGACGCAGGGGGGCCCATGTCCCTGCTTGAGATCGAGAGGCTCACGGCCGGCTATGGGGAGGCCGTGGTGCTGGAGGAGATGAGCCTGTCGGTGTCGGAAGGCGAATGCCTGGCCGTGCTCGGCAGGAATGGCGTCGGCAAGAGCACGCTGATGCTGGCGATCATGGCGCACGCCGCGCGCTTTGCCGGCAGGCTGCGCTGGGATGGCCACGATTTCAGCACGCTCAGCACCAACCAGCGGGTCGGGCTCGGACTTGGCTGGGTGCCGCAGGAACGCGAGATCTTTCCGTCGCTGACGGTGGAGGAAAACCTGCTTGTCGCGCATCGTCGAGGCGGCCGCTTCGACCTCAATGGAATCTACGAGGTGTTTCCGCGGCTGAAGCAACGTCGGCGCAACATGGGCGACAAGCTGTCCGGCGGCGAGCAGCAGATGCTGGCGATCGGGCGCACGCTGATGACGAGCCCGCGCCTGTTGCTGCTGGACGAACCGTTCGAGGGGCTGGCGCCTGTGATCGTCGAGGAGCTCGAGGAGACGTTGATGCGCCTGCGGCGCGACAGCGGTTTTGCGATCATCATCGTCGAGCAGCGCGCCGAGGATGTCCTGCGGCTCAGCGACCGCGCCATCGTGCTGGATCGCGGCAAGATCGTGCTCGAAGGGAAATCCGCGGAATTGCTCGCCGATTTCGAACAGGTTCATCGTTGGCTGTCGGTCTAGGCCGGCACTGACTTATCCCGGAGTTTCCCATGACCAGCGAAAATCTGTTCTCCAGCACCATGGCTGAGATGACGGCCAATGCGGTTGCAGAGGCAGCCAGCCGCAAGGCCGCGGTGCTGCTGCCGGCCGGAGTCATGGAAGCGCATGGGCCGCATCTGCCGATTGGCACCGACGCCTTCATCGCGCTGCAGCTCTGCCGGGCGACGCAGAAATACGCGGCCGCACGCGGCAAGGAGACGGTTATTGCGCCGCCCTATTATTGGGGGATCAACGGCGTGCTCGGCGAATTCGTGGGGAGCTTTCGCATTCGGACTGAGACGGCCGCCGCCTTGCTGACGGACGTCATCGATTCCTTGGTGGCCAACGGGTTTCCCGACGTTTTCGTCGTCAGCCATCACGGTGACCGAGCCCACAACGACATGATCCTGGATGTGTTGCAGAAGGCGCATCTGCGCGGCCAGGCCGGCGCGCGCTGGCTATATGCGCCGACGCGATGGAATATGATCAAACGCCTCGGACAGACCGGCGAGGAGCCGATCTGGGTGCGTTGGGATCATGATCCCGCGCTCGACGACTTCAAGGTCACTGGCGTGTTTGGTGTCCATGCGGACGAATACGAGACTGCGGCGATCGTCCGCCACTATCCTGAGACCGTCGATTTTGAAGCGTTGCGCGGCCTGGAGCCGACCAAGCTCACCGTTGACGATCTCGCCGTCTGGCGACAGGGCGGTGAGGCGGCCCGGCGATTGACGCCGAATGGTTATTTCGGCGCGCCCAATCCGGTCGATCCCGACCTCTGGCGCTTCTACGACGAAACGGCCAAAATTATGGCTGAGGCTATCGCCAGGTAGTTGCTTGCTTGGAAATTTCAGCGATGGAGGCGAGCGGGTGGAGGCTAAACTGAGATTGCGGGACTACCTCCCGACGGCCGGCGCAAGAGCAATCTTCAATGGATGTGGGTCTTTTGCTGGTAGATATGGAATTCTTGATCTGACCAAGCCCGTCTCGTTTCAGGGCTGGCGAGCCGGAGCAAGAGCGTCTTGGGTTTTTATCGTTTCAGCCCGACTGAGCTCAGGTCTGGACCAATTGCTGAGACAGATCGGTTGTGCAGTTACCGCATCTTTTGCTTTAGGTCATCGCGAGCGGACGAGAGTACATTTCGAAAGATAGCGGAGAGGGCCGGCTTCACCATCGAAGAATTGTGGTCGAATGCCCAGACCGTATAGTCGTAGCCGTAAAGGGTTGTCACGCCACCCTACGAATCGATGGGCTCGGCGAAGTTCGAGAGCCCTTCCGGAAACTGATCGACGAGGTCGGAAGGTTTGCGTCGGCAAAATAGCATACGGCTGGCGGTCAGCGGCTACATCGCAGCGCCCGGGATGCTAGGAGTGGCGATCAGTTAGGCTTGTCCGCAAAAATCGCGACCAAGCTTATCAAGATGTCCGTGGTCGACCGACCGTTCGCGTCTGTTTCCGCGATCAGAGACCGCCTCGATGTTAGATCTGAGTAGTTCTCGCCGCCTGGACCTGGCTCAAACTTCCCCATGATGGATTGGAACGAGAGTTTAATTCTTTCAATTGGGTAGAGGGCCGCGTGTGCACGACGTGTGCACCGGGAGATCAAGAAAAATCTTGCGATAGCCGACGTAAGCAAGCTTCTGAAATGGGCGAGCGGCCGCGGGGAAAGCGTCACTTCTTCGCCGCATATTCGCGCAGCTATCTGCGGCTTATTCGATCAACGATGAGCATCCTGGGATGGGAAGCAACTGGCTCTCAATCAGCGGGTCCCAGGTCGGAGCTTGGTGCGCACACCGTTTGCAAATGGTCGGTATAGTGTAGCTCTGCGATTTCAATCGCTGGGGTCCTAGCGGTCGATCCAGACGGTCATGCCCGGCTCAATGCCGGCCATCTCTCCCTTGGGATCGAGGCGAAGGCGAAGCGTGTTGCGGTCATGATCGCCAATCACACGCTCTGCCTGCCAGGTGGCAAACACGCCGAGCGGCCGCAGCTCGGTGATGACCGCCTTCGTCGCGCTATTGGCACCGTTCCGCATCACATTCGCGGTTTCTCCCATCGCGAGACGATCGAGATGGTCCTCGCGCACGTTGAAGGAGAGCCATTGCCTGCCTGCGGCCTCGACCATCAGGATCGGCTGGCCCGCGCGAACGTTCTCGCCGACCTCGGCGGCGATGACGCTGACCACGCCGTCGGCCGGCGCGCGCAACACCATCTTGTCGAGGCGGCGCTCGAGCACGGTGACCGCGGCGGCCGCGGCCTGCACCTGCGTGTCGGCGATAGCGCGCTCTTCCCGGGTCGGGCCCGCCACGGCCGCATCGTAATTGGCCTGGGCCTCGGCCACGCCGGCGCGTGCGCTGGCGACGTCGTTCTCGGCCTGGTCGAGCGACTGCTGGGATTCAAAGCTCTGGCGCGCCAGCGTGCTGGTCCGGGTGAGCTGGGCCTGCACGAAGTCGAGGCGGGCGCTGGCCTTGGCGATGGCGGCTTTCAGCGAGTCGACCTGCTCGCGACGAACGCCGGCATAGACGTTGTTGCGGTTGGCGGTTGCCGACGCGAGCGCGGCACGCGCCTGGTCCGCCTGCGCCGTCAACTCCACCGCCGATAGCCGCGCCACGACGTCGCCGGCCTTCACAGAGGCCCTCTTCTTGGCCGCAATCGAGACCAGCTGGCCGTTGACCTCCGGCTCGACCCTGATCTCGGTCGCGCGCACGACGCCGACGATGGCTGCGGGTGGTGCCGAGTGGCGCATGACATAGAGCAGCGCGCCCGCCGCGACCAGCGCGAGCGGAATCGCGACGAAGGCGGCAGGTCTAAGGTTGGGCATGTCCCTGTCTCCTCCTGACGGCAAATGCCGAGATCACCGCAAGCGCGAAATAGCCGAGCGCCAGGCACCACAATGCGAGCCAGTCATGCCCAACCTCCCAGATGCCGGCGCCGAGCTGGTTGATGCGCACGAGGCCGTCGATCGCGGAGTCGGCCGGGAATAACCGGCCGAACGCAAGGGCCACGTCCGGAATCGCTTCGCGCGGCCATGCGAAGCCGGCCATGAAGAACTGCGGCAGGCTCGTCGCCAGCAGCAGGATGGTTGCGTTCTCCGGTCGCGTGAACCAGGCCCCGACAGCCTGACCCATGAAACTCGTCGCCAGCAGGAAGACACTCGCGAGCGCGAGAATCTGCGGAAGATGGCCGAGCGTGGAAAAACCGTAGATGCGGGGCAGCACGACGACGTAGAGCGCGAGCGCAGGAAGGTAGACGGTCAGATGCGCGATGCCGCGGCCGAGCACGCCGGCAAAGGCCGCGCCGCCGCTCGCCAGCGCGGTGCCGGTCAGCATAGCTGCGCCGATCAGCAGGGTCTGCTGCAGGATCAGGATGAACGCCGCCGGAACGACGTAGCTCGCATAGCCGCCCACCGGGTTGAAGATCGGCTGCAGCAACACGTCGGCCGGGCTCGACGTCGCGAGCTTCGCCTTGACGAGGCTGCCATCCGAGCGCGCGCCGCGCGAAACGAGCTCGGACGTCAAGGTTCCGATGGCGGTGGCGACCCCGCTGGCGCTCGATCTGAAGATGAACAGATAGGTTGCGTCCGCATAGACGGGGATGTGGGCGGTGATGCCCTTGAGCACGTCGCGTTCGGTGTCGGGCGGAATCTCGACGGCGGCAAAGGCCTGCCCGCGATCGATCGCGCTGCGCGCCTCGGCGAGCGTTCGGGCGCGAACCGTCACGCTCAATGCGCCGCTCGCATCCAGCGTCTCGACGATCTGCCGGCTGAGATCGCTGAGATCGTTGTCGACGACCGCAATCGGGAGCTTGCGAAGGATCTGGTTCAGATAGGGCTGCGGATAGTAGATGCCGTAGACCAGGGGAGCGAGAAACAGCAGAGCGAAGGCGCCCCGCGTTCCCAGCACGCGCCGCCACTCCGCCACGAAGGCGCCGCCGACGCCGCGCGGTGTGGAGATGACCTCGTGTGGCTCGGCAGGCCGCGCTGTTGCAAACCATCCCTTGCGGGTGACGTTCGCCATGCGCATCCACGCCAGGCCGGCAAAGAGCAACGCCAGGCCCGCAAGCGCCGCGAAGGGAATAGCGGAATCCGCGACCGGCAATCCCCGCGCGGCTTGTCCCAGCAGGACGGCCATGTACCAGCGAAGCGGCAGGATCGCGCTCCATGCCTGCGCAAAGGCATTCATGCCGATGGTGGGAAAGCCGACGCCGGCATAGCCGAATGCGGGCGAGGCAATGAGGCCCGCAAGCCCGAGTCCGGTGGCGAGATCGCCGACCAGAAGCTGGAGCAGGGCGCCGAGCGACAGATAGGCGATGATCAGCAGCGAGGCTGCAGCGATCATCAACGGCAAGTCGCCCTTGAAGGGAATCTCCAGCACGCCCTCCAGGAACAGCGGCTCGGCCAGCATGATCAAAATGAAGAGGCAGAACAGCGGCGCGAGCTTGCCGGCCAGCGCGACAAGCGGATCGCCGCCGGCGCTTTCGAGCCAGGCCCGCGCGTCGCGGCGGCGGAATTCGGAGCCGACGGAATAGCCGGCGGCAAGGGTAATCACCACATGGATGATGGTCGGCAGCAGCGCGCGCAGCAGGAACTGCGCGTAGTTCTTCTGCGGATTGACGAGCGCCATGGTCTCCGCCTTGAGCGCTCCCAGGGACGCTGGCGCAGGTGCCGCGCGACTGGCGGGAGCGGCCACCGCTGCCGCTGCGGAAAGTGAATCGCTCAGACCCGAGGATGCGATCCCGGAAGGAGTCAAAAACTGCTGGTTATAAAATCCGACGATCTGCGGGCGGCGCGCGGCCTTCAGGTCGCGCTCGAAATCCGGCGGGACGTAGACGGCCGAAATCGACTTGCCGGAGCGTATGTCCTGCACGGCCGTGGACAGCGTGCCGGAGCGGTCGACGATCTTCAGGCTTGGCGACGCCGCAATGTATTCCACCAGGGCGCGCGACGCGTCCGACTTGTCCTCGTCGACTACAGTCACGCCGAGCCCGCGGATGACCGGATGGCTAAAGACCGTGGTGAGAACCACGAACGCGAACAGCGGCACGCCGAAGATCAGGAGCAGCGCCACGCGATCGTGAAACAGCCAGCGGCACTCGCGCCGCGCGACCAGCAGAAATCCGGGCTTGGGCGCCGGCCTCATGGCCGTGACCGCCAATCCAGATAGGCGCTCATTCCCGGTCGCAGCTCGGGCACCGGTTGCACCGGATAGGCACGGATCGAAAACGTCCGCAGGTCGAAATCACCCGAAGCACGCGTGGCCCGCCAGCTTGCATATTCGCCCTTGGTCGCGATGAGCTTGACCTCGACTGTCACCGAGCGGTCGCCGAGGGCGGGAATGCGGACATCGAAGCGATCGCCGACCTTGAGGCCTTTGACGAGATCCTCTCGCAGATCGAAATGCACCCAGAGGTCCGCGAGATTGATCAAGGTGACGAGCGGGACGCCCGGCGAGACGTATTCGCCGGGTTCCACATTACGCTGATAGATCTGCGAGGCTACGGGCGCATAGACCACGAGCTGGTCGATGATCGACTGGACACTCTGGATATCGGCACTGGCCTTTTCGACATTGGTATTGGCAATGGCCCGCTCCTCCTTGGTGTAGCCATTGACCGCCTGGTCATAGGCCGATTTGGCCTGGTCGACGGCGCGCTCGCTTTCGTGCAGCGCATCGGTGGCCTGATCGAGGCGGGCTTGCGGCGCATTGCCTTGCTCGGTCAAGGTGTGTGTGCGGTCAAAGGTCTTTTGCGCCAGCACCAGCGCCGCTTGCGCGCGCTCCATTTCCGCCTTCCGTGCCGCGATCACTTCCACCCGCGTTCCGACGAGTACGTTGGCAAGCTGGGCGTCCGCGACGGCCTTGGCCGCCTTCATTTGCTCGTGCTTGGCCAGCGTCTCTGGATTGTCGATCTGGACCAGCACTGCGCCCGCAGCCACGTTCTGGCCGCGCTCGACGGGAATCTTGCCGACCCGTCCGTCCACGCGCGCCGCGATATCGAGCCGCGTTGCATCGACCTCGCCCTGAACCAGCAAGGGCTCCGGGCGCAACAGATAGAAGACGGAAAGCCCGACGACAGCAGCCGCCACGACACCGACGATGATAGAGGGCGTGCGTGTCGGGTTGTGCGCGGCTT
This sequence comes from Bradyrhizobium sp. 63_E2_N1_3, assembly GCF_052076005.1. NCBI lineage: Bacteria > Pseudomonadati > Pseudomonadota > Alphaproteobacteria > Hyphomicrobiales > Nitrobacteraceae > Bradyrhizobium > Bradyrhizobium sp. 63_E2_N1_3. The sequence goes on along the minus strand of NZ_CP197235.1, from coordinate 5,895,973 downwards.
TCGCCGGTCCGTTACCCGGCACGTCGGGCGTGCTTTGAACGTCCTTGTCAGAGCTCGGCACGTCCATGCCTGACTCCCTTTCTGATGGCCGGATGGCCTCTAGTTTATTCGGTTGTGAGGCCCAGCCGCAATCGCGAGGCGATGAATGTTTTTGAGTCGGAGCCGACCATGTAACCTGTCCGTTACCCACGCTTGGATGTTTGATCCCTGACTTGTTGAAAGCTGCTGCTCTCGCAGTGGTGCTCGTCCCGACGTCCCGGGGGGCGCCAGGTGATCAAGCAGCAGACCCATCCCAGCGATGACATTCCTGTCCAAGATGAATGACGGCGATCGCGTCATAGTCGCGTCACCTGACCCGGTCCGTGGTCGGGCCAGGATGCAGGTGCGACATGCCAAACGCCGTCACGAAATCAAGCCCCACGATCCCTCGTCTCTTCGTCCTCGAATTGAACGCGGGCTGCATTCACCTGATGAATGCGGATGGCTCCGACCGCACGACCATCGTCACCGGCTGCCACCTTCCGGATGGCATCGTCGTGGATGTCGAGGCTGGCCATATCTACTGGACCAACATGGGCATCCCGAGCCTGGATGACGGGTCCATCGAGCGCGCCGACATCGACGGCAAGAACCGCAAGACCATCGTCCCGCGGGGACACACCCACACGCCGAAGCAGATCATCCTCGATAAGAAGGGCGGCAAGCTCTACTGGTGCGATCGCGAGGGTATGCGCGTCATGCGCTGTAACCTCGAGGGCTCGCGGCTGGAGACGCTCATCGAAGCGGGCCACGGCGAAGCCGATCGCAAGGACCAGATGCGATGGTGCGTCGGGCTGGCGATCGACCCGAAATTCGGTCGTATCTACTGGACGCAAAAGGGGCCTGATAATGCAGGGCTCGGTCGCATCTTCCGCGCCAATGTCGAAATCCCAGCCGGCCAGACCGCAGCCATGAGATCCGACATCGAGATATTCTACGACGGTCTGCCGGAGCCGATTGATCTGGAGATCGATCACCAGAGTCGAATTCTCTACTGGACCGATCGCGGTGATCCTCCGCGCGGCAACACGGTGAACCGGGCCTCGCTCGACAACAAGCCTGCCGAGCCGGAGATCGTGGTGACCCATCTCATGGAGGGGATCGGTATCGCGCTCGACGTTCCCAACGATCGCATGTTCGTGACCGATTTCGCGGGCTCGGTCTACTCCGCGCGGCTCGACGGGGCCGGCGAGCGCAACTTCCTCTACGCCCAGGGCAATCTCACCGGCATTGCCTATGCCGAAGTCTGACCAACGCATTGGAGAGAACGACATGACCGACACCAAGCCCATTCGCCGTATCGCCATCATCGGCACCGGCGTGATCGGCGCGAGCTGGAGCTCGCTATTTCTCGCCAAGGGATTGCAGGTCGTTGCGACCGATATCGCGCCGAACGCGGAAGCAGCACTAAGGAAGTTCGTCGAGACGGCCTGGCCGGCGCTCAAGCGATTGGGCTTGTCGCCCGGAGCTTCGCAGTCGAACCTCACGTTCACGCCCGACATCGCGCAGGCACTCGCCGGCTCCGACCTCGTCCAGGAGAACGGGCCCGAGCGGATCGAATTCAAGCAGAAGCTCTATGGCCAGCTCGACGAGCTGTTGCCGCCCGACGTGATCATCGCATCGAGCTCGTCGGGGCTCACCATGAGCGAAATCCAGAAGGGTGCCGCATCCCATCCCGAGCGCTGCGTCATCGCCCATCCGTTCAATCCGCCCCATCTGATCCCGCTGACGGAGATCGTCGGCGGGGCAAAGACCTCGGAAGCCACGATCCGGCGCGCAACGGAATTCTACACGTCGATCGGGCAACGGACGGTGCGCCTCAACAAGGAAATGCCGGGGCACGTCGCCAACCGCCTGCAGGCGGCGCTGAGCCGCGAAGTCTATTACCTCGTGGCCGAGGGCGTGGTGAGCGCCGCCGACGTCGACACCGCCCTGAGCTGGGGCCCGGGTTTGCGCTGGGGCGTCATGGGCAGCCTGATGCTGAACCATCTCGGTGGCGGTCCGGGCGGCATCGAGCACTTCTTCCAGCAGTTCACCGGCCCGATGACGGCCTGGTGGAAGACCCTCGGCTCGCCCGTGCTGACGCCGGACGTGCAAAAGAAACTCATCGACAGCGTCCATGCCGAGGCCGGATCGCGCACCATCGCGGAGCTGGAGGCGGAGCGCGACGAAATTCTGCTCGGCCTGATCGAGCTGCGCAAGAAGGCTGCGAAGCCGAGCTGACGCAATCGGCAGCGTCCGCGAGATCAATCATACCTTCAACCCTTCACTTTTCAGGCTTCCGAGCCGCAGCGAGGAGATATCGCAAATGTCCACCGCAAACACAGCAGGCAAGACCGCCGCGCCGAAGTCACCGCCGGCACCCAATGGCGATTTCTACCAACTGGTCGACCTCCTCACCCCGGACGAAAAGGCGCTCGTCAAGAAGGTGCGGACCTACATGGAGACCAAGGTCCAGCCGGTCATCAACAAGTACTGGTCCGACGACGCGTTTCCGTTCGAACTGCTGCCGTCGTTCAAGGAGCTTGGCCTCGGTGGGCTCGGCTTCAAGGGCTATGGCTGCGCGGGCGGCAGCCAGAAGCTGTTCGGCTTCGTGGCGATGGAGCTGGCGCGCACCGACGCCTCGTTCTGCACGTTCTTCGGCGTGCATAGCGGCCTCGCCATGGGCTCGATCTATCTCGACGGCTCCGAGGAGCAGAAGCAGAAATGGCTGCCGGCGATGGCGCGCTGGGAAAAGATCGGCTGCTTCGGCCTCACCGAGCCGCTGGTCGGCTCCGGAACGAGCGGCGGCCTGACCACGACGGCCAAGCGGGAAGGCGATACCTGGATTCTCAACGGACAGAAGCGATGGATCGGCAATGCGCCTTGGTGCGACATCTCCATCATCTGGGCGCGCGACCTTGCCGACAATCAGGTCAAGGGATTCATCGTCGAGAACAAGTCGACGCCCGGGTTCAGCGTCGAGAAGATCGAGCACAAGATCGCGCTCAAGGTGGTCCAGAACGGCCAGATCACGCTGAAGGACGTGCGGGTGCCTGAAGCGAACCGCCTCCAGGGCGGCAATTCCTTTCGCGACACCGCGCGCGTGCTGCGGATGACGCGCTACATGGTGGGCTGGGCATCGACCGGCATCCAGATGGGTGCATACGAGGCCACCCTCAAATATGCCCAGGAACGATTGCAATTCGGCAAGCCGATCGCCTCGTTTCAGCTGATCCAGGATCTGCTCGCCAAGATGCTCGGCAATCTGACCGCGTGCCAGTGCCTGATGCTCCGCCTGGCGCAGCTCGATGACGAAGGCAAGCTCGGCGACCATCACGCGGCACTGGCGAAGGCATTCTGCACGGCGAAGTCGCGCGAGACGGTCTCATGGGGCCGCGAGGTGCTGGGCGGCAACGGGATCGTCGCCGACTACAACGTCGCGCGCTTCTTCGCCGACGCCGAGGCGCTCTACTCCTACGAAGGCACCTATCAGATGCAGAATCTGATCGTCGGCAAGGCCATCACCGGTCACGGCGCTTTCCTCTGACCTTTCAGCGGGGCCGGCGCATCGGCGCCGGCTGCCCTACTCAGGAGACACGACCATGGTTTCGGGAACTGCACCGTTCACCCCTTCGCCTGCAACAGCACCAAGCTCAGCACCGAGAGCGGCGCTGGCCCTTGCGAACGTCCAGTACGAGAAAAAGGGCCCGATCGCCTACGTGACGGTCAATCGGCCTAAAGTGCTCAATGCACTCAATACGCCGACCTGGACCGATTTGCACGCGGCATTCGAGGATGCCAAAGCGGACGCGTCCGTGCGCGGCGTCATCCTCACCGGCGCTGGCGACAAGGCGTTCATCGCCGGCGCCGACATCAGTGAACTCGCCCATGTCGATGCTTACGACGCCGAGGGGTCCAGCCGGTTCGGCCAGGGTGTGCTGGACCTCATCGAAAATCTCGGCAAGCCGGTGATCGCGGCGATCAACGGCTTTGCGCTGGGCGGCGGCTGCGAGACGGCGATGGCCTGCACGATCAGGATTGCCGCCGAGCATGCCAAATTCGGTCAGCCCGAGGTCAAGCTCGGCCTGTTGCCCGGCGGTGGCGGAACGCAACGCCTGCCGCGCCTGGTGGGAAAGGGGCGTGCGTTGCAGCTGATCCTCACCGGCGAGACGATTTCCGCGCAGGAAGCCTATCGCATCGGCCTCGTCAACGAAGTCGTTGCTGCCAGCAGTCTGATCGATCGCGCCGAGACGGTCCTGAAGCAGATCATGGCCAACGCGCCGATCGCCGTGAAGTTCTCGCTGGAAGCGGCCAATAAGGGCATGGACACGAGCCAAAGCGAAGGCCTTGTGCTGGAAGCCTCGTTCTTCGGCATTTGCGCCGCCACCGAAGACAAGAAGGAAGGCACCGCAGCCTTCCTCGAAAAACGTGCGCCGCAGTTTCGCGGACGCTGAAACAAGGCCGCTCTGAGCGGATTTGGAAAGGACGCCCATGGCAAACGACAACATTTTCTCCGGACTGAAGGTGGTGGACCTCGCGAGCTTCATCGCGGGCCCGAGCGCCGCCGTGATCCTGTCCGACTTTGGCGCCGACGTGATCAAGGTGGAGCCGCCGAGCGGCGAGCTGTGGCGACATGCGAACCACCTCCCGCCGCAGCCGGTCGCCGACGATGCCTATCCCTGGCACCTGGCCAACCGCAACAAGCGCGGCATGGCACTCGACCTGAAATCTCCGGAGGCCCATCAGGTTCTCGAGAAACTGGTCAAATGGGCCGACGTGCTCATCGTCAACACGCCGCATCCGGCGCGCAAGAAACTGAAGCTCGAATATGAGGATGTGGTGGGGTGGAATCCGCGCCTGATCTACGCCGACATCACGGGCTTCGGCGACAAGGGACCGGACGCGAATCTTCCCGGCTTCGACATCACGTCCTACTGGGCCCGCAGCGGATTGCTGTCGATGACGCGCGATGCCGGTGCGCCGCCGACCTGGCCGGTGGCCGGCAGCGGCGACAACGCCACCGCCGTTGGGCTCTATTCGGCGATCGTCACGGCCCTGTATCGCCGTGAACGGACCGGGGAGGGAGCGCATGTCACCACCTCGCTTCTCGCCGAGGGCGTGTGGTCTGCCAGCGTCTCGATCCAGGCCGCGCTGTGCGATGCGAAATTCTTCGGGCTGCATGATCGCATGCACCCCGCAAATGCGGCCATGAACGTGTATCGCGCCAAGGATGATACCTGGTTCGTTCTCATCATCACGCCCGACAAGGTGGAGGCCGTGGCGAAGGCGATCGGCCGCCCCGATCTCCTGACTGATCCGCGGTTCTCCGACCCGGCGAAGCTGACGGCGAACATGACGGAGCTCACGGCGATTCTCGACGAGACCTTCTGTGCCGAGCCGATGGCACATTGGTACGAGGTATTCAACGGCGTTCACGTGACGTTCGGAGCAGTACGCGGGCCACAGGAGGTGATCAACGACCCCCAGCTCCGGGCCAACGACATCATCGTGCCCCTCGAGGGGGCGGGCGGCAAGCTGACGTCCACGATCTCCAGCCCGCTTCAGGTGCATGGTGTCGCCAAGGTGCCCGCGAAGCGCGCGCCGAAGATCGGAGAGCATAACGACGAGGTTCTCCGGCAGCTGGGATTCAGCGCGGCCGAGATTGATGGTCTGCACGCGAGCGGTACCGTTCCGAAGGCAAAGGGCCAAGCGGCCTAGCGCGATGACAGGGGGTGTGGCGGCGCTAGCCGCCGCGACCCTGCGTTGCGGTCAAACTCAGCAAAGGGTTCAGGAGTTCGACCATGGATGAGATCGTGACCGAACATGCCGCGGGCATCTTGCGTATCCAGTTGAACCGCCCGACAAAGCGGAACGCGATGACATCGGCCATGTACGTGGCTCTCGCTGATATCTTCAACGCGGCGGCGAATGACGAGGGTACGCGTGTCATTCTCTGGCATGGCGCGGGAGATTCGTTCTGCGCCGGCAATGACATCGATGACTTTCTCAAGAATCCTCCAGGACCGGGTGAATCGCCACAAGCGGGCCTCATGCATGCACTGGTTGACTTCGACAAGCCACTGGTCGCGGCAGTCCACGGCGCTGCGATCGGCGGCGGCACGACCATGCTGACGCACTGCGACTTCATCTACGCGGGCGAGAGCGCAAAATTCCAGATGCCCTTCATCAATCTGGCGCTCGTTCCGGAGTTCGGATCGAGCTGCTCAGTGCCGGCGCGGATCGGTCACGTCCGTGCAGCCGAGCTGATCTTGATGGGATCTCCATTCGATGCCCGGCGTGCGGCGGAGCTGGGACTGGTGACCGAAGTTGTCCCCGACAACGATCTCCGGGCGAAGGCAACCGACACGGCCCGGAAGTTGGCAGCGAAGCCCGCGGCTGCGTTACAGGCCAGCAAGCGGCTCATGAAGCAGCCATTTCGCGAGCAGATCAAGGCCGCGATGAAGGCCGAGAACGAAGAATTCAGCACGCAAGTCCGCTCCGAAGATGCAAGGGAAGCGTTCACGGCTTTCGTGGAAAGGCGCAAGCCCGACTTCACGCGAAACATCAAGTCTCAAGCGACTGCATGACCAAGGAAAAGCCGATGTACGTATGCGTATTGGTTGGAAGCCTGCGGAAGGCTTCGTTCAACGGGATGCTGGCGAATGCACTGATCTCGCTGGCGCCGTCCTCGATGAGGCTCGACATCGTCGAGATCGGAGGATTGCCATTTTACAATGAAGATCTCGATACCGCAGCTCCGCCCGCGCAATGGACCGCGTTCCGCCAGCGCATGAAGGCCGCCGACGCCGTTCTGTTCGTCACGCCGGAATATAACCGGTCAGTGCCTGCCGTGCTCAAGAACGCGCTGGATGTCGGTTCCAGGCCGTATGGACGCAGCGTCTGGGACCGCAAGCCGGGTGCGATCGTCAGCGGCTCGCCCGGGGCGATCGGAGGCTTCGGCGCCAATCATCATCTCAGGCAATCGCTCGTGTTTCTGAACGTGCCGACCCTGCAGCAGCCTGAGGCCTATCTCGGGCATGTCGACAAGCTGTTCGATGAGCACGGCAAGCTCGCTGGCGACGGCACCAGCAAATTCCTCCAGGCGTTCATGCAGGCGTTCGCCAATTGGGCCGAGACGGTTCGGCCGAAATGATCCGATCTCGGGGGCAGCGCGTCTGCCCCCTCGCGGCAAGAGCGGGCTGAAATCGCAGCGTCGCGCTCAAAAATGGATCGGCCGCATTTGCTCGAATTCGTCGCGGCACGCGCGGCTGAAGTCATGCAGCAGATCGATCGTGCCATCGATGGCCATTTCGCGCAGTTGGACAAAGCTCTTGTCCGGCTCCAGATAGGTGTCCAGGATTTTTCGGGTGACGTCCTCGGCATGATGGACCACCGGCTTTGAAGATATCGCCCGCATCGCGCTCATCTTGGCGTAAAGGCTGACCAGGCTCGGAATGTCGGCTTTATCGTGCTGGAGCGCATCGATGTAACATTTGGCGGCGTCCTCGATGAAATCCCTGTACAGGGTCTGCCGCCGAGTCTCCTCGTGAAGGACCCACTGCGCGCGGACCTGACTTCGCTGGCTCCGCCAATTGGCTATTCCGCTTGTCAGGCCGCCCACGGCTGCACCGGTGAGAGCGGCGAGCGCGGATATGATGGAAGCGTCCACAGGTGCAGTCCTTAACGAATTTCCGGGAATGCTTGCAAGGTCTTGATTGGCCGCAACTATGACGAGGACGATCTCGGTCCCTCGGAAATCAGCCGCGAGCTCCTTTGCCCCGACAGATACGACCAGAACCACTGGGTCTGGACTCGAAACCTGTTCTGGAGTTGCGGCAGGGCGAGCACATGCAACGCGGCCCACACCCACCAGGTCAAAAAGCCGCTGCTGCGCAAATGGCCGGACTCGAGAATCGCAAAATTCTTGCCGACCACCGCCATGTTGCCCTTGTCGCGATACCGAAACGGTCGGCCATCCTTGTGTCCCTTGACGCGGCTGGCGATGACCTGACCGACAAATCGTCCCTGCTGAATGGCTGCCTGCGCGACCCCGGGGACGGGGTGACCATCCTGGGTCATCGTGGCCGCATCCCCTGCAACAAAGACGTTGGGCGCATCGGGAATGTCCATGAAGGCGCCCACGAATGCGCGCCCGGCGCGGTCTGTCCGGGTCGCCAGCATCTTCACGACCGGGGAAGCGCTGACGCCTGCCGTCCAAAGTACGGTGGCGCTGGGAATGCGGACGCCGGCCGCGATCACGCCCTGATCGTCAACCTTCTCGACCTTTACGCCCGTCGAGACCTCGACTCCGAGTTTCGTCAGTCGCTTGGCCGCCTTTCGCGACAGCGATTCCGCAAAGGTCGGCAGGATGCGAGTGCCGCCATCCAGCAGAACAATCCGGCTCTTGGCGGGGTCGATCTTGCGGAAATTGTTACGCAGGGTCACCGAGACCAGTTGAGCGATCGAAGCGGCAAGCTCGACGCCGGTCGGACCGGCGCCCACCAGAACGAAGGTCATTTGGCGAGCGCGCTCGTTCTCGTCATCGGTTGCTTCAGCCAGTTCAAATGCGCTCAAGATCTTGGTCCGGATCGTTTCGGCGTCGCTCAGGCTCTTGAGGCCCGGTGCGAACCGCGCGAACTCGTCATGACCGAAATAGCTCGGACGCATTCCGGTCGCGATCACCAGGAAATCGTACTCGAGCTTTCGACTGCCAATCTCCGGGCAGATGGCCTCGACGGTGCGTGCTCCCAGGTTGACGCCCTTGACCTCGGCCAGCATGACGCTGAGATTTTTCTGCTTTGCCTCGAGTTGCCGGATCGGTGCCGCGATCTCGGATGGCGCCAGAACAGCGGTGGCGACCTGGTACAGGAGCGGCTGAAAGATATGGTGATTGCGGCGGTCGACCAGCGTGATCTCGACATCGGCTCGCTTCAGAGCCCGTGCCGCCGCGATACCGGCAAAGCCACCGCCGACGATCAGGACGCTTTTTTTGCCTGGGGCCGCCTTTGTCGACGGCGGCTTTTCTTGCGGGAACGATTTGGTGAGAATTGTCGTCATGGGTACACCGACTCTCCAGGGCCAGCCGCCCCCCCAGGGTCAGATACAGCGGAGCTCCGGATTAATCTTGGATGGCGCTGCGGTGCATTGAACGACCGTGCCTGATCATCCGGGGAAGGGTCTGAGCCGCTCGTACAGCATGCGCGGGAGGATCAGCCCGAAGGCCATCGCCGTGATGATCAAAAGCGCCGTGGCACTGCTCGCAGCGATACTGGTGACCAGAGCCGCCGGTGCGCCCGGGCCGATTGAGACCAGTTCGACGAGGCCCGTCGCAGTGTTGAACAGGAAGAAACCAGGCATCAACGAGACAACGGCGGAGAACGCGACCGCCGCGAAGGGCAGATGCAGGCGATCGACCACGGGAGCCGTGAGGGCGCTGGCAAACATGCAGGCGACGAGTGTTCCGGCCGGAGCACTTCCGCCGGCGGAGATCACCGCCCAGTGTGCGGCATGTGCAAGCATGCCGACTGCAATCGGGAAAGGCAGCAGACGCCATGGCATTGAGAAGAAAGTACCGAATGAGGCGACTGCGCATCCTGCTGCGATCACATCGATGATCAACGGCAGGGGCGGAGATGGCCCGGCTATCGCGAGTTGCCCGCCGGCGGCCGTGTACCCGAACAGACCGCCGGCGCAGATCAGCAGCACGATGATGCCGGCATAGGCCAGGCGGGTCATGCCCAGTGCGATGCGCGTGCGAGCGAGGTCCATGGCACCGTTGAGGATATGCGGACCGGGGACAAGCACCATGCAGGGACAGAAGGCGACCAGCGCAATTGCATCCGACAGTCGAAATCGGCTGGCAACAGCAGCTACAGCACCGGCGACCAGCGCGGCGCAAAGTGGCTGGAGGAGCGGGTTATGGCTGAAGCCGGACAGCCTGCGCCTGATGAGCGCGCCGGCGGCTGCGCTCATTGCGATCAGGAGCAGGCTCATCGCATCGAGCGCGCCGAAGATGACGCCAAGCGAGGCCGCACCAACGGCTGCGAACAAGGTGAAGCGTGGCGTGGAAGCGGGCGGTAGACGATCGGCCGACTCAAGTGCGGATTGCGCGGCACCGGCCGGCAATGTGCCGTCGCAGATCTGATCTATCACCGTCGTAACGGCGAGTACCCTGCCCATGTCGACGCCGAGCGGCCTGGCGGGCACAGCTTGCGAGACGCGCGAGCCATCCAATTCGATGATCAGTTCGTCCCATTGCGGGAGCACCTTCACCGCGACGCCGAGCGCGCGCCCAAGACGCGTGGCAGCGACAACCGTCCGTTCCGTGGTCTGACCGTGAGCAAACAGAAGAGCGGCCGCCAGCACGGTCGTGCTCAGCGCCGTTTCGCAAGACGGCGGTTCGGCGCGCGAGCTCTCCGGCTTTCGCTCGGTCAATTGCGTTGCGCGGTCCAGTAGCCCGAGCATCGTGAGCTTCCCGAATAGCCGCTCCACCTTCCGCGACCCGAGTTCCCGGAAAGTCTGCCCGTGCCGGACGCGAATTTGTCGTGAACCTCTACCGAAGCGCGGACCGAACCGGATTTCGCGACGTAGCCCCTGAATTTCACGAGATTGGGATGCGTGACTATTCCGTCGGAAATATTGACGGTGAAGTTGTAGCTGGGATCGCATGCGCCGCCTTGCGTCACGAAGACGAGATCCCAGGAGCCGTCATAGGCGGATCGTGCCTGCGCGGCCGGGGCCATCAGGCAAACAGCTGCAATCGTCCAGAGCAAAGGCATCTTCATCGATAGTTCTCCGTAGGCTCGGCGAACGTTTCCACGCAAACGGAACGAATTTCGCCGATGTTCAAACCAGGGATCGAGCGTCACAAATATAGGGCTGCTCTAGGAAGAATTGGCGCAAAGCGCTTGTTGAAAAGTGCTCAGATCACTTTGAATCGTGCGTTCACGAAAGATGCAGGCGCGACCAGACGCCCAGCCAATTGTTTTGAGCAGGATTGGCTCCAATCGAGCAGCCATATTCAATCGCGTGCACCGCTGGGCAGACATACTGAACGCACGCACTGTCGCTGTTCGAACGGAGCACGACAGGTCGCATTCAGAATGAACCTGGAGCCGCGAGATGAACGCCAAGTCCATTGCTGGCCAGCTTGGGGAAAGACGCGCTCGTACCCCTCATTCGCTGGCTGACCATTGGAATGTGTCTGACTTCGTCGCCCTCACAAAGCCGCGCGTGATGATGCTCGCGGTCTTCACCGCGCTCGTCGGATTGAGCTCCGCTCCGGTTCGCCTTGATCCGCTAACGACCCTTGCGGCAGTTCTTGCCATTGCAGCGGGAGCCGGAGCCGCCGGTGTCCTCAACATGTGGTACGACGCCGATATCGATGCGGTCATGAGCCGCACCGCCATGCGGCCAATTCCGCTCGGCAAGATCTCCCGGTTCGCGGCGCTTGTCCTTGGACTCCTTCTTGGCGGGTTCTCCGTGGTGGCTCTCGCCCTGGCGACGAACCTCGTGGCAGCCGCGTTACTGGCGGGCGCTATCCTCTTTTATGTCGTGGTGTACACGGCGTGGCTGAAGCGGTCCACGCGGCAGAACATCGTCATCGGCGGCGCTGCCGGCGCGCTGCCGCCGGTGATCGGATGGGCCGCGGCAACAGGCGATATCGGGCTGGAGCCGCTTGCGCTGTTCCTCATCATCTTTCTCTGGACGCCGCCCCATTTCTGGGCGCTGGCACTCAACCGCACCGAGGATTACGCCGGCGCGGGCGTACCGATGCTGCCGGTTGTTGCGGGACGCTCGGTCACAACACGGCAGATATTGATCTACAGCGGTCTCCTGGCTCTCGGTTCGGAGCTGCCCTGGGCACTGGGGTTCGCAGGCGTGATCTACGGCGTCACCGTTGCGATCTGCGGGGCGCTTTTCCTCATGCTTGCATTTCTGCTGGACAGAAGCATCGGGCCTGATCGCCGTCCCGCCCACAGGCTGTTCGTGTTCTCCATCTTCTATCTGTTCGCGTTGTTCGCAGCGTTCCTGGTTGACCATGGCGGCGAGTCATTCCGGCGCACGCGTGCCTCGCATGCGGGCATTGCCACGTCGGTGCATGCTGATCGCCTGCCGGAGGTCGCCCGGAGCGCATGGCGCACCAACAATCCCAGGGAGCTCTAACATGCGATACGGCTTACTGGCAGCCCTCCTGACCGGGGCCATGATGCTCGGCGGCTGCACCGAAGGCGTGCTCGATCCGAAAGGGCCGATCGCGCTGGCCGAGCGGCAAATTCTGTTTAACGCGCTCGGCATCATGCTTGCGATCGTGATCCCAGTGATCCTTGCGATACTTGGCTTCGCCTTCTGGTTTCGTGCATCGAACGAGCGTGCGCGCTATCGGCCGGATTTCACATATTCCGGACGTCTTGAACTGCTGGTCTGGTCCATCCCCGCAATGACGGTGCTCCTGGTCGGCGGCGTCGCATGGATCGGCGCACACGATCTCGATCCGGGCAAGCCGATTAGCTCGACGGTCAAGCCTGTCAACGTTGAAGTCGTCTCGCTCGACTGGAAATGGCTGTTCATCTATCCCGAGCAGGGCATCGCGAGCGTCAACAAGCTGGTCGTGCCGGTGGGGACGCCGATCAGCTTTGAACTGACCTCATCGAGCGTCATGAACAGCTTCTTCGTGCCTCAGCTCGGGAGCCAGATCTACACCATGTCGGGAATGGCGACCCGCCTCCACCTGCAGGCGGACCATCTCGGAACCTATCCAGGGATCTCCGCCATGTTCAGCGGCGAGGGCTTTCCCTACATGCACTTCACGGTCGAAGCAGTGACCGACGGTGGATTTGCGCAATGGGTTCGGCAGACCGGCGAAACCGGTTCGATCCTCGATAAGCAAGCTTACGCCGATCTGGTCAAGCCGAGCAAGGCGGTCGCGCCGTTCACCTATCGTGGCGTCGTCTCCGATCTGTTCAGCAGCATCGTAAATGCTGGGATGGGCACCCAAGACTCCCATCAAGACTCTTCTCTATCAGTTTGTTCAACCTCGCAGAGGGCAGAGCGATGAATCTCCTCGGAAAGCTCGATTGGAGCGCGATTCCTCTCCATGAGCCGATCATCATGGGTGCAACGGGCTTCATGGTCCTGGTCGTGCTGGTCGTTCTCGGATTTATCACGGCGAAGGGAGCTTGGCCCTATCTATGGCGCGAGTGGCTCACCTCGGTCGACCACAAGCGGATAGGCGCCATGTATTGCATACTGGCGCTCGTCATGATGCTGCGCGGCTTCAGCGATGCGATCATGATTCGCGCGCAGCAGGCGCTCGCAGCCGGCGGTGCACAAGGTTATCTGCCGCCCGAACATTTCAATCAGATTTTCTCGGCGCACGGCACGATTATGATCTTGTTCATGGCAATGCCGTTCGTGGTCGGGCTCATGAACTTCGCAGTACCGCTGCAACTCGGTGTTCGCGATGTGGCATTCCCGACGCTCAATTCCGTCAGCTTCTGGCTGACCGCCTCGGGCGCGTTGTTGGTCAACATTTCGCTGGCGGTCGGCGAGTTCTCGAAAGCAGGTTGGTGGGGGTATCCGCCACTGAGCGAATTGCAATACTCGCCCGGTGTCGGCGTCGACTACTATCTCTGGTCTCTGCAGATATCGGGTATCGGTACCCTGCTGGCGGGAATAAATTTCGTCACGACCATCCTCAAATTGCGGGCACCGGGGATGGGCTATATGCGCATGCCGGTCTTCTGCTGGACCGCGCTTGCCGCCAACCTGCTCATTGTCGCGGCTTTTCCGGTCCTGACCGCGACGCTCGCGATGCTGGCGCTGGATCGCTATCTCGGCTTTCACTTCTTCACGCTCGAAGGCCAGGGCAATCAGATGCTGTACTCCAACCTGTTCTGGGTATGGGGGCACCCCGAAGTCTACATCCTGATCCTGCCGGCGTTCGGCGTCTTCTCGGAAGTTATGGCGACCTTCTCCGGCAAGCCGTTGTTCGGCTATCGCTCGATGGTCGCCGCGACGATGGCCATCTGTATCCTCTCCTTCCTGGTCTGGCTGCACCACTTCTTCACAATGGGTGCCAGCGCGAACGTCAACGGCTTCTTCGGCGTCATGAGCATGATCATCGCCTTGCCGACGGGCGCGAAGATCTTCAACTGGCTGTTCACGATGTACGGCGGCCGGGTTCGTTTCTCGGTGCCGGTGCTGTGGTCGATTGGCTTCATGGTGACTTTCGTCATCGGCGGCATGACCGGTGTGCTCATGGCGGTGCCCCCGGCCGACTTCCAGCTGCACAACAGCGTGTTCCTGGTCGCGCACTTCCACAATGTCGCCATTGGCGGCGTCGTGTTCGGAGTGATGGCGGGGTACAATTATTGGTTTCCCAAGGCGTTCGGGTTCAAGCTCGACGAACGCTGGGGCAGAGCCTCTTTCTGGTGCTGGTTCGTCGGCTTCTATGTCGCCTTCATGCCGCTCTACGTGCTCGGCCTGATGGGCATGACCCGGCGCATGCAACATTACGACAATTTGTCCTGGCAGCCGTGGTTGATAGCGGCGGCATTCGGCACCGCTATCATCCTGGTCGGCGTCGCTTGCCAGATCGTCCAACTCGTTGTGTCGATCCGCAATCGCGAAGAATTGCGGGACGTGACCGGTGATCCCTGGAACGGCCGCACGCTCGAATGGGCGACGGCGTCCCCGCCGCCGGCATGGAACTTTGCGTTCCAACCCAAGGTCGCCGGACTGGATGCGTTCTGGAGCAGCAAAAGCCGCGCACTGGCGACAAGGGACGAGCCAGCGCCGGCGCGTAATTACGAGCCCGTCGAAATGCCGAAGAACAGCGCCACCGGCTTTGTTACGGCCTTCTTCGCGGTCGTCATCGGCTTTGCGCTGATCTGGCACATCTGGTGGCTGGCCGGCGTCGGGATGTTCGGCGCATTCGCGACGCTACTTACCTTCTCATTCCGCCGACACAACGAAATTGAGGTGCCGGCCGAGGAGATCGCCCGGTTCGTGCAGGCCCACCAGGCTGGAGTTGCAGCATGAATATCGCCGTCGCAATCGATCAGATTCCGCAAGAGGCACTGCCAAGTGCGAGTGAAGCGGGACCTGCTCCAAAGAGGATCGTGGTCGCCTATGGCTTCTGGATCTTCCTGCTGAGCGACATCATCATGTTCGCCGCGCTGTTCGCGAGCTACGCGGTCCTCGTGCGCTCCACGGCCGGCGGCCCGACCGGCGCCCAGCTGTTCAACCAGACGACGGTCGCGATCGAGACAGCCTGCCTTCTCTTTTCGAGCTACACTTGCGGGCTGATGTCCTTGGCGGTGAATTCGCGCCGCTATTTCAGGACCTATTTGGGAGCGTTGATCACCTTCGTGCTCGGAGCCATATTCCTTGCTCTCGAGATCCGCGAATTCCTGAGCATGATCGCCATCGGCGCAGGGCCGCAGCGGAGTGCGTTTCTGTCCGCATTCTTCACGCTGGTCGGATGCCACGGGCTGCACGTTACGCTCGGACTGGTCTGGCTGACCGTGATGATGGTGCAGGTTGCGGTATTTGGATTCGCCGCGAGGGTGCAGCATCGCCTGCTCTGCTTCTCCTTGTTCTGGCACGCCCTCGATATCGTTTGGGTCGGGGTACTGACGGTGGTTTATCTGATGGGAGTGAGCTCATGACCGAGGTTCGACACGAACGCGCACCCGGAGACAGGCCGAGCCGCGAGATGGACGCATCGGCTCCATCCGAGCTTCTCGTCTACACGATCGGCCTGCTTGTGGCGGTTCTTCTCACGGCTACGTCATTCTGGGCTGCAAATACGACGCTGCTCTGGCCAGGCGGCGTAGTCCTCGGTCTCGCCGTCCTCGCCATTGCCCAGATGGGCATTCACCTGGTGTTTTTCCTGCACATCACCAGCGGGCCGGAGAGCACCAACAACGTGCTCGCGCTCGCCTTTGGCGCTCTCATCGTATTCGTCGTGATCGCCGGCACGATGTGGATCGTGGCAGACATGAACACGAACATGATGATGCCGTCGAGCATGCCGATGGGCATGAGGATGCAACGCTGAAGGGCGTCGCGGGGATGGCTGCTGTCGTTCGAGCATGCCGTCCTCGCGCAGTGCGTGTTCGTCAGCTTTGGTCGGCCACATCGATCGGAAGGCGCTCGACGGCGCCCATCGCGTCGTAATGCTGTGACGGGCCGACTATCTTGTGGGGCGTTTGCGAGTGCTATTGCTGTCCCTGGCGCCGGGGATTTGCGGGATATCCACCTGGATTACCTGCCTGCAGGTATCGCTGAGTTCGGAGCTCCGCTCTCTGAGACAAATCGTTATGTCGTCCGCATTGGGGATGAACGCACTGCAAAGTCGGAACACATCGGGCGTGCATGCCGCGCGCTGTTCCGGTGTTCCTTGCGAGAACGAGGGCGCGGACCAGGCGGTGGCGAGCAGCAGGCACAGGGACACACCCCACGCCGGGGATATCGACCGCCGTGGCATCCGCTTGTTTGAACTTTTCGTTTTCATCTGGAATCTCGTGCTGATCAATCGAGGCCGATACTCGACCTCGTCAGGCTGACACCGATACGCTCTCGTCGGAGCACGGGCTTGTCGCAAAATGTCAGCGTTTGTAGCTTTCGACCCTGCCGCGGCCCACCGCGTCCTGGAACGGCCTTGTGGGGGAGCGGGCAATATGCATCTGCCCGGTTCGGGCCGGTCTGTAGCAACCGCGAGTGCGCATGAACCGCCAAGGCGTCACACGTTCGTCCAAGCGTCGCGCCTGATACGGGCGCTAGTGTTCGATCCTGGAATGATGCGCCTGACACCGACTGCTGGCGGGGCGAGGACATGCTCAAGGGATTTACGGCTCCTCGGTCGCCTCGGGGGATTGCTGCATTGGTCCCACCGCCACCCTGGCACTTCGCTGGTGACGTGCTCGCGGTGGAATTCTGGAATGATCCCGATGTATCGGTCCAGATATTCCCCTCTGGCGTGGAGCTTGATGAGCGACGTCGAGGCCGCTCGGTCGCACTCTTCACGGACTATCAGTTCACGGCGCAGAACGAGGAATATCTGGACCCGGCCAGATATCAGTGCCGCGGGTTCAGCGTTCTCCTCGACGCGATGTGGAAGGGGACCCCAATAGCGTGGTGCCCATACTGCTATGTGGACAACGACGCTGCATTGATGAGAGGCTGGATTCAGGGCTATCCGAGAAAGTTCGGCACTGTGCACCTGACCCGCACCTTTGCCGCAGCGAGCATGGCTTCGGCGCCTCTCGCCAATGATAGCAGATTTTCGGCCTGCATGTCTGCTCACGGCCGCTTGCTGGTGCGGGCGAGCGTCGTTTTGCGCGAAAAGGCTGACCGTCTTGTCGGGCTTCTCGATCGCCGGATTGTGGGGCGGCGGTATTTTCCGCGGCTTTCGGCGGGCATGCACGACAAGCCGGCTGTGGACGAACTCGTTCGATGTATCTCGGATCATTCCCTGGTCACAAACATCTGGATCGGCGAGGGTGACCTCAATTTTCCGGAGGCCTACGGAGAGGAATTGGAGATGCTGGGTCCGCTCAAGGTTGGACGCGCATATCGGTTCTCGTTCTCCTATTCCGTCACCGACATCGAAGTTCTGGCAGACCTGACAGCGTAGCGGCCGGCTGATGCCAACAGACGTGTTCCGGATTGCGGCAGGAATCAACAAACCGGCGCATTTCAATCAAATCAAGCGGGGCTGGTTCCGGTAGCCTCTATGCCGAAAGCGATGCATCAGGACACGGGAATGCTGAAGGGCTTTACAGTTCCGAAGTCGCCATTCGGCCAGGCCGCTCTCACTCCGCCGCCACCCTGGCACTACGCTGGCGATGCTGTCGGAGTCGAATTCTGGACCGACCCCGACGCGACAGCAGCGACATTGCCGAATGGTCTTTCGCCGGATCCTGAGTCAAACGGTCACGCCGTCATGCTGTTTCTGGATTGGCAATTCACCGCCCAGGACGACGAATACCTCGAACCGGCTCGCTATCAATATCGCGAGGCGTTTGTCCTGGTCGACGCAATGTATGTAGACATCCCGGTCATGTGGTGTCCGTACATCTATGTCGACAATGACGCTGCGCTGGCGCGCGGCTGGACACAGGGATTTCCCAAGAAGACGGGGAGCATCTTTCAGACACGCTCCTTTGTGGCTCCTGGGCCCGCCGCGGCGCCGATGGCGTCAGGCAGCCGGTTTGGCGCCAGCCTTTCGGCGCATGGCCAGCGTCTTGCGGAAGCGTGCGTCACCTTGCGCGAGCCGGTCGAAGACGGATTGTCTCTGCTCGGCCGCCCCACGGTCCTGCTGCGCTACTTTCCGAGCCTAGTGGCCGGCCGCCGGGACAAGCCTGCCGTCGACGAGCTGGCGATGTCAGTCACCGACAATCTCACCGTTGCCGGTGCATGGATCGGAACAGGAGAGCTCAATTTTCCGGATGCGAACGGTGAGGAGCTCCACTCGCTCGCGCCGCGTCGGATCGAGTCGGGCTTCCGGTACTCGCTTTCCTATTCGACCAGCGATCTGAAAATCCTCGAAGACCGTGCTTTATAAGTGACCTCTCGCGCCCGGACGGCGAAGTGCACAGCCGCCGCTTCGCTAGGAGGTCCGTCGCAGGGCCGCTATCGGCGGCTATATTGTTGAAAATAAACAACTCTTTCGCGTCATCGAACGTTTGCTCAGCAAAAGAGCATTTGCCCGAATTTAACTGTTCAGAACGTTACTTAACAAGCCAAGGGGCTTCCCTTGCTGCACTCTCTCGCCGATCCGGGCGGCCGGGCTAAGCGTCGAGGGAACGAATATGACAGGACTTCCGGCTACCGCCCCAGAATCTTCCCTCGCATCCGACCAACAATTCAACTTGGTTGCGAGTAGCCTGGCCACGCTGCTTGAAACGGCGAGGCGAGAGCTGGAGCGTGATCGAGATGCGGCGAGGGTGTCGCTGGCGACGGCATCCCACATCCTGCAAGCGGAGATCGAGCGATGTTCGGGCGCTAGCGGCTCCACAAGGGGCGGTCTAGCGGCCTGGCAGATCTTGCGCGTGCGAGCTTACATCGACAGCAATCTGCACCGTACCATTCACATTCGGGATCTCAGTGCGGTCGCACGTCGAAGCCCGGCGCACTTTTCCCGGAAGTTCAAACTGGCTGTTGGGGAGTCGCCGCATGCCTATGTGGTGCGAAGGCGCCTGGAGCGAGCCTGCCACCTGATGATGACCAGTGCGGCCTCGCTGAGCGAAATAGCCCTGAACGTTGGCTTTTCCGATCAGGCGCACCTATGTAGGCTCTTCAGGCACGCTTTTGGCCGGAGCCCGGCCAATTGGCGACGCGAGCGCGGCATCCCTGACGAGGTCAGCTTAAGACCCGGCTTGGACGAGAATATCCCATGAGCGATCAGCGCGGCAAAGTGCTGAGCTTCGGCCCTTTCGAGCTGTCGATCGGGGGCAGGATTCTAACGAATGGCGCAGAGACCGTATCGCTTGGCGCGCGCGCCATGGACCTTCTCATTGTCCTGGTGGAGCAAGCCAACAAGGTCGTCGGCAGGAGAACCCTGATCGAGCGCGTTTGGCCGGAGAGCGGAGTTGAACAAGTCAGCCTGCGCGTTCATATCTCGGCGCTCCGCAAGGCCCTCAATCGGAGTGACCCCGGTCGGCGGTATATCGCGAACGTGCCCGGGCGAGGGTACAGCTTCGTCGTACCGGTAACGTCAGCTTCCCTGCCAATGTCGGGGGATCTCAATCCATCTTCGAGGCCCCGACTGCCTGCGCGCCTGGTTCGGATGCTCGGACGAAGAGAGGCGCTCGCCACGATCCAGATGAAGCTGGCCGAGCAGAAATTTGTTACGATCGTCGGCCCCGGCGGGATTGGTAAAACCACCGTAGCGGTGGCGGTTGCCCACGAAATGAGCGCCACCTTCAATGGCCAGATCTATTTTGTCGACCTGAGTGCTCTGGGCGGCGCTTCGCGCGTAGCTCCAGCAATAGCGGCAGCACTAGGCGTGTCGGTACAAACGAGCAATGTCGTACCAGCCCTGATTGATCGGCTGCAGGGAAGGTCAACACTCATCATTCTCGACTGTTGCGAACACCTTATCGATGAGGCGTCGGCCGTGGCGGAAGAACTGATCTGCCGTGTCCCGACACTGCATCTGCTCGCGACCAGCCGGGAGGCGATGCGAGTCGAAGGTGAACAGATCTACGAACTCTGCGCGCTCGAATGCCCTGGGGAAGACAACAAGTCGGCGCACGACGTGCTGCAATATCCCGCGGTCCAACTGCTGGTCGATCGCGTGCGGGCCGTACGCGGTGACTTCGAGCTAACAGATGCGGATGCGCCGATTGCGGCAAGGATCTGTCGGCGGCTTGACGGAATTCCATTGGCAATCGAACTCGCCGCCGGCAGAGTTGACATATTTGGCCTTAGCAAGGCGGCAAGCTTACTCGACGACCGACTAAACCTGTCATGGGTGGGGCGCAGAACGGCGTTGCCGAAGCACCAGACCTTGAACGCCGCGCTGGAATGGAGCTACGACTTGCTTGGCGTGACCGAGAAGCGCGTCCTGAGCCGGCTCAGTGTTTTCGCCGGCGGATTTACGTTCGAAGCAGCGGTCGCCGTGGTCGCTGACGAAACGATCGATGAAGCAAACGTCTCGGATTGCATTTGGGAGCTCCGCTCGAAATCGATGATTGCCGCTCAGGGACAGAGCGCGAGGCTCCGCTTGCTCGACACCACTCATGCCTTTGCGTCCCAACGGCTGGCCGAAAGCGCCGAGGAGGTCGGTTTGCGCCGCCGTCACGCCCTCTACTTCGGCGACTTGTTCAAACAGGGTGCTTCAATGGACATTCCTGAGAGGATCCAGGCGCTCGGGGTCGAGGTCGGCAATGTCAGAGCGGCTCTGAACTGGGCTTTCTCGGTCGAAGGTGATGCGAAAATTGGCGTTGAACTTGCCGCCGCCTCAGCAAGCACCTGGATGGCAATGGCCCTTCTTACCGAATGCCGGGATTGGATGACGAAGGCCATCGGCCGGCTCGACAATGCGAGTGCCGGCTCGCGCCAAGAAATGATCGTTCAGTCCGCGCTCGCCAGTTGCATGATGTTCACGGATGGCATGACCGAAGAGTCGTACGCAAGCTGGGAAAAAGCGCGCCTTCTGGCCGAGTGCCTTGACGACACCGAATGCCAGCTCGATTCCCTGCTTGTTCTTTGGGCCCACCAGATCCGGCTTCCAAATTATGCCGAGGCGACGGAATTGGCAGATCGATGCGGTGATGTCGCTGCTTTGAGCGGCAATCGTGGCGCGATCGCAATGGCCAACTACATGCGTGGCGTAACGTACCACCACAGTGGGCGAATATCACAGGCTGAAGCTTGCTTTGAGTTGTCCCTGCACCGCGACGACGAAGCGTCCCGTCGGTCTCTCATCACCCGGTTTGGCTACGATCGGAAAGTAGATGCCCTGGCCGTACTGGCCAATGTGACCTGGCTCCGGGGCTGTCCTGATCAGGCGCGACGCCTCAAACTGACGTCGATCGCTGAGGCACGCCAGTTGGATCACGCGGTACCGCTCTGCGTGGCGCTGGCTTGGGCAAGCTTCAATACCTATCTGGCAAGCCCGGACGATCCCGAGACCGAATCGCTTGCCAACGAACTTGTCGACCACGCCGGAAAATACAATGTGGAGAGCTACCAGGGGTTCGGCCTCGGCATGCAGGCTCTCTACGGCGTCAGGCGGGGGGAGGGCGATGCAGCTACTGCGACGCTCTACCGAGGTTTGGAGAAGTTGTCCGCGGCGCGATATGGAGTCTTCAATTGGTTTCTGCAAGCAGAGTTCGCAAGATGCACGGCCGTCGCGGGGCATCCGCAGCTGGGGCTTGCCGTCTTCGAACGGGCCAAGATCAATCTTGACGAGACCCACTGGTACGCCGCGGAATTGCGCCGCATCAGAGGCGAACTGGCCGTGTACAACGACGAGGGGCTTGAAGTTGCCAGACAGTATTTTCTGTCGGCGCTCGGACTCGCCGCCAGTCAAGCCAGCTTATCGTGGGAGCTCAGGGCCGCGACCAGCCTGGCCATTGCAGAAGAATCAGCCGAGCTGAAGGAGCGCGCGTGGCAGACCTTGCAGTCCACCCACGCAAAATTCCGAGAAGGCCATGAGACCGTCGACCTACGGTTGGCCAAGCAGGTACTAGCCGTTTCACATTTGCACGATGGCGCCGCCAACTCGATGCACTGAGGCTTGTCGCTGGAGAAGGTTTGGGGTAACCCTCGGAGGGCCGGGTGTATTTGCCCAAGACCGACGACGAACGGTGCAATTGCCGACGTCGTGCTTTTGGCGGAATAGGTTATGTCCGTCCAACCAATTGGCTCATCGTGTGCAATCCGGTTTCGGTTTGGCCCATTCGAGCTGAATGTATCCGAGCGCTCTCTGAGCAAGGCGGGCCAGATCCTTCCACTGGGCGGCAGAGCCTACGACATTCTGATAGCTCTGCTCGAAAATGCCGGTGAGGTCGTCCCCAAGTCCGAACTGATCGCCAGGGTATGGCCTGACGTAACCGTCGAGGAAGGCAGTCTTCGTGTCCATCTATCGGCGTTGCGCAAGACACTGGGCGATGGTCAATTTGGTGACAAGTACATCGCGAATATCCAGGGCCGTGGGTATAGATTCATTGCGCCGGTCACGCCACTTCCCGCAGCCCTCGACAGCGGTAACGCATCTTCGGGATTGTCCAGCTTGCCGCCGGCATTGGGCCGCATGGTTGGCCGCAGCAAGGTCGTCCTTGAGATTCAGCGTTTGCTCCAGACTGACCAGCGCCTCACGACTATTTTGGGCGCCGGCGGCATAGGCAAGACCACGGTTGCCCTGTCGGTTGGGCACGCGGCGCTTGCTGATTTCTCCGGGGCGGTATTCTTTGTCGATCTTTCAACGGTGACCGACAACGAGCAAGTCATCGGTGCTGTCGCTTCCGCGGTCGGGCTCGTCCCGCAGCCAGCCGATCCGAAGGAGGCGCTGCTCAATTTCCTGAGCGCTCGCAAGGCGCTTATCGTTCTCGATAGCTGCGAACATCTCATCGAGAGATCCGCGGAGATAGTCGACTATATTGTCCGGAATACCCCGGCCGTCTACATACTCGCGACCAGCAGGGAAACCTTGCGCGTTCCTGGCGAACGCGTATTTCGTCTTTGTCCACTGGACTGCCCGCCGGAGCAGCCGCAGCCGACTGCGTCAGAGGTGCTTGCTTATCCGGCCGCACGGTTGTTCGCCGAACGCGTCAGTGCTCGCCGCGGCAGCTTTTCGCTTAGTGACGACGAAGCTCCTATGGTTGCCGAGATTTGCCGCAAGCTTGACGGCATTGCGCTCGCTATCGAACTCGCCGCCGGAAGGGCCGCTGTCTTCGGCGTCGGGAATACCGTGGCAAGGTTGGGTTCGCGCATCGATCTCCTGAAGTTCGGTCGCCGGACGGCGAATCCTCGGCATCAGACGCTCAAGGCGACGCTGGACTGGAGCCACGATCACCTGTCCGAGGCCGAACGGATTGTGCTGCGACGAGTCGCAATCTTTATCGGGCCCTTTTCATTGGAAGCGGCGTGTACGGTTGCAGAGCAGGAGGGTACTGACCGGTCCGAGATCGAGGGAACGATCGCAAACCTTGTCAACAAATCGCTCATCGTGGCGTGGCCCAGCTATCGACAGATGCTTTATCGATTGCTCGACACGACACGCTCCTATGCCCTGGAGAAACTCGCTGCGAGCGGCGAACACAATTCCATGGCGGCGCGCCACGCGATCCATTTGAGCCGGTCATTGGAGGACAGCCGCGACAATCTTTTCGACCTGGAGTCCGGACGGCCTCCGGGGAGCGCGATACAGCACTATCTGGGAGACGTCCGAGCCGCGCTTGAATGGAGCTTTGGCCCCCGTGGAAACGGCAGCGCGGCCATACGACTGGCGGCGGCGGCCTCGCGTCTGTTTCTGGCCAAGTCGCTTTTCGTGGAGTGCCGGGACTGGATGGAGAAGGCGATCAATCGGATAGCTGCGGACTGCGACCCGCGCGACCAGATGGAGGTCCACGCTTCGCTTGCCTTGTCGCTGATGTTTACCGCCGGGAACAGTGAGAGGGTTCGCGATGCCTTCAATACGGCGTTGGCATTCGCAGAGCGGCACGACGATGCCTACCAGCAACTGCGTCTTCTCAGCGGGCTGTCGATGTATCTTCATCGTACGATCGACGCGGCGGGCAGCCTTGAAGTTGCGCGACGCGCGGAGTCGATCGCGAACAAGACCGGAAATCCGGAAGATGCGGCGCTTGCGGATTCGATGCTGGGGGCCGCCTATTATATCCTTGCGGACCACGTCCGCGCGCCAAAATACCTCGAACGGGCTCTGCACAGGTCGCCGGCGTCCCGACGGTTCAACGCAACTCAATATCTGTTCGATCTGCGAACCACCTCGCTGTTCAACCTGACCCGGTCACATTGGTTTGCTGGCAATCTCGATAGGGCGGCGGATTATGCCGAAAGAACCATCGAGGAGGCTGAGAGATCGGATCATCCGGTCGCTCTGTGTCGAGCTCTCATGCTGACGATGCCTTTCTATTTCTGGATTGACGATTTGGGGCAGGTCGAACCGAACCTCTCCGCGCTCGAGCTGACTGCGGAGAAGTATTCGCTGGAGCCATTCCGGGCTGTCGCCACAGGACTTAGGGGGCGCTATCTGGTCCGTGTCGGCCAGACGGAAGATGGCATGCGTCATCTGCGAGACGGCCTGGAAAAACTGCGGATCCTGCGATACGAAATGCTTGTAACGGATTTCGTCTCCGAGTTGGCGCTCGGCCTGGCGAAACAGAACGAGCGCGCGGAAGCGCTGGCTCTCATTGACGGTTCGATCGCCACGCAGCTCGGATCGAACAGGCCTCTTCACCTTCCGGCGCTGTTGCTGGCGAAAGGCGCGGCCTTTGTGTGCCGAGAGCCTCAACAGCTTGGTCTGGCCGCGGAGTGTTTCGGGGAAGCGATGACCCTGGCCGGGCAACAATCGGCGCTTTCGTTCGAGCTGCGGGCGGGATTGGAGCTTGCGCGGATTTGGATTGATCGGGGTCAAACCCGAAAGGCCCACGATCTCATCGAAGCCATCTACGGCCGGTTTACCGAGGGCTTCGAAACGCCGGATCTCATGTCGGCGAGGCTGGTCCTCGAGCGGACCCGCGTTCGTGCGCGACAAGCCGGATGACGGGGCGAAGCTTCACCGCGTGGTGACAATGCCGAGGGTCTGCGCGCGTGACACGGCCTGCGCGCGCTTCTCCACACCCAGCTTGGTGAAAACGCTCTTGAGATGCGACTTCACCGTCTCGGGGCCGATATCAAGGCTTCGGGCGATTTCCTTGTTGGACAATCCATCCGCGATCCGCGTGAGAATATCGGTCTCGCGACGGCTCAATGCGCTGAGAATCCGTGCGCTTGAGTCCGTAGCCGAGCGATCCTGTCGTGCTCGCTGCAGACCCGCCGCGAGACGATCGACGTAGGGGATCAGATCCGCCTTGAGGTTTCCTCCCTCCCGTGTCGCCCGGAGAAGCTCTGAAATGGCTGGCCCCTCGTCGAGGACGGTCTGATAGAGACCGGCCGCCGCACACGCGGCAAGCACGCGACTAAACCGGCTCACCGCCTCCGCGGCCTTGCCCGCGCTGAGCTGAACTGTCGACTGACGAATCGCAATGCAGATCAGGAACTGACGGTGCTCCATCGCTTCGGCTTCGTGCTGCAATTGTTGAAGGATTGAAGCGGCCTCGTCCGATTGAGCCTGCAGGCCCAGCAAATGAGCGCGGGCCAGTTTGTGGTACCATCCGATCTCCGACCAGGCGCCAGGCCTCGGTGCCGGGTATTTCCGTGCAAGGCGTTCCAGGCGATCGACGCATGCGGCGGCTTCATCCAACCGGCCGTCGTTCAGGTAGAGCCGCGCCTGCTCCGCGATCACGCCGGCCGAGAGTCGTCCCCAATCCCGCGCGACGCCGAGATTTTCAGCTCGTTCCAACAGAGTGCGGGCCCGCTCGAAGTTCATCCGTGCAGCGGCGACCCGGGAGATCACGAAATAAGTGCTCCACACGCAGTCGAGCATTGTCCCCGAGTTAATCAGCGGGAGGCGATCGATGACCCAGGCTTCCGCCTCATCGAGCAGGCCTTGCTCGTACTTGATTCGCGCGATCAGACTTGCTGGCAAGGCCGCTGCAATCGAATTCGGCCCGACATCCTGCTCGGCGACCCGGAAGCCCTCGCGGTAGTGCTTATCTGCCGCCGCGAGGCGTATCTGCCGCTCTTCTGTAAGCCCGTTGAGGCAGTGTCGATACACCGAGGCAAATACGTTCCTGCGATCCTCCTCGACCGAATAGGGAATCCATGGCGTCGCATGGAATTGCTTGAGGCTGCCCGCCTTCATGTGGCTGAAGCGAACGACGTTTGATGCTACGTTCGCGGTCCAGGGATCGGATGAACGGTCGACGCAATCCTGTGCCAGAGGCAGCGCGCTTTCGCTGTCATCCTTCAGCGCGATGGCAACGGAGCGGATCGCCTGGCATTCACACAGCAGGTTGCCATCAGGCAGAGGCATTGCGGCGATGTCGCCTTCGATGTCGGTTGCAAGCTTCAGGGCCTCGTCAAAGCGAAGCGCAAGCGCCAATCCCCATCCGATCGCCAATCGGACCTCGCACTGACCTCGCATGAGTTCGTCGGGAAACTGGCGTTGCCACTCCAGCAAGGTGAAGAGATCGCCTCTCTTGATCAAGGACATCGCGCAATTTTTGATCCAGCCGATCGCGCGGTCAGGAGCGCCGGCCGCGATCGCGTGCTGGACCGCTTCAGTCCATAATTCGTGGGAGGCATACCAAAGAGCCGCACGCCCGTGCAGTTCGGGAACTTCAATGCCACGGTCCGCCTCGAGCCGCTGTCGCAGATATTCGGCAAGCAGCGTGTGATAGCGAAACCAAACGCCGTCGTTGTCGAGCGGCGTGAGTAGCATCTGGCGCTGGGCAAGCGATGCCAGGATGGTGCGGCTCGCGCCCAAACCCGTTACGGCCTCGCAGAGGGCGCCGGAGAGCCGGTCGAGAACGGCCGTTCGCAGCATGAAGTCGACCAGTTCGACCGGGAGCCCATCCAGCATCTCGGTCAGGTAGGCGGCAATTGGACGCTGCGAGCCCGAGAGATTGTGGACATATTCCTTCAGGCCGGATCCAGACTGCGAAGGCATGGATGAAATGATCCGCAACGCGGCCGGCCAGCCTTCGGTCTTGCGCTGCAAGAGTTGCACGTCGGGGAATTCCAGCACTCCGGGTTTGGTGCCGTCCAGAAACGCCTGTGTCTCCAGCATGTCGAACCGCAGGGCTTCGGCATCGATCTCGATCAGCTGGTTCTGGGCTCGCAAGGTCGCGAGCGGCAGGGGAGGTTCGGTACGCGTCGTCAGCACCACGTGACAGTGGGACGGTGCGTGCTTCAAAAAATACGCGACGGTCTGATGGATGCGAGAAGCGCTGACCCAGTGATAGTCCTCGAGAAACAGGTAAACGTCGTCCTCCATCTCCGCCAGATCGTTGATCAGGCTCGACAGGATCGCCGTTGGGTCGATCAAATTGTTCTCGAGGATCAGCCCGATCGCGCCGGCGCCGACGTCCGGGCAGGCGTGATGCAGGGCCTGGGAAACGTAAAACAGAAACCGCGTGGCCTCGTCGTCGTCCGGATCGATCGTCAGCCACGCAACGGCATTGCCGTCTTGCTCGAGCGTCTCGGCCCAGGTGGCTGCCAATGAGCTCTTGCCGAAGCCCGCCGGCGCCTTGATGACACCCAGTCGCTTGGCCGGGAGGTCCGACAAGATCGCGAGCAGTCGGGGGCGCGCGACCAGCCCGCCGAATCGTGCCGGCAGGATCTTGGTCGCGAGAAATGGCAGCTGTCCTCCGCCGGGCGACGGACCCGTTCCATGAGTCGGATGGCTGGAGTGCGGCTGGATCAAAGGCTCCCCCTAACCACGTCAGTCCTCCCCCCATTCGGGGGATGCAAACCATGGTGAAATTGTACGATCTCTGTCAGCGAGAGGGAAGCGCCGGGCATTGTCAGTTGTATGCAGGCCGCATGCCGGTCGCTGCGTGCTGATCCCTGAAAGTCCACGCTAGGAGCCGGAAGCCAGCCGATGTCTATCGAGAACGCACGCTTGGGTTTCGCGCGGACCACTGAACATCCGGGAAAAGCACCCCAAGCCGGTGCCAAGAGCCATGGCTGACGATGAGCCTCGCGGAAATCTGCTATTCGGCCCCTTTGAGCTTTCGAGCAAAGAAAGGGCGCTGTGGCGCGACGGCGTGGCGCTGCCCCTCGGCAGCAGGGCCCTCGACATCCTGATCTACCTTGCCGAGCGTCCTGGCAAGGTGATCGCAAAGCAGGAATTGATCGATCACGTCTGGCCGGACGTGACGGTCGAAGAGGGGAGCATCCGGGTCCACGTGGCCGCGATTCGCAAGGCGCTTGGTGACGGCCAATTCGGCAACCGCTACATCGCAAACATCAAGGGACGGGGCTACTCGTTCGTCGGCGCATTGGCCTCCCTTGGGGGCGCCACGGAAAGCAGGACCGCCAGGTCCTGGCGGCAAGGCAGGCTTCCGGTGCGACCGA
Organism: Bradyrhizobium sp. 63_E2_N1_3; assembly: GCF_052076005.1. Taxonomy (NCBI): domain Bacteria; kingdom Pseudomonadati; phylum Pseudomonadota; class Alphaproteobacteria; order Hyphomicrobiales; family Nitrobacteraceae; genus Bradyrhizobium; species Bradyrhizobium sp. 63_E2_N1_3. Next base: position 5,867,296 of record NZ_CP197235.1, on the reverse strand, counting down.
TCATGATGATCGGACGCGAGACGTTCGTCACCGAGCTCGGCGACAGGCTTCGAAATGACCGGTTCGTGACACTGCTCGGCCCCGGCGGCATCGGCAAGACAACCATCGCTCTGGCCGTCGGCCGCGTCGTCGCCCAGGCGATCGGCGGCGAGATCTATTTTGTCGATCTGGAAAGCCTCACCGATCCGCACCATGTTGCTGCGGCCGTTGCGACCTCCCTGGGGTTCTCACTCAAATCGAAAGATCCCGGCCCGGAGCTGGTCGACCTCATCCGGTCGCGGAAGCTCCTCATCATACTCGACAGCTGCGAGCATGTGATCGAGGCGGTCGCGTCGCTTGCCGAACAACTCTACCAGCAAACGGAACAGATTCATCTTCTGACCACGAGCCGGGAATTGCTGAAAGTTGAGGGTGAGCATTGCTGCCGGGTTCCTCCTCTCGATTTTCCGCCAGACGACTCGGAGCAGACGGCAAATGCAATTCTGCGGTATCCGGCGGTGCAGCTGTTCGTACGGCGCGTGGCCACGCGAGCGGGTCGCATCGTTCTCACCGACAAGGAGGCGCCATTCGTCGCGGACATATGCCGAAAGCTGGATGGGATACCACTCGCGATCGAGTTGGCCGCGGGTCAGGTCGCCTCCCTTGGCCTTGAGAACACGGTTGACCTCCTGGTGTCCCGGCTGGAATTGCTGAGACTGAGCCATCGGACGGCAGTCGCCAGGCATCGGACGCTCAAGGCGACGCTGGATTGGAGCTACGATCTACTGTCTGACGCAGAGAGGATCGTGTTTCGACGCTTAGCTCCCTTCGTTGGACGTTTCACCCTCGATGGCGCGCGGTCTGTCGCCGGTGAACCCGGTGCGGGAGTCGAGGACATTTTCGACGCCGTCGCAGGGCTGGTCGAGAAGTCGTTGATAGCAACCCGGATTGATGTCGTGCAGGCGCAATATCGGCTGCCCAACACGACCCGGGCATACGCACTGGCAAAACTGGAGGAGCATGACGAAGTCGATATGGTCTTCGGCCGGCATGCGGAATACCTCGCCGGACATCTCGAAACGCTGAGGGAGGCTCTATCGAGCCTGCCAGGCGCAGAGAGAGCTGCGGCCTATTCCGACCAATTGAGCAACGTCCGTGCGGCCCTCGAATGGAGCTTTGGGCCGTGCGGCGATGCCGCGACGGCAACGAGACTGGCCGCCGCCGCCACGCAGGTGTTTCTGGAGCTGTCGCTGCTGATCGAATGCCAGGCATGGGCCGAACGCGCGATGGCGGGCCTGGGAAATCCGCATCAATACTCCCGCCGCGCCTTGGAGATCTCTGCAACGATCCCGCTGGCCTTGATGCATACGGAAGGCAACGATCAACGCGTCCGGACCGCTTTCGCAAACGCGCTGGATATTGCAATCGAACAGGGCGATCTCGCCCACGAGCTGCGGGTTCTAAGCGGACTTTTCATGTATTCGCACTGGACCATGGACATCCGGGGTGCGAGCGAGATCGCCACCCGGAGCAAGAAACTGGCTTTGGGAACGGGGAGTCACGACGACATGGCGCTGGCGGAAGCAATGCTGGCGGCTTCCGAACATCTGTCGGGAAATCACCTCGCCACACAACTGCATTGCGAAGCGGGTCTCCGGCACCTGGCGTCCCGACCGCGCTCTCGAACCGAACCATATCTCTTTCATTATACGAGCTTCCTGCTCGTCGGCATGGCACGTTCTCTCCTGTACCGGGGCTTGCTCGACCAATCGCTGGACTATGCAAGGCGCGCCAGAGCGGAAGCCAAGAGGTCGGGCAACCCCGCCACGTTGTGCCGGTCCCTGGCTTTGGTCCTTCCCGTGTTTCTGGCCATGGCGGATCTGAGCCAATCGGACCAGTACATTGGTGAGCTGAGTGAGCTCTCTGTCGCGCATTCCCTGATGCCTTATCGCGCCATAGCGACGGGCTTGAAGGGGCGATGGTTGCTTCTTCAAGACAATCGCATCGAAGCGATACAATTGCTGAAGCGAGCCCTGGAAGAGCTTCACGTCCAGCGCCACGAGATGCTGAACATGGATTTTACCTGCGATCTGGCCGCGGCGCTTATGGACCTCGGTGAGCATGAGCAGGCGCTGACCCTCACGGTGAATGCGATCGAGCAACAGCAGCGTGCCGGAAAATTGTTGCACATGTCTGCCTTGTTCAGGATGAAAGGGCTCATCCTGGCGTCTCGATCTGCGGAGGATCGCTTCGACGCCGAAGAAAGCCTGCTGTCGGCAATCGACTGGGCCAAACGCCAGTTCGCCACCCTGTTCGAATTGACGGCCGCGACGGACCTGGCCGGGCTGTTGCTGAAACAGGATCGCTTGCCGGAAGCTCACGAATATCTCAGCGCGAGTCTTGATCGCGTGCCGGCCGGGATATCATTTCCTGCCCGCAACCGCGCGGTGCAAATGCTCGGCCAACTCCGATCCGCAGCCGAGGACGTCGGTTGAAAGGTGCGCCATCCGAAGCCGTGCGCCGTCTGCGCAGTTGGGTTCAAGTCCTCGCATTTTGATCCAAGCCCTGACAGCACAGTTGGGCGCACGCTGTGGCAGGAACGGTCATAGCCACGGTTGAATGTCATGGGCAAGCTGGTCGCGGATATCATTGTGGAGACCTTGCAGAGCGCAGGCGTCAAGCATTGTTACGGCGTCGTCGGCGACACCCTCAATCTGATCGCCCGCTCGCTCGAAAAAAGCGAGATCGAGTGGATATCGATGAGACACGAGGAGGCGGGGGCGTTCGCCGCGCAGGCGGAGGCGCAGGTCGCAGATCGCCTGACCGCTGTTGCCGGCAGTTGTGGTCCCGGAAGCTTGCATTTCATCAACGGGATATTCGAAGCCAATCGCAACCGTGCACCCGTCATCCTGATCGCAAGTCAGATCATTCGCGACGAACTTGGCTTCGAATTCATCCAGGAGGTCGACTTCAAGCAGGTCTACCGAGACTGTAGCGTCTTCTGCGATATGATCCATACCCCGGAACAGGCGCGCCGGAAAACGGTGATCGCCTGCCAAACGGCTCTGACGAAACGCGGTGTTGCTGTCTTGATCGTACCGGCGGATATCTCCGCCTCGGTCGTGGATGATAACATCCCCTATGCGGTGCACGTCGCCAGACCCGTCACGCGACCGAGCGATGCGGATATCAACGAGATCGCGGATATCCTCAACAGCAGCGAAAATGTTGTCGTGTATGGCGGATCGGGCTGTAAAGGAGCCCATCAGGAAATTCTCGCGGTCGCCGACAGGCTGAAGGCGCCGATCGCGCATACGTCGCGCGCAAAGGACTTCCTCGAGTTTGACAATCCCTACAACATTGGAATGACCGGGATGCTCGGCAACGAGGCCGGGTATCATGCCCTGTTGGATTGTGATGCGTTGTTGATGCTGGGCGCCGACTTTGCCTGGCGGCAATTCTACCCGGACAAGGCAAAGATCGTGCAGGTCGATATCGACCCGACCCATCTGGGGCGACGGCATCCGATCACGAAGGGTGTCGTCGGCGATGTGAAGGCGACGTTGGAGGCCTTGCTGCCGAAGCTCGCCGGGCGCACCGACGCCTCATTCCGAGGCGCATATCTCCAGCGCTATGCGAAATATCGGGAAACAGAGCGGGCCAAGGTCGCTGCCGGTCACGATGGCAATATTCCCGGAAGCTATCTGACACAGGTGATCAGCCGCCATGCGGCGAAGGATGCGTTGTTCACGGCCGACGACGGCACCCCGGCCGCCTGGGCCTATCGCCACATCGAGGCAAACGGCCAGCGCCGTATTTTCGCAAGCCTGCTTCATGGAACGATGGCCAATGGCATGCCGTCGTCCATTGGGCTCCAAAAGGCAGAACCCGGCCGGCAGGTCGTGTGCATGGCCGGCGACGGTGGAATCTCGATGCTGTTCGGAGATCTGATGACGATCGTCCAACAGGAGTTGCCCGTCAAGATCGCCGTCTACGACAACGGCAAGCTTGGCTTCGTGGAGATCGAGCAAAAGGCCGAGGGCATGCTCGATACCTTCACGAAGCTGAAGAACCCGAATTTTGCAGGCGTTGCGCGCGCGCTGGGTCTCTGGGGCCAGACCGTTTCGAACGCGAGCGAATTGGAGACCGCGGTCAAGGACTGGCTGGCGCAACCGGGACCCGCGCTTCTGCACGTGCATGTCAACCCGATGCAGCTCGTCATGCCGCCATTCATGCAGGTCGAACCTGCAATCGGGATGGCGCTCTATTCCGCCCGCGCCGTCCTGCACGGTCGCGGAGGCGACGTCTGGGAGATGGTGAAGGAAAATTTCCTCTAGTCGGGTCGTCCCTCCAGCGGGGGCATGGCATGCCGTGCTGCGCGAGAGTGGCCAAGCATTGCTGTGATGGGTAGATCGAGATTGGCGAAATTGCCGGAGCCATCGGCTCTGCCCATGGCAAGGTACTTTGCCGTTGTCGGCGGCGCACTCGCTGCTCTTCTGCTGATAATTGGCTGGTCTCTGCCGAAGCTGCCGGACAGATTTCCTGATCGGGCGAATGGTATCGACGCAGCCACCATCCGGATCTCATCCGCGCGCAAATGGCCGGAAAAGGTCGTCCTGGATACCAGCCAGCCGGCAATGCCGCCATCGTCCCTCGAGGCGATACCGATCCAGGAATTGGCCGAGCAGCTGCCTGATGAGAGGACTGATCAAATGCACGCTGATTCCTCAGCTGACTTCGTGGCGGAATCGAAGCCCCTGGCGCGGCCGATCATTGCCGAGCATCCGCTTATGCGCGGCAAGCGTAAGAGAGCTCGGGCCGGTTCATCTGCCCATGTGGCGAGAACCCGTAGTCCCAACGAGCTCCAGGGATTGAGTGCGGAGTGCTGCTGGTTCGAGCCGATGGACAGGCGGGTACGATCGAGGCCTGCCTCGCGCAGTCGCGTGGCGCGTCGCGACTCATGGACAGGCTGGCATTTCCCGGAGGCAAATTGAAAGTTGGAGCTGCTCTGCCAGCCTCGTCCTTGTTCTGCCGACCTCACATCCAACATGCGCATGATTGTCCAATACGAGCAGTCATGGGGTCGCTACGCTGACGGCGACTATGTCGCAATGCTTGGGGGCGGGCTCTAGACGCCGTATCCGGGCGCTGTGCAGGCAAATCGTCGATGGAAGAGATGGGCAAGGCTTCGGTGCGTTGACGATGAAGATTCTCGCTACGCTGCCGACGAAAGGCCGGGATCTCCGGCTGGACCTGTTCCGAGGTGTGGCAAATTGGGGAATCTTCCTCGACCATATCCCCAACAACATCGTGAACTGGGTCACAACGCGCAACTACGGTTTCAGCGATGCTGCGGATCTCTTCATATTCATTTCCGGCTACACCGTTGCCTTCGTCTTCGCGCGGATGATGCTCGAACGCGGGTTTGTCATTGGCGCGACGAGGCTTCTGAAGCGCGTCTGGCAGATCTACGTCGCCCACGTCTTCCTCTTCGTGCTCTATCTCGCCGAAATCGGATATGTCGCGCAGCGCTCCGGCAACTCTGGTTTCACCGATGACTTCAACATCCGGGGCTTCCTGGCAAATCCGGCGCAGTTCCTGTTCGAAGGGCTGATATTGCGCTTCAAGCCGGTGAACATGGATGTGCTGCCGCTTTACATCGTGCTGATGGGCGTATTCCCGCCGATACTCTGGCTGATGCTGCGCAGACCCAACATGACGCTGACTGCTTCGGCGTTGCTCTATGTCATGGCCAGGCGCTTCGGATGGAACCTCTCGGCCTATCCAACTGGCCTCTGGTATTTCAATCCATTCGCGTGGCAATTTCTGTTCACATTCGGAGCCTGGTTCGCGCTTGGCGGATCGGCACAGGCGATGCCGTTCATCCGGTCGCGTACCGCGTTGGTGCTCGGCATCAGCTATCTTCTGTTCGCTCTGGTGATGACAATGGCGGCCCGGTTTGACGAACTGCGCGAACTGATTCCGCCTGAGGTCTACGGCGCCTTCAATCCGAACGACAAGACCAATCTTGCGCCTTATCGCCTGCTGCACTTCGTCGTGTTCGCGTTCTTCGTCGTTCGTCTGCTGCCACGCGATTGGCCGGGGCTGGAATGGGCGATCTTTCGGCCCGCGATCAAATGTGGTCAGCAGTCGCTCGAAGTCTTTTGCTCCGGCATATTCCTGTCCTTTGCTGCACATGTCGCGCTGGTTGAGGTCTCCGGCGCGATCTGGATGCAGATCGTCGTCAGCATTGTCGGCATCCTGATGATGACCGTGCTGGCGTACTACCGCTCCTGGTCGAAGCGCGTCGACAAGGCGCCGAAGGCCAAGCCGGCTGTTGTAGCGGCGGGTTGAGCGTCGCGCGGGGAGGAGTTCGGAAACACGATCTGCGATGAAGCGCTCACGATTTCATGGATTGATCCAGACCGCGCTTCTCTCGCCATTTCGGGCCCGGCCCCCGTATGTAGTGAGCTTCGGGGCAGTATCTATAAGCTCACGTTGAATACACATATTCCGGTCGCGCCTAGTCAGCTCTGACGGATTTTCGTTGCGGGATCGACGGCGGCGTCTTTGGGCGACCCAAGGTTTGCCGGATGGATGAACTTTGGCACGACGCATTTGCTGTCGTCGCGAAGATAGCGCGCGACCCTGCCAGGGCGACAGCCGACCGCCCGGTGATCGGCGACCATGCGCCGCTGTTTTGGTCTAGCCATGACCGCGCCCAATTCGACCCCGATCACGTGGCTTGGACAGGCTCCGGCCCAGGCGAGCGGCTCTTATGCCGACGCCGGACGCTCGCAACCAACAACGCGCATCGGCAAGCAAGGGTAACCCTCGTCAATTTGCGATGAGTGATTTGCATAACGTCAACGGAAGTGCAGCCGACCGCAGGAAAGGTGAGACGAATAATCCAGGACAGCGTTTGCTGAAGGTAGCGCGCTGGATAGGTGAACAGCTTCGCGTAGCTGGCCTCCTCTCTAATCCTCGTCGAAATAGATATCTTCAGGAAGATTAAACGCGACGTATACGACGAAAGCGGCTGCAACGAAGACCAGTAAGGTGAGCGACAAGCCAATTAACAGCCACACGATTCTGAGGTTCTCAAATGAGCGAATGCAATTAAATGGAGTATATACGTGCCCTGCGGTTGGGGTAGCCGGACTTAAGCCTCGGCTCCCCTGCTTGGCGCAGCGTTCTTCCGGGTAGCTCTCAATTTAATGCAGCGCTTGCAAGATTTTGATTCCCGTGTTTTTACGGTAATCATCTGCTGGTACGCTAGCGTCGGCTGCTCGGCCGTTTTACGCGTCTTGAAGGGCCCCGATTTGGCTTCTGAAGAACGTTGCGCCTCAATTGAGAAGATTGCCTGAGTTTATTCGCTTCCGCTTCACCAACCCTCCTTCGCAAATCGACTAACTCTCGAAATTGTTGCGCTAAATCAATGTGTTCCATGCGATTCCAAACCGTTTTCTTTTCTTCTGATAGCTGGCTGTAAGGCCGAGCCAAATATGCAGTTGCGTGCTTTGCCAATGTTGAAGTCGAGGTGGCAATTGTCTCCCACCGACCGATAATATATTCGAGCGGCAACGCAATTAAATTCATACGTTAAGCTAATAAGTCAACCTTACCCCGAGCCGACAGCCACCTGTCGCCTGAGCAGCATGGTACCGTTCAATTGGCGCTCGCAAGATAGGCCGCCGCCCTTTGGGTCGTCGCAGATATTTGCCGAAGTTATGTCGTCTCAGCAGCGGAACGCCAACCGTTGCAGACCTGCGAGAACGGGGTACTCCAAAGAAGTGGTATCGATCCATTTAATTGTTGTCGCCGGGATACTTTAAATAGATTATTGCTGTAGCGAAAAATTCGGAAATTCGAATGCGGTTGTGCCGGCAATCCCGCGCTTCATTGGGTGCCAGCTGATTGCGCAAGGTTTAATCAGGGCGTGGGGACATTTTAGGCAGCAGAAGCATTCGCCCAAGCGATCGCATCAATTCAAGGAAGAGAATTTACCAATTTATTTCCGAACGGCAGAGTATTCCAATTCGCGCATGCGCAATATTGCCCGAATCGCCTGCTGTTTACATAAGATGGACGGGCAGTAGGAACGCTGCAACTTCTGGTGCGTTGCCGGAACAGATCGAACCACTATTACGGGATTTGGTGGAACGAAGTTTGTTTCATCAATTGTGAGCGAAAAATGCGGCCAAGCACGTTCGATTTGAAATCACTATCTATCGACGAACTCTGGAAACTTCACGAGGAAGTTTGCAGTATTTTGTCTGACCGGATCTTGCTTGAAAAGCAGGGGTTAGAAGAGCGTCTCGCGAAGCTTAGTGGCGGCGCCCAGATCGAAAAGCCTAGGATCTCAGGCAGGCCGCTGAAGGCCAACGATCGCCGGAAGTATCCGCCGGTGCTTCCCAAGTACCAAAATCCCAACGACCCATCCGAGACGTGGTCCGGTCGCGGTAAGCAACCAAAGTGGTTGGTTCCTCATCTCAAGGCAGGTCGGAAGTTGGTTGATTTTCTAATCAGCACAAACAAGCGCAATGCAACTGGGCGTCGTAAATCCGCTTGACGATTTGGATCTGCGGTTGACGCAGAGCGCTGTGCGAGTTTCGACGTAGGCCATGGGCTCTCAATGGTCAGCGCGAGTGTGCGTCTGTCGAGCTGCTGTAGCCTGTAAGTTGACCCAGGCGCTATCGCAGCCGGCTACGAGCGGTCCTTAGAAGAAGCATTGGCTTGCTGTGCATGGCGCGATCGTGGTCCCTGATCTTTCCTGACTACCATCGCCTTCTGATTATCTCGTGCGCCGCCAACACCACGAATATGGGCGCCATTACCAGGTATCTTTTCCAAAGCCTCTTTGGCTCGGTGAAAAGGCGATAGGCCCACTCCAGCCCACTCCGTTGCATCCAAGATGGCGCCCGCCGAACCAGATTGGCGTGGAAATCAAACGCTGCACCAACGCCGAGCATAGTTGCGCCACCGCATCGCCCCTTGTTTTGGCCCATCCAGATCTCTTGCTTTGGCGTTCCAAGTCCTACCCAGACGAAATCAGGCGCAGCAGCTCGGATTTTCGCGCAAGCGATCTCATCCTCCTCAGGGGTGAGAGGCCGGAAAGGTGGACATTGCGTTCCTGCAATCTTTAGGTTGGGGTATTTCTTGACGAGTGCTTCAGCAAGGAGATCTGCGACGCCCTCGGCGCCTCCGTAGAAATAGTGACGCCAGCCTCGCGACAATCCGTGCTGGCAGACCGCGGGCAGCACATCCGGGCCGCAGACGCGATACACTGGACCATCTCCCGCCGCTCGAAGGGCCCAAACCAACGGCATTCCATCAGGTGCAACAATATCGGCGGTTTGGTGAGCAAGATCCAACTGAGCATTGTTGCGGGCTGCGATGATGCCGTGCACATCGCGAAAGACCACATATCGGTCCTGCGAGTCCAGGGTCCATGTCTCAAAAGCGGCGAGGAGTTGGTTCAGACTGATTGTCGAGACGGGAGTGCCTACCAGCAATGCCTGAGATAGTGGTACGCAATTCGCCGCTGACACATCAACATTAATATTCACGAAAACACCCAAGATATAAATCCGCAATTTATATATCTGATTTAATGCATATTTAATGAGGAAGATAAATAGACTTTAGATGCGTGGTTTGATTTGCTTAGATTTAACGCCAAAGGGGAGGGTGGCTTTACTGGACAATCTAAAATTGTGCGGGCCGCCGGTTGACCACTATTCTCGGTGTTGTTGCGGTCACATGGACTTGCGAATAAAGGACGCTTTCCGCCAGACGACGGTTAGTTTCTCGACGTAGGAGTTGATTTCGTATCGTTGAGCTTGATCTTCGCGAGCGGTGCTTCCCAATCGCAACCGTAGCTCGGGATCTTCGATCAATCGTTCGATCGCTCTGCTCAAGGCCGACACATCACCCGCCGGCACCAGGAAGCCGTTTCGTTCAGGGGCAATGACTTCCGGAATTGCGCCAACGGGGGTAGATATCACGGGCACGCCGTGGGCGAATGCTTCCAATATCACCATGGGGAGGTTTTCGGCGTACGAGGGGAGCGCCAGGATATCGGTCTTGCAAAGAAGATCGTCGGCTTGCTCAGAGCTCAACCAGCCCGGAATAAGCACCCTGCCGACGAGACCGTGTTTCGCCACAGCCCTGCGGCTTTCTTCAACGGAGCCGTCACCTGCAATCGTTGCCGTCCAGTCCTGTCTCTGCGACAACATCTGCAATGCAGCTATCAGCTGCGGGGTACCTTTGCGCTCGCCGAGTTGCCCCAAGCACGTGATTCTTATCCGGGAATCAGGGGCTTGAAGTTGCGGTTTCGAACTTAGCTTCGTGGCATTGGGCAGAACTGTAATCTTGTCGCGAACCTGAGGCACACGCATCAGAACGGCGTGAGCCCAATACTCGCCCAGTACGACGATCTGCACACTCTTCAGAAAGAGAAGGTCAACGGCTCTCGCCAACCTGGTTGGGGCAACCGCCAGAAATTCGTCAAATCCAGATCCGTGCAAGTGGACCACGTAGGGGACCCTCAAGAGGCGAGCTGCTGCCCCCATAACCGTCTTTCGATAGCTACTTCCCCAGTTCGATAGGTGTATGTGCAGCACGTCAATTCGTCGAAAGAGGACCAGCCACGCGAATTTCAACAAAGCAATGGCGAAAACAAATTGAGCCACAATGAGTCCGCGCTGACCTCGCGTGACTAGGCGACTTGCCTCAACGTTCAAGTGGGGTTGTTGCTGCTCAATGGTCTCAAATATGCTGTCGTTTAAGCGATCGATACCACCGCGCCCATCGAGACCAAGCGGCGTGGCAACAGCGACGCGAAGTCGTCCTTCAATCAGGTGCAAACTACGTTCTTCGCCGCTGCGGAGCATTGAATCATCTTGGGTCGAGGGCGAAATCAAATTGGTCTCCGCATGTCAAATCGATCCGCGTGAGGTTCAAGGATGCCGTCGGTCGGATACGCCCGGCACAATGACTTCGGAGCCCCGATTGCGAAGTGCATCCGCGAAGATTTCGCGGTTGCGTATCGGAACTTCGGTTAGCAGTGGCAATATCTGATCGCGAACGCGCCACGCTGGACCGGTGAATATCTCAACGGCTTCCATGTAGAGACCGGTATTCAAAATCTGAATAAATTCTCTGATCGCCGTCTTCGCCAACGCGGGATCCAACGCCTCGAAAATGGAAAATGCGATATGATTGCGCTTCAGCGCAATCCATCCTTCACTAGGACCAAGCTCGTAAGACAGACGCAGGTACTGGAGGTTTTCGGACTTGAACCCAATCTGGTTGTTGCTTAGCCAAAAGAGTGCGAGCCATGAGAATGGGTCGGCTGGCGAGCAGGACAGTGTGGTGACGAGGGCCCTCCGCAGCGCATCGAACTCCTGATCGATGGTCTCGGGCCTGCCTACCGAGAGCGTCTGCTCGGCAATCCTCAGTCGAATGATTGCTGCGCTTCTCGTGGCGGAAGCTCTGCAGAACGGCAACTGCTCGATCGCATCAAGGTCCGACTTGAGCGGTGAAAGGATTTCGGGCCGAAACGCGCGACCAGAAATTATTCCGCGCGCGACCGATTCATCGAAGCCTTGATTCCAAAACAGCGGGAGCGTCCAACATCCCCAAAGTATCGCGATCAGGGCAAAGCCGCCAACGAAGGCGCGCACAAGCAAAGACACCTGTGTTCTAGACAGTTCGAGCATTCAAATCTTTATCGTGCAGTGGAAACTGACGAGGCCGGCCTCTCGCCGTAATAGACATTCCCGTATCCCGAATAGAGTTGCAGCACTTTAGCGTCAGCCTGCGTCAACACTACTCCGAGCATGTTATCTTGAATCGTAGGCGCCGACCTGAGCGCTTGGGCGACGACATCAAATTTCGTATGCGCCCACTTAATCGCAAGAACATAGGCATCCATGAGTTGTGTGGTCGCACGTACATCGACGATCGGCGCAAGCGGCGAAAGATCGACCACAACGTAATCGTAGTTCTTGCGGAGGACGTCGAAGAATTGCCTGGCTTCACTCGAATTCAGAAGCTCATTGGGATGCACTTCATTGTCCCAGCTGACAGCGCCCGGCAGAAAAGACATATTCGTCTTCGAATCCCGCCACAGAAGCTCGGAAAGCGGCTTTCTGCCCATTATCCCATCGATGATCCCAAATTCGGCTGCCGGAGCGATGCGGTTGGAGAGCGCACTGTTTCGCAAATCGCAGTCAACCAATAAGACCTTAGCTCCGGTTTGGGCGATGAGCTGTGCGAGCGACGCCGACAACGTCGATTTGCCTTCGTTAGGAATCGCCGAGGTTATTCCGATAACCTTGGAGGATTTCGCATCCCAACTTACATCGATAGCCAGCTTAATTGCGCGGACCGCTTCCGAGAACTGCGAGAATGGATTGTTCGAAGCGGTCCAAATCAAGCCTCGATTTCTCGTGATTGTTCGGTTGGCGCGATCGCTTGTTCCCACCCGATTATTCAAAGTATCGCGAGGGGTCTTTCCGGCGCTGATCTTTGGAACGAGTGAAATACATGTGGCGTTGAGTTCCGCCTCGACTTGTTCGGCGGTTCGGAACACCCGATCCGAAAGATCGCGCAAGATCGCCAGGCCAAGTCCTAGAATCAGTCCTCCGATTCCGGAGAGGCCGAGCGCTAGCGCTGGCTTTGGATCGCTTTTCTGCGTCGGAGGAGCCGCCTGAGAGATTACGCGCGCTTCACTGATTGGAAAGGATTGCTGCTGAATTGATTCCATGTAGCGCTGCAGAAAGTTGTCATAGAGAGTTCGGTAGGTTTGGGAAGCGCTCTCTAGCTCTTTCAATGACACCTGGGCCTGGTTCGTCGCCTTCGATTGGCTGACCGCATTCTCCAACTCACGTTGAACGCCGACCTCGCGTTGCTTGGCGATTTCAAAGTCACTTTTGTAGGTTTCGGCGAGGCGCTGAAGTTCGTTGAGAATTGAGTTCTGAATCTCAGCCATTTGACTTCGAAGGTTGACGGCTGCCTCGTGACCCGTTCCGTACCGGCGTGCCCAATCCGCTTCGCGATTTGCGATGTCCAGGTACTGCGAACGCAGCTTTGTCACCACTTCGCTCTTGAGGGCGTCTGCTACCGTTGAGTTGACCGTTGAATTGGGAGAGTCGGCTCGCAATACCGCTTCGATCCGATCAAGCCGGGCCTTGGCTTCCGAGGTTTGCGCCCGCGCGACCACGACCTGACTGTTGAGTTCGGATACCTGTTGCTCTGTGACGAGCCGCCCGCCGGAGCCACCGGTGTTTACGATGTTGTTCTTTGCCTTGAAGTCGACAACCGCACGCTCCGCCAAGGTTGCCTGATTGCGTAGTTCACCGATGCGGTCCTGCAGCCAGGCACTTGCCCGTCGGGTTGCTTGGTCCTTCGCCTCCAACTGGTCGACGATATAGGCTTCGGCTACGGCGTTGGCGATCTCCGCAGCGCGATCGCGACTCAGCGACTTGAAGCTGATCTCAATCACATATGACAGGCCAATCCGCTTAATGGTGAGTTGAGACTGAAAGGTCCGGATCGCCGACCGCGTAAGCTCAAAGTTTGAGGCGGTGTCCCTTGAGCCGAGCATGGCGGACACCAAGCCAAAAGCTGAGGAAAAAAGTCCGGATCGTGATCCGGAAAATTCCGGATCCTCGATCAAATGAAGTGTTTTAATTACGGAGAGAGCTACCTTTTCCGACTTCAATATTTCGATTTGGCTCTCCACTGACGCCGAGTCGATCGGGATGTCTCCCAGAATGGACTGCTGTTGAAAGAGCTGAACCTTGCGGGTGTCTATGATCAGGGTGGTCTGGGCTGTGAAACGAGGGGGCGCAGTCACCACGTATACGAGGCCGAGAGCAAGGATCGAGAGCGCTGTGATCAATATGATCAAGTACTGGCGTTGCAAGAATCCAACAAGGCGATTGAGGCCTTCTGCCGCCGATTCGGGCGGTCGCGGCAACTCAAAATCGACCCGTGACTTATCAGAATACAACATGGGGACTTTCGGATGATCGACGTGTTGCGTCAAGGCGCGCCGTCGTTCCAATGGGAAATCTGGTCGCCGAATAACCGACGAGCGTCGCGCTTAATCGTGGAATGCTGGCCATCGGGAGTCAGTGTGGCTCTAGGGGCTTACACTGTTCGATATTCTATTTGTCGTGTTTGAACTGGGGGCTGACGCGCTGGATGCGGCCGATGAGATTGAGAAGTTTCCGATCGTCACACCACCTTGTCCGATCGATGGCGCAGACGGCGTCCCAAACCTGGAGCTCGTGGAGCCGGTCTGCCCGCCAGATCCGCCACCCGATCCGGCGCCTGTGTCGCCCGCGCCGCCACCCGCACCCGTTTCGCCAGTCGGCTGATCTCCGGATGTGGCTGCAAAAGCGAGAACGACGTCCTGATCCTTTGTCCGGATGATCGCCTGCTGAATTTCGTTGGCGTAGGTTGGATTAGAGACGATCACGATCTTGGCTGCTTGAGCGAGCCCGCCACCGATCGCCAATTTTTGATCCTTGTTGGCGGTCGACAGCAGAGTTAAAATCGATGCTAGCGTCGCCGGATCGTCGACCGCGAGATTTCGAATTAATGTCAGCAGGATGGCGCCTCCATCCTTGTTTCGCTCCAGTACGCTTCCGGGATTGCTCTGAAAATCGGCCGAGGTCAGGGACGGCTGTGCCATAGCTCCATGCGTGGAGAGCCCCACGGCAGCCAGTAACAGGATCCAGCCAGTGGCGGCAAATGCACATTTGCGATAAAGATCAAATGGCATATTAAATCTCCCATTAACTTACGAAAAAGTTTAATTAAAAATCAATATCACGGTGGGGAGGCAGACACAATTGGTCCGCGCGCCCGATCGCTCGGCGGGCGGTTGAAGTTTAAATATCGTAAATCCTGCCAGATAGGTGTTGGGCCGGGAGCGCGGGGCTCATTGAATCCGATTGCCGCTCGGGAACGATTGGCTCAGTCCCACGCCGAGAAGCCCAAATACCGTGATTGCAAATCCGGGTACCTGGATCGAGAAATCCACCAGGGAATGAGCCAAAGCGACCGCTGAAATCGACAATGCGGCAATGGGAACGATACGATCTCGCCTGCGCACCTTTATCCCTCTGATCAGGACAGCGAGCGCCAAACCCCAGGCTGCAACGATCGTCATCGTAAGCGGGAGACCTCCTTCAGAGGCAATCTCCAGCAGCGTGTTGTGAGCGCGGTCCCACGTCCCCCACATCGATCCGTGCAGGGACCGATAAGCAGGAAACATCGAAGGAAAGGTTCCAATGCCGGTACCCAGCCAGGGATGATCCGCGATACTCGCTACGGTTGACCGGTAGGTATCGAGCCGCATCGCATCAGAAAGCCCTTCGGCGCTGAATCGTCCGCTTACGCTGGCCCCCAGGATCTGGAAGAGGGCGATCACCACACCGAGGCTGATAGCGAAGGCAATGAGGGCTCCGGACCGCCCCGGTAGATCTCGATAGAAATACAGGAGCAGCGCGAGGACGAGGCCGGCGAGGGAGAGAACAATCCCAGCCCTGGAGCCCGTCATGAACATCGCTGTTACGCAAAGTGACAACATGAAGAACGGTAGCAGGACGTCGCGAGGTGCCTCCGAGAGAATCCGAGAAAAGACCTGCCCCCAAGCGAACCCGTTGTGTTTAACGAAAGTACGAATGCTTTCGGACGTAAATAGAAGCCATACAATCGAGCAGCTGCCGAAATACACGGCTGCAGTGTTCCGGTTGGTGAACGTAGCAGTCAAGTAACTGAGATGAGCCTCTTTCTCGACCCACAGCACCTTTGTCGGATCAATCAGGAACGACGCAAGGCCGAATATCGCGTACGTAGCTCCGGACCAGGCGACAACTTTGAGTAGTTGGGTCGCCAAGCTTCGGTCGCTCCCGACGATGATGCCGCAGATGATGGTGAGAATAACGATAAAGGGAGCTCCAAGTGCATAGATCGGTTGATGGCGTGCAATAGATACCGTGGAAGCCAACGGAACACCCAGCAGCTCGCTGGTTCGCGTCCACAAGGGCGAGGGACGCGAAGCACCAAACCAGGGGGATAGTGCAAGTTGTTCATGCAGAACCATTGCGTAGGCAACAACAACAATCCCGAGGACGAAAAAGATGGGGGCATGATGGCGCCGGAGGCGGTCGGGGGAGGCTGCAATTGCGGCGGCGCCGAGAACGATACACCAAAGCGCCTCGACCCAAGCATCCATCGACCCGAACGGCAGGGGTGCTAGAGCTACGACAAGGAATAGTATCCGCGCTGAAACTCGAGTCTGCGACATCAATGCAAACGTGACGATCTCCCCCTGATGCGACGTCAATAGAATTCCGCTTTAACCTCGTCGTTGGCTCATTACACGACGAAATTGGTCGTACCTCTTTTCGCCGACTTGAGAGTATATGCGTTCGTCGTTACCGATCGAGATGCGCCCGGTAGGCGAGCGCGATACCCTCAGCAAGCGGAGTGACAGCGCGCCAGCCGAGTTTGGTGATCTTTTCAATATCGAGCAGTTTGCGTGGCGTGCCGTCGGGTTTTGATGGGTCGAAGCTGATCCCGCCTATATAGCCGACCACGGTGGCGACCAGGCGGGCGAAGTCAGAGATGGTGATGTCCTCGCCGGTGCCGATATTGACCGGTTCATCGCCGGAGTAGGTCTTCATGAGGTGAATGCAGGCGTCCGCAAGATCGTCGACACAAAGGAATTCCCGGCGCGGTGCGCCCGTCCCCCAGACCACAACGTTCTTTGCACCGGAGACCTTCGCCTCGTGGAAGCGGCGGATTAGAGCGGCCACCACGTGGCTGTATTCAGGATGATAATTGTCGCCGACGCCATAGAGATTGGTTGGCATCACGCTGATGAAGTCGGCGCCGTACTGGCTACGGTAGGCCTCGACCATCTTGATGCCAGCGATCTTGGCAATCGCATAAGGCTCGTTGGTGTGCTCAAGCGGACCGGTCAGTATCGAGTCCTCGCGCAACGGCTGCGGCGCCAGCCGGGGATAGATGCACGACGAGCCGAGGAACATCAGCTTGTCGGCCCCACCGACGTATGCCGCGTGTATCACGTTGGCTGCGATCGCCAGATTGTCGTAAAGGAATTCCGCGCGCAGCTTGTCGTTGGCAGCGATACCGCCGACTTTCGCTGCCGCAAGAAACACTACGTGCGGGCGTTTGCGGGCGAACCAGGCGTTTACCGCGGTCTGATCGCGCAGGTCGACCTCGCTGCGGGGCAGGGTCAGCAGTTCCACATTTTCGCGCGCAAGCCGGCGCACTAGCGCAGATCCGACCATCCCACGGTGGCCGGCGACGAAGACGCGCCGGCCCTGGAGCTCAAACGGGATGTCTGCCATTGGCGACCTCCCGCTTGGCGATCGCCAGATCGCTTGCCATCATCTCCTTCACCAGCTGAGCGAACGGGATCTTTGGTTGCCATCCCAGCTTCTCGCGCGCCTTGCTTGCGTCTCCGATCAAGAGGTCGACTTCTGTCGGGCGAAAATACCTGGGGTCGATCCGCACGACTGTCTTGCCCGAAGTTCGGTCTACACCAGTTTCTTCGACGCCTCTGCCGCGCCATTCGATTGTACGGCCGACCTCCGCAAAGGCCAGTTCGACGAATTCGCGAACCGAGCGCGTCTCTCCGGTCGCCAGCACGAAGTCGTCAGGCGCGTCTGCCTGCAGTATCCTGTGCATGCCTTCGACGTAATCACGCGCATGGCCCCAGTCGCGCTTGGCCTCGAGGTTGCCGAGATAGAGCGTGCCTTCGAGGCCGACCTCGATACGAGCCACGCCGGTCGTGATCTTGCGCGTTACGAAGGTCTCGCCGCGTATCGGGCTCTCGTGGTTGAACAGGATGCCGTTCGCAGCATACATGCCGTACGCCTCTCGGTAGTTCACCGTGATCCAATAGCCATATAGCTTGGCGACACCATAGGGCGATCGAGGATAGAACGGCGTCGTTTCCCTTTGCGGAACTTCCTGTACCAGGCCGTAAAGCTCGGAGGTCGATGCCTGATAGAATCGCGTTTCCTTCTCCATGCCGAGAATCCGAATCGCTTCAAGCATACGCAAAACGCCGATCCCGTCGGCATTTGCCGTGTATTCTGGACTTTCAAAACTGACGCTGACATGGCTCTGGGCCGCGAGGTTGTAGATCTCGGTCGGCCTGACCTGCTGCATGAGCCGGATCAGGTTGGTCGAATCCGTCATGTCACCATAGTGCAGCAAGAACGGCACGTTGCCGTGGTGCGGATCCTTGTAGAGGTGATCGATCCGCGCGGTATTGAACGAGGACGACCGCCGCTTGATGCCGTGCACGGTGTAGCCGAGGCCTAGAAGGTAGTCGGCCAGATAGGCTCCATCCTGTCCAGTAATGCCGCTAATCAACGCAACACGTTGTTTCGAGGCCTTGGGTGTAGTTCCCGAGAGCATTCATCTCCTCGTAATTTCTTCGCAACCTCATGTCCGTAGATCAACATAGCGGGGTATAATTCTATTTTGCATCAAATCGACCAAAATACTTAATTCTCAACGGCGAATTTCAATGCGTCCTCAGCATCGCCGCCTCAAATTAAATGCTGCCGGTATTTAAGGAAGGGTGCCGCTGGAAACTGCGGCAGCCTGAAGTGTTCAGCCTCGGTCAAGCACCTTTCGCAAGCCGCGCGCTGCACAAGGCATCTTCCTCTGCTCGGTATCGGCTCGCTGCATGCGGAGCGACATTCGCCGTAGCCTTCGCAAGCGCGGGTGTAGCGGGCGAGGCGGTTGGTTAATAAAGTCCGCGACAGTTGAGTAAAAAGCTTCGACAAAGTAGGGCCAAATCTCAAATTGCCCATGCGCATGATGCTCTCGGTAATGCGGGGGGGAGCAATTCGACATGCGTGAGATTCCAAAGATTGCCGCGGTGATGATTGCGCTGCTATCTGCCGCAATCTCCGATGGAGCAAATGCGGGAATTTCCAATATGTCGCGCGGCTTGCGGGCGCAATTGGAACGAATTCAGCTCAGCGCGCCGGCGTTGGCGCCGATGGCTCATGTGAGGTTCTGCATGGATTACCCTGCAGAATGCACAGTTCGAAGGCTGATCTTTCGCGGCGGGCCCGTTAAGCTGACTTCGTCGCGATGGTCCGATGTCGTCCAAGTCAACAACACTGTAAATGGCACGATTGTACCAACGGCCAACCTCGGCGGCCTTGCAACTGAAACCTGGATCGTTGGCCCCCGAACTGGCGACTGTAACGACTATGCGGTGACTAAGCGGCATGAGCTACTTGCGCGAGGTTGGCCGGCGCGCGCCTTGCTTCTGAGCGAGGTGATTACTTCCTCAGGCGAGCATCACCTTGTTCTGGTGGTGCGGACGGCGTCGGCTGACCTCGTTCTCGATAACCTAACCGCCGAAATCCGAGTTTGGTCGAAGACGCCTTATCGGTTCGCCCGCATGCAGACACCAGGAAATGCTAGGCTTTGGGCTACCATCGTGTCGTGGAGCTCAAGACGTGAGCGGACGGCAAGTCTCGAGGCCGTTAAGGTTGGCCTCGATTAATATCTCCATCTGGTGCCATGGCCGCAAGTCTCAGCGCGGAATTGATGCCCGGCTCCTTGGAACGCGGAAGTCCACCATTCCGCAGTCGCACTGGCTAAGCCTCAATTTTCGCAAGTACAACCCTTACGAAAAAGCGTTGCCAGCATCCATTTGAGGTAGAAGTCGGCGCAAAGGGCGCGCCGCGGCATGTCGCGTTAAAAATTTAATCAGAATTAATCGAAAGTTAGTTTAACAGTCAATCAAAAATATGCTCAAAGCACGCTTGTTTAACAAGCGAGTTTTCGAATCGCATATTTTTGAGTGATTTTTCATGCCAAACAGTAGCGGCGAGTTGGCGTCGAGCGAGGCGATCCTCTCTCGTGACAGCGTCGGCTCGGCAAGCAAGGAGCCACGGCTCCGATTTCCTCACGCGATGGCTGGGTACTTTTGCGCCGGGGTCGATTTTCTCGTAATTATCGTGTCGAGCATTCTAGGTTGCTCTATCTATCAAGCGTTTTCAGGCCTGGTTGTCAGTAATTTTGATGCCTTTGCGGGAAGCGTCGCCGCAATCCTTTACTTGTGGATGGCACACGCGGCGGGATTCTACCAATTCGGCTCCATTGTCTCGTCACATGCCGTTTACCGGAAAATCATCAAACGTTGGCTTGTCGTCGGTCTTTTACTGGCCCTGCTGGCTTTCCTGCTCAAGGTTGGCGCGATCTTTTCGCGTGGTTCGATTGTCACTTTTGTCGCTCTGACAGCCACGTTATTGCTGGTCGCGCGGTGGGCCGTCACGCGCGCCATTAAAGTTGTCGTGTCCGAAGGACTGCTAGCTGGTCGTCGAGCCGTCCTCGTTGGATCGCGGGATGAGTTGGCGGCGCTGGACAGCGAGCAGTTATTGGGGGATTTCGGCCTGAGCGAAATCGACCGCTTAACTCTTCCAAGCCCAAGCCTGTCGACCATGCAGCTGACCCGCAGCGAACTGAGCGTGCTCAATCTAGCTATGGATAGCGCAAGGCAAGAAGGGGCCGAAGCGATCGTATTGGCAGTTTCCTGGAGTGAGTCGCGGAGGCTGGAACTCATACGCGAATGCATGCGGGCTTCGCCACTTCCAGTTCAATTGCTCCCGGATCGGATTGTTCGGGGTCTGACGCGAAATCTCACATTTGCTTGGCAGCCAAATTTTGCGATCGAAATCAAGCGCGGTCCGCTCTCCCGCGTCGAGCATCTTTTGAAACGTGTGTTTGACGTCGTTGGTGCCCTGGTGCTCCTCCTTCTACTCTGGCCGCCGATTCTCATTGCCGCGATTGCAATCAAGTTGGATTCCGCGGGACCGGTCCTGTTCCGTCAGCGACGAAACGGCTTCAACGCCAAGCAGTTCAGGATTCTAAAATTCCGTACCATGACCGTAACCGAAGACGCTGACAAGGTTGTCCAGGCGACGCGCTTCGATCGGAGAGTAACACGAGTAGGTCGTCACTTGCGCCGCTTGAGCGTCGATGAGCTTCCGCAACTCTTTAACGTCCTGAAGGGTGATATGTCGCTGGTTGGTCCGCGACCGCATGCATTGGTGCATGACATCCAGTATGGGGAAATAATGTCGGACTACGCATTTCGCCATCACGTCAAGCCGGGCATCACTGGCTGGGCCCAAGTGAACGGATTCCGGGGCGAGACACGTCAAGTCGAACAAATGCAGCGCCGGGTGGAGCTCGATCTCTGGTATATCAACAACTGGAGCCTGTTGTTGGATCTGAAGATCCTGTTGAGGACGTGCATTGAGGTTGCGAGCGCGCGAAACGCCTATTAAGCATCCCGACGCTCCAGGACTCGCCATTTCGTAATCAAACGTTAAATTGGCGGCACACCGCAACCGCGTTCGACGCAGTCTGTGGCTTATTGCATTTTGAAAGCCGCGAACGCTTCGTAGTTCTCCGATACGCTGAATCAGGTGAGTTTCTCGTGACCCGCGTCAGTATTATTATTAAAGCCTATAATGAGGAAGTGCATATCGCTTCGGCAATCGAGAGCGCCTTGGCCGCGCTTCCGAGCCCGGAAGGCGAGGTGGTGCTCGTAGATAGCGCTTCTGTAGACAAGACGCTTGAGTGCGCCCTCCCTTATCCAATCTCGATTTTCAGGATCGCGAACGCCAGTGAGCGATGTTGTGGAGCAGGTCCGCAGATTGGTTATGCACACGCCAAAGGCGACTTTCTCTGTCTCATGGATGGAGATATGGTTCTGGACAAGGAGTTCATAAAGACTGCTCTAGCCTTCCTCAACGACCATCCCGACGTGGCTGGGGTAGGGGGCAGGATCGACGAAATGTCGACGGAGAATATCGAATTCAAGAACCGCGCACGGAATCTTTCTCACTTGAATCCATTAGGTGAGGTTGATCGCCTTGCAGGCGGGGGGCTCTATCGACGGAGCGCGATCGATGAACTCGGCTACTTAACGGATCGAAATCTACACGGGTACGAGGAGTTCGACCTTGGAGCGCGACTTCGGTCTAGCGGTTGGAAACTTGTGCGGTTGAATGTCCCGGCCGCCAAGCACTTTGGTCATACTAGTAGCACATATCGCTTGCTCTTTCACCGTGTGAAGATGGGATACATTTTCGCACCAGGCGAAATGCTGCGTGCATCGATCAACGCTGGCTACTTCGCGCGTGTGATACGATCGCTTCGCGAATTTAAGCTCTGGGTCGCTGTGCTTGGATACTGGTCTGCCTTCGCGTTGCTTGCTTTGTTCACGTCTTACGGAGCAGCGTTTGCCGCCTTGGCTCTTCTTGGAGTTGCCGCCATCATCCTGGCCCTAACAGTTTGGAAAAAATCCTTTTCGAATGGAACCTATATGGTTATTGGCTGGCATGTTTTCACGATAGGCATGCTCTTCGGGCTCTTCAGGCCTAGAATCTCTCCCCTCAAGCCGCTCACGGTCGAAACGCTACGGTTGTCGCGATAATGAGGGAAGAAATGTTCCTTGTTAATTTGCGAAGGGAGCTGCGGAGAAATAAATCGATCCGAGTAAAGGTGTTTATTGCCGGCTTTCGTCTGACTAATTTTTTCTTTGAGTTTGACAAGACGCGTGTCCTCTACGCGGTGTCCAACTGTATTTACAAAACGGTTTGCTTCTTCTTCAAGATCGATATCTTGGCGCGAACACGGATTGGTTGGGGCTTGCGGATATTTCATCCCTTTTGCATATGCATTCACCCTGACGTTCGGATCGGCGACGATTGCACTTTGCGGCACGGAGTGACGTTGGGAAACAAGGGTGAGAGCTCAAGTGCGGTCCCTTCAGTGGGAAGCGGCGTCGAGTTTGGTTGCTATGCAGTGGTTTTCGGCGGGGTAAGCATTCCAGATGGAACCAGAGTGCGCGCTCTGTCGCTCACGACGGAGAGTGAAAGGTCGAAGGTGGCGATCGACGTGAACGCTCGCGATGCCTGTGACCTCGATCGGAAGTCTCTGTGCGGATTCGACAGGCCGTGAATACCGAAGGACCACATAAGCACATCAATATTCATCGCGCGTTCCAGATCCACTACGCGTTCAAGTTCATCAATCTGTTCCTGGGATTCTTCTTTCAGATCCTTGTGGTGAAAACGCTACCGCCGAGCGGCTACGCGACCTATGCGATCTTCCTTGCAATCCTTTTGACGATGGAGCGGCTACTTTCGTTCGGCATTGATCGTACGTTGCTGCGTTATGTTCCATCGCTTACAGCGGATGGTGACTATCAAGGCCTCGCGGCCCTGTTGAAGAGGGTGGCTCTCGTAAGGGGGGGATCTATCCTGGTGGCGCTGGGTGCAATTGGTCTGCTCGCGACGTTCGCGCGAGACACGTTGCTGATGGGCGAAGGGATGCTTACGATCTGCGCGTTCGCTGTTTGGTATGCGGGCTATGCGGTGACGACCGATTTGGAGATGTTGGCGCAAAGCTGGATTGTGCACGCGACGACCGCGATATCGGGAACGATCGATGTCCTTTTGCGAAGCGCGTGCGTACTCCTTCTTGCACTTTCCGGTCATGAAATCAGCGGCGCTACAGTGATCGCAATATCGGCTGTGACGACGTTCGTTGCGGTGATCATCATACTCTTAAAATTGATCCGGCTCAGGCCGCATATCTCAAGTCTTCTGATCGCGACCAGCGAGCAGCGATTGCCCCGCCTGAGCGCGAAGGATGCTCCGCTTTTCGCCGCATCAATCTACGCGTCCAACATTGGTTGGTTGATTACCAGTCCCTCGGTTGTCAGGATATTTGCCAAAGGCGGGCTCGATATTGTTACGTTTTCCGCATTTTCGTTTGTGCAAGGGCTTTGCGTTTCGATTCAAAGAGCGTTTCCCGGTCTGATGATCCTCCCAAGTCTGGAGCCCTTGTTCGCCAGGTTCACGATGGCGCCTGCGCGAGTGTTTTCCTCGCTTTCGTTGGTGTTCAAGCTTGAGTTGGTCTGCTTTCTGGCTTTCTCAATTCTTACCGGCCTCGCGGGACGAGAGATCATCGCGCTTGTATCACGGCCGGAATATGCTCCGTACTACTACTTGCTCCCGTTGGTCATGTTGATCCTCTTGTTTCAGACGATTTACCGGATATGCGAGATTGTTACGAGCGCTCAGCTTAAGCACACCGTCTTCCTGGCGCTCTGGCCGGTATCGCTGCTGGGGGTCGCAGCTCTCTACCTGACTGCAGATCGTTGGGGCCTTCTCGCAGTCCTGTTCATTCCGCTCACTGAAAGTGCAATCCGTATCGGAATCATCATGCTTGCCCATCGACGCGTCGAGACATGGCGGGCAATAGACCCCGTTCGCTCGCTCCAGGTCGGAACAGCGGCAGGCGGCTCCGTTCTATTTGCTTTGCTTGCTCGCTACGCCCGACCAGACTTCGGAAACCTAACCTTGGCCGTGCTGGCTACAGGTCTCTTCTTCTTGACGGTGTTTGTTGTACGCCCACTGCGTAAGGATGAGGTCGCGAGTCTCAGTCTGACCATGCCGTCGTCCCTGCAGTCCCTGAGTCGCGCGATCACGCGTTGGGCCCGATAGGGATAGATGGGCTCGCCCTCAGGCGCCGTTTGATCGAGCCATGGCTTCGGTCGCTCAAAGTCAAAGTGCTCTTCGAGAACCTACCTTCCGGGCAGCCTCAGGGCCTCCAGCATATCCGCCTCAAATGCGAACGGGGGAGCTGCAGAAGAGATCGCAAAACAATCGCCTTGCATCTGATGGATAGTGATCAGTCCTATACCGCTTGCAAATGAGTTGTCCCGTATCGCCCGGACGAAATTGAAGGCGCTTTTCGAGGGAGCCTTTCCGACGCAACCAGCTTGGTCGCGATTTACGCCAAACTCCGTATTCATGATTTGCTTGCGTGACAAGTGATGAAGGTCGGCCCAGGTGTTTACGACATTCATTCGCTTCAGCAACAACTCCGCATTGCCAAAGGTTGTCCTGTACTTCTCGAAGCTGTAGCTGTGAACCGTTCGATACAGAAAGTCGTAGATTAGTTGCGATTTTGCCGAGTGGGTCAGATTTGGATCTGCCGCCACGTTTCTTCGAAAGATATTTTCTGCGGCGAGCTTACCATCTCTGTCCATTGCAGCAGGAAACTCAAGACCGCCGACATGAGAGAAGAATCCAGCATACCCTTGATGCGTGAAGGTGGCGGACTCGTAGGGGTGGATCGCATAGCCGGTATTCGCGTCAAAGCGGTCGGGCCTTAGATTGACAACACCCGCTGACGAGTCCCCGCTGACCGATCCGTCGAGCTCCGCGAAGCCGGTTCCGGCCACGATTAATGTGTGAGTTGGCAGGATCAGGCGGATCTGCTTCCAGTAGAATTCGATTTGCTCGTTCCAGGGGCGCTGATCGTTGAATGAAGTGGGTGACGGGGGTTCGTTGAAAAGCTCGATAGCAACCAGAGCTGGCGGAAAGCGCGCCCCGATGGAAATGGCAAGCTTGCTGACGACGTGGATCAAGCGCTGAAACTTCTCCCCGGTCTCGCCATCCAGCAAATCGACATCCGCGAAGCCGGAGACCGGGTGAGCTCCTCGAGGGAAGGGATGAATATCCACTAGGACCCTCAGTCCACTGTCTACTCTCCGGGAAATGCCGATCATTATCTGCGCAACTAATGCATCAAGTAAGGTTTCGGAGCGAGCCGACATCAACGCGCCAACGTCTATCACCATTCTGAGGCAGTCAAAGCCAGACGAGTTGATCAAAGCGAGCCGCGATTTTGGCATGATTGCTTGGTCGGAGCCGCCGTTTCGAAAGGGATCCTCGTCGTAAACAGCCGATCCTGGGGGGCCGATCGACAAGCCGTATCCGAACGGCTGAAATGTGTTTAAGCAGACCAGGGTCTTGTGATTATCGGAGAAGGCAGGGCCGTCGCTCAGCTGCGGTTTCTGCATTGACGCGTGAGAGGGAAGGCCCGAGCAGCAGATGGCAAGAGCTGTAGCCATCGCCATCGTCCGTAGTTCTCGAAAGTGACAAGCGTTCAATGGAATGCCCAATCTTAGGTTATCGACGACTCCGTGGATGTCCGACCTGCCTCCGCTTTGATATCTTGCGGCCAGTGACCTGCCCCTGAAGTTTCACCCAGTAGCGGTTAGAGTCTCGGCGGATGTTACGCCGTTTGGCGCGGTGTGAGCAACGTGCGATCGGCGGAGCTGGTCGGGGTTGCGCAGCCGATCGCACGTTGCGGTGAGGTAGGCGGCATAGGCCGCAGGGGTCAGATAGCCGAGCGAGGAATGCGGGCGTTGGCCGTTGTAGTCGCCGACCCAATCCGCAATCTTGGCGCGGGCGTGATCGAGGCCGAAGAACAAGGTTTCGTTGAGAAGCTCGTCCCGCATCCGGCCGTTGAAGCTTTCACAGAAGCCGTTCTGCATCGGCTTGCCCGGCGCAATGAAGTGCCAGTCGATCTTGTTCTCCTCCGACCAGGCCAGCATGGCATTGCAGGTGAACTCGGTGCCGTTGTCGGAGACGATCATGCCCGGCTTGCCGCGCTGATTGATCAGCGCCGTCAGTTCGCGTGCCACCCGCCGCCCCTGGATCGAGGTGTCGGGGATGGCCGCCAGACATTCCCGGGTCACGTCATCGACGATATTCAGGACCCGGAAGCGACGGCCGCTGGCGAACTGGTCGTGGACAAAATCCAGCGACCACCGGGCGTTCGGCCGAGCCTCGACCAGTATCGGCGCTCGGGTGCCCACGGCGCGGCGGCGGGCCCGGCGCTTGCGCACGCTGAGGCCTTCCTCTCGATACAGACGGTAGATCCGGTTCCGCCCGGACGGCTCGCCCTGCTGGCGAAGCAGCACGAACAGCCGGCGGTAGCCGAACCGCCGACGGGCATTAGCAAGCTCGCGCAAGTGGCCGCGTAGTTCGGTGTCCGGCGGTCGGCACGATCGGTACCGAACCATCTTGCGGTCAGCGCCGACGATGCCGCAGGCCCGCCGCTCCGCCAGACCCATGACGGCCTGCAGGTGCGCGACGGCTTCGCGCTTGGCGACGGGCCCTACCATTTTTTTGACAAAAGCTCGCGTAGCGCTGCAGCATCCAGCATCTGCTCGGCCAGCAGCTTCTTCAGCTTGGCGTTCTCGTCCTCGAGTTGCCGCAACCGCTTGGCATCGGAGACGTCCAGACCGCCGAACTTCGCCTTCCAATTGTACAGCGTCGCTTCAGAGACGCCATGCTTCCGCGCCAAATCGGCAGCCTTCGCACCCGCCTCATGCTCACGCAGCACGCCAATAATCTGCTCTTCCGTAAACCTGGCTCGCTTCATCTGTCCGTCCTTCAGAAGGCCGGACTCTAACTTCAACTGGAGGAAATCGGCAGGGGCAGGTCACCAGCGGAGAACATTTCGGCGTAGACAAATTTGATTTCTAACGGCCGCTCGACAATCTCGGCGGACCTTCCGGCGTTAGGAGTTGATTGGAGCCGGCGGCCGGCTAGGCGGGGTTGGAGCCAACTCCCAATCGTCGTTTAGGCTCTCGCCTGTACTGGCGCTTGAGCAGTCCGGGGGGACTGTTGAGCGATCTAGAACGCGCGCCCAAGCGTCTCAATGCGGAAAGCTCGGAGCTCGCGGTCACCATCGCCATCGCCGGCAAGACCGCATACCAGCTATTTGGCGCTAGAAACGCCGACTCTACAACGTTGGCCCCAATCATATAAATGAAAATCGCCAACGGAAACGCGTTGATGTGCGACTTCTCTTCATCTCCAGATATCAGAAGTCGCGCCGCAATCCAAAATTGCCAGGCGAGCAGGGCCAAGCATAGTGCGAGACCAACATACCCGAACGAAATTAGTATCTCCATAAAGCCATTATGCGCGTTGAGGAACTGACCGTATCCTATACCTTCGATCTGAGGTGATACTATCTTGGTAAAACCTGCTGCGAGACCGTAGCCAAGGAGCGGGCGCTGGTCGGCTAGCCCAATCAGGTAGCCCCACAGCGGAACGCGGCCCGTCAAATCGGGCTCCTTTCCAAGAGCATTAAGTGTGAGCGTTGCAAGATCGCCGCCGAATAATGCGATCATCAGAAGCGCAAGCGTCAGGAACGGCAATGCGGCTATTCGTATTTGAAATGAGCATCGACCCACGAGCATCAGCGTGGCCAGCAGGACGGGCATGAAACCCGCTACGGCGTAGGCGGCACCGGAGTTGGCTCCGTACAGGCACACCAGACTGATAGTGATGATGGCAACGCGAACTGCATAACTTGTGAAGGCAACGCGGCCATAAAAGAGCACGAGTACGAACGACAGCGCGGCCAGCTGCCCCAAGGCGGTCCGATGGCCAATCACCCCGCGCCAGGAACCCGCGTGGACCGCCTCAAAAGGAAAAACATCTGTGGCCTGATGGACACCCTGATAAGGAAAAACAAAGACCCAGACAAAGCTTGCAACGATAATAGAGGACAGCGTCCAGAGGAATAAACGCAGCGAGCCTACCGTTCCAAACTTTGAGCAAATGGCAATTCCAAAAAGTACGGTCCCAGACAGGGCAACGCTCTTTCGCAGAGTCAACAGCGGGTCTGGCGACCACAACATTGATAGGAAGCCCAGCAGAGGAAGGATAAATACAGGCCAGCTATGACGAACGGTTGTCCAGAAATTGGACGAGATCAGGAGAAGAATCGCAACCAAATAGCACAAGCTCAGCACGATTTGGCTGCGAAGGGAGCCATCTGCACCGAGGTCCATCGGACGGCCAGTGTCGATGCCGGCAATCTGCAGCGCAAATCCGCCGATCATCGCGATCGTGCAAATTCCGGAAATGATCGTGACCGGCAACGGAACCGAGGGCGGTCCCGAATTTTCTGTAGGTCGCTGAAGCTTGAGCCGATAGAAGTTACGTTTTTGAAAAACCGAATTTCGTTGCATGATCCAACTGGTCTTGCGCGACGAACGCTGAGAGGTCGTCAGGACGCGAATGTCTCAGTGGGCGACAAATCGTAAACGACGAGGATTCCCCGAATATTGCTACAGCACATTTTAAATACCAGGGAAATAAATAATTAAGTATTTGCGAAACAAGCTTAAAATAGCCGAGTTGCCGCGGTCGGTCTTTTGTCCCGCCGTCACCCTCGAACCGTTTTAGGCGGTCTACTCGTGGCAATCTCTGGGAGATGGTTGGCCACCGCAAGCGTGACGTAGGCAGCCCCAGCTGGCGGCCTCAGTTGAGTTTCCTGCGAAGCTTTCGAGCGCTGGCGGGCCTACCACTCCCTGCGCTCTAATCCGCAATTGGATCGGCAGCCGGGAGCATTGGGGCTGGAATTGCTATGGCGTGCCATGTTGGCCCTCCAAGTGACAATGCGTAGAAAACCGGAGTCCGGTAGTTGTCCGGACTCCATTTTCGGAACGGGGTGTTCTACTGAAGGAACACCGGCGCGATTTGAGCACCAAGTTTTTTCGTTATTCCGGGAATGCCGCAGTGGGGGCTGGAACCACGCTGCGGCTTTTCCGATTTCGCGAGGGTTCGAGCTGCCACCTGGCGGCCGGCGGCACAGACTGCACATGCCAAGGAAGAAAGCCCCAGCTACGCTAAGGTGATGCGTGAGGAATGGGCGTTTCGGTTTTTCATTTGCTTGGTCGGGCTTTTCCCCGTCGTTCTAGTGGCAATCTTGTTGTTCAAGCTTTGAGGCCGCCAACTGAGACGGCCTCTTATTGATCCCTCTTCAGCTTTCGCCGGCCCCAATGAGGCTCTTTGCCCTTCGGGCTAAGCTCCGGGACATAGTGGCGGTTCAATGCCCGCATGACCCCGATGCGGGCAAACATCGTCGGGCCACCACCTTCCGCCACCACGATCAAGGCTTCCATCGCCGCTTGCCACTCCAGTACGGCGTGCTCTTTCTTCGGCAGCGTGGCGATGTACTCGCCGGCGTCGAGCAGCGTCACCAGTACGTGATTGTCGATCGTGACCGGATCCTTGAAACGCCGACCCCAGCCTCGTTCGGTCATTCCTTCCGCTTCAGATCATGTCCCGCGGCACCAATGGCGCGTTCAACCTCATCGGCCAGGATTGTCAGATGCTCGGCCAGCTTGGTGAACAGTTCTCGCTTCCTGGGCTCAGTTGCCAGATCACGAATCAAGGCGCACTCGGCAGCATCCGTTCGCAGCTTTTCCAACTGAGCCTGCATGTCTTTCATGGTGATCGGTTCCGTTCCCGATCTGGAACTATAACGCTTTGTGCAAAAGCAGACAGATTTGATTGCCGTTTTTTCCTATGCTCATGGCCACCTGGCGACCCCATTACCGCCAAGGTACCTCCAAACGGCCCCGGCAATTTAGTCTTTTGCTGGGGCCGCTTTTGCGCTGGTGCCGATCAGCCGGACATAGGTCCCGCTCTCATGCAGCTCGAGCCAGCCGCATTCAACTGCATACTTGATGCCGGCCTTAAACTCCGAGCCACTGGCTTTTAGCGTGTAAAGGAAGGGCGCGTTTATCTTCTCAATGTGGATGCGGCCGTCCTCGACCGCTTCAATAGTCGTCGCGAGTTCTACCAGCTTGCGGGCCGCGACTTCTGGGTTGGCGAAGGATCGTTTCGCGGCGCGTTTCATCGGTACCCCATAGCTGGCACTGTCGGCGTATTCCAATCGAAGTCTGGTCGGACATCGGCGCCTCTTCTGCCGAAAGCCTGTCAGACGAATTTCGACTCAATATCCGATAGCCGCACATCGTCAGACCATCGATCCGCGCTTGAGGCGCTCGAGACTCTCCGGATGCTGTTGCGGCAGCCTGGCGGCAAGGGCGGCCTTTCCGTTGATCGAGATGCGCCCAACGGCAGCTTCGACTACCCGCGCGCCGAGCTCGACCCTAGCAGCTTATTAGCCCGGATTTTCAAGGCTAAAAGTCTCGGACTGCTCGTCATAGGCGAACAGCTCGGCATAACGGCCCCAGGACACCATCGTCTTGAGCGTTTCGTCCGCATAATCCTCGGACATATAGTCTTCGAGCTCGTTGCGGAACCGCGCCACGGGCGCAGTGTGCGAGGGACGTTCGTCGAGCACGCGGCGAATCAATCCCATCACCGGAACGTATGCGACGAGATGTTCGGCGAACAACCTTTTGCGTGCGTCGGTCTCGAGATGAGCGAAACGCTTGCCTGCTTCCGTCAGCATCAAGTCCCCTTCGCTGAGTTGGGCCAACCGCAGAAGCTGAAGAGATTCGCCGAGATGCAGGATTTCGTCTGCTTCGAGCTGGAGCTGGCTTGCGAGCACGGGCAGGTCGGCGTGTCCGTGATAGGGCGGTCCCGCCAGCGTCTCGATCAGGCCGGACAGCACGTTGGATGAGACGTGATGCAGAGTCATGCCGATACCGGTCCCGGAAATGCCTTCGATCGAAGATGCCTTCGGCTCGGCGCGCTGGGTCATGCGGGCATAGATGCTGTCGACAAGCTGGCGGAAATGCGGATCAAGCCGGTTGCGTGGATGAGGCAGGTCGACCTTGATCTCGGCGGCGACACGCCCTGGATTGGATGAAAATACCAGGATGCGATCGCACATCAGGACTGCCTCCTCGATATTGTGCGTCACCATCAGGATCGACTTGATGGGTAGTCGACCCTCGATCCAGAGATCGATCAGATCGGTCCGCAGCGTCTCAGCGGTGAGTACATCGAGCGCCGAAAAGGGTTCGTCCATCAACAACAAGTCGGGGTGCACAACAAGAGCGCGAGCAAAGCCCACGCGTTGGCGCATTCCGCCCGAGAGCTCTTTTGGGAAGGCCGACTCGAAGCCGTCGAGGCCGATCAGGTCGATCGCCGCCAGTGCGCGCTTGCGGCGCTCGGTGGCATCGACGCCTAGCGCTTCCAGTCCAAGCTCGACATTTTGCAGAACCGTCAGCCAGGGAAACAGTGCGAATGATTGAAACACCATGGCAACGCCGTTCGGTGGGCCAATGATGGCTTGGTCCCGGCACGTTGCCTCGCCTGACGAAGGGCTGACCAGTCCGGCGATGATCCGTAGAAGTGTCGATTTGCCGGACCCGGAGCGGCCGAGCAGTCCAACAATCTCTCCTGGCCGGATCGTTAGGTCGACGTTCTCTAGCACCAGAAATTCATCGCCGCTACCCTTTGGAAAGGAGCGGCAGACGCAGCGGATATCGATCAATGTGGCAGTTTGGTCGAGCATTATGGGCTCTCCTCTACTCAAGTCTCGTTAGCCAAGGCGCAGGCGCCGCTCGCCGAACGCGTAGAGCGGCCGCCAGATCAGTCGATTGAACAACGTCACCAGGATGCAC
Organism: Bradyrhizobium sp. 63_E2_N1_3; assembly: GCF_052076005.1. Classification (NCBI taxonomy): domain Bacteria; kingdom Pseudomonadati; phylum Pseudomonadota; class Alphaproteobacteria; order Hyphomicrobiales; family Nitrobacteraceae; genus Bradyrhizobium; species Bradyrhizobium sp. 63_E2_N1_3. Next base: position 5,835,021 of record NZ_CP197235.1, on the reverse strand, counting down.
ATCGTGGCAATTCCGAGCACGACGCGCGGGAAGTCGCCGGCTTCCGTTGCGGAAGCAATATAGGCGCCGAGCCCGGTGGCCTTCAGATGCGTGTCGCCCCAGCTTGCGACCTCCGCGACGATCGACGCATTCCAGGAGCCGCCGGATGCCGTGATTGCACCGGTGACGTAGTACGGGAAGATTCCGGGCAGGATGACCTTGATCCACCACCGCCATCCCCGGAGATGGAAGCTGCCGGCGGCTTCGCGCAGATCGGTCGGAAAGGCGCTCGCGCCCGCGATCACGTTGAACAGGATGTACCACTGCGTGCCCAGGATCATCAGCGGGCTCAGCCAGATGTCTGGATTGAGCTTGAAGCTGACAATGGCGACGACAAAGACGGGGAAGGCGAGATTGGCCGGGAAGGCCGCCAGAAACTGGGCCAGCGGCTGGATCCGTTCGGCCAGCTTCGGGCGAAGCCCGATCCACACGCCAACCGGCACCCAGATCAGCGTGGCGAGGCTGATCAGGATGGCGACGCGCAACAACGTGATGAGCCCGTCCCTGATGACGACGAGAACGTCGGACATTCCGAGACTGGCCGAGAGATAGCGATAGGTCAGCCAGGCGGCATAGGCCGTGCCGGCGAGGATCAATGCGATCCAGACCGTATCGACGAGGCGTGACGTCTGGTCTTTACCTGGTGCCGCGGGCGGCAGCTTTGGCAGCGGAATGCGCAAGTTCGAGATCGCGCGGTTCAGCGCCGCGAAAGGAAGGGTCAGCGCACGCAGCGCCCGAGTCCGGCGGAACAGGTCGAGCATCCAGGAGGCCGGCGCCTCGCCTGAGGCGGTCTGCTCGAAGCGGAATTTGTCGGCCCAGGCGACGATGGGGCGGAACAGCAGCTGATCATAGGCGATGATCACGAGCAGCATCGCCAGGAGGGCGTAGAGGATGGCCGACAAATCCTGCTGCTGAATCGCCAGCGCGACATAGGAGCCGATCCCCGGCAAGGTCACCGTGGTCGTGCCGACGGTGATCGCTTCCGAGGCGACCACGAAGAACCAGCCACCCGACATCGACATCATCGCGTTCCAGATCAGTCCCGGCATCGCGAAGGGGACGTCGAGGTGCCAGAAGCGCTGCCAGCCGGACAAATGGAAGCTTTGCGTGGCCTCCTCGAGGTCCTTCGGCACGTTGCGGATCGACTGGTACATGCTGAACGTCATGTTCCAGGCCTGGCTGGTGAAGATCGCAAACACGGAGGCGAGCTCGGCGCCCAGCACCTGGTCCGGAAACAAATTCATGAAGAAGACGACAGTGAAGGTGAGGAAGCCGAGGATCGGCACCGACTGGAGGATATCCAGCAGCGGGATCATGACCAGCTCCGCGCGCCGGCTCTTGGCGGCGATCGCCGCGTAGACGAAAGTGAAGACAGTCGAGCACACCATCGCAAGCAGCATCCGCAACGTCGTGCGCAAGGCGTAGAGCGGCAGGTTTGCCGGATCGAGCGAGACCGGCGCGCGCTCCAGTTCGGACAGGGGCGCGACGGTCTGCTGGCCGCCATAGACGATCAGCACCATGGCGCCGATGACGAGGATCAGCGCCGCGACGTCCCAGACATTGGGACGTGCTGCCAACCCGATTGTGGTTCTGCGAATATCCTGTAGCCTCACGATGCGGTCCTCTCAGTTAGAATTCCGCGTGCAAGCGGCCCGAGAAGATCGAGACCGGCCCGCGATCGGCGTTGTAGGCGGGATTGACGACGAGCTGATAGTCGGCGGTCATCGTCACGCCCTCGATCACCGAATAGGCATAGTAGGCCTCGAGAATCCGCTCGTTGTTGTAGTTGAGACGGCCGTCGCCGATCAGGAGGCCGATGCCGCCGGCGGCGAGGAAGTCGCGATGCCCGGCCGACAAGCCGTTGATGGCGCCGCCGATGCCGACCGTGTCGTCCGGCCGTCCCCAGCGGCCGCCCTTGATCGACAGGCCGCCGGAGAGACTGCGGTCAATGTCGGTGAATGACAGAATCTGGTTCTGGCCGTCGTTCCAACTCGCGCGGGCGAACAGCCCGACGTCGTTGACGATCTGCTGCTCGAGATTGACGTAGAAGCCGTATTTGGAGCGGATGCGCTGGGTTGCGGTGGCGATGTCGTTAATGTTGAGCGCAGGGTTGGCGGCCGCCAGTGTCAGGACTTCGCGATAGTTCGCGGTGTTGCCGCCATTGGCAAAGACGCCGACACGCAATTTGCCCGGCTGCTCGAAGATCGAATGGCGCTCCTCGAATTCGACGACCGCGCCGCCCGTCTTGTAGACCAGTGTGTCGCTGTTGGGCGCATCGGGGACCTGGAACAGTCCGGCGCGCACGGCCCAATCCTTGCGGTTGAGCTCGACCACGGCGCCACGCGTGTAGCCGGGCAGGTCGGCGGGGAAATCGTACGCCCCCGACGACCACATCGCCCAGTTCATGAAGTCGGCGCGCGGGTCTTTTGCATATGAGTTGCCGTCGAAGAAATCACCGACGGCAAAACGGCCGACGATCAGCGTGATGCGGTCGATGTCGCGCTTGCCGGCGAGCTGGTTCGGCGCGTCGGCCACCTCTTCCTGCTCGCCGCCGAGGCCGAAGGTCTGCTTGAAGTAGTAGCGCTGCGGACGGATTTTCGGGAACGGCGCGCCAGCCTTCTGGGCTTCGCCATTGGAGAAGCCGGCAAGTCCGAGCGTGCCGTTGAGACCAAAGCCCTGGGCCAGCTCGGGATTGAAGTAGAATTCGCCGCCGTCCCACAGCCGCGCACCCAGAAACGCCGTGGTCGTCCACGTCGCCTGAAACTGGCCGCTGCCGGGCAGGCTCTGCGGGCTCGCATAGGGCGAATGGATCGGCCCGTAGCCCTGCGGCAGCACGGTCGTCTGGGCGTGGACATTCCAGTCGCCGGACTCCGGCAGTTTCGTCTTGCCGTTGATCGGCGCCATCCAGGGCGTATCGCCGAAGTGGTAGTTCAGGCCGAGCTTGAACAGATGAACGCGCGGTTCGACATCGACATTGGCGAGGCCAAAGCCGCTGAGATCGTAGGTTCGTCGCGACAGCGCGACGTAGTCGTATTCGGCCTTTGCGCTCCAATTGCCGCTGACGGCCAATTCAAGGCCGAGGCCCGCCGTCCACCCGGTTTGATACTTTCCGACCGGAAACAGCTCCGAGACACCGTCGGCATCATTGATGTTGATATGCGTATGGCCCCAGGCGAAACCGCCGGTGACGAAAGGCATGAAGCGGTCGAAGGCATAGCCGATGCGGCCGCGCACGGTGCCGACATAGTCGATTGTGGTGTTGAAGGGGGTCGGTGACCGTCCATGCGCGACGACGTCGCGCGGACCGGTGAACGTGGAGTCCGCCTCGATTCCGAGCACGATACGGTTTGCGAGCTGGCGATTATAGCCAAGCTGGTAGCCGCCGGAGAGGCCGGTCGCGCTGGACGGCAGGATCATTCCCTGCGCGGGCAGAGGGTTGGTGCCGGGCCCAAAGCTCGCATCGCCGTAGCCGAAATGGCCGCCGACATAGAAGCCGGTCCAGTCGTAGAGGGTCTTCGCCGTTCGTGCCTTCAGCGGCAGATCGGCGGCATGCGGCTGGGGGCATCCCAAGCCCGTGAGTACGCTTCCAATGGCAAGAAATCGCTTCATTCCAAACCTCCGTGCATCGGCAGCCGCCGATCACTGCTTGCGCCGCTGTCCCAAAGCGAGCCAGGCGCCTAGTCGTCCCAGCCAGCGTGTTCCGGACAGGACCGCTCGAAGACCTTGATGGGAAATCCGTCGCTGACCGTGGAGGATCATGGCGCAATGCAGAGTTCGGCTGGCCATCCGAAGGACGGCCGCCGCCACTAGGCGTCGCAGTCGTGCGAAAAGTGCCTTGATCATCGGGCCCACCATCGGCGACGGCTTACGCGCCAGATCCAATCCAGGGTGCCTGAAGTGGCTCAGACGCCGACCATTGGCGCGGCAATCCTGGCGCCACGGTCATCTCCTCGGACCAATGGCAGACCAGTCCATTGTCGTCCGTCGACCAGCGGCAGAGAAGCCGCGGGCGGATCGATCGGCCAACGTTGTGGACGCGTAGATTGTCGTTGGCGGGAAAGGGACCGCTTGCTCTGCGCGCAAAGCGGCAAAGTCCGCGCAACCGAATTCGTGCGATTACCTTCAACATCGCTCACCTCCACCTCCGCATGACGCGGCAGGTCAGTGAGCGGAACGAGACCGCCTATTTGCGGTCGTAATTCCTGTCGCTGCCGCCGCTTTCGCGGACGCTTGTGTTCTGCGGCTGCGTTGCTCCTTCGGGGAGCGCGGCGCCATAGGTGGTACTGCCCATAGCTCTTCGTCTGGTTGTGATCCGTCGGGAACGGAATGTTCCAGACGGTGACTGGCCCAATATGCTTGCGATCGCGTGGAGTCAAGCACACAGTTCTATCCTCCAGGGAGGATATGACGTATCCTCCCTGGGAGGATAGGAGACGTCATGAAAGATCATGCTCACAGCTCGATTGCCCGCCGCCTGAAACGCGCACACGGCCATCTCGAAACGATTATAGAGATGATCGAACAGGATCGCCCTTGCGTCCAGATCGCCCAACAATTGCAGGCGGTGGAAGGAGCGATCGAGAACGCCAAAAAGATGCTGGTCCACGATCATCTCAGTCATAGTCTTGAACGATCCTTCCCCGCCGCGGGGTCGAAGGGCAGGGCGACGCTCAAGGAGTTCAAGCTGCTGGCGAAATACCTCTGAGGCCGTTGACCGATCCTTCGCAACGTCAGCACCCCCCTGCGGGCCTCACCGGCCATTTGAACGCGACGACGAAGAGAGCACTCGCTATTTCGCTGCCGGTTTTCCCAAGGTTAGGAGCGGCGAAGTCTGGATCCCAAGCATGGGTGACCAGCAACAGGGCGCACGCGAACGCTACGTTTGAGAACGGCCCCGCGATTAGAATGGCTGCACGCCGTGGAATCGAGAGGCCACCGATTGAGGGGCGAGTGTTCGGCTTTGTTGGCTTGAGAGACTCGGGTCCGTCATAGAAGCCGCACGTTGACCGAACAGGCAGAACCCTGAAGGCCAAAATCGTGCCTGATCCATCGGAAAGTCGACCGATCGTTGGACCCAGTCCAATAGTCACGACCACTGCATTGATGCCGAAGGCGCGGGCAGCAAGCAGATGACCAAGCTCATAGACGACCAGGGCGCAGTAGCCGCCAATAGCAAGCAAAGGGATCTGCCACATGCTGATCGCCTTCTACGCGCATTGGTCTTTTTGAAGTGACCAATAACGGCCTCTCTGAAAGACCAGGGGGTGTCGTGAAGTTCTCGGGCTTTCGTGAATGGCGAGCACCCGAGAGATGAAGAGTTCGTGGTCCCCGCCGTCGTGTCGGGCATATTGTTCGCACTCCAGCGCGACCAGCACGTCGGGAAGGAGTGGGGTACCGAACTGTCCGTCGGTCGCAGATATGTCGTCCCATTTGCCAGATTTTGCGCGCGCAAAGCGATCGGACAGATGGCCCTGCTCTTCGCCGAGTACGTTTATGGCGTACCGACGGCATAACCGCCATTTCACCAGGCTCGCCGCTTCGAGGTGAATGCTGAAGGCTACGAGAGGAGGAGTTAGCGATACCGAGTTAAACGAACTCATGGTCATGCCCAGTCGCTCGCCCTCGTCGGTCGTTGCGGTTACAACGATGACTCCGGTCGGGAAGTAGCCAAGCGCATCACGGAACTGTCGATTGTTGAAAGTCATGGCTATGTGCTCTCTCAGGTCGGCTGCAAGTGTCTGCGCTTGGCAAGCGTGGCTCGTATCTTGCTTCGAATCGCCTTGAGGACGTGGCAGATCAGGCTCCTGCTATTCAGCAGGGATCGCGGCTTCGATTTGCTGGGTATGGTGAAATGACGCGCTGTTCGCGGGCAGATCGTAGCTAGCCATCAGCTTGTCGACGGTCTGATCAAGCGATGCCCAGGGTGCGAGCCTCATGCTATGGGCCCGAACGAGGAATGGCGGCCCCGCATAGAAGTTCTCATATTGAACGTGTCGGGCGCCGAACTCCGAGGCCAGTAGATCCCAGGCCAGCTTGTAGAGCTTCATCCGATCCAGCGCGCTCTCATGCTCAGTCGACCAATAAGTCTCAAAAAGAGCGTTCATTTGATCGTTTCCGACGATTGAGATGTCGGCTGGCATCTGGAAGATGGCGCCGCCCATCAACTCTCTTACCGTCGCGCAGATCAGCCCATAATTGTCCTGGCACCAGCTGAGAGCGGCGTACATGTAACGCTGATTGACCACGACATACCCGTCGCCAACGGGCTGATGATCGGCGACCTGGCCAGCGATCAAGCCGGCGATCGTCGCCTCCATGGCCGCAAGTTTTCCGAGTGTCTCCTGAACGGCGGGAATTCCGCGGACGCCGGCAGATTTTGCAATCTTGTTCGCAAGCCCGACGATCAATTGAAGCTTTGCCCAGAAGCGTACGTTCGATTGATGATTTCCGAAGTAGTGCCCACCCGTTTCCATGTAGATCGCGCGACTGAGGTCGACGTTTCCGATCGTGAAGACGCGTGACCATGGGACCTTCACGTTGTCGCAGACGAGCATGCAATCGCTCTCGTCGAAGCGAGAGGAGAGGGGGTAGTCGAACGTGTTCGGTGCGGCCTGCTCCATCGATCGTCGTGACCAGAGCGATAGTCCCGGCGCATTGGCCGGTACCGCACAGGTCACGGCTTCCTTGATCCGGTCAGGCGCTAGCGGCGTCAGGTTTCCGATCCAGATCTCGTCGCAAAACGCGCCTCCGGTCGCGAGTGTCTTCATGCCGTGGAGAGTGATCCCCTCGTCGTCCATGGCCGAAACATGAAGTGCCGGCGACTTGAAGAACGACGAGCCGGCGTCAGATGAGTAGTTGCGCGCGCCCTGTGGAGGGTGGGTCGCATAGCTGACATAGAGATCGTTGTCGCGGATGTAGGTGTAATAGTCGAGGAGGTTTTGTTTGAAGCCGTGGTTCGGAACGTCGAACACTTCGGGCCGACAGGTCATCCCGGTAATGAAAGATCCAACGTGATCTGGGGATCGACCGAACAGTCCGTAGCTGGCATCGGCCCACGCTTTGTGCCCGGCCGTGCGGAATTCGAGGTCTTGGCGGCTACGCGGCCGCTTGAAATAGAAACTATGACGCTGACCGTCTTCCGAGAAGGAAAGTCGATCGAAATGATCCGGATTGCATTTCAGATCGAACAAGCGCGCGAAGCTTTGAGCAGAATTGCGGAAGGCAGGATGGGTGGTCACGTCATCAACGAGGTGGCCACCGAGGTAGATCTTGCGGCCGTCTCTCAGCGATCGAAGATAATTGGCGCCGGTCCGAAGCATTGTTCATCTCTCCAAAATTAGTTAGGTAAACTAAATAAAGAGATGGGGCCTTGGAGTCAAGCAGGCCTCCCTGGGGGTTATCGCGCTGTTGTCCGTCGCCGACGCTTGGTTGGCTGGCGCAGCGCAGCCTCGCGTTGGTCTGCGGCGACATCGTTCAGGACCGAAATCGCGCTCTCGGCACGAGAGATCAAGACGCTCAGCTCGTTGGAGTAGGTGAGGGCGCTATTGCTATCGAGGTGCCCGTAGAGCGCGTCATTGACTATTTGCTGTATGGGCGCAATCGCCGAAAGCGAGGACACGCCCTTATCGGTAAGTTCGAGAAAGCTGACCCGCCTATCATCTGGATTGACGACCTTGGCCAGATAACCCTGCTCGACGAGGTCGGCGATCTCAACGCTTGCGTAGGCGTCCGTCACATGCATCTCGCGCGCTGTCGATCTGACGGTCCATTGCTGCTTATCAGTCAGACGTCCCACGGCCTGCATGAGCACATACTGAAAAGTGGAAAGGCCGACCAGAGAGGCAAATCCGCTACGAACGGTCTCAAGCAGGCTGGAAAGCACGAAATGCTGGTGGGTGATCCTCCGCACCAGCATGTCAGTCCCATCGACCATGAGCGCGGCGCGGGAAATCGTTGGCGGTAGTTTGGGGGCGCGAGGCCGGGTGACTGCCGCACCTGGCTTGGCCTTCGATACGCGCTCCCTCGACTTTGTCATCTCAACTGTTCCTCAGAAGGCCGTAGCGTACGAATCGCTATCGTGCCGCCCGCGCGGGCCAATCGTCGATTAGCATGCTTTGGCCCATGCCAACAGGGAGCGCGGCCTTGTGGCCAATCGCCTTGAGGACCGCCCAGCCAAGGCAAAGATTGGAGGAAAGCACCGCCTTGCCTGTGGCGCGAACGATGTCTGGTATGGCCCGCAAGGTCGGGGCGCCAGTGCCGGTCAGGACAATCGCGTCGGCCGAGTGCCAGTCCAGGCGCAGGACCGCTTCGACAACCTTGGAGGCGCGTAGCTTATATATGTTAAGCGTGTCACTGGAGCCGAGGTCAATTCCCCCTTTCGCCGTCAGATCAAAGCCGGCCTGTGACCAGAACGAGAATGATGCCTCCTGCAGCCAGCCCGGGTAGGGTCCAAAGAGGGCAATGCGCCGCGCCCCGAGCTCGGCGAGAGCAAGCTCAATGGCCTCGGCCGAGGAGAGAATAGGGTAGCCGTATAGCCGGGAGAGCTGCTCGAACTTCCGACGCACCTCGTCATGACCCAGCAGGTAGGTCGTTGCGGTGCAGGCGAAACCAAGGGCCCCGAGCCTGATTGCGCCAAACCCCTCGAGGCTCTCCCCCAGATTGAACAAATAGTCTGAAAACCTCTTGCGGGCGTCGATGGGATCGCCGCGGAGCCGTGTGGTGAGGCTCAGCACGTCCGGTGGCATAAGTGCGGCCATTTCAGGCTCTACGGTCGGATTGGACTGTGGCGGGGCGAAGCCAACAATGCCGCCGGATCCGTACTCAAAATCATTGGACATCGTCGCGCTCCGTCAGCTTCTCAAGGGATTTAAGCAGGTCGCTGGTTGGAAGTACGTCAGCGTATTTCTGGGCCATGTCGAACAGGTTCACGCCATGAGCGATCGAGCTGCGGTCGTAGACACACTCCTGCGGCACGGCGACGTGAAAATTGTAGGAGAAGGCGTCGACCACGCTGGCGCGGACGCAGCCTGACGTCGTGCAACCCGTCATGATGAGGCTGTCGACCTGGAGGTCCACGAGATGGCTCACCAGAGTGGTGCCAAAGAAGGCGCTGGGGTGTTTCTTCGGTATCAGTATGTCGCCGTCGATCGGCGCGACTTCCCGGACAAAGCGGTACCCGACGGGCGGAATCGTCATGATCGAGGGGACTTTTGCCGCAAGCCGGCCGCCGTCCTGCAGGACCTTCGGCGCGACATGTGGAAAGAGGACGGGCCAACGTTTCTTTCTAAATAGTTCCAGCACTGTGCTGATGTGCCCAACGGCCTGCCATGCGACCTCACCGCAGGACGTCGGATATTCCTCGACCGCTTGCCAAAACGGCAGCGGCAACGAGCCGGTCGTTCGATACTGCACGTCGATAATGAGAAGCGCAGGCCTGCGCCCAATGCCCGCCGAGCGGCCGAATCCGGCCGCATCGTAAGCTCGTCGATCTTCGTCAGTGATGATGCCGTCCCACGGTCGCACGTCAGATCTCCTCTATAAAATTAGTTTGCAAAATTAAATATCGTCGGATAGCGTTGCGGTCAATAGAGGAAGCGAGGAGGGCCCATGGCCAAGTTTGATACAAAGATGGATCGTTATCCGTTCGTGCCAATCACACAGCGGCCGACCTACGATTGGCCCGGTGGCAGGAGACTTGCCGTTTATTTTGCAATCAATATCGAAGCATTCGAGTTCGGCCGAAACCCTGGACCGGACTTCACGACCATGCCCGCCCCGCCGTTTCATCGCGGCTATGCTTACCGGGACTTCGGTAACCGGGTTGGGATCTGGCGCCTGATCGATCTCTTCCAGGAGTTCGACATCCAGCTCTCGGTACTTGCCAATACCGCCGTCTACGATGCCTATCCCGCGCTCATGGATGCGTTTCGACGGCGGGGCGACGAGTTCGTCGGCCACGGTCGTACAAATTCGGAGCGGCAGATCGACATGACCGAGGACGAAGAACGCGACATGCTGAGAGAGGTTCGGCTCCGCTTCGAGAAGGAAGAGGGGACGGCGCCGCAGGGGTGGCTCGGACCCTTCATCTCGCAGAGCACGAAAACCCCAGAGCTGCTGGTCGAGCAAGGCTTCGGCTATATGCTCGACTGGTTCTACGACGAGCAGCCGCAGCTGTTCAGAACGGATCTCGGCCCAATTCTCAGCGTGCCGTATCCATCCATGGAGTTGAACGATCTGCCGGCCGTCTTCAATAGAAGGGTCAGCGACGCTGAGTTTGCCGATCTCTTGGTCGATGCTTTCGATCAGCAATTGCAGGACTCCGAGAAATATCCGCTCGTCTTCTCGGCCGCACTCCACACCTTTGTCATGGGCCAGCCGCACCGAACCCGAAAGTTGCGGCGCGCGCTCGCGCACATCGCCTCTCAGCGCGACAAGGTCTGGATCACGACGGCCGGCAAGATAGCCGCTCATGCACTCTCGCTGCCCAAGGGGACGCTTCTCAGCCCCGAGATCGCAGGGACAGGCATTTCGCCTGAGCATTCATCGCATCGCCAAAGCCGCGTCTGATCTGCCGGGAGATGCTCAATATGGTGAAGCGATATCTCGATAAGTCTGCCTCGATCGAAGTAGCGGAGCGGCCATGATTGCTCAGCAAATTGTTAATGGCCTCATGCTCGGCGGCGTGTACGTGATGGTCGCCGTCGCCTTTACGCTGGCGATCGGTGTTCTCAACTTCCTCAATTTTTCTATTCCTGGCATCTTCATGGTTGCAGGAATGGTTTCGTGGGCCGCGCTGAAGAGCGGCCAGCACTGGCTGCTCGCGTTCGGCTTCGCGCTAATGGCGAGCGCCGTCGTGGGAGTCGCCGTCTATTTCCTGACTTATCGGCCGAGCAGCGACAGCGACCCGGAGGTTCCTCTCGTCAGCTCATTGGGATTCCTGGTTCTCCTCGAGAACCTGATCGTCTTGTGGTTGGGATCTGACCAACAATCCTATCCCGCGATCATTGCGGATTTTAATTTCAGAGCGGGCTCGATCATCGTCGGCGGAGCTCAGCTTCTAAGTCTGGCACTTTCGCTCGCGTTTGTGATCGCACTGTCCCTGTCGTTGCGGTTCACGAACCTCGGGCGTCAGGTCAGGGCGATCGCCGAAAGCCGCCGCACGGCATCGATTCTCGGTGTGAATGTCGGCTCCGTCGTCCCTAGAGTGTTCGTGCTGAGTGCGCTGTTTACGGGCGCCGGTGGCATCCTCTTCGCGATTAGCTACCTGCAGGTGTCCTCGTCCATGGGGGAGAGCATCGGGTTCAAGGGTATCAGCGCAATGATCATCGGCGGCATGGGCAACATCTGGGGAGCGGTCGCTGGCGGCCTGCTGATCGGGCTCGTCGAGATATTGTCGACGCAGTTCCTTGGTGCCGACTTCGTCAATATCGGCGTCTACGGCTTACTCCTGGCTTTGCTGATCATAAAGCCTGAAGGGCTTTTTGGCATGGCTGTCGCCAGGGAGAAGTTCTGATGTCGGGGTATCTGACCGGGCTCATCGTGCTTCTTGCCCTCAACACCATCGCCGCTTACGGCGTCTACCTGCCGATGGCCGCGGGACAGCTCAATCTCGGAATCGCGGGATTCATGGCGATCGGGGCCTACGCCTCTGCATATCTCACCAACATGTGCGGATGGCCGGCCCTTGCCGCTATAGCGGCTGGCGGGGGGACAGCGGCAATCCTGGCGTTCGTGGTTGCGATGCCAATCCTTAGGACCCAGGGCATTTATCTGTCCCTTGCGACCTTTGCTTTGGGACAGGTCATCTGCGCGATTTTGCTTAATCTGGAAGTTGTCGGCGGTGCCGCCGGCTATCCCGTCTCGACCCACATCGAGGCCTTTACGGTCGTCGCCGTGACGGTCGTAGTCGTCTTGCTCGTATGTCTGATGTCGACGACACGAGTGCCGATCTATCTCGCGGCCGTGAAGAATGATCCTTTGGTCGCCGACCTCCTGGGCCTGAATGTCAAGGCCCTTGGTGTCGCCGCACTGACTGCTGGCGCGACCATCGCCGGCGTAGGTGGGGCACTATATGCGCACTACTTCAACTACGTCGAGGCGCAGTACTTCGGCGTGATGCTGAGCACCTACACCGTGCTCTACGTATTGCTCGGAGGGACTCAATCGGTTTGGGGGCCTCTCGTCGGTGCCGCGATCTTCACGATTGTGCCGGAAGCACTGAGGTCCAGCTCGCAGTGGCGATATGCGATCTTTGCACTTTTCATCATCCTCTTCATGGCCCTGCGTCCGCAAGGGCTGATCACTCGTGGACTGACGCGTCGGCGCACGCAGGCCGCAGTGCAGGGCGGAACAACCGCGTCATGAGCATGCTCCTTTCGATGCAAAATCTATCAAAAGCGTTCGGCGGTCTCGAAGTCGTTCGCGAGCTCTCCTTCGACGTGCCGGAGCGAACAGCAACCGCACTGATCGGTCCCAATGGTGCCGGGAAGACGACCGTCTTCAACCTCATCAGCGGTGTGTACCCGGTCACTTCGGGAAGCATTCGGTTTCGCGGCTCGGATATCGTGAATCTTCCGTCACGCTATCGAATCAAGCGCGGAATCGCTCGCAGCTTTCAGAATATCCGTCTGATCCCCCGTCTGTCAGTGATCGATAATCTGCTCATCGGCCAGCACGTCACACTGACGCGGCCTTTCGATGTGATGCGGCCATTTCGATTGGTTCGGGATCACGAGTGGATCTGCGCGGCCAAGGCCGAGCTTTCGGCGTTCGGTCTAGGTCAGTATGCCGATGAACCCGTAGGTCTGCTCCCTTACGGGATCCGCAAGCGCGTGGATCTCATCCGGGCAACCCTGTCGTCGCCCTCGGTTTTGATGCTCGACGAGCCGGCTGCGGGTCTCAATGCATCGGAAACACGCGAATTGCATAGCCATCTCGATACTCTGAAGGAGCGGGGAGTAACCCTTCTCGTGATCGAGCACGACATGCAGTTCATCCGATCGGTCTGCGAGAAAATTGTCGTGCTGAACTTTGGCTGCAAAATCGCAGAAGGATCATTCGACCAGGTGAGGACGGATGAGCAAGTTCGTGAAGCTTATCTTGGGGCGGAGCAGGCGGCATGAGCGGATTGATCCTCGACATTGAGCAAATGTCGGCGTGTTACGGGCGGGTCGAGGCGCTCATCGGTGTTTCGCTGCAAGTCGCGCATGGTGAGATCGTGACCGTTGTCGGTGCAAATGGGGCCGGCAAGAGCACTCTGCTCCATTCAATTCTCGGAATGGTCTCGCCAGCGAATGGCAGGATTACTTTCGCCGGCGCGGACATCACCCGCTGGCCGATTCACCGTCGCATCGACACCGGGCTCGTTCTCGTGCCGGAGGGCCGGCGGATCCTGGTGTCCATGACGATCGAAGAAAACCTGCTTCTTGGCGCCCATATGCGGCAGGACAAGACTGCCGTACGGCGTGAGATCGATGGCATCTATGATCGGTTTCCAAATCTCGCGCAGCGCCGAAATCATGATGCATCATGCTTATCTGGTGGGGAACAGCAGATGCTTGCGCTCGGCCGCGCAATGCTGGCGAAACCACAACTCCTGATGATGGATGAACCATCCCTCGGCCTGTCACCCTTGTTTGTCTCGAAGCTGTTCGAGCTCATCCGGGAATACAATCGCGAGGGGCTCAGCGTGCTGCTGATTGAGCAGAACACCGCAAATGCTCTGAGGATCGCTCACCGCGCGACAGTGCTGGAATTGGGCCGAGTGGCCCTCGAGGGGAATGCTGCCGCCATCGCTGGCAGCGCTCGCCTTCAGGAAGCCTATCTCGGGGGCGCGGCTCGCGAGGTTACGGAGATTGATCACAAGAGGAAGTCAGCAGGGAGGCGTTCATGAAATGCAGAAGAATTCTGGCGGGAATCGCAATTGCAAGCGCGCTTGCGTCGGCGGCGTATGGGCACGAAAGGGAGTTGGTCATCGGGTTGTCGATGGCCAGGACCGGTACGTTCGTAAGTGTGGCGAACGCAAACGAAATTGCCGTCGATATGGCCGTTGACGAGATTAATCGCGCCGGCGGCGTCAACGGATCCGCAATCCGGCTCGTGAAATTCGATACGGCCGGTGACCCCAAGCAATCGGTGCTCGCGGTGGAGCAGTTCGCTCGTGACAACGGGGCCCTTGCCATCGTCGGCCCATTCTCGTCGAGCGAGGCGCGCGTGGCATTTTCGGCCGGAGAACGGCTCGGGATCGTCCAGATGTCGATGTCATCTTCCGCACCTGGAGTAGCGGCCCCATTCAAGTATGCTTTCCGGAATACTGTCGATGAAGGCCTGGTCATCGAGATGGTTCTCAAGGCCATGCGCGCCAAGAATCTCAGCATGGGGACTGCGGCGATTGCTTACGCGACCGACGACGCCGTATCCAAGGCGGTCGGCACCACGGTGCTGCCGGAGGCGCTGATTAAAGTCGAAGTCCCCGTCGGCGGATTCGTCGATTTTCCGTACAAGGCGTTCGACATGTCGGCTCAGGTCTCGAAGCTCGCCCAGCTGAAGCCCGATATCGTCGGCGTTGGGGCTCCCCCCGAGGCCATGATCAATCTGGCCAAGGAGATGAAACGGCAGGGCGTTAGCGCTCGCCTGTTCGCGGGCACGACGGTCGGCGATCCCGACTTGCCGGTCCGGTTTGGAGATGCGGGCGAGGGGACGATCATTGGCTCACCCTTCTATAGCGATCTCAACGATGCCGTCCGGGCCTTTGCAAGGTCGTTTGCGACCCGGGCAGAAGCCGCCAAAATCGGCCGGACGGTGCCAAATCAGACTGATATATCCAGCTACGATATCGTCTACCTCTATGCGGAGGCCATGAAGCGCGCTGGCGTGACGGGCGAGCCGTCCAAAATCGCTGCTGAGCGCACCGCTGTCAGGGACGAATTGCGGAAAATGAAGGATTACCCGGCTCTTGGTGGGAAAATCACATTTCGGGAGAATGGTGACGCGATCAAGCCCATTTACGTACTTGAGGCCAAAGGCGGACACTGGACTCTGTTTGATCAGCGTACCGCAGATTGAACACGGCTGGACGGTGCCGGATCATCGGCACCGTCCAGCCACTGCCATTACGACGGATGATCCGGCACCAGGACAGCTCGTCCGACAACGCGGCCCTCCCTGAGATCGGACAGTGTCTCATGAGCCCGATCAAGCGGCCTGGTCACAATCGGCATTTGGTCCACGCCTGTCCGCACCAGACCCATCAGCTCGATCAGATCTCGTCGGCTACCAACGAATGAGCCGGACACCGTAATGGCCCTTAAGGGCATTGTTGCCAGCGATAGCGTGCGCTCGCCGCCAAAGAGACCGACGATTACATAGATTGCGCCCTTGGCGAGGGTCGCCATGGCGAGATCCCATGAAGCCGGCGATCCGACGAAGTCGATGATCGCATGAATGCCTCCCTGGGCGCTCTCGGCAAGGAGTTTGGCAAAGTCATCTTTCGTAGGATCAAGAGCTGCAATGGCACCTGCTGCCAGCGCCGCACTGCGCTTATCGGGATCAATGTCCGCAACGATCGCGCCGGACCGCCCCATCGCCTTCAACAGAGAAAGGCACATCAGGCCGAGCCCGCCGGCCCCGACAATCAGGATTGGCTTTCCCAGGCGGTCGGGGCCGAGCTTCTTCAGGGCGGAATACGCCGTCAGCCCCGAGCACGCATAGGGCGCAGCCTGCTCCGGCGGGATCGCGGGAATATCGATGAGGTATCGGGGGTGGGGGACCAGGACGTGGTCGGCATAGCCGCCTGGGCGCAATACGCCGAGATATTGCGGAGTCGGACACAGATGCTCGTCGGAGCTCTTGCAGACCTGGCACTCTCCACATCCAAACCAAGGATAGACCAAATAGGTTCTGCCCATTTCAGCGAGACGCATGGCGTCTTCGCCCGCCGCTACCACCGTGCCAACGACCTCGTGGCCCATGGTGTGCGGCAGCTTTTGTCCCCGGTCGGACATCTTCATCATCTTGCCCCCGCCCAGGTCATAGCCGCCTTCCCAGATATGAAGGTCGGTATGGCAAACGCCACAGGCGTTGACCCTGAGAAGGACTTCGTTGCCCTTCGGGACGGGCGTAGATGTTTCGACGCATTCGAGGGGAGCCCGGTATTGGGTGAGCGCGAGACTTTTCAAATGTTCCTCCGTTGTGAATGAGCCTGAACGACGCCTTGCCCTTTTGCCTTCAGCCGCCGCGCGTCGATCTTCGTGCTTTCGATTTCACCTTTGACGTCGTGATGCGAGTCGCGGTCCGATTGACATCCAGGTGACGCATCTATAGCAATATAGTTAGGTTGGTTAAATAACTAAATGAGGCTGGGATGTTTGAGAGGGCACTGAAGAATTTCGATATCGGCTTTCTGAATTCCGGGACGTACGCGCATGGCGACGGATGGAGCCCGACCGATGGCAGGATCCCGTTCGATGCGGTCGACCCGGCTCAAGACAAGGTCGTAGCCCAAATCGCTGGCGCCAACGAGCGCGACTACGAGCGCGTCATTCGCTGCGCTCAGGCCGCGCAAACCGAGTGGGCAACCGTTCCTGCTCCGAGGCGAGGAGAACTGGTCGGGCGGATAGGTTCACTTGCTGCAGAGTACCTTGACGACCTTGCTGCGCTCATCGTCCTCGACACAGGCAAGGCGATTGGCGAGGCCAAGGCCGAAATCCGCGAAGTCATCGACATGGCTGCGATGGCGGCGGGTCAATCGCGCATGATGTATGGTTTCGTTCAGCAATCGCAGCGCAGCAAGCACCGAATGTACGATCAATGGCTGCCGCTGGGCGTCGTCGGCGTCATCACAGCCTACAACTTCCCGGCATCGGTCTGGGCCCAGAATGCCTTCCTTGCTGCTATCGGAGGCAATACGGTCATCTGGAAACCTAGTCCAAAAGTGCCACTCACCGCGCTTGGCCTGCAGCAGATCTGCAATATGGCGATGAACGAGCTCGAGCTCGACGGTGTCTTCTCGCTTTTCATGCCCGGCGATAACAGTGTAGCGGAGCTGCTCATCCACGATAAGCGCATCGCTTTGGTATCGTTCACCGGATCAAGTGCCGTTGGCCGGAGGGTTGCAGACGTCGTGGGCAGCACGTTGGGCCGCCGCTACCTGCTCGAATGCTCAGGCAATAACGGATGTATCGTTGACCAGACCGCTGACCTCGCGCTGGCCGCGCGGAGCATCGCCTTCGGTGCCGTCGGCACGACCGGCCAACGCTGCACGAGCACAAGACGCGTCATTGTCCAACGTTCGGTCGCGAAACCTCTGATCGAGCTCTTGAAGCAGGCCTTTGGTCAGATCACGGTCGGCGATCCCAGGGAGGAGGGAACGATTGTCGGCCCCCTGGTGGACCGCGACGCAGTGATGCTTTTTGAAAGGGCCGTTCGAAACGCAAGGGATGCTGGAGGAAAGGTCATCTTTGGTGGAAAGCGTATCGATCGTCCCGGCTACTATGTCGAGCCAACGCTGATTACAGACCTGCCTCACGACTTGCCTTCTGTTCAGAAGGAAACCTTTGCTCCGATCCTCTATGTCTTTATCTACGATACGCTTGAGGAGGCCATTCATATCAACAACAGCGTACCTCAGGGGCTCTCGTCAGGCATTCACAGCACGGATCTATCCAATATCGAGCTGTTCCTGTCTGCCGCGGGAAGCGACTGCGGCATCGCAAGGGTCAATATGGGGACGACCGGCGCCGACATCGGCGCTGCGTTTGGCGGCGAGAAGGAGACAGGCGGCGGACGCACTGCTGGCTCGGATGCCTGGAAGGGCTACATGCGAAGACAGAGCGTGTGTGTCAATTGGGGAGGGCTGTCTCCCTGGGATGCCTGCATCCGTCTCTAAATTAGCAAGCCGACTTGGGCTGCGTTGACGTCAAGAATTGGCCTCAAGCCGTCGCGGCTTGAGGCCGTGGCTCGTATGCGCGCAGACCGAGTTTCGGGCTCAAAGAACGATCCCTGAGGGATCAACCGGTCGCGTCAGCGCAACAGTCGGATCCAGCCCATCATGAACTGGACGGAGAACATCTTTCAGGAGTTTATTGACGCCCTTCAGACGGCCATGGACGAGGACGAATTCGAGCGGATTGCCACGCGAGCATCCCATGGTCTCGGCTTTCGCTGGTTTGCCTATCTCAGTATTGTCGACAGCTCGCAAAAATTGATCTCGTCCTACCCGAAATCCTGGACGAGCCGATATCTGCGCCACCGCTATCATCGGCTCGATCCGGTCGTGCTCCGCGCCAGAGCCGAACACGCGATGTTCACCTGGGGAGCATCGTCCGGGTCAACCCGTCCAAGAAACCGTGAGCAATCCCGCTTCTTTGAGGAAGCAACGGGATTCGGGATCAAGTCCGGAATAACGGTGCCGATCAGGGCAGGGTTCGGCCGCATGGCGGCCTTTACGGTCGCGACCGATGATGCCCTGATGGAGCCGGACCTCCTGCTTGCGACGTCGAATGACATCGTGCAACTGCTCGGGCTCTATTTCCATACGCATCTGCGTGGGCGAGCCCCCGCGAACCAGACACGGCGGGAGGGCCAGATCCTCAGCCAGCGCGAGCGCCAATGCCTTGCGTGGGCCGCTCTCGGCAAGACAGTGTCCGAGACAGCCGTGCTTGTCGGCGTCACCGCGCGCACAGTGGCATTTCATCTCGAAAACGCACGCCGCAAGCTCGACGCGGTTTCGATCACCCATTGCGTTGCGCTGGCGATCCGGCGACGGCTGTTGCCCTGACGCAACGAGGCATCTTCAGATCCCTATATTGACGCGCCAGCGCGTATCGCAATCCGCTATCTTGTGGGAAAATTGACGCTGAGTTGGCTCTCGCTGGCGTAAGCTTCTGTTTGGTTGTGAACCTGTCAAATAACACAGGCGCTGCTTGCGCCGCTCTCTGGTCTGGTGGGCTTTCCCTCAACGGAGCTTGCCATGCACGCTGTTACTCTCGATCATCGTCAAACCGGATCCCAACTCGACCTCTTGGTGCAGATGTTCCGCCTGCGCCGTCGTGTTTTCAGGGATCGTCTGGATTGGACGGTCTCAGTCTCCGGAGATCTGGAGATCGACATCTACGATGCGCTGGCACCGACCTATGTCTTGGTCGTCTCCGACGACTATGACGTCCTGGGGTGTGTCAGGCTGCTTTCGACCACCGGTCCCACCATGCTCGCGGACACGTTTCCAATATTGCTTGGCGACAAAGAGGCGCCGAGGAGCGAGCTCATTCTGGAGAGCTCGCGGTTTTGTGTGGATACCGATCGAGCCGTTGAGCTTGGCCCACACGGAATCAATCGTGCGACGTTCGTACTGTTCGCGGCAATGCTCGAAACGATGCGGGCGAAAGGTGCAAACGCAATCGTGACCGTTACGGATGTGCGGATGGAGCGCATCTTGAGACGCGCCGGCTGGCCGCTGGAAAGGCTGACGGAGCCGCGCAAGCTCGGCCAGACAACCGCGCTTGCGGGATATCTCCGGGACTCCGATTTGGCGCTTGAGGCGATGTACCGCCAAGCAGGGCTCGAAGGGCCCGTCGTGCGCAATCAGCCCGAAGGCCGCAAAGCCGCGTGATCGGGCGCGGCACCGCGCGTCAAGGAGCCCGCTTGTGCTGGCAGACCCCCGCCAGAGTCGCGTTGTCTTGCTAAACCTCGCGCGCGGCAGTACGGCGGGAGTAGCAGAGCGTTTCCCTGTCCGCTGCGGTGGAAGCCTGACGCTGCTCCCGGTCTGTCACGAAATTCTTGGCGCAAAGTCGATCGCAGTCGGCGAATATCTGACAGACCTGCTGCCGGTGGAGGTCGCGGCTTCGATCGAACACCTCAAGTCCGACGCTCTGTCGCCGTGGCGCGACCCAGGATTTTCCGCTCACTTTGCGGAGGCAGACGTCGGTATCATTTTTCTCGGTGGCGGGTTTCTGGAGGAAGAGGTGCTGATCGCAGCGCTTGAGGGTGCTAAACGGGGTTACGAAATGCGACTACTCTCGGATCTCGCGTTTGCGCGAAGGGAGACGGACCGCCAGTTTGTCGCAGATCGCTTGGCGCACCACGGCATCGTTACCACCACAATTCGCCAAGCCTTGTTCGAATGGGCGGTGGTTCTCGATGATCCGGCGATGACACACAGGATCCGGCAGTTGCTGCCTTGATTGGGCGCCCTCGCAAGCGTTCGCTTGCTGGCCGGGCTCTCGTGAACCGAGCCCTGTCCGGTCTCGGCCTTCCGGCTTCGATCCCTGACGCCAAGGTCCGCGCCAACCGGACGCGTGCGACGTTTGTGCTGAAGAGTATTTTCGAACGATGTGGACCTCGTTCGAACGAGAAACGAGTCGGAGGCAAAATCTGAGCTCACGACCAAGCCGCATTAGTCTGTGAGCCGGAAACGACGTGTGAAACACCTTCTGGCAGGGCCGGCCGCAAACAGCCATTAAGTTGCTCCTAAAGGCGGGGGCGGCGCCCGTATTGTCCCGAACCGGAAGGCAGCAACCGCGCCCCTGTCAGCTCCTTGTGAACACCGTGTCCTTGGCGCGACCCTCCACTTTCGCTCCGGCCGCGCCGGTACAGCCTGCCTCTGGCGTTCGGGGCTGTCCGGTCGCTCTTCGACGCAGGCGTTATACGATCTGTCTGCTGTCTTGACGCGACCTGAGCGATCAGGGGGCGGGCTGTATACAAGCCATGGCGCCTTCTTATGCGCGTTGCCAAAAGCTGATGCAGCAGACAAATCCATTAGCCGCGTTTATGCGGCGAATTTTTACTTCCAATTTTACTTCGCGAAATCCCGTCAATAGCCTTGAGCGCAATTGATCACATCGCAGCCGGTCAATGGCGATCGGTGCGGGCGTTCATCGTAACCAATGAGGGTTGCCATGCTTGACAGGGATAAGCGGACATCGACTTCCGATCCGGCGGGAACGGAAGTGACGTCTTCGAAAAAGCTGAGCCGGCGCACGATGTTGAAGGGTGCTGCGGCAGTTGCGAGCGCAGCTGTGGGTTCGGATGCGATCCGCGGATTCCCGACCATCTGGGCGCAGGAGATCAAGGACATTGAGCTCCGCCATGTCGGCGTCTCCTATTCGGTGGTGAAGGCGATCGGCGACCAGGCGGCCAAGGATCTCGGCTTCAAGGTGACGATGCAGAACCTTGATACCTCCGCTGCCATCAACCGCTTCATAAGCCAGCCTAATACGGTCGATATCGCCGATCTTGAAGGCTGGCAGGCCAAACTCGCCGCCAAGCGCAGCGTGATCCAGGGCATCGAGGTCAAGAAAATCAAGGAGTTCGACAACATCCTGCCGATCTTCACCAAGGGCGAGATCGACGGTCACAAGATCCCGCGTCAGGGCATTTCGCCCTACGAGGCGATGTATGTCTCCAAGCCCGACTCCACCGATCTGCATGACGGCGTCACGGAATGGGCGACCTTCCTGCCGCAGGTCTACAACGCCGATTCCATCGGCTATCGGCCCGACCTTGTCGGCCATGAAGTAACCGAGTGGAAGGACCTGATCGATCCGAAGTTCAAGGGCAAGGCTGCGATTCTCGACGTTCCCGCGATCGGGATCATGGATGCCGCGCTCTGCTTCGAAAGCGCCGGGCTGATCAAGTACGGCAACAAGGGCAACATGACCAAGGAGGAGATAGACTTTACCTGCAACAAGCTGATCGAGCTGAAGAAGCAGGGCCAGTTCCGAGCGACCTGGACCACCTTCGACCAGTCGGTGCAGTTGATGGCGGCGGGTGAGGTGGTCATCCAGTCCATGTGGTCGCCGGCGGTCGCCGCCGTGCGCGTCAAGGAAATCCCCTGCGTCTACGCGCCGGTTAACGTCAAGAACGGCAAGGAAGGCTATCGCGGCTGGTGTAACGGCATGGGCCTGATGAAGCACCTGTCCGGCAAGAAGCTCGACGCGGCCTACGAATATCTCAACTGGTATCTCTCGGGCTGGCAGGGCGGCTTCGTTGCGCGTTACGGCTATTACAGCCCGGTGCCGTCGACCGCGAAGAAGTTCCTCACACCGGCGGAATGGGCGTTCTGGTACGAGGGCCAGCCAGCGCCCGAGGTGGTCAACGATCCCTATGGCGTGCCGATGGAGAAGACCGGTACCAAGCGTGACGGCGGCTCGTTCCTGGACCGCGTCAAGAACATCTCGTGCTGGAATACGCTGATGGACGAGGCCGCGTACATGAACAAGCGCTGGAACGATTTCAAGGTGGCCTGAAACCTGCTTTCCCGACCTGACGACAGCATCGGCGCGGTCGCGCGCCGGTGCGAGAAGACCGAGTTCGAGGCCGATATGCAGCCGAGTCCAGTTTCAACTCAAGCTTCGCCACGCGACAATCTCGCCGGCTGGCTCTATGTGTCGCCGCTGGTCCTGGTGCTCGTGCCGTTCTTCGTGGCGCCTATCTTGGTCGTACTGGCGGCGAGCTTCTTCGCCACTGACGGTTTTGGCGGCCTGACGCCCGACTTCACGCTGGCGAGCTACGTCGATGTGCTGCATTCGGCGCTGACGCTGAAGCTGTATCTGGCGACTATCAAGTTCACGGTGCTGACCTGGATCTTCACGCTGATCATCGGCTTTTTTGTCGCCTATTTTCTGGTTTTCCACGTCCGTAACCAGCTGCTTGCTATCGGCCTGTTCCTGCTGTGCACGGTGCCGTTCTGGACCTCGAACATCATCCGGATGATCTCCTGGATTCCTCTGCTCGGCAAGGAAGGCCTGATCAACCAGGCGCTGTTGACGCTAGGCGTAATCCGCCAGCCGCTTGAGGTGTTGCTGTTCTCCGACCTTGCGGTGGTCATCGCCTATGTCCACCAGCTCACGATCTTCATGATCGTGCCGATCTTCAACTCCATGGCGCGGATCGACAAGAGGCTGATCGAGGCCGCGATCGACGCCGGCGCCAGCCGTTTCGACATCATGCGTCTGATCGTGGTGCCGATGTCCAAGAGTGGCATCGCGCTCGGCACCATCTTCGTGGTCTCGATCGTAATGGGCGACTTCTTCGTGGTGAAAGTGATGTCCGGCGGCGGTTCGGCCTCGGTGGTCAGCGCGTTCTACGAGGACGTGGGCGTGCTGCAATATCCGACCGCGGCGGCGAGCGCCGTACTTCTGACTCTCGTGCTGGTTGCGGTCGTCGCGCTGATCCTACGCACGGTTGATATCCGGCAGGAGATCGCGCGATGAGCGCCGCCCTCGCCGACATGCCCGAAACGGCCGCGCCCGCGACCAGGAAGGCGATCGCACCGAGCAAGGGCGGCCGGCCCTGGACCTTCTACGTTCTTGCGACGCTATTCGGGTTCTACGTGATCGCGCTCTACGGGCCGATGTTCTGCATTTATGTCCTGTCGTTTCAGGATATCCGCGGCGGCCTCGTGTTCCCGATGAAGGGCCATTCGCTGCATTGGTTCGTCGATCTCTTCACGCAGGTGCGGACCGGCGACGTCAAGGGCTCATTCGACCGCTCGATCAAGCTTGCGGTCATCGTCACCGTGATCACAGTGGTGGTGTCCTTTCTGGCAGGGCTCGGCTTCCGCAAGCGCTTTCGAGGCGACACCGTCGTGTTCTACATGATGATTGGTAGCCTTGTTGCGCCCGGGCTGGTGCTCGGTCTTGGCACCGGCCTGCTGTTTCAGGCGCTCGGACTGAACGCCAGCTGGTACACCTCGGCGCTCGGCGCGCAGCTGTCCTGGACGCTGCCGTTCGGCGTGCTCGTGATGTTCGCGGTGATGTCGCGCTTCAATCACGTCTGGGAGGAAGCGGCC
The DNA here is from genome assembly GCF_052076005.1 of Bradyrhizobium sp. 63_E2_N1_3. NCBI lineage: Bacteria > Pseudomonadati > Pseudomonadota > Alphaproteobacteria > Hyphomicrobiales > Nitrobacteraceae > Bradyrhizobium > Bradyrhizobium sp. 63_E2_N1_3. Next base: position 5,811,197 of record NZ_CP197235.1, on the reverse strand, counting down.
TACGATCTCGGCGCCAGTCGCTGGCAGTCGATCTGGCTGGTGATGATCCCGGTGCTGGTGCCCGGCATCGTCGCGGTGGCGCTGTTCGGCTTTACGCTCTCCTACGACGAGTTCGCGCGCAGCCTCCAGACGGCGGGCTCGCTGAACACGCTGCCGCTGGAAATCTGGAGCATGACGCTGAATGTCACCTCGCCCTCGCTCTACGCGCTCGGCACGGTGACGACCATCGTCTCATTCATCGTCATTGGCGCGAGCCTGGGCAGCATCGTGCTGATCCAGAAGAGGCGCGGCAGCAGCGCAAAGGGCTGAGCTGGAATATGAAGAGCGATCGCGGTGATATCGAACTGGCTGGCGTCGGCAAGAGTTTTGACGGAGCGACCTACGTGGTCGACGGCGTCAACCTCAAGATCGCCGACGGAGCCTATTGCTGCTTCATCGGCCCCTCAGGCTGCGGCAAGACCACGATTCTGCGCATGATTGCGGGCCATGAGGACCCGACCGCGGGCGAGATCGTGATCGGTGGCCAGAACGTCGTGGGGCTTGCGCCGGCCCAGCGGCGCACGGCGATGATGTTCCAGTCCTACGCGCTGTTCCCGCATCTCACCGTGCGCGACAACATAGCCTTTGCGTTGCGCGTGCGCGGGATGTCGAAGACCGATCGCCTGCGCGCCGCCGACGTCATGATCGAGAAGGTCCGGCTGACGCAATTCGCTGACCGCCTGCCGGCGCAACTTTCTGGCGGTCAGCAGCAGCGTGTGGCGCTGGCGCGCGCGGCGATCACAGAGCCGCGCGTGCTGCTGCTCGACGAGCCGCTCTCCGCGCTCGACGAGCAGCTACGCGTACAGATGCGCCAAGAGCTCAGGCGGATGCAGCGGGAGCTCGGCATCACCTTCATCCATGTCACCCACACCCAGCTCGAAGCGATTGCGCTCGCCGATCTCGTGGTGGTGATGGAGCAGGGCAAGATCAAGCAGGCGGGGGCCGCGCGCGACGTATACGCCCACCCGCACGACCGTTATGTCGCCGAATTCATGGGCGGTCAGAATGTGCTGTCGGGGCGGGTGGAGAAGGTCAACGGTGCAAGCTTTACACTCGCACAGGCCGCGCCTTCAGGAATCGAAGTGCCACTCCAGGCGCGCTCGACTGTCTCCGTGGGCGACAAGGTTGATATCGCTGTGCGCCGTGACGACGTCGCGCTGGTCAGGCCGGGCCGGGAGTTGCCGCCCGGCTGCAGCACGTCGCTGCCGAGCCGCGTGCTCGCGATCGAATATCAGGGCTATTTCGTCAAGGTCATGCTCGACACCGTGCCGGACGACGAGTTCGTGGCTTATGTGCCGGAAAAGACCTTCTTCGCAGATCCGTTCACCGTCGGCGATGTCGTCATGGCCACATGGGCCACGGGCAGCGCACTTCCACTAGCCTGAAGACCCCATCGCGCACAGGAGTATGACCGTGCAGATATCCTTCACTCTCAACGACCGGCCAACCACCGTTGACGTCGAACCGGCGACGCTCGTCGCCGAGCTGCTGCGCGAGCAGCTCAATCTGACCGGCACGCATATCGGTTGTGACACCAGCCAGTGCGGGGCCTGCGTGGTGCATCTCGACGGCCTCCCGGTGAAGAGTTGCACGCTGCTCGCGCCTGCGCTCGACGGCGCGACGCTGCTGACGATCGAAGGGCTGAGGAGTGAACCCGGCTCGAATCGGATGCATCCGATGCAGGAGGCGTTTCGCGAACATCACGGCCTCCAGTGCGGATTCTGCACGCCCGGTATGCTGATGACGGCGGTGGCGCTCGCCACTGAGAAGCCAACGCTGACGGAGGCGGACGTCCGCCACGGCCTCGAGGGCAATATCTGCCGTTGCACCGGATACCAGAACATCGTCGTCTCAGTGATGGCCGGCGCTGCCGCCATGAACGCTGCCAAAGGAGAGTGACCATGGGCAATGTGATTGGCATTGGCGCCTCACCGAAGCGCAAGGAGGACCAGCGGTTCCTGACCGGCCGCGGCAATTACGTCTCCGACATCAAGCGTCCCGGCATGACCGCGGGCGTGTTCGTGCGCTCTCCGCATGGCCACGCGATTCTGCGCGGCGTCGATAAGAGTGCGGCGCTGGCTTCGCCCGGGGTCATTGCTGTCCTGACCGGCGACGACGTCAAGACTGACGGACTGGGTTCGTTGCCCTGCGGTTGGGGCATCTCGGACGCCAAGGGCGTGCCGATGAAGGAGCCGCCGTTCCCGATGCTGGCTCAGGGCAAGGTGCGCTTCGTCGGCGACATGGTCGCCTTCGTTATTGCCGATACGCCGGAGCAGGCCAATGCGGCAGCGGAACTATTGACCGTCGACTACGAGGTCCTGCCGTCCGTAGTGGGCGTGCTCGAGGCGGTCCGGCCGGGCGCACCCCAACTGTTTGATGATGTGCCGAACAACATCTGCTGCGACTGGGAGCTCGGCGACAAGGCCGCGGTCGAGACCGCCTTCCGCAAGGCCGCGCATGTCGCAAAGCTGAGCCTGGTCAACAACCGCCTGATCGGCAACCCGATGGAGCCGCGTGCCGCGATAGCCGAGTATGAGCCGGGCACCGACCGCTTCACGTTGTGGACCACCAGCCAGTTCCCCCATGTCGTGCGCTTCCTGATGGGCGCTCTGGTCCTGAACATTCCCCAGCACAAGCTGCGCGTGGTCGCTCCGGATGTTGGCGGCGGTTTTGGTGTCAAGCAGTTCCACTACGGCGAAGAGGCCGTCATCACCTGGGCCGCCAAGCGGGTGATGCGGCCGATCAAATGGGTCGCGAGCCGCTCGGAGGGCTACGTTTCCGATCGTCACGGCCGCGATCATGTCACCGAGGCCGAACTCGCGCTCGACGAGACCGGCAAATTCCTGGCGTTCCGCGTCAACACGCTTGCCAATATGGGCGGCTATCTCTCGACGTTCGGGCCGAACATCCCGACCAATCTTTATGGGCCCTTGCTCGGCGGTGTCTACACCACGCCCGCGATCTACTGCAATGTGAAGGTGGTGTTCACCAACACCGTGCCGGTCGACGCCTATCGCGGCGCGGGCCGACCCGAGGCGACGTTCGTGCTGGAACGCATCGTCGATGTCGCAGCCAGCGAGATGGGCATCGACCGCGTTGAGATCCGCCGCCGTAACATGATTCCGAAAGAGGCCTATCCGTACCAGACGCCGGTGCTGGTGCAGTACGATTCCGGCGATCCGATGGGGTGCCTCGACGGCGCGCTGGTCGCGGCCGACGTCAAAAATTTCGGCATCCGTAAGGCGGCCTCGGCCAGCAAGGGAAAATTCCGCGGGCTCGGCTACTCGACTTATGTTGAGGCCTGCGGCCTGGCGCCATCGCGTTTTGCGGGACGGCTCGGCGCGCGCGGTGGCCTCTATGAGAGCGCCACGGTGCGCGTGCATCCAACGGGCCAGGTAACGGTCATGATCGGCACGCACAATCACGGCCAGGGCCATGAGACGACGTTCGCGCAGATCGTCTCGGAGAAGCTCGGCGTCTCCTTTGAGAATGTCGACATCGTGTTCGGGGACACCGATCGCGTGCAGTTCGGCATGGGCACCTATGGCTCCCGCTCGCTGGTGGTCGGCGGCGCGGCGCTGTCCAAGGCGACCGACAAGGTGATTGCGAAAGGCAAGAAGATCGCGGCGCATCTGCTCGAGGCTTCCGAAGTCGATATCCAGTTCGAGGCCGGAAACTTCTCAGTCGCGGGTACGGACCGCATCAAGTCGTTCGAGGAGATCGCGGGCGCTGCCTATGTGCCGCATAATTATCCGCTGGAAGTGCTGGAACCAGGGCTAGAGGAGCAGGCCTACTACGATCCCGTCAACTTCACCTATCCCGGCGGCTGCCACATCGCCGAGGTCGAGGTCGATCCGGAAACTGGCACGGTGACACTGGTCAACTACACGGCCGTGGATGACGTCGGCACGGTGATCAATCCGATGATCGTCGAAGGCCAGTTGCACGGCGGCATCGTCCAGGGTGTCGGCCAGGCGCTGTTTGAGAGCGCGGTCTATGACGAGGGCTCAGGCCAGCTCTTGTCTGGTTCGCTAATGGATTATTGCATGCCGCGGGCCGATCACATGCCGATGATGAAGGTTGCGACCCACTCCACGCTCTGCACTCACACGCCGATGGGTGTGAAGGGCTGCGGCGAAGTCGGGACCATCGGCTCGCCGGCAGCCGTCATCAACGCGGTGGTGGATGCGCTGTCGCATCTGGGCGTGACCCATGTCGACATGCCGGCGACGCCGAACCGGATCTGGCGCCTGCTGCAAAATGCGTCGCTGCCGGTCGCGGCGGAATAGGGAGGACAACAATGAAGCCGTTTGCCTATCACCAGCCGGCCGAGATTTTCGACGCAGCACGATTGCTGACCTCGATTGAGGACAGCAAGCTCGTAGCTGGCGGGATGACACTGATTCCCACCCTGAAACAGCGGCTGGCCAATCCCGTCGCGCTGGTCGACCTGTCGAAGCTCGGATCTCTCAAGGGTATCAACGATGACGGCGCCACCATCACGATCGGCGCGATGACGCCGCACGCGGTTGTGGCTGCCTCGAGACTGGTGCAGGCAAAGATCCCCGGGCTTGCGGCGCTGGCCGCGATGATCGGCGACCCTGCGGTACGCAGCCGCGGTACCATTGGCGGCTCGGTCGCTAACAATGATCCCGCGGCTGACTATCCGGCCGGTGTGCTCGGTCTCGGTGCCACGATCGTCACCAGCATGCGTGAGATCCCGGCCGAAAAGTTCTTCGTCGGGCTGTTCGAAACTGCGCTTGAGCCGGGCGAGATCATCACCGCGATCCGCTTTCCCGTGCCGCTCAAGGCGGGCTATGCAAAGTTCAAGGCGCCGGCGTCGCGCTATGCGCTGGTTGGCGTGTTCGTCGCTAAATTTTCCGACTGCGTTCGCGTGGCTGTGACTGGAGCAGGGTCGGGTGTGTTCCGCGTGCCGCCGATGGAAGAAGCGCTGTCGCAAAATTTCGATCCGTCCGCGATCGCGGCGATCAAGGTCGACACCGACGGCCTCACCTCCGACATCCATGCCGAAGCGGACTACCGTGCGCATCTCGTCACGGTCATGGCCAAACGTGCCGTCGACGCGGCGCTCAGCTAGCTTTTTAGGGTTGATGATGACTGATGGTTCCGGCCGAACGGCCTTCCCGCCAGCGCCGACTGGCCTTGGCGCGCTTTCTGCAACCGAGATCATGGCCGGCTATCGGCGCAAGACGTTTACTCCGCGTGATGTCGTGGACGATACGATAGCTGCGCTCGAAGCGACGCATGAGGCTTGCAATGCGGTGGTGACGCCGATGTACGGGCAGGCGAGGGCGGAAGCCGACCGCGTCACCAAGGAGATGCGCGCGGGCGAGGCCAAGGGGCCACTCGCCGGCGTACCGGTCACCATTAAAGACCTCGTCTTTGTTGCGGGCGTGCCAGCCTATGCCGGCTCGCCGATGAACAAGACGTTCGTGCCCGACGTGGATGCCGCGGTGGTGTCGGCGCTGAAGGCATCGGGCGCGATCATCACCTGCAAGACTACGACTTGCGAGTCCGGCTACAAGCTGACGGCCGACAGTCCGGTCACGGGTACCACGCGAAATCCCTGGAATCCCGGTCGCACCAGCGGCGGCTCGAGCGGCGGCGCGGCCGCGGGCGTTGCCGCGGGCTGCGGCCCGATCGCGATCGGCACCGACGGCGTCGGATCGATCCGTGTTCCATCATCCTTCTGCGGCGTGTTCGGGCTGAAGCCGACCTTTGGCCTCGTGCCGCGCTCGCCCGGTTTCTCGCCGCCATCCTGGGCCTCGCTCGCGCACACCGGACCGATCACGCGGACGGTCGCGGATGCCGCGCTCACGCTGGAAATTATCGCCGGCTACGACATGCGCGATGCCGCAAGTCTGCCCGTGCCGTCCCGTCGCTTCGACACCAACGCTGTTCCGTTGAATGGCGTTCGTATCGGCGCCAGCGCCGATCTCGGCTACGCCGCGGTCAGCACCGATGTGCGCGCAGCGTTCAACAAGGCGATCGCCGTTCTCGATGCCTGCGGTGCACAGGTCACTATCGATGGTCCGGGCCTCGATGCCGGCATCTTGGAACACACGCTGAAGCCGATCGCCTTCACAGAGCAGGCGGCGGCGGTTGCGACAAAGACCACGGCTGATTTGGCCAGTTCGGAAGCCGATTATCGCGACGTGGTTACCGCCGGCCGCCACTACAGTGGCACGGACTATATCGAAGCCAGCTATCGGCGCGGCCAGGCGCGCAATGCATTCCTGAAGCTGTTTGAGCGGGTCGATGCGCTAGTGACGCCAACGGTTGCGGTGACCGCGTTCGAGGCCGGTAAGATCGGTGTCGGCAAGATCGACGGCAGGCAGGTCGATCCGCATCTCGGCTGGTCGCCCTTCACCTGGCCAATCAACCTCGCTGGCCTTCCGGCCGCGACTTTGCCTTGCGGTTTTGACCGGGATGGCCTGCCGATTGGTCTTCAAATCATCGCGCCCTGGCTCGACGAGCCCACGATCTTCCGCATCGCTGCGGCGTTCGAGCAGGCGCAGCCCTGGGCAAAGTTTTGGCCGTCGCTGGCGCTCAACGAGATAGGGCGAACGCGCGCGAAGGCGTAGTGCTAGGACAACGCGATCGGTGCGCCGCGGCCGCTGAGCTCTTCGTCGAGGCGCAGATAGTGCGCCAGGTAGTCGTGCAGTGCGGTCGCGGCTTTCGAAGTCGCGCCGCTCGATTTGTAGAGCAGCAGCTCGATTTTCGGCAGCGGCGGCAGGCCCTCGTTGGGACCGATCTCGCGCATCGTCGGCACCAGCGCGCTGCGGCCGAGCACGGTGACGGCCATGCCGGCGAACGCCGCGGCCTGCAAGCCGCCGACGCTTTCGCTGACGCAGGCGATGCGCCAGCGCAGATTCGCGCGCTCTAGCGTATCGATGGCATAGTCGCGATAGATGTTGCCAGGCGGCAAGAGCGCGAGCGGAATCGGGCGCTCCTGGTGCGCGGCGGATTGATCACCGGTCATCCAAACCAACTGCTCGCGCCGCACCACCTGGCCCCCGGTGAAATCATTCATCCGTGTGACCAAAGCGATGTCGACATCGCCGCGCTTGACGAGACCGACCAGTGGCGTCGACAGCGCGCAGTTGAGCTGGACTTGCACGCGCGGAAAGGATTTTCGGAACACGCTGAGGATCGAGGGGAGCATGAAGGCGGCGTAGAGATCCGGCGTGCCAAGCACGACATGGCCCTCGATCTCCTGTGACGCAAGTTGCGAAATCAGTTCGTCATGCAGCCTCAGGATGGATCTGGCGTAAGTGAGAACCGTGCTGCCATCATCGGTCAACGTCAGCCTGCGGCCGCCATGCTCGAACAACTGCTTGCCGGTGAGCTCCTCCAGCCGCTGCAATTGCAGGGTGATCGCCGGTTGGGTGCGGCCCAGCCGTCGCGCGGTCTCAGTGATGCTGCCGGTCTCGACCACCGAGATCAGCGACCGGAGCATGCGGATGTCGAGACTGATGAGGTTCATGCGGCGTCCATGTCGCCCAGAATTTATGCAAGTTCCGTGCAAGCGTAGCTACAGGCAATTGCGATCAGCCGAACCAGAGAAAACGAACAACCGGGCAGGGCGGCCGACGGGAGAAAAATACCCTTGTGTTTTTGAAGAGTGCTGTAAGATATTGTTAACATGGAAGGTTTTGCTCACTAAGCGAACTGGGCCTCCCTGCCAAGGTGGCTCTGAAATCCGGAATGCGGCTTGCCAAAATGGACTCAGAGCGGGATGTGCCGCGAAGAAATTCCCGGCAAAACCATCGATGCTCGCCACAACCTTCGGAAACTGAAGAACCGGCTATGGGGCGCCGCTGTCGCGCTGGTTCTGTGTAAGAATGCCGCACCGATCAAATCCGGAGCAAACTCATTCCTCAACTCTTATTCGGCCTGGTCTATCTCCTTATCCTGACCCGCTTCATCTGGCCGCTGCAGTTGCCGCTGTCGATCAAGTTCGTAATGGCAGCGCTTGCATTGGTCGCATTGCAGTTTCACCGGTGGAGCAAGCTCTCGTCAGGCTCTGTGTTCTCTCCGGAATTCCCGCGACCGGTGGTCGCTATCTTCAACTGGGCTTTCGGCGCGCTCGTTCTGCTGGCGCTGCTTCAACTGATGCTTGATGCCGGACTTCTATTCGGGTTGCTGATCCACGGCGGGCCCCTGAGTGCCCCCGACGGTGTCCGTTACGGGTTGGCTGGGTTAGCATCGATTGCGGCTGCGACCGGCGTCCATCAGGCAATGAGGATTCCGCCGCTGAAGGACGTCGAAGTCTGCATCTCCGGACTTCCGCGGCAATTCGACGGTTACACCATTCTGCAACTCACTGATCTTCACATCAGCCGCCTCTTTCCAGCATCATGGGCGCGCGCTGTTGTCGAGCGATCAAACAAGCTCGGCGTGGACTTAATCGCGATCACGGGAGATCTGATCGATGGCACGCTCGAAGCGCGACGCGCCGACATCGAGCCGTTGCGGGACTTGAGAGCGCCCGACGGCGTCTACGTGATCTCCGGGAATCACGAATACATTTTCGGCTACAGCACATGGATGGCGCACTTCGGCGCGTTGGGACTGCTCTCGCTCGAGAACAGGCACATCGTTCTCGAGCGCAATGGCGGTAAGTTGGTCCTCGCTGGCATCACCGACCGGGCGTCGCGCCATAGAGGACATCCCGACCGCGATCTCGCTGCAGTCCTTGAAGGCGCTCCAGAAGGTGCTCCTCTCATTCTGCTCGACCACCAGCCAGGTGACGCACGAAACGCCGCGGCGCTTGGCGTGGCTCTGCAACTGTCCGGACATACACACGGAGGACTGATTCTAGGGCTCGACAGGTTGGCCGCGCGCGCCAACGCGGGTTACGTCTCGGGTCAATACGACGTGGACGGGATGACGCTCTACGTGAATAACGGCACGGCCCTATGGCCAGGCTTCGCGTTACGGCTCGGTCGATCATCCGAATTGACGCGGGTCACGCTCCGCCGGGTAAGGTGCAAGTCAGGCAATGCTGACTGATCTGCTCGTAGCCTGTGCCGCAGCTGGCTGTCTTGGTTCGCTGGTTATGCGCTGATCGCTAGGCGGAGGCATATGTAAGTCGACGTATTGGCGTTTCGTCCGCTTCGGGTCAACAGGCGCTGCCCTAATCGCCGCCGGTCCCGTCCGATCTGCCGCGACAACCCGGCGATTTCAGAGCCGGCCCGGGCTTCGCGTTCGGGCCAGAAGTCGACCCAGCAAGTTACCGCTCGCTCACCCGGCCTGTTTAACTTGGCTCGCGGCCCTTGGCTTGACGGGCAGCCCCTTGAGGCGAAGCGGTTGAAATTGGCGAGACCCCAAGGTCGCCTGGACGGTAGAAGCCAACGGCTCTCGCTTGTCAGGTCGGGGGCGAGCCTCGCCCGTAGGCTGGCGAAGAGTTCGGTTCGCCCAACTTCCATTTAGATTTGCCCCAGCATGCTGGTAAATCATGTGATTATAATGCATACACTTCCCGTCCAACTGGCTGGAAAATGCTGCGTGAGCTCTGAAAACAACACCTTGAATATTGGTCCGCGTATCCGGCGTGCCCGCTTGTCCAAGGGGCTGCGAATGCGAGACCTGGCGCAGGTCGTCGGATGCGACGAGAGCATGATCTCCAAGATCGAGGCCGGGAAGGTCATGCCGTCGCTGCCGATGCTCGCCAAGATGGTCGACGCGCTCGACCGCGACATGGCCTCGTTCTTTGGCCTGCGGATCGACGACTACAAGCTGGTGCAGAAGCCCGAGGATCGGCTCAAGGTGCCTGTTGATGCGCTGCGCGGTGGCACGGGCGTCGTGTATGAGCGGCTGGTGCCGGTAGCCGCCGGAAATCTGCTCGAAGCCAATGTTCACGTGGTGGCCCCGGGAGGCGAGAAGATCGATCTGATTACCCATCAGGGCGAGGCCGTCGGCTATCTCGTGTCCGGAACCATCGAGCTCACCATCGACGACACCACCTATCTGATGACTGCAGGCGATTCCTTTTTCTTCAAGGCGTATCTGACCAACAGCTATCGCAACGTCGGGCCGGACGAAGCGCGGATCGTCTGGGTCAATACCCCCCAGGTTCACTGAGCCGAGCGATCAGGCTCACGGTGCATGAATTTCATGCATGTGGCGAAAACTGTAGCAGGCTGCTTCAAAGCCACTTCATTTCCTGCGCCCGCGCGAGCCTGCTTCGCAGTAAAACGAGCTGATCCGCTGGCTCTCGCACCCAAAGGTTCCGAAAGACGAGCTGGCATAACGCTTGCTTAAACTCGGGCATGACTGTGATGCATGCCAACTGCCCCTGGCTGTATCCGACGTCGATGGGGCCCGACCACGTTGATGCGCTCCGGCATGGCCGTCGCACCGGCGAATAACGGCAGGCGAACCGCTGATGGCTTTCGTTTGGAAACGTTTGCTAGGCACCATCCCGAGTCTGATCGGCGTCGTCGTCCTGACCTTTTTCATCTCCCACGCCCTGCCGGGTGACCCGGCGGCGTATTTCGCCGGCCCCGCCGCGAACGCCGCATCGATCGAGAACATCCGCGCCACGCTGGGCCTCGATCGCCCGCTTCCAGTGCAGTTCGTGCACTATGTCGGTGACCTCGCGCAGGGCAACCTCGGCCGTTCGCTCACCACGGGACAGCCGGTGTTGACCGATCTGCTCGAGCGGCTGCCTGCATCGCTGGAATTGTCGTCCTTTGCGCTTTTGTTCGCGATCAGCATCGCCATCCCGATGGGGGTGTGGGCCGCGACCCGCATCAACGGAAGCGTCGATCACGCCTGCCGTGCGCTGGTCACCGTGAGCGCCGCTTTCCCAACGTTCTTCGTCGGGCTGCTGTTCGTCTACATCTTCTATTTCCTGCTCGGCTGGGCGCCGCAGCCGCTCGGCCGCCTGAACGAGATCGCCTTCTCGCCGCCACCGCACGTCACCGGGGCCTACACCATCGACGCACTCATCGCGGGCGATTGGCCGGTGCTCCGCGCGTCGTTGTCTCAGCTGATCCTGCCCGCGATATCGCTCGGCCTGTTCGCGCTGGCGCCGATCGCGCGCATCACGCGCGCGGCCATGTTGGAGGCGCTCGGCAGCGACTTCATCCGTACTGCGCGCGCCAGCGGCTTGCCGGTGCGCAAGATCCTGATGACCTACGCATTCCGCAACGTGCTGCTGCCGGTCAGCAGCGTGCTCGGTATGGTGTTCTCCTTCCTGCTCGGGTCCAACGTCCTGATCGAACAGGTGTTCGGCTGGCAGGGTGTCGGCGCCTACGCGGTCTCGGCCGTCATCGCGTCCGATTACGCAGCGGTTCAGGGCTTCGTCTTGATGATGGCGGTGCTTTACGTGCTGCTTAATCTCGCCGTCGACATTTTCGCGACGCTGGTCGATCCCCGCGTTCGGTTCGAGGGCTGAGCGATGAGTATAGTCACGCTCGCCCGCAACACAGGTTATGCCTTTGGCGAAAACCGCCTGACGCTGATGGCTGTGATCATCCTGGTGCTGCTGGCGCTGTGCGCGATTTTCGGACCTTACATCGCGCCGTACGATCCTCTGGTCACCTCCGCCACCACCAAACTGGCGCGGCCCAGCACCCTGCATCCGTTCGGGACCGACGCGCTCGGACGCGACATCCTCAGCCGTGTCATCGTCGCGACGCGCCTCGACCTCGGGATGGCAGTCTCGGCGGTGGCGCTGTCGTTCGTGGTTGGCCTGGCGCTCGGCTCGCTCGCCGGCTATTTCGGCGGCTGGACTGACCGCATCATCGGCCGCGCCATGGACACCATCATGGCGTTCCCGCTGTTTGTGCTCGCCATGGGCATCGTGGTGGCGCTCGGGAACAGCGTCGCCAACATCATCATCGCCACAATGATCATCAATCTGCCGTTCTATTGCCGCTTCGCGCGCGCCGAGGTGAACGTGCGGCGCGAGCTCGGCTATGTCGAGGCGGCGCGCATGGGCGGCAACGGCTCGCTGCGCGTCCTGCTCAACCATATCGTCCCGAACGTTCTACCGCCGATGATGGTGCAGGCTTCGCTCAACATGGGATGGGCGATCCTCAATGCCGCCGGCCTGTCCTTCATCGGGCTCGGAGTCCGACCACCGACGCCGGAATGGGGCATCATGGTCTCGGAAGGCGCCAGCTACATCATTTCCGGCGAGTGGTGGGCCTTCATGTTCCCGGGCGCCGCTCTCGTGCTCGCGGTGTTCTCCTTCAACATGCTGGGCGACGGACTGCGCGATCTGCTCGATCCGAGGAAACGCGTGTAATGGCGCAGCTCGAGATCGACAATCTGTCAGTGGAGTTTCGCACCCGTCACGGCGTGGTGCGGGCGCTGGACGACGTGAGCTTGTCGGTCGGCCGCGGTGAGATCGTCGGCGTGGTCGGTGAAAGTGGATCCGGAAAGTCGGTCACGGCCTACACCGTCATGGGCCTCAACGATGAGGCGGCGCAGATCACCAAAGGCAACATCACGATGGGCGGCATCGATCTTCTGGCGGCGCGCCCGGAAGCGATGCGCGAATTGCGCGGACGCGAGATGGCGATGATCTTCCAGAGCCCCCGCACGGCGCTCAATCCGATCCGTAAGGTCGGCAAGCAGATCGAGGACGTGCTGCAGGAGCATGCCGGGTTGCCGAGTCGTGATCTCAGGAAAGCGGCAATCGCAGCACTGGCGCGAGTTCGCATTCCCGATCCCGAACGCCGGGCGGAAGCCTATCCGTTCGAGCTCTCGGGCGGCATGTGCCAGCGCGTGATGATCGCCATGGCGCTGGCCTGCACACCGTCGGTCCTGATCGCGGACGAGCCCACGACGGGGCTCGATGTGACAACTCAGGCGGTGATCATGGACCTGATCAGGGACATGAGCCGCTCGACGCGGATGTCGACGTTGCTGATCACTCACGATCTCGGGCTCGCCGGCGAATATTGCGACCGGATCGCCGTCATGCATGCCGGGCACATCGTCGAGATCGCGTCGACCGAGGCGCTGCTCGATCATCCGGCCCATCCCTATACACGCCAGTTGCTCGCCGCCACGCCCGTCCCGGAATCGCGTCTCGACGACCTCAACTCCATTCCCGGCCATTTGCCCGATCTGCGCGGCGCGTTGCCGCCGTGCCGCTTCAGCGGACGCTGCGAGCGGCGGCAGCTAATCTGCGACGAGGCGGAGCTGCCCTGGACCGAATTGTCGCCCGCGCATGTCGTGCGCTGCCGGTTTCCCCTGTCATGACGCCGCTGCTCGAAGTCAGGTCGCTGTGCAAATTATACCCGATCAAGCGGGCGCCGCGCGGCGCCCGGCTCCACGCGGTCGACGATGTGGATCTGACGATCGGCACCGGTGAAAGCGTCGGCCTGGTCGGCGAATCCGGCTGCGGCAAATCCACCATGGTTCGCCTGCTTGGCCGGCTGATCGATCCCACGGCGGGCCAGATCCTGCTCGGCGGTGAGGATCTCACCGCGATTGCGCAGGCGAAGTTCGCGTCCTCGGCAAGCCGGCGGCGTGTTCAGGTGGTGTTCCAGGACGCGACCGAAAGCCTGAATCCATCGTTCCGCGCTTTCCAGGCGATCGCCGATCCCTTGAAACGGCTACTCGGCATGAATAACGGTGCCGAGCTGGACAGCCGCGTTCGCGCCACCGCCGCGCTGGTTGGACTGCCAGAAGAACTGCTGCAGCGCTACCCGCATCAATTGTCGGGCGGCCAGCGCGCACGGGTGGGCATCGCGCGCGCCGTTGCGGTCGAGCCGTCGCTGCTGATCCTCGACGAGCCGACCTCGGCGCTCGACGTGTCGGTGCAAGCCGTGATCTTGCGGCTGCTCGCCGACCTGCGCGCGCGACTGGCGATGAGCTACTTGTTCGTGTCGCACGATCTCAACGTGGTGCGGCTTCTCTGTTCGCGCGTGGTCGTGATGTATCTCGGCAAGATCGTCGAGATCGCACCGGCCGAGACGCTCTTCACTTCACCCCGTCACCCCTATGCGCAGGCGCTGGTCGCCGCGATCCCGGATCCGGCACGGCGCGGTGAAGCGCGGCCCCGACTCGACGGCAGTCCGAGCAGCCCGATCGATCCGGACCCCAACGTCTGCCGCTTCTACGGCCGCTGTCCCAAAGGGGCCGACATCTGCACCAAGGCCATGCCGCCGCTTCGCGCGGTTGGCCCGGACCATTTCGCCGCCTGCCACTTCGCTCTTTCACCCGATGGAGGAACCGATGAGCGCTGACAATCAGATCTGCCGCATGGACGCCGCGACCGTCGCGGCTAAGGTCAGGAACAAAGAGCTATCCGCCGCCGAGGTCACCGAAGCCGTTCTGCGCCGCATGGAGAAGCTCGAACCGCACATCCATGCCTTCTGCACACCGACGCCCGACGTGGCGCGCGCCGCGGCCGCGGCAGTCGACGCCAAGATCGCAGCCGGCAAGGATCCCGGCCTGCTGGCGGGCGTACCGATCGGAATCAAGGATCTCGTCGCCACCAAGGACATCCTGACGGTGATGGGTTCTCCGCTCTACCGGGACTTCGTGCCGGATGAGGACGACATTGTCGTCGAGCGGCTGAAGGACGCCGGCGCAGTCATCATCGGCAAGACCAACGTGCCGGAATTCGGCTACAGCGGCGTCGGCCACAACCCGGTGTTTCCGGCGACGCGCAATCCCTGGAATCTCGACATGACATCCGGCGGATCGAGCGCCGGCTCTGGAGCTTCGGTCGCGGCGGGCGTTGCGCCTTTCGCAATTGGCTCCGATGGCGGCGGATCGATCCGCATTCCGTCCGCGCTTTGCGGCCTGTACGGAATCAAAGCCTCGATGGGGCGGGTGCCGCTCTACCCGGGTTGCCGGGATGAACGCTATCCCGGCGTCTCGAGCTGGGAATCACTCGAGCACGTCGGCCCGATGAGCCGCACCGTGACCGACTCGGCGCTGATGCTGAAGGTGATCACCGGACCCGATCCGCGCGATCGCTATTCCATCCCGGCCGCCGACTTCGACTATGTCGGCGCCGTGAAGGAGAGCATCAAGGGCCTTCGCATCGCCTATAGCGAAGACTGGGGCTATGCGCCGGTCGACCCGGAAGTCCGCCGCGTCGTGTCTGAAGCGGTGCGCGTGTTCGAGACCGATCTCGGCTGCACGGTCGAGCGCGCCAATCCGGGATGGGAAGATCCGTTTCCGCATTTTTGGACCATCGTCGCCGGTGACACCGACCTCGCCGGCATGCGCCGCATGATGAAGGGGCATGAAAAGGAAATGTCGCCGCACCTTGTCGGCTTGTTGCAGCGGCAATGGACGGCCGAAGAATTCACTGACGCCAAGATGATCCGGCAGATGGTCTGCAACCGCATGTGGCGGTTCATGGCCAACTACGACCTCCTGATCACGCCGACGCTCGCGGTACCGGCATTCCCGCTCTACATGCAGGGGCCCGAGATCATCGAAGAGAAGATGGTCTCTACCGGCGATTGGCTCTGCTTCACCTTCATCTGCAATTTGACCGGCCAGCCAGCAGCGACCATTCCCGCCGGCTTCACCAAAACCGGTTTGCCTGTCGGCATGCAAATCATCGGTCGCCATCTGGCGGATCGTACCGTGCTCGCCGCCTCCGGCGCCTTCGAACAAGCGCGTCCGTGGGCTCACAAATGGCCGAAACTGCTGGGCGATCTCGGCCTCTGACGCTGCCTCGACTTTTCAACCGAAATCCAGAAAGGACGCGCGATATGAAGTTCGATCGTAGTCTCGCTACAGCGGCGCTGCTCACAGCGTCCGTTGTCTGGCCCGGCGCTTCCGCGCGCGCGGCCGAAATTGCCAAGGACACGATGGTGATCGTGTCCGAAATGGGCCCCAACGGTCTCGACACGATGGTGCCGACCGCCAACGATCACAGCCGCATGGTGGTGTGGCAGGCCTACGACCGGCTCGTCAGCCACGGCGAGAAAAAGCTGGCCGACGGCACGGTATCTTACGACGCCAAGGTCATGACGCCAGAGCTGGCCGAGAGCTGGGAAGCCAGCGAGGACGGCAAGACCTACATTTTCCATCTGCGGAAGGGCGCGACGTTCCACGATGGCAGCCCGGTCACCGCCAAGGACGTCAAATGGTCGTTCGATCGCGCCATCGCCGCCGGCGGCTTTCCGGCGGTGCAAATGGCGGCGGGATCCCTGGTCAAGCCCGAACAGTTCACGGTGGTCGACGATCACACCTTCAAGGCGACGTTCGATCAGTTCAACAAGCTGACGATGCCTGACCTCGTCGTGCCGGTGCCCGTCATCGTCAATTCCGAGCTGGCCAAGAAGCACGCGACAGCGCAAGACCCGTGGGCGTTCGAGTGGGTGTCACGCAACGATTGCGGCGGCGGTGCCTACAAGGTGGAGTCCTGGTCGCCCGGCCAGCAGACTGTTTTTACCCGCTTCGACGCCTGGAAGTCCGGCCCGCTGCCCCAACTCAAGCGCGTCGTCTATCGGCAGATCGCCTCGGCCGGTACGCGTCGCGCGCTGCTGGAGAAGGGCGACGTCGATATGTCGGTCGGCCTTCCGCCGAAGGACTATGCCGAACTGGCAGAGCAGGGGAAGGTGACGATCATCGGCGTGCCGGTGCAGAACGACCTCGTGTTCGTCGATATGAATGTGAAGATCGCACCGTTCGACAATCCCAAGGTGCGCGAAGCGATCTCCTACGCCATCCCCTACAAGGAGATCGTCAGCTCCGCGCTCTATAACCGCGCCAAGCCGATGTTCGGTGGTGACCCTGACAAACCCTATCCCGACGCGACGTGGCCCGTTCCGATCAAGCATGGCCAGGATCTTGCGAAGGCCAAGCAGCTGTTGACCGAGGCCGGGTTCCCCCACGGCTTCAAGACCACGCTGTCGATCGATCTCAGCGAATCCACCGTGCGCGAGCCGACTGCCATCTTGATCCAGGAGGCGCTCAAGACGATCGGCATCGAACTCACGATCGAGAAGGTCCCGGGCTCGAACTGGTTTGCCCAGATGGCCAGCAAGACGATGCCGATGGTCATCGCCGAATTCTATGGCTGGCTCGATTACCCCGACTATTTCTTCTTCTGGACCTTCCACGGCGGCAACAACTCCGTGTTCAACACTGCCAACTACGTCAATCCCGACCTCGACAAGGTGATTGACCAGGCGCGCTTCACCCGCGATCCCGAGATCTACAAGACAAGCCTGAACAAGATGGTCGACATCGTCATGACCGACTTGCCTCGCATCCCGCTCTACACGCGGTTTGCCGACTATGCGGTGCAGAAGAACGTCAAGGGTTTTGAGTACTGGTTTCACACGCATCCGGATTTCCGCAAACTCTACAAGGAATGAGAGGACGGCAAGCGCGCTCGAACGGGGGCGCTTGCCATTCATCGGGGAAACACCGTGCAAGACACGCTCGGCGCTTTCGTTCCAGGCCCCATCATCCAACGGGCGCCGCACGGCTCAGGGCCACTTTCGGGCTTGAGCTTCGCGGTCAAGGACCTGTTCGATGTTGCAGGCGGCGTGACCGGCTGCGGCAATCCGGACTGGGCTGCCACCCACGAGATCGCAAAGGCCGACGCCTGGGCCGTCGACGCTCTGCTGGGCGCCGGCGCCTCGCTGACGGGCAAGACCATCACCGACGAGATCTCGCTCGGGCTGCTTGGCATCAACAAGTTTTACGGCACGCCGCTGAACCCGCGCGCGCCGGACCGTGTACCGGGCGGCTCGTCGAGCGGCTCCGCGTCCGCTGTTGCCGGCGGCCTGGCTGATTTTGCCTTGGGTACCGACTCCGGCGGCTCAGTGCGCATCCCCGCGAGTTTCTGCGGAATTTACGGCCTGCGTCCGACTCATGGTCGTATCTCCATCGCCGGCATGATGCCCCAGGCGCCATCATTCGATACCGTTGGCTATTTCACTCGCGATGCCCTGACTTTCGGCCGGGTCGGCGCGGTGCTACTCGGAGAGCAGGCGCCCGATGTCTTGCCCAGCGAGATCGTCGTTGCGGCCGACTGTTTTGCCATCGCCGACGAGCCGGTAAGGCGCGCCTTGCAGCCGGTTGTTGATCGGATGCGCGATGCAGTGGCGATCACCGCGTCGCCATTGGCCGAAGGCGCGCTCCTCGACTGGGCGCGCCACCAGCGCATCCTGCAGAAGTGTGAATTCCACGCCACGTTTCGGGATTGGATCGATCGCGTGAACCCGCGCTTCTCGTCGGAGGTAGCCGGCGCGTTTGCCGACGAAGGCCGCATTGAATCGAGTGACCTCTCGGCCGCCAAGGCTTTCCGCGAGTGCGTATCGAAGCGGCTCAACGATTTGCTCGAGGGGCGCCGCATGCTGTGCCTGCCGACCTCGCCCATTCTGCCGATAGGCCGCGACGCGCGCCTGTCGGACATTCGCGCGGCGGTACAGCGGATTGTCGACCTGACCGGTATCGCGGGCCTGACGGGCCTTCCACAGGTCAGCCTGCCCGTCGCTACATCCGGCTCTATTCCGGTCGGGCTGTCCCTCATTGGCTGGCGCGGCGGCGATGCGGCATTGGTCGCAGCAGCGCGCACCCTGGCGCGGGAATTCTCGATTGGACTGGCATGACCGACATCAAGGAAGCACGGACGCTGACCCTCGAAGGCGCGCTTAAGGTGCTCAACGCGGCAATCGGCGAGGCGACCCGCATTGGACAGCCGATGTGCATCGCAGTGGTCGATACCGGCGGCAATCTGCTGGCGTTCGGGCGCATGGACGGCTCGAAGGGACTTAGCGTGACCTCGTCCATCAACAAGGCACGGACGTCGGCACTGTCTGGCTCGCCGACCGGCAGCGCTCACGCGGACGTGGAAATCCAGGTCACTCTCGCGCATGAAAATCGCTGGACCAATCTGATCGGTGGTCTCCCGATCCGCGTCGATGGGTTCATCCTTGGCGCAGTGGCGGCGGGCTCCGGATCAGGCACACAGGATCTCGCTGTCGCCCGGGCCGGTGCGGCCGCGATCCCGGGAGCAGACATGTGCGTCGATTTCACGCCGATGGGCGCGGAAGACACCGGGATCATCAGGGGGGCGACGCTTCAGCCGAGGATTTGAAGCCAGCGGTCGGTCTGCGCACGACGACATAGGCCAAGGGGCGGAAGAGAGCCAAAAGTGATTGCTAGGCTCGGTGGAGCAATGTCTGCACTGGGTCAAGAGCGGGCCGGGATGGATCGCTAAACTTGCCCCTTGGTTGAGGGGCGTGAGTGAGGTGTGCTCCCGCTCGCATGGGGTAGTTGTCGGTCTGTAGCCAAGTGCGCCAAAAGGGACGTTGGCTAAACGTCGAAAAGCGTTTCTTCATTCTTCAAAGTTGCGATAGCGAATCCGTGCGGGCCGAGATCTCGAAAGAACTCACGGATAACGTCGATGAGGACTCGCACGTATTCGGGCTTATTCGATCCGTAAACGTCGGCGATGACGAGCGTGGGTGCGGGCAGATCGTCAGTTATCGGCAGCCGGATAAGCTCAGTGCCGTCCGGGGAAGCGTGGCCCAGTGGGGGCATGTTGAGCACAGAAACTCCAAACCCGCACGCAACAGAGGTCCTGATAGTCTCGTAGTTGCGCGTGCGGAAGCCGATCGTTGGTTGAGTTGCCAGCACATCGAACAATGTAAGGAGATACAGCGCGGTCTGTGGCAAATCCAACAGAACCAAAGGCCGAGTTGCCAATTCTGCGATAGATACGGCCGGCTGACGCGCGAGTTGGTCGGATCGCGAAATTAGCGCATGCGCAGGTACTTTACAGACGCGTGTTGTGTTCTCTTTGAAGTGCGGTCCGATATCATAAGTTACGACCAGGTCGACCGCTCCGTTTGCGAACCATTCTCGCAACTGCAACTGGTCTCCCTCGAGCACAGAAATCTCAACCGGCCCAACGCGCTCGATGTAGCGCTTCAGTGTGTCGGGAATGAAAAGTGCGCCGAAAGGATTGAAGCAGCCAATACGGATTGCCGGCGTGCTCAGTCCTCCCAAGCGAGCTATCGTCCTTTTGAATTCTGCATCGGCGGTCAGCATCGAGCGGGCTGCGCAGATAAAGCGTTCTCCCGCCGGGGTTACTCTGACCCCGCGTGAGGGACGCCTCTCAAAGATTCGAGCGCCCATTTCGGTTTCAGCAAGTTCAATCGCCGCAAGGATCGACGATTGCGAGATCCGCAAACTCACCGATGCTGCGTGCATGCTGCCAAGCCTGGCGACTTCGCTTACGTATCGAATTTGCCGAATCGTAAGATCCACAAGGCGTTCCCTACAGTTGATCGATGGTCTTTCTACAAATTATGCATTTTATGACCAGCTCGTAAATTCCTAATGCTCGCCGGACGGAGCCGAGTTTGACCGCTCCTGACTGTGAGAGAGGGAAAAGCAGTGTCTATGGACGTCTTCAGTCCGCCTGATGGGACCGACATATGTGGGCTGAATGCAGCCCAGGTGCTTTCCGCCTATAAGAAGGGGACATTGTCACCGATTGAGGTGACCGAAGCCGCTTTGGAGAGAGCTGAGGCAGTCAACGGGGAGCTGAACGCGTTCACGTTTATCGACCGGGATCGGGCTAGGAATGAGGCGCGTCGGTCCGAAGCTCGCTGGAGGTCCGGCGCACCCTTGTCAGACCTCGATGGCGTCCCGACAACGATTAAGGACATCGTCTGGGTCGAGGGGTGGTCGGTTCGGTGCGGCAGCCGCACGACGACAGCTTCGCCGTGTGAAAGGGATGCGCCGTCGGTCGAGAGGCTGCGCCGCTCAGGCGCGATCTTCATCGGGCAGACAACAACGCCGGAATTCGGCTGGAAGGCGGTTACCGACTCTCCTCTCTTTGGCGTGACGCGCAACGCCTGGGATCCTTCGATGACGGCAGGAGGATCCTCCGGAGGAGCAGCGGTAGCCGCAGCTGTCGGAGCGGGCAGCCTTCATTTGGGTAGCGATGGCGGTGGCTCGATACGCATTCCGGCGTCGTTCAACGGCATAGTCGGACATAAGCCGTCATTCGGACGTGTGCCCGCTCATCCTCCCAGCGCTTTTGGAACAGTGGCGCACATCGGTCCGATGGCACGAAGCGTTGGCGATGCTGAAGCCATGCTTGAGGCGATGTCTGGGCGCGACTTGCGCGACTGGGCGCAGGGCGCAGGCAAATTACCAAGATTGGGGAAGCGGCAGGCGGACTTTACGGGGATGCGGATCGGATACTGGTCAACTCCCCCTGTAGGACACGTCGACAGGGAAGTGGAATTGAGTGTGGCGGCTGCGGTTCGGCGAATGGAGGAGTGGGGAGCGATCGTCGAGCCGGTCGAATTGCCTTCCATTGATCTTCTTGAGCTGTTCCATATCCACTGGTTTTCGGGGGCCGCCAATCGGCTCGTCTCAGCGGGCGAAGTTGCCTCCGAAGTATACGATGCCGGCTTCCTGTTGGCCGCCGCGAAAGGCCGTGAGTACAACGCTGCTACCCTGGTGGCTGCCCAAGTGCTTCGCGCCGAATTCGGCGCCTTCATGGACGAGTTGCTCGAGAGTTACAATGTGTTGGTCTCTCCAGCCGCCGCCATTCCTCCGTTCGCAGCCGGGCGAGATGTGCCAGAAGGTAGTGGCCTTAGCCATTGGACCGAGTGGGCATCCTTCAGCTTTCCCATCAATCTGAGCCAGCAGCCTGCGTGCGTAGTTCCTTGCGGAATGACGGCTTCTGGAGCTCCAATTGGACTGCAATTTGTTGGCGCACGAGGAAATGACTCAGGCGTACTCGCCACGGCGCGGGCTTACGAACTGGTGTCACCCGAGCACTTCAGGATGGTCGATCTGACTAAGCGATCACGAAAGAGGATGGACGGCGTCGGAGCGACGCGCAGCGAATAGCGACCGGAACGAGAACGTACTGACGTTCATCAGGGGGCGTTCGGATGTGCGACCATCTATTGTTCTTTGGCGAAGTCGGAAGTCTCGCTTGAATGGATCGAGCGACCGGGGCCAGACGATGAGCGTGACTTGCGACGTCGCTGGTACAGTTCTTGGCTCATGGTTTTCGTTGCCCGCTGAGGTCGATGGAAGCTCTCGGAGTGTTCTTCGGCAGGCCGAACAATCTGATGTAACGGTAGGGAGAAGTGGGTATGGCGAAATACACTGGCCATTACATCGATGGGCGGCGGTGCGTAGGTCAGGGTCGACGGACCTCAACGGTCTTCAATCCGGCGACAGGCGAGCACACGGGATTGGTACCTCTTGCATCCGGCTCGGACGTTCATCGCGCGGTTGCGAGTGCGACTGCGGCTTTCGCGATCTGGTCGGAGATTACTCCCCTGCGCCGAGCACGAATTCTCAACAAGTTCTTGCGGCTTCTGGAGGAAAGGGCGGAACGCCTGGCAGCTCTGATTAGCGCGGAGCATGGCAAGGTGCTCGCTGATGCGATGGGCGAAGTGCAAAGAGGCATTGAAGTTGTTGAGTTCGCGACCGGTGCCCCGCAGCTTCTGAAAGGGGAGTTTACCGAAAGCGTCGGAACACGGGTTGACAGTCATTCGGTCCGACAGCCGATTGGGGTCGTGGCAGGGATTACGCCGTTCAACTTCCCCGCGATGGTCCCCATGTGGATGTTTCCAGTCGCTCTTGCCTGCGGCAACTGCTTCATATTGAAACCTTCGGAGCGCGTTCCTTCTGCCGCGATCCTGCTCGCCGAGTGGCTAACCGAGGCCGGCCTTCCGCCAGGAGTATTCAATGTCGTTCAGGGCGATAAACAAGCGGTCGATGCACTCTTAGTCCATCCGGATGTTGCGGCAGTGAGTTTCGTCGGGTCGACGCCGATCGCTCGATACGTCTACGAGACGGCAGCCCGCTTCGGAAAGCGCTGTCAAGCGCTAGGTGGTGCAAAGAACCATATGATCGTGATGCCTGATGCGGATTTGGATCAAGTTGCGGATGCCTTGATGGGAGCGGCCTATGGAGCGGCAGGCGAGCGTTGCATGGCGGCCTCCGTGGTGGTGCCAATCGGCGAACATACGGCTAACGAATTGATCGCGCGGATGGCCCCCAGGGTGCATGCGCTCAGGATCGGACCGGCGACCGATCCTGACGCTGAGATGGGGCCATTGATAACAAAACAGCATCTAGAGAGGGTCTGCGCTTACATCGAATCGGGCGTGACCCAGGGAGCAAACCTGCTGGTCGACGGTCGTGGTTTCAAGATGCAGGGTCACGAAGGGGGGTATTTTATTGGGGGCTCTCTCTTCGACCAAGTTGAGCCGAATATGACGATCTACAGAGAAGAGATCTTCGGACCGGTGCTTTGCGTCGTGCGTGCGGAAAGCTTCGAAGCTGCCGCCAGCCTGATCAATCGAAGCGAATTTGGCAACGGTACTGCGATCTTTACCCGTGATGGGAAAGCAGCGCGTGAATTCGCGCATCGGATACGCGTCGGCATGGTGGGGGTCAATGTTGCTATCCCCGTTCCCATGGCTTTCCATTCCTTTGGAGGTTGGAAGGCCTCTCTGTTCGGTGGTCATCATATCCACGGTCCAGAGGGAGTGCGCTTCTACACGCAATTGAAGACGATTACGACACGATGGCCCACAGACATTCGCCTGGACGTCAATTTTGCCATGCCGACCTTCCATTAGTGGGGCCGAGCACCGGCAGTGCGTGTCGGTAGCGACCGGTGTACTTTCTCCCCGTCACGACGTTCTCTCAGCAAAGGCCCCGCTGACAGCGCCACCCCACGAGGCGCGCAGCAATTCGGTGTCATCATCGCCAATGACGCCACATAGTGGTTCTCGACTGGCTGGAGTGGTGTTTGCGCGTAGACGCGTGCGGCCAAGGGCCCGCAGCGGTCTCTCGTGTTGGGGGGACGGCCCCCTTCCGCCACACCGCGTGGCAAGATGAGGTCGTCGCTGACCTCAAACGAAGGAGCCGCCCGTGGAAACGATTGTTCGCACCGGCCTGGATACGTCGAAGATTGTATTTCAGCTGCATGGCGTTGACGGGACAGAGCAGCTGGTTTTTACGGCGTAAGTTGAGGCGCGGGCAGGTTTGTTGCGAACCGTTTTGGTCGCTGGCGCGACGGCTGTGATCGCGGATATTCGCCGACGGAAACTCGCTCCTGGCCCTGGCTGAAAGATATCAGCGCACGCAAGCCGCCGAAGCTAGTGCCCATAGCGTTGGCAAACAAGCTGGCGCGGATTGCCTGGAAACTGATGGTCAGCGGCGAGCGGTTTCGACCTGCAAGCAGCGTCATGCCGATGCCGACATAGACTTGAACGAAATGCAGAGCTTGGCGCCAGACCGGCAGGTTTGACGCTAAGGGCGGAACTTGCAGGATAGTAAGAGGTGGTACGTTCGGCGCGAGCCGCTCAGTGAAATGCTCCGCTCGGTTTACCGGCAGAAAATGCCGCTCTCGTGTTTGGATCTCACTGTCCGCGGAGCCCATCTTGGCCGGTGGTCGCAAGACCCGAAAACAGGCCGGACATACGAGCGCAAGCGATCCGCGCAAGCTGCTAGAGCCGTCCTTGCAAGTCGGGGGCCGTCCACATATGAACCCGAGCCCTTTCGGTCTCGGCCTGCCGGCTTCGATCCCTGGCGTAGGACCATGATGGAGTCGTCGTTCGATATCTCCAAATCTGACGAGTGACTTGACGCGATAATCCACACAGCAGAATTGTCGCCGGAGGCGCTCTTTGATGAAGCCGGCCGTAAGCGGCCGGCGCTTGTTTTTACCCCCGGAAGGCGGGGTAGGCGGCGCTCCCGCATAGCCCCGAACCGGTGAGCCGCAACCGCGCCCCTCTCTGCTCCTCCAGGACGATCATGATGATGGCGCGGTCCTCCGCTCGCGCTCCGGCCGTTCCGGTGCGGCCCACCTCAAGTGTTCGGGGCTTTCCGGTCGCTCTTCGCCGCCCACCCCGCCTTCCGGGGGCAGGTTGCGGAAGAAGAGTTGACGGAGATCATCATGACCAAGGGCCGCAAGCGTGATTGCACGACGATGACAAAACCGAGCCTTTACGAAGAAATCACCTCGCACATCATCGCCGACCTGGAGGCCGGCACCTTCCCATGGGCGCGACTCTGGGGCGCGAGTGGTGAGAGCAAGGCGTTTGCGTTGCCCAGCAATGCCGCGACCGGCAATCCCTATTCCGGGATCAATATCCTGATCCTGTGGGGCAAGATGTTTGAATCCGGCTTCACCTCTCAAAGGTGGCTCACCTTCAATCAGGCATCAGCCCTCGGCGGCACCGTACGCAAAGGAGAGCATGGCACGACGGTCTGTTATGCCGACCGCTTCGTCCCCAAGCGCGCGCAAGATTCTGCGCGCCGAGGCACAGAGGGGCAGGCGGAGGAGGGGGAGGCAAGTATTCCCTTCCTGCGCCGCTACACGGTTTTCAATCTGGATCAATGCGACCAATTGCCGGCCGATCTCAGCCTCGCGTCACCCGAACTGCCCGAGCGGCAGCTCGTGCCGCAGGCCGAGGCGCTCGCCAAGGCAACGCTTGCCGATATCCGCATCGGCGGCGCGGACGCATTCTATCTGCCGCTGGCAGATACCGTTCACATCCCGCCACAGCCGGCATTCTTCGAGCAGATCAACTTCTATCGGACGCTCTTTCATGAGCTCGGACACTGGACCGGCCATCCCAACCGGTTGAACCGCGACCTCACGGGTACCTTCGGCTCGAAACCTTACGCCCATGAGGAATTGGTCGCCGAGTTGACCGCCGCTTTTGTCTGCGCCGCGCTCTCCATCAAGCCGACGGTCCGGCATGCCGACTATCTCGGTTCATGGCTGGACGTGCTCCGCAGCGACAGCCGCGCAATTTTTCGGGCCGCAAGCAAAGCCTCCAAGGCCGCCGATTTTCTGCTCGCGTTCAGCGAAGACAACCGAGCGGCCGCAGCGAAGGCGAGGGCGCCCTGAGCCGCGCCCTCGATGAGCCGCGTGCGGCCGCCGCCTGTGTGCCGCGCTACATGGCGTTTCCGATCGGTCATTAGGACGCCAAATAATCGCTATCTCGGCCCGCGCCTGCGAGATGATTAACCCTTTGTTTACCAGCCCTTGACGCTCTCGATTCGGGCGCAAGGACGCAATTTGCGCCCGAATTCTGCGGTGTCCGAGTCGCCTTGGAGTCAATCGGGCGAGGTGGAAATTTAGCCGGAAGCGATTCTGACGACTCAGCCTATTGGAGGGTCCAAGCAGAGCGCGTGCAGCGCATCATGGAGCCGACCATGGTTGATCCCTTCAAGGCGTTTCCCGAACCGCATGCAGTGAAGCTCAGGCGTATTTGCGTTGCTCAGGTCGTGGTGAGCGTCTCGGCACTGACGTCAACGGCCGTACTGCTGTCGTGCCTCACGATCGTCGTGAACAAGCTCTGATTGGCTGGAAAGAGCGACGCCGTCCTGACGCAGCCTGCAATGCTCTATTGCCAAAACGCCAAAGCCGGATCGTATCGCGCCCGGCGCGTCTACGATCCGGCTTAACGACGAGCTATCGTTCCAGCCATCGCCGTGAGATCAATCAGGTGGCAAGTCCACAAAGGCCAAATGCCTCAGGGGCGTGCCTCTGGCGGGAGCGAAAGCGGGTCTCAATGCCCGAAGACCTACTACTTTTTCTTGGCGGCCTTCTTCGCCTTCTTCGCGACGGTCTTCTTTGCCTTCTTCGCTTTCTTAGCCATATGCCCTCCGTCAATCCTCAATGGATGCAAACCGGGAATCGGTATGCACAGAAAAAAGTGTAACACTGTTTTGAAAGATTGACAGTGAGGCGGCTTGATCGCGCTTTTCGAGTCGCTCGACGTTGTTCGAGAAGATAGCGCTGCATGAGAAGAGCGACCGATGCCGTCGCATCGCTGCCGCGGCAATTCCAGGCAACGGCTGCCCCATGAGACAGCGATCTCAAGAGAAGGCAGTCCCAAGAGAAGGCGATCCTAAGTGAGCCGTCTCCAACACGCGGCTCCGTGCTCGCAGGACGCCTTTAAGAGAAAGCCGTGACGAGAGGGCCCCGCGACCGATGCTGGCGGAGACCGTTGGCGTCAGTCGGTGGATTTCCTGATCAAGGCGACGACGCTGTCGTCGTCCTCGCCGGCCGCCCGCCGAGAATGCGGCAGAGCTGGCAGGCCGGAGGTTGGCGCTGCCAGGGCGAGGTTCACATAGTCCTTGCTGCTGTTTCGCCGGAGCAGGTCCAACCTGTAGCGATCGCGATACGCCGGGGCATGTCACGAACGTCAGAGCGGGTCTCGGCGGCCTTGGCGCGGTTGGGGATGATGTCGACGCCGAGGCACTGATGAGAGACTGCGGTAGCCCTCGAGCGCCATCGTCTCGAGACATTCCGACGTGCGTCGGCCTTTGTCCTTCTGTGTTAGCGGGTCCGATCTCCCTGCGCGTGGCTGAGTCACCTATGGGAAGGGCTCCGCCTGCCAAACCCTCGCTCGCATAGCTTTTTTCCCCGCCGGACAAGTCCGGCTCCTCGCGGCCGCTTCGCTCCAAAAAAGCCATCGGCTCAGGTGCTCCGCATGCGCTACGCCCCGCGTCAACGCGGGTTCGAAGGCGTTTCGCTTCCCATCACGGTCCAGCCATCGCGAGGGGATCGGCTCCTCGCGAACAAGGGACAAAGACCATGACCGCAATCGGATACGTCACCAAGAACGACAACGGCAGCTACAAAGGGCAGCTCCGCACTGGACCGATAGCCGCTGTCGGGTGTTCCATCGCCATCTGACGCGGCGGGCGCTGCTCTACACGGAGATGCTGACGACCGGGGCCATCATTCATGGCGACCGGGAGCGGCTGCTGGGGTTCGACGCGGTCGAGCATCCGGTGGCGCTTCAGCTTGGCGGGTCGGATCCGCGCGAGCTCGCACAGGCGGCGCGGATCGGCGAAGAGTTCGGCTATGACGAGATCAACCTCAATGTCGGCTGCCCGTCGGATCGTGTGAAGGATGGCCGCTTTGGAGCCTGCCTCATGGCGGAGCCGGAGCTTGTGGCGCGATGTGTCGACGCGATGAAGGGCGCGGTTTCCATTCCCGTCACCGTCAAATGCCGCATCGGCATCGACGATCAGGATCCGGAGGTCGCGCTCGATACGCTTGCGCGCGGAGTGGTCGCCTCAGGCTGCGATGCGCTGATCGTGCATGCCCGCAAGGCCTGGCTCAACGGTCTGTCGCCGAAGGAGAACCGCGACATCCCGCCGCTCGACTATGACCGCGTCTATCGCCTCAAGCGCGCGATGCCTGATGTGCCCATCATCATCAACGGCGGCATCCGCGGTATCGACGAGGCGAAAGCGCATCTCGAGCACGTCGACGGCGTGATGCTCGGCCGCGCCGCCTATCAGGAGCCATGGCGGCTGCTCTCCGTCGATCAAGACATCTTCGGCGAAGCGGCGCCGCATGCGACGATGCAGGACGCGCTCGAAGCGATGATGCCCTATATCGAGCAGCAGCTTGCGCGGGGCACGCGGCTGCATGCGATCACGCGGCATTTCGTCGGGGCGTTCCACGCCGTGCCCGGTGCGCGCGCCTTCCGCCGCCATCTTGCCGAGCAGGGGGTGAAGCCGGGCGCCGGTGTGGACGTGCTGCGCGATGCGATCGCACGTGTCGGTGCGCGCGCTCCGGCGGAGGCCGCGGCCTAGCCCAAACGGGTGAAGAGCCGGATCGTGAAAATCCGGCTCCTCGTCGATCCGTCTCAGCGGAGCAGATCGAAATGATAGTTCACGCCGACGCGGAAGGTGTGGAATTTCGCGGCGTTCCAGTCCGGCAGATCGTCGTGCTTGAACTCGGTGTAGAGATATTCTGCCTTGGCCGACCATTTCGGCAGGAACGCCCATTCGACGCCGCCGCCCGCGGTCCAGCCCATCTTCATCTTGTTGATCGGCCCGTCCTTCAACTCGCCGGTGGCAAGACCCGCGGTCCCGAAGAACAGCAGCCGTGAATCCATCGTCGCGATGCCGGCGCGGGCGCGGCCGGTCATGTACCAGGGGATGCTCACCGCGGCGCTGTTGAGCGCGTCGTGGTTCTTGATGTCGCCGCCCTCGAAGTCATTCTCGATGCCGACCACGAACATCGGCGAGAGCTGGTAGTTGTAGCCAATCTGCACGCCGCCGACGGCGCCCTTGACCTTGCCGCCGCTGATGCCGACGAGATTATTGAACGCGTCGTCGCCGCTCTCTGCGTAGCCGGCGTTGAAGCCCGCATAGAGACCCGTCCACGAATACACCGGCTGCGGCGCCGTGTAGGCGGAGGAGGGCGCGGCGTAGCGCGGCGACAGGTCGGCAGCGCAGGCGCTGCTCGCGGCGAACACCGCGGCAAAGGGCAGGGCGCGCATCGTGCGGCGTAAGGCGGCTCTGGCAGTCATGACTCTCAATCTCCCACTTGGCCGCACCTCACGGAGCAGCCTTGTCCAACCCCGATCCGGGAATAGGCTTGTTATAAACCGACTAGGCGGTTTGTAAATGGAGGAAATGCCACATCGATGGATTGTTCGCGGGGGCTCGGGTTAGGCGGTTGGCTGGAAGCCGCGCCGATGTAGCGCAGCGCGCTGGCGCAAAGGTGGCCTCGCGGACTGGATCAAGCGGGGCTGCCTGGATGGAGCGGCGCCGTTAGTTTGACTGGCGCCAGAGCGGCCAAGGGCGATTTAACAAGCGCCGATCGCGTTGTGCGGCTCAGGCAGTCCCGGCTGATTGGGCCTGGATCGTGCGCACGGATCGGGTAGCGAAGCGCATTATCGCAACGCGCGGCGATCTGGCAATTCCGGGTAGCCGGTGAGCATCAGCTTGTCGGCGCGCACACCCCAGCTCTCCAGGCGGTCGAGGAAGCTCATGCCGAGCAGATTGGTCTTCATCTGCCCGCGCGGCACGACGAGGGCCGGCACCGACTTTTCGACGAGGTGGCCGACGGAGAGACGGTCGAGCGTAAGGCGGGCAGCCTTGGTGTGGCCACCCGCGGTTTCGAGATCGACGTCGTATTCGAGCATCTCGAGAGGCAGTCCGATCGCTTTTGCGGTTTCCCAGGTCAGCACCACGGAGGTCGCACCGGTATCGATCACCATCGGTGCGGCGACGCCGTTGATCTTGGCGCGCAGCGCGAATTCGCCGCCCTGGCCGCGCTGGATCTGCACGGCCGGGGCCGGGGAGGCGATCTGCGCGCGAAACATGTGCGAGACCTTGTTGCTCGCGCGCGCGATCCGGTCGGGATCGCCATAGGCGACGACGGCACCGGCCGTGCCAGCGAGCATAACGAGAACGAGCAGGAAGCGGATCATTGCGCGCCTCCGAGGCGACGCAGGGCGGTCAGGCGCGTTTCGGCGATCCCGCGATCGGCTGCAAACCCGCGTCCGCCATGCGTGCCGGCAACAGCGCCATCACCGCGAGCCGTTCCGTGCTCTCCATGGCGTGCCAGCGCGCGATCTCCGGCAATGTCCGGCCGCAGCCGAAGCACAGCCTCGTCTTGGGATCGATCATGCAGACGGCGACGCACGGCGTTTCTTTGCTCATGTGGCCATAGTGGGGGATCGTCGGGCATGTCTGCAAGCATCTCGTTAAGAGCCCGTACCTGCGCTCATGATCGGCTTGTGGCGCGGCCGGCGCTTCTCGTCGGGCACCGCGGAACTGTCCGGCTGGAGCGGCGGAGAATCGTCCGACATCGGCGCCAGCGCACTCATCACGCGCTCCGGCGGGAAGGTGACGATCACCTCGGTGCCGATGCGCAGCTTCGATTTCAGCGTGAATGTACCGCCATGCAGGTCGATCAGGTTCTTGGCGATGGGCAGGCCGAGCCCTGCGCCCTGTTCGGCCGACTTGATCGAGTTGGAGCCCTGGCCGAACGAGGCGAGCACGATCGGGATCTCGTCCTCGGGGATGCCGGAGCCGGAATCCTTCACCGAGAGATATTGCCCGCCCGAAGCGGTCCAGCCGGCCTTGAGCCAGATCTCGCCGCCTTGCGGGGTGAACTTGATCGAGTTGGAGAGCAGGTTGAGCACGACCTGGCGGATCGCCCGCTCGTCGGCCCAGAGCCGCGGCATGGCCTGCTCGAATACCTCGTGGATGGTGATGCCGCGGCTCGAGGCGCGCAGCTTCATCAAATGATGGCAGTCGGCGACGATGCCGACCAGTGACACCGCTTCCTCGTTGAGCTCGTAACGGCCAGCCTCGATCCGCGACAGATCGAGGATCTCGTTGATGAGGTTGAGCAGGTGCACGCCGGAATTATGGATGTCGGCGGAATATTCCTTGTAGACCGGGACCGCGTGCGCACCAAAGATTTCGCTCTTCATCACCTCGGAGAAGCCGAGGATCGCGTTCAGCGGCGTGCGCAGCTCGTGGCTCATCTGCGCGAGGAAGCGCGATTTTGCGACGTTGGCGGATTCGGCGCGGTGGCGCGCTTCGTCCGAGATCGCCTTGGCCTGTTCGAGCTCGCCGATCAGCGCGTCCTTCTCGGCGCGTGCCTCGAGCGTGGCGAAAGTTGAGGAGTGCAGGCGGTGCGCCAGCAGCACGAAATAGCCTTCGGCTGCGAGCGCGAGCGCCGCCAGGATGTAATTGTCGAGCGCGCCGGTGATTGCAAAGCTCAGCGCCATCGCGACCGCGACCGGCGCCGTGGCGGCAAGGGCGGCGATCGGCAGATTGGCGGCCAGCATGCTCGACACTGCGATCACCAGCAGCATCAGGAACATCATCAGCGTTTCCGTGACCATGTCGAGCACGGGATGGATCAGGATCGCCATCCAGCACAGGCCATAGAGCAGGTCGAGCACGACGAAGTGCGTCCGCCAGGCGCGCGTCGCCGCGGGCGAGGAGGCCTCAGTCAGGAAGCGGTGGCAGCTGCGGATCATCGCGGCGTGGATGCAGAGCATGCCGGCGGTCCAGGCCGCGGCCGGGATCGGCTGCATCCACAACCCGAACAGCACGCCGGTGGCGACCACCAGCAGCATCACGACATAGGAGGCCGACAGCCGCGTCTGGGCATATTGGCGCAGCATCTCGGCGTCGAAAGCCGGCCGGGTTCCGCTGGTCGACGTTAACTTGTCGCGCGCCTCGCGTACCCGCTGCGACGCAACCCGGCGGCTGCTCGCCGATGGCGCGCTCACCGGCTCGGCCGGAAGCTGTACGACCTCTGGCTTTTCAGCGGGTTTACTCATCGAACAACAACATTCCTGCCTGCGCAAAGGCGGGCCTTCTGCATTGTCTATCTCTGGCAAGAAATCCTTAAGAGGTGACTTAAGGAGCTAAAGAATTACGTTAACCCGGCGTTAATTTTGAACGCGCGCAGTGCCGGTCAGTGCAGTGCCGCATGCTGGGCGACGTAGACCACCGCGCCCGCCAGATAGCCCGCGAGCGCGGGGATGGCGATGCGGCGGGCGTACCAGAGGAACTCGATCCGCTCGAGCCCCATGGCGGCGACGCCCGCGGCCGAGCCGATGATCAGGATCGAGCCGCCGGTGCCGGCGCAATAGGCGATGAACTCCCAGAGGAAGCTGTCGGTCGGGTAGTGGCCGAGGTCGTACATGCCCATGGTCGCCGCCACCAGCGGCACGTTGTCGATGACGGCGCTGAGCAGGCCGAGCACGACGACGATGACGTCCTGGCGGCCAATCGTCGCCTCCAGCCAGAGCGCCAGCATCGACAGGAGGCCCGCATGTTCGAGGCAGGCGACCGCCAGCAGAATGCCGAGGAAGAACACGATCGAGCTCATGTCGATCCGCGTCAGCGCATGCGCGAGCGTCAGCGGCCGGCGAACATGCTCGTCCTTGTCGCGGTGAACGACCTCGCCGACCAGCCAGACGATGCCGAGCCCGAGCAGCACGCCCATGAAGGGCGGCAGATGCGTGACCGCCTTGAAGGCCGGCACGGCGATCAATACGCCGAGCCCCAGATAGAACATCAGATTGCGCTCGAACGACCCGACGAGCTGAACTCCGTCGTCCTTGGGTGGTGGCGCGATGGTCTTGCCTTTCACCAGAAGGCTGATGAAGGCGAGCGGCACGAGCAGATTGACCAGCGAGGGCAGGAACACCGAACCCATGATCTTCAACGGCGTGATCTGCCCGCCGATCCACAGCATGGTCGTGGTGACGTCGCCGATCACGGTCCAGGCGCCGCCGGCATTGGCGGCGATGACGATGAGGGAGGCGAACAGCAGGCGGTCGTCGCGCCTGGCGATCAGCCGCTGGATCAGCGAGACCATCACGATGGTGGTGGTCAGATTGTCCAGGATCGCGCTGAGGAAGAAGGTCACGAAGCCGATCAGCCACATCAGGCGGACCTGACTGGTCGTGCTGATGCGAGAGGTGATGACCTCGAAACCGTCGTGGGCGTCGATCACCTCGACGATGGTCATCGCGCCGATCAGGAAGAACACGATCTGCGCGGTGGAAACGACGGATTCGTCGATCTGCCGGCCGACCATGGCGTAGTCGCCGATCGTGGCCGCGTAGATCGCCCAAAGCAGCCCGGCGCCGATCAGCGCCGTGGCACTCTTGCTGATCCGGAGCGGGTGTTCGAGCGCGATCGCCGCATAGGCCAGAACGAAGATGACGGCGATCGCGATCAGCAAGGTGGGATCAGTTCGACAGGTGTCAGCGGTTAAGGCGCGCGAGCAGGCTCGACGTATCCCAGCGCTTGCCGCCCATCTTCTCGACCTCGGCGTAGAACTGGTCGACCAGCGCGGTCACCGGCAGATTGGCGCCGTTGCGGCGGGCTTCGGCCAGCGAGATCGAGAGGTCCTTGCGCATCCATTCGACCGCGAAGCCGAAATCATACTTGTCCTCGTTCATGGTCTTGTAGCGGTTCTCCATCTGCCAGGACTGCGCGGCTCCTTTCGAGATGGTCTCGATCACGGCGGCGACGTCGAGGCCACTCTTCTTGGCGAAGTGGATACCCTCGGAGAGGCCCTGCACCAGGCCCGCGATGCAGATCTGGTTGACCATCTTGGTCAACTGGCCGGAGCCGGCGGGCCCAAGCAGCTTGCACATCCGTGCATAGGCGCCTGTGATGACCGGCTCGGCGCCGGAATAGGCGTCCTGCGCGCCGCCGCACATCACCGTCAGCACGCCGTTCTCGGCGCCGGCCTGGCCGCCCGAGACGGGAGCGTCGATGAATTTGAAGCCGGCCTTGGTGGCGGCAGCGTCGAGCTCGCGTGCGACCTCGGCGGAGGCGGTGGTGTGGTCGACGAAGGTCGCGCCCTTCTTCATGCCGGCGAACGCGCCGTCGGGGCCGATCGTGACCGCGCGCAGATCGTTGTCGTTGCCGACGCAGCACATCACGAAGTCCTGGCCTTCGGCTGCCGCCTTCGGGGTTGCAGCGGTCTTGCCGCCGAACTTGTCCGCCCATTCCTTCGCCTTGGCCGCGGTGCGGTTATAGACGGTGACCTCATGGCCCCCTTTTTTCACGAGGTGTCCGGCCATGGGGAAGCCCATCACGCCGAGACCGAGGAAAGCGACTTTAGCCATGTGTGGTACCTTGTCCGTAGTTTGGGTTTTACGGTTTTTGCCGGGCGAGGGGGCGCCTGGTTCCGCTATGAGGGCGGATTAGGAGCGCACCATAAACCCTTGAGGCCAGAGGGCAACGGCTTCGTTTGGCAGCCGCCTGTGCTAGGATGGCGGGACTTAAGGTCCTACATAAAAAAAGGGAGCGAAAGCATGGGCGGCGTGAGCGTTGGTGTCCTCGATCATTTCAACATCCGGACCCGGAATCTGGCCGAGACGGTCCGCTTCTATGAGGACGTGCTGGGCCTGGAAAAAGGCGCCCGGCCCGATTTCGCCTTCCCGGGGGCCTGGATGTACAGCGAGGGCAAGGCGGTGGTGCACCTCGTCGATATTTCCCCGACCTCGGAGCCACAAAAGCCGGATTCCGGCGTTGTCCACCATGTCGCCTTCGTCAGCCGCGGGTTCGACGGCATGAAGCAGCGGCTGACGTCCAAGGGCATGAAATTCGACTCCCGCCAGGTCCCGGGCGGCGACCTCTGGCAGATCTTCGTCCACGACCCCAACGGGGTCATGATCGAGCTCAATTACGAGGCCGCTGCGGAGCAGGGGGCTGCCCCCGCGGAGATGGCAGACGATATCGGCAAGCAGTAGCCTTTTGGCCGTTTCCGCTCTAATGGGGCATCCTCAAGCCTTGAGCGTGATCTGATCGGAAAGCCGCTCCACACTTTTCCGGATCATGCTCTGTTCAGGAGATGCGCTTTGAGCGTGACGCAGCAACAGGTTCTCGACAGCCTCGCCAGGATCAAGTCGCCCCGCGGGGTCGCGCTCACCAATGCCAATGTGCTGAGCGCGATCAGCGCGGCCGACGGCAAGGTGTTCTTCTCGATCAACGTCGATGCCGCCGAGGCGCGGGCCTGGGAATCCGTCCGGGCCGAGGCCGAAGCCGCCGTGCGCGCCATTCCCGGCGTCACCACCGTGATGGTGGCGCTGACCGCCGAGCGCAAGCCGGGTGCCGCACCGCCTCCGCCGCCAACGCCGAGCCGCGGCACGCCGGGCGTGCAGCCGGTCCACGCCCACAAGCCACCGCCGCAGGGCGGCGCCCAATCGCCGATGGCGCGCCAGTCCGAGATTCCGGGTGTCGCCGCCGTGATCGCGGTTGCCTCGGGCAAGGGCGGCGTCGGCAAGTCGACCACCGCGCTCAACCTGGCGCTGGGCCTGCGCGACCTCGGCCTCAGGGTCGGGCTGCTCGATGCCGACATCTACGGCCCCTCGGTGCCGCGGTTGACGGGCCTCCACGAGAAGCCGGCGCTGGACGGCGAGCGCAAGATGATTCCGCTCAGGCGCTTTGGCCTCGCCATCATGTCGATCGGCTTCCTGGTGGAGGAAGAGACCGCGATGATCTGGCGCGGTCCCATGGTGATGTCGGCGGTGACGCAGATGCTGCGCGACGTCGCATGGGGGAGCCTCGACGTGCTCGTGGTCGACATGCCGCCGGGCACCGGCGATGCCCAGCTCACGCTGGCGCAGAATGTACCGCTCAAGGGCGCCGTGATCGTCTCGACCCCGCAGGACCTGTCCCTGATCGATGCACGGCGGGGGCTTGCGATGTTCAGGAAGGTCAACGTGCCCGTGCTCGGCATCGTCGAGAACATGAGCTACTTCCAGTGCCCGCATTGCGGCACGAAATCGGACATTTTCGGCCATGGCGGCGCGCGCCACGAGGCCGAGAAGCTCGGGGTACCGTTCCTGGGCGAGATCCCCCTGCACATGGCGATTCGCGCCACCTCGGATGCCGGCAATCCCGTGGTCGACAGCGAGCCGGACGGCCCTCATGCGGCGATCTATCGCGCCATTGCGGGGCAGGTCCGGGACCAGCTCAAAGGCGTTATCGCCGCGGCCTGATCCGGTCTTTTGGGGACATGCGACTTTCGTAGAGCCCCGTCATGCCATTGTCGCGTTCCGAAAGCGGGG
Source organism: Bradyrhizobium sp. 63_E2_N1_3 (assembly GCF_052076005.1). Classification (NCBI taxonomy): domain Bacteria; kingdom Pseudomonadati; phylum Pseudomonadota; class Alphaproteobacteria; order Hyphomicrobiales; family Nitrobacteraceae; genus Bradyrhizobium; species Bradyrhizobium sp. 63_E2_N1_3. Next base: position 5,774,820 of record NZ_CP197235.1, on the reverse strand, counting down.
CTTCCGTGTTAAAGGCCACGGCAGTCAAGCCCCTTCGGTTCGACGCGACAAAAACGCGTCGCCGGAACGAGCGGCGACAACGAGGAAGTTTAGGGGAAACGCCCCAACAAGGAGAGACCTGAAGATGAAGCGTCGTGATTTCCTGAAAGTGTCGGCAGCAGGCGCGGCGGCGACCGCCGCGGTGGCCTCGCCGGCGATCGCGCAGTCCATGCCCGAGATCAAGTGGCGCCTGACGTCGAGCTTCCCGAAGTCGCTCGACACCATCTATGGCGGTGGCGAGCAGCTGGCGAAGTACGTCGCCGAGATGACCGACAACAAATTCCAGATCCAGGTGTTCGCCGCCGGCGAAATCGTCCCCGGCCTCCAGGCGCTCGATGCGACCTCGAACGGCACGGTCGAGATGTGCCACACCGTCTCCTACTACTATGTCGGCAAGGACCCGACCTGGGCGATCTACGCCTCGGTGCCGTTCGGCCTCAACGCGCGCCAGCAGAACTCCTGGTGGTACCAGGGCGGCGGCGAGCAACTCGGCAACGAGTTCTTCAAGAAGTCGAACGTGATCGGTCAGCCCTGCGGCAACACCGGCACCCAGATGGGCGGCTGGTTCCGCAAGGAGATCAAGACCGTTGCGGACCTCTCCGGCCTCAAGATGCGCATCGGCGGCATCGCCGGCCAGGTGCTCCAGAAGGTCGGCGTCGTGCCGCAGCAGCTCGCCGGCGGCGACATCTATCCGGCACTGGAGAAGGGCACCATCGACGCCGCCGAGTGGGTCGGCCCCTACGATGACGAGAAGCTCGGCTTCGCCAAGGTCGCCAAGTACTACTACTATCCCGGCTTCTGGGAAGGCGGTCCGACCGTCCACGCCTTCACCAATTTGGACAAGTGGAATTCGCTGCCGAAGAACTACCAGGCGATCCTCACCAACGCGATGGCCAACGCCAACAGCTGGATGGCCGCGCGCTACGACATGCAGAACCCGGCGGCGCTGAAGCGTCTGGTCGCCGGCGGCACCCAGCTTCGTCCCTTCACCAACGAAGTGCTCGAGGCCTGCCTCAAGTCGACCAACGAGCTGTGGGGCGAGATCTCGGCCAAGAACCCCGACTTCAAGAAGTCGATCGACGCCATGCAGGCCTACCGCTCCGACGAATATCTATGGTGGCAGGTCGCCGAATACACCTACGACAGCTTCATGATCCGCTCGCGCACCCGCGGCTGATCTTTCGAAACGTCGCAAGACGACAGAGCCCGGCCTCGTTCGCGAGGCCGGGCTTTTTCTTTGCCGCCAGCGGCCGCCCAAACAAAAATATGAAAAACAACCCCATGCACAGTAGAAGCAGGGTGAGGGCAGGCCGCCCTGTGAATGCTGCCAACAGCTTGACGCGTCGGGGCAAATCAGCGGGAAGGGGCAATCGTCGCACAGCCGGGGCCAACGCGGCGATTTTGCCTGATCGCGGCATCTGGAATGACATCGTCATTTGCCCCGCGTCCGTTCCCGCATCGTCATTGCGCGGAGCCCTTGCGACGAAGCAATCCAGACTGTCACCGCGGAGGGTTGCTGGATTGCTTCCGCCTTCGCCGAGGCTTCGGCGGACAAGTCGCTACGCTCGCAATGACGAGTGGATGGAGTTGGGGCTCAACCCAGCAACGAACCCGTTTGACACGTCGGGCAAAACAGTGGCAAAAAGCTAGCATCGTATAATCCGAAATTGGCGCTGCGGTGCCGATCCCGTGAGGTGACGATGAGCTTCGATCCCGATGAGGTTCGACGCGCGCTGCGCAAGGCATGGTCGTTGTCGACTTCCAGCCAATGGACGCCGAACAATCCGGCGGTAGGACAGTGCAACGTCACGGCGCTGCTCGTTCACGAACTCTTCGGCGGCGAGCTGCTGAAAACGCCTCTGCCGGCGGCCGATCACTTCTACAATCGGATCGAAGGCCGGCGGTACGACTTCACCTTATTGCTGCTGGACGCCTCCCCTCCTTAGACCGTCGACAATGAAACGCCCGCATTCCAAAGTAGCAGATTTTCCCGGCGGGTTGGTCAGGGTCGTCACTGACTAAGTTCACGCCTTTCTACCACGCCCGTGTCCATGTCCGAGTTGGGTCCAGGCTGTGTAAAGCGGGTACTTGTCAACGACAAGCGCTCTCGTCGTTGACGCTTTTCGCGAGGGCAGTCCCGGGTCGTTCCGCCCCCGTGCAGTTGTTTCACGCTATTGGTGCCGCGGATATTTTTCTTCCTGATCCTGCTGGAACCTCTCAATCGCGTCCTTTACCTTTGGAAGCAGATTGTAGATCGGCGGATTGTTGTTGAGGACACCAATCTTGAACTGCGGCGGATACTTGACGAGGTCCTTGATGTACGAGGCCGCCGCGCCCGCCAATGGTACGCCCATCGGAAGATGGCGTAGCCCTGTTGACACGTCTTCCTTTGGATTGGTGTAGAGGTTCACCATGACCGCGCCTCCTGTGTCGACAGCGATCGGACCACTGAACCCGCCCCAATCACCCTTCTGAAAGAACCCATTCTCGATTTCAGCCGTCCAAATGTATTTGAACTCATCGATGCGGATCATCGCGAAGTATTGATTGAGGGTGTAGATGCGCTCGCGGCGGGCCGACTCACCATTGTCGGCGAGCAGCAGGCCGGACTGATCAACGCCATCGACGTAAGTCGTCTTCGGGAAGAACTCGGCAAGCTGTGCACCGGGCTTACCTGCCAGCGATACAAAGGTCGGCAGGATGTCCGCTTGATCGAACAGTCCCTCCGACCGGCGCGGCTTTATCATGCCTTTCCAGTAGGCAAATGTCGGGACGCGCACGCCTCCCTCCCATGACGAACCCTTGCAGCCCCGGAATAGGGTTCGGCCATGCGGCGGGATTTCGCATTCGGGTCCGTTGTCTGAGGTCAGTAAGATCAGCGTATTCTCAAGCTGACCCGTATCCTCAAGCGCCTTGACGAGTTGCGCGAGCACATAGTCCATGTGCACCAGGCAGTCACTATACACGGTGCGCGCTCGCGATTTTCCTGCCCACTCGTCGGACGGATAGTTGTCGAAATGACAGCCGCGCGTCGCGTGGTAAAGGAAAAACGGCTGCTTGCTGTCCTTCATCTGCTTGATGAAATCGACGCTGTAGTCCATCCAGCGCTTGTCGAGGTCCTTGATGTAGGCAAGATCGATCAGCTTGAGGTTTTCGCACTGTTCCGTGTTGGTGGGAGTGCAGTGAACCTCATAATGACTGAACGGAGCCTCTTCCATCATCTTGAAGCGGGACGGGCTCAGAATCATCGTAGCCAACGTTCTGCGGCAGGGAGCCACGGTTCTCGCCCATGTGCCATTTGCCTGCACCACGCGTCACGTAACCAAGCTTCTTAAGAATGCTCGGGAGCGTGATTGCGCCGTCAAGCCCGCCCGGCTCGCCATACATCGGCGGACGGAGAATGCCATGGTGCAGCGGGTTCTGCCCTGTCATGATCGTGGCGCGGCTCGGCGAGCAGCTCGGCGTCGAGTAGGCCGAGGTCAGGTTCAGCCCCTCGTTGGCCAGCTTGTCCATCGTAGGCGTTTCGTTGCCAACCGCGATGCCCCCGCCGTTGAAGCCGGGGTCCGTCCAGGCCACATCGTCGAGTAGGAATACAATGAGATTGGGCTTCTTGCCGGTCTTCCTTTCGAGGTCAGCGAGCTTTCCGCGCGCCTGTTGCTCCTGTTCCGAATGGGCGATAACGGGATACATGTTGTCGGCTGGCTTCACCGGTTTTAGGTGAATGAATTGATCTGGATGATCGTAGCCTTTGGCGGTCGTGGGGCCGGTAGCGCTGCCTCGAATATTCTGCGCGAACGAAACACTCGACATCGTGAGGGCCGCTAACCCGAGCGCGCCCGCCACTAGTGCTGCAATTGAAGCTCCACTGGCTTTGGTTGATTTCAAGTCGCTGAGACGGAACCGTACAACAGGCATGTTTCCCTCCTGATCACACAGAAAAGATGGCGCGGACTGTCGCAATTTTGAGTTCGGTAAAAGCGAAGTGCCAAGCAGCTAAGTCGGAGCGACTTACTGTGCCTTGTTTATCGTTTCCTGGACCTTCTGTTGGTGAAGCTTTTCCTCCGCAGCCTTCATCGGGACCAGCTTGACCGTTAGCTTGTCGATCTTGCCGGTGAAACGGAATGGCGGCTGGTAGTCCTTGTCGTCCACGCCAGTGCGGGTGTCCACACCGACATCGAAGGTCTCGTAGATCGTTTCGACGAACGGAATGGTGTGCGGGATAGTCCTGCTGGCGACTTCCTTGCCATCCACCGACAGGACGCCGGTGCCGCCCTTGCCAAAACCGGGGCCGTCATACTTGAAATCAAACACGATGGTATGCTTACCCGGTGCGAGCGCCGCTGGGCTTTCCCATCGGAAGCGCTCCACGTTAAAAAAATTGTACACGAAGACTGGTTTGCCCTTGAGCAAGTAGAGACCATGACCACCGCCACGGCCCCCGAGCGTATTGATCATGCCTTCTGCGCCTCCCTGCGGAATTTCAACCTCGGCGGTGATGGAGTAGGACTTGCCGGCAATGTCGGGGGCGCTGCTGTAGGGAAGACCAGACGATTCACCCGAGTAGGTGAATAAGGTCCGACCCGCGGTCGCGCTCGGTCGCGGCGTGACTGCGCGAGCGGTGAAGCTGTTATCCAGCGGGAACACGTTGTATTTCTGCGCCGTGACCAGAAACAGTTCCTTCATGTCGCGCAGCCTGTCCGGCATCTTGGCCGCGAGGTCGTTGTTCTCCGAATAATCCTCGGCGAGATTGTAAAGCTCCCAGGTGTAGCCGTTGACGACATCGGGAAACTTGCCGAAGCCCAGATCCCACGGCGGCTCGGGCGGCGTGGTGGCGGCGAGCCAGCCGTCGTGGTAGATCGCCCGGTTGCCGACCATCTCGAAATATTGCGTGCTGCGGGTCGAAGGGGCGTTCGCGTTTGCTTTGTCGAAGGTGTAGGACATGCTCACGCCTTCGATCGGCTTCTGAGCAACGCCGTTGACCATCACCGGCGCTGGAATGCCGGTGGCTTCGAGGATCGTCGGCACGATGTCGATCATGTGATGAAACTGCGTGCGGATGCCGCCCACCTCGTTGATGTGACCGGGCCATGAGATGGCCATGCCTTGACGGGTGCCGCCGAAGTGCGACGCGACCTGCTTGGTCCATTTGAATGGTGTGTCAAAAGCCCAGGTCCAGGCCACCGCAAAGTGCGGCGTGGTTTGGGCCGAACCCCAAACGTCGTAGAATTTCAATTGCTCCGCGACTGGAATGTTGACGCCTTGGATCGCGGCCATTTCGTTCGGGGTGCCGAGGATGGAGCCTTCGGCGCTGTTGCCGTTGTCGCCGCTGATGTAGATGATGAGTGTGTTGTCGAGCTTGCCCTGGTCTTCGACTTCCTGAATGACCCTGCCGATTTCATGGTCGGTGTAGGCCGTGTAGGCTGCAAAAACGTCCGCCTGGCGAATGAAAAGCTTCTTCTCGTCGGGGCTGAGCGTGTCCCATTTTTGTAGCTTCGCGCCGCCGTATTCTGGCTGGCCATCCGGCCACGGTGTGAGCTGGGTATTCGCCGGAATTACACCGAGCCGTTTCTGGTTGGCGAAGATTGTCTCGCGCAGCTTTTCCCAGCCCTGATCGAACAAGTGCATGTCGCTGATCTTCTTGATCCACTCTGGCGTAGGCTGGTGCGGTGCGTGCGAGCCGCCGGGCACGTAATAGATGAAGAACGGCTTGTCTGGCGCGGCGTTGTTCAACCCCCTCATGTAGTTGATCGCATCGTCCGCCATGTCGGTGGTGAGGTTGTAGCCGGGGCGTCCTACCCACGGAAAGACTTGCGTCTGGTCGCGGAAGAGAAACGGCGTCCACTGGTCAGTTTCGCCGCCCATGAAGCCATAGAAGTGATCGAACCCCATCCCGTTCGGCCATTGATCAAAAGGTCCTGCCAAGCTCAGTTGATAGCTGGGAGTGTTGTGGTTCTTGCCGATCCACGCCGTCGTGTAGCCGTTCTCCCTCAGGATCGTGCCGATGGTGGCACTCTCCGGCCCGATGACGGAGTCATACCCCGGGTATCCGGTGGACATTTCGGTGATCACGCCGAAGCCCACCGAGTGATGGTTGCGGCCCGTGATCAGCGCTGCCCGCGTCGGTGAGCAGAGAGCAGTTGAGTGGAACTGCGTGTAACGCAGTCCGGCGTTCGCGATGCGATCCATTGCAGGAGTTGGGATGACGCCGCCGAAGGTCCCCGAAACTCCATAGCCTTGATCGTCTGTCATGATCAGGAGCACGTTGGGCGCACCCTTGGGCGGCACTACTTGCGCAGGCCAATACGGTTTCGACTGGCTGGCCCCAAGGTTGATCTCGCCGCCGAACTTCGGCGGCGGCGGCGGGAGATACTTTCCATCTATCGTCGTCGTGGCGCTGGGTGAACCCGGCGTGCCGGTGGTTTGTTGCGCGAGGCTGGTTGTTCCCAGCGCGCACAGCAAATAAGCGGCGGTGAGTGTGGTGCCGCAAAGCAGCAAGTTGCGGCGGTTGCGGCTTTCTGGCTTTGAGCTATCGTCATCCTGGCGGGCACGGGTCATTGGAAGCTCCCTCTTGGAGACGTCAGAACCCTGTGGGCGCCTACTCGGGACACAATGCCGCAAGGCTTCTATTGATCTAAATCAAGACGGTGCCCACAGGTCCGAAACGTCGCCTTCGGTCATTCGCGACAGGGCCAGACCAGCAGCAAGTCCGGCGATGTCCGTTATGCCGCCGGAAGCGGAAGTAAATTCAGAGCATTGGCCGGACCGCGACCAGCCATTGCGGGTTGGTGGCGCTGCCCGAGACGTGATTCAAGCTCCAAAACCGGAGCCTCGAATCCGTCCAAGACCACCGATCTACAGCTGCGGGCCAGATAGTCTGACCTCTCGCTCGGCGCGGAAGACATTGCCATACAGGTTGCTGATCCATTGTCTTCCGCTCGACGTTACGTTCAGATAACGGATCGCCGTTGGGACTTGCGGTGCGACCTTGGTCCAGTAGAACTGCGGATATTTGTGCACCACGTCCGCGGGTGTGGCGTATCCGAGCGATTTGTTGAGCCCTATCTCTTCGAATTCATAGAAGAGCGCATTTGATTTCTTCATGTAGTTCGGATCGCCGAGCTGGCCGATCAGATCAGCGGCGCGCAGCAACAAACCTTCTTCCTCGTCCAGATCATCCTTGAGTTCGCTCGTTGGTGCGTCTGTATAGGGAAAGCGGGTATATTCGATGGCTTGGGCAACGCGCGCGGCGTCGATCTGGTCGACAGCGTCGAGGCGCTCCACCGCGAACAATTTTGAGCGATCGACGTGATAGGGCGCAAGCGCTGCATCGGAGGAGCCGACCGGCAACTCAACCGTTCGGCCGGTACCATCAACGACATAGGCGCCCTCCTGGTCTCCGTAGATGACGCCCCGAACGTAGCCGATGTCGTGGATCAGACAGGCCAGGATAAAGTGAGCGTAATCGCTGGCCGTGGTTTGCCTCAGAAGTGAGCGGCCGATCAGGATGTCGTGCCCCACCAGCGTGACCAACAGGGTGTGCTCCACGTTGTGATACAATGCATCGCTGTTGCCGATACATTCCAGGGCCAGCTTCGCAGCGTAAGGGAGCAATTCCGGCAAGCTGGCATGCGATGAGCCGAAGCGGCCCTTTGTCTCCGAGATGAGGAACGCACCGAGCGCCTGGGACGTCAGTTCCGGAATTGTTATCATGAGCAAGGTCCTCGTCGACGAACCCCCAATAAGCCTGCTGCAGGATCAGGAGGGAGAGGAGGCCACTGGAAGAATGCGACGCCGAGCTGGAAATTGCCGGGCGCCAGCGAACTGAAAGGCGACGTCACCGCCTGAAATGGGCTGAACATGACGTGAGGCCAAAGGCGGGGGTGATGCTTGACCTAGATCAACGTGGCTGCGGCGCATGCTACGTCTGCCCGGCAGCAACGCCCGTTCAGGGTGGTCAAAAGCCGGCGTGCGGCGCGAAGGCCAGTCAGCCGGAGGCTGACATCGGCCGACAATTCAGCCATGGCGCCAATTTGTCGCCGGACCGCGTTGCTGGTCCGCCCTAGAAAGCGCGAAGGGTGCACCGGTACGCTCGGGTTCGAATGAACTCCACCCGACGGCGGAGCGACATGTTATTCTGGGTCATTGTATTTATGTGATTATCAGGAGACCGGATCATGATTCCTCAGGATCGGTTTCGCGGCCTTTTTCATAAATATCTGTTCGCGCTTTTCGTGGCTGTCGCGATCCCACTTGCATTCAACGGCGTCATTGAGGCGTGGTTCGGCTATCGCGATCAGCGCGCGAGGCTCGACCAGTGGCTTAGCCTCCAGTCCGCATCCGCGGCCGCCGAGATACACGATTTCATCCACGGCATCACGAGTCAGCTTGGCTGGCTGGTTCAGCTTCCATGGAGTGACGAGTTCGACGAACGCCGGCGGACCGACGCGTTGCGCCTGCTTCGACAAGCGCCCGCCATCGTCAGTCTCACACTCCTCGACGGCAATGGCCTGGAGCGTCTCTACATCTCGCGGATCGGCCTCAATCGTATCGAGAGCCGCACGGACCGATCAGCCGATCCCGCCCTGGTTGGTGCCCGCGCAGCTCAGATCTGGTTCAGCGACGTCAGCTACAATCGAGGCTCCGAACCGTACTTGACGGTCGGGATTGCCGGCAACCGACCGGCTGTCGGCGCAGTCATAGCCGAAGTGAACCTCAAGCTGATTTGGGACGTGATCTCGGCGATCAAGGTCGGAAAGACCGGCTCCGCCTTCGTCCTGGACCGATCGGGTCGCCTGATCGCCCATCCCGACATCAGCCTCGTGCTCCGCGGGGCGGAGGAAGCAACCTCCAAGCCATTTCGGGCTGTGCGGGACGCGATAGGGTCGAAAGCGGGCTTCGCAACGAGCCGGGATGCGCAAGGACACTATGTTGCCGCCAGCGCTGCTCCCGTACAGGGCCCCGACTGGACAGTCGTGGTCGTGCAGCCGCTATCCGAAGCTTACGCGCCGATCTATTCCGCCCTGTGGCGGACGGCAATGCTTCTCGCAATCAGCACCATGCTCGCAGGCATTCTTGCCTATGCATTGGCGCACCGGATGACGGAGCCGATCAAGCTGCTCGAGGAGGGCACGGAGAGGATTGGTGCCGGGTCCTTTGACCACCGCATCTCGATCCACACCGGGGACGAGTTCCAGCGTCTTGCAAACAGTTTCAACAGAATGGCGTCCGAGCTGGCGCTGGCGCAGCAGCACCAGGAGCGCATCGCCAAGCTCAAGCGGTTCCTTGCCCCCCAGGTCGCCGATCTCGTCGATCGAGCCGGCGATGACAGCGTGCTGGACGGCCGCCGTACGGAAGTCGTCGTTGTCTTCTGCGATTTGAGGGGGTTCACCGCGTTTTCAGCAGGCGCCGCGCCCGAGGACGTCATGAGCGTATTGTCGGAATATTATGAAAGCCTTGGCAGGGTCATCACGAAATTCGAGGCAACGCTGATCAATTTCTCCGGAGACGGACTGATGGTGCTGGTGAACGCACCTGTCCCGGTCGTAGAGCCTGCATTGAGAGCCATCGATCTCGCCATCGACATGCAGACGAACGTGCAAGCCCTCATCGCCGGCTGGCGATCGCGTGGCTACCACATTGGTTTCGGAATCGGCCTTGCCAGCGGGCCGGCGACTGTCGGCCGGATCGGATACGAGGACCGGCTCGACTACACCGCCATTGGAAGCGTCGTGAATCTTGCGGCCCGGCTGTGCGCATCTGCCGCAGACAAGGAAATCCTGATCGACGCCAAAGTCGCCGCCGACGTCAAGGGCAGGCGGCCCGTTGAGGATCTCGGGGGCCGCGAGATCAAAGGATTTGACGAAGCCATTCCAGTCTTCGGAATATCCTTCGAGGCTCTCGAGCCGAGTGGCCGCGGGATGCCCGGCACAATCCGCTAGAGACTGTCCGCGTATCCGGGGCTATGCTCCGGCAAACGGCTGACGGCAGCGGGTCCGTGGGCATGAGGTGCGCCAACTCTGAAGCAGCAACGCTACGCAGACGCGCCAGACGGCGTGATTTTCTTCTTTGGATGGCAGGCGCCGCGACGTGGACGACCGTCTCGTATGGGCAGAAGCCCTCCATGCCGGTCATCGGATATCTTTGCCCGGAGTCACCCGAGCTCTTTGGCAGTCGACTTGAGGCTTTCCGACAGGGACTGGAGGAAGCCGGCTTCGTCGAGGGGCGCAATGTGGCGATCGACTTTCAGTGGGCCGCCGGACAATATTCTCGATTGCCAGCCCTGGCTGCCGAATTGGTCGCCAGAAATGTAGATCTGATCGTGGCTCCTGGCGGGGCTCCCGTGGCACTTGCCGCGAAGGGTACGGGTACGACCAAGACCATCGTGTTCGAGATGGGCGGCGACCCCGTTCAGCTACGCGTGGTGGACAGCCTGTCGCGGCCGGGCGGAAATATCACGGGGGTATCGAGCCTGAGCGTCGATGTGTCGCCAAAGCGGCTTGAGCTGATGCGCGACCTGTTGCCCACGGCGACCCGATTGGCGGTGGTCGCCAACCCGACAAGTCCGACCGCACCATCACAATTGCAGAAGCTTCAGGCGGCCGCAGAAACCCTGCGGGTTCAACTGCAGATCTATAGCGCAAGCAAGGAGGATGAATTTGAATCCGTGTTCGCGGCCGTTGCCAGGGACGGGCCAGGCGGAGTTGTGTTTACCTCCGACCCTTATTTTGCATTTCGCAGTGCCCGGCTGGCGGCTCTCGCGATGAAATATCAATTGCCCGCAATCACGCAGACCCGAGACTTTCCCGTGGCTGGAGGCTTGATGAGCTACGGAGGAGATTTCGTGCAGTCGCACCGTCGCGCGGGTATCTATGCCGGACGCATTCTGTCGGGCGAGAAGCCTTCCGATCTTCCGGTTCAGCTCGTCACGAAGGTGGAGCTCGTTGTCAATTTGAAGGCAGCGAAACTGCTCGGCCATCCGTTCTCCGCAGCAGTCATTGCCGGCGCGGACGAGGTGATCGAGTAAACCATCATGGGAACGCGCCCAGATCGGCTTACACGAACCTGACAGGGGGCGCGGGCGAGCCTGCCACGCGCTTTTTCGCTGGCCGAGGCGGCCGGAATGGTGGAAGAGAGCGAAGATGCGGCGCGAGCCGTGATTGCACCGGAACATCCGGCGGGACTGCGATGCGCCTTCTGATCGTCGAGGACAATGTCGAGCTGTCGCGGCTCGTTGCCGCCGGGCTGTCGGCCGCCGGCTACCAGAGCGACATCGTGAGCACCGCGGCCGAGGCACGCGAGGCGGTCAGCAGCGTCAGCTATGCTGCGATGATCCTCGACCTCGGCTTGCCCGACGGCGACGGCCTGTCGGTACTGCGCGAGCTGCGCCGGCAGATGGAGCCGCTGCCGGTGCTGGTGCTGACCGCGCGCGGCGGCCTGCAGGATCGCGTCAGCGGCCTGCGCAGCGGCGCCGACGACTATCTCGCAAAGCCGTTCGCGATGGAGGAGCTGGTGGCGCGGCTGGAGGCGATCCTGCGCCGGCCCGGCCAGCTGCTCGGCCGCTCGCTACGCCTCGCCAATCTCGTCTACGACACCGAGAGCCGCCAGATCTTCGTCGACGACCAGCCGCGGATCATCTCCGCGCGCGAGACGTCGGTGCTGGAGATTTTGCTGCGCCGGCAGGGGCGGGTGGTGCCGAAGAAGAATGTCGAGGACCACATCTTCGGGCTCGAAGGCGAGGTCGCCTCCAACGCGGTCGAGGTCTACGTCTCGCGGCTGCGCAAGCAGCTCACCGAGCACGGCGCCAAGGTCGTGATCCACACCATCCGCGGCGTCGGCTATCTCATGTCCGAGGAGAAATAGCGTGGCGGCCGCCGGGGCCTATGGCAAATCGCCGACATTCAAATCGTTGATCTGGCGCATCGTGTTCATGCACATCGTGGCGGTCGCGGTCGTCGCGATCTTCCTGCCGCTGGTGCTGTTCTGGCTGCTCAATTCCGAAGTCGACCAGCTGCACCGCGAAGCCATGCGCGCGCAGGCCGAGGTGCTGGCCGAGCGCATTGTCGCGGCGCCGGACGGCCTGCTGACGTTCAACCTGCCGGACAGCCTGCGGGGCCTCTATTCGGAGGCCTACGGCCGCTATCTCTACGATATCCGCGATGCCGACGGCCGTTTGCTGTTTTCGTCCCGCCGCAAAACGGGAGCGGCCGCGTCGGCGCCGCCGACGCTTTCCGAGACGATTTCCGGCGCCGGCGTCACCCGCATCATCGACGGCAAGATCGTGCGCATCCGCGTGGCCGAGGATCTGGCGCATCGCGACGTCATCATCGACGACATCATTTCGAACTTCTTCCGCCGGGTCGGGTGGATCACCATTCCGATCCTGCTGATCCTGCTCGCCGCCGACATCATCATCTTCCGCCGCGCCATCGCGCCATTGTGGAAGGCCTCGGAGGAGGCCAGCAATATCGGCCCGGCGCGCACCGACATCCGCCTGCCGACGGAACAGATTCCGCGCGAGATCATGCCGCTGGTCACCGCCGTGAACCAGGCGCTCGACCGGCTCGAGGACGGTTTTCGGGTGCAGCGGCAGTTCACGGCGGATGCCGCGCATCAATTGCGCACGCCGCTCACGATCCTGCGTACGCGGATCGAGACGCTGGGCGATGGCGCCGCACGGCAGGCGCTGCACGCCGACATCGAGGGCATGAGCCGCATCGTCGCCCAGCTGCTGGAGATCGCCGAGCTCGACACCCTGGTGCTCGATCCCGGCGAGACCGCGGACCTGCGCGCCGTCTGTGCCGAGGTGGTCGGCTCCATCGCGCCGTTCGCGATCGCGCAGCACAAGGACATCGCGCTGAAGGGCGCCGACGCGCCGGTGCTGATCCATGGCAATGCGGAGATGCTCCAGCGCGCGATCTTCAACCTCGCCGAAAACGCCATCAAGTTCACGGCGAAGGATACCGCCGTCGACGTCGAGGTGCGCGAGGACGGTTCGGTGCGCGTGCGCGATTGCGGCCCCGGCATCGCGGAGAACGAGCGCGAGCTGATCTTCCAGCGCTTCTGGCGCGCCGACCGCCAGCGCAGCGACGGCGCGGGCCTCGGGCTCTCGATCGTGCGCGGGGTCGCGGACGATCATGCCGCGACGGTGGCGGTGGAGAATCTTCCGGGCGGCGGCGCGGAGTTCACGCTGCGGTTTCGGCTGGCGGAGAAGACGGCTTCTTCACCCTCTCCCCTTGTGGGAGAGGGTGGCTCGCCGCGATAAGCGGCGAGACGCGGCGCGCTATTTCAGCTTGCCCGTGGACAGGTCCATGACCATGCGCGTGGCCAGATAGAGCCGCGGCACGATGCTGTTGATCTGCACATATTCGGCATCGTTGGAGTGCGCGCCGAAGCCTGACAGGCCCATGCCTTCCACCACGGCGCCGCTGGTCTTGAGCGCGGCAAACGCGGCGTCGGTGCCGCCGCCGGTGGCCTTCTCGTCGACCTTGAGGGACAGTCCGATCTCCCCATAGATCGTCTTGCCGTAGGCCGCGACGCGGCGTGAGGCATCGTTGGCCTCCAGCGGCGGACGACGTACCTCGAATTTCAGCTCGACCCTGGAGTCGGGCAGCAGGCGGTTCTTGATCTTCTCCTGCAACGCCTTCTGCAACTCGTCGAAATCGGCGACCTTGAGCGCACGTGCGTCGGCCTGGGCCGAGGCGTCGGCCGGGATGACGTTGCGGTTGGTGCCGGCCTTCGAGACCGTCCAGTTCAGCTTCAGGCCCTGCTCGGGCTTGGACAGGTCCTTCATCTGCAGCACCTGGTGCGAGAGCTCGTACAGCGCGTTGACGCCGCCCTCGGGCCGCGCGCCCGCGTGCGAGGACTTGCCGTGCACCGTGAGATAGGCCGAGCCGATGCCGCTGGTGGCAAGGCGCAGCGTGCCGTCGGTGCCGCCGCCCTCGAACGAGAACACCACGTCCTGATCCGCGGCGAATTTGGTGATGGTGCTGCGCCAGCCGGGCGAGGAGATCTCCTCGTCGCCATTGGTGAGCACCGTGAGCGTGCCGTAATCCCTAAAATTGAGTTTCTGGAGCATCGCCACGGTATGGAGAATGAGCGCGACGCCCTGCTTGTCGTCGGCAATGCCGAGGCCGTAGGCCTTGTCGCCGTCGACGCGGAACGGTTGGTCCTTCAGCATGCCCTTCAGGTACACCGTGTCCATGTGGGCGATCAGCATGATCTTCTTGCTGCCGGTGCCCTTGAACACGGCGTGCACGGCCGGGCCGATTGTCTCGGGCGTGTCGTCGAGGCGATAGACGTCGGTGGGGTGCAAAATCTCCACCGTGCCGCCGAGCTGCTTGAGCTGGCCGGCAACGCGCTCGGCGATCTGGTTCAGGCCGTCGATGTCCTTGCTGCCGGATTCGATACTGACGAGATCGCGCAGCGTGTCGAGCAGCGGCTGCTGCTCCTTTTGCGCCAGCGCATGGACATCGGTCATCGGTTCCGCATGCGCAAACGTTGCGGCACATGCCACCCAGAGCGATGCGATCAAGGGAGCGAGCGACGGAGCAGGGAGCGATCGGGACATGCGCGGCGGTCCATCAGTTGGAGGATGGCCCGGTATGCCCGTGTTTGCGTTGCTTGTCACGCGCGCGGGCGCGCGCGTCATGAACCGCCGAGGCGGAACATGACGGCGATGGTTATGGCCGCTACTTCTGCGGCGGTCCGAGATCCAGCGGCGGCAGGTCGATCTGCGGCACTTCGATCTTGACCTTGTCGAGGTCGACGTTGAGCGGCTTGTCGAGCAGGCCCGTCACCGTGATCGGGAAGATGATCACGAGCAGCACCATGATCAGCTGCAGGCCGATCCAGGGGATCGCGCCCCAATAGATGTCGGAGCTCTTCACTTCCTTCGGCGCCACGCCGCGCAGATAGAACAGCGCGAAGCCGAACGGGGGATGCAGGAACGAGGTCTGCATGTTCACGCACAGCATCACGCCGAACCAGATCAGCGCCGCGTCCGGTCCCACCACCGGGGCGAGGACCTTCTGCGCGATCGGCGCGATCATCGGCAGGATGATGAAGGCGATCTCGAAGAAGTCGAGGAAGAACGCCAGGAAGAAGATGAAGAGGTTGATGAAGATCAGGAAACCCCACACGCCGCCGGGCAGCGAGGTCAGCAGATGCTCGAGCCAGACGCCGCCGGAGACGCCAAGGAACACCACCGAGAAGCAGGTCGAGCCGATCAGGATGAAGGTGACCATGCAGGTGAGGCGCATGGTGGACTCGTAGCCCTGCTTGATCAGGTCGCGCAGCTCGGGGATGCGTGCGGCCTGGATGCAGATCCACGCCACGGCGAGATAGGTGACGGCGAACGAGAGCCTGAAGACCAGGTTCTCGGTGAACAGCATCGCGACGATGGTGCCGACGCCGGCGGCGATCACGCCGCCGATCAGGATCATGCGATCCTTCGAGGTGAAGTCCTTGTGATGGATCGCGGCGAGCACGATGGCGCCGACCGCGCCCATCGCGCCGGCTTCCGTCGGGGTCGCAAGACCCATCATCATGGTGCCGAGCACGACGAAGATCAGCACGGCCGAGGGGATGATGCCCATCAGGCACTTCTTCCACAGCGCCCAGCCGGTGAGCGTGCGCGCTTCCTTCGGCACCGGCGGCACGTGGCTCGGCTTGATCAGGCCGAGGATGAAGGTGTAGCCGGCGAACAGCATGATCTGGAACACCGACGGACCCCAGGCGCCGAGATACATGTCGCCGACCGACTTGCCGAGCTGGTCGGCGAGCACGATCAGCACCAGCGAGGGCGGCACCAGCTGCGTGATGGTGCCGGAGGCCGCGAGCACGCCGGTGATGTAGCGCATGTTGTAGCCGTAGCGGATCATCACGGGCATCGAGATCAGCGCCATGGCGATGACCTGGGCCGCCACCGTGCCGGTGATGGCGCCGAGGATGAAACCGACGATGATGACGGAATAGCCGAGGCCGCCGCGGACCGGGCCGAACAGCTGGCCCATCGAGTCCAGCATATCTTCGGCTAGTCCACATCTCTCTAATATGGCGCCCATGAAGGTGAAGAACGGGATCGCGAGCAGCAGCTCGTTGGAAAGCACGCTGCCGAACACGCGGCCGGGAATCGCCTGGAGGAAGTTGAGGTCGAAGAATCCGAGATGGATGGCGAGGAAGCCGAAGGAGAGGCCGACCGCCGCGAGCGTGAACGCGACGGGGAAGCCGATCAGCATCGCCAGAACCAGGCCGCCGAACATCAGCGGCGGCATCATTTCCAGCGTAATCATTGGGTCGGCCTCTCGTACTTGGCGTCGATCGTCACATAGCCCTGGAGAGCCGCGATTCGCTTGATGACTTCGGAAACACCCTGGAGCGCCAGCAACACGAAGCCGGCGGGGATCACGAACTTGATGGGCCAGCGGATCAGGCCGCCGGCATTGCCCGACATCTCGCCGACGTTATAGGCCTGCATGAAGAACGGCCAGGACAGATAGGCGAGCAGGAGGCAGGAGGGGATCAGGAAGCAGAGCGTGCCGATCATGTCGAGCCAGAGCTGGCCGCGTTCCGAGAGCGTGAGGTAGAAGATCTCGACGCGGACATGCTCGTTGCGCTTGAAGGTGTAGGACGCGCCGAACATCACCAGGATGGCGAACATGTACCATTGCAGCTCCAGCCAGCCGTTCGAGGAGTTGCTGAAGGCATAGCGGATCATGGCATTGGCCGCGCTGACCAGGCACGCCAGCAGCACCAGGATATTACAGACGTACCCAATCTTTTCATTGAGGGCGTCGATGGCGTTGCTCACCGCCAGCAATGGACGCATCTTACTTTCTCTCCGTCGCCGTCGCGGCCTAACACTTTACGGGAGGCTTCAGCACGCATCGCCTGGCCGGCGTGCGAAAAGCACGCGACCGCACGGACAATATTCCGGAGCGATTGCGGCGTCAGTCCTCCCCTCGTGCCTTGCCGTCTTGACCGCGACCGCCAAAGGGGCGCGGCCGGCTTATTGCTGCCGGGCAAGCAAAGGCGGCTGCACCAAACCAGCGCGCTTGTGCGCCGTCAATCGGAAAATGGGCAAATTGACGCCGAGTCAAAAGCTTATGGCGGGGAGGGCGCGAATCCCTCAGCCGCCCGTGACGCTCATGTGCCTGGAGACGCTGGGGCGGTCGTGGCGGCGGTCGATGATGAAATCGTGGCCCTTGGGCTTCAGCCCGATGGCGAGGTCGATCGCATCCGCAAGCAGCATGTCGTCGTCAGATGCACGCAGGGGTTTGCGCAAATCTGAAGCATCCTCGTGGCCGAGGCAGGTGTGCAGCGTGCCCGTGCAGGTGATGCGCACCCGGTTGCAGGATTCGCAGAAATTATGGGTCATCGGCGTGATGAAGCCGAGCTTGCCGCCGGTCTCGGCAATGCTGACATAGCGCGCCGGCCCGCCGGTGCTCTCGGCCAGATCGGTCAACGTGAATTGCTGGGCGAGCCGCGCGCGCACCAGCGACAGCGGCAGGTACTGGTCGATACGGCCCGAGCCGATCTCGCCCATCGGCATGACTTCGATCAGCGTCAGGCCCATGCCCTTGCCGTGCGCCCAGCGCATCAGGTCGGGAAGCTCGTCCTCGTTGAGGTTCTTCAGCGCCACCGCGTTGATCTTCACGCCAAGCCCAGCGGCGCGCGCGGCTTCGATGCCCTCCAGCACCTTGTCGATCTCGCCCCAGCGGGTGATCTCGCGAAATTTCTTGGGATCGAGCGTGTCGAGCGAGACGTTGATGCGGCGGACGCCGCAATCGGCGAGCTCCCGGGCGTGTTTCGCAAGCTGGGTGCCGTTGGTGGTCAGGGTCAGCTCGCTCAGGGCGCCGCTCGAAAGGTGGCGGGACAGCGAGCGCACCAGCGTCATCACGTTGCGGCGGACCAGCGGCTCGCCACCGGTGAGCCGCAGCTTCTTCACGCCCTTGGCGATGAAGGCCGTGCAGAGCCGGTCGAGCTCTTCCAGCGTCAGCAGGTCCGCCTTGGGCAGGAACGTCATGTCTTCCGACATGCAATAGAAGCAGCGCAGATCGCAGCGGTCGGTGACGGATACGCGCAAATACGAGATGGTCCGCCCGAACGGATCGGTCATCGCGCTCGACAGCGCGTCGCGGGGGGTCGCTGCTGCGAGAGGGCTCGCGGAAGGTCCGTTCATACCAGATGCCTTGCCAAATGCCTTGTCACTTACGGCGACGGGCGCACCTTTGCTTCAGTGGTGCTCTGGAAGCAATCTAAGCATCGGACGCGGTTAGGACAATCGGGTGGTATACGTAATCAGCGCCTGGATCAGCGCTTTCCTGCGTTCGGATCGGGAAACGGCGAGGCCGCCACCGCAGCAGGTGCAGCATCCGCAGGGGCCGCAGCGGGTGCGGCATCCGCAGGTGCCGCGGCGGCTGCGGCCGGCTTCGGCTTCTTCGGCCGGTGCGGCTTCTTCACAGGCTTGGGCGGCACTGCCGGCTGGAGTTCCGCGAACACCGGATTCGGGTCGGTGGTGACCGAGGCGGGCGTGGTGAAATCCCCGGGATTCTTGATCACGTTCACCGGCACGCTGGCCGGCTGATATTTCGGCAGCGCGAAAGCGACGGCGAACGGCGCGTCGGGGGCGGGAACCGAGACGGAGCAGGGGGTCTTGCAACCCGCACCCAGCGAGGTCGTGGCGTCAGCTCCTGGAGGATTGGATTCCAGCCGGACCTGGACGGTCGGCGGCGCCGATTTGAACATGTCCCAAGACATCGAGGAGCAGCCACCAAGGCTCGCTCCCGCTAGCGCAATCGCGATGACACGACGCATGACCACCCACTTCTAACTGCGACGAACCGCCACATCCCCGGGCGAACCTACGAGCGTCGTTCCAAGCAAGCAACCGGCGCGCTGCGCATAGTTAATAGATGGTTAACGCAGGGTTCCGTAGAATATGGCAGTTATCTCAGAGGCTTGTGGTTCCTAGGCAGTCATCAGGCTGTGGGCCGCGGCCGGCAGGTCGCGCATGTGATGGATCAGCCGGTCCGGCTTCAGCTCGGCGATCGGCACGTCCGTATAGCCGAAGCTGACCCCGATCACGGGCACCCCGGCGCGCCGGGCCACGCCGACGTCGGTTCCGGCATCGCCGACCATGATGCTGGCTTTGACCGCCCCGCCGGCGCGCGCCACGGTCTCGCGGAAAATGGTCGGATCGGGCTTCTGGACGCCAAAGGTGTCCGCGCCGCAGATCGCGGCAAAGCGGCGGGTGAGGTCGAGCTGGTCCAAAAGCCGCTTCGACAGCCATTCCAGCTTGTTGGTGCAGACCGCCAGCCGGTGGCCCTGGGCGGCAAACTGGTCGAGCGCGGCCTCGAGCCCTTCGAACGGGCGGGATTCGACCGCGATATGGTCGGCGTAATAGGCGATGAAATCCGCCGTCATCCGGTCCATGTCCGCCGGCGTGACCATGCGGCCTTCGGCCTCCAGCCCCCGTTCGATCAGCTTGCGGGCGCCGGCGCCGATCATGTTGCGGGCCGAGGCCATCGGCACGGGCGGCAGCCCTTCGCGGTCGAGCACGAAATTCAGCGCGGTGATCAGGTCGGGCGCCGTATCCACAAGCGTGCCGTCGAGATCGAAGACGAGGGTGTAAGGGGAGGTCATGGTTCCAGCGCTATCGGGCCGGCCGGATCGGCGCAAGGGCCGAAGCCATAAGTTCACCTTATAAGATCGGCCCGGAGGCCTGTTCCGGCGGGAAAAACGAGGCTACATAGGCCGCCGCAAGCAACCTATCGGCGGCACACTCTAAAATTCAGGGGCGGGCGCATCGTGAACATGGACCAGTTGAAGCGGCAGGCTGCGGCGCGCGCCCTCGAGGAGGTGCGTGACGGCATGCAGCTCGGGCTCGGCACCGGCTCGACCGCCAAGCATTTCGTCGAGCTGCTCGGCGAGCGCGTGCAGGCCGGGTTGAAAGTGATCGGCGTACCGACCTCGGAGGCGACGCGCCTCGATGCGGAGCGCTGCGGTGTGAAGCTGACGACGCTGGACGAGATCGATCATCTCGACCTCACCGTCGACGGCGCCGACGAGATCGATCCCGACTTCAACCTGATCAAGGGCGGCGGCGGCGCGCTGCTGCGCGAGAAGATCGTGGCGGCCGCCTCGGATCGCATGATCGTGATTGCCGACGACAGCAAATGGGTGCCGACGCTCGGCCGCTTTCCGCTGCCGATCGAGGTCATCCCGTTCGGGCTCGGCGCGACGCGCCGCGCGATCGAGAAGGCATTTGCCGAATGCGGCGTTTCCGGGCAAATGGCGGTCCGCAAAGCCAAAGGCGGCGACAAGGATGGCCACGTTTTCGTCACCGATGGCGGCCACTGGATTCTCGATGCTCAGCTCGGACGCATCGTGGATCCGCCTGGCCTCGCCAAGGCGTTGAGCTCGATCCCCGGCGTGGTCGAGCATGGCTTGTTTATCGGCTTGGCCAGCTCGGCCGTTTTGGCGGGCGGCGAGGGAATTCGCGTGATTGAACGGCGTAAGCCGAAAGGAGACTAGGAATGAAGAGCGTATTGAGATTCTTGCCGGCCGCGACGCTTGCTGCTGGACTGGCCGTCTTGGCGGTCCCGGCGATCGCGCAGCAGGCCGCGCCGGCCCAGAAGGCTGCTCCCGCGCCGGCCCCGCCGAAAGCCTCGCCTGCGGCGATCGCGGCGGCCAAGGAAATCCTGCAGATCAAGAACGCCACCGCGATGTATCAGGGCGCCGTGCCTGGCATGGTCGAGAAGACCAAGATCACGCTGATCCAGCAGAATCTCAACTACCAGAAGGAGCTCAGCGAGGTCGCGCCGATCGTGGCCCAGCAGCTCAACGGCCGCCAGAACGAGATCGGCGAAGGCATGGCGCAGATCTATGCCAGCGAGTTCACCGAGCAGGAACTGAAGGACCTCGTCACCTTCTACAAGTCGCCGCTGGGCAAGAAGCTGATCGACGCCGAGCCGCGCGCCATCGGCCTCAGCATGGCCTTCATGAACTCCTGGGCCCAGAACTTCTCCGAGACCGTGATGGGTGCCTTCCGTGCCGAGATGCGCAAGCGTGGCAAGGAAATCTGACAGTACCTATCTGATCAGAAACCCCTGAAGCGCGTCATCGCGCTTTAGGCTGTTATTTGCGCATGATCCTATCGGAGAACCGCTGCACACTTCTCCGGATCATGCGCTGAAAGAAGAGGTCGGAGTGGACAATGGCTGAATTCGACGTCGACCTCTTTGTCATCGGCGGCGGCTCGGGCGGCGTGCGTGCCGCCCGCATCGCGGCCGGCCACGGTGCGCGTGTGATGATCGCGGAAGAGTACCGCATGGGCGGGACCTGCGTGATCCGCGGCTGCGTGCCGAAGAAGCTGTTCGTGATCGGCTCGCATGTCCGTCACGAGCTGGAAGATGCCGCCGGTTTCGGCTGGACCGTTCCGCCCGCGACCTTCGACTGGCCGACGCTGATCGCCAACAAGGACAAGGAGATCGCGCGGCTGGAAGCGGCCTACACGACGAATGTCGAGAAGTCGGGCGCGCAGGTCGTCAAGAGTCGCGCGGTGATCGAGGACAAGCACACCGTCCGCCTGCTCGAGAACGACCGGAAGATCACCGCAAAATACATCCTGATCGCCACCGGCGGCGCGCCCAACCACGGCGCCTCGATCCCCGGCATCGAGCACGTGATCTCCTCCAACGAGGCGTTCCATCTGAAGAAGCTGCCGAAGCGGATCGTGATCCAGGGCGGCGGCTATATCGCGCTGGAATTCGCCGGCATCTTCGCCGGCTACGGCTCCGACGTCACCGTGATCTATCGCGGTGACAACATCCTGCGCGGTTTCGACGAGGACGTTCGCGCCCACGTCCGCAGCGAGATGGAAAAACAGGGCATCACCATTCTCACCGGCTGCACGGTGGCGAAGGTCGATCGGCACGGCGAGGAATTTACCACGCATCTGTCGAACGGCTCGAGCCTCGCTTCCGACCAGGTGATGTTCGCGATCGGCCGCCATCCGTCGGTCGCCAATCTCGGCCTGGAGAAGGCCGGCGTCGCCATCAACCCCGAGAATGGCGGCATCGCGGTGGACCATTTCTCGAAGAGCTCGGTCGACAACATCTATGCGATCGGCGACGTCACCCACCGGCACAATCTGACGCCGGTTGCGATCCGCGAGGGGCATGCGTTTGCCGACACCGTGTTCGGCAAGCGCGAGGTGCAGGTCGATCATTCCTACATTCCGACCGCGGTGTTCTCGCAGCCGGAGGTCGGCACGGTCGGTCTGACGGAGACCGAGGCGCGTGCGCAATTCAGCCACGTCGACATCTACAAGACGACGTTCCGCCCGATCAAGGCGACGATGTCCGGCCGTGACACCCGCGTGCTGATGAAGCTCGTCGTCGATGGCTCGACCGACCGCGTGCTCGGCTGCCACATCGTCGGCGATTGCGCCGCCGAGGTCACCCAGGTGGTCGCGATCGCGGTGAAGATGAAGGCGACCAAAGCCGACTTCGACGCGACGATCGCGCTGCATCCGACCGCGGCCGAAGAGCTGGTCACCATGCGCACGCCGACGGCGCGGCATGTACGGCAGGCGGCGGAGTAGGACCGGCCTTTAGCGCGACCTCAAAGCACTGAGATCACGTCACGTCATCTCCGATATCTTGCCCTTGCCTTGGCAGGACTCGCATTTGACTGGATAGATCTTGCGACCCGGGTGCGTTGGCTCCTTGGATTTGGGAAAGCCGGTTCCATTGCACAGCGGGCAGGTATGTTCTTTGATCTTCGGGGGCATGCTAGATCCTTTCCGGCTGTGGTGGCGCAGCGGCCCCTGCAGGGGCCGCGTTGCCTTGTGGTCAATGGTTCAAGGCCGACCTAGCCTCCGGCGGGCTCATCCTCGGCGAAGGTCTGCTCGATGGCGGCGGGCATCTTCGCAACCGACATCAACGAACGTGCGACCTGATTGAGCAACTGGTCCGCGTTCTCTTCCTCCGCCAGATTCTTGGAAAGCAGCGCGACGACGGCGGTGTGACGCAACTGCTGCGCCAGGTTGCGGGCGGTCGCGTAGCCGGCAATCTCGTAGTGCTCGACACGCTGTGCCGCACCGATCAACGCGAGATCCGCAGCGGCATCGTCCTTCCTGGCGCCCTCCTTGATCACTTCGTCGCCTTCCTCGACAAGCCCCTGCATGCCCTTGCAAGCCTTGGCGCGCGGCTTCTTCCCAAGAAGTTCGAAGCACTCGTCGAGACGCTCGATCTGCGCTTCGGTTTCGGCCAGGTGAACGGTGAACAGCTCGGAGAGCTGGTCGTAGCGGGCAGCCTCGATCATCTGAGGCAATGCCTTGGTCAACTGCTTCTCCGCGTGCAGGAGATCCCGCAGCTGATCGATCAGCAGGTCGTCAAGGCCAACGGACGGTTCCGATGGCGAGCTTTCGGCAACGATGGAAGGCGCTGCGCCGGGATCGCCGCTCTGGAGTGCCGGTGATTCCATGAACACCCAGTCCTCGCCTTCATTCCAGGGACCTCTTGTGTCGATTTCTCCATTGTCGCCGGACCCTGTCGAATCGTTGAAGAACTGGTCCACGAGACCGGGCGTCGGAGCGATGCGGCCGATGCTGAACGTGGGCTTGTTCATGCTTTCCAGCGCGCGTGAGAACGCCTTCATGTGGGTGATTTCCCGTGTCATCAGGAATTGCAAGGCGTCCTTGGTGCCGGCGTCATCACAGAAATTGATCAGGCGCTCATAGACGATCTTGGCCCGAGCTTCTGCGGCGATGTTGCTGCGCAGATCGACGTCGAGTTCTCCGGTGATCTTGAGATAGTCCGCCGTCCAGGCACTGCCTTGCGAGTTGAACAGATTGACACCGCCGCCTCCGGCAATCGCGATCAAGGGATCGGCTTCCGCCGCTTCGCGATCGAACTTCATGGGTTTCAAGTGCAGCCGCGCGAGCGATCCGACGACCTCAAGGTGGCTCAACTCCTCGGTTCCAATATCCATGAGGAGATCCTTACGGTCGGGATCCTCGCAGTTGAGACCCTGAATGGAATACTGCATGGCGGCCGCAAGCTCGCCGTTGGCGCCACCGAATTGCTCCAGCAGCATATTGCCGAACCGGGGATCGGGCTCGTCGACCCGGACTGTGAACATGAGCTTTTTGACGTGATGATACATGGAAAGACCTTTGACTACAGGAGATACCGGGGCCAACTGAGCGCTGTGTTGGACGTTCCTAATTCGGATCGTGCCGCGACCAGATGCTTCTCGGGAGAATCAGGTGGCTCAATGCAGCGTTTCCGCCGCGGCTTCGTCGACAGCGGCCATCAGGTCAGCCGTATCCGATTGCTGGATCATGTGACCCGCATTCGGGACGCGACGCATCTTGCTGTGCTTGATCTCGTCATGCAGCCTGCCGGACTGTTCGTCGATGTCGATGAGGCGGTCGTCCTCGCCGGCCAGGATGGTGACCGGCATGGCCAATTCGCCGTAAGTCTTCGCCGACAGCATCGCAGAAGGGACCATCAACGCCGCTTCCGCGGCACCCGCACGAAGCTGCGACGGACGCACCGCCAGTGATTTGGGGAAGCCGTCGAATTTTTCCGGGACGGATTTGGGCCCGAACAGCTGCCGCAGCATCGTCGGCCACATCAGGCGGCTGAGGATCGGCGAGATCGTGTGACTGAGGATGTCGCCAAACCCTGGTATCGCCGGCCCGGCCATCGCCATCATCGCGTCGGTGCGGGCCGTCGGGAAATAATAGCCCGACGCCAGTATCAAGGCTTCGACCAATGAGGGGTGCCTGCTTGCCAGGGCGATCGCAACCGATGCGCCCCAGGAATGTCCGAGCACGATCGCCTTGTCGACGCCAAGGTGCGCAAGCGCGTCTTTGAAAAGGTCGGCTTGGGCGGCCGGCGTCCACACCACGTTGCGCGGCCTCAGACTGTGCCCGAAGCCGGGACGGTCGAACACGATGACCCGATAGTCCTTGGCTGCAAGATCGATCAGGCCACTCGACTCGAAATCCTGGATCATGCTGCCATTGCCATGGAGCAGAACCAGCGGGCGTCCGGACCCGCGCTCGACATAGTGCAGCCGAACACCGTCGATGTCGATGAACCGCCCTTGGGGCGGATTATCACGCTGCGCCTTGTCGGCAAGGCGCCGATTGACGAACGCGGCCGCTGCGAGCAGGCCGGCCGTCGCGGCAATCGTGGAGGCCAAGGGATGTTCTGCGAGAGCATGAAGGGCCGTGGCCGCCAAAGATGGCGAACGTTTTTTCAGTATGCGCATGTGACACTTTCGCTGACTGCGGCCAGCTGTTGGAGAGTGGGGAAGGGACGCTTCCGCATTGACGCCCTTGGTCGCATCACGACCGCGATGGCGCCGGATTCTTGCTGGAGGAGATTTCCGTGCGTCGCGGGTGCGGTTCGGAGACCGGATCAGCACCATCGAGCAGGGATCGATTTCGCCTTCTTGGGACCCGGAACAGTGCTGGTCCGGACCTCCCGGCATGCGCATTCACGGATCATGTCGTGCAGACGCAACAGGAGGGACGGAGAGATGTTCCTAATCCAATCGATGCAGCCAGCAGTCGGAAAATGCCGTAGATCGGAGGTAAAGGCGTGGTTCCTCGGGGCCGCGCACTGGTGAATGTCATTTGCGACACCATATCCAGGATATCACCCGCACAGACATGACAGGCGCCGGTGACAGAGAGACGCTGCCGCGCTCCCGCCACAACCGGAGGCGCGCATTGAACGTTATCTCCTATCCCCTGCATCTCTGCCGCAAGTTCGATCGCCGCTGGAGCGCGAAAGCGGTTCAGGACGAGACACAGCAATCCCCGTCACAACGGCCCAACGGCTGTACCGCCTGCGGGCGAATAGTGGCGGCTCCCTTGCATGCGACCTACTTGCCCACCGGGAACTTCGTCAATCAGTGGCGGTGCCCTGTGTGCAAGAACTCCTGGCAGACCTCTGCCGATGCCACGAGCAGCACTGATATCCAATTGAGCCAGTCCGAGCATCTTCGGCAGAATGCCGGGCACTGCCTGACGCTGGAAGACACCGCTGCCAACGACGCGGCGCGCAAGCAGTTCAGGAGCATGGGCGATGCCTGGCTCGCTCTCGCGGAGACGCAGGAGTGGCTCGATGGCGCGACGCCGCCGGTCTCGCGACCGCAGCCGCAAAGCGCTGATTTGATTCCGATGCCAACGCAGGGGCGTTCGTCATGAATGAGAAGCGCAACCGCGTGCGTCAGGCGGATTCACTTGCCGAGCGTCTCGCAGCTGATGCACTGAGGCTGCGTGAAGAGGCCTCGCACCTTGAACCCGGCCCAGAGCGGGATGCGCTGCTGAGCAAGGCACACCGGAACAAGATGGCTGCCGATATCAACTCCTGTCTGACCGCTCCGGGACGCCGCTTGCCTGGATAGCCAGCGCAGATCTCGAGCCCGAGCTTTCACCGTTTGCCAATAGTAACGAACCACCAAGGGTCCGATTGAGACCCATGGACGATTTGGCGTGGGCAGCACTGCCGGGTCTGACGCAGGCAAACGGTCACCTTTCCCCGGAATGCAAGGACCAGATGACATGGATCGAGACAAGAGCGGCCGCATCGTTGAGACTGCGCTCGAAGCGCGCCAAGGCGAGCTCGGTCCCAGCGTGTTGATGCTGCTGGGTGTGAGTGTGGGACTTGCAGTCATCCTCATGGTGATGACGTGGATGATATTCTTCAGAACCTGAGCGTGAAGGAGATGTCAAAGCGCGAGACGTAGGAACTAAAGCTCTGATGGGGGCTTGGATCACTCCTTAGACACTGGAGACCATCATGAAGCGCCCATCGTTTATCGTTTGCATTTCTTTATTCGCGGCGGCCACCGCCTTCGCAGCTGCTCCGGCCTCGGCACAAAATCCACCGGCGCAGTCCGGACCGAACAACAGCGCGGTCAACAGCGCGGGGCAAAACAACTCCGACGCTCCTGTCGCAGGTCGCAACAGTTTCACCGAAGGACAAGCCAAGTCGAAGATCGAGGATGCCGGCTACGCCAACGTCACCGAACTGAAGAAGGACGACAACGGTGTTTGGCGCGGCCATGCCAGCAAGGGTGGATCTGCCACCGCGGTCAGCGTCGACTTTCAAGGCAACGTCAATTCGGCCAAGTAAGCCATTAAGCAAATAAGAAGGACACACAATGACCGTTACAATTTCTCGTCTTTACGACAACTACAGCACTGGGCAGCAGGCGGTTCAGCGTCTCGAAGCTGCCGGCGTGCCGCATTCGGACATCAGCA
The DNA here is from genome assembly GCF_052076005.1 of Bradyrhizobium sp. 63_E2_N1_3. Taxonomy (NCBI): domain Bacteria; kingdom Pseudomonadati; phylum Pseudomonadota; class Alphaproteobacteria; order Hyphomicrobiales; family Nitrobacteraceae; genus Bradyrhizobium; species Bradyrhizobium sp. 63_E2_N1_3. The sequence goes on along the minus strand of NZ_CP197235.1, from coordinate 5,747,495 downwards.
TCGTCGCCAATAATTCGGACAGCTGGTTCAACACCGACAAGAAGGTAGACCGTGACCGCGATGGCGTCGACGACCGCGCCGAAGGTGCCGGCAAGGGCGCCGGCATCGGTGCGGGCGTGGGTGGCACTGCCGGCCTTCTCGCCGGTCTCGGCCTTCTCGCAATCCCCGGCCTCGGACCCGTCGTTGCAGCCGGTTGGCTCGCCGCCACCGCGGTCGGCGCGGCCGCCGGAGCCGCCACCGGCGGTGTCGTCGGAGCGATGACTGAGGCCGGCATTTCGCGGGAAGATGCGGACTCCTACGCCGAGGGCGTGCGTCGGGGAGGCACGCTGGTGTCGGCGCGGGTCGCAGATGCCGATCGATCCCGCCTTGACGCGGTCCTGAACGAGTCGTCCGTCAATTTGCGTGACCGCAGCGCGGCCTGGCAGAAGACCGGATGGAAGTCGTTCGATCCCGCCAGCAAGCCCTACGGCGCGGACGAAGTTCGCAAGGAGCGGCAGCTCTATAGTGGATCAGTGCGCTAAAGTTCATGCGCCAAATGAGATCGCGACGGCCCGCTTCGGCGGGTCGTCTTTTTTGCGCGGCTACGCGTACAGATACCCGACCGGCTTGCCCTCGGTGCGCAGGGGACGGATGTCCTTCTGCGTGATGATCTGGCCGGCGAGGCCGTCGATCTCGTCGCGCTGCGTCGGCGTCCAGCCGCGAAGCTCGTTCATGCCCTTCAGCAGGCCGAGCCTGAGGACCTGGGTGTTTTCGCCGAGGCCGACAAGGCTGATCGAGCCCTTGCCTGCCGTCACCACATCGCCGGCGGAGAGTTCAAATGCCTCGCCGGACCTTTTCTTGAACTCGGCTGTGCCGCGAATGACGCGATAGATCACGACCTCGCCCTTGGCGAAACAGGTCGGGTCCGCGGCGATCGACGTGCTCTTGGGCAGCAGCGACTGGCCGGGTGGGTCGGTTGCGATGATGTGGCCGGTGACGAGATGGCCGCTCGGCACTTCGATGCCGATGTCGCGCACGTACACCGGCAAGGCCGATTTGATCGGACCGTCGACGAGTGGCTTGAACAGCGCGTCCAGCGCGAGGGGATCCTGAAGCCAGAAGCCCGCGTCGGCCGGCCGGTTGTGCAGCGGGTGGCTCCAGGCCACGCGCGGCGTCTCGGCCTCGTTGATCTGGTCCGGACCGACGATCGTCGGGTTCGGAAAGGTCGTCGGATCGGTCACGAAGGCTTCGAGGAATTTGCCAGAGTAGCCCATCGAGATCGGATCGGGTACCACGGTCTGCGGCGTCTTCAGGTTTTCTTCGGTCGACAGTCCCGACCAAGTGTAGAACAGCTGGCGGTGGACGATCGCGCTTTGCAACATCACCGCACCGGGGCCGACATTGTAGAAGCGCCCGTCGTAGTCGAAGGTGAAGGCGCCCGAGGTGACCAGCACGAGCTGAAAGCCGCCTGGCGGAAGATGAAGATGGAAATCGGTGGGGCCGGTGTCCGGGCGGTAGATCGGGAGGTTCGTCGCGACTTCGTGCAGGAGGAAGGTTTCGTTGTTGGCGTGGAAGCCCTCGTTCGCGCGGTTGTAGAGGGCTTGCGGCCGGTACGTCGCTTCGAACCTGGCGTTCCTGTCGCGATCGATCGCCACGAAATCCTGAGCGTTGAGGCGCAGTGGCGCGCCGTTCGGATGGGTGAGGCCGGTAAATTTGAGATCGCCGGCGGCATGCACGTTCATGGCACTCTCCGATCTTTGCCGCTCATCCGGTCTCCGGGCGCACGCATCTTGCTGCGCCAATTCGTGGGAGCAGGGAATCAGGCCTGACGCTGCCTTGCGAATTCTGGGCCAGTCGGGATGCAGCACGATGCGCGGGCTCGGCGGCTCCGCACGGCGCGATGAAAAATCGAGATTGCACCTGAGGTTAGACGGCAGGTCAGGCTGCCTTGCCTGGGCCACATCGCCGAGCCCGCAACCCCGGCGACGGGGTGCGTCTTGTCTAATTTGTCGGCAAGCCCTGGTGCGATCGTGCAGCCGCGCAGGTCGCGTCGATCAGCAAAGGCCGGCGGCCGGGCATGCGCAACCGCTCATTCGAACGGCTGACGTGTGATCCGCTCGGGCTTGCCGATGGGGCTGTCCGCCCACTTCGCCATGTCCACCGTTCGCGCGTCGATGCCTTCGCACCAGAGGCAGCTGAGCTCCGCGCGGCCCTTGGCCGAAAGCAGCGGTACAAGTCCGTGGCCGCAGCCAGCGCAAGACGTGACGCGATTCACGCGTTCCTCCACGATCACCGAATTCAGGAGCGACATTGTCGTTCGCCAAGCTTGCGCGGGCGCTATGACGGCGCACGAACGCTTCCGATCGGAGCGCTCGCGCCCGAGATCGTCGAGGCTGCGATCCAGCGCGAGACCGCCCCGATGTCCTCCGCATTCTCGCGATAGGCGCGAAGCTGGAATTCCGCCGAGCTGCCGCGCTCCACGATGGTCCGGCAGTGCTCGACCTCGGCGGCGCAGTTCAGCGCGGCTGCGTCCCCGGCGACGTCGTCGATGATCCGGGCCAGCAGCTCCGAGATGGTGACCGGCCCGTCTTTCGAGGCAAAGATGCAATCGGTGCCGTAGCGCTGGGCCCGCCATTTGTTCTCGACCGCAATCGCGCGTTCGACCACCGTGACCTCCTTCGACCGATGCGGCCGCAGATAAAGATGGCGCGTCAGGCAGCGATAGAGCGAGGCGATGGCAACGGCGTCGTCGATGAAAGTGCAGGTGTCGGGCGCGCGAAGCTCGAGGGTCGGATGCCTCATGGACGGCCGCATCGCCCACCAGATATGGCTCTCGTCGGGAATCACGCCGGAGCGTTGCAGCGCGCCGACATATTCGTCGTAGTCGTGCCTGGTTTCGAACAGTTCGGGCAAGCCGGTGCGCGGCAGCTCGGAATAGGCGGCAAGCCGGTAGCCCTTCAGCCCGGTCTTGTGGGAATTCCAGAACGGGGAGGAGGCCGACAGCGCGATGAACAGCGGCAGATGCGGCAGCATCGCCCGCATCACCGCCATCCGCTTCTCGGGATCGGGCAGCTGGACGTGCACATGCATGCCGCACATCATGTTGCGGTGGCCGATGCTGCGCAGATCCTCGATCATCTCCTCGTAGCGCGGCTTCGGACTCGGCTGCGACATCCGCCAGACCGCGGTCGGATGCGTGCCGCAGGCCATGATGACGAAGCCGTATTGCGCGGCGACGTTGGCGACCTCGCGGCGGAGGAACCGCAGCTCTTCCCGGGCGTCATTGACATCGACGTGAACGTTGGTGGCAACCTCGAGCTGGGATTGCAGCATCTCCCGCATCGCCTGGCCGCCGGTGGACCAGTTCACCGACTCGAACAGGGCGTTGGGCGTTTCGATCGCGACCTCGAAGCTGCGGCGATCGGCGAGGAAGTATTCCTCCTCGATGCCGAAGGAATATTCAGCCGCCTTGCCGCGTCCGCCGGCAGAGCGGATGACGAGGTGCTGCTTGTCATCGGAGGAATCGAGGCGCAGCAGTTTCAAAACGTCTGAAGCAAATGTCATAGGGCCACCCGGCAGTGGTATTACCTGCGGGCAATAATCCGCATGACGCGGGCCGGTTCCGCGTCGGACCCACCGGAAATTGCAACGTCGAACGGAACAATTTTCACGTTTTCGGACGCGCGCGCGACCAGCGCGTGATTCGGCGGAACTTCCGTCCAGTCCGTTTCCTTGTCGAACGGCTCGGACACGACGACGACCTGGCCGCCGCCGGCCTCGCGATAATAGAGCGTGTTGGCGGCATCGTTGACCGCGACGCGAAACGCATAGAGATCCCGGCCGTTTGCGATCGCGCTGGTGAAGCGCAGGCGCTCACGAAGCTCGCCCTCGTTGACCAGGCCGACCAGCGATTGCAGCACGGCTTGCGTTGCGCCAAGTGGATCGCTGTCGAGTCCCGCGCCCATCATGGCGAGGAACACGGCTTCCGAATCGGTCGTGCCCAGCCGCGAGGGGTAGTAGGCATCGGGGATCAGCGCCTCGACCTTGCGCCGCAGGCGATTCCAGCTGCCGACGAAGCCGTTGTGCATGAACATCCACTGGCCGCAGGCGAACGGATGGCAATTCTGCCGCGTCACCGCCGTGCCGGTGGCGGCGCGCACATGGGCGAAGAACAGATGCGAGCGCAGATGGCGACAGAGGTAGCGCAGGTTTTCGTCCGACCAGGCCGGACGGGTCTCGCGGTAAAGGCCGGGCTCCGGATGCTCGCCATACCAGCCGAGACCAAAGCCGTCGCCGTTCGAGCCCGCGGTGGATTGCAGCGAGCGGATGCTCTGCGCGATCAGCGAATGCTCGGGCTCGGTGACGTAAGGCTCGAACGAGGTGGTCTCGCCCCGGTATGCGATCCAGCGGCACATGCGGCCTTCCTGTCAGGATGTGGCGTAAGGTTCACCAACAAGATCGCCTGTGTTGGGTTCCCCGGCGATGTGTTCTGCAAAGTCCGGATCATTTCTGCGGCGTGTTTTAGACGTTCATTTACCCTGCATTGCGGGAACCCGCGCATTAATACGTCTCTTAACGCCGACACGGTTAGGTTGCGCGCGAATTTTGAGTGCGCATCATGAGCCGATTTGTTCTTTTCACCTGCATGGCGTTCGTCTCCACGTTCGTGGGCGTCTCCTGGGCGATTCGCGGATTTCCGGTGTCGCACGTTTCGCTGGTCGGTGAATTGAGGCCCACGCTCAGTTCCTCGTTCGGCGATGAGCATTCAAAGGCCAAGCAGCGGAAGGATTGGGAAGCGGAGCACACCCTGCAAAGCGACAAGGACCCGAAGCAAGACGCACTGCGGATGGACGCATTGCAGGCAAGCACCGCTTACGCGATGTCGCCGTGCGACGACACCATGAAGGCGAACCTGAGGGCGGCTACGGAGGCCTATGCGCGGGGCTGGGTGAAGATCTACGACTGCCCAAATCCGAGAATGGGCATGTTCTGCAGTGAAGAGAAGCGCGATCGGGCGAACGCCGCGTATTCCACGCCGCTGGACGTTCGCGTCAAGGCGCAGCTGGCCGAGGCGTTCAAACAAAAGGGCATCGTCAAGGAAGACTTCCCGGAGGATATCCGCGACGTCGTTCTCTGGTTCACCGGGCCTGGTATGTTGTTTGATCCGTCTCCGGTATGCCTGCCACGGCAGCAGGCGTCGGCGAGCTTCAAATGAGCCGCGCCTGGTTCATCGTCTGGGCGCTTGTCATCTGGCAGGTCGCCGCCTGGGCATTCGCTCCGCAGAAGACAGCCCAGCGACCAGCAGCACCGGTCGATGGTCCGGGTTATGGTTCCAACGAAGAGATCTTCGTGGACGGTCGCGCAGGCTTGCGCCGCGAGACCGCTCTGGCGTTCGAGCGCCCTTATGGATCGCGTTGCGCGGGAGAGGGGCGGAAGCAATTCGTCGCCCATATCGACTACTACTATTATCGTCGTCAGAACGACATGGAACACTACCCCAAGATTTTCGGGAAAGCCGGGGCAGACTACATCGCCAAGCAATGGTCGACCGGAGACGACAAGCGCTTCGAACGCCTGACGCAGGAAGCCTACGCGCAAGGCTATCTTGCCCTATCGGATTTCGGTGACGTCGGGCGCAAACTGGCGGAAGCCGTTGTGAGGGGCGAGCGCGTCGTCGCGCATTCCTGCGCAAGCTGATGGTCCACGGAGACTCTCGGTGAAGCCTCTCAGCACCGAGAATCCCGCTCTCTCAGACCGGAAGCGGGATCAGGGCGGCAGCTTCGCGATCATGCGCGTCCTCGCTTGCCGCAAGACCTTGCGCGACGCCGACACGATCGGCCTCGGGGCGGTTCTGGCTCATCTTGCGCTTGCCCTCGAACCGCACGACGGGAATGCGGACGCCAACGATCCCGCGCAGTTGCGCGGCGATGAAATCGGCGGGGGCATCACTGACGGCCCACGGCTTTGCGCGCGCGCCCTCGTGCCTGTTCGTCAGCCGCGTCACGGCCTCGAGCAGGCGCTCCGGCTCCTGGAAGAATTCCACCGGACCATAGGCGTGCACGGCGACGTAATTCCAGGTCGGCACCACCTTTTCCGTCTCTTGCTTGGTCGCATACCAGGACGGCGTCACATAGGCGTCGGGGCCGTTGAAGATGGCGAGCGCATCGCCGATCGGCGGGAGCTTCCATTGCGGGTTGGCCTTGGCGACATGCCCATAGAGCACGCCGTGCTCGCCTTCACTCTCGTCGAGGAACAGCGGCAGGGGCGTGGCGACCGGACCTTCGCTGGTCGCCGTCACGAGGCTGGCGAGCCGGGCGCCGCGGATGGTCGCGCGGATGCTCTCGATGTCGTCGTCCTTGAAGGCGGGCGGGATGTACATGGCGTGTCTCCGTTCTTGATGCGGAGATAGCCGAAATCTGGCCTATATGAAACGGCCAGTTTTACATGATTTAATCAGTCCAGTTCGGCGGCGGCCTGCGCGAGAATCTTGCAGCCTCTCTCGATCTGCGCAATCTCCAGCGCCGAATAGCCCATGACGAGACCGACGGTCTTCCGCGCCCTGCGTGGGCCGACCAACAACGCGGAGACGGGATAGACGCCGACGCCTTTCGTGCGAGCCGCCTGGATCAATGCATCTTCGCGCTTCTGCGGCAGATCGTCGAGCCACGCCACCACGTGCAGGCCCGCCGCCGTGCCCTCGATCCGGACGCGATCTCCGAACCGGCGGCGCAACGCGGCGAGCAGCGCCTGCTGACGCTCGGCGTTGCGCCGGCGCACGCGCCTGACGTGGCTGTCATAGGCGCCGCTTTCGAGCATCGAAGCGAGAGCGTGCTGTTCGATCAGCGGCGTGTGCCGGTCCATGATCTGCTTGGCGGCGGCGAACAGGGATCGCAGCCCGGCGGGCACGACCAGGTAGCCGATCCGCAAGGTCGGGGAGAGTGTCTTGGAGACGGTGCCGAGATAGATCACGTTGTCGCTGCCCTCCAGCGCATGCAGCGGCGGGATCGGCCTGGTGTCGTAGCGATACTCGCTGTCGTAATCGTCCTCGATCACGTAGGCGTCGTGCTTGCGTGCCCAGGCGAGCAATTGGTGCCGGCGTCCGATCGGCATGACGCCGCCGAGCGGATATTGATGCGATGGCGTCACATAGGCGAGCCGGGCCTCGATGCCGTCGAGCCGCGTTGTCTCCAGTCCATCCGCGTCAACGGGGATCGGCACCGTCTCGGCGCCCGTTGCCGCGAGCGTGTGCCGCGCCATCTGGTAGCCGGGATCCTCCATCACGAAGCGGTCGCCGGCGTCGAGCAGGAGGCGCGCGCAGATGTCGAGCCCCTGCTGCGAGCCGTTCACGACAACGATCTGATCGACCTCGCAGCGGACGCTGCGCGATCGCCACAGATAGCCCTGAAGCGCGGTCCGCAGCCGCAGCGCGCCGCAGGGGTCGTCATAGGCCAGCCGCTCGGGCTTGCGCGCCATCGCCGCCGTCACGGCCTTCTTCCACGCCAGCACCGGGAAATCCGACGGCGAGAGCTCGCCATAGCGGAAGTTGGCGATGAGCCCGCGCGGCGGCTCGGTCCAGCGCGGCGGGTCCGACCGCAACCGCTCGCCGAAGGCCGACAGAAGCGGCCTGCGCGCCGAGGGCCGCGATGCGGCGCGCGCGCGTCCGCGTTCGACGACGGCGCGGGCAACGCGCGGCCGCGCGCCATGGCGTGTCTCGATAAAACCTTCGGCGGCGAGCTGTTCATAGGCGACGGTCACGGTCGAGCGCGCCACGCCCATCTCGCCGGCAAGCGCCCGCGACGACGGCAGCAGGCTGTCGATCCCGTAGACCTGCGTCAGAATCTGATCCCTCAGGGCTTCGTAGATCTGGCGCGCGCCCATGCGGCCGGCGCGATCGCCGGGAGTCGTCTTCATCTGGACCATCCACATTCCTGGCTCGGCATTCGTCCGAACGGACGATGCCGGAATGTGTTTCTAGTCCCGTTCGCCGAGAGTTTCGACGTAAGCCTTGCCGTAGGGATAAAAATGCTCCTTGCGGCCCTGATCCCAGAGGGTCTTCAGCCCGGGCGCGGTGATGTCCCAGTCCGGACGGCAATTCATGCTGACGGCTCGGAGATCCTGGCGCAGCTCTTCGACGGTCGGGCGTCCGAAGAACCAATAGCCGTTATAGATCTTGTGAACGCGCAGGCCGGGCTCCAGCACGATGACATGCGGGATCATCGGATTGTGGACGGGATCGGTGTATTCGGCGATGTCGAGATCCTTCTGAACGATCCGCCGCGAATCCGACAGGAAAGGCCAGTGCGCCCCGACGCCGCTGCGATATTCGTTGGTCTGGGTGATGTTGTCGGTGGTGATCGTGACCAGCCGGCAATAGCCGACCTCCATCTCGCGATGGAGTTGCAGCAGACCTTCGGCCTGGCGGCGATCCTTCGGACAGAAGCCGCCGCGGCCGAGAACGAGCACCATTGGATCGCCACCCTGCAGCTCGGAGAGCTTTCGGTGCTTGCCGGTGTGGTCGCTGAGCTCGTAATCCGGGAAGGTTACTCCCGGCATCATGTCAGGTCGCATTGAACTCTCCCATATCTTCTCGCATGTCTGGCGTGGGTGCCGACACTCACAGATCGATCACGACGTCGCCCTGGGGCCGTGAACAGCAGATCAGGACATTGCCGTCCGCTGGTGCGTCGAGCGGATCCGGCGCATAGCTGACCGCGCCGGCCACCAGCCCGCTCTCGCAGTTGTGGCACACGCCGGTCCGGCACGACCAGCGCACGGGAACGTCGCAGGCTTCGGCCAGCTCGAGCAGGCTGGCATATGATGGTCCCCAGCAGACATTGAGGCCGCTGCGGGCGAACGAGACCATCGGGCCTGGGCCGGTTGCGCCGGCCGGCAAGTGCGCCCGCTTCTGCGGGGAGGACGCTATGCCGGGTGTCAGGGATGGTCCGGCGCCGAACATCTCGGTGTGAACGCGATCCGCTGCGATGCCGAGTCCGGCAAGCCCGCGCGAGAGATCGGTCATGAACGGTGCCGGCCCGCACAGATAGAAATCGCCGTCGCGTGGGACGCCGACGGATTGAAGCACCCGGAGGTCCAGATGTCCGATCGTGTCAAAATCCACATTGAGGCGATCGCCTGGATCGGGCGCGCTGTAGCAGACATGGCTGTGATGGTGGGCCAGCCCAGCCAACAGCCCGCGCACCTCGGCGGCGAACGCATGTTCGCGACCGTTGCGGGTGCCGTGCAGCCACCAGACCTCTCGCGTCGATGCTTCCGCGGCGAGCGCGTGCAGCATCGCAAGCACCGGCGTTACGCCAATGCCGGCACTCAGCAAGACGACGGGCCGCGCATCTTGCCGTAGCGTGAAACTTCCGCGCGCCGCGCCGATCTGCACAGCGTCGCCAATCTTGACCTCGTCGGCGATATATTGGCTCGCCGCGCCGTGGGCTTCCCGCTTGATGCTGATGCGCCAGGACGCGGCATCGGAGCGGCTCGACAGCGAATAGCTGCGCGTCATCGCCGGTGCAGTGGAGGTGCCGAGCCGCACGACGACGAATTGCCCGGGCAGGGCGGCGGCGACGGGATGTCCGTCCGTGGGTTCGAGGATCAGCGACGTCACGTTGCCGCTTTCGGCGATCTTGCGCGCGACGCGAAACGGCCGGAAGCCGCGCCAGGCCGGAGGCGGGCTCGACGCCGGGCCGAGCCCGGCGTTTCCCGCCGTCGTATCCTTGCGCTGCTGCTCGAGCAGCGCCTCGAAGGAATGACGCCAGCCGCCGCTCAGCGCCGGAATTTTCAGCGCGCGCTCCAGGCCGTCGCGCGGGTGAGGAGGCAGATAGAGCAGCGCATTGATCTCGGACACGCTCATGCGTTCGGGGCCATCAGCGATCTGCGTGATCTCGTCGCCGGCCTCGACGTCGCCTTCCTCGATCACACGAAAATAGAAGCCGGGCCGGCCGTGCCTGACAAGCAGCGCGGCCATGTCCGGCTCCTCCATGCGAATCCCCAGCCGGTAACAGGTGACGCGCGGCTGCGTCACCTCGAACAGGGCAGAGCCGATTTTGTAACGGTCTCCGATGCAGACGTCCCTGTCGGCGAGGCCGTCGACGGTAAAATTCTCGCCGAATTGACCTTGGACGAGGTTCGATCGACCGAGGTGCTCCTGCCAGTATTGATAGGACTCCCGCTGGTAGACGTAGACGGCGCGCTGCTCGCCGCCATGACCGGCGGTATCGCCCTGTCCATCGCCGTCGATGTTGAGCCGGCGCACCCTGCGCGGACCACTGACGGGCGTCTTCCAGACGCCGGTATAAACGGTCTTGCCTTGCCACGCGATGTCGCGCGGCAGGCCGACATTGAGGGAGAGCAAACGGGCCATGGGGTTCCCCGGCGTGACGGCGCGGCTCTGGCGGTTTCCAGGTCGCTGCAATGCCAATCTGCATCCATGTCGGAATTTTGGCCCGTTAGTCGTTGTTAGACGTTGCTAGCCGGTCTTGTCGCCGGCTGTCTGCGTCCCGATCTGGGGGCAGACACCGCAAGACGGGAGATCGCGATGGATGATCAGGCGATACTGGCGGCCCTTCAGCGCCATTGGGCTGCGTCGGACGCGAATGATTTCGAGGCCGAACACGACATTTACCGTGAGGACGCCGTGCTCGACTATCCGCAGTCCGGCGAGCGCATCCGCGGCCGCGGGACGATTCAGGAGAGCCGGTTCGTGCAGCCCAACAAGAAGCGCTTCACGGTCCGCCGGATCGTCGGCGGCGGCGATCTCTGGGTGAGCGAGTTCGTGCTGACCTATGACGGCGTGCCGTCCTATGTCGTCAGCATCATGGAATTCCGCGAAGGACTGGTGGCGCACGAGACGCAGTATTTCGGCGAGAAGTTCGATCCCGCACCATCGCGCGCGCATCTTGTCGAGGTCGTGAGGTAAGTTGCGCGTCAAACGGCGGTCTCGTGCCCCGGACGGAGCGCAGCGCCTCTTCGGCGGTGCGCTGCTGAGCCGGGGCCCATATTGCGGCGGAATGCGTGGCCTTCTGGGTCCCGGCTCTGCGCAGCAACGCGAAGGGCGTTGCAGCGCGTCCAGGACACGGAGAGACGCGCACTATTGGTTAACCAGATCCACTGACACGGAACCCGATGCGGCGGCTGGTCGCAGTCTTGTTGCCTTGATTCCGGCCCACCCATCTTTATGTCTGGAGCGAACAAGAATCCGGGCCCCTCTGGCGAGGACGCCGACAATGTCGGCAAAACCTTGCGATGTCGGATGACCTGTCCCGCGCGAATGCGATGGATCGGCCGATCGTCGGGCCTTCTCGAGTTCTCTCCGACTCAATCGTCCCCATCGCAGCCCCGCGCGGTCATTTCGCAACGTAAGGGAGCTACGATGTCCGACGCCGCCACTTCAAATCCGATCGAAATCGAGATCACGGAACCGTCCAGGCTGAACGAGCAGGCTGCGGTCGCGTTGGTGATCGCCGGCGCGCTCGTCGCCGTCGCCGACCGGCGCGTTTCGCCGGTCGAGCGCGACGAGGTGATCCGCTTCATCAGGGATCGCGGACTGGCGCCGCACATGAGTGACGACCGGCTGTTTGCGATATTCGACGAACTGGCGGAACGACTCGAGGAGCCTGACTTTGCCAATGTGGTGATCGACACGTTGCGTCCGGTCTCGGACCTGCCGCTGTCGGCCCATTTGATGGAACTGTCGGAGCGCGTCGCGGCTGCGGACGAGGACGTGCATCCCCATGAGGTGCAGGCGATCAAGCTGTTGCGCCTGCTGACGCTCGTGCTGCCGCGCGCAAAGCCGGTGGCGCCGGGCAGCGCAGGCACTGAACGGCGCGCCGCCGCGCAGGAGTGAGCATGAGCACAGCATCGGACGAGCGGACGACAGGAAATCTGGTCACCACCGGCCAGATGGCCGGTGGCGACCCGCGCCTCGACAAACTCGTCCGTCGCCTGCCGCCGCGCATGGGCGACACCGTCGCCTATCTGCTCAAACCGTCCAGCCGCTGGGTGAGGATCCCTTCGGGCGCGCTGCTCATCGTTGGCGGCGTGCTCTCCTTCCTGCCGGTGCTCGGAATCTGGATGCTGCCGCTCGGCCTCGCACTGCTCGCCGAAGACGTCCCGGCGTTGCGCGCCTCGCGCTCCAAGGTCCTGGATTGGGTCGAGCGGAAGAAGCCGCAATGGCTCGATCCGTCTGCATCGAAAAATGATCAATCATGACTGAATTCATCACCGCCGACGCGCTGACCGCGCTGCTCCAGGTCATCCTGATCGACCTCGTGCTCGCCGGCGACAACGCCGTCGTCATCGGCCTTGCCGCCGCCGGCCTGCCGGCCGAGCAGCGCCGCCGCGCCATTATCGTCGGCATCGTCGCCGCCACAGCCTTGCGCATCGTCTTCGCCGGCGTCGCGACCCAGCTCCTGCAGGTGATCGGCCTGCTGCTCGCCGGCGGCGTGCTGCTGCTGTGGGTGTGCTGGAAGATGTGGCGCGAGCTGCGCGAGCAGTCCGCGCACACCGAGCTCTCGTTGAGCCATGGCGGTAGCGCGGGCAGCGCACCGGCGTCGCGCAAGACCTTCGGGCAGGCGGCGTTGCAGATCGTCGCCGCTGACGTCTCGATGTCGCTGGATAACGTGCTCGCAGTCGCAGGCGCCGCGCGCGAGCATCCCTACATCCTCGCGTTCGGACTGTTGCTGTCGGTCGCGATGATGGGCGTCGCCGCCGATCTGCTCGGCCGGGTGTTGCAGAAGCAGCGCTGGATCGCCTATGTCGGTCTCGCCATCATCGTTTACGTCGCCTTCGAGATGATCTATCGCGGTTCGCTCGAGCTCGCGCCCGTCATCGCGAGTCTCTGAGGCGACAATTCCTGCCTGCAATCCGGAGTGATCCATGACGCCTGAACCCAAAGCACCTTCGGCGCACGCCGGGCCGCGACCGAAAATCGGCCCATTCGCCCAGCTCATCTTCGGCTCGCGCTGGCTGCAAGTGCCGCTCTATGTCGGCCTCATCGTCGCGCAGGGCGTCTATGTGCTGCTGTTCCTGAAGGAGCTCTGGCACCTGGTCGCGCACTCGTTCGACGCCAGCGAGCAGCAGATCATGCTGGTCGTGCTCGGACTGATCGACGTCGTCATGATCTCGAACCTGCTGGTCATGGTGATCGTCGGCGGCTACGAGACCTTCGTCTCGCGCCTGAACCTGAACGGCCATCCGGACGAGCCGGAATGGCTGAGCCACGTCAATGCCAGCGTGCTGAAGATCAAGCTCGCGATGGCGATCATCGGCATTTCCTCGATCTCGCTGCTCAGGACCTTCATCGAGGCCGGCAATCTCGGCACCACGCGCAGCAATTTCACCGAGTCCGGCGTGATGTGGCAGGTGCTGATCCACCTGACCTTCATCATTTCCGCAATCGGTATCGCCTGGGTCGACCGCATCAGCGAGAGCGGGCACCGCAAGGGTCACGCCTGAGGGGCGATCCGCACTCTCAGGCGCCGATGGCCAGATGCAACGGACGCCGTCCGCGTGCCAGCGTCTCGGACGGCGCTTCGCCGAAGGCCAGTCTGTAGCTCCTTGAGAAGTCGCCCAGATGCCAGAAGCCGTTACCGAGCGCTGCGGCCTTGACGGTCAAGCCATCGCCCCCGGTCATGAGCTGGACGCGAACGGCCCACAACCGTTTGAGGCGCAGATAGTGGTGCAGGCTCACGCCATGCACCGCGTGCGTCGCGACCTGGAGCGTGCGCACGGACACGCCGAGCGCGGCGGCGAGGTCGTCGCTGTAGAGCGGCTTGCTGCCGAACAGCGCAACGACGTCGTCGAGATGCGCGATCAGCTTGCGGTGCTTGTCGAATGAACCGGGGCGGGCGCTGCGTGCGCCTGCCGGCAGCAGGGTGGCGTCGAGGCCGGCGAGCAGCGTTTCCTGGATCGGGCGGTAGAGCGCCTCGAATTGCCGGGGATCGTTGCATGCCGACGCCAGCGAGAACATCTCCACGATAGCCGCGCGCAGGCGCGTCATCGGATCGTCCTGCGTGCGGACATAGGCGAGGCCGGTGTCGAAATCCGCCCAGCCGCGATGGCGCATGTCCGAGTTGAAGCGCAGCATCAGGTAAGTGTTGGGGTGATGCTCGATCGCCTTGACGGGGGCTTTGCCGCGCATGACGGCGATCATCGAACTATCGACCTCGCGGCCATTGGCGATGGAGTGAAAGGTGAGGGGAACAACGAGGCCGACGCCGTTGTCCGTGCCGATCTCGGCCTCATACCGCCGTGCAAAGGAGCGCTGGAGCACGAAGAGCCCGTCGCGGAGCGGCAGGATGGCGCGAGACAGCGAGAATTCCCGCGGACGGAGCGGCGTGCTGGTGCCGAGACCGAGCACCTCGTTGGCGCGAAATTCGTCGAAGTCCGAGAAGCGCTCGACGCCGAGGACGCGCGATGGCTTTAGCCGACGTACCGGCATTTCGGGATCCCAGGGCATGTCGGGGTGAGCGGGTTGAATCCGCACAAGCGTATCAGAGGCCCGACCGTCGGCCATATTCCGGGAAACTACTGCCTGCGCGGCGGCGACAGGGGAAGTCGGCGCGCTGCTGTGAGGACTTCACGGACAAGTACGCGAGTCCGGCAGGCTCAGATCGTTCACTTCAGAATTTCGCACACCGTAGGATGTGATCCGACGTCAAGCTGCGCGTTGCTTGTGGAGATGCTCCGCCACCACGCCTCCAGCGCGTCGCGCTCGCAGCCGAGCCTGACGCTCATGCCGCCGGCGAACTTGATCCAGTCGGCGAAATGGTCTCTGCCAACCGCGATCACCACGGGAATGTCGGCGTCGAGCGCGCGTCCGATCAGATGGGACAGGCCCTTGCCGTCGCGCTCGCGCTTGCCGAAGCGGTTGATGATGACGAGATCGGCGCCATGCGAGAGCGCGTCCGCGATCCGCATCCCCGCATTTTGCAGCCGCGCGAGATCGAGACGGCAGCCGCGCGCGGCCGGATCGAAATCCTGCGCGAGCAGAAGCGTCTCGCCGCTGTGAAGCAGCACGGCCGACAGGCTCAAATCCGCGCATTGCCCGGCCTGAACCATGCCGACGACGCGACGGCCACGCGCATTCAGATCCGCCGCAAAGCTGCGCAGGACCGCGTCGGGGTCCTGATGCGCCTCGTAGACGAGGGCGGCGAGGTCGCATTGCGCATCGAACATGGTCGGCCTCCGTTTGACGGCAAAGAATTGGGGCCGCGACGTTTCCGCCGCGGCCCCGGTTCTCCGATCAGGCCGCGGGCGGGCCGTTGATGATCTGCAGCTGTGTGAACTCGGCGAGGCCTTCCTCGGCGAATTCAGTGCCGATGCCCGATTGCTTGGCGCCGCCGAACGGGATGTGCGGGGCCATGTCGAGGTGCTTGTTGATCCAGACCGTACCGGACTCGAGCTGTGTTGCGACTTCGTGCGCGCGCTTGATGTCGGACGACCAGACCGAAGCGCCGAGGCCGTAGGTGGTGGCGTTGGCGCGGCGGATCGCATCGTTCTTGTCGGAGTACTTGATCAGCGGCAGCACCGGGCCGAACTGCTCCTCGTCGACCAGTTTCGAGCCTTCCTGGATGTCGCGCACGATGGTCGGCTCGATGAAATAGCCGGGACGGTCCATCGCCGAACCGCCGGCGACCACCTTGCCGTTCTTGCGCGCGTCCTCGAGGAACGTCTTCACCTTCTCGTACTGCATCTTGTTCTGCAGCGGCCCGAGCTTGGTGCCCTGCTTGGCGCCGTCGTCGACCACCGTGCTCTTGGCGATCGCGACCAGCTCGTTGCAGAGCTCGTCATAGACGGACTCGTGGACGTAGAGACGCTTGATGGCGAGGCAGACCTGGCCGGAGTTCTGGAACGCGCCCTCGAAGATGTCGGGAGCGACCTTCTTCGGGTCGACATCGTCGAGCACGATGCCGGCGTCGTTGCCGCCGAGCTCGAGCGTGATGCGCTTGAGCGTCTGCGCCGCGCTCGCCATCACCTTCTGCCCCGTGGCGGAAGAGCCGGTGAACGAGATCTTGCGGATATCAGGATGCTTGGTCATCTCGCCGCCGAGGTCGTTGGCGTCGGTGATGAAGTTGAGAACGCCCTTCGGCAGGACGTCCTTGATCAACTCGGCGAAGCGCAGGGTCGCCAGCGGCGTGGTCGGCGCCGGCTTCACCACCAGCGTGTTGCCGGCGAGCAGCGCCGACGGCAGCTTGAAGCTGAGGATGAGCAGCGGATAGTTCCAGGGAATGATGGCGCCGACGACGCCGAGCGGGCGGCGATAGGCTTCCACCTTGCGGTCACCGGAATCCTCGATCACCTTCATCGGCAATTCGAGCGAGCTGAGGTAGCGGAAGAACGCGGCCATGCCGAGGACCTCGCCGGTGGCGTCGCCAAGCGGCTTGCCTTGCTCGCTGGTGAGGATGTGGGCGAGCTCGCCCGAATTGGCCTCGATCACGTCGGCCATCTCGTTCACGAGCTTGCGGCGTTCCGCCATCGGGGTCGCGGCCCAGGCCGGGAAGGCGGCCTTCGCCGCGGCGACGGCGGCATCAAGCTGCGCCTTCGAGGCACGCGGACACTGCGCCAGCACCTCTTCGGTCGCGGGATTGAGAACCGGCATGGTCTGGTCGCCGGGCACCATCTTGCCGTCGATGAGAAGATTGTAGTCACTCATTGGCTTTGCGCTCCCTTGCAAAAACGGGCCGTTCGGGGCCTCGTTATATCGAACTATATATCACGACTTCGCCGGGCCGACCATGGCGGCCGGTTCGATCAATTCCAGAAAAGCAGGGCTGGACGCGGGTGGACATATCGATATATCGTGATGAATATAGCGAACCGTGTTCCGGGACTGACGATGGAAATCAAGGTGAGGCAGCTCACGACCTGCGAGGTGGCGTCCGACGGCGGCGCGATCTCGCTGGGCTTCGAGGATCTGGCGGGCAACCCCGCCGCGGTCAGTGTCTCGCTCAACCAGGTCGGCGCCCTCATCATGACGCTGCCCGGGCTGCTCGAGGCGGCGCTGAAGGCCCGCTACGGCGACCAGAGCTTGCGCTACGCCTATCCGCTGGCGTCCTGGGCGATCGAGCAGGCGACCGATACGACCCAGCGCATCATTACGCTTCAAACCGAGGACGGCTTCAAGGTGCGCTTCTCGATCCCGAAAGCCGAGCAGAGCCTGCTCGGCGAAGCGCTGACCCAGCCGATGCCGGAAATGTCGGTGCGGCCGAACTAGCGGCTTGGGCCAAAGGCGCAATTAAAACGCAGCCCAAGAATGAAATTGCCGATTGGGCCGGTCGGGCGCCGGAAATGTTGCACGCGTCGCCTGAACTAGAGAATCGCTTTGCCTGTTCGCCAGCCTAAAGTTGTGGGCGCGTAGGGGTGGCAAGCGATGAGAGATGTTCGAACGGGTTTCCTGGACGCTATCGGCAACACGCCATTGATCAGGCTGCGAATGCCGTCGGAGGCCACGGGTTGCGAGATCTATGGCAAGGCCGAATTTCTCAATCCCGGCGGCTCGATCAAGGATCGCGCGGCGCTGGCCATGATCGACGATGCCGAGCGATGCGGCAAGCTTGAGCCGGGAGGCGTCATCGTCGAAGGAACAGCCGGCAATGTCGGAATCGGCATAGCGCTCGTGGCGAATGCACGCGGCTATCGAAGCGTGATCGTGATGCCTGACACGCAAAGTCAGGAGAAAAAGGACATGTTGCGGTTGTGCGGTGCCGACTTGCGCCTGGTGCCTGCCGTACCCTATTCCAATCCGGGTCATTACGCGCGCTATTCCGGTCAGCTCGCCGAGGAGCTCGGTGCTTTCTGGGCCAATCAGTTCGACAATGTCGCCAATCGGGACGGGCATTATCGCACGACTGGTCCGGAGATTTGGCAGCAGACGGATGGACGAATCGATGGCTTCACATGTGCCGTCGGGAGCGGCGGTACCTTGGGTGGGATCGCGCGAGCCCTCAAGGAGCGAAATCCCGGCATCAAGATTGCGCTCAGCGATCCCATGGGGGCCGCTCTCTACAATTGGTTCACCAAAGGGGAACTGACGACAGAGGGAGACTCCATCACCGAAGGGATCGGGCAAGTCCGTGTCACCCGGAACCTCGAAGGCACGCCCATCGATACGGCATATCAGATTACGGACGAGGAAGCCTTGCCTGTCCTGTTCGACCTGATCGAGCACGAAGGACTGGTGTTGGGCGGCTCAAGCGCGATCAATATCGTTGGAGCCATGCGACTTGCGCGCGACCTCGGTCCAGGCAAAACCATCGTGACCATCCTCGCGGATGGCGGACAGCGCTATCAATCCAAGCTGTTCAACCCGGAATTCCTGCGCAAGAAAAATCTGCCCCTGCCACGCTGGATGCGCTAGCGAGCCGCCAGGATGCGCGCCCGTCCGTTCACGATTTCCGCGAACGGCCGATGTCGCTCCTGAGCGCTTCCAGCTCCTTGTGCACGGCGCGCGCGGCGTCGCGTTCGATCTTGCGGTAGCGCGCGACAAGCTTTTCGCCGAAGGGCGTGAGCATCGCGCCGCCGCCGTTCTTGCCGCCGGCCTGCGGCTCGACCACGGGATGTCCGCAAATGCGGTTGATCTCGTCCACGAGATCCCAGGCACGCTTGTAGGACATGTCCATGGCGCGGCCGGCCGCCGAGATCGAGCCTTGCTCGCGGATCTGCTCCAAAAGCTCGATCTTGCCGGGCCCGATCCGATCCTCGCCATCGAGGTCGATGCGCAGACTGAGCTGGGGAAGCGATTTGGCGCTCGCGCGCGGCATGACGGGGTCTCTTGGGGCACTTGCATGCGAGATTGCCACTCTTGCCCGCCGCGGACAAGGTGAGGGCGCCCGATTTCCCAAAAGATGGACCTTTGTCGAGGTCCCAAGGGCACGGGCTTCTGCCCCGTGCCCTTGATCGCTGCATCTTATTCCGCGGGGCTTCCGACCACCGCGCCCTGACTGACGTCCTCGCGGGCGAGGATCATCAAAAGGCCGACGATGATGAGCTCGACCACCGCGAAAGCAATGAAGGCGCCGGTGAACGAGCCGGCCGAGGCGTTGATGATGGCGCCCATCATCCAGGGCGCCACGAAGGCCGAGAAGATGCCAAATACCTCGGCGTATCCAATCGCGGCCGGTGCGAGCGCGTCGGAGTATTTTTCGCTGAGCAGGGCGAAGATAGCGCCGCCGCCGAGAAGCGCGATACCGCTGAGTGCTGCAAACAGCACCAGCATCGAGAACGGCATCGGTGTGACCACGCTCCACAGGAACATCAGCGCGGTCAGGAAAGCGAGACATGCGGTGAGTTTGATCATGAAGGGCTTGCCGAGCCGATCGGACATGTAGCCGCCAATCACCAGGAATAGCACCTGCGACAACCCCATGACGGTGCCGATGACAGCGCCCGCTTCCGGCGGCATGTGCTGTACTGTGATGAAGGCCGGCACCACCCAGGTGGCGGTGCCGGCGATCGCGAAGGTGCAGGCCACGATGCCGAAGCCGCCGACCGCGATCCATTTCGAGCGGAAGATCTCGCCGAGCGGCAGGTGCTCCTGCGGTGTTTCATTGCCCCAGGTAAAACCGTCGATGCCGAGCTCGCGCGGATTGTTACGGACGACGAGTGCGTCGACGGCTGCAACGAGCAGCGTGCCGATCGCCAGCACGGCGAAGAAGGTCCGCCAACCGGTCGCAATCGTCAGGGGAATGCCGAGCGCGAAATCCATGGTGATGGCGAGGCTGTAGGCGGCGAGGATGATGCCTACCACCGAGCCACGCCGACTTTGCGGAAACCAGCCGAAGATCAGCTTCATGTTGCCGATGAAGATGCCGGCGTCGAAGAAGCCGATCACGAGCCGGAGCATCACGAGCTGCGTGTAGCTTTGCACGAACACCTGGAGCACCATGCCAATACCAGTGCCCGCAAGCCCGATCAGCAGCATGTTGCGCGCCGTCATCGACCGGCTGACCGGAGACCAGACGACCATGCCGATGCCGTAGGTCAGCGCAAAGATGCCTTGGGCGAGTCCCGCCTCGGCGGGATTGAGCTTGAGGCTCTCGGAGACGAATGGCAGGACGGCCGCGAAGGCATACCAGTCGGCGGCGAGAAAGATCTCGCAGAGGATGGCGAGCGCCAGCATGGCTTTTTGCCACCGGGCTATCCGACGGCGGTCGTTCTCGGAGATGGACGTCCAAGTTGTTGTCAGCATGGTCATCATCGGTTCTCGCGGTTTGCGTGTCGACGGAATCGGCGTGGCCTCAGGCGGGCGGCGGCAGGAAGTTGACCTCGTGTTCGGCGGCACGTCGCACGACCTCCTGCGGATCGGGGAGATTGTGGATGCGCTCGAACAGCTCTTTCAGCGACCGCGTCGGTGCGACCCAGAACAGGCTGGTGGCGGTTTCACCCGACTTGTTGAAAATGCCGTGGGGGATGCCCTTGGGCATGCGGACGAGGTCGCCGGCCTTGGCGACAAAGTCCTTGCCGTCGAGCCAGAGGTCGTAGCGGCCGCTCAGCACATAGACGAATTCATCCTGGGTCGGATGCACGTGCGGCGGCACGAAGGTGCCATCCGGAAACACGGCATGCCAGGCCATCGACGCTTCGGAATGCTGCTTCAGCGTGTAGGTCTGGCCCAGAATGTTCCAGATGACGTTGCCAAAGCCTTCTTTGGCAGGGGTCACGCCCGGAGGCATCTCGATCATGGTGGTGTCCTCTGTTGTGTGCGGATCAATCGACGAGAAAATCGGTGACGTAGTGTGCGGAAGACGGCGTTTCCTCGAACACGAGATGACCGGTCGCCGGCACCAGCGTCACGCGTGCGTCGGGGAGCCCTGCTTTCCAGGCATCTGCCTGGGCGGTCGGGCGCAAGCGATCTGCGGCCCCCCACAGCACCAGCGTCGGCATCGTGATTCGATGCAGCCAGTGCGCGAGCTTGGGATTGCCCTGCGGTTCGCTGCGGATCAGCTTGGCAAAGCCCGTGACCTCGCGTCCAAGCCGGGCGTCGAAGGCCGGATCGGGCGCCTTGGGAAAGTAACGGAGTGCCGCGGCCGGATCGTGCGCGAGATAGGCTGGCAGTTCTTGCGGTGCGATCTCGAACAATCCGGGCGCAGGCGCGCTTCCGACCACAAGACCGGCGGGCGCAACCAGCACCAGCTTGCGGACCCGATCCGGCTGACGGATCGCGAACTCCGCGGCAAGCCATCCGCCGAGCGAGAACCCGGCGAGGTCGAACTGCTCAAGGCCAAGCTTGTCGAACAGATCCATGTAGTGAAGGACGTGATCCTCGACGGTGTCGATCGTCTCGGAGTCGCCGGAGTCGCCGAAGCCCGCATGATAGGGGATGATGACCGTGTGCCGCTTCGCCCAATCGCGCGCCATCTCGAAGCCGGTGAAGGTGCCGGTGCCGTGCAGGAACACCAGCACGGGGCCGCTTCCGATGCTGTGAACGACGGTCCGCACGCCGTTGATCGTATGTTCCGCGCGGGAGAAGCCGGTGAGATCGGGCGAGGGTTTGACGGTATCAAGCATGGTCGTCTCCGGTTGAAGGCGGCAGAGCCGGGCGTTGGTGAGTCATGCGGCGGCTTCCTGGCGACCGCTGAGAAGTGAGGCGAATTGTTCGACGGCGTTGGCGAGCCGCGCGGCCGTCATTGGTGCGAGCGGCTCGCCCGGTACGATCTCGCCGCTGCTGGAGTAGATCGCCGTCGAAACGGTGCAGGCTTCGAAGAAGCCGAACAGCGGGCGGAGCTGGTGCTCGACCACCAGCGAGTGGCGCAGGCCGCCGCCGACCGCGGTCAACAGCACCGGGCGGTTGCGCAGCACGCTGGGTTCGATCAAGTCGAATACGTGCTTGAACAATCCGGGATAAGAGCCCTGGAACACCGGGCATCCGATCACGAGACCGTCGGCTTGTTCGATGGCCTCGACGACGGCGCGCGCGTTGTCATCGAGTGCAGTCCGGGTGAAGCCGGCGATGCCGCAACCGGCGTCGACAAGGTCGAGGACGGTGGTCTTCAGTCCATGCTGCGCCTGAAGATCGGCGGCGACGGCTTCCACCAGCATGCGCGACTTCGCCGGGCGCCAACTATTGCCGCAGAAGCCAACGATGCGGGATGTCCTCACCTCGACGCCCTCGTGTCTGGTCGCTTGCTCAGCCCGTCACCCCGAAGACCGTCCATTGCGCACCAGGGCCGGGGAGGCCGAGCAGCGCACGGCCGCACTCTTCGACGATCTGGTCGGCCATCAGGATGTGCTGCGTGCCCGAATGGATGTCGCGATAGAACCGCTGCATCGGCGTGTTGTGCAGCGAGGCGCCGCGCGCGGCGCGATGCGCGAAGGTGGCGACATCCGACAGAACGTCGTGGACGTGGCGCAATGACAGCTTGATCATCGTCATCTGCTCCAGCGACGGACTTTCACCGCCGGCACAAGTCTCCGAGACGTCCTTCCAGGTTTCGTGGACCAACGCACGTGCTGCGCGGAAACGAGCTTCGGCCTGCGCAAACTGGAACTTGAAGCTCGCGCTGTCGCGCGACTTGCCGAATGGATCCTGGCGCTGGACGATCACCTTGACGAGTTCGTCGAGCATGCGGCGGCCGACACCGACGGCCCAGGCGGAATGCGCCCAGGCGCTGTAGCCCGCCAGTCCCAGTGCACCCTGCACACCACCTCGGCGCGGCGCGCCAATGTCAAAATCGTAGGTCATGTGCGTGGGCACGAACAACTCGTCGCCCTCGCTCAAAGTGTAGTCGAAACTTCCCGTCGCGCGCAGGCCGAGCACGTCCCAATTGCCCATCAACTTGATGGTCGCGCGCGGATGGTGGGTGACGACGATCTTGGGCTGGCCGTTCGGGCCGAACACCATGTCCTTGCCGGATGCGTCGGTGACGAAGCAGCCTGAATGGACCCACTCGGCGTGCTGAATGCCGCTGCCATAGGCCCAGTTACCGCGGATCATGTAACCGCCATCGACCGGTCGGGCGAAGCCGCGCGGCACGCCGTTGCCGGCAATCGTAATGTCGGGCCCGCCCGCGAAGACTTTCTTGATGCCTTCGTCCTCGATGTAGATGGCGAGCGTCGTGCCTTCCATGTTGTTGCCGATGGCGCACCAGCCGGCGGAGGCGTGTGCGTAAGCGAGCCGCTCGATCACGGTCATGGCGTCGTAAGGCAGAAGCTCGGCGCCGCCGACCTCCTTCGGGAACAGCATGGTGTAGATGCCGGCCTTGCGCAGCGCCGCTACCACGTCGTCAGTCAGATAGCCCTGTGTCTCAGCCTCCGCGGCCCTGGATTCGACCAGCGGTAGCAGCGCGTCGAGGCGCGCATGGAACTCGGCCACCGTCGGGGTCGCGGAAGGCTTTACGGCGAGTTGCACGGAAGGGCTCATGGTCGGTGTCTCCACGTCGGGCTGTTGGTTCTTCGCGCAACGCTGCTGCACGCGAAGATCTGGGTCGGGCGGAACAGACGCCGGTCGCGGGCAAGACTCCGCCCAAACGCGCCAAAGACTGTTGGTGCGCGCGACGAACGGCTCGCGTTGGTGTCGAGATGTCCCCGTCGGAACCGCGCGAACGTCGTTACGCGATCCCGATGGCCGGGATGCTAGAGATGAGGCGGCCAAAGCAGCAATCCCCCATCATGGGGGGTGTTGGCCATGCTGCTCTGCCGCAAAGCTGGGCCGGGAGAGCAGTGTTTTGCCGCTTCTTTTCGCTTGACCAAAGGTCAGGCGAGGCAGAAATTTTAAGCCTATAACAATCGGCAATGACGCGCGTGTGTCCGAGGGCACCGCGCGTTCGCGCGAGGAGTGGCGGTGAGAGCCGAGCAGGAGCATTTGGATGGTCTGCCCGAGCGCCAGCTCGCAGATCGGCTGATGTCCATCGCCGAGAGCCGCTCGGTGCGCGCGCTTGGCATTGCCTGCTGCTCGGCGATCACGGAATTGACGGGATCGCCGACCGTCGGCCTCTATTTGCTCGACGGGCTCGAACCGGAACTGGTCTACAGCCGGCACGTCGCAGAAGGCCTGCTCGACAATTACAGGGCCGGCTTCTGGAAGCGCGACCCCGTGCTCGACTGCATCATGACCCAAGGCCGCGCGGTCGACGGCGAAACGGTGATCGGTCCGCAGCAATGGCGGCACAGTCCGTCCTTCGAGATGCTGCACGAGTGGGGCTTTGCATACAACATGGGCGGCCCGTTGTGGTGCGGGCAGAAGATCGTCGGCGTGCTGTTTACGGCGACGACCGATACGGACGCGCCCTACACGATGCGGTCGCGGCAGCGCATGGAGATGCTGTGTCGGGCCGGCTCGCTCGCTTTGACCAACATGACGAACGCGGGCGCGATCGACGCCCATCCTGCCGCAATCCGGGTCCCCGAGCCGGCAACGACGCCGGTGGCGACGCTCTCGGCATCGCTTCCGCCACGGTCCGCGGACGTCGCGATCCGGGTCTGCCGCGGCCAGACCAACAAGGAAATCGCCCGCGAGATGGGGATTTCCGATCAGACCGTGAAGGAGCACGTCGCGAACCTGTGCCGACGCTTCGGCGTGCACAACCGCACCGAGCTTGCGGCTTGCCTGCTGAGTCCGAGCGCTCGGCAATAAGGTGCCGCGCCGGGGCAGATGTGGTTGACGATCAGCTTGAGCGAACCGACGAAGGTCGGACGCTGCCGATAGTGCCCGTACCGCGCGTCCCAGCGGCCGGACGTGAGATCGTTGCCGAGCCGAGCATCATCGCACGGCGTGCATCTCCAGAAACGCCTTCACGCCGGTTACGTTACCGGTATCCGACGGCACGTAGCCGGGCAGGGTGGCGACGGCGGCGCGGAAATCGGCGCTGCGCATGATCTCCAGGATGCGCTGCATCGGCCCGGTATCGAGGAAGGCA
The DNA here is from genome assembly GCF_052076005.1 of Bradyrhizobium sp. 63_E2_N1_3. NCBI lineage: Bacteria > Pseudomonadati > Pseudomonadota > Alphaproteobacteria > Hyphomicrobiales > Nitrobacteraceae > Bradyrhizobium > Bradyrhizobium sp. 63_E2_N1_3. The sequence continues at coordinate 5,722,653 of NZ_CP197235.1, read as the reverse complement.
CGCTTGCAGACGAAGAAATAATCCTCGGTGAGGATGCGGATGAAATCGAGGCCGAAGTGGCGCGCGGCCGCCTCGACACCAAAGCTCGCATCCGCCATGCCGCTCGCGACATAGGCCGCGACGGCGGCGTGGGTGAACTCGATCTGCTGCGCGCCGTTGATCTTGCTCTCGTCGATGCCGTTCGCGGCAAGCAGCTGGTCGAACAACAGGCGCGTGCCGGAATCATGGTCGCGGTTGACGAAGCGGACTTTTGGACCGGTGAGATCCTGAAGCGAGGAAATACGCAGCGGATTGCCGCGCGCGACCATCAGCCCCATCTCGCGCGTGACGAAACTGATGATGCGATCCTCGCGCGGATCCAGCCATTCGCGCGCCGCCTTGATGCCCTGGGCCCGCAACGCGCCGTGCGGCAGATGCAGGCCCGAGAGATCGCAGGCGCCCTGCGCCAGCGCGACCAGCGAATGTTGGTTGCTGACATAGCGCAAATCGACGCCGATGCCGGGCTCGCGATCGAGGAATTCGCGCAGCTTTGCCACGGCAAAGCCGTGGCTGGCATGAACGCGGATCACCGAAGGGCGCTGTTCGAGGAACGGCTTGATCTCGCTCGCCAGCTCCTGCGCCAGGTTTTCGAGCTGCGGCCCGAGCCGGGCCTGCATGCGTTCGCCGGCCCATACCAGCCGCTCGCCGAACGGCGTGAGCTTCGAGCCCTTGCCGCGCTGGGTCTCGACCAGAGGGGTTCCGAAGAACTCCGACCATTGCTCGATCAGATTCCAGACGTGCCGGTAGGACAGGTGCACATCGCTGGCCGCGCTCGTGATCTTTCCGGTCTTCCGGATCTCGTTGAGCACGCCGAGCATGATCACGGCGGTGCGCGGGCTGCCCTCGTGGCGAAATCGCCAGACGGCCTCGATCTCGATCTGAAGCATCTGAAATCCTTATGAACTGCACTTCATATGTGAGGCGTCCATTTGCAAACCATATCATATTTACTCCGGCCAATAGGCGCCTAGTCTGGTATACCAGATCAGGAGGAAATATGATGTCCGTTGCATATGACTTTGCGCACTCGCCGGCCACCGAGTTCATGTCCCGGCCGCAGCATCTGCTCATCGACGGCCGCCGCGTCCCCGCGAGCTCCGGCCGTACCTTCAAATCCCTCAATCCCGCCACCGGGCAGGTCATCGCCATCGTCGCCGAGGGTAACGAGGCCGATGTCGAGCACGCCGTGGCAGCCGCGCGGCGGGCCTTCGAAGGCCCCTGGCGCACGATGCGGGCGTCGGAGCGCGGCCAGATCCTGCTGCGCTGGGCGGACCTGCTCAAGCAGCACGCCGAAGAAATCATCGAGCTCGAATCGATCGACGCCGGCAAGCCGATCTCCGCGACGACGCGCCAGGATTTTCCGGCCGCGGTCGACACGCTGATCTATTACGCCGGCTGGGCCGACAAGATCAGCGGCGATGTCGTGCCGGTGCGCGACGATGCATTGACTTATACCGTGCGCGAGCCGGTCGGCGTGGTCGCGGCCATCGTGCCGTGGAATTTCCCGCTGATGATCGGCATGTGGAAGCTCGCGCCGGCGCTGGCCTGCGGCTGCACCATCGTGATGAAGCCGGCAGAGCTGACCTCGCTGTCGGCGCTGCGCATCGCCGAGCTCGCACTCGAAGCGGGCCTGCCGGCGGGCGTCTTCAACGTCGTCACCGGTCCGGGCCGCGTCGTCGGCGACGCGCTGGTCAATCACCCTGACGTGGACAAGGTGACCTTCACCGGCTCACCCGGCGTCGGCCGTGGAATCATGAAGGGCGCGGCGAGCAACTTCAAGCGCGTCTCGCTCGAGCTCGGCGGCAAGTCGGCCAACGTCATCTTCGACGATGCCGATCTCGAAGCGGCGTCCAAGGCTGCGGCCTCAGGCATCTTCTTCAATGCCGGCCAGGTGTGCTCGGCCGGCTCCCGCGTGCTGGTGCAGGAGAAGGCTTACGACGAAGTCGTGGAGCGTCTGGCGGCGCGCGCAAAGTCGCTCAGGATCGGCGATCCGCTCGATCGCAAGACGGTGCTCGGTCCTGTGATCTCCGAGAAGCAGATGAAGTCGATCCTCGACTATGTCGACATCGGCCAAAAGGAGGGCGCGACCCTCGTCACCGGTGGCGAGAAAGTCGGTGATCGCGGCTATTTCATCAGCCCCGCGGTGTTCGCAGGCGTCGCACACGAGATGCGGATCTCGCAGGAGGAGATTTTTGGCCCCGTCGTCAGCGTCATCAAGTTCAAGGACGAGGCCGATGCGCTCAGGATCGCCAACGGCACGGCCTACAGCCTCGCCGCCGGGGTCTGGAGCCGCGACATCGGCAAGCTCCAGCGCTTCGCCAAGCGGGCGCGTGCGGGCACGGTCTGGATGAACACCTATGGCTACACCGACGTGCGCCTGCCCTGGGGCGGCGAGCGCGACTCCGGCCTCGGCCGTGAGCACGGCACCGCCGCGCTCGACAATTTCACCGAGCCCAAGGCTGTCTGGATGAATCTGGCCGTCTGATAACCTCCCGATCGGCCAATCCTGGGCCCGCCTGATCGTCCGGTCAGGCGGGCTCTCTTTTCGACATCGATAAAATTGTCTGCATTCCGCTCAGCGGCGGCAAACCCTGCGGACAAGAAGGCTGCTGCCTTAAACCTCCACTTTGGAACCGGCGTGCATCCTGCCTGCAAAAGGTTGGGGCATCGACATGTCTGTTCTCAGGGAGATCGTTGCGGCGGTTGCGGGAGTCTACGCGCTCCTGTTCGTCTGCGACGCATTGTTCGGCGTCGGCGAGGCGCGTTTCGACGACGCCTATTACAGCGCCAGCTTCTACGCGCCGCGGCCGAAGGAATTCCGCTTCGCCAGCGATACGCCGCCGGCGGTCCGCGTCAGCGAGGCCTTCGCGCAGTTTGCGCCGGGCGAGGCCAAGCCGAACCGGCGCTACTCGTCTCTGACGACGATCATTCGCTAACGTTCGGCCATTCAGGCTTGCTCCGGCGCCGGGGCGTCGCCGGGATGCTGCCCCGCGCGTTGCGGGATCAGCAGCAGGCACCCCAGCATAAAAGCTGCGATCACGACCGAGGCCAGCGGCCGGCTCAGCGCCAGCCCGCCGTGGTCGAGCGGCTTGTCGAGAAAGTCGCCGACGGTCGCACCCAGCGGACGCGTCAAGATGACGGCGGCCCAGAACAGCGTGACGCGTGAGACGCGGGTCCAGAAGTAAAGTGCAGCGATAACGACGAGTCCGGCCGCGAAGATCAATGCGCCGCCGCGATAGCCCATATCGCCGGTATCCGCGATCCAGTCGCCGAGCGCAGTACCCAGCGTTTGCGAAAAGGTGATCGCGCCCCAATAGAACGCCTCAACGCGCGGTGTGCTGACGCTGTTGACCGAGATCGTTCCCTCGGCGCGATACCAGAGGCCGAGCACCAGCACGAGACAAGTGAGCAGCAGCGTCGAGCCGCCGGTATAGCCGATGCCGAGCGAGCGGTCGGCGAAGTCAGCCATCGTGGTGCCGAAGGTGGTCGATGCGACGATGGTGGCCCAATACAGTGCCGGATGGAATTTGCGCGCGCGGACCTGCGCCGCGACCAGGACGATCATGGCCGCGAGGAACAGGCAGGTCCCGGCCAGATAGCCCCAGTTCAGCGTCATGGTGACGGTGTCACCGCCGGTCTCGCCGAGCGTGGTGGCGGCGATCTTGATGATCCAGAAACCGAGCGTGACCTCGGGGACCTTGCTCTCGCTGATGATATTGCTTTTGGTCTGATCTTCCATGGTGTCCTCGTTGATATGTCAGCCGCGGACCGGGATCCGCGGCTGACGGGATGATGGCGCGCAGAGGCGTCAGGACTTCGCGGCGGTATCCATGGCCGCGAGCAGATCAGCGACTGCCTGTTTGCACTTCGCCGCATCCGGCGCGCCCGCGCGCAACGCCTCCAGCGCGCGGTCGATCGCCTTGTCGACGGTGTGCCAATCGGCTGCCGCGCGCGGCTTCAATCCGGCTTCTGCCTCGTCCCATTTGGTCTCGAGGTCCTTGATCCTTGTCTTGGCGGCGGGGAGGTCGCCCTTGTCGATCAGCGCGGCGACGTCGACCACGATGCTCCGGAACGGCGTGAGATCGCCGAGCTTTGCGGTCGCGGCTTCCGCGAGCGGCACGAAGGTGAAGTGCTGGCTCGCATGCATGCGCGGTTCGCCCGTGAAGGTCGTCACGAGGCAGACGGCGACGGCGGAAATCAGTTTCATCATGTGGTTTCTCCTGGTGGAGCTCCTGCTTCATGCAGAGAGCGGGATTTCGCGGTTGAAGCTATTGCGCCGGATCGGCGCGGCGCCTGTCGTCGCCCTCGAAGGTCACCCAGGCGACGAGGCCGACGATCACGGTCAGGAAGGCGATGCTGGTCTGGATCGTGCCGAGGCCGATGCCGCCGTACTCGCGTGATTGCGAGAGCAGATCGCCGAGCGAGGCGCCGAGCGGGCGGGTCAGGATGTAGGCAAGCCAGAAGGTGAGGACGGGATTGGCGCCGAAATAATAGGCCATCATCACCGCCGCGATCAGCACGCCGAAGGCGGCGACGCCGAGCTGGAAACCGAGACCAAGTGCTTCGGTGGCAAGATCGCCTGCGGCCGTGCCGAGCGCGAAGGTGAAGAGGATGGCCGTCCAATAAAACAGCTCGCGCCGCGTCGTCACGATGCTGTGGATCGACAGCGTACGCTCGACGCCGTACCAGACCGCAAAGGTTGCGGCGAGCGCGCAAGCGAACGCCGCTGTGCTGATGTAGAGGCTGATCTCGAGCTTGTCGGTCAGGAGATCCGTGAGCTGCGTGCCGACGATACTGACGAGAACGACGGTCAGCCAGTAGATCCAGGGCACGTAGACGCGGCGGTTCAGTTGCAGCAGCAGGGCAGCGACCAGCAGGCCGCTCATGCAGATCGCGGTCAGGCTGGCGCCGAGGCCGACATGCACCGCGAGATAGTCGGCGCCGGTCTCGCCAACCGTGGTCGAGAGAATCTTGATGGCCCAGAAGATCGCCGTGACCTCCGGAACCTTGTTCAGCATCCGTTTTGCGCCAAAACCTGAATATTGCGACACGCCCAAATCTCCCAAGCCGAAGCGATGCGAGACCGTCGCGCAGGCGACTTAGGCCGGGCTTAGGGACGAGAATCTTCAACGCGGGGCGGCCTTCGCCGCATTTTGGGCCTGCTGGCGCTCCCTAACTCTGCGCTAAGTCGGAACGGTCATGATTTTGACGGCCGGATGGCCCGGCGGTTTCGAGGATCGAGCTTTGCGGGTTTTACTGATCGAGGATGACAGGATGGTCGGTGCCGCCGTCGAGCAGGCGCTGAAGGATGCTGCCTACGCCGTCGACTGGGTGAGGGATGGCGAGTCCGCGCTGCTTGCCGCCTCAGCCGAGTCTTACGAGGTGCTGCTGCTCGATCTCGGCCTGCCGAACGCGGACGGCCGGGATATCCTGCGGCAGTTGCGCGCGAATGGCTGCAGGTGCCCGGTCATTATCGTCACCGCGCGGGATGGCGTCGATCACAGGATCGAAGGCCTCGATCTCGGCGCAGACGATTATCTGGTCAAGCCATTCGAGATTCGCGAATTGCTGGCTCGGATGCGGGCAGTGCTTCGCCGCGAAGGCAGCGGTGCGTCCGCTGTGCTTGGCAACGGCAAGCTCAGTCTCGATCCTGCGACCCGCGAGGCGTCGCTGTCTGGCCAAACGGCCCTCCTGACCGCGCGCGAGTTCGCGCTGCTCCAGGCTTTGTTGACGCGCCCCGGCACCATCCTGTCGCGGAGCGAGCTCGAGCGGCAGCTTTACGGCTGGAACGAGGAGGTCGAAAGCAATGCGGTCGAATTCCTGATCCACACCATCCGCAAGAAGCTCGGCACGGAGGCGATCCGTAATGTGCGCGGGATGGGATGGATGGTGGATCGCGCGCCATGATCAACTCGCTGCGCGGCCGGCTGTTCATCAGCTTGACGACGATCGTGCTGGTGACCGGCCTCATCGGAGGCGTCTTCGCACACCGGTGGGCATTCGATGAGGCGATCGAGACGCAGGACTCCGTGCTGATCCAGATCGCGGGCCTCGTTCAGAGCGGTGGCTTCACCGGAGCTCAGGACCTCCATGGGGTCGATGAAAACTCCGAAGTCTGGCTGATGGAGCTGGGCAGGGCGCCGCAAGGCACACCCGAGGAGCGCCAATTGTGGCGGCTTCAGGATGGGATGCGCGATGCAACGCGACAGGGAAAGCCGGTCCGGGTGGTGCTGAAGACGCGATCCGACGGCAGCCGGTTTGCCGTGGCCCAGAGCACGGGTGTCAGGGATGAGATCGCAAGTGACATGGCGCTCCGCACCGTGCTTCCGATCGCCGCGCTGATCCCTTGCCTGATGCTGGTGATCGCCCTTGTCATAGCCGGATCGCTTCGACCCATGGTCCGGCTGGCGGACGAACTCAACGCACGGCGTGCGGATGACATGACGGCCTTGCCGCTGCGCGACCTCCCAAGCGAACTGAATCCGTTCGTGTCTTCCATCAACGGCCTGTTGCAGCGCATGCACGAGATGATAGGGCAGCAGCGAAGGTTTATCGCGGACGCCGCGCACGAACTGCGCACTCCGCTTACGGCGTTGAGCGTACAGGCTGAGAATCTCGATCACGTCGAACTGCCACCGGCCGCGCGCGAGCGCCTTGCAGCGCTTCGGCAGGGCATGAGTCGCAGCAAGCATCTTCTGGAGCAGTTGCTTGCGCTGGCACGACACGACGCTGAGTCCACCGATTGCGGGCAATGGGAGGTTGTGGAGCTCGACCTCGCGGCGAAGAGCGTCATCGCCGATCTGTTGCGGGAGGCGATCAGCCGCGGAGTCGATCTTGGTTTCGAACGGGCCGAGTCAGCTCCGGTGCGCGGCGAGCCGGTCATGCTCGCAGCCATGATCCGCAATCTTCTCGATAACGCGCTCCGTTTCACGCCGGCGGGCGGCAGGATCGATGTGGCGATTTACCGGGACGGCACCAAGGCTGTGCTTCGGATCGAGGACAATGGGCCAGGCGTGTCCCCCGAAGAGATCGGCCGGATATTTGAGCCGTTCTTCCGTGGGCAGCGGCCGGAAGGCGAGGGCGTCGGTCTGGGCCTCTCGATCGTCAAGCGGATTGTCGATCGGCTTGGGGGATCGATCGACGCTGCGAACATCACGGAGGGCGAACGAAGCGGATTGCGGATCGTCATCAAACTGCCCGCGGCGGCCGCGTAATATCACTCCCCCTGGATCCATTCCGCCACGCCGCGCCACAGCGTGTCGCGGTGCTCCGGGCGGAAGAAGCCGAAATGGCCGATCGCCTTGGCGCCGATTTCGGACGGCTTGACCGTCAGCACCTCCGGCTTGATCGCGGAGAAGCCGCTCGCGAGCAGCTCGACCGCGGGCCGCGTCGCCCAGGGATCGTCGGAGAAGCAGAGCGCGCGCAGCTCGCCCTTGAACTTTGCGAAGTTCTCCAGCGCCGGCAATTTGGAGTCGAACAGATAGCGCGGGCTGGAGACCCAGTCGGCCCATTGCAGGAAGACGCCCTTGGGCAGATCCTCGCCGATACCGGCCCAGGCCGGCGCGTAGCCGAGCGCGTGGACGAGCGGCACACCGACGAAATTCATGAAGGCGTAGACGCGATATTTTTCCGGCGACTCCATCAGCCGCCAGGTCGCGGCCTGCGAGGCCACGAAGGCGGCGCGTGAAATGTCGCTGTTGTTGTCGATCAGCCCCAGCGCCTGGCCGCCGAAGGAGTGGCCGACATAGGCGAGCGGCAGGGTGGTGTAGCGCTCGCGCATCCAGCGCACCGCGGCGGTGACGTCCTGCGCGGCCCAGCCCGACATCGAGGCCTTGAATCCGACCAGCGATTTCGGCTGGTTGTAGCCGACCATCGCCGGCTGCCGGGAATCGCCGATGCCGCGATAATCGTAGGTCAGGACCGCGCAGCCGCGATGGGCGAGGTAGGAGGCAAAGCCGCGATAGATCTTTCGCGGGACGGCGGTGGCGGAGTTGATCAGCACGGCATGGCGTTTGGTGCCGCGCGGCAGGAACAGGGTGCCTGCCAGCGGATACCCGTCAGTCGCCGGGAAGCTGATCTCGTCGATGAAAACGTCGTCGCGCGCCGCGTCCATGGGCAGCCGATGTCCTGCCGGTTTCCTTGCCAGCCCTCAGCAAATGCGAATTCGGCTTTCCCCGCAAGGGTTTGCAGTGCGAAATGGATTTACAACTGGCGGCCGGGGACCGGGCTGTGTATAAGGCGGCCCTCGCAACCCACAGATCAGGTTGTGCTTTTTTACTTCACGGAGAGATTGCGATGTCCGAGCGGTGGACGCCCGAGTCCTGGCGCAGCAAGCCGGTGCTACAGGTGCCCGATTATCCCGACGCCAAGGCCTTGGCCGACGTCGAGGCGCAGCTTGCGACCTTTCCGCCGCTGGTGTTCGCGGGCGAGGCGCGCAATCTGAAGAAGTCGCTGGCCCGCGTTGCGGCCGGCGAGGCCTTCCTGCTCCAGGGCGGCGATTGCGCCGAGAGCTTTGCCGAGCACGGCGCCAACAACATCCGCGATTTCTTCCGCGTGCTGCTCCAGATGGCGGTGGTGCTGACCTATGCCGGTGCGGTGCCGGTGGTGAAGGTTGGCCGCATTGCCGGCCAGTTCGCAAAACCGCGGTCGTCGCCGACCGAGAAGATGAACGGTGTCGAGCTGCCGAGCTATCGCGGTGACATCGTCAACGACATCGCCTTCACCAAGGAAGCGCGCGTGCCGGATCCGCAGCGCCAGCTGATGGCCTATCGCCAGTCGGCCGCGACGCTGAACCTGCTGCGGGCGTTCGCGACCGGTGGTTACGCCAATCTCGGCAGCGTGCATGAGTGGATGCTCGGCTTCCTCAAGGATAGCCCGCAGTCCCGCCGCTACAAGGAACTCGCCGACCGCATCTCGGACGCGCTCAATTTCATGCGCGCCTGTGGCCTCGATCTCGAGGCCCATCCCGAGTTGCGCGCGACCGATTTCTACACCAGCCACGAAGCGCTGCTGCTCGGCTACGAGCAGGCCATGACCCGCGTCGATTCCACCACCGGCGACTGGTACGCGACCTCGGGCCACATGATCTGGATCGGCGACCGCACCCGGCAGCTCGATCACGGCCATATCGAATATTTCCGCGGCATCAAGAATCCGATCGGCCTGAAGTGCGGCCCGTCGCTCAAGTCCGACGAGCTGCTGAAGTTGATCGACGTGCTCAACCCCGACAACGAGCCGGGCCGGCTGACGCTGATCAACCGCTTCGGCTCCGACAAGGTCGCCGATCATCTGCCGGGACTGATCCGCGCCGTGAAGCGCGAGGGCAGGGTTGTGGTCTGGTCGTGCGATCCCATGCACGGCAACACCATCACCTCAACGTCAGGCTACAAGACGCGCCCGTTCGACCGCGTCCTGTCGGAGGTGAAGTCGTTCTTCACCATCCACGCGGCGGAAGGCACGCACGCCGGCGGCGTGCATCTGGAGATGACCGGTCAGGACGTCACCGAGTGTATCGGCGGCGCCCGCGCGATCACCGACGAGGATCTCAACGACCGCTACCACACGGTCTGCGATCCCCGCCTTAATGCCGAGCAATCGATCGACATGGCTTTCCTGATCGCGGAGCTCCTCAAGCAGGAACGCGCCGGCAAGGCCAGGCCGATGCCGGTCGCCGCGGGGCTCTAACACCTTGCTGCGGATCTGGAAGGCGACGATCAATTCGCGTAACGGTCTGGCCTTCGCGTTCCGGTCGGAGCAGGCCGTTCGCGAGGAGATTTTTGCGCTCATCCTGTCGGTGCCGCTGGCATGGTTCGTCGCCGCGACGGCGCTGCGGGCGGTCGAGCTGGTCTGTTCGGTTGCGTTCGTGCTGACGGTCGAGCTGCTCAACACCGCGATCGAGAAGCTTGCCGACCGGCTGACCATGGATCACGACAAACAGATCGGCCGGGTCAAGGACATGGGCTCGGCCGCGGTCGGCGTTGCGCTGCTGATGGCCGGCGCATTCTGGATCATCGCCATCATCGAGCGATTGGGGTTCCTCTGAAGCGGAGTGCGGCGGCCATGACCGAACGTCTCAACGTATTCGCGGTCACGCTCGCCCAGCTCAATCCGACCATGGGCGACATCGAGGGCAATGCCGCGAAGGTGCGTGCCGCGCGCGCGCAAGCCAGGTCCGACGGCGCCGATCTCGTGCTGTTTCCGGAATTGTTCATCGCCGGCTACCCGCCGGAAGATCTGGTGCAGAAGCCGGCGTTCCAGGACGCCTGCCGCGGCGCGATCGAGGCGCTCGCGCGCGAGACCGCCGATGGCGGCCCGGCGGTGCTGGTCGGCACGCCCTGGGTCGAGGACGGCAGGCTCCATAATGCCTGCGCGCTGCTCGATGGCGGAAAAATCGCCGCACTTCGCTTCAAGTGCAATCTGCCCAATTACGGCGTGTTCGACGAGAAGCGGCTGTTTTCGCGCGGCCCGGCCGCGGGTCCCGTGACCGTGCGCGGCGTGCGCATCGGCGTGCCGATCTGCGAGGACATCTGGCAGGAGGAGTCCGAGGATTACGAGAACGTGGTCGAGACGCTGGCCGAGACCGGCGCCGAGATCATCCTGGTGCCGAACGGCTCGCCCTATGCCCGCGACAAGAGCGACGTGCGCCTCTCGGTCGCCGTGGCGCGCGTCACCGAGAGCGGGCTGCCGCTGGTCTATCTCAACCAGGTTTGCGGACAGGACGAGCTGGTGTTCGACGGCGGTTCCTTCGCGCTCAACGGCGATCTCTCGCTCGCGGCGCAATTGCCGGCGTTCGAAGAGAGTGTCACCACATTGCGCTTCACCAGGAACGGCGAGGATTGGCGCTGCGCGGGGCCGATTGCCGCGCAGCCGGAGGGCGACCACGCCGACTACGCCGCCTGTGTGCTGGGCTTGCGCGACTATGTCGCCAAGAACGGCTTTCCCGGCGTGCTGCTCGGCATTTCCGGCGGCATCGACTCCGCTCTCTGCGCGGCGATCGCGGTCGATGCGCTCGGTGCCGACCAGGTGCACGGCGTGATGCTGCCTTATCGCTACACCGCGGCGAGCTCGATCGCGGACGCGGGCGAGCTCGCCGGGCATCTCGGAATCCGCTACGAGGTGCTGCCGATCGCTGAAGCCGTGACCGGCTTCGAGACCATCCTGTCCGGCATCTTCAAGAATCTGCCGCCCGACATCACCGAGGAAAACCTGCAGGCCCGCACCCGCGGCACGTTGCTGATGGCGATCTCCAACAAGACCGGGCTGATGGTGGTGACGACAGGCAACAAGTCTGAAATGTCGGTCGGCTACGCCACGCTCTATGGCGACATGAACGGCGGCTTCAATCCGATCAAGGACATCTACAAGACGCAGGTGTTTCGGCTGGCCGCGCTGCGCAACCACTGGAAGCCCGACGGCGCGCTCGGGCCTGCGGGCGAGGTCATTCCGCCTGATATCATCACGCGCCCGCCGACGGCGGAGCTGCGCGAGAACCAGACCGACCAGGACTCGCTGCCGCCTTATGACGTGCTCGACGCCATCCTGGAGCGTCTGATCGAGCGCGAGGAGCCGCTCGACAAGATCATCGCCGCCGGCTTCGACCGCGAGACGGTCACCCGCATCGATCATCTGCTCAACGTCGCCGAATACAAGCGCCGCCAGGCTGCACCGGGCGTGAAGGTGACGGCCCGGAATTTCGGCCGCGACCGCCGCTATCCCATCACCAACCGCTTTCGCGACAAGGGCGAGCCGTCGCCTGCGGCGGACGAGACACTGGTCTCACGCGGCAGCAAGGCGTCGATCGACGCGTTCGAGGGCTGATGCGAGCCGCGCGGCGGGGCAGGCGATGGCGCCCCACCGCTGTCATCATCCGCGGGGGCGGATGATCCAGTACTCCGTGGCGGGCATTGTAGGAACCGACTGCTGACACGGGTTACTGGATGCCCCGCCTTCGCGGGGCATGACAGTGCGAAATCAGCTTGCTGCTACGACGGGACTGCGAAAAACATCACCCGAAGCAAGTGGGTGTATTCGGATTCGAGCACCATGATGGTCACAAACACCATTACCGCGATCGGCGGCAGCAGGATGGCATAGGTGAGGGCCAGCCGCTCCCAGGCCATGTGCATGAAGACGGCGACGATCAGGCCGGCCTTCAACACCATGAACAGCAGGATCAGCGACCACCTGAGGTAGCCGTGTAGGCCAAAGTAGTCGACAAGGTAGGAGCATGTGCTGAGGACGAACAACCAGCCCCAGACCACGAGGTAGAGCTTGATCGGGTGCTGTTGCCCTTTGGCGTGCACGGCTGCTGTTGCGACTGCGCCGTGCGCCGGAGCGTGGAGCTGGCCTTCCATGTGTACCGCCGCGTTTGTCATGCGCCGACCTCACCAAAGATAGAACAATGCAAAGATGAACACCCACACGAGATCGACGAAGTGCCAGTACAGGCCCATGATCTCGACGATCTCGTAATAGCCCTTGCGGCTTGTGAAGAAGCCACGCCTCTCGACGTCGAAGTCGCCCCGCCAGACCTTTCGCGCGATCGCGATCAGGAAGATCACGCCGATCGTCACGTGGGTGCCGTGGAAACCCGTGATCATGAAAAAGCTTGAGCCAAACTGCGCCGCGCCCCATGGATTGCCCCAGGGTCGAACGCCCTCCATGATCAGCTTGGTCCATTCGAACGCCTGCATTCCGACGAAGGTTGCGCCGAATGCCGCCGTGACCAGCATCAGGATTGCGGTTCTCACGCGATCGCGGCGGTAGCCGAAATTGACGGCCATCGCCATCGTGCCGCTGCTGCTGATCAGGACGAAGGTCATGATGGCGATCAGGATCAGCGGGATGTGGTGGCCCCCGATATTGAGGGCGAAGACTTCGCTGGGATTCGGCCACGGCACGGTCGTGGACATGCGCGCCGTCATGTAGGAGAGCAGGAAGCAACTGAAGATGAAGGTGTCGCTGAGGAGGAAGATCCACATCATGGCCTTGCCCCAGGACACGTTCTTGAAGGCGCGCTGATCGGACGCCCAGTCGGCGGCGATGCCGCGCCAGCCTTCAAGCCGCGCAGGCGATTGGCCCGAATGTGTCAGCACGGTTTCAGCCATCTGGTCTCGCCTCCCTAGCTCAGCAATTGACGGCAGATGTTGACGAAATCGTCGGTCCAGCCCGTGAGAAGACCGAGCAGGACAAGCCAGACCAACAGCAGGAAGTGCCAGTAGATGGCGCACAGCTCCACGCTCAAGCGCATCTCGGCGATCTCGGCGCCGCGCCATACCTTGGCCGAGGTTCGCCCGAGGGCCACCAGGCCACCCGTCAGATGCAGCCCGTGCACCGCGGTCAACAGGTAGAAGAAGGAATTTGCCGGATTGGACGCCACGAAATATCCGGCAGCCCCGAGCCGTTGCCAGGCCAGGAGCTGTCCGGCGAGGAAGATCACGGCAGATGCTCCGCCGGCGAGCAGACCGATCTTGACGCTCTCGGTATCGTCTCGCCCGGCAGCCACGTACGACCATTGCAGCGCGACACTGCTCAGGACCAGGACGCCCGTGTTGACCCACAGCAGCCGCGGGACCGGCAGCGGCCGCCAGTCCACCACGCTCATGCGCATCGAGTAGGCGCTGATGAAGAGGACGAACAGTGTGCTCGCGACAGCGAGAAACACGCCAAGTCCGACCTTCGCTGCCGGCCAGGTCATGCTATCGCCGCCGGGGAAATCACCGACCGAGCCTTCCTCCAGCCAGGGCTTGGCCATCAGCCGCTGCTGCGACAGCCACCATCCGGCGATCACCGCAAGCACAGCCAGGAACAGGATGATGGCACTCACGAAGCAGCTCCCTGAACGAGCTGCGTCGCGCGCGGCGGCTGGTTCTGCGGAATGAAGTCCTCCGCAGCACCGGGCACACTGTAGTCATAGGCCCAGCGGTACACGATCGGGAGCTCCTTGCCCCAGTTGCCGTGCCCCGGCGGCGTCTCCGGCGTCTGCCACTCCAGCGTCGTCGCCCGCCACGGATTGCCGCCCGAGGCCTCACCCTTGAACAGGCTCCAGGCAAGATTGAACAGGAACACCATCTGGCTGAAGCCGACGGTCAGGGCCACCACGGAGATGAAGGCGTTCAGTGTATGGGCCGAGGACGGGATGAACGCCGTGTCGCCGAGTTCGAAATACCGGCGCGGAACCCCGAGCAGTCCCAGATAGTGCATGGGGAAGAAGATCAGGTAGGCGCCGAGGAAGGTGACCCAGAAGTGAAACTTGCCCAGGACGTCGTTCAGCATCCGCCCCGTGACCTTGGGGTACCAATGATAGATCGCGCCGAGCACGACCATGATCGGTGCCACGCCCATCACCATGTGGAAATGCGCGACCACGAACATGGTGTCCGAGAGGGGCACGTCCACGACAACGTTGCCGAGGAAGAGGCCGGTGAGGCCGCCATTCACGAAGGTGATGATGAAGCCGAGGGCGAACAGCATCGGCACCCTGAGATGAATGTCGCCGCGCCACAGCGTCAGCACCCAGTTGTAGACCTTGATCGCGGTGGGGATCGCGATGATGAGCGTCGTGGTGGCGAAGAAGTACCCGAATTGCGGGAACATGCCGCTCACATACATGTGGTGCGCCCACACGACGAAGCTGAGCGCACCAATCCCCACGATGGCCCAGACCATCATGCGATAACCGAAGATGTTCTTGCGCGCATGCGTGCTGATCAGATCGGAGACGATGCCGAAGGCGGGCAGGGCAACGATGTAGACCTCGGGGTGGCCGAAGAACCAGAACAGGTGCTGGAAGAGCAGCGGGCTGCCGCCGCCATATTTCGAAAGCGTGCCCATCTCGACGAGGGAGGGCATGAAGAAGCTGGTTCCCAGCAGGCGGTCGAGCAGCAGCATCACCGAGGCGACGAAGAGTGCAGGGAATGCCAGCAACGCCATGACGGTCGCCGTGAAAATGCCCCACACCGTCAGGGGCAGGCGCATCAACGTCATGCCGCGGGTGCGCGCCTGCAGCACCGTGACCACATAATTCAAGCCGCCCATCGTGAAGCCGATGATGAACAGGATCAGGGACGACATCATGAGAATGATGCCCCAATCCTGCCCGGGCGTTCCGGAGAGGATTGCTTGCGGCGGGTATAGCGTCCAGCCGGCGCCGGTGGGGCCGCCGGGGACGAAGAATGTCGAGGCCAGCACCAGGACCGCGAGCAGGTAGACCCAGTAGCTCAGCATGTTCACATATGGGAAGACCATGTCCCGGGCGCCGACCATCAGCGGGATCAGGTAGTTGCCGAAGCCGCCGAGGAACAATGCGGTGAGCAGATAGATCACCATGATCATGCCGTGCATGGTGATGAACTGGAGGTACTGGTTGGCATCGATGAAAGAGAAGGTGCCGGGGAATCCCAGTTGCAGTCGCATCAGCCACGACAGCACCAGGGCCACCAGCCCGATGGCCGAGGCCGTCAGCGAATACTGAATGGCGATCACCTTGGCGTCCTGCGAGAAGACATACCGTGTCCACCAGCTCCTTGGATGATAGAGCTCGACTTCAGGTACTTCGGCAGGCGGGATGCCTGCGATCCCTTCATATGGAATATCGACCATAGAAACCTCCTCGGTCGTTTCCATCGGGGGTGAGGCGTCGGCCTCGTGCACCCGATCCATCTTCGCAGCGGCAGCCTGCTACTTGCCACCGGATTGGTACGTCGCCTTCACGACAGCTCTTACCGGCGACAATTCGGCAAACGTCTTTTGTTGCTCCAGCCAAGCGTGATATTCACGCTCTTCGTCGACGATGACCTTGGCCCGCATCTGATAATGAGCAGCGCCACAAAGCTCCGCACATAGAACATCGAACGTTCCGGTTCGGATCGGCGTTATCCAGAAGTAGGTCACCATGCCAGGGACCATGTCCATCTTGGCGCGGAATTCGGGCACGTAGAAATCGTGCAGGACATCAACCGAGCGGAGGAGAACCTTGACTGGCTTTCCCATTTGAAGGTGCAGGTCGCCGTTCTCGATCACGACGTCGTCCTGCGCATGCGGGTCGTCACGATTGAGTCCCATCGGATTGTCGGAAGCGATGTTGCGGACATCGGATGTGCCCAACCGCCCATCCTTGCCCGGAAGGCGGAAGCTCCATTGCCATTGCTGGCCCATGACCTCGACTTCGGTGGCATCCGCAGGCACCGTCACGAACTGGTGCCAGACCACGAGACCGGGCGCCAGCATGGCCGCGACTCCGACGCCGGTCCCGACGCTCAGCCACCATTCGAGCTTTTTGTTTTCCGGATTGTAGTCGGCCCGTCTTCCCTCTTTGTGGTGAAAGCGGAAGACGCAATAGGCCATGAAGACGATGACCGCGACGAAAACGAAGCCCGTGATCCAGAACGTGATGCTGATGGTGTGGTCGATATAGGCCCAGTTCGTGGCGATCGGCGTCCACCACCACGGGCTGTAGAGGTGAAACAGCACCGAGCCGATCGCGACCAGAAGCAGTATCAGTGCGACAGCCATCCTGATCCATCCTTGCCATCGAAGGCTACGGATACGAATCCAGGGCGGAGCTCACGTCTGTCGCGATGGCGGACTTTCTCTACGCGGACATCTATGCTGACATATGCGCCATCACCGCGCCTCTTGCCTCGCCCATTCAACCAGTCGCGATATTCAAGAGGAAGACCGCGACCGCTGGGGGCGTCCAGGCATTTAAAATGATCCCCCGCGAACCCGGCGTCAATAGCATGTCAACACGCTTACGCGGCGTGGGCGATCGATGTTGCCGTGCGAGCTGGCGAGCCTCGGTCGCATTCTCGATGTGATGCATCGCACAAAATATGCGACGCACAATTCACCCAGCCGGGAGCGCTGGTCATTCCAGATCGCGCGCGCTAAGCTCGGGGCGCAGGTCGCGACGGGTTTCGTCCGGCTAAGCTCCTTCCTCGTTGAGCCTGGAACTGCCGTACTCGGCTCGATCGCGTCTCCCGCACATAAGGGCGGATACGCGCGGCCGGAAAGCGCGCCGTTTGCCGCCGCGACTTTCAGCAGAGGAGGGTGTGTCCATGGCCACTCTTTATCCCGACAACATCATAAAGCGGCACCTGTTCGGCGAAGCGGCCTCCTACCCCATTCGCAAGATCAGCTTGTCCGACCTGACCGAGGCCCTACGCCTGGGTTGGGAGGATTTCCAGGCGATGCCGAGCCACGCGATCGTCGTGTGCGTGATTTATCCCGTTCTCGGTCTCGTCCTGTTCAGGATGGTTCTCGGCTATTCGGTGCTGCCGCTCCTGTTTCCGCTGGCTGCCGGCTTTGCCTTGATCGGCCCTTTTGCCGCGATCGGTCTCTATGAACTCAGCCGGCGTCGCGAGCGCGGCGAGGAGGTCGATGCATGGGATGCGATCAAGGTGCTGCGCGCACCGTCGTTCGGCGCCATGGTCGAGCTCGGCGTGCTCCTGCTGGTCCTGTTCGGGGCCTGGATCGGTGTCGCGAACGCAATCTATGTCACGATCTTCGGTCACGCGGCGGCCGCAAGCATTCCCGACTTCGCAACGCGGGTGCTGACGACACCGGAAGGCTGGTCACTCGTCATCGTCGGTTGCGGTTGTGGCTTCCTGTTTGCGGTTGTGGCCTTGTGCGTCAGCGTCGTGTCGTTTCCGTTGATGCTCGACCGGCATGCGACTGCGATCGACGCGATCCGCACGTCGCTCCGAGCGGTGGCCGCGAATCCGGTTGCGATGGCCGGATGGGGCCTCATCGTCGCGGCGCTGCTCGTGATCGGCTCGCTGCCGTTCTTCGTCGGTCTCGCTGTCGTCCTGCCGGTGCTCGGTCATGCCACCTGGCACCTCTATCGGCGGGTGGTCGAGCCGAATCCGAATCCACCGGACGAGCCGCCGCCGCCCCCGAAGGGAAAGCGCTACGCAGCGGACTTTCCGGCCAATCTCTTCCCGTGGAGCCGCGAGGGTAAGCAGTAGCAGCGAAACGGCCGCACCTGGCGGCCGCCTTCGCGGGGCATGACGGGTTAGAGCCTACTTCTGCTGCTGCGGCAGGAACGTCGGACCGACCGAGCGGATCGGCTTGTTCTCCGACGACGGGGGTGCCGTGCCGGTCTCCGCAGGCGCTGCCGCAGCCGGTGCGCTGGCCGTCGTCGGCGCGGGCGCCGCGCCCTTCTTGGCAGTCGCAGGCGTGCCCTTGTTGAGCCGCTGCTGCTGCATCTTCTTGGCGCTCTCCTCGGTGACGATGATGTCACCCTGCTGCTCGGCCGCCGCCTTGTCGTCGGCGGATTTCAGCGCGTCGGCCCAGGTCTGGCCTGCGGCCTTGCAGGAGCAGGACGGGTTGAACTCGCTGCGGAATTTGAACGCGGTCGGCAGCGCCGTGTAGGGCTGGCCGCTGGTGGAGACCGCGGAGTTCATGTCCTC
The DNA here is from genome assembly GCF_052076005.1 of Bradyrhizobium sp. 63_E2_N1_3. Taxonomy (NCBI): domain Bacteria; kingdom Pseudomonadati; phylum Pseudomonadota; class Alphaproteobacteria; order Hyphomicrobiales; family Nitrobacteraceae; genus Bradyrhizobium; species Bradyrhizobium sp. 63_E2_N1_3. Next base: position 5,704,204 of record NZ_CP197235.1, on the reverse strand, counting down.
GCCGGGATTGCGATGAGTGTAGAGCACGGCTTCCGCGGCCGGGCACAGCGCCTTGCAGGTCTTCTCGTCGTCGGGGAAGCGCGCCGGCACGGTGGCAAACGAGACCGGGAAGTAGGCGCCATCGCAGGTGCGCACGCACACGGTGCGGTAGGTGCCAGATTGCGGTCCGAGATCGGAGGGCGGCACGCCTTGCGGATTGTTGGGGTTGTTGCCGCCGCCGCCGAACAGATTGTTCAGGAAGTTGCCGCCGCCTTGCGATTGCGCGGCGTTGGCATATTGCGGGCCGCAATTGTTCTGCGCCAGCGCCGCCAGCACCGAGCGGCGCTGGTTGTCGCGCTCCGGGCTGAAGCCGCCGGGGCCGCCGCCGCGCAGGCGTTCGAGATTGCCGGTGATCTGGTCCAGATTGGCGCGCATCTGCTGGATCTGGGTGTTAACCGGACCGCATTGCGCCGACTGGCCGTTGAACAGCGAGAAGAAGCCGGAGGAATCGCAGCCCATGCGCTTGGCCTGCATGGTGACCCGGTCGAGCTCGGCCTGCTGCTTGGCCTGGGAATCCTGGTAGCGGCGGATCTGGTCTTCGCGCGCGGGGTCGCCACCGCCGCCGCCACGATCGAGCGCGACGAGCTGGCCTTCCAGCCGCACGCACATCGGATTTGGTCCAAGCCCGTTCTGGCCGGGCTGAGGCGGCGGGCCGGGCGGGCCCGCCTGCGCGAAAGCACCGTTGGCGAGCATGACCGTGCTCAGAAGCACGGTGCAGGCAAGGATGGAGCGGGCACGGGAGAGAGACAAAAATTCAGGCATATCCGCCATTCTAGCGAGGTCACGGCCCGGCGTGATTTTGGGGGCCGACGCGCGCCCTCCAATAGCCGCTTCCTGCGGCATCGTCACGTCGTTTCAGGGGCCGAAAACTGGTCCTAAGGTCCGCCAGCTCCGAGGGAATTCAGCGCTGGCAGGTGATTGCGACATATTCGTCGCAATGGCCATGGGAGCAGTTTGCGCCAGTTTTGGGGACAGAGCCGGTAATTTCGTCGGGATCGACCCGGCGATAGGCCGAGGCCTGGGCAAAATCGCGTGACTGGCAATAGGTGCGCGCGACCTGTGCGCCGCATTTCTCACCCTTGGCGAGGCACTGGTCGACACCGTAGCCGTCCGCCTGGTTGGCGATGATGAAGACGCGGGTCTCGGCGAGCGCGCTGGATGCCGCGATGATGGAGGCACAAGAGACGAGCGCGAGCAGGGATCGCATGGGTGCACCGGGGCTTTAGGGAACCGCCGGGTTCCAAGTAAACTCAAAAGGTTAAGGATGATGAACCATCAAGGCGGGGCGGCCGCGCTTTGCGGAGATAAAACGGCGTTTTCGCGGCTCTCTTGACGCGGGGGCGCCTGATAGCCCATATGTGGCCGCATGTACGGTCTCCTCGCCATTTGTGGCATTTGCCGCGAGATTACGAGCTAGCGATTCGCTGGCTGGAGCCGTCTTTTCTCAAAAACATTGAGAGCCTCGGACGCCCGGCCAACAGCCGACGGGTATCCATATGGAATTGCGCCTTTACGATACGCTGAGCCGGGACAAGCGCACCTTCGTGCCGCTCGATGCGAAGAACGTCCGCATGTATGTCTGCGGACCGACCGTCTACGACTTCGCCCATATCGGCAATGCGCGGCCGGTGATCGTGTTCGACGTGCTGTTTCGGCTGCTGCGCCATCTCTATGGCGAGGCGCACGTGACGTATGTCCGCAACATCACCGACGTCGACGACAAGATCAACGACCGCGCCGCGCGCGATTTTCCGGGGCTCCCGCTCAACGAGGCGATCCGCAAGGTCACCGAGCAGACCGGCAAGCAGTTTCACGCCGACGTCGACGCGCTCGGGGCGCTTCGGCCGAGCGTCGAGCCGCGCGCGACCGAGCATATCGGCGAGATGCGCGAGATCATCGAAAGGCTCATCAAGGGCGGCTTTGCCTATGCTGCCGAGGACCATGTGCTGTTCTCGCCGCAGGCGATGAACGCGGCCAATTCCGGCCTGCCGCGCTATGGCGCGCTGTCCAATCGCTCGCTGGACGAGATGGTCGCCGGCGCCCGCGTCGACGTCGCGCCCTACAAGAAGGGCAATACCGACTTCGTGCTGTGGAAGCCGTCCAAGCCGGGCGAGCCGTCATGGCCGTCGCCGGCCGGGATCGCCGCGCAGGGGCGTCCGGGCTGGCACATCGAGTGCTCGGCCATGGCCTGGAAGCATCTCGGCGAGTATTTCGACATCCATGGCGGCGGTATCGATCTCGTGTTTCCGCATCACGAGAACGAGGTCGCGCAAACCTGCTGCGCCTTCCACCAGGAGCGCATGGCGAACTACTGGATGCACAACGGCTTCCTGCAGGTCGAGAGCGAGAAGATGTCGAAGTCGCTCGGCAACTTCGTCACCATCCACGAGCTCCTCGCCGACTGGCCGGGCGAGGTGCTGCGCTTGAACATGCTGAAGACACATTACCGCTCGCCGATCGACTGGACCCTGAAGTCGCTGGAGGAGAGCGCCAGGACGCTCGACGACTGGTATCGGGTCGCGGCCGACGCCGAGCCCGGCCAGCCGGCCGCGTCCGTGGTCGAGCCGCTGCTCGATGACCTCAACACGCCGCTGGCGATCGCGGCGCTGCACGGCCTGCGTGGCAGCGACGTGAGCGCGCTGGCGGGCTCGTTGCGCCTGCTCGGCATCCTCTCCGAAAGCGCTGCGCAGTGGGAAGGGCGCAAGCAGCAGGCCAGCGGGGTCGATGCCAAGGAAGTCGAACGCCTGATCTCGGAGCGGACGGCCGCCCGTAGCCGCAAGGATTTCAAAGAATCCGACCGCATTCGCGATCTGCTTGCCGCGATGGGCGTTGCGATCAAGGACTCCAAGGACGGGACGACCTGGGAGGTCGCGCGATGAAGCGGCCCGACACGCCTTTCCCGCGGCACTGGCTCTATTACATCGCGCTGAAGATCCTGCTGCTCGCGGCCGCCGTGGCGCTGGCGCTGAAACTCTATGGGATGTGGTGAAGACGATGGGACAGACTTTGCCAAAGCCCGGCTTGCGACCGTTCCTGCCTGATGACGTGCCGGTTCTCGCCGCGATCTTCACGGCAAGCATCGAGGAGCTGACCGGCGAAGACTACAACGAGGCGCAGCAGCAGGCCTGGATGGAGGCGGCGGAAACCGAAGAGTTCGGCAAGCGGCTCGCGGCCGATCTCACGCTGGTCGCCACGCTGGAGGGCTCGCCCGTCGGCTTCGCCTCGCTGCGCGGGGCCGATCACATCCATATGCTCTATGTGCATCCCGCCGTGACCGGTCAGGGCATCGCGACCATGCTGGTGGACGCGCTGGAAAAGCTCGCCGGCGGCCGTGGCGCGACCAGCCTGTCGGTCGATGCCAGCGACACCGCGCAAAACTTCTTCGCCAAGCGCGGCTATGTCGCCATGCAGCGTAACAGCATCACCATCAACGACGAGTGGCTCGCCAACACCACGATGAAGAAGACGCTCGGAGCTGCGCAATGAGCAAGGAGCGTCTCTATCTGTTCGACACCACGCTACGCGACGGGGCGCAGACCAACGGCGTCGATTTCACCCTGACCGACAAGCAGGTCATCGCGGCGATGCTCGACGATCTCGGCATCGACTATGTCGAGGGCGGCTATCCCGGCGCCAATCCGACCGACACCGAGTTCTTCGGCACCAAGCCCAAGCTCAAGCATGCGCGCTTCACCGCCTTCGGCATGACGCGCCGGGCAGGGCGCTCGGTCTCCAACGATCCCGGCGTGGCCGGGCTCCTTGAAGCGAAGGCCGATGCGATCTGCTTCGTGGCGAAGTCCTCGGCCTATCAGGTGCGCGTCGCGCTGGAGACGACGAAGGAAGAAAATCTGGCGTCGATCCGCGACAGCGTCGCGGCGGCGAAGGCCGCGGGGCGCGAGGTCATGCTCGACTGCGAGCACTTCTTCGACGGCTACAAGGAGGATTCAACCTTCGCGCTCGCCTGCGCCAAGGCCGCCTATGAGGCCGGCGCGCGCTGGGTGGTGCTGTGCGACACCAATGGCGGCACCATGCCGAACGAGATCGAAGCCATCGTCACCGAGGTGACGAAGCAAATCCCCGGCGATCATGTCGGCATCCACGCCCATAACGACACCGAGCAGGCCGTGGCCAATTCGCTCGCCGCGGTGCGCGCCGGGGCGCGGCAGATCCAGGGCACCTTGAACGGCCTTGGCGAGCGCTGCGGCAACGCCAATCTGTGCTCGCTGATCCCGACGCTGAAGCTCAAGAAGGAGTTTTCCGACGCCTTCGAGATCGGCGTCACGCCCGAAAAGCTCGCAACTCTCGTCAAGGTCTCGCGCACCCTCGACGACATGCTCAACCGCGTGCCGAACCGGCATGCGGCCTATGTCGGCGAGAGCGCCTTCGTCACCAAGACCGGCATTCATGCTTCCGCCGTGCTGAAGGACCCGCAGACCTACGAGCATGTGCCGCCGGAATTGGTCGGCAATCATCGCAAGGTGCTGGTGTCAGACCAGGCCGGACGCTCCAACGTCATCGCCGAGCTCGACCGGGCCGGCATTGCCTACGAGAAGAGCGATCCCAAGCTGACGCGGCTGGTTGAGGAATTGAAGGAACGTGAGGCTGCCGGCTACGCATATGAATCCGCCAACGCCTCGTTCGATCTGCTGGCGCGCCGGACGCTCGGCAAGGTGCCGCATTATTTCGAGGTCGAGCAGTTCGACGTCAACGTCGAGCAGCGCTACAATTCGCACGGCGAGCGCGTCACCGTCGCGCTTGCAGTGGTCAAGGTCGACGTCGCCGGCGAGCGCTTGATCTCGGCCGCCGAAGGCAACGGCCCCGTCAACGCGCTCGACGTCGCGCTGCGCAAGGACCTCGGCAAGTACCAGAAGTACATCGAGGGCCTGACGCTGATCGACTACCGAGTCCGTATCCTCAACGGCGGCACCGGCGCGGTCACGCGCGTGCTGATCGAGAGCGAGGACGAGAACGGAGATCGCTGGACCACGGTCGGCGTGTCCCCGAACATCATCGACGCCTCGTTCCAGGCACTGATGGACTCGGTGATCTACAAGCTGGTGAAGTCGGGGGCGCCGGCGTAGCTCTTGGCACGGCTGTCATACCCCGCGAAGGCGGGGTATCCAGTACGCCGTGGCTTCTCCGTAACGCCGCGGCGTCTCGGAGTACTGGATCGCCCGCCTTCGCGGGCGATGACAGCGGAGAGTGGGGAGAGGCCGGCAACGACGGATGGGGGTATTATATGATCGATCACATCTCCGTCGGCGTCACCGATCTCGATCGCTCTGCAAAATTCTACGAGACGACGCTCGCGGCCCTCGGGCTCGCGCGCCTCGTCGTGCGGCCGCGGACGGTCGGCTTCGGCAAGGCCTATCCGGAGTTCTGGATCAACTTACGCGAGGGGATGCCGCACGTCCCATCGGAAAGCGGCGTTCACATCTGTCTGCGGGCGAAGACGACGGCCGAGGTCGATGCGTTTCACGCCGCAGCACTGTCCGCCGGCGGCGCGTCCGACGGCGCGCCGGGCATCCGCCCACATGACCGCGTGCGCTATTACGCGGCCTTCGTGACCGATCCCGATGGCAACCGGATCGAGGCGGTGACGTTTCCGGCGGAGTAAGGCGCTAGAGCTTGCGCGCCACTTCCGGGGCGAGCTGCGTTTCAGATTCGGCGATCTGTGCCGCTGCCGCCTTCAGCTTCGGCAGAATATCCTCGACGCGATCGGCCTTGAGGATGTCGACCGAAAGGCCGGCGCGGATGAACTCGGTCTGGCGCATGTGCGACAGCAGCGAAAACAGCGGCTCCCAGAAATTGTCGATGTTGGCGAGCAGCACCGGCTTGGCGTGACGGCCGAGCTGTTTCCAGGTCAGCTGCTCCACCAGCTCTTCGAGCGTGCCAACGCCGCCCGGCAGCGCCACGAAGGCGTCGGAGCGCTCGAACATCAGCCGCTTGCGCTCGTGCATGTCGGGGGTGACGATCATCTCCTGCACGCGGGTCAGCGCGTTCTCGCGCTTCCGGAGGAATTCAGGAATGATGCCGGTGACGGTGCCGCCGTGATCGAGCACGGAGGTCGCGACCGAGCCCATCAGGCCGAGCGAGCCGCCGCCATAGACCAGGCGGACGTTGCTCTCGGCGAGAGCCTTGCCGAACGCCTTGGCGCCTTCGGTGAAGCTGGGATTGGTTCCTGGGCCGGAGCCGCAATAGACGCAGACAGTTTTGATCGTGCTCATTGGTGCCATGATGCATTGCAGCGCAGGGGCGTCAAGCCCAATTGGTGATTCGGATCACCCGGAAATCTACCGGTAAATGGCGACAAACAATCAAAGATTCGCCATCTGGCGGGGTGCGCTGGCATCGGGAAGGCTCTATATGACGGGCGAAAACCGCAAATCGTAACGCTGCCCGCACCCGGCGGGCTTTCAGGCTTCTTGATGGACCAACCTCAATCGTTCGACGGCGCAGACGTTCCCGATCCTCCCGCAGGGGGATCGCTGGAGCGAGCCACGCTGATGGGCACGCTGGCGCATCTGTGGCCCTATATCTGGCCGGGCGACCGTTTCGACCTGAAGATGCGGGTGGTCTGGTCGATGGTGCTGCTGCTCGCCGCCAAGCTGATCACGTTGACCGTGCCGTTCAGCTTCAAATGGGCGACGGATGCGCTGACCGGCGCCAACACCGCACCGGTCGCGGCCGACAACTGGCACCTCTGGGTGATCGCCTCGCCATTGCTGCTGACCGCAAGCTATGGCGTGACGCGCATCCTGATGGCGGTTCTGACGCAATGGCGCGACGGCATCTTCGCCCGCGTCGCCATGCATGCGGTGCGCAAGCTCGCCACCATCACCTTCATCCACATGCACGAGCTGTCGCTGCGCTTTCACCTCGAGCGCAAGACCGGCGGCCTGACGCGCGTGCTCGAGCGCGGCCGCGAGGGTATCGAGGTCATCGTGCGCATGGTGATCCTGCAGCTGATCCCGACCATCGTCGAGGTCACGCTGCTATTGGCGGTGCTGCTGTGGCAGTTCGACTGGCGCTACGTCGTGGCGACGCTGATCACGGTCGCGGTCTACATGTACTACACCTACATCGCGACCGAGTGGCGGATCGGGATCCGCCGCAAGATGAACGATTCCGACACCGAGGCGAACACCAAGGCGATCGACTCGCTGCTCAACTACGAGACCGTGAAATATTTCAGCGCGGAGACGCGCGAGGCGCAGCGTTACGACAAGTCGGTCGCGCGCTACGAGGAGTCGAGCGTTCAGGCCTATACCTCGCTCGCGGTGCTCAACACCGGCCAGGCCGTGATCTTCACGCTCGGGCTGACCGCGACCATGCTGATGTGCGCGATCGGCGTGCGCAACGGCACCAACACGGTCGGCGATTTCGTGCTGGTCAATGCCATGATGATCCAGCTCTACCAGCCGCTGAATTTCATGGGCATGGTCTATCGCGAGATCAAGCAGGCCATCATCGACATCGAGAAGATGTTCAACGTGCTGGGCCGCGAGGCCGAGATCAAGGACATGCCCGACGCGCAGCCGCTGGTGGTCTCGGCCGGCAATCTGCGTTTCGAGGACGTGCGCTTCGCCTATGAGCCGACGCGGCCGATCCTCAAGGGCATCAGCTTCGAGGTGCCGGCCGGCAAGACGGTCGCGATCGTCGGCCCGTCGGGGGCGGGCAAGTCGACCATCTCGCGTCTGTTGTTCCGCCTCTACGACATCTCCGGCGGCAAGATCCTGATCGACGGCCAGGACATCCGCGAGGTCACGCAGGCCAGTTTGCGCGCCTCGATCGGCATGGTGCCGCAGGATACGGTGCTGTTCAACGATACCATCCGCTACAACATCCGCTACGGCCGCTGGGATGCCGATGATGCCGAGGTCGAAGAGGCGGCGCGGCTGGCGCAGATCGATCATTTCATCCGCATGGCGCCGATGGGCTACGAGACCCAGGTCGGCGAGCGCGGCCTGAAGCTCTCGGGCGGCGAGAAGCAGCGCGTCGCCATCGCGCGCACCGTGCTCAAGGCGCCGCCGATCCTGGTGCTGGACGAGGCGACCTCGGCGCTCGACACCCACACTGAGCACGAGATCCAGGGCGCGCTCGACCGCGTGTCGAAGAACCGCACCTCGCTGGTGATCGCGCACCGGCTGTCCACCATCGTCGGCGCCGACGAGATCATCGTGCTGGACCAGGGCCGGATCGCCGAGCGGGGCACCCACGCCAAGCTGCTCGTGCAGGGCGGCCTTTACGCCAGCATGTGGAACAGGCAGCGCGAAGCCGAGGCGGCACGGGAGAAACTGGCCAAGATGGCCGACAGCAGCGAGGCGCCCAACCGGGAGCCGCCGCCGGTCGACGACGCCCTCGCGACATCAGCGGCGGCCGCGGAGTGACCTTGTCTCCGGTCCCAACTCTGGCCTAAACAACTCCACCGCGCGGGGGCGACCCGGCGCCATCAACTTCCAGGCGGCAGATAGCGATGTCCATCCTCGATTCGATCCAGCGTCAGATCCCGCCGATCCACAAGGAGGGCTATCCCTTCATTGGCGGCTTTGCGCTGGCAAGCCTGATCCTGTTCTGGCTGTGGTCGCCGCTCGGGTGGATCGGCACGATCCTGACCGTGTGGTGCGCGCTGTTCTTCCGCGACCCCGTGCGCGTGACGCCGGTGCGCGAGGGGCTCGTGGTGTCGCCGGCCGACGGCCGCGTCTCGATGATCACCATGGCGCTGCCGCCGGCCGAGCTCGGGCTCGGCGACCGGCCGCTGCCGCGCATCTCGGTGTTCATGAGCGTGTTCAACTGCCATGTGAACCGCAGCCCGATCGCGGGCAGGGTGGACCGTATCGCCTACCGGCCGGGCCTGTTCATCAACGCCGAGCTCGACAAGGCGAGCGAGGACAATGAGCGCAACTCGCTCGTGATCACGACGCCGACGGCCAAGATCGGCGTGATCCAGATCGCGGGGCTCGTCGCCAAGCGCATCGTCTGCTTCGTCAGGGAAGGGCAGGCGATCGGGGCGGGCGAGCGGTTTGGCCTGATCCGCTTCGGCTCGCGCCTCGACGTCTACCTGCCCCTGGGTACCAAGGCGCTGGTGTCGGAAGGGCAGACGGCGATCGCCGGAGAGACGATTTTGGCCGATCTTGCCGGGGACGACCCAAGCCGCGCCTACCGCGCCAATTAACCATTGGTAGGTGCATCAGGGCCTTCCGCCGCAATGGCGGAGGGGGACGGGGCTTGCTATATCTCGCCTTGAGGTAATCCATGACCCCCTACGACTTCAAAGATCCCGACGTGCGCCGCCGGCGGTTCCGCCCGATCCCGGTGCGGATGCTGGTGCCCAACGTCATCACGCTGCTGGCGATCTGCGCCGGCCTGACCTCGATCCGGCTGTCGATCGAGGGGCGGATGACGCTTGCGGTCTACGCCATCGTGTTCGCGGCCGCGCTCGACGGCATCGACGGCCGCGTCGCGCGCATGATCAAGGGCCAGTCCAAGTTCGGCGCCGAGCTCGACAGCCTCGCCGACTTCGTCAATTTCGGCGTCGCGCCCGGCTTGATGCTGTACTTCTGGCAGCTGCACGAGCTCGGCAATGCCGGCTGGATCGCCGCCATGGTGTTCGCGATCTCCGGGGGCTTGAGGCTCGCGCGCTTCAACGCCACCATGGACGATCCGAACAAGCCGGCCTTCGCCGCCAATTTCTTCACCGGTGTGCCGGCGCCGGCCGGCGCGATCACCGTGCTGCTGCCGATCTACGTCGCGTTTCTCGATCTCGGCCGGCTGCCCGCGGCGGTGACGGCGGCCTACACGCTCTTGATCGCCTTCCTGATGGTGTCGCGCCTGCCGGTATTCTCCGGCAAGACCAAGCGCATGCGCGTGCCGCCCGAGCTGGTGCTGCCGGCGTTCGTCGCGGTGATCGTGTTCATCGCTATCCTGATCGCCTATCCCTGGCACGTGCTGTCGATCGGCACGGTGCTGTATCTGCTCGGTTTGCCGCTCGGCTACAAATCCTACCGCGACCAGGCGCGCGCGATGGCGGCCACCGCGCCGTCCGGAGGCGAGGTCCCGTCGCCGCCTTCGGCGCCGACGCTGGCCAATTTGTCGGAGCCGCCGCTCGACGATGACCGGCCCGGACGGCTGCACTAAAGCGCGATGAGATTTGGCTGAATCGTCATCGCGCTTTAGGTCGTTGTTTGAGCATGATCTTTTCGGAAAACCGCTGCGCACTTTTCCGGATCATGCACTGAGCGGTTTTCGCGGATATCTGCCATGAAGGCGGCCGAGTTGGGTTGACGCCCGATCTCGGCTATATCGCCCTGTGCCGGCGGCACCGCGCCAACAGCGGCCGCCAATCTGGGAGAGAACGCCGTGACTGATACCGCGACCGGGCCGCTGCCCGCTGCCGTCCTCGAAGCGCTGGGCCGCTATGACACCCCGACGATCTGCAATGCCATGGAGATCGTGGCGCCGGAGCGCCGGTTGATCGGCTACACCACCAAGCAACTGGTCTGCCCATTTCCCGACCTGCCGCCGATCGTCGGCTATGCCCGCACGGTTGCGATCCGCTCGGTGCTGAAGTCCTCGCTGCCGGCCGAAGAGCAGTCCAAGCGGCGCATCGAATATTACGAATATGTTGGCACCGGCCACGGTCCGCGCATCTCGGTGATCCAGGACATCGACGGTCCCGACGTCGGCTACGGTGCGTTCTGGGGCGAGGTGCAGAGCAACGTGCACAAGGCGCTCGGCTGCCTCGGCGTCATCACCGACGGCTCGATCCGCGACATCCCGCAATGGGCCCCGGGCTTCCAGGCGCTGGCCGGCTCGATCGGCCCGTCGCATGCCTGGGTGCATGCGGAAAGTTTTGGTGGCGAGGTGCGCGTCGCCGGCATGACCGTGAAGTCCGACGATCTGATCCATGCTGACCAGCACGGCGCCATCGTGATCCCGCTCGACATCGCCGCAAAGCTGCCCGAGGCCGCCGAACTCTGCGGCCGCCGCGAGACGCCGATCCTGGAGATCGCGCGCAGCCCCGACTTCTCGCTGGAGAAGCTGAAGGCCGCGCTGAAGCGCTCGACGGAGATTCACTAACGGGCGACCGAACGACTTAGGGCCGCGTTGCCGGCCGTGGGCCGCCCTGTTCCGTCAGAAACAGGGCGGCCTGATCCGGCTCGCCGAAGACTGCGGCGGCGCATCCGATCAGGGTGAAGCCGCCGGCGAGATCCCAGAGGGTGATGTCGTCGCCACCATCAGGGACGTGAATCAAGCGCGCTGCGATCACGGCAAAGCCGGCCTCGACAAACAGCAAGACGCTGAACGCCGGCAGGACGAGCCCTGGCTCGAGCAGGTGGAGCGCCAGTACCGCGGGCAGCGCGGTGAGAAGACCGAACAGCGTCAACATGGCAAAACGGCTCCTGCGATGGAGCATGCCGCCCGGCGATACAATACTGCATGATCTCTCGTCGCGGATGTGGCGCAGGGCCGCAGTCGGAGGACGCACAATGAAGATGACTGGCAAAACCGTCCTGATCACCGGTTCGACGGACGGCGTCGGCCGCTACGTCGCGCGTCGGCTGGCCGAAGCAGGTGCGAGGGTCCTGCTCCACGGCCGCGATGCCGTGCGCGCGAAGGCGCTGATCGACCAGATCGTGCAGGCCGGCCACGCTGCGCCGACATTCTACCAGGCCGACTTGTCGTCGATGTCAGGCACGCGAGAGCTCGCTGCGGCCGTTCTCCGCGATCACCAGCGTCTCGATGTGTTCGTCAGCAACGCCGGCATCGGCTCGCAGAACGACGGACCGCAACGGCAGGAGAGTCCGGACGGCTACGAACTGCGCTTTGCCGTGAATTACCTCTCGGGCTTCCTGCTTGCGCACTTGCTGCTGCCGCTGTTGACGTCCGCAGCACCTTCGCGCGTCGTCAATGTTGCCTCCCTCGGTCAGCATCCGATCGATTTCGACGACGTCATGATCAGCAGGGGCTACAGCGGCTCGCGCGCCTACGCGCAGAGCAAGCTCGCGCAGATCATGTTCACCATCGATTTCGCGGAGGAATTGAAGCGCATGGGCATCACCGTCAACGCGCTGCATCCGGCCACCTACATGAACACCACGATGGTGCGCGCCGGCGGCATCACGCCGATCTCGACCGTGGAGCAGGGCGGTGCGGCGATCCTGCACCTCGTCGAAGGCGACGATGTCGCCGGCAAGAGCGGGATGTTCTTCAACGGCATGAACGAGACGCGCGCCAATCCGCAGGCCTACGATGCCGGCGCGCGCAGGCGCCTGCGGGCACTCAGCCTCGAGCTGACCGGGCTTTCGTCCTGAGCTGCCGTCCTGGCGCCCCGCGATCATGGTTAGCGAAGTGTTGAGATTCCCGTCGGTCGCGGGCAAAGCCGGCGTCCTGTCAGCGCGCTGCGCCGGTCTGGCGCCCCGGCTCAACTTAACCTTTACGCGGCTTTAAGGGGGGCACTCTAGGGTTTCCGATGCGGTTCGGGGTTGGGCCGCGCCAGCGGCCAGGACGGCCGTTGTTGCGTTCGCGTTGGAGTGTCCCATGGATATCATGACGAGCGTCGGGCTCATTGCGGGCATCATCGTCATTACGGCGATGATCTTCATGGGCGGCGACCTCCACATGTTCATCTCCGAACATGCCATGATCATCATCTTCGGCGGCTCGGTCTCGGCCACCATGATCCGCTTTCCGCTCAGCGCGCTCCTGCACGGCCTTCCGCTCGGCGCCAAGTTCGCTTTCACCATGAGCCGCCTGTCGGCGCACGACCTCGTCGACGAGCTCGCCCGCATCGCCGAGATCGCCCGCAAGCAGGGCCCGGTCGGCCTCGAAAAGGTCGAGACCGACGAGCCGTTCCTGGCCAAGGGGATCCGCTACGTCGCCGACGGCTACGACCTCGACTTCATCCGCGACAATCTCGAGCGCGACCGCGACAACTTCCTCATGCACCTCGACGAAGGCAGCAAGATCTACCGCGCCATCGGCGACTGCGCTCCGGCCTTCGGCATGATCGGCACCCTGATCGGCATGGTGCAGATGTTCGCCAACATGACCGATCCCTCCAAGCTCGGCCCGTTCATGGCGACCGCGCTGCTCGCAACCCTGTACGGTGCGCTCGTCGCGAACCTGTTCTGTCTGCCGATCGCCGACAAGCTGCACGGCAAGCTGCTCGACGAGGAAACCAACCGCACGCTGATCATCGACGGCATCCTGATGATCCGTGACTCCAAGAGCCCGACGCTCGTGCGCGAAATGCTGCTGGCTTATTTGCCGGAGAAGCATCGTCACGCCGAGGGCGAGCCGGTGCCGGCGTAAAGCCGCCGCCCGGGATCTCGAGAGATGGCCAAGAAGAAGCGCGGCGATGCTCACGGTGGCGGTCACGGCTGGTTCGTGACCTTCGCCGACCTGATGGGCCTGATGATGAGCTTCTTCGTGATGCTCGTCGCGTTCTCGACGCAGGACGCCAACAAGCTGAAGATCGTTGCCGGCTCCATGCGCGACGCATTCGGCGTGCAGAGCGAGGCGCGCTACGCCGGTATCGTCGAGTCCGACGGCCTGCCGACCCGCCCGCGGCTGAAGAACGTCGACCACATCCAGCCCGAGGACGCCTCCAACACGCCGACGCCGGATCAGGAGGACCGCGACCGCACGTCGGGCGCGAAGATCAAGGTCGACCGCAATTTCGCGCTCGCCGCCGCCTCGCTGCGCCAGGCGCTGCAGGACATGCCGGAACTGACCGAGATGTCCAAGCACATCATGTTCGAGGAGACCAAGCAGGGCCTCAACCTGGAGATCGTCGATCAGGATGGCCGCTCGATGTTCGCCGACGGCTCCAAGGTGCCGTATGACCGCACCCGCCGCCTGATCGAGAAGCTCGCGATCCCGCTGAAGGCCACGCCGCTCCGTGTCTCCATCGCCGGCCACACCGCGGCCGGATTCGTGCCGACCCGCAGCGACTATGGCGCCTTCGACCTGTCGGCCGATCGCGCCAATGCCGTGCGTCAGATCCTCGAACGCGAGGGCCTGCCGCCGTCCCACGTCTTCGCCGTCGCCGGCAAGGCCGACACCCAGCCGTTGTTTCCGGACGATCCTTCGCTCGCGGCCAACCGGCGGGTGACGATCACGCTGATGCGCGAGGATCCGCCGCTGCCGCCGAATTTGAAGCCGTAGAGCGTTTCGCGCGAAGCGGCCGCCGGTTTCGCGTGAAGAAAACCCGTCAAACCCAGAATCTCGAGCCCCGTCGTTCCGCTTCCCTAGGAGCGGACGGCTCTAGACACTTGCGCTACCATCTTACCTGAGGCATGTCGTCGCGCTAATAACGATCGTTGCTGCGCCGTCACAGCATCCGCCCCGGCGGCTGCTATGGTGGTGTGCCGATTGACAGGCGCGCCGGAACGGTCAAAAGGCGCCGGATCAATTCTCGGGAAGAAGCGTTTCTCATCTCACATGACGGCGAGCATCACATCGACCGACGCTCAGGACGGGCCGGTCACCTCGGGTTTCTGGGGCCTGACGCTCGGAAGCATCGGTGTTGTCTTCGGCGATATCGGCACCTCGCCGCTGTACGCATTCCACGAGGCGGTCAGGGGCGCGGCCCATGGCGAGCCGGTCTCGCGGGTCATGGTCCTCGGCGTGCTCTCGCTGATTCTCTGGGCGCTCTTTATCGTCGTCACCGCCAAATACGTCCTGCTGCTGCTGCGCGCCGACAATAACGGGGAGGGCGGCACGCTCTCGCTGATGGCACTCGGCCAGCGCGCGCTCGGGCGGCGAAGCTGGTTTCTGATGGCGCTCGGCGTGGTCGGCGCCTCCATGTTCATCGGCGATTCCATGATCACGCCGGCCATCTCGGTGCTGTCGGCGGTCGAGGGTCTGAAGCTCGTGACCCCCGCCTTCGACCACTATGTCGTACCGCTCACCGTCATCATCCTGGTGTTGCTGTTCGCGGTCCAGAGCAAGGGGACCGCGCTGGTGGCCTCGGCCTTCGGGCCGGTGATGGTGGTCTGGTTCACGGTTCTTGCGGTGATGGGCGCCGTGCACATCGCCGACGATCCGTCGGTGCTGGCGGCCATCAATCCCTATTACGCGCTGCAATTCCTGCTGTCGCACGGCACGATCGGCCTGGTCACGCTGGGCGCCGTGTTCCTGGCGGTGACGGGCGGCGAGGCGCTCTACGCCGATCTCGGCCATTTCGGCCGCAAGCCGATCCAGTCGGCCTGGATGTTCTTCGTGCTGCCCGCGCTCCTGATCAACTATTTCGGGCAGGGCGCGCTGGTGCTGTCCGATCCCAGCGCGATCGAGCACTCGTTCTATCGCATGGTGCCCGAGAGTCTGGTGCTGCCGCTGGTTGGACTTGCGACCGCGGCGACCGTGATCGCGAGCCAAGCCGTGATCACCGGCGCCTATTCGCTGGTCTATCAGGCGGTGCAGCTTGGCCTCCTGCCGCGCTTCGAGGTGCGCTACACCTCCGAGACCCATGCTGGCCAGATCTATCTGCCGCGTGTGAACCGGCTGCTGCTGATCGGCGTGATGCTGCTGGTGCTGTTGTTCCACACCCCCAGCAATCTGGCTTCGGCCTACGGCATCGCGGTCTCCACCACCATGGTCGCCGACGGCGTCATGGGCTTCGTCGTGATCTGGAAACTGTGGAACTGGCGCGCCGCGACGGCTGCGGCGGTGATCGTGCCCTTCGTCGTCGTCGACATCAGCTTCTTCAGTGCCAATCTGCTCAAGCTGCTCGAGGGCGCCTGGGTGCCGCTGCTGTTCGGCGCGGTCATGGCCGGGACCATCTGGACCTGGCGCAAAGGGACTGGGATCCTGCTCCAGAAGACGCGCCGGATCGAGGTGCCGCTCGACGACCTGATCCGCAGCCTCGAGAAGCGCCCGCCGCACATCGTCAAGGGCACCGCGGTGTTCCTGACCAGCGATCCCGCCTTCGTGCCGACCGCGCTGCTGCACAATCTCAAGCACAACAAGGTGCTGCACGAGCACAACGTGGTCCTGACCATCGAGACCGCGCACACGCCGCGGGTCGAGCTGTCCGAGCGGTTCCGCATGGAGAAGATCAGCGACAAGTTCTCCAAGGTCAGACTGCGCTTCGGCTACATGGAGCAGCCGAACGTCCCGAAAGCGCTGGCGATCGCCCGCAAGCAGGGCTGGCAGTTCGACATCATGTCGACGTCGTTCTTCGTGTCGCGAAGGTCGCTCAAGGCCTCGGCGCAGTCGGGCATGCCGCTGTGGCAGGACCACCTCTTCATCGCGCTGAGCCGGTCCGCCAACGACGCCACCGACTATTTCCAGATTCCGACCGGACGGGTGGTTGAAGTCGGCACCCAAGTCACCATCTGAACGCAATTGGTCAAGTCATGCAAATTTCGCATGGCAAGGGCCCAAAATCGGGCTAGGCTATGCCGGCAGCGCAGGACTATAAGCCGCGCGCTCTTCCGCCGTTGTGCAGTGAAGCATTCTAGAGGCCACTGGGCTCTCCCATGACAAGTGACGTAGCGATTTCCGCCCCGGAAACGGCGGCGGCCAATGGGCATGGCGAAGCCCACACCACCGCCCGTTTCGGTGCGCTGACGCTCGGCAGCATCGGCGTCGTCTACGGCGATATCGGCACCAGCCCGCTCTACGCGTTCCGCGAGGCGGTGATGGCCGCCTCGGGCGCGGAGGGGGTGCCGACGCCGGCGGCCGTGCTCGGCGTGCTCTCGCTGATCCTGTGGGCGCTCATCGTCGTGGTGACGCTCAAATACGTCGTGATCCTGCTCCGCGCCGACAACAATGGCGAGGGCGGCACGCTGGCGCTGATGGCGCTGGCCCAGCGCGCGGTCGGCACCGGCGGGGCGACCATCGTCCTGCTCGGCATCATTTCCGGCGCCCTGTTCTACGGCGACGCCGTGATCACGCCGGCGCTTTCGGTGCTGTCGGCCATCGAAGGCATGAAGGACGTCACCCTGCACTTCGAGCCCTACATCGTTCCGTTGACCGTGATCATCCTGGTCGGCCTGTTCGCCGTGCAGTCGCGTGGCACCGCCCGCGTCGCCGCGTTCTTCGGTCCCGTGATGTGCGTCTGGTTCGCGGTGATCGCGATCGCGGCAATCCACCCGATCATCGAGCAGCCGCAGGTGCTGTTCGCGCTGAACCCGCTCTACGCCGTGTCCTTCATGTTCCACCACGGCATCATTGGTTTCGTGACGCTGGGCGCCGTGTTCCTGGCGGTCACCGGTGCGGAGGCGCTCTATGCCGACCTCGGCCATTTCGGCAAGCGGCCGATCCAGACCGCCTGGCTGTTCATCGTGCTGCCGTCGCTGGCGCTGAACTATCTGGGGCAGGGCGCTCTCGTCCTCGGCGATCCCGGCGCGATCGTGAGCCCGTTCTTCCAGCTGTTCCCGCAAGGCTTTTTCCGTGGTTGCATGGTCGTTCTCGCCACCGCCGCGACGGTGATCGCGAGCCAGGCCGTCATCACCGGCGCCTATTCGCTGACGCGCCAGGCGATTCAGCTCGGGTTGCTGCCGCGCTTCGAGATTCGCCATACCTCTGAAGCCCATTCGGGCCAGATCTTCATCCCGCGCATCAACCAGCTTCTGCTGGTCGCGGTGGTGCTGCTGGTGCTGCTGTTCCGTTCCTCCAGCGCGCTGGCATCGGCCTATGGCATCTCCGTTACCGGGACCATGGTGGTCACGGCGATGATGGGATTCGTCGTGATCTGGAAGGTCTGGAAGTGGTCGCCGTTCGCTGCCGCCGCCCTGATCGTGCCGTTCCTGTTCCTCGATCTGACCTTCCTCGCCGCCAACCTGCTCAAGGTGTTCGAGGGCGGCTGGGTGCCGCTCGCGCTCGGCGCGCTCATGATCATCCTGATGTACACGTGGCGGCGCGGCAGCAGGCTGCTGTTCGAGAAGTCGCGCAAGCTCGAATTCCCGCTCGCCGACCTCGTGGCGATGCTGGAGAAGCGGCCGCCGCAGCGCGTGCCCGGCACCGCGGTGTTCCTGACCTCAGACCCGCTCAGCGCCCCGACCGCGCTGATGCATAGTCTGAAACACTATAAAGTGCTGCATGAGAAGAACGTCATTCTCACCATCGAGACCGCGCAGACACCGCGGATCGATCCGGCCGAGCGCGTGAGGCTGGAGCAGATCTCACCGACCTTCTCCAAGGTGACGCTGAAGTTCGGCTTCATGGAATCGCCCAATGTGCCGAAGGCGCTGGCGATCGCCCGCAAGCTCGGCTGGCAGTTCGACATCATGTCGACCTCGTTCTTCCTGTCGCGCAGGGCGCTCAAGCCCGCCGCCCATTCCGGCATGCCGCGCTGGCAGGACCGGCTGTTCATCTCGCTCAGCCGCTCCGCCAACGACGCCACCGACTATTTCCAGATCCCCTCCGGCCGCGTGGTCGAGGTCGGTACCCAGGTCACGATCTAGCCCCACCGCCGTCGTCGGCCGGCTTGACCGGGCGACCCAGTACTCCGAGACAGTTGTGGTTGAATTGATAGGCCGCGGCGTACTGGATTCCCCGCCTTCGCGGGGAATGACACCGAGCGCGTGGTGGGATGCGAAGCAGGAGTTTCAGGCATCCTGAAAGCCGCACTTCAAGTCGCTGCGATTTAGCTTTAACTTGCGGCATGCAGCTCAAGCCTTTGTAGCGCTTGATTTTCGGCTGCCGAGAGGCGAGGTTGCCGCCCGCCGGGATCGCCCCGGCAGGCGGCTCGTGACGTTGGAGGATGATGTGGCAAACCAGGTACAGGATCTGACCCCGGACGAGGTCTCCAAGGGTGTCGCGGAAGGGCGCTATCTCCTTGTCGACGTGCGCGAGCCGAACGAGGTCGACGCCGAGGCCTATCCTTACGGCGTTGTCGTGCCGCTCTCGACCTTCGATCCCAAGGCGATCCCCGATCCCCAGGGCAAGGAGGTCGTGTTCGCCTGCCGCTCCGGAAAACGCTCGGTGACGGCCTCGCTCGCGGCGCAGGCGGCGGGGCTGCCTTACGACAAGCATCTGGCCGGCGGCATGCTGGGGTGGAAGGCGGCGGGTCTTCCCAGCAAGGTCGGTGGCTGACCTCGCGATGACGACCAAGAGCTCCTCGCTGAACAAGGTCTTTGCCGACCTTCCCGTCACCATCTTCGAGGCGATGTCGCAGGCCGCGCGCGACAACAACGCCATCAATCTCGGCCAGGGCTTTCCTGATGATCCCGGGCCTGAGGACATCCGCCGCGCCGCGGCCGATGCCTCGCTGAACGGCTACAACCAGTACCCCTCGATGATGGGCCTGCCGGAGCTGCGCCAGGCGATCGCGACCCATTACGGTCACTGGCACGGCCTCAAGCTCGATCCGATGAGCGAGGTGATGGTGACCTCCGGCGGCACCGAGGCGCTGACCTCGGCGATCCTCGCGGTGGTCCAGCCCGGCGACGAGGTGGTCTGCTTCCAGCCGGTCTATGATTCCTACCTGCCGATCATCCGCCAGGCCGGCGGCATTCCGCGCCTGGTCCGCCTCGAGCCGCCGCACTGGCGGCTGAATGAGGACATGCTGAAAAGCGTCTTCAATTCAAAGACCAAGGCGGTGCTCTTCAACAATCCCCTGAATCCCTCCGCAGTGGTCTATCCGCGCGAGGACCTCGAGCTGCTCGCCCGCTACTGCCAGGAGTTCGACGTCATCGCGATCTGCGACGAGGTCTGGGAGCACGTCACCTTCGACGAGCACAAGCACGTCCCGCTGATCACCATCCCCGGCATGCGCGACCGCACCATCAAGGTCGGCTCGGCCGGAAAGATCTTCTCGCTGACCGGCTGGAAGATCGGCTTCGTCTGCGCCGCGCCGCCGCTGCTGCGGGTGGCCGCCAAGGTGCACCAGTTCCTGACCTTCACCACCGCGCCGAACCTCCAGGCCGCCGTCGCCTATGGGCTCGGCAAGTCCGACGACTACTTCCTGTCGATGCGGAAGGACCTGACGCGGAGCAGGGACCGCCTGACCAGGGGACTGGAGAGCCTCGGCTTCCCCGTGCTGAAGTCGCAGGGCACCTACTTCCTCACCGTCGACCTGTCGCCGCTCGGGCTGAACGAGAGCGACACCGAGTTCTGCTGGCGGATCGTGAAAGACTACAAGGTCGCGGCGATCCCGGTGTCGGCCTTCTACGAGCAGGACGCGGTGACCTCCGTGGTCCGCTTCTGCTTTGCCAAGAAGGACGAGACGCTCGACACCGCGCTGGAGCGGTTGTCGGACGCGGTGCGCGGACGCAAGAGGTAGGAAAGATGACGAACGTCGGCCGCTCCAGGCTTTGCCTTGGTTTTGCAATCGCCGCGGCGCTGACGTTGCTTTCTGGCCCCGCAGGGGCCGAGGAGCGGGTCGTCAACTTCTACAACTGGTCCAACTACATGGCGCCTGACGTCCTTGATGCCTTCACCAAGGAGACCGGCATCAAGGTGGTCTACGACACGTTCGATGCCAACGAGACGCTGGAGACGCGCCTGATGGCCGGCAAGTCCGGCTATGACGTCGTGGTGCCGACCGCCTATTTCCTCCAGCGCCAGATCAAGGCCAACATCCTCCAGAAGCTCGACAAGTCGAAGCTGCCGAACCTCTCCAATGCCTGGCCGGTGGTGACCGAGCGCCTTGGCATTTACGATCCTGGCAATGTCTACGCCGCCAACTACATGTGGGGCACGACGGGCATCGGCTACAACGTCGCCAAGGTGAAGCAGATCCTCGGGCCCGACGCGAAGATCGACAGCTGGGACATCGTCTTCAAGCCGGAGAATTTGGCGAGGTTCAAGGACTGCGGCGTCCACATGCTCGACTCCGCCGACGACATCTTCCCCGCGGCGCTGAACTATCTCGGGCTCGATCCGAACTCGACCAAGCAGGCCGACCTCGAGAAGGCCGCCGAAATCGTCGCGAAGGTCCGCCCTTCCGTGCGCAAGTTTCATTCGTCCGAATATCTCAGCGCGCTCGCCACCGGCGAGATCTGCTTCGTGGTCGGCTGGTCCGGCGACATCATGCAGGCGCGCGCACGCGCCGCCGAAGCGAAGGGTGGCATCGAGATCGGCTACGCCATCCCGAAGGAGGGCGCGCAGATGTTCTTCGACAATCTCGCGATCCCCGCGGATGCCAAGAACGTCAAGGAAGCCTACGAGCTGATCAACTATCTCTACCGTCCTGACGTTGCCGCCAAGAATTCGGACTTTTTGTCCTACGCCAACGGCAACCTCGCCAGCCAGAAGTTGGTCGATCCGAAAATCCTGAACGACAAGAACATCTATCCGGACGAGGCGACGCTCGCAAAACTGTTCGTCATCACGGCGCGTGAGCCTGCGACCCAGCGGGTGATCAATCGGCTGTGGACCAAGGTGAAGACAGGGCGGTAGTCGCTCTGGGGACCGCCCGGAAGCCAAAATCTGCAAAACAACCCCATGCACAGTAGAAGCGTCACCTGCGGGTCGCCGGCGGTGGCGGTGCTTAAGTCGCGATGACGCCTGGGCTTCATCGACGCGCGGACGCAATGACCTGAAGCAGCGCGCGCGGTGCCGATCTGCGGCCGGTCTTCTCAGATTGCGCATACAACCTGACGTCGTTGCGATGGTATCCGGATGTGTCCGTGGGGTGACAGCGTCCGGCGCTGTTCCGGTGTATGGAACCGGAATACATTCGTTCATAGGAATTGCCCCGATGAAGAAATTTGTTCTGGCTGCGGCCGGCTCGTTGCTGTTCGTCACCGCGGCGTCGGCGGCTGACATGGCCCCGCGTTACACCAAGGCTCCTGTCGTGGCGCCGGTCTACAATTGGGGCGGTCTCTATCTCGGTATCAACGGTGGCGGCGGTTCTGCGCACACCTGCTGGGACATCTTCAACGATTCCGGCTTCCCGATCGTGCCGTCAGTTCCCGAGGGGTGCCACAACGCGACAGGCGCCACCGTCGGTGGACAGATCGGCTATCGCTGGCAGGCGGCCAACTGGGTGTTCGGCCTGGAAGCGCAGGGCAACTGGGCCGATTTTAGGGGCAGCAACGCGAGCCAGTATGCCGTCTTTGGTACCACCTCTCTCCTCAACGACGTCACCAAGGTCGACGCCTTCGGCCTGTTCACGGGGCAGGTCGGATACGCCTTCAACAACGTGCTGCTCTATGCCAAGGGCGGTGCGGCCGTCGTTCACGACAAATACTCGCTCACGGTGACGCCGGCCGGCGCGGCCGCTCTCGCGCCGTTCTTCGCCGTCGTCGCCGGCCAGACCGGTGCCGTCGGCTCCGAGACGCGCTGGGGAGGGACCGTGGGAGCGGGAATCGAGTTCGGCTTCGCGCCGGGCTGGTCTGTCGCTGTCGAATACGATCATCTGTTCATGGGCAGCCGGGACGTGACCACGAACACCATTGCCCCCTTCGCCGCGCCGCCAAGCACCCACCGCATCGGCCAGGACATCGACATCGGCACGGTGCGCGTGAACTACACGTTCGGTGGACCGGTGGTCGCGAAGTACTGAACGGTTCGAGAGCTTGAACGCGAAGGCCCCGGTCATGCGCCGGGGCCTTTTTGTTTGGGACGAAGTCTTTCGGTAGAGAGAAGGCCAGACCCTCACCCTGAGGAGCGCGCTCTTCGCGCGCGTCTCGAAGGGCGAGGCCACCGGCCGGGCCTGCATCCTTCGAGACGCGCGTTTCGCGCTCCTCAGGATGAGGAATAGGTAGCCGCGTTAGCCGTTTGGCGGCTCGCTACCGCCACCGTCTGTGCAGCCACAGCCACTGCTCGGGATGCTCGCGCACCCAGCCTTCCACCACGCTTGTGATCGCCTGCGTCGTGCCCTGGATGTCGATCTTGCCGTCGGCGTCGCGCACCGGCGGGATCTCCTCGGTCAGCTCGCCGCGGAAACGGTTGCCGGGCAGGCGGATGATACGGACGCCGTGGATCGGGCATTCGACCTGGCGCAGCAGGCGCGCCAGCATCGGATTGGCGCGGGTCTTGCGGCCGAAGAAGGTGACCTCGACGCCGCCGGTCAGGTACTGGTCGATCAGCATGGCGACGTGCTTGCCGTCCTTCAGCGCCTGCGCGAGGCGCAAAGGCGCGTCGCGCCCCGCAGCGATCAGCGTGCCCATGTTGACCTGGCGCATCTCCTGGATGATGCGGTCGGCAGAGGCGATGTTCGGCCGGCGATAGAGGATCGCAGTGTCCAGCCCATGCGCGACGGCGGCGAGCGCCGGCAGTTCCCAGTTGGCGAGATGGGCTGCAAAGATCAGCGCCGGCTTGCCGTCGTCGCGGATCTGGTCGAACAGCTCGATGCTGCGCTGGGGCAGTTCGATCCGGCTCTTTTCCGGATGATCGCGGTCGTAATCCCAGACTTGGTCCATATGGGCGAATTCGGCACCGACGCGGCCGAGATTGTCCCACACGCCCATCAGGATGGTTTCGATTTCTTCCGGCGACTTCTCCGGAAATGCCACGGTGAGGTTGGCGCGGCCGATGCGGTGCTCGCGCAGGCGCGGGCCGATCGTCTTCACCACGCGGGAGAAGAAGTCCGAGGTCTTGGCCGGATCGAAATAGCGCGTGGTGCGCAGCATGCCGACGGTGGTGGCCCCGATCAGGCTTCCGCCGAGCGACTTGGCAGCCTCCCGCGCGCGGGCCTTGATGCTCGCAGGTAACAGCGCCATGCGTCCGGTCAGGCCGGTTCGCGGGTCAGGATCAGCGAGGCGTTCTGGCCGCCGAAGCCGAACGAGTTCGACATGACCGCGGTGACGCGGGCATCGCGCGCCTTGTTGCCGACGACGTCGAACAGGATCGTGGGATCCGGATTGTCGTAGTTGATCGTCGGCGGAATGCGCTGATGCTCGAGGGTGAGCAGCGAGAAGATCGCTTCGACCGCGCCCGCGGCCGAGATGGTGTGGCCGACCATCGACTTGTTGGAGGTCACCGGGATCTTCTGCGCGAGATCGCCGAACACGGCCGATGTCGTGTTGAACTCCATCTTGTCGTTCTCGGGCGTCGCGGTGCCGTGCGCGTTGATGTGGTCGATCTGGTCCGGCGTCATGCCGGCATCGGCCAGCGTCTTGTTCATGCAGCCGATGATCGGCTTGCCATCAGGCGAAGAGCGGGTGCGGTGGAAGGAATCGGTGAGCTCGCCGCAGCCGGCGATCACGCCGAGGATTTTTGCGCCGCGCGCGGTCGCTGCTTCGTAGCTTTCCAGCACGAGGGCGCCGGCGCCTTCGGCCATGACAAAACCGTCGCGGTTCTTGGAGAAGGGGCGGGAGGCCGCCTGCGGCGGATCGTTCTGGGTCGACAGCGCCGAGAGCAGCGAGAACCGCACGAGAGCTTCGGGGTTCACGGTGCCGTCGGTTGCCACGCACAGCGCGGCATCGGTCTCGCCGCGGCGGATCGCCTCGACGCCGAGCTGGATCGAGGTCGCGCCCGAGGCGCAGGCCGTCGACAGCGAGATCGGCGAGCCCTTGGTGCCGAAGGTCTCGGCGAGATAAGCTGCTACCGAGCCGAACATGAAGCGGTGGTGATAGGCGCTGTACTTGCCGCCGCCGGAGATGCGCAGCAGATCGTCATAGGTGATATCCTGCGCGCCGACGGCACGGCCGAGCTCACGGCGCTGCGGCCACTCGACTTCGACCGGTGCAACCGCAAGGAAGAGCGGACCGGGGAAATCGGCCTTGGCGCCGATGCCGGCCTGCGCGAGCGCTTCCTGCGTGACGAGCTCAGCCATCCGCTCGGACAGGCCGGTGGAGGAGAACGGATCGACGCTGACGAAATCGACCGTGCCGGCCATCGTCGTCCTCAGGCCGTCGACCGGAAAGCGCGTGATGGTGCGGATGCCGGATTCGCCGGCCACGAGCTTCGCCCAATTGTCGGCCTTGCCGTTGCCGAGCGAGGTCATGATGCCCATGCCGGTGACGACGACGACGGGACGCCCGAGTTTGTCGCGTGGTGCAGTCATGTCGATCCCCCGATTGAGCTAGAGCATCCGCCAAAGCGCGACGCGCTTCAGCTTACGGCCTCGACCAGAGCCATGCCCTCGCCGCGCCAGTGTCCGGCCCCCACCACCACAATCTGGGTGGGCGCGCCCTGCATTTCAATCTCGGTCCCGGTGGAATCGTTCGGCGGGAACAGCGCACCGCGCGAGATCGACAGCGCCGCGAGCGCGATGCCAAGCGGGAATTGCGTTTCCATGGCGTGGCCGAACATCGTGCCGGTCGAACGCACCGGGAAGTCAGCATGGCCCTTCAGGAAGCCGCGCTCCTCTGACGTCGCGGGCTCCGCGCCGGTCGCGCCCGATATGATCGCGCCCTTGCCCTCGCGCCTGGGCAGCTTTTCCCAAAGCTTCTCCAGCGTCGCGGCCGTGTCGCCGGGTTGCTTGCGCCGGGCGAGGTCGGCAACGACGCTCGACAGCTTTGCGAACGGCTTTGCGCCGCGCGCTTCCGCGTGCGCCTTCGATTCCAGCACCAGGAACGCGCCGGCAGATCCCAACGCGAAACCGGGGTGATCCTTGCGCGCCCACACCGGAGCAAACTTGTCTTTCAGGTTGAAGTCGCCGAATTCGTAGAGGACCATCAGGTCTTTGCGCTCGCCATTGTGGGAGCCGCCGATCAGCGCGATGTCGCTCTCGCCCGAGGCGATGCGCGCGAGCGCAATGCGCGCCGCATCGGCACCCGCGACCTCTTCGCCCATGAAAGTGCGCGAGGTGCCGCCGAGACCGTGCACGATGGCGATGTTGCCGGCGAGCAGGTTCGAGAGCTGGGCCAGGAACAGCGTCGGCCTGAGATCGCTCATCAGCCGTTCGTTGAGGAAGCCGGGCGCATTGGCGCCCTTGACCTCGGCCGTGAGCACGCCGGAGTCGACATTGAGGTCGCGCTCGCCGCCGCCGGCGGCCACCACCATGTCGATCTTCGACAGGATGTCCTTGTTGCCCTTGATCCCGGCGGAATCGAGCGCAAGGCCCGCGGCATAGGTGCCGATGCGCTGCCAGGCTTCCATCTGGCGCTGGTCGCCCTTCTTCGGGATCTGGCTGTCGAAGGTCACAGGCATCAGGGGATGCACGATGCAGGGCGCAAAGCCCTTCTCGTCGACATTGATGCGCTTGTCCTGAAGCGCGGCCCAGTTGGCGTCCAGGCCTTCGCCGAGCGAGGTGGCAAGGCCAATGCCGGTGATCCAGACTTCCGTCTGGCCGGGCTTCGAAGCAGTGTCAGTCATGGCGATCCGGCCTGTTGCGGGAAGCCGACGCGTTTGGCGACCGCGTCCATGAAGCCGCGCATATCCGCATTGGGGAAGGGGATCTGCGTGAAGGTGAGCGTCGAATTCGCGCGCAGCTTACCGCCGACCTTGATCTTGGCCTCGGTCACCGCATAGCCCGAGCCCTGATGCGACAGGGTCGCCTCGATGGTCATGAGATCGCCGGGGAAGACCGAGCCGCGGACCTTGGCCTCCTTGACGGCGGCCAGGATCGGCATGCGCTCGAACTTGAGCACGCCGAGCTGAAGCCAGCCCGAGGCCTGGGCCATCGATTCGATCAGGAGCACGCCGGGCATCAGGGGATAGCCCGGGAAGTGCCCCTCGAAGATCGTGCTCTCCTTGGGGACCAGGGCTTCGACGACAATCGTCTTCGCGTCGACGTTGAGGTCGACGACGCGATCGATCATGTGGAAGTATTCGAGTTGCATGACCGCGCGCTTAGGCGCTCGCGCCCTTGGCCGCAACCAGTTCGTCGATGCGGGCGCACAGATTTTTCAGCACGAAATACTGCTCGGTGGTCGCCTTGCCGTCGTTGACCTCCTGGGTCCATTTTTCCAGCGGCAGCTTGATGCCGAACTGCTTGTCGATCGCGAACGCGATGTCCAGGAAATCGAGGCTGTCGATGCCGAGGTCATCGATGGCGTGGCTATCCGGCGTGATCGTGTCGCGCGGGATGTCGCAGGTTTCAGCGATGATCGTAGCGACCTGATCGAATGTGGAGGACATCACTAAGCCTTTGATATATTGCTGATATTTGTCTGAGGTTCCAGAGTGGAACGGTGGGTGGGCATCGCGCCCCGATGACGCCCTCAACCCCCCCTCTGGCCGGGTCGAAAGCCCGTATATCGGAGCGCCGCCCTGAGTTCAATGGAGCCGGGCGGCCCCGGCGACAGGGCTGGGGATGCCGTCGGCGGCCTTTTCACCCGGGGGGTGCCTAGATATGGGGCGTCGTGATCTTGGCGCAGTCGCGGCGGCCCATCAGTACGCAATCCTGGGTGCGGCGCAGGTCGGCAATGCTCACCGCGAGCCAGATCCCGATCGCGGTCAGCGCGATGGTGAAGGCGAGCGCCGCAATATTGGCGAGCATGCGGTGGCGGAAATTGTCCGGTTCCGGGCGGGGCTTCTCGTAGCGCGACAGGTCGAGCGGCTCGGGCGCGACGCGCAGCGGCTGGACGGTACCGCTGCCCCGTTGGACCGGCGGGGGAGACGCGTTGCGCGGCCTGAACTGGAGCACCCGGTGCTCGTCATCCGAGCTGATGGGCCGCTGTGTTTTCATGGTGCGGGGATCACTCCGAAGCAGCGGTTTTTAGATAGCATACGTCGTGAATGCCTTGCAGAAAATCTTCTCAACGCGCACGTGCATTGCGCTTTCGCACTATCTTGCATGGCATATTTCCGGAGCGGCTCGCGAGCGAACGCGGCGCCGGCTGTCAGGTCGGTGACAGGAAGCGGAGGTTGCGTTGCAACAACACCGCCGAAGCACGCACCGTCGGCTCCCGTGAACATCTGCTTGTGATATCCGCGGCCGGATCGAACGCATTTTGCCGCCGCGGGGCCCATGGCATAATCAAGGGAACCGGACCACCGGTTGCAACCATGTGAGGGGCCTTCATCATGACCACCACCAACGCACGCGAACCGAGAGTGCATCCGGTGCCGATCCTGTCGCTCCGGCCGACGCAGATGACGGTCGGCATGCGCGAGGTCAAGGAGAAGCGCAAGCGCTGGCGCGAGCACGGCAAGAAGAAGCAGGCCGACCTGCTCGGCAATCACATGATCCCCGTCGTCTACGGACCGGACCAGCGCTACTACGTGATCGACCATCATCATCTCGGCCGCGCATTGCACGACGAGGGCGTCAAGGAAGTGCTGGTGACCGTGGTCGGCGACCTCAGAATGGTCGAGCGCGAAGCTTTCTGGGGCGTGATGGACAACAAGCGCTGGGTCTATCCTTACGATTCCAAGGGCGAGCGGCGTCCGTTCCGCGATCTGCCGAAATCGGTCGTCGATCTCAAGGACGATCCGTTCCGGAGCCTTGCCGGCGAGCTCCGCCGCATGGGCGGCTTCGCCAAGGATACCACGCCGTTCTCGGAATTCCTGTGGGCCGACTTTCTGCGCCGGAAACTGACGCGCAAGGCGGTCGATGCCAATTTCGACAAGGCGCTCGAGAAGGCCCTGTCCGCGGCCAAGAGCAAGGACGCTATCTATCTGCCCGGCTGGTGCGGGCCGGCGGATGACGATTAGGCGCAACCGCTCGCATCAGTCGCGCTGAAAGATCTTGGCGCCGGGGTAGACGCGCCGGGCGTAGCTCACGACCAGCGCGCGGTCCTGGGTTGCCAGGAAGGGCGTTCGGATTTGGCACGAGCCGACGACGAGGTGCCACAGACCATTGAGCCTCCGGATGACGACGTTCATTTGAGCAATCCTCGATGACTCCGCGTTCCCGCGAATACTGCTTATCGCGGCAGTCTTGCGATTCATGATCGTGGTCGCTGGCGCGAAATTCCCGTTGCCGCTCGCGACCGTCGCAAGACAACGACGATGATTATTAGTTGGTTACGGCGCGGCGGCCCGAGAAGCCGGATCTCATCACAGCCGCTTGAGCGAAGTCATTTTCTGCAGGGATGAAACCGTCCTGAAACAGAGCCACCCCATCTCTGGTGGGTAGTCGAGCTCACACAGGAGGCCGAAATGCGCCGTCTGGTTTTCGTAATCGCCTTGCTCGCAGTCGCCACAGCAGGAATCTCGGCATCGTTTGCTGCAGTTCGCCACGCCAAGACGCTGACATTCTCTGAGCGCTTTGCTCCGGCGCTCGAGTTGATGGCGCAGCGCTAGCGGTGTAGCGCCTCGCAGTCGCCGCTACGCAACGGTGGGACGATCACTTCTGGTGCTGCGGGCCGGGTGAGGACAGAAGGCGTTCGATCTCGGCGGCTGCCTCGCCGTTGCGCGCCTTCTGCAAGAGTGTGTGGCGTTCGGTGCCGGCGGGCAGCTTCTTGGCCGCGGCGCGGGCGTCCTGCGTGAACCTGTTCAGGCGCTCCTGGAGTGACAGGGCCGGTCGCGTGCGGTTGCGCTTCTTGGTCATGGCTGCACCTTTCCGGCGCAAAGCCAACCATGGGGAGGCGAGTGGCGTCCTTAACTTTTGTTGGAACCGGGGGCGTGGATCGCGGGTTTTTCATTGCAGCGGCGCTTCGGCGCCAGGGATTGCAATACAGATCCCACCTCATACCAACCGGAGCTAGCTCGCGTGCCTAGCGATACGATCCGTGCTGCGCTTGTCAGGCGTTTGCGTACATCTTCAGGCATCTCGGACGACGACGTGAAGGAGATCGAGGCGCTCCCAATCGCGGTTCGTCAATATCCGGCGGAGGCGCCCGTGGTGCACGACGGCGAGCGCGCAACCGATTGCTGCCTGATCGCAGATGGCTTCTGTGCGCGTTCCAAGACGATAGCAAGCGGCAAGCGTCAGATCCTCTCTATCCACATCCCCGGCGAGATCCCCGACCTGATGAGCCTGTTCCTGCATGTGATGGATCACGATCTGTCGACGCTGACGCCATGCACGCTCGGCTTCATCAGTCACGAAACGCTGCGAAAATTGCACCAGCGCAGTCCAAGCGTCGCCGAGTTGTTCTGGCGAGACACGCTGATCGACGCTGCCATGTTTCGCGAATGGATCGTCAATGTCGGCCAGCGTCCCGCGCCCGCAAGGCTTGCCCATGTCATGATCGAGCTGCGCGAACGCCTCCGGGTCATCGGGCGTCTTGACGGCAACAGCTTCGAGATGCCGCTGACCCAGGAGCAGATCGGCGAAGCCCTGGGAATCACCGGGGTGCACGCCAACCGCGTGATCAAGCAGTTGCGGCAGGAGGGCATCGTCGAGCTGCACCGCGGCCGCGTCACGGTGCTGGACGAGCGGAAATTCTTGGAACTTGCCGATTTCGACGGCCGTTACCTGCATCAGTCGCCAACGCTTTGAGGCGCGCAGGCGACTTGACCTACCGCAAATTCGTATCGGTGCAGGGCGCTATGGTCCGTCGGCATGATTGCCGAACCGGTGTTGCCTGAATGTCGAGGGCGCAGGTGGCTCCGAGTCATGCTGACCCGGAGGCATCACCGTGAGCGCAATCTTTCGCATTCTGTTCATCGTTGCCGGTGCCATCACCGCGCTGTTCGTCGCGCGCGATGCCCTGAATTTCACGATCATCCAGACCTTCGTTGCCGTTCTGCTCGTCACCGCCATCGTCGGTGTCGGAAGCTTCTGGAGCCAGCGACGGAAAACGTGACGGATGTGAGAGCCGCGTGCTGGCGCAGCCGGCTAGGTCCGCGGCGGCGCGTCCGGAGACGTCTCCGCGGTGTGCGCATCCCCCTTGCCGCCGAGCATGCGGTGCAGCCGTCGCTCGATGTGGCGGCCCACCGTCAGCAGCACGAAGGCGAGCGCCAGCGCGACGGCGACGATCTTCCACTGTCCGGCGCCGCAGACGATGCCGATGCAGGCCGCGAGAAAGGTGCAGGCGGCGCTGGTCAGCCCGCGGACGCGAAATCCCATGCTCTGATGCACGATGACGCCGGCGCCGAGAAAGCCGATGCCGGTGAGGATGCCCTGGATGACGCGGCTGGTGGCATCGGCGACCCTGGTTGGCTCGGCGAGCTGCAGGGCGAGCAGAACCACGGTCGCCGTGGAGAGCCCGACGATGCCGAGCGTCTTCAGCCCGATCGGTTTGCCGTGCAGGTCGCGGTCGAGGCCGATCGCGCCGGCGGCGACGGTCGCGGCACCGAGACGAGCAAGGATTTCGGACCAGTCGAGCTCCGTCATTTTTTCGGCAAGCGCCCCATCAGGTAAAACTCCTCGTTCGGCCTCATGCCGGTGAAGTTTGCCAGCCGATTGGACAGCGCGAAGAAGGCGGAGATCGCGGCGATGTCCCAGATGTCGTCGTCGCTGAAGCCGTGCGGTGCAAGCGCCCCGAAGTCCTCCTCGGAGACGCGCTGTGCGTCGGCCGAGACCTTCATCGCGAAATCGAGCATCGCCTTTTGCCGCGGCGTGATGTCGGCCTTGCGATAGTTCACCGCGACCTGGTCGGCGATCAGCGGGTTCTTGGCGCGGATGCGCAGGATCGCGCCGTGCGCGATCACGCAATACTGGCACTGGTTGGCCGCCGAGGTCGCGACCACGATCATCTCGCGTTCGGCCTTGGTGAGGCCGCCGTCCTTCTCCATCAGCGCGTCGTGATAGGCGAAGAACGCGCGGAACTCGTCGGGCCGGTACGCCAGCGTCAGGAACACGTTCGGCACGAAGCCGCTCTTCTCCTGCACGGCGAGCAGGCGCGTGCGGATGTCGTCGGGGAGCGTGTCGAGGGCGGGTGCGGGGAAGCGTTGTGAAGGAGGAAGGGGCATGACGATGTTCCGGATGGGGCTCTCGGGGAAGCGCGGAACATAGTCGATCGCAGTCCTTAGCGCAAAGCGCATGCGCGGACTACATCCTGGCTAGCGCAGACAGAGCCGAGGCTCTCAAAGAGTCTTCAAATATTCGAGGAGTGCCTTCTTTTCGTCGTCGCTCAAGCGCGTGCCATAGTCATGCCCGCACCGGCTGTTTCCTGAATTGAGGTCATTGCAATCGGTGACTGGACGAGTTGGCCCCTCTTGTGTGACGTCAAGACCAACATTCTTGATGTCGTATCTCGCGCCAACTTTGAATTGTGACATGCGCTTCGCAGGCGGTACGAGCAATTCCGCCAATGTCGGCACCGAGCCGTTGTGCAAATAAGGCGCCGCGGCCCAAATTCCCTCCAGCACGCGAGCTTCATACTCGCCTCTGTTGAGGGTCCGCTCAAGAAGCGTCCCAGGTTCGATCGTCAGGCTTTCTGGCTGGTTCGGAGGTTGCGCGCTGCTGGGCGGCGCGATGGACGCCTTGACCGGAGCCGGTGACAGAGAGAGGGATGTGGAGGGCGCCTTTTGGGCGTTGGGAGGCAACGAGGAGCCAAAGCCGTCACCGGGGCCGACGTCGCTCCCCAGATACAGCTTATTGTCGAGGATCGCTCCGGCGACTGCACTGAACATCATGTGGACGGCATAATCCTCCTCCTCGAGGTGCCTGGCGATCAACGGGATACCTGCTCCCTTCAGCGCGCCGGTCTTCACCCTCCAACCAAGCTCGTCGAATTGACGTGTGTCGGTGCCGACGTTCTGAACCGGCGTCACCCACGTCGTAACAAACAGGTCGCGCAGGGCACGGACTTCCTTCTTCTCGTGACAC
Source organism: Bradyrhizobium sp. 63_E2_N1_3 (assembly GCF_052076005.1). Classification (NCBI taxonomy): domain Bacteria; kingdom Pseudomonadati; phylum Pseudomonadota; class Alphaproteobacteria; order Hyphomicrobiales; family Nitrobacteraceae; genus Bradyrhizobium; species Bradyrhizobium sp. 63_E2_N1_3. The sequence goes on along the minus strand of NZ_CP197235.1, from coordinate 5,671,719 downwards.
CCCTTGCTGCACTGCCTCTCGAAGATTTTTTGACCGTCTTTAGCCAGCTTCGAGTCGATAGGCCAATCTGATGGCCATTTTGGCGGGCCCATCTTCTGGAGCAATTCCTCAAGTCGTTTCAGTCCATCGAAGTTGATGGAGTTGGCATAGTTGAAGAACGGGCCGAACGAGCGCCTTGGTTCGAAGTTGCCGAATGCGAGAGCCTGTCCCGCGTTCCGGGCTAGTGCGAAGACGCGGTTTCCATTCAACACAAAACCGGCCCAGTCGGTCTGGTTCTGCATCGGTGAATTCCACAGGAAAGGATAGCGCACCGGAGCATCGCCAATCTTCATGTTCTCCGGGATCAAAAAATCGGGCGGCGGCCCAACGTCGGTGCCGGATATGCGGTTGAAGATGATCCCGATCGCGTCCAGACGTCCGGGGCCCCAACCAACTGGCGGCAATGTACCGGTCACGAATGCATGAACGCGCCGGTGCCATGCATCAACCCTCTGACGTAGTGCGGCAACATCGGCAGCAGAAGGCGTCGCAGGTTGGGAGACGGCCGCAGCAAATGCAGCGAATGCCGTGTCGCTTGCGGTTACGTCTCCTACCGCCTTGTCCAGGTCGCTCAGGAACTCCTGGAAATCCATAAACGCCGGACCGCCGTCGATGCGGTACGTCTTGCCCCCAACTTCAACCTGCCGCGTGTGACACGCGGAGCATGTTATCCCGACCATCTGGGACTCTGCGGGACCCGTGGTGTGGAGGCCGACGGGGAGGTTGGTATTATTGCCCGGATTTGGGAGAAAGCCGTATCGGGTAAGACCATCCGAGAGGAACGGTTGTCCGTCCTTCGCTTTCAATGCCCGTAACCAGGTGAGGTTGATTAAGCGGGAGCCTTGGTCGCGCGTGTAGTAGTCAGCCCTGTCTTCCGCTGTCCATGTCGGGCCTTGGTCGACATATATCGGATCGCCGAGAGCGGTCTCAATTCCCGAACTTGCAGCGACGACCAGCGCAAAGCGAATGAGGAAAGCGACACGACGCATCGCATGAGCCTCCGTGAACTACAATTGAACCACCCGTTTTCTCGAAATCAGAATTTGTGGAGATATGCGCAGCTCGGCGAGACGCAGCTCGCCCGGTAGCGACGAGAGCTGTCAGAAATAGCCGTCCGATGCTCGAGATTGTACTTCTTGGCAAAGTCCCGTCAAGGTCGTTGCTCCGGGTCGGAGCCCCGGATTGCATGCCGCGCCCGTTGAAGCGCGGCGAGCCCACGAAACGGGCCCGGTGAACTGGTGTGTCTCGACACGAGCGGCCTTGCTAAACCGCGAGCCGGGATCCGTCCCAGGCAACAATGCCAAACTGATCGCAAATCGCGTGCATCTCGGCGAGATCCTCAGCGACGCGGGCGGTGCCAGGCTTCGCCTCGGCGAGCAGTCGCACCCTCAAACCAAGACATTCGACAATCAGCCATGGGTTCCTGATGGTCCTGGCGATGGAAAGAGCGTCATCCAAGGCGCTCAGGCCACGTTCGGATTTCCCGTCCCGAACGAGAGCCTCAGCGTAACCCGCATAGAGAAGGCAGAGCTCGATCTGGCCTGTCCGCAGATGCGTGCCGCTCTCCATACGGGCGTCTATCAGGTCGACGGCCTGATGTGCCTGGCCTGTTCGTGCCAGAGCGGTCGCCATTGCTCCGGTCAGGTTGGCCTTGCTGGCATCGTAGCCGTTACGTTCGACGATCTCCCTTGCAATCGACAAGCATTCCACAGCCTGGTCATTTCGATGGAGCATGAGGAGATTTCGTCCCATCGTAATGCGGGCGAGCACTTGCCCATATGAATCCTGTTCGCGAACTGCGATCTCCAATGCACGCAATGCGAATCCGAGCGCCTCCGCATATTGACCTGTTGCATTCATGAACCAGCTCCTGAATGCCAAAACCGTGCATTTTGGACCGGCCGGTGTCCCGAGACGGGCAGTCTCGAGTTCTCCTGTGAGCATTTCATTCAGTTCGTCCATCGCCGCAATCGCGCGATGGACGTGGCCCATGCTGTGCAACACATTTGCCATGATGGTCTGATTTGAAAATATGAGTGCAGTCGATTTCAGCGCTCGAGCCGTCCTCAGTCCCTCGCTCGTTATTTGCAGCCCTTCTTCATACCGGCCCTCAAACCAGTAGACCATCCCGAGTTGCGACTGGACGCTGCACACGTGAGCAATCCTGCCTTGGCGCCGCGCCAGCTCCAACGTCCGTGGCAAATGCATATTTACTTTTTTGAATTCGCCGAGTTGCAGCATCGAAGCGAAGCTCATTCGACCGAAGTCGACATATTTTTCTTCGGCGGCTTCCCCAAGACGCTCGATGAGCTTGAGCGCCCGGTCGTATATCAAACTGAGCGATGAGGCTGCGGCGTTCCGGCGCGCTTCGACGGCGGCGTCCCAGAGGTAGCCAAGTGCAGCATCAGCATCTCCGGCTTCCTCTGCATGAAAGGCCAACTGTTCGTAACGACCATCCAGATTCGGGTAACGCCGAATGATCGCCTGGACAGCGGCCTGGTGGATTTCCAGACGCCGGCCACGCGGTATCGTGTTTGCACAGGCCTCGGCGATGATCTGATGCCGGAAACGCACGGAGTTACCCGCAAGCGGATGGACAAAAGCAAATCGGGCAAGCTCGAACAACGCAGTCAGCAGCTCGCCTACGTCCACGCCGAGCACCGTCGTAGCCAATTGGATTTCGACCTCCTCTCCCAGCAGGCTGAGCGTCTGCACGAATGCCTTCAACTTCGGAGAAAGCCGTTGCAGGCGCGCATGAATCACGGACTCGACGCTCTGAGGCAGCGAATGTTCGCTCGTTGCGTTCGTCGCGTCCGCCGAACGCAAGAACTCTTCCAATACGAAGGGGACGCCGTCGGCGCGATCGATTGCTCTCGCAAACACGGTCGGGGATCGAGTTTTCGGCCACAATTGGCGTCCCAAAGCCTCCATGCAGGCCCGCGACAGCGGTTGTAGATGAATGAGCGAGTCCGCAATCTCCATGGACTGGTCTGATGATTCCGGACGTCCGGTCAGCAATATGCAAAGCGGCTTTGGGGTACTTGCGCGCGCGAGCAATTTCAGGAAATGGCGGCTTTCCGGATCGATCCACTGGAGGTCTTCGATCAGCAAGAGAGTTGGTCTATCAAGCGCCAATGCGAGGAAGGCATTGACAAGTGCACGTGCAATTTGCGTTTGCGTATTGTCGGTCAATCGTTGGCGAGAGGACGCTTTTCCGGCGATGAATAGGGCTTCGAGCTTTCTGCGATCGGCTGCCTCGATGTGCAGTTCCGCGAGAGCCTCACGAATATGTGCATCCGAAGATGAGCTGTTTGCAGCGAGCATGTCGCCCACCAAGGTGCGGGCGGCGGCGAATGCGGTGGCACGTTTCTGTACGCCGCCATAAAAGACGCAGCATCGCACGTCGGATGTCAGTGCCTCGGTCATTACGGCTGTCGCAAGGCGGCTCTTACCGATACCTGGTTCGCCCAGCAGCGTGACGGAGCAGCTTTTGGCGCCCGGGCGCGGGAGGAGCTCCCGAAGCGCCGCAAGTTCGTCGACCCGATTCACGATCGGATTTTGATAGCGGCTGGCGATTTCGTTGTGATCGACATCGTCCGGCCGGGCATTTAGCGTGTAGGCCTCGATGACCCGATCGGCGATTCCCGAAGTCGTCTTGTGCGCCGTAAGGCCGAGTGGCGATCGGCACAGCTTTGCGGTTTCGGCGCTAACCCTGATCTCGCCTGCCGCTGCTTCCTGCTGCAGCTTGGCAGCAACGTGCACGGTCGCTCCGGCAACGTCGAAGCGGGCGATGGCATTTTTGCCGCCTATGCGTAAGCCGACCAGGCCGGAGTGAAGTCCGACGCGAAAATTGACCGGATCTCCCCTGGGGCCGGACGACTGGCTATGACTCTGAATGTCCCAGGCTGCGATGCACGCACGATCCGCATGATCCTCATATGCGGTTGGCCAGCCGAATATGGCAATGCCACCGTCTCCCGCATAGTGGACAATCTGTCCCCCGAGACGCTCCACGGAGTTGCGGATGTGATCCAGCCACTGGTCCAAAAACGCTTGAGCTTCATCGGGATCGCAAGCCGCGATGTGGCGAGTTGAACCCACCATGTCGACGGCGAGCACCGTTATGATGTTACGATCCGCAATATTGGCACCGCCCACGGACATCTTCGCGCCCCGCGTGCTCAAACCGGCTCTAAAAGGCAAAGGTAGCACGAAGGACAAGCCTTGGGCTATCCGCGAGACGCGGCCTTGAGCCGCGATATCCGGGGGCATTCCCCGTCTTTCACGACTGTCCGCTGTTCGGGAAATTCCAGAGGCGATCGTGATTGAATCGAGGGGCCGCGGCGTACTGGATGCTCCGGTCAAGCCGGGGCATGACAGCGGAATTTGCCGAAGCGGTGTCCGTTCCTTACCGCAGTGGCTTCTTCAGCAGCGAGAAGCGATCCGGGTCCAGCCCCATCGAGGGCTGCAGCATCGGCGCTTCGGCGGTCGCGAGCGTCTTTGCGGGCGGCTGCGAGAACACCGGGTCGTTCGGCACGTCGCGTTGCGAGGTGGCGCCGCGCCAGCGCTCGAGCACGGCGCCGACGAAATGCATGTCGTGACCGGAGGTGACCGACGGCACGCTTGAGATGGTGGCTTCGCCGCGCGGCAATTGGTGCGGCGGCACCTCCTTGAAGCGCAGGCGGGTCGGCAGCGCGACGCCTTCGCCGAACGCCAGGACTTCGCGGGTGCCGAGTGATGGCACGAAGGACAGCAGGTTCGCGGCGGCATCCGACACCGCGGCGCGCAGCAGCGCCTGGTCGCGCTCGTTGGCCAGACGCATCGTGAACAGCGTGTTGCACTGGGAGATGATGGTGGCGTCGAGCTCGGCTGGACGTTGGGTGATGAGGCCAAGATAGACGCCGTATTTGCGGCCTTCCTTGGCGATGCGCGACACCGCCTTGCGGGTCGGGCCGAAGCCGACATTGCGGTCGGCGGAGGCATATCGGTGCGCCTCTTCGCAGACGAACAGCATCGGCGACACGCCGTCGCTCCACAGGCCGAAGTCGAAGGCCATGCGGCACAGCACCGAGACGACGGAATCGATGACCTCGGCCGGGAAGCCGGCGAGCTGCATCACCGTCATCGGCTTGCCGTTGGCGGGCAGGCGGAACAGATGGCTGATCACCTCGGCCATGGTGTCGCCGCCGACATTGGCGTTGTCGAACATGAAGGCGTAGCGCGGGTCGTTGCGGACGGCCTCGATGCGCGAGATCAGCTTGTGATAGATGATGCGAGAGGAGCGGTTTTCCAGCTTGCCCATGCGCTCGTCGATCAGCGAGATCAGATCGACCAGGCGGTATGGCACCGGCGTGTCGACGGTGAAGCCGACCTGCTTGGGATCGATGCGCTTCAGGCCGAGCCGATCGGTGTTCTGATACTGGGTGTAGATGCCCTTGGCGATCGGGATCACCTCGGCGAGGACGTCGAGCTCCTCGGGCACGCCGGCGCGGCCGCCGAACAGCACGTCGACGATTTCCTCGAAGTTGAACAGCCAGAACGGCAGCTTCAGGTTCCGCGGGTTGAGCACCAGCGCGCGATCGCCGAAGCAGCGGCCATATTCGTTGTGCACGTCGAGCAGGAAGATGCGCAGGTTCGGGCGTGATTTCAGGATCTCGTTGAGCAGCAGCGACACGCCGGTGGATTTGCCGACGCCGGTCGATCCCAGCACCGCGAAATGCTTGGAGAGCATTTCCTCGACGTCGACATAGGCGACGACGGAGCGGTCCTGCTGGAGGAAGCCGACATTGATCTGGTCCGATCCGGTCGGCGCGTAGATCGTGCGCAGCTCCTGGCTCGTGATCAGGTCGACGGAATCGCCGATGGTCGGATAGTTGGTGACGCCGCGCTGGAACTTGGCCTTGTCGGCGGCATTGTGGATTTCGCCGAGCAGGTCGACCGACGCGATGGCGATGTAGTCGGAGCTCGAGAGGTTCTCGCAGGACACCTCGGTGATCATGGCGACGATCACCGAGCTGGCGCAGCGGATGCTGACGAAACGGCCGACGGTGGCCCGAATTTCTGAGACCGGCATCTGGCTTGCCGCCAGCAGCCCGACCCGGGCGAGCGACCCGCGTACCGAAATCACGCGTCCAAAGGATGTCACGATGAATGAACCTGGCATGAGCAAGGGGTTTAACCCTGACTATGCGTGCCGCGGCTGGACAAACGGTTAAACGGCAGGCGCGGGGGCTTTGTTAAATCTGCGACAATTCGGTTGAGAGATTTGCTCCTAATGCATACTTGCGGGCGGAATCGGTAGGGGGATGCCGCTTTTCTAGGCCGATAGGCCCGACAGCGCTTAAGGAAGATTTTACCATTCGGCCAGTCGGTCCGCCGTTCGGGGATGGAGGTCATCCCGGCTGGCGCGTCACTCGATCCGGACGGCCATGTTTTGATTTGTTGACGGGACCTAATCATTTGTACATTAGTACAAATGAACCTGCGGCCTGGATGCCGCCCCCGTACGCTCGAGCGCGTTTGCAGCCTTGCGTCCGGTTGCGCGATCCGGTCCGGCGGATCGCAGTCACGCCTGGAGGAAAGCATGCAGCCCGAACCGATCCTTGATCTTGCTCATCTCGGCCACATGGAGCTGCTGACGCCGAAGCCCGACGAGAGCCTGAAATTCTTCGTCGACGTCATGGGCATGACCGTCAGCGGGCAGAAGGGCGAGTCGGTTTACCTGCGCGGCTGGGACGATTATGAGCGCTATTCGCTCAAGCTGACGGCGTCGAAGACATCAGGCATGGAGCATATGGCGCTGCGCGCGCGCAGCCAGCAGGCGCTGGAGCGCCGCGTCGCCGCGCTGAAAGGCTCCGGCTTCGACATCGGCTGGATCGACGGCGACATGGGGCAGGGGCCGACCTTCCGCTGCCGCGACCCTGACGGCCATATCGTCGAGCTCTATTACGAGACCGAATGGTACCAGGCGCCGCCGGAGCTTAGACCCGCGCTGAAGAACCAGGCGCAACGCTTTCCCGCGCGCGGCGTCAATGTCCGCCGCCTCGATCACCTCAACTGCCTCGCCGTCGACATCAAGGCCAACCGCGAGTTCTTCGAAAACTATCTCGGCTGCCGCCTCACCGAGCAGATCGTGCTCAACGACGGGCGGGAAGCGGCGATGTGGCTGACGATGTCGAACAAGAGCTACGACTTCGCCTACTCGCTCGACCACTCCGGCACACCCGGCCGCTTCCACCATGTCACCTACGCGCTCGACAGCCGCGAGGAGATTTTGCGCGCCGCCGATATCTTCCTGGAGAACGGCGTGCACATCGAGACCGGCCCGCACAAGCACGCGATCCAGCAGACCTTCTTCCTTTATGTCTACGAGCCCGGCGGCAACCGCGTCGAGGTCGCCAATGCCGGCGCGCGCCTCATCCTCGCCCCCGACTGGAAGCCGATCGTGTGGACCGAGGAGGAGCGCAAGAAGGGCCAGGCGTGGGGATTGAAGACGATCGAGTCGTTCCACACCCACGGCACACCGCCGGTGGAGGCGAAGAAGCACGGCTAGAGCATGACCCGGACCCGAAGGGCCGCGTTAGCGCAAAGTGTGAAGCGGCTTTCCGATTAGGTCGTGCTCCATCAATGCGTTGAGGTGCGCACGCGCGCGATCGTCTCGCGGACGCCGGTCCAGGCCGGCTTGTCCGGCGCGAACTGCCGGCGCAGGAAGGTGACGAGCTCTTCGACTTGTGCGTCGCTCATGCTGTTCTTGAAGGCGGGCATGTAGCCGAGGTCGCTGGAGACGGGCTCGGTGACGCCGTGCAGGATCACCTGGACAAGATTGTCCGGCATTCTGCTGTGCAGATTGCTGTTGAGCGCGAGCGAGGGCCGGCTGCCGAACAGCGGCAGGCCGCCGACCTCGTGGCAGACGGCGCAGGCGCCCTGATAGAGCCGCGCTCCGGTGGAAGCGGCGGTCGCGACTTGCGTTGCGCCTTCGAGCTTCGCGGCGAGCGCATCCTGCGTCTGCGTATCGGTTGCGGGGTCGTTGAACGAGTTGAGGTAGATCGCCATCGCGCGGATGTCCTGGTCGGGTAGCGCCGTGAGATCCCTGACGATCGGCGCCATCGGACCGGCCGCCACGCCGTGATAACGCGACTGGCCGGTGCGCAAATAGGCGAAGAGTTCGTCTTCACTCCATGGAATCGGCGCATGCGAGAGCGAGGTCAGGGCCGGCGCTTCCCAGCCCTCGGCAAATCCACCCGCGAGATACGCATTGCGCTGCTCCGCGCCGAGCGCGTTGCGCGGCGAATGACACCCGGTGCAATGGCCGAGGCTCTCGACGAGATAGGCGCCGCGGTTCCACTGCTCGGATTTGGCGGGATCGGGCTTGAATTCGCTCGTCCTGTGGAACAGGGCATTCCAGCCCGCAAGCAGCGGGCGGAGGTTGAACGGGAAGGCGAGCGCATTCGCCGGCGCTGTGGCGCGAACCGAAGGCTGGGTCATCAGGTAGGCGTAGAGCGCCTGCATGTCGGCGTCGCTGGTCTTGGCGAAATGGGTGTAGGGGAAGGCGGGGTAGAGCTGCCGTCCGTCGCGGTGCAGCCCGTCGCGCATCGCGCGCTCGAAGGCGGGATAGGACCAGGCGCCGATGCCGGTCTCGACGTCAGGCGTGATGTTGGTTGAGTAGATCGTGCCGAACGGCGTCTGAAGTGCGCGGCCGCCGGCGTTGAGCACGCCATTGAGGCTGGTGTGGCACTCCGCGCAATTGCCGAGTGCTGCGAGTTGCTCTCCGCGCGCGATCGTCGCCGCGGAATAGACCGAGGCATCAGGCCGCGCGATCGGCGCGATGGCGCGTCCGGGCAAGAGGGCCGCGCCGACGCCGATCGCGGCGGTGCAGACGGCCGCGATCGTCGCGAAGATGCCGGCGCGCTTGGCGAACGGATTCTGCCAGATGCGTGACGGCGGCGGCGCAGCGGGCGCGGGCAGGGCTTGCGGCACGGGCGATGTTTCAGCGTGCAACCCCCTCAGGATACGCTCGGGCGTGAACGGCGGCTCGCGGAAGCGCACGCCGGTGGCATCGAAGATCGCGTTGGCGATCGCGGCTGCGCTCGGCACCGAGGCGGACTCGCCGACGCCGAGCGGCGGCTGGTCCTGACGCGGCAACATCAGCACGTCGATCTTGGGCACGTCGGGGAACGGGATGATCGGATAAGCGCCCCATTCGCGCGCCGCCACCGCGCCGCGCTCGAACGAAACCTCCTCCATCAGCGCGCGGCTGGTGGACTGGATGACGTTGCCGTGGATCTGGTGGCGCACGCCGTCCGGATTGATCATCAGGCCGGAGTCCTGCCCGGCGACGACGCGCGTGACGCTGACATCGCCGGTGGACTTGTTCACCGCAACGTCGGCAACCCAGGCCGACCACGCCGCACCATAGCCGGGAAACTTGCTGTGGACATAGAGCGCATAGGCAAAGCCGCGCCCGTGCACGATGTCGCCGTTTTTCTCTTCGCGGACAGGCCGGGGCGTCCAGCCCGCGCGCTCGGCCACCGCATTGACGAGATCGACGGCGCGCTGGTCCTTCAGGTAACGCAGGCGGTATTCGATCGGATCGACGCCGGCCTCGGTCGCGGCCTCGTCGATATAGGATTCATGCGCGAACGTGTTCGGCAGCGCCGAGACACCGCGAAACCAGGACGCGCGCACGATCGGCGCCATGTCGTGGGCGACGACGCGCATGTGGTCGTAGTCGTAAGGCGGAATCGCGGTGCGGTCGCCCATGTGGAGCACATCGGCCACCGGCGAGATTCGCCCCGTCAACAGCAGCGCCAATGTCGGCGCAGCGTTGGAAGGGTAGCGCGTGGCGAGGTCGTAGCCGGCGACGCCGCCGTCCGCGTCGAGCCCGCCATTGACGTCGATGAGCTGCGCCGTGCCCTTGGGCTCCCAGGCGTGCTCCTGCTCGCGCGTCAGCTGCACGCGCACGGGCCGGCCGACGGCGCGCGACAGCAGCAGCGCGTCCGCGGTGACGTCATCGGCGCAGTTGCGGCCGTAGCAGCCGGCGGCCTCCAGGCGGATCACCTCGATCTCGCTCTCGGGACGCTCGATCAGGAGCGCCAGATCGCTGCGCAGGACATGCGGGTTCTGCGTGCCGGACCAGACGCGGATGTCGCCGTCCTGGACATCGGCGACTGCGCAGGACGGCCCGATCGAGGCGTGCATCTGGTACGGCCACACATAAGTGCGCTGCATCGGCTTGGCCGCGCCCGATATCGCAGCATCGACATCGCCCTTGTCGATCAGCGTGCGCGGCGTCGATGGATGGGCGCGCAGCGCGGTCTCGACGTCGGCGAGATCGGTTAGATGAGGTGTCGGCTTCCAGCTCACCGCGAGCTGCTCCGCCGCGCGGATCGCGTTCTCCTCGCGCTCGGCGACCACGCCGACGAAATCGCCGATGCGCACGACGGCAATGATGCCGGGAATGTCGCGTACCGAGGCCTCATCCACCGCGATCAGGCTGGTGCCGACGAACGGCCCGGCATCGACGCCGGCATAGGGCGGACGCACCACCCGGCCGTGCAGCATACCGGGCACCCTAATGTCGTGCACGAAGGTCAACTCGCCCGTCGCCTTGGCGGGCAGGTCGACGCGGGGCGTCGACTGGCCCACGATGGCGTAGTCGCCAACGGACTTGAGTGCGACGTCGTCGGCAAGCTCGAGGCGAATGGTCTCGCCGCCGATCAGTTCGCCATAGCTGACGCTGCGGTTGTGCCCGCGCACGAGGCCGTCTTCGATCTTGAGGTCGCTGGCCGGCAGCTCCAGCCGCTCGGCTGCGCGCGCGATCAGAAAGTGCCGCGCTTGCGCGGCGGCCTTGCGCAGGGGGACGGCGGTGATCTGGATGGTCTCGCTCGCGATCGTCGCGCCCTGGTTTGGAACCACGGCGGTATCGCCGAGCACCACGACGACGCGCGCAAAGGACACATCCAGCTCTTCGGCGACGATCTGGCCGAGTGCGGTGCGGATCCCGGTGCCGAGATCGACATGGCCGTTATAGGCCGAGACCGATCCATCCGCGGTGATGCGGACGAAGGTTTCGGACGTGACTTCGTCCACGGTGCGGACGACGACGAGCGAACCGGATTGCCGCTCAGCTCCGTTCGAAAGAGGGGAGGCCATCAATCAACGGCCTCAGTGATCTGGCCGGATGCGCGCATCACCGCGCGCAGGATCTCGACATGGGTGCCGCAGCGGCAGAGATTGTAGCGCAGCGCCGCCAGCGCCTCCTGTTCGGTCGGCTGCGGGTTGATCGCGAGCAACGCCTTGGTGGTCATGATCATGCCGTTAAGGCAATAGCCGCATTGCGCGGCTTGCTCGTCGATGAAGGCCTGCTGCACCACATCCGGCTTGTCGTGCGTGCCGAGCCCTTCGAGCGTCAGGATGTCGCGGCCTGCACAGCCGCTCACGGGAATCACGCAGGAGCGCGCGGCGGCGCCGTCGATCAGGACAGTGCAGGTGCCGCATTCGCCCAAGCCGCAGCCATATTTCGGACCGTTGAGCGCGAGGTCGTTGCGCAGCACATAGAGCAGCGGTGTCTGCGGCGCTGCCGTGATCTCGTGGATCCTGCCGTTCACGGTGAGGCGGATCGGTGTCTGCGTCATCCTCGTTCCCAAGCCCGTGGCCAAGTGCTCATCAAAACCTACGTCGCGACGATACCGTTTGTACACAAACGTGCAAGCCGCGCATGCCGCACTGCAGCGCGACTGCCTTCTTTGTGGACAGAGCGGATAGGCAAATGGGGTTTTATGCGGCAGCCGCATCTTTTGCGCCGCACCGCCGCTTGACAGCCTTCGGGAGGGCGCGCAACATCGTTCGTATACGAATGATAACCGCAGTCGACTGGCTTTGGACATGGTGACTGAAACGACGAGCGCCGCCATCGACAAGATCCGTTGCGATGCCTGTCCGGTGATGTGCTACATCAAGCCGGGCGCGGCGGGCGCCTGCGACCGCTATGCCAACCACGACGGCAAGCTCGTCCGCGTCGACCCGCACGTGATCCTGGAACGCACCGTCTCGCATGGCGGGAAGCTCGTTCCGTTCAGCCGCACCGAAGACTGGGACGGCAAGATCGTCCACGAGCCCTCTACCTTTGTCACCGCGATCGGTGCGGGCACGACCTATCCCGACTACAAGCCGGCGCCCTTCATCGTCTCGTCCGAGATCGATGGCGTCGACATGGTGACTGTCGTCACCGAGGGCATCTTCTCCTATTGCGGCATCAAGGTGAAGATCGACACCGACCGCTATCTCGGCCCGGAAACCGCGACCGTTCGCGCGCAGGGCGAGGCGGTCGGCCACGTCACCACCAGCGAATACGGTTCGCAGATGCTGTCGCTCGGCGGCGTGCATCATCTCACCGGCGGCTCCAAGAAAGAGGGCCGCGTCACCTGCGATACGCTGATGGATCTCGCCAATTGCAAGGCGGTCGAGCTCACCATCGACGGCGGCGCAAGCGTGGTGGTGCAGGCCGGCCAGGCGCCGATCGTCAACGGCATGAAGGAAGAGCGCATGCGCGTCGGCTGCGGCTCGGCGACGATTGGCATGTTCGCCAAGCAATGGCACGGCAAGGTCGACGAGGTCGTCGTCGTCGACGACCACATCACCGGCGTGCTCTCGGAGCACCAGGCCGGCAAGCTGCTCGACATCGCCGACACCGGCATCAAGATGAAGGGCCGCCGCTCGACGCCGGGCCGCTATTTCCAGGTCGCCGATCCCGGCACGGGGTGGGGCGGCACCAACATTTCCGATCCGCTGGCGATTCTCGGGCCGTTCGACGCCAAGGAAGCCAAGCCTGGTCTCTCCATGCTGATGGTCTCCACGACCGGCGAGCACTCGTCTTACTATGTGCTCGACGAGGCCCTGAAGCCGGTCGAAACCGAGATGCCTGATGACCTGAAGTTCTCGGTCGAGCGCATCCAGGAGAATTGCGAGCCGGCGCTGTGCACGGTGTTGTTCATGGCGGGGGCCGGCGGCTCCTTGCGCGCCGGCGTCACCGACAATCCGGTGCGGCTGACGCGTTCGGTGAAGGACGCGCTGACGCGCGTCACCAGCGGCGGCGCGCCTGTTTATGTCTGGCCGGGCGGCGGCATCACCTACATGGTCGACGTGACACAGATGCCTTCAGGCGCGTTCGGCTATGTGCCGACCCCGGCGCTGGTCGCGCCGATCGAGTTCACGATGAAGCTGTCCGACTATGCCGCGCTCGGCGGGCACATGGATTATGTGAAGCCGCTGTCCGAGGTGCAGAGCGGTGACGACGTCCGCCAATTGCCCTGGCAGAATCCGATTCCAGGGCGCTGGGCATGACCAGGCTCCCGCAAATCGCATTGCTGTCTGGTGGCCGGCGGCTGCATTTGCAGGATGGACCGATTGATCTGATCGTGGAGGCGAGGGGGCGCGCTGACGCAGTGCGTGCGGCCTATGAGGCAGCGGCGCAGCATTTCACCGGACTGCTCGACGAACTCTGCGCGGAATTGCCGGAACTGCGGACGGCCGCTGAAAAGCAAACTTCGCTAAAAGGCGTGGTGGCGCGTCGGATGCACGCTGCTGTCGCACCCTATGCCGCCGATTGCTTCATTACGCCGATGGCCGCGGTTGCCGGCAGCGTTGCAGAGGAGATTCTTGGCGCCATGCTGGGCGCTGCGACGCTCGATCAGGCCTATGTCAACAATGGCGGCGATATCGCGCTGCATCTCGGCGAGGGCGAGCATTTTTCGGTCGGCCTGATGGATCGGCCTGATCGTGCCGGCGTGCTGCGCAAGATGAGGGTCTACTCAGGTGATCCCGTGCGCGGCATCGCGACCAGCGGGCGTCACGGCCGCAGCTTTTCGCTCGGCATTGCCGACGCGGTCACGGTGCTGGCTGCCACCGCATCGCAGGCCGATGCGGCCGCGACGGTCATCGCCAATGCCGTCGATCTGCCCGGGCATCCCGCCATCATCAGAAAGTCTGCGAACGAGCTTCAGCCCGACAGCGACCTCGGCGCGCGTCTCGTCACCCGCGATGTCGGTGAATTGTCGCAGAGCGAGATCGCGGCCGCGCTGGAATCTGGCGCGGAATGTGCACGGCAATTGTTCGATCGTGGATTGATCGAGGGTGCCGTGTTGCAGCTTTGTGGTGATATGCTTGTCATCGGAACCAGGGATATGGAAGAGCAACGAACGCGCCCGCGCATGCTGGAGAACGCGGTCTATGCCTGAACAGGGAAGCGAAACATGAGCGCGATCATCCGCAAGATCGTCACCGTCGTCGAAGAGACGCAGATGGAAATGGGCCGCCAGGTCTCGCCGCCGACGCGGCGCGCAGCGGCGATCGCCGTGATCGAAAATCCCTTTGCCGGCAAATATGTCGAGGATCTCTCGCCCCTGATCGCGATCGGCGAGGAGCTCGGCGAGCTCCTGGCGAAGCGCGCGGTGGCGGCGCTGGGCATCGATGGCGCGAAGGCGCAAAGCTACGGCAAGGCCGCGGCTGTCGGCGAGAACGGCGAGCTGGAGCATGCGGCGGCTATCCTGCATCCGAAGATGGGCGCTCCGGTGCGCAAGGTCCTGAGCAAGGGCGCGGCGCTGATCCCATCGTCGAAGAAGCGCAGCGGCCCGGGCACGACGCTGGACATTCCGCTCGGGCACAAGGACGCAGCCTTCGTGCGCAGCCATTTCGACGGCATGGAGGTGCAGATCAACGACGCGCCGCGCGCCAACGAGATCATGGTCGCGGTCGCCGTCACCGATAGCGGCCGTCCCTTGCCGCGCGTCGGCGGGCTGACGGTTGCGGAAGTGAAGGGTGAAGACGGTTTGAAATAGAGTTTGAACCGGGGAGGCGGGCATAGCTTCTCCGACAAGATCACGCTGAAGACGTAGAGAGTTCAAAACTGGAGGTTGGGATGCGAGCGAGAAACACTTTTGTGGGCGCGGCCTTCGCGCTGCTGGCGGGCGGCATGGCTCATTCGGCCGTGGCGCAGGAGATCAAGATCGGCGAGATCAACAGCTACTCGCTGTTGCCGGCGTTCACCGAGCCCTATCGCAAGGGCTGGCAGCTCGCAGTCGAACAGGTCAACGCGGCCGGCGGCATCAACGGCAAGAAGCTCGTCGTCGTCTCCAAGGACGACGGCGGCAAGCCGGCCGATGCGCAGACCGCTGCCAACGAGCTCGTCTCCAGCGAGGGTGTTGCGATGCTGACGGGTACGTTCCTGTCGAACATCGGCCTCGCCGTCAGCGACTTCGCCAACCAGAAGAAGGTGTTCTTCCTCGCGGCCGAGCCGCTGACGGATGCCATCACCTGGTCCAAGGGCAACAAGTACACCTTCCGTCTGCGCCCCTCCAACTACATGCAGGCGGCGATGCTGGTGGAAGCAGCCAGCAAGCTGCCGGCCAAGCGCTGGGCGACCATCGCGCCGAACTATGAATACGGCCAGTCCGCGGTCGCGGTGTTCAAGAAGCTGATGTCGGAGAAGCGCCCCGACATCCAGTGGGTCGACGAGCAGTGGCCGCCCCAGGGCAAGATCGACGCGGGTCCGGTGGTGCAGGCGGTTGCCGCGGCCAATCCCGAAGCGATCCTCAACGTCACCTTCGGCGCCGACCTCGTGAAGCTCGTGCGTGAAGGCAACACCCGCGGCCTGTTCAAGGGGCGCGAGGTCGTATCGTTCCTGACTGGCGAGCCCGAATATCTCGATCCGCTCAAGGACGAGACGCCGGAGGGTTGGATCGTGACCGGCTATCCCTGGTACTCGATCAAGACGCCCGAGCATGACGCGTTCCTGAAGGCCTACCAGGCCAAGTACAACGACTATCCGCGCCTGGGCTCGATCGTCGGTTACCAGACCATCAAGGCGGCCGCTGCGATCCTTGCGAAGGCCGGCTCGACCGATCCGGAGAAACTGATCGCCGCGGCGGAGGGGCTGTCGATGCCGTCGCCGTTCGGCGAGATCACCTTCCGCAAGATCGACCACCAGTCGACGCTCGGTGCCTATGTCGGCAAGACCGCGCTGAAGGACGGCAAGGGCGTGATGGTGGATTCTTCTTACAAGAAGGGCTCGGACTATCTGCCGAGCGACGCCGAAGTCGATAAGCTGCGTCCGAAGGACTGATGTGAAGAGGAACCGGGGCCTCGTGGTTCGAGACGCGCGGCGTTGCCGCGCTCCTCACCATGAGGGTCCCGGACCTCATCCTGAGGAGGCGCGTAGCGCCGTCTCGAAGGATGAAGCCCCATACTGAGACTTATTCTTAACCCGGACCGCCGATGGCCTTTTATGTCGTACAGTTTCTGACCGGTCTCGCCAGCGCAGCGTCGCTGTTCCTGGTGGCCTCGGGCCTGTCGATCATCTTCGGCGTGACGCGGATCGTGAATTTCGCGCATGGCGCCTTCTACATGATCGGCGCCTACATCGCCTTCACGCTGACGGAGCGGCTTTCGGGTGCGTTCGGCTTCTGGGGTGGGATCGTCGTCGCCGCGCTTGCCGTGGCCTTGATCGGCGTCATCGTCGAGATGGTGCTGCTGCGCCGCATCTATCACGCGCCCGAGCTGTTCCAGCTGCTTGCGACCTTCGGCCTGACCTTGATGGTCGAGGATCTCGTCGTGCTGATCTGGGGCCCCGACGATCTCGTCGGCCGCCGCGCGCCGGGCTTCAAGGGCGCCATCGATTTCTTCGGCCAGAACATCCCGAGCTACGATTTGTTCCTGATCGTGCTCAGCCCGGTCGTACTCGGCATTCTCTGGCTGCTGTTCCAGCGCACGCGCTGGGGCGTGCTGGTGCGCGCGGCGACGCAGGACCGCGACATGGTCGCAGCGCTTGGCGTCAACCAGAAATGGCTGTTCACATCCGTGTTTGCGGTCGGCGTCTTCCTCGCCGCACTCGGCGGCGCGCTCCAGATCCCGCGCGATGCCGTGCATCACGCCATGGATTTGCGGATCATCGTCGAGGTCTTCGTCGTCGTCGTGATCGGTGGCCTCGGCAGCATCGTCGGCGCCTTCGTTGCGGCGGTGCTGGTCTCCGAGCTCAACGCCTTCGGCATCCTGATCTTCCCGAAGATCTCCATCATCCTGGTCTTCCTGGTGATGGCGGTGGTGCTGATCGTCCGGCCCTGGGGTCTGTTCGGCAAGCCCGAGGCGCCCGCGCGCAAGACACCAGGCCTCACTGTTAATCCCTGGCGGCCGCTGACGTCGAACGAGCGGCTCGCGGCGCTTGCCGCGCTCGTCATCGCGGCGACGTTGCCGCTGTTCGCCGGCAATTATGTTCTCACAGTCGGTTCGGAGATTGCGATCTTCGTGATCTTCGCCGTCAGCCTGCATTTCCTGATGTCGGTCGGTGGGCTCGCGTCCTTCGGGCATGCCGCTTATTTCGGTCTCGGCGCCTACGGCGTCGCCTTCCTCGCCAAGATGGCCGGGCTGCCGATGGTCGTGTGCCTGCTGCTCGGGCCGCTGCTGGGCTGCATGGGCGCTGCCGTGTTCGGTTTCTTCGCGGTGCAGCTTTCCGGCGTCTATTTCGCGATGCTGACGCTTGCGTTTGCGCAGATCGTCTGGTCGATCGCGTTCCAGTGGGTGAGTGTAACGGGCGGCGACAACGGCATACTCGGCGTCTGGCCGTCAAGCTGGGCGGCGAGCCCGGGGCATTTCTATTGGTTGGCGCTCGGCGTTGCGGCACTCGTGACGGTCGCGCTTCGGGCCATGGTATTCTCGCCGTTCGGCTACGCACTCAGGGCCACGCGCGACTCGCCTCTGCGCAGCGAGGCGGTCGGCATCAATGCCAAGCGCATCCAGTGGACGGCGTTCGTGATCGCAGGCACGACCGCCGGCATCGGCGGCGCGCTGTTCGCCTACCTCAAGGGCAGCGTCTTCCCCGACAATCTCGGGATCTCGCTGTCGGTCGACGCGCTCGTCATGGTGCTGCTCGGCGGCGTCGAGACGGTGTCGGGTGCGGTGATCGGCGCCATCGTCTACAAGGCGCTCAACATCTGGCTGGTCAGCCAGACCGACCTGTCAAAGCTCGTGCTCGGCGGCTTCATCGTGCTGATCGTCGTCGTCTTCCCCAAGGGCATCGTCGGCACGCTGGAGATGCTGGCGCAGCGGCGCAGGAAGACATCGCCGCCGGGATCTCCCTTGCTTGCCAAGCCGATCGAGTCCGTCGAATGAGCGTCGCACCCCCACTTCTCGCGGTTGAAGGCCTGTCCAAATCCTATGGCGGCATCCACGCCGTGCGTGGCGTCTCGTTCTCGCTGCGATCAGGCGAAATTCTGGCGTTGATCGGCCCGAACGGCGCGGGCAAGAGCACCTGTTTCGACATGCTCAACGGCCAGAACAAGCCTGATACCGGCCATGTCCGCCTGCTGGGCGAGGAGACCACCGGCAAGAAGCCGCGCGAGATCTGGCGGCTCGGCGTCGGGCGCACTTTCCAGATCACCGCAACCTTCGCGACGATGACCGTGCGCGAGAACGTGCAGGTCGCGCTGATCTCGCATGGCAAGCAGCTGTTCAATCTCTTCGGCTCGGCGCCGAACTTCGACCGCGGCGAGGCCGGGCGGCTGCTCGAGCTCGTCGGCATGGGCGGCTACGCCGATCGTCCCTGCGGCGAGCTTGCCTATGGCGACCTCAAGCGGCTCGAGCTTGCGGTGGCGCTTGCCAACGAGCCCAAGCTGCTGCTGATGGACGAGCCAACCGCCGGCATGGCGCCGCGCGAGCGCGTCGACCTGATGCGGCTAACGGCGCAGATCGCGCGGGAAAAATCGATCGGCGTGCTCTTCACCGAGCACGACATGGACGTGGTGTTCGAGCATGCCGACCGCATTATCGTACTCAACCGCGGCACGCTGATCGCCGAAGGCTCGCCGGCCGAGGTGCGCGGCAATCCGCAGGTGCAGGCCGTCTATCTCGGCGAGGGCCTGCTTTACGATGCCGGGCATGGAGCCTCCGCATGAAGCTCACGGTGCAAGACCTCAACAGCCATTACGGCCCGGCGCATATCCTGTTCGACATCGGTTTCGAGGTCGGCGAGGGCGAGGTGGTGGCGTTGCTCGGCCGCAACGGCGCCGGCAAGTCGACGACCTTCCGCTCGATCGTAGGTCTGGTCGCGCAGCGAACCGGCCGTATCATGTTCGAGGGCAAGGATGTCTCGGCGCGCCCGACGCATGAAATCGTGCGCGACGGGCTCGGCTATGTGCCGGAGGAGCGGCGCATCTTCACCGATCTGACGGTGGAAGAAAATCTCGAAGTCGGCCGCCAGCCGAAGCGCCCGAACGCCCCGCACTGGACCCGCGAAAAACTGTTCGCGCTGTTTCCGAACCTGGGTGAGATGAAAAATCGTCCGGGCGGCCGCATGAGCGGCGGCGAGCAGCAGATGCTCACCATCGCGCGCACGCTGATGGGCAATCCCTCGCTGGTGCTGCTGGACGAGCCCTCGGAAGGGCTGTCGCCGAAGATCGTGGAGCAGATGGTCGATGCCATCCTGACCATGAAGAAGGAAGGCGTCAGCATCGTGGTGTCCGAGCAGAATTTGCACTTTGCGCGGCTGATCTCCGACCGCGCCTATATCATCGAGCGTGGCCGCATCTGCTTCGGCGGCACCATGGCCGAGCTCGACGCGCGTCCGGATGTCCGCGACGCGCATCTGTCGTTGTGAGGGGCGGGGAGCGGATGGCAAGAAGCGTTGCGGCGAAGAAAAGCGTCAAACCGGCAAAATCGTCTTACGTGCTCGACGAGCAGGTCGGCTTCATCCTGCGTCAGGTCTGGCAGCGCCACAGTTCGATCTTCTCGCGCGACATCGGCACCAATCTCACGCCGACGCAATGGGCGGCATTGTCGAAGCTGGCCGAGACTGGGCCATGCTCGCAGAACCAGCTCGGGCGGCTGACGGCGATGGATGTCGCGACCATCAAGGGCGTGATCGACCGCCTGACCGCACGAGGCCTGACCGAGACCAGCCAGGATCCCGAGGACGGACGGCGGCTTCTGGTCAGCCTGACGCGCGCCGGTCAGCAGCTTGCGGAGAAGGTCGCGCCGAGTGCGCTCGCGATCACCCGGGAAACGCTTGCGCCGCTCGACGCCAGGGAGCGCGAGATGCTGATGGCGCTGTTGAACAAGCTGCGGTGAGGACGGTCTCGTAGGGTGGGCAAAGCGAAGCGTGCCCACCGTTCTTCCTCAAGTCGCAAAGATGGTGGGCACGGCGCTTCGCGCCTTTTGCCCACCCTACGGCAGTTGAACAAGGGGCGGGAACTGGCGACTAACGTCGATGAAGGGTTTATCGAGGTTGTCGTCATGCGAGCAGTCACGCGATTTGCGATGGTTCTGAGTCTTACTTCCGCGTTGGCGAGCAGCTGCACTGCCGCCTTTGCCGCACAGCCCTACGAGGGCTTCTGGGCGTCAACCAAGAAGGATTGCCGTGATCAGGACAGCGCCAGCCGGATGAGCATCGAAGGCGGCAACCGCCTGTATTGGTACGAGACGCGCTGCCGCGCCGGCGAGATCACCGCAGACGGCAAGCAAAGCTGGAAGATGCGGCTTGCCTGCGAAGGCGAGGGCGAAAAGTTTCGCGCCAATCCCCGAGTCTCCGTTGCGGCGGATGGCCGGCTGGTGATCGAGAATGGCCCGGTCGGCCAGGCCAAGCGCCAGACCTACGTGCGCTGTGAGATCGCAAAGAAGCGCTGATTCCTTACGTCTTCCCCGGCCATTTGGCGCGGTAGCGGATTTCGCTGCCGTCGGCGAGCCGTCGCCACGTGCCGAACTCCGGCGTATGCGGCGCCCGGGCCGTCAGATCGATCGGATAGATCCGGCTCGGCTGGCCCTGGATGTTGACGGTGAGCTGCCGGTGCGAGGTCCTAAAGGCAAGCTCGACTTCGCCTGCGATGACGGGGTGGTCGCCATCACGACGGAAGCCGGCCGGACTTAGCTCGCCCGGCATGGTGTTGAGGTCGGTCTGCAATTCGATTGCAATGCCTTGCGGTGACGTCGGCACCGTTGCTCCGGCCGGAAAGCGAACCTCGAACACGAGCAGTGGATTGCTGGCGTTCGGATTGAGCCAGGGCGTGGCGGTCGTATATGCGTAGACGGCGTAAGTGACACCGGCGGCGAGGCAGAGCAGGACGACGACGCCGAGTGACTTCAGGCTGTTGCGTGCGAGGCCGCCGCTATTGTCGTCCTTGCGTGTCGCCAGCTTGGTGGCGAGCACCAGGCCGATCACTGCGCCGATGGGGGCGATGGCGAACAGGGCGACCAGCCCCGTCGTGATCGGGTCTGCACGATTGCCGAAGCCGGTCAGCTCGAGCAGCCCGATCATGGCGATGAAGCCTGCCGCCGCACCGGCGATGCCGGCGGCAATCCGCAGCGAACTTTTCATGTCTCCCTCGATGGTCCAGCAATGAACTGCCGCCGCCGAGGGCTGCCTGCGTTAGACGCAGCAGGCAGCAGACTTGTTCAATGCCTTGGAGGCGCGACGCGAAGCGGCGAGCTGCTCCGGCTGCGTCACTTCGCCACCACTTCCGGCACCCGGCCGGCCGGCGGGGTGTTGCGGCTGCGCTGGGTGCGCACGATGCCGTCGATGATGGTCATGCCGATGCCGGGGAGGTCGCCGAGCTGCACGCTCTCCAGGATGGTCTTGCCGGGCGAGTGCTGCGCCTTGTCCATGATGACGAAATCGGCCGAGCGGCCGACCTCGATCAGGCCGCAATCGAGCTGACGCATTCGCGCGGTGTTGCCGGTGGCAAGGCAGAACGCGATCTCGGCCGGGAGGTCACCGAGCGAGGATAGCATCGAGACCATGCGCAGAATGCCGAGCGGCTGCACGCCGGAGCCGGCCGGAGCGTCGGTGCCGAGGATGACGCGGTGCAGGTCGCCCATCTCGCGTGCGATGCGCAGCGTGAAAAGGGCCGAGCGCTCATTGCCGTTGTGAACGATCTCGAGGCCGCGCTTGCAGCCCTCGCAGATGCAGCGGATCTGGTCGTCGGGCAGCGCGGTGTGGCCGCCATTGATGTGGCCGACCACGTCGGTGTCGGCCTCCAGCACCACGTCCTTGTCGATCAGGCCGGAGCCGGGGATCGAAGGGCCGCCGGTGTGGATCGTGCTCTGGATGCCGTATTTGCGGGCCCAGCCGACCATCTTGCGTGCCGTCGGGCCGTCCTTGACGCCGCCGAGGCCGACCTCGCCGAGCAGCTTGACGCCGGCCGCGGCCAACTCCTTGAAATCCTCCTCGACCATCTCGCATTCGATCACCGGTGCGCCGGCGTGAACCTTCACGCCGCCCGGGCGCAGATTCCAGAATGCGCGCTGGGCGAAGATCGCCATCGCCTTCAGCCCGACGACGTCGCGCGGGCGGCCGGGCATGTGCACCTCGCCGGCGGAGATCATCGTGGTGACGCCGCCATGCAAATTGCTGTCGATCCAGCCGATCTGGTTCTGGCGCGGCGTCCAGTCGCCCGCCACAGGGTGGACATGGCTGTCGATCAGGCCGGGCGCGACCGTGGTGCCGTTGGCCTCGACGATGGTGGTCGCGCCTTCGGTGTTGAGGTCCTTGAAGCGGCCGATCGCAGTGATCTTGCCGTTCTCGGCGACGATGGTGTCGCCGTCCAGGATCGGCTTTTCCAGGGCGCCGGACAGGATCAGGCCGATATTCCGGATCACGAGCTTCGAGGGTCCGGTGGCCTGGGGGGCGTCATGCGCCATGGAAGGGGCTCCTTGTTCCTAACTGCAACGCTCGCGATCTTGGGCAGCCTTGACCCCGGGAGCAAGCAGGATTATTCATTAGTACACGAATGATCGTGTACAAACGACGCATAGCTGCCCGCCTCGGAACCGCATTGGAAGCGACAGGGAAGGTGAGATGAGCAATTTCAATCAGGAAAGCGTTTTGAGCGTCCACCACTGGACCGACACGCTGTTCTCTTTCAAGACCACCCGCAGCCCGACCTTCCGTTTCCGCAACGGCGAATTCACCATGATCGGGCTCAAGGTCGGCGAGAAGCCGCTGTTGCGGGCCTACAGCGTCGCCAGCGCCAATTACGAGGACACGCTTGAGTTCTTCTCGATCAAGGTGCCGGACGGTCCGCTGACCTCGCGCCTCCAGCATCTGAAGGAAGGCGACGAGATCATCGTCAGCCGCAAGGCCACCGGCACGCTGGTGATCGACAATCTCGAAGAGGGCCGCAACCTCTACCTCATCGGCACCGGCACGGGCCTCGCGCCGTTCCTGAGCGTGATCAAGGACCCCGAGACCTATGAGCGGTTCGAGAAGGTCGTGCTGCTGCACGGCTGCCGGCACGTGAAGGAGCTCGCCTATGGCGAGATGATCACCGAGACGCTGCCAAAGGACGAACTGATCGGCGAGTACATCCGCGATCAGCTGATCTACTATCCGACCGTGACCCGCGATCCCTTCCGCAACCGCGGCCGCATCACCGACCTCATCACGTCCGGCAAGCTGTTCGCCGATATCGGCCTGCCGCCGCTGGAAGCCGCCCATGACCGGGTCATGATCTGCGGCAGCCCGGCACTGGTCGCTGACACCCGCGTGCTCCTGGGCGAGCGCGGCCTCATTGAGGGCAATCACGGCGAGCCGGCCCAATTCGTGGTCGAAAAGGCCTTTGCCGAGCGCTGATCGCGGATTTTTCGCGCAATAAGACCGTATTTTCGCCGTTTGGCGGGCGTTGCGGCGCCGATTCCGCGCGCGATACACTGTGGGAACGAATCAGCGGAGTTCCCACATGGTTGCGGACAGCGACAGCAACATCGCCTGGCACCGGGTTCAGTTGAAGAAGAACCGCGCCGAGTTGAAGGCGCTCGAGACCGCGCGCTTCACGATGGGCGAGATCGCGTCTTCGAAGCGGGACGGGCAGACCCAGAAGGCGATCGCGGAATTCAAGCGCAAGATCGCGCAGTCCGAGCGCGTGATCGCCGATCACGACAAGCGCACGCGCCGCCCCCTCGGCACCGATCTGCAAAGCCTCGCCAACGGTAGCTGGAGCCATTGGGACGCCTACACCAATCAGCAGCGCAAGACCGGTCAGCGCTCGCCGGGGCGCGGATAGGCTCTCTTCTTTTCGCGCGGTTCCGGCCCTTGCGCGTCGCCTCGTACACACCATCTGGTTGAGGCGCCACCAACCAATACGGTGATCCCATGACACCGCGCCTCGATTTCACCAGCGAGGCCTTTTTCCGCGATCCGTCCAAGGCGATCGCGGCGCTGCGCGCGTCCGGCCCCGTGATCGCGTCGCGATTTCCTCTGGTCGGCGATGTCTGGGTCACCACGACCCATGACGCCACGGCGCAGGTCCTGAAGGACGGCACCACCTTCACGCTGCGCAAGGGGGACGGCAAAGTCGCTGGCCTGCGCTGGTGGATGCCAAAACTGGTCACCACCATCGCCAACAACATGCTGACGATGGACGAGCCTGATCACACGAGGCTGCGCAGCATCGTGGACGAGGCTTTTCGCCGCCGCGCGATCGTGGCGATGGAGCCACGCATTCGCGCCATCGCCGACGGCTTGGCGAACGACCTGTTTGCCGATGGCAGCCCCGCCGACCTCGTCCAGCGTTACGCCCGCATCCTGCCGGTGTCGGTGATCTGCGAATTGCTGGGCCTGCCTGCGGCCGATCGCCCGCGATTCATCGCCTGGGCCAACAAGATGTCGTCGCTGACGAATGTCGTCAGCTTCTTCCGCCTGCTGCTCGCGTTTCGCAAGATGCGCGCCTATCTCGAACGGCAGTTGCAGGTCGCACGGGTGCAGGGCGGCGAGGGCCTGATTGCCGAGCTGGTTCAGGTCGAGCGTGAGGGCGGCCAGATCACGCCGGACGAAATGGTGTCGATGGTGTTCCTGCTGCTCGCGGCAGGATCGGAGACCACGACGCATCTGATCAGCGGCTCGGTCTATGAGCTCCTCAGAAATCCGGGCTTGCGTGATTGGCTGGAGGAAGACCGGAGCCGCGTCGGGCTCGCCGTCGAGGAGTTTTTGCGCTTCGTGTCACCGGTGCAGTTTTCCAAGCCGCGCTATGTGCGGCGGGATATCGAGCTTGCGGGCGTGCCGCTGAAACAGGGCGATCGCGTCATGGTCATGCTCGCCGCGGCGAACATGGATCCGGCGGTGCATGACCAGCCCGAGCGGCCCGACCTCACGCGCAAGCCGAACCGCCACATCTCATTCGGAACGGGAATTCACTTCTGTCTCGGCCATCAGCTCGCACGGATCGAGGCGGCCTGCGCGCTGGAGGCGCTGTTTGCGCGATGGCCGAAGCTCGGTCTCGCCGTCGATCCCGCGCAGATTCACTGGCGCAAGCGGCCGGGCATGCGTGCCATCGCGGAGTTGCCGGTCGTCGCGGTGGACAGTCAGCCCGTCGATTTCCGTGACGCCACGACATCGCGCTCCCAGCCGAACACGGAGCGGCCGTCGAGATCGGGCGAGGCTTCACGCTCTCCGGCGATGTAGGCCTCGACCGACGGACCGCTGGCAGTCCGCTCCAGCCGCCGCGCCTGGTCGTCGAGGCGCCTGATCGCCTGCATCTCCTCTTCGCGTCCGAGCTTGGCGTTCTGGATCGCGCCCTTCAGCACGCGGATGGTTTCGTCATAGACCTTGATCGGGACGGGGTAGGGATGCCGGTCCTTGCCGCCATGGGCGAGCGAGAAGCGCGCGGGATCGTTGAAGCGATAGGGCGCGCCATGCACGACCTCGGCGACCATCGCCAGCGAGCGCACGGTGCGCGCGCCGACGCCGGGCGTCAGCAGCAATTCCGGAAAATCGACCGGGCCGCGTTCGGCCGCGGCGGCCAGCGTGCCGTGCAGGCGGCGTGCGAACACGTCCTTGGGCCTGACATCATGATGCGCGGGCATGATCAGATGCGGCAGCATCGCCTGCGCCGGCGCGGGCGCCGTCCCAACGAGGCGTTCGAATTCTGCGAGGATGCGATCGGGGCCGAGACCGCTCAACAGTTCGAGCTGCGCGGCGCGCGAGACATCGGCGCGGTGATCGGTGAGATTGACGATCTCGCCCTGCTGCGGTCCGTCGATCGCGCTATGCGGCGTGTCGACAAAACTCTTCAAGGCCTCGGAATGCCAGTGATAGCGGCGGGCCTGCCGCTTGTCGCCGTTCATGCCCTGCTGCACCACAGTCCATTTGGCGTCTGCAGTGACGAAGAAGCCATGCAAGTACAGATCAAAACCGTCCTGGACCGCGGCGCTGTCGACCTTGGCGACCAGGCGACTGGCCCGCGTGAGGCTCGCACCGTCGAAGCCGACGCGATCGCCGAGCTGCAACAGCTCGTCAGGCGTCTTGCGCGAATGCTGGCCGCGGCCGCCGCAGACATAGATGCCGAGCTCGTCCTGGAGCGGGCCGAGCCCGCGCTTCAGGGCGCCGATCACGGAGGTGGTTATGCCGGAGGAGTGCCAGTCCATCCCCATCACGGCACCGAACGACTGGAACCAGAACGGATGCGACAGCCGCTGGAGGAAGGCGTCGCGTCCATAATGATGCACGATCGCCTGCGTGACGATTGCGCCCAGCGACGACATGCGGCTCGCAAGCCATGGCGGAACCCGCCCGGTGTGGAGAGGAAGATCGGCGCTGCCGGTTCGGCGAGTCATGATCGACGCAAGTTAGCGCAGTTCGGCGACGGTTGCATCGAGGGAATACTGTATTGGGCAGGGCGGGAGGACACCTCACCCAAGTCCGCGAGCTACTCGCGCGCCGCCTTGGACGCGCCGCGCAGGCCCGCCTGCTGCTGGATCGTGTCCAGCACGCCGGATGACTGCTCGTCCGCGACGAAGCGGTTGAGCAGGGGAAGGGCGTCCTCGCGCCCCTTGGGGATCGCGATGGCCATATGCTCGGCGCCCCAATTGCCGTCGAGGATTTTCGCGCCCGGCATCTGGTCGGACATCTCGAACAGCGTCGGTTTGTTGGTCGCGTAGAGGTCGATCTCGCCGCGGCCGAACATGGCAATGGCGACCTTGACGCTTTCCGCGGGAACGATGGTCGCACTCCTGAACTTCGCCGGCAATGTGCGTTCCGAGGTCGAGCCCTTGGTGACGCCGATCTTCACGCCCGGCCTGTCGATGTCCTCGATCCTGCCGATCGGCGAGTTCGCCGGGACGAGATAGCCGAGCTCGATCGCCAGCACGGGCTGGCTGAAGCTGACCTCGTTGGCGCGGGCCGGCGTGGCGTTGGTCACGGTGAAATCGACCTGGCCGTCATGGATCGCGGTGACTATGTCGGCGACGCGCTGAAACCTGACATAGTCGATGCCAACGCCGAGCCTTTTGGCCAGTTCGCCGCCGAGATCGTAGGCGAGGCCATGCGGCTGGCCGGCCGCATCCGTCACCATCGAGGTCGGGCTGCCCGGATAGATGCCGACACGCAAGCTGCCGCTCGGCGCCAGCAGTTTTGCTTCGCCATCGGCGCGCGCGGGCGCGCCGAGCAGGCCGGTCATTGCAAATGCGAGCAGGGCGGTGCGCGCAAATCGCCGGGAAGAGGTCCTCATGTGACGAGCCTCACTGCGCGCGGATGTCGGCGGCCTTCAGCACCGGCTCCCATTTGGTCGCCTCGGCGTGCATGTAGGCGTCAAAGTCCTTGGCGGAGGAGCCGACCGGCGCCGCGCCGATCTTGCCCAGCGTCGACAGCACGTTCGGGTCCTGCAGCGCCGCCTTCAGATCGGTCTCCAGCTTCGCCACGATCTCCGGCGGCATCTTGGCAGGCCCAAGAACGCCCCACCAGACCGAGACGTCGTAGCCGGGGACGCCTGATTCCGCGACGGTCGGAACATTCGGCAGCGCCTTGGAGCGTTCGGCCGAGGTCACCGCGAGCGCGCGCACCGGGCCGCCTTCGAGCTGGCCGATCGCTTCCGCCAGCGGATTGATGCTGAGGGGGATCTCGCCAGCGATCACGGCGGTCAGCGCCGGTGCGCCGCCTTTGTAGGGGATCGCGACGATCTTGCTGCCGGACATGTATTTGAGCAGCTCGCCGGCGAGATGCGCGGAGGTGCCGTTGCCGGACATGCCATAGGAGAGCTTGTCCGGCTCCTTCTTTGCGGCGGCGAGGAGATCGCCGAGCGTCTTGTAGGGGCTGTCCTTGGCGACGACGATCGCGAGCGGCGAGGAGGCGACTTCGGTGATCGCGGTGAAATCCCTGAACGTGTCGTAGGGCACGCTCGGATAGATGAACTGGTTGAGCGGATGGCCGCTCGCGACCAGGATCAGCGTGTAGCCGTCGGGGGCGGCCTGCGTCAGCGCCTGCGAGGCGACGATGCCGCCGGCGCCCGGACGGTTGTCGATCACCGGCTGCTGGCCCCAGGTCTTCGCCAGCGCCTGGCCGAGCGTACGCGCGAGCACGTCGACGGCGCCGCCCGCCGCATAGGGCACAAGGATATGGACCGGCTTGCTCGGGTAATTGTCGGCGGCCTGCGCGGCGCCGCCCAGCAGCAGACCGGCACCCAGCATCAAACCGCCGATTGTCTTGTTCAAACCCAGCATTTTCCAGCACTCCTTGCGGGCTTTCGCATCCTGCCTCGGTGTTCCGAGCCGTCCGGACGCCGCCCATGGTTCTTGTTGACGAGACCTGATCTTTTGTACGATAGTACAAATCACATGGTACGCAAGCCCACCAGCAAGGAAACGGCCCGCAAGCCGAACATGCGCGAGGCGATCCTCGCCGCGGCCGAGGAGCTGTTCGCCACCAACGGCTTCAATGCCGTCTCGGTGCGCGACATCGCGCAGGCCGCCGGCGCCAATCCCGGCAGTGTGACCTATCATTTCAAGACCAAGGACGGTCTGCTGCTGGAGATCTACCAGCGCCATTGCGGGCCGATGAATTTGCGCCGTTCCGAGCTGCTCGCCGCAGCCAAGCGCGTGCGCGACCTCCAGGACCGGCTGGAGGCGATCGTGCGCGCCTATGTGGTGCCGGCCTTCACCTCGGGCAGCGATCTCGCCGGGGGCGGGGCGCGCTTCACGCGGCTGCGCGCCGTGATGTCCGCCGAAGGCAACGAGGTCGTGCGAAAAATCATCGCGCAGACCTTTGACGACACCAGCCATGCCTTCATCGACGCAGTCCACGAGAGCCTGCCGCATATTCCGCGCACCGACATCGTCTGGCGCAGCCACTTCCTGCTCGGCGCACTCTATTACTCGCTGGTGACGCCGGATCGCGTCTCGCGCCTGTCGCGCGGCGAGGCCGACGGCAGCGATGCCGCCAGCGCCATCGAGCAATTGGTGCAGGCCACCGTCGCCGCCTTCCAGGCGCCGGCGCTCGATCAGGCCGCGCCGGTACGGCGGCGGCCGGTCGTCAGCAGCAAGGCTTGAAAGAAGCGATCTCGCTCGGCGGTTCAAGTGATGACGATGATGTACACGCCGACCATTCCGCCGCCCGATCCGAATACTCGCACGCCGAAGTTCGAGCTGCCAAAGCTGTCCTGCGATGCGCATTGCCACATCTTCGGCCCCGGCGCGACATATCCGTATGCACCTGACCGTTCCTACACGCCGCCGGATGCGCCGCTCGAGGATTTTCGTGCGCTGCATGCCAAGCTCGGCGTCGAGCGGGCCGTCATCGTCAATGCCAGCGTGCACGGCACCGACAACACGGTCGCGCTCGATGCGATCGCGCAGAGCAATGGCGCCTATCGCGCGGTTGCCAATATCGACGACACCATCACCGAGCGTGGCCTCCAGGTGCTGCACGAGGGCGGCTTCCGCGGTTGCCGCTTCAATTTCGTGCGCCATCTCGGCGGCGTCCCCGACAAGGGCGTGTTCAACCGCGTCATCGCGATGGTCGCGCCGCTCGGCTGGCACATCGATCTGCATTTCGATGCGATCGATCTGCCCGAATATGCCGACATGCTGGCAAAGCTGCCACTGAGCTACACCATCGACCATATGGGACGGGTGAGGGCGTCCGAGGGGCTCGACCAGCTTCCGTTCAGGATTCTGATCGAGCTGATGCAGCGCGACGAGAAATGCTGGGTCAAGATCTGCGGCTCGGAGCGGGTGTCCTCGGCCGGACCGCCGTTCACGGACGCGGTGCCGTTCGCGCGCAAGATCGTCGAGACCGCGCCCGACCGCGTCATCTGGGGCACCGACTGGCCGCATCCCAACGTCAAGGTGATGCCGAATGACGGCGACCTCGTTGACCTGATCCCGCTGTTCGCGCCGGAGACGGAATTCCAGCAGAAGATCCTCGTCGATAATCCCGCGCGTCTGTTCGAGTTCGACACATGACGGTGCTCGCGATCGATACGTTGCTTATCAAGGAAAGAGGGGAGTTCGTCCCATGAAAACAGGTCTCGTGATCACCGCCCATCCCGGCGATTTCGTCTGGCGCGCCGGCGGCGCCATCGCGCTGCATGCGAAGAAGGGTTATCGCATGAAGATCGTCTGCATGTCCTTTGGCGAGCGCGGCGAGAGCCAGTTCGCCTGGAAGGAAAAAGGCGCGACGCTGGAGTCGGTCAAGGCAGGTCGCAAGGACGAGGCGGAGCGGGCGGCGAAGCTGCTCGGCGCCGAGATCGAGTTCTTCGACTGCGGCGATTATCCGCTGAAGCTCACCGAGGCGCATTTCGACCGCATGGTCGATATCTACCGCGAGCTCAATCCGAGCTTCGTGCTGACGCATGCGCTGGAAGATCCCTATAATTTCGACCATCCGAACGCGGCGCATTTCGCGCAGGAGACCCGCGTGGTCGCGCAGGCGATGGGCCACAAGCCCGGCGCGCAGTACAAATATTCGGCGCCGCCGGTGTTCCTGTTCGAGCCGCACCAGCCCGAGCAGTGTAACTACAAGCCGGACCTGCTCCTCAAGATCGACGAGGTCTGGAAGAAGAAGTACGAGGCGTTCCAGATCCTCGCCGCGCAAAAACATCTCTGGGGTTACTACGAGCGCGTCGCGCTCAACCGCGGCATCCAGGGCAGCCGCAACACCGGCGTGCCCATGACCTATGGCGAGGCCTATCAGCGGTTGTTCCCGACGGTTGCGGAGGAGCTGGCATGAAGCCCGTCGTCGTTCGCAACATCAAGCGTGCCGATCCCGCCGGGATGGCGGAATACGGCGTCTCGACCGTTCACGAGGCTTACGGTCGCCTCGGCCTGATGAAGCCTTACTTGCGGCCCGTTTGGGCCGGCGCGTCGATCGCTGGCCCCGCCGTCACGGTGCTGGCACAGCCCGGCGACAACTGGATGATCCATGTCGCCGTTGAGCAGTGCAAGAAGGGCGACATCCTCGTCGTCGGCTGCACCACCGATAACACCGACGGCATGTTCGGCGAGCTGCTCGCGACGTCGCTGCAGGCGCGCGGCGTGCAGGGGCTGATCATCGACGCCGGCTGCCGCGACGTCAAAGCGCTGCACGAGATGAAGTTTCCGGTGTGGTCGCGCGCCGTCTCGGCCAAGGGCACGGTCAAGGCGACGCTCGGCTCGGTCAACATTCCCGTGGTCTGTGCCGGGGTCAACGTCGATCCGGGCGACATGATCGTGGCCGATGACGACGGCGTCGTCGTGGTGCCCAAGCGCTATGCCTCTGAGGTCGCCGAAAAGGCGAAGAAGCGCAACGCGGACGAGGGCGGCAAGCGCAGGCGGCTGGCCTCGGGCGAATTGGGCCTCGATATGTACAGCATGCGCGAGGCGCTGGCGAAGGCCGGGCTGGTCTACGTCGACAATCCCGAGGACGTCTGAGCGGGACCAGAGAAGCGGAGCGGGCGGATGGATCGTCTCAAGTTGAAGGCTGTGCTCGGCAGTCACCCTCACGTGCAGGCGGTGAAGAGCGGCGAACTCCGCTCCAACCTGTTCGACCTCGATTTCATCGCGTACACGCCGACCAACACGGCGTTCAAGCCGATGGTGCGCGAGCAGGCGTTCGACGTCTGCGAGATGGCGATCGTTACCTATCTGATGGCGAAGGCGCATGGCAAGCCGCTGGTGCTGCTGCCTGCCACCATGCTCGGCCGCTTCCAGCATTCCTACGCGCTCTACAACCCTGCAAGGGGAGTGCTCGGGCCATCCGATCTCGAAGGCAAGCGCGTCGGCATCCGCTCGTTCACGACGACGACGGGCGCATGGATCAGGGGCATTCTCGCCAACGACTACGGTGTCAATCTCGACAAGATCCGCTGGATCACCTTCGAGGATCCGCACGTTGCCGAATATGTCGACAGCACCGAGCGTGCGCCGAAGGACAAGAAGATCTTGCAGATGCTGATCGACGGCGAGCTCGACGCCGTCCTCGGCGAGGCCTCTGATCATCCCACGTTGAAGCCGCTATTCTCCGATCCTGCCGCAGAGGCTGCCAAATGGTACACCCGTCGTGGCGTCGTCCCGGTCAATCATCTCGTGGTCGTGACAGAGCAGCTTGCGAAAGCGCGCCCCGACGTAGTTACAGGCGTTTATGACCTGCTTGAGCGGAACAAGGCGCAGGTGGGACCTGCGGCGACGCCCGACCTCGTTCCGTTCGGGATCGAGGCGAACAGAAAACCGTTGGAGCTGATCGTCGACTACGCATTCCAGCAGGCGCTGATCCCGCGCCGCTATGCGGTCGAGGAGCTGTTCGACGAGACGACACGAGGATTGAATTGATGGCAGGTGATCCCAGGCGCTGGCAGATCGGGCTCGTCGGCTACGGCGAGGTCGGCAGGATCCTGGCCGAGGATTTGCGGCAGCAGGATATCAAGGTAGCCGCTTACGACATCAAGCTCGGAGGCGAGCACGGCGCTCCGCTGAAGGAGCATGCGGCGAAGTTCGGCGTGACGCTGGCGGCGTCTCACGCCGAGCTGACCGCGAAATCCGATTTCATCATCTCCGCGGTCACGGCGAGCCAGGCCGTGCCCGTAGCAAAAGCCTGCGCTGGCGCAATCAACCAGGGCACCTGGTTCCTCGATTTCAATTCGGCGTCTCCCGGCGCCAAGCAGCGCGCCGCTGCGTTGATCGACGGCGCTGCCGGACGCTATGTCGAGGGCGCGGTGATGACCTCGGTGCCGCCTTATCGCATCAAGGTGCCGCTGCTGCTCGGTGGGCCCGGCGCGAGGGAGCTGGAGCCGCTGCTGAATACGATCGGCTTTGCGGCCAAGGTCGCGAGCGACAAGCTCGGCGTGTCCTCGGCCGTGAAAATGTGCCGCAGCATCATGATCAAGGGCCTTGAGGCCATGGTCATCGAAAGCTTCACCACTGCGCGGGCCTACGGCGTCGAGGACGCCGTGCTGGCTTCGCTCGCGGAGACGTTTCCGGCGATCGACTGGGAGAAGCAGGGCGCCTATTGCTTCCAGCGCGTGATCGAGCACGGCCGTCGCCGTGCCGAGGAGGTGCGTGAAGTCGCGGAGACCGTGCGCGAGGTCGGGCTCACGCCATGGTCGGCGCAGGGCACCGCCGAGCGCCAGGCCTGGGTTGCCGATCTCGCTGACGAGGGGCTGTTCGGCATCAAGGGGACGAAGGAATTTGCCCGCAGCGCCGATTGGCGCACCGAGGCGGATCGCATTCTGGCGAAGATCAAGCGCTGAGATCCAGCGCGCATTCAGCTCAAGACTCTGCTGCCGCCGCGTAGTCCGAGAGTTCGTCGCGCGCGAGCTCGATCAGGCTCATCAGGCTCGTGGCTTCGCGGACGACTTCCGTGGTGCGCTCGGTGCGGAACTCGGTGAGAATCGTGCGAATGCATTTGTCGGCGGTATCGAGCGTCAACAGCGCGCGGGCCATGTCGTCCTGCGTGTGGATTGCCGATATGTCGATGCCCGACAGGACTTCGCCGATGCCGGTCAGTCGCTTGATGGCCATCTCGGCGGGCGTGTTGGCCCGAATGGAATGGTAATCGATGCTGCTGAATGCGCTGAACATTCGATACTTCCCCGGAGAACGCAGATGTCAGTGCGTGTCTTAGTATGATCTCCTTGGCCCGTCGTGCAATGCGCGTATTTACGGTCAGGGATTCTACCGGATTGGGGAGTGAGGAAAGCTAGCGGTATAATCGAACGGAAAAGATCCGATCATTAGCCGCGCTTCCCGACAATCTTACCGTCGCATGCGACGAGCTTGCCTTCCTTGTACACGGCGCCCTTGCGGCACGCCGACAACGGCTTCAGGAATATGCTCGGCATTCAGTGTCACGAAATCGGCCTTGGCGCCGACGCGCAGGCCATAGCCTTCGAGCCGCAGCGCCTTTGCGCCGGATACGGTGACGACATCGAACGCGACGCGCAGTTCTTCGTCGATATTGAAGCCCGAGCGATAGCCGAGCGTCGTGGCCCGGCGCAGCATGTCGCCGTCGCCATAGGGCCACCAGGAATCGCGGATGTTGTCGTTGCCGCTGAAGACGGTGACGCCGGCATTGCGCAGGGCCAGGATCGGCGGGAAGGGCCGGGCGCCTGGCGCATTGGTCATGATCGCGACGCCCGAGCGGGCGAGGGTGTCGGCGATCTTCTTGAGCTGATCCATGGGGATGTCGCCGAGCCCGTAAGCATGGCTGACGGCAACGCGTCCCGCCATGCCGAGCGCGCGCGTCCGCGCCGCGATCTGCTCGATTTCGAATGCGCCCAGCGTGCCCATGTCATGCAGATGGATGTCGACGTCGACGCCGTGCTTGCCGGCGACACCGAACACGACGTCGAGATGCTTCTCGATGTCGCGATCGAAGCTCGCGGGATCGAGCCCGCCGACGAGATCGGAGCCGAGCCCGATGGCCTCGTCCAGCAATTGCGGCGTGCCCGGGCTCATCAGGATGCCGCTCTGGGGGAAGGCGACGAGCTGGATGTCGATCAGGCCCTTGTATTCCTCGCGCACGCGCAAAATCGTCTCGAGCGATTTCAGGCCGACCGAGCCGTCGACCATGACGTGGCTGCGCATCTGCGTGGTGCCGTGGCCGATGCAGAGATCGAGCTGGTTGCGTGCGCGCACATCCATCGGCGCTGATACGGCCATGTTCTGGGCCTGGAAGGCGACGCGCTCATGCACGTCGAACCCGTTGGTGCATGGCTTGTGCGGACGCCAGGCGTCGCCATAGAAGCTGGTGTCGAGATGGATGTGGCCTTCGACGAAGCCGGGAACGACGAGGACGTTGCCGAGGTCGATGGTCTCGTTTGCGGCGGGACGTTCATCGACGGGCGTGATCGCGGCGATGCGGCCGTCCGCGACGGCGATGTGATGCCGGGCTCCGCCGTCGAAGCGCGCGTTCAGGAAGATCGTGTCGAAGGCCATCCGGTTGCTCCGTTGGTCGATTGCGATGATCATCGCGCAAGCCGCGGGTCGGGCGCAAGGCGCGGAAAGTCGGTCAGCCCGGCCCGAACAAGGTGGGCCGCTGCCGCTCAAACGTCTGGCGGCCGCTCTTGAAGCCCATCACGATATCCGGCAGCTCGGCGATGGCGAAGCGGCTGTCCTGGGTTTCGAGCACGACGAGATCGGCGGGGTTGCCGACCTTGATGCCGTAATCGCCAAGGTTCATCAGCCGCGCCGGCAGTTCGGTCACGAGATCGAGGCAGGTATCGAAGTCGCTGACCGAAGCGTGCGCGACGTTGGCGTAGAAATTTGCCATCCGCAGCAGCGAGGCGTCGCCGAACGGCGTGAACGGGTTGAGCACATTGTTGGTCGCGACCGAACACAGCACGCCGTCGCCGGCGAGCTTGTGCGCAAGCGTCAGCCCGCGCGGCACGTTGTGGGTGGCTTCGCGGCCCATCAGATAAAGATCGGTTGCGGGCAGCACGGTGACGGCAACGCCTGATGTCGCCAGCTGCGCGGTGGCCGCCTTCATCCGCTCCGGCGGCAGTGCCGAGAGTTTTGTCGCATGGCCGATCGCCACGCGTCCTCCGTAGTTGCGCCGCTCGGTCTGGCGGCAGACCTCGTCGAGGTGCCACCAGGAGGGGTCGAGGTCGAAATCGAGATGGAGGTCGACGTCGACTTCGAATTCCTGCGCGAGATCGAAGATGCGTTCGAGATGCGCGTTCGGGTCGGTGTCCATATAGGGACAGCCGCCGATTGCTTCGCCGCCATCGCGCAGCGCCTGCACCAGCAGCTCATCGCTGCCGGGGTCGTTGGTCAGGCCTTCCTGCGGGAAGACACAGAGCGACAGGTCGATGGCCCAGGCATAGTCGCGCTTCAGCGCCTTGACCGCCTCGAAGCCGCGCAAGGCAATGCGGGGGTCGATCTCGACATGGGTCCGCATGCGCGTCGTGCCGTGCACGATGGCGCGCTCGAGCACTTTTGCGCCGCGCGCGTAGACGTCCTCGACCGTGAAATCCTTTTTCATCCCGGCCACGGCGCGGATCGCGTCCGAGACGCTGCCGTGATTGTGCCCGCAGCGGCCGAGCAGGCAGGCCTTGTCGAGATGGATGTGGGTGTCGACGAACCCGGGCAGGGCGAGGCGCCCGCCGACATCGACCTCGACGGCCTCGCAGGCAAGCTGCGGCTCGATCGCGGCGATGCGGCCGCCCTTCACGCCGATATCGACGGGTGCGGCGGATGATCGCAACAGCGTGTTGCGGAAGATCAGGTCAAGGGCGGGTTGGGCGGTCATGGCGTCGGATTCAGCTGTGGTAGCCTAGCGGAAGCTGGGGAAGCGGGCAGCTCCAGATTGTGTGCAGTTATGCCACCAAATTGTTCAAAAAATGTGCATACACTTTGGGGCGTGAATTGTAGAATGCCGCCACCTCGGAGAGCCCACCATGTCTGTCCCCGCAAAAGCCGAACGCCCGATGACCGACGCCGAGATCGTGGAGGCCTATCTCACGGCCTCGATGATACCCGATCCCGATGCCGCCGCGGCCTATATGAAGCCGGGTACGGTGATCACGTTTACCGGCGGGCGCGAGTTCGATCATCCGCGCGGCCCGACCGGCTTCAATGCGAACCGCTATCGCTGGGTCAAGAAGAAGATGGACCGGTTCGACGTCTGTCCGGGCACGGACGAGACCATCGTCTACAGCGTCGGCATGCTCTATGGCGAGTGGATGGACGGCACGCCGTTCGAGGGCAATCGCTATGTCGACCGCTTCGTCGTGCGGGGCGGACAGATCGTGAAGATGGACGTCTGGAACGATAGCGCAGAGCGGATTTTGGTCCAGCGCGGGATCGAGGCTTAACACGCGCATGATCCGGAAAAGTGTGCAGCGGTTTTCCGATAAGATCATGCGCAAACGAAAAGCTAAAGCGCAATTCGCTGCGCTTTAGCGACGAGCCACTTTCGGCAGCTTGACGACGCGGTCGCTCGTCACCTCGTCCGCATAGGGCGCGAGGATATCGAGCAGATCGCGGCCACGCTGCGGGGTGGGGGCCACCAATGCACGATTGGCCACGGAATCCAGATGATGGTGCATCAGTTCCATCACCTTGGCTTCGTCGCCCTTGGCGAGCGATGCGATGATGGCGCGGTGCTCGTTGATCGCGCATTCGGTGGAATGCGGTCGGCTGTAGAGTGACAGCGTCAGGCAGCAGCGATAGGCGACCTCGCTGACATAGCGCACCAGGATCGGGCTGTTCGTCATGTGCGCGAGCAGGATGTGGAATTCGGTGGCGAGCCGGATCGAAACTGCATCCGTGCCGCCGCGTGCGCGGTCCTCGGCATCGACATGGGCATTCAGCTCGGCGATCTGGCTCTTGCTTAGCTTGCCCGCGAGCTGGCGGACGACAAGGCCCTCGAGTTGGATGCGGATGTCGAAGGCATCGCGCGCCTCCTGCCAGCTCGGCGTTGCCACCACCGCGATCCGGTTGCGGCGGAGCTCGACGAGGCCTTCGGCAGCAAGCTGTCCCAGCGCATGGCGCGCAATGGTGCGGCTGACGCCGAAACGTTCGCCCAGCGCATCCTCGGGCAGCTTTGCACCGGGCTCCAGCGCCTGCTCGATGATCGCGCGCCTGAGTGCGCGGCAGATCACGCCGACCTTGTCCGATGATTCAGACGTCTTGCTGGTGGTGCGCGCCGCCATCGGCGAATCCTTGCGGGGAGGGTCGAAACCTCTCTTTAGCACAGGCTTTGTCCAATCCAGCGCTCCAGTTGCATGCAGTTTGGCAGCCGAATTGCCTAAATCGAATCCGGCCATCCGGCGGGGAGTTTGGCCAAATCATTGATTTTGCGAGGACGACCGACTGGCACCCAGCTTGCATGCACTTTGCCTGTGATGCGCATGCAACCCAACGCCCAATTTGACGGCCAGCCCGTTCCCGAAGGCTCCGGCCCGACCGCCATTGAGCTGTCCGAGGCCACCGTGACCTTCGGGCGCGGCGACCGCGCCGTGCCCGCTCTGTCGAAGACGACGTTGCGGATCGCCGACGGCGAGTTTGTCGCACTGGTCGGCCCGTCCGGATGCGGCAAATCGACCATTTTGCGTCTCGTCAGCGGCCTGGTGCAGCCGACCAGCGGCGTCGTCATCGTCGGCGGCCGCGAGGTCGCGGCGCGGGCGCTGCGGGTCGGCATGGCCTTTCAGAACCCGACCATGCTGCCGTGGATGACGATCGAGCGGAACATCATGTTGCCGCTGAAGATCGTCGAGCCGTTCCGCTCGAACTTCCGCAAGCTGCGTAAGACCGAGTTTCGCGACAAGGCCAATGCGCTGCTGGAGCAGGTCGGCCTTAGGGGATTTGGCAGTCGCTATCCCTGGCAGCTATCCGGCGGCATGCTCCAGCGCGCCAATCTCTGCCGCGCGCTGATCCACGAGCCGCGCATGTTGCTGCTGGATGAGCCGTTCGGCGCGCTGGACCAGTTTACCCGCGAGGAGCTGTGGGCGATCCTCCAGAACCTCTGGATGACGCACAAGCCGACCGTGTTGCTGGTGACGCACGATTTGCGTGAAGCCGGTTTCCTCGCCAGCCGCATCTGCGTGATGAGCGCGCGTCCCGGCCGCATCCTCGATGACAGCCGTGTGGAGTTCGCGCGGCCGCGCACCGTTGCCATGACCTTCGAGCCGGATTTCGTCGCGCTGAACCAGAAGCTGCGCGCCTTCATCGAGGATGCGCGCAGCGCAGCCCAACAGGGGACAGGCTGATGTTCGGGATCGATGTCAGGCAGAAGGCATGGTCGGCGGGACTGATCGTGCTGTTCTTCGTCGCCTGGGAGCTGTTCTGCCTGATGACCGGCATGTCGGACCTGGTGCTGCCGCGGCCATCACAGGTTTTTGTCACGCTGTTTCAGCGCTTTCCGGTGCTGTGGCCGCACATCGTGCAGACGCTCGCGACCACCATGTTCGGCTTCGTCCTCGGCGTTGCGCTGGGTGTCGCCCTCGGCGCCATCATCGGCGTCTCCAAGACGGCCTATGACACCTGCTATCCGCTGCTGATCGGCTTCTCCTCGATCCCCAAGGTCGCGGTGGTGCCGATCTTCGTGCTGTGGTTCGGCTCCGGCACGGTGCCGGCGGTGCTGACGGCGCTGTCGATCTGCTTCTTCCCGATTGTCGTCAATATCGCCACGGGCCTCGCGACCACCGAGCCCGAGCTCGAAGACGTATTGAAGGCGCTCGGCGCCAGCAAGTTCGACATCCTCTGGAACGTCGGTCTGCCCAGGACCATGCCGTTCTTCTTCGCCTCGCTGAAGGTCGCGATCTCCTACGCCTTCGTCGGCGCCGTGCTGTCGGAGACGGTCGCCTCCAACCGCGGCATCGGCAACGTCATGATGACCGCGTCCTCCAATTTCAACGTGCCGCTGGTGTTCGCCGGCCTGTTCGTGCTCGCCGGCCTCGGCGTCGCGCTCTACGCGGTGTTCTCGCTGATCGAAGGGCGTGTCACCGGCTGGGCCACGCGCAAGAACGACGTGATCGCCACCTGAATTTCTGAACCGTCACGCAACGAAGCTTGAGGAGGTCTCGATGTTGAGAAAAGTAACAGTCGCGCTGCTGGGATTGGCTCTGTCCACGGGCGCTGCCACGGCCGACGACACCACGATCAAGTTCACGCTGGGTTGGAAGACGCAAGGCAGCGATGCCGCATTCTTCTACGCCAAGGACAACGGCTATTTCAAAGAGGAAGGCCTCAACGTCGTCATCGACCAGGGCGAGGGCTCCGGCGCCACTGTCACGCGCGTGATGTCGGGGGCCTATGACGCCGGCTTCGGTGACGTCAACGCCATCATCCAGAACGCCTCGACCAAGCCGCAGGAGGCGCCCGTCATGGTCTACATGATGTGGAACCAGCCGCCGTTCGCGATCGTCGCCAAGAAGACCAGCGGCATCAACACCATCAAGGATTTTGAGGGCCACACGCTGGGCGGCGCGCAGGGCACGCCGACGACGCGGCTGTTGCCGGTGTTCACCCGCAAGAACGGGCTCGACGGCGAGAAGATCAAGATCTCCAACATGGCCCCGAACCTCCAGGAGCCGATGCTGATCAAGGGCGATATCGACGCGGCGCTCGTGTTCAACATCACCAGCTATTTCAACCTCGTGCTCAACCGCCAGGACCCTGACAAGGATTTCAAATGGTTCTCGTTCGGTGAGTACGGCCTCGATCTCTATTCCAACGGCGTGATGGTCTCGAAGAAGCTGATCGCGTCGAACCCGAAGGCCGTGGCCGGCCTCGTCCGCGCCATCAACAAGGGCGCGATTGCAGTGGCCAAGGACCAGAACGCCGGCATGAAGGCTGCGCTGAACTACGACAATCTGATCGACGTCGCCGTCGAGAAGCGCCGGCTGCAATATTCCTTCGACAAGCTGATCGTCTCGCCGGAGATGAAGGAGATCGGCATCGGCGACATCAAGGATGACCGCATGACGCGCGCCATCGGCATCGTGGTCGAGGGTTATCAGCTCGCCCGCGCGCCGACACCCGCAGAGGTGTTCTCGCGCGAGTTCCTGCCGCCGCGTGCGGAGCGGGAGTTGGTGTATACTGCCAACTAAATTTGGAGAGACGGTCATGGCCACGGAGATTGCGGCAACCAGCCTGTTCCGTGGCCCTGATCTCGGTGTGACCGACAATGTCGTGCTGCGGCACGATAAGGGTACCATCACCGACATTCTTGAAGGAGCGGGGCCTGCTGGCGGGCCTCGCTCCTTCGTCATTCCTGCCTTCGTCAACGCCCATGACCATGCGCGCGCGACCGCGTCGTCCTTCGGGGCGGTCGGCATGCCCCTCGAAAGCTGGATCCTGCGCACCGCGCTCGGCACGCCCTTCGATCCCTATCTGACCGCGGCCTCCGCACTGGCACGTTCCGCCAGGGCTGGTTGCGCGGCGATGATGGTGCACTACACCCGCCCAAGCGGGACGATGCCGTTGCTCGATGAAGCCAAGGCGATTGCGAGGGCGGCATCCGATGTCGGCATCCGCGTGGCATTTGCCCTCGCGGTGCGGGACCTGAATCCGATCGTTTATGGCGATGCCGAGCCGATTCTCTCCGGCCTCCCCAGTGATGACCGCAAGAGCATCGAAGACCTCTTTGTCCGCGCGCCGATGTCTCCGAAGGCCTATATCGAGCTGACCGATGCGATTGCCGCCGCCATCTCCGGCCCGATGGTCGACGTGCAGCTCGGGCCCGCCGGCGTGCAATGGTGTTCGAAGCCACTGCTGGAGGCGATGGCGGAGAACTCGGCGCAGACGGGCCGCCGCATTCACATGCATCTGCTGGAGACCGTCTATCAGCGCGCCTGGGCCGACCAAAACTTTCCGGACATGGTGCGTTGGCTGCGCGATATCGGCTTCCTCTCGGAGCGGCTGACGCTGGCGCACTGCATCCACGCCCGTCCCGATGAGCTGGAGATGATCGCAGCCTCCGGCGCGCGCATCGTCACCAATTTCAGCTCGAACATGCATCTGCGCTCGGGGCTCGCCCCGATCGCCGCCGCACACAAATGTGGCTGCGCCATCGCGGTCGGCGTCGACGGGTTGGCGCTGGACGAGGACGACGACATCCTGCGCGAGATGCGGCTGGTGCAGATGGCCCATGGCGGCCTCGGCTTCAGGGCGACCTGGACGCCGGCCGAGCTGTTCGCGCTCGCCGTCCGCAATGGGCGCCGTGCCACCGGCGCGCCCGGGAGCGGCGAGCTCGTCGCAGGCAATCCCGCCGATTTCGTCGTGATCGACCTCGACCGGCTGAATCGAGATCAGATCATGCCCGTCGACCCCATGGCGCTTCTGTTCGCGCGGGGCAATGCGTCGCTGGTGAAGGAGGTCGTCGTCGCCGGCAAGACGATCGCGAAGGACGGGGCCTGCATGGGCGTTGACCTGCCGGCCATCGAGCAGGAGTTGCGGGCGATGTACCGCGTCAATGTCGGCAAGCTCGGAAGTTTTCAGCGCATGTGGCCGTCCCTATCGGAGCGCGTCTCCGGTTGGTTCGAACAGCAGCTCGCTTGCGAGTAGGAGGCGACCAGGGAAACGCCCGCCTGACGATCGGGCGAGCGCTTCCAATGGCACGAATGCCGTCGTTACTGCAATGCCTTGAGCTTGGTGTTCTTGCCGTCGACCACCTCGAACACGACATAGCGAGGCTGCATCTGGCCGTTCGGCAGGAACTGGACGTCGCCGAACACGGTGCCCTTGACGGGCTTGCCGCGGATCGCCTCTGCCACGGTCTTGCGATCGAGCGACTTGGTCTGTTCGACCGCCTGCGCCCACACCTGCACGGCGGCGGCGCCGAGCGCGGCGCTCTTGTCCGGATCAACGCCGTAGGCCTTCTTGTAGGCCGCGACGAACGCTACGCTCTCCGGCTGCGTCGTGAACGGCGGCAGATCGGGGAAAAAGATGTCGGCCGATATCACGCCGTTGTTGGCGTCGCCGGCGACCTTGTACACGGTGCTCAGCATGATGCCGACGGCGCCGACGAAGGTGGATTTTATGCCGGCCTGGCGATACTGGTCGACCAGCGCGGGAAGGCCTGAGGAATTCGACGAACTGGTGACGATGACGGCGTCTGGATTGGCGCCCTTGATATTGGTCAGCTGGACGCGGAAATCGGTGTCCTTGAACGCGAACTTTTCGGTCATGATGACTTCACCCGAAAAGTTCATCTTCTTGAATTCGGCCTCGACGGCGGTCTGAAAGCCGTTGCCATAGACGTCGTTCTGGGTGAGGAACGCGATTTTCTTCGCCTTCATCGTCTGGGCGACGTATTTTGCGATGACTTCCGCATCGAGGCCGTTCGAGCTGTTGATGCGCATCGCGTAAGGGTTCGTCTCGCCGCTGAGGATCAGATCCGACTTCGAGACCGCGGTGAAGTCGAGAATGTTGCCGCGGGCGAGAATCGGCTGCATCGCCAATGTGACTGGTGAGTTCCAGCCTTCGATGACGATGTCCGCCTTCTCGGCAACCATCTCGTTGGCGCGGCTGACGCCGACCGCGGGCGTGCTCTCGTCGTCCTTGGAGATCACCGTCAGCTTGCGGCCGAGCAGGCCGCCCTTGTCGTTGATCTGTTGGACCATCAGCTTGACGGCGTTGGTCACGGTCTGGCCATCAGGGCCGGCGCCGCCGCTGAGCGGAAAGATGGTGCCGACCTTGATGTCCTGCGCCACAGCTGGCACAGATGCGAGACCCAACAATAGCGCGAGAGCCAGTTTCGTCTTGTGCATGCGCTTCCTCCCAATGCATTCTACGTCTTCTTGGTGATACGGCGGTAGAGGCCCACGAGCCCGGCGGGCCAGAAGA
This sequence comes from Bradyrhizobium sp. 63_E2_N1_3, assembly GCF_052076005.1. Taxonomy (NCBI): domain Bacteria; kingdom Pseudomonadati; phylum Pseudomonadota; class Alphaproteobacteria; order Hyphomicrobiales; family Nitrobacteraceae; genus Bradyrhizobium; species Bradyrhizobium sp. 63_E2_N1_3. The sequence continues at coordinate 5,628,174 of NZ_CP197235.1, read as the reverse complement.
TCAGGACGAGCGCCAGCACCGATCCCAACACGATCTTGTTCCAGTCGCCGCCGAGCGACAGCAAGTTCTGCTGGGCAATCAGGAGGGCGGTGCCGATCAAGGGGCCGAGCAGGATACGGCGCCCGACCAGCACGATCGCGGTGAGCATCATGACGAGGAAGTAGGACTCGAACATGTCGGGGCCGACATAGGCGCGCTGATAGGCGTAAAGCCAGCCGGCAAGCCCGGTGATCGGTGCCGAGATCACGAACACGGCGAGCCTGACCCGGCGCGGATCGACGCCGAGGCTTGCGGCCAGCGCGGGGTTCATCTGTACCATCAGCGCGGTGGTGCCCAGCCGCGAGCGGCGGAAGCGCGCGATGAAGGCGAGGGTGAGCAGCAGCAGCGCGAAGGCGATCGGCCAGAGATCTTCCTGCATCGCGCCGGAGAAGTTGGTCACGAGCAATGGGAGCTTCAGCGGCGGAATGCCGACGATGCCGTCGGACCCACCGACGGCGTCCCAGTTGAACGCGATCTCGTACGCGACCACGGCGGCCGCATAGGTCACGAGGGAGAACACGAACTCGCGGGTCCGCAAGGTGACGGCGCCGAGGAAGGCCGCGGCCGCGAGGCACAGCGCGATTGTCGCGGCCGCCGTCGCCCAGCCGTTCAGTCCGTATTTGACCGAGAGGTTCGCGGCCGCATAGCCGCCGATGGCCCAGAACACGGTGTGGCCGAGGCTGACCTCGCCGAGATAGGACAGCACGATGTCGGCGCCGTAGCACATCACCGCGAAGATCGCGATCGTGGTCAGCGTGGAATAGGCGACCGAGGTACCGCCCAGCAGGCGCGGCAGGAGGAAGCCGATCACGACGAAGGCCGCGACTGCGGCGAGGCGCAGGAACGGGATCGAGGCGGGCTGCGGGGATTCGATCGCGGTCATTTGGTTGCAAGCCCCGCGGGACGGATCACGAGCAGCGCCAGCAACAGCGCAAAGGCCGCCGCCGTCGTATAGGCCGGCGCGACGAACGCGCCGAAGAAGGCGGTGAACAGGCCGAGCCCGAGCCCGGCTGCGAGCGCGCCGCCGATCGAGCCGATGCCGCCGAGCACGACCACGACAAAGGTCATGATGACCTCGTTGAAACCCATGCTGGTCAGGATCGGCGAGCGGGGCGCCACCAGCGCCGCCCCCAGCGCGACCGCGGAACATTCGAACACGAAGACGCCGAGATAGACGAACTTTGCGTTGATCCCGAACAGCTCTGCGAGCTTCGGGTCCTCGGCGACGGCGCGGATGACCGAGCCGAAGCGGGTTCGCTGGGTGAACAGCCAGACTGCGCCGTAAAGAAGAAGGGTTACGACCAGCACCAGCACGTCCTGCCAGGTGAACCAGAGCGGACCGATGTCGATCTTGGCGCGCGCCAATGTTCCGGGCAGCGTCTGCGGATTGCCGCCGAAGATCAGCGCGCTGCTGCCCTGCAGGACGTAGCCGAGACCGAGCGTCACGATCATCAGGCTGGTCAGGTTCTGCGTCATGACCAGGCGCATCATCGCGTTCTGCATCAGGAGGCCGATCACGCCGAGCACGATGATCGCCACCAGAATGGCGAGCGGGTAGGGCAGGCCCAGTTTGGTGATGGCGTACCAGGTGACGAAGGCGCCGAGCATGTAGAGCTGGCCATGGGCGAAATTCACCAGTCGTGCGACGCCGAGCAAAATGGTCCAGCCCAGCGCGATGCAGGCATAACCGGAGCCAAGCACGATGCCGTTGATGACCTGCTGCGCGATATTCATGCCGGCGTTCCATCGGCGATGGTGCCGAGATAGGCCTCGATGATGCGATGGTCCGCGGCCATGACGTCGGCAGGACCTTCGCCGACGATCTTGCCGCGTTCGAGCAGGTAGAGGTGGTCGACCACCTTCAGCGCCGCCTTGATGTTCTGCTCGACCAGCAGCACCGGCAGGCCGCGATCGACCAGCAGGCGGATGCGGGAGAGCAGGTCGGTGATCAGCCGGGGCGCGAGGCCCGCGGAAGGCTCGTCCAGCATCAGCACGCGCGGGCCGGCGAGCAAGGCGCGCCCGACCGCGAGCATCTGCCGTTCGCCGCCGGAGAGTGCTGCGCCCTTGTGCGAACGGCGCTCGGCGAGGCGCGGGAAGAACTCGAAAACCTCGGGGATGGTGAAGAGATGCCGGCCGGTCGTGTCCGCGGGCGGCCGCACCAGTGCCAGGTTCTCGTCGACGGTCAGCTCCGCAAAGATGTTCTTGCCTTCCGGCACCAGCGTAAGGCCGCGCGCCACCCGCTCGTGCGCGGCGAGTTTCTCGATGCTGCGTCCTTCGAGCTGGACGCTGCCGGTGACCACGGCGCGGCCACGGGACCAGCCGGCGAGCGCATTGACCAGCGTGGTCTTGCCGGCGCCGTTGGCGCCGACGAGGCCAACCATTCGCCCCGCGGGCACGCCGATATTGACGCCTGACACCGCGACATTGCCTGCGTAGCGGACTGAGAGACCGTCGCTCTGGAGTACGCCGCTCATTCGTCGCGTCCCAGATAGGCTTCGCGCACGCGCGGATCGCGCTGGATGTCAACAGGCGTTCCCGTCGCCAGCATGGCACCCTGGTCGATCATGACGATGCGATCGGCAATCGACATGATGAGGTCCATGTGGTGCTCGATGACGACGAGGGCGAGGTTACGCTTGCGTAGGCCAATCAGGACGTCGGCGAGCTTCTTCATGTCGCCGCCGCTGAGGCCGGCCGCGGGTTCATCGAGCAGGAGCACCTTTGCGCCGGTGCCATAGGCGAGTGCGACCGAGAGCAGGCGCTGCACGCCGTAGGGAATGTCGCCGGGAAGCTGGTCATGGTACTGCCGGGCGATGCCGAAGAAGTCGAGCAGTTGTGCAGCCGCCAGTTCGGCTGCGCGGCGCGTGGTGGCCTCGCGCCAGGGCGCGAACAGGGATGTGGCGAGATCGGTCGAGAAATCGCGGAAGATGGCCGAGACCGCGTTCTGCAGGACGGTCAGTTCGCCGAAGAACGAGTTCTGCTGAAAGGTGCGGCGCAGGCCGCGGCCGGCGAGGTCGAACGTCCGGAGCGCCGAGACGTCGGCCTTGTCGAGGAATGTGCGGCCGCGATGGGTGACGGCATTGGTGACGGCGGCAAAGCAGCTGCTTTTTCCCGCGCCGTTCGGGCCGATGATGCCGAGGATCTCGTCGTTATGGACTGACCAGCTCACGTCGCGCAGGGCGACGAGCGCGCCATACTGCACGGTCAGCCCTTCGACGCGCAGCACCTCGCTCGCGCCGCGACGCGTTTCCCCGGAACTTGCCACCCGGCCGTCCATCCCTTGTTGTCCCGGCCGCGCTTACGGCAACCGGTCCTTTTTGGCGAGGCAACGCACGGCAATCGATGCGGGATCAAATCGCAGGAGAGAGGCAGCCTCGCGAGAGGCAAGGTATTGCGCGCCAACTCTGAAAACTTGTGCTGACTGGTCGTCAGACCAGAGACGCCTGCGCTGCGGCCCGCTCAACCCTGACGGCGCGGCACGGTATTTTCTCCCGCAGTGGTACATACAAAACCGCAATAGCTGATAGACGGAACCTCGTCTGGCGATCATCCGGGCTGTGGGCTATGAACCCTGGAGTTGCGCCGCGGCGCAGCCCATGACCCCCTTGAGGAGCCCCCGATGCGTCTTCCCACAATTATCCTGGCCGTCACATGTCTTGCGGGCGCAGCTTCAGCGGAGGACCTGTCGGGCACGCTCCAGAAGGTCAAGGAGACCAAGAAGATCACGCTGGGCTATCAGGAGGCCTCGGTCCCCTTCAGCTATCTCGACGGCAACCAGAAGCCGATCGGCTTCGCCATGGATATCTGCCTCAAGATCGTGGATGCCGTGAAGAAGCAGCTCGGCATGCCCGATATCGCCGTCGACACGCTCGCCGTGACGTCGTCGAACCGGATTCCGCTGATGGTCAACGGCACCCTCGATCTGCACTGCTCGGCGACAACAAACAACGCCGACCGCCAGAAGCAGGTCGCCTTCACCAACACGCATTTCCTCAGCGCGACCCGGTTTGCGGCCAAGAAAGCCGCGAAAATCAGCACCATTGACGACCTCAAGGGCAAGGCCGTTACGGCGGTGGCCGGCTCGGTCAATCTGAATCAGCTTGCCAAGGTCAACACCGAGCGAAATCTCGGCATCAGAATAATGCCGGCCGTGGATCAAGCCGAAGCGTTCCTGCTGCTGGAAACCGACCGCGCTCAGGCCTACGCGCTCGACGACGTCCAGCTTGCGGTCGCGATTGCGCGCTCGAAGGAGCCGGCGCTGTTCATGATCAGCGAAGAGACGTTTTCGAAGGCCGAGCCCTTCGGGATCATGCTGCGGCGGGAAGACGCGCCGTTCAAGGCGCTCGCCGACCGCGCCACCGCCGAGCTTTACGCGAGCCCGGAGATCGAGGTGCTCTACAAGCGCTGGCTGGAATCGCCGACCGCGCCGAACGGCCTCAACTACAATGTCCCGATGTCGGCGGCCTTGCGCAACGCCTTCAAGAAGCCGAGCTCGAGCTTCGATCCCGACGTCTACGTGGTGAACTGAGGCGAGGGCGCTAGCGCGCCCGCGGCGTGTCCAGTAACTGGCCCGCCAACGCCGCGCCGATCGCCGCGATGGCGGCCATAGCAAGCGCCCACGGAACGAACAGCCGATGACCGATCAGCGCGCCGCTCAGGAGCGGCGCGCTGATATTCGCGCCCGACATCAGCGACTGGTTGAGGCCCATGATCATGCCCTGACGATTGATCGCGGTCGAGCGCGACAGCTCGGCCGTCAGCGTGCTGCGCGCGAACATGGTGCCGACGATGATCAGTGTCAGGTTGATCGCGAGCAGGCCGACATTGTCGCGGGCCGCAAGTCCGGCAAATCCGAGACCCATGCAAGCGAACGCGGCCATCACGATGCTGCGGTCTGACGCGATGATGCTCACACGCGTGATGAGCAGTCCCTGAACCACCATGTTGATGAAGCCGGCATAGGCGAACATCCAGCCGAGCTCGCGCGCGCCGAAGGGATGTCCGTCCCAGGAGAACCGCGCCGACAGGAACAGGCCGATCTGCGACAGGAACATCGAGTTGACGAAGAAGAACACGATGAGCAGGCCGAGCAGCCGCCAGGCATAGCGCATGCCGAGCAGGCTGCGGGCCAACGTCGGCTCGGGCACGCGATGCTGGTAGAGCGGCTCGGACGCCGGGTGATCAGGCGGGAGCAGGGCGATCGTCGCAACGATGCTGATCAGCGAGAGCGCGGCCGCGGCCCACACCGGCGCGGTCTGGCCGTAGTGCACGAGGAAGCTCGAGAGAGCGGGGCCGAGCAGCAGCCCGGTTCCGATCGCACCGCTGGTCATGCCGAGTGCCTGCTTGCGTGTTGCCGGCGCGCTGTGCTCGGCGGCATAGGCGTGAGCGACCGAGATGTTGCCTGATGTCAGGCCGTCGATGATGCGTGCCAGGAACACCAGCGTCAGGTTGCCCGCCAATGCGAGCAGGATGAAGCCGATGAACGTCCCGATCTGGCTGACGACCAGAACCTTCCGCCGGCCGTAACGATCCGAGAGCATGCCGACCACGGGGCCGGCAACGAGCTGACAGACGGCATAGGCCGAGATCAGCGCGCCGAGCAGGAACGGCGTCGCGCCGAGCCGCTGCGAGTAGAACGGCAGCAACGGCAGGATGATTCCCATGCCCGTGGCGTCCACAGCGACGACCACGAAGGTCGGGACCAGCGTCAGCGTGCTCTCGCCCGCTATCGTCTCCCTTGCCTCGGTCGCGGAACCCGGTCCCATCCAGCGCTGTCCTCGTTCGCATTTGCGTGATCGATTGCGATACGCGGATTATATAGTTGCAGGCTAATAGTTCGCGTCCTATCTAATTTGCATGGCTCCCTCGCAGGCTCATATCCACGGCGAGATCGGCCGGCTGATCGCGCGACTGGCCCGCATCTGGCGCCGCGAGTCGGATCAGGCGCTGTCCGATCACGGCCTGTCCTATGCGACCGCGATTCCGCTGCTGGTGCTGTCGCGGCAGGGCGAGAACGTGCGCCAGGGCGTGCTCGCCGACGAGCTCGGCATCGAGGGGCCGTCGCTGGTTCGGTTGATCGATCTGCTCGAGGCCGAGGGGCTGGTTGAACGCCGCGAGGATCCGAGCGACCGCCGTGCCAAAACGCTACATCTGACCAAAGCGGGCGAGGTCAAGGTCGAAGAGACCAACCGGGTGCTGCGCCGGGTACGGGCGAGCTTGCTCAAGGATATCGGCGCGGACGAACTTGCGATAACCTTCGAAACTCTTCAGCGCATCGAACAGCGGGCCAGTCGCCTGCAGGACACCAAGACCGGTCCAGAGACGAAATAGCATGCGCGCAGACGAGCCGTTCCTGGTCCGCCACGCGGACGTCATTTTTGCGTTGAAGACGTTTGCCGCGTCGATGCTGGCGCTCGTCATCGCATTCGCCATGGACCTGCCGCGGCCCTATTGGGCGATGGCGACCGTCTACATCACCTCGCAGCCGCTGGCGGGCGCGACCAGCTCAAAAGCGTTCTTCCGCGTCATGGGCACGCTGGTCGGCGCCACCATGACGGTGGCGCTGGTGCCGAACCTGATCGATGCGCCGGAATTGCTTTGCCTCGCGATCGCGCTCTGGGTCGGGCTCTGCCTCTATCTGTCGCTGCTCGATGGCACGCCGCGCAGCTACGTCTTCATGCTGGCGGGATACACGGTCGCATTGATCGGGTTTCCCTCCGTCTCCGAGCCTGGCGCCATCTTCGATACCGCCATTGCGCGGGTGGAGGAGATTTCCCTCGGCATCATCTGCGCGAGCCTCGTCTCCACCATCGTCCTTCCCCGCAGCGTCGCGCCAGCCGTCGCCAACCGCGTCGACGCCTGGCTGTCGGATGCGCAGCGCCTGAGCCAGGCGGTGCTGCTTCGTCAGGGAACGAGTGAGACGCGCCGCGGCAGGCGGCTCAAGCTTGCGACCGACATCGTCGAGATCGACACGCTTTCCACCCATCTTGCGTATGACCGGCTGACCGATCGCAATGTGGTGACTGGCCTCGGCGAGATCCGGCTGCGCATGCTGATGCTGTTGCCGGTGATCGCCTCGCTGGAGGATCGGCTGGCAGCGCTGGGGGAGGAGGCGTTGCGCCGGCAGCCCGAGCTGAAGCGGCTGCTGGAGGATCTTGCGAAATGGATTGCGAGCGATGTCGGCGCGCGGCAACCTGCCGAGCCGATCCGCGCCGCGATCACAGGGCGACAGGCGGTGCTCGATGACAGCGCCTCATGGGAGCGGATCATCACTACGAGCCTGCTGTTGCGGCTGCGCGAGCTGGTCGACCTGTCGCGCGACTGCCGCGTGCTCAGCGAGGCCATCGCCGAGAGCCGCAATGTTTCGACGCTCGACCTGGCCTTCCGTTCCGAGGCCGGCGCCGCGCCGGTGCGCCATCGCGACCGCGGCCTTGCCTTGTGGTCGGCAGCCGGCGCGGCCACGGCCATCCTGATCTGCTGCGCGTTCTGGATCGGGACCGGCTGGCCGGACGGCGCCTCGGCGCCGATGATGGCGGCGGTCGCGTGCTCCTTCTTTGCCGCGCAGGACGAGCCCGCACGTTTCATCCGCAGTTTCGGCCTGTGGTCGCTGGTCGCCATCGTGGTCGTCGCGATCTATCTGTTCGCGCTGGTGCCGGCGATCTCTCATATCGAGGTCCTGATCGTCGCGCTGGCGCCGACCTTCCTGGTCTACGGCTTCCTGATCGGACGGCCGGCAACGGCGGGAACAGGCATGGCGCTCGCGGCCAACACCGCAACGCTGTTGGCGCTGCAATCGACTTACAGCGCGGATTTCGCATCCTATGCCAATTCCGCGGTCGCCTTCTTCGTCGGCGTCGTCATCGCCGAGCTCGTGACGCGGATCGCGCGCGGCGTGGGCGCGGAGTGGATCGCCAATCGCCTGGTGCTATCGAGCTGGAAGACGCTCGCGGTCGCTGCCGAGCGCCGTGGCAAGCATGATCGGGCAGAGTTTGCGGGCCTCATGCTGCATCGGCTCGGGCTGCTGGTGCAGCGCATCGCCTTCCTCTCCGAGAGCGATCGCCACGATGCCGACAGCCTCGTGCAGCTTCGAATCGGGATCAATATCATCGACCTGCGCCGCGCCCGCTATGGGCTTGCCGCAACCACCATTGCCGTCATCGACGACATGCTTGATCAGCTCGCCATCGCTTGCCGCAGCCATGCCGGTGGGGGAATGCCGACCGAGCTTTTGACCAGCGTCGATCGGGCGCTGGCCAAGGCGGTGACGGATTCCAATGACCGCGCGCGCGAAGACGCCCTGATCGGCCTCGTCGGCATCCGCCGCGGCCTGTTCCCGGACGCACCGGCCTACCGGCCGCGTACAGGCGCGAGTGTTGCAGCATGAGATACGTGATCGACATCTATGGCGTGCTCGTGCCGGCGCTGCTGCTGTGGATCATCGTCGCCTATGTCCTGAGCGCGATCCTGCGCCGGCTCATGCAGCGCTTCGACCTCTACCGGCTGGTCTGGCACCGTGCGCTGTTCGATTTCGCGATTTTCGTCTGTCTTCTCGGCGGCGTCGTCTATCTCTCGGAGTTTTTGCCATGAAGGGGAATTTCGCCTGGTTTGGCCGCCTTGCGCTGACCGTTCTCGCCGTCGTCGCCGCGCTCGCGGTCGGCCGTGAACTTTGGGTCTATTACATGGAGCAGCCCTGGACCCGCGACGGTCGCGTCCGCGCCGATGTGGTGCAGGTCGCGCCTGACGTCTCCGGGTTCGTCACGGAGGTGCTGGTCAAGGACAACCAGAAAGTCCATCGCGGCGATGTGCTGTTCCGGATTGATCGCGAACGTTTCGCGCTGGCCTTGCGGCAAGCCGATGCATCGGTGGCGGGTCATCAGGCCACGCTCGACCAGGCCAATTCCGATTTGAAGCGCTACAGCGCGCTGACCACCGATGCGGTATCGCAGCAGAAGCAGGAGCAGGTGTTGGCCACCCAGCTCCAGGCCAAGGCGGCGTTCGATCAGGCCGTCGCCGACCGCGCGGTCGCCCAGCTCAACCTCGATCGCAGCGAGGTCCACGCCTCCGTGAACGGTGTCATCACCAATATGGATCTGCGTCCCGGCGCTTACGTCACGGCCGGTAAGGGCGTGATGGCGCTGGTCGACACGGATACGTTGCACGTGGAGGGTTATTTCGAAGAGACAAAGCTCGCGCGCATCCGCACCGGCGACAAGGTGCGGGTCCGCCTGATGGGCGAAACGGTCACGCTGTCAGGCCATGTCGAGAGCATCGCCGCCGGCATCGAGGACCGCGACCGCGCTGAGGGCGCGAACCTGCTTGCCAATGTCAACCCGACCTTCAGCTGGGTGCGGCTCGCCCAGCGCGTCCCCGTGCGCATCGCGCTGGACAATGTCCCTGACACCATCTCGCTCGTCGCCGGCCGCTCCGCGACGGTAGAGGTATTGGACTAACGCAACGAGCCCATGGATCGCGCCTGGCTTGGGGAAAACCGCCAACAGGCGTTTCAATGCCAAATCGCAGGGCTAATCCTGACGCGCTTGTGTGAGTCGGGGGACCGTATGGGCGTTTGGTTTTTAGTCCTGGCAGCTTGCGTCGTCGGCGCGTTGCTCCTTTTGGCATTCTGCCGATAGAGCCGACAGCGGACGCAAATGTTGCTGCGAAGCATCAGCCAGCCGTTGAATAGCGGTTCCAGACCGATGGTTTTTGACTGTGCATGGATGACCGCGTTCACTTCCGGGATCGGAGGCGGGCATGAGCTGGTTGTTTGTGTTTCTCATTGCCGCGAGCGCAGTCGTTCTGATCGCCCATGCGATTGACGCGATGCGTTCCTGATACTGCCTGCGACTCGGTTCGTCGGTAGCTCGGTAAGCGACGAAATTGTTCCGAGGCGGGCGAGTGTCAATTTGAGGAACCTGGTCCTGCGGGCCAAGGTTGTCACAGCAGGAGGAATACGATCATGCTTGCGTTCTATCTGCCGATCATCATTTTCGGAGCGATGCTCGAAGCGATTTCGAAGCAAACTGTCTCTGCACCCATCCAGGAGCCGCCAAGCATCGATTAGACTCCGACGCTCACGCGTTCCGCTCGGGACTGACGAACCAGCGTCTGCTCAGGCATTCGAGTATTTCTTCAGCTCGAACCGCGCGATCTGGTTTCGGTGCACCTCATCCGGCCCATCGGCAAGCCGGAGCAGGCGCGCGGTCGCGTAGGCCTGGGTCAAGCCAAAATCGTTCGAGGTGCCGCCGCCGCCATGGGCCTGGATGGCCCAGTCGATGATCTGGCAGGCCATGTTGGGCACGGCGACCTTGATCATCGCGATCTCGGCCTTCGCGACCTTGTTGCCGACCGTGTCCATCGCATAGGCGGCGTTGAGCGTCAGCAGCCGGGCCTGCTCGATCATGATGCGGGCTTCCGCGATGCGCTCCTGCGTCACGGTCTGCTCCGAGACCGGTTTGCCGAAGGCGACGCGGCTGCGCACGCGGCGGCACATCTTTTCCAACGTGCGCTCGGCAAGGCCAATCAGCCGCATGCAGTGATGGATGCGGCCGGGGCCGAGGCGGCCCTGTGCGATCTCGAAGCCTCGGCCTTCGCCCAGCAGCATGTTTTCCTTGGGCACGCGCACATTGGTGAAGACGACCTCGGAAGCGCGGTCGGGCACGCCGTAGAAGCCGAACACGGGCAGCGGACGCTTGACCTCGATGCCCGGCGTGTCCATCGGCACCAGGATCATGGACTGCTGCTTGTGCCGGTCGGGATTGTCCGGATCGGTCTTGCCCATGAAGATGCAGATCTTGCAGCGCGGATCGGTTGCGTTGGTCGTGTACCATTTCCGCCCGTTGATGACGTAATGGTCGCCGTCGCGCACGATCGAGCTTTCGATGTTCGTCGCATCGGATGATGCGACCGCGGGCTCGGTCATGGCGAAGCAGGAGCGGATTTCGCCTGATAGCAGCGGCTTCAACCAGCGCTCCTTGTCCTTCTCCGTGCCATAGCGCTCCAGCACCTCCATGTTGCCGGTGTCGGGCGCCGAGCAGTTGAACACTTCGGGCGCCAGATGCGTGCGCCCCATCACCTCGCAGAGCGGGGCATATTCGAGATTGGTGAGACCCGCGCCGTGGCCGGACTCAGGCAGGAACAAATTCCAGAGACCTTCGGCGCGCGCCAGTGGCTTCAGCTCCTCGACGACGGGATAGACCTTCCACGGTCCGAGCTCTTCCGCTTCGCGATAGAAGCGCTCCTCGTTCGGATAGATGTGCCGGTCCATGAAACTTTCGAGCTTGCGCTTGAGCTCGACGACTTTGGGCGACATCGGGTAGAGCATCTGGACCTCCTGTAGATCAAGCAGCGCCTGCACGCGGGGCCGGCCTGCATCAGAATCGAGTCGGCGATAGCGGCGCTTGCCTCATCGCATTTTCATCGGCGCGGCTCTGCGCAAATCGCGTCAGAGCTCACCTGTTGCGTAGCGATATTAACGTCCATTCATGCGTTGTCTTGCGTTTGTGCACCGAATGAGAAGCGCGTGGGAAACAATCAGCAACTGTGACTTTGACGCGACTGGCAATCCGAAAGGTCGTGCCTAAGATCGGCCTCAATCAAAAGTGGGGGCAGCAGTCATGACAACACAAGGGGACTACGGAAGCACTTCCTTACGGATCGCGCGCCCCTAGTTCGCCAGTCGATAGGACGCGGAGCGCATTGTCCTAGACTGCGCGCGGGTTCTTCCAACAACCGATAGTTCGTCCCGTCGATCCGCAAGCTGCGCGGTCGCCGGTTTCGTTCGTTCAAAAGCAAGCAAGGGCTTGATCCAAACGTTGCATCTCAAGGCACAATCTAAAATAGATAAATATAAGAAACACACTCTTGAATTCGAAAAAGGAAATGGACATCGACATGCACACGCAATCAGAACGCTCCGTCACTCACCGCATCAGACTCGCCGCCGCCGTTGCAGCGGTGAGCGCGATTACCACTTCACCTGCTTTCGCCGGCGGTCCGCTGCCTGCACCCGTCGTCTCCTGGTCTGGATTCTACGCCGGTGTCCATGGCGGCTGGGGATGGGGGAAGTCGGAGTTTCGCGATCCCCTCAACAGCCCCGCCAACAATCCGTTCTTTGCCTACTACAACGGACCGCTCGCGGGCGGGCAGCTCGGCTACAATTGGCAGCTGGGCAACTATGTCCTTGGTGCCGAGGTCGACGGCTCCTGGTCCTTCGTGAAGGGCAACACCAGCACGTCGCCCCTTCTCACGTCGAGCACCACCAACGGGGTCGGCTACACCGCCCTCGCGACCGCGACGGGCCGTGTCGGCTACGCATCGGGCCAATGGCTCGCCTATGCCAAGGGCGGTGCCGCCTATGCCCGCATGGAGCTTTCGTCGCGGTTCACCCCGGAGATCACCAACTACAACCGCGAGCTGTTCGGTGCCGTCGGCGGCGTCGGCCTGGAAGTGGCCTTCCTGCGCAACGTCTCCGCCAAGGTCGAATACAACGCGATCTTTCTCCCCACCGAAACGCTGCATTGGGTGAGCCAGGACACGACCTCCGAGATCAAGCATTTCGTCCAGGTGGTGAAGGCCGGCATCAACGTCCGTTTCAACGGCGACGGCGGCCTCCCGCGTTAATTCCCCGGCACGTCGAAACAACATTCAACAGAAATCCTCGGAGACAACATCATGTCCACCATGTCCAAGATCGCCGCAGTCGTCACCGCCGGCCTCGGCGCCATGATCGCCGCACCAAGCCACGCCGCCGCTCCAGTCGAGTACGTCAAGGTCTGCTCCTTGTACGGCGCCGGCTTCTTCTACATTCCGGGCACCGACACCTGCACCAACGCCAACCAGATCGCGACGAACCAGTTCGATCTCGCGCGTGCGCAGACCCGCGCTTCGACCGGCACCGCGATGGCCGCGTCGCTCGTCGCGCCGTGGCTTCCGACCGGCACCAATTACGCGGTCTCGACCCACTGGGCGACCTATGACGGCCAGCACGCCGCGGGCTTCTCGGGCTTGGTGCGGGTCTCCGGCAATTTCGTGTTCTCGGGCGGCTTCTCGCTCGGCCTCGACAAGGGAAGCCTCACGTCCCTCACCAACCGCACGCAGACGGAATTCGGCACGGCGATCCCGGCGCAATCGTGGAGTGACGTCCGTGGCCTCGGCCGCGCGGGGTTCATGTACGCCTGGTGATGCACGCGACGCTCGCTCCTAAAATTCATTCTGACATTTGAAAGACCATCCCATGACAATCTCTCTCTCGCGATCGGCGCGCCGCTTCCTCTCCTGCGTTGCTGCCGTCACGCCGCTTCTCGCGGCCATGCCGCTCACCGCCGCATCCGCGAACGCGGCCGACATGACCGTGAAGGCTCCGGTCGTCGCTCCGGTGCCGCTCTGGAACGGCTTCTACATTGGTGCTCATGGCGGTTATGGCATGGGCAGCAGCCGGCTCGTCGACCCGAGCTTCGCATTCGCGCAAGATCGCTTCACGATGGACACAAAGGGCGCGCTCGCAGGTGCGCAGGTTGGCGCCAACTGGCAGTTCGACAACATCGTGGTCGGTGCCGAGCTCGATCTTTCCTGGGCGTCGATCAAGGGCAATCGTCCGTTCGATCCCGCGAACCCCATCTTGTCCGGGCTTTCAGTGTCGTACCAGGCGATGGCGACGGGCACCGGTCGCATCGGCTACGCGTTTGATAACGTACTGGCTTACGCCAAAGGCGGCGTTGCCTGGGCAAATGTCGCCTACCAGGCCTATGTCGGCACGGTTGCTCCGCTCGACGTGAACCACCAGCGGACCGGCTTGACCGGCGGCGTCGGCCTTGAATACGCGCTGACGAGCAATCTCTCGGCGCGGCTGGAGTACGACTATCTGTACTTCGGTCCGGCCGCGATCGCGCTGAGCACACGGATCAGTACCCAAAACGTCGACCATGACCTGCACCTCGTGAAGCTCGGCGTGAACTACCGCTTCAACGGCGATGCCATCGTTGCTCGTTACTGAGCCGCGTCAACGTCACTGATTGGAGACAAACATGTGGAAGCAAATCAACGCGGCACGAGACGTCTTCCGACGTCACCTGCGCGCTATCCTTGCGACTGCCGCTCTGGTTCTGGCGATCCCGACGCCCGGCCATGCTGCGGTCGAGTACGAAAAGATCTGCTCGGTCTACGGTGCCAACTTCTTCTACATACCGGGTACTGACACCTGCGTGAACGCGGGGCAGACGGTGCAGAGCCAGTTCGATCTCGCACGCCAGATTACCCGTGCAGCGACGGGAACGGCCATGGCGACTTCGCTCGTCAATCCGTTCCTGCCCGACGGGACCAACTATGCGATCTCGACGCACTGGGCCGTCTTCGACGGGCAGCATGCCGCCGGTGTGGTCGGAATGATCAGGATCCAGGGAAACCTGTCACTGACCATGGGCATCGCGTTCGGTCTCGATCGCGGCAGCTTGACGTCCACGTCCAACCGGACCGCGACGGAGTTTGGCGTGGCGCTTCCGGCGCAGTCGTGGAGCGACGTGCGCGCCCTTGGACGGGTGGGGCTCCAGTATTCCTGGTAGCCGGCGCCGAACACGAAGGCGCCGCCCGGACGATCTTCACGACGTCCGGGCGGCGCAAATGCTGTGAGCCCAGGGAAGGGCGGCTAGCCGATTTCGAGATAATCCGGGCCGGGCAATGTCGGGAAGGGCGGGGTCGGCAGCGTCTGGTACCAGAACGCGACCGAGGCGATGTCGTCCTGCAATGGAAGATACTTCGCCTCCTTGACGCCCGGCAGCCAGCCCAGCGCCTGGATCGTCACGCGCAGATCGGAGCGGAAGCGCACGGGATCGGGGATGTGCCAGCGGTACAGGCCGAAGCGTTGCTGCGATTTGTAGGCACCATCGGGACGGATCACCTGCGGCAGGCCGGCATAGGGCGTGGTGAATTCCTGGTAGCGGGATTGTTGCGCCGGACCCTGGCCGGCATGCGCGACATAGGGATCGAAATTATAGGCGCCGCAGAAATAATCTTCGGTGCCGGTGCCGCAGATGGTGGGGAATGCACCGTCGCCGTCGATGAAGAACTTGATCTCGCCTTCGCCCCACCAGCCGTTGTTGTTGACGCCCCAGGCCATATAAGTGCCGACATAATGGCCCGCACCGCTGACGCCATCGAGGATGGTGTAGACCTCCTTGTACGGCAGCGGGTTGGTACGCCGGAATTGCGCATGGAAATAGGCGCAGTCCTCGGGCACCTCAGTCAGCGTGTAGTTGATCTGGTAGTAGACGGTGAGCTGCTCCTCGCTGCGGTTCTCCAGCGTGAAGCGCGCGCGCTTGCGGAACGGCATCTCCCAGTAGCAGTTGAAGGCGCGGCCGGGATTGACGCAGACCGCGAGCGAGGACACCTGTGCGAACTCCTCCCATCCGCAGGCGAAGAAATCGCCGGCCGGGCACTCGACGCTCGGTTGCGCCTGGTCGTCCCAGTAGATGCGCAGGATCGAGTGACGGAGCCGCCCGCGCGCCAGCGTCATCCAGATCTGCTGGATCGCGCCCTGGCCCTGGATGTCGCCGAGCGTAAAGGTCGCGCCGGGCCCGATCACGACATAGGGCGAGACCTTCCAGCCCTGGCCGAGATCGCGGGCCTGGCGTGCGGCGGGGCCGTCGACGGACATGCCGCCCTTGCCCTTCTCGCCGGTGAAATTCTCGGGGCTGATCGAGCGCGTCTGCGCATTCGACAGGCGCGACAGATTGCCGAGATGCAGGCCCAATCCGGAAAACGCCATGCTGTCCTCGATCCCTGGAGTTAGCGACACCTCGATATATCGCCGTCGAATCTACCAAAAGATGAAGACCGCGCACGCAGGGTGCGCGTACTTCAGGCGACGCGGTATTCCCTGAACTTCTCGCGCAGCGCGGATTTGAGCACCTTGCCGGTGCCGGTCATCGGAAATTCGTCCAGGAATTCGACCGCATCCGGCATCCACCAGCTCGCGATCTTCGGGCGCATGTGGTCGAGCAGGGCCTTGCCGTCCACGGTCGCGCCCTTCTTGCGGACGACGAGGAGCAGCGGACGCTCCTGCCATTTTTCATGGTTGATCGCGACCACGGCGGCTTGCAGCACATCGGGGTGGGACAAGGCGACGTCCTCGAGCTGGATCGAGGAGATCCATTCGCCACCGGACTTGATCACGTCCTTGGAGCGATCGGTCAGCGTGACGTGGCCTTGGCTGTCGATCACCGCCATGTCGCCGGTGATCAGCCAGCCATCACGGTCGAGGCCTTCGTCGAGCTTCATATAGCCCGAGGCGACCCACGGTCCACGCGCGCGCAGATGGCCGACGGTCTTGCCGTCGCGCGGCAGCTCGTTGCCGCCGTCGTCGACGATGCGCAAGGCTGTGCCGAAGCAGGCGCGGCCCGACACCTGGCGCCGGTCGAATTTCTCCTTGTCGCCGAGATGCTCGGAGCCGGGCCGCAAGCCCGGCATCGAGCAGCCCAGGGCCTCGGTCATGCCCCAGGCCTGGACGTAGTCGATGTCATAGTCGAGCTTGAGCTTCTCGACCATCGCACGCGGCGGCGCCGAGCCGGACGACAGTGTCGCGCGCAGCGTCGAGAATTTATTGCCGGTGCGCCCTAGCCAGTCGAGCAGGATCAGCCAGAAGCTCGGCACGCCGGCGGAGAGCGTCACCTTCTCGCCTTCGAGCAGCTCATAGAGCTTGTCGGGCTCATAGTTGCGGCCGGGCAGCACCAGCTTTGATCCCGTGTAAGGCGCGGTGAATGGCATGTTCCAGCCGTTGCCGTGGAAGAGCGGCGCCATCGGCATCATGACTTCGCGTACGCCTTCGAGATGTCCCGGCAGGAAGTCGAAATTGCAGCAAGTCATGGTCTGCAGGATGGCGGCGCGGTGCGAATAGATCACGCCCTTGGGGTTGCCCGTCGTGCCCGACGTGTAGCAGATGGTGGAGGCGGATTTTTCGTCGAACTCCGGCCAGGCGAAGCCGGCGTCGTTCTCCCTGGCGAGGAGATCTTCATAGCAATGCACGTTCGCAAGCTTGGTCTCCGGCATTCGCTCGCGCGAGGACATCACGACATAGGCCTCGATCGTCTTCAGTTGCGGCGCGATCGCCTCGACCAGCGGCAGCGTGGCGCGGTCGATGAACAGCAGCCGGTCCTCGGCGTGGTTGATGATGTAGACGAGCTGCTCGGGGAACAGCCGCGGATTGATGGTGTGCAGCACATAGCCCATGCCGGGCGCGGCATAGAACATCTCGAAATGCCGGTGCGTATTCCAGGCCAGGGTGCCGACGCGGTCGCCTTGCTTCATGCCGAGCCGCTTCAGAGCCAGCGCCATGCGCTTGATGCGTGGATGGGCGTCGGCGTAGGTGTAGCGATGGATGTCGCCCTCGATCTCGCGCGCGACGATCTCGGCTTCGCCGTGATAGTCCGCGGCATACTGGATCAGGCCGCTGATCAGGAGCGGCATATCCATCATCAATCCCTGCATGGTCTCCTCCGCGGCCACGTCGTTGCGTGGCATATGTTGTGATTTGCGCGTGAGGTTAGCGGAACGTCACGGGACGTTCACGCAAAAAGCGATGGACGCGATTGCATGCGTCACTTTTTCGGGGCTAACTGATCCGAAGCAGCGTCCGCCGTGGAGGAAATCGATGTCAGCGGAAAGACACAAGACCGGTGCAGCCGGCGAATCTACGGTCGATATTTCCGCACTCCGCGCGCGCTATCGCGACGAGCGCGACCGGCGTTTGCGCGCCGAGGGCAAGGCGCAATATGTCGAGGTCGCAGGCGATTTCGGCCGCTATCTCGACGATCCCTGGGCCGATCCCGGATTTGCGCGCGCAGCTGTCAGCGAACAGACCGAAGTTCTCATAGTCGGCGGCGGCTTCGGCGGTCTGCTCTGCGGCGCGCGCCTGCGCGAGGCCGGCATCGAGGATTTTCGTATCGTGGAAAAGGCCGCCGATTTCGGCGGCACCTGGTACTGGAATCGTTATCCCGGTGCGGCCTGCGATACCGAGAGCTACATCTATCTGCCGCTGCTGGAAGAGACCGGCTACATGCCGGTGCGCAAATATGCGCGCGCGCCCGAGATCTACGAGCATTCCCGCCGCATCGGCCGTCACTTCGGCCTCTACGAGCGCGCGCTGTTTCAGACGATCATCTCGCGGATGGAATGGCAGGAGCAGGAGGGTTGCTGGCTGGTCGAGACCGATCGTGGCGATCGCATCCGCGCACGCTTCGTCATTCTCGCCGGGGGCCCGCTGAGCCGTCCGAAGCTGCCGGGTATTCCCGGCATCGAGACCTTCAAGGGCCACAGCTTCCACACCAGCCGCTGGGACTATGGCTACACCGGCGGCACGGCTGAAGGCGGTCTCACCGGTCTGGCCGACAAGCGCGTCGGCATCATCGGGACCGGCGCGACCGCCGTGCAATGCGTGCCGCATCTCGGCCGATCGGCGAAAGAGCTCTATGTCTTCCAGCGCACGCCATCGGCGATCGGCGTGCGCGACGACCGTCCGACGGACGCAAGCTGGGCGCAGAGCCTCGAGCCCGGCTGGCAGCGCGAGCGCATGGACAATTTCACTGCGGTCATCTCCGGCGAGCCGTTCGAACGGGATCTGGTGCAGGACGGTTGGACCGGCCTGCTTGGCGAGATCCTGCTGGCGCCGCGCCGCCAGCCGCAGCCGGTGACCTCGCTCGAAGAGGCGCTGAAGGTCATCGAGCAGGCCGACTACCGCAAGATGGAAGAGATCCGCGCGCGCGTCGATACCGTCGTGAAGGACGAAGCCGCCGCGGCGGCGCTCAAGCCCTGGTACAAGGCGTTCTGCAAACGCCCATGCTTCCACGACGAATATCTCGACACTTTCAATCGTCCCAACGTGCATCTGGTCGACACCAAAGGGCAGGGCGTCGAGCGGATCACCGAGAACGCCGTCGTGGTTGACGGCAAGGCCTATGAGCTCGACTGCCTGATCTATGCCAGCGGCTTCGAGGTCGGCACCGATTACGCCCGCCGCATGGGCTTCGAGGTTTACGGCCGTGACGGCGTGAGCCTGTCCGAGCGATGGCGCGATGGCGTCAAGACGCTGCATGGCTT
This sequence comes from Bradyrhizobium sp. 63_E2_N1_3, assembly GCF_052076005.1. Lineage (NCBI taxonomy): Bacteria > Pseudomonadati > Pseudomonadota > Alphaproteobacteria > Hyphomicrobiales > Nitrobacteraceae > Bradyrhizobium > Bradyrhizobium sp. 63_E2_N1_3. The sequence continues at coordinate 5,609,052 of NZ_CP197235.1, read as the reverse complement.
CTACAGCCGTGGCTTCCCGAATTGCTTCCTGATCGTCACGGTGCAGGCCGGTCAGAGCGCCAATTTTCCGCACATCATCGACGAGCAGTCGCAGCACATCGCCTATGTGATCGCGGAGGCGCGCAAGCGCAAGGCGCGGACGCTGGAGCCGACGCTCGCCGCCGAGGACGCCTGGGTCGAGGAGGTCGTCAAGGCCGCGCTCGGCCGCCAGACCTATCTGGCCGAGTGCACGCCGGGCTACTACAACAACGAGGGCGTGTTCGATCCGATCGCGGCACGAAACAGCCAGTACTGGCGCGGGCCGGTGGCGTTCCTGCGGCTGCTCGACAAATGGCGCAAGGAAGGCAATCTGGATGGCCTGGAATTGACTGAGGGGACCGAGGCGGGCGGCTCTCAGGGTCCGGCTTCACCGGCATGATCCCGGGTCTATCAGGCGCGACGCGGCTCTACGTCATTGTCGGCGATCCCATCGCGCAGGTGCGCTCGCCGGCAGGCGTGACGGCCGCCTTCGCTGCGCGCGGCCATGACGGCATTCTCGTGCCGGTTCAGGTCGCGCCAGCGGATTTGCCGGATTTCCTCTCGGTGGCAACGCGGCTGAAGAACCTCGACGGCATCGTCGTGACCATCCCGCACAAATTTGCCTGCTATCAGGCCTGCGCCAGTGCGACCGAGCGCGCACATTTCCTGCGCACCGCGAACCTGATGCGCCGGCGCGCGGACGGTTCATGGCATGGCGACATGGTGGACGGCCTCGGCTTCGTCGGTGCGGCGCGGGCGAAGGGGATCGATCCCCGGGGCATGCGGGCACTGCTGGTCGGCGCCGGCGGCGCAGGATCGGCGATCGCGCTTGCGCTGGTCGAGGCCGGCGTGAGCGATCTCGCGATTCACGACAGCGCGACCGAGCGCCGCGACGCACTGATCGGCCGGCTCAACGGGCTCGGCAGAACGCCTGTGCGGGTCGGCACCAGGGATCCCGCGGGCTTCGATTTCGTCGCCAATGCGACACCCGCCGGGATGAAGGAGGGCGATCCGCTGCCGGTCGATGTCGCGCGGCTCGCGCCGACGGCCTATTGCGGCTGCGTCATCACACAACCCGAAGTCTCGCCCTTCGTCGCTGCCGCCCGCAGGGTCGGCTGCGTGACCGGGACCGGTACGGACATGTACGAGCAGCACCAGGGCATCATAGTGGATTTCCTGCTCGGCCGCGACGGCGAAGGGTAGGCGGCTGCCCCGGTGTCAAGGCACAGGTTGCGCCGGATGGGGCTTGAGCGATCAGGGCCGACGTAGGATCATGGGCCGGCGCGAGCCGGTCGCGCACGTTTATGTGAGAGGACCAGGGAATGACCAAGGGCAGGACCGTTGCGACGGCCATGATCGGCGCTGCAGCGCTGCTTCTCTCGCTGGCGCCCATGTCCCTGATATCCATGGCCCACGCCGCCACATGCGGCAGCTCGCCGGCGGGCTTTGAGGCCTGGAAGCGCGAGTTCGGCGCGGAGGCGCAGGGCAAGGGAGTCGGCCAGACCGCGCTCTCGGCGCTGATGCAGACCAATTACGCCGGTGCCACGATTGCGGCCGACCGCGGCCAGCGCAGTTTTTCGCTGACGCTCGACCAGTTCCTCGCCAAGCGCGGCGCCACCACCATCGTGGCCAAGGGGCGGCAGCTCAAGCAGTCGCAGGCCGCCTTGTTCGCCTCGATCCAGCAGCGCTACGGCGTCCCGCCCGGGCCGCTGATCGCGATCTGGGGCATGGAGACCGGGTTCGGCAGCCAGCGCGGCAACCAGAACATGCTGTCGTCGATCGCGACCCTTGCCTATGACTGCCGCCGTCCCGAATTTTTTACCGACCAGCTCTATGCCGCCCTCAAGCTGATCGACCGCGGCACGCTGTCGGGGGCGACCCGCGGCTCCATGCACGGCGAGGTCGGCCAGACCCAGTTCATGCCCAAGAACATCCTGGCCTATGGCACCGGCAATCTCGAGGTTGCCGCCAATGCGCTGAACTCGACGGCGAATTTCCTGAAAGCTCATGGCTGGCGCGCAGGAGCCGGTTACCAGCCGGGCGAACCGAATTTTGCCGCTATCGAGGCTTGGAATGCTGCCGGCGTCTATCAGAAGGCAATCGCCCTGATGGGACGGCAGATCGACGAGGGAGGAGGGGCGGCCGCGTTGCGTTGAGGCCGCATGAAGGCTCGGCCGCGCACGAGAAAGTTCTTGCGTTGAGGAACTGACGGCACGAGGTTTGCTTTGATCGGGGGCAGGGCTGGCATGAGGAGACTCAATATGGCTACCCAGATCGTGATGGACCAGACGGGCGACACGCGCCACGAGTTTGATCCTGACAATGCCGAAGCGCTGGCGCGAGCCGAACGGCGCTTTCGTGAGCTGACCGGAGCTGGCTTCACCGCCGCCTATCGTACCGGACCCGGTGAAGTTACCCGCATCAAGTCATTCGATCCGACCGCGCACGAAACGCTGTTCTATCCCCGCCTGGTCGGCGGTTGATCTGAGCTGCTCATGATCGCGGCAATTTGGCTCCGTGCGCCGGCGCGTGCGCGTCTGCATGCGCTGCGCGAGCTCTATCGGCGCTTCTTCGGCGAGAACACGCCGGATGCCCGCGGCCGCCGGCTTTTGGCCGAATGGCTGTCGCCGGCGCAGCGCGCGCAATTCGAGCAGCATCGGTATTTCGATGTCATCGGCTGCGATACCGGCAAAAGGTACCGCATCCACTACGGCACGGCCGCCAATGTCCATGAGATCGACGATGAGGGGCGTGCGGCGATGGGATGGTGCTTCGTCCCGTCAGGCTTTCTCGTGCCCGGCGACGTGATGCTGGCGCAGAAGGTCGCGCTCGAGACCGACGAGAACGCGGCAATCGCGCTCGCCAACCGGTTTCCGCCGGCCACGCACTCGGAGCACTTTTACCGGCGCCCGTTCTAGCGGCCGGAGGGCGTGCAGATCAGGAGTGCGTGGTGCGGTAGGCATCCAAAGCATGCGCCGCGAAGACAGCGACGCTGCAAAGCGCGAGCACGGCTGAGATCAGCTCGATCATAGCTCATCCTCCCGCAGCGGCTGGGAGACGAGATTTTGGCAGCAGGCATAATCCAAGATGAGGTCGAGGAAGAATTGCATGGTCGCCGTCCCTGTATGATTTTGACAACCAGATAACCGGCCATCTGTTTCAGGCGTGTTTCGTCGTTTTGGGAAACGGGTTTCGCGGGGAACCCGGGGCTGGCTTGTGCACCGCAGACCCGCTACATCCCGCGCTGCTCAGTCCTTCAGCCGGGCCTTTCGGGCGGGCGGCAAGTCATATTGCGAGGCAAAATCATGGCGCAGGTCGAGTGGTTCGACGATCTCACCATCGGAATGCGGTTCAAATCCCCCGAGGTGCAAGTCACCGAAGCCGACATCAAGCGCTTTGCAGCCGAGTTCGATCCGCAGCCGATGCATCTCGACCACGAGGCCGCCAAGCAGACCTTGTTCAACGGCCTGGCCGCATCAGGATGGCACACCGCCGCGATCGCCATGAACCTCGCGATCCAGGCCCGCCCGTTCGGCCCGCATCCGCTGATCGGCGCGGGCGTCGATGGCCTGCGCTGGACCATCCCGGTACGGCCCAATGACCGCCTGCATCTGGTCGGCGAGGTCATGAGCCTGACGCCGTCGAAGTCGAAGCCGCAGGGTATCGCGCTGGTGAAATGGACCATGTTCAACCAGAACGGCGAGGAGGTTTACACCTTCACCCCGATCGCCATCATCCCCAGGCGGGTGTAAGGCCGGCGACGTTCAGCATTGGCCGGGATCAGCCTCCTCGAGCCCTTGCGGGCCGCAGGCTGAGGTGGTCATCTCCGCGTGGGGAACGCTGGAGGCTGACATGAGACGATTCCTTCTTGCCGCTTTGCTGAGCGCGGGCGCCTTGGGCGCAGCCGTATCGAGCGCAGGGCCGGCGCTCGCGCAGCAATCCAAGGTCGGCGACTGGACCATCGAGAAGCGCGCGCAGGACACGCATTGCAATGCGAGCCGCGGCTACAAGGACAAGGAAGACGAGAACCGCAACTACGTCATCGTGATCACCTATTCCGAGAAGGCCATCGTGATCGTGATGATCTATGACGGTTGGGAGTGGGACAAGGTCGGCGAGATCCTCCGGGCCGACGTCGGCACCGATGACGCCGACATCATGAAGAAGGCGAAGTGGGAGGTCATGGACAAGACCACCGTGCGCGGCATCTTCGAATACGACCAGTCGATCATGGACCGGCTGTCGAAGGCCAGGCGTCTCTCGCTCGATTTCGAGGACGATGACGAGGACAGCATCGAGATGCAGATCCCGCGCGCCGGCGAGGCGCTGGCCGCGCTGAAGTTCTGCGAGGAGAACCGGAAGTAAAGCGCTGTGCCGCGCACAGCGCGCGCGATCGAGCAAGCAGCGCGAGGGCGCGTGACCCACAGCACACAGCCCGCGCGCTGTTCGCTTTTATCCTAGTCTTTGGCGAAAACGTCCAAGCCGCACCCTGCGGTTGACGTTACGCAAGGACGATGTTCGATATTTTAGCATCTCGCTGCACTGCTTTTTCCACGCCGAAGGCGACGATCGACCGCTCCGTCGGCTCTGCCAATGTCCAATGCGCAAGCTCCCTTCGTCACCGGGGCCGCACGCCGATCGCATCGTCCTTCCGATGACGATCCTCCAGGCAAACCGGTTCTCGTCTCTCGTCGGCGAGATCTACGATGCGGCGGTCGATCCTGCGCTGCGCAGCGGCGCGCTGGAACAGGTTTCCCATTTCGTCGGCGGGTGTGCCGCGACCATCCTGTCCCGCGATGCGGCAAGGCTCTCGATCGAGATTCACCAGCATTTTGGCACCGAATCCCGCTTCCGCCAGCTCTACCGCGACAGATATGTCGAGCAGGATCCTCTGCTCGATCGTCATCTTGCTTTTGCGGCCGGGCACGCCATCGGCGTGACCGATATCATGCCGCACGCGGACTTCGTGGCGACGAGCTTCTATCGCGAGTGGGTCGAGCCGCAGGGCGCGATCGACCTCGCGACCGTCGCGCTCGAGAGATCGGACGCGCGTACCACGGTGTTGCAGGTGTTGCGCCACCGATCCCGCGGAACCGTCGACGAGGCGATGCGCGAACGCATGCGGCTGCTCGCACCCCACATCCAGCGTTCCAGGATCATGGGCCGGCAGATCAGGGCGCGCTCGCACACCGTGGACGATCTTGCCGATGTGCTCGACGGCCTGAGCACGGCGATCTGCCTGCTCGATGCGGATGGCCGGGTCGTCCACGCCAACGCGGCGTGCCGGCAGCTGTTCGTCGATGCAAACCTGCTCGCGATGGTCGGCGACCGGATCGTGGTCCGTAACACCCAGGCCGACAAAATATTCCGCGGCCTGTTCGAAGTTGCCGCAGATGGTGAAACTCACCCGGCCGGTCGCCGCCGCATCGGGCTCGCGACGTCGGCGGACGGTCAGCACTATCTCGTCCAAGTCCTTCCATTGAAGCGGGAGCGCAGCCTGCCGCGAGACGTCGCGGCCACGGTGCTCCTCGTACAGAAGGCCGCGATGGTGCCATCGCTCGTGCCCGACGCCATTGCTGCGGCCTTCAGGCTGACGCGGTCCGAATTGCGCGTGCTGATGGCCATCGTCGAGGTCGGCGGCGTTCCCGATATCGCGGCAAAGCTCGGCATTGCCGAGACCACGGTGAAGACGCATCTCGGTCGCCTGTTCGAGAAGACCGGTGCCGGCAGGCAGGCCGACCTCGTGAAGATCGCGGCCGGCTTCACCGCGCCGTTTGTACAGCGAACGAGCCGCGACGACGACACCATGTGATTCATTTGACGGCGCGAGCCGCGCGGCGATGCAATCTCAATCCATTGTGATGAGCAGGATCGTCAGGTCCTCCGAACGTACGACGCGCGTCATTTGATACTTTCGTATATGGCGCCACTTGAATGAGAAGGGCAGCGTGCGCCACGGAACAATGCGCGCCGGCACCGGACGCGGGTGCGGGAGACGACAGCGCGTGAGCGAGCCTGCCTGTCGGTTGGAGAAATTGCAGTGAGCGGCAAGGTCGAATTTTCCATTCTCAATGTTTCGACGGACCACATTCCCGAAGACGAGCGTGTGTCGCTGCTGCGCGAATTCTATTGCCGCGGCGTGCTCAAGGCGGAGGTCGAGCCGACGGACGAAAAACCGTTCGCCGCGAGCCTCACATCCCATGGCTTGCCGGACGTCCAGCTGGTGATCGGCGGGCTGGTCGGAGCGCGGGTCATCCGTACCAAGCAATTGGTCGTCGACGGCAACGACAGCCTTGGCCTGATGATCAACCGATCCGGCATCGTCGAAGTATCTGCGCGAGGACGAGATCTGAGGCTTCATCCCGGTGACGCGGTTCTGACGAGCGCGGAGGACGCGACGATCTACGAACGCCTCTCGCTTGGAAATTGTCTGTCGCTGCGCGTGCCGCGGCGGGTGCTGGCGCCCATGATCGTGGACATCGACGACACCGTGATGCGAATCATTCCGGAGCGCGCCACCGGACTTCGCCTGCTGGTCGACTACGCGACGTCTCTGGTGCGCGAGCGCGCGTTCGCGGTGCCCGCATTGCGCCAGCTCGCTGTTGCACATCTCCATGATCTGATGGCGCGTGTTCTCGGCGCGACGGATGAGGTTCACGAGCTGGCCGGGCGCAGAGGCGTCCGGGCCGCGCGGCTGCGGAAGGTGAAGTCCTTCATCGTCAACAATTGCTGGCATCAGGACCTTTCGGTCGCGACCGTGGCGCAGGAATTCGGCGTGACCACACGTTACCTTCAGCGGCTGTTCGAAGCCGACGGCAAGACGTTCTCGTCCTTCCTGACCGGGCAGCGCCTCAAACGCGCCCATCGCATGCTGCGCGAGCCTGACTTCGCCGGGCGGCCGGTGAGCTCGATCGCCTACGACGTGGGCTTCGGCGATCTCTCTTATTTCAATCGTTGTTTCCGGCGGGCCTATGGCGCGACGCCCAGCGGCGTCAGGAGCGGCGAAGCGCTGTGACCGCGCGGTGCGCGGTTCGTGCGACCAGGCGGGTGCCTATCGCAGCGCGCGCGTTCGGCCGACTACGTCTTCTAAGCGCGCGGAGTAGAACGATGACGCTGTGTTTCGGACGGCGCCGGCAGTTGGAGTTGTGAATGCGCCGCTTCTTCTTTGATCTCCTGGTCGACAATGTCGTGAAGATCGATCCGGGCGGCATGGTCTTCGAGCAGGCCAAGGCCACGTTCGTCGTGGCCGACGAGATGGCGAGACATCTGTTCGTCTGGCGTGACGATCTGCGTGATCGCGACGCCTGGATCCGCGTCAGGGATGCGGGTGGGCGAGAGGTCTATCGCGCCGCGGTCTGGTCAGAAAATGTCGAGAAGGTCGGCTGGGACCAGGCATGACCGTTCCGACTTCACCCTCCTGGGCGGCAACGCCGACAACCGGTCGCGGCGCCAAGTGCTCAACAATGCTGCGGTGGCCGGCTTCGGCTTCGACTACCGCGCCAGCCGCAACGTGTCCGTGTTCGGCGCGGTCGAGGGCATGATGATGTCCGACCGGAGCCGCACCGGCACAGCGAAGGGTGGCGTTCGCGTCGCGTTCTGAGCCGGCATCAGCCCTGGCGGCTCGAATGCGATGCCCGCCGGCCGGGCCCCATCCGCCCGGCCGGCGCCTCCTCCGATCGGAGGACGTCGCATGCCGTGGTTATGGTATTCTTGGTGATATTGATCACTCAGGCCATTTATAGCCATGCATCGACCACCGAAGCTGCCCGAACTGGTCGAGTCCATCTATGACGCGGGGCTCGATCCCTCGCTGTGGAACCACGTCGTCGCCGGCGTCCGCGATTTCGTCGGCGGGCAGGCCTGCGGGCTGTTTTCCAAGGATTCGATCAGCAAATTCGGCGTCACTCATTATTATTGCGGGGCCGACCCGCACTATATCCGGCTCTATTCAGAGACTTATTCGAAGTTCGACCCGCTGACGGTGCTGCCGCCGCATGGCGAGATCGTCAGCATCCCCGATCTCGTCAATTTCGATGAATACCGGAAAGGGCGCTTTTACCAGGAGTGGATGCAGCCGCAGGGTTGCAGCGACGCGGCCAACGTCGTGCTCGAGACATCGCATGCGAGCTGCCCGGTGATGATGACGGTGCTGTCGGGCCGGCACATGGTGGACCCGGCGATGAAGCGTCGGCTCTCGCTGATCGTACCGCACGCCAGCCGCGCGCTGCTGATCAACCGCGCCATCACCTCGCAACTGACACTGGCGACGGCGCTGGTGGATGTTCTGGACAATCTGGCGTCCGGCATCTTCCTGCTCGATGCCTTCTGCCGGGTGGTGCATGCGAATTCGGCCGGCCACGCCTTGTTTGCCGCCGACGACGTGGTTCGGTCCGTTGCCGGGCAGCTCGTAACCAGCAGCGCGGAGGCCAATCAGACGCTGCGCGAGGCACTTGCGACCCGCAGCGAAATTGCCCTGCTTGCCACACGGGGCCATGCGATCCCGCTGCTTTCGCCGAGCGGCGAGCGTTATGTCGCGCATATTCTGCCGCTGTCGTCCGTGCTGCGAAATGGCAGCGAGCGGGTGGTCGATGCCGCCGGTGCGCTGCTCCTGCGCAAGGTGTCGCTTGGCGGGCAGTCCTATGGCGAGCTGATCGCACGGACCTTCGGCCTCACGCCGGCCGAGCTGCGCGTGTTCCTGTCGATCGTCGAGGTCGGTGGCGTCCCGGAAACGGCGGCAGCGCTCGGTATCGCAGAGACCACGGCGAAGACGCATCTGCATCGGGTGTTCGCCAAGACCGGCGTTTCGCGTCAGGCCGATCTCGTCAAGCTCGCGGCCGGATTCTCCAATCCGCTCGTCAACTGATCGGTCAATCGCGGCCGGGGTTGAACCTTTTGCTCCCACGATAGACTCAATTGTGCCGCCGGGCATGACGAGCATTTCGCGATCTCCAAGTCACCATTGGCTGTTCTGATGTCCCGACCTCCCAAACAGTCCGAGTTGATCGAGAATATATATGACGCGGGTCTCCACCCTGAGTTGTGGAGCGATGTTGTCGTCAAGCTCAATGCGTTCATCGGCAGCCAGGCTTGCGGGCTGATTTCGAAGGATCCGGTCAGCAAGTCCGGCGCGACGCATTATTACTGCGGTGTCGATCCGCACTACATCCAGCTCTATGCCGAGACCTACGCCCAGTACGATCCGCTGGCACGGCTGCCTCGCTATGGCGAGGTTCGTAACATCCCCGATCTCGTGAATTTCGACGAATATCGCCGCGGGCGGTTCTATCAGGAATGGCTGCGGCCCCAGGGCTGCGTCGATGTCGCCAGCGTGGTTCTGGAACAGTCGAAGTCGCCGTGTCCGATGCTGATCACCGTGATTCCCGGCAAGGGGATGCTCGATGCCGAGCAGCGGGCGCGGATGCAATTCCTGATTCCGCATGCGAGCCGGGCGCTGCTGATCAACCGGGCGATCGAGCGGAAGCAGCAGCGGGCGATCGCGCTCGCCGATGTCGTGGATCGGCTGAATGCCGGCGTCATCCTGCTCGATACGGCCTGCAACATCGTCCACAGCAATCCTGCCGCGGACATGTTGCTCGCCGCCGATGATGTCCTGCGGTCTGTCGCGGGCCGGCTGGTGGCACGATCTTCCGCGGCAAATTCGGCGCTGCGCGATATCTTCCGTGACGCAGGCGAGGTTGCCGTCGCGGCGGCCGGCGGGCGAAAGATTCCGCTGATGTCGCATGACGGCTCCTACTACGTCGCGCACGTCATCGCGCTGCCGTCGTTGTTGCGTGAAGGCGCGGCGGAGCGCATGTCGGCGGTCGGCGCCCTGTTCATCTGGAAGGCGGAACTCGACGGCCGCTCATGTGCCGGCCTCATCGACCGCGCGTTCGAACTGACCCCTGCGGAGCTGAGGGTCATGCAATCGATCGTCGAGGTCGGCGGTGTGCCGGAGACGGCCGTGGCGCTCGGCATCGCGGAGACGACGGTGAAGACGCATCTGCATCGGGTGTTCGCGAAGACCGGCGTCTCGCGACAGGCGGACCTCGTGAAGCTCGCGGCTGGATTTTCCAATCCGGTTCTGCACTGACGCGCTTTCCGAAGGCGCAGGCGAGTCGCTCCGGCTCGCGATAGGTTCAAACAGCAGCATCATTAGAAAGTTATCGCGGGTCGTTCGATCGAATGACGCGATTCTCCGCGCTCTCTTCTACGAGAACTCACGCGTTTTCTTGCTCGACGCGTTCGATCTTCGTGTGAAGCAACTCACAGCAAGCGGAAGTGAACCTCATCAATCTCTCGCACAAGTTGAGAGGAGATTGTCATGCGAAAGGCGTCACCAGCTCCGGCCGGCAAGTTCCGCGACATCGTCGCGCGCATCGGCGCGGCATTCCGCGCGCAGCGCGAGATCGACGCGAAGCGCGTGTTGCGGCGCTACAGCCATTTGCTGGAGCAGTCGCACGGAACGTCGCGTTTGAATGAAATGATTCCCGTCTGCAATGAAGAGGATATTTTTGAAAATGCCAACAGAGTTGATCCGCGCGAGCGCGCGGCCGGCCGCACCACGTTCGAACGCGCGTAACGTCAATATTGTCGCAGCCGCGCTGACGGCGGCGCTCGTCACGCTTCAACTGGTCGGGCTGGCAATGCTGGAGCGTTCGCACGCGCAGCCGGTCGCTCGGCCTCTCCTGAATTCGCACGATGCGGAGCTCTGCACCGGGACTGCCGATGTCCCGGCGACGCAGACACCCTACGATTGACCCGGAGAACGCATCGTGCCTGATATCACGACCAGCCTTCTCGTGAGCGTCGCCGTGTTCGCCGGCGCTTTCGTCTCGGGGCTCTCGGGCTTCGCGTTCTCGGCCGTGGCGGGCGCGATTCTGCTCCGCGTGTTTCAGCCGCTGGAGGCCGTGCCGCTGATGATGGCGTGCAGCATCGGCGTGCAGGCCACCAATCTATGGGCGCTTCGGCGCAGCATCCGGTGGGAGGGCAGTCTGCTGCTGATCGTCGGCGGATTGATCGGCGTTCCCATCGCGGTGTCGCTGCTGCAGAGCACGGACACGCATCTGCTCCGGCGCGGCTTCGGTATCATCGTCGCGCTCTATGCGGCCTACATGCTGCTGCGGCCGACGCTGGTGACGGCGGGCGAAGCCGTCGGCCGGCCCTGGGTCGCACTGATCGGGTTCGGGGGAGGGCTGGTCGGCGGCCTGACCGCGATGCCCGGCGCGATCCCCACGATCTGGTGCGACATGCGCGGCATGCCCAAGAGCGAGCAGCGCGGCCTGGTGCAGCCGTTCATCGCCGCGATGCAGGTCTTCGCGATCGCGCTGCTGGTCGGACACCAGGATCTATCGTCGAAGGTGTTCGTCGACCTCGCGATCAGCCTGCCGGCGCTGTTCGCAGGCTCAGCGCTCGGCGTGATCGCCTTTCACCGGGTCAACGAGACGGTCTTTCGCAAGACCGTGCTCGTTCTGTTGCTGCTCTCAGGGATTTCCCTGATCTAGTGGCCTGCGCCTTCGTGCTTGAGACCCTGGACCGGCGCCGCGCTGGTGTCGCTGCTGTGATGCACCAGCGGCTTGTTGCCGGTGACGGTCCGGAGCAGCACATAGAACACCGGCGTCAGGAACAGGCCGAACACGGTGACGCCGATCATGCCGGAGAACACCGCGACGCCCATCGCGCGCCGCATCTCCGAGCCCGCGCCGGTCGAGAGCACCAGCGGCAAGACGCCCATGATGAACGCCATCGACGTCATCAGGATCGGGCGCAGCCGCAAGCGGCTCGCCTCGATCGCCGCCCGAATCGGCGTGCGTCCCGCGAATTCGAGCTCGCGCGCGAATTCGACGATCAGGATCGCGTTCTTGGCGGAGAGGCCGACGAGAACGATAAGCCCGATCTGGGTGAAGACGTTGTTGTCGCCCTTCGAGATCCAGACCCCGAACATCGCAGCCAGCAGCCCCATCGGCACGATCATGATGATCGAGAGCGGCAGGGTCAGGCTCTCATAGAGCGCCGCCAGCACCAGGAACACCAGCAGGATCGCCAGCGGAAACACCCAGAGTCCGGAATTGCCGGCGATGAACTCCTGATAGGTCAGGTCGGTCCATTCGAAGGCAAAGCCCGGCGGCAACGTCTCCGCCGCGATCCGCGTCGCGACCTCCTGCGCCTGGCCCGATGAAAAGCCGGGCGCGGCGGCCGCGTTGATGTCGGACGACAAAAAGCCGTTGTAGCGGATCGCGCGCTCAGGTCCGGCGCTCTGGCGAATCGTGAGCAGCGCCGACAGCGGCACCATGTCGCCCGAGGACGAGCGCACCTTCAACTGCCTGATGTCGTCGGCACGCGCCCGGAACGGCGCGTCGGCCTGGACATAGACGGAGTAGGTGCGACCAAACTTGTTGAAGTCGTTGACGTAGTAGGAACCGAGGTAGATCTGCAGGGTGTTGAACACTTCGGTCACGGGCACGCCGAGCTGAAGCGCCTTGGTGCGGTCGATGTCGGCGAAGAGCTGGGGCACGTTGACCTGGAAGCTCGAGAACACGCCGGCGATCTCCGGCGCCTTCTGCATCGCCGCCATGAACGCCTTGGTCGCCTCGTTCAGCGCTTCATAGCCGAGACCGGCGCGGTCCTCGATCTGCAGCTTGAAGCCGCCGATGGTGCCGAGGCCGTTGACCGGCGGCGGCGGGAACATGGCGATGAAGGCTTCCTGGATGCCGGAATATTTCTTGTTGAGATCGGCCGCGATCGCGTTCCCGCTCAGGGCCGGACCCTTGCGCTCGTCGAACGGTTTCAGCGTCGAGAACACGATGCCGGCGTTGGATGAGTTGGTGAAGCCGGCGATCGACAGGCCCGGGAACGCGACCGAGCTCTCGACACCGGGCTGGGTCAGCGCGATGTCGCTCATCTTGCGGATGACCTCTTCGGTGCGGTCGAGCGCTGCACCGTCGGGCAGCCGCGAGAAGCCGACCAGATATTGCTTGTCCTGGCCCGGCACGAATCCACTCGGCACCTGCTGGAACAGGAAGGCGGTGAGGCCGACCAGCACCACATAGAGGCCCATCACCGCAGCCTTGCCCGAGATCACCTTGGTGACGGTGCCGCTGTAATTGTCCGAAGAGCGCGTGAAGGCCTTGTTGAAGCCGCGGAAGAACCAGCCAAGGCCCTTTTCCATGATGATCGTCAGCTTGTCCTTCGGCTCGTTGTGTCCCTTCAGCAGAAGGGCCGATAGGGCCGGCGACAGCGTCAGCGAGTTGACGGCCGAGATCACGGTCGAGATCGCGATGGTCAGCGCGAACTGCTTGTAGAACTGCCCGGTGAGGCCGGAGATGAAGGCCAGCGGCACGAACACCGCGATCAGCACCATCGCGATCGCGATGATCGGGCCGGAGACCTCGCGCATCGCCTGGTAGGTGGCGTCGCGCGGCGAGAGGCCACCCTCGATGTTGCGCTCGACGTTCTCGACCACGACGATGGCGTCGTCGACGACGATGCCGATCGCAAGCACGAGGCCGAACAGGCTGAGCGCGTTGATGGAGAAGCCGAACAGATGCATCACCGCAAAGGTGCCGACGATGGACACCGGCACTGCCAGCAGTGGAATGATGGAAGCGCGCCAGGTCTGCAGGAACAGGATCACCACCAGCACGACCAGTGCGATCGCTTCCAGCAGCGTGTGGATGACAGCTTCGATCGAGGAGCGCACGAACTGGGTGGGGTCGTAGACGATCTGGTAGGACACGCCCTCCGGCATGTTCTTCTTGATCTCGGCCATGGTGGCGCGGACGTGGTCGGAAATCTCCAGCGCGTTGGAGCCCGGCGCCTGGAAGATCGGGATCGCCACGGCCTGCTTGTTGTCGAGCAGCGAGCGCAGGCCGTATTCGGAGGCGCCAAGCTCGATGCGGGCGACGTCGCGCAGCCGCACGACTTCGCCGCGCGTGCCGGTCTTGACCACGATGTCGCCGAACTGCTCCTCGTTCGCAAGCCGTCCTTCCGCATTGACGGACATTTGCAGGTCGATACCCCTGACGTTCGGCGACGAGCCGACGACGCCGGCGGCGGCTTCGACGTTCTGTGCCTGGATCGACTTGACGATGTCGCTTGCGGTCAGGCCGTGCTCGGCCGCCTTCTGCGGATCGACCCAGACCCGCATCGAATAGTCGCCGGCGCCGTAAAGCTGGACGTCGCCGACGCCGTCGATCCGCGCGAGGCGGTCCTTGACGTTGAGCACCGCGTAGTTGCGCAAATACGTCATGTCGTAGCGGCCGTTGGGCGACAGCAAATGCACGACCATGGTGAGGTCGGGCGACGACTTTTTGGTGATGATGCCGAGCTGGCGCACCACGGCTGGCAGGCGCGGCTCGGCCTGCTGCACGCGGTTCTGCACCAGCTGCGTCGCCTTGTCGGGGTCGGTGCCGAGCCGGAACGTTACCGTCAGCGTCATGGCGCCGTCGGTGGTCGCCTGGCTCGACATGTAGAGCATGCCTTCGACGCCGTTGATCTGCTCCTCGATCGGGGTTGCCACCGTCTCGGCGATCACCTTGGGGTTGGCACCGGGATAGGTCGCGCGCACCAGCACCGAGGGCGGCACCACGTCCGGATATTCGGAGATCGGCATCGCGAACAGCGAGATCAGGCCTGCGAGGAAGATCAGCACGGACAGCACGCCGGCGAAGATCGGACGGTCGATAAAGAACTTTGAGAGATTCATGGCCTTGCCCCTGCAAGAGAGACAGCTCTCCCGTTACCGGGACGCGGGAAATACCCGCGAACCCGGAATCGAGATGCGATGTCTTGGTAGCTCTATGACGTCGTTATTCCGGGCACGCGGCCCGGAATGATGTAACTAGCGTTGCACCACGTCCTGGTTGCTGTGGTTGGAGGCCTGCTGCGGTCCCCGCGCACCCATCACCGCGACCTCCGTCTTGAGGAGAGCACCCGGACGCACGCGTTGCAGGCCATTGACGATGATGCGATCACCGGGCTTCAGCCCCGCCGTCACGATGCGCAGGCCGTCAACCGAACCGCCGAGCGTGATCGGCCGATAGACCGCGCGGCTGTCGTCGCCGACCCCCATCACGAACTTCTTGTCCTGGTCCGTGCCGATCGCGCGCTCGTCGATCATCACCAGCGTCTGCTGCTTCGGCTGGCCCATGCGTACGCGGGCGAACTGGCCGGGGATGAGACGCCCGTCCTCGTTCCGAAACACCGCGCGGACCCGGATGGTGCCGCTCTGGCCGTTGACTTGGTTGTCGATGAGCTGGATATGACCTCTCGCCGAGAGACCGCCGGATGTCGTCATTTCCACCGGGATCTGGTCGAGATTGCCGCGCTTGCCGGAGGCATCCGCGATCGAGTTCAGCGCGCGCAGCACGACCTCTTCATCCGCATCGAACGATGCGTAGATCGGATTGACCGACACCAGCGAGGTCAGCACCGGGGAGGCGGTGCCGGCGGCGACGAGATTGCCGACGGTGATCTCGAACTTGCCGACGCGGCCGTCCACGGGTGCACGCACCTCGGTGTAGTCGAGATTGAGCTTTGCGGTCTGGAGCGTCGCTTCTGCCGCCTTCACATTGGCGATGGCTTCGCGATTGGCATTGTCGCGCTGGTCGTAGTCGCGCCGTGTGACCACGGCATTGCCGACCAGCTGCGCGCCGCGCTCGAGCTCGCTCTGGGTGAACACGACGCGCGCTTTGGCAGCCTCGAGCTGGGCGTTGGCCTTGTCGACCTCTGCTGCGTAAGGCGCCGGATCGATCTTGAACAGCACGTCGCCGGCCTTCACCAGCGCGCCTTCGGTGAAGTTGGTCGCAAGGATCGCACCCGCGACGCGGGGACGAAGCTCGACACGGTTGATGGCCTCGAGCCGGCCGGAGAAATCGTCCCACAGCACGGTCTGCTTCGGTTCGATCAGCGCGACCGTGACAGGGACGGCCTGCTCAGCTGCCGCAGCCGTTGCGGTCGCCTGCGCGGCACGTAAGTAATGGCCGGTCGCGATCGAGCCGGCCACGGCGAGGGCGCCCACGATGGCAACGCCGCCGAGGAGGCGGCGGAAACGGCCGGTGCGGGGGGAGTTTTGCGAGGGATGCATTTGCGCGCTCCAGATATGTAGTGTTCACTACAGATGTGGAGCTGGATGTCGCAGTGCAAGATACTTATGTACCATTCACTAAGAAAATTGTAGCGGCATACCGCAAGAATTGGAAGACGGCAGAGAAAATAAAGCTAGAACAAATAGATAGGATTCGGCGTTAAGCTTCAGGCAGAACGTGAATTCCGAGGAGACAGGCACATGGGCATGGGACGCCCCCGCGAATTCGACGCCGAAACGGCGTTGGACCAGGCGATGGAAGTGTTTTGGCGCCATGGCTATGAGGGCGCCACCATTGCCCAGCTCACCGAGGCCATGGGCATCAATCCGCCGAGCCTTTACGCCTGCTTCGGCAACAAGGAAGGCCTGCTCAAGGCCGCGCTCGACCGTTACACCAAATTGCGGGGCGTCTGGATGGACGAGGTGGTCGCCGCGCCGACTGCCCGCGACGTCGCCGAGCGGATGCTGATGGGCATCGCCGAAAAGCAGACCGATCCCGCCAATCCGCCCGGCTGCCTGCTCGTGCAAGGCGGCATCGCCTGCGGCAGTGGCTCCGAAAACGTCCCCTTCGAGCTCGCCGCCCGCCGCGCCGAGAACGAAGACCAGCTCCGCGAGCGCTTTGTTCGCGCCAAGGCCGAAGGCGATCTCAAGCCGAGCTCTGATCCCGCCGCGCTCGCGCGCTACGTCTCGGCCGTCTCGGTCGGCATGGGCGTGATGGCGTCCTCAGGCTCCGACCGCGAGGCGCTGCGTCAGGTCGCGAGCGTCGCCGTGCAGGCGGTCGAGGCGCAGTCGGCCGACAGAACGTGACGGCCGCCCGCCGTTGTCAATTTGACGATTGCAGCGAAGGCGGCGGGACGAAGCCACCGAACTCGCGTTCAATCAACCCGGCCAGCGCAATCGTCGTGCGGTCCTCGAGATAAGGCCCGATGATCTGAACCCCGACCGGCAGGCCCGACGGCGTTCGCTCGATCGGTACGGCGGTCGCCGGCAGTCCGCAGGTCGAGGCCGGGTCCGCCCAGATGAAGCACGCATCGGCGTAAGGGTGCAGCTTTCCGTCGATGTCCAGTTGCCGCGCGTCGAACGGTTCGGACTGGTCATGCGGAAAGGCCGGCACGGCGGCAGCCGGATAGATCACGGCGTCGAACTCGCGGAAGAACTGCTGCCACCGTTGCTGCAACTGCAGGCGCGCCGCGTCGGTCGCCAGCCATTCGCGATGGATCATGCCCCAGCCCCGCGCACGCTCGGCCTGCAGGCTGCGGTCGTCGGGCGAGAGCGCCGCGGCAATTCCTTGCGCCTCTGCGAGGGCGGCCGGTGTCAGGCGCGGGCTTCGGGCTGCGTTCAACAGCTTCATGTAGAGCCGCGCGGAGTCGGCGAGGTCGGGCAGCGACGTGCTCGCACGTGCGACCCGCGCACCAGATTTGTCGAGCCGGTCGGCCAATCGCCCAATGGCTGAACGCACGGCATCGCCCGTCGGCATCAGCGGATGGGTATCGATCACGAGGATCCTGAAATCCTTGAGATCGTCGTGCCGCGGGGCCGGTAGCGCAAGGCGATAGCCGATCCCGTCGCGCGTCTCGTCGGGGCCGGCAATCACGTCGAGCGACAGCGCAAGGTCGGAGGCGGTGCGCGCCATCGGCCCGACGACAGCCAGATCGCCCTGGCCGGGGACGGGTAGTGCAGGCGGCAGGCTGTAGCCGCGCAGCGGGACCAGGCCGAGGCTGGGCTTGTGTCCGAACACACCACAGAAGTGCGCAGGTACGCGGATCGAGCCGCCGATGTCCGAGCCGATCGAGAGCGGACCGAAACCCGCGGCCAGCGCCGCGCCCGATCCGCCCGAGGAGCCGCCGGGCGACCGGCCGAGTTCCCATGGGTTGTTCGTCGCTCCGTAGATGTCGTTGTAACTTTGGAAGTCCCGCAAGCCGATCGGGATATTGGTCTTGCCGATGATGATGGCGCCTGCCGCCTTCAACCGCGAGACCACAAGGGCGTCTTCCGCCGGTTGGAAATCCCTGAAATGCGGAAAGCCCCATGTCGTCGGCAGGCCGGCGACGTTGAACGGTTCCTTGAGGGTCACGGGAATGCCGAGCAGCGGCAGCCGCTCGCCGCGGCCAAGCGCGGCATCGGCGGCGCGTGCGGCGTCTCTCGCCCGATCGAAATCGCGAACGATGATCGCGTTGATCCGCCCGTCCAGCGCCTCGATGCGCGCGATCGTATGCGCGAGCAACTCGGACGCGGACACTTTGCGAGCGTGCAGGGCGGTCAGCAGTGCGCCGATCGAGCCGTAATTCAGATCAACGTTATCTGCGGTCATCACGCGCTCCATTGTATCACATCGTCTCGGCAAACCGATCCGGGCGCTGAACATGCGATTTTGTGAGCGAGATGAGGAGACGGCACAACGGGAACCAGATCTGCCCGCCGGTCGGGGCCGCGTTAGGGGCGCCGACCGCCTCCACAGCGTCATGGCCGGGCTTGTCCCGGCCATCCACGCCTAACGACACGGCACGGAGAACGTGGATGCCCGGGAAAAGCCCGGGCATGACGACCTCCTGTGCCCCGACATCGGGGTCAGAGCATCCGCAGGTCAACTAAGAGCTAACCTCAGGAAGCCTCCTTCAGCACCGGCGACGCGGATTCCTCCGCCTTGAGCTCCTCGAGGCTGCGATGCCGGGGCTCGATGCCCAGCGCCCAGACCGTGATGATCTGCACCACCAGCAGTCCGATCATCAGCGCCATCACGCCGGCCACGCCGCGCGTCTCGAACAGCGACACGACGAGAAACGGTGTGACGATGGTGGCGCCGCGCCCCAGCGTGTTGACGATGCCGGAGGCGCGCAGGCGGACCTCGGTCGGAAACAGCTCGGGGATATAGATGCCGAACAGAAGGGCGACCAGGACGTAGATCGGTACCGTCAGCGCGAAGCCGACAGCCGGCAGCAGGATCGGGTCGGAGATCATGGGGTAGAGGATTCCGAGCATCACCGTGATCAGGGATGCGCCGATGATGGTCGGCTTGCGGCCCCAGCGGTCGGCGGTCAGCGCGCCGATGGCCGAGCCGACGGGCGCGCCGAGCGCCATCAGCAGAGAATAGCCGAACGAGGTCGCGATCGAGAGGCCCTGCTTGACGAAGAACACGGGCAGCCAGGTCACGAAGCCATAGAGCAGGGTGTTGATGGTGATCAGGCAGACGGCGCCGACGATCATCCGCGACAGCAAGGGCGCGGTGAACAGCGTGCCGAGATCGGCAGATGCCGGGATCGGTGTCGTGGCCGCGGGAGGAGGCAGGGGCTGACCCCGCGCGGCTTCCTTCTCGATGGCTTGCATCAGCGCTTCCGCCTCGGCGGTGCGTCCCACAGCTTCCAGCCAGCGCGGCGATTCCGGCAGCGACTTGCGCATGTACCACACCACGAGCGCGCCGACGCCGCCGAGCACGAACATGGAGCGCCAGCCGAATTGCGGCACCACCACGGACGCGATCAATAGCGCCACGGGCAGACCGGTGACGACGCACACGGTCGTGAAGCCGAGCCATTTGCCACGGGTGCGCGCGGGCACGAATTCCGTCATCGTCGAATAGCCGACGACGTTCTCCGCCCCGAGCCCAACGCCCATCACGAAGCGGCAGGCGATCAGGAAGGCCATGTTCGGTGAGAACGCCGCGGCCAGGGAGGCAACGCCGAAAAGGAGCAAATTGAATTGATAGGTGAAGCGGCGTCCGTAGCGGTCGCCGAGGAAGCCGGTGCCGAATGATCCCAGCATCATGCCGACGAAGCTCGCGGAGATGAAAACCGCATTCTGGGCGAGGGTCGAAAAGCCTGTCTTCAGCGTGACGCTGAGCACGGTCCCGGCGATATAGATGTCGAAACCGTCGAAAAACATTCCGATGCCGATCAGCAGCATGATGCGGCGGTGGAATGGCCCGATCGGCAGCCGATCCAGACGGCTGCCTGCGTTCACCATTGTCGACATATACGCTCTCCCCTGACTGTTGTTCTGGTCGATGCGGCCCGCCTTCTATGGGCGGTCGGCCGCTCGTCGTTTTTGCTAGTTCAGGCGCTGCTGGTTGGCCGTATCGCGATACCAGTCGAACGGCTGCTCGTGGGTCGCGACCATCACGCTCTTGGTGTTGAAGTGGTCGTTGAAGCTTTCGGTGCCGCATTCGCGGCCGATGCCGGAATCATCGACGCCACCCCAGGGCGAGGCCGGGTCGAGACGGTGGTGATCATTGATCCAGACGATGCCGGCCTTGACGGAGGCGGCGACACGATGCGCGCGCGCGACGTCGCGGGTGCGGATGGCCGCGGCGAGGCCGAACGGCGAATCGTTGGCAAGCCGCAGCGCATCGGCCTCGTCCTTGAACGGCGTCACCGAGGTGAAGGGACCGAACACTTCCTCCTGGAAGATGCGCATGTCGGATGTGACGTCGGCGAACACGGTCGGCTCGACGAAATAGCCGTTGTCGTGACCCGGCACCTTCGCGGCAACACCGCCGGTGACGAGACGCGCGCCATCCTCGTGGCCGTAGCCTACGTAGGTGAGAACGCGGTCGCGCTGCCGCGCGGAGATCACGGGGCCCATTTGGGTGTTCGCGTCGAAGGGATCGCCGACGCGGATCGTGCGGGTCTTGGCCTGCAGCTTCTCGACGAATTCGTCGTAGATCGTGGCCTGGACGATGTGGCGCGAGGCGCAGACGCAGGTCTGGCCGGCGCCGATGAAGGCGCCGAACGCGGCGTAGTTCACGGCGCGGTCGACGTCGAAATCGTCGAACACCATCACCGGCGTCTTGCCGCCGAGCTCCATGGTTTGATGCGCAAAGACTTTTGCGGCCGCGCTGCCGGCGATGCGGCCCGCTTCGGTGCCGCCGGTCAGGACCAGCTTGTTGATGTCGCCGTGCTCGGACAGCATCTTGCCCGCGCTCTGGCCGAGGCCGAGCACGATGTTGAAGACGCCGGGCGGAAGGCCGGCTTCGGTGAAGATCTGCGCGAGCTTCAACGTCGTCAGCGGCGTGTATTCGGAGGGCTTGACCACGGTGACGCATCCGGTCGCCAGCACCACGGCCAGCGACTTGCACAGGATCATCAGTGGATGATTGAACGGCGTGCAATTGGCGACGATGCCGATCGGCGTGCGAAGCGTATAGTTCAGATAGGCGCCTTCGACGGGGATGACGGAGTCGCGGCGCGCCAGCGCAACACCGGCAAAGTAGCGGAAGAAATCGGGCAGGCGGGAGAGCTGGGCGCGGGTCTCGTTGACCGGCCGGCCGTTGTTGAGGGTTTCCAGCCGGTACAGGCTGTCGAGATTGGCCTCGAAAGCATCGGCGAGCTTGTTGACCAGTCTGGCCCGCGCGCGCGTGTCCATGCCGCCCCAGGCTTTGCCTTCGAACGCCGCGCGCGCGCTCTTCATCGCGCGGTCGATGTCCTCGGCGGTCGAATTGGGGATGCGGGCGATGACGTCGCCGGTCGCGGGATTGCGAACGTCGAGCATCACGCCGTTGCCGGCTTCGACTTCACGTCCGTCGATGAAATTGCCGTGGGTTTCGACGTCGATCGACGCGGGTTTCGATGGAATGTTCATGATGATCTCTCCTCGACGATGACGGCGTTGCGCTTGAGCGCCGGCAGAACGCGTTTTTCGGTGGCCCCGATATGGGCCTTGATGATGCGCGCCGCGGTTCGCGTTTCGCGGCTCTGCATGGCGTCGATCAGGGCGACGTGCTCAGCGACGAGCTTTGCCGGATCGTGACCCTTCAGATTGGACACGCTGACGCGGACCAGCCGGTCGGCCTGGCCGATCAGGTCGCACAGCGCCGTCGCCATGCGGCGATTGCCGGACGCATGAGCCAGCGCGGAGTGGAAGCCGCGATTGTAGGCGATGAAGTCTTCGTGGTCGCCGGAGAAGCGGCGAAATTCGTCGAGCGATTTCAGGACGCTGTCGGGAGCGCTCTCGATCGCCTCGGCGACGCAGGCCGGCTCCAGCGCAAGACGGAAGCGGAGGAGGTCGCGGGCGTCCGACAGCGAGATCGGCGTGACCCGGTAGCCCTGGCGCGGCTGCACCGTCACCAAATGCTCGCGCTGCAGCCTCAAAAGCGCATCCCGAACCGGTTGGCGGCTCACCGAATAGCGTTCGGCCAGATCCTGTTCCCGCATTTCATCGCCCGGAGTGAACCGGCACGCTAAAATATCAGATCGGAGAAGATCGTAGATGTTTTCGCGCAAAAGCATGATTCTAGGGACCTCGTTGGCTTCAATTTGGCAATCCTGATATTTCACGTCAAGAGCCAAATGCTTGAATTCCCTGACAGTTGATTTATCAATCGGGGGCCTCCACGGCACGCAAACGGGCGTGATCCCGCCGACGAAGTTAAGGAAAGACCGGACATGCACAGGCTTCTTGCCAACGGGACCGTCAACGCCGCGCAATCGGGCGATGGGCCGCCGCTGTTTCTCTTCCACTCGCTGTTGTCGGACCGTGCGAGCTTCGATGCGATCGTGCCCGAGCTTGAGGGATCGTTTCGCACCATCGTGCCGGAGTTGCCGGGGTTCGGCCGTTCACGCGCGGTCGAGGGCGGGCTCGTCGCTGTCGCGGACAGGATGGCGGAGGCCGTGAAGGAGGCTGCGGGCGGTGCGCCGGCGATCGTGCTCGGCAATGGCTATGGCGGCTTCGTCGCCTTGCAGATGGCGATCCGGCACCCGGAGATCGCCAGCAAGCTCGTCCTCGCCGATTGCGGCGCGGCGTTCTCGGAGCCCGGCCGCGAGGCGTTTCGCAACATGGCGAGGGTCTCGCGGGAGAAGGGACTCGAGGCGATCACCGACGTTGCGATGCGACGTCTGTTTGCGCCCGAGTTTCAGGCGCAGCATCCCGAACTGATGCGGGATCGTCGTGAAGCTTTTCTGCACACGGATCCCGATGTGTTTCGCAGCGCATGCGACGCGTTGGCAAGCCTCGATCTCCGCGCCGAACTTGCCGCGGTGAAAGTTCCTGCCCTCGTTCTGGTCGGTGAGCACGACGAAGCGACGCCTCCGCCAATGTCGTACGAGCTGGCCGCCGGTTTGCCGCGCGCCGAACTCAAGGTCATTCCAGGCTGCGCGCACGTGCCGCAGCTTCAGTCGCCCCGGCAGTTTCTGGTAGCTCTCAACGGCTTCCTGCTCTGATCTGCGCCTGGTCGATGCCGATCCTGCGCTCGAAACGGCGATGCCTTCCGAACGGTTAATGGCTTCTGTGCGGCGGGAATTCACAAGCGGGGATGATGCAGTCCTGCGCCTGTTCTGCCCGACGTGTCAAACGTCCTCGGGGGCCGCGCTAGCGCCATGCCGGAGCGAAATTCTTCAATGATTTGTACTGCGCATGGGGTTGTTTTCGCATTTTTTGTTGGAGCATCCCCAGGCCGCGAGGACCAGAGCATGGGCCGCCCACATTGAAGCGGGCCTCCTAAGAGTTTTTATAC
The DNA here is from genome assembly GCF_052076005.1 of Bradyrhizobium sp. 63_E2_N1_3. NCBI lineage: Bacteria > Pseudomonadati > Pseudomonadota > Alphaproteobacteria > Hyphomicrobiales > Nitrobacteraceae > Bradyrhizobium > Bradyrhizobium sp. 63_E2_N1_3. The sequence goes on along the minus strand of NZ_CP197235.1, from coordinate 5,585,509 downwards.
ACAGTTCTGGCACGCTCCGCGCGTCAATATCCGCAACCTGCATCGTCGCCTCTCATTGCACGCACGAAAAGACAGGACCCGCGGGCATCGAGGGGGCGTGAGCCATGACTGCAGTTGCTTCGGACGCTGGTCGCGCGAAGGGCGGGATCGTGCCGATCCTGCTATGCGTGGTGCCGTTCAGCCAGATTCCGCTCGATGCCTATACGCCGGGCCTGCCGCAGATGGTGGTGGACCTCGCAACCGATTCTGCGTCGATGCAGAACACCGTCACCGCCTACATGCTCGGCATGAGTCTGGCGCTGGTGCCGGTTGGAATCGCCTCCGATACGCTCGGCCGCCGTAACGTCCTGCTCGCGGGGCTATCGGTTCTCATCGCGATGAGCATCGCCTGTGCGCTCGCCACCAGCGCATCGCTGCTGCTCGCGCTGCGCTTCCTGCAGGGCGTCGGCGGCTGCACCTGCCTCGTCGTCGCCTATGCGGTTGCGGCCGACTGCTTTCGCGGCCGCGAGCTCACGGCGATCTCGGGATTGCTTGGTGCTGCCTGGGGGCTTGCACCCGTGCTCGCACCGGCGGCCGGCGGGTTCATCGTCGAGCTGACGTCCTGGCGCGGGGTCTTCGTCATCATCGCCATCGCTGCGGCCATCGTCGCCGCGATCGTCGTGCTGCTTCTGCCCGAGACGCTGCCGGCCGAGCGACGCGCGCCGTTCGATCCGCGCCGCACGGCGAGCATTCTCCGCGAAGCGCTCGTCCGTCCGGGTTTCCTGGCCTTCGTGCTGGTGTTCGCCGCCGCGGCGAGCGCGCAACTGGCGTTCGGCGTCGTCGCGCCGTTCTTCTACCAGACCGGCCTCGGTTATTCCGCGGCCATCTACGGCCTCGTCGCGCTCGGCCTTGGCGGCGTCAATCTCGCTGGCGAGCTCGGCTGTGCGCATTTCGCGCGCTTCATGCCGGCCCGCGTGATGGGCTTTGGCGCGTTCGCGCTGTTTCTCGCCGGCGCCGTCGTCTTGACTGCGACCGGCTTGGCCGTCGGTCTCGATTTCATGTCGATCACGATCGGCGGTGCGCTGGTGCTCGGCGGTTGCGGCGTGCTGTGCCCGATGATGTACGGCATGGCGCTCGGCCTGTTCGAGCGCGACCACGGCCTGATCGGCGGCCTCATCAGCGCGCTCTGCTATCTCGCGGTGAGCGGCGCCATGGCGATCGCGGCGGTGTTGCCCGAAGCGACGCAGGCGCCGATCGGCTGGCTCTATCTCGGCCTCTGCGCCGTCGCAGGGACGCTGCTTGCGATCTCGCTGCCTTCGGCGCGCCACGCCACACAGACTTAAGGAAGGAACCCATTCATGACCACCGTCGGTATTCGCGGCACGTTCTTCGACTTCGTCGACGATCCCTGGAAACACATCGGCAACGAGCAGGCTGCCGCGCGCTTTCACCAGGACGGCCTCATGGTCGTCACGGACGGCGTCATCAAGGCGTTCGGTCCCCATGACAAGATTGCCGCCGCGCATCCGGGCGTCGAGATCACCCATATCAAGGACCGCATCATCGTCCCGGGCTTCATCGACGGCCACATCCATCTGCCGCAGATCCGCGTGCTCGGTGCCTATGGCGAGCAGCTGCTGCCGTGGCTCCAGAAGTCGATCTACCCCGAGGAGATCAAGTACAAGGATCGCAACTACGCGCGCGAGGGCGTGAAGCGTTTTCTCGACGCACTGCTCGCCGCCGGTACCACCACCTGCCAGGCCTTCACCAGCTCCTCGCCGGTCGCGACAGAAGAGCTGTTCGAGGAAGCGGCCCGCCGCAACATGCGCGTGATCGCGGGCCTCACCGGGATCGACCGCAACGCGCCGGCCGAGTTCATCGACACGCCCGAAAACTTCTATCGCGACAGCAAGCGTCTGATCGCGCAGTACCACAACAAGGGCCGCAACCTCTACGCGATCACGCCGCGCTTCGCCTTCGGCGCTTCGCCGGAGCTGCTCAAGGCATGTCAGCGCCTCAAGCACGAGCATCCGGACTGCTGGGTCAACACCCACATCTCCGAGAACCCGGCCGAGTGCAGTGGCGTGCTGGTCGAGCATCCGGACTGCCAGGACTATCTCGGCGTCTACGAGAAGTTCGACCTGGTCGGGCCAAAGTTCTCCGGCGGCCACGGTGTCTATCTCTCGAACAACGAGTTCCGCCGCATGTCCAAGAAGGGCGCCGCGGTGGTGTTCTGCCCGTGCTCGAACCTGTTCCTCGGCAGCGGTCTGTTCCGCCTCGGCCGTGCCACCGATCCCGAGCATCGGGTGAAGATGTCGTTCGGCACCGACGTCGGCGGTGGCAACCGCTTCTCGATGATCTCCGTGCTCGACGACGCCTACAAGGTCGGCATGTGCAACAACACGATGCTCGACGGCAGCATCGATCCGGCGCGCAAGGATCTCGCGGAAGCCGAGCGCAACAAGCTCTCGCCCTATCGCGGTTTCTGGTCGGTCACGCTCGGCGGTGCCGAAGGCCTCTATATCGACGACAAGCTCGGCAATTTCGAACCCGGCAAGGAAGCCGATTTCGTCGCGCTCGATCCGAATGGCGGCCAGCTGGCGCAACCCTGGCACCAGTCGCTGATCGCCGACGGTGCTGGTCCGCGCACGGTCGACGACGCCGCGAACATGCTGTTCGCCGTCATGATGGTCGGCGACGACCGGTGCGTCGACGAGACCTGGGTGATGGGCAAGCGTCTCTACAAGCAGAGCTGAAGCGAACGGTCGCGATGAGCGCATCTCCGGATCCAGCGGCCCAGGCGGTCGCCCTCGTCATCCAGCGCCGCATTGCCGACGACGGCTTTGCCGCGTTCGCGCGGTGGAACGGCGAGGTCGGCGAGGCGCTGAAGGCGTGGCCCGGCTTCCTCAGTCAGGAGGTCGTGCCGCCGCAGCCGCCGGCGCATGTGGACTGGGTGACCATCCTGCGTTTCGCGAACCCGGCCGCTGCCCGCGCCTGGCTTCAGAGCGATGTACGGGCGCGGCTGATCGCGGACGTGCAGCGCTTCTTCGTCGGGTCGGAGGACGTCCATATCCTTCCCGTCACCGGCGTTCAGCGCGACAGCGCGGTCTCCGCCGTGATCTCCTTCAAGGTCCCGGATGGACTCGAGGATGCGTTCCTCAAATGGCAACAGCGCATCCAGGCCGCGGAGGCCGAGTTCAGGGGGTTCCTGCGCCACAAGATCGAGCGGCCTATCCCGGGCCTGCACGACGAGTGGATCGTCATCCTGTCGTTCGACAGCGATGCCAACCTCAACGCGTGGCTGGACTCGCCCTTGCGGCAGACGCTGCTTGAGGAAGGCGCGCGCTTCAACGCCGGCATGAACGTGAAGCGGGCAAGCTACGGCTTCAATTTCTGGTTCCCGGCCGGCAAGACGCAGGCGCCGGAGCAAGGGCCCAGCCTGATCTGGAAGAGCAACCTCATCGTCCTGCTGGTGCTCTATCCCGTGGTCTATCTCTGGGGCTATTTCATCAGCGCGCCGCTGATCGACAGCCACGGCGTGCCGGTCTGGCTGTCGCTGTTCGTCGGCAATCTCGTGAGTACCCAGCTGCTCGGCTGGTTTCTCGTGCCGGCCGCCTTCAGGGCGCTCGACTGGTGGATCAAGCCGAAGGCAGCGCTCGGCCGCCAGATTGCGGGATATGCACTGCTTGCCGCGCTCTATGCTGGCTCGATGGGCTTGTACGCGCTGCTGCTCGCATGGCATTGGGGACGGTGAGGCCATCCACCGTGCGGACCGTTGCGGTGCTGTCGGGGAGAGGTCGGTCTCTGGACGCTGACGACCATGTTCGCCCTGACATTTCTCGGCACCTCGGCAAGCGTTCCCTCAGTGGAGCGCAACCATCCGGCCCTCCTGGTGGAGGCCGCTGGCAAGCGCATCCTGGTTGATTGCGGCGAGGGTACGCAGCGCCAGTTGCTGCGCAGCGGCGCCGGCTTTCGCCGGCTCGACCGCATCCTGCTGACGCACGGGCATCTCGATCACGTACTCGGCATCCCCGGTCTCTTCTCGACGCTGGGGCTGCGGCAGACCTCCGACGTGATGACCATTCATGCGGGCCCGGGCACGCTCGACATCGTCGTTCGCATGCTCGCGGGCTTGTGGGGCGCGGGCAGGGCGCCGATCCCCGTGGCGTTCGCGCCGCTGAGCGAGGGGCAGGTCATCGATGCCGGCGACTTCACCATCGACTGCTTTCCGGTTCGCCACCGCGACACCGACAGCTTTGGCTTCTCTTTCCAAAGCCCCGCGCACCGCCACCTTCTGCCCGAGCGGCTTGCGTCGCTCAGTGTTCCGGACGGGCCGATGCGCGGAGAACTGGCCGCCGGACGACCGGTCGTGATCGCCGGTCGAACCATCGATCCGGAGGACGTCCTGGGCCCGCCGGGCGGCGGTAGGAAGCTCGTCGTGGTCGGCGACACTGAAACCACGGACGGTCTATCTCGACATGTCGCCGACGCCGACTTGCTGGTGATCGAGGCGACGTTCCTCGATCGTGACGCCGCGACTGCGCGGGACTACGGCCATCTCACGGCGACCGAAGCCGCTTCGTTTGCCGCCGCCAACAACGTCAAGCAGCTCGTGCTGGTCCACATGTCGGGACGGTACGAGGATGAAGAGATATTGGCCGAAGCGACAAGGGTGTTTCCGAATACGCGGATCGCCGCCGACTTCGATCGCATCGTGATCTAATCGCCGTCACCGCGCTCAGCTCGTCAATCCCGACTTGATCGCGAGATCCTGGACTTGGGCCGTCGCCTGCATCAGCCGCGGCAGTGCCTGGTCGCGGAAGGCCGCCATGTCCATGCGCATCGCATCGACCGTGACGCTCAGGCCGCCGATCACAAAACCCTGAGCGTCGAAGATCGGCGTTGCCAGCGTGCGCAGGCCATAGGCATTCTCGCCGTCGGAGACGGCATGGCCTTTTTTCTTCACCTGATCGAGCCGGGCGAGCAGTGCATCGAGATCGGTCAGCGTTCGCTCCGACAGTTTGACGCGAGGACGCAACTCGAGCCGCTCGATCTGCTGGTCGCGTGGCAGATGCGCCAGCATGACATGGCCGAGCGCGGCGCTGTAGGCGGGAATGCGCGTGCCCGGCCGGCGGTCCATCTTGTGACGGTCGAGGCCGGCACCGACGCGCGCGAGATAGACCACGTCGCCGCCATCGAGAATTCCGAGCGAGGCCGCATCGCCGACAGCAGGGACGAGGTCGCGCAGCAGCGGCTCGACGATCGGCCGCAACGAGCCGCGCGACAGCACGGTGTAGCCGAGGTCGAGACAGGCGACGCCGAGACGGAACCGGCGGCTTTGCGGAACGGCCTGGAGATAGCCGAGTTCGGTCAGGGTCTGGATCAGGCGGAACGCCGTCCCGCGATCGAGATCAGCCCGTGCGGCAATCTCACTCAGGGTCAGCTCGAAGGTTTCGCTGGTGAAACTCTTGAGCACGGCAAAGGCCTTGCCGACGGAGGCGACATAATTCTTGGGATTTTTGGCGCTAGTTTCCGATACGCGCTTCGCGGCCTTCCCTGCGACCTTGGCCATGCTCGAATGCCCCACCATGACAGCCATGCCCTTGACGTCGGGCCGAGCTGATTTTACGACTGCACCAGCAAATAACAAATGTTCGCATTCCGAACAACATCGTTCTGACGATCGGAGGAAGTTTTGTCGACATCATCGCTGCACCCTCATGGCGTGTTCTCCGCCGCGTTGACGCCGCTCGACGCCGAGCTTGCTCCCGATCATGCGCGCTTCGTGGACCATTGTCGCTATCTGCTCGACGAAGGCTGCGACGGCATCGCGATGCTGGGCACGACGGGTGAGGCGAACTCCTTTTCGGTGGCCGAACGCACGGCGCTGCTCGAGGCGGTGGTGGCTGCCGGCATCGCGCCGCGGCGGCTTTTGCCTGGCACCGGCGTTGCCGCGCTCAGCGACACCATCGCGCTGACGCGCCACGCACTCTCGGTCGGCGTCGACACCGTGGTGATGCTGCCGCCGTTCTACTACAAGAACGTCACTGATGACGGAATCTTCGCCTCCTACAGCGAGGTGGTGCAGCGCATCGGTGATGCGCGTCTGAAAGTCGTCCTCTATCACTACCCGCAGATGTCGGCGCAGCCGATCTCGCATGCGCTGATCGAGCGGCTGCGCAAGGCCTATCCGGCCACGTTCACGGGCATCAAGGATTCGTCCGGCGACTTCGCCAACATGACGGCGATGGTCGAACGGTTTCCGGGCTTCGCGGTCCTCGGCGGCGCCGATCCATTGATGCTGCCGCTGCTGCGCAAGGGGGGCGCGGGCTGCATCACCGCGACCTCCAATGTCGTCGCGCGCAGTCTTGCCTATGTCTTCAAGCACTTTGGCGACAGCGACGACGATCCGGCGCTCAAGGCGACGCAGGCGCGCATCGTGAAGGCGCGCGAGCTGGTCTCGCAATTTCCGCAGATGGCCTCGCTGAAGGCGCTTGCGGCTGATCGCACCAAGCATGCCGGTTGGCAGCGGCTGCGGCCGCCGCTGGAGTCCTTGCCGCCGGACCAGTTGAGAGAGTTGCTTGCGAATGCTGCGGCATTCGCAGCCTCCGCCTAAGCTCGGTACGGACGACGAGGCGACCTGATGTCCAACTCATTCCAGGATGCATTGGCCGGGCTCGCCGCGATCGTCGGCGACAAGCACGTCATCGCGTCCGGAGCCGACCAGGAGCCTTATGTGGTGGACTGGCGCGGGCGCTATCGCGGCCGCGCGGTCGCGGTGGTGAAGCCCGGTTCGACCGCCGAGGTCGCCTCCGTCGTCAAATACTGCGCCGACAGGCGCCTTGCGATCGTGCCGCAAGGCGGCAACACCGGCATGTGCGGAGCCGCGACGCCGGACGATCACGCGGGCAATGTCGTGATCCGGCTCGACCGCATGCGAGCCGTGCGCGACGTCAGTCCGCTCGCCAATACGATCACGGTCGAGGCCGGCTGCATTCTCGCCGAGGTCCAGAACGCGGCGCGTAGCGTCGATCGCTACTTTCCCTTGAGCCTGGGTGCCGAGGGTTCTTGCCAGATCGGCGGCAACATCTCGACCAATGCCGGCGGCACGGCCGTTCTGCGCTACGGCCCGACGCGCGATCTCGTGCTCGGGCTCGAAGCCGTGCTGCCCGACGGGCGTATCTTCAACGGCCTGCGCGCGCTGCGCAAGGACAACACGGGTTACGCGCTCAAGCAGCTCTTCATCGGGGCGGAAGGCACGCTCGGCATCGTCACCGCGGCGGTGCTGAAACTGTTCTCGCCGCCGCGCAGCTCGGCGCTGGCGCTGGTGAAATTGCAGGGTGTCGCGCAGGCACTCGAGATCATGGCGCGCCTGCGCGGTATGGTCGGCGACCGGCTCGGCAGCCTCGAAATCATGTCGCGCTCGCAGATCGAGGTGATCAGGGAGACCGTGCCGCACGTCACGATCCCGTTCGAGCTGACGACGCCGTGGTATCTGATCGTCGAGCTAACCGACGCGCTCGCGGGCGTCGATCTCGACGAGCCGCTCGCCACGGCGCTGGCGGATGCGATGGAGGCCGGCATCGCCGAAGACGTCACCCTGGCCTCCAACCTCGCGCAGGCGAAGGCAATCTGGGCCGTCAGGCACAGCGTGTCCGAAGGCAACAAGCGCAGCGGCTATGTCGTCTCGCACGACAGCGTTGTGCCGCTGGAGCGCCAGGCGGACTTCGTCACCAATGTCGAGGCGCGAATTGTGGCCGCGGTACCGCATGCCCGCGTGGTGATGCATGGCCATATCGGCGACGGCAACATCCACGTGATCGCCCTGATCGACCGTGCGCATTGTCAGGAGCCGGTGACGACGGCCGCCCTGGTGGCGCAAATCAATGAGATCGTCGACGATGAAACCGCAGCGCAGGGCGGGGCGATCAGTGCCGAGCACGGCATCGGGATCACCAATCGCGTCCGGCTGGCCCGTGTCGCCGATCCGCTCGATATCGAGCTGATGCGCGGCATCAAGCGCTTGCTCGATCCGAACGGCCTGATGAACCCCGGCAAGATCTTTGGCGCGGGAGCAGCATGACGATGACGGTCGTGCGCCTGCTTGCCGACGATCTCACCGGCGCGCTCGACACCGCGGCGGAGTTCGTCGGCCTGTGCGGACCGTTCGACGTCACCTGGGTGGATTCGCCCGCGGCTCCGGGCGCGCAAAGCCTCGCGATCGACAGCGGCACCCGCGAGCGGTCGAAAGCCGACAGCGTCGAGATCGTCGGACGGCTGGCGCCGCAGCTTCAGGGTGGGACGATCGCCTACAAGAAGGTCGACAGCCTGCTCCGCGGTGCCTGGGCGGCCGAGCTCGGCGCCTGCCTGCGCGGCGGCCCTTGGGCTTCATGCGTGGTCGCACCGGCCTTCGACTATCAGGGACGCCGTACCGTCGAGGGCCAGCAATTCGCGCGCACTGTACAGGGTGACTGGCATCGCGTCGGCGACAACCTGCTGGATCAATTGAAACTGGAAGGTATCGAGGCGCGGCAGGGCGGCCCTGACACGCTCGCGCAAGGTGGCGTTCAGGTGTTCGATGCCGAGAGCGACATCGACCTCGATCGCGTCGTCGAAATGGCGCGGCAGATGCCGGGGCCCGTGCTCTGGTGCGGAAGCGGCGGGCTGGCCGGCGCGCTCGCCCGCGGCCATCGCGCCGATGCCCCGAGCCGGCTGAAGCGGCCGGTGCTGGGGCTGTTCGGTTCCGACCAGGCCGCTACTGCCTCCCAGCTCGCAGCATGTGGCGAAGCCACCATCGCGTTGGCCGAAGGTGAGGGGGGCGCAGGCGTTCAACGCAAGCTGGCTGACGATGGCGTGGCGCTGGTGAAATTCGCGCTCGCGGATGGCCTTTCGCGCGCCGAGGCCGCCCAGCGGATCGCGCGCGAGCTGACGACGCTGATTTCGGCGCTCAATCCGCCCGGAACCCTGATCGTTGCTGGCGGCGAGACCTTGAAGGCCGTATGCGTTGCGCTCGGCGCGCATGCGCTCCAGGTGACGGGGCGTATCGTGCCGGGATTGCCGCGCTCGGTGCTGCAAGGCGGCCGTTGGGCCGGCGTCGACGTCATCTCGAAATCCGGCGCGTTCGGCACCAGCGAGCTGTGGCGCGATCTGCTCCGGGACAATCATTTGCTGAATATGGGGAGCCCGACATGACCTCTCGTCATCTTGCCATTACCATGGGCGATCCGGCCGGGATCGGCCCGGAGATCATCGTCAAGGCCTGCGTCGGGCTGAAGGACCGGATCGCGACAGGCGATCTGCGCATCCTGATCATCGGCAGCGGCGCCGCGCTCGATGGTGCCAGGGCCGCGCTCGGCGCTGCCGTTGCGATTCCGGAGGTGAGTGCTGACGATGCTGACTGGCCGAACCTCTGTTTCCTCCAGGCCGATGTCGAGGGCACCCCGATCAAGCCCGGCGTCTTGAGCGCCGATGGCGGCCGCTTTGCCTACAAGGCGATCGAGCAGGGCGTGCGCCTGACCCAGGCCGGGCGGACCTCCGCGATTGTTACCGCGCCGCTCAACAAGGAAGCACTCAACAAGGCCGGCTATCACTTCCCTGGCCATACCGAGATGCTGGCGCACCTCACCGGCGTCCGCGGATCGGTGATGCTGCTCGCCCACGGCAACATGCGCGTCAGCCATGTCTCGACCCACGTGGCGCTGGAAGACGTGCCGAAGCGTCTGACGCCGGAGCGTCTGCGCATGGTGATCGATCTCACCAACGAGGCTTTGCTGCGGCTCGGTATCGACAAGCCGAAGATTGCGATCGCCGCGCTCAATCCGCATGCGGGCGAGGGCGGTCTGTTCGGCCGGCAGGATATCGACGTTTCGGCACCGACGATTGCCAAGGCCGTCGCCGATGGCCTCGACGTCGTCGGCCCGGTGCCCGGCGACACCATCTTCGTCAAGCTGCGCGCCGGCCAGTACGATGCTGCAGTCGCGATGTATCACGACCAGGGGCACATCCCGGTCAAACTGCTGGGCTTCCAGGTCGATCCCGCGACCGGGCGCTGGCAGGAGCTCTCCGGCGTCAACATCACGCTGGGCCTGCCGATCATCCGCACCTCCGTCGATCACGGCACCGCCTTCGACATTGCCGGCAAGGGCATTGCCAACGAGCACAGCCTGATCGAGGCCATCGACTATGCCGAGCGGCTCTCCGCTGGCGTCTCCGCCTCCAAGTCATGAGATCTGGCGCACGATGACCAACGCCTTCACGCCCATCGAAATCCAACGTCCCACCATCCTGGAATTCGGCAACGGCACCATCACGGCTGCTGCGCGTTTCGCCGAGCGGATCGGCGCCAGGCGGCCGCTGGTGATTTCCGATCCGTTCAATGCGCGCCGCGTCGATGCGCTGGCGCTGCCGGGGGCAGTGAAAGTGTTCGGCGACGTGAAGCCCGAGCCGGACCTGCCCAATCTCGAGAAGGCCGTCGCGATGGCGCGTGACGTCAAGCCTGATCTCGTGGTCGGCTTCGGCGGCGGCAGCGCGATGGATCTCGCCAAGCTGGTCGCGGTGCTCTGCACCAGTGACGTGGCCTTTGCCGATATCGTTGGGCCAGAAAAAGTCGCCGGCCGCAGCGTCGCGCTGATGCAGATCCCGACCACGTCGGGCACCGGCAGCGAGGTGGGTACCCGCGCGCTCGTCACCGATCCCGTCAGCCAGAACAAGCAGGCGGTGCAGAGCCGCTTCATGCTCGCCGATATCGCCATCGTCGATCCTGATCTCACAATGACCGTTCCGAAGGAGGTCACTGCAGCCACCGGCGTCGATGCGCTGGCGCATTGCGTCGAGGCCTACACCAGCCGCAAGGCGCATCCGATGATCGACCTTTATGCGCTCGAGGGCGCGCGGCTGGTCGGGCAATATCTCAAGCGGGCGGTCGCTGACGGCGGAGATCGCGAGGCACGCGCGGGTCTCTCCCTGGCCTCGCTCTATGGCGGCTATTGCCTTGGACCGGTGAACACCACCGCCGGGCATGCCGTCGCTTATCCGCTCGGCACGCGCCATCATGTCGCGCATGGGCTCGCCTGTGCCGTGATCTTCCCGCATACGCTGGCCTTCAACATGCCGGCAGTCGAGGCGAAGACGGTCGCGGTGCTGGCGGCGCTCGGCCTGCCGGCGCAGAACGATGCGAAGCTCGCATTCGACGCCACTTACGATTTCTGCAAGAACCTCGGCATCGAGATGCGTCTGTCCGCGCTCGGCGTGCCCAAGGGCGATCTCGGCGTCATGGCCGACGAGGCGCACGCCATTCGCCGCCTGCTCGACAATAATCCGCGCGACCTCGGCCGGGATGCGATCCTGAACATGTACGAGGTCGCGTTCTAGTCACCTCCGCCGCGCGCGGCACCCAATCAACAAAACAGTAGCAGTAGAGGAAACTTCGATGAGATCGATGTGGCTTGGTCTTGTGTCAGCCGTGCTGCTGGCGACGTCGCCGGCAAAGGCGCAGGACGGCTACCCGTCCAAGCAGGTGACGGTGATTGTGCCCTTCGCCGCCGGCGGTACCGCCGACATCTTCGCGCGCATGGTGTCGAACCATCTGCAAGTGAAGCTGGGCAAGCCGTTCGTGGTCGAGAATGTCGGCGGTGCCGGCTCGATCCTCGGCGTGACGCGGCTGGCGAAATCGGCGCCTGACGGCATCACGCTCGGCCTTGCCAGCACCTCCGCGCTCGCGATCAACCCCACGCTCTACGGTCCGAAGCTCAGCTACCAGCCGGACAGGGACCTGGTGCCGGTCGCCCAGATCAGCGTCGTGCCGAATGTGCTCGTGGTGAATCCGAACAAGATCAAGGCGCGCACCGTGCCGGAGCTGATCGCCTATCTGAAGGCGAACCCGGACAAGGTCTCGTTCGGCTCGGCCGGCGTCGGCACCTCGCAGCATCTTGCCGCTGAACTGTTTCAACAGATGACCGGCACCAAGATGGTACATGTGCCCTACAAGGGCTCCAGCCAGATGCTGACGGATCTGTTGAGCGGCCAGATCGATCTTGCCTTCGACAACGTGCCGCTGCTGCTGCCACAGGTGAAGACCGGCCAGCTCGCGATGCTCGCCACTGCAACGCCCAAGCGCGCCGCCTTCGATCCGGAAGTCCCGGCCGTCGCCGAATTCCTGCCGGGCTTCGAAGCGGTGGCCTGGCACGGCTTCTTCGTTCCCGCGGCCACGCCGAAGCCCATCGTCGAAAAGCTGTCGGGCGAGATCCGCGCCTTCATGCGGCAGCCGGAGACGGTGCAGAAGATGGCCGAGCTCGGCGCGGCCGCGGTTGCGGTGGATTCGGAGCCGTTCAAGATCTACATCGCTTCCGAGACTGAGCGGTGGAAGAAGGTGATCGAAGCGGCGAACATCAAGCTGGAGTAGGGGGCGGTCGCTTATCTGGAAATGACGGACGGGTCGCTGTCGGCTCGGCTTCCTCGCGAGCCCCGCTGAGCGCGGGCCTTGCCCCTCATTCGAAGAATTCTCCAACCCAGTTGTGCCTGACAGCCTCGACGTGCCAGCCCATTGCGCGTTGCGCGTTCGGTAGGGGATCCGGCACGTCGCTGCGGACGTGGCTGTCGAGGCCCCGCGCACGGTGCGCGTGGCGTCCTTCGCTCCGCAGGCGAAACCTGCCTTGTGACTCGAAAATCCGGCTGTAGCCGTCGGTCGGAAAGAAAGTTCCTGCGATCGGAAAGTGGGTCGGCTGCTGCCGAAGCATCAGGAACGTGATGTCCTCCGCGGTTTCCGAGAGACGTGTCATGACTGTCCTGCTGAGAAACACCTTCAAGGCCTGGATCGACCGGGCGCCGGGCGCGCCGCCCAAGCTGGTCATGGTCGGCGACGTGAGGGTACCGACCGATGGCTGGCAGGCCCGGCTGACCAGGCGCTCGCCGCAAGGTATCAATCCGAAGATCCTGATCCTCGACGTGAACACGCAGCAGCCGGGCGGCGAAGCGCAGGAAGCGATCACCACGATCCCGCTCCGTTACGAGGAGAGCCCGCCGCAGGACGAATACGGCCAGGTGATGATCGCGAACGGCAAGGCTGAGATCGTGGTCCGCGTCTGCGGCTCGAACTAGCCTTTCGATTGTTTGCCCGCGGAACCTTGTGATCTTCTGTGCCGCGTTGCATAACGAGGGTTGCATTCGGGGCTGTTCGCTCTCTCGTTGCTGCCGCTTTGTTCAGTCGATTTTGGGGGATTTCCTGTGCGCCTCGGAAGCCGCATGCCGGACGTGATGCCTATCGTGGCCGCTTCTGTCGCTCTCTTCATCCTGCTCTGGCTCGCATCCATCGCGCTCTATGCGATGCCTGAATCCGACGATTATTGCGTGACGAACCGCGTCAACAGCATGGGTCTCGTCGGAATGGTCAAATCCTATTATTTGCACCAGATGGGCCGACTGACCTCGCTTGTGGCGATCGCCGCCCCCGCCGTTGTCAGCAAGGTGACAGGCGTCGATTATTTGGTCGTCTATCCGGTCATACTCATTTGCGGCATGGCCATCTTCTTGGCAGTCAGCGTTTATTGGGCTGGTCGAATGTGGACCGGCCTGTCGTGGCCAGAGAGATTTTTGGCGGGTGCAATGCTCTGCGCGGCGAGCTTCGTTCTGGCGATCAGTCTGCGGGAGATGCTTTACTGGATCTCGGGCAGTGCGTCCTACATGGTTCCCGCCCTCTTCGTGATCATCATCCTCGTTGAGCTGGTGCGGTCCGCAGCGAACGAAACCGTGCTCTCGACCGGCCAAATCGTCGTTCTCTCCGCAATCGGCTTCCTGGGTGCTCTGGCCAACGAGTTCACGCCATTTTGGATCGTGGCCCTCGTCGCCGGTTCTGCCGTTTATCGAGCGTTCTACCATCCTCGCCCGCAACTGGCGGGCCATGCAGTGATGCTGACGGCGACCTTCATCGGACTTGCGATCCTGCTTTTGTCACCGGGGAATGCGGTCCGGATGGCGGCATATCCGGAGGGGGGAAGATCGCCGCTTCTTTCTCGATGGGGTTGTACTATCTGTGGCTCGAGCTGGTTCGGCATTACACCGAATCTGCGACGTGGGCCTGGCTCGGTTTCGTGGCGTTGTTTTCGGTCTTCGTGGTGCCTTCGCAACCGAGGCCGACGGCGCGGCTGCTGGTCTTGATCGTCGGGTTCGTGGCGGCAGTGCTCGCTGGTCTCTACACCGCTTATGTCATTGCCTATTTTGCGACGGCGGAGGATCTCGCGACGCGAGGGCGGAATGAGGTGGTGGTTTTTCTTCTTGCCGGAGGGGGCTGCGTCGTCGCCCTGGCTGCCCGCTTCCTTCCCTCCCTGGGCCATCATGCCCATATTCGCATGACGGCCCTGGTGGCCTGCGGGCTCCTTTCTTTTTTGCTCCTCGATAGCGTCGCGCTGGGATACGTCCGCGCCGAGGAGTCGCAATTCGCGACCTTCTGGAGCGAGAGTTGTCCAGAGGCATCAATTTCTTCGGACGACCAAGGACCTGGATGTTGTCGTCCCCAAGAGATCGGTCAAGCCGTCCATGCTGATGGACGGTGAGCTAACCAAAAATCCGGGCCAGCTGCCGAATGATTGCGTCGGTGAATTCTATGGCAAGCGATCCGTGGTCTTGGGCGATTAAGTCAGCGGATCAGGCTGTAAACCCGCTCGCGCTTCGTGCGGGCGATCGCCGGCTGCGGCGTGCCGGCGTCGAGCGCGCGCATCATGCCTGGGTAAAGCCGACAGACCATCCCCATTGATCGACGTGAAGCGGCACGCCGGCGCGCCCGTTGATCGTGGCATGTGGACGTCGTCGAGGCAGGCGTGCCAGGTCTCCTGGTGCTGATTGCCGGAGCCGGCCGCGGGTGAGGGCGGACATGCCGCTACGGCGCGAACGCAGCGAGAACAAGCTGCGATGCTTACAGAGGGGCTAGACCGCGAACGCCGGCGCGGCTATATGAGCGCCAGCGCGCCGCTGATTTGCAAAACTTTTGCTGCGGCTTGCAAAGCTTCCGAAGAAAGTCTTGTGATATCAAGCACTTCGGTGGGGAATGGTGTAACGGTAGCACAACAGACTCTGACTCTGTTTGTCTTGGTTCGAATCCAGGTTCCCCAGCCAGAACACCACTTCTCCAATAAAATCAGATAGTTATGCGAGATTGAGCACTTCGAAATCGGTGCCACTCGTAACCGCTTTTCGAGACCGGACCACGTAGCCGCGACTCATTTTTGCCGCAATTGCCCTGCATCATATTATGACGTTTCGGGATCAGATTCCGAAACAAAGTTGCACATCACAGAGGATTCCTCGCTCCGCTTTAACCAGCGGGCCAACCTCTGTGCTGTGTCGTTTTGTCAATCGCGTCCCGCCTCAAGTCCTTTCTCGGTATCGAGACCAAAGCCGCGCCCAGCCTCGCTGACGGCAGCGGCTATTATTTCGATCTATTCGGCGCGACCCCGACGCTGGCCGGCGTAACTGTTACGCCCCACAGTGCCATGACGTGCGCGCCCGTCGCGTGCGCAGTCCGCTCGATCTCTGAGGCGGCCGGTTCGCTCCCCCTTCACGTCTACAAGAAGCTCCCGGACGGCGGCAAAGAGAAGGCCACTTACCATCCGCTCTATAAGCTCCTGCACGACGCGCCCAACAGCTTTGCGCCCGCCGTGCTGTTTCGCACCCAGCTTGTGGCCGACGCGCTGTTGCAGCCGCACGGCGGTTTTGCGCTCATCAATCGCGTTGACGGTGGCAAGCCTGCCGAACTGATCCGGCTCGATCCGCAAACCCAATCTGTGGCCGTCGATACCAGCGACGTTGAACCGACCTACAAGCTGAACGGTCGGCAGATCGACGGCGCGGACCTGATCCATATCCCGACGCCGGCTTATGACGCGCGCAAGGGCCTTGTCGGCGAAGGCCGCAACGCCATTGCGCTGGCGCTCGTGCTTGAGCGTCACGCCTCGCGCCTGTTCGGCAACGCCGCGCGTCCGTCCGGTGTGCTGAGCCTCAAGGGCAACGCAACGCCGGAAACAGTCGCGACCGCGAAGGCCTCCTGGCAGGCCTCGCAGGGCGGCGACAAGTCGGGCGGCACCGCCGTCCTTCCTCTCGACGCCGCTTGGCAGCCGCTCACGTTCAACAGTGTCGATTCACAGTTTCTCGAAATGCGGACCTATGCCGTCGCGGAGATCGCGCGGCTATTCCGCGTGCCGCTCCACATGCTGATGCAGGTCGATCGCGCTCAACCTCGCTCGATTGAATCGATCGGCCAAGAATTCCTATCCCAGGCTTTGCTGCCCAGGCTGAAGTCATTCGAGCAAGAGCTTGAGTTGAAGCTTCTGACGCCGGAAGAGCGCGACCAGTATGCCATCGAATTCAATATCGATGGCTTCGCTCGCGCCGACTTACTTGCCCGCGCCCAGGCCCTTAGCGTCACCGTCTCGGCGCGCATCCTCAATCCGAATGAAGCTCGCCAGATCGGCTTTGGTTTGCCGGCCTATGAGGGCGGCGACGTATTCGAGAACTTCAACACCTCATCTGCACATGCCGGCGGTGCGCTCAATACCGGCGGCGCCAATGACAGCGAGAAGGAAGCCGCCTGATGATGCGAACCGTTCGCCTGCACGGCCGGCTTGGCAAAGAATTCGGCGCCTCGCATCGTTTTGATGTTTCGACGGCTGGCGAAGCGCTGCGCGCGCTTAACTGCGCTTTTCCTGGTCGCTTCGTGAAGGCGATCCAGGAGGGCTATTACAAGATCGTGCGGGGCGACAAGCGCTCCGGGATGCAGCTCGACCTGGATCTCGTCAACCAGTTCAACCTGGGAATCGCCGATCTGCATATCTTTCCGATCGTCAAGGGCGCCAAATCAAGCACTGCTAAGGGCACCGCTAAGGTCGTGCTCGGTGCCGCTCTAGTCGGAAGCGCCATCTTCATGTCCGGCGGTGTGCTCGCTACGCCGCTTGCGGCGTCCGGCATTCTCTCCGGCACTACCTATGGCACCGTTGCCGCGATCGGTCTTGGCCTCGCGCTCTCCGGCGCGTCAACGCTGCTCACCAAGCCGGCGGGCCAAGATACGCAAGCTTCCAATGCCCTCAGTGCCAATGGCGGCAACATCGGCAATTCGGGCCGGCAAGGCAACGCAATCCCCCTGATCTATGGCGAGGTCCTAGTCGGCTCGACGCCGATCGAGGCCTGGTCTGACGTGGAGGATATCAACGTCTACGCCGACAACGCCGGCTCAATCGAGACGGCGTTCGGACAATGACCATGACCGCTTACACCACCTTCTTCGGCGACGGCGAACATGCGTTCAGGCTCACGCCGGCGCTGATCGGCGAGCTCGAAACCAAGTGCGGCTCCGGCATCGGCATGATCGCCAACCGGCTGTTCTCGCGCAACTTCGCCCAGGCAGACGTCACCGAAACAATCCGTCTCGCCCTCATCGGCGGCGGCACGACGCCCAAGCGCGCGCGCGAATTGATCGTGGCCTACGTCGATGGCCGCGCTCTGATCGAAACCTACGAACTGGCCGTCAAGATCCTTGAGCGGACGCTGTTCGGGAATCCATCGAAAGGAACAGACGAGTGAGCTTCGCTACCGGCACGCCCATTGCCGACAACAACCCGTTGCCCATCACCGGCAACAGTGCAGTCGTATCTGGATCGCTTCAGCGTCCTGCCGACACGCTGGCTTACGCTGTTGGCGATATCGTAGCACAATCGGCCACCGCCTCATCATGCTCCGGCGTTCCCGTCGCAGCGTCGCGAGACAATGACACTACCGGCGTGCTTCGCCGATGCCGCGTCAAGGTCAACGACCTCGCATGGTTCAACGCGAACCTTTACGTGCACGTCTTCAAAGACGCCCCAACATTTGCATCCGGCGACAACGCCGCGTTCGCCGCCGCGCTGTCAGAAAGCAACTATCTCGGTGCGTTCAACATCACGCTTGACCAGAAATTCTCTGGTTCGACCGTGAAGGGTATCGGCGCTCCGCTCGCAGGATCAGAGATCATCTTTGATCCGTCCGCCGGCACGAAGAACGTCTTCTTTGTTCTCGAAACCCGCACCGCCGTGGCGCCGGGCTCTGCCAAGACGTTCACCGCCGCGTTTGAAGTGTTCCGGGACTAAGCAATGGATCGCCTGGAAGTCAAAGCAACGCTCAGCGTGAGTGATGAAGGTGAGATCACTGGCATCGCATGGCCGTTCAACGCCGGCCCCGATAGTTACGGCGACTTGATCACCAAGGGCGCGTTCGGATCGATCCTTCCCGACCTGCCGATTCTGTATCAGCACCGTCCCGACGATTTGGTCGGCACCTGGAACGAAGTGAAGGAAACCGAAGACGGATTGACGGTCAAAGGTCAGCTTCACCTAGACCAGCCGCGCGCGCGATCAATTCGCGCGATGCTAAAGACCGGCCTCGTCACCGGCCTTTCCATCGGCTTCCGGACCAAGGCGTCCCGTAAGCAGGCCCATGGCCGGATTATCGACGCCCTCGACCTCGCTGAGATCAGCTTGGTTCGCGATCCCGCTCATTCCCGTGCCCGGATCACCGGCACGAAATCCGACGACGCGGCGCGTGCCGTGGCCGACCTCATCAAGCGTTTCACGGCAACGCTGAACTAGGAGCTAGACGACCTCAATGAAGACTGCGAACGCACTGGAATTCAAGGATGCCGGCGAAGACGGTGACCCGATCGCCGACGTTGCCAAGCAACTGGCGGACCTGAAGGCGGCCCTCGAAACGAAGGCGGCCAACGACGCCACCAAGCTCACAGAGCGCCTGGACCGTATCGAGGCCAAGGTCAATCGTCCCGGCAACAAGTCGGCGGCGAACGACAACGAATCCAAGATCGAAACCAAGGCTTTCGAGTCGTTCCTTCGCGGCGGCGCCGACAAGATGGATGACCTCGAAAAGAAGTCTCTTGTCGTCAGCAACAACCAGGCGATTGCACCGCCGGAATTCGGCAGCGAGATCCTGAAGCTCCTGCGCCAATTCTCGCCCATCCGGCAGTATGCGAACGTCCGCACCATCGGCGCGTCGCAGGTCAAGTATCCCCGCCGCACCGGCAGCCCCGCCGCCGTGATCGTCGGCGAAACCGAGGACCGCACCGGGAGCGAGCCGTCCTATGAGCAGATCGGCATCACCCCGTATGAGTATGCGACCTATACGGACATCTCGAACTGGCTCCTGGAAGACAACGCCTACGGCCTGGAAGGTGAGCTTCACAGCGAGTTTGGCGAGAGCTTCGGCATTGGCGAGGGCACCCACTTCGTCAAGGGCAACGGCACCACCCAGCCGATGGGCCTTCTGAGCGCGACCGGCATCACCACCGTCGTCACCGGCAACGCCACCAACTTCCCGGCCTCCACGCCCGCCGACGTGCTCATCAACATGTTCCACAAGCTCCCGGGCGCACATGCCCACAATGGCGTGTGGCTCATGAACCGCAACACGCTCGGCGCGATCCGCCTTTGGAAGGATGGCATGGGTCGCTATCTGGTCCTGGACCCGATCTCGGACGGCGCACCGACTACGTTGCTGGGCCGCCCGATCGTTGAGGCGGTCGATATGCCCGACATCGCTGCGAACGCCTTCCCGGTCATGTTCGGCGACCTCAAAGGTTACCGCATCGTCGATCGCGTCGGCATTTCGATCCTCCGTGATCCCTACACGCTGGCGACCAAGGGCCAAGTCCGTTTCCATGCGCGCAAGCGCGTCGGCGCCGACGTGACCCATCCCGATCGCTTCGTGAAGCTCAAGGTCTCGGCGACCTAAGAGGACATGAACATGCGGCTCGCAGCGAACACTTTTGCCCTCCAGCTCGGCAACGGGTCTTTCGACCTCAAGCCGTCGCTGCGGGCCGCATTCCAGCTCCATCATAAACACGGCTTTCCGGAGCTCTACCAAGCCATCCTTGACGGCAGTTACACGGCCAGCATGGACCTGATCACAGCGACCAGCGACGTGACTCCGGTCGCATCCATCCGCGACATCTTGGACGCGCGTGAGCAACTGCTGGAATTGGTCCTGATCTTGAGTGGCGCCGACCAATCGGGCGACCAAAAATCAATCGGCAAACCCATGACTTTTGACGAATACTTCACCAAGCTTTTCCAGATCGGCACAGGTTGGTTGTCTTGGTCGCCTTCCCAGACCTGGGATGCAACGCCCGCTGAGATCATGAGCGCTCACACCGGCCGCCTCGACATGCTCAAGGCCATCTTCGGCAGCGGCAAAGACGACCAGGCCGGCAGCGAGCAGCCTACCAAGGCCGACCTCAACGCCATCGGCGATCTCACCGTCCATTCATTGGAGGCGCGCTGATGCCCTACAAGTGTGGTCGTGTCTGTGCATGCGGACGCATCGTCGCCGGCGATGCTCGGTGCGTATGCCAAAACCAACGCCGTAGAGAGACGGACAAGCGCCGGCCCAACGCCAATGATCGCGGCTATGACAGCCGCTGGTCTAAGGCGCGGCGCACATTCCTGGACAAGCATCCCCATTGCGCCATGTGCGGCAAGCCTGCGGTCGTGGTCGATCACGTCAAACCGCACCGTGGAGACCGTGCCTTGTTCTGGGACAAGGGCAACTGGCAGCCGCTCTGCGCCCATCACCACAACAGCACTAAGCAATCCCTCGAAAGGTCCAAGTAGACCCATGCGCCTGATCGAATTCAACGGTATGTCGCGTCCCGTGAGTGAATGGGCAAAGCTCACCGGCATCAGTTCGGACACAATCACCAAGCGGCTGAACCTAGGCTGGTCCGCTGAAGAGACCCTGACGACGCCAATAGGCAAGCAAGGTCGCAGAGCCACGCGAGTTGCTGCCCAGTCGATTGCTCATGAATTACCGGCCCTTCGCGGCTGGCAGCGCGACATGCACGCCGCACATCGACAGATGACGCGCTCGGTCCGTTCGTTCGTCCGCCAGATGGAAGAGCAGATGGCTGAGCTTCGTCATGGCCTCGACCAGCACCTCGCCGCACAACGCGATGAAGCACACCGCCATGCCGCTGCTACCCCGGGGGTGGGTCAGAACTCTCAAGAAATCGTCCGCGACCGGTGCTCTCGGGTCGCGCAAGAGAGCGTCTAATTGGAGTATTTTCGACCATGCCCGGCATCACCCTGGACCAAGCCAAGGCCCACCTGAACGTCACGCTAGACGCCGACGACGCCTTGCTTACCGACAAGCTGGCGGCGGCAAAGGCGTGGGTTTCGGCTTACACGGCCGGCGATCCGGACGCGGACAGCGCGCCGGCGCCCATTCGGGAGGCCGTGCTGCAATTGACGGCGCATCTCTACCAGAACCGCGAGGCGAGCTTGGTTGGCGTCACCGCCATGGCTCTGCCGTTCGGTTTCCTCGATTTGTTGGCCCCTTACCGCGCGTTTGCCTTCTGAAATGACCGCTTCTGACCCCTCGCATCCTCTGCAAAAGACCATTCGAGCGCGCCTGATTGCGAACCCGGAATTGATGGCCCTGGTCCAGGCTGATCACGTAATGGATGCCAATGGTCGGCCGGAGATCATGCCGGCCGTCTATATCGGCGAGGGCCAGACGATCTTCCGGCGGTGGGACGCGACGACGCACGCCACGCTGCACGTCTGGTTTGCTGAGCCCGGCCTGGTCCAATGCAAAGAGGCCGTTTCCGCCATCGTGGCGGCGCTGCGGATCGACGCCCAGGCGGATGGCGTGCTGGCGATCGACGGCTTCACCGTTCACGACATGCAGGCCACCCAGACCCGGTATATGCGCGACCCCCACGGTTCCTATAGCCACGGCGTGGTCAACGTCGCGGCCGTCGTGAAAGCGAGAGCGGCATGAGGGCCGGCAACCTCGACCGGATCATTGAGATCCAGCGCCGCACCACCGGCCTCGACCTATACGGGAGCGTGATCGACACCTGGACCACGTTCGCCACCATGCGGGCGCAGCTTCTTAAGAACAGCACCGACGATCGAGAAGGCGCTCGTGGTCACACCACCGACGCACTGCTGACCTTCCGCATGTATTACTTTGCCGCCCTCAGCCTCAACGACCGGCTGCTCTATGAGGGGCAGTCCTACAACGTCACCGGCATTACCGAGATCGGTCGCCGCGTCGGAATGGACGTTACTTGCGAGCGGGTTGGTTCATGATCTCAATTGTCGTCGAAATCGTCCGGCCCCGGGGCACCGTAGAGCGCTACTTGTCGTTCGTCTTGCGAAAGCTTTGGTGCCAATCGTTCAATCTCTGGCGCGAGTCCATCAAGAATAATTCCGCACGCTTCGGAGATCGCGCTAACCTGCGTGTGAAGTGTTCCGATGTCGGTGGTATCGTCCAAGGCATCCCCACTAAAGTAAGTTTGCGGCCCAGCCTCCGCTATCGCGAGAATCTCGTCGAGACGGCGAATCGACGCTCTAATCGTTGCAATCTCGCGAATGAGACGACGCGGGAATACGTCAAGATGGTCCCAGGCCTCTCGGAGTTCCGGTGGCTCTTGGATCACCACATCCTGGGGAGGGAGCATGCCCCCAGCCTCCAAAAAGACCATCCTTGCGTCGACCAATTGCACGTCCGGGCGAAAGCTGCGGATGGCGATATCCAATTTGAGATACTGAGCAAGCTGTCGCCTCACGAATTCGCGCCTGTGCTCATCGCGATCGACTGCCACCTTCTCCATCGCACCTCTGTAGGCGAGGAAGCCGCCGCCGAGGGCGATCAACGCAGCTGCGATCGGCTGCCATTTGCTGAGATCGAAAGCGATCATCAGAACGAGTATGATCATCGCCGCTGTCGCGATGCCGGGCCATTCGAGATTCTTCATTGCTTGAAATTGCCCGTCCGTCGCGCGTTTGTCGAGGCAGCTGCGGCATGAAGGGTCGAAAACCAGAACTCCGCGCCGACGCCAACGCGCTCGACGCCTCGACCCGCCCGCCGTCTTGGTTGAGCAAACACGCGAAGGCCGAATGGCGCCGCGTAATGCCAGAGCTTGCCAAGCGCAGGATCCTCACCATTGCGGACTTAGGCTCGCTGGAGAGCTATTGCGTCGCCATGGGCAGGGTTCGCCAGTTGGAAGCGCTGTTGCGCACCGAGATCGACCTGAAGCTCCTCCGCGCCCAGGACAAGAGCATGATGACGGCCCGCCAGCTCGCGGCCGAACTTGGCTTGACCCCCGTTTCCCGATCGCGACCGGCAGTCCGCGAAAACGACAATGAAGGCGACGATGACAACCCGCTCGCCCTCTAAGGACACCTTTCCGCGCTGGATCTACGACGACACGCCCATTCCCGATCCTGTCGGTTATGGCGAGCGCGCCGTCGAATTCCTGCGGCGCCTGAAGCACCCCAAATCGACGCTACTCCGCAAGCAATTCCAGCTCGACCCGTGGCAGGAACGTATTGTCCGCGCGATCTATGGGCCGCGCGACGACGCCGGCAACCGGATTGTCAGCACCGTTGTGATCCTGGTCCCGCGCGGCAACCGCAAGACCAGCTTGTCCGCCGCGCTGGCGCTGCTTCACACGATCGGCCCCGAGCGCGTGTCCGGCGGCGAGGTGATTTTTGCGGCCAGCGATCGCAGCCAAGCCGGCATCGCATTCAAGGAAGCGCGCGGTATCGTCCAGGCGGACACCAGGCATCTGGTCCCGGTGACGAAGGTCTATGACGCCTTCAACAGCGCCAAAAAGATCGCCTATCCCAGCGACGGGACCGAACTAGAGGTCATCTCGGCGGATGCACCCAGTAAGGAGGGCCGCACCCCCTCATTTGTCCTCGCCGACGAACTGCACGTCTGGCGGGGCGATCAGCTTTGGAAGGTGCTCACCAACGGCCTCGACAAGACCGATAACAGCTTGCTTGTGGTCGCGACCACCGCCGGCCGTGGGCAGGACAACATCGCCCATGAAGTAATCGAACGCGCCCGCAAGATCGCGCGCGGCGAGATCACTGACCCGACATGCCTTCCGGTGCTTTTTGAGTCGCCGGCCGACGCCGACTATGCCAGCGAGGAAGTGTGGCGCCGCGTCAATCCTGGTAGCGCTCATGGCTATCCGTCACTCAAGGGGTTTCGCCAACACGTTAACCGGGCGAAGGACAGCCCTACGGAACGCGACAGCCTGTTGCAATACAAGCTCAACGTCTGGCTCGACCACTCGACCTCGCCCTTCGTCGACATGGCTACCTATGACAAGGGCGCGGCGCCGATCGACTATGAGGCCTTGCGCGGCGCGCCGTGCTGGGTTGGCGTAGACATGAGTAAGACCACCGACCTTTCAGCCGTGGTCGCGTGCTTCAGGGACGGCGACCGCTATACCGTGCTGCCGCACTTCTTTTGCCCTGAGGCCGACATCCGCAAGCGCGGTGACCTCGATGGCGTGAATTACACTTCCTGGGCCAAAGACGGCTTCGTCACCGCTACGCCCGGCAACGTCATCGATAACGCTGCCGTCGCGGACTGCATCCGATCGCTAGCGGAGCGCTTCCAGGTCCAAGAGATCGGCTTTGACGTCGCGTTCGCCCAAGGCGTCATGGCGCCCTTGGTCGACGAAGGCTACCCGGTCGTGACAATCCGTCAGGGGTGGGTGACGCAGTCGCCGGCCCTCAATGTCCTGGAGCGAGCGATCATCAGCGGCAACTTCCGCCACGGCGGACACCCCGTTTTGCGCTGGAACTTCGCCAACGTCGCGATCCAAAAAGACGCCAACGACAACCGGATCATCCACAAGAGCAAGAGCACCGATCGCATTGACGGCGTTGCGGCGACTTGGATGGCGGTATCGCGCGCTGCGGCCGGCGACAGCTCCCGCTCGATTTACGACCATCCCGACGCTGTGGAGCTTCTTTCATGGTGACACATGGCCATAACGACGACCTCGACGCATACCTGCAATCGCTGCCCGACAAGCTCGCCGAGAAACTGAGCGACGTGCTGCGCGAGCAAGCTTTCCGCCTTTCCGACGCCCAGCGCGAGGCATTGCGCGCCCTTGAGCAGTCCCCGGAGACCGGCGCCTTAGAGGCTTCGTGCACCGTAGCCGAGGGTGAAAACGAGCTCGAATATCTCGTCCAGGCCGGCGGCGATATGACGACCAAGGAAGTCCGCGAAGGCAGCGGCGAGGCCTATGACTACGCCCTGGGTTTCGAATTCGGGACAAGCCGACAGCCGGCGCGGCCGTTCTTCTTCTCCACATACAACGCCATGCGCGACGACATGCAGCAGGCGATCGACGATGCAGTAAGCGAGGTTCTACATGACTGACATTTCCCGCGAGATCACCTGGGCCGGCGGCACCCATACGTTCGACCTGAGCAATCCCTGGGTTCGGCGCGTTCTGTCCTGGCGCGGCATCGCGGGCTTTTCGCCGGCAACGGTTGCCGCGCGCTTTGAGGCCCAGAGCTACGGCGCCGAGGAGGTCGAGCGCATTATCGAGTTGGGATTGATCGGCGGCGGCACACCAGAGCGCGAGGTCGAGATGTTACTCGACGCCCATGTTCGCGGGAAACCTCTGGCGCCGAACGTGATGCTCGCCAGCGCCGTCCTGTCCGCGCTGTTTGTTGGTGCTGACAATGGCTAGTCTCACGATTCCGGTTAAGCTCAACCTCGACCAGTTTAAGGAACAGCTTCGGGAAACGTCGTCGCTGACCGGCACCGCGACGCGCCAGATCGCGAAGCAGTTCCTGGACATGAACAAGGACCTCGCAAAGGACGCGATCTTTGCGACCATGGCGCGCGGTGCCGTTGATCTCGCCGGCAAGGTCGCGCTTGCGGTGGGCGCCTATAAGCTCATGACGGCCGCGATCAGCGGCGCGCGCGAGCAGATGCAGCAGATGGTCGAGATCGCGGACAAGGCCCAGAACCTTGGCGTATCGCCCGCGTTCCTCCAGGCCTTCACCAGCGAGGCCCGGAAGCTCAAGGTCGAAGCCGGCGAGCTCGAATCCGCCCTTGATCACGCCTTCCAGGCGACCAAGGACAAGTCACCGGTCGATGTCGGCGAGTGGACTGTCGGCGAAGAGAAGATCACGGGCGTTGAGAAAGCCTTGCGGGTCTACAACGAGACGCTGGCCAAGGCGGCCGGCCAGCAACTTCAGGGGTTGGTTCTCTTTCGGGACGCCAAGACCCAGGAGGACCGCATCAAAGCGGTTCTGGTAGCGATGCAGCAACTCGACCAGATCGGGCAGCACGCCGCGAGCCTTGACCTTGGTGAGAAAATGTTCGGCACGGCCATCGTCGATCGCATGCGACAGGGCAAGACCAGTGCCGAAAGCATGTTGCAGACGATCAGGGAGGTCAGCGCCAATTCGGACGGCATTTTTAGCAACGCTCTGGTTGAGCGCGCGAAGGAAGTGGACGACCAGCTCAAGCTCGCCCATCAACGTCTCTCGACCGCGCTTAAGCCGTCCTGGGACGATCTCGCCAGCGTCATGATGGACATCAAGGGCGCGTGGGCCGACGTGATCGGCTATATCGCCAAGGCGGTTGAGCTTTCGAACAAGATGCCGCGCATTCCCGGATTGGCCGCGAGCCCAACCGACGTTGATGCCAAACGAGACGCCCTCGACCGGGTTAACGCGCGGCTCAATGGCACAAGCTCCTGGACCGACACCTTCGGCATACTCGCCAGTCGGGAGACCCTTGAAGGCCACCGCGACCGGCTACAAAAGGAAATCGCGGCGCTGACGGCGAACGGGGAGCAGTATGGTCCCCCGGCACCCAGCCAGACGCGCGGCACCGGCCCGGCGCCGACCAAGATCAGCACCGGCAGCAACGTGGACAAGCTCGACACCGCCGCCGACAGCATTGAGAAGCGCACGGCCGCATTGCAGGCAGAAGCCGCTGGCCTGGATTTGACTACGGCCGCGCGGGAGCGCGTCAAGGTGGCCGCACAGCTTGAGACCGTCGCCATGCAGGCCAACGCGGCGGCCGGGAAGGGGGAGGGCGTCGTGACGGCCGAGCAGCGCCAGCGCATCCAGGAAGTCACCGAGGCCTACGGCAAGGCCACCGAAGCCATTGATAAGGCCACCGTCGCGCAATCGATCCGGCGCGGCCGGCAGACCTCGTTGCTGGATCCCCAGGACGTGCAGATCGCCGAACAGCTCAAGGGCCTTTATCCGGACGTAGGGACCGCTCTGAACTCGGTTGAGGCGTCGGCCATGCGGACCAATGAGGCCATGCGGTCGATCGGCAGCACCATGAGCAGCAGCCTGACCTCCGGCCTCGCTGATATCCTGGACGGCACCAAGAGCGTGTCGGCGGGCTTTGCCGACATGTCCAGGGCCGTCGTGCGCGCCCTGGAAGAGGCCATGATCAAAATGCTGATCGTGCAGCCGATCATGCGCTCGCTGAGCGGCACGTTCGGCTTCAGCGACGGCGGCCTGGTCGGCGCCGCCGCCCCGGTAGCCAAGGCTGACGGCGGCTACATCGCGGGACCAGGAACGGGCACCTCAGACAGCATCCCGGCGCGGCTCAGCAATGGCGAATTCGTGGTGCGCGCCTCCGCCGTAGCGAAGCACCGCGCGGTGCTAGAGGCGATCAACAGCGATCGTATTCCCAGGTTCGCGGATGGTGGTCTGGTCGGCGCCGGTTCGCCGGCCGCGCCCATGATCAATTCCGGCCACGTCATCGCGCCGGCCGTCACGGTCAACATGACGGGCGGCCCGAACTCGTCGCCCGGGGAGAACCAGCGGACGGCGGAGAATATCGCCCAGCTGGTTCAGCACCATGTGCGCGCGGCGATAGGTCAGGAGTTTCGAACACAGAGCCGTCCCGGGGGGACGCTGTTTCGTCGGTAGCCGAAACAGCCCGCAATTCTCGTCACAAGCGCTATAGAGCTCCCAATAAGCGAAAACCCCCGCTTGGCGAAGCGAGGGCTTTCAAAGGGATTGTCCAGTTAGACGGTGTCAACACTGACCGGACGGTCCAGACGCAAGGTTCCAAGGCCCATGTCTGAACGGCTTGATTATAGCACTTCCACTCAGCTTCTCGCGCTAAATTTCAAAGAAACATTAGCGAACTACCGTGCGATGTTCGACGCGGCGAAGGCCGCAAAGAAGCGCGCCAAAGATCGCACCAGGCAGCAGCGACACCGCGCGCAACCGCGTGAGGCTAGTATCGCGAAGCTAGCCAGCACCCTCCGCAAAGCGATAGCCAAGCCGCGCCGCGACAAACAGCTCGAGCAGTTGCGCGGCCGCGAGCTCGAGCTCGCGGGCTTCCGCTTCCTATCCCGGATCATCATCGCGAAGTTCGGCCCCATGTCCGACGCCAAGCTGGCGGAACAGCTCGACGGAATGACTAGGAAGAAGGTCTGGCAGTTGCGCCAGATCGTTGCCGATCTCGAAGCCGATGGCGGCCCTTGGCATAACATCTAGCCTATAATTTCGGAATTTCGGTCGTCACACTCGTAAAAAACTGTAGCGATTTGAATCGCTTGCAGTGGCAGGGTGGAACAGAATTTCAGGCAGGGTGGAACAGATTTAGAGCCTTCTGTTCCACCCTGTTTTCAAAAACCCTATAAAACAAGGGGCTTCCGGAAGATCGACCTGTCACGCTTGCTAGAAATAGTAGTTGTTTAATTGTTTAGACTAGTGGGAGCGAAGCTCCCTATAGAAAGCGTGACAGCGAAACTCGCGGTCTCCCTCGCTCCGCTCGGTCGCTTCGCTCCCGGGGGCGGCCGCCCCCGAACCCCCGCCGGCCTGCGGCCGGCTCTTTTTGATCCCATCTCCGGGGTAGGGAGGTCTCCGGCGTGAGGAAGGTCTCTGGCTAAGAATGTATGCTTCCGGCCATGCTCGCCGCCGCCGGCGGCTCACGACGGCCACGGTCCCGAGGGAGGCGTTCCGGTCCGCACGCCTTTCGACCTGACGTCCGTTACCGGACGATCCCCCAACAACCGGCCATGTTTAGCGCCCCGCTGACGAAGAGAACAAACTCAACATTCGAAGCAACGTGAAACGAGTCGAGTCCGAAGTGGGATGAGATGGCAGCGCCGACGGTTAGAACACCAAAACAGAATCGAACCATGAGCATGAACGTGCTTTGCATTGTTGCCCCCGTGATGAGAATTTCGTTGTTACAATAAGTGGAGGCGAGCCGCAGCGCCGCTGCCTGGACTCGATCTATGCGCTGGATTGGCAGCGGTGACTCAGGATTCGGTCTTTCGTGCTGGGTGCTATCAGACACCGGACAGCCGCTCTGGCGCACCAGCGGGCTTCCAATTGCGACCCTGGGAAATTTCCCAGGGTCGGTCTTGCTCTGACTACTCGCCCGAGTTCCGGAACCGCTCGCCCAGGAAGCCCAGGACTTGGTTAAGCGCCCCCTCGGCCGTTTCCCTAGCAGTCCAACCGATGTCGAGCGATTTCCACACTGCATACGTCTCGGGCGTTCGCTCGGGATTCACGTTCGAGGGATAGGCCGGCTGAGCCACAATATCCTCGCGCTCATAGACGCGAGTGCTGAACGGCTTGTCACCGCCACTCGATTCCATGACCTCGATTCGGAAGACCTCAAGGTTCACTACGATCTCGACGGTTCGTTCGATCGTGTAGAATTCTGTTGCAAAGTCCGGCGGCGTGATCACGGGCACTCCCTTCTAAAAGTTGCGATCGGGACTGTTACTGAGCAACTCGTCAAACTGCAACGGTTGCCTAACGATCCTCGCCCCTCTTAGTTAGCCAACCGCTGCACCAGGGCGGTGCCGTTCGCATTCACCGCGCAGAGATAGAACCACTTCTGAGACTGCCCGGCCGCGCTCCATTCGATCTCGACGCGCAGGGGCGGACTAGGACTAGGCCAATTCGGCGGCGCTGGCTGTTGGGTAGTCGTGCTCTTTCCGATCTTCATGCCGGCGATCTTTGGCAGTGTGTCGGCGGCTTTGATGATGCACGCGGACTCATTCGGGCTCGCGGCGAGTGCCGGCGTGGCGACGATCAGAAAAGATGCAGTCAGAATGGCGCGCATGTGTTCGGTCCCCAACCAGTTCGCAATATGAGCGACGTAGGTCTCGTTCACAACTGCGACTTGAGTCGAACGGGATCTTGTAAGTCAGCACCAACTTACAACCTCAAAGAGAAAATATTGTTGACGCCACTTAACGAATATGAGTCTAGTGGCGCTACACCGCCAATGGTGGGGCTGAAAGGGAATACCAATGTTGATTGCCGACGACCGTTACTTCGCGCTCGTGACCACGCTCACCGACGCGCATGCCGGCTCTGATAGCTACGCCGTAATGGGCCGTGCCTGGGTCGAGAACCACATACAGGTCGCGCTCTGCGCCGCCGACATCTATCCGGCTAGCAGCGCCGATTGCGATCTCGACCATCCGGCGATCGTGCTGCACGGCGAAGAGCCGTATGCCGAGCTGGTCGCTGAGGTAGACGAGGTGCTCGCCGGCCTGGGCAGTGCGAGCGTGCACTAATCGTGGATTACGTCGGCCCTCGCTGGACTAGAGGGAACGACTCGGTCCACCCTCAACGTGTGCGACCCCAGCGGACGTGGAGTGGTTCTTCACTATCTTAAGGACGATCGCACGGCCTGTGCCTTCATCCATCAGAGACGAAAGGCTGGCGCTCAAACCGCCGGCCGGGAGTTCGTGGACCCCGTGAGGTGGACGAAGGAAACCACGCAGGGCTGCCGGCGGCGGTTCTAGAACGTCAATGGCAGGCCGATGCGCCCATAAACGACGGCTTATTCGTTTGATGGGACGTTGAACGCAACCCTTACGGATTGCGCCGGCGTGATCCGAGGGCATCAGCAATGAAACCTCGAATCACAATCGCGGTGAAGGTAGATGTTGCGGCCATCCTGTTTAGGTTGGCACTCATCATCGCACTTTTCTCGTGAGATGGGCGGGGGGCTGGTTCACTGGCCTCCCGCTTTTCTGCCCGCTAGGGGTAGCAGATTCAGAGGAGGCGATCATGGTGATGCCGTTTAACATATCTCGCGATAGGTGGTCGCTGAAAGAGATCATCATGGATGAAGGCGATCGACCTGGGCGGGGTGGCTTCGCCTTTGTCTTGGATGACGAACACTTTCCCTATTTCCAGTATCCGAAATCGAGGGATTTTGCCGACGCACTAAAATGGGCCGCGGTAGGCAAACCGTCTTCCCCGATCGACCTGGCGACAGATGGGAGTATTCAAGTCAGCCCTACGTCATCAGGTGACGTCGCAGTGAGAACGCCAGCCGGAGCCACGAGAAATCTAAGTGCCAGCGAGGCCCAATGCCTCGCGAAGGACCTGATTTCTCCGCTAGCTCAAACAATCGCCAGTTAGAAGCCGAGGCGGGGCGCCTCTATCGTCAAGCTTGCCCTGAATCATCCCTCGCGCTTAGATTGCGCGGGGAATTTTTGTAGAAACGGGGGAGCCGTGATCGAGGTCGCAATCAAGGCGGTTATTTCGATTGTGTTGACTGGGTTATTTCTCGGCTCGCTCTTCTATATTTGGACAGGCGATCTTGATGTGAAGCAGACGCTCACGAAGCCGCTTAGTAATTTTGTCTCGCTCAAGAAAAAGTCGAAGCTCGACATCGACGTTAAGCAAATCAGCGTTGCGCGCTATTCAGCAATTGGGAGCAGCGAGAACAATAACTTTGCGTTTATCTTCTACGTCTTGCACTTCGTGAACGTGTTGGATCAGAGTGTCACGCTGAAAAGCGTTCATCTGAGATTAGAAGGTAAACCTGATATAGAGTCGTCTGTCGTCCAAACTGGCGTGGTCGAAACCGCGAAAGGAGAGAAGATTGAATCGCTGCTTTTGCGCGCCAGTGACAGCAACGTAATACTAATGAACTGGAAGAACCTGCGACAAGTTATCGGCGAATACAAGACGCTCGCACCAGGAGGTGTTCTTACCGGAAGCGCCGTTTTCGTGCTTCCTTTTTCTACAACGGCGGAAGTCGATGCAATCAAGAAGATTAAGCTCGTTGCGGTCGATTTCTCAGGAAATGAGGCTGTCAAGGAACTCGATATCGACCCGTCTTGGAAACAAAATATGGAGTTTCGTTCTATTCCCAGCACAAGTTTCGAAATCGATCCGAACGGCCAATGGAAATAAAACTTATGTTCGATTGTTAAACTGATCTGTAAACGAGCGCCTCGACCATCGCCACGCGATCTCGCAGGGGGGCCTCTGGTAGCACGCCATAGCGTCCCGTCGTGCTAGCCTTGGTGTGCCCTAGAAGAACGCCATGCTGCTCATCCAAATAGCCGGCAGCGCGGAAGGCGTCTGTGACGTTGTGGCGGAAGCTGTGGAAGTTAACTCGCTTGTCTACCTTCACGCCGACAGCCCTGAAATAGCTATTGAAGAACTTCGAGGCTCCACCGAAATAGCCGCGCTTGTCGCGTTCTGCTTCAGGAAACAATCGCTGCTCGCCGCGTGCGACGACGCCAGCGTGGTAGTCGAGGAACCCCAGCTCGATCAGCCTGGAATGCACCGGCACCACTCGCATTGACCCTCCCGTCTTGGTGGATTTAGTCGAGCCTTCCTCATCTTCGTCCCCGACCTCCGTGATGTGGAAGATCCACACACCATGAAGTTGCCGCACGTCGGCGGTCAGCAACTGGCACAACTCGCCCAGGCGTGCGCCGGAATAGACCGCGAGCAGGGGAATCCAGTAACGCCAATCCCGGATGGCAACATTCCCTGGTTTGCCTTCAGCGTCATCGCCCAGGCATGTGCCAAACAGAGGGGAGTTGAAGATCGCGTGTAGCTGTTGCTCACTGAACGGGAAGCGGTTCTTCTTGCGCTTGTCGATCGACAAATACATTCCGCTCATGACGTCGTCGTCAATATACTCGTTCTGGAGCAGCCAGCGCGCGAAGCTGCCCAGCGCCGCGAGATACTTGTTCGTCGTCTTCTGGCTGATCGGCGGCTTTTTGACAGTCTCGTTTGCCTCGATCACCTTGCGGAAGGACAGGCCCTCGAAGGCCTTGCTGTCCGCCGCCTTCACCGGCCAGCGCGCCAGCTCTTGCTTCCAATTGCGGACTGCCTTCCGGGTGAGGACAGTGATGTGCGAGGACTCGCCGACGAATTCGGCAAACAGCCTCACGATCTTCCGGTTTTGGTCCCAGGTGTCGGGCCGGGCATCGCCCCATTTCTCAGCTTTGAATTTGTCGTAAAGCTCCATGAGTGTTTCACCCGGCGCGGCAACCCGTTTGCCCTGGGTAAGATCGGCCGGCACCACGATTGGGTCGGCCGGGACGCCGGACCAATTGCCGGCATCACGCTCGGCGGCACGTTCCAGGACCTCGACCTGGGCGCGCTGCAATCGCTGGCATAGATCGCGATAGGCCGGCGAGCCCTTGGCAATCAACAGCCGCTCGCTCTGGATCACATCATCGGCCTTCCACTCGATCAGGCCCGTCTCACCGCTGGCAAGGTGCTTCCTGAGCATGTCGAGTTGAACGGCCCGATGTTCGCGGTCCATCTTCGCCGCATCCTTCATGGCGATCACCTCAATGGTCGCATTGAGCCGAACCAGCGGGTCATCCGTCCAGGGAACGCGCCCGGCCTCGATATCGGCCGCAAGCTTGTTCGTCGCCTCCTGGACCTCCGCAGTGGTTGGCAGGGCCGCGCGCGCTCGACCGTCTCGGTCCAGCGCGGTTTCATAGTGCGACCACACAGCCGCCTGGAGATCGGCGGGTGAGGGCTCCCGGCGCTGCTCCAGATCGGCGAACTGGGCTCGGTAGGAAGCAATCACCGGCGCCGCACGATCGCGAGCTTGTCGGGGGTCGGTGGTCTTAAGGGACTGCCAAATCTCTTTCCGCCTAAGCAGCGGCTGGAGCTTCAGAGGCACGCCGACGCGGACGTAGTAGGACGTTCGACCAGGACGTTTTTGGATGTTCGTGGCGATCGACATTCGAGTCCTCGTAACCGTGACTCGTAACCACTACTCGTAACCGTTCAGCGTTAAAAGCTGTTTTCTTTCATGTCTTTACTGAAATCGTTGAATTTTTGCTGGGGGTCCTCAGGGTCCAGGTTCCCCAGCCAGTTCCGGGCGATTTACCCAGATCATAACCTGCTCTGAATCAGGCCCGCGCCGCGAGCCTGACGTGCCGTCGGCAGGCCTCCCCGTCGTCGGTGCGGCCTCGGCGCGTTGGCCCGACTTATCGCGCCGCGATGCGCCGCGCGGCGATGCAAGGCGAAATGACTAGCGGCGCCTCTTCCGGCCCGTCTTGGCGGCACGCTTTTTCGTCGCCCGTCGCTGGCCGCGACCTGCATCTGCCGCGCCCCATGGAATTTTCGCGCTGACGCGCGTCTTGGCGCCAACGAGATTGGGCGTCTGGTTGTATTTGAGGCGACGGAGTTTGGCCGTGACGAGCTCGCTCAGCTCCTGGAACGACGGATTGGCGCTGCGGTCTCGTTGTTCGCGCAGCACCTTCGCCATGCAGAACGTGTAGGCGCCATACGACGTGACGCCGTCACGATATTCATAGGACAGCTCCTGCTCCTGGCAGGCCTCGAGGAGAATCGGCAGATAAGGACCGTGATGCCCGAGCTCGGCGCGCGTCTTGTTGTATGCCTTGTCGGGCTGGGTGCGGAGCGCCATGCTGCGCCCGAGCCGCTGCGTGGCGCCGTTGTCGCCGAGATAGTCGGCGCCGTTCTTGCTCTTGCTCAGACTTTCGTTCAGGGGAGGGAACTCACGCGGCACCCACATGCCTTCGCTTGCCTCCCACCGCAGCGCCCGGTGGCGGATATCGTCGGGCGGCGTCAGGCCGCGGATACGCGGACCACCGTCACGTGTCATGCCGCCGGAATGGCAGCAGTCGAGCATGGCGACGAAATAGCAGTCGTACGGAAGCTGTGAGTAGAGCTGGCTGAACTGGCGGTCGAGAATGGCGTGCTCGGGCGTCCAGTCGAAATCATAGGGAACGAGGCACTCGTCGACGCTATCCGGTGCGCCGCTCGGGCTGTATCTGGGAATCTGGGCGCCATGGCCCGAGTAGAACAGCATGCGCTCGTCGCCGTCGCGGACGCCCTCGAGCAGCCAGTGAAGCCTTTCCATGATGCCCTGCGCCGTCGCCCGCTCATTGAGCACGACGCGTATTTCGTCCGGCTTGAAGCCGCTCTCCTGTAGCACCGAGCTCATGAGGAATACGTCGTTGACGCATCCTTCGAGCCTGTCCGCGGGTTTGGGATAGTCGTTGATGCCGATCAGCAGGGCGCGGCGGGTCGGCCGGGCGTCAATGCGGGCAATCCCCCGCGCGGCGCTGACGATGGAGCGGGACGTCGGCACCGGGACCACGTCGTGCCAGACGGTGGCGACGGTCTCGGGGCGCGACAGGTACCAGGTCGCGTTGTGATTCAGGAGATCGTTGGGGACATCGAACGGTGTCAGCACCTGTTGAAAATTGTCTGCGGCGATCTCGAGCGGATAGGTGAGAACGCGATCTTCCCGGTTGAACAGATGGTACCATTTCCGGCAGGGAAGGTCCTGAATGCGGCCTGCGAAGATGTCGCGCACCGCGGGATTGCCGATCTGCGAACCGAACGTGACGAAGACCTTGTCCCTGATCGCACCGGGATTACGCACGAACGTGTCGTAGCAGATCAGCGAGCCGAGGCTGTGAGCCAGGACAACGTCGTAGTTGCCGCTCTTCAGCTTGTCGAGGACTGCGCCGCGCAGCGCGGCCTGCAGCTGTTCATCCACCGACCACTGGGCGACCATGCCCGCGGTCCATCTGATCAGGGTTGGTACATCTTCGAGGCTGCGTGTGCCCGCGAGCAGATCACCGACCCCGTGGACGGTCGCGCTCGCGAGCAGTTTTGCCAGCGCGATGCCATAGGTGATGAGGTTCGGCGGGCTCTTGTCGAACAGGTCGTCATACGAGAGGAAGTCGATGGCCGGGTTGAGGCTCTGATCGACGGACTGGACCGCGCGTATGATCGCCTCGGACCATGACTTTCGAAACTCGGCGTCGATCTCCGCGTGACCGACGCCGTGGACGCAAAGCAATGACAGGCGGGTGCTCATGAAAGCTGCCTTCTGCTCAATGCAATCTGAAGTAGCCGATGTTCGAGCGCAAACGTCCGGGATGATGTCACGGCGCCACGAGCTTCAAATATGAAGTAGCGCACGAAATCCTCGCGACAGTTTGCCTCACCTTGCGGGAGGCATGACGTGTCGGATCGTCCCGCGCCGCTTCGTCCTCGGGGCAGGCAACCCAAGGAGATCCGTGATGCCTTATGTCGATGGTTTCGTGCTGGCCGTGCCGAAGGACAAGATCGAGGCCTACAAGGTGCTGGCGCGTAAGGCCTGCGCCGTGTGGATGGAACATGGCGCGCTCGATTACGTCGAGTGCATCGGCGACGACGTGCCTTATGGCGAATTGACCTCGTTTCCGCGCGCGGTGATCGCGAAGGAGGACGAGGTCGTGGTGTTCTCCTGGATCGTCTACCGTGACCGGGAGACCCGCGATGCCGTCAACAAGAAGGTGATGGCTGATGAGCGGTTCAAGGGCGCCGACATGCCCTTCGACGGCAAGCGCATGATCTATGGCGGCTTCACGACGCTGTTGCGGGCGAGCGACGTCGTCGGCTGACGGCGTTTTGCAGGGTGGGTTGGCGGCAGCCACCGCCTCTGCGTTCGCGGAAACAGACGGGGGCCGGGTTACGCCAGCGGACCGCGCTTGGCGCAGTCGCAGCGTTAACCCACCCCTGCAGATGGCAATGACGTCCGCCGTTCGGGTTACCGCGTTCGCGCCGGACGACGCCGGATTTGAACGCTGCCCGCGCCGGCGCATTCGCTGCCTCTCCCATGCAGCATTGCGCAAGTCCGTTTCGTCTTGCCGGTGTCCGGCTGGCATGCCATCCTAGATCCACCAGGCATAAACAAACGGAAGCGGGCGCTTAGCCTGCAGCTTCCAAAATAGCTTGGTCGGGGAAACCCTTTGGGAGGTCTGATTTGATGAATTTCAAGCACGTCACCGGGCTGTTTTGCGCAGCCGCGATGTTCCTTACGCTGGGCTCCGGCGCGCAGGCCCAGGACAAGGTCATCAAGATCGGCGTCATCATGCCGATGTCCGGCGGCACCGCCTCGATCGGTGCGCACGCCAAGGCGGCGCTCGAAGTCGCCATGGACATCATCAACAACGCTCATCCTGAGCTTGGCAATCTGCCGCTGGCGAAGAACGCCGGCCTTGCCGGCCTCGGCGGCGCCAAGATCGAGGCTGTGTTCGCCGACAACCAGGGCAACCCGGCGACGGGCCAGAACCAGGCGCTACGCCTGATCACGGAAGAGAAGGTGGCGGCCGTGTTCGGCTCCTACCAGTCCGGCGTCACGCTGACTTCGAGCGCGATCGCCGAGAAATACGGCGTTCCCTTCCTGAACTCGGAATCGGTCGCCGCCAATCTCACCGAGCGCGGCTTCAAATGGTTCTTCCGCACCACGCCGATCGCGACCGATTTCGCCAAGATCTATGTCGACTTCCTCGCCGACATCAAGGCGCAGGGTGCCAAGACCGACGCCGTCGCGGTGGTCCATGACAACACCGAATACGGCACCTCGGTCGCCAACACGATCGCCGGCGCCTTCAAGGAAAAGGGCCAGCCGATCGCGCTCGACATCGCCTATCCCGTCAATGCGACCGATTTGCAGGGCCAGGTGCTGCAGCTCAAGGACAAGAAGCCCGACGTCGTCATCATGATCAGCTACACGTCGGATGCGATCCTGTTCGCCAAGACCATGCAGTCGCTCGACTACAAGCCGGCCGTGCTGCTGGCCGACGATGCCGGCTACTCCGATCCGTCCTTCACCAAGGCGGTAGGCAAGATCTCGCAAGGCGTCTTCAACCGCTCGTCCTGGGTCGTGGGACCGCCGGGCTCGGCGTCCGCCATCATCGCCGACATGTACAAGAAGAAGAGCGGCGAGGAGATGGACGACACGGTCGCCCGGCAGATGCAGGGCTTCTTCGTGCTGGCCGATGCCATCGACCGCGCCGGCTCGACCGAGCCTGCCAAGATCCAGGCCGCGCTGAAGGCGACGGACCTGAAGCCCGAGCAGCTCATGATCGGCTACAAGGGCGTGAAGTTCGACGACAAGGGCCAGAACATCCTGGCTTCCGGCGCCATCATCCAGCTCCAGGATGGCGAGAACTACGTCGCGGTATGGCCGAAGGCCAATGCCGAGAAGGCGCCGGTACTGCCCTACAAGGGCTGGTGAGATTGCCTGAAGGCGGGACCGCGCGTCCCGCCTTTCCCAGAATGTTTTGATCAGAGCAACGCAGCTCATGTCCTTCGTACTCGTGCAGGTGATTGCCGGCGGGCTTCTGCTCGGTGCCGTCTACGCCCTGTTTTCCTCTGGCCTCACGCTGGTGTGGGGCATGATGAACATCGTCAATTTCGCGCATGGCGACTTCGTCATGCTCGGCATGTACGTCGCCTATGTCGTCTATACCCTGATGGGGGGAGGGCCCATCCTCGGCGCCCCACTGGCGACACTGGTGCTCGCGACCGTCGGGGTCGTCGTCTATTTCGCCCTGATCCGCGACATCATGAAGGGGCCGATGCTGGCGCAGATCCTCGGCACGTTCGGGCTCGCGCTGCTGCTGCGCTATTCCGTGTTCTGGTGGTTCGGCGCCAACTTCCTGTCGATGCCGTCGAATATCGTCGGCGGCACCTATGCGTTTGCGGGCCTGCGCATCGAAGCCTCGCGGCTGCTTGCCGGTGTCGTCGCGCTGCTGGTGACATTCGGTCTTCACCTGCTCCTGACGCGCACATCGCTTGGTTCAAAAATGCTGGCGGTGGCGGAGGATCAGACCGCGGCTCAGCTCATGGGCATCAGGCCCGATACGATGCAGGCGATCGCCTGGGCCATCGCGGCCGGCGCCACCGGCCTTGCCGGCGCGCTAATCGCGAACTTCTTCTACATCGTGCCGACGGTCGGCGAGACGCTCGGCATCGTCGCCTTCGTCACGGTATCCCTTGGCGGCTTCGGCAGCGTGCCAGGCGCGCTCGTCGCGGGCCTGTTGATCGGCGTGATCGAGTCGCTCTCCGGCTATCTGATCGGTGCGGTCTACAAGGACATCGTCGTCTATGTCCTGTTCCTGTCCTTCCTCTGGTTCCGGCCGCAAGGCCTGATGGGCAAGCTCTGATGAGAAAGCTGCAATGCGGCGCTTGATCTGGCTCTCGATCGTCGCAGCACTGGCGATTGCCTATCCGTTGCTGCTGTCCTCGCCGTTCCAGCAGCGCCTGGGCGCACTGGTGCTGCTCTATGCCATCGCCGCGTCGGCCTGGAACATCGTCGGCGGCTATGCCGGCCAGGTCTCGGTCGGCCACGTCGTGTTCTTCGGCTGCGGCGCTTATGCCGCGATGGGGAGCTACGCCAAGTTCGGGCTGTCGCCGCTGTTCGGCATCCCCGGCGGGATCGTGCTGGCGGTGGGGCTCGCTGCGATCATCGGCGTGCCGACGCTACGGCTGTCGGGTCACTATTTCAGCATGGCGACGATCGCGGTCGCCGAGACCGTGCGGCTGATCGTCACCAACACCGACTGGCTCGGCGCGGCCGTGGGTCTTTCCGGTCCAACGGTCCCCCGCAACATCTTCGATCTCTCGTTCCTGTCGTCGCTGCCGTACTACTACCTCTTCCTGGTCGTCCTCGTGATCACGCTGTTCATCACCTGGTGGATGACCAACAGCCGCATGGGATTCTATCTGCGCGCGATCAAGGATTCCGAGAGGGCCGCACGTTCCCTGGGCGCACCCGCGAGCCGGACCAAGCTCTACGCCTACATGCTGAGCGCGGCGCTGACGAGCGTTGCCGGCGCGCTCTATGCGATGATGTTCGGCTTCGTCGATCCCGAGTCCGGGCTCGGCATCCTGATCTCGGTCAAAATCCTGATCATGGCGGCGCTGGGCGGGGCGGGGTTGCTGTTCGGTCCGCTGGTGGGAGCCGCGATCCTCGTGCCGCTGGAGGAGATCTCCAACAGCTGGCTTGGCGGCAAGGGGGCCGGCCTCACCTTCGTCCTGTATGGCGCGATCATCGTGCTGATCGCGCGCTTCCAGCCCGGCGGCCTGCTCAGCCTGTTCATGGGACGACGTAAGCCCGGCGCAGATAAGGGAGCCGGCCATGCTCCTTGAGGCGCGCGGGATCACAAAGGCGTTCGGCAGCTTCAAGGCGGTGGACGATGCGTCCGTCACGCTGGAGCAGGGCGATATTCTCGGCCTGATCGGCCCGAACGGCGCCGGCAAATCCACCTTCTTCAATTGCCTCACCGGCGACCTCAAGACCACCTCGGGCCGCGTGCTGTTCGAGGGGACCGACATCACCGACTTCGCGCCGGAGCAGCGCGCCGGGCTCGGGCTTGCGCGCACCTTCCAGGTGCCGCAGACCTTTGAAGGCATGACGGTGCTCGAGAACGTCATGATCGGCGCCTTCCTGCGCACCTCGCATCGCCACGGGGCCGAGACCAGGGCGCGAGCGGTGCTGGAGCGCGTCGGCATGAGCAGGCTTGCGGATGCGCCGGCGCGCTCGCTGGGCACACCCGGCCGCAAGCGGCTGGAGATCGCCCGCGCACTGGCGACCGAGCCGAAGGTGCTGCTGCTCGACGAGGCCATGGCCGGGCTCAACGCCCACGAGGTGAGGCTCGCCATCGATCTCGTGCGCGACATCCACCGTTCCGGCATCACGCTCGTCATCGTCGAGCACATCATGGAAGTGATCATGTCGCTCGCGAGCCGCGTGATGGTGTTTCACCAGGGCAAGGAGATCGCCCGCGGCTCGCCGCGCGAGGTCACCTCGAACCCGGCGGTGATCGAAGCCTATCTCGGCAAACGCGCGGCGAAGGCCGCGGCCGGCCATACGCCGGTCGAGCTGATGGGCGGGCGGGACCTATGAGCGGCGCGCTTCTTCGGATCGAGCACCTCGAGGTGCGCTATGGCGACCTCATAGGTGTCTCCGACGTCTCGCTGGAGGTGCCGGAGGGCAGCGTCGTCGCGCTGCTCGGCTCCAATGGCGGCGGCAAGACCACGACGCTGAACGCGATCGCGGGTCTCATTCCCGTGCATTCCGGATCGATCAGCTTTCGCGGCGAGGACATCGCCGGCCAGAAGGCCTTTGCGATCGTGCGCAAGGGGCTGGCGCTGTCGCCGGAAGGCTGGCGCCTGTTCGTGCAGCAGAGCGTCGAGAACAACCTCATGCTCGGCGCGACGCCGCTGCACGACAAGTCGCGCCAGACCAATTTGCTTGAGCGCGTCTACGAGATCTTCCCGCGGCTGAAGGAACGCCGCAACCAGCGCGCCGGCACCATGTCCGGCGGCGAGCGGCAGATGCTCGCGGTCGGCCGCGCGCTGATGAGCGATCCTAAGCTATTGATGCTGGATGAACCGTCGCTCGGCCTCGCGCCGGCGGTGGTCGAATCCATGTACGAAACCTTCGGCCGCCTGCATCGCGAGGGCCTGACCATCCTGCTCGCCGAGCAGTCGATCGAGCTCGCGCTGGAAGTCTCGGACTTCGCGACCGTGCTCCAGGTCGGCAAGAGCGTGCTGTCCGGCACGGCCGCTGCGCTCGCACAGGACCCGCAGGTGCAGAAGGCCTATCTCGGGGTCGACTGATTGATCTCCGCCTGGAGCAACAGCAACAGGCAACCGGCCAGCCGCGTCTCCATCTCTTTTGATCTAAGCGACAGCGGCCCGGGATCGTTGAGGATCGCGTTCACCAGCGTGCCCAGCACGACCTGAAAGCCGAAGGCGATCGTGCGGGTCTTGGCGGCCTTGCGTCCCTTGTCCATGGCCGGGAGCAGGAGAGGGGTCGCGCGTCCAGTCGTTGCCTTCGCGAGGGCCTTGAACGGCGTCCATTTGTCCGGACGGGTGTCGTCATGCTGAAGCGCGGCGCGCAGCACGCCCTCGTGGTTGCGCATCCAGGCGATGATGCCGCTTACGATGATGTGGCAGAGCTTGTCGAGGTCCGTATCCGGTGACGGCCGCCTGATTTCGCCCAGCCGCTGTTCGCCGTCGCGCGCAGCCAGCGCCATCAGTGCGTTGAAATAGGCCTCCTTGCTCTCGAAGCGGCTGTAGAAGGCGCCGACGGTGGCGCCGACCTCGGTGCAGAGCGCCTCGATGGACAGCTCCGCAAGGCTGCGCGTGCGCAGCATGCCGGCGCCGGCGCGCAGCAGCGCCAGCGTCGTCTCGCGGCTGCGCTTCTGGCGCGACGGGGCAACGCCGGGAAGGTCGAAATCGGGTTCGTCCGAGCTTGGCCGCATCCGTGCTTGCATCCGGCTAAAATCATAATCATAATTCGGATTATAATTTAGACGTGGCCGAGCCGCGGGTCAACCGCAGCCGCCGGGCAACCAGCAGGGAGAAGCAGATGAGCGCAAACAGCGGCACGCCGTTCCGCGGCACCGTCGGCAAGACGGTCGCGGAGTCGAAACCCTGGTGGCCGGAGGCGCCAAGGCCGCCCGAGGGCGCGCCGAACATCCTGGTCGTGCTGTTCGACGACGTCGGCTTCTCCGATTTCGGCTGCTATGGCTCGACAATCAAGACGCCGACCATCGACCGGCTCGCCGCGGAGGGGCTGCGCTACTCCGGATTCCACACCACGGCAATGTGCTCGACGACGCGCGCCGCGCTGCTGACAGGACGCAATCATCACTCGGTCGGCGTCGGCTGCCTTGCCAATTTCGATTCCGGTTATCCCGGCTACCGCGGCAAGATTGCGCGTGAGGCGGGGACGCTGGCCGAGATGCTGCGCATACATGGCTATCGCAACTACATGGTCGGCAAATGGCACGTCACGCCGCTGACCGAGAGCGGCGCCACCGGCCCGTTCGACGGCTGGCCGCTCGGCCGCGGCTTCGACCGCTTCTACGGCTTCCTTGATGCCGAGACCGACCAGTACGCGCCGGAGCTCGTCTCCGACAACACGCATATCGATCCACCGGGCACGTATGCGGACGGCTATCATCTGACCGAGGATCTGATCGACCAATCGATCCGCTTCATCGGCGACCATGTCGCCGACCGTCCTGACGTTCCCTGGCTCACCTGGGTCGCACTTGGCGCCTGCCACGCGCCGCATCAGGCGCCGGCCGATATCATCATGAGCTATGACGCCGAATTCGCGCACGGCTGGGACGTCGAGCGCGAACGGCGTCTGGCACGCCAGAAGGCGTTGGGGCTGGTGCCTGAGGGCACGCGGATGCCGGCGCGCAACGATGGCGTGAAGGCCTGGGAGGAGCACTCGGCCGATGAGCGCCGCGTCTTCACCCGCCTGCAGGCGGCTTTCGCCGGCATGCTTGATCATTCCGATCGGCATCTTGCACGGCTTGTCTCGTTCCTGGAAACGGCCGGCATTCGCGACAACACCGTGATCATCGTGATGTCCGACAACGGCGCGAGCCAGGAGGGCGGGCCGCTCGGCTTCGTCAACGCGATGGGGCCGTTCAACTTCAAGCCGGAGCCGATCGCGGAAAAGCTCGGCCGTATCGACGACATCGGCGGGCCCGACACCCACAGCAATTTCCCGCATGGCTGGGCGATGGCGTCGAACACGCCGCTGCGGCGCTACAAGCAGAACACCCATGGCGGCGGCATCCGCGATCCCTTCGTCATCAACTGGCCTAAGCGGATCGCAGGCAAAGGCGAGCTGCGGCACCAGTTCGTCCACGCCTGCGACCTCACCCCGACGCTGCTGGAGCTGATCGGCGTTGAGGCGCCGAACGAGATCGGTGGCTGCCCGCAGATGCCGCTGGAAGGCGAGAGCTTCGCGCGCTCGATCACGGATGCGTCCGCGTCCTCAAAAAGCTCGCCGCAATATTTCGAGATGTTCGGCCATCGCGGCCTCTGGCAGGGCGGCTGGAAGGCGGTCGCCTTCCATCCCTCGGGCACGCCGTTCGAGAACGACAAATGGGAGCTGTTTCATCTCGACCAGGATTTCTCCGAGACCGACGATCTCGCCGCAAAGGAGCCGGAACGTCTGGCAGCAATGATGGCGACCTGGTGGGCGGAGGCCGCGAGGCACAAGGTGCTGCCGCTCGACGATCGCTTCGGGCCGCGCTTTGCGGAGAACGCCGCACGCTTCCACGGTGCGCGCCACCATTTCGTCTTCCACGCCGGCATGGGCCACGTGCCGACCGATGTCGCGCCTGACGTGCGCAGCCGCAGCTACACGATCGAGGCGCATGTCGAGATCGACGAGGCGGGTGCAAACGGCGTGCTGATCTCGCATGGCGACGCGACGTCGGGCTACAGCCTCTACGTCAGGGACGGTCACCTCGTGCACGACCTCAACATCGGCGGCAGCCACCAGATCGCGCGGTCGGACCGCAAGGTGCCGTCAGGCGCGCGGCGGCTCGGCGTGTATGTCGAGCGGCTCGTGCGCAAGGAGCCGCCGGCCAAGGGGGCGCGCACCGGCGTCA
The DNA here is from genome assembly GCF_052076005.1 of Bradyrhizobium sp. 63_E2_N1_3. NCBI lineage: Bacteria > Pseudomonadati > Pseudomonadota > Alphaproteobacteria > Hyphomicrobiales > Nitrobacteraceae > Bradyrhizobium > Bradyrhizobium sp. 63_E2_N1_3. The sequence continues at coordinate 5,541,228 of NZ_CP197235.1, read as the reverse complement.
CCGAATATACGCTGCTGATCGACGGCGAGCCGGCGGGGTCGCTCCAGACCCAGCTCGGCTTCCACACGCTGATCTCGTGGTCCGGTCTCGACATCGGCCGTGACCGCGGCAGCCCCGTGTCGCATTACGAGGCGCCGTTCGAGTTCGAGGGGCGATTGCTGCGCGTCACCGTCACCATGCACAACGACCAGAAGCTCGACGGCGATGCCGTCGGCAACGCGCAGATGGCGCGACAGTGATAGGGAAGAGGCGGCGCAGCATCCGCGCCGTCATTGCGAGCGCAGCGAAGCAATCCAGACTGCCTCCGCGGAAAGATTGCTGGATTGCTTCGCTACGCTCGCAATGACGAGGTGAGAGAGCGTCCACTCCAACAGGAAACGGGAGCGGTCCTTACTTGATCTTGTCGTAGGCCGCCGCGAAATCGCCCAGCGGCATCGGGATCGCGATCGCCTCCTTGGCCATGTTCTGGAAGGAGACCTTCAGCTGCTTGCCCGACCGCAAGGCGGCGAGCAGGTCCGCCGCGATCGGCGTCGAGGCGTAGCAGCCGCGGTTCTCGCAGGTCTGGATCTGGAGGTCGAATGTCTTGCCCTCGTCGACCTGGAGCTTGGCCCCGACGGGCAGGTTGAGTCCGAGCGGTAATTGCAGCAGCGCCACCGGCGTGCGGGTGTCGGGCGCGATGCGGATGTTGATCAGCACGATGGTCTGGCCGGTTTTGGTCAGCACCGCGTTCTGCTCCATTGCGCATTCGAGCGGCGCGTCGCGGCTGACGCTGGTGCAGCGCACGACCCATCCGGCTTGCTGCGCACCGTCAGCCTGCGGCTGGGTCGGAGCTGGCGCGGGCTGTGCGGCCGGTGCAGGGGAAGCGGCGTTCTTTTTGGCGCTCTGCTGGGCATACGCGCCGCCTGTCGACAGCAGAAGGGCGGCGGCGAGGGCGACAAGTCTGGATTGCATGGACATGGCGAAACCGCGTTGGCGTGAACCGAGGGCCTCGCTGTAGCGTCGCGGAAGCCGCGGTGCAAGCTTACTCGGCGGCCTGCTTGACGGTGCTGTGCTCGGGCGCCTCGTGACCTTTGCCGTCACCCGAACGGCCCCAGCCCGAGAACCAGTTGTTGAGCTCGTCGAGATAGAGATAGACCACCGGGGTGGTGAACAGCGTCAGCGCCTGGCTGACGATCAGGCCGCCGACCATGGCGTAGCCGAGCGGCTGGCGGATCTCGGCGCCGGTGCCGTGGCCGAGCATCAGCGGCACGCCGCCGAGCAGGGCGGCCATCGTCGTCATCATGATCGGCCGGAAGCGCAGCAGCGCGGCCTGACGGATCGATTGCTCCGGCGTCTTGTGCTCGTCGCGCTCGGCCGCGATGGCGAAGTCGACCATCATGATGCCGTTCTTCTTCACGATGCCGATCAGGAGAATGATTCCGATCAATGCAATGAGGCTGAAGTCGAAGCCGGCCGCCATCAGGATCAGGAGCGCGCCGACGCCGGCCGAGGGCAGGGTCGACAGAATCGTAATCGGGTGGATGTAGCTCTCGTAGAGAATGCCGAGGATCAGATAGACCACGACGAGGGCTGCGAGGATCAGCAGCGGCACGGTGCCGAGCGACTGCTGGAACGCCTGCGCGGTGCCCTGGAAGCTCGAATTCAGGGTTGGGGGTGCGCCGAGATCGGCCATCGCCTTCTGCACGGCCTCGGTGGCCTGGCCGAGCGCGACGCCCTGGGCGAGGTTGAAGCTGATCGTGATCGCCGGGAATTGGCCCTGGTGGCTGATCGAGAGCGGGCGGACCGGATCGGTGGTCCAGGTCGCAAAGGTCGACAGCGGCACCTGGTCGCCGGTCAGCGGCGATTTCAGGTAGAGCTTGTTCAGGCTGTCGAGACTGCCCTGCATCTCCGGCAGGATCTCGAGGATCACCTTGTAGGTGTTGAGCTGGGTGAAATACTGCGTGACCTGCCGCTGTCCGAAGGCGTCGTACAGCGTGTCGTCGATCAGCTGCGGCTGGATGCCGTAGCGCGATGCGGTGTCGCGGTTGATCTTGAGCTGGACCGTGGTGCCCTGCGTCTGCTGGTCGGTCGCGACGTCGCGCAGTTGCGGCAGCGTCTGCATTTTGGCGAGGATTTTCGGCGCCCAGTCGTTGAGCTCGGTGAGATCGGCATCCTGTAGCGTGAATTCAAACTGCGTGCGCGTCGGCCGGCCGCCGAGCCGGACGTCCTGGGCCGCTTGCATGTAGAGGCGGGCGCCCGACACCTTCTCGAGCTTAGGACGCAGCCGGGCAATGATCTCCTGCGCCGACGCGTTGCGCTCGTTGCGCGGCTTCAGCGTGATGAACAAATTGCCGTTGTTGCCGGCGCGGCCGCTGCCGCCGATGTTCATCGCGATCGTGGCGACGTCGGGATCGTCCATCACGATCTTGCCGAGCTCGACCTGGCGGCGCTGCATCTCGGCGAAGGAGATGTCCTGGGACGCTTCCGAGGTCGCGGTGATCAGGCCGACGTCCTGCTGCGGGAAGAAGCCCTTCGGGATCAGGATGAACAAATAGATCGACAGGCCGAGCGTGGCGAAGAAGATCAGGAGCGTGGTGCGGCGCCAGGCCAGAGCATGATCGAGAACGTACTCGTAGCCGCGCAGCATGCCGTCGAAGGCGCGTTCGCTCCACTGGTAGAACTTGCCGTGGGTCACCTCGCCATGAGCGCGCAGGAAGCGTGAGGCCATCATCGGCGTCAGCGTCAGCGACACGAACATCGAGACGAAGATGGTCATCGCCAGCACGACGGCGAACTCGCGGAACAGGCGTCCGATGATGCCGCCCATCAGCAGCAGCGGGATCAGCACCGCGACCAGCGAGATGCTGATCGAGACGATGGTGAAGCCGATTTCCTTGGAGCCCTTGAAGGCGGCCGCCATCGGCGATTCGCCTTCCTCGATGTAGCGCGTGATGTTCTCGAGCATCACGATGGCGTCGTCGACGACGAATCCGACCGCGATGGTGAGCGCCATCAGCGATAGATTGTCGAGCGAATAGCCAACCACCCACATCAGGGCGCACGCGCCCAGTAGCGCCAGCGGAACCGTGATGGTGGGAATGACCGTCGCCCAGAAGCTGCGCAGGAAGACGAAGATGACCATGACCACGAGGGCAATGGTCAGCAGCAGCGTGAACTGGACGTCCTCGACCGCGGCGCGGATGGTCGTGGTGCGGTCGCTGATCAACTCGATCTTGATCGCGGGCGGAATCGCCGCGACGAGGCGGGGCAGGGTGGCCTTGATCCGGTCGACGGTCTCGATGACGTTGGCGCCCGGCTGCTTGAACACCACCAGGAACACGCCACGCTTGCCGTTGGCCCAGGCTGCCTGCTTGGCGTCCTCGGCGCCGCTCACCGCCTGTCCGATGTCGCGGATTCGAAGCGGACCGCCATTGCGATAGGCGATGACGACGTCGTTCCAGTCCTTGGACTGGGTGAGCTGGTCGTTGGCGTAGATCGTGTAGGCGCGCTTCGGCCCGTCGATATTGCCCTTGGGGCTGTCGACTGTGGTGATCGCGATCTGGCTGCGCACGTCCTCCAGCGACAGGCCCTTGGCGACGAGTTTCGCCGGGTCGATCTGAATGCGGATGGAGGGCTTCTGCTGGCCGCCGATGAAGACCTGCGCGACGCCCGAGAGCTGGCTGATCTGCTGGGCAAGCTGGGCGTCGACGGCATCGCTGACGGTGGTCAGCGGCAGTGTATCGGATGTTGCCGAGAGCAGCAGGATCGGCGCGTCGGCCGGGTTGACCTTGCGGTAGGTCGGCGGCGAGGGCAGATTCTTCGGCAATTGACCGCTTGCGGCGTTGATGGCGCCCTGCACGTCGTTGGCGGCGCCGTCGATGCTGCGGTTGAGGTCGAACTGGATGGTGATCGAGGCGGTTCCCAGATAGCTCGTCGAGGTCATCTGGGCGATGCCGGGAATCTGGGCGAATTGCCGCTCGAGCGGCTGGGCCACCGACGAGGCCATCGTCTCGGGGCTGCCGCCCGGCAAATTGGCTGTGATCTGGATGGTCGGGAAGTCCACCTGCGGCAGCGGCGCGACCGGCAGCAGGGGATAGGCGACGAGACCGACGAAGAGGATGCCGGCCATCAGCAGCGAGGTGCCGATGGGATAACGGATGAAAGGTGCCGAAATCCCGCCCTCGGTCATTCCTGTCGTACCTTATTCTGGCTCGGATCCGAGCTTGCTACGGCCGTCGAGACGAGGCTTCCGGGCTGGACCTTGAACTGGCCGCCGGTGATCACCTGTTGACCCGGGCTCAAGCCTTCGTCGACCACCGAACGGCCGTCGATGGCGTAGCTGACCTTGATCTTGTGCACTTCCGCCTTGTTGTCCTGATTGACGGTATAGGCGTAGAGGCCGTTGGTCGAATGCTGAACCGCGTCATCCGGAACCACGGTCGCGTCCTTCAGGGTGCGTACCAGAAGGCGCGTCGAAACCGACTGGCCCGGCCACAGCGTGTGTTCCTTGTTGTCGAACACCGCCTTGAGCCGAATAGTCCCGCTGGTCGTGTCGACCTGATTGTTGATGACCGCGAGCTTGCCCTCGGCCAACGTTTTCTTGCCGTCGGTGGTGAACGCGATCACCTTGAGCGCGCCGGCCTTCTGGCCTTCGCTGATATAAGGCAGCTGGTCTTCCGGCGCGGTGAAGATCACCGAGATCGGCTCGACCTGCGAGATCGTCACGATTCCCGTCTGCGTGGAGGCGTTGACGATGTTGCCAACGTCGACCAGGCGCAGCCCGGCCACGCCGGTGAACGGCGCCTTGATCTGGGTGTAGTCGAGCTGGGTCTGGGCGTTGGAGATGGCGGCTTCGTCGGCGGCGATCTGGGCGGTCAGCTGCGCGACGGTGGAACGCTGGGTGTCGACCCGCTGCGCAGTCGCGAACTCGCCAAGCTTCATGGCACGCTGGAGCTCGAGATTGGCGTTGGCCAGATTCGCCTCGTCCTGCGCCTTCTTGGCCTTGGCCTGGTCGAGCGTGGCTTGATAGGGCCGGGGATCGATCGAGACCAGAAGCTCGTCCTGCTTGACCATCTGGCCTTCGCTGAAGGCGATCTTGTCGATCTGGCCGTCAACCCGGCTCCGGACCTGTACGGTGTTGAAGCCCTGAACCGTGCCGAGACCGGTCAGATATACCGGAAAGTCGGCCTTCTGGACCGGCGAAACGCTGACGGGGATGGCGGGCGGACGCGCCGGACCCTTCTGAGCCGTCTGGGTTTTTCCGGCCTCGGGCGAGCCGAATTTCTGCCAGCCATAGTAACCCGCGGAGGCCACGGCCGCGATGATCAGAATCCAGAGGATCGGCCGTGTTTTTTTCATGTCGGCTCGTTGGCTTTTACGCCCAAAACTACGAATTGTGGAGCAATCATAGGGTTCCAGCGCGCTGGTATAATACACGCCAAGTTCCAGTGTAAACAGCACTATCGGTTCGGAATCCTAAACAATTGGAAAGCTTTGCACTGTCTAGGCAGCTCCGTGACACTACGGTGTGCAGTGCTGCATTTTCCCGGCGCGAGCGATCCGCGCGCAAATCTTGGGCAATGCCCGGAGCCGGTGTGGGCGGCTTGCAGAGCTGTCCGCAAGGGCGCCCCGGCTGTGCTGCGAAGTGAGCCGGGATCAACCCCCGTGAGAACGGTTCTAATTCGCCTGCACGGCGTTTCGGTTGTCAGGAAATCCGGCATCGGTCATATCGGCCCCGCCACAACGGGAGCGCAGGATGGACGAACTGAACGGCAAGCTGATCGCGTGCCAGATTCTGATCACGGGACTGATCGCGCGCGTCGCCAACGAGCAGCGCGATCCCTTGCGATTCCTGACCGACTTCCGGGACGAGATCAAAGCCGTCGTTGGCGGCGTCAACATCGCCGGCATGGACAACTCCGATCGCGTGCGCGCCGTCGCGCAGAAAACCGTCGACGAATTGTTCTCGCTGATGAAGCCGCCGAGCAGCGATTGAGAGCGGCGCCGCTGCTCGCGCCTGCGCAGCTCTCGCATGCGCCCATGTTTCCAGATTGAAATCTGCACCGAGTCCGATCTGGATGAATTCAAATGTGCTGGCAGATCAATCGCATTGACCTGCTTTTCTCCGACCGATAGCACCGCCCCATCGTTCGCGTTTCTGCATCGACGAAGCGCATCAGCTCGAAGGTTGATGCGGCACGACGAGATCGCAGCGCTCAATGTCCAGATTAGAACGGTTCAAGTTTAGAACCATTTAAAACTGCGGCGCACTCAACCGAGTTTAGAATTGCTTTGAAATGGTCGGATTCAAACGGAGTGTTGCAGAGATCGCGTTGACCCCCATGAACACGCCCGATAGCACCAATGCGTCGCGTTGTCGCAACGCGACCAATGGAAGCATAAGCACTGTGGGGCGTGTGATGGGCATGATGAAAACACCGCGATCGTTGCGTTCGGATGCGGATCGGAAATCCTTCGGCAACAATTTCGACACTGCGACCGGCAAGACTGTGTCCACGGTCGCCAGTTTGATTGCGGTCGCGACGGTCTCGACCGGCGCACAGGCGCAGCAGACCAATCTGCCCCCCGTGAACGTCGATGCGCCTCAGCAGCGTCCGCGTCCGACCGCTTCGAAGCCCACCGCCGATCAGATTCGTGCGCGCAACGCGCTGCGGCGCGCGGCGCAGCGGCAGCAGGCCGCACAAGCGCCTGTCGCCAATCCGAGCCCTGGTCCTGCCGATCGTGATCCGTACGCAAATCCCGCCGCGCCTTACATGGCCACCCGAGTGCAAGCGTCAGGTAAATTCCCTGAGCCAATCCTCAACACGCCAAAATCGATCACCGTGCTTACAAAGGATGTGCTGGAGGACAAGAACGCCACGACGCTGAAGCAGGCGATCCTGAGCACGGCCGGCGTGACGCTCGGAACGGGTGAGGGCGGCAATGCCTTCGGTGACCGCTTCTTCATTCGCGGCTTCGATGCCCGCAACGACGTCTTCATCGACGGCGTGCGCGACGCGGGCGTCAGCGTCCGTGAAAACTTCTTCACCGAGCAGGTCGAAATTCTGCGTGGTCCGGGCTCAACTTTCGCGGGCCGCGGTGTCGCCGGTGGTGCGATCAACATCGTCACCAAGCAGGCGACGACCGAGAAGAGCTTCTACAACATGGACACCACGTTTGGCACCGACATGACCAAGCGCGTGGTGCTCGACGTCAACCAGGTGATCAACCCGACCTGGTCGGTGCGCGCGGGCGGACTGTTTCAGGACGCCAATGTCGCTGGGCGAAGCTATGTGACCGACAATCGCGACGGCGCATTCGTCGCGACGATATGGAAGCCTCTGGATGCAGTCAAAATCACTGCCAACTACATCCATACCGAACTGACCGGACTCCCGGACTTCGGCGTGCCTTACTATCGGCCGAGCACGGCGACGACCGCCGGCGGCCCGTTCACCGATTTCGGGGTTAATCGTAAGAATTGGTACGGCTTCCTCAACCGAGACTTCTACCGGACCGGCCAGGACATTGGTTCGCTCAACGCCGAGGTTTACGTCACGCCAGATCTCTTGATCACCAATAGGTTCAGGGATTCTCACTCCACGCAGAACTACATTGGAACGCTGCCTGAAGCGCCGACACTCGCCCCAGGGGCTCCGTTTACGGCCTACACCCTCAGTGCGAATCCGCAGAGCCGCTACCAGGTCACGGACGTCATCGCCAATCAGACGGAGGCGACTTACAAGTTCAGTGATAGCGCAGGCTTCAAACACACTGCGCTTGCCGGGTTTGAATACGACCACGAGACCTCGTCTATCAACAGCTATACCGGCCTTGCTTCGGAGGCGCTGCCTGGCGGCTTTACCGGCAACTCGCTGACAGGCGTGAGCGTGTTCAGTCCGCAATACACAAACCTTCCCTTCGGGATTCCCGGAGGTTTGACGCAGAAGCCGACCAACATCGCGATCGATACCAAGAGCGTATACGTGCTGGATACGGCCAACTACAACGACGTCCTGATCCTGAATGGTGGCGTTCGGTTTGATGACTACAATATCAAGGTGAACGGCTGGGGTTCGGTCAACGGGGGAACGCTGAACGCCTTTGGCCAGCAGCAGCAAGACTACGGGATGCCGAATTTCAATCTCGGCCTCACCCTCAAGCCATTGCCGAACGGAAGCGTTTACGCGGCCTACGCAACCTCGTCGAACCCGGTCGGCGCGGAATTTGACGGAACCAGCGTTCAGTATGGTGGTCTTGCGCCCGTGCTCAACGGCGCCGCTCCTCAGATCTTCGGTCCTGAGAAGAACAAGGCGATCGAGCTTGGAACGAAGTGGGAGCTGTTCGACAGGCACCTGTTGCTGACCGCTGCGCTCTTCCAGACCGAAAAGGAAAATGCGCGAGAGTCGCGCAATGTCACTGCTGCAACTGCGACTGCGGCATGTCCCTATACTGCTACGGCGGGGAACGTATCCTGTATCACGGCCGGCGCGGCCTATCGTATTCGCGGTATCGACCTCGGCGTCAGCGGCAAGATCACCGACAAATGGAGCATTTTCGGCGGTCTCGTTCTGATGCAGTCGGAAGTGACGAAGTCGCTGATTCCGCCGGCCAACACGACGCTCTACACCACCAACGTGGGCCTGCCCCTCTCCAACGTCGCGCACCAATCCTTCAGTTTGCTCAGCAAATATCAGTTGACGGATGTGTGGGAGCTGGGCGGTCAGGCGGTCTACCGCTCGAAGATTTATGGCGGTACGTTCCTCGCGGCGAACCAGGGCACTTCGATCCCGAGCTACTGGCGGTTCGATGCCTTCGTCGAAGCCAAGCTCAACCAGAACTGGCAGCTGAAGCTGTTCGTGAACAACATCTTCGACAAACGCTACTATGACGCGCTGTACCAGAGCGCCGCGCCCTTCGTGCTGGAAGCACCGGGACGCGCCGCCTATCTGGTGATCTCGGCGCGCTACTGATGGAGTAACGACGAGGTGCCATGCTGACATGCATAGACGGCGTCCTGAGCAAGGATGATGTGGCGGAATTCCGCCGCATCATGGACGCCAGCGAATGGGAAGACGGCCGTTCCACCGCGGGCGCGCAGTCAGCAATGGTCAAGCGCAATGAGCAGTTGCCGCCTGACAGCGAGGTCGCGCGCAAGCTCGGCAACCGCATCATCTCGGCGCTGACGTCGAACCCGCGGTTCCTGGCAGCGGCGATCCCGCTGCAGATCTTCCCGCCGCTGTTCAACCGCTATGCGGCCAACAGCGGCCATCATTTCGGGCTGCATGTCGACAATGCGATCCGCGGCGACCGCCTGACCGGCCTTCGCATCCGCACAGACCTGTCTGTCACGCTGTTCCTGGCCGAGCCGGAAGAGTATGACGGTGGCGAACTTGTGATCGAGGACACCTACGGTTCGCACGAAGTGAAGTTGCAAGCCGGGGACTGCGTGCTCTATCCCTCGACCAGCCTCCATCTCGTCACGCCGGTGAAGAGGGGGACGCGGGTTGCGTCTTTCTTCTGGCTTCAGAGCATGATACGGGACGATCAAGCCCGGAGCATGATCTTTGACCTCGACACCGCGATACAGGCGCTGGTGGAACGGCTCGGGCGTGACGATCCCGAAACGGTCAAATTGACGGGTATCTATCACAACCTCATTCGCTACTGGGCCGAAGTATGAAGATCATGTCCTTCCAAGCAAGCCTTGCCGCCGCCTTGATGCTGGCGGCCGCCTGGCTCGTATCCCCTGTTTCTGCCCAGACACAGACCCCGCCGGCGGCACCTGCACCGGCACAGGCGACGGCTCAGCCGGCCACCGCCAGCCCGGCTCCGGCTGCCGCTCCGGCGGTGGTGGCGCCCGTGGCGAAGCCCGACGCGGCCGCTATCGCGCCCGCCATGAAGGAGCTGTCCCCCTGGGTGATGTTTATGTCGGCGGACGTCATCGTGAAGGCGGTGATGATCGGGCTTGCCTTCGCATCGCTGATGACCTGGACCGTCCTGATCGCCAAGTCGATCGAGCTGTCGGTCGCGTCCGGCAAGCTTCGTTCGGCACTGAAGAAGATCTCGGAGGCGCGCTCGCTCGCGGAAGCGCAAATGGCGCTCGGCGCCAAGCAGGGCATTCTGCCGTCCTTCCTGGCGGCGGCGCTGCGTGAGGCGCGGATGTCGGCCGGCCTGTCCAGCGATGCCGGCATCAAGGAGCGTGCGGCCTCGAGCTTTTCCGAAATCGTGCGCGCGGAGGCACGGCGCATCCGCATCGGCATGGGCGTGCTGGCGACCATCGGCTCGACATCGCCCTTCGTCGGCCTGTTCGGCACGGTCTGGGGCATCATGAACAGCTTCATCGGCATCTCGAAGTCGCAGACCACGAACCTCGCCGTGGTCGCGCCCGGCATCGCCGAGGCGCTGCTCGCGACCGCGATCGGCCTCGTCGCCGCCATTCCCGCCGTCATCATCTACAACCACTTCTCGCGCGTGACGAAAAGCTATCTCGAGCTCGTCAGCCGTGCCTCGGGCGCGGCGGGGCGGCTGCTCTCGCGCGATCTCGACCGCAGCCACGGCAGCGCGCATTCGCGCGCGGCGGAGTGAACCATGGGCGTTTCGCTCGCAGACAATGATGACGACGACGATTTCGGCGAGACGCATGACATCAACGTCACGCCGTTCATCGACGTCATCCTGGTGCTGCTGATCATCTTCATGGTCGCAGCTCCGCTCTCCACGGTCGACCTGCCGATCGATCTGCCGACCTCGAGCGCGACCCCGCAGAAGAAGCCGGACAAGCCGACCTATCTCAGCATCAAGCCCGATCTGACGCTTGCGATCGGCGAAAACCCGGTCCACCGCGCCGAGTTGATCGGGACCCTCGACGGCCTGTCCGACATGAGCAAGGACAAGTATGTCTTCCTGCGCGCCGATCGCTCGGTGCCGTATGGCGAGTTAATGAGTGTCATGGAGCTCTTGCGCTCAGGCGGCTATTCCCGGGTGAAGCTGGTCGCGCTGGAGGGCGCTCCCGGAGCGCCTGCGGCAGGCGCCGGTCAGCCTTAGAGGCGCACGATGTCGGACGAAGCCAGACCATCCCGGAAGCTCTGGATTTTGGCGGCGGTGGCGGCGCTCGCGCTCCATCTGGGCGGTGCCGCGCTCGCCCTGGCCCATCTGCGGACCGATGACGACGACGATGGCCTGGGTGCGGCCGGCGCGGAGTTCGCCGTCGAGATGGCCTCGCCCAAGGCGCCCGAGACCGACCTTCCGCCGGGACCGGACAGCGAAGCGATGCAGGAGCAGCAGGCGCTTCCAGAGCAAAAGGCCGAGACCAAGGAAACCGAGCTTCCAAAGGACCAGTCGCAACAGGTCGACGATCCCGATCGGGTCGTCACCGAAAACATCTCGAAGAAGCCGCAGGACGAGGATCCCAAGATCGCGGCGGTCGAGACACCCGCTGCCGAGGCTTCGCCGCAGTCGGTTGCAACGGCGCGGCAGACACTCGACGAGGACGCGCGCGAGGCCGAGAAGGCCCTGGCGCCGGTGCTTGGCCTCGGCAAGGACATCCTCAGGATCACGACCGACTGGAATCGCAAGATCAGTGCGCACCTCACGGCCCACAAGGTCAACCCGGAGGGCAAGCAGCCCAATAATCAGAAGGTGAAGGTCAGCTTCGCGATCAACCGCAGGGGCAATGTGCTGTCCGTCGACGTCGTGGAGTCATCGGGGGATGTGGCCTACGATGCGGCCGCGCTCTCGATTGTCCGCAAGTCCGATCCCATCCCGCAGCCCCCGGCCGGACTGACCGAAGACCGGTTCGAGCGGACCGTCGACATCATCTTCACGCCGCCGGACGAGAAGAAAAAGAAGAAATCGGCTCAGCGCCAGTAGAGCCGGATCCCGACATAGACCACGACCAGGCAGACGAAGATCAGCGCCACCGGGAGGGGCCGTTTCTGGGCTCCGCTAAACGCCGCCGTGAAGGAGGCCGTCTTCGTCGGTTTCGGGGGAGGTCGGCGGAAAGCGGTAACATTGTCCGCCGCCGGCTCGGGCGGACGGGTGCGGACGTCGGGCGGAGTTCCCGCGCCGCCCATCTCGGCATAGTAGGCCTTGTAGATCGCGCCGATCGTGGCCTCGGTGGCCTCGCCCTCGCTCATCCGCGCCAGCAGGTTCTTGTAGCTGACCAGGAACTCCTGCGCCTCGGCAGGCAGCGCGGAGGCCCCGTTGAGCTTGGCCATCATCTTCCAGGTGGCAAAATCGGCGCGGGCGCGGGTGTCCGCGCGTCGCGCGATCAGCATATCGGCAGCTTTGACCAAGTCGGCCTCGAGCCCTTCGGCTTATGTTCGGGTGTTCTGTTGAACTACGCGTTGCCGGTCAGGAAGAGAACAGCCTGAATCACATAACCGGTCAACGTTCGCAGTATTCCTGAAATAACATCAAGATTTAGACCGAACTGCGAGCCCGCGAGCGGCAGCAGGATCAGAAGACCAATCAGGATCAGCATCCCGAATGGCTCGAGCCGGGCCAGCGGCATGGCGAGGGCCCGAGGCAACAGCCCGACCGCGACGCGCCCGCCGTCGAGCGGCGGGATCGGCATCATGTTGAACACCGCCAGCACCGCGTTGATCACCAGCGCATTCTTGAGGTTGTCGAAGATCCACTGGGCCGAGGCCGCCGGTGCTAGGGGCAGGGCATGCAGGGCAAGAGCCGCCGCGAGCGCCAGCAGGATGTTGGTGGCGGGTCCGGCAAGGGCCACCCAGACCATGTCGAGCCTGGGATGGTTGAGCTTGCGGAAATTGACGGGAACCGGCTTGGCATAGCCGAATAGGAACGGCGAGTGCGCGAACAGCAGCATCGCCGGCAGGATCAGGGTGCCGAACGGATCGATATGCTTGATAGGGTTGAAGCTGACGCGGCCGAGCTGCCAGGCCGTGTTGTCACCGAGACGGTACGCGACGAAAGCGTGCGCGGCCTCGTGGAAGGTGATGGCGAGCAGCAGCGGTAGCACCCATACAGAAAGCTCATAGAGGGAAATGTTCACGGCTCGTCCGTCCCGGTTTGTGCCTCGTGGCCTTGCAGCCAACCCGGCCGATCCGGTGATGGGGCAACGCGTCAGGTCAGGATATGGGACGCGGGTTCCGAAATCCCAAGCCGTAAATGATCCGCCAGCAGCGCCGCCGGCTGCGACAGGTTGCGCGCGCGGTGCAGGTGGATGTCGGCAGCCGGCAGCGGCGGCAGGCCGTTCGACAGGGCGCGCAGGCGGGAGGGCAGGGTGCCGGCCTTCACGACCGTGATCGCAAGGCCCTCCGCCGCGATCGCTTCCACCGCCGCAAGGGTGCGACTGACGAAGGCAAGGCGCCAGGGCCGGCCGGCGGCATCGAGGGCGTCCGCGGCCCATTGCCGGAACAGGCAGCCCGGCGGGTAGAGCGCGACGGGCAGCGTGTCCTGTGCTTCGGCTCGATACGTCCTGGCCGCAGCCCAGACCGCCTGCTCGCGTCGGAGCAGTTCGCCATCGCCGCGTCCTTCCGGATGCATGGCGATGACGAGGTCATAGGCCTCGCCGAGCCGGGCCGGCATCGTCGCGGTCAGGCCGGTCTCGATCTCGACCCGGATCTCCGGATGGTTTTGGGCAAAGCGCGCCAGCAAGGGCGGAATGACGATCGTGCCGTAATCGTCCATCACGCCGAGGCGGACCACGGCGTCGCGCTTGCGTGCGCGGAGCACATCGATCGCCTCTGCATTGAGGTCGAGAAGCCGCCTCGCATAAACGAGGAGCTCATCGCCCGCCGCGGTCAGCGCGACGCCGGCCCTGGTGCGCTGAAACAGCTTGGTGCCGATCCGCTCTTCCAGGCGCCTGATCTGGACGCTGACCGCCGACTGGGTCCGGTTGAGCAATTGGGCTGCGCGCGTGAACGAGCGATGCTCGGCGACGGCGAGAAATGCCTTCAGCAGATCGGGGTCGAGAACAGGCGTGGTCATGACGAAAACTTATCCCAGCATGACGGAAACTCCATTCCCTGTTTCGGCGCGCCTCGTATGCTGCGTTCAGGGCTCGTCAAGGGAGGGCGTGTGGGCGAAATCTCCGGCGTTCTGGCCGCGGTGCTGTCGAGCGGCCTCGGCGGCACCTCGATCGGTGCCACGCGCTATCTGGTGGGCAGCCTCGATCCGCTCGCGATCGGCTCGTTCCGGTTCGGCATCGGCTTCCTGCTGCTGTTACCCCTGACGCTGCTCCGCGGTGACCGTTGGCCGGGGCGAGGGGACTGGGCCGCCGCGACCGGGCTCGGCATTCTGTTCTTCGCGCTGTTTCCGATCCTGTTCAATGCATCGCTGATCTTTACGACCGCCGCGCGCGGCGCGCTCGCTTTGTCGACACTTCCGCTGTTGTCGCTCGTGATCGGCGCCGCGCTCGGCGCCGAGGCCCTGAGCTGGCGCAAATCGATCGGTGTCGTGATCGCGACGTTTGGCGTTGCCGTCGCGCTGCTCTCCGACCTGACCTCGGCACCATCCGGCGCCTGGCGCGGCGATCTCCTGATGATGGCGGCCGCGCTGTGCATGGCGCTGTACGGCATCTGGTCAAAACCGCTGATCCGGCGCTCCGGCCCGATCGCCTTCACCACGATGAGCATGGCGGCCGGCGCGGCCTGCCTCATCCTGCTCTCTTATATCCGGAGCAGTTTTGCGCCGGTCGCCGGCTTCGGCGCGCCGCAATGGCTGGCGGCTTTCTATCTCGGCGCCTTCGGTGCTGCGCTGACCTTCTATCTCTGGGCCTTCGCGCTGGAGCGGACCACGCCGACGCGCGTCGCGATCTCGGTGACGGTCAATCCGATCACGGCCTCGCTGGTCGGCGCCTGGCTGCTGAACGAACCGCTGCGCTGGAATCTGGCGGCCGGCATCGTCGCGGTGTTTGCCGGGATCTGGATCGCGACGACGGCGGGACGGCGCGCTCAGGCGGCGAGAGTGCCTGCGTCAGGGCAAGCCTGACGTCACGCCGGGATGGTGCCCTGATATTGCGTCAGGCCGTCGTCGAGCTTCAGCCAGGCGACCTTCTCCGAGACCCAGATGTGCTCGGTCGGCGCAAAGGCGTTGCGATCGTCGAAGGTCGTGAGCGAAACGCCCGCCAGCGTGCCGTTGCGCCGCCAGGAGAACAGGCGCGTGCCGCAGCGCTTGCAGAACACGCGGTCGATGTTCTCGGACGAGGCATAGCGGCCGGTGTCGCCCTCGACGCTGAGCGCGCGCTGGTCGAACTGCGCGCGAGCAAAATAGGGCGAGCCCATCGCCTTCTGGCACAGGCGGCAATGGCAGATGCGGACGTTGAGCGGCTCCCCCTCCGCCTTGAACCGCACCGCGCCGCACAGGCATCCACCTTCCCGGATCATGGCTCAGGCCACCCGCCATTCGCCGACCTGGCGCGCCATGCTCCAGTTGAGATTGTCGAGATCGCCATCCATGTTGGAATTCCCGCGTCTGGTGTTGGTGAAGGCGGCCCAGCAGAAGCCGCCATGGGTGCGCACGGCAATCGTGCTCGTGCCCGGCAGGCTGCCATTGTGCCACCAATTGTCGAATTTGTTGACACAGAAGCCCTTGGCGTAGTTCGGGCTGTAACTGGGTGCGGTGGTCATGACCTCGATGGTGCGCGGCCGCAGGATGTTCGCCGGTCTGGTGTAGCCGTCGACATGCATCAGGAACTGCACGAGATCCGCCGGCGTCGCGATCCAGCCGCCATGGGAATCCATCCGCCGGACATTCATGCTGTAGGGATTTTCGGCCTGACCGTAATAGACGACTTCGCCGGCCTGGCGCTGCTCGCGCGTGTTGCCGGCGACGCTCATGTCGGTGACGCTGCAGCGCGTCAGCACCTCGGTGCGGACGTGCTCGGCATAGGCCTGGCCGGTGAGCTTCTCGATCACGCGGCCCAGCACGCAATAGCCGAAATTGGAATAAGCGTAGTGCTGGCCCGGCGGCCGGTCCAGCGGCCGGTTGGCGAGCGTCCAGGCGATCAGCTCGGCATGATCCATCCGCGGATGCGTGAACATGGGATCGCGGTTGTCGTTGCTCCAGCCGCCGGCAGCGTGCGTCAGCAGATGCTCGAGCGTGATCTGGTCGATGCCGGCGGAGTAGGGCGGTGACCCGTAATCGGTGCCGAGCAGTGCACCGGGGCCGAAGACGCGATCCGTGAGCTTGAGGCGGTTCTCCTCGATCAGGCGGAAGATCGTGACCGAGGTGATCATCTTGCTGACGCTGGCGATCCGGAACAGATGCCGCGGCGTCACGGTCTCGTTCCGCTCGCGATCGGCAAGACCGAAGGCGTCCTCGTGGACAACAGTGCCGGCATAGCCGATCGCAAAGGACAGCGCCGGCACGTCGTATTTGTCCATGAAGCTGCGCGCGAGCCGCGCCATGGCGCCGCGTTCGGCCGGCGAGGGCGGACGGATGCTCGGCGGGCTGGGCGCCAGTTGCGCGGGCGCAACACGCGACAGCAACGGCAGCGCGCCTGCGCCCGCTGCGAGCTTCACGAAATCCCGACGCCCAAAATCCCGACGTCCAAGCCGCATGGTCCACCCCTTCAAGGGGCGGCCAAAGCTTCAGTAGGTCGCCCGTCCGCCGGAAATATCAAACACCGCGCCGGTGGAGAAGGCACAATCTTGGGATGCGAGCCAGCTCACCATCGCGGCGAGCTCTTCCACCAGCACGAAGCGTGCCTTGGGGATTTTCGACAGCATGAAGTCGATATGCTGCTGCGTCATCTGGTCGAAGATCGCGGTCTTCGCCGCGGCCGGCGTCACCGCATTCACGAGGATGTCATGTGCCGCCAATTCCTTGCCGAGCGATTTCGTCAGCGCGATCAGTCCGGCCTTGGAGGCCGAGTAATGCGAGGCGTTGGGATTGCCTTCCTTGCCGGCGATCGAGGCGATGTTCACGATCCGCCCGTATTTCTGCTTGAGCATCGTCGGCACGATCGCCTTGCAGACGATGAAAGGGCCGTCGAGATTGATGCGCAGGACCTTGCGCCACTCCTCGAGATCGGTCTCCCAGACCGGCTTGTTGACGCCGGCGATGCCGGCATTGTTGACGAGGATGTCGATCTTGCCGAAGGCGGCAAGCGTCGCATCGCGCGCCTGCTCGACCGCGGCGGGGTCGGTGACGTCGACCTTGAAGACTTTTGTCTCGCCGCCGACTTCATTCGCGGTCTTCTCGGCGAGAGCCGAGTCGAAATCCCAGATCGCGACCTTGGCGCCGGAGTCGATGAAACGCCGGGTGATGGCACGGCCAAAGCCCTGCGCGCCGCCGGTGACGACGGCAATGCGGCCGTTGAGATCGATCTTGTTCATCGAGAACTCCCTTGTCTATCCCTCATGGTGAGGAGCGCGCACTTGCGCGCGCCTCGAACCATAAGCCCGTGGCCCATCCCTCGAGAGGGCGCTGTCGCGCCTCCTCGGGATGAGGAGCGATCAGAGCATGTAGCCGCCGTCGACGACAAGGTCGACGCCGGTGGTGAATGCGCTTTCGTCGCTGCCGAGATAGACCGCCATGGATGCGATTTCGTCGGCGGTGCCGAGCCGGCCCATCTTCTGGCGGGAGACGAACATCTCCTTGCCCTGCGGCCCCTGCGCGGCGGCGCGGTCGAGCATCGAGGGCGTCTCGACGGTGCCGGGGCAGATGCTGTTGCAGCGGATGCCCTTGGTGATGAAGTCGAGCGCGACCGCGCGCGTCAGCAGCGACACCGCCGCCTTCGACGCGCTGTAGACGTAGCGGTTGGCCGGTGGCCGCAGCGCCGCGCAGGACGAGATGTTGACGATGCTGCCGCCGCCGCCCGCCAGCATCTCGGGCAGGAACGCCCGGATGGTCCGGTGCATCGACTTGACGTTGAGGTCGAACGAGAAGTCAAAATCCTCTTCCGAGCACTCCAGGATGGTGCCGTGATGCACGAAGCCCGCCGCGTTGAGCAGGATGTCGATCTTGCCGACGCGCTTGGCGAAGGCGTTGACGTCGGCGGTGTTGCGGACGTCGAGCTTGGCGACCTCGGCGATGCCTTCCTTGGTCAGGCCCGCGATGCCGGCCTCGTTGATGTCGGTGGCGATGACGGTTGCGCCTTCACGCGCGAATGCGATGGCGCATGCGCGCCCGATGCCTGCCGCTGCAGCCGTGACGACGGCGCGCTTTCCCTTGAGGCGGTCTGCCATGTTGTTTTTCTCCTTGGCTTGAATTTGTCTATCGGCTCGTCATTGCGAGGAACTCGTGACAAAATTGCGCAGCAATTTTGCACTGTTGCGACGAAGCAATCCAGACTGTCTCCTTGGAGATATCTCTGGATTGCTTCGCTTCGCTCGCAATGACGACGTGGCTGTTAGTGATTGTCTCTGGCGACACCAAACGTGCCGGCGACGTTCTGATACCTTGTGGCGAGCTCCATGCAGGCGCCGGTCGATTGCTGGCCGACCGTGTTGCGGTAGATCTCCTGCCACGGCGTCTGGTTCGCCGGATGCTTGAAGCCGCCATTGGCCATCAGCTCGGCGTGGCGCTTCTTCACCTCGTCGTCCGAAATGAGAATATTGGCGCTGCCCTTGTTGAGGTCGATGCGTACCTTGTCGCCGGTCTTGAGGATCGCGAGCCCGCCATTGGCGGCAGCTTCCGGCGAGGCGTTCAGGATCGACGGCGAGCCCGAGGTGCCGGACTGGCGGCCGTCGCCGATGCAGGGCAGGGCGAGAATGCCGCGTTTGATCAGCGCAGCCGGCGGCTGCATGTTCACGACCTCGGCGCCACCGGGGTAGCCGATCGGGCCGGTGCCGCGGACGAACAGCATGCAACTCTCGTCGATGTCGAGTGAAGGATCGTCGATCCGCTCGTGATAATCCTCCGGGCCCTCGAACACGATGGCGCGGCCCTCGAAGGCGTTGAGGTCCTTCGGGTTGCTGAGATAGCGGTCGCGGAATTCCTTGGAGATCACGCTGGTCTTCATGATCGCGGAATCGAACAGATTGCCCTTCAGCACCAGGAAGCCGGCGTCCTTCACCAGCGGCTTGTCGTAGGCCCGGATCACGTCATTGTCGGGCGCGGGCGCATTGGCGCAGTTCTCGCCGATGCCGCGGCCGTTCACCGTGACCGCGTCCTCGTGGATGCGCTTGTGCTTCATCAGCTCGCGCACCACGGCCGGCACGCCGCCGGCGCGGTGGAATTCCTCGCCGAGATAGAAGCCGGCCGGCTGCATGTTGACCAGCAGCGGCACGTCGTGGCCGAACTTCTGCCAGTCGTCGATCGACAGCTCGACGCCGATGTGGCGCGCCAGCGCGTTGATGTGGATCGGCGCGTTGGTCGAGCCGCCGATCGCCGAGTTGATCACGATGCAGTTCTCGAACGCCTTGCGGGTCAGGATGTCCGACGGCTTGAGGTCTTCCCAGACCATCTCGACGGCGCGTTTTCCCGTCTCGTAGGCGATCTGGCCGCGCTCCCGATAGGGGGCGGGGATTGCCGCGCAGCCCGGCAGCGAGAAGCCGAGCGCTTCGGCAAGCCCGTTCATGGTCGAGGCGGTGCCCATGGTGTTGCAATGGCCGACCGACGGCGCCGAGGACGCCACGATCTCCATGAATTCCTCATAGTCGATCTCGCCGGCGGCGAGCCGCTCGCGCGACTTCCAGACGATGGTGCCGGAGCCGGTGCGCTCGCCGGCATGCCAGCCGTTCAGCATCGGCCCGCCCGACAGCACGATCGCGGGCAGGTTCACGGTTGCCGCAGCCATCATGCAGGCAGGCGTGGTCTTGTCGCAGCCGGTGGTCAGCACCACGCCGTCGAGCGGATAGCCGTAGAGGATCTCGACGAGGCCGAGATAGGCGAGGTTGCGGTCGAGCGCCGCGGTCGGGCGCTTGCCGGTCTCCTGGATCGGATGGGTCGGGAATTCCATCGCAATGCCGCCGGCCTCGCGGATGCCTTCGCGGACGCGGTGCGCCAGCTCGATATGGTGGCGGTTGCAGGGGGAAAGGTCGTTGCCGGTCTGGGCGATGCCGATGATCGGCTTGCCGGACTGAAGCTCGGCCCGGGTGAGGCCGTAATTCAGGTAGCGCTCCATATAGAGCGCGGTCATGCCCGGATTATGCGGATTGTTGAACCATTCCTGCGAGCGGAGGTGGCGGCGAGCGCCGTTGCTGGCGGGCGCATGCCCATTGGTTGGTTTTTTTGTCATTGGTTTCTCCTGCAATGCAAACGCACTGGCGTCGGGAGCTCAGCTTCGGCTGGTGCGATGCCCAACGGCGCGATCCATGGTTCAAAGGCCCGTTGGCGGGTCATTCCCTCACAAGCGCGATACTAGTCTTGGCCACTTGGTAACGCTATCATTTTGTTCGCGGCGCCCGCGCCTGATGCGGCAGGCCTGTCGTCCGACCGCCGCGACGACGAGCTTTGCCGCTCGATCACCTTGAAGCCGAGATCGAGCACCGGCTGCTCGGGGCGCCGTCCGTCGATCGCTTCGATCAGCATGGTGGCGGCCGTGTTGCCCATCTCGTAGCGGTTGGTGCGCACGCTGGTGAGGGTGGGTACCGCGGAGGCCATGAATTCGAGGTCGTTGAATCCGACGATCGCGATCTGCTCGGGGACCGCGATCTCCCGGCGCCGGCATTCGAACAGCACGCCGAGCGCGAGGTCGTCATTGGCGCAGAACACCGAGTCGATATCAGGCTCGCGCGCCAAAAGATCGGTGAACAGGGTGCCGCCGAGCGTCACCGAGGTCGGTGTCGCCGTCGTGACGACGAGGCGCTGCTCGAACAGCGCGGCGTCCTTCATGGCCGAGACATATCCGTCCAGCCGCCGCTGCACCCGCGGGTCCATGCGCGCGCCGACGAAGCCGATCTTGCGATGGCCTTGCGCGAACAGGTGGGCGATCGCCGCGCGGGCCGCATCATAGTGCGAAAAGCCGATCATCATGTCGACCGGATTGGGCCCGACCTCCATGATCTGCACGATCGGGCAGTCGGCGGCCTCCAGCATCGCGCGCGATTCCGCGGTCTGGTCGATGCCGGTGACGATCAGTCCGGCCGGCTTCTGCGCGAGAAACAGTCGCAGCAGCTTCTCCTCCTGGAGAATACTGTAGCGTGTGTTGGACAGCTGGATCGAGTACCGGCTGCCTTCGGAGGCGTCGTAGATGCCGCGCAGCACGTCGGAAAACACGTTGTTGGTCAGTGACGGGATCAAGACGCCGATCACTTCGGTGCGCTGCGAGGCCAGCGCCCGCGCCGCCAGGTTCGGCACATAGCCGAGCTCATTGGCTGCGCTCTCGACCCGCGTCCGCTTGGCGACCGACAGGGCCTCCGGATTGCGGAAGAACCGGGACGCCGTGATCGGGCTGACGCCGGCAAGCTCGGCAACTTCCGCCAGCCGGATTTTACCTGACTTGGTGCGTTTTCGACCCATTAGTTGCTCTTATCACAGTCGGTCCGGCAAACAAAGGAACGTTGACAGCGCTACCAGCAACGACTAACCAAAGACAAATTGCCAAAACCGCACAAACTGCCGACAATGTCGCTCGCTAAGATCGGGCTTCGTTCGGTGAAGTCTGAAAAACAAGACGGTCGCGGCGCGTGAGGCGTCGTGGACTTTCGAGGAGGGAGCTAGATGTCGTCTGTGCAAATCCGCGACGTGCGGAAATCGTTCGGCAATTTTGAAGTCCTGCACGGCGTTTCGATTCCGATCGAGGACGGCCAGTTCGTCGTCCTGGTTGGCCCCTCCGGCTGCGGCAAGTCGACGCTTCTGCGCATGCTTGCAGGCCTCGAGAACATCACCTCCGGCACGATCTCGATCGGCGACCGCGTCGTCAACAATATCCAGCCCAAGGAGCGGGATATTGCGATGGTGTTCCAGAACTATGCGCTCTATCCGCACATGACCGTCGGCGAGAACATGGGCTTCTCGCTGAAGCTGCGGAACGCGAGCTCCGACGAGATCAACAAGCGCGTCAAGCGCGCCGCCGAAATTCTCGCGCTGTCGCCGCTGCTCGAACGCTATCCGCGCCAGCTCTCCGGCGGCCAGCGCCAGCGCGTCGCGATGGGCCGCGCCATCGTGCGCGATCCGCAGGTGTTCCTGTTCGACGAGCCCTTGTCGAACCTCGACGCCAAGCTGCGCGTCGCCATGCGCACCGAGATCAAGGAGCTGCACCAGCGGCTGAAGACGACGACCGTCTACGTCACCCACGACCAGATCGAGGCCATGACCATGGCCGACAAGATCGTCGTCATGCATGACGGCATCGTCGAGCAGATGGGCACCCCGCTGGAGCTCTACGACAAGCCCGACAACCAGTTCGTCGCCGGCTTCATCGGCTCGCCGGCCATGAACTTCCTGAAAGGCCATGTGCGCGTCAACGGCGTTGCGACCTTCGAGGGGCCGAACGGCGTCAAGCTGCCGCTCAAGAACGCGCCGGCGGCGTCCGACGGTCGTCCTGTCGTCTACGGTGTGCGACCCGAGCATTTCACCATCGCGGACGACGGCGCCGATGCCGAGATCATCGTGGTCGAGCCGACCGGCTCGGAGACGCAGGTGTTCGCGAAGGTGGGTGGCGAGCAGGTCGTCGCGGTCTTCCGCGAGCGTCACCAGTTCAATCCGGGCGACAAGGTCAAGCTGAAGCCTGACCCGTCACTGGTTCATCTGTTCGACGAGGCGACGGGCAAACGTATGTAGCCGCGCCGAAGGATTGCCCAACGACTATTCAAGAACGACCCAATACAAATATAAAATTCAGGGAGAGAACGATGAGCAATTTCGACAGGCGAAGTGTGCTTAAGGCCGGCCTGGGCGGCGCAGCGTTGCTGGCCGGCCCGGGCATCGTGCCGGTCCGCGCCGCGGAGTGGACCAACACGCCCGAACCGAACGCGTCCATCCGCGTCTTGCGCTGGAAGCAGTTCATCCAGGCCGAGTTCGACAAGTTTGCCGAGCAGACCAAGAAGTTCTCCGAGAAGACCGGCGTCAAGATCAAGCTCGAGGCCGAGAGCTGGGAAGACATCCGCCCCAAGGCCGCGGTGGCCGCCAATGTCGGCGCCGGCCCCGACCTCATCATCGGCACGCTCGACGATCCCCACAAATTCCCGGAAAAGCTGATCGATATGACTGATGTCGCCGACTATCTCGGCGCGCAGTATGGCGGCTGGTATCCGGTTGCCGAACGTTACGGCAAGAAGGGCAACAGCTGGATCGCCATTCCGCAGGGCGCGACCGGCGGCTGCCTGAACTACCGCATCAGCCACGTGAAGGCTGCGGGCTTCGAGGAATTCCCCAAGGACACCGCCGGCTTCCTCAAGCTCTGCCAGGCGTTGAAGAAGAACAACACGCCGGCCGGCTTCGCGCTCGGCCATGCCACGGGCGATGCCAATGGCTGGTGCCAGTGGGCGCTCTGGGCGTTCGGCGGCAAGGTCGTCAACGACAAGAACGAGGTCGTGATCGACTCCCCGGAGACGGTCGCCGCGCTCGAATACGTCAAGCAGCTCTACGAGACCTTCATCCCGGGCGTGCTGTCGTGGAATGACTCGAACAACAACAAGGCGTTCCTGAACGGCGAACTCAGCCTGACGCTGAACGGCATCTCGATCTGGACCGTCGGCAAGAACTCCACCGATGCGAAGCAGCAGGAGATCGCCAAGGACATGAACCACGCGCCGATGCCGATCGGCCCCGTGGGCGTGTCGACCGAGCAGCAGAACGTGCTGGTCTACTACGGCTACAAGCACTCGAAGTATCCCAAGGCGGTCAAGGAATTCATCAAGTTCATGATGGACAAGGAGAACTACGACGCCTGGGAGGTCGCTTCCAACGGCTACGTGTCGCCGCCGCTGCCGGCCTACAACGACAACCCGGTGTGGACGTCGGATCCGAAGATCACCCCGTATCGCGACTGCCTGAAGCGCTGCCGCGACAACGGCTTTGCCGGCGATCTCGGCTATGCCTCCGCCGCGGTGATGGGCGACTTCGTCGTCGTCGACATGTTCGCGGAAGCAGCCTCCGGCTCGGCGACGCCGAAGCAGGCGGCGGCGCGCGCCGCCGAGCGCGCCAAGCGCTACTACCAGGTCTGATCAACGCCAATCCGCGCGGCGTCCGGTTCGCCGGACGCCGTGACTTTTCTCCCGAGGGGAATCCGACATGGCAGTCATGGCCGAGTCCGCTGTCGCGCAGGTCAAGCGCGCCAGCCTCTGGACCAGAGCATTCGAGAGCCGGAATTGGCTCGGCGCGATGTTCATGGTGCCGGCGATCGCGATCCTCATCCTGTTTCTGGCTTATCCGCTGGCGCTGGGCTTCTGGCTCGGCATGACTGACACCAAGATCGGCGGGGCCGGGCGCTATATCGGCTTTGCGAACTTCGTCTCGCTCTCCAAGGATTCGGTGTTCTGGCTCTCGGTCTTCAACACCATCTTCTATACGTTCACCGCGAGCATCGTGAAATTCGCCATCGGCCTTTACCTCGCGCTGCTGCTCAACGAGCGGCTGCCGTTCAAGTCGATGATCCGCGCCATCGTGCTGCTGCCCTTCGTGGTACCGACGGTGCTGTCCGCGATCGCGTTCTGGTGGATCTATGACAGCCAGTTCTCGATCATCTCCTGGGTACTGATCAAGGCCGGCCTGATCACGCGCTACATCGACTTCCTCGGCGATCCCTGGAATGCGCGCTTGTCGGTCGTCGCCGCCAACATCTGGCGTGGCGTGCCCTTCGTGGCGATCACGCTGCTGGCGGGATTGCAGACGATTTCGCCCTCGCTCTACGAGGCGGCCAATCTCGATGGCGCCACCAACATGCAGCGCTTCCGCCACATCACGCTGCCGATGCTGTCGCCGATCATCGCGGTCGTGATGACATTCTCGGTGCTGATGACGTTCACCGACTTCCAGCTGATCTACACCATCACGCGGGGCGGGCCGATCAATGCCACGCATCTGATGGCGACGCTGTCGTTCCAGCGCGCCATCACCGGCGGCAATCTCGGGGAGGGCGCAGCGATCTCGAACGCGATGATCCCGTTCCTGGTCGCAGCGATCCTGCTCAGCTTCTTCGGGCTTCAGCGCTCCCGCTGGCAGCAGGGCGGGAGGGACTGACCATGAGCACCGCAGACGACCAAAGCGTCGGAATGGACTATCTCGAGAGCTTCCCGCGGAAGTTCTTGCGGGTCTACTTTCCGCTCGGCCTGATCATCTTCTTCCTGCTGTTCCCGTTCTATTGGATGGCGGTCGCGACGTTCAAGCCGGACGCGGAGATGTACGATTACGAGAAGTACAATCCGTTCTGGATCGTGAATCCGACCATCGAGCACATCAAGAAGCTGTTGGTCGAAACCGACTATCCGCTCTGGATGTGGAACACCGTGATCGTCTCGGTGTCCTCCACCTTCATCTCGCTGTTCGCCAGCGTCTGCGCCGCCTACGCGATCGAACGTCTCCGCTACAAGGGCTCGCGCTATGTGGGGCTAGCGATCTTCCTCGGCTATCTCGTGCCGCCCTCGATCCTGTTCATTCCGCTGGCGGCGATCGTGTTCCAGCTCGGCCTGTTCGATGGCAATCTGGCGCTGATCCTGACCTATCCGACCTTCCTGATCCCGTTCTGCACCTGGCTCCTGATGGGCTATTTCCGCACCATTCCCTACGAGCTCGAGGAATGCGCGCTGATCGACGGTGCGACGCGGCTCCAGATCCTGGTCAAGATCACGCTGCCGCTGTCGCTCCCGGGGGTGATCTCGGCCGGCATCTTCGCCTTCACGTTGTCCTGGAACGAGTTCATCTACGCGCTGACCTTCATCTCCTCGTCGGAGAACAAGACGATTCCCGTCGGCGCCATCACCGAGCTCGTCAGCGGCGACGTCTACCATTGGGGCGCGCTGATGGCGGCGGCCCTGATCGGCTCGGTCCCCGTAGTTATCCTTTATTCCTTCTTCGTGGAGTACTATGTGTCGGCGATGACCGGCGCCGTGAAGGAATGATCGCGGGGCCTGCCTTGAGAGCGTGCCAGGAGAACGTGTCAGGAGCGGCGCGCTCCGGCCAATAAGAAGGAGTAGGCTCTTGCACATTCTGGTTCTGGGCGCCGCCGGCATGGTCGGCCGTAAATTGTGTGAACGGCTGTTGCGCGACGGCCGGCTCGGCAAGAGCGACATCACCAAGCTGACCATGCACGACGTGGTCGAGCCCAAAAAGCCGGAAAAGGCCGGTTTCCCGGTCGAGACCGTGTCAGGCGATTTCGCCGTGCCGGGCGCAGCCGAAAAGCTGATCGCCGGCCGCCCCGACGTGATCTTCCATCTCGCCGCGATCGTCTCCGGCGAAGCCGAGCTCGATTTCGACAAGGGCTACCGCATCAATCTCGACGGCACGCGGATGCTGCTCGATGCCGTCAGGCTCGTCGGCGGCGGCTACAAGCCGCGCGTGGTCTTCACCTCGTCAATCGCGGTGTTCGGCGCGCCGTTCCCGGACGCGATCGGCGACGAGTTCTTCCACACCCCGCTGCTCAGCTACGGCACCCAGAAGGCGATCGGTGAATTGCTGCTCGCCGACTATTCGCGCCGCGGCTTCCTCGACGGCATCGGCATCCGCTTGCCAACCATCTGCATCCGGCCCGGCCTGCCCAATAAGGCGGCATCGGGCTTCTTCTCCAACATCCTGCGCGAGCCGCTGGCCGGCAAGGAAGCGATCCTCCCGGTCTCCGAGGACGTCCGCCACTGGCACGCCACGCCGCGTTCCGCCGTCGGCTTCCTGCTCCACGCCGGCACCATGGACCTCGCCAAGGTCGGTCCGCGCCGCAACCTGACCATGCCCGGCTTCTCGGCTACGGTCGGCGAACAGATCGCTGCGCTCAAGCGGGTGGCCGGCGACAAGGTCGCCGCGCGCATCAAGCACGAGCTGGATCCGTTCATCGTCGGCATCGTCGGCGGCTGGCCGCGCAATTTCGAGGCGAAGCGGGCGCGCGAGCTCGGCTTCACCACCGAAGAAAAGACTTTTGACGACATCATCCGCATTCACATCGAAGACGAGCTCGGCGGCAACTTCGTCGCCTGATCGAACCGATGAACAGCGTGGATATGACGATGGCGAGCGTTGCTTGCATCGGTGAATGCATGGTCGAGCTCCGGCAGGCCCAGGGTGGACAGTCCGCTGGACAGTCCAGCGGGCATGGCCAGGGCGGCGGCCTGTATTCGCGCGGCTTCGGTGGCGACACCCTCAACACGGCGGTGTATCTGGCGCGGCTCGAGGTCAAGGTCGACTATCTCACCGCGCTCGGCGACGATGCCCTGAGCGACGAGATGATCGCGGCCTGGAATGCGGAGGGCGTCGGGACCCGCCGCGTCTCCCGGCTGCCGGGCAAGCTGCCCGGCCTCTACATGATCCAGACGGATGCGAAGGGCGAGCGGCAGTTCTTCCACTGGCGCGACAGTGCGGCAGCGCGCCAATTGATGAGCCTGCCGGAGACGGATGAGCTGCTCAACTCGCTGATGAGCTACGACATCATCTATCTCTCCGCGATCACGCTCTCGATCTACGGGGCGGCCGGGCGCGAGCGCCTGTTCGCGGCGATCAAGCGGGCGCGCCTGCTCGGCACCCGCTTCGTGTTCGACACCAATTTCCGCGCGCGGGGATGGCCGGACCGCGACGTCGCCCGCGAGGTCTTTGCCACGGCGTTTGCGACCGCCGACATCGTGCTGACCTCGACCGAGGATCTGCTCGCGCTCTATCCCGGCGAAAGCCACGAGCAGTTGATGGCGCGCATTCCCACGCCCGAGCTGGTGTTCCGTCTCGCCGAGCCCGTCAGCCTGTTGCGCTTTCCCGGCGGCACCAGCGAAGTCCGCGCCGAACCGATGACCAAGCCGGTCGTTGACACCACCGCGGCCGGCGACAGCTTTGCCGCGGCCTATATCGCGGCCCGGCTCGGCGGCTCCGATCCGGTCGAGGCGGCCCAGGCCGGGCACCGCCTCGCCAGCCTCGTGATCTGCTATGCCGGCGCCATCATTCCGGGCTATGCCATGCCGCCGAAGAAGCGGCACCGGCCAGCGACCACGCGTCAAGCGACCAAGTGAAACGAAAGCCAAGATGACCACGACTGCCCAACAGAACCACCTCGTCGCGCTGTTCAAGGCCGCGACCGTCATTCCTGTCCTCACCATCGAGCGTATCCAGGATGCCGTGCCGCTGGCGAAAGCGCTGGTGGCTGGCGGCGTCCGCACGCTGGAGGTGACCATGCGCACCCCCGTTGCGATCGAGGCGGCGAGGGCGATGATGGCCGAGGTGCCCGAGGCGGTCGTCGGCATCGGCACGATCCTCAAGCCGGCCGATTTCGTCCGTGTCGAGAAGTTGGGCGTCGCGTTCGGCATCAGCCCGGGTCTGACCCCCGATCTCCTGAAGGTCGCCGCGGACAGCTCCTTGCCGTTCGCCCCAGGCATCGCCACCGCCTCCGAGCTGATGCTGGCGCTGTCGTACGGCCTCGACGTCGCAAAATTCTTCCCGGCCGAGCAGGCCGGCGGCATCAAGGGCCTGCGCGCGCTGGGCGGCCCGTTCCCGAACGTGCGGTTTTGCCCGACCGGCGGTGTGGGCGAGGCCAATGCAGCAACCTGGCTTGCCGAGCCCAACGTGGTCGCGGTCGGCGGTTCCTGGCTATGCCCGACGGCGGAGATCAAGGCCGGGAACTGGGCCGGCATAACTGCCATCTGCCAGCGCACCCTCAAGGCCCTGAAAGCCACGTGAAGTCTTGCAGTTGGTGGGCTAAGACATAGGTCAGTAAGAGACCCCAGGGAGATGACCATGACCGCCAGCATCGTCGGATGGGCGCATACGCCGTTCGGCAAGTTCGACACCGAGACCGTCGAAAGCCTCGTCACCCGCGTGGCCAACGAGGCGATGGCCGATGCCGGCATTTCCGCGTCCGACGTCGACGAGATCGTGCTCGGCCATTTCAACGCCGGCTTCTCGCCGCAGGATTTTACCGCCTCGCTGGTGCTCCAGGCCGACCCGAAGCTGCGCTTCAAGCCCACGACCCGCGTCGAGAACGCCTGCGCCACCGGCTCCGCCGCGGTCCATCAGGGCCTGCGTGCGATCGACGCAGGCGCGGCCAGGATCGTGCTCGTCGTCGGCGTCGAGCAGATGACCCGCACCCCGGGTCCGGAGATCGGCAAGAACCTGCTCAAGGCGTCCTATCTGCCGGAGGACGGGGACACCGTCGGCGGCTTCGCCGGCGTGTTCGGCAAGATCGCCAGCTCCTATTTCCAGAAATACGGTGACCAGTCCGATGCGCTGGCGCTGATCGCGGCCAAGAACCACAAGAACGGCGTCGCCAACCCCTTCGCCCAGATGCGCAAGGATTTTGGCTTCGAGTTCTGCCGCGCCGAGAGCGAGAAGAACCCCTATGTCGCGGGTCCCCTGAAGCGCACCGACTGCTCGCTGGTCTCCGACGGCGCCGCGGCGCTGGTGCTGGCCGACGCCGAGACCGCCAAGGGCATGAGCAAGTCGATCGGCTTCCGCGCCACCGCGCACGCCCAGGACTTCCTGCCGATGTCCAAGCGCGACATCCTCCAGTTCGAGGGCTGCACGGTCGCCTGGCAGCGCGCGCTGGAGAAGGCGGGCGTTGCGCTCACCGATCTCTCCTTCGTCGAGACCCATGACTGCTTCACCGTCGCCGAGCTGATCGAGTACGAAGCGATGGGCCTGACGCCGAAGGGGCAGGGCGCCCGTGCCATCAAGGAAGGCTGGACGCTCAAGGACGGCAAGCTGCCGGTCAATCCGTCCGGCGGCCTGAAGGCCAAGGGCCACCCGATCGGTGCCACCGGCGTCTCCATGCACGTGATGACCGCGATGCAGCTTGCCGGCCAGGCGCCCGAGGGCATGCAGCTCAAGAACGCCAAGCTCGGCGGCATCTTCAACATGGGCGGCGCGGCGGTTGCCAACTACGTCTCCGTGCTGGAGCCGTTGAAGTAAGTTCTCGTAGGGTGGGCAAAGGCGCGTTTGCGCCGTGCCCACCTTTTTGTTGCGCTAGATCATGGTGGGCACGCTACGCTTTGCCCATCCTGCGGCTCTTCATTGATTGGCAGGGAATGCATCATGGGCAATGATTACGAAGACTCGCTGTCGATAGACGCACTCAACGATCGCATCGCGATCCTCGAGGACAATATCCGGCAGCTCATCGAGCAGGCCGCTGCCGCCTCCGGCGAGCAGAACGAGTCGCGCATCGCCGACCGGATCAACCAGCAGAACGATGAGCTCGACCGCCTCATCAAGATCCGCGAATCCCGCCAGAAGAAATAGCGGCCGCGGCACCGCGCATGCGGCCATACCCCGGCCGCCCTTGCGCGTGCGGCGTCGCTGCCCTTAGCTGGACCGAAATCGCAGGGCCAGGTTGAGCCCGCGCAATCGGGAGCGAACGGATGGGGCCGCTGAAGGGCATCAAGGTCGTGGATATGACCACCGTGCTGATGGGTCCCTATGCGACCCAGATGCTCGGCGATTACGGTGCCGACGTGATCAAGGTGGAATCGCTCGACGGCGACGTCACCCGCCTGATCGGTCCGATGCGCCATGCCGGCATGGGCCCGGTGTTCCTCAACACCAACCGCAGCAAGCGCTCGATCTGTCTCGATCTGAAGAAGCCCGCCGGCCGAGAGGCCGTCCTGCGGCTGCTGAAGGACGCCGACGTTCTCGTCTACAATGTCCGCCCGCAGGCGATGGCGCGGCTTCAGCTCGGCTACGACGTCGTCTCCGCAATCAACCCGCGTCTCGTCTACGCCGGCGTGTTCGGCTTCGGCCAGGACGGGCCCTACGCGGCAAAACCCGCCTATGACGATTTGATCCAGGGCGCGACCGCGCTCCCCGCCTTGATGGCGCAGACGGGTGATGGCGTGCCGCGCTATGTGCCCAACGCGCTGGTCGACCGCATCGTCGGTCTCACTGCGGTCGGCGCGATCTGCGCCAGCCTCGTGCATCGGGATCGCACCGGCCGCGGCCAGCGCGTCGACATCCCGATGTTCGAGACCATGGCCGGCTTCGTCATGGGCGACCACATGGGCGGGCTCACCTACGAGCCGCCGCTCGACAAGGGCGGCTATGCCCGCCACCTCTCGCGCGACCGCCGGCCCTACAAGACCTCGGACGGCTATCTCAGCGTCATCGTCTACAACGACAAGCAGTGGGAGAACTTCTTCAAGGCAACGAGCCGCGACGATCTGCGCGCCGACCCCAAATTCGCGACCTTCGCCGGCCGTGCCGCCAATATCGACGTCGTCTATGCCGAGCTCGCGCGCATCTTCGAGACCCGCACCACGGCCGAGTGGATCGACCTGCTGACCAAGGCCGATGTGCCCGTGATGCCGATGCACGACCTCGCGTCGATCCTGCACGACGAGCATCTGGAAGCCACCGGCTTCTTCCCGGTCGTGAACCATCCGACCGAAGGCCCGATCCGCAGCATGAAGGTGACGGCCAGTTGGTCGGAGACCGAGGCCGAGCCGGCAAGGCTGGCGCCGCGGCTCAACGAGCATGGCGCGGAGATCCTGCGTGAGATCGGCTATTCCGCGGACGAGATCGACGCGATGGTCCGCGATGGCGTCACGCGTTCGCCGCCGGAGCAGGGAGGGGCATCATGAGCTTCATCACCGGCGTCGGCCTCACACCTTTCGGCAAGCACGAAGGCTCGTCCTCGCTCGACCTGATGAGCAAGGCGGCGCAAGCCGCACTCGACGATGCCGGTTTCAAGCGCGCCGACATCGACGGCATCCTCTGCGGCTACTCGACCGTCTCGCCCCACATCATGCTGGCCACCGTCTTCGCCGAGCATTTTGGCATCCGTCCGTCTTACGCGCACGCCGTGCAGGTCGGCGGCGCGACGGGCCTTGCTATGACCATGCTGGCCCATCACCTCGTCGAGGCGGGCGTCGCGCGCAACGTCCTCGTCGTTGCTGGCGAGAACCGCCTCACTGGCCAAAGCCGCGACGCTTCGATCCAGGCTTTGGCGCAGGTCGGGCATCCCGACTACGAGGTGCCGCTCGGCCCGACCATTCCCGCCTATTACGGCCTGGTCGCCACCCGCTACATGCACGAATACGGCGTGACGGAAGAGGATCTCGCCGAATTCGCGGTGCTGATGCGCGCGCACGCCTGCACCCATCCCGGCGCGCAATTCCACGATCCCATCACGGTCGCCGATGTCATCGCCTCGAAGCCGGTGGCAATGCCGCTCAAGCT
Organism: Bradyrhizobium sp. 63_E2_N1_3; assembly: GCF_052076005.1. Taxonomy (NCBI): domain Bacteria; kingdom Pseudomonadati; phylum Pseudomonadota; class Alphaproteobacteria; order Hyphomicrobiales; family Nitrobacteraceae; genus Bradyrhizobium; species Bradyrhizobium sp. 63_E2_N1_3. The sequence goes on along the minus strand of NZ_CP197235.1, from coordinate 5,509,095 downwards.
GCTGGACTGCTGCCCGGTGTCGGACGGCGGCGCGGCTTTCGTCATCAGCCGTGAGCGGACCGGCGAGGCCGGCGTGCGCATCCGCGGCTGCGCCCAGGCGCATACCCATCAGCACGTGACGGCCGCGCCCGCGCTCAGCGAGCTCGGTGCTGAAATCTCCATCGCCCGCGCCAAGGAGGCCACCGGCCTTGCGATCTCCGACGTGCGCTACGCCGCGATCTACGACAGCTTTACGATCACGCTCGCCATGCTGCTGGAAGACCTCGGCCTCGCCGGCCGCGGCGAGGCGGCTGCGCGCGTGCGATCAGGCCATTTCAGCCGCGACGGCGCGATGCCGCTCAACACCCATGGCGGCCTGCTCAGCTATGGCCATTGCGGCGTCGGCGGCGCGATGGCGCATCTGGTCGAGGCGCATTTGCAGATGACGGGGCGGGCGGCTAGCCGCCAGGTGCGCGACGCATCGATCGCGCTGCTGCACGGCGACGGCGGCGTGCTGTCGTCCCACGTGAGCATGTTTCTGGAGCGCGTGCGATGAGCGAACGAATCGCGGACTGGACCAAGGGTGAGCAGGCCATCACCTTTCAGACCTGCGGCGCATGCGGCCATGCGCAGTATTTCCATCGCGCCTTCTGCGCGGCCTGCGGCGCGCCCGATCCGCGCGATGCGCGCGCCTGCGGCAAGGGCAGCGTCTATGCGACTTCGCTGGTCTGCCGCGCCGCCACGCCCGAGACCCGGGCGCACTTGCCCTACAACATCCTGCTGGTCGATTGCGCAGAGGGATTTCGCATGATGGCGCACGGCGAGACGAATCTAGCTATCGGCGATGAGGTCACTGCGAGCTTCCCGACGTTTGCCGGCAAGCTCGTGCCGTTTTTCAGCAAAAGGAAATAGTAGGATCCGTCATTCGGGGGCGGTCCGAGGGACCGAGCCTGGAACGGGATTCTGAGCCTGGCTTGTGCGAGAGCCACCCCGGAATGACGAAAACACTCTACGCAACTCTTGCTAACGCCCGTAGAACAATATGCTGGCGATGACGAGCATCGCCGTCACCGCCAGCATATGCGCGAGCGCTCCCGAGGCCGCCCCCTTGGTGGCTTCCTTCATGCCTTTTTCTCCCTAGACTTGGGCGTGACTCATCGTTGCGCGGCTAGCGCACCCGACGGTCAATTGTTTTTTACTCGGAACACCCCTTGCGAGTATTCACCGTGATTTGTCCCCACACGGCGAATATCGACTGTCCCAAGGTCGATCAGCAATGCGGCGGCATTTTGACTCGATGATGTTGCTGTTGCGGTCACGCCAGAATACAGTTTCGTGGGACTCTCGCCGCTAACGACAAAAAGCATCAAAGGCCCAAGGAAATCGTCAAGGAAATCTTCAGGTAAATCATGGCCCGTATCAACTACAGCGACCCGTTCAAGGCGTCCGACCGCACCCGCGAAATTCTCGACAAGAACCGCAACGCCAACATCTTCCGCATGATGGCGCACTCGCCGAGCTATTTTGAGCAGTATTGCCGGCTCGGCGGAGCCATCCGCCACAAGGGCGAGCTCGATCCCATCGTGCGTGAGCTAGCGATCACCCGCACCGGCATTTTGTGCGAGGCGCCGTATGAGATCGTCGCGCACAAGCGCATCGGCAAGAATGTCGGCGTCACCGACGAGCAGAACGAAGCGCTGGAGAATTGGCAGGCCGCGACCTGCTTCAATGAGGTGCAGCGCGCCGCGCTCGCCTTCACCGACGAGATCGTGAAGCTGAAGAAGCCGACGGATGCGACGTTCAAGGCGATCGCATCGAAGCTGACACCGGCCGCGCTGGTCGAACTCCAGCTTTCGGTCGGCTTCTACATCATGACGTCGAAATTTCTGGAGACTTTTGAAATCGATCTCCAGCCCGTCACGGAAGTGGTGGGCTAATCCAAAAACTGTGGCGAGGTCTGCCGATGACGATCGATGAATACGCGGTCTGGGCCGCGAGCATTGCGAAAGTCGATGAGCATCCGTCCAACGAGCGGCTGTCCTATCTCGGGCTCGGCCTCGCCGGCGAATCCGGCGAGGTGGCCGACCACATCAAGAAGCTGCTGCGCGATGACTGGCTCGACAAGGCGGGCCTCGTCGATGAGCTCGGCGATGTCATCTATTACTGGGCCTGCCTGTGCGCCGCGACCGGCCAGCAGCCGTCCGAATTGCTCAAGGCGAGCGCGGCCAAGATCAAGCGGCGACTGAGCGAAGCCGCGAGCCGCTGACCCGGATCAGCGCGCTCACGTCGACGTCAGAATGTCGACCTTGGCATTGGCGACGATCAGGCGGTCGGCCAGCAGCTGCGCCAGATTGCGCATGATGCGCTCGGAGGCGCGCGGGTGCTGCTTGCGGAAGCGCTCGAAATCCTTCAGCGGCACCTCGAATGCGGTCGCCGCCATGTCCGCGAAAACATCGGCCGAACGCGTCGGCTCCAGCAGCGCCATCTCGCCGAAGGCCATACCGGCGGTCAGCGTCGCCAGCCGCACGCCGTCGGGCAGGGTGACATGTACGGCGCCGCTGCGCAGGAAGAACAGGAAATCGGCGGGGTCGCCTGTCGTGATGATCTTTGCCCCGGATGGAAAGGTCCGGATCGTGCAGATCGAGGCGAGGTCGGTCAGCTCTTCCTCGCTCATGCCTGATAGCAGCGGCTGCTCGGCGAGCTCGGTGGTCTCGTGGAAATCGATCGAGCCGCCGTAGCGGTAGACGATCTGGTCTTCCGCCCATTCGATCGCGGTGTCGAGCAGATAGAAGTCGCGGACGTTCTTCAGCTCCGCCGTCCATTCCCGCAGGCTGTCCCATTCCTTCGACGCACGCCTGACCCCTGACAGTACGACGGTCACGTTCAGCGCTGCCAGCTCCTCGAACGCCTCGGCCACGAGCCGCGCCCCGGCGCGCGTGGTGGAGGTGACGCGGTGGAGATCGAAGATCACGATTTGCGGCCGGGGCTGTCCGGCCAGCCGGCGCGAGACATAGTCCACCGCCGACAGCGACAGCGTGCCGACCAGCTCGATAACCCGCACCTCCTGCTCATGCCCGGCCAGAATCTTGCGCTCCTGCGGCCGGCGCACGCGCCGCGACGGGCTCTTGCCGATGTCGTAGTCGGCGATGACGGCGTTGCGGGCGTCGTCCCTGCGGTTGAGCATGTGCAGGTCGTAATGCGAGGACAGCGCCTCGCAGACCTTGATGCCGCGCACGCTGTTACCGTGCTTGTCGAGCTTGGGCGAATAGCAGCCGAGCCCGAGCCGGGCGGGAAGGGCCGCGAGGATGCCGCCGCCGACGCCGCTCTTGGCGGGGATGCCGATCCGGTAGATCCACTCGCCGGCGTAGTCGTACATGCCCGACGACGTCATCACCGACAGCGTGCGCGAGATGGCGTAGGGTGTCAGCACCTGCTCTCCGGTTACGGGATTGACGCCGCGATTGGCGAGCGTCGCCGCCATCACCGCGATGTCGCGCGCCGTGACCAGCACCGCGCATTGCCGGAAATAGACGTCGAGCACGCCCGCGACATTGTCCGAGATCACCGCATTGGTCTTGAGGAGGTAGCCGATGGCGCGGTTGCGGTCGCCGGTCTGGCTCTCCGAGCTGTAAACGGCCTCGTCCACCGCGAGATCGCGCCCCGCAAAACGGCTGAGCGCAAGCCGGATCTGCTCGAAGGCTTCCGTGCCCTTGCTGTCATAGATCAGCCCGGTGCAGGCGATCGCGCCGGCATTGACCATCGGGTTGAACGGATGGTTCTCGGAATTGAGCCGGATCGAGTTGAAGGGATCGCCCGAGGGCTCGACGCCGATCGCGCTCTCGACGCGGCCGGCGCCCAGGAGGTCCAGCGCCAGCGCGAACACGAAGGGCTTCGACATCGACTGGATGGTGAAGGGCACCCGGCTGTCGCCGACCTCGTAGACATGGCCGTCCAGGGTCGCGAGGCTGATGCCAAAATGGGCAGGGTCGGCCTTGCTAAGCTCGGGGATGTAGTCGGCAACGGCGCCGGAGGTCTCGGCCGAGAATTCGTTGAGACAATTGCCCAGAAACCGCAGCAAGGGCGGCTTCGAGCGGGTCCAGGCGGAGGCGAGAGGCGAAAGCGTTGTCATCGCCTGTCTTTGTGCAACGCAATCAGGGCACGCGCAACCCGTCCGGCACCACAGCCTGCCGCCGGACCAGCAGCAGGGCGATCAAAACCGTGGGCACGAGGATCGCGAGGCCCAGCAGCGTGACCTGCATCTGCGACAGCGGCATGATCCCGCCGCCCGGGGTGGCCACGACGAAGCCGCCGATCACCAGCAGCACCCGCAAAGGCCACTCCATCAGGCCGGCGCCGCGAAGGTCGCCGACAAAAGCCTGGTAGCCCTGGATGCCGCCGCAGATGAAGACGATGCCGAAGCAGGCAAGTCCGGTCAGCCCGAATGCCTCCAGATACGGGTTGCTGCCCTGAAGCAGCAGCGCCGGATTGAGCACGAAGAAAAACGGGATGAAATAGATGATGCTGCCGACCCACATGCTCTCCCAGCCCGTCTTCATCGCGGGCGCGCCGGCGATGCCGGCCGCCGCGAAGGAGGCGATCGCCACCGGCGGCGTGATCGAGGACAGCATGCCCCAGTAGAAGATGAACATGTGCACGGCCATCTTGTTCAGCCCGAGCTTCTCCAGCGCCGGCGCCACCAGAATGGCCAGGAAGATGTAGCAGGAGGTCGTGGTCAGCCCGAGCCCGAGGATCAGGCTGGTGATGGCGCACATGATCAGCAGCAGGAAGGCATCGCCCCCGGCGATGCTGAGCAGGTCGTTGGCGAGGCTCGAGATCACGCCGGTGAGCGAGAAGGCGCCGATCAAGAGGCCACAGCCGGCGAGGATCGCGATCAGCTCGACGAAGGTCTTGCCGTTGAGTTCGAGGAAATGCAGCCAGCGCGCGCCGCCCCAGTTCTTGCCGGGGAAGAATTCGTTCAGCGCGGCCAGCAGGCACATGCCCCACAGCGCGGCATTGAGCACGCCGAACCAGAACATCGCAGCCGTTGCCGCGATCGAACCGGCGAGCACCAGCGTGTTGCCGAGCCTCCAGCGCGCCGGCCCGGACCATTGATGCAGGATCACGAGCAGCACGGAGGCATAGAACGGCGCGTGGCTCTCGCGCTTGAAGTAGAGCAGCATCACCACGAGCACGACGATCACGAAGAGATAGTACCAGCCCTCTTTGAAAGCGTCCCAGAAGCGCGGCAGCTCGGCGCGCGGCAGACCCTTCAGCTTGTGGCGGGCGGCATAGGCGTCGACCTGCGCGAACAGGCCGACATAATAGAGGATCGAGGGGATGGTGGCGGCGAGCGCGACGTCGGCATAGCCCGTGTTCATGAACTGCGCCATGACGAAGGCGGTCGCGCCCAGCACGGGCGGGGCAAGCACGGCGCCGGTCGAGGCGCAGGCCTCGATCGCGCCGGAATAGGACGGCGTGAACCCCGTCTTCTTCATCGCGGGGATCGTCATCGTTCCCGCTGTCAGAACATTGGAGACGATGCTGCCGCCGACGGTGCCGAGCAGGCCGGATGCGAACACACAGACTTTTGCCGCGCCGCCGCGGAAGGTGCCGCACATCGCGAAGGCGATGTTGATGAAGAATTTGCCCGCGCCCGTCATCATCAGCGCGGTGCCAAAGACGAGGAAGCCGATCACGGTGTCGGCAAAGGCCTGGATGGGAATGCCGAGCAGGCTCTCACCGGAGAGCATGTGATAGGACGTGGTCTGCTGCAGCGTCGACTGCGTGCCGCGGAACGGCCCGAGCCAGGAAGAGTCCGCAAACAACGGATAGAGCGTGAAGGGCAGCACGCTGAGCAGCAGGCTCCAGCCGCCGGTGCGCCGCAGCGCCTCCATCAGCACGAACCACATCACGAGCCCGGCGGCGATGACGTTGCCAGGCGCGCCATCGAACTCCCAGCCGAATTGCGCGGCCTTGCGGATGTTGAGCATCAGCCAGATCGCCGAACCGAAGGTCGCGGCGAACAACAGGAGGTCATACCAGGGGATGCGGTCGAGCGGCGCCTTCTCCGATCCTGGAAAGATCAGGAAGGTGAATGGGAGCATCAGCGCTATCAGCAGGTAGAAATATTCGGTGTTGAGCTGGGTGTAGTCGATGAAGAAGCGCAGCGAGAATTGCTGGTTCACACACAACAGGATGGTGGCCGCGGTGGCCGCCATCAGCACCCAGCGCCACGCGCCCTTCAGCGTACGGACGCGCGTGACCTCGGCTTCCTGCAGGTCGGCGGCGGCGCCGAGATGCGGATCTGCGAACTCAACCTTCGTCGCCGGCGCTGCCGCAGTCTCTGACATCGGCGCTCTCCTCAAACAGTTCTGCGGCAGGCAGCTTGACGATCAGTCAAACCCGTTCGGCATGTCGGCCTTGGCCAGCGCCGTGGCGCGCGCCTTCATCCAGCCGTCGAGGAAGGCCTTTTCGTCCGATGGAGGATTGGACTTGCCGTAATCCGCCCACGCCGCACCGAGCACTTCCTGTCGCTTGAACAGCTTGTTGTTGTGGGCGTCCTGCGCGTCAGACCATTGCCCGGCTTCTTTCAAGGCCTTCACCGCGCCGGGATGCACCGGCACCACCCAGTTCTTGGTCTGCCGGTCGGCGGCGAGCCCGCCGGCGCCGGGCGCGGAGTCCTTGTAGGCGTCGTAGTTGACGGTCATCGCCTTGGTCATCGCATAGATCTGGTCGGCCGGTTGCGAGGCATAGGCGACGAAGATCGGATAGGGGTAGTTGCCGAGCTCGATCGGCTTGTCCGGGGTGATGCCGGCACCGCAGGTTGCGGTCTGCGGGAAGAAGAACGAGCCGACCTTCTGCATCCGCGCCCAGCCTTCCTTGTCCTTGGCGGGCAGTGGCGGCCAGACCAGACCGCGCGGCGAGGTCTCGGCTTCCTTGGCGGGGCCGGTGATGGTGGTGCCGAAGGCGGCGTCGGTGTCGTTGTTGATCAGGCCTTTCCACATCGCGCCGTAGCTCGCGAACTCGACGACCTTGACGTCCTTCTGCGTCAGGCCTGCAAAGGCGAGCACCGCGAGCGAGTTCTGGTTCAGCGCGGGCGAGCCCACGACGAAGCCGACGCGCTTGCCTTTCAGGTCTTTCAGATCTTTCACGCCGCTATCGGCTGCGACCCCAAGCGAACCGCAATTGCAATCGACGCTCGAGAGCATGATCTGGAGCGGCTGCGGGCCCCATTCCTTCGAGCCGAACTCGAACACGCCTTCCTGCGCGAAATAGGTGCCAGATCCCATCGCGGATGACGCCGCGCGCTTGGCGCGCAATGGTGCAAGCCGCGCGACGTCGTTGCCTGCAGGCAGCACGCGCACATCGGTGCCGTATTTGTCCTTCATCATCTTGCCGACGCCGACCGCGATGTTGAAGCCGGCGGTGCCGGTGTCATAGGCGGTGAACGTCAATGTCGCCGGCAGCTTGACGTCTTCGGCGATTGCATAGCTTGTAGACGCAAAAGCAATGCCCGCAACCAAGGCAGGCGCGAGCATGGTCAGCCCACGAAGCATGTTTCCCTCCAATGATCCTCGCGTTTGCCGCGAAGAGTTTAATTCTTTGTTTGAAACAGTTTTTTGTTTGAAACGGATCATGTCATCGCGATCAGGCGATGGCAACGCCGTACCGCGAACGCGGCGATGAGGCAGACAGATTGTCGCGGAAGCCACGGATAATGCAGTCAGTTCGCGACGATCGCGATCGCCTGTCCTTCGGCGACGACGTCGTCGAGCTTGACGAGCAGCGATTTGATCGTGCCGCTCGCGGGCGAGGGCACAGGTATCTCCATCTTCATGGCTTCGACGACTACAACGTCATCGCCATCCGCAACGGTTCCTCCAACTTGCACGGGAGTTGCGCAGATGCGACCCGCGACCTCCGTGACGATCTTAATTTCTGGCATGCCATCGCCTTTTTGTTGTCGTCGCAAAATGCCTGAGGTAGCGTCGTCTGCAAGTGGAATTTAATTCCGCAGAGCGGAACGAACGGTAGGGAACATGGGACGACGATCGGAGCGGTTAAGCAGGCAAGGTGCGCTCGCTGGCGATGCCGGCGAGGGTGATGTCATCCAGGTGGTGTCGCGCGCGTTCGACGTGTTGCGATGCTTCGAGGGCCATGAGGCCCGACTCGGCAATCTCGAGATTTCAAATCGCTGCGGCCTGCCGCGCTCGACGGTGTCGCGGCTCACGCACACGCTGACGCGGATGGGGCAACTCGTGTACCTGCCGCGCGACCAGAAATATCGCATCGGCCCGAGCGCGGTGGCGATGAGCGCCTCGATGATGAAGGGCGCGCAGCTGCGCAGCATGATCCGGCAGCGGCTCCAGGAAGTCGCCGAGCAATTGCCAGGCACTGTCGGCTTCGTCGTCCCCGATCGCTTCCATCTGGTCTATCTCCAGTTCGCGCGCTCGGCGACTGCGCTCGGTCTGCATGAGGGCACCGGCAGCCGCATCTCGATGGCCTCGACGGCCGCGGGCGCGGCCTACACGGCGGCGCTAGCGCCTGAAGTCGGCGATGCCTTCATTACGGACATGGAACGGGAAGCGCCCGAGGCTGCGAAAATCCTGCGGCCCCGCATCGAGGCCAACCGGCAGTCGTTGCTCGAGCGCGGTTATGTCACGGCCTGCGGCCTGTGGAGCCCGCACATCAACGGCCTCGCGGTGCCGATCTGGTCGCCGCAATACCAGACCTTCGTCGTCATCACGATCGGGCTGTTGTCGTCGATGTATGACGAGCAACGTCTGCATGCCGAAGTCGCGCCGTTGATGGTCGCGCTCGGCCGCTCGCTCGGAAGCCTGATGGAGGGCGCCGAAGGTGATGTCTTCAACAACCGCCTCTCGCGCAAACCGGTCGCAATGGCCGTGCATAACAATAACAAGCCGATCAATTCGGAGGGAGTGAATGAACTGGAAGCCGGAACTCGACGAGCTCGCCCGGCGCGAAGCCTTCGCGCGGGAGATGGGCGGCGTTGACAAGGTCAAGCGTCAGCATGACCAGGGCCGACTGACTGTTCGGGAGCGTATCGACAGACTGATCGACAGCGGTAGCTTTCACGAGATCGGTGCCGTCTCCGGCATCGGTGAGTACGATTCCAGTGGCGAGCTGCAGAAATTGACGCCGGCGAACTGCGTGTTCGGCCGCGCGCGCGTCGAAGGCCGCACGGTCGTCGTGGTCGGCGACGATTTCACCGTCCGCGGCGGCTCGGCCGATGCGTCGATCTCGGCCAAGCCGTTGATGGCGGAGGAGATGGCGCATGATTTCCGTCTGCCCATCGTCCGCATCATCGAGGGCTCCGGCGGCGGCGGCTCGGTCAAGACCATCGAGACCAAGGGCGCGGCCAATCTGCCGGGCGGCATCGGCGGCACGCGCTGGTATCGCTTCACGACGGAGAATTTGTCGCGCGTGCCGGTCGTCGCGCTCGGTCTCGGCTCGGTCGCGGGCCTTGGCGCGGCGCGCCTTGCCGCCAGCCACTATTCCATCATGACCCGGAAGTCCGCGATGTTCGTCGCGGGGCCGCCGGTGGTGAAGGCGCTCGGGCAGGACCTCTCGAAGGAGGAGCTCGGCGGCGCCGACATCCAGACTCGCGCCGGCGCGGTCGATCACGCCGTCGATACGGAAGAAGAGGCGTTCGCCTGCGCGCGACGTTTCCTCTCTTATCTGCCGTCATCGGTCTATGAGCTGCCGCCGACCTTGCCCTGCACCGACAATCCGGAGCGCACCGAAGAAGCCCTGATGAACGCGGTGCCGCGCAACCGCAAGCAGGTCTACAAGATGCGGCCGATCGTCGAATCGGTCGTCGACAAGGGCTCGTTCTTCGAGGTCGCCAAGAATTTCGGCAAGCCAATCATCGTCGGTCTCGCCCGGCTCGAGGGCAGGGCGGTGATGGTGCTTGCGAGCGACAGCTTTCACTACGGCGGCTCGTGGACCGCGGATGCGTGCCAGAAAGTGGTGCGCTGGGTCGACTTCGCGGAAACCTTCCACCTGCCGATCGTCTATCTCATGGACTGCCCGGGCTTCATGATCGGCCTCGATGCTGAGAAGGCGGCCACCATCCGCCACGGCGTCCGCGCCATGGCCGCGGTCAACCAGACCACCGTGCCCTGGTGCACCGTGATCCTCCGCAACGCCTTCGGCGTCGCCGGCGTGGTGCATCAGCCGGCCGACCGCTTCTCGATCCGCTACGCCTGGCCCTCGGCCTATTGGGGCTCGCTGCCGCTCGAAGGCGGCATCGAAGCCGCCTACCGCGCCGACATCGATGCGGCCGAGGACAAGGCGGGCAAGCTCAACGAGATCCAGGAACGGCTGAACAAGCTGCGCTCGCCGTTCCGCTCGGCCGAAAAATTCTGGGTCGAGGAGATCATCGATCCCAGGAAGACAAGGTCGCTGCTGTGCGAGTTCGCGAGGCTGGCCGAGCCGCTGCGGAAGGCGGGGCCGCCGGAGAACATGACGATCAGGCCGTAGGTTGCGGTCATGGCGAGCAACCGGGGGCGCGCGAAGCGAAGTCCCGATGACGGGCTCCGCGAAGCAATCCAGACTTTACCCGCGGAGGCCGTCTGGATTGCTTCGTCGCTTCGCTCCTCGTGGAGCGGCGCGGTGCAAGTCGTGATGCGTGGAACCATTTCCGGCGCTGTGCATTCAAACGCGCATGAGGAACCTGTATTTCGGCATCGGGGCTCTCGCCGCCGCGCTGGTTCTCTTTACGGTTTGGCTGGGCCAGCATGAACGGGAGGCATCAATCGATCGCCTCGAGCAATGGGTGATTCCACGCCCGCCACCTGAGCGCTAAAGGAATCGCGGCCGTCACTGACGGCCCTATCGAAATACCCGCAAACACATTCGTTGTAAGCCGCCACGGAAACGGCCACGCCTTCGGCCGGACAGATCGACATTTTAGACCTGCCGGGGATGTCACTGCCGCCGGTCTTCAGCGGCAGCGACATGAGGATTGACGATTAGCGCTTGGGCAGCGAGGCCATCACTTCGCCCGCGTCGCCATCCTCCAGACAGGGTGTGACGGTCAATGGGAGCAGGTCAGCCCACTGTGCGAGCCAGCGATACATCGCCTTTGGATCGCTCGATTCAGAGATCGCAAATCCCTGTCCGTTCATGCCATGCCACCGGCCCAGCATCTTGACGCCTTCGGGTGGCGCTCCGCCGGTTTCCAGAAAACGGCTGACGGCCGCATTGAAGGTGCCTTGAGGTACACTCCAGGTTGTAATGAATTTCATGCGATTCTCCCATAATCTGAATTATTGGATGAATGCTGCGGCTGCGCCGCCCGCGCACAATAGCGCTGGCATATCGAATAACAACGGCGAATGAAGCCGTGGGTTAGTGCGATGGAGGCGCCGTAGCGGACTTGGTCGTGTGTCACCGGCGTCCGCCGGAGAACATGACGATACGGCCGTAGCGGCGCGAACGGGGAACTCATTGGGGCTGCCGACCTATCCCGTCTCTGATAAGATCATCTCGGGAATGAGACCGGGAGGGCTCGCTCATGTCGGCTGTCGATGCGAAGATCGTCCGCACCATGTGTCCGATGAACTGCCACCCGACGTTTTGCGGAATGCAGGTTGAGGTCGAGAGCGGTCGGCTCAAGACGCTGAGCGGAGACAAGGATAATCCGGACAGTGCCGGGTTTCTTTGCGTTCGCGGGGGCGCGACCAGCGAGATCTTCGGCAATCCGAAGCGACTGCTCTACCCCCAGATTCGCGACGATCGCCGCACCGACATCTGGCGCCGCGTAAGCTGGGACGAGGCGCTGGATTTCATGGCGAAGCGGATGCGGTCGGCTGGACCCGAGGCGGTGGGTCTATGGGCGGGGCATGGCGGCTTCACCGTGGGCAGTGCCGTGACGGTGCAGTTGATGCAGCGTTTCGCGCATATGTATGGATGCCAGAACTGGCATCCTGCAATGGTCTGTTGGGGGCTTGGCGGTTTTGGAGTGGGGCTGACGGGCGCGCTCAAGGTCAATACCAAGGAGGATATGGCTGAGAACTCGAACATGATCGTGCTTTGGGGCGCGAACATTTCGAGTCAGCCCAATACCGCCCGTCATATCGTCGCCGCTCGGCGTCGCGGGGCAAAAGTCATCACGATCGATGTAAGGAGAACGGAAGCGGCGGCTCAATCGGATGAAGTTTTCCTGATCCGCCCTGGATCGGACGCTGTGTTCGCTTTGGCCGTCATGCACGTCATCGTCACTGAAAAGCTCTACGACTCTGAGTTTATCGAAGCGCATACCGTCGGCTTCGCGGAATTGTCGTCTCACGTTCTGCCCTTCACGCCGGCCTGGGCAGCAGCCGAGACCGGTCTTGAGGAAGGCCAGATTGCGTCGTTCGCCAGAGCGTACGCGTCCACGCGACCAGCCATGATCCTTCTCGGCGGCAGCTCCATGCACAAGAGTGCCAACGGCTGGCACGCGGCGCGTGCGATCAGCTGTCTGCCGGCGTTGACCGGCAATTTTGGGGTTGCAGGCGGCGGTCTCGGCCCACGTCATGGCGCCCACAGTGCGGCCATGTGCAATCTGAATACGGGTGTGGCACGCGCGCCGGGCAATTATGTTGCCAATCAAATGCCCGACATCGCAAAGGCCTTGTCCGACGGGCAGCTCAAGGTTTTGCTCCTGCTGGGGACCAACATGCTGTCGTCCTTCGCGGACGCCGGTGAAATCTCCCATGGTCTCGACAAGACGGGTCTGGTCGTTTGCGTCGATCTGTTCATGAATGAAACGGCGCGGCGTTTCGCCGATGTGCTGCTGCCTGGAACCGCCTGGCTCGAGGAATTGGGATTTAAGGTGACGAACACGCACCTCTATCTGATGGAGCGTGCACTGGAGCGGGAGGGAGAGACGCGCCCGATCTATGAAATCCTGAGTTCTTTGGCAGACTCCCTCGGGCTTGCTGACCTCTTTCCGTGGGCGTCGATCGAAGAGGTGATCGATGTCATCTTGAATGACACGACAACCGGCCATGCGACTGTTGCGTCGCTGCGCGCTGCCGGTGGCTTTTTGCCTCTTAACGTGCCCGCGGTCGCCTATGCGGATCGGAAATTCGATTCACCGTCCGGGAAGATCGAATTCTGCTCGCCGCAGGCGGCAAGGCTCGGGCTTCCGCCACTTCCGGTGTACGGCGGCGACCAGGCTTCGCCCTATCCGTTGTCGCTGAGCTTCGGAAGGACGCTGACACATTTTCATTCGTTCTATGACGAGGGCCAGGCTCTCCCGGCATTGGCAAAGCACAATGTCGCCCCGCAACTCTGGATATCGCCGGTGGATGCAGAGGCGCGTCAGCTCAGCAACGGGGATGCGATCAGGATTTACAATCAGCGGGGCGAGTTCGCGGCAAAGGCCTGCGTCACCGACGACGTCAAGCCCGGAGTGGTCTGGATGCGCGATGGCTGGGTTGGCCTCAATCATCTCACGTCCGGCGACGCGGTCCTGACCGGGGACGCTCTCAGTCTTTTTCACTTCTCCGTTGGCCAGTCCGACTACGGCGCCCGCGTGGAGGTCGCGCGAAGGCAGGCATCGTTGTAGACGAGGCTATCCGGCGTCGATCACAGCCGCAGCACCTTGCCTGGATTCATGATGTTTTGCGGATCGAGCGCGCGCTTGATGGTGCGCATGATGTCGAGCTCGGTCTTCGAGCGGTAGTGACTGAGCTCGTCGAGCTTGTCGATGCCGATGCCGTGCTCCGCCGAGATCGAGCCGCCCATGGAGGTGATGAGATCGTTCACGGCCCGCGTGATGGCGGACGAATATTGGGTCAGCGTCTGCTGATCCATGCCTTTGGGGCCCATGAACGAGAAATGCAGATTGCCGTCGCCGATGTGTCCCAAAGGATAGGGGCGAATGGTCGGAAGAATGTCGAACACGGCCTTGAGCCCCTGGTCGATGAACCCGGGAATCCTGGAGATGGCCACCGACACGTCGTAGCTCAGTCCCGGCCCCTCGGCACGGGAGGCCTCGGCGACGCTTTCCCGGATGCGCCACATGTTGCGCGATTGACCGACCGTCTGCGCCAATGCCGCGTCGAGCACGCGGCCGGCCTCGAGCTGATAAGCGAGAAACTGCTCCAGCTTCTCGGTCATGCCCTCGGTCCCGTCCTGTCGGGCCCGCGAGGACGACCATTCAAGCAGGAGGTACCATGGCGTGTCCGCCTTGAGAGGATCCTGGGTGCCGGGAATATGGCGCAGCACCATGTCGATGGCGCTGCGGCTCATCAGCTCGCAGGAGCCGACATTGTCCCCTGACGCAGCATGGGCTTCGGACAGGATCTCCAGCGCCGCGCGCGGATCGCGGATCGCCAGCCACGCCGTGCAGACGTCCTTCGGCGCCGGCCACAGCTTGAGGACGGCCTTCGTGATGATGCCCAGCGTTCCCTCGGCGCCCATGAAAAGGTGCTTGAGGTCGTAGCCCGTGTTGTCCTTCTTGAGCGCACGCAGTCCGTCCCAGATGTCCCCGTTGGCCAGCACGACTTCGAGCCCCAAGACGAGATTGCGGGCATTGCCATAGCGGAGCACCTGCACGCCGCCGGCGTTGGTCGACAGGTTGCCGCCGATCATGCATGAGCCCTGGGCGCCAAGGCTGAGCGGCAGGAACCTGTCGTGACGGCTTGCGGTCTCCTGAAGCGTCTGGAGAACGCAGCCGGCCTCGACCGTCATCGCGTAACCGACGGCATCGACGTCCAGCACGCGGTTCATGCGGCCGAGCGACAGCACGATGCCGGTGTGCGCCGGCCAGGGCGTGGCACCGCCCATCAGGCCGGTGTTGCCACCCTGCGGCACGATCGCGACGCCGTGCTCGTGGCAAAGCCGGACGACTTTCGAGACTTCCTCGCTGCTGCCAGGACGAACGACGGCGCCCGCGCCGCCAACCAGCAATCCGCGCCAATCCGTGACGAACGGCTGCTTGCCGTGCTCGTCCTCGATCAGGCCCTTCTCGCCGACGATCGCGCGCAGCGCATCGCGCATCCGGGCGGTCAAAGGAGCGGTCGGGATGGTGGGTAGGGAGGACGGGAAGGCAGCCGGCATTTTGTTTCCCCTGGCGCATCTTGGTGTGCACTGCGCACGTGACGTGCGGGGGTATTCTCCACGTTTGCGGCGGGGAGTCTAATGGCAATATGTCTCGAAGCGGGGGACCGTGGACGAACGCGTCGAGCAGCTGCCGTTACCGACGGCGCCTGGTCTCGGCCGAGCGGGATCCTAGTGGATGATCTGGTTCAGGAAGCCCTTCGCCCGTTCCGTGCGCGGAGCCCGGAAGAATGTCTCCGGATCCGCTTCCTCCACGATGCTTCCGCGATCCATGAAGACGACCCGATCGGCGACCTCGCGGGCGAATCCCATCTCGTGCGTCACGCAGACCATCGTCATTCCATCTCGCGCCAGCTCGACCATGGTGTCCAGCACTTCCTTGACCATCTCGGGGTCGAGAGCGGACGTCGGTTCGTCGAACAGCATGATCTTGGGCTGCATGCACAGCGCCCGCGCGATGGCGACGCGTTGCTGCTGGCCACCCGACAATTGTGCGGGATACTTGTCCGCCTGATCCTGAATGCGGACCTTCCGCAGCAAGCCGAGTGCGCGATCGCGCGCTTCCGCCTGCGAGATGCCGCGAACCTTCATCGGAGCCAGCATGCAGTTCTCGGCAACCGTGAGGTGCGGAAAGAGGTTGAAGCTCTGAAAGACCATCCCGACCTCGCAGCGCACGCTGTTGATGTCGGCCATGCGGTTGCTCAATTCGACACCGTCGACGACGATCCTGCCGCCGTCGTGTTTCTCGATATGGTTGATGCACCGGATGAGCGTCGACTTGCCGGAGCCCGAAGGGCCGCACAGGACGATCTTCTCGCCCTTGCCGACCCTGAGATTGACGTCGTTCAGCGCATTGAATGCGCCGAATCGTTTCATCACGTTTTCGACGAGGACGATTGCATTGGGCTGCGTAGCATTGCTGACAGTCGCTTGAGGCATGTTCGTCTCCCGAATACGAGGCCGTTTGTTATCTCGATGATCACCGTGCCGTGGCAAGGCCATATCGCTTGCGAAGGGTGGCGACGCACTGGGAGGCCACCGAGCTGATCACGAGGTAGGCCACCGCGACGACGAGGTACATCTCGACGAGACGTCCATTGAGCTGTGCGAGCTTGGAAGCCGCGCCCAGAAGATCCGTCAACGACAGCACGTAAACGAGAGACGTGTCCTGAAACAGGATGATCGTCTGGCTCAGGATGATCGGGCTCGCCACGCGAAGGACTTGCGGCAGAACGACATGGCGGTAGGTGTCGTAGGTCGACAGCGCGAGCGCCTGGCAGGCCTCGAACTGCCCCTTGTTCACGGCCCGCAGTCCAACGCGGATGATCTCGGAGTAGTAGGCGGCTTCAAACAAGCCAAAGGTGATGAACGCCGTGTAGGTCGCCCCGATCGGGATCGGGCGGCCGTTGCCGCTCAGGTGCCCAAGCACGATCGGCACCAGGAAGAAGAACCAGAAGAGAACCAGGATCAGCGGGATCGACCGGATGATCGCGACGTAGCCGCGGACGATCTGGGCGAACACCGGGACCTCGAAGTGCTGTACCAGCGCAAGACAGGTTCCGAGGACCATGCCGATGGCGAATGCGGCCGCCGTGAGCGAAAGCGAGAAGAGCAGGCCCGACCAGAGATAAGGCCACGACTGCGCGACGATCGAGAAATCGAGGGTGTTCATTTCACGGTCTCCATGGCGCCAGGCAGAGCGCTGCCTTGCTGCATGTCGGCGGCGAGATCCTGTTCAGCAGTGAGCTTCACCGGGGCGCTACCCGGGATCCTGAAGGCTTTGTCGATGAGCGTCATGATCTGATATGCAACCAGCGCCAGGCAAAGATAGATGATCGTCGCCGCGCCGAATGCCGAGAATGTCTGGAACGTTGCCTCGCTGATCTGGCGCGCCTGTGCGGTCAGCTCCATCAAGCCGATCGTGAGTGCGACGGAGGTGTTCTTGTATATTCCCATCACCTCGCTGGTGAGGCTCGGCACGATCAGGCGCAGAGCCTGCGGCACGACGATGTACCGATAGGTGAGGTAGCCACTGAGGCCGAGAGCGTTGGCGGCCTCGATCTGCCCCTTAGGAAGCGCTTCGATGCCGGCCCGGACCTGCTCGGCTATCCGAGACGCCGTGTAGAGTCCGAGGCAAAGGAGAGCCGGGAAGAACGATGCCCAAGGCGGCGGCATCTGCTTGATGGCATTTCCGAGCGCGGTCGGCACCACCTCCGGGAAAACGAAGTACCAGAGGAACATCTGCACCAGGACAGGGATGTTTCGGAATATCTCGACGTAGAGCCGGGCCGGAATCGAGACGAAACGATTCTGGACTGTGCGGCCCACGCCGACGAACACGCCGATACCGAAGGCGATCCACCAGCCGAAGAAGGCCAGAGCCAGGGTCCAACCGAGACCCGACAGAAGCCAGTCGATATAGCGCTGGCCGTCTGCCGCCTGTTCAAAAAGCACTCCGAACATCGCGAGCCTCCGGGTTGCAGGTGCGGACGAGGATGACTTTCCGGGACGATCAGCTCCGTCAATCAGTCGACGGCATCGCTGGGATGTGCGATCCGCTCCATCAACTCGTCGGTGAGCGGGAATGCGAGGTTCTCACCCTTGGGCGGGATCGGCCTGGTAAACCATTTCGCGTAGGTCTTCTCGAACTGGCCGGATGCCATCTGCTTGGAGAGAACGTCGTCGACGAGCCTCTTGAAGCCGGCATCGCCCTTCGTGAACATCAGTCCATAGTAGATCTTCGCGTAACCCTCGGAAAGGAACAGGAGCGCGTCCGGATTCGGCGCCGCAGCCTTGAGCCCGGCGAGAAGGATATCGTCCTCCATGAAGGCGACGGCACGGCCGGTATTTAGCATCAGGAAGGACTCCGCATGGTCCTTGGCCTGGACGATGTTGAGGCCGAGCTGCTCCTTGGCGTTGACGCTCTGCGCGAAACCGACTGCGTTGGAGCCTTGCGTGGCGACAACCGTCTTGCCCTTCAGGTCGCCGGCGGTCTTCACGCCACTGGCGGCCTTGACGAGCCAGCGCGGCTGGCTGACGAACGTTGCGACCGAGAACGAGACCTGTTCCTGCCGCTTCTTGTCGTTGGCGGTGCCGCCGCATTCGATGTCGACAGTCCCGCTCTGGATCAGGGGAATCCGGTTCGAGGAGTTCACCGGCGTGTAGTTGACCTTCAGACCGGGCAACTTCAGCTCATCCTTGATGCGATCGACGATCGCCGCGCAGAGATCGAGCGAGAAGCCAATGGGCTTCTGATCCGGCCCGAGGTACGAGAACGGTATCGAAGCCTCACGGTAGCCGATCGTGATCGATCCGCTGGATTTGATCTTGTCGAGCGTCGGGCTGTCGGCTGCCGCGGCCGGGCTTGCGTTGACAGCCAGGAGCGCCGGGAGAAGTCCCAAGAGCTGAACGAGCTTCTTCATGGTTTTTGCCTTCCCATCGTTTGTCAGACTCAAGCTGCGACGGACGGGCGTCCGAGCCCTCGCCGGCGGATGACGTCGATCAGGCGATCGATGTCGGTGGCGGTGTTGAACATGCCGAGCGAGACGCGAATGCCATCTCGTTCGGGCGACACGCGCACGCCGTTCTCCTCGAAATGGCCGAGCCAGTCTGCCGCGGGCAGGGCGATGACGTAGATGTGCGGCGCGCGATGCTTGCGCTCGCGCGGACCAACGAGGCGGACGTCCAGCTCGTCCAGGCGTGCAATCAGGTGATCGCCGAGATCGAAGCAGTGGTTCTGGATGTTCTGCACCCCGATCTGCTCGATCATGTCGAGCGAAGCACCGAGGGCGTGGACTGCGGGCAGGTTGAAGTTGCCCAGCTCGAAGCGCCTGGCGGCCGGCGAGGGCGCCATCCCGTCGGCACGCGCGATGAGATCGCTCGGGATCTCGGCGAGGCTCGCAGCCGCCAGGTAGGCCGGCTCGAGCTCCTTGAGCGTCTTGTCCCAATAGAGCAGCCCGAGCCCTTGCGGAACCAGTAATCCCTTGTGGCTGCCGGAGCCGATGAAGCTTGCGCCGATCGCCTTGGCGTTAACAGGCACGACTCCGATGGCCTGCATCACGTCCACCACGAAGTGGAGCTTGTTCCTGACGCACATCGCGCCGACGCTCTCGATGTCAAAGCGGTGACCGGCGTGAAAAGTCACATGCGACATCGAGATCGCACGCGTCCTTTCGTCAATGAAGGGAGCAAAGCTGTCGGCGTCGACGATTTCCGTCATCGGGATGAAGCGGACCTCGACGCCCTTCCGTTGCAGATTGAGGAACGCGTAGGCGTTGTTCGGGTGATCGCCGTGGATCATCAGGACGTTGTCGCCGGCCTGTAGCGGCAGTGCGTTTGCCGCAATGTTCATGCTTTCCGACGTGTTTTTCGTGAAGGCAATCTCATCCGCCGTCACGCCGAGAAAGCGGGCGACCTTGGCACGGGTCTGCTCGACCCGATCGAGCCAGATGCTCTTCGGACCGGCTGTCTCGAAGCCCTCGCGAAGGAAAAGCTCGATCGCGGCCTTCACGGGACGCGCGAGCGGCGTTTGAAACCCGGAATCCAGATAGACCATCCGTTCGACGGCGGGGAATTCCTTCCTCACGGCGTCCACGTCGTAATGACGAGACATGCACATCTCCTGTTGAGCGCGCCGGCAGAACTTGGCTCCCGGCCAAGCGGCGGAGCGCGATTTTCGGAACGGCGAGACCGCACTGCACAATTTCTGGTCAATCGCCGGTGACGCCAAGAATATGAGCTTTCAGGATTTCGACAATCGATTATGTCGAATTTCAATAGGTTTTATTCCGAAAAATGATAATACTCGGCGTTGATCTTGATTTCACTTCCAGTTTTGGCCGGGTGGGAAATGACGAAGCGAATTGGGAAGGAAGGACCGTTGGATCGGGCTTTCGCGATCGTTCGGCATGTTGCCGACCAGCGCAAAGCCGTCTCGGCCGCGGAGATCGCAAAGGCTCTTTCGCTGCCGCTTCCAACGGCACACAGGTTGATCGGAAACCTCGAAGACCGCGGACTGCTTCAGAAGGCGTTGGGTACCAAGCGGTACGTTGTGGGCAACCAGCTCGTCACACTGTCGGCCACCGTCATCGGCGCTGCGTTTCGTACTGCGCGGCGGCATGCGGTGCTTCGGGCGGTCGCGGGAGAAATCGGCGAACAGTGTGAGATCGGCGTCGTACGCGACAACGTCGTTGCCTATGTCGACAGCGTTCGCGTTTCGGAGCCGCAAGGTCTTCAGTTCAATCCGGGGGAAGCGGCGCCGTTACACTGCACGTCGACCGGAAAGATCTATATGAGCAGACTGCCCGAGCGGATCCGGGCGAAGCTGTGCCGCGCGCTACCCCTGACCAAATTCACCGAAACGACGATCGTCGATGTCCACGCGCTGATGAAGGTTCTCGAGGAGACGCGACAACGCGGCTGGGCCAAGACAAACGAAGAGTACGTCAAGGGGGTGGTGGGGTGCGCCGTCCCCATTCTGTCACCGGATCGGGAATTGATCGCTTGCCTCGGCGTCTCTGTACCGGTGGCCCGCGTGAGCTTCGCCGAACTGGACCGGTTCATAGCGCCGCTTCAAAAGGCCGCCGCTCTGCTATCCGACACCATTCTGCAAGTTGAAGACGACGATGGCGCAGATGCCCAATGACGGCATGATGCCTTGGCCTCTGTGCCATAGCCGTCCTTAACCAGACCGACGTGCCTGCTGCGCGCTGATGCTGCGCAGCCCACCGGACGCACCCGCCAGCGCCGGCGTTGAGGCCGTATCGACCGCACCTGAGGCCGCTTACCCCTCAATCTCTGCGATCGCGTTTAACCGACGTTAATGATGTCTTCTCGATATGGAACATCTCACTCCGTTGCACTCCCTGTTTGTGGATTGCCCGTAAGTGTTGATTAAGAAGGCCATATCCATATTCCAGCCTGCGATTGGCGGGCTGACCGGCAGCGGTAATCCCACCGGTTGCCCCGATCAAAAGACTTTAGGAATTGCTCTCTGCCGCCACGACGGCAATCAGGATGAAGGTCATGCTCCGCCGGGTAGTGCTCCGTTTCGCAAGAGACCGGAAGGCCAACATCGCCGTTATCTTCGCCCTCACGATGGTGCCGATCGTCTTTCTCCTGGGCATGACGCTCGATTACACGCAGGCCGTCCGCAAGCGGGAGCAATTGAACGCAGCCGCCGACGCGGCCGCGATCGCAGCCGTGCGGCCGGCGATGCTGACCCAGACCGACAAGACGGTCGTCCAGGCGACCGCCGCAGCCGTCTTTGCAGCGAAGGCGAATCTTCCCGGTCTGACGGCGACGCCGACGCCGACCATCACCGTCACGGATTCCGGCCTCGCACGAAGCATCACGGTTTCCTACACCGCGCAGTCCGTCAATAATTTCCCCAGCGTTCTCGGCAGGCAGACCTGGGACGTCTCTGGCTCCTCAACGGCGAAGGCGTCGAGTGCGCCCAACATGAATTTCTACCTGCTGCTGGACGACTCGCCGTCGATGGCGCTTGCCGCGACGCAGGCCGACATCACCAACATGATCGCGGCCACGAAGAACCAGCCCAGCTACGCGAAGAATTGCTCGTTCGCCTGCCATGAGGCGCGTCCCAACAACGCAACTGCCAGCTCGACGAACAAGGACAATCTCACCGTCGCACGCGCAAACAACATCACGCTGCGCATCGATCTCGTGACCAACGCCGTTACGCAATTGCTGAAGGGACCCTGGACGTGCCCGCAGGCGGGTGTGACGGGCGGCGTCATGCAGTGCATGTCGGCGCTCAACAACACGACCTACAAGGCCGCCATCTACACCTTCGACTACGCCCTCAACACGATTCAGGTGCTGACCACGCCGGACACCGCCGCCACGAAGATCAACAACATTCAGCTCCTGACGGTCGACCACCAGAACTGCCCCATTGTCGATAGCAAGGGCAACTGCACCTACACCACCGACTACGGCACGGACATCTCGGGCGGGCTCACGGGCGTCAACACCGTGATGCCTGCGCCGGGCACCGGCACCAACCAACAGGGCGATACGCCGCAGGAGGTGGTCTTCCTCGTCACCGACGGCGTCGAGGACAAGCTCATCCCGAAGACGGGGGGCTCCTGCGACCCCAATGCCACCTATGCGCTTCCGACAGCCAACTCGACGACCTTGCGGTGCCAGCAACCGCTCGACACGACGGTCTGCACGACGATCAAGAACCGCGGCATTCGCATCGCGGTCCTCTACACCGAGTATCTGCAGCTGAGCGACAGCTGGTACACGAGCCGCATCTCGCAGTTCAACAATCCATCCTCGTCGACCGGCACGATCGCGACACGGCTGCAATCGTGCGCATCGCCCGGTCTGTATGCGAGCGTGCAGACAGGTGGCGACATTTCCGCGGCGCTGACCAACCTGTTCATCAAGGTTGCATCCAGCACGGCCAGCCTCGTGCAGTAGGGAAGGCGCCATGACCCGACAGGTCACGACAACGAAAAGATGCCGCAACCGCTGGGCCGCCTTCGCCGGCGATAGCCGCGGAGCCACGGCCGTCGAATTCGCGCTCGTTGCCGCGCCGTTTCTCGCCCTCATCATCGCGCTCATCCAGACGTTTCTGGTTTTCTTTGCCCAGCAGATGCTTGAAACCGTGGTGCGCCAGTCGGCGCGTCTCGTCATGACGGGGCAGGTTCAGTCGGCGCAGATGAACCAGGCGGTTTTCAAGCAGAAGGTCTGCGATCAGATCGTAATCCTGTTCAATTGCAGCGGCCTGATGGTCGACATGCAGGTCGCAACGTCCTGGTCTTCCGCGAACACGGCGACGCCCACGCTGACCTTCGACGGCTCGGGCAATGTGACCAACAGCTGGCAATACAATCCGGGCGATTCCGGCGATATCGTCGTTCTCCGCGTCATGTATGTCTGGCCGGTCGTGCTCGGGCCGCTCGGCTTCAATCTCTCGAACCTTAGCAATGGCAACCGGCTGCTCATGTCGTCCGCCGCGTTCCAGAACGAGCCAGGAGCTACCTGATGATCTCCGCCCTGTCGTCTCGCGCTCGGCAGATGTTGACCGATGTACGCGCTGTTGCAGCGACGGAGTTCGCCATCGTGACACCGTTCATGCTGGTGCTCTATGTCGGCGGCGTCGAGCTCGGGAACGGGCTCGCCATGAACGTCAAGGTCAGCGCGACTGCGCACAGCGTTGCCGACATGATCTCGCAGAACACGGCCGTCACGTCGACCCAGATGGACGGCATTCTCGCTGCGGCGAGCTCCATCATGGCTCCCTATCCCATCAAGAACGGCAGCACCTCGCTGATGACGATCACGGTCTCCGAGGTCTCGACCGACAGCAATGGCAACGCGACGGTGCAATGGAGCAAGTCGACCAGTACGTCGGGTGCGAGGGCCGCCGGTCAGCAGATGACCTTGTCGTCCTTTACCGCGCCGGGCGGCACCAGCAATGCCAACATCTCGCTCATTCTGAGCGAGGTGTCCTACGACTACGCGCCCAACCTCGGCTTCACGATCGCCGGCACGGTGAAGCTGTCCGACAGCTATTACCTGTTCCCCCGCTGCTCGACGAACACCCCCGCCACGTCGAGTTTTCCCTATTACGACGTGAAATATCCGGCGGCGAAGACCTGCACCTGCGTGCAGCACTTGCAGCAGAAGACCTGTTAGTTTCACGGAACGCGGTCCGAAAGAAGCCGGATGCCGCTGAGGCACGCTTCCGTCCCGATTTCCTCCCGGCCCCTGTGCGCAATTGCGCACAGGGCCGGATGACATTGGAGTAGACGCTTACGCCGCCACAGTGGCGCGGTCGAGCGCTGCGATCAGCTTTGCCGCGATGGGATGGTCGGACCGCGGATTCTGGCCGGTGATCAGCTCGCGGTCCTCGACGACGTAAGGCTCGAAGTCGACGGCGCTTCGGCTGACCTCGGCACCCGCAGCTCCCAGCGCGTCCGGCATGGTGAAGTAGATCTTGCCGTGCAGGAACTGCTCCTCGATCGGTATCTCTTCCGAGGCGGTGAACACCGTCATCTTGTATCCCGCATATTGCCAGCCCTTGCCCAGCTCCGCGACCTTGGCCTTGTCGCCGGCGATCAGGGCGGCGCGATAGGCCTTGGCGTCGGGCAGGGTGGCCAGAGTTGCGATCGGTCCGTGGCAGAGCAGCGCCGTGATCTTCTTCCGTTCGTGGAAATATCGCAGAATCTTGCCGAGCTCGGGATCCTGCATGAGGTCGACGACCGGGCCCTGCCCGCCGGGGACAAAAACGGCGGCATATTGATCCAGTCCTCCGTCCACGATCGCGCGCAACGTATGGACGTTGGTCATCGCCGGGTCCTTGTCGAAGAAGTCGCGTCCCCGCCGGTAGGCCTTCTCGTCGCCGCCGAAATGGGCCGCATGATCGGAGGCCGGATCGATGTACGGTTGCTTGCCGTTCGGCGTCGCCAGCACCACCTCGTAGCCGGCATCGATCACGGCCATCGCCGGCACGACGGTTTCATTGAGGTATTGGCCGGTCGGTCCGGTGCCGCCGCCCTGGATTTCGATACGGGTGGCATTGGAGCCGACAACGAGCACTTTTCCTTTGGACATGGTGTCTCCTGCGATTTGCTTGATCGTCTTGCGGTTAGAACTTCATAACAATCCGGCCGACGCGAACGGCAACCTGCCGCGACGACCGTTCTGGCGTTTCAAGCAACGGCTGGAGCAGATCGGGCGGAGCACGCCGCTTCGCTCCGCAAGCTCGCCCCGAAGGCTCCTGCGGAGGGAATAATCTGTCGCTGTCGAAGAAGTAAGCGGCTTCGCTGACGGCGCGCAAGCCAGCCTCCCAACGTCATTCCGCGCGCAATTTAGGGGATGCGGCGCCGTCTGACCATGTGGCGCGATCGGCCTGGAGCGGATGCATCGTGCGATTTTGCAATGATGCCATCATGCTCCTGTTTTGCCCGACGAGTCAAGTTGACTTCGGTAAAACGTAAGTCATTGATCCGCCACGCGCCGGCTACTGTGCATGGGGTTGTTTTCGCAGTTTTTGTTTGGAGCGGTCCGTCTGAAGAGCGCCCGTTACGCGCTCTCCGTCTCCCGGTGCACGTCGTGCACCACGAGGCCCATGCCTTCCTCGGGCATCTTGATCCAGTCGCGGCGCTTCAGGGTGCGCTTGGTGTCCTCGTAGCCGCTTGTCCAGTGCTCGCGCATCGAGGTGCCCGAGAATTCGTGGTCCTTGGCGTCGCCCTCATAGGCCTTCTGCTGATAGATCAGGTGCAGGATCGCGATCTCCGGCATGTTGCGCAGGCTTGCCTTGAGGCTACGATCCTCGTCGGAGAGTTGCTCGTCCGGGACTTTCGCCAGGGCCTTGTAGAGCAGAACCTTGAGGTTGTGCGTGCGGCGGTAGACGTCGGTGTTGTGGCGCGTGCGCGAGGAATACATGATGTCCTTGTGGCGGGCCATCACGTCCTGGATCGAGCGCGGCAGCACGCCCCGTGCGCTGAACAGGTCGACCTGGAACACCAGCGAGTTGAGCGCATCCTCCTGGTCGAGCAGATGCTGGAGCGGCGTGTTGGAGACGATGCCGCCGTCCCAGAAATGATCGGTGCCGATCCGCACCATCGGCAGCGCCGGGGGCAGGGCGCCGGAGGCCATGATGTGCTCCGGCTCGATCTCGTCATGGGAGTTGTCGAAATAGATGAAGTTGCCCGAGAGCACGTTGACCGCGCCGACCGCGAAACGGACCTTCTTCTCGTTGATGAGGTCGAAGTCGACGAGCTCCAGCAGGCTCTCCTTCAGCGGCATCGTGTCGTAATAGCTGGTGGCGGTGCGCGCGCCGACCGGGCTGAACCAGGGATTGACCTGGTGCGGGGTGAAGAAGCCGGGCTGGCCCATCGCCGACGTCATCCACGCACTGGTGAGATTGCGCCACTGGCGGAAGATGTCGCCGTCGGGCGTGTAATGCCAGATCTTGCGATTGGTGATGCGCTCCCAGAAGATGCGCAGCGCCTCCAGCCGCTTCTCCGGCTTGTTGCCGGCGATGATGGCGGAGTTGATTGCACCGATCGAGACACCGCAGACCCAGTCGGGCTCGATGCCGGCTTCGTGCAGCGCCTGGTAGACGCCGGCCTGGTAGGCGCCGAGCGCGCCGCCACCTTGCAGCACCAGCGCGACGCGGTCGCAGCGTTCGGGGCGCCAGCCCCGTGCGGGAGGCTGATGCGTCTGATGAGCCGGTTGCGACGTGCGGGCGTCCATGGGTGCCTCCTAGCGTGGACCAAACGATTGCGTCCGGCAGTGACGGCGTGATGACAATTTCAGCGCCGATGCGTCGTCTGCATGCAGGCCGACCGCAGCGGAAATGGCGGGAGGTCGTGCGCCTGACGGAAATCCTTCACATCGCAGTCAATGACGGCGGCTAGCAATTTGCGGTCCAGGCCTGACGCCGCCGGGCGGGCACCACACACAGGAGATCAGGATGCGCAGGGAAGACGTGCTGAGACTTCCGTCCATGCCGGCGGCGGGGCCGAGCTATCCGGCCGGGCCCTATCGCTTCGTCAACCGCGAATTCCTCGTCATCACCTACGAGACCGATCCGGAGCTGATCCGCGCCGGCCTGCCTGAGCCGCTGGAGCCGATCGACCAGCCGATCGTGCACTACGAATGGATCAAGATGCCGGACTCCTCCGGCTTCGGCAGCTACACCGAATCCGGCCTCGTCATCCCCGCGCGCCTCAACGGCGAGGAGGTCAATTTCGTCTCGCAGATGTATCTGGATGATGATCCGCCGATCGCGGCGGGCCGCGAGATCTGGGGCTTTCCCAAGAAATATGCCCATCCGAAACTCGAGATCGTCAAGGACACGCTGACTGGCACGCTGGAATATGCCGGTCAGCTCGTCGCCATGGGCACGATGGGCTACAAGCACGAGAGCATGGCCGGCAACGGCGATCGCACCCGTGCGACGCTGTCGAAGACGCAGATCAATCTGAAGATGATCCCGGGCGTCGACGGCCGTCTCGAAGTTTGCCAACTCGTCGCGATCAACCTCATCGACATCGTGCCGAAGGGCTCCTGGATGGGGCCCGGCCGGCTGCATCTGGTGCCGCATGTCAACGCGCCGGTCGCGGATTTCCCGGTCCGCCGCTGCCTGGGCGCGCACCACTACATCGCCGATCTCACGCTGCCGTTCGGCCGCGTCGTGCACGACTACGTCAAGGAGGCCGAGGCGATGGCCGCGACGGGGCTCGCTGCAGAGTAGGGCGGCACCATCATCAAACTGTAACAAAGCCGTAATTGAGTACCCGCGAGAAGTCCGGAAGATGCCGTCAGCCATCTTCCGGAAGCGGGGCATTTGTTGACGGTTGGGGTTGGCCATGGCTGAGCCGGCGAAGCTTGTCAGCACGATATCGGACACCGTGCCCGTCATTCCCGGCCTGGTCTGGGCGTTCCGGCTGCACGGCGACGGCAGTGCCGAGGCGCTGCCGATCGACCAGCCGATCGAGTTCAGCCATGACGGCCGGCTCTGGCTGCATTTCAACCTGACCGATACGCGCGCACGGCCCTGGATCGCGGCGTCACAGCTGCCGCCGCTCGCGCGTGACCTCCTGCTGTCCAACGACACTTTCCAGCAGCTTCACGTCATCGACCATTGCGTCTACGGCGTCTTCTCCGATCTCGTGCGCGACATCGACAGCGCGACGGAGGAGACCGCGTTCCTGCGTTTCGCCATGACCGAGCATCTTCTCGTCAGCGGCCGGCATCAGGCGCTGTGCTCGGCCGATGCGACGCGCCGCGTGCTCGAAGGCGGCTACCGCGTCGACAACGTCGCCCATCTCCTGGAAAAGATCGTCGACGAGGTCGCCGATACGCTGGACCGGATGGCGGACAAGCTCGGCCAGGAGATCGACGACATCGAGGAACGGATTTTGGCCGACGACGCCAAGCCGGAGATGCGCCGCAATCTCGGCCGGCTGCGCCGGACCTGCGTCAGGTTGCATCGCCAGCTCACCGGCCTGCGCGTGCTGTTCCACCGCCTCGATCAGAAGAACACCGATCATCTCGCGCCGGCCTTGCGCATTCACGCCGGCAAGCTGGCGCAGCGGCTGGACGGGCTCGATCACGACATCGTCGAGCTCCGCGAACGCAGCCGCCTGCTCGAGGAGGAGCTGCGCTTCAAGAACGAGGAGGAGAGCAACCACCACCTCCACACGCTCTCCATCGTGACCTCGCTGCTGCTGCCGCCGACCCTGATCACCGGCATCTTCGGCATGAACACCAAGGGCCTGCCGCTCACCGACGTCGAGAGCGGATTTCTCTGGGCGGCGCTCCTGATGGCCTCGTCGGTCGGCGCGGCCTATCTGTTCATGCGGCGCACGGGTATCTTCAGGTAGCGTACGCAGCCGGTATCAGCCGTGATCGGGACGTCCCACAGATTTCCGCTGCGAAATGCGGCCGCGATCGTGCTGGCCTCGACGGTGGCGAGCACCGGCGCGCTCGCCGGCGCCAAGGACGAAAGCGCGGCCGAATGGCTGGCGCCGAAATGGTTCAACGAATGGCATGACGGGCTTGCCAACAAGGGCCTGAACTTCGGCGCCACCTATATCGCCGACAACATCGCCAACGTCTCCGGCGGCGTGAAGCGCGGCGCCATCCATTTCGGGCGCCTCGATCTCTCGGTCGATGCCGATCTCGACAAGCTCGTCGGCTGGGCCGGCGGCCGCTTCTACGCCAATGCGTTCGTGATCTACGGCCAGGGGCTGAGCCGCAACTACGTGATGAACCTCGCCACCATCAGCGAGATCGAGGCATTGCCGGACCAGCGGCTCTACAACGCCTATTTCGAGCAGAGCTTCTTTGGCGACCGCCTGAACATCAGGGCCGGCCAGCAGGCCGCCGACGTCGAGTTCTTCGACAGCCAGACCGACGACCTCTTCATCAACGGCACCTTCGGCTGGCCCGCGATCAAGGCGAGCAACCTTCCGGCCGGCGGCCCGGCACCGCCGATCGCTGTGCCCGGTATCCGCATCAAGGCGGCGCTGACGGACAACATCACCGCGTTCGGTGCGGTGTTCAACGGCGATCCGTCGGGTCCGGGCGATCAGGATCCGCAGCTGCGCGACCATCATGGCCTGGCGTTCCGGGTCAACGATCCGCCGTGGGTGATCGGGCAGGTCCGCTTCAACTACGACATCGATATCGGCGGCCGGCCGCTCGCCGGCAATTTCACGCCGGGCGCCTGGAAGCATTACGGCTCGTTCGACAGCCAGCGTTTTACGGCCGAGGGGCTCTCGATCGCCGATCCCGGCGGAAGCGGTGTGCCTGCAAGACTTCGCGGCAATTACGGTATCTTCGCTGTCATCGAGCAGGTGCTCTATCGCCCGCCGGAGGTGAAGGACAACACCACGTCAGCCTCGCTTCCGGGCGTCACCGCGTTCGGCCGCATTGCCTACAGCCCGCCGGACCGCAATCTGATCGACCTTTATGTGGACGGCGGCATCGGTTTCGTGGGCTTCACGCCAGGCCGTCCGCTCGATCGCTTCGGCGTGGCGATGGCCTATATGCGGATTTCGAACACCGCGCGCAATCTTGACATTGATACGCAGGCTTTCACCGGCATCCAGAGTCCGGTGCGCAGCAACGAGACGCTGATCGAGATGATCTACGAGGCGCATATCAAGCCGGGCTGGCTGATCGCGCCTTACTTCCAATACGTGTTCCGGCCCTCCGGCGGCATCCCCAATCCGAACGATCCGACCGGCGTTTCGCGGAT
This sequence comes from Bradyrhizobium sp. 63_E2_N1_3, assembly GCF_052076005.1. Taxonomy (NCBI): domain Bacteria; kingdom Pseudomonadati; phylum Pseudomonadota; class Alphaproteobacteria; order Hyphomicrobiales; family Nitrobacteraceae; genus Bradyrhizobium; species Bradyrhizobium sp. 63_E2_N1_3. The sequence goes on along the minus strand of NZ_CP197235.1, from coordinate 5,479,295 downwards.
CGGTGACGCCGCAGTGTTCGGCGTCACCACCACGATCAGGTACTAGGCCATCGCCGGCTTCGGCTCGGCCTTCGGTTGCCGCGACAGCGCCAGAACGATCAGCGAGGCGAACACGCAGAGCGCGCCGGCGATGAAGAACGCGGGCAGGTAGCTCTCATAGACCGTCCGCGAGAAGCCGGCACCGAACGCCGCAGTGCCTGCGCCGAGCTGATGGCCGGCAAAGATCCAGCCGAACACCAGATTGGCGCGCTCGGGCCCGAACTTCTGCGCGGTGAGCCGCACGGTCGGCGGCACCGTGGCGATCCAGTCGAGGCCGTAGAACATCGCGAAGATCGACAGCCCGTAGAACGAGAAGTCGCTGAACGGCAGGAAGATCAGCGAGAGCCCGCGCAGGCCGTAGTACCAGAACAGGAGGTAGCGGTTGTCGTAGCGGTCCGACAGCCAGCCCGACATGATCGTGCCGAAGAAATCGAAGATGCCCATCGCGGCGAGCAGGCCTGCGGCCTGCACCTGCGGAATCCCGAAATCGAGGCACATCGGGATCAGGTGCACCTGGACGAGGCCGTTGGTCGACGCGCCGCAGACGAAGAAGGTCGCAAACAGGATCCAGAACGCGCGCGACTTCGAGGCGTCGCGCAGCGTGCCGAGTGCCACGCCGGTGATCGAACCATGGCTGACCGGAGGGGCCGGCAGGGGCTCGGTGCCTTCGTCGCCGAATGGGCGCAGGCCCACATCGCTCGGCCGGTCGCGCATCGCAAGGAGAACCGCCACGGCGGAGACGCCGAGCGCGATGCAGACGAAGCCGAGCGCGAGCCGCCAGCCGTAACGTTCGGTCAGGCTTGCGAGCAGCGGCAGGAATACGAGCTGGCCGGTGGCGACGCTCGCGGTCATGATGCCGACGACGAGGCCGCGCCGCGCGGCGAACCAGCGCGTCGCTATGGTGGCGCCCAGCACCAGCGCGGTCATGCCGGTGCCGATGCCGATCACGACGCCCCACAGCAACACGAGCTGCCAGACTTGCGTCATGCCGAGCGAAGCCACAAGCGCGGAAACGACGATGAGCTGGGCGGCCAGCGTGACGTTGCGCAGGCCGTAGCGGTTGAGCAGGGCGGCCGCGAACGGCGCCATCAGCCCGAACAGGATGAAGCGGATCGACAGCGCGGAGGAAATCTGCGCCGTGCTCCAGCCGAACTCCTGCTGAAGCGGGACGATGAACACGCCGGGCGCGCCGACCGTGCCGGCGCTGATCAGCGCGGTGAGGAAGGTCACGCCGACCATCACCCAGCCGTAGTGGATATTGCGGCGGCCGAGTGTCGCCGCGAGCCAGTTCGAGATCATTGGGCCTCAATGTTTGATGGGCAGGCTTTGAGACACCTGCACGAGCTTGTAGAATGGCACGGGACGCGTCTGTCGAAAATGACAGAGTTCCCTCATTTTCGGACGTATCTAGGTCAGTGCGTCAGACGCTCCACGGCGATGGCCGTGGCTTCACCGCCGCCAATGCAGAGTGCCGCAACGCCGCGCTTGAGGTTTTGCGCCTCGAGCGCGTGCAGCAGCGTCACAATCAGCCGCGCGCCGGTGGCACCGATGGGATGGCCAAGCGCGCAGGCGCCGCCGTTGATGTTCAGCTTCTCGCGCGGGATGCCGAGGTCGCGCTGCGCCGCCATCGCCACCACGGCGAAGGCCTCGTTGATCTCGAACAGGTCGACATCGCCGGCGCTCCAGCCGACCTTGTCGAGCAGCTTGCGGATCGCCGGGATCGGAGCCGTCGTGAACCATTGCGGCTCCTGGCTGTGGGTGGCGTGGCCCTTGATCTCGGCGATTGCCGGCAGGCCGTTGCGATCAGCCAGCGAGCGCTTCGTCAGCACCAGCGCCGCGGCGCCGTCGGCATTGGCGGAGGAGGCGGCCGGCGTGATGGTGCCGTTGGCGCGGAACGCCGGCTTCAATCCGGGGATTTTCGCAGGATCGACCTTCAGCGGATGCTCGTCATTGGCGACGATGCGAGGGCCTGCTTTCTCGGTCAGCGTGATCGGCGCGATCTCGGCCTTGAACGCGCCGCTCTCGACCGCCTTGCGCGCACGGCTCAGCGTCTCCATCGCATAGGCATCCTGGTCCTTGCGGGTGAACTGATAGGCTTCCGCGGTGGCCTCGCCGAAATCGCCCATGGAACGGCCGGTCTCGTAGGCATCCTCCAGCCCGTCCATCATCATGTGGTCGATGATGCGGTCGTGCCCGGCGCGGTAGCCACCGCGGGCCTTGGCGAGCAGATAGGGCGCGTTGCTCATGCTCTCCATGCCGCCAGAGACGACGATCTCGGCCGAGCCGGCGCGGATGATGTCGTGCGCCAGCATGGTCGCCTTCATGCCGGAGCCGCAGACCTTGTTGACCGTGGTCGCGCCCGTGGCGTCGGGCAGACCGGCGCTACGTGCCGCCTGTCGCGCCGGCGCCTGGCCTTGTCCGGCCGGCAGCACGCAGCCCATGAAAACTTCATCCACCTTCTCGGGCGCAAGCTTGGCGCGCTCCAGCGCGGCGTTGATCACATGCGATCCGAGCTTGTGTGCCGCCAGCGGCAACAGCTCGCCCATGAAGCGGCCGAGCGGGGTGCGGGCGGCGGAGACGATGACGACGGGATCGGCGGCTTCGGCCATGATGAAACTCCCAGCGATGACGGAAAAGATTATGATCATCATATGATGCGGCGCAAAAAATGCAACCGCAGCCGGCATGAGAAATTGTCGTGGTTCGGATGAGATTTGGTCGTTCGATTGGAGGGGGTGACGTGACTGTCGCGGACTTTGGCGTGGCGGTCGCTCCGCACGGCACTGTCATCGCCCGACTTGATCGGGCGATCTAGTATTCCAGAGGCGGTGGTGATCGAACCGATGAGCCGCGGCGTACTGGATGCCCCGGTCAAGCCGGGGCATGACACCGTCAGTGTGGAGGCAGCCTACCGCTTCCTGTTTACGAAAGCCTGCATCAGCCGCGTCGGCTCGTCCGACAGGAACGACTCGCCGAACACCTTGACGCTGAGATTTACCGACTCCGTCAGCGGCAGTTCCTCCCATTGCCGCAGCAGCGCCTTTTGCGAGCGCAGCGCCTCGGGGCCGCATTCGAGCAGCGCCTTCACGACGTGTTCGACCTCGGCATCCAATCCACCCTCCGGCGCGACCTTGTCCACCAGTCCCCAGGCCAGCGCCGTCGGCGCGTCGATGTTCTCCGCCGTCATCACCAGCCAGCGGGCGCGGGCCCAGCCGATCAGGCGCGGAAGCAGGGCGGCGTGGATCACCGAGGGGATGCCGACGCGGACCTCCGGCATGCCGAAATGCGCATCGTGTGCAGCGATTCTGAAATCGCAGGCGGCGGCGACTTCGAGGCCACCGCCGAGGCACCAGCCCGGCATCCGCGCGATCACGGGGGCCGGGAATTGGCGCACGGCCTCGCAGAGATCGCCCAGGCGGCTGATGAAGGCTTCGGCCGACTTCTGGTCGAGCTTGGCCATCTCCTTGATGTCGGCTCCGCCGATCATGCTCTTCTCGCTCTGGCCGCGCAGCACCACGACGCGGATGCTGCGGTCAGTCGCGAGGGTCTGCAGGCCTTCGCGCACGGCATCGGTGACGGGCGAGCCCAGAATGTTGAGCGGGCCGGCGTTGCAGATCGCGACATGGACGACGCCGCGCGCATCGCGCGTCACGCCGCAGTGATTGTTGAGCATTTCCATCGGAGCATCTCGGAGTTTCGTGGACATGCGCGAGGCGCGCGGGTCGGGATCACTTCGGTGCCGAAACGCCCTGCTTGTCAAGCGGGTGGGGGACGGAGTTGCCATGGCGAAGTTCGTGACATAGTATGACATACATCATACAAAGAGGCCGCCATGACCTGTAACGATCAACTCGACCTGTTTTCGCCCGCGCAGCGGCGTGAGCGCGTGGTGGACTGGCAGGTGCCTGCGCCGGTTGCAAAAGTAGCGATGGGGCTTTCAGGCATGGACGCGATGCTGGGAATCCGCGACGGCCGGTTGCCGCCGCCGCCCTTCGCAAAATTGATCGGTTTCACCATGGCCGTGGTCGAGCCGGGCCGGATCGTGATGGAACTTGAGCCGCGCGAGGATCTCGAAAATACCATTGGCCTCCTGCACGGCGCGACCGCCGCGGCGCTGATTGATACCGCCATGGGCTGCGCGATCTCGACGCGGCTGGAGGCCGGGCAGTCGTCAGTGACGCTCGACCTGAAAATGACGTTCCTGCGCCCGCTGTCGGTCCGTTCCGGGCTGATCTCGGCCGAAGGCAAGATCATCAAGCTGGGACGCCAGACCAGCTACACCGAGGGCTTTGTCCGCGACGGCAAGGGTGCGCTCGCAGTCCATGCAACTGCAACCTTTTCCATGATCGGCGCGACAACTTAACATGAATTAATGCACCGCCTGGTCCATTTCTGTGTTATGAGATGATCTCCGACATTCAATGAGACCCGCATGCGCTATTCCCGGGAACACAAGCAGGAAACCCACGACCGAATCGTGAAGAAGGCCTCCGTGCGGCTGCGCGAAAAGGGCGCTCACGGCATCGGCGTCGCCGACCTCATGAAGGAGGCGGGCCTGACCCATGGCGGCTTCTACGCGCATTTCGACTCGCGCGAGGCGCTGGTGATCGAGGCCTTTGCCTACGCCATGGACCGCTCGATGGAGCACTGGCGCAAGCAGTCCGATCAGGTCGCGCCCGAAAAGCAACTGACCCAGATCGTCGAGACCTATCTTTCGGCGCTGCATCGGGACAATCCCGGCCACGGCTGCTCGATTCCCGCGCTCGGCGCCGAGATCGCCCGCGAGAGCCCGAAGACGCGCAAGGCCTTTGCCGGAAAGCTCGACGAGATGGTCGAGATGATGACCGATTTCATCCCCAACCTGCCGCGCAAGGCCGCGCGCAAGCAGGCCATCGCGACATTGGCTACGATGGCCGGCACCATGCTGCTGGCGCGCATCGCAGGATCCAGCGAACTGTCGGACGAGGTGCTGAAGGCCGGCAAGGACAGCGCGCTCGATGGCGCGAAGCGCGAGCCGAAGGTGACGGCGGCGAAGAAGGCGAAGCAGAGCTGAGATGCGGTAGGGTGGGCAAAGGCGCTCTTGCGCCGTGCCCACCATCTGTCCACGCCTGCAACAGATATGGTGGGCACGCTTTCGCTTTGCCCACCCTAGGAGACCGTCGTTACCCCCGCAAACAACGCCCGCTCGCGCTCCACGATCTCGCCGATGTAGTCGGCCACCGCGCGGATCCGCGCCAGATCCTTGCTGTCCGCGTGCATCAGCATCCAGAACGTCCGCGTGATCGATATCTCCTCCGGCAGAACCGCCACCAGCTGCGGGTAGTCGCTCGCCATGAAGTGTGGCAGCACGGCGATGCCGAAGCCCGCGAGTGTGGAATTGAGCTGCGCGATCAGATTGGCGCTACGGAAGCGCGCCGAAATCCGCGGCGATACCTGCGGGAGGTAGTCGAGTTCGGGCGTGAACAGCAGCTCCTCGATGTAGCCGACGAAGCGATGCTGCGGCAGATCCTGCCGCGAGGTGATCTTCGGGAAACGGTCGAGATAGGCCGGCGCCGCATAAAGCCCGAGCCGGTAGTCCAGGAGCTTGCGGCCGACGATGCGGCCTTCCTTCGGCATGGTCAGGCTGATCGCGATATCCGCTTCGCGCTTGGAGAGACTGAACAGCCGCGCGGTGGCCACAAGTTGCAGATCGAGGTCGGGATAGCGGTCGGCGAATGGCGCCAGCCGCGGCGCCAGGAAGGCGGTGCCGAAGCCGTCGGGCGCGCCGATCCGCACCGTTCCGGTCAGCCGTGCCACCGAGCCGCCGACCTGCTCCTGGTTGGCGACGATGGTCGATTCCATGGCTTCCGCGCTGTCGGCGACGCGCTGGCCGGCCTCGGTGAGGAGATAGCCGGTCTTGCGCCGGTCAAACAGCTTTGCCGAGAGGTGTCTCTCCAGCCGGTCGACGCGGCGGATCACGGTGGCGTGGTCGACCCCGAGCTGTTTAGCCGCAGCCGAAACCGAGCCGCCCCGCACGATGGCCAGCACGAAGCGGAAGTCGTCCCAGTCGATGCTACCTTGATCCAGCATTTTCGCACATCTATGGTGCATTATCTCAGACTTGAATCCTATAAAATGCAGGTCGATAGGATTTGTCAAAGCGTTCACGCTCGACCTCAGGAGATCATTCCATGCGTTCAATCGGACATTTCATCGGTGGCAAGGAGGTCAAGGGCACCTCGGGCCGCACTGCCGACGTTTTCGAGCCGATGACCGGCGACGTCCAGGCCAAGGTGGCGCTGGCGTCCAAGGCCGAGGTCCGCGCCGCGGTCGAGAACGCCCGTGCCGCCCAGCCGGAATGGGCCGCGACCAACCCGCAGCGCCGGGCCCGCGTCATGATGAAATTCGTCGAGCTGGTGCAGCGCGACTACGACAAGCTCGCCGAGCTGCTCGCGCGTGAGCATGGCAAGACCGTGCCGGATGCCAAGGGCGACATTCAGCGCGGCCTCGAAGTCGCGGAGTTCGCCTGCGGCATCCCGCATCTGATGAAGGGCGAATATACCGAAGGCGCCGGCCCCGGGATCGACATCTATTCCATGCGCCAGCCGCTCGGCGTCGTTGCGGGCATTACGCCGTTCAACTTCCCGGCGATGATCCCGATGTGGAAGTTTGCCCCTGCCATCGCCTGCGGCAACGCCTTCATCCTGAAGCCGTCCGAGCGCGACCCCGGCGTGCCGATGATGCTCGCCGAGCTGATGATCGAGGCGGGCCTGCCGGCTGGCATCCTCAACGTCGTCAACGGCGACAAGGAAGCTGTCGACGCCATCCTCGACGATCCCGATATCAAGGCCATCGGCTTCGTCGGCTCCACGCCGATCGCGCAATACATCTATGAGCGCGCAGCCCAGACCGGCAAGCGCTGCCAGTGTTTCGGCGGGGCCAAGAACCACGCCATCATCATGCCCGACGCTGACATGGACCAGGCGGTCGACGCGCTGATCGGTGCAGGCTACGGCTCGGCCGGCGAGCGTTGCATGGCCGTGTCGGTCGCGGTCCCCGTCGGCAAGTCCACCGCCGACCGGCTGATGGAAAAGCTGATCCCGCGCGTCGAGTCGCTCAAGATCGGTACCTCGATCGATCCGTCGGCGGACTACGGTCCGCTGGTGACGCGCGAGGCGGTCGAGAAGGTCAAGAGCTACATCGACATCGGCATCAAGGAAGGCGCGACGCTCGCCGTCGACGGCCGCGGCTTCAAGATGCAGGGCTACGAGAAGGGCTTCTATCTCGGCGGTTCGCTGTTCGACAACGTCACCAAGGACATGCGGATCTACAAGGAAGAAATCTTTGGGCCCGTGCTCTCGGTCGTGCGCGCGCACGACTACAAGGAAGCGCTGGCGTTGCCGTCGGATCATGACTACGGCAACGGCGTCGCCATCTTCACCCGCGACGGCGACGCCGCGCGCGACTTCGCGGCCAAGGTCAATGTCGGCATGGTCGGCGTCAACGTGCCGATCCCGGTGCCGATCGCCTACTACACCTTCGGCGGCTGGAAGAAGTCGGGCTTCGGCGATCTCAACCAGCACGGCCCGGACTCGGTGCGCTTCTACACCAAGACCAAGACGGTGACCTCGCGCTGGCCGTCCGGCGTCAAGGAAGGTGCGGAGTTCTCGATCCCGCTGATGAAGTAACCCTCTCAAGAGCGAGGCCGGGGATGCAGTTCGCTCTGAACGAGGATCAGGTCGCGGTTCGCGACATGGCGTTGGCGTTTGCGGCCGAGAAGATCGCGCCGCACGCGCTGCGCTGGGACGAGGAAAAGCATTTCCCCGTCGACGTGATGCGTGAGGCGGCGACCCTCGGCATGGGCGGCATCTACATCCGCGAGGATGTCGGCGGTTCCGCCATGACGCGGTTCGACGCGGCGCTGATCTTCGAGGCGCTGGCAACGGGCTGTCCGACCACCTCGGCCTTCATCTCCATCCACAACATGGCGTCCTGGATGATCGATGCCTTCGGCAGCGACACCCAGCGCCACAAATGGTTGCCGAAACTCTGCTCGATGGAGCTGATCGCGAGCTACTGCCTGACCGAGCCGGGCGCCGGCTCCGATGCGGCAGCGCTGCGCACCCGTGCCGTGCGTGACGGCGATCATTACGTCCTCAACGGCCAGAAGCAGTTCATCTCCGGCGCCGGCGGCACGGATCTTCTTGTCGCCATGGTCCGAACCGGCGGTGACGGTGCCGGCGGCGTCTCGACCCTCGTGATCGACGGCAACACGCCCGGCGTCTCCTACGGCGCCAATGAGCGCAAAATGGGCTGGAATGCGCAGCCGACCCGCGCCGTGATGTTCGAGAACGCGCGCGTGCCGGTCGCCAACCGCCTCGGCGAGGAGGGCATCGGCTTCAAGATCGCGATGGCCGGCCTCGACGGCGGCCGCCTCAACATCACCGCATGCTCGCTCGGCGGCGCGCAGACCGCGCTCGACAAGGCGCGCACCTACATGAAGGAGCGCAAGGCTTTTGGAAAACGTCTCGACGAATTCCAGGCATTGCAATTCCGTCTCGCCGACATGGCGATCGAGCTCGAGGCCGCGCGCACCTTCCTGTGGCGCGCAGCGGCGGCGCTCGACCGCAAGGACCCCGATGCCACCATGCTCTGCGCCATGGCAAAGCGCTTCGGCACCGACGTCGGCTTCGAGGTCGCCAACCAGGCGCTCCAGCTCCATGGCGGCTACGGCTATCTCAGCGAATACGGTATCGAGAAGATCGTGCGCGATCTGCGCGTGCACCAGATCCTCGAAGGCACCAATGAAATCATGCGGCTCATCGTGGCGCGCAAATTGATCGAGGGCGCGCGATGAGTTCAGTGGAGGAGGGCGATCTGGTCGCCCGCGTCGAGGGCGCAGCCGGGGTGATCCGGCTCAACCGCCCCAAGGCCATCAATGCCGTGACGCTGGAGATGTTTCGGGACATCGAGACCGCGCTTGACCGCTTCGAGACTGATCCGGCCGTCGCCGTGATCCTGCTGGAGGGGGCCGGCGAGCGCGGCCTCTGTGCCGGCGGCGACATCCGCACGCTCTGGGAAAGCTCGAAGGTCAATGGTGACCTCGGCAAGATCCTGTGGCGTGAGGAGTACATCCTCAACGCCCGGATCAAGAAGTTTCCGAAACCGTATGTCGCGTTCATGGACGGCATCGTGATGGGCGGTGGCGTCGGGCTCTCCGCCCATGCCAGCCACCGCGTCGTCACCGACCGCACCAGGCTCGCGATGCCCGAGGTCGGGCTCGGCTTCTTCCCCGATGTCGGCGGCACCTTTCTGTTGTCGCGCTCGCCGGGCGAGATCGGCACGTATTTCGGCCTGACCGGCCAGACCATGAACGGGCCCGATGCAATCCATGCGAAGTTCGCCGATGCTGTCGTGCCGGCGGTGAAATTGCCGGAACTGCGCGAGGCTCTGACAAGGACTCGTTCCGGGGCGACCGCAGCCGACGTGAGCAAGCTCATCAACGGTTTTGCGACCGGGGAGACCGCGGGGCCGGTCGCCGCGAAAGAGCCTGTTATCGACGCGTTGTTCGGCTTCGACCGCATGGAGGACATCGTCGCTGCGCTCAAGCGCGACGGGTCGGAGTTCGCGCAGTCGACGCTGAAGACGCTCAACGAAAAATCGCCGCGCGGCATGGTGGTGACGTTGAAGCTGCTGCGGCTCGCGCGCACCGCATCGAGCCTGGAAGAGTGCCTGGTGCGCGAATATCGCGCTGCGCTGGAGGTCTTCCGCAGCGACGATTTCCGCGAAGGCGTGCGCGCGGCCGTGATCGACAAGGACCGCAATCCGACCTGGTCGCCGCCGCGCATCGAGGACGTGACGCCGGCGATGATTGCGCCGTATTTCGCCGAGATCGGCGCCGACGAACTGAAGTTCAACTAATCAACGAAACGTCTAGCGGAGGATATCGATATGGCCACGATCGCATTCATCGGTCTCGGCAACATGGGCGGCCCGATGGCGGCCAATCTGGTCAAGGCCGGCCACAAGGTGGTGGCGTTCGATCTCGCGGAGGCCTCGCGCAACCAGGCCAAGGCCGATGGCGCCGCCATCGCTGAGAGCGCGTCGGGTGCGGTGAAGGGCGCCGATGTCGTCGTCACCATGCTGCCGGCTGGCAAGCACGTGCTCGGCGTCTGGAGCGAGGTTGTTCCCGCCATGGCCAAGGGCGCCCTGATCATCGACAGCTCCACCATCGACGTCGAGAGCGCGCGTCAGGCGCATGCGCTGGCGGCCAAGCATGGCGTGCTCTCGGTCGATGCGCCGGTGTCCGGCGGTACGGGTGGTGCCAAGGGCGCGACGCTCACCTTCATGTGCGGCGGCGAGGAGAGCGCGTTTGCGGCGGCAAAGCCCGTGCTGGAGAAGATGGGCAAGAAGATCGTGCATTGCGGCGGTGCCGGCGCCGGGCAGGCGGCAAAGATCTGCAACAACATGATCCTCGGCATTTCCATGATCGCGGTGAGCGAGGCCTTTGCGCTCGGTGAGAAGCTCGGGCTCTCGCATCAGGCGCTGTTCGACGTCGCTTCGACCTCGTCGGGCCAGTGCTGGTCGCTGACGACCTATTGCCCGGTGCCGGGACCGGTGCCGACCTCGCCCGCCAACAACGATTACAAGCCGGGCTTTGCCTCGGCGCTGATGGTGAAGGATCTGACGCTGGCGCAGGACGCCGCCAAGGCCGCGGGAGCGGCCACGCCGCTCGGCAAGCATGCGCAGGAGATCTATCAGTCCTTCGATGCCGCCGGGCAGGGCGGGGTGGATTTTTCCGGAATTATCAAGCACGTTAGGGGGCTAGCCGGGAAAGCCTAATGACGACATTTCAGGACGCGCGCGCGTTTCTGCTTAAACACCGCACGGATTACGAGACAGCGGTCAAAGACTTCCGCTGGCCCGATCCGGTTCCCTTCAATTGGGCGCTCGACTGGTTCGACGAGCTCGCGAAGGATGCGGACGCCAAGGACCGGCCCGCGCTCTGGATCGTCGATGCCGCACAGGACAAGCAAACCAAGCTGTCTTTCGCGGCGCTCTCGCAGCGCTCCAACCAGGTCGCCAACTTCCTGCGCGCGCAGGGTCTGAAGCGCGGCGACCACCTGCTGCTGCTGCTCGGCAATGTGGTGCCGTTGTGGGAGACGATGCTGGCGGCGATGAAGCTCGGCGTCGTCGTGATTCCCGCCACCACGCTGCTCACCGCGGACGAACTGCGCGACCGGCTCGATCGCGGCAAGGCGAAGGCGGTGGTCGCGGCGCAAGACCAGGTCACGAAATTCGCAAGTCTCGGTGCTGAGAATATCGTCCGCATCGTCGTCGGTGCGGCCTCCGATGGCTGGCTTGCCTATGACGAGGCAGCGAAGGCTTCGCAGAGCTTTACGGCTGACGGTCCGACCAATGCCGACGACCCGATGCTGCTCTATTTCACCTCGGGCACCACGGCGAAACCAAAGCTGGTGCTGCACAGCCAGCGCAGTTATCCCGTCGGCCATCTCTCGACCATGTACTGGATCGGGCTGAAGCCGGGCGACGTCCACCTCAACATCTCATCGCCCGGCTGGGCCAAGCACGCCTGGAGCTGCTTCTTCGCGCCGTGGAATGCGGGTGCGACCGTGTTCGTGGTCAACCAGCCGCGCTTCGATGCCAAGGGTCTGCTTGCCACCATCGGCCGCTGCGGCGTCACCACGCTGTGCGCGCCGCCGACGGTGTGGCGGCTGTTCATCCAGGAGAACCTTGCGGCGTTCAAGGTGAGCTTGCGCGAGGTCTGCGGCGCGGGCGAGCCGCTCAATCCGGAAGTGATCGACCAGGTGCAGGCCGCCTGGGGCCTCACCATCCGCGACGGCTACGGCCAGACCGAGACCACCGCGCTGGCCGGCAACTCGCCGGGCCAAAAGATCAAGGTCGGCTCGATGGGCCGGCCGCTGCCGGGCTATCGCGTGCAGGTCAGTGACGCCGACGGCCATCCGGCGAAGGAGGGCGAGGTGGCGCTGGTGCTCGGGGCTGACCGTCCGGCCGGCCTGATGCAGGGCTATCAGGGCGACGACGGCAAGCTCTCGGGCGCGGAAGGCGCACTCTACCGCAGCGGTGACGTCGTGTTCGCAGACGAGGATGGCTATCTCACCTTCGTTGGCCGTTCCGACGACGTGTTCAAATCCTCCGATTATCGCATCAGCCCGTTCGAGCTCGAGAGCGTGCTGCTCGAGCATGAGCTCGTCGCGGAAGCCGCGGTGGTACCGAGCCCGGACCCGATCCGGCTCGCGATCCCCAAGGCCTTTGTGCTGCTGACATCAGGTGCGGAGCGCTCGCCCGAGACCGCGCTCTCGATCTTCAGGCATCTGCACACGCGCCTTGCGCCGTTCAAGCGCATCCGCCGCCTTGAAATCGTCACCGAGCTGCCGAAGACGATCTCGGGCAAGATCCGCCGCGTGCAGCTCAGACGGCTGGAACGCGACGACGACCGCAACGATCCCCTGCGCGGTCGCGAATTCCGGGAAGAGGATTTTCCGGAGCTGCCGAAAACACGGAGTGAGACCTAAGTGAACGAAGTCTGGAAGAAGCCGCCGATTTCCCTCGAAGCCTATCAGGCCATGGTCGGCAAGGAGATCGGCGTGTCGTCGTGGCATCTGGTCGATCAGCCACGCATCGACACCTATGCCGACGTGATCGAGGATCACCAGTTCATCCATGTCGATCCGGAGCGCGCGAAGAAGGAGACCGCCTTCGGCACCACCATCGCCCACGGCTTCCTGACGATGTCGCTGCTGTCGATCATGTCCTACGAGGTGATGCCGGTCATCGCCGGCACCACGATGGGCGTCAATTACGGCTTCGACAAGCTGCGCTTCATCTCGCCGGTGCGCTCGGGCAAGCGCGTCCGCGGCCGTTTCGTGCTAGCGGAAGCCAAGCTGCGCAAGCCCAACGAGTTGCAGTCCCGCACCAACGTCACGGTGGAGATCGAAGGCGAGGACAGGCCGGCGCTGGTCGCCGACTGGCTCGGGTTGATCTATTTCGCGTAGGCCCAAGCCGCCATGGCCGGGCTTGACCCCGCCATCCATCACTGCTCAAAAGCTGACAAATTTTCGCGGGTCTGACCCTCTCCCCTTGTGGGAGAGGGTGCCTCGCGGAACGCGAGGCGGGTGAGGGGTCTCTCTCCGCGAGCGCATCTGTCGAGAGAGACCCCTCATCCGGCGCTTCGCGCCACCTTCTCCCACAAGGGGAGAAGGAAGAAGAGGCAGGAACTGCACATGGCAATCAGGTTCGACGGACGTGTCGCCATCGTCACCGGCGCGGGTAATGGCCTCGGACGCGCGCATGCGCTGGGGCTGGCCAGCCGCGGCGCGAAGGTCGTCGTCAACGATTTCGGCGGCGCGCGTGACGGGAGCGGCGGCTCGTTGTCGCCGGCCGAAGCCGTCGTCGAGGAGATCCGTAAAGCCGGCGGCACCGCGATGGCCGACGGCGCCGACGTCTCGAATTTCGAGCAAGTCACGGCGATGGTCGAGCGCGCCACCAAGGAGTGGGGCAGCGTCGACCTGATGTGCGCCAATGCCGGCATCCTGCGCGACAAGTCGTTCGGCAAGATGGAGGCCGCCGATTTCCAGAAGGTGCTCGACGTGCATCTCGTCGGCACCTTCTATTGCTGCAAGGCGGCCTGGGCCGGCATGCGCGACCGCAATTACGGCCGCATCGTGCTGACGACCTCGTCCTCCGGCCTCTACGGCAATTTCGGCCAGGCCAATTACGGCGCGGCCAAGTCCGGCATGGTCGGCCTGATGAACGTGCTGGCCGAGGAAGGCCGCAAGACCGACATCCGCGTCAACATCATCTCGCCGACCGCGGCGACCCGCATGACGGAAGAGCTGCTGCCGCCACAGGCGCTGCAACTGATGAAGCCGAACGCGATCACGCCCGCTGTCGAATACATGCTGAGCGAGGACGCACCGACCCGCACCATCATGGGCGCCGGTGCCGGCTCCTTCGCCGTGATCAAGATTGTGGAGAGCGAAGGCATCAACCTGCCGGAATCCGACTGGACGCCGGATGCGGTCGCCGCGCATTTCGCCGAGATCAGCGACATGTCGAAGGCCAAGGCGCTGCAGGGCGCGTTCGAGCAGACGCAGAAATACGTGGCGCAGGCCGCGGCACGGGCGGGGATCAAGCTCTGACTGACATCGTCGTCATCGGCGCCGGTCCCGCCGGGCTGATGGCGGCGGAGGTGCTGGCGCAGGGCGGCGCCCGCGTCAGTGTCTACGACGCCATGCCGTCCGCGGGCCGCAAATTCCTGATGGCCGGTCGGGGCGGGCTCAATCTCACCCACAGCGAGCCGCTGCCGGAGTTCATGGCACGCTACCGCGAGGCAGCACCAAGGCTGCGAGCGGCAATCGAGGCGTTTTCCCCTGAGGCGCTACGGGGCTGGAGCGAAGCACTGGGCGAGCCGACCTTTGTCGGCACTAGCGGCCGTGTGTTTCCGAAGGCATTCAAGGCCTCGCCGTTGTTGCGCGCCTGGCTGCGGCGGCTCGATGCCGCGGGGGTACGCTTTGCCTTTCGTCATCGCTGGATCGGCTGGGACGGTGAGGGGCGGTTGCTATTTCGCACCAACGATGGGCAAAGGCCGATCGAAGCCAAAGCCACTGTGCTGGCGCTCGGCGGCGCAAGCTGGCCGCGGCTGGGCTCCGACGGCGGCTGGGCCGATATCCTTGCGTCCAAAGGCGTTGCGATCTCGAAGCTGCGGCCGGCTAATTCCGGCTTCACCGTCGCATGGTCCGACGTGTTCCACGACCGCTTTGAGGGCCAGCCGCTCAAGGGCGTGGCGCTGACGATCGGGGCGCATACAGTCCGCGGCGAAGCCATGATCACGCGCAGCGGCATCGAAGGTGGCGCCATCTACACGTTGTCGGCCGAGCTGCGCGAGGCGGTGCTGGGTCTCGGGCAGGCGACGCTGACGATCGCATTGCGGCCCGAGCTCGACGTCGCCGCGCTGACCACGCGCCTGTCGGGCACGCGCGGCAAGCAATCGCTGGCGAACTTCCTGCGCAAGGCGGCGCAGCTGTCGCCGGTCGGCATCGGCCTGATGCAGGAGGCCGCCATCGCATCCGGCCGGCCGCTGGCGACGTTCTCGCCGGCGGAGCTTGCGAAGCTGATCAACGCTATTCCGGTTCAGCTCACCGGCGTTGCCCCGATCGAGCGCGCCATCTCGACCGCGGGCGGGGTGACCTTCGACGAGCTCGACGAACGCCTGATGCTGCGCGAGCTGCCCGGCGTGTTCGCCGCCGGCGAGATGCTGGACTGGGAGGCGCCGACCGGCGGCTATCTGTTGCAGGCGTCGTTTGCGACGGGGGCGGCGGCCGGAAGGGGCGTGTTGCGATGGCTCGCGTCGTCCTGATCACGACGTGCCGGTCCTGGTCAGAAGATCGGTGAGAAGACCTAGCACACCAAAGCTCGCCGCGACCACGCAGACAGCGGTCCAGCCGCCAAAACTCCAGGCCAGCGAGGCCGCTGCGGAGCCGACGCCGCCGCCGATGAAGAACAGCGCAACGAACAGGCCGTTGATGCGGCCGCGCGCCTCGGGGTGCAGCAGATTGACGGCGCGGCGGCCGAGCGTCTGGTCGGCGGTGATGCCGACGTCGAGCAGGATCGTGCCGAGACTCAATACCAGCAGAGCCGCCATGCGGGACTCCATCGCACCGGCCACGGCGCAGAGCGCGAGCGAGCCGATGATGAGCAGATGCGCCACAAGAAACAGCGGGCGCGCCCAGCCCTTATCGCCCCAGCGGCCAGCGAGCGGTGTCGCCGCGGCGCCTGCGACGCCGATCAGCGCGAAGGCCGCGATGCCCTTGGAGTCGAGGCCGAATGGAGCCTCCGGCAGGCGCAGCGCGACCGCCGACCAGAAGGCGGTGAAGGAGGCCATAACCAGCGATGCGGTCCAGGCCCGCACGCGCAGCACAGGTTCTTCCCGCAGCAGCTTTGGGAACGAACGGAGCAATTCGCCGTAGCCGACGCGGGCTGCCGGTCGCAGCGTCGGCAGATAACGGCCGAGCGCACCCGCGAGGAACGTCATTAGGATGGCTGAGGCGAGATAATAGGCACGCCAGCTCCAGAGATCTGCGATCAGGCTCGCTGCCGGCCGCGACAGCAGGATGCCGATCATCAATCCGCTCATGACCTCACCGATGGCCTGGCCGCGACGCTCGGGCGCCACCATCGAAGCCACGAGCGGAACCATCATCTGGATCGCGGCGCAGGAGGCGCCGAGAATGAACGTGGCGAGCAATAGCAGCGACGGCGTCGGCGCCAGCGCCGTTGCCAGCGCCGCGAAGATCGCGCAGCCGAGCGTGCGCAGGATCAGGCGCCGGTTCTCGATGAGATCGACCAGCGGCACCAGCAACAACAGGCCGAGCGCATAGCCGAGCAGCGTTAGCGTGCTGACGAGGCCAGCCTGCCAGGCGGTCATGACCAGCGACCGGCCGATCAGTCCAACGAGGATCTGCGGCGCGAACAAATTGGTGACGACGACGCCGGTGGTGATGGCGCCGAGCCAGATCAGGGATCGCTCGGCAAGTTGCTTCGGGGATGCGAGCTTGGTGGTTTCGGAGATGGTCATGGGACCTCGCGGGCAGGGTACGGGGTCCCCTTTAAGCGGGGTGACTAATATGCTACAATTCAATTAAGCCTATAAAGAATATGCGAGTTCGTTATGAATACCCATGACCTTGTCGCCTTCGTCGCTGTGGTCGAGACCGGATCAATCGTTGCCGCCTCGACGCGCCTCAATCTCACGCAGCCTGGCGTAACCCGGCGCATCCAAAATCTCGAGGAGATGCTGGGCGCGCAGTTGTTGGACCGCCTGTCGAAACCGTTGAAGCCCACGGCCGCAGGTCGTGAGGCCTATGAGCAGGGCCGGCGCCTTCTTCGGATGCTGGACGACCTCAAGTCAGGCGTCGCCAATGACGGCGTTGTACGCGGCGAGTTCAGGCTCGGCCTCACGCCGTTTCTCTCCGAGTCCGGACTCAGCGCGCCGCTCGACGCGGTGCGTGCCGAATTTCCGGCACTGAGCGTGCGCGTCGTCTCGGGCTGGTCGCCCAACCAAGTCGAGCGGGTCAGCCGCAACGAGCTGGATGCCGCCGCGATCTGCCTGCCTGACGGGGCAACGCCGCCTGCCGATCTCGTCGCCGACGATCTCGGGTCGCAGCCGGTGGTGTTCGTCGTCGCGCGCGACATGAAGATTCCGCGCACCGTCGACCTGGAGCGCCTGTCGCAGCTCTCGTGGGTGATCAACCAGGACGGTTGCGGATTTCGCGACACACTCAAGCGTCGCTTCGATGCAGAGCATTTACCGTTCACCGTCGCTGTGGAGGCGCTGGACAGCGAGCTTCGGCTGTCGCTGGTGTCACGCGGTCTGGGCGTCGGCCTGGTCACGCCGATCGGGCTGAAGCGCAGCGCATTTCGCGACAAGCTCAAGCCGGTCGCTGCGCGGGAGTTCAATCCCGCCGTGCGCGCATGGCTGGTACATCGCCCGCCGGCCGGGCGACTGACTCGCCCGATCAACCTGTTCCGCGACGGACTGGATCGGGAGCTGCAAGCTCTAATTCGCGCCTAGCGCAGCTTCCCGCGCGCCGCCACCGGCAGCGTGCCGATGATCTCCTCGCCGCGCACCATCACGACCTCGTCCATCATGTTGACGACGACGCAGACGTGATTGGGCACGATCCGCACGACGTCGCCGACATTGGGGCGCGTGTTGCTGCGTGAGAGGTCGAGGAAGCCGTGTTCTTCCGCGAAGCGCGCAATTTTGGCCTCGGGGTGCTCCAGGATCAGGCCGTGGCCGTCGAGGCCGCCGGTGTCCGTCGTCAGCGTCTTGGAGCCGGCGTCCAGAATGCCGCGCTCGGGCGCGGCGCGGCTGACGACCGTCGAATAGATGTGCAGCGCGCAATCGTCCCAGGTGGCGGAGCCGGCGGCGACCTGCATGCGGTCATTGTAGATGTAGGTGCCGAAGCGATGCTCGGTGCCGCCCTTGAGCTTGCCGAGATTCTTCAGGTTCGGCGTGCCGCCGGTCGAGACGATCTTGGCGTCCAATCCGTGCGCGCGCACGCCGGCCAGCGCCTCGTCGAAGAATTTCTGCGCGTCGGCCCAACCGGTCTCGGTCGGGTACAGCATGAAGCCGGCGAATTCGAGCCCCTTGGACCCGGCGATCTCGCGGGCCAGCGCAATCGCCTCAGCCGGGGTCTCGACGCCCGCGCGCTTGCGCCCCGTATCGCATTCGACCACGACCGAGAGCGGACGACCCGAGGCTGCGGCTGCCTTGGGCAGGCCGGCGACGACCGTCGAGTTATCGGCAGCGACCGTCATGTTCGCCTTCGCCTGCAGCGCGCCGAGGCGCGCCATCTTCTCTTCGCCGAGCAGATTGTAGCTGATCAGGATGTCGTCGATGCCGGCATTGGCCATGATCTCGGCCTCGCCGAGCTTCTGGCAGGTGATGCCCTTCGCGCCGGCCGCAACCTGCAGCTTGGCGATCGTCGGGTTCTTGTGCGTCTTGATGTGCGGCCGGTTGGCGACACCCGCATCGTCGCAGGCCTTCTGGATCCGTGCGATGTTGCGCTCGACCCGGTCCATGTCGATGACGGCGCAGGGCGTGCCATATTCACGGGCGATTTTGGCGGCGAGGGGAGTGGTCATGAGTTAAGCCTGTTCAATCTCTTCGCGGAGCATTTCCAGTTCGAGCCAGCGCTCTTCGGCGGCGGACAATTCGTCGTGCGCCTTGGCGATGGAGGCGGAGGTGTCGTCGAATTTCTTGCGGTCTTTGGTGTAGAGATTGGGATCATCAAGGAAGCGCTGCAGCTTGGCAATGTCGGCGTGCAGGGTCTCGATCTTCTTCGGCAGCGTTTCCAGCGCGTGCTTCTCGTTGAAGCTCAACCGACGTTTTGCCGTGGCGGGCGGAGCAGCCAGCCGCTCCTCTTTCTTCTCCGCGGGGGCTTGCGCCTTCGTCGTCTCGCGCTTGAGATCGGCACCGCGCTGCGCCAGCATGTCGCTGTAGCCGCCGGCATATTCGGTCCACTTGCCGTTGCCTTCGGGTGCGATCACGGACGTGACGACGCGGTCGAGGAAGTCGCGGTCGTGGCTGATCAGGATCACGGTGCCCTCGTAGTCGCCGAGCATGTCCTCGAGCACGTCGAGCGTCTCGAGGTCGAGATCGTTGGTCGGTTCGTCCAGCACCAGCAGGTTCGAGGGCTTTGCCAGCGCGCGCGCCAGCATCAGCCTGCCGCGCTCACCGCCCGAGAGCACCTCGACAGGCGTGCCGCGCTGCTCCTGGGCGAACAGGAAGTCCTTCATGTAGCCGACCACATGCTTCGGTTTGCCGCCGACCATGATCTGGTCGCCGCGGCCGCCGGTTAGCGCCTCGGCCAGCGTCGACTTGGGATCGAGGCTTTCGCGGTGCTGATCGAGCGTGGCCGTCTCAAGATTGGCGCCGAGCCGCAAGATGCCGGAATCAGGCTCCGCGCCGCCGGTCAGCAGGTTGACCAGCGTGGTCTTGCCGGCGCCGTTCGGTCCGACGATGCCGAGCCGGTCGCCGCGCTGGATGCGGGTGGAAAAATTGTCGACGATCACGCGGTCGCCGAAGGCCTTGGTGATGCCCTTGGCCTCGATCACCAGCTTGCCGGATTGCTCCGCTTCGGACGCAGCGAGACTGGCGGTGCCGGCCGTGCCGCGATAGTTGCGGCGCTGGTCGCGCAGTGCATGCAGATTGCCGAGCCGCTTGACGTTGCGCTTGCGGCGGCCGGAGACGCCGTGGCGCAGCCAGTGCTCCTCGTCGACGATCTTGCGGTCGAGCTTGTGTTGGTCGCGCTCTTCCTCGGCGAGCACCTCGTCGCGCCAGCTCTCGAACGAGGCGAAGCCACGATCGATCTGCTTGATCTTGCCGCGGTCGAGCCATGCGGTCGAGCGCGAGAGATTGGTGAGGAAACGGCGGTCATGGCTGATGATCACCAGCGCGCCGCGGCGGCTGTCGAGCTCCTTTTCCAGCCATTCGATGGTGGAGAGGTCCAGATGGTTGGTCGGCTCGTCCAGCAGCAATATGTCGGGCGAGGGCGCCAGCACGCGTGCCAGCGCGGCACGGCGGGCCTCGCCGCCGGAGACGTTGGCCGGGTTCTCGTTGCCGGTAAGCCCGAGCTGCTCCACGAGGTAGCGTGCCTGGTACGGGTCGTCGCCGGGCGCGAGGCCCGCCTCGACATAGGCGAGCGTGGTCTTGTGGTCGCCGAAGTCAGGCTCCTGCGGCAGATAGCGAACGGTGGCGCCCGGCTGCACGAAGCGCGTGCCGCCGTCGGGCTCGACGAGGCCGGCTGCGATCTTCAGCAGCGTCGACTTGCCGGAGCCGTTGCGGCCGATCAAGCAGACGCGCTCGCTCGGCGCGACGTTGAGCTCGACGCCGCTCAGCAGCGGCGTGCCGCCAAAGGTGAGCTTGATGTCTTTGAGTTGGATCAGGGGCGGCGCCATGACTAGCCTTGATTCAAATTCTGGCTCGTCGCGGCCTGGTCGGCACGGCGGCGCTGGATCCGGCGCAGCGTCTGGTCGAGCGCGGAGAGGAACGCGGAGCGGTCGCGCGGCGCGAACGAGCGTGGGCCGCCGGTGACCTCGCCGGCCGAACGCAGATCCGTCATCAGATTGCGCACCGCCAGCGTCATTCCGATCGACTCTTCCGTGAACGGCTTGCCGTTCGGTGCGATCACGTCGGCGCCCGCTTTCACGCAACGGCTCGCCAGCGGAATGTCCGATGTCACGACGACGTCGCCCGGCTTGGCCCGCTCCGCGATCCAGTCGTCGGCGGCATCCATGCCGGCGCCGGCCGCGATCCGCTCGATCATCGGGTCTTGCGGAACGCGGATGAAGTTGCCGGCGACCACGCTCACGGGCACTCCGTGCCGGAGCGCGACGCGGTAGATCTCGTCCTTCACCGGGCAGGCGTCGGCGTCGACATAGATGCGGGTGGGGGTATCAGTCATTCGCCGCGTGGTACCCCATTCGGGCCGCAAAGGCGAGGGGATTGACCGGTGTTCCCGGGGGCCTACGATCAACCCTGAAACAACAAGAATTCAGGGAAAGGCCCGCCATGCCGAACCGGCTCGAAACCTACCGCGTCGAGGCCTACAACACCGCCAAACAGTCCGAAAACAAGATGCATGACGACACGGTGGCGCGCCGCTTCGGCTTTTCCGGCGGGCTGGTCCCCGGCGTCGATGTCTTCGCCTACATGATGCACGTGCCGGTGGCGCGCTGGGGCCGCGATTTCCTGTCGCGCGGGCTGGTCGAGGCCCGCTTCATCAAGCCGGTCTATGACGGCGAGACCGCCGATGTCGATGCGACCGAGCACAACGGCCTGCTCACGATCGAGGTGTTCAGCCGCACCGAACTCTGTGCCACGGGCACGGCCTCCCTGCCGGTGGCCGCGCCTGTGGTGTCGCTGAACGACTATGTGGCGGTGCCGGTCGTAGCCGAACGCAAGCCGGTCAGCCCAGCGACTTTCGAGACCGGCAAGTGGCTCGGCACGATGCCGCGCCGCTGGGCCGGGCAGGACGCGACCGATTATCTCGCCGACGTCAGGGAAACCGATCCGATTTTTGCGCGCGAGGGGCTCGGCCATCCCGGCTTGATCCAGCGCGTGATGAATCGCGTCCTCGTCGACAACACGATTTTGGGCCCGTGGATCCATGTCGGCAGCCGCATGCAGCTGCTGTCGGCCGCGCGCGCCGGCGACGAGATCACCGCGCGGGCAAAAGTCATCGCGAATTACGAGAAGAAGGGCCACCGCTTCGTCGAGCTCGACGCGCTGGTCGTCGCCAACGGCACGACGCCGCTGGCGCACTGCCAGCATACTGCGATCTACCAGCCGCGCGAGCAGGCGGCGGCCTGAAAGCCAGTTGAGGTCTCCTTGCGCGCCCTCGTTTGTTTTGGAATAGCACTCCTTTTGTCACTCCAGGCGCTTTGCGTCGTGCATGCCGCCGGACCGGTGTCCGATAGTGTGTCGCTCAGCGAGCAGACGACGACGTGGAGCACCGTCAAATTCGCCGTCGATGCGGAGAATGGCTTTGTCAGCGGGTCGCTCGACAAGAGCGTGATCGTCGAACGCAGTTTCAAGTCCTACGTGCTTGAGAATCGATATCTGAGGGTAACGCTCGTGCCCGAATTCGGAGGGCGTATTCTTTCCATGGTCTACAAGCCGACCGGCCACGAGCAGCTCTATCGAACTGAAGTCGGAGTGCCCTACGGCATGAAGGCCGGAAATTTCTACTACGACTGGCTGATGGTGTACGGCGGAATCTTTTCAACGTTCCCGGATGCCGAGCACGGCAAGACGTGGCTGAAGCCGTGGGCTTTCCGGGTGGTGAAGCAGGGCGCCGACGAAGTCACGGTCGTGATGTCGTTCCGGGATGACTTCGACTATTCCGCGCGGCCGAGCAAGTTCAGGGGCGCGACCGGCATCGAGGCGAGCTACTATGTCACGCTGAAGGCCGATCGTGCCGCACTCGATGCGCGCGTGGTGCTGAAGAATCCGAACGACGAGGCTGTCCAATACGAATACTGGACGTGCACGACGCTCGCTCCGGGATCGGAGCCGAAAAATCCCAAGGCAACGGGCGGCGCCGAAATCATCGCGCCGATCCGAACTTTCACGACGCCTGCCTGGTCGGCCAATCTGGCCGACGGCGACGAGAGCGCGGATATGGGCAGGCGGCGCTTCGGAAACCTGCGCTACTTCAAGAACTGGCCAACGATGGGCATCGCCTATGCTGCACCAGATATGCAGGGCGGGAATTTCTGGGGCGTCATCAACCATGACAATGCAGAAGGAATTATTCGCATTGCGGACAATACCCTCACGCGGGGCCTGAAAATGTGGACGTGGGGGTTTCCGTCGTTCACCGGCGAAACCGATGCCCGGAAGGATCCGAACGAGTGGCGGCCGTATGTCGAATTATGGGCGGGCGTGTCAGACCAGTTCTTCCACAGCTCAGATTTTCCCGCACGCAGTGAGGTGTCGATTCCGGAAACCTACAGCCCGACCGTCGGCATGAGCAACGTGACGCATGCGAACGAGAAAATCCTGATCAATTTCTCGGCCGAGGCGTCTCGCGCTGTTCTCGAGTTCTTCAGCGTCGAACCGGCCATCCCGTTGCTTGTCACGTTGAAACAGGGTGACACGGCTCTGTTCAGCGGGGTCGTGAGCGCCGATCCGAACAACGGAAATCGCATTTCGGCAGCGATTGCCGACGGCCGCAGCGGGGAAAAGATACGGCTAACGATCACGACCACGGAGGGAAAGGAGTTGATCGCCGCCGAAACAGCGATCAAGTGATCTCTTTCGGAATGCCGGTCGAACCCCCGGCGTTGTCACGATCGCGGAACTCCCCCTACGCCGCGTTGCCCTTCGCATCCTGGATGGCGCGCCACACCCGCTCCGGGGTCAGCGGCATGTCGATGTGCTTGATGCCGTAGTCGGAGAGGGCGTCGAGCACCGCGTTCACCACCGTCGACAGGCTGCCGGCGCAGCCGGCTTCGCCGCAACCCTTGCTGCCGAGCGGATTGGTCGTGGCCGGCACCGGATGATCGCCGACCGTCATGTTCGGAACGTCCTCGGCGCGCGGCAGCGCGTAGTCCATCAGCGAGCCCGTGATCGGCTGGCCGCTCTCGTCGTAGCGGACGTGCTCCATCAGCGCCTGGCCAATGCCCTGGACGACGCCGCCATGAAGCTGGCCCGCGACCAGCAGCGGGTTGATCACCGTGCCGAAATCGTTGACCGCGCTGTAGCGCACGATCTGCACCACGCCGGTATCAGGGTCGATCTCGACCTCGGCGACGTGGCAGCCGTTCGGGAACGCCGAGGGCACCGGTTCGCTGGTATGGTCGACGTCGAGGCTGTCAGGCACGCCGTCCGGCACCTTGCCGTCATGCAGCTTCCTGGCGAGCTCCATGATGTCGATGCTGCGGTCGGTGCCGGCGATGGTGAAGCTGCCGTCGGCGAACTCGATGTCGGCCTCGGAGGCTTCCAGCATATGCGCCGCGGCGCGCTTGCCCTTCTCGATCACGAGCTTGGCGGCGCCCACGATGGCCATGCCGCTCGCCGTGATGGAGCGCGAACCGCCGGTGCCGTTGCCGGTGTGGACGATGTCGCTGTCGCCTTGCTCCAGCTTCACGCTGTCGAACGGCACCCCTAATTGCGCGCACAGCACCTGCGCGAATGCGGACGCGTGGCCCTGGCCGTAATCGAGTGTGCCGGTGATGAGCTGTACCGAGCCATCGGGATCGAACACGATCTTGCCGAGTTCGGGGCTCGGCGGCGCGGTGACCTCGAGATAGGAGCCGACGGCGATGCCGCGCAGCTTGCCGATCTTCTTGCTCTCTTTCTTGCGCTTGGCGAAGTTCTCGTGGTCGGAGATTTCGAGCGCCTTGTTGAACACCGCCTGGAAGTCGCCGCTGTCATAGGTGACGCCGGAGGAGGCCGGGAACGGCATCTGGTTCGGCTTGATGAAGTTGCGCTTGCGCAAGGTCAGCCGGTTGATGCCCATCTCGTCGGCGGCTCGGTCGATCAGCCGCTCCATGTAGTAGTTCGCCTCGGGCCGGCCGGCGCCGCGATAGGCGCCCATCAGCGTGGTGTTGGTGAGCACCGTCTTGATGTCGACGGCCATCAGCGGCGTGCGGTAGACGCTGGAAAAGTTCTTTCCGGTGTTGAGCGAGAGCGGCCCCGGCGCGACGCCGGTGATGTAGGCACCGAGATTGCCATAGCCTTCAAGCTTTGCCGCGAGGAAGTGCCCTTCGGCGTCGAGCGCCAGCTCGGCATGGATTTTCTGCGCACGGCCGTGGCTGTCGGAGAGGAAGCTGGTGGAGCGTTCGTCCAGCCATTTCACCGGGCGGCCAAGCTCCTTGGCCGCGTACAGGATGCACATGTATTCGGGGTAATTGACGTTCTTCATGCCGAAGGAGCCGCCGACATTGGCGGTGAGGACCCGCACCTTCTCGTTCGGCACCTTCAGGTTCTTGGCGAGGTTGGCGCGGTTGCCCGCAACGCCCTGCGTCGGCATCTGGATGGTGTAGCGCTCGGTCTTCTTGTCGTAGGAGGCGAGCCCCACGCGCGGCTCCATCGAGACGACGGCGACGCGGGTGTTCTCGATGTCGACCTTGGTGACGTGGGCGGCACTGGCGAAGGCCGCGTTCACCTTGTCCATGTCGCCATAGTGGTAGTCGAGTGCGACATTGTTCGGGATGTGGTCATAGAGCAGCGGCGCACCGGGCCTGGCGGCTTCCTCGGGATCGGTCACCGCCGGCAGCGGCTCGATATCGAGCTCGACGGCTTCGGCGGCGTCGCGCGCCTGCGCCAGCGTGTCGGCGACCACGAAGGCGACGGGATCGCCGACGAAACGGACCTTGTCGGTCGCCAGCGGTTGCCGGTTGGTCTGGAGCAGGGGGGAGCCGTCGCGGCTCTTCAGCGGCAGGCCGCAGGTGAAGGGGCCGTATCCGGCGGCATCGAGGTCCTTGCCGGTCCACACCCCCAGCACGCCGGGCATCGCCCTGGCGGCGTCGGTGCCGATGCCGCGAATGAGCCCATGGGCATGGGTGGAGCGGACGACCACGGCATGGGCCTGGCCGGGCAGGTTGAAATCGTCGGTGTAGCGGCCCTTGCCGCGCACCAGCGTATCGTCTTCCTTGCGGCGGACCGGCTGCCCGACGCCGTATTTTTGCAGTGCAATAGCGTTTTCGAGCGTGGACGATTTGGTGTGTTCTTGCATAGAATTGACCTGAAAAGCCGGCAATCGCGCGTTTTGGGGGGCGCCTGGAGGACCGGACCCTCCAAAAATAACCCACGGTCCCGTTCACGACAACGCACGAATGGGCATGGTCCCATGTGATGCGTTGTTGCGCAGGCTTGCCGCGCTGCTAATGTTTCAGGCGAAAAAGCAATTCCAGATCGGCCCCATCGGGCCGCGGAAAGACAATTTGTATGAATGACCACACGCGGCTCCGCGACGGCCATGCGCCGCACGGTGGGCTGGATGGGTCGATGGCGGCGGTGGCGTTGGCCCCCGAACCGGCCGTCGTCGCGCAAGCGCCGGGAACCGGCGTCTATGCGGCGCTGGACCTCGGCACCAACAATTGCAGGCTCCTGATCGCTTGTCCGACCAGCGACGGCTTTCGCGTGGTCGATTCCTTCTCGCGCATCATCCGGCTCGGAGAGGGCGTCTCGGCGACCGGCTGCATCAGCGAGGCCGCGATCGAGCGCGCCGTCGCCGCGCTCAGCATCTGCCGCGACAAGATCAATTTGCGCAAAGCCAAGCGGCTGCGGCTGATCGCGACCGAAGCCTGCCGGGCCGCCTCGAATGCGGAAGGTTTCCGCAGCCGCGTCGCGGCCGAGACCGGCATCGACCTCGAGGTGATCGACCGCGAGACCGAGGCCTCGCTCGCCGTGCTCGGCTGCGCGCCGCTGGTCGACCCCAGGGGCCGGGGCGCGATCCTGTTCGACATCGGCGGCGGCTCGACCGAGCTGGTGCGGATCGAACGCGATCCGCAAAATCAGGAGCCGCGCATCAAAGCCTGGATGTCGATCCCGCTGGGCGTCGTGACGCTGGCCGAGCAGTTCGGCGGCTGCGACGTCACGCCGGAAATCTATGCCGCGATGGAGCAAGAGGTCGCCAACCACGTCGCACCGTTCGCCGAAGCGCACGGCGGCGATCTCGCCGACATGCACCTGCTCGGCACCTCGGGCACGGTGACGACGCTCGCCGGCATCCATCTCAACCTCGCGCGCTACGACCGCCGCCGCATCGACAGCATCTGGATGAACGATTCCGACATCACCGCGACCATCAGCAAGCTGCTCGGCATGAGCTACGAGGAACGCGCCAACAACAGCTGCATCAGCGTCGAGCGCGCCGATCTCGTGCTGGCCGGCTGCGCCATCCTCGATGCTATCAGGCGCGCCTTTCCGCTGCCGCGCCTGCGCGTCGCCGACCGGGGCCTGCGCGAAGGCATGCTGGTCGAGATGATGCGCGAGGACGGCGCACTCAGGAGCTGGTGAGATGGCCAAGGACACCACCGGCCGCTTGCACGTCCAGGTCAAGACCGGCGGCAAGCGCAAATTGTCGTCGAAGCTGTGGCTGGAGCGGCAGCTCAACGATCCCTATGTCGTCAAGGCGAAGGCGCTCGGCTATCGTTCGCGTGCCGCGTTCAAGCTGCTCGAGATCGACGACAAATACCGCCTGCTGAAACACGGCATGGCGGTGGTCGATCTCGGCGCTGCGCCGGGCGGCTGGAGCCAGATCGCCGCCAAGCGCGTCGGCTCGGTCGACGGCAAGGGCAAGGTGGTCGCGATCGACCTGTTGGACATGCCCGAGATTGCCGGCGTCGACTTCGCGCAGCTCGACTTCATGGACAACGACGCACCCGCGAAGCTCACTGCGATGCTCGGGGGCGGCGCCGACATCGTGATGTCCGACATGGCCGCCAACACCACCGGCCACCGCAAGACCGACCAGCTCCGCATCGTCGGCCTGATCGAAACGGCGGCCGCGTTCGCCTGCGACGTGCTGAAACCGGGCGGGGCATTCCTGGCCAAGACGTTCCAGAGCGGCGCCGACGCCGATCTGCTGGCCCAGCTCAAGCGCGATTTTGCGACAGTGCGGCATGTGAAGCCCGCGGCCAGCAGACAGGATTCCTCCGAGCGCTATGTGCTGGCGACGGGGTTTCGTGGCGGGCAGCCGGACCCGGGCTGACGTGTCACGCTCACATGAGCATGACATTCACATCGATAACATCTTGAGCTGATAGATCCATCATCTGCAATTTCAGCGGGTGAGATCAATCCATGCCGTGCCTTCATCGACAACGCTTGCGCGTTTGCAAGCATCGCCTGTCCCTTGCCTCGGTCTCCTTTCTGGCGTTGGCGTCGCTCGGCTTTGCTTCGGCGACGACGTCGCGTGCAGGGACGTCGATCACGGTCAGCACCCAGAGGCCTTACAATATCGGCCTCAGCGGCAACGACGATCTCGGTGATCTCAAGAAGATCTACCAGAGCGCGAACAGCCCGTCCGAGCAGGCTCCTCGACCAGACCTTCAATCCGCTGGCAGACACTTACTTGGCAAAATTCAACGCGCGGCTCGATCGTTTTTCGTTCCACTATTACGGCTCGACAGACGGCACCGGCGGTTTCGCGTTCTTCGACAATCTGGTCGACAAGGCCAAGGCCAAGCTGGACGCCTTGAAGAAGAACAATGCCAACATGCCCGACGTTAAACTGTTCCTGTCGGAATGGGGCCCTACGGCCTATGAGGCGACTGACGTCAATTATTCGCACAAGGGGGCGGCGTGGACGGCGGCGTTCATGTCCGAAGCCGTGAAAAAGAAGATATCAATGGGGTCGTACCTCATTATCGGCGACGGCCAGGGGGATCCGAACATCACACCTTTCCTCGGCCAGGCCAGCCTGCTGCACAAGGTGCCGCACGGCGACAAGCCGGCCGACTACTACCCGAAGCCGGTCGCGAACCTCTTCAAGATGTACAACAAGATGTCAGGCCAGCGGGTGCAGGCTGCGCTCACCGGCGGGGCGGGCTCCCACCTCAACGCGTTCGCGACCTGGGATGGCGCTAACTCGACCGCGAACATCATGGTCTACAACTATGATCCGACACGTGTCTTCGGCAACAACATTTCGACCGAGACGCCGGAGGGGATTTCGCTTGAGGTCGACAACCTGCCGTTCAGCGACGGCTCGACCGTGACGATTGAGCGCTACCTGATCGATGCGAATACCAGCAACCTGGCGAAGTTCTATTCCGATCCGACCCACCCCGATCCCAACCTGCAGAGGATATTGCTGCAGCGAACGATCCATAGCGGAAAGCTCGTCCTGACGGGCGACGCGCTCGGGCTGGGTGTCGTGCTCTACCGCATATTGCCGCCGACGGTGGTTCCCTAAGTTAGTTGAACGCAAACCAGACCTTGGCGACGAACGTCGCGCCGCACCAGTTCGAGGCCAGGCCGTCCGGGTTGGTGATCGGATTGACACGGCCGCCCGGCCGCGCATTTGGATCGCCTGTAAAGACGAAGCAGTTTTCCTTCGACAGATTGGTGTCATAGTAGCGCAGATCGAGGTTGAGCGCCTTGTGCGTGAACGTCACGCCGGCCTGCCAGTTGAGATAGGCAGGCAGCGGGAAGCCGCCGAGTTGCGGGGTCTGGTTGCCAAACCAGGAATAGCCGGCGGCGGTGGTGAACGACACGGTCAGGTTCTTCAGCAGAAACCGCTCCGGCACGTCGAAGCCGACTCCGGCCGCCACATATTGGCTCCAGGCGCCGGTGTTCGAGACGTTCGGAGAATAGGCGTAACCGCCGGCGACGCGGATCTGATCGCCGATGCGTCGATCGCCGCGGACCACGATCTCCCAATAATTGATGCCGTTGGTCTCGCCAGGAAGTCTTTCACCGGGATAGGCGAAATAGGTCGCCCCAAGATCAAAATCGATCGTGGCAATCTGCGGGCGCATGCCGGCGGCAAAGGTGAGTTCGGCGGCCGGTTGGGTCGGCAGCTTGACGGTGGCGACCGTTGTGCCGGCGTAGAGCGGGCCCCATCTCGTCTCGAAGGCGGCGCCAGCCGCGGGGCCATGATCGGACAGCGTGGTCCCGCGATAGATGTAGTCGGATGCAAGCCCCGCGCGAGCGCTGAACTC
This sequence comes from Bradyrhizobium sp. 63_E2_N1_3, assembly GCF_052076005.1. NCBI lineage: Bacteria > Pseudomonadati > Pseudomonadota > Alphaproteobacteria > Hyphomicrobiales > Nitrobacteraceae > Bradyrhizobium > Bradyrhizobium sp. 63_E2_N1_3. The sequence goes on along the minus strand of NZ_CP197235.1, from coordinate 5,449,553 downwards.
GAACTCGTCGGCAGGCGTTGCGTGGGTGGTGTCGGCCGCCGACCAACCGCGGTTGCCGAGGCCGAGCGCCCCGGCCGAGGATTGGGCCAGCGCCAAACCGCCGGTCATGGGTGCAAGCCACAATCCGGCCAGCGCGGCAAATAAGGCGCCGCTTGCACCCCGAAACGATGTTTCGTGTCGCCGCAAGTCGATCATCCTCCCAGAGCGACCGCGATGCCAACCAGCGTACTACCGACAGCCACCATCGCAAGTCCCGCCACCGAAGGCCGCAGCCCGCTACGAACCCCGAACACGTAACCGCAACAGAACAGCATCACGATGGCGACGGCGTAGGAGACGCGCAGCGCTAGTCTGGCGTCGCTCAGGAACAGGAACGGGATGACCACCGGGAAGGTCGACAGGAAGCTCAGCAGGCAAAGGCCGAGCGCGCCGATCCAGTCGCGCTTCGTCAGCCCTGGACCGGGAGCCGGCTCAGGCAATTGTTGCAGCCGTTTCCGCATCGATTCCAACTGCTCTACGGGCAGCATGGCCGACAATTCCGGCGGCAGCGCGTCGGCAATGACGCGGCGCGCTGCTTCGGGATCCGGCGCCTTCCGTATCGCGCGGAGGGTCAGAACCTTGTCTCCCCGGTCATTGATGCGCGCCAGCAGATAAAGACCGCCGTCAACGATGCCCCATGCGAGATTGCAGCCGAGTGCGCCGATCAGCATTGTTTGAATATTGATATTGGTCCCGGTCGCGACACCAAGCGAGCAGATGAAGGTAAGGGCCATGATCAGCCCGAACAAAGTCTCCGAGATCCGTTCCATCGGATCAAGTATGCTCCCGAACGGAGTATCCGGTCCCAATAAAGCCATGGCTTGGTCTTCGATCACCGTTTGCTGACGATCATGGCTGCGCACGCGGGCGAATGCATCGTCTCGGCTCCTGGGCCAAGCCCGACCCACGCCCGAGCAGGTGTCATCGAGGCTCATGTCCGGCATTCGCTCTTTGAGTTATGTCAACGCGCCCGGGCATGAGTGAACTGGGCCGACGCGCCGCGCGGCGGCCGCTTGTGCCCCGCCAGTCCAACGAAGACGATTTTTGGCCGTAGCTGCCGAGGCGGTCCGATCTTGCGGGTTGCCCCGTCGCCGAATTTGACTTCGTCGCGCTTTACCCCAGCCTTTGATCCCGCACGTCCTGCGTATCCTCCGTCGCCGTCTTGACGGCGGCGGTCGCGGCGCTCTTTGCGGCCCCCTTGCGGCTGGCGATCTCCACCGCCGTGCGGCCGGAGATCTCGTGGCCGGCATCGGCGGGCATCTGCCAGAAGAACCAGCTCGACGCCGCCGAGGTCAGCGCGATCACGAGGAAGGCCGGCGCGAACACGGTGGCGTCGATCTCGCTGACATGGTTGAACCACATCGTCGTTTCCACGCAGGCCGCGCCGACCGCGACGCCGGCGGAGACCGCGAGCTGCTGGTTGACGCTGACCAGCGTGGTGGCGCGGCTCATCTGCGCGGTCTCGACGTCGGCATAGGCCACCGTGTTGATCGCGGTGAACTCCAGCGAGCGGAAGAAGCCGCCGACCACCAGGATCACCAAGATGATGAGCAGCGGCGTCGTCACCGTGAACAGCGCGCAGACGCCGAGGAAGAACGCGCTGACGACCGCGTTCACCGTCATCAAGTTGCGGAAGCCGAAGGTGCGGATGATGCGCGCGGCCAGCGTCTTCATGCCCATGGCGCCGAGCGAGGAGCCGAAGGTGACGAGGCCGGAATGGAAGGGCGACAGCCCGAAGCCGATCTGCATCAGCAGCGGAAGCAGGAACGGTAGCGCGCCGATGCCGAGCCGGAACATGAAGCCGCCGAAAACGGCCGCGCGCAGCGTCGGCAGCTTCAGCAGCGAAAAATCCAGCACCGGCGAACCCGTCCGCCGCGCGTGCAGGACATACAGCGTCATCGAGATCGCTCCGCCCACGACCAGGGCCGCGACCGTGCTCCAGGGCAGAAGGTTGAGCCCGGCGACGGAAAGACCGAAGGCGATGCCGGCGAGGCCGACGCCCGCGAGCACCATGCCGTAGAGATCGAACGGTTCCCGCGTCTCGCTCTTGATGGGATCGATGAAGCGCAAGGCCATGAAGATGCCGAGCAGCCCGATCGGAATGTTGATCAGGAAGATCCAGTGCCATGACGCATAGGTCGTGATGAAGCCGCCGAGCGGCGGGCCGATCACGGGACCGATGAGGGCAGGGACCGTCACCCAGGCCATGGCGTTGACCAGCGCGCTCTTGTCGACCGAGCGCAGCAGCACCAGGCGTCCGACCGGCGTCATCATCGCCCCGCCCATGCCCTGAAGGATGCGCGCGAATACGAAATCGGTGACGGAGGTCGAGAGTGCGCAGCCGATCGAGCCGACCATGAACACGCCGACCGCGATCGCGAACACCATGCGCGCGCCGAACCGGTCCGCAGTCCAGCCGCTCGCCGGGATGAACACCGCGAGCGACAGCAGATAGGAGGTGATGGCAAGCTTGAGCGTCAGCGGGCTCGTGCCGATGTCGGCCGCGATCGCGGGCAGCGAGGTGGCGATCACCGTCGAATCCATGTTCTCCATGAAGAGAGCGGTGGCCACGATCAGCGGGATGACGCGTTGCTTGTCGACCATGACGGATTGGTAATGAAAATCAGAAGGAAAGGTGGACTTGCGGCTTATCACCGCCGCTTGGCGGGGACCATTGCGGATCAACGCATAGCACCTAAATCCTGCGTAACAACGGTGTGACCCTCGACGGCGGGTGCGCGCGCTCCCGCGTCATTCCGGGGCGCGCCCCTTGGCGGGCCCGGAATCCATCGGGCCCCAGAGACCGCTGCGGGATGGATTCCGGGCTCGCGACTTCGTCGCGCCGGGGAATGACGAGGGGGGCCGCCACCCGGCCATCCACGCCGAATTTACTTAAAAAGCCTGTGCATGGCTGGCCGGCGGTCCGATTTGCTTTGATTCGTCGCGTGGCCGTGCTATCGACCCGCGTCAACCCCACCGATGGGCTCCGATTCTCCGGCGATGCCGCAAGGCACGCTGAGGGCGGCGCTCATCCATAGCTATTTGCGGCAGGGCCGCAGGAAGGAGTTGGCAGATGGCCACGGTGCAACTTCAAGGCATTCGCGAAGCCTTTACGTTCGACGACGTGCTGTTGAAGCCGGGCCTGTCGGACGTCATGCCGGGCGAGGTCGACATCCGCTCCCGCGTCACCCGCGCCATTCCGCTCAACATCCCGATCATGGCCTCCGCCATGGACACGGTCACTGAAGCCCGCATGGCGATCGCCATGGCGCAGGCCGGCGGCCTCGGCGTCATCCACCGCAATTTCGATCCCGAGGGGCAGGCCGCCCAGGTCCGGCAGGTCAAGCGCTACGAGTCGGGCATGGTGGTGAACCCGCTCACCATCAGCCCCGAGGCCACGCTCGACGATGCGCTCAAGCTGATGAGCGACCACGGCATCTCCGGCATTCCCGTCGTCACCGGTGCGAGCAAGAATACGCCCGGCAAGCTGGTCGGCATCCTCACCAACCGCGACGTGCGGTTTGCCACCGACCGCCGGCAAAAAGTCTCCGAGCTGATGACGCATGATGGCCTCGTCACGGTCCGCGAGAATGTCAGCCAGGACGAGGCGCGGCGGATGCTGCACCAGCATCGCATCGAGAAGCTGCTCGTGGTCGACGAGCAATATCGCTGCGTCGGCCTGATCACCGTGAAGGACATGGAGAAGGCGGTCGCCCATCCGCTCGCCTGCAAGGACGCGCAGGGCCGCCTGCGCGTCGCCGCCGCCACCACCGTCGGCGACACCGGCTTCGAGCGCACCGAACGGCTGATCGATGCCGGCGTCGATCTCGTCGTCGTCGACACCGCGCACGGCCATTCCCGCCACGTGCTGCATGCGGTCAATCGCATCAAGCGCCTGTCCAACTCCGTCCAGGTCGTTGCCGGCAACGTCGCCACCACCGAGGGCGCGCAGGCGCTGATCGATGCGGGCGCGGACTGCATCAAGGTCGGCATCGGCCCGGGCTCGATCTGCACCACGCGCATCGTCGCCGGCGTCGGCGTTCCCCAGCTCACCGCGATCATGGATGCGGTCGAGGCTGCAAAGAAGTCCGACATTCCCGTCATCGCCGACGGCGGCATCAAGTTCTCCGGCGACCTTGCGAAAGCGCTCGCCGCCGGCGCCGACATCGCCATGGTCGGCTCGCTGCTCGCGGGCACCGACGAGACCCCCGGCGAAGTGTTCTTGTGGCAGGGCCGTTCCTACAAGGCCTATCGCGGCATGGGCTCGGTCGGCGCGATGGCGCGCGGCTCGGCCGATCGCTACTTCCAGCAGGACATCAAGGACACGCTCAAGCTCGTGCCTGAGGGCATCGAGGGCCAGGTGCCCTACAAGGGCCCGGTCGGCAACGTCATGCACCAGCTCGCCGGCGGCTTGCGCGCCGCGATGGGCTATGTCGGCGCAAAGGACATGAAGGACCTGCACGAGAAGGCCCAGTTCGTCCGCATCACCGGCGCAGGCCTGCGCGAAAGCCACGTCCACGACGTCACGATCACGCGCGAGAGCCCGAACTATCCGGGCGCGGGTTAGGCGCTCCGCATTCGGCTGCGCGTCGGTTTCGGCGCGCTCGCCTCGATGACGGTGTCATTCCCCGCGGAAGCGGGGAATCCAGTACGCCGCGGCTTCTCGGTTCAATCACAGCCGCCTCTGGAATACTGGATCGCCCGCTTTCGCGGGCGATGACAGCGAGTGTTGGGATTTGCTTCATTCCCACGTACCTCCTAAATGACTGCAACAAGTAGTCAGGAGGAAGCCATGTCCCAAGCCAAACGCATCGTTCTCGCCGCGCGTCCCGTCGGTGAACCCAAGCCATCCGATTTTCGTCTGGAGGAATTCGCGATTCCGGCGCCCGGCGCGGGTGAAGTCCTGCTGCGCACGATCTGGCTCTCGCTCGATCCCTATATGCGCGGGCGCATGAGTGACGGTCCGTCCTACGCAGCACCTGTGCCGGTCGGCGGCGTGATGGAGGGCGAGGCGGTCAGCGAGGTCGCGGCCTCCAACAGTCCTGATTTCGCCAAGGGCGACATCGTGCGAGCCCGTACTGGCTGGCAGTCGCACGCGATCTCGAACGGCAAGGGCTTGATCAAGGTCGATCCGAAGCTCGGTCCGATCTCGACCTCCATCGGCGTGCTCGGCATGCCCGGCATGACCGCCTATACGGGCCTGCTCGATATCGGCAAGCCGCGGGAAGGCGAGACCGTCGTCGTCGCCGGTGCCTCCGGTGCGGTCGGCTCGGCCGTCGGCCAGATCGCGAAGATCAAGGGCGCGCGCGCGGTCGGCATCGCCGGCGGCAAGGACAAGTGCGACTACGTGGTGAAGGAGCTCGGCTTTGACGAGTGTCTCGATCATCGTGAAATCGATTTCGCCGCGAAGCTGAAGTTTGCCTGCCCGAAAGGCATCGACGTCTATTTCGAGAATGTCGGCGGCGCCGTCTTCGAGGCGGTGTTCCCGCTGCTCAATCCGTTCGCGCGCGTGCCGGTCTGCGGCCTCATCGCCCACTACAACGACACCGAGGCCAAGCCGCCGAAATGGGCGGCCAGCATGATGCGCGCGACGCTGACCAAGCGGCTCACCTTCCGCGGCTTCATCGTCTCCGACTTCGCCAACCGCCATGGCGACTTCCTGCGCGACATGTCCACCTGGGTCCGTGACGGCAAGGTCAAGTACAAGGAGTTCGTCACCGAGGGCCTGGACAGCGCACCCGGTGCCTTCATGGGGCTCCTGAAGGGCGCCAATTTCGGCAAGCAGCTGGTGCGGGTCGGGCAAGATAAGGCGTAAGGCGTTTTGGGGTCGCGTGAGGAAAACGCGCCAGACTAGACGCTAGAGCCCCGGAACAGGGCTCTAGCTGCAAGGCCTAGTTGCAAAGGCGTCACACCCCGGACATCGATGGTTAACAAAGAGTGACCGATCGGCCACACCTGCCCGCAAAAGCCGCAGGTGTGACCGTCGGTTCATTGACGGCTGAGCGAAGGCATTGAATCATCGCGCATATTTTAGGTGCTGCGATGTTAGAGATTGGTATTTTCAGCGTAATCCTTCTGGCTGCCGGCTATTGGGCGACCCTGTTCGTCATGGGCCGTCGCGACGACGTCATCCATGGCAAGTTTGTCCATGTCGACGAGGAGGGCGATTTCACGCCAGCCGCGATGCCGGCGCCACCACCGCCATTCCCGAAGCGTCCGGGCAAAGCTGCGCAGCCTGACAAGATCCAGCCTGCGAAGGCGGAGGCGAGGCCGGTGAACAGTGATGCGCTGCAATCGCTGCTGGCTGCGATCCAGCAGGATCTCAAGACCATCGCCTGATCCGCAACCTCAGACGCTACCGCGCTCGACCAGGAACAGCTCGACGGCGAGCCGCTGCTCGGCGTGCGGCGTGCCTGATAGCCGCGCCAGTAGCAGTTCGCCCGCGATCCGCCCCACGGCCGCCGCATCGAACGAGATGGTGGTGAGACCGGGCGTGATCTGATCGGCGACATCGTTGTCGCCGAAGCCGAGCAGCGCCAGATTGTGCGGTACCGAGAGGCCGCGGGCGCGGGCCTCGATCAGCGCGCCGGTCGCAAGCAGATCGTTGGCGCAGAACACCGCATCGACGTCGCCGCCGCGTTCGAGCAGGGCGGTGAAGGCGGCGCGGCCGTCGGCCAGTCCCGTGATCTCACCGACACCGATCTCGTGGACGATCTCGAGGCCCAGCTGTGCCGCTGCGTTCCGAAATCCGTCGCAGCGCAGTGCGCCACGGCCGCTGCCGCGGCCGATGAAGGCGACGCGGCGATGTCCGGCTTCAGCCAGCCTGCGCGCCGCCATCGCGCCGGCATCGGCATTGGGCAGGCCGACCAGCATGTCGATGGGGTCGCGCGGAAACGCCCAGGTCTCGATCACGGGAATGCCGAGTTCGAGCAGCGCGGCACGATTCTCCTCGAGCTCGATCACGCCGGTGAACATCACTGCTGCGGGGCGGATGCCGCGCAGCGACTGGATCATCGCGACTTCCTTGGCATAGGAGTAGGAGGTCTGGCCGACCAGCACCTCGAAGCCTTCCGGCTCCAGCGTGGCGGCGAAGCTGCGCACCGCGAGGCCGAACTGCTGGCTGAGAATGTTGGAGACGAAGGCCATCACCACATTCGAGCGCCCCGAGCGCAGCGCGCGCGCATGCGGGTTGGAGGCGTAACCGGTCGCCTCGATCACTTCGAGGATACGCTCGCGAGTCTCGCGATTGACCTTCTCGGGGTGACGCAGCACCCGCGACACCGTGATCGGCGCAACGCCCGCACGCTCCGCGACCTCCTCGATGCGCGGCGGCCGCCCGCTCGCGCTGGCGCGGCCGGGCGGCGCTGGAATGCGCACCACGTCGTCATAGGTCGGCTTTGCCGGATCGGTCATCGAATCCCGAGTGTAATCGCAGTCGGTATCGTCTCCAAAACTCAGCGCGCCGGCAGCTCGTCTCGTGACAGCGCGCGGCCGACCTGGACCAGGCAGTCGCCGCTCTGGCTGTCGGTGTGCAGGCGCTGCGAGATCACGATGCCGTCGGCGGGGAAGCGCAGCACCTCTTCGGGCAGCTCCGGGCGCTCGAAATTATGGTACCAGCCGGCGATGTCGCCGGCCGCAACCCGCGTGCCGACCATGACGGCGGGCTCGAACCAGCCGCGGCGGGTCGCGAACACCGCCTGCGCATGGCTTTGCAGCGCCAGCAATTCGGTGGCGCGCTCGACCGGCGCGTGAGGGCCCAGCACCGGCGCCTGGACGAGGCCGAGTGCGAGCAGCAGCCGGTCGATCGCGCGCGCGGTGAGCGCCATGGTCTGCGGCGTGACGGTGCCGCCGCCGCCGAATTCACCGGAGAGCCCGATCGCGCCGGCGCGTGCAGCCGCGGCCATCGAGGTCGGAGCGGTCGCGCCGTTTTCCGCGACGAAGGCGAAGGGCATCCCCAACCCCTCCATCAGGCGCAGCGCGTGGCCGAACATCTCGGGCGTGCCCTGCCGCTCGATCAGCGCGCAAGGCACATGCGCCATCGAGGTGCCGCCGGAATGGATGTCGAAGACGACTTCGTGCCGCGGAAACAGCTCGTGCTCGAGGAAGTGCGCAAGCCGGAACGTCGGCGTGCCCGCGGCATCGCCGGGGAAGGCGCGGTTGAGGTTGCCTTCGTCGAGCGGCGAGCGGCGGCGCGCAGCCATCACGGCTGGCCAATTGGCGAAGGGCAGGATGGTGATCTCGCCTTTGACGTCCTTTGCATCGAGCCGGCGATACAGCCGTGTCAGCGCGATCTCGCCCTCATATTCGTCGCCGTGATTGCCGGCCATCAAGAGCAGTTTTGGTCCGGCACCGTTCTTGATTCGGAAGATCGGGATCTTGAGCTGGTAGTAGGGGGAGCGATCGATCGAGAAGGGAATGCCGAGATGGCCCGACCATTTCTGGTCTTTCTCGAAATCGATCTCATGGAAAAGTCCGGTATGCATGGCTTGCCTCGCGGCCGCGCCGTCGCCGGCGCCGGCCAAAGGTTGAAAGGGTGGCGGTGCCTTTACAGCAAGGCGACCGCGGTCATCTCGACGCGCAGGTCGGGATCGGCGAGGCGGGCTTCGACGCAGGCGCGCGCCGGCGGGTTGGCCGGATCGATCCAGGCATCGTAGACCGAGTTCATGGTGTCGAAGTCGGTGATATGCGGCAGGAAGACGTTGACGGCGATCAGCTTCGACCGGTCGGAGCCGGCCTCCTTCAGCAACGCGTCGATCTTGGCGAGCACCTGTTGGGTCTGCGACACGATGCCGGCCTTGCGGTCGTCAGCGACCTGGCCGGCGATGTGCACCATGCCGCCTGCGGCGACGGCCTGGCTCATGCGCGAGCCGACGACGTAACGTTTGATCATCTCGAAATTCTCCTCGTGAAGCTTGGCCCCCGCATGATGCAGGAGCCGTGCGCAAGCTTACAGCGTCGGCAGCGTCTGCTCTTCCTTGAACCACTTTAGTTGCAACGCGCCGAGCTTGCCGTTGAGCTTGTTGAAGAAGATGTCAGTATTGATCCAGTTGAGCAGGTTCTGCTCGCCCTGGCGCACGCCGACATGAGCCGGCGACTGGCGGATCAGGAACTTCAGCTCGACCTCCTTGGTCGGGTTCTGGTCCTGCACCTTCAGCGCGATGGCGCTGTTCTCGGCGAAGGTATCGGCCTGTCCCGCGAGAAACGCGGCGAGCGCGGCCGGCGTATCCTCGAAACGCACCAGCTTCACCTTCGGCGCGTTGTCGGTGAGCCAGACGTCGAGCGTCGAGCCCTTGGCGACCGCAACGCTGCGGCCGTCGAGATTGTCAGGCTTCTTGCCGGTCGCGGCCGGAATTGCCTTGGCGCCATAGACGCCGAGATTCACCACCGCATAGGGCTGCGAGAACATCACCTGCTGGGCGCGCTCGGGCGTCGCGCCGAGGCCTGCGATCAGGATGTCGATCTTGTCGGAGAGCAGGCTCGGGATGCGCGCTGCGCCCGTCACCGGCACGAGCTCGAGCTTGACGCCCATGTCGGCGGCGATCAGCCGGGCGAGGTCGGCATCGAGACCTGCGATCTCGCCCTTGTCGTCCTTGAAGCCCCACGGCGCGGCATCGGTCAGCAGGCCGACGCGCAGCTTGCCCGCGCCGAGCACGTCCTGGAGCTTGTCGGCTTGCGCGAGAGTGGGGGCAGCGAGCACGGCGAGCGCGGTGGCTGCGATCGCAAAGAGGGATTTTAGTGGTCTCATGGCTCTCTCCTGATCGGGGATTGGTGGATGGTTATTTGGCGGACGCGATGAAGCTGGCGAGCTCGGGGGTTTCAGGATTGGCGAACAGCTTTGCCGGCGGTCCCTGTTCCCAGACGCGGCCCTGATGCATGAAGACGATGCGGTTGGCGACGTTGCGGGCAAAGCCCATCTCGTGGGTGACCAAGATCATGGTCATGCCCTGCTTCGCCATCGCCTCCATCACCTTCAGGACTTCGCCGACGAGTTCGGGGTCGAGCGCGGAGGTGACCTCGTCGAACAGCATGAGGTGAGGGGCCATCGCGAGGCAGCGCGCGATGGCGACGCGTTGCTGCTGGCCGCCGGAGAGCTGCTCCGGCCAGGCGTCGATCTTGTCGGCGAGACCGACCCTGGTCAGCACGTCGTCGGCAAGCGCCCGCGCCCGGGCCTTGTCGGTGCGGCCGGTGAGGAGCGGAGCCAGCGTGATGTTGCGCTCGACCTTCAGGTGCGGAAACAAGTTGAAAGCCTGGAACACGATGCCGACGCGCTGACGGAATGCCTTCAGGTCAGGCATCCTGGCGTGGACCTTCTCGCCCTCGACGCGGATCTCGCCGGAATCGACGCTCTCCAGTGCATTGATGCAGCGGAGCAGGGTCGACTTGCCCGAGCCGGAGCGGCCGATGATCGTGACGATCTCGCCTTCCTCGACGTCGAGCGAGACGCCCTTGAGCACCTCGACCTTGCCGAATGTCTTGTGCACGTCGCGGATTTCAACGAGAGCCATCGAGGCGGGCCTCCAGAGAGCGGGACCAGAGCGTGAGCGGCAGGCACAGCGCGAAATAGATCGCGGCGACCAGCGCGTAGGTGAGTAGCGGCTGGAACGTCGCCGCGCTCACCACTTGCCCGGCGCGGGCAAGCTCGACGAAGCCGAGGATCGAGGCGAGCGAGGTGCCCTTGATCAGCTGCACCAGGAAGCCGACGGTCGGTGGCAGCGACAGCCGCAGCGCCTGCGGCGCGATGATGTGGCGGAATTGCTGCCAGGCGGAGAGGCCGAGACAGGCGCCTGCCTCCCATTGCGCCTGCTTCACGGCTTCCAGCCCGCCGCGCCAGATCTCGCCGAGGAAGGCGGCGGTGTAGAGCGTGTAGGCGACGGTGACGGCAACGAGGGCCGGCACCTGGATGCCCAGGAACATCGGCATGCCGAAATAGAAGAAGAACAGCAGCCCGAGCAGCGGCACGCTTTGGACGATCTGGATGCACGCCGCCATCGTCCAGCGCAGGCCGGCGAAGCGGCTGATGCGGCCCGTGGCGAACGCCAGCGCCAGCGGCGCACCGAAGGCGAGCGCGAGCACGACGAGCGCAACGGTCCAGCGCAGCGCCGCGAACAGCGAGACGAAATCGATGAGGGTGAAGGATCGCATCGCCTTGTCCCTCAGCGCCGCCGCGGCCAGCGGAAGGCCGCCAGACCGATGATGGCGAACAGCGCCTTGAACGACATCGCCATGGCGAAATAGACCACGCAGATCACCGCATAGACCTCGAAGCTGCGATAGGTGCGGCTCTCGATGAAGCCCGCGACATGAAACAGCTCGTCGGCGGCGACCTGCGAAGCGAGCGAGGTGCCGAGCAGCAGCAGGACGAACTGGCTGGTCACGGCCGGATAGGCGTTGCGCAGCGCCGGCGGCAGCAGGATGTGACGGAACACCTGCCAGCCCGACAGGCCAAGGCACTGGCCGGCCTCGATCTGGTTCTTCGGCACGGAGTCGAGGCCGGCACGGATGATCTCGACCGAGTAGGCCCCGAAATAGAGCGACAGCGCGACGGCGGCGGCTTCGAACGCCGGCAGCTTCAAGCCGAAGTTCGGCAGCACGAAGAAGACGATGAAGATCTGGATCAGCGACGGCGTGTTGCGGAACAGCTCGATGTAGCCGCGCACCAGCCAGCGCAACGGCGTGATGCGGCCGTTCAGCGCGACCGCGCCGGCAACGCCGATCAAAAGCCCGGCCAGCGCCGCGATCACCGTCAGTTCGAGCGTGACGATGGCCCCGTCGATGAGCTGGTTCTGATAGCGCCACAGCGGCAGGAAATTCATCGGGCGCGCCGCCTCAGCCGAACTGGGTGGGGAGGGCGCGCGTCACGACGCCGTCGGCGTCGAGGCCGAGGATCACGCGCCAGCGGTCGAGGCAGGTGCAGGGATGCGAGATGCCGAAGGCGATGACGTCGCCGACCGCAAGCGTGCCATCGGGCGCGACGGACAGGAACGCATGCTGGTCATTGAGACGGGTGACCGACAAGGTCTCGGCAAGCCCTTGTTGTTCGACGCCGTCGCGGAAGACGCGTAGCGGCACCGGCAATCCCTGATCGAAGGAGGCATCGCGCATACCGAAGCCCGCTATCGCGAGGCTTGCCTCCGGCCGCGACAACACCTCGGCCCAAAGTGTCAACGCAGGCCGGAAACCCTCGGCCGCCGAGTGCGGCGCGCCGTCGATGAGGAGACCGCCGCGACGGTCGAGCTCGGCGAAAGCGCGCGCGTAAATGCCGTGATCGGCAAAGAACAGGGCGCCTGAGCGCAAGAGGACGCTGGCGTTGCCGTCGGCCTGCGCGCTCGGTGTGAGCGCGCGGGCGACGACGTCGAAATAGGCCGAGCCGCCGGAGCTGATGATCAGCGGCCGGCCCGGGGCAGCATGACGTACCAGCGCGAAGGCCGCGATGGTGCGCTCCATCAGCGCCGCGATCGCGCGCATCGTCTCGTCGGCATCGGGCGTTGCGACCGCGCCTTCGTAAGTGGCGACGCCGCCGAGCAGGAGGCCGTCGGCCGCGAGCACCGCGGCAATCGTCGCTTCGACCGTGGCGCGATCTCGCGCGCCCGCGCGGCCCGCACCGAGCTCGACCAGCACGGACAATTCGCTGCGGCCCGCAATCCGGGCCGCTTCAGCCAGTGCTGCGACCGCCGCCGGTGAATCCGCGAAGGCGTGAAATTCGACGTCGGGATAGGCGCCGAGCAACGCGCCGAGCCGCCGGCCGGCCGCGAGCCCGCCGATCTCATTGGCCAGAAGCAGGCGCCGCTCGCCGCTCGCGAGCAGCACGGCGGCCTGCTGGATGTTGGCAACCGTCGTGCCCCAGGCGCCGGCCTCACGCAGCGACTGGGCGAGCTCTGGCGACATCGGCGTCTTGGCGTGGGGCGCAACGGCAACGCCGGCGCTCCTGCACCAGCGCAGGAAGAGGTCGCGGTTGGCCGCGAAGGCGGCTTCATCGAGGGTGAGGGCGGGCAGAGCGAGATCGCCGCGGGAGGGCTGCCAATTCTGGCGGGCGATCTCCTCGATCGGCAGGCCATCGACCAGGGGGATGCCCCGCGTGGTCGTTGAAAAACGTTGGCTCTCCCACCGGGACAAGAACTGCATCGTCGCTCCCTCAGCGGCCCCTCGACCGCTCGGGAACGATAGGTCGGAATGACAACGTTGTCATTAGCGGATTCTAGCCAATCTTGGCGCGAATTCGATGCGGGGAGGTAATTTGGTAAGGTGTTGTGCCCGTGAATTGGGCTAGTGCTCGCCGCCCATCTGGGCGAGCAGCTCCTCGATATCGACATCGACCTGGCCCGCGGCCCTGACGTGACGAACTTCAAAACTGTTCGGCCGGAAGCGGTATTCGACGAGCCCGACTTCCTTGATCGCGATGCGGTCCTGGCGCGCGTCGTTGATCCTGAAGCCGGCCGACGGCGCCCAGACATGGCGGGTGTGGCGGTAGGTGAAGTCGCGCCGCTGGTGCACATGGCCGCTGGCGATGAGGCGCAGGTCCACGGTCGAGAACATCTCGATCAGGCGCGCCCGTGCCGGCTGCGGCACGTAGCGGATCGAGGTCTCCGGCGTCTCGGGGTCATCGGGCAGGTTGAGAAACATCGGCTTGTGCACGAACAGCGCGATCGGCCTGCCGTTGATGCGCGCCATTTCCCGGGACAACCAGTCGAACTGCTCGGCCTCGAAGGCGAGCCCGGAATTCATCACCAGCGAGTTCAGACCGATGAAGTGCCAGCCGGCCGCTTCGAACGACCAATGGTCCTCGCCGATGATGTCGCGGAATTGTTGGCGGTGCTTTTCCTCAACCGGCGGCTTTGGCGCAGGCCCGATCGCGGTCGGATTGTCGCCGATGTCGTGATTGCCGGGAATGTAGCGGCAGGCGACGGGCAGGGCGTCGTGCCGGCTCTTGGCGAATTCGACATCGTCGCGACTTGTCGGCCCGTCGAAGGAGACGTCGCCGGTGTTGACGACGAGGTCGGGTCTATCAGCGTCGATATGCTCGCTGACGCGATCGAAATTTGCGATCAGGCCGGGGAAGCGCCGGCCGAGATGGGTGTCGGAAATCTGCGTGAGGCGAAATTCGGACATGGCATCAGCATACGCGTTGTCGCACGTCGGAACGATGACGGCGCGCGCATGCATCGCCATGAAACAAAGTTTAAAGCACGCGATAGCGGATCGTGTAGGCGTCCTGCGGAGCGACGCTGCCGGTGGCCGGCGAGGCGATGCGGTCGGCGAGGTGCCAGGGTCCGAACTGCTCGGACCGGTGCGGCTCGGCGGGCAGGCGGAGGCGGAATTCAAAGGTGCCCTTGCCGGGCAGGTTCACGACCAGCACGCGGTCGGCGGTGCGGTGGTTGAGCGCCACGGCGCCGCGCAGCACGGAGCGGCCATCACCGAGCTCGCGCACGCCGTCGACCAGCGCCAGCGTCTGGTTGCGGTCGGTGTGCAGCTCGATCTGGCTGTCGGACACAGCCGTGAGTGTTTCCCTCGGCATCCGGATCTCGAACTCGACCGCCGGCTTGGAGGGATTGAGGCCGAGATAGGCCAGCGCGGCGTGGCGCATGTCGTAGGCGGCAAAGGCGAACAGGGCGAGCGCGGCCAGAGTGGCGAGGCCATGCCTGACGACGTCGCGCCAGCTCCGGTAGCTCAGGCGGAAGTACACCGTCATCGCCAGCGCGACCGCGAGCGCGGCCGCGATTCCCGCTAGTGCCGACATCAGGACGCCGAGCCGGCCGTCCGCGGATTCGGTCAAAAGGCTGGAGAGGGTGTTCATGTCAGTCTCTTGGCGCTAGCTCGCCTTGCGGTCCCAGGGGCCGAAATCGCTTTAACTATCGGCCTTTGGTCGCGGGACCGGGAACACCGGTTCAACTCGTTGATTGTCAGCGCCAGCAGTCGCGGCTAATGACGGTCCGCGGTGTTCCGCCTGACGGGAAAGTTCCGATGTCCATCCAAATGGTTTTGCTGCCTGTCTTCGTGCAGGTCGGTCTCACCTTCGCACTCCTGATCGGAATGGTACTGGCGCGCCGGCGCTCGCTGGTCTCCGGCGAGACCAAGAGCCGCGACATTGCGCTGGGCGAGCAGTTCGAATTGCCGGTGCTGTTCTACGCGCTGATCGCCCTGGCGCTGCCCTTGCGCCATGCCGATCTCTTCATCGTGCTGATGTCCTGGGTGTTCGTGGTGACGCGCTTCGCCCATGCCGGCGTGTTCGTCTCCTCCAACGATCCCGGCCGGCGCTCCACGATCTGGCTCGCGGGTGTGCTTGTACTGCTCGCGATGTGGATCTACTTCGCGCTGAAGATGCTGTTGTTGATCTAGGCGCGCGCATGATCCGGACCCGGAGGGCCGCGTTAGCGCAAAGTGGATACCGGTTTTCCGACAAGATCATGCGCAAAACAAAAATAGCCAATCCTGACCTGAAAGATTCAAATGACTCCCGCTGCCCGGCTGTCCGCAGCCATCGAACTGATTGACACCATCGAGAAGGACCGCGTGCCGGCGGCCAAGGCGCTCAAGGAGTGGGGCACCGCGCACCGCTTCGCCGGCTCCGGCGACCGCGCCGCCATCGCGGGCCTCGTCTGGGACGTGCTGCGCCGATATGCCTCGAGCGCTTTCCTGATGGACGCCGACACCGCACGCGCCCGGCTGATCGGCATGCTCCGCCTCGAGCGCAACATGGACGCGGCCACCATGGGCGCGCTGTTCGACGGCAGCCGGTTTGCACCGGCGCCGCTGACCGAGGCCGAGCAGGCCGCGCTGACCTCGCGTTCCCTCAAGGACGCGCCGGCTGCGATCGTCGGGGATTATCCTGATTGGCTCGACCCGTACTTTGCAAAAGTGTTCGGCGAGGACCGCGCCGCGGAGGCGGCCGCGATGGCGAGCCGGGCGCCGCTGGATTTGCGCGTCAACACGCTAAAATCCAATCGCGACAAGGTGCTGCGCGGGCTTGCTCATCTTCATGCGGAACCGACGCCATGGTCCGCAAACGGCCTGCGCATCGAGCTTTCGGCCGATGCGCGCAATCCCGGCCTCCAGGCGGAGGAGGATTTCATCAAGGGCGCCGTTGAAGTGCAGGATGAGGGATCGCAGCTTGCGGCGAGCTTCACCGCGGCAAAACCCGGCGAGCAGGTGATCGATCTCTGCGCCGGCGCCGGCGGCAAGACGCTGGCGCTCGCAGCCATGATGCAGGGCAAGGGACGGCTGATCGCCACCGACAACGACAAGCGCCAGCTTGCCCCGATCCACGAACGCCTGTCGCGCGCCGGCGTCCACAATGCCGATGTCCGCACGCCCAAGGGCGAGGCCGATCCGCTGGCCGACATCAGCGGCACCGCCGACCTCGTCGTGATCGACGCGCCCTGCACGGGAACCGGCACCTGGCGCCGCAACCCCGACGCCAAATGGCGCATGCGCCCCGGCGCGCTGGAGATCCGCCTGCGCGATCAGGCCGAGGTGCTGGAGCGCGCCGTGCCGCTGGTCAAGGCCGGCGGCCGTATCGCCTACATCACCTGTTCGGTGCTGGCGGAAGAGAACGGCGAGCAGGTGAGGGCGTTCACCGCCCGCCATCCCGAGTTCGCCGTCGTGCCGCCGGAGCAGACCGCAAGCGTGCTCTGGGACAAGGCGGAGGATTTCGCAAAGGCCGCGCTGCAGTCGGATGAAGGCTGGCTGATGACGCCACGGCGAACGGGGACGGACGGGTTCTTCGTCTCGGTGCTGAAGAAGACGTAGCTCTCGTAGTGACCCTCGTAGGGTGGGCAAAGCGAAGCGTGCCCACCATTCGCAGTGTGAAAGATGGTGGGCACGGCGCGCGAAGAGCGCGCCTCTGCCCACCCTACGGCACCGCGTGTGCCGCGCCGCAGTTCCCCAAAACAAAAACCCCGCGAACCGAAGCTCGCGGGGCTTTCTAACTCGACGTTCTGCCGGTACGTCCGTGGTCAGAACGGTGCGTGGGCGTTAGCCGACGCGGAGATTGTCAGCCGACGACTTGCCGCTGCGGCGGTCGGCGACGATGTCGAACGAGACCTTCTGACCCTCGTTGAGGGAGGAGAGGCCAGCGCGCTCGACGGCGCTGATGTGAACGAACACGTCCTTCTGGCCGTCATCCGGCTGGATGAAACCATAACCCTTTTGGGTGTTGAACCACTTCACGGTGCCCATAGCCATGGGAATTTCCTTTAGTTAGTTAGAGAGGATACGCACGTGGACCGGTACGCGAAATTGCGCCCATGATCCTGTTCAGTCGATGTTTGGGGAAGTCATCTG
Source organism: Bradyrhizobium sp. 63_E2_N1_3 (assembly GCF_052076005.1). NCBI lineage: Bacteria > Pseudomonadati > Pseudomonadota > Alphaproteobacteria > Hyphomicrobiales > Nitrobacteraceae > Bradyrhizobium > Bradyrhizobium sp. 63_E2_N1_3. Next base: position 5,432,237 of record NZ_CP197235.1, on the reverse strand, counting down.
AAGCGTGCGCGCCCGTCTGCAACGAAGCGAAGCGGCCCAGTCGTTCGGCCAAGTATCGATGATCACAATATAGCGAGAATTTGGGGCTACTTCAAGGCACCACCCGTGGGCCGGCATGTGGCGCGGCTTTGCTATTTTGCGGTGCAAATGAGCCGCCCGACAGCCCTCAATCCACGATGAAAAGCGTCGCCCCCGTGGCCGTCGAGGACCGGTGCGCGGCGTCGCCGAAGTCCGAGACCTGGTAGCTCATCCCCGCGGTGAGCTTGAATTTCCGCCCGTCGCGCAGCTCGCTGTCGAGCTCGCCCTCGAGCACGTAGAGCACGTGGCCGCGGTCGCACCAATGGTCGGCGAGATAGCCCGGCGAATACTCGACCATCCGCACCCGGAGATCGCCGATGTTGAGCGTCCGCCACTTGGCCTGCCCGGTCTCGCCGGGATGCGTGGTGGCCTCGACCTTGCTCCAGTCTGTGACGGTGAAGGGGGAGGCGGGGAGTTTCATGGGGAATCCTATGTCAGAGCCGGCGGGCGCAGTGTTAGCGCACGCCCGTCCGGCAGTCTCCGTCATCGTGAGCGATACTCGGTGTCATCGCCCGACTTGATCGGGCGATCCAGTATTCCAGAGGCCGCGCCGTGATGCGGAAAAGCCGCGGCGTACTGGATTCCCCGCTGGCGCGGGGAATGACAGCGGTGGGTGGGGCGGCACCGTCTGCACACGATAAGCGCGTGGCCGACAGCAATGCGCGCAAGCGTCACTGCGCCAAATGGTTCGCCGACCCCTGCAAAATCAGCCCCGCTGCATTCACCCGCAGATACTCGCAGATCTTCTTCCCCCGCTCGTTCTCGTAAAACACCACGACGCTGTCAGGGCTGACGAACAGGTCGATCAGTGTAAAATGCAGCTCCGGCAGCAGGGCGAGCGCCTTGCCCCAATACGCCCGCAACGCGTCCTTGCCGCGCACGGTGCCGCTGGCATCGAACCCCATCGCGGGGATGCGGTCCGAGGTCATCACGGTGTCCTCGGCGTAGAGCGTCAGCACGCGCTCGAGATCCCGCGCGTTCCAGGCCTCGACCCAGGTCCGGCCGAGCGCGGCGAGCGTCGATGGCTGATGGTGCTGTGGCATGGCGTTCTCCCCTGATTGCCCCCTGTTTGGCGTGAGGGCATATTAGGTCAATAATACTGACCTATATCCATTTGTCCATGCCCAAAGAAGAATGTGGGCGCGCGCATCGCGCGGTTGCGGGCAGGGGCACGGTCGCGTATTTGCTGGCCATGACAGCAGCACAGAACGACCGCTCCGCGTCGACGCCCTCGGTGGCCTCGGCGCACGACAAGATTCTCATCGTCGACTTCGGCAGCCAGGTGACGCAGCTGATCGCGCGTCGCGTGCGCGAGGACGGCGTCTATTGCGAGATCGTCCCGTTCAACAGGGCCGAAGAGGCCTTCAAGGAGATGAAGCCGAAAGCGGTGATCCTCTCCGGCGGCCCTGAGTCGGTGCATGAAGCGGGCTCCCCGCGCGCCCCGCAGTTGATCTTCGCCTCCGGCGTGCCGGTGCTCGGCATCTGCTACGGCCAGATGACCATGGCGGAGCAACTCGGCGGCACCGTCGAGGGCGGCCATCACCGCGAGTTCGGTCGCGCCGATGTCGAGGTCAAGGCGCCGAGCAAGCTGTTCGAGGACGTCTGGTCGCCGGGCGGCAAGAACCAGGTCTGGATGAGCCATGGCGATCGCATCACAAAAATGCCGCCGGGCTTCTCGGTGGCCGGCACCTCGCCGAACGCGCCGTTCGCGATCATCCAGGACGAGACGCGCAAGTACTACGGCCTGATGTTCCACCCCGAAGTGGTGCACACGCCCGACGGCGCCAAGCTGATCCGCAATTTCGTCCGCAAGATCGCCGGCCTTTCCGGCGACTGGACCATGCGCGCCTTCCGCGAGGAGGAGATCGCAAAGATCCGCGCCCAGGTCGGCAAGGGCAAGGTGCTCTGCGGCCTCTCCGGCGGCGTCGATTCAGCCGTCGCGGCCGTGCTGATCCACGAAGCCATCGGCGACCAGCTCACTTGTGTGTTCGTCGATCACGGCATGCTGCGCCTCGACGAAGCCAAGACCGTGGTTGATCTGTTCCGCCACCACTACAACATCCCGCTCGTGCATGTGGATGCCTCGAAGCAATTCCTCGGCGAGCTCGAAGGCGTCACCGACCCCGAGACCAAGCGCAAGACCATCGGCCGCCTCTTCATCGAGGTGTTCGAGGCTGAAGCTAAGAAGATCGGCGGCGCTGACTTCCTGGCGCAGGGCACGCTCTATCCTGACGTGATCGAGAGCGTCTCCTTCACCGGCGGCCCCTCGGTGACGATCAAGTCGCACCACAATGTCGGCGGTCTGCCCGAGCGCATGAACATGAAGCTCGTCGAGCCGCTGCGCGAGCTGTTCAAGGACGAGGTGCGCAAGTTAGGGCGCGAGCTCGGCCTGCCCGAAATCTTCGTCGGCCGCCACCCGTTCCCGGGCCCCGGCCTCGCCATCCGCTGCCCCGGCGACATCACCCGCGACAAGCTCGACATCCTGCGCAAGGCCGATGCCGTCTACATCGACCAGATCCGCAAGCACGGCCTCTACGACGACATCTGGCAGGCCTTCGCCGTGCTGCTCCCGGTCAAGACAGTGGGCGTCATGGGCGACGGCCGCACCTACGACTACGTCGTGGGCCTCCGCGCAGTAACCTCCACCGACGGCATGACCGCGGACTTCTACCAGTTCGACATGAAGTTTCTGGGCGAGACCGCCACGCGCATCATCAACGAGGTGAAGGGCGTGAACCGGGTGGTGTACGACGTGACGAGCAAGCCGCCCGGGACGATTGAGTGGGAGTGAAGGGGAGTACCGTGGAGTAGTATCGGATAGCAGAGGACACTCGAGCGAATCCTAGGCCATCGATAGCAGTCGATAGATTTTAAGCGACTCACAGATCCGCCGCTCTGTCGGGCGTCTTCCCGCTCTTCGAACGGCGCCCATGCGCCGTCAGGCCCACCCCAACCTTCGCGACTTTGTGTTGCTCAAATTCGCAATCCCGGTCTTCGCATTGACACAGACATGCCAGCCCAAACGCTTGGCTGCGCAGCATCTGGACCGTGTCGTCCTTCGTCCATAGCCCTCCGCCATGTATTGGCTTCCGTCGGCGAGGCTTGCGCGCGGATCAGCCGACGCTGATCGGAACCTCAACCAGATTCGTGTTGCCGCTCGCGATTCCGTCCTCGATTGCCGGCGCGATATCGGCTGCTCGTTCCACCCGTCGCGCGGGCACCCCCATCGCGCGAGCCAATGACAGATAGTCAATCTCTGGCTGTTGAATGTCCATGGCGATGAAGCGGTTCGTCTTCGCGGCTACATAGTCTGCCTGCGTTCTCATGAAGTTCTTGAGGACGTTGTACTCGCGATTGTTCATCACGACGAAGGTCACGGGGAGCTTCTCGTGGGCAGCGGTCCAAAGCGCCTGTGGGGAATACATCGCCGCTCCGTCTCCGACGAGGCAAACGACGGGGGCGCGACCGAGTCCAAGCGAACAGCCGACGGCCGCCGGCATACCCCAGCCGAGTCCACCGCCGCGTATGAACGAGTACTGGTTCGGTGATTGGCTGTTGAGGAATTTTCGAACATGGCCTGACGTGGCGACAGCCTCGTCGACGATCGCGACATCCGGTCCGATCGCGCGTACCGCCTCCCGTGCAGCGACCAGTGGCGTGGTCAGAGTGCGATTCATCTCAGCATCCGCCATTTCTGAGAGCGACCGCCGTTGCGCAGCCCGTTCCTCCTGAGCCTTCTGAAGCAGCGTCGCGTACGCGCCACGATTGCTTTTCGTCGCCTCGGAAAGATGCGGCAAAAGAGCCTTGAGCGAGGCCTTGATCTCGCCGACGACCGAGAGCTTGGTCACATAGGTACGGCCGAGATCGCGCACGTCAGCCGACAGTTGGAACACGTCGCATCCGGGCGGGACAGCAGAGCCCTCGGTGTAGAGGATGGTGATCAGTGATTTCCCGCCGAGTGCAAAGATCGCGTCGTAGCGGGAAAGGATCTCGGCCATGCCTCGGGCCACGGTCGGAAAATTCCCCGCCCAAAGCGGGTGAGAAGTCGGGAATGGAATGTGCGATGGCCATGAAGATCCATATACCGGCGCGCCCAGAGCTTCGGCCGCAGCTGCCACTTCCTCGGCCGCCTCGCTGGTGTGAACCTCATCGCCGGCGATGATCGCCAAGCGGCCGGGCTCCACCGCGGCGAGGTGTTGCGCGAGCTGTGGGAGCGAGCCTGCAACCGCATTTCGGTCGATGTGAGAGCGGCCCTCAATGCCAACTGTGCTCATCTCCTCCATGACATCCATCGGCAACGACAGAAACACAGGACCCGCTGGAGCGGCGCTGGCATCGTGGAAAGCGCGCCGCACGAGAACAGGCAATTGATCAACGGTCGCGACTTCGCGCGCCCACTTCACCGCCGGTTCTGCGATCCGCACGAGATCACCGAACAGCAGTGGATCTGACACCGTATGTCGTGAGTCCTGCTGGCCCGCCGTGACAACCATCGGGGTTTGGGACACGCTCGCATTGAGCAGATTTCCCATCCCATGCCCGAGACCGCCAGCTGTGTGCAGGTTCAGGAAGGCGGGCCGCCGAGCAGCCTGGGCATATCCATCCGCCATGGCAACCGCTGAGGCTTCTTGTAACGCCAGGATATATTTCAAATCCGGCTTACGCAGCAGTGCGTCGATCAACGGAAGTTCGGTCGTCCCTGGATTCCCGAATATGTATTCAACGCCCTCACTGGAGAGTATTTCGAGCAAGACGTCCGCGCCGCGGCGCGCGCTCCGTTCGTTTAGCTCGGAAAAGCGCTTCAACATTGGTGGCTCCTTAGGCGTGATGTGACTTGACGGGCCGATCCGCCGCGCAAATGGTCCCTCGATAGAGCTGGTGATCTTAAGCGCAGACTTGCTGAGACATACCGACGCTTATGAGCGGTTCTGGCGAAATGATCCGAGGAGCGGTGTCACTTACCTTTGTTCGGGTTGATAAGGAATTTTTCGCCAGTTGCCCGTTTGACGTAGACCGCGATGTTGGCCGGATCGAGCGCTTCGGCCAACGACACTACTTTGGTGTAGTAGCTTGCGAACGTGGTCTTGAGTTCATCGACGACGCGCTGGCGCAGCCTCTGTGAGCCGGCCTGCCCGATCTTCGCCAGGAACGGCATCAACAGCCAGCCGCCTAGGCCCCAAGCGGTGCCGAAGGAACGGGTGATCTCAGTCGGCCGAGGATCGAGCGTGCCGTAGATATAGACCTGCTTGTGGACTGTCGAGCCATAGCGGCTATAGGGGTACTTACCGGAGTTGTTGATGGCCGCCTCCATAGCGCTCAGGATTTGACTCGCGAGCTTGCCGCCGCCGATCGCGTCAAAAGCGATCGTCGCACCGGTCTCAACAAGTGCAGCGCTCAGTTCATCCATGAAGGTCGCGGAGGTTGAGTCGATCACATGCCTGGCGCCGATATTGCGCAGGATCGACGCCTGTTCCGCGTTGCGCACGATATTGACGAGCGAAATGTCGTCCTTGAGACAGATCTTGTTCAGCATCTGTCCGAGATTCGAGGCGGCGGCGGTGTGCACCAATGCGGTATGGCCCTCGGTCCGCATCGCCTCGGTCATGCCGAGCGCGGTCAGCGGATTGACGAAGCAAGAGGCGCCTTCGGCCGGCGTCGTGCCGTCGGGCAGCGGCAGGCAGTCCGCTACTTTCAGGCAGCGATATTGCGCATACATCGCGCCGCCGAATATCGCGACTGTCCTGCCCATCAGGGCCTTCACTGTATCGGACGAGCCCGTCATGATGACGATGCCGGCGCCCTCAAAGCCGATCGGCAGCGATTGATCGAGGCGCCCTGCCATCGCCGGCATGGTCGTTTCCGGCACTTTCGCGGTGACGATAGGGTGATGGTTGGTCCCTGAGGCCTTGATAGTGGTGAGATCGGCGGTGCCGGTCAGCAAGCCGAGGTCGGACGGATTGATCGGCGTCGCCTCGATTCGCACCACAACCTCATCGGCACCGGGCTCGGGCGTCGGCACGTCTACGAGCGAAATTTCCAGCTCGCCACTCGCCTTGATCAACGAGCGCAGTTGTAGACCCGTCTTTCCCATGCTCGACATGACAGTCTCCTTGATCGCCGGATGATCCGGCCGTCTGAAGTGATTCGGGCACATTCCGCACACAAGGCGGTAGTGCCAGCGAGGGGAACGAAATCTCCGCGAGAAGGCGCAGATTGTCGTCCTGATTTTACTTGGCAAATCTAGCGCGATTGGTATCGGCAAACTGCTCGACAGTCAGGGGCCGTCTGCCGGTGAGATCTTCGACGACATTGTTGGTGCCGGCAAAGATGCCTTCCTGATAGTCCTGTGCGACAGAAACGATGTGCTGCACAAATCGTGGAAGCTGCCCACTATTCTCCATGCGCGCGCGAAACGCTGGAATTGTGAGTGGCCTGTAAACAAAGGGCCGACCTAGCGTTTTCGTCAGCTTCTCTGCGATTTCGTAGTGATTGAGTTCGACGGGACCGTACAGTGGGTACACCTTGCCTGCGTGAGACTTCGGGTCTTGCAACACTGCAGCGATAACGCGGCCCTGGTCTTCTCCGGCTATCGGCGCGTGCCGCCCATCCGCAAACGGGAACTCGATGACGCCTGCTTTTACGTTCCAACCGTCCATCGGATAGAGAAGCCATTCGGCGAAAAACGTCGGCCGTATGTGAGTGGTGGGAACGTCAGACCAATCAAACACCTGTTCGGTGATCCAATGATCGCGAGACGCTTCGCTCTTCGTCTCCCGGCGTGCGGGCTTCTGCGACATATTGACGATCGATTCCACGCCCGCCTCGATCGCAGCCTGTGCAAAGAACGCAGCCGCACCAATAAGGCCCGGTTTGAAAGGGTACACGAAATAAGCGCCTCTGACGCCTTCCATCGCGGCCCGCATTTGGTCCAAGTCTAGCAATTCGCCGACAATGGTTTCAGCACCTTGTTCGCGGAGTGCTTCCGCTCGCGCGTCCTCCTTATGGACGACGGCTCGAACACGTTTTCCCGCATGCCTTAGCGCTGTGACGGCGGCTCTGCCCGTCGTTCCGGTGGCGCCGGAGATCAAATACAGTGGATCAGCCATCCGAGTTTCTCTTCAATAGGTGCATATGCACCTATATATGAGCATATGCACATATATCGAAAAGGGGTAGTCAACTGACTGTGAGGGCGAATTGCTGGAAAAGATTTAGAGTTCGGTCCGGTTGCTGACATACACGAGCAGTGGTGGGAGTGTCCTGCATAGCGAAGCCTGGGATGCAAGGTCCCGGCGTCGTGGATCGCCCTTGCTTCGTTCATCGCGGAGGTGTCCGACAGGAAGTAGAACACGAGCTCAATCTCGTGTATGTGTGTGTTGTTGAAATTCTGGAGATATCGGTGGAGCGAATTAGCGTACGGGACTGCAATTGCTTTTATCTCCGCAAGGCAGCCCGCCATCTCACGCAGATATACGACACGATATTGGCTCCGTCGGGCATTCGCTCGACGCAATACATGATCCTGGCGGTTCTGAATGAGAGACGCGGTCTTTCCGTCAACGAACTTGCGGAAGTGATGGTGATGGATCGGACCACTATGGGCAAAAATCTGAGGCCTCTCGTGCGGGATGGTTTGATTGCCGTGAACGTTTCGGACCTGGATCGGCGCAGTCGTACTGTTGGTCTGACCAAAAAAGGGTTCAAGGTGCTGGGGGACGCTTATCCCTTATGGAAGATTGCGGATTCCAGCTTTCAGAAGATGCACGGAAGGCAATTTTCAGAGGATCTTCGCGGCATGCTGGATCTTGTAACTCGGGACAAGAGGGCTTGAGTTCTGTTTGCCGAGGCTGCCGGACCGAGCGTCTCATGCCTGAACCCCCGCCAGCGGCCCCGGTAGAATGGCTGTCCGGGCCAGTCATTGCCGGCGAACCGTGCGGCCAGCTGAGCGAGCGGGGGCTCAATAGACCAACCGCACCGGCTGCATCGCGTCTCGATGTGGGCCTTGTCGATCGTCCATTCAGCCTTCTAGGTTCTCCTGTGCGATTACGGTGACAGTGCACTCAATGTGCGAGGCTATCCGCTCCTTGCGCGTGGACGGGCGTCGGCCCGCTGGTCGCGGGCGCGGTCGCCGAGATGTTCGGCCTGCGCTGGCAGGCGATGATCCAAGGCCTCGCCTTCATGAGCCACCAGATCGGCAGCTTCCTCGGCGCGTACGGAGGAGGGGTTCTCTACGACGCGCTCGGCTCCTACACCATGGCCTGGCGCACCGGCGTGGCGCTGGGCTTGGCCGGTGGCATCATCCAGGTCGCGTTCGCGCTGATCCGGCCGTCGCAGCCGCCCGCGCCGGTGCTGCGGACGGCGTAGCTGGCGAGCCGGACATCGCACTTCCATTGGTCGAAGACGTCATCAGGAGTTTTAGCTTGCACATTCGCGTAGCAAGGTTGTGATTTTCGCATCGAGATTTCGGGCAACGGTGAGGGCTTCCGAGCTGCCATAATGCAGCAGAAAACTCTCCATTTTGTCGTAAGAGACATGCACGCCATCGGAACGCTCATCAATGAGCACCGTGACTGGAGCGTAAGATCCAGCATCGGGCACGTGCTTGACCATTTCTTTCATGATGAGTGGATTGCCGATCACAAGCCGTACGATTTTAGGCGTCTTGGATCCGGCTTCGCGACGCAGAATGTCGCCCAAGTCAAATTCTGCGAAGAGCATAAGGTCCGTTCGGCCGAGGCCGCTTCGTACAACGCGCTCCAAATCCGGGAAGGAATTTGTCGCCCTCGTTTCCTTGAAAAATTCGACCATGTTGGGCTGCCCGACCGCCGACTTGAGCGCCGCCACAATAGTGTCGAATGATTTTAAGCTCGTGAGGCTGAAGCGCTCTACTTCGATTTTAGCGATTGTCATTTTGTCCTCTGTAACAATTCTCATGGATAAAGTGCGCCTGATCCCGTCAGAACGCGCCTTGTGTCATGCGGCCGCGGGCGGGTTGGGCATCCAGGAAAGTCCGGACGTGGCTGACGAAGATGTCGTGGTGCTGAAACAGCGCGCCGTGCCCTGAATCGGGATAGAGGACCAGCTGAGCGTTACTCAGTTCCCTAGACATTGCGTAAGCGTTGTTCGCAGGCAGCATGGTGTCGTGGCTGCCGCTGACCACAAGAACGGGCTGGCGGATAGCGCGCAGAATGGCGTGCCCGGGATCAGGTGTGGCGCACCAGGTGATCAGCGCCTTGGCCTGTGGATCGGTTACCGCGTTGCCGTTATCGGTGTCCCGATCATCCTTGCGCACCTTGGTCCTCTTCAGGAAGGCCAAGCCGGACGACCGGCTGGCGGATGAATTCGTGAAGAACAGCGGCAGGCGGGGGTCCGGCGCATCGGTTTGGGAAAACGCTTCCTGCAGAACCGCTAACAGGTGTTCCTCTCCGCCTTTCGGCGCGGTACCGACGAGTATGAGCTTGCGGACCAGCTGTCCGTGTTCGGCGGCGATCTGCTGAGCGACGCAGCCGCCGAGGGAGAAGCCAAGCAGGTCCACTTCGGAGAGGCCGAGCAAGTCGATGAAATCCACGGCGTCTCGTGCCATCGTCGCGACGTTGTCGGGCGTTTGACCGGTCGACCGGCCGACCCCTGCGTTGTCAAAGGCGATCACGGGGCGATCAGCGGCCAGAGCGTTGACGACGGCGGGATCCCATCCGTCGATGTTTCCCGAGAAGTGCTGCAGAAGAACCAGCGGAGTTCCAGTCGTGGGGCCGAGACGGCGATAGGCGAAGCGGATTCCGTGGCCTTCGATGTAATGGGTTGGCGCCGTTTCGAGTGTGAGGGCGTCCTGGTTCGCGATGTCGAGTTGAGTCATATCGTACTCCGGATGCTTGGCATGAAATGATCGAGCGGGTGACGCACGCAGCGCGGCGACCGAAACCTTCCTCTAGGATGTCGCTGGCGCTTCGCGCCATCGCGGTCCGAGGCGTTCCGCATTCCTCCGAGCGAGCGTGCGCGCTCCCGGCGCGACAGCGCCGGGAGCAGGTTCGTCACTTCGCGAGCGCCGCCTTTTCGATGACCTCAGCGACTTCCTTCGCATGGACCACGAGCGAGGCATGGCTGCCGGCGACTTCCGTCGTCTGAGCCTTCATCCTGGCTGCGAACAACTTCTGGACCTCGGGCGCGATGACTTTGTCCTTCGTGGTGATGACGTAGAACGTCGGCTTGTCGCGCCAGGCCGCAATGCTGACAGGCGCCTCGAACGCAGCGAGGCTCAGCGGAAGCTGCGAGTTGGCCAGGTGCTCGGCGATCTCAGGAGGAAGGTCAGCCGCGACGGCTGACGGAAACAACTTAGGATCGATATACAGATTGCCCTTCGCGTCGGGATGGATCGCCTTGACGCCTTCGGTCTGCGGGCCGTCTTTGGCCAGCAACGCCAGGGATTGACCGACCTCCGGTGCGAAGGCGGAGACATAGACCAGCGCCGAGACCTTGGGATCGTTGCCGGCTTGCGTGATCACCACGCCGCCCCATGAATGGCCGACCAGAACGGTCCTGCCGTCCTGTTTCGCGAGCGCCTGTTTGGTGGCATCGACGTCAGCGGCGAGCGAAGTGAGCGGATTTTCCACGAGCGTGACGTTGTAGCCCTTCTTCGACAGAATATCGGCAACGGGCTGCCAGCTCGTCTGGTCCACGAAAGCGCCGTGCACGAGCACGATGTTGTGGGCTGCTCCCTTGGGCAGCTCAGCGGAATGGGCGGGGCCGACCCATGCCGTTCCGGCCAGGAGTACGGTGGCGGCTGAGAGAAGGATATTTAACATTGATTGTTCCTGTTGATATGTCGGACGGAATAAGGTCCGGGGGAATGGACAGGCGTTTCCTGCCTGGTCGCGGTTTCTTCCATCCGCCGTTGGCGAGATGGTTGCCGCACATGACGTCGGCCCGCCGCGACATGACCTAGTTCGCAGGCTTTTCGGACGGTAGGGATCAATCGTCCGGATGTTGTGTCCGACCGTCCACCGGACTAACTTCGGCGGCATGGACATCCTCGCCCAAGTGCTCGATCGCGTTCGTCTCGGTGGGACGCTGCTGTTCCACTTCGAGCTCGGCCATCCCTGGAATTTGGCGCTGCCGGCGCGCCCCTACGCGCTGTTTCACTATCTCAGTCGGGGCTCCGCGACCCTCGCGCTCGAACTCGGACAAGAAATCCAGATGACCGAGGGCGATTTTGTCGTCATCACACGCGGCGAGCCCCATGTGTTTTATTCGGATCGCCGGGCCAAGCCTTTGCAGATTGTGGACCTCGATCGATCGTCGGCACGTCTTGGCGTCGTTCGTCACGGCGGCCGTGCCAAGCCGCTCTCGACCATGATCTGCGGCAATTTCACCGTGTCGCGGCCCTCGTTCAGCAGCGTGCTGGAAATGCTTCCGCCCGTGCTTCTGTTGAAGCCGACGGCGGACGGTGGCTGGCTCGAAGCGATCCTGCGGCGCATGGTGAGTGAGTCCGCGCACGAGCGTCCCGGCCAGCGCGTCGCGCTCTCACGACTGACGGAAGTGCTGTTTGTCGAGGTGCTCCGAAGCTGGATCGCGTCTCTCAGTCCCGGACAAGGCGGCTGGCTCGGGGCCATATCGGACCCGCATATCGGACCGGCGCTCAAGTTGATCCACGAAAACCCGGAGCGGCCCTGGACCCTGAGCGACCTCGGCCATCGCGTGGGGCTCGGCCGCTCGGTATTTTCGGCCCGCTTCACCAAGCTCGTCGGCCAGTCGATGCATCGTTATGTGATCGAACGCCGGATGGCGGAAGCGGCGTTCCTGCTCGAAACCAGCGATGAGCCCATCGCACGGATCGCGAGCCAGGTCGGTTACGAGACAGCGGCGGCGTTTTCAAAACTCTTTCATCGACATCATGGCATGTCGCCCGGCCGCTACCGGACCTCTCAGCGCCTTGATGGACACCAAGGTCAACCGCACGGCTCGGAAGCGAACGTCTCCGATTGAATTTGCGTCAGTTGGTGCCCACGGTGAATGTCAGGCCTGCTGCCAAGCTGCAACGCGACCACGCCTCTGCCAACCGCGCCATCCAATGTCCTGTTCATTGTCGCCGGCTCTGACTTGAGCCCGCTCTCGCAAGATCCGGACTGAGCTGCTTCTCCGCCGCGCTTTCATCGCGCTCTCATCGCCGGTGCTCAATTGTCGCACCTTCGGTGTGAAGCATCTCACACGCACGCTTGCGTCAATGCTGCGATAGAGTACCTGTTGTGATTGAACGTGGTGAATTTGGTCGATTTGACACACCCGCCATCACATCAGCCTCAAATGAGCTGCACACGCCAGAACGGCATGTTGAAATAGCCTCCAATCGGCCGCTCGGCCGATGAGAGCTATGGAGACACTATGGCTGACAAACACGAACAGGGCATGGTTGGTACGTGGACCAAATCCACGTCGGCTGCGTGTGCGGACAAGTACCCCGCCACTCTCACATTCTCGACCGGCACCTACCGCGGCATGCGCGGACCAGGGCAGGGCATGGTGTGGTGGGACGCGGGAATCTACCGTCTCGAAGATTCCAACACACTCGTCGTCGGGACGGCGACTGATGAACTTGTGACCTATCGCATTTCACTCAAGGCCGACCGATTTGAGTTTACGGATTCAGAGGGCTGTGTCGTGACCTATCGGCGCGCGTAGGACTGCGCACGCCACAGCTGACCGAAATAACGCGGCTGTACCCGCGAACGAGCCCGATGCTCACGTCGATCGTCTCACCCTTTCAACGAGGAGAAGACGACATGTGCAATTGCTCAGAGCATGAATCGAGTGGCAGCCTTTCCAAGATGACCGCGGCATCGGTCGAGCCCGCGATGAAGCCGCAGGTCCCCCTGTCGCGCCAGATCAGCTTCAGCGACGAGGAGTCCGGCGATCAGCCGGCCTCGACCGATCTGCAGCCGTTTCCGCCGTTCAGGCTCTGCAGGCTCGACTTCCGCGAAGGCTGCTACCAGATCAACTTCAGGCCGACCGCGGGCTTCGTGACCTTCGAAGGCACGCTGCGCGTCGATCGCTCGGCACCCGACGGCGGCGCCGACCATCTGATCGTCAGCGGCGATCTCTACTCGCGCCGGCCGGTGATCGGTCCGATCCCGCCGGTGGGGCCCGTGGTGCCGGTGGGCGACGCGGACGAAGATGAAGCGGCGGCGGGCTCGGGATTGACGAGCCTGGCCGGTTCGCTCAGTGCGCTCGATGACCCCCTGATTCCGTTTCCGATCCGCAGGCCGCGGATCCCCATCTTCCCCCGCGCGCGCTATCATTCCTATCTCAGGGTGACCAGCGTGTCCGCGCCTGTCGCGGTCCCGCCGCCGAAGAAGTGCGAGCTGACGATCACAGCCGAGCAGTTCAATTACACGCAGCCGCCGGCCGGCCAGTTCAAAGGCACGTTCCCGGCTTCGCCGTCGCGCACCGTGACGATGAAGCTTTCAAAGGTGCCGGCGCCGTTTCCGTTCTCCCTGACCGGCGGCCCGTTCTACCAGGGCCGGCTGTTCGAGGGCGGCGTGGACAAGGGAAGCATCACGCTCGCCTGGGTGTCGAAGTTCTTCCGCCGCGCCACGCTGGAGATCGACACGCTGGTCGGAGCCGTGCGGCCCGCGCCGGTGCCCGACGGTGCCGGTGGCACCGAGTTCTTCGATACGGTCTTTGCCAAGACCGGCTGGCAGCTGTCGGTGGTGCAGGACCAGCTCAACGTTCCGGTGCCATCAGGCGTGGTGGCGACCAATTGCTGGAGCTCTGCGGATCTGCACGCGCTGATGACGACCGTGCGCAATCCCGCGACGAATCTGGACACCGAATGGCGCGTGCACATGATCGTGGTGCCCGCAAAACTCGGGTGCTCGCGCGGCATCATGTACGACCAGATCGGCGTACCCCGCGAAGGCTGCGCCAGCTTCTCCGATGACGGCTATCCCGTCTCGGACTCCTCGAACTTCGGTCTCGCCGCCAACAAGAAGCAGCGTGACGTGCCGCGCGCGTTCCTGCGCAGCGCGACCCACGAGCTGACGCATACGCTGAACCAGATCCACCAGGAGCAGGAGACGGCGGCCGACAACTCGATCATGACCACGACGCCGAGCGTGGCGGACGTGCTCGGCGGTCCCGCGACCGGCGCACCCGGCGTGTTCCCGGACCAGATCGCGCTCGCGCACAACACCAACGTCCGCCATCACCTCAACCACATGCCGGATCCGGTCATTCGTCCAGGCGGATGGCCGTTCGCAAGCTGGTTCCCGACCGGTGCGCCGCAGGCCGCCGACCGGCACGATTTCGAACCTTCCGAGCTGGCGCTGACGGTGACGGCCACAACCGACCGCGTCGCGCTCGGCCAGCCGCTGGATCTGACCTGGACGATGACGAACACGAGCGGCGTGTCGCTGCGCGCGCCGAACGACGTCAGCACCGAGGCCTTGTTCGCATCGATCACCGTCACCGACGGCGAGGGGCACGAGCGTCCGGTCAGGCCGTTCGTGATCCTGTGCGAGCACGCGAAGCTGGGCGAGCTTGAGCCCGGCAAGAGCGTCACGGCGTCAGCGAAGGTGTTCTGGAGCACGTCGGGCTTCGCCTTCGAGAAACCGGGCCGCTACCGCGTCGACGTCGCGGTGTCGTGGTCGGCGCAGGGCGTGATGGTTGGCGTGCAGTCGGGCATCGACGTGTTCGTCGACTATCCGACCAGCGCGAGCGACAACCATTCGGCCAATCTCGTGCTGCATCCCGAGGTCGGCAAATGGGTGGCGCTCGGCGGCGATGCCTATCACCTCGGTGAAGCGTGCCGGCGGTTGCAGGCGCTCAGCCAGACCGCAGTGCCGTCAGGCGCGCGCGCCGCAACGGCTGCGGCCGGCGACGATACGACCGCGCCGCGCGCGATCGACGGTTTTGCCGACATGCTGCCCGATCGCGCCAAGCTCGCCAGGTTGCGTCCCGAACTGTCCACTGAGACCGGCGGCCGTACGCCACGCGGACCGGCGCGAGCAGCCGCCCCAGGCCGCAAACGCGCGGCGAAGGCAAAGGGGCGCGCTGGGCGAAAGCGGTAACGGTTTCGCCAGAGTCCGGTGAAGACCATCGGTGTCATGGGCGAGCGCACCTGCGACCGTGTCGTCGCAGGTGCGCCGTCACCTTCGCCGACCGCGACGCGAAAGCGCGACTCTTTGGCCACGGGAAAGGAAAACGAAAACGTGGAAAGGGTATCGCTGCAACGAAACGGTGGCGGCCGGCCGCATGATTGATCAAGTCCCGGCAGACAGAGCGCCGGACATGATCCCAGGTGATGACCCCATGGACTCGCATCCCCATATTCCAGCGCCAGTCACAACGTGGCTAGAACGATGGCGTCTGGTTCCGGACGGGGCACTGCTGACCACCCATTCCAGCTGGGTCCTGCCGGTCCGACATGAGGGCCGGCCTGCAATGCTCAAGGTTGCCCGTATTCCCGATGAGGGGGCGGGCTATCGCCTTCTGACCTGGTGGGACGGTCAGGGCGCTGCGAAGGTCTTTGCCTCGACTGCAGACGCGCTGCTGATGGAACGGGCCTCGGGAGCCGGTGATCTCGCGCAGATGGCTTGGTCGGGCCGGGACGAGGAGGCATGCCGGATCCTCTGCGACACGGCGGCGCGGCTGCACGCGACGCGGTCTGGCCCGCTTCCCGACCTGCACCCGCTGGAAGACTGGTTTCAGCCGCTCTTCCAGCTCGCCCCGGACCACGCGGCACTCGAGCCCGCCGCCGACATCGCCCGCCAACTCCTGTCCGCGCCACACGCCATCGGTCCGCTGCACGGCGACCTGCACCACGAGAATGTGCTCGACTTCGGTGAGCGGGGATGGCTGGCGATCGACCCGCATGGGCTCGTCGGCGAACGAACATTCGACTATGCCAACATCTTCACGAACCCCGACCTCAGCGATCCCGGCCGTCCGCTTGCGACCCTGCCGGGTCGACTGGAGGCCCGGCTGGATATCGTGGTCGCCGTGACGGGACTTCAGCCCGAGCGGCTGCTTCGCTGGATCGTTGCGTGGACGGGGTTGTCGGCAGCCTGGTTCATTGGCGACGGCGACGAGCAGGGCGCCGCCATCGACCTGACCATCAATACAATAGCTCGCCGCCTGCTCGACTAGCCTCGGCGCGCGAGTGCTCGCTCATGACGCGCACCCGCGCGAGCGGCCGCGCCAGGACGCAAACTTCACAGACGAATGACAGCAGTGTGAAATTCTCCATCGCTGCCGCGCTGTTTCATCTGCGCTCAGTTTCAGCATGATGTGATCTCGCTTTAAGCGTGTATTGGCGTAGACTATCGCGCAGGGGCTGGCTCGCGTCCAATATCGGTTGCTCGAAGCTCCCGACCGTCGATCTACGACCAGCAGGGAGCAAATCATGGCCTGGCCTACGCTTGCCGAACTCGTCTCGAACTTCGCGCCGATCCTTCATCTCGACAAGGACGAGGTCAATCTGCCCTCGTCGACCGACTGGTACATCGGCCAGGTCGGCTATCAGGCCGCCGGCGGCATCTATTCCGGTCCCGGTCAGTGGAATTGGGGGACGGCCGAGCAGAGCAGCCCCGACGACTATCTGGTCGCGCCGCAGGCCATATGGGCCTCGCTGATGAAGGGCTATATCCCCACCGCCACCAGCTATGTTCACGTCCTGCCGGTCGACGACCGCACCGACATGGTCGATCTCCAGTACTGGTTGTTCTATCCCTATAACGGACAGGAGACCTTCGAGGTCACCGGTTGGACCGGCAGTACCGGTCAGGCGCTGATGCCGCTCTCGATCCATTGGGGCGACTGGGAATGCGTCACGGTGCGCGTCAATATCGACCAGCAGGTCGTCGGCGTATTCTTCTCGCAGC
Source organism: Bradyrhizobium sp. 63_E2_N1_3 (assembly GCF_052076005.1). Lineage (NCBI taxonomy): Bacteria > Pseudomonadati > Pseudomonadota > Alphaproteobacteria > Hyphomicrobiales > Nitrobacteraceae > Bradyrhizobium > Bradyrhizobium sp. 63_E2_N1_3. Next base: position 5,415,288 of record NZ_CP197235.1, on the reverse strand, counting down.
ATTCGGGCGGACAATGGTGCTCGCCAAACGACGGCTTCCTGTCGCTGAGCGGTACGCACCCGAACGTCTATGTCGCGAGCGGGTCGCATGCCAACTATCCGGCCGCGAGCAACAGCACCTATGAGATCGGCGGCGTCGATGTGTGGGACGTGCGCTTCGCGGTGGCCGACTACGCGCGCGGCGGCGGTCCGACCGTCAATCTGTCCGCGCCCAATCCGCCGGTCGTGATCCAGAACGATGCGCAGGCGATCCTTCCCACGCCCGTCACCTCGCCACCCTGGCTCGCCTTCAGGGGACGCTGGGGACAGCCGATCGAGCCCACGCTGACCGACGCGGAGATAGGCTCATTGGTCGCCGCCGCCGCCAGCGGCATGCAACTGAACGTGCTGGTCGAGGACGCCGTGCAGTACGTGGCAGGCTCGACCACGCTGCAGGCCTGGCTTTCGGAAGTGATCCTGCCGATCGCGAAGGGCGATCTGACCGGCCCAACGGGACCATCGCAGAAGGGCTCCTGGGCTGTGACGCCGACGTTCCTGCCCTTCGGCACCGACACGCCGATCGCTTCGAGCGTCAGTCTCGTTCCGGTGGCGCTGGCGACGATGCCGGGATCGCAAATCCTCTGCATCGGAATGGGAAATCCCTTGCCGCCAGCGATGCGTGCGTGGAGCCTCAATCAGGGCAAATGGTCCAGTGCGAAGTCGCCTACCATGAGCCCGTTCGGCGGACTGGCCGCCTGCGCGACGCCCTCGGGCGGACTGGCGCTGCTCGGTCTGGGCAAGACCAGCCTTCTCGCCTTCATCTCCCCAGAGGGATCCGGAGGGCCGTGGAGCGCAGCGGGGCTCTGGCCCGCACCGCCGGCCACGACCGGGGCCAGCATCGGCCAGTTCAACGGCGCCTGGTATATTGCCTGGGGCGGCGCCGACGGAAGCATCCAGTATCTCAGCACGACCGACTGGGTGCACTTCGGGTCTCCGCAGCGCGTGATGCTCCCCAGCGTCGACGGCCCGGTGCCTGCGACGATCGCAGGCGGTGCATTGGTGGCGCCCGCGGTGGAGAGCTGCGGGGGCGCGCTGGTGATCGTGGCGCCAATTGCGGGTCTCGAAAAGGGGATGCCGATGGTGCTCGGCGCCTATGTGTCGTCCGACGGATCGAACTGGACCGGCCCCAATCTGCTGCCGAGCATGTCGCTCTGTTCGGACACCAGCGGCGCGCTCGCCGGGGGGCCGAACGGGACGCTCTATTGCTTCTATGCCGACAGCAACAAGAAGGTGCGCTACGCGGTCACCAGCGATGGCGCGGACTGGAGCGATTCAGGCACCATCGCCGGCGCGTTCACCTCGCGGACGCCCAGCGTGGTCCCTTGGCAGGGCGGCTTTCTTGTCGTGCATCCCGGCAAGTCGTCACCAACGGTGTACTGGAACAGCGCGACCTTCGAGTAAAGCGCGGCGGGATCACTGCACGGCCCCCCGGCGCAAACGCGGGATGTAGACGGCGCTGTCCCATGATACGCCGACTACATCGTCGCCTCCGGAGCCCGCCTTCATGCCCGCTGCAACCGCCCCCAACCAACAGCCCGCGACCGCAACCGAGACCGACCCCGAAGCGCTCGGCTGGATGCGCGGCTTCCCGCCATCTCCCGACCGCACCATCACCTTCCAGAACGGCTCGTTCCGCAATTTCCCCGAATTGCGCTGGGCCTGGAGCAACGTCCGCCAGCTGGTGCCGACCGTGAATGTCTGGCGCGGGGCAGGGCCCGCGTCCGTGTTGCCGCGGGAAGACCACGACATCGGCGCGGTCGCCTCGACCACCCTGGACGGCCGGCCCATGACGTTCGCGAAGGTGCTGGAGGAGACTTATACCGACGGCATCGCGGTGCTGCATCGGGGCAAGCTGATCTATGAGCGCTATTTCGGCGCGCTGAAGCCGCACAAGCCGCATATCGCGATGTCGGTGACGAAGTCGTTCACGGGCGTGCTGGCCGGCATTCTGGTCACCGAGGGCAAGGTCGATCCGCAGGCACAGGTCACGGATTATGTGCCGGAGCTGAAGGCCAGCGCGTTCGGCGACGCCCGCGTGCACGAGGTCATGGATATGACCACGGGTCTCGAATACACCGAAGTCTACACCGACAAGAACTCCCACGTGTGGGGCTTGCGGCGTGCCAACGGTATGGCGCCGATTCCGCCTGATTATAGCGGCCCGACCAATATCTTCGATTTCCTCGTCGCGCAGAAGAAGCAGGGCGAGCACGGCAAGGCCTTTGCCTACAAGACCGTCAACACCGACGTGCTCGCCTGGATCTGCCGGCGCGCCAGCGGCATGACATTGTCCGAGCTTCTCTCCGAGCGCATCTGGACGCCGATGGGCGCGGAGGAGGACGCGCATTATCACGTCGATCGCATTGGCACCGAGAGCGGCGGTGGCGGCCTCTCGACCACGTTGCGCGATCTCGCCCGCTTCGGCGAGACCATGCGCAATCATGGCCGCTTCAACGGCCGCCAGATCGTGCCTTCGTCTGTCGTCGAGGACATCGCGCGCGGCGGCGATCCCGAGAAGTTCAAGCCGGCCGACTACACCACGCTGCCCGGCGCGTCCTATCGCAATCAATGGTGGGTCACGCACAACGCCCACGGCGCCTATATGGCGCGCGGCGTTCACGGCCAGGGCATCTACGTCGATCCCAAGGCCGAGATGGTGATCGCGCGCTACGCATCGCACCCCGTCGCGGGCAACGCCGCCAATGACCCCGTGACGCTGCCGGCCTATATGGCGCTGGCGAAGGAGCTGATGGCCGGCGGGTAGGGCGTGGCGGGGGCTGATGGCGTAGGGTGGATTAGCCGAAGGCGTAATCCACCACCTTTCATCGAGCCGCGTTGAAGATGGCGGATCACGCTTCGCTAATCCGCCCTACGGGGCCGACGAATTCGCGACAACTTCCAAACCGCAAGATCGGTCGAGCAAATGATCGCCGTCAGCGGCTATCTGGAGCCGCCACGGAGGAGGGACGATGAAGGCGGCGCTGCAGAACTATCAGGACCGGATGCGGCGGGTGCTGGACCATATCGACCGGCATCTCGACAGCGATCTGGACCTGGAAACGCTGAGCAGCGTTGCGGCCTTCTCGAAATTTCATTTCCACCGGCAGTTTACGGCGACCTTCGGGTTGTCAGTGCATCGCTATGTCCAGCTGGCCCGTATGAAGCGCGCTTCCTACATGCTGGCCTACAGTGACGCCCTTGGTGTCACTGACATCGCGATGGACGCCGGTTACGACGCACCGGACGCCTTTGCTCGCGCCTTTCGGCAGCGGTTCGGGCAATCGCCGTCGTCGTTCCGCAACTCTCCCGACTGGGAGCCGTGGCTTGTGGCCTTCGGGCCTCTCGACAACGCGAGGAGCAAGCTCATGAAGACTTTTACCACTGACGACGTGACGATACGCGATGTGCCCTCCACGAGGGTGGCGATCATGGAGCATCGGGGCGACCCGGCGACGCTCGGCGACACCATCCGGCGGTTCATCGCGTGGCGAAAGAAAGCCGGCCTGCACCCCAGGACAAGTCCGACCTTCAATGTCTGGCGGTCCGAACGCCGTCCTTCCTCGCCCGCCACTTACAGCACGGACCTCTGTGTCGGGACCGACCAGCCGATCGAGGCGAACGGCGAAGAGATCAAGGCCGGCGAGATCCCCGGCGGACGCTGCGCGGTGCTGCGGGTCGTCGGCTACACCGACAATCTGGAGCCCGCCGCGCTCTACCTTTATCGCGACTGGCTTCCGGCGAGCGGCGAGGAAGCACGCGACTTCCCGATCTATTGCCAGCGGCTGAGCTTCTTCCCGGAGGTGCCGGAGCATGAGACGGTTGCGGACGTGTTCCTGCCGCTGAAATAGCGCCCTCCGACGGCGGACGAACTGGCATCAATCAATATCGCGCGCTCCACACGGCGGCATGGTCTCACTAATATAAGAGTTGACTTATATTAGTGAGGGGCGATACTCGCCATTGCGCGAAACGATACGGAGGGATGCAATGGAAATCGACGTCGCCAGGGTCTTGGGTCTTGTCACGCGTTCGGTGAAGAATTTCGAGAAGGATGGAAAAGCAGCCAGCACGGTGACGCTGACGCGGCTTTACGAGACCAGCGTCGACGATCTCTGGGACGCAGTGACCAGCCGGCAACGCATTCCGCGCTGGTTCCTGCCGGTCGAGGGAGACCTCCAGCTGGGCGGAAGGTACCAGCTGAAGGGGAACGCGGGCGGCACCATCACGGCATGTGCGCCGCCGACGCATTTTGCAGCGACGTGGGAATTCGGCGGCGGGATGAGCTGGATCGACGTCAAGCTGGCAGCAGAACGAGCTCAGGCGCGTCTGACGCTGGAGCACACCGCAATCATCGAGGACCATTGGAATCAGTTCGGTCCTGGTGCGGTGGGTATCGGTTGGGATCTCGCCATCGCGGGATTGGAGCGATATGTTGCGACCGGCGCATCGGTCGACCACGAGACGGCCGAGGCTTGGATGGGCTCTCCTGCCGGCAAGGAATTCATGACGACAAGCGGTGAATATTGGTGCGCGGCGCATGTCGCAAGCGGGGTCGATCCTGACACGGCGAAGCAGCGCTCCGACCGCACCATCGCCTTCTACCGCGGCGAGATGCCGCCTGACGTCGCACATCCGGGCACAGGAAGCTGATGCACGTCTTCGAGGTCCTCGCCGATCCCGTGCGCCGTCGCATCCTAGAGCTGCTCGCTCCGGGGGAGATGGCGTCCGGTGAGGTCGTTGAAGCGATCGGGGCCGAGTTCGGGATCACGCAGGCGGCCGTGTCGCAGCATCTCAAGGTGCTGCGCGAGAGCGGCTTTGCGACGGTTCGGGCGGAGGCGCAAAGACGGCTCTATTCGGTCGACGTTGCGGGGCTTCGGTCGGTGGATGCGTGGATCGGTCAGTTCAGGAATTTCTGGGAGCCGAAGCTGGACGCACTGGCGACGGAGATCGCGCGCGGCAAACGGGAGCGTCGTCACGCGCCGATGACCAAACGGAGCGGGAAGAGGGCGTGAGCTCCATAATGTAGGATGGGTTTCGCTTCGCTCTATCCATCCTGCGCGCTCATCTCCCCAGCGCGCCATCCGCGCTTTCGATATCAGCGCATTTTCGTCCCGCGCGTTCGCTTGTCATCAACGTGGACGCGCGTTTTGCCGGCAGCGACCGGGCGGCCCTTCACGTGATCGATGAAGGCTCTCAGTTTCGGCATCGTTTGATGGCGGCTCGGATAGTAGAGAAACACGCCCGGCGCCATTGGCGCGAAAGACTTCAGGACCTGTACGAGCTTTCCCGTCTTCACCAGGCTGGTGGCGATCGGCGCGGGCACTTGAGCAAGTCCCATGCCTTCCACGGCGGCGCCAAGCATGGTGGGAAAGTCGTGGGCAATCAGCGGCCCCGAGACGATCGCTTCGACTGTCTTGTTGCCATCGACAAGAGACCAGGGCGCGATCGATCCGTTGCTGCGGCGAATGCGCAGGCATGCGTGCTGACGCAGGTCGTCGATACGCTCGGGCCGCCCGTGCCGGCGTAGATAGTCGGGGCTGCCGACGACCATGAACGGGAACGGGGGCGTCAGCCGCACCGCGACCATGTCGGTGGCGATGAACTGGCCCATCCGGACGCCGGCATCAAACCCCTTGGCCGCGAGGTCGACCAATTCCTCGCCTGCGGCGATCTCCACCTCGACCTCGGGATAGGCCTGGCAGAAGGATGCGATCAGCGGCTCCAGCAGGATCGGTACCACCGCGCGCGGCACGGTGAGGCGCAACAGTCCAGTCGGTCGCTGCCCAAGATCGCGCGCAACCTCGCTTGCCGCGACGAGCTCCTCGAAAGCGGGCTTTGCGCGCGAGAGGAACCGCGCGCCGGCCTCGGTCAGGCCGACACTGCGTGTCGTGCGAATGAACAAAGCTGCGCCGACACGCGCCTCGAGCGCACGGACCGCCTGGCTGATGGCCGATGGCGTGACCCCGAGCTCCGCGGCTGCCCGGCGGAAACTGCGGTACTGGGCGACACGCAGGAACGCTTCCACGCCATCGAGCGCGCCTTGTCTGACTGTGAAGTTCTGCTTCATAGCCCATCAACATTATCCCGAATAGTCGCTCGCGCCAATCGATCGTATGTCTCGCTCGCAGATCGGAAGCATCGCTGATGGCGGACATCTGCGACGTCAGCGCGATCTCAAAGAACAAAGGAGACCGCCGTGCTCCGGGAAACGAAACCGATGAAAGTCATCCGTAAATTTGTCGTCATGCTCACCCTAACCCTGATGGGAGCGACTTCCATGACCGATCCATCCGTTGCCCAAACACAAGCCATCTCGCAAGCCATGTCGCCCACAACCACCGGGGTGATGGTCATCCTGACCGTGAAGGCGGGCGTCACGCGCGAGCAGGTCATGGCCGTCATGCCGGCTGAAATCCAGCAGACGGTGCAGCTCTATCTCAATGGGAAAATTCGCGAGTGGTATTCGCGTGGCGATGGGCGCGGAGCGATCTTCCTCGTCGATGCCGGGGATGTCGCCGGGGCGCAGGCGATCATGGGGGATCTCCCATTGGCCAGGCAAGATCTGATGGACCACGAGTACATCGCAATCGGTCCGCTTTTGCCGCTCCGCTTGCTCATGGCCAATCCCGAGCGTCGGCAATAAGGGCGAGACCGGGATGGAGGACGGCCGATGACCACTGATGCTGCTCCCGCTGCGATCGTCGCGCCGCTTCGGGCCTGGCATGGCCTGCTTTGGCCCGTCCCATTCACGGCAGTATGGACCTGGTTGATCCATGCGCTAGTCGCGATCTGATTGGAGGCCAAAATGACGACAGAAACGCTCTTCCGGATACATCTTGTCCTCGGTTATGTCGCGTGGCTGCTCTGCTTCGGCACGTATGTCTGGCCCTGGCTCAGGTCGATGGACGGGCGCGACGCGCATCGTGCCATCGCCACTCTGCACAGCTTCCGCTTCTTCGGGCTCGTCTTCATCCTTCCTGGCATCGTGAGCCCGGACCTGCCGGCTGGCTTCGCGGTGTTCGCCGCCTGGGGCGACTTCGCGACCGGGGTGCTGGCCATGCTGGCGCTTCTCACGGTGAGGATACGCGCTCTCTTCTGGCTGTTCGTCGTCGCCTTCAATCTCGCTGGCACGGTCGACCTCGTCGTCGACTACTATGACGCCATCCAGGTCGGCCTTCCCGCGCATGCGGAGTGGCTTGGCTCAACCTACGCGATCCCGATCATCTACGTGCCGCTGCTGATGATCACGCACGTCACTGCATTCTATTTTCTGGCACGCCCTCGGCTCAGCGCCGATGCCGCGGCACTGGCCGGCGCGGGCTGAGACGAACCGCTAAAGTAGTAGTACGCTCCGACAGAGGTCTCGCCCTTCTTACCAATCGGCGGCTGCCTCGAGCAGCCGTTGGCGCATGAGGGCAACGCGCGGCCGTTTGCGTTCCGGTCGGCGTATGAACGGTGAGGATTGAGCCGATCAGGTCACGCAACGGCCGGGCTGCAGAAGCCTTGCGACTTCCGTGAGCGCGCTGACCACGGGCTCGCAGGCAAGTGTCGGCTTACGGCTCTGATTTCGCAGCAGCGTCGGCGGCTTGGTGGTGCGGGCCTGCGCAGATGGAATACGCAGCAAGACCGAGGTATCGGCGAGATCGTTCAAGCGCAGCGAAACCGTTTTCGTCGGAACTGCGAAAGGCTTGCGGTCGGCAAGATGATCTGCCTTGCCGGCGCGATTGACGATGTGGCTTGGCTGTTCGGAGACCGCCTGCCAGCGGTTTACGAGGTCGTGACCTGAAGCGTACTGCACGGCACCGAGCGTCAAGGCGGTCGCGACAGCGCCTAGAAGAGCTTTGCGAATCTGTGACATGGCTTCGCTCCTCGCCCCACGGCGATTGTCGTTCCCTACGCAGCGCCCCCTCGGCCCATCGCTTCCTGTGGTCGCTTTCTAATGGCCGGCGGTTTCACCATTCCTTCGTGAACGCCGGAAAATGGTTTCATCCCGGCAGGTTTTGTTTCGTCGCATTGAGGGAGGTCCTGGTTCCCGCGTGGGCACAGCGGTTACGTCCGGGCTAGGTCACAAGCCGACATCTGAGCAAAGACCACAAAGCGTCCGCCAGGGGCCCACAAGCGGAAATGAACGCTGCTCAAGAACAGAATTGCCGATGGGGAGGTCGAAGGCTCAGAACGTTGCAACGCATCGGCGTCGTTGGGGTGGGTGACACCGATCTCATCTCTGTCTGATTTGCCGCTCCAAGCGCAGCGTATGCTCACGCAGGGAATCGTAAATCGGCGCATTACCCAGCAGCATGGGCAGCAGCATCGCCATGAAGCAAGCTCCCAGCATCGGCAGCAGCATCGTCACGTTACCGGTCATTTCAGCGACGAGAACGATGCCGGTCACCGGCGCGCGCACAACGCCGGTGAAGAGAGCGGCCATGCCCACCAAAGCAAATGCTTCCGGCTGGATAGAGAGCGCCGGGAATGCAAGACGGCAAGCCGCCCCGAACAGCAACCCAGACTGGGCTCCCAGCACGAGCAAGGGTGCGAACAGGCCGCCGGGCGTGCCGGCAGCGTATGAGAGAGCGCCGAGTCCGAATCGGATCAGGAACGCGCCCCCCAGGATCCCCACACTCTCGTGGCCGATCAGCGCCCGCTGCGTGATCTGATCTCCGCCACCGACCAGTTCGGGCGCGAACCAGGCCAACATGCCGACGCTTGCGCCAATCAATCCGGCGCGGAGCTCGATCGGTAGTCCTCCAAATCGGTCGCGAAACGCGATGGTCGCGAGCAGGGTACGATTGTATGCGACGGCCAGCAGGCCCGCGATACCACCGAGAGCAAGGAAGAGCGGGGCGGACTCAGCGCTGGGATAGCTCAGCGGCGCGACCTGGAAGTCGGGCGCGTCGCCGAGAAGCAGCCTTGCGACCGGGATCGCCGTCGCCAGCGCTGCAAGGGCGGCGACGGCAACACGGTGTTCGAACCTCTGCACCAGTTCCTCCAGCACGAACACGAGCCCGGCAATCGGCGCATTGAAGGCCGTTGCAAGGCCGGCGCCGGCGCCGGCCGCCAGAAGCACTCGCGAGTCCGCCCAACACAACCGGCAGACGCGCGCAGCGAAAACCGCGATACCGGCGCCCATCTGGACGGTCGGCCCCTCACGGCCCAGCGCCAGCCCGGAGCCGATCGCCAGTATTCCGCCGAAGAATTTCACTGGCACCAGGCGAAACGGAGCCGGCGGGATCTCTTCGCGCAGAACAGCTTCGACATGCGGAATGCCGCTGCCCGAAGCGTGTGGCGAGAATTGCCGTACCATCCACGCGGCAACCAGGGTCGCGACACCGCACGCGCCGACGACAGTCAAGAACCCCCAGATTGCGTGGCCATGGGCCCAGGCGATCATCGCATCGCGCAGACGATCGGCATGCGCGAGCAAAAGCCGGAAGATCGCCCCAACACATCCAGTCGCCGCTCCTATGATGAGAGCCATCGCCGCGAGCCCCAACAGGCTGCGACGTTCGTCTGCGACTTGCCGGTCGTCGTCAGGGTTATGGTCCACGGCTGGTCGATGATCCCGAGGCCTTCGCAAGGGCTAATCTTTGCCAAAATCACTGGCGAATGTCCCGGAAAAGAATGCTTCCAACTTGACCGAACAACTGCCTCTCCGAGGGACCTCACCGCACGTCCCAACGAAAAGGTGCGCCGAACCAAGGCCCCGCTTTGGGTCACAGGCTGACTTCGACAACCTGCTTGACCTGGTTCGCTTATCTCCTGAAAGCAGACATTGCAGCCCTCTGAGCAGAGGTCAGCCACGGGCCAAAAACAGACAACTGAAACAGCCGCGACCTGATCAGCCGCAGATGCGCACGCGGCGCTCGCGCCAGCCATGCCCGTCCCAGAAGCGCTGGGTTATCCAGTGGCAGGGCGGGATCGGCTCTCCAACCGGGGCATCGACATAGCCCGACCAGTACGGATAGCCGCCGGGTCCGGGATAAGTGCGCGGATACGGATTGCCGCCGGGGCCGTAATCATAGCGCGGACCAGCATAAGCGGGCGAGGCTGCTGAAACGACCAAAGTCGCGACGGCAGCGAGAGCCAACAACGTCTTCCTCATGGTGATACCTTTCCAACGCTGCGAAGGCTGCAAGACGATCGCCGAGCAATGCAGCGTCAGCGTCGACAAGCTGAAATGTCAAGGAGAGTGATCTCAGCAAGGCTATTGTCTGGCGACCTCCTCGGATGTCGCCTTCGGGTCAAAATGCGAAGAACACAGAGTGAGCAAAGTCAGTCCGCTCTACCCCACCAAGCGGACCTCAATGAAAGGTGTCGTCACTTCGCTGATGGGCCAAAAGGCGACGTTGGCTCCCGCCGGGCAAGCACTCGATGCGCGACGGCGAGCCGCTCGTGAAAGCCGACCCGCCGTATGCCGCTTGATGCAGCCCGTCAGCCAATGGCTTCACGGGACGTCGCGATATTACCCACCGCTCCCCTTGATATTCGGCAGGTTTTTCATGTCGAGCATCGGGACCGGGTTTTCCGGGCGCTGCAGATCCGGTCTCCAATCGTTCGAGGCTCCGCCCGGCTTACGCTTGATGCTTGGATAGTCGGCAATCGATTTGTTGAACTCCATCACGACGGGGAAGATTAGTGCCAAGACCCAGCCGTTGTCCTGTCCGGTGTACTTGCCCGGCGACTGCAATGGCATACGTGCCGACATCGCGCCGTTGAAAACCATGTCGTATTTCTCGAATGGGTCCATCGTCAGATTGTAGACCGAGCCAATCGCGCCGAGATTTTGCTCCGGACCGAGCCAAGTGTCCTTGGCCGTCCAGAGATACTTCCACGCGATGCTGAGATCGGGGTTGGTTGGATCACCGCCGACATCCGCCCGCGCTCCCATGAAGCTTTCGCCGTCGATGTAAATCCACGACCTTCGTGCCGAGTGCTTCGCGCGGCCGAGGATGTACTCGCTGTTGTCGATGCTGTCGAAGTAGATTGGCCTGCCATTATCGTCGGTCCATGCGCCGTGCGGCGGCGGGCTCAGGCCGACCATCTTGGCGAGCGTTGCCCAGCAGTCGATATGGGACATCATTTCATGGTAATTTGCACCGGCGGGAATGTGTTCGGGCCACCACATTAACCCGGGTACGCGCCAGCCTCCTTCAAATGCTGAACCCTTTTCGCCGCGGAAAGGCGTGGTGCCCGCATCAGGATAAGCATCCTGCCACGCCCCGTTGTCTGCCGTTACGATCACAATCGTATTCGGCGCTTCGGCACGGATCGCGTCCATGACCCGGCCGATGTCGTCATCGAGTTCTATCACCGAGTCCGAGTAATCGCCCAACCGCGACTTCCCGGCGAATTTTGATGATGCGTTGGTCGGGTTGTGCATCTTCATGAAATTGACGTCCATGAAGAATGGCTTGGCGTCCTTGGCGTGCTTCTTGATGTAATCGATTGCGTAATCAGCCTGCCGGACGTCAAAGTTGGCGAGGTAATCGTACGTAATGTACTCGCCTCTCTTCGCCGGTTGTCCAGCAACTCCCTCCCACTCGTACATGTTTACGACATCAAAATAGGCTTTCGCGATCTCTGGGTTGTACGAGGGAAACCATGGATGAAACCACTTGGACGTATCGGCATAGGTGTAGACGCCCGGATAGTATGCGGCGAACGCCTTCATCTCGTCGAACCCGTGCTCGATCGGATAGGACTCCGGCTTATCACCGAGATGCCATTTGCCAGAAAAGTAGGTGGAGTAGCCGTTCTTTTGAAAAAATTCGGCTATGGTCGGCGTCTCCTTTTTGAGCGCATTCTCATCGCCGGGAGCGACCACGATGGAGAGAGCCGAACGGATCGGAATACGTCCGGTTATAAACGAGGCGCGGCCTGCCGTGCAGCTTGCTTGCCCGTACCAGTTCGTGAACGTCGCGCCTTCCTTAGCGATCCGGTCGATGTTTGGTGTTGGATGGCCGAGCGCGGCGCCACCCCCGCTATAGGCGCCGAAATCGTTCCATCCAGTGTCATCCGTCATTAGCATGACGACATTTGGCCGCTTCTGCTGCTGTGCGGTCGCTTGAGGTACCGCAACCAACATCGCGCCGAACAGTGCGAACATGCCGTGCGCAACACTCTTTCGGATACTCATGACTGCTTCCTCCGATTTCAAAGGTCGGTCACTTGTGCCAAACGAATGGATATGTCGCAGTCGTGCTTTTTAGCTCTGCGCCACAGCGTGTTCAATGTGCGATTGTTTGATTTAGATCAAGACACCGATTGTGACGGGTCTATGCCGCTTGCTAGGCGTCGCTCCACGATGTCCGCTGCGGGTCAAAAAGCGACGGTTTGGCGATGTCCGCGCTACTTCCGCTTTACCCCCGAAAACCGACATTCATCGTGAGGGGCGGCATGTCTCAAAGGGGCCAATCGCAGACATTCTGCCTGCTCATTCGAACACTTCGTCGGCGGTCAGGAGAGAGTCTCGACCAGCCGCCAAACCAAGCGCCTTGGCCGCTTTAAGGTTTACAACCAGCTCGAACTTGGTTGGCTGCTGTATCGGCAACTCGGCCGGCGTTGCGCCTTTGAGTATTCGGTCCAGATAGATAGCGGTCGCGCGTGACAGGTCAGGCAGGTTGACTCCGTAAGAGACAAGGCCACCGAGCTCCACGCCCTCTCTGGCGGCTTAGATCGTCGGGAGGCGGTTCTTCTCGGCAAAGGGTACAATCCGAGAGTACTGGCTGTACAGCATCGGACTAGGAAACACGACGAGACCATCCGCTCGCGCTTTGGCCAACTCCGCAAACGCGCTTTCGAGATCGGCGGGGCTATCCGCCGGCACAAGTTGAAAGCTTGCTCCGAGAGATCGGGCGGCGCTCTCAATCTCGTTCAGCATCCCCTTCATTGTGCGCTCACCGTATGCGCGAGGGTGCCACAAAACGACAACGTGAGAGAGACCGGGAACGATCTCCTTAAGCAGTTGAAGCCGTTTGGACACCAACTCCGGGCCGAGAAATGCCGTCCCGGTGACATTGCCGCCCGGCCGCGCCAGGCTGGAAGCGAGTTCGTCGTCGACGGGATCTGCCATGCCTATGCCGACAATCGGAATGGTGGAAGTCGCTTTCTTGGCTGCGCGGACGGCCGGGGTAGCCAAAGCAACAATTGCGTCGACGCGGTGCGTCACGAATTCCTGCGCGTACTCGTTGAGCTTGTCCTCATCGCCGTCTGCGAATTTACGGTAAAACGCGACATTCTTTCCTTCAGTATAGCCGAGCACACGCAATGCCGGCACAAACGCATCGAGAGTCTTTAGACTTGCGTCGGACTTGTCACCGCGGCCGAGTGAAAGCACACCGATCTGATGAAGCTTGGTCGATTGCTGAGCATGACCTGCGAACGGCCACGTTGCAGCCATACCCCCAACAACCGTGATGAACTTGCGCCGTTTCATGCGGCCCTCAGCCAAGCCGAACTATCGTACAGACAAAAGGTGGCGCCTTGGAAGTGTAATCAGGCCGGTGAAAGTCTGCTTTGGGTCACACACGGAAGAACTCGGGCTGAGCATATCAAGTCTGCTTCACCCCCAAGGAGCGGACATCTAGCGGACATGCCGGGTCGACCGCTTGGAGCCAAAAGCCGGCGTCCAAAGGTGTATCCCAAACCGGGACTTCTTACGACGGCGTGGCCGTTCAAACGCCGCGGCCAAAGGCAGGATCGACCAGCCGACCCGGTTCCGCCGATGCCGACTGCGTCGAGACCGCCAGCGGGCTTGCAGCGACGACCGCCGTTAGGCATTTCGACAACTGGATCGTCAGCGCAGCCACCGACACGCCGGCGATCACATCAACAAAATAATGCCCCCCAACCAGCGGGGTCGCAACGAGCATTCCCGCATTCAAGATCAGGAGGGCGGGACGCAGCCACCAGATGCTCCACAAACTCCAGATGCTAAGAAGCGCCGTCGCAGCGTGAAAGCTCGGGAAGGTGAGGATGCCGCCGAGTTCCGTGAGCTTGAGTGCTCGCAGCGTGCCATCGCGTAGCATCGGTATGTCGCGCGCCTGTCCTCCATATCCGTTCGCCTTGAATATCTCGGTGTCGGAGGGGAGCCCAAACTCGAAATAGGTGCCGATCGCCGGAAACAGGGTGGAGACAGCAATCACCACGCACAACGCCAAAATTGCCGCCATCACGAACTGCTGCAGACGGATATATTGCCCCGTCAGCCCCAGTATGACCGGTACGCCGAAGGCTGGCACGAGGATCATTGCGTAAAAGAACTTGGCGTAGAGCAGCAATTCCGGATTGGCCATCGCAAAATGGAAATATGCAGGCCAATCCAGGCCGAGCAATCGGTCGAGCTCGGCGAATCTTGAGTCCTGCAGCGGCATCCCGGCGCTCAAGCCGATATACGACAGCGGCGCCGCGCAGATCACGCCAGATCCCATCTGCGCAAATGCAAGCATCGTGAATGCCGGTCGCTCGCCCCAACTCCGCCGCATGAGCCACAACCCGGTAGCCGCCAGCGCTGGCGCTGTGACGACCTCCGTCGTTACCAGACCTTCCAGCGTGAAGGTTGTTACAGCCAGTCCGAGGCAAAGTGACATCGCACATCCAGCTACAAGGCTCCAATTGATCAATTGCAACCTGTTTGCAATCCGTCGCTCCATGTGACCGACCAAGTGCGACTCCTCTTTGGAAGCACAATAGCCACAACGACCTACAATCTGAGGGCGTGCCAGGGCGTGTACCCAATCTGTTACACACGCTTTTATTGTTAATGTATTAATGGTTGTAATGCTATTTGCGCTATCGCAATTCCACGGGTGACTGCAAATGGCTCTGGAGTCTTATGGGGGGGCGTCACATTCAAAGCAGGACAGCTTAACGCAAGACGAACTTGTTTCTCTGCGCCTGTTCCAGCTGAATTGGGCGCTCATCTTCCTCGTTCTGGTCAGTCTTTGTCTTGGCCTTTTGCTAACCAGTTTCCGTGTCGAGTGGAGCAGCTACCTCGCCATGCTCGGAATGGCCGGGCTCTACGGTATCATCGGTCATCTCAATGAGCGATCCGCGGCCAGAAACGCGAACATCTACGCCACGCTCATAACGCTGGCGCAGTTCATTTCAATGCTCGTGCTGCTCATTTCTCTCGGTTACGTCGCGGCTGCAGCGAATTTGCCCATGCAGGAAAAAAATCTGCTGGCGCTCGACCGTATGCTTGGATTCGATTTCAGGGCCTACCTCGGCCTCGTGAACGACCAACTGCCGCTGCGCTGGGCTTTCACGCAAACATACGGTTCCATCCATCGGCAGCTTCTTATCCTGATGTTT
The DNA here is from genome assembly GCF_052076005.1 of Bradyrhizobium sp. 63_E2_N1_3. Lineage (NCBI taxonomy): Bacteria > Pseudomonadati > Pseudomonadota > Alphaproteobacteria > Hyphomicrobiales > Nitrobacteraceae > Bradyrhizobium > Bradyrhizobium sp. 63_E2_N1_3. The sequence goes on along the minus strand of NZ_CP197235.1, from coordinate 5,399,938 downwards.
ATCCTGCCGCTGTTCGGTCATCACCGACGTGCAGCAGAGTTCGCGTTTGGCTTCGCCATCGCGCTGATTGCGACAACCATCATCTCCACGCTGGTGCCGGCGATTGGCGCTTATCACGCGGTCGGAATCGTGCCGGCCGACCATCCCAATATCGAACCAGTCGTCTACTACGGGACCCTGAAAGAACTTCCGCTCGTGCGCGACGGCACCACCAGACTGCTCAACGCCTATTCTCTAGGTTCTATCCTGACGTTTCCGAGTTTTCATGCCGTTTGTGCGGTTCTTTACGCTTGGGCTCTTTGGCCGTTCCGGTGGCTGAGGATCGCCGGCCTTTTGTGGAATGTCGTCATGATCGCGGCTACGCCGATCGGTGGTGGGCACTTCTTCGCTGATGTCTGGGCTGGATTGGTCGTTGCCCTCGGATCAATTTACACTGTGCAACGTCTCGGAAACCATCTGGCTCAGGAAGGCCGTTGGAAAGGAGCGTCGCCTGTGTCTCAAGTGACAGAGCTTCACGTGCAATGACTGCTGTAATGGTCACCACTGGCGTGCCGGTGACAGAGTCTAACGTTGGTGACGTTTCAATAAATTTGGGGAAAGCACTAATTTTGCTGGCTGCGCTCCTACCTTCTTCGGAAGGCTCCCACAGCAGACGATGACAACAACTAGATTGGGTACGTTCGACCGCTTTGGGTCAAAATGCGAAGAACTCAGAGTGAGCAAATCCAGTCCGCTTCACCCCACTAAGCGGACCTCAACGAGGAGTGTCGTCACTTCGCTGATGGGTTATCAGCCGACGTGATTGCCTGTGAATAATCTAGGAGTCCGGGCCGCGGAGCGGCACTGGTCGAGGTATTGGGTCAATCCGGCCGCGGGAGCCGAACAACCACCCAGTCTCTGAGCGGAACGCAAACTTACCTGGCGCCGGAAACTAGATTGCCGACACAGCTTCTCGACGAAACGAATGTCGACCCAGAGGTGTGCGTGTGCGCAGTCGCAAGCTGTTCTATCTCGAGCGTTCGGCCGCCGCCGTTAGCACAGGATAGCGGGCATAGAGCGTGTCGACGCGGTCCCGCCACATCGCCACGAACGCACCCGAGGTGAGATCATCGACCGACTTCCATTCGCGTTTGACCGCAGGCAGCGTATTGCCCCAGATAGCGCGCTTGCACCATCGCTCGCCCTTTGCCGAGCCCTCCCGGGTTGCGCACATCGACTTCCAGGCAATCCGCTGCGGACGGCTGATGTGTTGGGCGGCTCCTTCCCAGCCCTGCTGGTGGATCAGGTAGAGGTCGGAAAGGGTCGGCTTTTTCTGCGTCAATATTTCGAATAGCGCAGCCTCGCTGAGAAACTTGTAGGCGGCACCTACAGCGTTGTCGCGAGGATTGAGGATGTCGCCCGATCCGTATTTGCTGAACTCAAACTTGCTCAGCTGGAACAGGCCGATATAGGAGCCGGTGCGTTGCTTGGGATTGAAATCGGATTCGATTTTGGCGACCGCCTTCATGAAGTTGACATCGACACCGAACGCTTCGGCTGCACGTTCGATCTCCTGGACGGGCGTTCCGAGCGGAACGTCGCTCAACGCCGACAAGGCGATCTTTGCGGGTTTTTCCGGCGGCGGAATTTCCGAGTAGACGTAGTATTTGAGATACGACGGTTTGCCTTCGCCCGGATTGGGCGAAGCAACGGGCGGACGGTCCTGCTGTAGCGTTGCCGAGTTCTCGGGCGACGCTGCCTCAAGGCTGGCGACCTGCACCATTGGCTCTTGCGAAGTGGTTACATCGGACGGCGGCACCGAGTCCGGCGCCGCGGCGCTGAATCCCGCCGCAACGATCGCATTAGCCGATAATCCTGTATCGAATTTCGTCTCGATGGCCGGGGCCGGAAACGCGGCGCCAGCATTTGACAGAACCGTCGTCACATTCAGCGGGATGCCGCTGAATGCATCAGCCACTCTTGCATTCGGCGTTGCGATGCTTGGGCGCGGTACCGCGATCTGACCAATCGCGACAAGCGAAGTCGCTGTCAGCGCGCCGGCAATACAGCTTGTTTGCCAAATCTTCAATGTCGCCAGCCGCGCGGCCGCGGTCCCCCCATTCACGTCCCCGACTTGGCACGCAGATTAAGGAGGTGAGGGGATGACAATGGGGCGCACCTGTGGCGCAGGTGCGGCCGGTCTCGGTCACGTCGCCAAGATTGCCTAAATTGAAAGTTGCGGTCGTGATGCGCCTCCCGCCGAGGAACAGGACGGGCGCCATATCGCGCAACCATCGCTAAACAAGGCATCTTCGTGCGTTAGCGCATCGAGACCGGCGCCCGCGCGCACACCGCTCCCAAGCATCTCGAGGCCGCGACGTCGCAAGACCCGAGGACGGTTCGCTGGGAATGGACAATCGCGATCCGCTTTATGACGCGCTAGCGTCGGTCTCAGCGGAGCTGGTCTAGCCAAGCTCAGGTCTGCCGTGACCGTTGTCTCCGCTCGGGCCGGAGCGTTGCGGCTTACCACAGCGCCTGCCGCATTCTTGCACAACAGTAAACTAGTGCGCCAATGTCTCAGTTGGGTCAATCGCGTCGGTTGGCCCGTAGCTCGAAGACTCCGGTCTACTCCCCGCTCCGGACATGTCGCAAACTGAAGCGATGGGCCATAACCGGACTCATGCGTCGCAGCAGAGTGCCGCTATTCAATCGCCTCATGGGATGGAGAGCTAATCGGGCAACCCCGCTTTCCGAAGACCCTCAATAAACAGCTTTGCGTTTGATAGTCCGGCCCGGGCGATAAGCGCCGATATTGTAAAGGCGGGATCGATCTCAAGCACACGCGCCGCCGCGTCGTGCGCCTCAGCGTCACGTCCGAGATGGGCGAAGGCGGACGCGAGCCATTGGTAAGTTGCCAAATAAAGGTTCTGACGAAGGGCTTTCTTCAATACGACGATGGCTTCGTCAAAGCGGCGAAGCTCGATAAGGGCCTGCCCAATGCCAGTAAGCGTCATGTATAGTAGCGGGTCTACTGGGCTCATGCGAACGGCACGTTCAAAGCTCCAGATCGCTTCCTCCGGCAGCCCCGCAATTCTATAGACATGGCCTCTGCAGCTCCATGTGAGCCATGAATTTGGGTTGAGCCCGACCGCCCGGTCAGCCATTTCGATCTCGGCTTCACGATCGCCGACCATGAACGCCGAGATTACGGCAGCCCTTGCTAACGTGTCCGGATCGCCATCGTCGATGCTCAATGCCAAACGAGCAAGCCGAACCGCTTCCTTGCGGTCGAACTGAGGGTCGTTGGCATAGCCCAAAAGGACGTTGAGCATGTGGCAGACACCTGCCAGAGCCGCGACAGCGCCGAACCGAGGGTCGAGCTCCAAGGCGCGGTGGAACAGTCGGATTGCCTCGGCCAACCCTTCGCGGGTCCTTAGGTAGAACTGCGGCATGGCACGGAGATAAAAATCATACGCGGTGAGGTTCTCTGGCCGCCGCCGCGTCGCCAATTCAATTTCTGTTTGAAGCATCTTTGGCTCAATGGCCGAGACAACGGCGAGCGTTACTTCGTCCTGAAGAGCAAAAACGTCGGTCAGGTCACGCTCAAACCTGTCCACCCAGATGTGCGCGCCTGTAACCGCATCGATCAACTGCCCTGTGATGCGAACTTTCCCCGACGCCTTCCGCACAGACCCCTCGAGGACATAGCGCACGCCGAGCCTTCGCCCGACCTCCTTGATATCGACCGCTCGACCCTTGAAGGTGAAGCTCGAATTGCGCGCGATCACGAACAGCGACTTGAAGCGCGACAGTGCGGTGATGATCTCCTCGACCATTCCGTCCGCAAAGTATTCCTGTTCGGGATCGCCGCTCATGTTCTCGAACGGCAGTACGGCGATGGAAGGCTTGTCCGGGTGTGGCGGGGCCGCACTCAGCCCCTCTGTCAGCGCCCCTGGCGCTCCGGCGCGGACAGCGTAGGCGCGGACCGGCTTGGAGATGTTCTTGAGCTGCTGCTCGCCACGATCCTCGAAGCCAGCGTCTAGCTTGCCCTCGACTTCGTTGTAGACCTTGTCGGAAATCAGGATACCGCCCGGATCGGCGATCCCCTCCAGCCGAACAGCAATGTTGATCCCGTCGCCGTAGAGGTCGTCGTCCTGTCCAACGATCACGTCACCAAGGTTGAGCCCGATGCGTAGCTTGAATGGACCGCTACCCTCGGCGAGATGATCCTGTATCTCAACCGCGCATCTCATGGCGGCCAGGGGACTGGCGAACTCGGCGAGTGCGCCATCACCCGTTGTCTTGATTAGACGGCCTTCGTGGCGGGAGAGGCTCGGCTCGATCAGTTCTCGCTTGAGCCGCTCGAACTCGGCATAGGTAGCTTCCTCGGCGCGTTGCATCAACGCAGAGTAGCCGACCACGTCGGCAGCCAAAATCGCCGCTAATCGCCTTTGAACCCGCTGCTCCGTCACAGCGCTCTCCGAACGGCCAGCCAAAAATTCGCTGGGGCCAGGAGGAGCCTAGCACTTTGTTGCGGACCTGTGAGCGGTAATCGCGGGAGGGCCCTGTTGCCCCGAGGTGGCATTTGCTGTTGCGGCAACTCGGAAGGTCCGAGTTGGGTCACGACCGGTAAGGCTTGGATCGAGCACGTGAGTTCTGCTTCGCATCCGAAAGCGGACATCTCGCCTCAATGAGTACACGCCCTCTGGAAGTACAACGCCAATCGGCTTGAATTTCGTGCAAACCTGGAGCTGCAGTGGCGGGAGTTCTCTCTGAGATCTCGCTCTGTATGCCGAGACCCAGTGCCGACCTCTACCGAAATCCATGAACATCTCAGAGCTGCAACACGCATCGACACAACCAGGTCTGTCGGCGAGCCTGCACTGGCTGTGCGACGCGCTCAATCCCGCGACATCTTCTCGAACTTCTTCACCAGCCGTTCCCGCTTCAGCCGCGACAGCCGCTGGATCCAGAACATGCCGTCGAGCTGGTCGATCTCGTGCTGGTGACAAACGGCGCGTAAGCCATCCGACTCCTCGCTGTGCATGTTGCCGTCGAGATCCCAGTAGCTGATCCGCACCCTTGCGTGGCGCTGGACCTCGTCGTTGACGCCGGGCATCGAGACGCTGCCTTCCTTGTGCAGGATCATCTCGGGCGAAGCCCACTCGATCTCCGGATTGACGTAGGTTTGCGGACCCGCCTTGGCGTCGAGCTCGAGCACGACGACGCGCAAGGGCACGCCGATATGCGGCGCCGTGATGCCGATGCCGGGCGCGGCGCGCATGGTGTCGAGCAGGTCGGCTGCAAGCTCGCGCAACGCGCCGTCGAATGCGGTGACGGGATGGGCCGGCGTCGCGAGCCGGCGATCGGGATAGCGGAGGAGGGGACGAATGGTCATGCAGGCTCCCTACCACTCACGGATGGTTGAAGCATCCCGTTCTTGACTGCCTACCAACTGGAAGGTAGTCAATCTGCCATGACCAACGTTTCCTCGACGGCCGACGACATCCTGGCCTGCGCGCGTACCCTGATCATCGCGGGCGGCTATAACGGCTTCAGCTATGCCGACGTGGCCGAAATCGTCGGTATCCGCAAGCCGAGCATCCACCACCATTTCGCCAGCAAGGTCGATCTGGTCCGAACCCTCGTGTCGCGCTATCGCGCGGAAGCCGAGGCGGGACTGTCCGCGCTCGAACGCAATGTCGCGGACCCCCGCGACCAGCTCAAAAGCTATGTCCGGTATTGGGAGGCGTGCATCAATGATGCGACGGCGCCTTTCTGCGTGTGTGCGCTGCTTGCCTGCGAGCTACCGATCCTGCCGGAGCAGGTGGCGCTTGAGGTCCGCGCGCATTTCCGTTCGCTGGCGTCGTGGCTGACCTCGGTGATGGAGCGCGGCAAGCGGAAGGGGCAGCTGCATCTCTCCAGCGCAGCGAAGATCGAGGCTGAAGGCTTCATGGCGACCGTTCACGGCGCGATGCTGTCGGCGCGTGCCTATGGCGATCCAAAGATGTTCGGTGTGATCACCGGGCCGCTGCTGGATCGGTTGTCCGCCAGGCACTGAAACATATCGACGAGACGACAACGACACGCCCGCAGGTGAGCTTGCGGGCGAGGGTGACTTGTTGTGCGGGAAAACTACCAACTAGTAGGTAAAGGAGAGAGTGCAGTGACGCATCATCAATTGGATCTCGTTCGGGCCGACCGCGAGCAATGGCTGAAGCTCTACTACTTCATCCGGGCGGCGTTCTCCGTCGCCTGGGTCGTTGCCGCCTTTGCCGTCGGGCCGTCATCCGCGGCGATTGCCGGAGCCTTGCTCGTGCTCTATCCGGCATGGGATGCGGCGGCGAACTTGGTCGACGCGTTGCGCAGTGGCGGGCTCGCTCAAAATCGCACGCAGGCGCTGAACGTTCTGGTCAGCCTGGTGACCACTGTCGCGGTCCTCGTCGCCTTGCAGATGAGCATGAACGGGGTGCTCGGCGTCTTCGGGGCCTGGGCGATCCTGTCCGGATTGCTCCAGCTGGGGACCGCGATTCGCCGCTGGAGAAGTTTTGGCGCGCAGTGGGCCATGGTGCTCAGCGGCGGCCAGTCGGCTCTGGCCGGTGGCTTCTTCATCTTTCAGGCCACGACGCCGATGTCTCCAACGATCGCAAATGTCGCGGGCTACGCTGCGGTCGGCGCGATCTACTTCCTGGTCTCGGCGGTATGGCTGACCGTGACCGAGTGGCGGCATGGCGCAGCCATGTGAGGCGTCGCTGTTGCCGTTCATTCGTGCGGATAGGGCGTGCCGTCCTTGTGCAGGAACCGGCCGCTGGAAGCCGGGCTCATCATGTCGACGTCGGAGCAGGTGATGAGGTCATCGGGCGAGCGCGAGCCGACTTCGAGGTAGACGGCCGTCGCATCAGACCGGTTGATCATGTGATGGCCGTTGCCGCTTCCCTTCGGGAAGGCGGCGCAGTCGCCGGCGCTCAGCACGGTTTCGCCCTCGTCCTCGACAAGCGTCAGCTCGCCTTCGAGCACATAGACGAACTCGTCCTCATGCGAATGCCAGTGGCGCTGGCTCGACCAGCTGCCTGGCGGCAGACGCATCAGGTTGACGCCGAAATCCTTAAGCTTTCCGGCATTGCCCAGCCGTTGGCGGATGCGCTCGGCGCAGGGCGCGTCGAGCGGCGCGGGATAACCCGAGCCTTTTCGGCCCGGCACGGTGGCGAGATCAATCTTTGGCATGCAGCTATTCCCTCCGAAGTCGGAGCATTGACCGCGCACCGGATCGGTGGCGTGCGCCAGATCGGCGGCGTCCGGAGTGTGATGAGATCGCGTTGGCGGGATGATGACATTGTGCCGGTGTTTTGCCCGACGTGTCAAACGCGCCCCTCGCGTTGCAGGGCGTTGGTAAGTCTTTGATCCGGCAGCGGCCGGCTACTGTGCATGGGGTTGTTTTCGGGGGTTTGTTTGGCGGCGCCAAAAAAATCTGGTGTCCTCGATGCCGTTGTCGGCAAGCGCAGTTCCCATTCGTCTTCCACCCAGACAGATCTGACGGGAGACCCAAATGAACGCTTCCTCCTATCGCTGGGTGATCGTCGCCGCCGGCGGCTTGCTCGGCTGCGTCGCGATCGGCGGCATGTTTTCGCTGCCGGTGTTCCTCCAGCCGATCGCCAAGGACACCGGCTGGTCGGTGACCGGCATTTCCAGCGCGATGACGATCGGCTTCCTGGCGATGGCCTTCACCAGCATGGCCTGGGGCACGGCGACCGACAGATTCGGGCCGCTGCCGGTGGTGCTGACGGGATCGACGGTGCTGTCGCTCAGCCTGTTCGCCGCAAGTCATGCGACTTCGCTGCTGGCGTTCCAGGTCATGTTCGGCCTTCTGGTCGGCGCCTCCTGCGCGGCGATCTTCGCGCCGATGATGGCGACCGTCACCGGCTGGTTCGACACCCATCGCAGCCTGGCTGTGTCGCTGGTATCGGCCGGCATGGGCATGGCGCCGATGACGATGGCGCCGCTCGCGGCCTGGCTCGTCTCCGGCCACGACTGGCGCACCTCGATGCAGATCGTGGCGCTGGTGGTCGGCGCCATCATGATCCCGGTCTCGTTCCTGGTGCGACGCCCGCCCGCGCTGGCGCATGCCGTGGCCGCGCCTGCGGGCGAGAGCGCGCCGCAAGGGGAGATGTCGCTGGGCGAGGCGCTGCGCTCGCCGCAATTCATGATCCTGCTTGCCACCAACTTCTTCTGCTGCGCCACCCATTCCGGCCCGATCATCCACACCGTCAGCTATGCCGTGAGCTGCGGCATCCCGCTGATCGCGGCGGTGACGATCTACAGCATCGAGGGTTTTGCCGGCATGGGCGGCCGTATCGCCTTCGGGCTGCTCGGCGATCGTTTCGGCGCCAAGCGCGTGCTGGTGACGGGGCTGCTGTTGCAGGCGTTCGGCGCGCTCGCCTATGTCTTCGCGCAGCAGCTCGCGACGTTCTACGCGGTCGGCGCCGTCTTCGGCTTCATCTATGCCGGCACCATGCCGCTCTATGCCGTGCTGGTGCGCGAGAACTTTCCGCTGCGCATGATGGGCACGGTGATCGGCGGCACGGCGATGGCCGGCAGCCTCGGCATGGCGACCGGCCCGCTCGCCGGCGGCCTGATCTACGACGCCTTCTCCAGCTACGCTTGGCTCTATATCGCCTCCTGGGCAATGGGCCTCGGCGCCTTCCTGATGGCGATGAATTTCAGGCCATTCGCGAAGCCGCAAGGCGAGACCGCGGTGGCGGCGGCGTGACGAGGTCTATGACTGGATGTGCTTTTCGAAAAAGAGATCCGGGTAGGGATCATCGTTGAAGCGGGGGATCTCGCGCCAGCCCGTGGTGCGGTAGAGCTGGCCGGCTTCGGCGAGCGCGCTGTTGGTGTCGAGCCGCAGCAGCGTGACGCCGAGGTCGCGTGCGGCATTCTCGGCCGCGTCCATCAGGCGCCGGCCGAGCCGCAATCCGCGCGCTGCGGGGGCAACCCAGAGACGCTTGATCTCGGCATAGCCGTGATCCGTTCCCTTCAATCCGACGCAGCCGATCGGCAGCGTGTCGGACATCGCCACGATGAAGGTGCCGCGCGGACGGCGCATGTCCTTGGCGTCAGGATCGCGCGACAGCGAGACGTCAAAACCCTGCTTGAAGCGGCGGCCGAGCTCGGAATAGTACTCGCGCAGGCAATAACGTGCTGCTTCGCTCCGTGGATCCATCTCGTCCAACGCGACGCGCTCGCGCGTCAGCGCGGAGGCGATCAGGTCCATCGCCGCCAGCAGCGCCTCGCGCTGCGAATGTTGCGCCAGGAAGCCTTCGGCCTGCGTATTGGACAGCGCCTCGTAGGCTGCGAACTCGCGCCGTCCCGCACGCGTCAACGTCGCGACACGGCGGCGCGCATCGTCCTCATGTGTCGTGGTCTCGACCAGCCCTTCGTCCTCGAGGCTGCGGAGCAGCCGACTCATCAATCCGGAATCGAGCCCGAGATAGTCGCGAATCTCCGCGACGTCCGAGCGCCCATGTCCGATCGCATTGAGCACGCGCGCCGCCCCGAGCGGTCGGCCGCGCCCGAGGAACGAGGTGTCGAGCGCGCCGACGGCGGAGGTCACGGCGCGATTGAAGCGGCGGACGCGGGAGACGGGATCGAGCATGATATCTGACTTTAGTCAGATATTGTGTGCGGGTCAATCGAGACGGCCGGTCTCACTTCACCAGCGTCAGCAGCGGCTTGTCCTTGGCGACGACATAGGTTGCAAGCTCGCTCGCGGTGTCCGGGCCGACGTTCTTCGCCGCATGAACCGCTCCCGCTGGAATGAACAGCACGTCGCCTGCCTTCAGCGTCACTGGCGGCTTGCCCTCGACGTCGTATTCGATGGCGCCTATCAGCACATAGATAATCTCCTCGCCTGGATGAGTGTGCCGGCCGAACGCAACTCCGGGCGCGAGGTCGACGCGGACCTGGACCGCCTCGCGACCGGGCGCGCTGAGATCATGGTGCTGGAGGTCGGTGCGCGTGACGCCGGCCGGCTGGGCTGCCGCCGGCAGGGTGAGAAGGTTGGTGGCGAGCACGGCGGCGCTCGCAAGCATGCGCAGGGTTCGTAATGGATAGGGGCTCATGGTCGACTCCTGATGTTCGCTTGATGGCGGGTCAAACGAGGGTGGTGGTCACCTCGATGTTGCCGTGGACAGCCTTGGAGTAGGGGCAGATGCCGTGCGCCGTCTCGATCAGCTCCTGGGCGACCGAGCGATCGACGCCGGGAACGCTGACGTCGAGACGGGCCCGCAGAAAGAAGGCGTCATTGGCGTTGCTCAGGTCGATCGTTGTGTCGACCGACGGCTCGCTCGGCAACTTGACCTTGCGTTGGGCGGCGGCGAGGCCGAGCGCGCCGAGGTAGCAGGCCGACCAGGCGGCAGCGAACAGGTTCTCGGCGGCCGGGTGCGGCTGGGCCAGCTTGATATCGAGAGAGCCGTCGTTCGCGTGCGCGGCGCCGTCGGGGCCGGAGGTGACGTGGGTCTTGCCGGTGAAGAGAAGCTTTGCAGCGGTGGTCATGGCGCATCCTTTCGGGTTCGATGTAGATCGTGTCCGATCTAATCGGATGCGCGTTGAAATAAACCCGTCGCTCTGTCCGGTCAAGCTCTTCCGATTTAATCGGATGCGATTTATATTGACGCGGAGATCACGAATTGCGGAGGTTCACGTGTCCCGTCCCGCCAAAGCTGCCGGCAAAGGCCGAAAACTGTCGAATTTCCTGTGCTTCGCCGTCTATTCGGCCAATCTGGCCTTCGGCCGCGCCTACAAGCCCCTGCTCGACAAGGTGGGACTGACCTACACCCAGTACATCGCCATGGTGGCGCTGTTGGACGAAGACGAGCAGACCGTCAGCGCGCTCGGCGACAAGCTGTTCCTGGAATCCAACACGCTGACGCCGATCCTGAAGAAGCTCGAGCAGATCGGTTACATCAAGCGCCACCGCGATCCCGCCGACGAGCGGCAGGTGCGCGTGAGCCTGACGCCGGCCGGCCGAAAGCTGATCGAACAGGATCTCGGCAACTCCGTGATCGAGGCGACCGGCCTCGGCGACGATTTTCCGGTGGTGCAGAAGACGGTGAGCCGGCTGCGCGACAACCTGCTGCGCGCGACCCAGGCGGCCGGAGAGAAGAAACGCTGAGCGGGCAGCGCCTTCCCGCTGGGAAAGTCGGAGGCGGCGTCCGCCTCCGATACAAGTACGAGGAAAAGCGCGCGGCTCTAGTTGCAGACCGTGCGCGGAATCATCCAGGTCGCAAAAGTCTGCCAGAACCCGTCTTCGCGACGGCGCTGGTAAGCGACGAAATCGGCGTCATCATCATCATGCACGAGTTCATAGCGATAAGTGTTGGCTGCAGTGGTGTTGGGCTTACTCATGGAGCACTCCATCTCGAATGGGCTTTGCTTCGAGCTAGGTGCGGTGCAACAAAAGTCCAATGGGAGTACGATGATCAGCACATCACGTTGTGGAGAGTGCTTAGTCCAGCCCGAGCGCCTTGCGCGATTTGCGCGTGAGCTTTGCGACGATCAGGGCATGGGCCTGCGCCAGATAGGCGGTGAGTTCCGCATCGGGAAGTGCGTTGTTGCTGGTGAGCTGCACCCATTTGGCGCGCGCCAGATAAGGCGCCGGTCGTGCCACGCCATGCTCGATCAGCATCGCATAGGCCATGTCCGAGACCTTGAACATGTAGCCGCCGGAGCCCGCGGCAAAGCCGCCGCCGAGCGCGAACATCTTCCCGCCGACCTTGAACACGGAGGTGCCTTCCCACTGCACCACCTTGGTGGCCGCGGCCAGGCGCAGGCAGCGGGCTTCGAATGTCTTGGGTGTCATGCGCTCGCACTTGAGACGAAGGCCCGCCGTTATGGCAACATGCGTCTTCCAACCAGGGATGAATTGCCATGTCGCGCGTTTCGATCAAGACCAGGGACGATCTGCCGGAGGCGCTGAGGCCGTTGTGGGACAAGATGACGACCTACGGCGCGTTCGAGAACCAGGCCGGTGTCATGGCCCACCGCCTGCCGATCTTCAAGCATATGTGGTCGCTGCTGGTCGATCTTGCTGAAGAAGGCAATGTCTCGAAGCGCCATCTGGAGCTCGCGCTGGTCACGGTCTCGCTGCTGAACAAATGCGACTATTGCGTCTCGCACCACGCACCAAAGCTGGCGGTGCAGGGCGTGTCTGAGGAGGGCGCCGCGCGCCTCGTCGATTACAAAGACCATCCCGAGCTCGATGAGCTCGACAAGCTCGTCGTCGAATATTCCATCGCCGTCACCAACAACTGGAACAAGACCCGCGACGAGATATTCGCCCGCCTGCGCGCGCATTTCTCGGAAGCCCAGATCGTCGAGCTGACCTGGCGCATCGCGCTCTGCGGTGCCTTCAACCGCTTCAACGACATCTTTCAGCTCGAGGTCGAGCAGGGCGTTCCCCACAGCGAAGCCGCGGAGTAATCGGCCCCCGGCGGTGCCGGTCCCCCGAGCCGGGACCGGCGCCAAGGCGCCCGATCACAGATTCGTGGGTTGTGGACTGTCTATCGCAAACTATATCGTAAGATATGTTTTACAAAAGGGCGTGCGATATGCACCACGGACGAGACCACAAAGACTTCCATTTTGGGCATTTCGCTCATTTCGTCATGGGCCGGCACGGCGGCGGACGGCGCTTCGGCCGCGGCGGGCATGGCTTCTTCGGGCGCGGCCCGGGGGGCGATTTCCCCGGCGCAAGGCGGCTGTCCTCGCAGGACCTCCAACTCGTGATCCTGGCGTTGCTCGCCGAAAAGCCGGCTCATGGATACGAGCTGATCAAGATTATCGAGGAGCGGTCCGACGGCTTCTACACGCCGAGCCCGGGCGTGATTTATCCGGCGCTGACTTATCTGGAAGAGGTCGGCCACAGCAGCGTCGAGCAGGATGGCGGTCGAAAGCTCTACAGCATCACGCCGCAGGGCGAGGCGCATCTCGCCGAGAACCGCGCCACTGCGGATGCAATCCTGCAAGCGTTGTCGCGGATCGGTCGCCGCATGGACGAGGTGCGCGAGGCCTTTGCTGGCGTCAGCGATCTCGATGCCGACGCCTCCGACGAATTGCACCGTGCCCGCCACAACCTCAAGCGCGCGCTGCGTTCCAGGCTTGGCAGCGACCCCGCCGAGGCGCGCCGCATCGCGGCGATCCTGGATCGTGCCGCCGCGGAAATCCTCGGCAAATAACTGAGAGGCGAAGCAACACATGAATGATCGGCCCTACAGCCCGATTCAAGACCCACGCGTCAACGCCGTCCTCGCGCGCCTCCAAGGCGCGCGGCAGCGGCCGGCCGGCGGCGGGCCGCGCGGTTCCTTCAACAGCCGTGATCCCCACGCCTATGCCGAGCAGGGCTTTTCGATTCATTCCGAGCAGGGCGAACTGATCTATCTGCTGTGCCGTGGCTTGCGTGCTACGCGCATGGCCGAGTTCGCCACCTCGGTCGGCATGTCCACGCTCTATTTCGCGGCCGCTATCCGCGACAATGGCGGCGGCACCGTGATCGGCTCGGAGATCGTGCCGGCCAAGGTCGAGACCGCCAAACGCAATCTCGCCGAGGCCGGCCTTGCCGACTACGCCGAGATCCGCGAGGGCGATGCGCGAAAAACCTTGCGCGATCTCGGCGGTCCCGTCGACTTCGTTCTGATCGACGGCTGGCCGGGTGAGAGCGGTCCCTCGCTGGCGCGCGAGGTGATCGGGATCGTCGCGCCGCAGCTGCGCGTCGGCGGCTACGTCATGAACGACAATGCCGAGCCCGACTATCTCGATTTCATCCGCGATCCCGACAACGGCTTCGTATCGATGACGCTGCCGCTCAAGGGCGGCACCGAGCTCAGCCTCAAGGTGAGGTAGCGGCGTCGCTTGCGCGATAGGCGTCGGGAACCACGAACACCTCGTCGGCGCGGCCATAACCGCCATCAGGCACTTCCTCGATCAGCACCATGGTGTGCGTCCGCGCCGCTTCGCCGAAATAGTGCGCGAACAGCGCGGTGAGGTTGTGCACGATCTCCGCCTTCTGCGCCCGCGATAAGGCGGCCTGGGGGATCTTGATATTGGCGAAAGGCATGATGGGTCTCTCCGTGTGATGGGGTGTGGTTGCTCCTGTTCGAGAATGCCCGATCGCCGCGACCGGATAATCGCGAAAAACTTGTCATCACTTGTCGGCTGTGGTGAACAATCGGCTATGGACCGGTTTGACGCCATGCGCCTGTTCGTCCGCCTCGTCGAACGGCAGAGCTTTACGGCTGCGGCTGCCGACCTCGGCATTCCCCGCTCGACGGCGAGCGAGGTTTTGCGCGGGCTCGAGGCGCGGCTGGGCGCGCGCCTGCTCGAACGGACGACACGGCATGTCACGCCGACGCTCGACGGCGAGGACTATTACCGCCGCTGCGTCGCCATCCTCGCGGAGGTCGAGGAAGCCGAAACCACGATGCGCGATGCGCGACCGCGTGGCTTGCTGCGCATCGACGCACATCCTTTGCTGACCCGCACCTTCATCTTGCCGCACCTGCCGGAATTCCTGGCGCGCCATCCGCAACTCGACTTGCAGATCGGGCAGGGCGATCGGCTGGTCGATCTCGTGCGCGAGGGCATCGATTGCGCGATCCGGTCGGGAGAGCCCGAGGACAGCGGGATGATTTTGCGCCGTCTCGGGACGGTCGAGGAAATCACGGTGGCGAGCCCGGGCTATCTCGCCAGCCACGGCTTGCCCGCGACGCCTGATACGCTCGACGGCCATCAGATGGTCGCGTTCATCTCATCGCGCACCGGCGATGTTTTGCCGCTGGAGTTTTCTATCGCCGGCGGGCTGCGCAATGTCGTGCTGCCAAGCAGGGTTCGCGTCAACAATTCCGACACCATGGCCGATCTCGCGCGGCTCGGCTTCGGCCTCACGCAGGCGCCCCGCTATCGCTTCGCAGCGGATCTCGCCAGCGGTGCGCTGGTCGAGGTGCTGGCAGGCTATCCACCGTCGCCGACGCCGCTCTCCGCGCTCTATCCGCAAAACCGCCAGCTCGCGCTCCGCCTGCGCGTCTTCCTCGACTGGATATCAGGCATCTTTGCCGAGGCGAAGCTGTAGAGCTTCGTAGCCCGACAGGCAAAATGTCCGAACAGTCGGTCAATCCGCTCTACCGGAATTCGGAAACGGCGTCGTTGCGAGCGCGGCGGAGCAATTCCAGAAATTCCGCGGAAAGATTCTGGATTGCTTCGCTGCGATCGTATTGACGATGTTGGAACAATCGCCCGCCTCTTTGTGAGTTGTGCCTGCGCCACGAGCCGCTACCATGTGACCGCTCCCGACCACGGGACGCACAGCGAGCGGAGGCGACATGAGCGGGCAGGAACGCAAGGCAAAAGGATCGGACCTGTTTGTGGCGGCGCTGGAGAACGAGGGCGTCGATCGCATCTTCGGTATCCCCGGGGAGGAAAATCTCGACCTGGTCGAATCGCTGCGCACCTCCAAGATCGAGCTGGTCCTGACCCGTCACGAGCAGGCCGCGGCCTTCATGGCCGCCACGCACGGTCGGCTGACCGGCAGGCCGGGAGTGTGTCTCTCAACGCTCGGCCCGGGCGCGCTCAACCTGTCCACGGGCGCCGCCTATGCCCATCTCGGCGCGATGCCGATGATCTTGATCACCGGCCAGAAGCCGATCATGAGCAGCCGGCAGGCGCGCTTTCAGATCGTGGACGTGGTTGCGACCATGAAGCCGCTGACGAAGCTCTCTCGGCAGATCATCAGCGCCTCCAGCATTCCGACCGTGGTGCGCGATGCCTTTCGCGTGGCGATGGAGGAACGGCCGGGGCCGGTGCATCTCGAGCTGCCCGAGGACATCGCGGGCGACGAAGTGCCCGCCGTCCCCGTGATCCCGGTCCATCCGATTGAAATTCCGGTGGCCCATCGCGCCGCGCTCGACCGTGCGGCCGAGATGATCCTGGCCGCAAGACGTCCATTGGTGATGATGGGAGCTGCGACCAGCCGGCCGCGCTCGACCCACGGCATCGCCAGCTTCGTGCGGCGAACCGGCATTCCGTTTTTCACGACACAGATGGGAAAGGGCACGGTGCCCGGCGGCACCAATCTCTACATGGGCACGGCGGCGCTATCAGAGCGCGACTATGTCCACGACGCGATCGACGCAGCCGATCTGATCGTGGCGATCGGCCATGACCCGATCGAGAAGCCGCCCTTCATCATGGGGCCGTCGGGACCGAAGGTCATTCACGTCAGCTACACGCCGGCCAGCGTCGAGCTGGTCTATTTCCCCGATGCCGAGGTCGTCGGCGACGTCGGCCCGAGCCTGGAGCTGCTCGCCGACCGGCTCGAAGGCAAGCTGCCGCAGGCGGCGGCGCTGTTGCCGTTGCGCGAGGGGATCCTCACGCACATCGCCGACCGCGCCACCGAGGCCCGCTGGCCGCCGACACCGCAGCGCATCGTGCACGACATCCGCCAGGTGATCCCGGAGAATGGCATCGTCGCGCTCGACAACGGCATGTACAAGATCTGGTTCGCGCGCAACTACCGAACCCGCGTCGCCAACACGCTGCTGCTCGACAATGCGCTGGCGACGATGGGCGCCGGTCTGCCGTCGGCCATGATGGCCGCGATGCTCTATCCCGAGCGCCGCGTGCTCGCGGTTGCCGGCGACGGCGGCTTCATGATGAACAGCCAGGAGATGGAGACCGCCGTCCGCCTCAAGCTCAATTTGGTCGTGCTGGTGCTCGAGGACAACGCCTACGGCATGATCCGCTGGAAGCAGGCCGTCGATCACTTCGCCGATTACGGCATGACCTTTGGCAATCCCGATTTCGTCCTTTACGCGAAGGCCTACGGTGCCAAAGGACATCGCATCGAGAGCATCGACAGCTTCGGCCCGACGCTCGATGCGGCCTTCAAGGAGGGCGGCGTGCATCTGGTCGTGATCCCGATCGACTATTCGGAGAATGTGCGCGTGCTGGTCGACGAGCTGCGGGCGCATGAGAAGGCGAAAGCGTGATGTGGTCGATGCTCTCGCCACATCGTCATTGCGAGCGCAGCGAAGCAATCCAGAATCTTTCCGCGGAGGCAGTCTGGATTGCTTCGTCGCTTTGCTCCTCGCAATGACGGAGTATGCTGATCAGCCAAAATCCGATAACAACCTGCATCAACGTAGCTCAACCAACCACAGGAATTATGAAATGACTCGCGTTCGCTGTATCACCGAGATGGGCATGGGCGTCGACGTCCACGGCAGGGACGCCACCAAGGCGGCGAAGCGTGCGGTGTCGGATGCCATCAGGCATTCGAGCCTCGGCTTCTTCCGGATGATCGGGAAGACAGCGAACGACATGTTCGTCGATGTCACGATTGCGGTGCCCAACCCTGAGGCGGTGGACAAGGACGCCGTTGCGAAGGAGCTGCCTTACGGCACGGTGACCGTAACTGCGGTCAAGGGCGGGCTGGAGATTCCCTCGGCCACGGAAGTGGCCAACGATCCTATCCTCATCGCCAACGCCGCCGTCATCGTCAGCTTCGACAAGGACTAGGCCGGTGTCCGACAGCGATGAGCGGCTACTGGATCGTCCGATCTGGAGCGCGCTGACGACCAGCCAGAAGCATCTGGCGGAGGGCGGCCCGCGCGCGCGGCGCTATCCCGTGGACATGACACCGTTTGCCGACATGGTCGACATGTCCGAGGCAAGCTTCGCCGCGCTCGGTGATCTCCTGGCGGGCTCGCAGGTTGCCGCGCTGTTCACGCCGGAGCCGGTCGACGTTCCCGCCAATTTCAAGGTCGTTCTGGCGGAGACCGGCGAGCAGATGATCGGCTCGCCGGCCGACAGCCCGCTTCGCGATGCCGAAATCGTCAAATTGAGCGCGGCCGACGTCGCCGCCATGATGGCGCTGACGGAGCTGACCAAGCCTGGTCCGTTCGCGTTGCGCACCCATGAGCTCGGCACCTTCCTTGGCATTCGCGTTGGTGGAGAATTGGTCGCGATGACGGGCGAGCGGATGAAGCCGGGAAAGTTCGTCGAGATGACGGCCGTCTGCGTGCATCCGGACTATCGTGGGCGCGGCTACGCGCAGGCGCTGCTCGCGGCGGTCGCGCGCCGGATCGAGGCGCGCGGCGAAATGCCGTTCCTGCACGTGTTTTCTCATAACGCCTCGGCGATTGCGCTGTACGAACGGCAGGGCATGAAGATCCGTCGCCGGCTGCACGTCACGGCGCTGATGAAGATTTGAGGGCCGATCGGACGGTCTTCATTTCCCACGAATTCGCGCTATATCCATCCTAACCATAATTTGGGGGAAACACATGGACGCCAGAACACCTGATTTTTCCGCCGCGCGGACGGCGATGCAGCGCTACGTCGATCAGGAGATCATTCCAGGCGTGTCCTGGGCGGTGCTGCGGGGGCGCGATGTCGTCGATCAGCAATGCGTCGGCTTCGCCGATGGCGAGGCAAAAGCCGCGCTCCGGCCCGACCACATCTTTCGCGCGTTCTCCAACACCAAGATCTTCGTGACGTCTTCGATCATGCTGCTGGTCGAGGAGGGCCGCATCGGGCTTGATGATCCCGTCGAGAAATTCCTGCCGCAGCTCGGCAATCGCAAGGTGCTGAAGCAGGGTGCCGCGAGCCTTGCCGATGTCGAGCCGGCGAAGAGCCCGATCACGATCCGCCAGCTGCTGACCCACAGCTCGGGTCTCAGCTACGGCATCTTCGATCCCGGCACCGTGCTGTTCAAAGGCTATAACGAGGCGCGCGTGCTCAATCCGCTCACGCCGCTGACCGACATGATCGACAAGCTCGCCGATCTGCCGCTGTCCTATCATCCCGGCGCGGGCTGGGAATATTCGGTGGCGACCGACGTGCTCGGCCGCGTGGTCGAGGTCGTCTCCGGCCATGCGCTCGACACCTTCCTCAAGGCGCGCATCTTCGATCGCCTCGGCATGGTCGATACGGGCTTCTCAGTGCCTGAGGCACAGCAGGGCAGGCTGGTTGCACTCTATACCGGCGCCGACGTGCTCGATCCGATGAAGCCGGGCCTGACGCGGGCCGACAATCTCCCTTATCCGCAGGCCTATCGGCGGCCGTTTCCGCGGCTCTCGGGCGGCGGCGGTCTGGTCTCGACCTTGCCCGACATGCTCGCGCTGGTACGCGCGCTGCTCCCCGGTCCGGATGCGCTGCTGAAGCCGGACACGCTGCGGCAGATGATGACGAACCAGTTGCCCGCGGGCCAGACCATCCGATTTGCCAATCTCGGGCCGATCCCCGGCAAGGGCTTTGGTCTCGGCGGCGCCGTCACCTTTGCGCCGACGCCGTTCGATCCCCCGAATTCGACCGGCGAATTCCAGTGGGGTGGGCTTGCCGGCACCCATTGGTGGATTTGTCCGCAGGCCAACACCGCCGGCGTGCTGATGGCCCAGCGCCATATGGGCTTCTGGAACCCGTTCTTCTTCGAGTTCAAGCGCCTGGCCTATCAGGCGGTCGGGGGCTGACCGCGAAAAAAGTTCACGCCCCCGCGAATCCTTTTGGGTCTTCGCGTCCTCCTGATGGTCGAGGCATTTTGCTTCGGCTCATTTCGGAGGATGTGATGGCATTCTACAGGAAGAATATCGGTGGTCTGCATCAGGCGGTGCGGGTTGCGCTCGGAATTGCGGTTGCGATTGCCGCATTCGTTTTTCTCACCGGCGTCGCGGCGTGGCTGGTGGCGCTCGGTGGCGCAGGCTTCGCACTGACGGGGCTCGTCGGCTATTGCCCGATGTGCGCGATGGCCGGGATCGGACGAGGAGGCGTGTCGTGAGTGCGGCGGCGATCTCGTCAAGCCTGTTCGAGGCGGCCCGGCTCGGCGATCCCCAGGCGATCGCGTCTCTGCTCGAGACGGCGCAGCCGGATATCCGCCGCTACGCACGCGCCACCTGCCGCAGCTCGGCGGATGCCGAGGATGCAACCCAGGAGGCGATGTGGATCCTGTTCCGCCATGTCGGCACGATCCGCTCGCTCGTCGCCTTTTCCGCGTGGCTGTTCAGCGTGGTCCGCCGCGAATGTCTGCGGCTCGCGCGCAAGGCGGGGCTTGCGCCATCGATCGACGACGGCGAGGCGGAGGCCCTGCTGCTGTCGCGCTCCGAAGCGGATTTGCGTCTTGACGTGGCGGCTGCGTTCGAAGCGTTGCCGGCGCATTATCGCGATGTCGCGCTGATGCGGGACGTCAAGGAAATGACCATCGACGAAATCGCCGCCGCGCTCGGAGCGTCCAGGCAGACTGTGAAGGCGCGCCTGCATCGCGCCCGCGCCTTGATGCGCGAATATCTGACGAGGTGAGACATGACCGATTATCAAACGCCTGACGATCTGAAGTCTGTCCCGGCTTTCGTGGCGCTCGCGCCGGTCGAGGCCAACGCGTTCCTTGCGTTCAACCACGCGGTCGAGCGCAAGGACGGATTGATCCCGCCGAAATATCGCGAGCTGATCTCGCTCGCGGTCGCGCTCACCACGCAATGTGCCTATTGCCTGGACGTGCATACGGCGCAGGCAGCGAAAGCCGGCGCGACGCGGGAGGAAGTCGCCGAAGCGGCATTGATCGCCGCGGCCGTGCGCGCCGGGGGTACGCTCGGCCATGCGCTGCTGGCGCAGCGCTTGTTCGAGCGCCATCGAGACGAGGGAGAAGCATAGATGTCTTGTCGACGTCGGGACGCATGATTTGCCAAACTATCTCGGTCTCGATGGATTTCGCTTCGGCTGGGTCGCAGCCTGGATCGACGAGCGCGGCGATCATGGCTTTGATTATTCGCCGGGCCTGACGCGCTTGCTTGCGATGCCGCATGCGCGTGCGATGATCGACATGCCGATCGGATTGAAGCCAAGCGGCTATCGAGCCTGCGACTTGCGTGCACGCGAGCTGGTCGGCCCTGCCGTGTTTCTTGGCGCGCGCCGCGATCTCTGGACATTTCCCGACATGGCGACGGCCAATCGCCACTATTGGGAGCGGGAAGGCAAGGGCAGGGGCGTGTCGGCGCAGCTCTGGAACATCAGGGAGAAGATCAGGGACGTCGACGAGATCATGACGCCGGTGCGCCAGGCGACAATTGGCGAAGCGCATCCGGAATTGATTTTCTGGAATCTGGCAGGGTGCGTCCTTCTTCCGAAGAAGACGTCGGCGCAAGGTCGTGAGCAGCGCATCGCGCTGCTGGCGCAACGCGGCTTCACGCGCCTGGAGACATGGCTGACGCAGCGTCATGGCACCGGCATCGGCCGCGACGATCTCATCGATGCCTGTGCCTGCGCGGTCGCGGCCCGCGACAGCACACAGCGTGTCGGCGGCGAAGAGGTCGATCCGCGCGGACTGCGGATGGAGATCAATTATTGAGGTCGCGGCCTCGCGCGCCTCGATTCGGGATAAAGTGGCAATTTGTTTGAGGCGTGCAGGAACTGTCGACGGTCGGCCCGCGTTCCCCGTGCGAACCGATGACGGAGAAGCTCGTGCGATGAAGGATGCCAGTCAGTTCGCGACCGCGATGCTCGCGCTCATTTTCACCGGAACGCTGCTCGTCACCGGGCAGCTCTTCATCGAGCAACGCGCGCAGCGCGATATCGCGTACGCCGCCAGGCATCTGCTGCGGCCCCTGTAGTCCGGCTTCGATGCATGATCACTGCTCGGCCTTGCGCCGTTCGACGGCTCGCCTAGATTAGGCGGCATCTCACGAACGAAGCCGGGGTCCCGATGCCTGATCTGTCCGCCTTTCCCATCACCAAGCGCTGGCCTGCCAGGCATCCGGAGTTGCTTCAGCTTTATTCGCTGCCGACGCCGAACGGCGTCAAGGTGTCGATCATGCTGGAAGAGATCGGTCTGCCTTACGAGGTCCACCTCGTCGACTTCGGCAAGGACGACCAGAAGACGGCGGAATTCCTCTCACTCAATCCGAACGGCAAGATTCCGGCGATCCTCGATCCCAACGGTCCGGGCGGCCGGCCGCTGCCGCTGTTCGAGTCCGGGGCGATCCTGCAATACCTCGCCGAGAAGACCGGCAAGCTTCTGCCGGAGGACGCCGCGCGCCGCTACCAGGCCATCCAGTGGGTGCATTTCCAGATGGGCGGCATCGGGCCGATGTTCGGCCAGGTCGGCTTCTTCCACAAATTCGCCGGCAAGGATTTCGAGGACAAGCGGCCGCTCGACCGCTATGTCAGCGAGGCCAAGCGTCTGCTCGGCGTGATGGAGACGCATCTTTCCGGCCGGCAGTGGTTCATGGATGACGACTACACCATCGCCGATATCTCCATGCTCGGCTGGGTGCGCAATCTCATCGGTTTCTACGGCGCCGGCGATCTCGTCGAATTCAGCCAGTTCAAGTCGGTCGGTGCCTGGCTCGAACGGGGGCTGGCGCGTCCTGCCGTGCAGCGCGGGCTGAACATTCCGAAGCGGCCGTAGAATCAGGTCAGCGCCTTATGCGTCATGTAGAGCGCCATCACCGAGATGAGGGCGATCATGACCCTGTGCAGCACCGCTTTGCTGACGCCGTTGGCCGCGCGTGCGCCGAGATCGGTGCCGATCCAGAGGCCGGCGAGAATCCCGACGATCGCCGGCCAGCCGACCATGAGCCCCTTGCTCCAGTAGATCCAGGCCGCCGGAATGTTGGTCGGGATGACCGAGAAGATGAGGCTGACGAGTTGCGCCTGGTGCTGCGGGACGCGTAGGCCCGCGGCGAGGCCGACGGTGATCGCGAGCCCGCCGCCGATGCCCATGAAGCCGGAGGAAAACCCGGCAAGCGCGCCGATGAGGAGCAGGGGGAGCCAAGGCAGTACGTCTCGGTCAACGGCCGCGTGGCTCCCGTCCTTGCGGTCGCGGCGCAGGATCAGAAGGGCGATCAGCGCGACGAGATAGACGACGTAGGTCCATTGCAGCACCGAGTCGGAGACCGCCGCCGCGGCGTAACCGCCGCCCGCACCGCCGACGAGAAATCCGAGGCCGATCCAGGCGATCCATTGCAGCGGGCTGCGATTGCCGCTCTGCCAGTAGCGGCGCACGCCGGCGAGGCCAGTGGGCGGGACCTGCGTGATCAGCGACGTCCCCTGGGCGACATGCTGCTCCGCGCCGAGCAGCAGCACGGTGAAGACGACAAGCCCGCCGCCCGGGCTCGTACCCATGAAGCCCGATGTCAGTCCGCCGACGAGACCGACGCCAATGCCTGCGAGGAGATCGTGAATCCAGGACATCGCTTACGTCCTGGTCCGTCGCTTGATGTCAGGCTTGGTCGTGCGAAATCCCTCGATCACGCCGCCGACGGCCGCCATGCAGGCCTCGACGTCAAAATCCTCGCCCCAGCATTTCTGCAGCACGAAGCCCTGGAAGATCGCGATGAGCACGCGTGCGACCGCGTCGGCGCCGAGGTCGCGCTTGATCAGGCCGTCATGCTGCCCGCGCTCGACCAGCGCCACGATCAGCGCGCGCGGCATGTCGATGCCTTCGACGACGCTGGTGCGGACGCGGCGATTGCGCAGGGCCTCCGCCCAGCCGTGAATGCCGACGCGACGCCGCGCTTCGCCGGCGGGATCGGTGAGCCATTGCGCGTAGACGCGGATCAGCGCGTGGAGTCCTTCGATCGGATCACCCGATCCCTGCGCCACCGAGTTGAGCACGGCCTCGCGACGATGCCGGTCGTCGGCGAGCGCCTCGATCAAATCGTCCTTGCTCTGGAAGTAGAGATAGACCGCGCCGTGGCTCAAGCCCGACCGTTTGACGATGTCGGCCATGCCGGTCTGATGAAAGCCTTGCTCGGCGAAGCAGGCAAGGGCCGCTTCGAGGATCTGCTGCCGCCTACCTTCGCGTTGCTTGTCGCTGATCTTGGGCATTTTGGCCGTCCATAAATAACTGACAGATCGGTCGTTTTGAGCGTTTGCCTGATGCGGCACCTATGAAGCCGGGCATTAATAAAAAACGATCAGTCAGTCATTTTTATTATCAAAGGCGATCTTGGTCAAGTCCAGACGGTCCGGAAACAGGAGGATCAAACCGTTGCCGGGGCCGTGGCTGAGGTGCGGCGGCCCGGCCGGCGATCGCGCGGCTAGAACAGCCGTCCGCCGTTCGGCACAGGCTTGCTCGGCTGCACCAGCACGACCTTGCCCTCGGCATCGGGGAAGCCGAGCGTCAACACCTCGGAGACGACCGGGCCGATCTGTCGCGGCGGGAAGTTCACGACGGCCGCGACCTGCTGCCCCACCAGCGTCTCGAGCGGATGATTTTCGGTGATCCGGGCCGAGCTCTTGCGCACGCCGATCGCGGGACCGAAGTCGATCCACAGCCGCCAGGCCGGCTTGCGTGCCTCCGGGAACGGTTTTGCATCGACGATGGTGCCGACGCGGATATCGACCGCGAGGAAGCTGTTGAAGTCGATGGTTGGCGACACGGCCGCGGCGGGATCGTGAGTGACGTGCATTGATGTATCCGTTCGGAGAGCGAGGTTCGTTCGCGATGTTGTCGCGCGAACCGGAGTTTCGTACAACGCTGCAGTCATCCAACGACGCATGCGCGAGGAAGGTCTTGCCCAACATCATCTACGGCATCAAGAACTGCGACACCATGAAGAAGGCGCGCGCCTGGCTCGACACCCATGGCGTCGCCTACGAGTTCCACGACTACAAGGCGGCGGGCGTCGAGAAGGACAAGCTCAAGCAGTGGAGCGACAAGGCTGGCTGGGAGACGCTGCTCAATCGCGCCGGCACGACCTTCAAGAAGCTGCCGGATTCCGACAAGGAAGGCCTCACCGAGAAGAAGGCGCTGGCGCTGATGCTAGCGCAACCATCGATGATCAAGCGGCCGGTGCTCGAAGTCGGCGGCAAGCTTCTGGTCGGCTTCAAGCCGGATATCTATGCCAAGGAAGTCAAGGCCAAGTAAGTCGGCGCGAAATCGCGCTGACCCTAGTTCAGCTCGACGATTTCGGTGGTGACGCCCGGCTGATCGGCGAACTCGACGACGTCGGCGGCGGCGATCCGGCCGGGGGCGCGATGGAAGAGATCGCGGTCGATCACCGCGCGCAGTTTCGGGCGCGGCAGCGCGTCATTTCCGCGCATCAGATTCTTGATCTCGAAGCCGCCGTCCTCGCAGAACGTCTTGAGCGAGGCGATGACGTGGCAGACCTTGCCGTCGGTCTGGAACGGCAGCAGCAGCCGTTCATAGGCAACCACGCGGCCATAGATGTCGTCGACGTCGGCCACGCTGTAGACCGGAAGGCCGCGCGCCACACATTCATAATAGATCGGCATCACGAAGGGTGCGAGGCGCGGCCCGATATAGTCGTCGAGCAGAACGCCTTTGCCGGTCTGTCCATAGGCGCGCGAGATGCGCGTGCCCTCGCTCTGGATGATGAGGCGCGGCGTCGGCGCCGAGATGTCGACGGTATAATAGATGAGATCGGACAGCTCTTCCTCGAGCCGCGCGGGCTGATACTCCCAGATCGCCGGCACCATCTGCCCGCGCGCATAAAGTCGCAGCCACGTGTTCAGGAGATCACGCTGCCTGATCGACTTGACGACAGAAGGAGCGGCGCTTGCAAAATCCAAGGCAATTTCCAAGACAATATTCCCGACGCATAAAACCCGCGCATGATCCATGCGGCGGGAAAATTTTCTATGAAGGCTGGCGCGCGGGATGAAAGACCGTTAACGACGGCTTGATGACCGGTGCCTTGCGAACCGGGAGGCCGGGCAGGCGACATCAAAACGCGTCCGACTAAGGGAGCATAAGCCTCCCGGCCGGAGACCTGATCTGCTCAGCTTTCCGCCTTGCCTAACCCCCGTCACCTCCGGCATATTCCGCGCCCGGAGGCGACGTTCCGGGACAGGCTCCAAGGCCCCCGGAAAGCCGAAGTAACTAAGGACAGCCACGCGTATTGTGCGGGCAGGGGGAAATCTGTTTGGCCGATGAGTTCATTCTCGAAACGGAAGGCTTGACCAAGGAGTTCGCGGGCTTCTTCGCCGTCCGCGACGTTGCGCTCAAGGTTCGCCGTGGGAGCATTCACGCGTTGATCGGCCCGAACGGGGCGGGCAAGACGACGTGCTTCAATCTTTTGACCAAGTTCCTCAAACCGTCCGCCGGCAAAATTCTGTACAAGGGGCAGGACATCACGGCGATGGCGCCAGCCGACGTGGCGCGCCTTGGACTGGTCCGTTCATTCCAGATCTCGGCGGTATTTCCGCATCTCACCGCGCTGGAAAACGTTCGCGTCGCGCTCCAGCGCCAGCACGGCAGTTCCTTCGATTTCTGGCGCTCCAAGTCCGTGCTCAACCGCTTCAACGATCGCGCGCGTGAACTGTTGAACGATGTCGGCCTCAGCGAGTTTGCCAATACGCCCGCGGTCGAGATGGCCTACGGCCGCAAGCGCGCGCTCGAGATCGCAACGACGCTCGCGCTCGACCCCGAGATGATGTTGCTGGACGAGCCGATGGCCGGCATGGGCCACGAGGACATCGACAAGATCGCGGCGCTGATCAAGCGCATCTCCGCGAAGTACACCATCCTGATGGTCGAGCATAATCTGAGCGTCGTGGCCAATCTCTCCGACATCATCACCGTGCTGACGCGCGGGCAGGTGCTGGCGCAAGGCCATTACAGCGAGCTCACCAAGGACGAGCGCGTCAAGGAAGCCTATCTGGGAGCCGGTCATGCGTGAGACTGCAACCGCGGACGCTCCCGCAAAAGCCGCAACCGGCGGCAACATCCTCCAGGTCCGCAACCTGGAAGCGTGGTACGGCGAGTCCCACATCCTGCACGGGATCAATTTCGACGTGAACGCGGGCGAGGTGGTTACGCTGCTCGGCCGCAACGGCGCCGGCAAGACGACCACGCTGAAGTCGATCATGGGCATCATCGGCAAGCGGACCGGCTCGGTGAAGTTCAACAACCAGGACATCATCCGCGCGACCTCCGACAAGATCGCGCGGATGGGCATCGCGTTCTGCCCGGAGGAACGCGGCATTTTCTCCAGTCTCGATGTGCGGGAGAATTTGTTGCTGCCGCCGGTGGTTCGCCCGGGTGGATTGCCGCTCGAGCAGATCTTCGATCTGTTTCCGAATCTGAAGGAACGTCTCAACAGCCAGGGCACCAAGCTCTCCGGCGGTGAGCAGCAGATGCTCGCGATCGCGCGCATCCTGCGCACCGGCGCGAGCTTCCTGATGCTGGACGAGCCGACCGAAGGTCTTGCGCCTGTCATTATCCAGCAGATCGGCCACACCATTGCACGGCTCAAGAAGGAGGGTTTTACCATCCTCCTGGTCGAGCAGAACTTCCGGTTCGCATCCACCGTCGCCGACCGCTACTACGTGGTCGAGCACGGCAAGATCATTGACGGATTTTCCAATTCGGAGCTTGCCGCCAACATGGACAAGCTCCACACCTATCTCGGCGTCTAAGACGGCCAAGCGTCAAACGGCCACGAGAAAATTCACGAGGGAAGTAGCATGAAAAAGTCGATTGCGTCGTTTCTGCTCGGCACGGCGTTGGCCGTCACCACGGCTGGCGTAGCCTTTGCGCAGGACAAGACCGTCAAGATCGGCGCGCTGTCCGATCAGTCCGGCCTCTACGCCGACCTCGGCGGTCCCGGCTCGACGCTCGCCGCCCAGATGGCCGTCGAAGATTCCGGCCTTGCGGCGAAGGGCTGGAAGATCGACATCATCTCCGGCGATCACCAGAACAAGCCCGACATCGGCACCGCGATCGCGCGGCAATGGTTCGACGTCGACAAGGTCGACATCATCGTCGACGTGCCGAATTCCGGCGTGGCGCTCGCCGTCAACAACGTCATCAAGGAAAAGAATGGCGTCTACATCAACTCGGGCGCCGCGACCTCGGACCTCACCAACGCGCAGTGCTCGCCCAACACGGTGCACTGGACCTACGACACCTACATGCTGGCCCATACCACGGGGCAGGCGCTGGTGAAGGCCGGTGGCGACAGCTGGTTCTTCCTGACCGCGGACTACGCCTTCGGTGCGGCGCTCGAGCGCGACACCACGGCCGTGGTCACCGCCAACGGCGGCAAGGTGGTCGGCGGCGTCAAGCATCCGCTCAACACGCCGGACTTCTCCTCGTTCCTGCTGCAGGCACAGGCTTCCAAGGCCAAGATCATCGGCCTTGCCAATGCCGGCGGCGACACCACCAACTCGATCAAGCAGGCGGCCGAGTTCGGCATCGTCAAGGGTGGCCAGAAGCTCGCGGCGTTGCTGCTGTTCCTCACCGACGTCAAGGCGATCGGTCTCGAGACCGCGCAGGGCCTCAACTTCACCGAGACCTTCTACTGGGACATGAACGACCAGACCCGGGCGTTCTCCAAGCGCTTCTCCGAGAAGATGAAGAACAACGCGCCGCCCACCATGGTGCAGGCCGGCGTCTATGCGGGCGTGCGTCACTATCTCAAGACGCTGGAAGCGCTCGGCGGCAATCCCCATGACGGCGTCAAGGTCGTCGAGAAGATGAAGTCGTTGCCGACGGAGGACGACCTGTTCGGCAAGGGCGAGATCCAGCCGAACGGCCGCACCATCCACAGCGCCTACCTGTTCGAGGTGAAGAAGCCCTCGGAGTCCAAGGGGCCGTGGGACTTCTACAAGCTGGTCGGCACCGTGCCGGGCGACCAGGCTTTCACGCCGCTGTCCGAGAGCAAGTGCGCGCTCTTGAAGAAGTAAGATAACCGCCCGCAGGCCATCAGGCCTGCGGGCGATTTTCAGGCAACGCCGAAGGGACCGGGTGCGGGATCGATGCAGGCTCTTTACGCTCAGCTACTGGTGGGATTGATCAACGGCTCGTTCTACGCGCTGCTCAGTCTCGGGCTTGCCGTGATCTTCGGCATGCTCAACATCATCAATTTCGCCCACGGCGCGCTCTACATGATGGGCGCGTTCGTTGCCTATTTCCTGCTGAGCCTCGGCGGCATCAACTACTGGTGGGCGCTGCTGATCGCGCCTGTTATCGTCGGCATCTTCGGCATGATCCTGGAACGGACCATGCTGCAATGGCTGACGGGGCTCGACCACCTCTACGGCCTGCTCCTGACCTTCGGGATCGCGCTGATCGTGCAGGGCGTGTTCCAGAACTATTTCGGCTCCTCCGGTCTGCCTTATGCGATTCCGGACCAGCTCAAGGGCGGCATGAATCTCGGCTTCATGTTCCTGCCGATCTATCGCGGCTGGGTCGTCATCTTCTCGCTGGTGGTGTGTATCGCCACCTGGTTCCTGATCGAGAAGACGCGGCTCGGTGCTAACCTGCGCGCTGCCACTGAAAATCCGACGCTGGTGCGCGCTTTCGGCATCAACGTGCCGCGCATGATTACGCTGACCTACGGTCTCGGCGTCGGCCTTGCCGCGCTCGCCGGTGTGCTCTCGGCGCCGATCAACCAGGTGCGGCCGTTGATGGGCGCCGACCTCATCATCGTCGTGTTCGCGGTGGTCGTGATCGGCGGCATGGGATCGATCATGGGCTCCATCATCACCGGCTTTGCGCTCGGTGTGATCGAGGGCCTGACCAAGTATTTCTACCCCGAGGCCTCCAACACCGTCGTGTTCGTGCTGATGGTGCTGGTGCTCTTGGTGAAGCCAACGGGACTGACGGGAAGGGCGGCCTGATATGACAGCCTTGACGGACGACACGCTGCCGGTAACCCCGCGCGCGATGCGTGACGAGATGGTCGTGTTCGTGGTGATGGCGCTGCTGCTGGCGTCGGTGCCCTTCACGGGCGTCTATCCGTTCTTCGTGATGCAGGCGCTGTGCTTTGCGCTGCTTGCCTGCGCCTTCAACCTGCTGATCGGCTATGGCGGCCTGTTGTCGTTCGGCCACGCAATGTTCATGGGCACCGCCGGCTATTGCAGCGCGCACGCGCTGAAAGTGTGGGCGTTGCCGCCGGAGCTCGGCATCCTCGTTGGAATCGCCGCGGCGTTCGGGCTGTCGCTCATCACCGGCTATATCTCGATCCGCCGCCAGGGCATCTATTTCTCGATGATCACGCTGGCGCTGTCGCAGCTCCTGTACTTCATCTACCTCCAGGCGCCGTTCACCCATGGTGAGGACGGCATTCAGGGCATTCCGCAGGGGCGGATGTTCGGCTTGCTCGATCTCTCCAAGCCGACGGTGCTTTATTACGTCGTGTTGGCCGGCTTCCTCGCCGGCTTCCTGCTGATCTACCGCATCATCAACTCGCCGTTCGGTGAAGTGCTGAAGTCGATCCGCGAGAACGAGCCGCGCGCGATCTCGCTCGGCTACCGGACCGACCAATATAAATTCCTGGCTTTCGTCCTGTCCGGCACGCTGGCCGGCTTTGCCGGATCGCTGAAGGTGTTCGTGGCGCAGAATGCCTCGCTCACCGACGTGCACTGGACGATGTCGGGCGAGGTCGTGCTGATGACGCTGGTTGGCGGTCTCGGCACCATCTTCGGCCCCGTGGTTGGTGCCTTCGCGATCATCGCCATGCAGCAATATCTGGCGGGTTTTGGCCAATGGGTGACGGTGATCCAGGGCTCGATCTTCGTGGTCTGCGTGCTCACCTTCCGCCGCGGCGTCATCGGCGAAATCGCTCATTACTTCCGGCGCTCGCTATAAACCTTTGATATCGCACCAATTTCATTGGTGCGCGAATCCGGTGGATGATCCTGCTCCGCGGGCGTGAGATGACACGCGCGCGGAGCGGAAATGGTCTATGACAGTTTTGTGACGGCCTATTCGGGCCGGGCCATTTCCAACCGGTAGCCTATCCCCATGATGCGATGGTTTCGCGCTTTCCTGCCCAAGGAAGAACGGTTCTTCGACCTGTTCGACCGCCATGCACAGACGGTGATCCAGGGCTCGATCGCGCTCCAGGGCATGCTCAACGGGGGAGAGGAGACGCCGGTCTACTGTCAGCGCGTCAACCAGTTCGAGAACGACGCCGACAACATCACCCGTGAGGTGCTGACGGCGGTGCGCCGCACCTTCATCACCCCCTTCGACCGCGGCGACATCAAGAACCTGATCACCTCGATGGACGATGCCATCGACCAGATGCAGCAGACGGCCAAGGCCGTGATGCTGTTCGAGGTGCGCACCTTCGAGCCGCCGATGCGGGAGATTGGCGGACTGCTGATCGAATGCGCCAATCTCGTGGGGCGCGCGTTGCCGCTGATGCAGTCGATCGGCCCGAACGTCGCGATGCTGACCGCGATCACGGAAGAGCTAGGCAAGCTCGAGGGTCGGGTCGACGATCTCCACGACATCGGGCTGAAGGAGCTGTTTCTCAAGCACCGTGATGGTAGCGCGATGGATTTCATCGTCGGCGTCGAGATCTACGACCATCTCGAAAAGGTGGCCGACCGTTTCGACGACGTCGCGAACGAGATCAACAGCATCGTCATCGAGCAAGTTTAGGGCAGGGGTCGCGCCGTGGATGCTGCGCTCGGACTTCCTGTCCTCGTCGGCTTGATCGCCGTCGCGCTGCTGTTCGACTTCCTGAACGGCCTGCACGACGCCGCCAATTCGATCGCGACCATCGTTTCGACCCGCGTGCTGCGGCCGCAATTCGCGGTGCTCTGGGCCGCGTTCTTCAATTTCATCGCCTTCATGGTGTTCGGGCTGCATGTTGCCCAGACCATCGGCACCGGCATCATCGATCCCGCGGTCGTCGACGCCCAGGTGATCTTCGCGGCGCTCGTCGGCGCGATCGTCTGGAACCTCGTGACCTGGGGGCTCGGCATCCCATCCTCGTCGTCGCATGCGCTGATCGGCGGTCTCGTCGGCGGCGGCATGGCCAAGGCGGGGATCTCGGCTGCGGTGTGGAGCGGACTGTCCAAGGCGGTGCTGGCGATCGTGCTGTCGCCGCTGGTCGGTTTCCTGCTCGCGATGATGCTGGTCGCGATCGTGTCCTGGCTCTCGGTGCGCTCGACGCCGTTCGCGGTTGATCGCGCCTTCCGCATCCTGCAATTCGCCTCCGCCTCGCTCTATTCGCTCGGCCATGGCGGTAATGACGCCCAAAAGACCATGGGCATCATCGCCGTGCTGCTCTATTCGCAGGGGCATCTCGGCGGTGAATTCTCGGTGCCGTTCTGGGTGGTGCTGTCCTGCCAGGCCGCGATGGCGCTGGGCACGCTGATGGGCGGCTGGCGTATCGTCCGCACCATGGGCCTGCGCATCACCAAGCTGACGCCGATGCAGGGCTTTTGCGCCGAGACCGGCGGCGCCGCGACGCTGTTCATGGCGACCTTCCTCGGCGTTCCCGTCTCGACCACCCACACCATTACCGGCGCGATCGTCGGCGTCGGCGCGGCCCGCCGCGTCTCGGCGGTGCGCTGGAACGTCGCGAGCTCGATCGTCTATGCCTGGGTGATCACGATCCCGGCCTCGGCCATTGTCGCGGCGCTGACCTGGTGGGCGGTCCAGATTCTCGTCAGGTGACGAATTTCAGCCCTGCGATGCCGGCGACGATCAGCCCAATGCTGGCGAGGCGGAACGCCGTGGCCGGCTCGCCGAACAGAATGATGCCAAGCGTGGCGGTACCGACCGCGCCGATGCCGGTCCAGACCGCATAGGCGGTTCCGACGGGCAGCGATTTGAGGGCTAAACCGAGCAGGATGACGCTGCCGGCCATCGCCGCGAGCGTGATGACGGACGGAACAAGCTTGGTAAAACCCTCGGTGTATTTCAGGCCGATCGCCCAGGTAATCTCGAGAAGACCGGCGACGAACAGGATGCTCCAGGCCATGACGACCCTCCATTCAAGGCAGGGTCGTCCCCGCGGCGGATATGCTGATGAGGGGGGAGGCCGTCCTCCCCGGGAGCGGATATGGGGCTGGCCGTAGGGCTCCGCAATCACCACATGAGGCTTGATCAGGCCCATTTTCCCTGCCAAACGCTCCCGCCATGTCCGACATCGCCATATCAGCCGACTCGCCGGCCCGTTCCCCGCTTGCCACCGAGGTGGCGCGGCGGCGCACCTTCGCGATCATCTCCCACCCGGACGCGGGCAAAACCACGCTGACCGAGAAACTGCTGCTGTTCGGCGGCGCCATCAATCTCGCCGGCCAGGTCAAGGCCAAGGGCGAGCGGCGCAACACCCGTTCGGACTGGATGAAGATCGAGCGCGAGCGCGGCATCTCGGTCGTGACCTCGGTCATGACGTTCGAGTTCGAGGGTCTCGTGTTCAATCTGCTGGACACGCCGGGCCACGAGGACTTTTCGGAGGACACCTACCGTACGCTCACGGCCGTCGACTCCGCCGTCATGGTGATCGACGCTGCCAAGGGCATCGAGGCGCGCACCCGAAAGCTGTTCGAAGTCTGCCGCCTGCGCGACATTCCGATCATCACCTTCATCAACAAGATGGACCGCGAGAGCCGCGACGTGTTCGAGCTGCTCGACGAGATCGAGAAGACGCTCGCGCTCGACACCACGCCGATGACCTGGCCGGTCGGCCGCGGCCGCGATTTCCTCGGCACCTATGACGTTGCCAATGGCGGCGTGCGTCTGCTCGAAGGCGGCGGCGCCAAGACCGGCGCTGCACAGCAGATCGAGATCGCCGAGCTCGGCAAGCTCAACGCCAACCTCGATGTCGGCGCGGTCAAGGACGAGCTCGAGCTTGTCACCGAGGCCTCGAAACCGTTCGAACTCGCCGCCTTTCGCGAGGGGCATCTGACGCCGGTCTATTTCGGCAGCGCGCTGCGCAATTTCGGCGTCGGCGACCTCCTGGAAGGCCTCGGCAAGTTCGCGCCGGAGCCGCGCGCGCAGGAGAGCGACCAGCGCAAGGTCGAGGCGACCGACCCGCGCATGAGCGCCTTCGTGTTCAAGATCCAGGCGAACATGGATCCGAACCACCGCGACCGCATTGCTTTTGCGCGCCTGTGCTCCGGCAAGCTCAGCCGCGGCATGAAGGCGAAGCTGGTGCGCACCGGCAAGAGCATGCCGCTGTCGAGCCCGCAATTCTTCTTCGCACAGGACCGGTCGGTCGCGGACGAAGCCTTCGCCGGCGACGTCGTCGGCATTCCCAATCACGGCACGCTGCGCATCGGCGACACCCTGACCGAGGGCGAGGATTTCACCTTCGTCGGCGTGCCGAGCTTCGCGCCGGAAATCGTCCGCCGCGTGCGTCTCACCGACGCGATGAAGGCGAAGAAGCTGAAGGAAGCGCTTCAGCAAATGTCCGAAGAGGGCGTGGTGCAGGTGTTCCGCCCGCGCGACGGCGCACCGGCGCTGGTCGGCGTGGTCGGCGCGCTGCAGCTTGACGTGCTGAAGGCACGGCTCGAGGCGGAATATTCGCTGCCCGTCGAGTTCGAGGTCAGCGAGTTCCAGCTCGCCCGGTGGGTCTCATCCGAAGATCGCAAGAAGCTCGACACTTTCATCGCCGCCAACACCTCGAGCATCGCCGACGATGTCGACGGCGATCCCGTGTATCTGGCGAGAAACGAGTTCTATCTCGGCTACGCCAGGGAGCGCGCCGAGGGCATCGAGTTCACGAACGTCAAGGACGTCAAGAAGAAGGGGTAGGGCGTACTCCGCGCGCTGCTGCGTGGCCACACTCCGCTGTCATTCCCCGCGAAGGCGGGGAATCCAGTACGCCGCAGCCTCTCGATTCCATCACCGCCGTCTCGGAGTACTGGGTCGCCCGGTCGAGCCGGGCGACGACACCGGAGCTAAACGCGAGCATGTGAACAGCCGTAGGCTTGACGCGTTCGTTGGCAATGCCACGTTTGTGCGTGTGACATTGTGAGCTCGCATCATGTGGCGCGGCATCCTCGTTTTCCTCCTATTGGCGATATCGACGGTTGCCGCCGATGCGCAGCGCCGCCAGATCAATCCGATCCCGTTTTCGCATGAGCCGTGCAGCGTGCTCGACGGCCGGCCCTGCACGCCGTACTATTGCAGCCCGCTCGAGCCCGGCCCCTGCATTCCCGAGATCGATTATCCCTACGGTCAGAACCTCCAGCTCACGATCGAAACCGTGCCGACGGAGGCTGATCGCGCCAAATACCGGAAGCCGGATCACGATCTCGATACGATCGGCGATCTCTTCGCCGAGCTGCGCACCTGCTGGTCGCCGCCATCGGACAATGCGCGCGCGGGCATGCAGATGGCGGTGCGCTTCAGCTTCAACAAGGCAGGCGGCATGATCGGTCCGCCGCAGCTGACCTATGCGACCGCGGGCGTCCCGGCCGATACCCGAACGACCTATCTCAACGCGATCAATTCATCGCTGAAAGCCTGCCTGCCGCTCAAATTCACCAGCGGCCTCGGCGGCGCTCTGGCCGGACGCCCGATCGCGATCCGCTATGTCGATAATCGCGAGCTTGGAAAATAGCTCTATCCCCGCATCTTGCGGACTGCGCTTGCGCGGGTCTCGCAGGATGAAGGCCGCGCTGTTGCAGACCCGAGCCTTCACGCCTGACCATGAGGCGTGAGAGTTGCGACCCGCGCCCAATCGATGATACGCCATGGGCGGGGGCGCTGGTTGAGGGGAGGATGTCGTGGGTCTGCTGGTCATGATCCTGGGGCTGATGCTGTTTTTTGCGGCCCATGTTTTCACAACGAAACGAGAGGCGCGCGCGCAAGCGATCGCGAGACTGGGCGAGGGGACCTACAAGATCCTCTATGCGGCCGTCTCGCTTGCGGGATTGGCGCTGATCATCTGGGGCTTTGCCCATTATCGCGCTGCCGGAATGATCCCGGTTTGGGAGCCGCCGGTCGCATTCAAGCACATTACAGTCGCGCTGATGCTGCCCGCGGTCATCCTGGTGGTGGCGTCCTACTTGCGCGGGCGCATCTATGCGACGCTGAAGCATCCGATGCTGGCGGGCATCAAATTGTGGGCGGCCGCGCATCTGCTTGCCAATGGCGATCTCGGCTCCATCATCCTGTTTGGCTCGTTCCTGGGCTGGGCCGTGTACGACCGCATCTCGCTGAAGCATCGCACCGATGGCGGCGGCCCGCCGATTCCAGTGGGTGGGGTGACCAATGATCTGATCGCTGTTGCAGTCGGCGTCGTCGCCTATCTCGCGCTGGCTTTCGCATTCCACCCGGTTGTGATCGGCGTTCCCGTCATGGGGGGCTAACGACAGCCGATCAGCGCAAGACGGTTCCGCGCAGCCGTGCGCGGAACGTGACAAGCAACAGCCGAGGGCATCCCGATGGACTGGTCGCAATCTCAGATCCCGCCGATGCGGTTCGAGGCGCGCTTCGGCGATCGGGTGGTGCCGGCCTTCAGCGACCGGCCGGCGAGCCTGTGGGCGATGATCGCGGACGCTTGCGCCCGCAATCCTGACGGCGAAGCGCTGATCGCAGGCGATGTCCGGTTGAGCTGGCGGCAGGCCGTGGAGCAGGCCGCGCGGATCGCGGCGGGCTTTCGCAAGCTCGGCCTGCAGCGTGGCGATCGCGTCGCGATCCTGCTCGGCAATCGTATCGAATTTCCACTGCTGCTGTTTGCCGCTGCGCATGAGGGGCTGGTGACGGTGCTGCTCGGCACGCGCCAGCAGAAGCCTGAGATCGCCTATGTCCTCGCCGATTGCGGCGCCAGGATCCTGATCCATGAAGCAGGGCTCACCGAGCGGCTGCCCGATGCGCTTGATGTTCCCGACGTCATCCGCCGCATCGCCGTCGACAGCGATCAGGCCCTGTCGCGTTTCGCCGTGCTCGCCGACAACGTCCCGGCACCGGCGCCGGTCGAGATCGGCGAGGAGGACACCGCGATGATCCTGTACACCTCGGGCACGACGGGCAAGCCGAAGGGCGCGATGCTCGCCCATTGCAACATCGTCCATTCCTCGATGGTGTTCGTCTCCTGCCTGCAATTGACGGAAGCGGACCGTTCGATCGCGGCGGTGCCGCTCGGCCACGTCACCGGCGTCGTAGCCAACATCACGACCATGATCCGCTGCGGCGGCGCGCTGATCATCATGCCCGAGTTCAAGGCTGCCGATTATCTCAGGCTCGCCGCGCGCGAGCGCGTCACCTACACCGTGATGGTGCCGGCGATGTACAATCTCTGCCTGCTCCAGCCCGATTTCGACAGCTACGATCTCTCGAGCTGGCGCATCGGCGGCTTTGGCGGCGCGCCGATGCCGGTCGCGACCATCGAGAAGCTCAAGGCGACGATTCCCGGCCTGAAGCTCGCGAACTGCTACGGCTCGACCGAGACGACGTCGCCCTCGACGATCATGCCGGGCGAGCTGACCGCGAGCCACATCGACAGTGTCGGCCTGCCGTGTCCGGGTGCCCGCATCGTCGCGATGGGAGCGGACGGGCGCGAGCTGCCCGCTGGCGAGATCGGCGAGCTCTGGATCCAGAGCGCCTCCGTCATCAAGGGCTACTGGAATAATCCGAAGGCGACGGCCGAAAGCTTCACGGGTGGCTTCTGGCATTCCGGTGATCTCGGCTCGGTCGATGCGGAGGGGTTTGTCCGCGTGTTCGACCGGCAGAAGGACATGATCAATCGCGGCGGCCTGAAGATCTATTCGGCCGAGGTCGAGTCCGTGCTGGCCGGCCACCCCGCCGTGGTCGAGAGCGCGATCATTGCCAAGGCCTGCCCGGTGCTGGGCGAGCGCGTCCACGCCGTGGTGGTGACGCGCGCCCCGGTGACCGGCGAGGCCTTGCGCGCCTGGTGCGCGGAGCGGCTGTCCGACTACAAGGTCCCCGAAACCATGGCGATCACCCCCGAGCCGCTGCCGCGCAATGCCAACGGCAAGGTGCTGAAGCGGCAGCTGCGGGAGCTCCTGGGAACCTGAGCCGGACAGGCCGGTCCGGGCTGTTCCGGGTGGTTAACGCCTTGATTGGGCTCGCTTTGCCTTGCCACCGCCATATCGTTAGGGTACCCCGCCGCCACGTGGGGGACGGGGATTCCTGACGCGAACGCATTGGCGCGCGCACCCGGACGGGCATGGGATTAACATAAGTGTCTGAATTATTTGACGAAGTCGACGAGGAAGTACGTCGCGAACAGCTCAAGAAGCTGTGGGACAAGTATTCGATCGTCTTCATTGCCCTGATGGTGCTGATCGTGGCTGCTGTGGGCGGCTGGCGCGGCTACCAGTACCTGGAGGGCAAGAAGGCCGCCGAGGCCGGCGCCGCCTTCGAGAAGGCCGCTGAGCTGTCCGACCAGGACAAGCACGCGGAGGCCGAGGCCGCCTTCACCGCGCTCGCCGCCAAGGCTCCCTCGGGTTATCGCACCCTGGCGCGGCTACGTGCCGCGGCCGAGGCAGCGCCCCGCGATCCCAAGGCGGCCGCCAAGATGTTTGACGACATCGCCGCCGATCGCAGCATCGGTGGTGAGTGGCAGGACCTGGCGAAGATTCGCGCCGCCGGCTTGCTGGTCGACAGCGCGTCCTATGCCGACATGCAGCAGCGGCTGGAGTCCTCCGCCGCGCCCAAATCCACGTTCCGCCACAGCGCCCGCGAGTTGCTGGCGCTATCGGCCTGGCGCAACAACGACATGACCGCGGCCCGCAAATGGCTCGACGCGATTGCCGAGGACGGCGAAACGCCGCCCGGTTTGCGCTCACGCGCCGAGGCGCTCCAGGCCCTGCTGCCGCCCGTCGCCAAAAGCTGACCAAGAGCTGACCTTCGGGCTCTCTGACGTAGACGAGACACAAGATGCGCCGCACGCCACGCTTGATCGCAGCCGCCGTCCTGATCGCCTTCACGGGCATCCTGGGCGGCTGCTCCAGCTTCGATCCAAGCGACATGCTCGACTTCCTCGACACCAAGAAGAAGCTGCCGGGCGACCGCAAGCCGGTCTTCCCGGAGGGCGTTCCGGGCCTCGAGCAGGGCGTGCCGCGGGAGATGTACAAGGGCGCAGCACAGCAGCAGCCGGATCCGAACGCACCGGCCGTCGCGGCTCTGCCCGCCGAGCCGCCGCCCGAGGCCAAGCCGGCAAAGGGTACCAAGGCGAAGAAGACCAAACAGCCTGCCAGCACCGCGGCCGCGCCCGCTGAGGCGCCGGCGGGCGAGGTCGACGGCGAGGCCCAGCCGGAGGCCGCGCCGCCCACGGCCGCTCCGCCGCCCAAGCAGAAGATCGTGCGCAAGCGCACCACCGCCCCGCCGCCGGATCAACCCGTCCAGCAGGCGCAACCGACCCAGACCACCCAGCAGCAATCGCAGGGAGCTTTCCCGGCACCGATGCCGAGCGGCAGCTTTTCGCGCTGATCCCTTCATTACATTGACAGGCGCGGCCTTCGCAGCGCACGAATGACCGATGTCCTTCACGATTGCTATTATCGGCCGGCCCAATGTCGGCAAATCGACGCTGTTCAACCGCCTGGTTGGGCAGAAGCTCGCGCTCGTCGATGACCTGCCGGGCGTTACCCGCGACCGCCGCGAAGGCGAGGCCAGGCTCGGCGACCTCGAATTCACCATCATCGACACCGCTGGCCTCGACGAGGGCGCCAAGGGCTCGCTGACCGCGCGCATGCAGGAGCAGACCGAGGCCGCGATCGCACAGGCCGACGCGCTGTTCTTCGTCATCGACGCCCGCATCGGCCTGACGCCCACCGACCGCGCCTTCGCCGATTTCGCCCGCAAGGCCGACAAGCCGGTACTGCTGGTCGCCAACAAGAGCGAAGGCAAGCATGGCGATGCCGGCGCGATGGAGGCCTTTGCGCTCGGCCTCGGCGATCCCATCCAGGTCTCGGCCGAGCACGGCGAGGGCATGGGCGAGCTGTATGACGCGCTCCGTGAGTTGATGCCGGAGCCTGTCGACGAAGATGAAGCCGATGACGATGAGCCGCTGACCGAGGAGGAGGCCGCGACGCGTCCGATCCGCGTCGCCATCGTCGGCCGGCCCAATGCCGGCAAGTCGACGCTGATCAACCATCTGCTCGGCGAGGAGCGCCTGCTGACGAGCCCGGAGGCAGGCACCACGCGCGATTCCATCGCGGTCGAGATCAACTGGAGGGGCCGCGAATTTCGCGTGTTCGATACCGCAGGCCTGCGCCGTCGCTCGCGCATCGAGGAAAAGCTCGAGAAGCTCTCGGTCGCCGACGCGTTGCGCGCGGTCCGCTTTGCCGAAGTCGTCGTGATGATGATGGATACGCAGAACCGCTTCGAGGAGCAGGATCTGCGCATCGCCGATCTGATCGAGCGCGAAGGCCGCGCGGTCGTGCTCGCAGTCAACAAATGGGATTTGATGGAGACCAAGGGCGGCGGCGCCATCTCGGGCCTGCGCCGGGATGCCGACCATTGGCTGCCGCAGATCAAGGGCGTGCCGATCGTCGCCGTATCAGGTCTGATGGGCGAGGGCATCGATCGGCTGATGCAGGCGATCCAGGACGCCTACGCGGTCTGGAACAGGCGCGTGCCGACTTCCGCGCTCAATCGCTGGTTCGAGCAGGCCGTGCAGGCCAATCCGCCGCCGGCGGTGTCCGGCAGACGGCTCAAGCTGAATTATATCACGCAGAACAAGGCGCGTCCGCCGAGCTTCGTGCTGTTCTGCTCGCGCGCGGACGCGGTGCCGCAGTCCTATTTGCGCTACCTGACCAATTCCATGCGCGAGGCCTTTGAGCTGCCGGGTACGCCGGTGCGCATCACCTTGCGCGAAAAGGCCAACCCCTTCGCCCACAAGCGC
The DNA here is from genome assembly GCF_052076005.1 of Bradyrhizobium sp. 63_E2_N1_3. Taxonomy (NCBI): domain Bacteria; kingdom Pseudomonadati; phylum Pseudomonadota; class Alphaproteobacteria; order Hyphomicrobiales; family Nitrobacteraceae; genus Bradyrhizobium; species Bradyrhizobium sp. 63_E2_N1_3. The sequence continues at coordinate 5,359,391 of NZ_CP197235.1, read as the reverse complement.
AAGCGGCCGTCGTGAGCAACGATGCCGGCGAGGCGACGGCGCGAAGCGCTGCGCCGGTCCGGCGTGGTGCCGTCGCCTTCATCTTCGTCACCATCCTGCTCGACATGCTCGCGCTCGGCGGGATCATGCCGATCCTGCCGAAGCTGATCGAGAGCTTCGTCGACAACGACACCGCGCATGCGGCCCGCATCTTCGGCCTGTTCGGCACCGCCTGGGCGCTGATGCAGTTCGTGTTCTCGCCGGTGCTCGGCGCGCTGTCGGATCGCTTCGGACGGCGGCCGGTGGTGCTGCTGTCGAATTTCGGGCTCGCCGCCGACTATGTGCTGATGGCGCTCGCGCCGTCGCTGCTCTGGTTGTTCATCGGCCGCGTGATCTCGGGCATCACCTCGGCGAGCATTTCGACCGCCTTTGCCTATATCGCCGACATCACGCCGCCGGAGCGGCGCGCGGCCGTCTTCGGCAGGATTGGAGCTGCCTTCGGCGCCGGCTTCATCCTGGGCCCGGCGCTCGGCGGCCTGCTCGGCGATATCGATCCGCGGCTGCCGTTCTGGGCGTCGGCGGCTTTGAGCTTTGCCAATGCGCTCTATGGGCTCTTCGTCCTGCCGGAATCGCTGGCGCCGGAGCGGCGCGCGCCGTTCCGCTGGACCAGCGCCAATCCGGTCGGAGCGCTGCACTTGCTGCGTTCCAACGCGGCGTTGGCCGCGTTATCCATCGTCAACTTCATCGCACAAGTCGCGCATGTCGTGCTGCCCTCGACTTTCGTGCTCTATGCGACCTATCGCTACGGCTGGGATTCCAAGACCGTGGGTCTGACGCTCGCGATGGTCGGCATCTGCGCCATGGTGGTGCAGGGGCTCGCCATCGGCCCGATCGTGCGCGTGCTCGGCGAGCGGAATGCGCTGGTGCTCGGTCTGTGCTGTGGCGCGATTGGCTTCGTGATCTTCGGCGCGGCGCCGACCGGCCCGCTGTTCTGGATCGGCATTCCCGTGATGTCGCTGTGGGGAATCTCGGGCGCCGCCATGCAATCCTTGATGACGCGGCTGGTTGCGCCCGATCAGCAGGGCCAGTTGCAGGGCGCAACCGCGAGCGTGCAGAGCGTCTCGCAGCTCGTCGGGCCGTTCCTGTTCACGCTGACGTTTTCCTATTTCATCGGCGCCAGCGCGCCGTGGCATCTGCCCGGCGCGCCATTCCTGCTTGCGGCGGTATTGATGGTGGTATGTGTCGCCATCGCGATGCGGTCGCTATCTGCCACGAAGACGGTTTCGTAGGGTGGGTAAAGCGAAGCGTGCCCACCGCTACTTCGTCAACTCGCGGAGAGAAGGTGGGCACGGCGCTTACGCGCCTTTGCCCACCCTACGGCAGCGTCGACTCTCTTACTTCTTCACCAGCGGACACTCGCTGTCCTTGAGCGGCTTGGCCGCGTCTTCCGCCGCGATCGTGGCGATCTGCTTGTAGTAGTCCCACGGACCCTTCGACTCCTCGGGCTTCTTCACCTCGAACAGATAGGCCGGGATGAGACGGCGTCCGTCCTGGCGCAGCGGGCCATTGCCGAACAGCGGATCGTCGGTCGGCAGCTCCTTCATCTTGGCGACGACCTTGGCGCCGTCATGCGGGTTGCCGCCGAGCGCTTCCATCGCCTTGAGATAGTGCAGCACCATCGCGTAGTTGCCGGCCTGGGTCATCGACGGCATCGCGTTCTTGCTGGCCAGGGCAGCGAAGCGCTTCGACCAGGCGCGGGTCTGCTCGTTCATGTCCCAGTAGAAGGACTCGGTGAAGGTCAGGCCGTGCGCGGTCTTTAACCCCAGCGAATGCACGTCGTTGATGAACAGCAGCAGCGCCGCGAGCTTCTGGCCGCCCGATACGATGCCGAATTCGGCCGCCTGCTTGATCGAGTTCGTGGTGTCGCCGCCGGCATTGGCGAGGCCGACCACCTTGGCCTTGGACGATTGGGCCTGCAGCAGGAAGGACGAGAAGTCCGAGCTGTTGATCGGGTGCTTGACGCTGCCCAGCACCTTGCCGCCGTTTGCCGTCACGACGGCCGTGGTGTCGCGTTCCAGCGCGTGGCCGAAGGCATAATCCGCGGTAAGAAAGAACCAGGTGTCGCCGCCGGCCTTGGTCAGCGCCTTGCCGGTGCCGTTGGCGAGCATGTAGGTGTCGTAAGTGTAGGAGATCGTGTTCGGCGTGCAGGCCTTGCCGGTCAAGTCGGCAGAGGCGGCGCCGGAATTCAGCAGCACCGAATTCTTTTCCTTGACGAGGTTGCTGACCGCAAGCGCGACGCCGGAGTTCGGCGTATCAGCGATCGCATCGACCTTCTCGTTGTCGATCCACTGCCGAGCGATATTGACGCCGACGTCCGGCTTGTTCTGGTGATCGCCGCTCAGAACGTCGATCTTCCAGCCCTTCTTGAGCAGGCCGGAATCCTCGACGGCCATCTTGATCGCGACCACGGAGTTCGGGCCGCCGATATCGGCATAAAGGCTCGACATGTCATTCAAGACGCCGATCTTGACGGTCTTGTCCTGCGCGTAAGCGGATGTTGCAAAACCGAAGGCGGCACAGGCCAGAAGGGCCGCATAGCGGCGCGCGAGCGTCGTCGTCATAAAAGGTCTCCTCCATTTTCAATATGCGGACGGCTCTCTTGCGGAGCCTTGTTCCGGCTGATCGCTCTACCGTGTCCCACGGCTGGCGGCAATGCGCCTAAAGCCGGATGACGCTGCGGCGTAGCGTCATCCGTCGGTTAACCTTTGGGCAAAGTGTGTTGAGACGCTATTTGAGCGCGTCCGAGGTCAGCTTGAATTTCTGGATGCGCTTACCGGTGTCGACCTCGGCGGTATAGACGTTACCCTTGGCGTCTATCGCCATGGCATGCACCCAGTGGAACTGCCCGGCATTGCGGCCGTTGTGGCCGAAGCTGCCGGCCACGCTGCCGTCCTCGCGCTTGATCACCCGGATCTCGTTGTTCTCGCCGTCGGCGCTGAGCAAATAGGTCTGCTTCGGATCGGGCCAGATCGCGATGTCCCACACCGCGCCGTTGCCGAGGGTGTTCTTCTCGAAGAAGAACTCCTTCACGAAGGTGCCATCCTTTTTGAACACCTGGATGCGATTGTTGATGCGGTCGCAGACGTAGACGAGACCGTCATTGGCGAGCTTCACGCAATGGACGGGATTTCCGAATTGTTGGGAGACGGGCGCCTTGGGATCATACGCCGCCTGCTTATTGTCATCGGGCTTGTTGCCATAGGCGCCCCAGTGCCGCTTGTAAGCGAGCGTCGTCGCATCGAACACGATGACGCGGCGGTTGCCATAACCGTCGGCGACGTAGATTTCGTTCGCCGCCTTGTCGATCGCGGTTTCGGCGGGCTTGCCGAGCTGCGTGGTGTCGTTGCTGCCGAGGCTCGGCGCGATCTTTCCGATCTGGGCGACGAACTTGCCGTCGAGCGTGAATTTCAAAATGGCATTGTCGTTGTCGGCGTTGCCGCCGACCCAGACGAAGCCGCGCTCGTCGACCTCGATGCCGTGCTCGCGGCCGACCCATTCATAGCCTTCGCCCGGACCGCCCCACGACCGCAGCAGATTGCCGTCGGTGTCGAATTCGAGCACGGGCGGCGCCGAGACGCAGCACTTCGAGCGCGGCGGGTTGAGGCTCGCGCCTTTCTCGTCATCGGTGAGCGAACGCGGGCGATGGATCACCCAGATATGGCCCTGCCAGTCGACGGTGATGCCGCCGACCTGGCCGAGGATCCAGTTGTTCGGCAGCTGTTTTGGCCAGGAGGCATCGACCGCGAAGGTCGGGACGTCACCCGCAGTCGCCGTGCCTGGAAGCACGAACGCGATGGCTGCAATAAGGATGGAGAAGGCGTGAGAGACTCGTACGAGCGCACGGCCGAGCCTTGTACAGACAAGCCCTGCGCGATCATGCCACGGCGCCATGGCAACCTCCCTTTTTTGGCTTGCGGCTTGCTGCCGCTTGAGCGCGGGCAGTCAATCGCGGGGAGGCACGCGAGTCAATCAGGCCGGCGAGCGGAAGCTCATCAGTGTGCGGGTCTTGTAGTCGTAGAACTTGCCGGTTTCGGTCCAGTCAGGCGCGCACATCGGGACGATGAATTCGGCGACCTGCTCGGGTGTCTCCAGCGTCGCCGGATCTTCGCCCGGCATCAACGTGGCCCGCATGCGGGTGCGGATCGGGCCCGGGTTGAACAGGTTGACACGGAGCGGCGTGTTCGCGGTTTCCTGCGCCCAGGCGCGGGCCAGCGTTTCCAGCGCGGCCTTGGAGGCGGCGTAGGGGCTGACATAGGCGGTGGCCTTGTTGGCGGCGCCCGAGGTGATGAACACGGCCCGGCCGGCATCGGACTGCCTCAGCAGCGGCTCCATGCAGCGGATCAGCTGGAAGTTCGCCGAGACGTTGACGGCCATCACGTCGGTGAAGGCTTTCAGTTCGATGTGGCCGACCGGCGAGGAGGGGCCGAGCACGCCGGCATTGCCGACGAGGATGTCGAGCTTGCCGTAGCGCTCGTGCAGGCCGGCGCCGAGCCGCGCGATGCCGTCGGAATCGGTGAGATTGAGCGGCACCAGCGTGGCGCTGCCGCCGTCTTTCCGGATCTCGTCATCGAGCTCTTCGAGCCCGCCCTGCGTGCGCGCCGTCGCAACGATATGCGCGCCGGCCTTGGCCAGCGCCTTGGCCGTGGCAAAGCCGATGCCGCGCGAGGCGCCGGTGACGAGAGCGATGCGGTTGGCGAGGGGATTTGTCATGGCGGGGTTTTACAGGCGTGGATGGCCGGGACAAGCCCGGAATTTCTGCCCTCGAGCTCCCGCCGCAGCCCTACTGGATATTGGTACTATTGTTCGGGCCGTTCCCCGAGCTGTCAGGCGGCACCTTCATGCCCTGCCTGAAGGCAAGACGATGAAGCCGACCAAAAGCCCTCCGCAGAGAATGGCGATGGCCAGCTGCATCGTCGCGGTCTTTCGTCAGCTCGCTTCCGCCAGCAGCGACAATTGCCGCGGCTGCTGCTCGGTCTGGGTCTGGTCGGTGAGGTGGGTCGGATACGCCCCGGTGAAGCAATGATCCGAGAATTTCGGATTGGCGGGGTCGCGGCCGGGCTCGCCCATGGCGCGATACATGCCGTCGATCGACAGGAAGGCGAGCGAGTCGGCGCCGATGATCTCGCGCATCTCCTCCAGCGAATGCGTCGCGGCCAGGAGGCCGCCGCGATCCGGCAGGTCGATGCCGTAATAATCGGGATAGAGGATCGGCGGCGAGGCGAGGCGGAAATGGACTTCCTTGGCGCCGGCATCGCGCATCATGCGCACGATCTTCTTCGAGGTGGTGCCGCGCACCAGCGAGTCGTCGATCAGGATGATGCGCTTGCCTTCGATCGCGGCGCGGTTGGCCGAATGCTTCATGCGCACGCCGGACTCGCGGATCGCCTGGGTCGGCTGGATGAAGGTGCGGCCGACATAGTGGTTGCGGATGATGCCGAGCTCGAACGGCACGCCGGAATGCTGGCTGTAGCCGACCGCGGCGGGTACGCCGGAATCCGGCACCGGGACGACGACGTCGATCGGCACATGGCTCTCGCGCGCGAGCTGCGCACCAAAGGCCTTGCGCACTTCGTAGACCGAGCGGCCGTGAACGATGGAGTCCGGACGGGAGAAATAGATGTATTCGAAGATGCAGGGGCGTGGCGCCATCGGCGGGAACGGCTTGTGGATGTCCTGGCCGTTCTCGTCGAACACGATGACTTCGCCGGGCTCGATGTCGCGAATGAAGCGCGCGCCGATGATGTCGAGCGCGCAGGTCTCCGAGGTCAGGATCGGGCAACCGTCGAGCTCGCCGAGCACCAGCGGGCGGATGCCGCGTGGATCGCGCGCGCCGACCAGCTTCTTGTTGGTCAGCGAAACCAGCGCATAGGCGCCCTCGATCTCGCGCAGGGCGTCGATGTAGCGCTCGATGAAGCGGCTGCGCCTGGAGCGCGCGACGAGATGCAGGATCACCTCGGTGTCGGTGGTCGACTGCATCATCGCGCCGTTCTTCACGAGCTCGCGGCGCAGCGTCAGGCCGTTGGTGAGGTTGCCGTTGTGGGCGACCGCAAGGCCGCCGGCATTGAGCTCGGCGAACAGCGGCTGCACGTTGCGCAGGATGGTGGCGCCGGTGGTGGAGTAGCGGACATGACCGACGGCCATATTGCCGGGCAGGCGGTCGATCACCTCGCGGCGGGAGAAGGTGTCGCCGACGAGGCCGAGGCGGCGTTCCGAGTGAAAGCGGCTGCCGTCGTAGGAGACGATGCCGGCGGCCTCCTGGCCGCGATGCTGGAGGGCGTGGAGGCCGAGCGCCGTGATGGCCGCGGCGTCAGGGTGGCCGTAGATGCCGAAGACGCCGCATTCCTCGCGGAGCGTATCGCCCTCCAGGTCGTCCTGAAGCTCTAGCGCGGCTGGGCCGAGATCAAGTTGGGCGTCCTGGTCAGGGTGTCGCATCTCGTCCGCGCCTCTCTTTTAGGGCCTAATCAACGCGCCGCAGGTTTCTCGATCAGCTTCTTGAGGCTGTCACGAGCAGGTTTACTGTATCCGTCGCCAGTGCCCGAAGGCTGCGGTTCGGAATCAGCTTGATCATCATCTGGTTTGTTTTTCTTGAATCTCTTCAAGATGGTGTTCTCGGGGTCGTCAGGCAAGAGGGCCATCAGCCAATCCCCGGTTCCCTGGAGCACCACGCGAGATTTGGCCCCCGTGACCCAGTCCGGGCGCTGCTTGTCCGGCACCAGCCAGGTGAAGAACAGGAACGCGACCACGACGATCAAAAGCCCGCGAGCGAGGCCAAACAGGAAGCCCAGGGTGCGGTCTAGCGCGCCGATGCGCGAATCCAGGATCATGTCGGAGATCCGGACCGTGATCACGGAGACCACGACCAGGGTGCCCACGAACACGCCGGCGACCACGACGACGCTCGCCACCGTGTCGTTGTTGAAATAGGTCTTTGCGGTCGGCAGCAGCTTCGAGAACGAGTACAGCGTCACGATCGCCGCTGCGCCCCAGGCCGCGATCGACAGGATTTCGCGCATGAAGCCGCGGACCATGGCGAGCAGGCCCGAGATCAGCATCACACCGAGCAGGATCAGGTCGAGGAGTGTTACTGGCATCGGCTGGTCGGGTCCGCTCGTACTTCAAAGGTGCTCAGCGAATCGGTGCTTGGCCGTGGCCCTAAGTGAGGGCCAGACGGCGTTCCCGGCAAGGCCGCAACCACGCAATCCCATGCTGCTTTTGTGACGGCTGTATAGCGGTGGGGGCGGAGGACGTCACCTCCACCTAACCCTCTCCACGGCGGAATCTTGCCGGTGTGGCATTTTTCTCCGCCGGCGGGCTCGAGTCGCCGCGGCGGGAGCCCCGGGCCGCGATCTCGGCCACCAGTGTCGTCAGGCTGTTGATCGCGTTCAGGGACAGTCCGGCGTCGCCGCCAGCATCGCCGCCACGGGCCGATTCGGGCAGCACGGCGCGCTTGAAGCCGAGCTTGACCGCTTCCTTGAGCCGGGCCGGGGTCTGCGCCACCGGGCGGATGACGCCGGAGAGCGAAATCTCGCCGAAATAGACAGCATCGGTGGGTAACTGCGCATTAACCAGGGATGAAACCAGTGCGGCCGCGGCGGCCATATCGGCCGCCGGCTCGTGGATGCGCAGGCCGCCCGCGACGTTCAGATAGACGTCGTGGCCGGACAGCTTGACCCCGCAATGGGCCTCCAGCACCGCCAGCACCATGGAGAGCCTGCTCTGATCCCAGCCGACCACGGCCCTACGCGGGGTGCCGAGCGAGGTGGGGGCCACCAAGGCCTGCAATTCGACCAGAACGGGCCTCGTACCCTCGATGCCCGCGAAGACTGCGGTGCCCGGCGTGCCCAGATCGCGCTCGGACAGGAACAGCTCGGAGGGATTGGTGACCTCGCGCAGGCCAAGGCCGGTCATCTCGAACACGCCGATCTCGTCGGTCGGGCCGAAGCGGTTCTTCACTGCGCGCAGGATGCGGAATTGCTGTGAGCCTTCGCCCTCGAAGGACAGCACCGCATCGACCATGTGCTCGACCACGCGGGGGCCTGCGATCTGGCCGTCCTTGGTGACATGGCCGACCAGGATGATGGCAGCACCGGTCTTCTTGGCGAAGCGGATCAGCGCCTGCGCCGAGGCGCGCACCTGGGTGACCGTGCCGGGCGCGGATTCCACCGTGTCGGTCCACATGGTCTGGATCGAGTCGATCACGATCAGCCGCGGCACCGCGCCTTCCGACAGCGTCGAGACGATATCCTCGACAGAGGTCTCGGCCGCCAGCTGCACCGGCGCGTCCGACAAGCCGAGCCGCTCGGCGCGCAGGCGCACCTGGGCGACCGCCTCTTCGCCGGAGATGTAGACGATGCGGTGGCCGGCGCGCGCCATCATGCTGGTGGCCTGCGTCAGCAGCGTCGACTTGCCGATGCCGGGATCGCCGCCGACCAGCAGCACCGAGCCGCGGACGAAGCCGCCACCGGTGACGCGGTCGAGCTCGGTCATGCCTGAGGACAGGCGAGGAGCGTCCTGGGTCTTCCCCGACAGGCTCTCCAGCGCAAACGTCCGGCCCTTGCGCTTGGAGCGGATCGAGACCGGCACGCTGCCGGTCGTGTCCTCCTCGGCAAGCGTGTTCCACTCGCCGCAGGATTCGCACTTGCCCTGCCAGCGGTTATAGGCCGCGCCGCAGTTCTGGCAGACGAAGGAAAGCGTGTTCTTGGCCATGGGGACAGCGAGTCGGGGTTTTCAGGTTTGCTGATAGCACGGAATGACGGGCGAGACGGCGATCGCCGTAACCCCCATTAGCCCAATTCACCGCAGCCGATACACCCTTTGTTAGCTCTACGCCGCCGCGCCGTTCCGGACTTTGCCAAATGTTAGCGGACGCCGGTCCAGTTTCGAAACCGATACGGGATGGCGAAACGAATGACGGTAGTCTTGCGGATAATGCTCGCCGTGGGCATGGCCTGCGGCCTTCTTCTGCCGATTGGCGGCGCCGTTGCGGCCGACGCCGGGCGTCTCAATATCGTTTTCGTCAACCCTGGCAAGACCGGCGAGGTCTACTGGGACATGGTCGCGCAGACCATGCAGGCCGCGGGCCGCAAGCTCGACGCGCATGTCGAGGTGCTGACCAGCGAACGAAATTACCGCACCATGCAGGAGCTTGGCTTCGGCGTGGTGGCACGCGCCGACAAGCCGGACTTCCTCATCCTGTCGAACGAGGAATCCGCCGCCGTTCCCATCCTGGAGGCGGCCGAGGCCGCCGGGGTCAAGACGCTGCTGCTCTCGAACACGCTGATCGGCGACGACGCCGCGCGCCTCGGACCGCCCCGGCAAAAGCTCAAGACCTGGCTCGGCGACATCACGACGGATCTCCAGACCGCGGGTGCGAGGATGGCCAATGCCTTGATCAAAGTGGCGCGCGCCGAGAAATGGCAGAGCCCGGACGGCAAGATCCACATTCTCGGCATCGGCGGCGACGAGATCACGCCGGCCTCGATCGCCCGCAACGCGGGTCTCAAGCTCGCGGTGGACGCCGCGCCCGACGTGGTGGTGGACCGGATGCTGTTCGCCAACTGGACCCAGTCGGAGGCAGAGCAGGTCACCAGGAATTATCTGAGCTGGGCCGCGCGCAAGGAGATCCGGCCTGCCGGCATCTGGGCCGGAAACGATCCGATGGCGCTCGGCGCGCTTCGCGCGGTGGTCGCGGCCGGCCTCACGCCCGGCCGAAACATCCAGCTGGTCGGCCTCAACTGGTCGGAGGACGCGCTGCGCGAGATCAAGGCGGGCCGTCTGCTCATGACCGATGGCGGACATTTTCTGCTCGGCGGCTGGTCGATCGTCCTCCTGCGCGACTACGCCGACGGCTGCGATTTCGCGACCGCATCGCCCCGCGTCGAGGCCAGGACGTCCGCGATCACGCGCGACAATCTCGCTTCGGTCGGAGACCTCATCAAGACGCGCGCCTTCGATCGGATCGATTTCGCACGCTTCAGGGCGAGGGCGGGGCGCTGCGGCCAGTACGATTTCTCCATCGATGCGCTCATCTCTTCGCTGACGCTTCCGGAAGGCGCTGCTGACTGATGCGAAACGGTGACGACATGACCGATCGGGATCGCAAGCAGCAGGCGACGGCGCCGTCGCGCTCGCGCTCGGTGGTCCGTGCGATGATCTGGGCCACCGTGCCGGTGCTGCTGGTGGTGCAGCTGCTCGCCTCCGCCGGCGTCGAGGCATCGAGCTTCTGGTCGCAGATCAGGCAGCTCGACGCGCGCATTGCCCGCACCGCAGAGAGCCGCGCCGAGCTGATCGCCGAGCCGCTCTGGAAGATGCGCTACGATCAGGTCACGAGCGTGCTCAACGAGATCATGCACGACGAGACCATTGCCGCGGCGGCCGTTTATGACGACACCGGCGTCGCGATCGCGCGGGTGGTGGCGCGGCCGGCGGACCAGGCGGTATCGGAAGTCTCGCGTCCGATCCGCTACAGCAACGGCAACATCGCCGTGCAGGCCGGTCGTATCGCGATCGCCTATTCCTATGCGACGGTCTACACGGACACGGGCAGCCGGCTGATGCTGCTGCTGGTGGTCGGCCTGCTCGCAACATTTGCCACCCTGATCGCGATGCGGATATCGGCCAACATCTTCATCGGCAAGCCGCTTACCGCGATCATGTCGGCGATCCAGCGCAGCAAGCAGGACGGGCGAGCCTATCCGGCCGACATCAAATCGACGAACGAATTCGGCCAGCTCGCGCGTGCCTTCAACGCCATGCAGCACACGACATCGGGCGCGCTCGACCGGCTCGGGCACATGGCCGCGCACGATCCGCTCACGGGCCTGCCCAATCGTCGCTCGCTGTCCGAGCATCTGGTGACCCTGAGCGGCGATGCCGGCTCGCCGGACTCGCTGATCGCCTTCTGCTTCATCGATCTCGACGACTTCAAGGGCATCAACGACACCTTCGGCCATGATGCCGGCGACAAGTTCCTGGTGCACATCTCCGAGCGCCTTCGTGATGCGGTCGAACCGCAGGATTGGGTCGCCCGGCTCGGCGGCGACGAATTCGTCGTCATCCGCCCCGAGGTCAGCAATGAAGCGACCGCCCAGGCGTTCGCGCGCCAGCTGTTAGATGCGATTTCCGAGCCGATCCGGCTGCACGACAAGCAGGTCGTGCCGCGCGCCAGCATCGGCCTTGCCGTGCGCCGCGCCGGCGATCCCGAGCTGTCGCATTTGCCGGCGCTCGCCGACATCGCGCTCTACCATGCCAAGAGCAAGGCGCCCGGCACGGTCGCCGTGCTCGACGAAGCGCTTCAGCGCGACTATCGCCGCCGCCGGGATCTCGAGCTCGCCATTCCCGCAGGCTTCGCCGACGGGCAGTTCGAGGTCTGGTATCAAAGCCAGGTCGACCTCGAGAGCCAGGCCGTTGTCGGCCTCGAGGCGCTGATCCGCTGGCGCCATCCCGAACTTGGTTTGATCGGTCCCGGCGAATTCCTGCCGCTGATTGAGCGCAGCGGCAACAATGCGCGGCTGACGCGCTACGTGCTGACCGATGCCTGTCGCGCGCTGCAGCGACTGGCATCCGCCGGCAGGCCGCAGATCCGGATCGCGATCAATCTGCCGCCGTCCGAGCTCGCCGACCATTCGCTCGCTGCCGAGCTGCGCGCGACCTGCGCGCGTTTCGATGTCGCGGCATCATTGCTGGAGCTCGAGATCACCGAGGGCTCGCTGATCAACAACATCGCCAGCGCCTCCGAGACGCTGCACCGCCTGCGGCGCCTGGGCGCAACCATCGCGCTCGACGATTTCGGCACCGGCTATAGCTCGCTCGCTCATCTCCGGCGTTTCCCGCTCGACAAGGTCAAGATCGACAAAGCCTTCATCAGCGAGATCCCTGACAGCGCGGAAGACAAGGCGATCGTCGGCGTCATCGCCTCGCTCGCCGGCACGCTGGGGCTGAAGCTTGTCGCGGAAGGCATCGAGCGGCCCGAGCAGGCTGAGGCCATGCGCGAGATGGGCGTGATGCTCGGGCAGGGTTATCACTACCATCGGCCGCAGCCGCTCGACGCCGTGCTGCAATGGCTCGAAAAGCAGGCGGTACCCACTGAGACAAGCCGCGTCGTCGCCGGCAGCCCGTCGATCGCGCCCGAATTCGCCGCCTGAGCGCGATTACGACTGCGTTGCGTTCCAGAGCATGGAGAGCCCGGCCGCGATCATGATCGCGTCCATCACCAGGCGGAACATCTCCGGCTTGAGATGCAGCACGAAGCGTTTTGCGATGAAGGCGCCCGACATCAGCGAGGAGCCTGCGACCAGGCCCTTGATGAAGACGTCCTGCGTCAGCGCGCCGAAACGTTCGAAGGTCACGGACTTCGCGAAGTAGAGGCCGAGTGAGGAGGCCGCCTCGGTTGCGAGGAAGGCGCCCTTGGACAGGCCGTAGAACAGGAACAGCGGCACGCTGAGCGGGCCGGTCGAGACCACGATGCCGGTGAGATAGCCGATGATCGCCCCGCCGATCGCGAGGTGCCAGAGATTGGCCTTGAGATCGTGCCGCGCCAGCCAGTGCCGCACCGGCACCATCGCGATCAGGAAGACGCCGATGGCGAGATCGACGGCGTGCGAGGGGAGCGCGAGCAGCGTGCGCGCGCCCAGCACGGCGGCCGGAATGCCCGTCACCGAATAGGCCGCGCAGGCCCGCCAGTCGACCTCGCGCCACCACGCCAGGATCCGCGAGAAGTTCGCCATCACGGAGGCGACCGCCATGATCGGCACGGCTTCCTTCGGCCCATAGGCATAGACCAGCACCGGCATCAGCATGATCGACGACCCCGTGCCGACGATGCCTGAGACGGTGCCGGCGATCAGGCCGACGATGAGGACGAAGAGAAAGGCCAAGGTGCTCTCCACGAATCGGGAGAGTTTAGCCGTGGCCGGCGATGCGGGCGATCCATTCCAGGCGAGGGAACCAATCGCTCAGCGCATGCCATCCCGGCCGGCCGTCAGCCTTGCTCGTCCATGATGCGCAGCTTCTCGACGCGGCGGCGAAAATCCTCGTCCGTAGAGAATTCGGCGGAGAGATAGGACGAGACCAGATCCACGGCGAGCCAGGCGCCGACGATCTGCGCGCCGATGCACATGACGTTGACGTCGTCATGCTCGACGCTCTGATGGGCGGAATGAACGTCGTGGCAGACCGCGGCGCGAATGCCCTTCATCTTGTTGGCCGCGATCGAGGCGCCGACGCCGGTGCCACACACCATGATGCCGCGTGCGGCTTCGCCTGACGTCACCTTCTGCGCAACGGCCCGCGCGATGTCGGGGAAATCCACCGGCTTGTCGTCATAGGAGCCGACATCGACGACGTCGTGGCCGAGGCTGCGGATGTGGTCGATAACGGTCTGCTTGAGCGGCCAGCCGGCGTGGTCGGATCCGATGACGAGACGCATGTGATGTCCTTCTTGATTTTATGTTGGTCGTGACAGCCGCTTCGCGGCTGCCACGATTTTCCCTGGTTTCAGCTGCGCATGTCGGGCGGCAGCTCGACCCCATGGAATTTCTTGTAGATCGCGTTGAGCTTGCCGTTCTTGACGTTCTCGGTGATCCAGGCGTTGAGCTTGTCCATCAGGCGCTGCTCACCCTTCTTCAGGCCGATCGCGAGGTCGAAGGTCGCCAGCGGAATCCGTGACTCGAACACGCGCGACGGGTTCTTCACCCCGATCTGGTTGATGATCGTCGCCGACGAGGCGACGCAGTCGACCTGGCCGGAGACGGCCGCCGTCACCATCGTGGCGTCGTCGTCGTAGCGCGAGATCTTGAGGTCCTTGTCCTTCATGTTGGACAGGGTGGTGTCCTGCGTGGTGCCGCGGGAGACGCCGATCGGCTTGTCTTTCAGGTCGGGCCAGTCCTTGACGGTCGAGGATTTGAGGCAGCCGACGTCGGACTGCAGCGTCGCATAGCGCTTCGTGAAGTCGATGACCTTGGCGCGATCGGGCGTCACCGACAGGGTCGAGATGATGATGTCGGCCTTGCCGGTCAGGACGTTGGGGATGCGCGTCGCACCGGTGGTCTGGATGAATTCGAGCTCGAGCCCCCAATCCTTGGCGAGCAGTTGCGCCACTTCGACGTCGGAGCCGGTCGGCTTCATGCTGCTGTCCATCATGCCCGAGGGCGGAATGGCGACGTCCGTCGAGATGCGGATTTTCTTGGCCTGCGTGATGTCGTCGAGCAGGTCGGCCGACGCCGGCGTGGCTGATATCATGACGAGGCCGAACAGCGCGGTGGCGGTCCCCAGCAGTGTCTTGTTTGTCATCCTTGGTTCTCCTCTCCTGTTATGATTTTAAGTTTCCAGTGCCCACGAATTGCGTGAGTTCGGGCGTCGCCGGCGACGTCAGGATCGAGGCGGGGCCGGTCTCGTGGACCTTGCCCCGATGCATGAAGACGATCCGGTCGGCGATGCCTTTGGCAAAACCCATCTCATGGGTGACCATCACCATGGTCATGCCGTCCGCCGCCAATTGCTCGATTACCTTCAGCACCTCGCCAGTAAGCTCGGGATCGAGCGCGGAGGTGACCTCGTCGAACAGCATCACTTTCGGCTGCATCGCGAGCGAGCGGGCGATCGCCGCGCGCTGCTGCTGGCCGCCCGAGAGCTGCTCGGGATAGGCGTGCAGCTTCTCCTCGAGCCCGACCTGCGCGAGCACTTTTCGGGCGAGGTCCCTGGCTTGCGAGGCGGCCATGCCCTTCACGGCGCAGGGGGCGAGCGTGATGTTCTGTTCGATCGTGAGATGTGGAAACAGATTGTAGCTCTGGAACACGATGCCGACGTCCTGGCGCAGCGCGCGCAGATCGACATCAGGGCGGTCGACGCGATGCCCGCACACGACGATCTCGCCCCCGTCGACCTTCTCGAAGCGGTCGATGCAGCGCAGCGCCGTGCTCTTGCCGGAGCCGGAGCGGCCGATCAGTGCCAGCACCTCGCCGCGTTCGACGGCAAAGGAGACGCCATCGAGCACCCGCAGCGGGCCAAAGCTCTTCTGCACGTCGCGGAGCGACACGATCGGTTCGGAGGAGGAGGGGTTTTGCTGCATGTCAGGCTGGTGCGAGGTTGGACCTGCCACGCCCCATCCGCCGTTCCAGCTTCTGGCTGAACAGGGACAGGGGATAGCACATGGTGAAATAGACGACGGCGATGATCGCGTAGATGGCGAACGGCTCGAACAGCGAGTTGTTGACGATCTGGCCCGACCGCATCAGCTCGACGAAGCCGACGACCGAGGCGAGCGAGGTATTCTTGATGATCTGCACCATGAAGCCGACGGTCGGCGGCGTCGCGATGCGGATCGCCTGCGGCAGGATCACCTTCATCATGCGCTGGGTCCGGCTCAGCGCGAGGCCTTCGGCGGCCTCCCATTGCGGCTTCGGCACCGACTGGATGCAGCCGCGCCAGATCTCGCCGAGATAGGCCGAGACATAGAGCGTGAGCGAGGCGCCGGCGGCAGCTAACGGCGAGACCTTGAGGCCGATCGCGGCGAGGCCGAAATAGCCGAGGAACAGGATGACGAGCAGCGGCGTACCCTGGATCAGCTGGACATAGACGCCGCTGGCGATCCGCACCGACTTGAGCGGCGAGATGCGCGCGAGCGCAATCACGAAGCCGACAATGCCGCCGCCGATCAGCGCGATCACGGACAGGCCAATCGTCCACAGCGCGCCCTGGCCGAGGAACATCAGATGATTGATGTTGAGATGTCCGCCCATGGTCATCTCACAACGGTGTGCCGAGCCGGCGCCGGCGCGGAAACAGCACGAGGCCTAGGCCCCAGAAGCCTGCGCGCATCACCAGCGACAGGATGACGTAGAGCACGGCGACGATGATGTAGGTCTCGAAGGCGCGATAGGTGTCCGACTGGATGTAGTTGGCGACGGCGGTGAGTTCCTCCGCCGAGATCTGCGAGCAGACCGAGGAAGCCAGCATCAGCAGTACGAACTGGCTGGTCAGCGCCGGATAGACCTTCTCGATCGCCGGCAGCAGGATGATGTGCCAGTAGATTTGCAGTCGCGACAGCGCCAGCCCTTCGGCGGCCTCGATCTGTCCGCGCGGGATCGCTTCGAAACCGGCGCGCATGATCTCGGCGGTGTAGGCGCCGACATTGATCGTCAACGCGGCCACCGCCACGGTGAAGGCGGAGAATTTCAGGCCGAGGCTGGCGAGGCCGAAATAGACCAGAAAGATCTGTACCAGCAGTGGCGTGTTGCGGATGGTCTCGACATAGCCTTTGCAGGCGCCCGCGATCAGCGGGCTTCGTGAGCCGCGGCCGACGGCTGCGAGCGTGCCGAACAGGGCGCCGAGCACCGTCGCGAAGGCCGCCAACTCCAGCGTCAGCGCCGCGCCGGCCAGAAAATTCGGCCAACGCTCCAGCACCGCGGGAAAGTCGAGTTGGAGGCTCATCGTATCAGGTTCAGCCGGTGGTCTGGTTGGTCATGCGGTCATAGACGCGGAACAGCGCCTGGTTGCCGTTGCTGCCTTCGCCATGCGCGCGTGCGTCCACGTACTGGCTGGTGACGAGCGCGGTGCCGGGCAACGGCACGCTCAGCGCCTGTGCGTGCTCTTGCACCAGGCGGAGATCCTTGAGCTGGAGATCGATCCGGAAGCCGGCGGAGACGTCGCCCGCGATCATCGCGGGGCCGAGCTTGTCGAGCATCCAGGAGGCGGCGGAGCCGCCGAGCAGAACGCGACGCAGCAGATTGAGATCGATGCCGGAAGCGCGCCCGAGCGCCAGCGCCTCGCAGATCGCCTGGATGTTGATGCCACAGATCAACTGATTGCAGAGTTTCACGGTCTGGCCCGCGCCGGACGCGCCGACATGCGTGATGGTCGTCCCCATTGCGCGGAAGAACGGCTCGGCCCGCGCGAAGGCCGCCGCATCGCCGCCGGCCATGATCGAGAGCGCAGCGTTCTTGGCGCCCACGGGCCCGCCCGAGACCGGCGCGTCGATGAAGCTGACGCCGGCCTTTTGCAGGTCGGCATGGATGCGGCGGACGGCGACTGGCGAGATCGTGCTCATGTCGACGATCAGCTTGCCGGGCGGGGGAGACTTCAGGAGACCATGTTCGCCGTAGACGGTCGCCTCGACATGAGGCGTGTCGGGCAACATGGTGATGACGATGTCAGCGCCTTGCGCGGCGTCAGCGGGGCTGTTGGCGCCGGCCGCGCCTTCCTTGACGCTGTCGGCCAAGGCGGCTTCGTTGAGATCGAAGACGCGAACCGCATGCCCGGCCACCAGGAGGTTGCGCACCATCTCGCGGCCCATCGTGCCGATACCGATGAAGCCGACATTGCCCTTGTCGTTCCGTCCCATGTCAGTCGTCCGTTTCTTGGTTGAGTGGTTTCTTGCTTGTTGGCCTGCCGCGATCAGCCTGAGGCGCTGGTCTTGTCGATGTCGCCGACGACGGCGCGCCTGCGGTATTCGTCGCCAATGGCAAAATGCTTGCGCAGCGTCGCATCCGCTCGCTCGGGGTCGCGCGCGATGATCGCGTCGAAGATGCGCCGATGGTCGTCGATCAGGTACGTCTTCATCGACGGGAAGGCCTGCACCAGCTCGCGGCGGCTGCGATGCGAATGCGTCAGCAGCCCCGCCAGCGAACCGTGCAAGACCGTCAGCGTTTCCGAATGCGATGCCACGACGATGGCGCGATGGAATTCGAAGTCGGCCATGCCGCCGGCATCGGCCTCGTCGATCGTATCTCCGATCTTCGCGAGCGCACGCTGCAGGCGTTCGAAATCGGCAATGTTGGCGCGCTCGCAGGCGAGCCGGATCGCCTGACACTCGATCGCGACACGCGCCTGCATGACGTCATCGAGCATGTCCGCCTGCTGGGCGAGCGCGAAGGTGAAGAAGTCGTTCAGCACCGAGACGTCCGGCTGCGTCACCACGGTGCCGATGCGGTCGCGGATCTCGACGATGCCGAGCACGGTGAGGGCGCGTAGCGCCTCGCGGACGATCGGCCGGCTGACGCCGAGGAGGGTCGCCAGCTCGCGCTCGGAAATCAGGCGGTCGCCGGGCTTGAGCGAGCCCGCAAGCAGGCGTTCGCGCAGGAAGGCGAACACCTTCTCGAACCCTTTTTCGCCCTCAGTGGCCCGCTTCACTTCCATCCCGGTCTCTTCTTGGTCTGATCTTGGTCAGACCAGTAGGCTAACCAGGGCGTCGGCGTCAAGAGCCTTGGTTAATTGCGGGTGTCGCAGGCGCGGCTAATCCGATCAGTTCCCCGGCCGGATCCTTCAAATTTGAGGCGTATTGATCGGAGCGCTCACTCAAAGAATTTGAGGTCCGCGATGCCCGATCATCATTCTTTCTCCGCCCTCGACCGTCATGCGGCGCTCAGCGGATCCGACAACGGCTTTCCCTGGTATGCGGGCGCGATGCTCGCGGTCGAAGCGAGCGAGGTGGTGCGGCTGCGCTGCGAGAAGCTCAGCCACGGCGACGAGGGCGCTCGGCAGGAGGCCGTGCTGATGGTCAGCGAGAAGATCGCCGCGGCTTTCGAGGCGGCCGCGAGCCTGCTTGCGGGAGCAACGCCGGCCGCGATCGTCCAGCGCTACCGCGAGCACGTGGCCGCGAACGCCAGGCGGCTGTCCGCGAACGAGGCTCCATGACCGAGTTGCGCTGCTGACAGCATGTTGGCAGCAGGGGCAAGCTACGACCATCTCCTGACAAAACGGAGAGCGGGTCCATGCCGATCGAGGCAAGCTGTCATTGCGGTGAGACGGTGTTCGAGGTGACGGAGGCGCCGGCGAGCGTGACGCGCTGCACCTGCTCACTCTGCGCCAAGCGGGGCGCGTTGTGGGCCTATTACACGCCGGCGCAATTTCGCCTGCTGTCGCCGCCGGAAAGTGTGGCGACCTATCTCTGGGGCAGCCGCACGGTCAAGCATCATTTCTGCGCGAGCTGCGGCTGCGGTACTTATTCGGAGTCGCCGGACTGGTCGACCGGCAAGGCCGATTTCGACAATCCCAAGGTTGCGGTGAACGCGCGCCTGTTCGACGATTTCGATCTCGATGCCGTGCCGGTGAACATGATCGACGGCAGGAATTTGTGGTGAGCATGCAGGGCGCGCGCATGTCCGCTGCGCGTCTGTGACCTTGAGGCGATTTTGAAAAGCTGATTTGGTCCGGCCCCAGAGAAAAAGGGGGGGAAGCCATGATGCGTCGTTTTGCGCGAGTGATGCTCGCAATGTGTCTGGCCGTTGCAGCCGGCTTCAACGCGCAGGCGCAGACCAAACCGAAGGTCACGACATCAGGACCTGACTTCCCCAAGGCCGCGCTGTTCGTCGGCAACAGCTTCTTCTACTACAACAACGGCATGCCCGGGCATCTCTCCTTCATGGAGCGCGCGGCTGATGCTGACAACAAGGCGGCGTACCGCAACACCATGGCTACGATCGGCGGCTCCGGCCTCGATTGGCACGACATGGACAATCTGCTGCGGCCGGGCGGCATCGGCGCCTATTCCTTCGACGAGCAGAACAACGTCGTCTTCAACAAGCCGGGCAGGCAGTTCGACGCCGTCGTCATGA
The DNA here is from genome assembly GCF_052076005.1 of Bradyrhizobium sp. 63_E2_N1_3. Lineage (NCBI taxonomy): Bacteria > Pseudomonadati > Pseudomonadota > Alphaproteobacteria > Hyphomicrobiales > Nitrobacteraceae > Bradyrhizobium > Bradyrhizobium sp. 63_E2_N1_3. The sequence continues at coordinate 5,339,802 of NZ_CP197235.1, read as the reverse complement.
TGGATTGCAGCCAGTGCCCGATCCATCCGCAATTGAAGGACGCGTTCGCGACCTTCGCCAAGAAGGACAGCGAGATCGTCCGTGCCCACGGCATGCGGCCGGTGTTCTTTATGTCCTGGGCCTATGCCGACAAGCCGGAGATGACGGAAGCCTTGGCCGAGGCCTATACGCTCGCCGGCAATGCCAATGATGCGCTCGTGATTCCCGCAGGCCTCGCCTTCGCGCGCGTGCGCAAGCTCCAGCCGGAGCTCAATCTGTATGCGCCGGACAAGCGACACCCGAGTCCGGCGGGCACGTATCTGGCAACCTGTGTGACGCTCGCCGCGCTGACCGGGCGCTCGCCGGTCGGCAATTCCTATGCGACGGGCTTGGATGCGGAGACCACCCAACTGCTGCAAAAGGCGGCGTGGGATACGGTGCAGGAGTATTACGGGCGTTGATCTGGCGCGATCTCGTAGGGTGGGCAAAGCGACTTGTCCGCCGTAGCTAGAAGAGCGAAGGCGGAAGCGTGCCCACCACCTTACTCGCGATAGAAGATGGTGGGCACGGCGCAAGAGCGCCTTTGCCCACCCTACGGCACCGTCAACGCTCCTTCAGAACCACCCACGCCGGCGCGTGATCGCTCGCCCCTTCCTCGCCGCGCACCTTCTTGTCGACACCCGCCTTGGCCAGACGCGAGACCAGGGCGGGGCTCAGCAGGAGATGATCGAGTCTGAGGCCCGCATCGCGCGGCCAGCGGTTTCGCTTGTAGTCCCAGAACGTGTAGATGCGTTTCTCCGGATTCAGTTCGCGGATCGCATCACACCAACCCTGTTCAATGAGCGAGGCAAACGCAGCGCGGCTCTTCGGCTGAATCAAGGCATCCTTGTCCCATGACCGCGTCGGATAGATGTCGATCTCATTAGGCGCGACGTTGTAGTCGCCGGCGAGCACCACGGGCAGATCCTGCTTGATGAAGGTCTTGGCGTGGCGCTTGAGGCGCGCGAACCAGTCGAGCTTGTAGTCGAATTTCGGCCCCGGCTGCGGATTGCCGTTCGGCAGGTAAATGCTGGTGACGATGATTCCGCGCACGGCGGCCTCGATGTAGCGGGCTTCGCGATCATCAGGCTTTCCCGGCAAGCGGTCGCGCGTGAGAATGGGCTCGGCATTGCGGGCGAGGATGGCGACGCCGTTCCACGTCTTCTGTCCACGCCACACCGCGCCGTAACCGGCCTGTTCGATGGCCGCTGCCGGAAATTCGCCGTCGGCTGCCTTCAGTTCCTGGAGCGCGACGACATCAGGCTTCGCCGCGCTCAGCCAACGCAACAGGTTGGGCAGGCGGCGGTTGACATTGTTGATGTTGAACGTCGCGATCCTCATGGGCCCAACGACTGGAAATCTTCAGAAATGACTCGCTACCGTTGTCATCGGCGTTCCACGATGTATGCTTACAACCCAAAATTGCCGATCAACACGACGGAGGTTTGACGATGACCAAGCTTTGCCTTGCCGTAGTCGTGGCCGCAACCGCATTTTCCGGAGTGGCTCTTGCTGCCGAGAAAATGGAAATCGCCTGTAGGGTGGAATATTTCAAATACTGCCCCAGTGTCGTGCCGGGGGGCGGGCGCATTGTTGCTTGCCTGAACAGGTACAGGAGCCATATCGGCAACGCGTGCAAAGAGAGCATGGATGCGTGGGTTATCGATAACAAGGTGCGCGGATAATAGAGCGCGATGAGATCGATGAAGCATCATCGCCCCTAGGACCACGGGCGAGGCAGCGACATCAGGCTTCGCCGCGCGGTCGTAGGACAGATTCGGTTGACGTTGAGTGCCGCAATCTTCATGTAGAGATTGCGGCCGCGGTCGTTTGCGCCGCCACCGGAGATCCAAATCCATGTTGAAGTCCAGTCTGAGCCTCGCCATCGTCGCATTCGTCGTCGCATTCGTCGTCGCGTTCTCCGGTGTCTCGTCGGCACAATCGTCCGATCCACGCGGCGCGTGCAAGGCGGACTATGACAAATTCTGCGCCGGCATCGCGCCCGGTGGCGGCAAGATCATCGCCTGCCTCAACGCCAAGCGCGATCAGCTCAGCGCGTCCTGCAAGACGGCGCTCGACAGCCGGAAGAAGTAAGTCTCGTGTCCCGGACGCGGCGCAGCGTGTGACGCTGCTCCGCAGAGCCGGGACCCAGAAAGCGACAGAGTACGGTGCGAGAAGATGGCCCCGGCTCTGCAGCGCATTGCTGAAGAAGCGCTGCGCCGCGCCCGAAGAACGGGCGCGTCCCTAACTCGGCAGCGGCGGCGGGCTCGCGGGCTGCTCGATCGGCGGCGGGGAGGGCGGCTGCTCGGCCGCCTGCACCAGCGCGGGCTCCGGCTTGACCAGCGGCTCCACCTCATTGCCGCCCTTGTAGACGCGGGCGTAGCGGTGGCCGAGGCTGGTCAGCACCTCGTAGCCGATCGTGCCGAAATGATGCGCGAGCTCGTCGACGGTGATGCCCTCGCCGAGCAGCGTCACCATGTGGCCGCGCCGCGCCGCGTTCGGGGCCAAGTCGGTGATGTCGATCGCGATCAGGTCCATCGAAACGCGGCCCGCGACCGGGCAGCGCTTGCCGGCGACAACGACCTCGGCGCCGCGGGTGCCGTCATTGGAGCTGGCGGCGCGGAAATAGCCGTCGGCATAGCCGACTGCGATGATTGCGAGTTTTGTCGGCCGCCGCGCGGTCCAGGTGCCGCCATAGCCGACGCTCTCGCCGCGTTCGACATTGCGGGTCTGCACGATGCGCGCCTTGAGGTCGACCACCGGCTGCATCGGGTTGTCGGCCTCAGGCGTCGGGTTGACGCCGTAGAGCGCTGCGCCCGGCCGCACCAGGTCGAACTGGAAGGGCGCGCCGAGGAAGATTCCGGAGGAATTGGCAAGCGCAGCCGGCACGCCGGAAAATTCGCTGGCGATACTGCGGAAGGTTGCCAGCTGTTTTGCATTCACGGGACTGTTGAGCTGCTCGGCCGAGACCAGATGGCTCATCACCAGCGTGATGCCGTGATCGCCGGCGTTGATGCGGGGGATGATGGCCTGCGCGTCCGCAAGCGTCAGCCCGAGCCGGTTCATGCCGGTGTCGATGTGAACAGCGGCGCCTCCGGTCCAGCCGGTGCGGCGGCAGAACACGTCCCATTCGGCAAGCTCGTTGAGATCGCCGATCACCGGCCGGCAATTGATCCTGGCGTAGTGCTCGCCGGTGTTCTGGAAATAGCCGCCGAGCACGTAGATCGCGGCTTCCGGCACGGCTTCGCGCACAGTGCGCGCTTCCTCGATGGTGGCGACGAAGAAGGTCTTGCAACCGGCCTTGCTCAGGGCCCGCGAGACCTGCGCGGCGCCGCAGCCATAGGCATCGGCCTTGATCACGGCCGAGCATTCGGCCGGCACGGCCGTCTTCTCGAGCTTGCGCCAATTGGCGATGATGGCGTCGAGATCGACGGTGAGCACGCCGCCATAGGCTGCGAGCGCGGCAGCCTGATTGGCCTCCGCGGAGAGGAGGCCGGATTGCGGGATCATTTTCGGGTCGGACGCCATTGTCATGGCGCCGTTTTACGCAAGAGGCCGGTCTGGTTCAAGGAACTCAGTAGTCGTTGCCGCTGCGAACCGGCAACTGACTGTCAGGCGCGAGGTCGCCGAACCTGGTGACCGAGGCTTCGAACGCCAAATCGACGGTGCCGGTCGGGCCGTGGCGCTGCTTGCCGATGATGACCTCGGCTTTTCCGTGCGCAAGACTCATGTCAAGCTGCCACTTCTCGTGTTCAGGCGTGCCTGGGCGGGGCTCCTTCATCGCGAGGTAATATTCCTCGCGGTAAACGAACAGGACGACGTCGGCGTCCTGCTCGATTGATCCGGATTCACGCAAGTCGGAGAGCTGCGGCCGTTTGTCGTCGCGGGATTCGACTTGGCGTGAGAGCTGGGACAGCGCGATCACGGGAACGTTGAGCTCCTTGGCCAGCGCCTTCAGGCTGGTCGTGATCTCCGTGATTTCCTGTACTCGGTTGTCACTCCGCTTGCCGGATCCGGAGAGCAACTGGATGTAGTCGATCACGAGGAGATCGAGGCCCTTCTGCCGCTTCAGCCGGCGCGCGCGTGCCATCAGCTGCGCGATCGACAGGCCGCCGGTCGCGTCGACATAGAACGGCAGCGACTGCAGCTCGATCGAGACTTCCCGGATCTTGTCGAAATCGGCTTCCGAGATGCCGCCGCGGCGGATGTGGGAGGAGGGAATGCCGGTGCGCTCGGCGACGATACGCGTGGCGAGCTGGTCGGCCGACATTTCGCAGGAGAAGAAGCCGATCACGCCGCCATTGGCGGCCTTCATGGTGCCGTCAGCCTGGACCTCGCCGACATAGGCCTTGGCGACGTTGTAGGCGACGTTGGTCGCCAGCGAAGTCTTGCCCATGCCCGGGCGTCCGGCCACAATGATGAGGTCGGAGTGCTGGAGGCCGCCCATCTTGGTGTCGAGGTCGCGCATGCCGGTCGAGATGCCGGACAGCTTTCCATCGCGCTGGAACGCTTTGGCCGCGAGATCGACCGCGACCGCCAACGCCTGCGAGAATTTCTGGAAGCCGCCGTCATAACGGCCGGATTCGGCGAGTTCGTACAGGCGGCGCTCGGCGTCCTCGATCTGCGCCCGCGGCGCGAAGTCGACCGGCGCGTCATAGGCGACATTGACCATGTCCTCGCCGATGCCGATCAGGTCGCGTCGCAGCGCCAGATCATAGATGGTGCGGCCGTAGTCCTGGGCGTTGATGATGGTGGTTGCTTCCGCCGCGAGCCGCGCCAGATATTGCCCGATGGTCATGCCGCCGACATCGGTGTCGGCCGGGAGGAACGTCTTCAGCGTGACGGGCGTGGCGATCTTGCCCATCCGGATCAGGCTGCTGGCCGTCTCGTAGATGGTCTGATGCAGCGGCTCGAAATAATGCTTCGGCTCGAGGAAGTCGGAGACGCGGTAGAAGGCGTCGTTGTTGACCAGGATCGCGCCGAGAAGGCTCTGTTCCGCCTCGATATTATGCGGCGCGCTCCGATACGCCGGAGTTCCGGGCTCGGGCGCGAGTTTGAGGACGTTCGAATCAGTCAGGGCCATGGTCGAGCGTTAGCAATTTTCTGGGGCGGATACGGGGCCGGGATAAAGCGCCGCCTCAGGCCAAAGCGGAAGCAAAAGCTGACCGCTATCAACCGCTCAGTTAAAATGGTGGATGATTGGCAGCCGCGGCACGCGCCGCGCTTGACGGTTTTTGCGGAACTCGCCCGTCCCGGAAGCGGCCGTGACCGCGCCACGGAAAACTCCGGGTGACATGAACCTAATGGATTGGCGCGCAGACGTATCAAGAAGCGCGCGAAATGACGCACGCCGGGAGCTTTGGGCTCGGATTCAGACCAGCAGGAGGTAGACCAGCGCAACCAAGGCCGCTCCGACGCCGGTGGCGATCAGAGCGTAATCGGTGCGGAGGTCGTCCTGCACGTCGAATGAGGTTTGGGTCCGCTTGCTCATGGCGACGGTCTAAGCCGGGCCCGACGAGACTTATGTGAAACAGATCACATCTCCCCGGATTCTTTCGGGGTACGACCCGGAACAGGAAGGCGGTCGGGGGGTTGTCTCCCGCCACCAGGGAACGAGGCGAGCGATGCGGCCAGAACGGCAGCACCAGAATTGGCGAAGCGAGGCGGCCAGCCGGCTTTGGTTGTCGGGGCTGATCGCGGCCATGCAGCACGCCGAGCGGCCCGAAGTGCGGCGCGAGCCGGTCTCGCCCGAGACCCTCGCGGACCTGCGGGCGCAACTGGCGTTAACAGCCTCTTTCCGATCGTCCCAGATCTCGACCCTGCGTCATTAGGATTCATTTACCAACCAGCGTCAGGTCCGGGTTCGGCGCCGCCTTCGCGCGCACGATGACGGGTGTCTGCGGCGTCGTGACTTTGCGACGATGTGCCGCTTCCGACAGGCGACGCGTCGTCTCACGAGGCCACCGGCACTCGAACAAGCTGCAGCGCTATTGCGCTGTGATCACAGCCGATATTCCAAAAGCGCTTAATCACATCCTTGCGTGTGGAGGCTGCTTCCATTCGCGGCTCAATCCGCTAAAAGGTGACCCGCCGCCGCGCCTTATGCCGGCTGCATTCGCGTAAATTCAATGGAGATGATGGGAATGTCGAGCCGAGCGCTCAGCCTCGCGACGGTATTTCTTCTGATCGGCTTCGGCGTGACCGATACCGTCCTTGCGCAGGCGACGAACCTCGAGGCCGGCAAGGCCCCATCCCAGCTTTTCGCGCAGACCTGCAGTGCCTGCCACAAGAGCCCGCGCGGTCTGTTGAAGACGGTGGCGCCGGGCTCGCTGCCGGGCTTCCTGCGCCAGCACTACACGACCAGCTCCGACATGGCCGGCGTGCTCGCGTCCTACCTCGTCTCCAACGGTGCCACCGACACCCGCTACCAGGCCAAGGACGGCAAGGACAAAAAGGACGGCGCCAAGGAGAAGGAAGCCAATACCGCGCCCGGCCAGGCGCCGGACCATCAGGGGCGCCGCCAGCGCTCCCAGGACGCCGCCAAGCCGGACGGCGAGGCTGCCGCGCCCGAGGGCGCCCGTCAGAAGCGCGCGGCACGGCCACCCGAGGAGGGATCGAAGGAAGGTGCGAAGCCCGAGGGCCAGGCCGCGCCCGAGGGACGCAAAGCTAAGCGTCGCGCCAAGCCCGGGACCGAGGAAGCACCGAAGGTCGACGCCGCCGCGCCGGCCATTGAAGACAAGAAGAGCGAGCCGAAGGCCGAGACCAAGCCTGACACGACCAGGCCCGACTCGGCCAAGGTCGAGCCCGGCCGTGACGAGGCGAAGCCCGAGAACAAGCCGGCAGAGAAGCCCGCTGAGGCCAGGCCGGATAGTGCCAAGGTCGAGCCGCGCGGCAGCGATACTCCGGCGCTGCGGCCCGATCCGGTACCGCAGGTCACGCCGGCTGCACCGTCTGCCGCCGCGAAGCCCGCCGAGGCCAAGCCGGCGGAGGAGGCTGCTAAGCCGGCCGCGCCTGCCGTGAGCTCCGAGCCGGCAGCCAAGCCGCAGGAGCCTGCACCGCCCGCGACCGCTGCGGCCCCGCCCGCGGCGCCAGCCGACTCGTCCGGTCCGCCCACACCGCCGATTTCGCGCTAAGCGAGCCAGATTTTCCGTCGATTTGCGAAGGCCGCACGCATCGCGGCCTTCGCATCGTCTTGACCGCAATTAGAGCGTTACTCTAGAGTGATGCTCTAGGAGGCGTCGATGACGACGAGCGTGCGTGACGACCTGTTGGCGGCCGGGCTTTTCGTATTCGACCGCGTCGGCTTCGAAGCCGCGACGGTGGCAGCGATCCGCGCCCGGGCACGCGCCTCCAACGGCAGCTTCTTTCATGTCTTCGGATCGAAGAAGGAACTGGCGGGCGCGCTTTTCCTGGAGGTGCTGCGGCACTATCACGCCGCGGTGCTGGCCGCGCTCGATCCGATGCCGAGGGCCGGGCAGGGCATCGATCGGTTGATCCGGGCCCATCTCGACTGGGTGGTGTCGAGCCGGCGCGAGGCCCGCTATCTCTTCGAGATATCGCGCAGCGAATGGAGCGAGGACGTCCGCGACGCTCAGCGCGCGCAGAATGCGCGCCTTGCCGAAGGCATCGAGCGCTGGCGCGCGCCGTTGGTTGCCGGCGGCGAGCTCTTGCCGATGACGCCGGTGATGTTCGTCAGCCAGCTCATCGGCCCTGCCCAGATCTTCTGCCGCGCCTTTCTCTCGGGACGTGACCGCGCCGATCCGCGCAGCGAAGCCGACACGCTTGTCGCCTGTGCCATCCGTGCGCTGCGGCCGCCCGATCGCATCCACAAGCAATAGGAGAAGCCGCATGCGAGCCGAAGCAGATCCCGAATTCGCAGCTGTAGCCGAGCGCATCCACGCCAATGTCGGCCGTCAGGGGTTTATGAACCTGGTGGGCGCCGAGCTCTCGGAATTGTCGCGCGGCACTTGCACGATTGCGGTCGCGCGCCGGCCCGAGCTGCTCCAGCAGCACGGCTTCTTCCACGGCGGCGTCACCGCCTTCCTGGTCGACAACGCCACGACGATCGCGGCGGCGACCTCGCGCGGCCAGCCGGCGTTGACGGCGGAATACAAGCTCAATCTGTTGTCGCCGGCGGTCGGCGAGAAACTGATCTGCCGGGCCAGGGTGATCAAGCCGGGCCGCCAGGTCTCGGTGGTCGCGGCCGACGTGTTTTGCGTCAACGACGGTGTCGAGAAGCACACGGCAACTGCGCTCGCTTCGATCGCGATGCTGAGCGAGGACGTCGCCGCGAAAACGAAAAGCCCGGCCGCCTGAGGCGGCCGGGCGTCGCAACCTGCGCGAACGCGGGTCTTACTTCTCGGTCTCGTCCGCAGCCGGCGCCGGCTCGTCGTCCTGCTGGGCTTCCGGATCGAAGAACTCGCCGGCGGCGGCGATCGCTTCGGCGGCCGCATCGCGGTCCTCGTTGCGGGTCGAGATGTCCTCGCCGCGGTTGATGCGCTCGGCCTCGTCCTGGCTGCGCGCAACCGTGACGGAAACCTCGACCTCGACCTCGGGGTGAACGGCGACGGTGATGGTGTGCTTGCCGATGGTCTTGATCGGCGCGTCGAGCTGCACTTGCGGGCGCTCAAGCGAGACACCGTCGGCTTCGAACGCAATGACGACGTCGCGCACCGTGACCGAGCCGAACAGCTGGCCGGCTTCGGAAGCCTGACGGATCACGATGATGTTCTTGCCTTGGATCTTCTCGGCGACCTTGGACGCCTCGCCCTTGGACTGGAGGTTGCGAGCCTCGAGATCGGCCTTCATGCCGTCGTACTTGGCGCGGTTGTCGGCGGTGGCGCGCAGCGCCTTGCCGCGCTTGAGCAGGAAATTGCGGGCATAGCCGTCGCGAACCTTCACGACTTCGCCCATCTGGCCGAGCTTGCTCACGCGTTCCAGCAAAATGACTTCCATATTCGTTCTCCTTTGAAGTGTTGAGTGAGTTGGGTTTTGGGGTTGAACTTAAGAGGTTGGCAGCGGCGGTGGCTGGCGGCTGCGCAGGAAGCGCTCGCGGAAGCCGAACACGGCATCCGCGAGGCCGAGGATCACCATCGCGATGACGGGCCAGCCGAACACCACGACGACGGCATAGGTCGAACCGAGCCAGAAGGTGCGGCTCTTCAGCGCCAGCGTCAGCGTATGCAGCACGGCAAATCCGGTCAGCGCATAGCCCATCATCAGCGCCGCCGTCGTGATCTGCGCGACCATCGCGAGCAACCCGCCGGTGAAGCAGAACGCGAGCGCGATGCAGAGCGCCACCAGCGTCATCGGCGGCAGCTCGGCCGTCATCATGTCCGGCCACGGACGCAGCAGGCGGCCCGATGTCGCCGTTATCTTGCCGCTGAGCCAGAGATTGAGGGTGAGCGTCATCATCGCGACGATGGTGGCGGCGGCCGGAGCGATCAGCACCAGCGCGTCGACGAACTGACCGGCTTCGCCTGACGTCTGCGGGTCGGCGGTGCGGAGCAGGCGCATCAAGCCGCGCCGCAGCGTGCCGGTGATGGTCTCGGCGTCGGTGCCGAGGGTGAGCAGGGCGGCGATCGTGGTCAGCGCGGCGAAGCCCGCGATCCACAGCAGGATGCGACCGACCGGATACCATTCGAGCTCGGGCTCGGCCGGCGGCTCGGTGGTGGCTTCCGGCGCGACGGGTCCAACCCGCCGGCTGAGCAGGACGAGATGGCCGAGCCACCACGCGGGCAGCGCGACGGTCACGGCAAAGGCGATGCAGTAGGGCAGGCCGAACAGGGCCCCGAGGCCGATCGCAGCTGCGATGCCGCCGAGGCTCGCGCAAAGCGGGCCCCAGCCGATCGAGGCGACCATCAGCGGCAGCGGTGCGAGATAGAACAGGACGAGCGAGATCAGCGCGCCCGATACGATCGAGGCGAACATCAGGGCCGACGCAGCGCCGGCGATCAGAGCTATCAGTCCAAGAGTCATCATCAGCTGTCCCGCTCCCTTCGAGCGGTTAGAGGCATCTTGCCCCAACCATCGGCGACCGGACGACCCGGAAGCCTTATGAAACCAAAAAAGCGCGGCCGGCGGCGATGTCGCCGCCGGCCGAATTCGTCTTAGCGAATGACGTAGGGCAGCAGGCCCAGGAAGCGCGCGCGCTTGATGGCGCGGGCGAGCTCACGCTGCTTCTTGGCCGACACCGCGGTGATGCGGCTCGGCACGATCTTGCCGCGCTCGGAAACGTAGCGCATCAAGAGCTTGGAGTCCTTGTAGTCGATCTTCGGAGCATTTGCGCCCGTGAACGGGCAGCTCTTGCGACGACGGAAAAACGGACGGCGTGCACCAGCTTCAGCCATTGATCTTACTCCGCATCCGGCGTTGTCGTTTCAGCTTCGTCGCGCGGACGGCGCGGACCGCGGTCACCGCGGAAGCCACCACCGTCGCGATCGCCGCCACGGAAACCACCCTCGCGGTCGCCACGGAAGCCACCGCCTTCACGATCGCCGCGGAAGCCGCCGCCACGGTCGTCACGCTCGCGGTCACGGTCAGCCTTGCGCATCATCGCCGACGGGCCTTCCTCGAGCTCCTCGACGCGGACGCTGAGATAGCGGATCACGTCTTCGCTGATGCGCTCCTGGCGCTCGATCTCGGCGATCGCCGCGGACGGCGCGTCGATGTTGAGCAGCACGAAGTGCGCCTTGCGGTTCTTGTTCATGCGGTAGGTGAGGGAGCGAACGCCCCAATTCTCGGTCTTGGTGACCTTGCCGCCGAGACCCTCGACGATGCCGGTCATCTGCGCAGTCAGCTCTTCGACCTGCTGCGTGCTCGCGTCTTGGCGCGCGAGAAAAACATGCTCATAGAGAGCCATAATGGTCCTTTCCTCATGTTGGCGCATCGCCCGGCGTCAAGCCCTTAAGAGGCCTTCGGAAAGGACTCTGGGATTAAGCTCAGAAGGCGGAAACACGGGACGACGGGCCGACTGGCCCTGCCACACCAAAATCACGAATGATTTGCTGAGACCGTCCGTTCAGCTCCCGGCCGGGGTCTGCGGATGGCGCGCTTATACGGATTTTGGCCGGCTTTGCAAGGTTGGAGGCCGTGCTTTCGGCCCCGGATGGTTCCGGTGCGGGCAGCGGGACCGGTCCTCGCGGACCATACCAGCTTGATTTATTTGTTTGTATAGCATACAAATAAATCAACGCAGAGGACCCCAATGGCGGAAAAGTCGGTCCATGAGCCGTTAGAGGCGGCTGGCGACCCCAAGCATGCGGCACGGGCCACACGTTCGGCCGGCCGCAAGATGCGGTCGCTGCTGCTGGATGCGGCGAGCCCGCTGTTCAGGGAGCGGGGGCTGTCCGGCACGGCCATCACCGACATCGCCGCCGCCGCGGACGCGTTCCCGAGCCAGATCACCTATTACTTCCGCACCAAGGAGGCGCTGTTCGTCGAATGCGCTTGCCGAGAGCTGCTGTATCTGGCGCGGGCGACGGAGCAGGCAGCGCTGAAAGCGCGCACGCCGCGGGACTATACCCGCGCGCTAGCCGAGACCGTGACGGCGAGCGATTCGGTCGCCTTCTTCGCAGAGGCGCTGACGCTGACCCGGCGGCGCCAGGATCTTGCGCCGCTGGTCGAGCGCACCATCGAGCGCCTGCACGGTGAAGGCGCACGCGCCTATGCGAGCCAGGTCGCGCGGCACGGCTGGCGCTCCCTGCGTGCGCCCGACGAAAGCTCGCGGCGGTTCTGGGCCGTCGCCATCGGCGTCATTCTCGAGGGGTACGCCATGGGCCGGTCGCCGGATGAATTGTGCGCCGAGATGCTGCGTGTGCTTGGCGAGCAGGCGAAATCAGCCAGCGACACGGCGCGCCTCCGTCTGGTCGACGAGCGCGACGCATCTGGCAATTCGAATGAGGAGGGTTAGGCCATGACTGCACTTCGCATGCGTGCCCGCGATTTCCTGACCGACGACCAGCTCGCCGACGTGCGCCAGCGCGTGACCTGGAAAGGCGTCGCGCTGATCGCCCACGCCTGGGCACTCATTGTCGCAGCGATCGCTTTGGTGGCGTGGTGGCCCAACCCGATCACCTACATTCTCGCCGTTGCCATCATCGGTTCGCGCCAGCTCGGGCTCGCGATCCTGATGCATGACGGCGCGCATGGCTGCCTGTCCGCTGACGAGAAGACCAATCTGACCCTGAGCCAATGGTTCTGCGCCTATCCTCTCTTCGCGGAGACGCGCAGCTATCGGCGCTATCACCTTCAGCATCACGCGCGCACCCAGCAGGAGGATGACCCCGATCTCGTGCTGTCGGCGCCGTTTCCGATCACCAGGCTGAGCTATCGCCGCAAGTTCATTCGCGACATCACCGGGCAGACCGGCTACCAGCAGCGCAAGGCGCAACTGCTCAATGCGCTCGGGCCGAAGGACTGGACGTTGCGGCAGCGCGCGGCGCATTTCTGGGAGAAACTCGGCCCGCAATGTCTCGCCAATACCGCGATGTTCGCAGCGCTCGCGGCGGCCGGCGTGTGGTGGGCCTATCCGCTTTTATGGCTGGTGCCGCTGTTGACCTGGATGATGGTCATCACCCGCATCCGCAACATCGCCGAGCACGCCGTCGTGCCCGACAGCAGCGATCCCTTGCGCAACACCCGCACCACGCATGCGAATTTTCTCGAGCGGCTGTTCATCGCGCCGTACTACGTGAACTATCACCTCGAGCATCATCTCTTGTTCTACGTGCCCTGCTACAATCTGCCGAAGGTGCATCGGCTGCTGAGTGCGAGCCGGCACGCAGATCGCATGGAGGTGCAGCCGGGCTACGCCGCGGTGCTGCGGCTCGCGACCGCGAAGCCGGACCGGGATGACCGGCCCGGGCAACTCGTGAACAGCGCCCGCCGTGCGCAGGCAGGGGCCGCGGTCGACGCCAATCAGACCAATGGCGGATTCTAGGGCCGGCATTCCCCGTTGAATCCCGGGCGAAGTTCCTATCTTGGCTTGACATTCCGGCCCCGGACAGTGTCTACGGCCCCCTTTGGAGCATGATCCGGAACCATGGCCTAAGGCCGTGCGTCATCGGCTGCCGGTTCTCGCAGGGATCACGCCCGACAAGCAGGGAGCGCCGATGACGGCAGCATTCACATTTCCAGGGCAGGGGTCCCAGGCGGTTGGCATGGGCAAGGCCTTGGCCGACGCCTTTCCGGTGGCGCGCGCCGTGTTCGACGAGGTCGATGCCGCGCTTGGGGAGAAGCTGACGGCGATCATCTGGGATGGTCCTGCAGAAACGCTCCTGCTTACCGAGAACGCCCAGCCGGCGCTGATGGCGGTATCTGTCGCCACGCTGCGCGTGCTGGAGGCCGAAGCCGGGTTTTCCGTGGGGCGGGATGCGGCCTTCGTCGCCGGCCACTCGCTCGGTGAATATTCGGCGCTGGCTGCGGCCGGCAGCCTGACGATCTCGGACACCGCGCGGTTGCTTCGCACCCGCGGTCTCGCAATGCAAAAAGCCGTGCCGGTCGGCGCCGGTGCGATGGCCGCTCTCCTTGGTCTCGACTACGAGGCCGCCATGGAGGTCGCAGGCGAGGCGGCACAGGGCCAGGTCTGCCAGGCCGCCAACGACAATGGCGGCGGGCAGGTGGTCGTCTCCGGCGACAAGGCTGCGGTCGATCGCGCCGTCGAGATTGCCAAGACCAAGGGTGCCAAGCGCGCAATGCTGCTGCCGGTGTCCGCACCGTTCCATTGCAAGTTGATGCAGCCCGCCGCCGACGCCATGGCGGAGGCGCTGGCGAAGGTCACGATCAAGGCGCCGGCGGCGCCGCTGGTGTCGAACGTGCTGGCGAGCGCCATCAGCGATCCCGACGAGATCCGTCGCCGCCTGGTCGAGCAAGTCACCGGCACGGTGCGCTGGCGCGAGTCGGTTGCCTATATGGCAGGGCAGGGCGTCAACCGCTTCTTCGAGATCGGCGCTGGCAAGGTGCTGTCGGGTCTCGTCAAGCGCATTGCGGACGGCGCTGTCGGCGTGTCGGTCGGTGGTCCCAACGACATTGCCGCCGCCAAGGATGCATTGGCCGCTGCGAAGCAGGCCTAGAGGAGTTTTTCAATGTTCGACCTGACTGGCAAAAAGGCGCTCGTCACCGGCGCGACCGGCGGCATCGGCGGCGCGATCGCGCAGGCGCTGCACGCGCAGGGTGCTACCGTTGCGATTTCCGGAACGCGCAAGGAAGTGCTGGATGAGCTTGCCGGCAAGCTCGGCGAGCGTACCCATGTGCTGCCCTGCAATCTCTCCAAGGCCGACGAGGTCGAGGCGCTGGTGCCCGCTGCGGAAGCCGCGATGGGGCAGGTCGACATTCTCGTCGCCAATGCCGGCATCACCCGTGACAATCTCTTCGTCCAGCTCCGCGACGAGGACTGGGAGGAGGTCATCAACATCAACCTGACCTCGACCTTCCGGCTGGCGCGCGCCGCGACCAAGCTGATGATGCGCAAGCGCTTCGGCCGTATCATTGCCATCACGTCGATCGTCGGCGTCACCGGCAATCCCGGGCAGGGCAACTACACGGCATCGAAGGCCGGCCTGATCGGCATGATCAAGACGCTCGGTGCCGAATACGCCAAGCGCGGCGTGACCGCGAACTGCATCGCTCCGGGCTTCATCAAGACGCCGATGACCGATGCGCTCAACGACAAGCAGCGCGAGACGATTCTGGCCAAGGTTCCGGCTGCCCGCCTGGGGACGCCGGAGGACATCGCAGCCGCCGCCGTCTACCTGAGTTCGAACGAAGCGGCCTACGTCACAGGACAAACCATCCACGTCAACGGCGGCATGGCCATGATCTGACGTCTCCTTCCGCACTGCCCACATGGGCGGTGCGGGATGCGGCAAACGGCCGTTTCCGGTGCGAAATGAGGCTTGTAGTCAAGGCAGTTGAAGTATGATAACCGGACGCTCAACGGATGGGCAAAGAACGCCATTGCAGGTTTTTGAAACCCTGTATATTGGCGATGCGGAGCCTTGGCCGTCTCGCCGGGCCTGCATCGGTTAAGATGGGGCCAATCAAAGTTCGTAAGCGAAGGCAGTCAACGACCACGACGGCTCGTATCGTCCCGGGGGGTCGGGTCTACAGGGAACAACACGAGGTTATGCAATGAGTGACATTGGCGAGCGGGTTAAGAAGATCGTGGTCGAACACCTTGGTGTTGAACCCGAGAAGGTTGTCGACGCTGCGAGCTTCATCGACGACCTCGGCGCCGACAGTCTGGACACCGTCGAGCTGGTGATGGCGTTCGAAGAAGAATTCGGTTGCGAGATTCCGGACGACGCCGCGGAGACGATTCTCACCGTCGGCGACGCCACGAAGTTTCTCGAGAAGAACGCGAAGAGCTAAGGCTCTTCATTTTCGCGGGGACAACATTGAAACCGGACGGGCCGCTGACCAGCGGTCAGCCGGTTTCTTGTTATTGGCCGTGAATCTTTCGATGCGGAGTTTTCGAACATGAGGCGGGTTGTCGTCACTGGTCTCGGCATGGTGTCGCCGCTCGGCTGCGGCGTCGAACCGACCTGGAAACGCATCCTCAACGGCGAAAGCGGCGCACGCAGGATCGAGAGCTTCGATGTCTCCGATCTTCAGACCAAATACGCCTGCACCGTCGTGCGCGGCGACGGCACGAACGATACTTTCAATCCCGATACCTGGATGGAGCCGAAGGACCAGCGCAAGGTCGACGACTTCATCATCTTCGGCATGGCCGCAGCCGGCCAGGCGCTCGATGATGCCAACTGGCATCCCGAGACCGAAGAGGACAAGTGTGCGACCGGCACCATGATCGGTTCCGGCATCGGCGGCCTCACCGGCATTGCCGAAACCGCGATCCTCCTGAAGGAGCGCGGACCGCGCCGGGTGTCGCCGTTCTTCATTCCGGGCCGCCTCATCAATCTTGCCTCCGGCTACGTCTCGATCGCGCACGGCCTGAAGGGGCCGAACCATTCGGTGGTCACGGCCTGCTCGACCGGTGCACATGCGGTGGGCGACGCCGCCCGCCTGATTGCGCTGGCCGATGCCGACGTCATGGTTGCCGGTGGCGCCGAGTCGCCGATCAGCCGGATCGGCATTGCCGGCTTCAACGCCGCGCGCGCGCTCTCGACCGGCTTCAACGAAACGCCCGAGAAGGCATCGCGTCCCTACGACAAGGACCGCGACGGCTTCGTGATGGGCGAGGGCGCCGGCGTGCTCGTCCTGGAAGAACTCGAGCACGCTCAGCGCCGCGGCGCCAAGATCTACGCCGAGGTGATCGGCTACGGTCTTTCGGGCGATGCCTACCACATCACCTCGCCGTCGCCCGATGGCGATGGCGGCTTCCGCAGCATGGCGGCAGCGCTCAAGCGCGCCGGCCTCACGGCATCCGATCTCGACTACATCAACGCCCACGGCACCTCGACACCGCTCGGCGACGAGATCGAGCTCGGTGCGGTCGAGCGGCTGCTCGGCAACGCCGCTTCCAAGGTCGCGATGTCCTCGACCAAATCCTCGACCGGCCATCTCCTTGGTGCCGCCGGCGCGATCGAGGCGATCTTCGCCATTCTCGCGATTCGCGATAATGTCGTGCCGCCGACCATCAATCTGGACAATCCGTCGGTGGAGACTGCGATCGATCTCGTGCCGCACATTGCGAAGCAGCGCGAGGTCAACGTCGCGTTGTCGAATTCTTTTGGTTTTGGCGGTACCAACGCGTCGGTGATCTTCCGCCGCCTGGTTCATTAGTTTGCGTTTGAAACGAATCCACCGTTTTGCCGTATTCAGCGATAGTCATACCCCGTGGGCGCGTGCATTGGCTCGACAAGCGATTGTCTGGCCGCGATTGAACCGGCAGGATTCAGGTTGCTTCGATGAGTGAAAGGCCGCCCATTTCGCCCCGGAGTCCGCGGGCAGCGCTGGAGCCCGAGCAGGTTCCGCCGCCGCCGAGGCGATCGGACCGGGCGCGCAATCCCTTCGTGATCGTCGGCAACGCCATCATCACCCTTCTGCTGATCGCCATGCTCGGCGCCGGCGGCGTCTACTATTACGGCCGGCAATTGCTCGAGGCGCCGGGGCCGCTGAAGGAAGACAAGATCGTCAACATCCCGCAGCGGGCCGGTAAGCGCGACATCGCCGAGACGTTGAACCGGGAAGGCGTGGCCGACGTCAATCCGTGGGTGTTCATCGCCAGCGTCGCCGCGCTGAAGGCGAGCTCGGACCTGAAGCCGGGTGAGTATTCGTTCCAGAAGAACGCCTCCTTGCGCGACGTCATCGCCACCATCGTCGAGGGCAAGGTGGTGCAGCATTCCGTCACGATCCCGGAAGGCCTGACCTCCGAGCAGATCGTGGCGCGGCTGTCCGACAACGACATCTTCACCGGCAGCGTCCGCGAGTTGCCGCGTGAAGGCACGCTGCTGCCAGAGACCTACAAGTTCCCGCGCGGGACCCCGCGCGATCAGGTGATCCAGCGCATGCAACAGGCGCACAAGCGCGTGCTGGCCGAGATCTGGGAGCGCCGCAGCCAGGACATTCCGGTGAAATCGCCGGAGCAACTGGTGACGCTGGCCTCGATCGTCGAGAAGGAGACCGGCAAGCCGGACGAGCGCAGCCGTGTCGCTGCCGTATTCGCCAACCGGCTCAAGCAGAAAATCAAGCTGCAGTCCGATCCGACCATCATCTACGGCCTGGTCGGCGGCAAGGGTACGCTCGGCCGTCCGATCAAGCGCAGCGAGATCACGCAGCCTTCGCCCTACAACACCTATGTGATCGAGGGACTGCCGCCCGGCCCGATCTCCAACCCCGGCCGCGCCTCGCTGGAAGCCACCGCCAACCCGGCCCGCACCCGCGACCTCTATTTCGTCGCCGACGGCAC
Organism: Bradyrhizobium sp. 63_E2_N1_3; assembly: GCF_052076005.1. Taxonomy (NCBI): domain Bacteria; kingdom Pseudomonadati; phylum Pseudomonadota; class Alphaproteobacteria; order Hyphomicrobiales; family Nitrobacteraceae; genus Bradyrhizobium; species Bradyrhizobium sp. 63_E2_N1_3. The sequence continues at coordinate 5,321,915 of NZ_CP197235.1, read as the reverse complement.
CGGCGGGCATGCCTTCACCGAAACCTACGACGCGCACCAGAAGAACGTCGCCAAGCTCCGCGCGATGGAGAAGCAGATCCAGAACGACACGGTCGAGCCGGCCGAGGATGCGCAGCCGCCGGCGGCCGCCGCGCCCGGCGCGGCCGCGGATCCGCCGACCGCGACCACGCCGGCGCGGCCCAATCAGCAGAAAAAGCCGCCAGCCGCTCGCCCCGCCAATCCCGCGCCCGCCCGCCAGGGCGCGGTGCAGCCGTCGCCGCCGGTGGTCCAGCGCTAGGTTCGCGCAGATCTGCCTGCGGGACTTTGCGGATTCCACTTTCCCGCAAAATAGTCTTAAGATTCGCGTGGCCTGATGGGCCTCGCGAATCCTGAGTTTCCGGAGAAATTGACCTGATGGCGCTGTCGTCCATGACCGGCTTTGCCCGAAGCCACGGCGCTAGCGGGCCGTATACGTTCGAATGGGAATTGAAGTCGGTCAACGCCAAGGGCTTTGACCTCAGGGTGCGGTTGCCGCAGGGGTTCGACGAGCTTGAGGCCCACGCCAAGAAGCGCGCCGGCGAGCTTTTGTCGCGCGGGACCGTCTACGCCAATCTCAACGTCAAGCGCGCCAACGCCGCAGCTTCCGTCCGCGTCAACGAGGACGTGCTCAATGCCGTCCTGAAGGCGGCCGCGATGATCGCCGGCAAGGTCGATGCGGTCGCGCCGAGCGTCGACGGCCTGCTCGCCATCAAGGGCGTCGTCGAGGTTGCCGAGCCCGAGGGTGACGAGGAGGAGGACAAGGCCGCGCGTGCCGCCGCCGCGGAGGCCTTCGACAAGGCGCTCGCCGATCTCGTCGAGATGCGCAAGCGCGAGGGCACGTCGCTCGGGCAGATCCTGACCCAGCGGGTCGACGAGGTCGAAGTGCTGGCGAGGAAGGCGGAAGCTGCGCCGGGCCGCAAGCCCGAGGCGATCAAGGCGAGGCTCGCCGAGCAGATCGCGACCCTGCTCGACACCTCCGACCGGTTCGATTCCGACCGCCTGATGCAGGAGGCGATCCTGATCGCCACCAGGGCCGACATCCGCGAGGAGCTCGACCGCATCGCCTCGCACATCGCGCAGGCGCGCGAGCTGATTGGCAAGGGCGGCCCAATCGGCCGCAAGCTCGACTTCCTGGCGCAGGAGTTTCACCGCGAGGTCAACACCTGCTGCTCGAAGTCGAACGACATCGAGCTGACCAATACGGGCCTGGCCATGAAGAACGTGGTCGAGCAATTCCGCGAACAGGTCCAGAATCTGGAGTGATCGATGACGACGGGCGGTCACGGAACTGACGGTGTCGAGCGGCGTGGATTGATGTTCGTGCTGTCCTCGCCGTCGGGCGCGGGCAAGACGACGCTGTCGCGTCTGCTGATCGACCGCATGCCCGGCCTGCGGATGTCGGTCTCCGCGACCACGCGGGCGATGCGGCCGGGCGAGGTCGACGGCCGCGACTACCTGTTCGTCGACAAGGCCAGGTTCGGCGCGATGGTGAAGGGCGACGAGTTGCTGGAATGGGCGACGGTGTTCGACAACAGCTACGGCACGCCGCGTGCGCCGGTCGAGGCGGCGCTGTCGGCCGGGCAGGACGTGCTGTTCGACATCGATTGGCAGGGCACGCAGCAGCTCCGCGAGAAGGCGCGCGCGGACGTCGTTAGCGTGTTCATTTTACCGCCCTCGGCCGCCGATCTCGAGAAGCGGCTGCATTCGCGCGCGCAGGATTCCGACGAGGTGATCCGCAAGCGCATGAGCCGCGCCAGCCACGAGATGAGCCACTGGGCCGAGTACGACTACATCGTCATCAACCACGCGGTCGACGAGGCGTTTGCCGAAGTGCAGTCGATCCTGAAGGCCGAGCGCCTCAAGCGCGAGCGGCGGACTGGCCTCGTTGGTTTCGTACGAGGTTTGCAAGGCCAGCTTCAAGGTTAGGCTTCGCGAGGCGCGGTCCTTCCTGCGCCAGCCGTTCCAGCATCGCCGTGATCACGTCGACGTCGACGGCGTCCTCGATCTGCACGTCGTCATCGCGATCGGCCGCCCCCTTGTCATTGATGTCGTTGGCCGCGAGCCGGGGGGCCGATGCCTCGATCTCGAACTCTCCGTTGAACATGTTGGCCTCGTCGAGCTCTGCGACCTCGTTGCGGGCTTGGGGCGCCCGCTGATCGACGGCATCGATCGCGTGATCGATCGCCTTGAGCTGCGCGGCCTTGGGCTGCGCGGCTTCGCGCTGGGCAGCTTGGGGACGCGCGGCCGCCTGGGGACGGGCGGCATCGAAATCCACCGGGCGCGGCTGCTGCGCGCGCGGCGCGGCAGTCGGCATCGCCTCGAGCCAGGGTGCGCGGCCGTCGTCGTGCGGCTCCCGATTGTCCCAATTGACGCGACGATCCTGGACGCGGACGCGTCGTCCGCCTGCGAAGCGATAGATGATGCTGGCGAGGAGGCCGGCGAGCGCCAGCGCGCCACCGATCACGAGCAGCAGCGTCTGGAGCGAGCCGGTCGCTTTATCGGTGGTGGCATCTGCCGCGGCAAGCGTGACCGGGGCAGGGGATTTTGACGGCTTCGCGCTCGGCGGCGCAGGCGAGGCGACAGGAGCGGGCGCAGCCTGCGGTGCGGGCGACGGAGCCGCGGCGGAGGCATCGGGCCAGCGCGTGGCGACCGGGGGCTGCTGCGCGTTGCTGTCAGCGGAGGGAGTGGCAGCTTGTTGCATCGGCGCCGGTTTCGCTGGTGCGGGCGCATTCGGCGTCGTCGGCGCGGTATTGCCCTGCGGCGTCAGATATTCGGCGCGTGCGTCCTGCACTGGGTGCTGCTGCGGCGCTGCTGAATCTGCCGTCGGTGCATCGGGCGCAGCCTGCGCGGTCTGCACGGCCTTGGCGCTGTCCTTGCCGCCTTCGGCGCGCAAATACCAGCATTGCCGCTTGCTCCCGCGCTCCAGGCGATAGTACCAATGCTGCCCCTGCGGCGCGACGCCCTTTGGCGAGGCGAGGCAGTCGCTGGCGGCATTTGCCGAGCTCGTTGCCTCCGGTGCATTCTGCGACACGGCGGCCAGTGGTGTGCCGGCGATGATGCTGCCGACAAGCGCAGATATGAACTTCGCGGTGCGGTTGCCCATCCTGGTCTCCCGATTACGCATAACGCAACTCTTTACCTTCCCTTTGTCATCAAAGACTTGGGTGGCAATGAGCCGCAAATCCGGAGAGGATGTGGCTTGAATCGGGCCTGCGCGGCGTTCGTTCCGCCGCGAATTCAGGCGTTTTCGAGGGCTATTGCTTCGCCGAACTCCAGGTTCCGCCGCAGCCGTCGGAGCGGCGCCACGTTCCGGAACCACTGCGGCCCGAGAGCCGGCCCGTGCTGGTAAAGGTCACGCCTTGGCCCTGGCCGAACGTGCTGACCGAGCCGCCCGTGCTGACGGTTCCGCGAACGCCTTCGCCGATGATCTTGCCCGAGCTCACGACGACAGCGCCGCTCGTGCTGCCGCCGCAACCAACGCTGACGACCGCCCAGGCACCGTCGAAACCACCGCCGCCACCTCCACCGCCACCTCCGCTTCGCCGAGGCGACGAGCGTTCCTCGGTCGCCGGCTTGCTCCGGCGTGAGGGCGCGGCCGGTTCGGCCGAGCGGCCTGAAGAAGTATCCTGGCGCGAGCCGGACAGCGACTTTTCGTCGTTGCCGATCGAGCCGCCGGCGCTGCCGGACTGCGCGAAGGCGGACGACGAGGCGAGGGCGAGGTTGAGGAGGGACGCAAGGGCGATCGTACGGACGACGGCATTGGGCATGAGGAAACAATCCGAAATGAAAAAGGTATCAGCGGCCGGAGCCGTCGGCGCAGACGGATCCGATAATGCGACAAGCTTTGCCAGCCTTGCCGCATTCGTCAAGCGCGGCATCCCTGGCGTGCTGGATGCTGTCGCGCTGGACCAGCGACCAGGATTTGTCTGATATCGCGAACGCGCCGCAGCGGTTGCCGTAGAAGGAGAGCTCGATCGGACATTTGGCGCCGGCGCAATTGCCGCGCGCATCCGCCACCGCCGCGCGCCGCGAGGCGTGGTTCCACGATATGCCCCATTTGCTGTTGTCGGGACCGTACACGATCGAGCCCCACGGCTTCAGATCCTCCATCTTGCGCATCCGCAGCAGCAGGCCTTCGGTTGCCTCGCCCGTCGGCGCCATCGATATCCGCTGCTGGAGCTTGGTGATCGCACGGGTCAGTCCATCGGGCGTGTCAGGATCGAAATTGAGCTCGTAGAGCCGCTCGCTCAATTCGCTCAGCAGCGCGGCATCGCGCAGCGGCACGCGATCGGGATCGGCGCGCAGCCGATCCGCCGGCAGCGGATCGGGCTGCATCGCCGCGACCTGCGGCGGCGGGCTTTGCGTCGGCGGCACGAAATAGAAGGTGCCGTCGATCGGCGAGGATGACACCCAGGGCTGCTGCGCGCCTGACGTGGCGCGCTTCACGGCGAGGCCGACCTGGTTGAAGGTCTGGAACACGTCGAGGCCCGCGGTCCGGACCGTCGCCGCCAGCGCCTTGGTGTAGGGGCTGTGGCCGTCGCTGCCGTCTTGCGCGACGTTGCCGGGCTGCGTGGCGTAGGAGATCAGCGTGCCCTCCGGCGCGCGCATCTGCGCAAGGCCGCCGTCGGAGGATCGCAGGCCGCGCGAGCCAAACGGGTTGTTGCGGCAGGCGTCGAGGATCACGAGGTTGAGGCGCGTGCCCGATCCCTGCATCTGCCGCAGCACGAGGTTGACGTCGGTCATCTGGAAATCGACATCGGCCTCGCGCGTCGGATTGGCGCCGACAGGCACGAGATAGTTGGAGCCGGCGACCTGCACGCCGTGACCCGCATAATAGAACAGCGCGACGTCGGCGCCCTGGACCTGCCGGCCAAAGCTCTGCACCGCGATGTCCATCGCGCCCTTGTCGAGATCGAGCTGGGCGCGGCCGCCGACCAGTGTGAAGCCGAGCGCGGCAAGCGTCTCCGCCATCAGGCTCGCGTCCTTGGACGGGTTGTCGAGCGGCGTGATGTTCTTGTAGGCGGAGTTGCCGACGACCAGCGCAATGCGCTTCTCGGCCGAGGCCGGCGCCGCCCCGGCGATAAGCAGGGCTGCGGCCAGCGCCGCGAGCCCCACGACGCGATTGAAAATCCTCGCGCGCATGAAAACCCCCAAAGCGAAAATTCTTCAAGGCAATGACGCCAATCTACCAGCCCGGCGCGCCGGCGAAAAGCGGTGCGACATTCTGTGCAGGGCAATCGCATGGGAGCGTTACAGGCCGTCATGCCCGGGCTTATCCCGGGCATCCACCCCGGGCCACGCACGCCGGAATGATGAGGGATGGATCGGTGTTTACTTCCACACCCGCGCCAGCGTCAGCGCCAGACATCCCAGCGCAGTGCTGATGAGTCCCACCAGCGCGTAGGACTGGGCGAACACGCCGGTCTGGATAAAGACCTGGCAGGCGATGGCGATGCAGATTGCGGCCAGCAGCAGGCAGGCGCAGCCAACGATGATAGACAGATAGCATATCGCGGTTGCGACGGGCCTTGCGGATGAAGCAGGATCGTTCATGCAGGGTTACAACGGCGCGGCCGGCGGCGGGTCGATCCGCCGCGGCGTGCGCGCAAGATCATCAGTCGCGGGCGCAGCAATCGACAAGTGCGCGCCAGATGCGCTGAACTTCGATGGTCCGCTGCAGCTCAAGGACGTGGTTCTCGCTTGCATGAGAGGATTTTTCTTCCAATCGTGATTCACGTGGTGCGATCCAGCGCTCGGATATCGGATCGTACCATTTGCCGAGATCGACCAAGTTCGTGTCTCCTCTCTTCGATCCCCCTGGTCTTTTAGCCCATGCGCCTGTTCGTGGTGTTCTGGGTGATGTTGCCGTGCTCGGCCTGTTCGCGAATGTTCTGCTTCTCGTCGTCGCGATGGCCCTTGGTGGTGTCGAGCGGAATTGACGGCGTGCTGCCGGGACCCTTGTGGCTCTGGTTCTCCGCGGGAACAGGCTTGACCGTTTTCGTCAGCGGCTTCGTCATGGGCTTTGACTCCGTCGTTGCCTCACGAGATGCCAACGCATGGGACATTCGCGGCGTTCCAATTGGTGGTCTGATGTGATCGGTGCGGAGGCGACGGGAAGGGCTGTCAGCGAAACCGCCGTGTCACCATTGCAAGCACGAAGACAGGCTCGCTTCCGTCAAACACGCTGAGCGTCCAGCTGTCGCCGGGGCGCAGCGCATGCTCGACGTCGCGGGAGAGGCGGACGGCTTCGCGCCAGGCGGCATCGTCGTCGAGGAGCGTTTCACCGGTCGTGTCGGTGTGAGGTTGCTGGCCCTCGAAATGAAAGAAGTACCGCGCCATGTCGGGCAATGCGGGCCACGCGAATATGTTCCGGCTGCGCGGATCGTTCTAGCCCGCCGAGCGTCCCAGCACTTCGCGAAAGTGCTTCTTCACCGCGCCGTTGCAGGTGCAGGCGCTTGTCTCGAGTGCCGGCGCATCGAGAATCAGGATGGCGCCGCGGCGGGTCGCGAGGATGCGCCTGGCCTTGAACGTCTGGATGACGCGGCTGGCATAGCTGCGGGAGACGCCGAGCATGCTGGCGAGCTGCTCATGGGTAAGGCGGATTTCGTCGCTGCCGATATGCTCTCGGGCCGCAATGATCCATTTCGCCGCGCGTTGCTCGATCGAATGCGCCGCGTTGCAGGCCGCGGTCTGGAGCAGCTGTGCGAACTGGCAGGCTGCGTAGCGCGAAAAAATCTCATGCATGCTGGGCGATCGCTGCTGCGCCTGCTCGAGCGCGCGCAGCAGCAGGCGGACCAGCGTGCCGCCGACCTTCACGACGACGCGGGAAAAGGCCGGCGACGGGCTGCGGCCTGCGGAAAGACCGACCCCGCCCTCGCGGCCCACCAGGAGACTTTCGACCTCGCGGTCATCCTCAACCGGCACCGCGAACGACACGAACGCAGGGCCGCAGGGAAGAAGTGGACGACGGAGATGCCGTCGCCGGCGTGATGCAGAACGTGGTTGGCGGCGACCTCGACCGATTGCAGGTGCGGCGCGAGCAGCTCGAAATCCTGGGCGCTGAGCCTTCGCAGCAGATCGTTCCTGGGCCGGCCGGTCACTCTTCTTGTCTCTGGGCTCTTCGTTGGCCGGGAATCGGCGTCTCCAGGAAAACCCTACGTTTCCGCGCAGGAACCGACAGTTCCAAAGTGAACACAAGTGTTTGCGGGAAACCGAAAAGTTCGCAGCAGCGAGGCGTCGCGCCGTCCGGCGTTGCCCGCAGGACACGCTGCGAACTTTGTTCTCATCCGGAGAACTACGGAATTTCCAAATGAGCCAGCGCTTGTGGGGCGCCGCGGGCTCTTATCCGAGACGGATCTGGCGTTCGGCCAGGAGGCGGCTTTGGGCCACCTGCTTGCGGTAGGCACCGATCGCCTTGTTGGCGAGCATCAACTGCCGGCGCTCTCCGGTCCTGAGCTGCGCTTCGATGGCATCCAGAATGGTGTTCGCGGTCTCGTCCGGAGGCCCGAGCTCGCCGCTCTGCTCCAGGAAGCTCCAGGCGATGAAGAATGCGCTTTCGACGGTGCAACGAATGGACATGCGCTGCCAACGCGGTGTGGTCGCAGCCGTTCCGCGCGGCGACGTACCTTCAGCGCGCGCAGGTTTCGCGCTACTTCAGCGAGGTGCTGATCGAGCCGAACTTCAACTTCAACGACGAGCCGAGATTGTTGACCACGGCGATGATCGCGAGCGCGATGCCGGCTGCGATCAGGCCGTATTCGATCGCAGTGGCTGCGGTTTCATCGGCCAGGAAGCGGCGAATGGTCTGTATGGCCTCACCAGAATTCCAAAGAGAAAGCTGTCGAGGACTTTAGTTCGCGACGTGCCGGTTCCCCTATTTGGAACCGGGGCTTGCGTCAATTCCGGGTTAATTCGCCGGAGGAAAGCGCGGCGGCGAGACCTCATCCCGCCGCCAAGCCTGTCCAGATTTTCCTGCGCGTCAGTTCTTCAGCACGATGCGGCCGACGACCTTGCCGGCGCGCAACTCGTCGATCCATTTCTGGACGTCGCCCATCGGCTCCTCGCGCATCGGCGTCGGCTTGATCTTGCCGGCGCGGGCGAGCGCCATCAGCTCCTGGGCTTCCGCGAGCGTGCCGACCATGAAGCCTTCGACGGTCAGGCGCTTGTAGACCCATTGCACCATCGGCAGGGTGAACTGGCCGCCCATCAGGCCGGAGACGACGACCTTGCCGCCGCGCGCGGCGACCGCCACGGCAAAGGCCATCGACTTCTCATTGCCGGCGAAATCTACCACCTCGTCGAAGCCGCCCTCGGTTTCCTTCAGGATGCGCTTGATCACGTCGGGCTCGGACGGATCGTAGGCGACGGCTGCGCCGTTCTTCAGCGCGGTCTCGCGTGCGGCCGGCGAGAGATCGGCCACCGTGATCGGCTGCTTGAACATCGCCTGCGCGAACGACAGGCCCATCATGCCGACGCCACCGAGACCGATCAGCAGCAGATTGCGCTGGCGCGGGCGGTCGACCAGGCGCTTGAGCGCGCCGTAGGCGGTCACGCCGGAGCACATCAGGGTCGCGGCCTGGTTGACGGGCAGGGGATCGTAGTCGAGCAGGTACTTTGCGTCGGGCACCAGCACGTGGGTGGCGAAGCCGCCGTCGATGGAGACGCCGAGGAAGCGCTGTTTCGCGCAAAGGTTCTCGTCGCCATTGGCGCAGTCGCGGCACTGGCCGCAGCCGATCCACGGGAACACCGCCTTCTTGGCTCCGACAAGGTTCGCCGGCACGTCCGAGCCGACTTCGTCGACCACGCCCGCGATCTCGTGGCCGAGCGTGAAGGGCAGCGTCATGCCGCGCGTGGTGTCGAGCTTCTTGCCGCCGCCGAGATCGGCATAGCCGTCCTGGATGTGCAGGTCGGAATGGCAGAGGCCGCAGCGCTCGATGCGCACCAGCACTTCGGCGCCTTTCGGCTTCGGCGTGTCGACGATGGTCTCGCACAACGGCGCATCGAACTTGACCAGGGACTGCCGACGCATCAACGCCATATTCCTTCCTCCGAAATTCCTGTTATCCAGCTTGCTTTCGTATATCCGCCAATTCACGCGCCATGGCAACAAAGCCTGATATCGGGATGGTCTCGGCACGCCGCGTCGCATCGACACCTGCGGCCGCGGCAAGGCGAGCGGGATCCGCTTGAAGCGATTTCAGGCTTTGTCGCAGCATTTTTCGGCGCTGCCCGAAAGCGGCGGCTGCGACCTGTTCGAGCAGCTTGCGATCGCAAGGCAGGGGCTCTGCGCGCGGCACCAGCCGCACGACGGAGGAGGTGACCTTCGGCGGCGGCACGAAGGCCGACGGCGAAATGTCGAACAGGATCTTCGTCTCGCAGCGCCAGTTGGCGAGCACGCCGAGGCGGCCATAGGCCTCCTCGTCCTCGCGCGCCACGATCCGTTCACCGACCTCGCGCTGGAACATCAGGACCATCATGTCGTACCAGGGCGGCCAGGGGTCGGTCGTGAGCCAGCCGATCAGGAGCTGGGTCGCGATGTTGTAAGGCAGGTTCGCGACGATCTTGGTTCTTTCGCCATTGAGCAGCGGACGCGGGTCGAAGGTCATGGCATCGCCATGCACGATCTCGAGCCTATCAGGGTAGCGCGCGGAAATATCCTGCAAGGCAGGGATCGCGCGCTCGTCATGCTCGATGGCGATGACGCGTTTGGCGCCGAGCGCGAGCAACGCGCGCGTCAACCCGCCCGGGCCGGGACCGATCTCGACGATGGTGGAGTCCTCGAGCGGCGCGGCGGCACGCGCGATGCGCGCGGTGAGATTGAGGTCGAGCAGGAAGTTCTGCCCCAGCGATTTGCGTGCCGACAGTGCGTGCTGGCGAATGATCTCGCGAAGCGGCGGGAGGTCGTCGATCGCGCTCATCAGCTTTGCGCAGCCGCCATGCGGCTTGCGAGCTTGAGCGCGGCGATCAGGCTTGCCGGATTGGCCTTGGCCGTGCCGGCAATGTCGAACGCGGTGCCGTGATCGGGCGAGGTGCGGATGAAGGGCAGGCCGAGGGTGACATTGACCGCGTCGTCGAAGGCGACCGTCTTGATCGGGATCAGCGCCTGGTCGTGGTACATGCAGACGGCGCAGTCATAGGTGCTGCGTGCGGCCTCGTGGAACATGGTGTCGGCAGGGAGCGGTCCCTTCGCCTCGATGCCGTCGCTACGCAACGCTTTGAGCGCTGGTGCAATCACGGTCTGCTCCTCGTGGCCGAGCGAGCCGTCCTCTCCGGCATGCGGGTTGAGGCCGGAGATCGCGATGCGCGGCCTTTCGATGCCGAAGCGGGATTTCAGCTCGGTCGCGACGATGCGCACGGTCGAGACAATGAGCTCGCTGGTGAGCTGGGCCAGCGCATCGCGCAAGGAGACGTGGATGGTCACGGGCACCACGGCGAGCCGCGGCGACCACAGCATCATCACCGGCTGCGGCACGCGGCCGTTCTTTGCGGCGAGCTCGGCGAGGTATTCGGTGTGGCCGGGATGGCGGAAGCCTGAGCGGTAGAGCACGCTCTTGGCGATCGGGTTGGTGACGACGGCGCCGGCGCGGCCTTCACGGACGTCGGCGACCGCTTGCCGGATCGAAGCGAGCGCGGCCGGCGCGCTCGCTTCATCGGGCTTGCCGGGCTCGGCTGTTGCACTCTCGCCCGTTGCGACCACGGGCAGGGCCTCGGTGAACGCGGCTGCGGCCTCGCCGGCGCTTACCGAGGCAATCCGGATACCGGCGCCGAGGGCCTTGGCGCGGCGAGCGACGAAGGCCTCGTCGCCGAGCAGATAGAAGGCGGGCAGGTTCAGTTCGCGGCGTCTGAGCCAGGCTGCGATCGTGATGTCGGGGCCGATGCCGGCGGGCTCTCCCAGGGTCAGGGCGAGGGGCTTCGAAGGCTTGATGGAAGGTTCTAAGGCGAAGTTGGCCATCAGCGGTTGCGATATTCGATCATCGCCGCTTTCCGGAGATCATCGAGATAGGCCTTCTGGGTCTTCTCGTATTTCTCCGAATACATCTTCTCGCGGACCTCGCGCTTTTTCGGCGTGTCGATCATGGTCGGCTTGCGCGAGCACAGCACGACCATCTCGATGCCCGCCTTGGTGACCTCCGGCGCGGTCAGGTGGCCGATCTGGGTGTCGTCGAGCACCTTGCGAAGCGCGTCGGGCAGTTCCGCGGTGGTCTTGGTGACGGTGTCGCGGATGGTGGCGTTCGGCGTTGAGCGGAACAGCGAATTGGCTTCCTCGCAGCTTCCGACACGCGAGCGATAGGTCTCGGCTTCCTTCTGCCGCGTCTCCAGGAACGCCGGGGACGAGCCGCGTGGCACGATCAGCACGATCGGCTGCATCTTGTACTCGGTGCCCTCGATCTGGAGCTTGTCGCCGGTCTGGGCCTGCACGGCCTGCGCGACGTCGCGCTCGCCGACCATCAGCTTCTCCTTGAAGCGTCCGCGTACGAGGCTGGTCCAGACCATCTCGGCCTTCATGCGGCCCTTCAGCGTCTCGGGGCGGACGCCCTTGACCTCGAGCGACTTGGTGAGCTGATCCGGCGTGATGCGCATGCGCTGCGCCATGCCCTCGTAGGACTGGTTGATGTCGGAGATGCCGGGGTCGACGCCGTATTTCTTGCCTTCCTTGAGCTTCACCTTGTCGTCGATCAGCTCGTTGATGACGTCCTGGCGGCTCGGGGTCTTCTGCGTGGTCAGCTGGTCGAGCTTGGAGCGCTGCTCGATGTCGAAATCGGTGATCGGGTCGCCGTTGACCATCACGACGATGTTCTGCGCGCACGACGGCGCGGGCAGGCCGGTGAGGATCAACCCGGCACCGATGGCGAGGAGGAGGCGAAAAACAGGCAATTGGGTCGTCATGATTATCGCTCGCATGTCAGCCGGGATGAGCTCGCTCTCGGGAGAGCCCGGCCGTCATTTCAGACGGTTCATTGGTAGCCGGCGGACGAGCTGGACCCGGTCGAGGTCGCCAGCGTGCGCAGGCCGATCTGGAACATGAACGCGTGGTTCAGTACGGGCGGCGCCGTGCCCGCAGAGTAACTATACGAAGTTACATAGTTCACGCCGAGCACGAAGCAATCGTCGACATAGCCCGCTCCGAGCACATACTGGTTGATCTTGTTGGCCTCGAGGTCCCAGCGCGCCGAGCCGGTCACCACCCAATTGGCCGCGACCTTGATCGAGCCCGAGGTCAGGATGCCCTCGCGCCGCGTCAGATAGCCGAGCTCCGGCTGCTCGGCGTAATTGCCGTACATCATGCTGACCGACCAGCGATTGAAGTTGGCGCGGCCTTCCGCCTCGAAGCGCTGCACGTTCCAGGTCTGCTCGTCCATGCGGGAGCGGACGCTGAACGTGTAGGTGCTGTTGGGCGAGTAGCTGGCGCTCGCCACGTAATCCGAGCGCGGCTTGTCGAGGCCGGAATCAAGGCCGGTGTTGATGGTGTCCTGAACCGTGTAGGAGTTCAGGCCGAACAGCTGGTAGGACTGGCCGAACAGCACCTTGACGGCGCCGCCCTTGTCGAACTGCGTGGTGGACTGCACGCCGACATTGGCGCGGCCGCCGCCCTCGACGCGGTCGTAACCGGAGAACTTGTCGACGCTGAACAGGTTCGAGGTGTCGAACACCATGCTCTGGGCGTCCTCGTTCGGGAACTTGCCGGCATAGGGCTCGTTCGGCCGGATGATGACCTGCGCGATCGGCTCGATGGTGGTCGAGCCCCAGGGCTGAACGTTGATGAAGGGATAGCGGTATTCGAGGCCGACGGTCGGCATCAGGCGGAACGCCTGGGTGTCGCCGACCGGCAGGTAGTTCGACACGCCCGGCTGGTTGGAGATCGAGGCGTTGATCGCGTCGGCGCGGAGGCTGGCGATCGGTGTCCAGATCTCGCCGAACGGGTCGGTGTAGGACTTGCGCCACTGCGCTTCCGCCGTGAGGCGGGTGTAGGTGCCGGGGACGCCGCGCAGCAAGCACTGCGACGGCGTGCGCGCGAGCGGATCGGCCGACGTCGTCGTGCACAGGCTGGCGGTATTGGCGAGCGTGGTGATCGGATCGAACACCGCCGTGTCACGCGACAGGTTGGTGAAGTTGGTCTTGTAGCTGAACTCGCCGCCGAACACCGGATAGTTGAGCACGTTCGAATAGTCGATCACGGGATAGACGATCGGCACCTGGCTCTGGTTGCCCGAGTAGCTCAGCCAGTACATCGTGCGCGCATCGAAGAAGCTGCGATTGCCGACGCCGGTCAGATAGAGCTGCGACAATGCGTCGGTCGGCAGATACAGGAACGAGCCCAGCGGATCGCGGTATTGCGACAAGCGGTAGTCCGAGAAGAAGTAGTAGTCGGACATGACGACGCCGTCCCAGCCCCAGACCCACTTGTCGTTCAGCGCGAACTGACCCTTGGTGTCGACGGCGCCGCGGAACTGGCGGTCGCCGGGCTGGCCGGCGAGTGCGCCGGGGTCGAGTTGGTCGATGCCGTAGACTCGGATCTGGTAGGCGCCGTCCATCAGGCGCTGGCGGTACTCGGCCTGGAACAGCACGCCCTGCCTGGAGGTGATGCGCGGGCTGAAGGTCATGTCCATATCGGGCGCGATCGCCCAGTAGAACGGAACTTCGACACCGTAGCCGAACGGCGTGTTCGACGTGAAGCCCGGCATCAGGAAGCCGGTCTTGCGCTTCACGGTCGGGTCGGGCGTCGAGAAATAGGGCATGTAGGCGATCGGCACGCCGAAGAATTCGAGCTGTGCCGTCTCGAAATACAGCATCTTCTCCTGCTGGTCGTGGATGATGCGCGCACCCTTGACCTGCCACAGCGGCGGCTTCTTCGGATCGTCCTTACACGGCGCGCAGGCCGTGTAGACGCCGTTCTCGAACACCGTGTAGTTGCCGCTGGAGCGGTCGGCGCGGCTCGCCGCCATGCGGGTCTGGTCGGCGGTGTCCACGCGCAGCGAATCGACGAAACCGTCGCGGTAGTCGTCGGAGAGATCCAGGATCTCGGCATAGGTGATCTTGCCGTCGGCATCCGTCATGCGGACGTTGCCTTCGGCATGCAGCCGCTTGGTCTTCTGGTCGTAGATGACCTTGTCGGCCTCGACGCTCGTGCCGTTGTAGAACAGCTGGACGTTACCGACCGCGGAGACGCGCGAATTGTTGTAGTCGTAGTCGACCTCGGTCGCCTGAACCAGCATCTGGTTGTCGTTGGCGACCTTCGGCGGCTTCGCACGCGGCGGCAGCGGATTGTAGGTGAAGCTCTGAGCGGAGGCCGGCGTCACGGCCGCAACGTCCATCAGCCCGCCGAGCGACGCCACGGCGGCGACGGCCAGCAGGAGCCTGCGAATGGACAAGCCGTATCCGTTCGCGCGCACCACAGTACGCTGCGTCAAACAAGACACGAGCCCTCGATGGACGGCAGTCACTAACCGTCCTCCTGATACAACAAGGCCAAAAAGCCGGTGAGGCCGCCCACCACCGCGGGCAACCACGCCGCAGCGATCGGATGCATCAACTCAGCCTTGCTCAAGTCTTCAGTCACTTTCGACAAAACGTAGAGCAGAAAGCCTGCGCCCACGCCACTCAAAACCATCTTCTGCACGCCGCCCATCCGGAAGAAACGCAACGACACGGAAGCCGCCAGCATCACCATGGCGGCCAGCAAAAACGGCTGTGCCAGGAGCTTGTGATACTGGAGTCGATAGCCGGCTGTCGCGAAGCCCGAGCTCTCCGAGGAGCGGATGTAGCTCGGTAGTTGCCAAAAGGACACAGTCTCGGGTGTGGAAAAGCTGTTGCGGATCTGGGCTTCGGTCAGCGTCGTCGGAATCTCCAACGTCGCCTGGTCGATCGGCGGCGAATCCAGCGAGAAGCGGCGCACCGATTTGAACAGCCAGTGACCGGACTCCAGCGCCGCCTCGCGCGCCTCGATCCGCTCCTTGAAATGCCAGTCCGTATCGAATCGGAACAGGGTCAGGCCGGTCAACCGGACGCCCTGCTGCTCGCTGCGCGCCGCGTTGATGATGACCTGGCCGTCATTGGTGACCTGGTTGAGCCAGAAGCCGGAGGCGTCCTGGATGCCGCCGCCGGGGGCCGAGCCGAACAGCTCGGCTTCCATGCGCTTGGACAGCTCGCGCAGGTTCGCCGACATCGGATTGTAGGCGACGGTGGCGATCACCCCGATCAGGAGCGCGCTGCCGAGAGCCGGCGAGATGAATTGCCACGCGGAGATTCCGGCGGCGCGCGCGACCACGAGCTCGAGCCGGCGGGAGAGGGCGAGATAGCAGGTCATGGCGCCGATCAGCATGCAGAACGGCGTCAGCTTCTCCAGCAATTGCGGGACCCGGAACAGCGAGGTCTCGGCCACCATGATCGCGGAGGCGGATGCGAGCCCTGAGGTCTTGCGCACCATCTCGATGTAGTCGACCAGCACCAGCAGCAGGAAGATGCCCGCGAACACGCCGAGCGCCGCGACGACGAAGCGTCCGGCGAAATAGCGCCCGAGGGTGTTGGTGAGCATGCTCATGCGGCGGCCGGCCGCCCGAACAGCCGCGCGATGCGCGCGTTCGACCTGTTGATGGCCTCCATGAGGCGGGGCGGCGGCTCGACCACGATGCCGCCGATGATCAACCACAGCCCGACACCGATGGCGCCCAGGACCATCGCGTATTGGAACAGCACTGGGCCAGGCGACTTCACCGCCATCACCGAGCAGGCGAATCCCGCCATGCGCAGGCCGAACACGGCGATCACGGAGCCGCCGATCGAGAAGTTGCGGCTTTGGCGCGTGGTGCGCGGCGCGCCGAGGAAGGCGAAGGTCAGCACGGCAAAGGCGAAGGGATAGATCGGCGCCAGCAGGCTGTCGTGCAGAGCCGAGCGGAACTGGCCGGGAATCTGCTTGTAGACCGGATCGTCCTCGGACGGGGAGAACAGCTCCCAGAGATAGCGCTCGCGGATGCCGAGGGTGACGTCGTGACCTTGGCCCGAGAATTTCGACATGTCGAAGCCGTAGCGGCCGAACGCCACCAGCGCGGGATCGCGCTTGCCGGCCTCGAAGCGCTGGAGATTGCCGTCCTTGAGCACCAGGAACGAGCCGTTGTCGTTCTTCACGACCTCGCCATGCTCGGCGACGATCGAGACGCGCTCGTTAGGATCACGGCGATCGTCGATGAAGATCCCGGCGAGGATGCCGCCGGGCTGGCGTTCGCGGATCCGGATCGTGAGGTTCTTGTCGAGTTGGGCGAAGCGGCCGGGCTGGAGGATGTTGGTGAGCACGTCGGCGGTGATCTCGGCGTCCCACTGCTTGATCCGCCGCATGCCGTCGGGGGCGAGATAGGCCGCGATGAAGGCGACCAGCAGCGCCACGACACAGGTGGCGTAGAAGAACGGATAGAACAGCCGGAACGGCGAGAAGCCGGCGGCATTCATCACGATGATCTCCGAATCGGTCGCGAGCTTGTTCAGCGTGTGCGAGATCGCGATCATCAGCGCGATCGGCGAGATGATCAGGACCAGTGCCGGCACGACGAGGCTGGTGATGCCGAGGAAGGTCAGGATGGTCTGACCCTGGCTCGTCATCAGGTCGATGCCGCGCAACGCCTGCGTAATCCAGATCACGCCGGTGAGGCTGACCAGGACCAGCGCAAACGACGCCAGCGTCGTGCGGAAGATATACCTATCGATTGACCCCATGCGCTACCGCACGAATCCCCACCAGCGCCCCAATGCAGGCCGGAAGTTCGGCTGCCCAACCAATCCCCGATCAGGAGATCCCCAAGGTCGGCCAACCACCTCTTCCACCGGCTTACTCTCTCACTACCATCCCTTTGATCCATCAACAAAATGGCTGCCCCGTGGCGCCGTCAATATATGGTTAATATTTCCCTCGTTGTGGCCCGGCGGCCACGGGGGTGCTTGGCAGCCACCGCGCCGGTGGCCCATAGTGGGGAAAGTCCAGTGAATCGTCGTTCAGCTCCGGCCCGTGGCCGGGTCCGCCCAGCGACGAAAAGCCCGATGTTTTGAAGGAGTTACCCATGTCCGATGCCATCAAGGTCGGCTTTGTCCCGCTGTCTGCTGCCGCCCGTGGCATTCTGGTCGTGTTCTGCGACGACACTCTGAAGCTCGGTCCGGCGACGGCCAAGGCACTCGGTGGCGCCACTGAGCTGGTCAAGCGGGCGGCCTCCGCCGCCGGCTTCAAGGGCAAAAGCGGCGCCGCGCTGGACATCCTGGCGCCGGAGGGGGTGAAGGCCACCCGCCTGGTCGTGATCGGCGCCGGCAAGGCGGCGAGCCTGAAGGCGAACGACTTCCTCAAATTCGGCGGCGTGGCGGCGAGCAAGCTTTCGGCCGCGGCCGCTGCCATGACCATCATCGCGGAACTTCCTGATGGCGCCATGACCAGCGAGCAGGCGGTTGCGATCGCCTCGGGCCTGCGGCTGCGCGCCTACAAGTTCGATCGCTACAAGACGAAAAAGAAAGACGGCGAGGAGGGCGGCTTGCGCGCCGACGTCTCGCTTGCGGTCGGCGATGCCACCGCGGCGAAGAAGGCGTTTGCCTCGGCCGGCCATGTCGTCGACGGCGTGATCATCGCGCGCGACCTCGTCAACGAGCCGCCGAACGTGCTTTTCCCCGAGGAGTTCGCGCGCCGCGCAGGCCTGCTCCGCAAGCTCGGCGTCAAGGTCGAGGTGCTCGACGTCAGGGCGATGGACAAGCTCGGCATGGGCGCGCTGCTCGGTGTCGGCCAGGGTTCGTCGCGGCCGAGCCGCACCGTGATCATGCGCTGGGACGGCGGCAAGAAGGGCGAGGCACCGGTCGCCTTCGTCGGCAAGGGTGTCTGCTTCGACACCGGCGGCATCTCGATCAAGCCGGCCGGCAGCATGGAGGACATGAAGGGCGACATGGGCGGTGCCGCCTGCGTCGTCGGCCTGATGCACGCGCTCGCCGCGCGCAAGGCCAAGGCCAACGTGGTCGGCGCCATTGGCCTCGTCGAGAACATGCCCGACGGCAATGCGCAGCGGCCGGGTGACATCGTCACTTCGATGTCGGGCCAGACCATCGAGATCATCAACACCGACGCCGAAGGCCGCCTCGTGCTGGCGGACGTGCTCTGGTACGTCGCGAAAAAGACCAAGCCGAAATTCATGGTGGATCTGGCGACGCTGACCGGCGCGATCATGGTCGCGCTCGGCACCGAGCATGCCGGCATGTTCTCCAACAATGACGAGCTCGCCGACCGTCTGCTCGCGGCCGGCATCGAGAGCGGAGAGAAAGTCTGGCGCATGCCGCTCGGCCCCGAATACGACAAGCTGATCGATTCCCAGTTCGCCGACATGAAGAACACCGGCGGCCGCCATGGCGGCTCGATCACCGCGGCGCAGTTCCTCCAGCGCTTCGTCGACGGCACGCCCTGGGCGCATCTCGACATCGCCGGCACCGCGATGGGCGCGCCGAAGACCGATATCAACCAGAGCTGGGGAAGCGGTTACGGTGTGCGTTTGCTCGACCGTCTGGTCGCCGACCACTACGAGCGCAAATGATCTGAGATGACCGAAGTCCTTTTCTACCATCTGCAAAACATGACGGTGGAGAACGTGTTGCCGCCGCTTCTCGAGAAATCGCTCGAGCGCGGCTGGCGCGTCGTGGTGCAGTCGACCTCGCCGGAGCGCGCCGACGCGCTCGACGCGCACCTATGGACCTACCGCGACGATTCCTTCTTGCCGCACGCGACATGGCGCGTGAACGATGCCGCCGATCAGCCGATCGTGCTGGCGATCGAGGAGGACAATCCCAACGGCGCCAATGTCCGCTTCCTGGTCGACAACGCCGCGCTGCCGCAGGACGCGCAGGGCTATGAACGCATGGTGCTGCTGTTCAACGGCGACGATCCGGATGCGCTGGCGTTTGCCCGGAGCGCCTGGACGGATTGCAAGGCGCGGGGATTTGATGTCACCTATTGGCAGGCCGACGAACGGGGCCGTTGGCAGCGCCGGAATTAGCGGTCGTCTGCAATTAATGATAATTTGCACTTTTCGGGCGATGCTGGCTTTTGTCACCTTCGTGCCGCAAAGTGATGTTGGGACAATCGCTTAGGGCCGGTCCTTCATGCGGGGAATTTAGTTTATCGTGCGACATCAAAAGCTTCCCAGCTCGCTCATAGTTGCGTTGGCTGCCGTAGCACCGCTGCTCGCGGGCTGCTCGGGGACCGACCTGTTGTCCAAGGATGCCCAGTGGTTCAACACGCCGAGCCGCCTGTTCATCAAGAGCATCTCAATCGAATCGCCACCACTGACCCCCGACAAGCCCGTGACGGCCGAGGATCTGGTCAGCGCCGACGGCGCCTGTCCCGGCATGACGCCGCCCCCTGGGCCGGCTGACGCCAATGCTTCGACGACGGCGCCGGCGCCCATGGGCGGCACGGTCGCGCTCGGTCACACCGAATGCGATGTGGTGCGCGGCATCGGGGCGCCCTCGACCGTCAATCTCTCCAGTGATGCCGCCGGTCGGCGCGTTGCCGTGGTCACCTGGAGCACCGGTCCGCGCGCAGGCATCTACACCTTCACGTCCGGCCGTCTGTCCTCGATCGAGGGCACGCCGGAAGCGCCTGTCATGCCGAAGGCGACCAAGCCGAAGCCGAAGAAGAAGTCGGCGTAAGGCGAACTCTCGCGTCCCGGACGCGCTGCAGCGCCATCAGCGCGTTCACGCGCGTCTTCGACGCGCTATGGGCTGCTGCGCAGAGCCGGGACCAGGTCTCTCTCGATCAAGTCTCTCTCGATCCAGTCTCTCTCGATCATGAGCCCCGGCTCAGCAGCGCACCACTATCGTGCTGCGCTGTGTCCGGCGCACGAGAGCACCGATCGAATTCGCCATCTCATCAAAACGAATGCGTCGTCGCTTCGAGCTGTGGCTTCTGCGCGCGCATCAATGTGTTGGTGGGACTCGCGCGCGCCTTCGAAAGTCACGCTGCCGTTATAAGTGATCGGCAATTCGTGATGTGAGAGCGTTTGCATCCGCTGTCGAAACCAGCCCGGAGGAAAACTGGAGGAAATCTCCAGAATAATCACGCGTGTCTAAAGCAGTGCTTCAAGTAAGACATCCGCACCACTGCTACGCATCGAGGGGAGGGGCTAGATCGATCGAAGGAATATTTGGATGTCTACTACCTCTGTTTTCTCCCCGGTTACGGGCCAGCTCACCATTTTCGGCGACAGCGCCAATAACGGCGTCGTGATCAGCCGCGACAAGTCGGGCCGCATTCTCATCAATAACGGGCAGGTGAAGACGATCGGTGGCGATCCCACCGTGGCCAACACCAATGAGATCGACATCTTCGGTCAGGGCGGCGACGACACGATCACCGTTAACGAATCCAACGGCCCAATGCCCGCGGTGCACATTTTCGGCGGCGACGGCAATGACAGGATCACGGGCGGCTCAGGTGCCGATTTGCTGTTTGGGCAGGCCGGCGACGATACGATCAAGGGCGGCGGCGGCAACGATCTGCTGTTCGGCGGCGCGGGCAACGACACGCTGGACGGCGGCAGCGGCGACAACCAGTTGTTCGGCGAAGCGGGCAACGACCTCATGATCTGGAATCCGGGGGGCGGCACCAACCTGTTCGAGGGCGGTGACGGCAACGACACCGCGCAGGTCAACGGAAGCAATGACCCGGAGACGTTCACGATCACGGCGAACGGCACGCGCGTGCGATTCGATGGGACAGGCGCCGCGCCATTTTCGCTCGACATCGGCACGACGGAGAATCTCGTGCTGCACGCCGGCGGCGGCGACGACGTCATCACCGCAAGCAATGGACTCGCCAGCCTGATCTCGCTGACGCTCGATGGCGGCGCCGGCAACGACAGGATCACCGGCGGCGACGGCAATGACCTCCTGATCGGCGGCAGCGGCGACGACATCGTCAATGGCGGGCGCGGCAACGACGTCGCGCAACTAGGGACGGGCGACGACACCTTCATCTGGAATCCCGGCGACGGCAGCGACACGGTCGAAGGCGGATCGGGCAACGACAAGCTGCTGTTCAACGGCGCCAACATCAACGAGACCATCAACATCTCGGCCAATGGCGGCCGGGTGCGCTTCACCCGCGACGTCGCCAACATCACGATGGACCTCAACAGCATCGAGCAGATCGAATTCGATGCACGCGGCGGCGCCGACAACATCACCGTCGGCGATCTCTCCGGGACCGGCGTCAAGCAGGTGCTGGTCGATCTCGGAGCCGTTCCCGGCGGCACGCAAGGCGACGGCGCGGCCGACACGGTGACCGTCAACGGCACTAACGGCGGCCAGCACATCGAGGTCACGTCCAACGGGACGACCGTGACGGTGACGGGCCTGCCCGAAGTCGTGACGATCGCGAATGCGGAAGCTGCCAACGACCGGCTGGTGATCCAGGCGCTCGGCGGCAACGACGTCATCGATGCATCGCTACTTGCTGCGGCGATTGGGCTGACCATCGACGGCGGCGCGGGCAACGATACCATCACCGGCAGTCAGGGCGCCGACACCCTGATCGGCGGCGACGGAAACGATAAGGTCACCGGTGGCAGCGGCAACGACGTCGCTCTTCTCGGCGCAGGCGACGACCTCTTCACGTGGAATCCCGGTGACGGTAGCGACACCGTCGAAGGTGGCGCGGGAACGGATACGCTGGTGTTCAACGGCTCCAATGTCGCGGAGAACATGTCGATCTCGGCGAATGGCGGCCGCGCGCTTCTCACCCGCGACGTCGGTGCCATCACCATGGATCTCAACGACGTAGAGCATGTGCAGATCGCTGCCGCCGGCGGCGCCGACAACATCACCGTCAACGATCTCTCCGGCACCGGCGTCACGCAGGTGGCGATCGACCTCAGTGCCGGCCCCGGCAGCCAGAGTGGTGACGGTGCGGCAGATCGTGTGACCGTGAACGGCACCGCAGGCGATGACAACATCTCGGTCACGACCGCTGGCGGATCGATCGTTGTCAACGGCCTTGCGGCGCAGGTGACCATCGCTCACGCCGATGCCGGTGACGTCCTGACCGTCAACGGCGGAGGCGGTAACGACGTCATCAATGCCTCGTCCATCAAGGCGGGGCAGCCGTTCAGCCTCAACATCAACGGCGGTGACGGCAACGACACCATCACCGGCAGTGCCGGCAATGACATTGTGAACGGCGGCCGCGGCAACGACGTCGCTCTTCTCGGCGCTGGCGATGATACCTTCGTCTGGAATCCCGGCGACGGCAGCGACATTGTCGAAGGCGGCAAGGGTACCGATACGCTGCTGTTCAACGGCGCCAACATCAACGAGAACATCAACATCTCGGCCAATGGCGGCCGGGTGCTGTTCACCCGCGATGTTGCTGCCATCGCGATGGACCTCAACGGCGTCGAGCATATCAACTTCAACGCCCTCGGTGGTGCCGACAACATCACGGTCGGCGACCTCTCCGGGACCGGCGTGAATCAGGTCAACCTCGACCTCGGCGCCAATGACGGCGCCGCGGATACGGTGACGATCAACGGAACCAGCGGCAGCGACGTCATCACGGTGACCGAGCACGACGGCATCATTACGGTGTCGGGGCTTGGCCAGGACATCAACATCACCGATGCCGGCACAGGTGACAGGATCGTGATCAACGGCCTCGATGGCGACGACGTCATCACGGCCTCCGGTCTGCACGGCGGCATCCAGCTCGTCGCCAATGGCGGCAATGGCGATGACGTCCTGATCGGCAGCCCCGGCAACGACACGCTCGCGGGCGGGGCGGGTGACGACGTGCTGATCGGTGGCGGCGGACAGGACGTCCTCGACGGTGGCCCCGGCAACAACGTCGTCATCAACGGGGGCGGGGCGATGGCGGCCGCGATGCTGCTCAACCAGGCCATGGCGGCAAACCTCGTTCCGGCAGGTGACGGTCACGGCGAGATGCCGTTGCCCGATCCACACGCGGCGCAGAGCCAGACCCTCGCACCGCCGCAGCACGCCTGACACTAGGCTCCGGCCCGGAGAACGCCCATGACCACGAACGCGGTCTCGACCGATACGGGGTTGGACGCGCTGCTCACCCTGCTGCATTTGCAGGGTGTTGCGGCCGACCGCGACCAGCTCAGGCACCGGACCGGAACGGCTATCTTTGGCGCAGCGGAGATCATCCGCTGCGCCAAATCTCTCGGCCTCAAGGCACGAACCTATCGAACGCAGTGGAGTCGTCTGTCGGGCAGCCCGCTGCCGGCGATCGCAGTGCTGCGCGACGGCAGCTTCATGGTCATCGCAAAGGCCTCCGCTGACAAGGTGCTGGTGCAATCGCCGCAGGCCCAGCGCCCGGTGCTGATGGAGCGCGACGAGCTGTGCGCGATCTGGGACGGCGGACTGATCCTGATGGCCCGGCGCGCCGGGCTCTCCGACCTCGGGCGCCATTTCGATATCACCTGGTTCATCGGCGCGATCGGCAAATACCGGCGGCTGTTCGGCGAGGTGCTGGCCGCCTCGTTCTTTCTGCAGTTCTTCGCGCTGGTCTCACCGCTGTTCTTCCAGGTCGTGATCGACAAGGTGCTGGTCCACCGCTCGCTGTCCACGCTCGACGTGCTCGTCATCGGTCTCGTCGTCGTCTCGCTGTTCGACACGGTGCTGGGTATCCTGCGTAATTATCTGTTTGCGCATACGACCAACCGCATCGACGTGGAGCTGGGGGCGCGGTTGTTCCATCACCTTCTGGCATTGCCGATGGCATGGTTTCAGGCGCGGCGTGTCGGCGATTCCGTGGCGCGGGTTCGCGAGCTCGAGAACATCCGCAACTTCATCACCAGCTCGTCGCTGACGCTGCTCATCGACCTGTTCTTCACCTCGGTATTCCTGGCGGTGATGTTCGCCTATTCGCCGTTGATGAGCTGCATCGTGCTGGCATCGTTCCCGTTCTACATCGCGATCTCGGCGGTGGCGACGCCGCTGTTTCGCCGCAGGCTGGACGAGAAATTCCGCCGCGGCGCCGAGAACCAGGCTTTTCTGGTCGAGAGCGTCAGCGGCATCGAGACGCTGAAGGCGATGGCGGTCGAGCCGCAGATGCAACGCCGCTGGGAAGAGCAGCTCGCCGGCTATGTCTCGGCGAGCTTCGGCGTCACCAGCCTCGGCAACACCGCAAGCCAACTCGTCCAGTTCGTCAGCAAGGTCGTGACCGCCGCCATTCTCTATGTCGGCGCGCGCCTCGTGATCGGCGATGCATTGACCGTCGGCGAGCTCGTAGCCTTCAACATTTTTGCGGGGCGCGTTTCGGCGCCCGTGCTGCGGCTGGCACAGGTCTGGCAGGATTTTCATCAGGCGCGGCTCTCGATCGCGCGGCTTGGCGACATCCTCAACAGCGCGGCAGAGCCGGCTTATTCGGCGGCGCGTGCGGGGCTGCCGCCGATCCGGGGCAATATCCGGTTCGAGCACGTGTCGTTCCGCTACCGGCTCGATGGGCCGGAAATCCTGCATGACGTCTCGTTCGATGTTCCGGCCGGGCAAACCGTCGGCATCGTCGGATCGTCGGGCTCGGGCAAGAGCACGTTCGCCAAGCTGGTGCAGCGGCTCTACGTTCCGCAAGGCGGCCGCGTGCTGATCGACGGAATGGATCTGGTGATGACCGATCCGGCCTGGCTCCGCCGCCAGATCGGCGTGGTGCTCCAGGACAACATGCTGTTCAACCGCTCGGTGCGCGACAACATCGCGCTGGCCGATCCGACCCTGCCAATGGACCGCGTCATGGACGCAGCAAAACTTGCTGGCGCGCATGAGTTTATTCTGGAGCTTCCCGAAGGCTACGACACTGTCGTCGGCGAGCGCGGCTCGACGCTCTCGGGCGGGCAGCGCCAGCGCATCGCGATCGCCCGCGCATTGGTGACCAATCCCCGCATCCTGATCTTCGATGAAGCGACCAGCGCGCTCGACTATGAAAGCGAGCGGATCATCCATGAGAACATGAAGGAGATCGCCAGGGGCCGCACCGTTCTGATCATCGCGCATCGGCTGTCCACCGTCCGCGGCGCCGATCGCATCTTCACGCTCGAGCGCGGCCGTCTGGTCGAGGACGGCACGCATGACGCGTTGATCAAGACCGGCGGCCGATACGCGGCCCTGCATCGTCTCCAGGGAGGGATCTATGAGGTTGGCTAGCGCGGCGCCGGCCCCGCGGCCGGAGCAGACCGTCGTTCCCTTCCGGAAAGCGAAGGGGCGGCGCACTGAAGAGATCGCCTTCCTGCCCGCGGCGCTGGAGATTGCCGAGGCACCACCGTCACCGATCGGCCGGGCCATCGCGATCGCCCTGATGCTCCTTGTCTGCGCGGCACTCGCGTGGTCGGCATGGGGCACGATCGACATCGTGGCGTCCGCAACCGGGAAGGTGGTGTCGAGCGGGCGAAGCAAGGTGGTCCAGCCGTTCGAGACCGGGGTGGTGCGCGCCATCCACGTACAGGACGGGCAGGCGGTCAAATCGGGCGACGTGCTGATCGAGCTCGATCCGACCGTGAATGCCGCGGAGCGCGATCACCTGCATGACGATCTCATGGCCGAACGGCTCAATATGGCGCGTCTCCGCGCCGCATTGGCAAGCGGCGAAGATGCCTCCACCGATCTCGTCCCGCCTGCGGATGCCGATCCCTCGCTGGTCGCGACACAGCGGCAGCTTCTTGCCAATCAGGTCAGCGAGCATCGCGCCAAATTGGCGTCGCTTGCGCGCCAGCAGGCGCAGAAGGAGGCCGAGCATCAGACCATTGCGGCGACGATCCACAAGCTGGATGCGTTGCTCCCCGTCACCCAGCAGCGCGTCGATATCCGCAAGATTCTGATGGAGAAGGAAATCGGCTCGAAGCTGACCTATTACGAGACCCTTCAGCTTCTGATCGAGCAGCAGGAGGAGCTTCGCGTCCAGAGCAGCCATCTGAAGGAAGCCGAGGCGGCCGTCGCCGCGATCCGGGAGACCCGCACCCAGGCCGTGGCTGAGTATCGCAAGAGCCTGTCCGACGAACTCGCCAAGAGCGAGCAGAAAGCCAATGGCGTCGCGCGCGATCTGATCAAGGCGCAGCAGCGGACCCGGCTGCAGCAGCTGACCTCGCCGGTCGACGGCGTCGTGCAGCAGCTTGCGGTCCACACCGTGGGCGGCGTGGTCACGCCCGCGCAATCGCTGCTGGTGATCGTGCCATCGGATACGCGGCTCGAGGTCGAGGCGATGATCTCCAACCGCGACATCGGCTTCGTCGAGGCCGGGCAGGATGCCGCCGTCAAGATCGACACCTTCAACTTCACCCGCTACGGCCTGCTGGAGGGACGGGTGCTGAGCGTCTCGCAGGACGCCATCATCCGCGACCGTCCGCCGGGAAGCGACCGCGCGCTCGGGACGCCGCGCGACAGCAGCGAGCCTAACGGGCAGGAGCTGAGCTACAGCGCACGCATCTCGCTCGATCGTACGCAAATGCAGGTGGACGATCGCCTCGTCAGCCTGTCACCGGGAATGGCCGTGACGGTGGAGATCAGGACCGGCTCGCGCACCATTTTGAGCTACCTGTTGTCTCCGCTTCAGCGCTACCGACAGGAGATCATGCGGGAGCGGTAGATCCCATTTTGCTCCAGAGGAGCTGTATCACGCCTGCCCACCATTCGTCTCGCCGGCGACGTCGCCATTCTCGGCGCGGATCATCGTGATTGCGACACTTTTGCAGAGGTCGCTTTCCTGATGGCCGTGCGGCCGGGGATGCGCTTTTATGGCGCGATAAAGAATCTTGGAGGGAACATGCGTTTCATCACGATCGTGTCGGCTCTGCTTCTGTCGCTCGGCGCGGCGGTCGCCCAGGACTATCCGTCCAGGCCCATCACCGTGCTGGTGCCGTACGCCGCGGGTGGACCGACGGACACCATCGCGCGTCTGACCGCAGCAAGCATGGCGAAATCCCTCGGGCAGCAGATCATCGTCGAGAACGCGACGGGCGCCGGCGGCACGATCGGCACGACGCGCGCCGCGCGCGCCCAGCCGGACGGCTACACGCTGCTGGTCCATCATGTCGGCATTTCGACCGCGGCCACGCTGTATCGCAACCTGAGCTACGACACGAAGACGGCCTTTGCGCCGATCGGGCTCGTGACCAATGCGCCGATGACCATCATCGCGCGTCCGGACTTCCCGGCCGACACGCTCAAGGAACTGGTCGTCTACGCCCAGCAGCAGGGCGACAAGCTGACTTACGCCAATGCCGGGTTAGGTGCGGCATCGCATCTGTGCGGCATGCTGTTCATGACGGCGATCCAGAAGCAGCTCACCACGGTGCCCTACAAGGGCAATGGGCCGATCATGAACGATCTGCTCGGCAAGCAGATCGATCTCACCTGCGACCAGGCGACGAACACGACCGGGCCGATCACGGCCAAGCAGGTCAAGGCCTACGCTGTCACCACAAAAGAGCGGCTGAAGAGCCTGCCCGATCTGCCGACCGCCGACGAGGCCGGCCTCAAGGGGTTCGAGCTCGGCGTCTGGCATGGCCTCTATGCCCCTAAGGGCACGCCGCCCGCGGTCGTTCAGAAGCTGACGGCGGTGCTCCAGGCCGCGCTCAGGGATCCCGCGTTGATCGCCCGGTTCAACGACATCAACACCGAGCCGGTCCCTCAGGACAAGGCGACGCCGGAGGCGCTCGGGGCGATGCTGACCAGCGAAGTCGACCGCTGGGCGCCGATCATCAAGGCAGCGGGGCAGTATGCCGATTGAGTAAAGGGCCAACTGCTCAGCGGCTTGCATGCAGGTAATTTATTACCCGTACTGTGCATGGGGTTGTTTTTCAGATTTTGAGTCTAGCCCGCCGCCTCGTCGAACTGCGTGCTCGCCTCCAGCCACAGTTCCTCCGCGCGCGCCAGCGCGTCGGCGGCGTTGGCGCGCGCCTTCGACAGTTGCGCGGCCTGCTTGGGATCCCGGGTGAAGATGTCGGGCAGGGCGAGCGCGGTGTCGATCTTGGTGATGATCTCGCTGACGCGGGCGATCTCGCTCTCGGCTTCCGCGATGCGCTTCTTCAGCGAGCCACGATTGTCCGATCTCGGGCGCTGCGGCTTCTCGCTCGCGGCGCTACGCTCGCGCGGGACGGGCTCGCCATTGCGCGCCGACAGCACCAGGCGGCGATACTCGTCGAGGTCGCCGTCGTAATTGGTCACGGTCCGGTCGGCGACGATCCAGAGTTGGTCGGCGCAGGACTCAATCAGATAGCGGTCGTGCGAAACCATGATGACGGCGCCGGGGAATTCGTTGATCGCCTCCGCAAGCGCAGCGCGGCTGTCGATGTCGAGATGGTTGGTCGGCTCGTCCAGAATGATCATGTTGGGGCCGAAGAAGGTCGCCAGCCCCAGCAGCAAGCGCGCCTTCTCGCCGCCAGACAATTTCCCGACCTTGGTATCGGCCGCCTTGCCGGAGAATCCGATGGCGCCGGCGCGTGCGCGCACCTTGGCCTCGGGCGCTTCACCCATAAGCTTGCGGACGTGGTCGTAGGTCGAGGCATCCTCGTTCAATTCGTCGAGCTGGTGCTGGGCGAAATAGGCAATCGAGAGCTTGTCGGCACGCGTCACCTTGCCCGAGAACGGTGCGAGGCGGCCCGCGAGCAGTTTCACCAGCGTCGACTTGCCGTTGCCGTTGGAACCAAGGAGCGCGATGCGGTCGTCATTGTCGACGCGCAAGGTGACGCGGTTAAGCACGGGCGTGTTCGGATCGTAGCCGACCACGACGTTGTCGGCGGCGATGATCGGCGGCGACAGGATTTTCTCCGGCGCGGGAAAGCTGATTTCGCGCACGTCCTGGGTGACCAGCGCCGTGATCGGCTTCAGCCGCTCCAGCATTTTTACGCGAGATTGCGCCTGGCGCGCTTTCGAGGCCTTGGCCTTGAAGCGGTCGACGAAGGCCTGCAGCCGCGCGCGCTCGGCCTCCTGGCGCTTCACCGCCTTGGCATCGAGCAGCTCGCGCATGGCCCGTTGCTCCTCGAAGGAGGAATAGGTGCCTTTGTAGAGCGTGAGCTTGCCGCGCTCCAGATGCAGGATCTGGTCGACCGAGCTTTCCAGCAGGTCGCGGTCATGGCTGATCACGATCACCGTGCGCGGATAATGCGCAAGGTGATCCTCGAGCCACAGCGTGCCTTCGAGGTCGAGATAGTTGGTGGGCTCGTCGAGCAGCAGGAGGTCAGGGGCGGCGAACAGCGTGGCGGCGAGCGCGACGCGCATGCGCCAGCCGCCGGAGAATTCGGCGCAGGGGCGGAGCTGGTCGGTGGCGGAGAAGCCGAGGCCGGAGAGGATCGCGGCCGCGCGGCTCGGCGCCGAATGGGCGTCGATGTCGACGAGGCGGGTCTGGATCTCGGCGATCCGGTGCGGGTCGGTCGCGCTCTCCGCTTCGTGAAGCAGCGCGTCGCGTTCGAGGTCGGCCTTGAGCACGACGGAGATCAGGCTTTCGGGGCCGTTCGGGGCCTCCTGCGCGAGGCTGCCGACGCGCCAGCGTGGCGGCAGGGTGACCGTGCCGTGCTCGGCCGCCAGCTCGCCGCGGATCACCTTGAACAGGGTCGACTTGCCGGTGCCGTTGCGCCCGACCATGCCGACGCGCGCGCCGGGCGTGATCTGCACGGAACTCTGGTCAATCAGAAGGCGTCCGGCAAGGCGGATGGAGAGGTCGGTGATAGCAAGCATGCGGCCTTGTCACCGCAAGGCGCGTCGAACGCAACCCGTTTTTGCGTGAGCCTCACGTCAGTGCGAATCGCGGTCGCGCTGCTTCAACTCGTCGAGGAGCTGTTCGAGATGCGTCGGGAGCCGTGGTTCGGGGCGCAGGCTCTGCTGAAGCCGTTCGCCCACCGCATCGCAGATCGAGCGGCTGGTGCGCCGGTCGATCTGTTCGCTGTCATTGGCAAAAAGGCCAGCCATTGTGGGGTTCCGTCTTCTCAAGGTGATGACACGTTACCAAGTCCTTGGCCCCCCAAATGGTTTCGCCGCTCGCGGACATTGCCCGGCACTCTAGTAAAAATTGCATGAAGCCGGGCAATATCCGCCGAAATACAAAGCCCCGGCGCAGGGGAACGCCGGGGCTTCGCTTGGAAGGTACCTGGGGGGCCTAGGTACCTCAGGAAGGTGCTGTCGGGCTCAGTAGCAGCGGTTGATCAGCCGCCAGCGGGGTCCCCAGGGGGTCGGGACCAGCCGGCGCGCGTAGCAGCCGCCATAACCGTAGGAGACGGGGCCGCCGGCATAGAAGCGCGGTCCACCCCAGCCGTGATGCCAGCCACCGCCGCCGCCGTGCCAGCCCCAGCCGCCATGCCAGTGAGCGGAGGCGGAGGTCGGCGCCAGCGCGGCACCCAGCGCAACCGCGGCGACAGCGGCAAGCGAAAGTTTCCTCAACATGGTGATCTCCTAAAGACTGCCGGCGCGGGGCTATCGCGTCGATGGAAAGGCCGCCGAAACGGTCTGCCTGATGATCGGGCCTTCGGTTTCGATAGGCCCGACCTTACGCCGGCGAAGCTGAACCGAACCCTGACGGGGGTTTCAGATTGGGTTCATCTGGATGAAATCGTTGTAATCCATGCTGGAATCCGGGGCGGGCCCTGCGGCGAAGCGCCTGTGAGGCCGTTTTTGCGGTCGCTTGCCGTCCGGCGATGGCGCCGATATAAGCCCGGCAACTCCGAACCACCGCTTTCTTCTCAAGGACAAGATTATGGCCATCGAACGCACTTTCTCGATCATCAAGCCCGATGCGACCGCGCGTAACCTGACCGGTGCGGTCAATGCCGTGATCGAGAAGGCGGGCCTGCGCATCGTCGCGCAGAAGCGCATCCGCATGACCAAGGAACAGGCCGAGACCTTCTATGCCGTGCACAAGGCGCGCCCGTTCTTCGGCGAGCTCGTCGAGTTCATGACCTCGGGCCCCGTGGTGGTCCAGGTGCTGGAAGCCGAGGGCGCCATTGCCAAGTACCGCGACGCGATGGGTGCGACCGATCCGTCCAAGGCCGCCGACGGCACCATCCGCAAGCTCTACGCAAAGTCGATCGGCGAGAATTCCGCTCACGGCTCGGATGCGCCGGAGACCGCTGCGATCGAAATCGCGCAGTTCTTCTCGGGCAACGAGATCGTCGGCTGATCAGCCGATAGGTTAATATCGACGGGGCGAAAGGACGTATTGTGAACTGGCTCTGGCAGATCTTCGATCCCGCAACGATCGGGGCATTCTTCACCCAGTTTCGCAACGAGATGGCCGAACCGACCTTCTGGGTTGCGGTCGCCAAGATCATCTGGATCAACATCCTGCTCTCCGGCGACAACGCGCTGGTGATCGCGCTCGCCTGCCGCGGCCTCAAGCCGCGGCACCGGCTGTGGGGCATGATCTTCGGCGCCGGCGCAGCCGTGCTGCTGCGGATCATCTTCACCGGCATCGTCGCGAGCCTGATGGAGCTACCGTATCTCAAGCTCGTCGGCGGTCTCGCGCTGATCGTGATCGCGGCGAAGCTCCTGGTGCCGGAGAACGAGGACGAGGACGGCGTCGAGTCCGCCTCGCATCTGTGGCAAGCGGTGCAGATCGTCGTCGTCGCCGACATCGTCATGAGTCTCGACAACGTCATTGCGGTGGCCGCCGCCGCCAATGGCAGCGTGCCGCTGCTGATCCTCGGTCTCGCCATCAGCGTGCCGCTGATCGTCGCCGGTGCGGCGCTGATCATGGCGCTGCTCGCAAAGCTGCCGGTCCTGGTCTGGGCGGGTGCAGCGCTGCTCGGCTGGATCTCGGGCGAGGTGATCGCGACCGATCCCGGCATCGCGCCGAAGCTGCACACGCTGTTCGACGGCCCGCTCGGTGCCTCGCTGGACAGCATGCTCGGCGCACTTCGCATCCCGCCCCAATTCGCCCATGGCGGCGGAGGCGGCGAATATCTCTGCGCAGCTCTCGGCGTCGTCGTCGTGCTGGTCGTCGGCAGCATCTGGCGCCGGCGCAGCCTGAGCGCGGCCGCGCTGGAATCCTCCGAGCGCCACGCCAAGGCTTCGGCAGAGTAATCTCTGCGGCATGATCTGGTTTTGCTTGCCTCTTCCCGGCGGGGAGAGGTGTTGCGCGCGATCATTCCGGCAGTCGCCGTCCCCACTGAACCGGTCATCATAGCTCCGCACGCCGGCGAGCATTGCCGCCTCATGGCGGACTCGCGCGTCAAGCGGTCACGCACAGTGCGGTCCGGCACTTCGTGGGTGACCCACAGCGCTCTCAACCTCTGCGCGATTTAGACTTTGACTTATTATAAACTACTGAAAATAAAGGCGTTTTTATTGACTTGGCGGCTCGTGCCGCGGCACGTCGCTCCGGTATTTATTCCTGTCAAACCGGAAGCTGTTGAGAAATGTCTTCGAGTGCCACCTGCCGCCCTGTTGCTATTCTTGCCGCTACCGTCAAATCCCATCCGAAGTTCTCCAGACCGACGGCTTTCGCGGCCTCTCTGGTCTCCATCGCCTTGTTCGGCGACGGCTTCCTTCACCGCACCAGCGCGCAAAGCGCTGCGCCGGAGACGGCGACAGCCTTGCCGGCGGTGACCGTCACTGCCGACGTGCCGAAGCAGCGTGCACGCCCGCGTTTGAACCCAAGTCGAAGGGCGGGCCGTCAAAGCGCGCCCGCGAATGAGCGGGCCAGGATGCAGGCGGAAGCGAAGCCCGCTGCCGCAAGGCCCGGCGCACTCCCGCCCTCCTACTCAGGCGGGCAGGTCGCCCGCGGAGGCCAGATCGGCTTGCTGGGCAACAGGGATTTCATGGACACGCCGTTCAACATCACCAGTTACACGGCGAAGAAAATCGAAGATCAACAGGCCAGCACGATAGCCGACGTCGTCAGCAACGACCCTTCGGTCCGTTTCACCGGTCAGACCGGCGGCATTCTCGACTCCTTCTTCATCCGCGGCTTTCCGATCGGCGAGGGGAATGTCGGAGAAATTGCCTTCAACGGTGTCTACGGTGTTGCGCCGAACTACCGTGTCTTCACCGACTACGTCGAACGGATCGAGATCATCAAGGGCCCGACCGCGCTGCTTTACGGGATGGCCCCGAACAGCAGCGTCGGGGGCACCATCAATATCGTCCCGAAGCGTGCCTCTGATGTCGATCTCACACGGGTTACGACCGACTACGCGACGAACAGCCAGTTCGGCACGCATCTCGACGTCAGCCGACGGTTCGGCGAGAACCGCGAATTCGGAATTCGCGTCAATGGCAGCTATCACAATGGTGATACGCCGCTGGACAACCAGAACCGGGAGGCGCATGTCGGCGCCGCCGCATTCGATTATCGCGGTGAGAAATTCAGAGCATCGCTCGACTTCATCGATCAGGAAGAAAAGTTCGACGCGCCCACGAGACCGTTTCTGGTCGCAACAGGCGTAGCTGTCCCGACCGCGCCGGTCGGGAGGCGCAATGTCACGCAGGCCTGGGAATGGGCTAAGGTTCATGACAACTCGCTGCTGGCGCGCGCCGAATACGATGTGACGGATTCCGTGACGGTGTTCGCCGACGGCGGTGGCGGCAGGACCCAGGTCGATCGCTTGTTCGGCACGCCGACGATCCTGAACGCGGCCGGCAACACCACGTCGACACCGGGACGCTTCAAATTCGATATCGACAGGAATGTCGCTGACGCCGGTGTGCGCGCCCGGTTTGAAACCGGCGCGATCAGTCACGCCGTGAGTTTCCAGGGCAGCTACTACACGGATCAGATCTCACGGGGCTCTGTGTCCGGGACGCCGGTTCTGTCCAACATCTATGCGCCGATCGCCCGTCCTGAGCAGCTCGTTGCTGCTCCCGCGACTGTTCCGAAGCTTTCGGATACCGAATTGACCGGCCTTGCGCTGGCTGACACTTTGTCGGTTTTTCAGGAGCGCCTTCAGCTGACCGTCGGCGTGCGCCAGCAGGGGGTGAAGTCCAACAACTTCAATACCAACACGGGAGCGGTCACGTCCTCCTATGACCAGACGGCGCTCACGCCGATGGTCGGCCTCGTCGTCAAGCCCTGGAGCAACGTTTCGCTCTACACCAACTACATCGAAGGGCTCAGCAAGGGCGACGTCGCACCGACGACCGCGAGCAATCAGGGGGAAGTTCTTGCGCCTTACTTCAGCAAGCAGCACGAGGCAGGCGTCAAGGTCGACTTCGGAATGCTGGCCACCACGATCAGCGTGTTCCAGATCACCAAGCCGTCGGGACAATTGGGCGTCGACAAGATCTTCCGGGCGGACGCCGAACAGCGCAATCGCGGCCTGGAGTTCACCGTATTCGGAGAGGTGCAGCCGGGCATACGGGTCCTTGGCGGCGTGACGTTGATCGATGCGGAGCTGACAAAGACAAGCACGCCAACCAATCTCGGCAAGACGCCGATCGGTGTGCCTCAGGTGCAGGCAAACCTGTCCGCTGAATGGGACACCCCGTTCGCGCCCGGACTGACGCTGGTCGCAAACACCATCTATACGGGACACCAATATCTGGATGCGGCGAACATGCAGGTCGTTCCGGCCTGGACGAGGCTCGACCTGGGTGCCCGCTACAACACGCGGATCAACAACCGGCCGGTGACGCTTCGGGCCCTGGTTCAGAACGTGTTCGATACCAATTACTGGGCTGGCGTGGCGAGCTTCTCCGCATTGTCGCAAGGTGTACCGCGAACCCTGCTATTGTCGATGTCGACGGATTTCTGAGGCGG
Organism: Bradyrhizobium sp. 63_E2_N1_3; assembly: GCF_052076005.1. Taxonomy (NCBI): domain Bacteria; kingdom Pseudomonadati; phylum Pseudomonadota; class Alphaproteobacteria; order Hyphomicrobiales; family Nitrobacteraceae; genus Bradyrhizobium; species Bradyrhizobium sp. 63_E2_N1_3. The sequence goes on along the minus strand of NZ_CP197235.1, from coordinate 5,287,195 downwards.
GTCGGCTTTGACGCGTGCAACGGCGATGTTGCCGGCCCCGAACCTCACCGGACGCGCACGGCGTGGGCTTCTGTGGGCTCATCGATGGCTCGGATTGCTCGGCGGCATCGTCGTGGTGCTGATCGGCCTCACGGGTAGCTTCATCGTCTTCTATCGGGAAATCGACGCCGCCCTGAACCCGGCGCTTTACACTCCCGCAGGTCGGGAACGAGAGGCTACGTTGAGCGAGGTGATGCGCGCGGCCGCGGCAGCGGATCCCGCGCCGATTGCCACGATCCTCGCGCCGGATCGGACCTGGCCGGTCTGGGTCGTGATACATGCGCATGAAACTGCGAAAGGCCGCTACCCGAATCGCTGGACGACCATGGTCGATCCTTCGAACGGGAAGGTGCTCGGGCGGCGTGACTACGTCAACGCGTTCTCCCTCAAGGTTTATCGTCTGCACTACACGCTGCTGCTCTACGAGTGGTGGGGCAAAGAGCTGGTCGGCGTTGTCGGGTTCATGCTGCTCGGCCTGGCCATGTCAGGCGTCATCTTGTGGTGGCCGAGGCCGGGTCGATTCTGGCGATCAGTGTCGGTCCGGAAGGACGTTTCGCTGCTTCGATTTGTTTTCGACGTCCACGGCACGGCCGGCTTTTGGGCGCTGCTCGCGCTCACGGTGATCTCGATGACCGGCGTCGGGATTATTTTTCCCGACGTCGTGCGTCCCATCGTTGGCCTTGTGTCGCAACCGACAGCCGATCCGTCGCCGCGGATCGAAGCGCCGCCCCCCACGGGGACACCGCCGCTATCACCCGATGCGATCATGCGGAGCGCGCAAGCGGCCAAGCCGGGCATGGCGGTTGCCATGCTGAGCCCGCCCACCGAAACGCGCAACACGTGGCGGGTGCAGTTCCGGGCCGCGGGTGCTGATCCCGCGGTACGTGCCCGGGGGGCGATCTGGCTCGATCCATGGAGTGGCGCAGTGGTGCACGATCGCACTTCGGCCGCGATGTCGATGGGGGATCGCTATCTGGCCGAACAGCTCTGGATCCATAACGGCGCGACGTTCGGGCTGATCGGGCGCCTGTTCGTGTTCGCAACCGGCTTCGCACCTCTCGCCCTGTTCATCAGCGGCGCGATCATGTGGCTCAAGAAGCGTCCAGGGAGGATTAGGACCGGCTGGCGAGTCTAGCGCCGCACGATCGAGCCGGAGCGGCCGATCAGGCGGGCGAGGGCGCGGAAGCGGCTGCCGACGCGGTCGGCGACGAGGTCGACGAGCCGGTGCTCGAACACCAGCATCAGATTGCGGCCCTGGCTGCGGAAATGCGTCGCCGGCAGCACACCCGGACGTGCCGCCGAGATCAGATGGGCGACGCGGAACGCCGCGCCCAGCAGACGGGCGCGTTCGAGCTGGGCAGGTGTCAGCAGCTCCTGCATGGTCACCGGCGGCTGGTTCTCCTCGCTCAGGCCCGCATAGCGGTAGAACACGGACAGGCCGACGAAGGCGCGCTCGGTGTGGGTGATTGCGCCGAAATTGCCGTTGACGACCAAGCTCAGCGTCTGCTCGCCGCGATGGTCGGGATGCACGCGCCAGCCGATGTCGGAGAGCAGGCACGCGGTGTGGCGCAAGCGGCGGTCCTCTTCGGTCTCGCGCAGCTTCACCACGCGCGCGAGGCGGTCGGTCCAGGCGATCAGCTCGCGGGCGTGCTTTGCCGAACGCGACAGCAGCTGATTGAGCTCTTCCGCGGCGCAGATCAGCCCGTCCTTGTTGCGCTCGGATTCCGACAGCTTCTCGTGCAAGAGGCCCTCGCGCACGCCGAAGGTCGAGAACACGATGGACTTGGGTTTCGCCACGCGGATGATGTGCTCGAGCACCAGCGCCGCATAGGTAAGGAGCGGGCGCCTGGCATCCGCGACGATCTCGATGTCGGCCAGCATGTCGGCGGCCGCAAGCCGGCGGAGACGACGCGAAAAGTCGAGCGCTTCAGCTGCGGAAATGGAGTAGCCGTGCATCACCTGGAGCGGATAGCCGCTCTGGATGATGTGGATGCGCGCGAGCGCGCGCCAGGTGCCGCCGACGGCGTAGAAGGTGCGGCCGCGGCCGGCGGTGAGCTGCGGCACCTCGTCGAGCTCCTCGCGCACGATACGGTCGGCGCGCTTGAGCGATTTGTGCGCGAGGTCCTGGAGCGCGAGGCCGCCGAGCGGCAGCGTCACGCCGCTGCGCACGCTGTTCTTGCGCACGTCGATCAGCTCGAGCGAGCCGCCGCCGAGATCGCCGACGATGCCGTCGGGATGATGGATGCCGGAGATCACGCCGAGCGCCGACAGCCGCGCCTCGCGCGGGCCCGACAGGATCTCGATCTTCACGGCGCAGATGCGCTCGGCTTTCGCGATGAAGTCGGGGCCGTTGGAGGCATCGCGGCAGGCTGCGGTCGCAATCGCAAACACGCGACCGACCTGCATGACGCGGCACAGCGCCCGGAACCGCTTCAGCGAGGTCAGCGCCTTGTCGACGGCATCGGGAGCAAGCAGGCCCGTGCTCTGCACCTCGCGCCCGAGGCCGCACAGCGTCTTCTCGTTGAAGATCGGAATGAGGCTCCGCGTCAGTCCCTCGTAGACGACGAGACGGACAGAGTTGGAACCGATATCGATGACCGCGACGCTCGAGCCGCGCTTACGCGGCCGCTTCACGTCCTCGATCCCGGATCAAGATTGATGACGTTCATTACGGCGCGTGAGACGGCGCGGCGAGGATTCCTTGAGCGACTTTCCACGGCCAGATAGACTCGGATTTGTCATGAAGTAGTTGTGGACGTTGAAAGGCTCCTCGCCCTTCGCGGTCTTCATACGCGTCGAGGACCCGTCCGGCAACAATTGCCAGCTCTGCTCATTGTCCTTCAGATTCGCGACCATGATCTGTTCGAGAACCTGCTGATGCACCGTGGGATTTTGCAGCGGACACAGCACCTCGACGCGGCGGTCGAGGTTGCGTGGCATCATGTCGGCCGAGGAGATATACACAGCCGCTTTCGCGCTCGGCAGGCCCTGGCCCATGCCGAAACAGTAGATTCGGCCGTGTTCCAGGAAGCGCCCGATGATCGACTTGACGCGGATGTTCTCCGACAGGCCTGGAATGCCGGGCCTGAGGCAGCAGATGCCGCGCACGACGAGCTCGACCTGGACGCCGGCTTGTGAGGCCTCGTAGAGCGCGTCGATGATGTCGGGGTCGACCAGCGCATTCATCTTCATCCAGACCGCGCCGGGGCGGCCATGCCGCGCATGCGCGGTCTCGCCTTGGATGTGCTCGATGATGCGCTTGCGCAACGTCAGCGGCGACACCGCCATCTTTTCCAGATCGCTCGGCGCGGCATAACCGGTGATGAAATTGAACACGCGCGCGGCGTCGCGGCCGATGGTCGGATCCGAGGTGAAGTAGGAGAGGTCGGTGTAGATACGTGCGGTGACGGGGTGATAATTGCCGGTGCCGGTGTGGACGTAGGTGGTGAGGCCGCCGCCCTCGCGGCGCACCACCATCGAGAGCTTCGCGTGCGTCTTCAGTTCGAGGAAGCCGTAGACGACCTGCACGCCGGCGCGTTCGAGGTCGCGGGCCCAGCGGATGTTGGCCTCCTCGTCGAAGCGCGCCTTCAATTCGATCAGCGCGGTGACGGACTTGCCGGCTTCGGCGGCTTCCGCCAGCGTGCGCACAATCGGGGAGTTGTTGGAGGTGCGGTAGAGCGTCTGCTTGATCGCGACGACATCGGGATCGCGGGCGGCCTGCTGCAGGAACTGCACCACCACGTCGAAGGATTCGTAGGGATGATGGACGACGAGGTCCTTCTGCCGGATCGCGGCAAAGATGTCGCCGCCATGCTCGCGCACGCGCTCGGGATGGCGCGGTACGTAAGGGGTGAATTCGAGATCGGGCCGGTCGAGGCGGGTGAGCTGCGAGAGCTCGTTCATGGCGAGCACGCCGTCGACCAGGAAGACCTCGTCGTCGGCGGCCGACAGCGCATGCTGCACGAAGCTGCGCAGCTCCTCCGGCATCTTGCCGTCGATCTCGAGCCGGATCACCGACCCGCGGCGGCGGCGCTTCAGAGCGGTCTCGAACAGGCGGACGAGGTCTTCGGCCTCTTCCTCGATTTCGAGCTCGGAGTCGCGGATGATGCGGAAGGCGCCCTGGCCGTGGAGATTGTAGCCGGGGAACAGGCGGTTGATGAACAGCCCGGTCGCCTGCTCGAGCGAGATCAGCCGCACGACCTTGCCCTCGGCCGGCAACCGGATGAAGCGGTCGATCTTGCCGGGCATACGAATCAGCGCGTTCATCTGCTTGCCGTCGGCGGCGCGCGTCAGCTGGAGCGCGATGGTGAAGCCGAGGCTCGGAATGAACGGGAAGGGGTGAGCCGGGTCGATCGCGAGCGGGGTCAGCAGCGGAAACACGTTGTTGAGGAAGTAGTCCTCGATCCAGGTCCGTTCCGCCTTGGTGACGTCCTTGCCGTCGACCAGCACGATGCCGACGTCGGCCAGCGTGCCGCGCAGGTCGCGCCAGATCGCCTGCTGGTCGGAGGCAAGCTGCGAGACGGTGCGGTTGATCAGCGCGAGCTGCTCGGACGGCGTCAGGCCGTCGGGGCTGCGCTCGGCGATGCCCTCGCGGATCTGGGCCTTGATGCCGGCGACGCGGACCATGAAGAACTCGTCGAGGTTATTCGCTGAAATCGACAGGAATCGCACCCGCTCCAGCATGGGGTGGCTGGGATTGACCGCTTCCTCGAGGACGCGGCGGTTGAAGTGCAGCCAGGAGAGCTCGCGATTGATGAAGCGCTCGGGACTTGAGGCAATCGCCGGCAGGCCCTCGGTCTCCGGGGCTTTTTCTTTAATTTCAACAGCTTGCGCAGAGTCCATCAGAAGTCGATCCATCCAGTTCGCCCCAATTTGCGACTTATGCGCAAAACCGGCGGGAGCATGTGTTAGTCCGATGACGTTTCGATGACATTGATGTTCCGCCGCTGCGCCGCGTCAAGCGGCCTTGGAGCCAGGGCGGAAGGGTCAGGCGTCCCGAAGCAGCTCGGCGGCCAGCGCCCGCGTGACGGGGCGACCGAGGCGCAGGGCCTCGCTGTCGAGCAGCTCAACGGCCTCCCGTGCGGCCGCCGAAGAGCGCTCCAGGCGGGTAGCGAGGTAGCTGACCACGCTCTCATCCACGGCGAGCTGGCGGTCGGCGCAGAACTTGACGATCAGGCCGCGGAAGAGCTGGTCGTCGGGCGGCAGCAGCGAGATCACAGGCACCGCGCGCAGCCGCGAGCGCAGGTCGCGCAGCTCGATCTCGAGCGACGCCGGTACCTCGCGGCCGGTGAAGAGCAGGTAGGCCCCATCCTCGCGGGCGAGGTTCATCAGATGAAACAGGGCCCGCTCGTCGAGCTCTTTTGCCCTGAGATCCTCGACCACCAGCGCGCCGGTGGCGAGCGCGCCCGGGACGTTTTCGGCGGTCAGCCCATTGGCTGTGGTCGAGCGGGCGCCGGAAGCCTCGGCCCAGATCGCGGCGAGATGGCTCTTGCCGCTTCCTTCCGGGCCGGCCAGCCACATGATCCGGTTCGGCCATTCAGGCCAGGCGTCGATGAGGGCAAGACCGGCTTCGTTGGCGGGGCCTTCGAGGAAATTATCCCGGCTGAGGCTTTCCGCGTGCGGAAGCGAGAATGCCAATTGTCGGGGATGAACGCGGCCTGCCACGCTTGCTGTGCTCCGTGCCGGCACGCCGGCTTCGTTTGAAGAGATTCGACGTCATCGAGCGGGAGTTGGCCTTTTGCGGGGCCGCATCCCGGCTCATTTGGCCTCGATCGTGCTACTTGGCTTCGATCGTACTCATGTGCCGCAGCCACTCGACGAGATAGAGCGACACGGAAGAGAGCGTGAAGACCGTGACGAGGCCCATCAGGATCATATCATAAGGCGCCGGTTTGAAGCCGAAGGCCAGGGAGGCCAGCACCAGCGCCGCATAGGCCACCTGGGCGGCGGTGTTGAGCTTCGACACCTTCGACGGCTTCATCTCGACCGGCTTGTCGAACAGCCAGGACACGATCACGGCGGCGACGATCATGATGTCGCGCGACACCACCAGGATCACGATCCAGCGCGGGATGTCGCCCCAGATCCCCAGTGCCAGATAGATCGAGACCAGCAGCGCCTTGTCCGCGAGCGGATCGAGCAGGGCGCCGAGCTCGCTCGTCATGTTGAAGCGCTTGGCGAGGAAGCCGTCGACCGCGTCGCTGACGCCGGCAATGAGGAAGACGGCGAACGCAACCTCCATTTGGCTCGACACGATGGCCCAGACGATGATTGGGACCAGCATGATGCGGCCCAGGGTAATGATATTCGGAATACTCACGCGGCGCTTCCTGGCACCCGGCCTGACCTCGAATCCGGCCCGTTTGAAGGCTGAACCGGTTGATATCTACATAGTATAGGGCGGGGCGCCACGCTTGCCATTGCGCGTCCCCGGAATTCGACGTAACCAGCCGCAAACCCACTGGAAATCGGGCATGACCGACCGCAAAAACGGCCTCACTTACGCCGATTCAGGCGTCGATATCGACGCGGGCAACCGCCTGGTCGATCTGATCAAGCCGTTGGTGCGCGCCACCGCGCGGCCCGGCGCCGACGCCGAGATTGGCGGATTCGGCGGCCTGTTCGACCTAAAGGCGGCCGGTTTCAAGGACCCCGTCCTGGTCGCCGCCACCGACGGGGTCGGCACCAAGGTCAAGATCGCGATCGAGACCGGCCTGCATGGCGGGATCGGCATCGACCTCGTCGCCATGAGCGTCAACGACCTCGTGGTACAGGGCGCCGAGCCGTTGTTCTTCCTCGACTATTTCGCCTGCGGCAAGCTCGACCCGGAGGCGACCGCCTCGATCGTCGCCGGTGTCGCCGAAGGCTGCCGCGAATCCGGCTGCGCCCTGATCGGGGGCGAAACCGCCGAGATGCCCGGCCTCTACAAGGACGGCGACTACGACCTCGGCGGCTTTGCCGTCGGCGCCGCCGAGCGCGGTACCTTGTTGCCGCGCAAGGACATCGCCGCGGGGGATGCCGTGATTGGCCTTGCCTCGTCCGGCGTGCACTCCAACGGCTTCTCGCTGGTGCGCAAGATCGTCGAGCAGTCCGGCCTCAGCTTCGAGGCGCCGGCCCCGTTCGCGCCGGTCATGACGCTCGGCGGCGCGCTGCTGACGCCGACACGGCTCTACGTCAAATCCTGCCTGCGTGCGATCCGCGAGACCGGCGCGGTGAAGGGGCTTGCCCACATCACCGGCGGCGGTTTCACCGACAACATCCCACGCGTGCTGCCGAGCCATCTTGGCGTCGGCATCGATCTGGCGCGCCTGCCGGTGCTGCCGGTGTTCAAATGGCTGGCTGCCCAAGCCGGCATCGCCGAGCTCGAGATGCTGCGCACCTTCAACTGCGGCATCGGCATGATCGCGATCGTCGAGCCCGACAAGGTCGATCAGGTCGTGCAGGTCTTCAGCGATGCCGGTGAGACGGTGGCGCAGCTCGGTACCGTGATTCCGGCCGAGGGCGAGCACCGCGTCGTCTACAACGGCCACCTCGACCTGGCACTGTGATGACTGGCGCTGTGATGAAGCGCCGCGTCGCCATCCTGATCTCCGGCCGCGGCTCCAACATGTCCGCGCTGATCAGGGCCGCTGCCGCAGCGGAGTTTCCGGCGGAAATCTCGCTCGTCATCTCGAACAAGGCCGACGCGCTCGGCCTCGAACGGGCCAAGGCGAGCGGCGTCAAAACGCTGGTGATTGAGAGCAAGCCGTTCGGCAAGGACCGCGCCGGCTTCGAAAAGCTGCTGCAGGCCGCGCTCGACCAGCACGGCATCGAGCTGATCTGTCTCGGCGGCTTCATGCGCCTGTTCACGGCCGAGTTCACCAAGGCCTGGTACGGGCGGATGCTCAACATCCATCCCTCGCTGCTGCCGTCGTTCCCAGGTTTGGACCCGCATGGTCAAGCTTTGCGCGCCGGCGTCAAACTGTCAGGCGCGACAGTGCACTTCGTGATCCCCGAGACCGATGCCGGTCCGATCGTGATGCAGGGTGCGGTCCCCGTCAGCGACCACGACACGGGCGCTACGCTGTCGGAGCGCATTCTCGAGGTGGAGCATCGCATCTATCCGGAAGCGTTGCGGCTGCTTGCGACCGGCAAGGTTCGGATCGAGGGCGATGTGTGCAGGACGGACGGAAGCGGGCCCTCGGAGAATTTCCTGGTATCGCCGGTGGTGCGCTGAAGCGCCGTCGCACCGTGTTTCGTCTTCGCAAACAAAATCCCCCGGCAGAGCCGGGGGCATCGTCATGATCTCTCGCGCGAAGCTTTGAGAGAAATCAGGAGACCTTGAGGTTCTCCGCGGATGCTTTGCCGCGGTTCTCCACGAGGTCGTATTCAACCACCTGGTTCTCATTAAGGGTCGAGAGTCCGGCACGCTCGACGGCCGAGATATGGACGAACACGTCCTTATCGCTGCCGTTCGGCTTGATGAACCCATAGCCCTTGGTCGGGTTGAACCATTTGACGGTGCCCTTTTGCGGCATCGCTCATCTCCTCCACTAGATACAAAAAAGACGCGGCCGCAGTTTCGCGTGCCACGCCACAAACGGGCTTCCGATAGTCTGTTCGAGTCTCAATGTCGCGAAACGCACAGCCGAGCGGCCAATTCCGATTGTGTCCAATATTGCAACATGAAATTCGCGCGTTAGCAAGCGGCGCACGGCTTTCAAGATCGCGGCGGGTGTCGCTGTCTGCTATTTGCGACCTGTGGCAAGGGAACCACAATCGAGGCAATAGCCCCGCTCCAGCGCGCCAACCGGTTGACCCTGCGTGGCAGTTCGGCACAAATCGCCGCAAGCGCGCGCCGTTCGTGTTGCATTTTTGCGCTCCGCCACTTTGCTTCGGGATTAGTCGTCATGCGCTGCGCGTTGCAGCTCTCCGGGACACGGCAGACGGTCGGGCTGGGCCGTGTCCGCCGGATCGCGGCTGCGCTCGTCATGGCGCTTGGACTCGTCGTGATGATGTCTGCGACATCAGCCTTCGCGCAGAGTCCGACGCCCACGCCGACCCCGACCCCGACACCCACGGCGTCACCGACCCCCATGCCGACCGCGACCAATTACGACCAGTCGGCCGGCAACAGTGCGCTCAATCTTGGATCCAATTTCCTGGAGCGGCTCGGCAACCAGGCCTCTGGCGGCGTCAACCGCGCATCGCGCACCAATCCCGGTGGGGGCGGTGCCTCGGCGAGCACGGAGGATCCGCTCTACCGCACCTGGTTCGAAGGCTATGGCATCTCGGTCCGGACCGACGCGCAAGGCGACTTCGTCGGCGACAAGCGCAAGACCTTTGGCGGCGTCGCCGGCTTCGGCGCGCGGGTCGCGCCGGGCGTCAATCTCGGCTTCTCCGTCGACCAGAGCCATACCGACATCGACGTGCCGCTGGCGCTCCAGTCGGCGACGCTCGACCTGACGCAAATCGGTTTCAACGGCTCGGTCGACAAGGGACCGTGGACCTGGGCGTTCGCGGTGGTGCACGGTTTCGGCAAGGTTCGTTCCAGCAGGGACACCGGCGTTGGTCTTGCGACCGCGGGTTATCGTGCCGCGATCGACGGTGGCCTGACCGAGATCAGCTACTACTGGACCAAGGACCAGATGCGCGTCGTGCCCAAGGGCGCGCTCGAATACGTGCGCGCTACCAGCGCTGCGTTCCAGGAGGCCGGAGGGCTCGATCCATTGAACGTCGGCTCCACGGCACTCTCACGCGCACGCGTGATGATCGGCGCGGAGATCGGGCGCTACTTCATCTACGACCAGAAGATCCTGGACCTGTCGGCCTACGGCAAGTTCGTCGACAATTTCTACCAGAACCTGGGATCGGTGCAGGTCAGCCTGGGAACCCAGAGCATCGTCGTTCCCGGCATCGGGGAGGGCCGTTACGGCATGGATGCCGGCGCCTCGGCCTCGCTCAGCCTCACCAGCGTCGCGCGGCTCTACATCAACTATGACGGCAAGTTCCGCAACGAGCTGACGTCGCATCAGGGCACGGTCGGCTTCGAGTACAGATGGTGAGGGCGAAGCGCGCCCTGCGTCTACGTCGGCGTTGCCGCGACATAACCCGTTAGCCCAAAGCCCTCGCGCGCGGCCGTCATCATTGGCACCAGCGCATTCGGATGGATGAACTCGTCGCGGAAGCAGGGATAGGTCTTGGCATCGAAGATCTTCTTCAGCCAGTCGACCACGATCTTGTGGCGCTCGGAGTTGCGGAATTCCTTGTGATAGGTGAGCCAGAGATCGGCGTGGTGGCTGACGCCCAGATCGACGGCAACGAGCGGTGCGCCGAGCGCGATCGACACGGTCGGCAGGAAGCCGATGCCGGCGCCGCGCTCCACCGCATAGAGCACGCCGACCGAAGAGTTGGTCTTGATCCCGACGATGCCTTCGAGCGACTTCAGTCCAAGCACGCGCGCGTAGGCGCCGTCGTCGACCTGCGGCGCGCTCTGCTTGATGATGCGATGGTTCTTCAACTCGGCGAGGGACGCCGGCACGCCGTAGAGGCTCTCGTATTCCCTGGAGACGAAGGGATAGATGTGCAGGCGGCCGAGCTTGGCGACGATCAGGTCGGGATTGGTCGGTGGCTCGAGCTGGATCGCGATGTCGGATTCAAGCCGGGCGACGTCGGCCTGCTCCATCGCGCAGCGCAGATCGACGGTGATCTTGCGATAGGTCTTCTGGAAATCGATCAGCCGCGGCAGGATCCAGAAATTGCCGGGGCCTTCCGTCACCGCGACGCGCACGGTGCCTGACGTGTCGTTCGACGATCGCGAGGCACGCCGGAAGACGTTGAAGGCATGACGCTCCATATGCGCGACGTCGGCGATCATCGCGGCGCCTTCATCGCTGAGCGTCAGTCCGCTCTGGTCGCGCAGGAACAGCTTGCAGTCGATGCTCTCTTCGAGCCGGTCGATCCTGCGCATCAGCGTGGTGGAGGTGAGGCCGAGTTCTTCGGCCGCGTTGCGGAAACTTTTATATTTTGCGCACGCTAAAAAGAGTTTCAAATCGTCCCAGGACGCGTCCAGGGCTTCTTCACGGTGCTGCATCAAAGCAGCACCCCGGTGCAATAACTGCTGCATACGCCAGATCCCCAACCGCTAAGGTCATCGTCATAGCGGGGCACTAAATCCTCGGACGATAGAGGGGTGACATGAGTATGGAAAGGGGCTCCTTTGCCGCAAGGCATGATTTCGATGCATTGCCGCTCAGTCCGGACGTCGATGTCCGATGTGCGCAATCTTCCGAAATTGCTGCGCTTTCCGACATGGCGCACCGGCTGGTGCCGGGTGTGCAGATCGGAACGGCAGAGCTTGCACGATATTTCACGTTCGATCCTCAGAGCATCCTGACGTTCAGTCGCAAGGGCAATCTGGTCGGCGGCATGGCCTTCTTGTTCCTCAACGACCGCGGACATGATGCGCTGCTGCTCGACGAGATCTGCCTGACCGCACCCGAGACGCGCTATCTCGCTTCCGCGAAGGAAGACGTTGCAGCGATCTACATCTGGGCGATCGCGGCGACGGGCCGCGGTATCGCCGGTCTCGGCAAGGCCGCGGCTCATCTCCGTCAGGTAAGGTTTCGCGGCGCGGATTGCTATGCGCAGCCGTCAACCGTGGCCGGACGCGACATCATGAAGGCGACGGGATTCGACCCCGTCCCGAGCTTCCAGCCCGATCTCTGGTGTTACGAGCGGCCCTGGCATCGGCAGCCGATGCGGATGCCGGGCGCGATCATCCAAACAAGGAGTTTTGCAGATGCACGGCACTAGGATTCCCCTCGCCAAGCCCGACTCCCGCGCCATCACCATTCGCCTCGCGCGCGATCCCAACGACCTCATGCTGGTCACCGCCATTCGCGCGGCGGTCTATCTCGCCGAGCAGGATTGTCCGTTCGACGAGGAGTTCGACGGCAACGACATGGTCGCAGCGCACTTCATCGGCTACGTCGGCAACGAGCCTGCGGGTTGCCTGCGGGTACGCTTCTTCGGTGATTTCGCCAAGGTAGAGCGGCTCGCGGTGCGTCATCAATATCGGCGCTCGCGCGTCTCGTTCAAGCTGGTCCAGGCGAGCGTCGACTATGTGAAGCGCAAGGGCTTTCGCAAGATCTACGGCCAGGCGCAGGACCGGCTGGTCGATTTCTGGGCTCATTTCGGCGCCAAGCCGCTCGGTCACAACCGCAAGATCACCTTCTCGGATTTCTCCTACACGGAGATGCTGCTGGAGATCGAGCCGGGGCCGGACGCCATCACGCTGGACAGCGATCCCTATGTGATCATTCGCCCCGAGGGCGATTGGGACCGGCCCGGCGTGCTCGACGCATCCGCGGGGCGGGCGGTGACCTCGCCGCTACGGGACCTCGCACTCGCCGATCACTGAAATTGGTGCAGCTCTGCGCAAGACAATGCTGGCTTCCATTACCGATGATCCGTCGATCCTGGTCTGTGCGGATCTCCAGGTTGAATATCTGACCCCCGGGCGTCGCCATGTCATCCTCGACGGCGAAGCCGCCACCGTGCGCTGCCTGGAGCTCCTGACACTGTGGCGCACCAATCTCTGGCCGGTGATGCATCTGAAGCGCATCGCCCAGGCGGCTTGGTTCAATCCGGCATCCAGGCTGACCGATTGGATCGCGGAGGCGAAGCCGCGACCCGGCGAAATGACTTTCGAGCACCCGCTGCCGTCGGCCTACAGCTCTTCGCGGTTCGTGGACTACATGTCCAATATCCGCAATGTGCGCTGCATTCTGGTCGGCTTTTCCCTGGACGAAACCATCCTGGCCACCGCCGTCGACGGGTTTCACCGCAGCCATCGCTACCAGATCGTCGCTGACGCCGTGGCCTGCCGGCAGCCGGGCACGGGCGATGCCGCCGTCTACAAACAGTCGGTGGTGAATGTGATCGGGAATTTTGCTACAGTCCATGCCAGCGCCGAACTGATCAGAACCAGCGGCGCCATCGCGGTCTAGGCGGCCGTGGTCGGCGGATGGATGGGGTGGGACATTGTCGCGGGGGGACGAGCTCAAGGAGCTGGCAAGCGATTTGTCGCGTGCTGTGGAGACGGCGCGCAGCGTCGGCTTGCCCACGACGGTCTATCTGCTCTCGATGGCGCTGGTGGAGGTGAGGGAAGCCGCTCGCGCTGCCGACGAAGAGGATGACGACGGCGCGGCGTAGGGTTTCGGGCCTGCGGCGAAAGCGTTTCTCTCAGGATCGGCCGATGGCGCGCATCAGGATATCGGATGCGTCATCAGCGTTGTCGCCCGCGTAGGCGACGAATTGATCGGGCCGCACCAGGATCAGCCGCGCCTCGTATTTCTCGCGTCCGCCTGATGCGGTGTCCCTGATCACCGTCAGCGGGATGCCAAGCCGCGCGGCGGCTTGCTCAAGAGCTGTTGCCGCGGCGCCGTCCGTCAGATCGATCAAGGTGAAGCCGTCGCCCAATTCCTCGAACACGTTGTTGCCTGACGACAGAGGTTGCGGCGTGAGATGATGACCTGCGCGCGCCGGATAGGCGTGCGAGCCGATCGCGCTGCAGACAGCGCCGGCCGGACCAAAGACGATTGGTGACCCCTCGTAATTCGGCTCGAAGGCGTTGACCTCGGCGCGGGCGCCGGAGTGCCGCTCGTGCCAGGCGGCCTCGAAATCCGCCCGATCGCGCGCCGGATCGTGGCGGCGAAGAAAATCGCGGTCGCGGAAGATCGGAGTCTCGATGAAATCGCGCGCAGTGGACGCAAACACCGGACGCCGCTCGGCATCGTAGCTGTCGAGCAGACCGGCGGGCGCCCAGCCTTGCAGCGTCGCGGCGAGCTTCCACGCCAGATTTGCGGCGTCCTCGAAGCCGGTGTTGATGCCATAGCCGCCGTAGGGCGGATGGCTGTGCGCGGCATCTCCGGCGACGAAGACGCGGCCGGCGCGGTAGCTGTCCGCGACCGTGAAGCGAAGATCCCAGAATCCGATGTGCTCGAACTCGATGTCGAATTGTGCGCCGGCGGCATCGTGCAGCAAGCGTCGGAAATCGAAATTGTCGGCGGTGGTGTCCGCGGGAACGGGGGCATGGAAGAACCAGGTGCTGCCGAGATCGACCCGGCCGAAGAACTTCCAATAGCCCTCGAGGTCCGGATGCAACACGCTGTAGAACGACTTGCCTGGAAAGGCCTCGAGCAGTCGATGCAATTCGACGGAGCGAAACACCAGCAGCACCATCAGCCGGTCGTGGTCGGAGCGGGTCTGGGTGATGCCGGCGCGTTCGCGCACGATCGATCGGCTGCCATCGCAGCCGATCACGTAGTCGGCGCGAAGGCTCTGTATCATCCCGTCGCGATTTTCGATGTCGAGGCCCACGCCCTCGGCGTCAGGCCGGACATCCCGGCAGGTCCAGCCGTATTGCAGGTCAATGGAGGGAAGCTGTGCCGCCCGTTGCCGCAGCACGGCTTCGGTCGCGTATTGCGGCAGGCGTTCGTTGTCGGTGAAATAGAAAGGGCGGACGAGCTCGCGCTGCAGCCAGTTGTAATTGTAGCCGCTGAGCAGCGTCCCGTAGCTGGTCATTCCGCCGATGCCGTAGTCGGGAGGAATGGTGCGGGCCGCGCGCAGCGCTGCCTCCGCGCCCCAGAAATGGAAATGCTCCATCGTCCGCTGCGTGAGGTTCTGTCCCTTGGGGATCGGCTGCGGCTGTTCGTGGCGTTCCACGACGATGGTCCTGATGCCGCGCTGGCCAAGGCCGATCGCCAGACCCATCCCGACCGGTCCGCCGCCGACGATCACGACGGGCGCGTCGCTATCCGCTGAAGCCTGCCTCACATCGCTTCCCCACGATTGTCATCGCGCGAGGCGCGATCGCTCGTCCTCATGAGATGTCGCACGGATTTCGTCAAGTAAAATCTCAAATAAAGAGATTAGTATGTCATTACCTCGGAGATTTGCCGGGCCGCTTCGCTGACCTCCGCGCTGATGCGATCGATCAACTCGCCCTTGGCATGTGGTCCGGCGATCGTGATGCAGAGGCTTGCGATCGGGTAGCCCGCATCGAGGATCGGCGCGGCGATCCCGACCGCGCCCGGTGTCACTTCGCCAAAGGCAACGGCGACGCCGGCGCGCCGCACGCGTTTCAGCGCTGCCAGGATTTCGTCGGAGGTGTCGCCGACGCCGACGCTGCGCAGATCGGCGGCATAGCGCGTCACTAGTGGCATCACGCGCTGCTTGGGCAGAAAGGCCATGATCGAGCGCGCGATTGCGCCGCGGCCCATCGCCATCGGTCGGCCGCGCGGATAGCTGCTCACGGGATTCACGACGGAGGCGATTGAAGCCACGCACAGCATCTTTTCCCCATACCAGCGCACGACCAGGGCCGTACAGGGGTGCGCGGCCGACAGCCGCTCCAGATGCGGGGTGGCTGCTGCGATCAGCGGATCGGAACGGCGGCTGAGATAGTCCATCTCGACCACGCGCGGGCCAAGCGCGAACCGGCCGCCGCGCGTCGGCATCACGAAGCCGCTGTCCTTCAAGCTCTTCAGATAGCGATACAGCGTCGGCCTCGTGTAGCCGAGCTCCTTCATGAGCTCTTCGGGCGACCATTGCGGCCGTGCCTCGGTGAAGAGATCGAGCACGGCAAGGACCCGATCCTGACTGTTTGCTTTGACCAAGTGAGATTCGATCCAGCTTCGCGTATTCGCCGTGATACCCGCATTCGCGCCGGCCGCAAAACGGCGGCACGGTAGCGGCTTGCCTTCGTTATAATCTCACTATAAGAGATTTTAAGAAGAATAATAGTGCATGAGCTGCCGGGGAGGGGTTGGGCATGGCTGTCACAGCTACGGATGGGATCGTGTCGGGCACGGTCGACGTTCCCGCCTATGTCGATCGTCAGCCGGTCGGCGCCTTTCAGATCCGGGTTCTGCTCGTCTGCGCCGCGGTGCTGTTCATCGACGGCTTCGACACTCAGGCCATCGGTTATGTCGCGCCTGCAGTCGCGCAGGAATGGAAGCTGGCGCGTGGCAGCCTCGGTCCGGTGTTCAGCGCGGGGCTTCTGGGTCTCATGATCGGCGCCCTGATCTTCGGTCCGATGGCCGACAGGATCGGTCGCCGCCGCATCATCCTCGCAAGCACGCTGGTGTTCGGCATCGGGACGCTGCTCACCGTGTTCGCGGTGGATACGACCTGGCTGATCGCGTTGCGCGTTCTGACCGGTCTCGGTCTCGGCGGTGCAATGCCCAATGCGATTGCGCTGATCTCCGAGTTCAGCCCGCATCGCCGCCGCGCCACCATGGTCATGATCATGTTCGCAGGCTTTTCGATCGGTGCGGCCCTGGGCGGGTTGCTGGCGGCCGCCATGATCCCGGCTTTCGGCTGGCGCTCGGTGTTCCTCGTCGGCGGCCTCGTGCCGCTGCTGCTTCTGCCTTTCCTCTTCAAGGCGTTGCCGGAGTCGATCCGGTTCCTGGCGATGATGGGCGGCCGCGACCGCGAGGTGGCGAACCTCCTGCAAAAGATAGCCCCGGGGGTATCCTTCGCCGGCAATGCCAAATTCGTGGTCCAGGAGCCCAAATTGTCGGGATTGCGCGTCGCGCATTTGTTTGCAGAGGGCCGCGCATCGGTGACGGTTCTGCTCTGGGTCGTGTTCTTCATGAGCCTGCTCGACCTGTATTTGCTGTCGAACTGGCTGCCCACCGTGCTGAACGATCTCGGCGTGTCGGTTTCGGGGGCGGCCGCGATTGGTGCGATGCTCCAGGTCGGCGGCGTGGTCGGCACCTTCACGCTCGGCCAGTTCATCGACCGCTTCTCGTTTCGCGCGTTGTCGCTGACCTATCTCGGGGCGGCGGTCGCGGTTGCGGCCGTCGGCATGGCCAGCCATTCGATCGTGCTGGTCACGATCGCGATCTTCGCGTCGGGATTTTGCATCGTCGGGGGACAGATCGCCTCGAACGCGCTGACGGCGACCTTCTATCCGACGGCGATCAGATCGACCGGCGTGGGCTGGGCGCTGGGCATCGGCCGCATCGGCTCGATCGTGGGGCCTCTGATCGGCGGCGTGATGCTGGCCCGCGACATGGGACCGCAGCCGCTGTTTGGCGCTGCGGCCGTCCCGGCATTGATCGCCGCGGCGGCGGCCTTCGTGCTGGCACGGCGAGGCTAGCCGAGGCGATATATCCTGCCGAAGTGCCAGCGCTGCTTTCCTGCAACGCTCGTGTGCGCTTGTTGCCAACGAAATGACGTTGCAAGTTGCGGCCTGCCGCAATAGCCAAGATGTCGACGTTTTCTTTGGACAAGCTCGTCGTTTGGACAGGTCTGCGTCATGACCTCCAATGACGCACCGTTGAGGAATCCCGCAATGTCCATGCTGCCCAATTCGCAAGAGGCCCGGGATGTGGCCTACCAGCTCCATTCCTATACCAACGCGCGCGCGCATCAGCAGGCCGGTCCGCTGGTGATCGAGCGCGGCGAGGGCCCTTACGTGTTCGACGCGTCGGGCAAGCGCTATTTCGAGGCCATGGCCGGCCTGTGGAGCGTCGGGCTCGGCTTCAACGAGAAGCGGCTGGTCGAGGCGGCGCACAAGCAAATGCTGGCGCTGCCGTTCTACCATACGTTCTCCGCCAAATCGCACGGGCCCTCGATCGACCTCGCCGAGAAGCTGGTGGCGCTCGCGCCGGTGCCGATGAGCAAGGTGTTCTTCACCAATTCCGGCTCGGAGGCGAACGACACCGTCCTCAAGCTGATCGCCTATCGCTCCAATTCGCTTGGCCAGCCGCAGCGCAAGAAGATCATCAGCCGGATGCGCGCCTATCACGGCGTCACCATTGCCTCGGCAAGCCTCACCGGCCTGCCGAACAACCACCGCTCGTTCGACCTGCCGCTGCCCAACATCCTGCACACGGGCTCGCCGCATTTCTACAAGGACGGCGCGCCCGGTGAGAGCGAGGAGGCGTTCGCGACGCGCCGGGCCGAGGAGCTCGACACGCTGATCCAGAAGGAAGGCCCGGATACGATCGCGGCCTTCTTCGGCGAGCCTGTGATGGGCGCGGGCGGCGTCGTCGTGCCGCCGGCGACCTATTGGGACAAGATCCAGGCCGTCCTGAAGAAATACGACATCCTGCTGGTCGCGGATGAGGTCATCTGCGGTTTCGGCCGCACCGGCAAGATGTTCGGCTGCGAGACCTACGGCATCAAGCCGGACGTGATGGTGGTCTCCAAGCAGATCACCTCGAGCTATTTCCCGCTGTCGGCGATCATCCTGAACGACCGCATGTTCGAGCCGATCGCGGACGAGAGCAACAAGATCGGCGTGCTCGGTCACGGTTTCACCGCGGGCGGCCATCCCGTCGGTTCGGCCATTGCGCTGGAGAACCTCAAGATCATCGAGGAGCGCGGCTTGGTCGCGCACGCCGCCGAGCTCGGCGGCTACATGCAGGGCAAGCTGCGCGAGCTCACCAGCCATCCGCTGGTCGGCGAGGTCCGCGGCGTCGGCATGATCGCGGCGATCGAGCTCGTGCTCGACAAGGGACGCAAGACGGCCGCCAGCACGCCCGGCGCCGTCGGCGGCATCGCCAGCCGCATGCTCCAGGAGCGCGGCGTGATCTCGCGCAACATGCTGGATGCCATCGCCATCTGCCCGCCGCTGATCGTCACCAAGGCCCAGATCGACGAGCTGATCGCGGCCATTACGGGCGTGCTGAATGATATGAAGCCGGAAGTGGCGAAGCTGACGCCGGCGTAGGCTCTCTCCTCGTCATTGCGAGGAGCCCGCAACAAAATTGCGAAGCAATTTTGCGCTAGCGACGAAGCAATCCAGACCGTCTCCGCGGAAAGATTCTGGATTGCTTCGCTTCGCTCGCAATGACGGCGTTGATGCAATGAGCCTCGATTTATCACCGTCACCCTGAGGTGCTCGCCTCTTCGGCGAGCCTCGAAGGGCGACGGCCGACTGGCCGCAGCGGGGGCCGCTCATCCTTCGAGGCTCACGCCTCGCGCCTCAGGATGACGGTTTAACCGGCTCCACCCGCTGAACCCCGATCACGCGGCCCTTCTCGATCGCCAGCGCCAGCTCGCCGCGCTTCAGTTTCAGCGCGGCATCGCCGAACAGCTCGCGGCGCCAGCCGCGCAGGGCGGGGACGTCGGCCTCGTCGTCGGCTGCGATCTCTTCGAGATCGTCGACGGTGGCGATCACCTTGCTGGCGACCGCGTGGCGCTCCGCGGTCATGCGCAGCAGGACCTTCAACAGCTCGACGATGGCAGCGCCATTGTTGTTGTTGCGCGGCTTCTCCAGCTTCGGCAGCGTCGCAAAATCGCGCGCCAGCCCACGCTCGACCGCGGCGACGATGTCCGCGCCCCATTTGGATTTCTCGAACCCCTTCGGCACCGAGCGCAGATGGGCGAGCTTCTCCAGCGTGTTCGGCGCGTGGGTCGCGATGTCGCTGATGGCTTCATCGCGCAGCACGCGGCCGCGCGGCACGTCGCGGCTCTGCGCTTCCTGCTCGCGCCAGGCCGCGACCTCCATCAGGACCGCGAGGTCCTTGGGCTTGCGGACCCGCGTCTTCAGCCGTTCCCAGGCGCGCTCGGGGTGGAAGTCGTAAGTGCGGGGCGAGGTCAAAACCTCCATCTCGATGGAGACCCACTCGCTGCGGCGCCGCTTCTTGAGGTCGGCATCGAGCGCGGCGAACACGTCGCGCAGGTGCGTGACGTCGGACACCGCGTAGTGCATCTGCTCTTTCGTCAGCGGCCGGCGCGACCAGTCGGTGAAGCGGTGGGTCTTGTCCGGGCGGTGGCCCGTGACCTTCTCGACCAGCGCGTCATAGGCGATGCTGTCGCCGTAGCCGAGCACCATGGCCGCGACCTGGGTGTCGAACACCGGGTGCGGGATGATGTTGGCCTGGTGCCAGATGATCTCGATGTCCTGGCGGGCGGCATGGAATACCTTCAGCACGCCCTCGTTGCCCATCAGGTCGAAGAACGGCTTGAGGTCGATGCCCTCGGCCAGGGTGTCGATGACGATCGCTTCCTCTGGGCTGGCCATCTGCACCACGCACAGCAGCGGGTAGTAGGTGGTTTCGCGCAGGAACTCGGTATCGACTGTAATAACGGGGTGCTTGGCCAGCCGGCTGCAGGCAGCCGCGAGGTCAGCGGTGGTGGTAATCAAATCCATGAACGGCCCATGACACTTGGTATCAGCCGTTCTGCCGAAAGCGCTGTGATGTCAAGGGGCTCTAAGCGAATTCGAGCATTGCATCGGGCCGGAATCGTCTCTTTCCGACGAAATTCCTATTCGTAACGGATCCGGTGCGAGGATTTGCGCGCGCAGGGCAGCGCCACCACGACCACGCACATGGCGACCAGCGCCAGCCCCAGGAACTCGAAAACCAACAGATCCACGGCGAAATCTCCAGAAACATTGATAGATTTGTCGGGGGTACGTTGAGGGTCTGTTAATGCTCGTGGTTACCGGCCGCCCGGCAAGCCGGATGGTGGACGGGGAGTTAACGGGGGCGGGCTCGACCATCACCCCATGAGCTTCGGCAAGGCGGCGAGCGCGTCCACGGCGGCACGCACTTTTGGCGGAATCCGGGGCGAACGGGGCCACAGCGCGTGGCAGTCGTAGAGGAATTCGGGCTGGCCTTCGAGGAGGCCGACCAGCGCGCCGCTGTTGAGACGCTCGCGGACCAGCCAATAAGGCAGCCAGGCGAGCCCCATGCCCTGTGCGGCGGCGTCCGCGATCGCCTCCATATCGTCGAGCCTCAGCCTGCCTGACGGCATGATCTCGCGTGCCGGCTGGTCGGCTTGTGGAAACAGCCATGGCCGGACGCGTCCAGAGCGGCGATAGATGATCGCCTGATGCGCGGCGAGATCGTCGAGCGATTTTGGTTTGCCGTTGGCGCGTAAATAGGACCGCGCGCCGCACACCACCATGCGCTGGCTTGCGATGCGCCGCGTGATCAGACCGGACTGGTCGTCGAGATCGCCGGTCCGGATCGCAAGATCGTAGCCGGCCTCGATGATGTCAGCGATGGGATCGCCGAAGGAGAGGTCGAGCTCGAGATGCGGATATTTTCGCGCGAGCTTCATCAACAGAGGGGCGATGCAGTGCCGTCCGAGCAGGGCAGGCATGGTCACGCGCAGCCTGCCGCGCGGCGCGGAGAGTTCATCGGCCACGACGGCGTCGGCGGCTTCGGCCTCGCTGAGTACCGCGCGGCAGCGCTCGTAGTAGGCCTGGCCAGCCTCGGTCAGGCTCTGGCGCCGCGTGGTGCGGTTGAGGAGGCGGACGCCGAGACGTTCTTCGAGGAAGCGCACATGCTTGCCGACCATCGGCCCCGACATCTCCAGGGCGTCGGCCGCGGCCGCGAACGAACCGAGATCGACGGCCCGGACGAATACGGCCATGCTGGTCAGGCGGTCCATGATTGAAAACTCCTGGTTTCGACTGTTCGCGTATTCGGGCCATTTATCCACTTCGGTGGGATCGGCATAGCTCCATTCAGTTCAATTGTTTTGGAGTGTATCCATGACCCGCGTCGTTCGCTTTCACCGGCATGGCGGTCCCGAAGTGCTGTGCATCGAGACCGTCGACGTTCCACCGCCGGCAAAGGGCGAGGTGCAGATCCGGGTCAGGGCGCTCGGTCTCAACCGTGCGGAGGCGCTGTTGCGGACGGGCACCTATATCGAGACCGCGACATTTCCGTCCGGCCTTGGTCTGGAGGCGGGAGGTATCGTCGAGGCCATCGGCGAAGGCGTGGCCGGCTTTGCACCGGGAGAGGCGGTCAGCATCGTGCCGCCGCTGTCGATGGTGCGATGGCCGGCCTATGCCGAGCTCGCGACGTTTCCGGCCGAGCTCGTCGTGAAGCATCCGCCCGAGCTTGGCTTCGAGGCGGCGGCCGCGGTGTGGATGCAGTATCTGACGGCCTACGGCGCGCTGGTCGACATCGCCGGACTTGGGCGAGGGGACGTCGTCGCCATCACGGCGGCATCGAGCAGTGTCGGGCTTGCGGCCATCCAGATCGCGAACCGGATCGGCGCTTTCCCGGTCGCCCTGACGCGGACCTCGGCCAAGCAGCGCGCCTTGCGCGAGGCCGGCGCCGCCCACGTGATCGCCTTGGACGAGGAGGACATCGAAGCGCGGCTGGCAGTGATCGCCGGTGCGAGCGGCGTCCGCGTGGTGTTTGACGCCGTCGGCGGTCCCGCATTCGAGCCGCTGACCGCGGCGATGTCACGGGGCGGAATCCTGATCGAGTATGGTGGGCTGAGCCCCGCGCCGACGCCGTTCCCGCTCTTCAACGTGTTGACCAAGAGCCTGGTCCTGCGCGGCTACCTCGTGCACGAGATCATCCGCGATCCCGTGCGCCTTGCGAAAGCAAAGGCGTTCATCCTCGACGGGTTGTCAGACGGCAGCTTGAAGCCGGTGATCGCCAGAACGTTCCCGTTCGAGGAGATCGTCGAGGCGCATCGCTTCCTGGAGTCGAACAATCAGTTCGGCAAGATCGTTGTGACGATCTAACCGCGCGCGGCGCGTGGCTCACGTCGCGGCGATCAGCCCCCCTCGAATATTCTCTTGCGGGCATTTTCGACATGCGTGCGCATGGCGCGGCGGGCGCCGTCCTCGTCTTGTGCCTCGATGGCCTCGAACACGCGGCGATGCTCCTGCTGTCCCCTGAGAATGCGGCCGCGCGGCTGAATGAGCGACAGGTTGCGGTTGAGATTGACGCCAATGGCGATCTGCTCCCTCAACGAGGTCAGCGTCTCGACAAAGAACCGGTTGCCGCTCGCCTCCGCAATCGTGCGGTGGAAGAGGAGATCTTCCTCGACACCAAGGCCGCCCTCGCGCCCTTGGGCGACCATCGTATCCAGCCTGGTCAGCACCTGCTGAATGCGGCGCAGGCTTTGCCTGTCCCGGTTGCGGGCGGCGAGGGCCGCGGCATCGCCCTCGACGGCCATCCGGAACACGAAGCAGCGCTGGATATCGGGGATGCTACTGACAGGCGCGAAGTCGAAGGCATTGGCGGCCGGACGCCGGGTCACGAACCAGCCCGCGCCCTGGCGTGATGCAATCAGCCCGTCGTCGCGCAATCGCGTCAGCGCCTCGCGAACGACGGGCCGCGAAACGCCCAGGAGTTCGGCAAGGCCATTCTCGGGCGGTAACCGGCAGTTCACGGGAAGGATGCCGATCGCGATCTGACCCAGCACATGGTCGTAGATCCGGTCGCTCAATCGTCCCGTCGAGGACGACAGCGGCAACTCCGCGGATTTCATCGCAGGCTTTTTCAAGTCCGGCTCCGTCCGGTTTTGCGTTCGGCTTCCAAACAAGTTTTTGACATTTCAGTCCGTGCACAAGGCGCTCGGCCGCCAGCTCAAAACAGCTACAGAACAGACCGCTTGACAACCAGCGAAGATTTCGTCGATGCTTGCCTTACAAATAAATAACAAGTTGCGCAAAAAATAAAGCGCGTGGGAGGCGAGAATGAAACCGAGGTCAGCAACCCCAATGGTCGCCGTCCTGCTGGGGGCGTGTCTATGCAGCGGAGCCCTTGCCGCTCCGATCAGTCTTTCGATCATCGATACCGGCGGTGACCTGGCCTCGGTGCAGACCATCATCGAGAACTACAAGAAGGCGAATCCGGACAAGGTCAGCGAGATCAGAATCCAACGCGCGCCCGCGCCGGAGCTTCCGGCCAAGATCAAGGCGCAGCAGGACGCCGGACGCCTCGATATCAATCTGGTGCTGACCGGGCAGGATGGCGGCGCACTGCTGGCCCAGAACGGCCAGCTCATCGCCATCCCCGATTATCAGAAGAGCTTTCCGCGCGACGGCCTCACCGATGCGGGCAAGGCGCTTTACGACGAGGGCAAGGGCGTCCTCATTCCGTCAGTCGGCAATGCCGGTGGACCGGTGCTGATCTACAATCCGGCGAAGGTGCCGAGCCCGCCGAAGACCGCGCAGGAATTGCTGACTTGGGTGAAGGCGAACCCGGGCAAATTCATGTATGCGCGTCCGGCGAACAGCGGGCCGGGCCGCGCGATCCTCCAGGGCTTTGCCTTCATTCTCGGGGACTCCAAGCCGCTCGACCCCGAAAAGGGCTGGGACAAGAGCTGGGATTTCCTGAAAGAGCTCGGCAAGTCCGTCGAATATTATCCGACCGGTACCGCGATCACGTTGAAGGAATTCGCCCAGGGGCAGCGCTGGATGATCGCCGGGATCATGGAATGGGACATGAAGCCGCGCGCGCAGAGCGTAATCCCGCCGGACTCGAAGATCGCAATCTTGGAGAACACCACGTTCGTGGTGGACGGTCACTATTGGTGCATCCCGAAGGGCGTGCCGCAGGAACAGGTCGATGTCATCGTCGACCTCATGAAGTTCATGTGGAAGCCGGAGCAGCAGGCGCTCACCTGGAAAGCCTTCATCGGGCCGGTCGTGAAGGCCGCAGCCCTCGCATCGGCGCCCAAGGAAATCCAGGACGAGGTGAAGGAATTCTGGCGTCCTGAATATGATCAGATCGGGACCAAATGGAAAGTATCGCCTCCGCTGGGCGTGACCGAGCTGAGCTACGCGATGGAACGGTGGGACCGTGAGGTCGGCGCCGATCAGGTCAAGAAATAACAAGAACCGGGACCAAGATGCGAGGGCGCGCAGGTGCGGCCCTCGCGCGCGTATGCGGGGCGGGGAATGGCCGACTCTATCGATAAGCTGCAGATGTCGATCACCAAGCGTTATGGCGGCAAGGTGGTGCTCGACCACTTTCCGCTGGAGGTCGGCGGCCGCGAGTTCGTCACCTTCCTGGGGCCGAGCGGCTGCGGAAAGTCTACGGCGCTCGGCATCATCGCGGGCCTCGTGCCGCCGAGCGACGGCGAGATCCATCTCAATGGACGACGGATTGACGATGTCTCGCCCGAAAAGCGCGGGTTCGGCATGGTGTTCCAGAACTACGCGCTGTTTCCGCATCTGACTGTGTTCGGCAACGTCGCCTTCGGCCTCTCTCTCCAGAAGCGGCCGTCTGCGGAAATCGAGCAGCGCGTGCGGGGCATGCTCGGTCTGGTACGTCTTGCCGGTTATGAAGACCGCTATCCCGGTCAGCTCTCGGGCGGACAGCAGCAGCGTGTCGCCATCGCGCGCGCGCTTGTGCTGCACCCTCGGTTGATGCTGTTCGACGAGCCGTTGTCCAACCTTGACGCAAAGCTCCGCGTCGAGATGCGCGCCGAGATCAAGCAGCTGCACGCACAGCTCGGCCTGACCTCCATCTACGTCACCCACGACCAGGCCGAAGCTCTCTCGCTCTCCGACCGCATCGTCGTGCTGCGCGAAGGTGTGCTCATGCAGGTCGGGACGCCGCAGGAAATCCACGACCGTCCCAAGAACGTCTTCGTGGCGGATTTCATGGGCTTCCGAAATTTCCTCGATGTGACGCTCGGCAAGGAAGCGGGCGGTATGATCGAAGCCGGTTTCAAGGGGCAAATCCTGCAGGCCAGGGCCAGGGATAGCTTCCGCCCGGGCGAGCACGCCGTTCTGGCCATCCGGCCGGAAGATGTGCGTCTCGGCAAGTCTGGTGATGGCGTCAATGTGCTGCGCGGCAAGGTCGAGCTGGTCGAGTATCTCGGACGCGAGCAGGAGGCCGAGATCGCGCTCAATGGCGACGCAAGGCTCTGGGTCCGCTCGCACGAGAAGCTCGTATTGGGCGAGATGCTGGATCTGACCTTGCCGGCGGACAAGTTCGTCCTGCTGCGTCGCGAGTGAGGGGACAGATCGTGGCTCGCATCCGCTCTGATTCTCGCAGCGAACTGGACCTCGTCGCGATCCTCTGTCTTGCGCCGTCGCTGCTCTACGTGCTCGCGATGTTCGTCTACCCGTTCCTCTACGGGATCTACATCAGCTTGCAGCCGAAGAAGCGCGACGCCGGGATATTCTCGAACTATGTCGCGTTCTTCAACGACGCCTACCAGTACAATACGATCAAGACGACCTTCATGTTGGCGTTGCCGACGACGGTCGCGGTCGTGTTGGTTGCGCTGTTCCTCGCATACGGCATGCGGCGCGGCATCTGGTTCGAGCGCACCATCACGACCATTCTCGTGCTTCCGATCTCGCTCGGTGTCGTCTTCCTGTCGGAAGGGATCCTCGGCTTCTACGGCCACAATGGCTGGCTCAACCAGTTGCTGCTTGCGGTCGGATTGATCCAGAATCCGCTCGAGCTGACGCATAATTCGATCGGCGTCACCTTCTCGCTGTTCATGCAGAACTTTCCGTTCTGCTTCCTGATGTTGCTCGGTTACATCTCCGGCATCGACCCGAGCCTGGAAAGCTCCGCACGCATGCTGGGCGCCGGTCCCTGGACCATCTTCCGGCGCGTCATGTTCCCGTTGATCGCACCGGGCCTGATCATCGCGTTTGCCCTCGTCTTCGTGATGAGCTTTGCCGTGTTTCCATCCGCGGTGATGGTTGGCCAGCCGGCCGGTTCGACGCGGACGATCTCGATCGCGGCCTACCAGCAGGCCTTCGAGCAATATGACATGTCCTACGCATCCGCGATCGCGGTCATCATGGGGCTCTGCCAGCTCGCGGCGCTGGTGGTCATCGTGCTGGTGCGCCGCCGCATGACGATTGCAACAACCATGGGCGTCGGCAAACGCTGAGGGGGCGCCAATGCGCGGACGGATGTGGAAATTGGCGATCTACCTGTTCCTGCTGGGGTTCATCCTGAACCTGCTCGGCATCGTGACGCATGTCGTGGTCAGCTCGTTCGCAAAACGCTGGTTCGGCAAGCCGTTGCCGCCGGCGTTCACGACGGATTGGTTTACCTACGCCTGGCGGGAGTTCGAGCTCTCCCATGTGCTCTTCATCACGCTGTTCATCGCGCTGGCCGTGGTGTTCATCGCGCTCGCGATCGGATTTCCGGCCGCCTACGTGCTGGCGCGGCGGAATTTCAACGCCAAGCCGGTCCTGCTGCTGCTCTACTTCCTGCCGCTGCTGATCCCGCAGATGACCTACGGCATTCCGCTTGCCACGACGCTTTATGGGTTTGGTGTTGGCGGGACGGTCATTGGCGTCATTCTCGCCGTGCTCGTCCCGATGGTTCCTCTTGCCGTCTTCATCCTGTTGCCGTTCTTCGAGCAGATCAGCTTGAACCTTGAATGGTCGGCGCAGATGCTCGGCGCGAGCCGGCTGCAGATATTCCGCCGCATCCTGTTGCCGCTGATGCTGCCCGGCATTTTGACAGCGGGCCTGCTGGTTCTCGTAAATACGATCTCGAACTTCGAGCTGGCGTTTCTGCTTGCGGGCGGGGGATCGCAGACCCTGGTCGTGGCGCTCTATTACAACGTCTTTGCTGGCGGTGTGCGGCCGGTCTATTCGATCGATGCGATGGCTGTGATCTACATGTGCACCGTCATGGCGGTGCTGCTGGTCGCATTGCGGTTCGTGCGTCCGACGCAGATGGTGTTCAGGCTCGATGGCAGGCGCAACTGACGCAATCACGGCCCCTGAAATGATTTCGGCGCCCCACACCGTGGAGCGCCGAGGTTGTTTGGCTGATCGTTGGCCTTACGGCAGCTTCAGCGAGGTCTCCGCGTTGTAAGGCTTCAGCGTCTCGTCGGCGGCCTTCTGGGCGGCGACCAGTGCTTCCTTCGGCTGCTTCTTGCCGTTGAGGACCAGCATGACCTCGTCCTCCAGCGTCTTGCGGACCGGCACGGTCTTGTAGGTCGCGAACCAGGGTTTTGCGACGTCGAGCTGCTCGACGGCGGTCTTGGCGTCCGGGTTCTTGTTGAGGAAGTCGACCATGTCAGGCGTCTTGTAGGCGGCCATGTTGGGCGCGAAATAGCCGGTGGCGCGGCTCCACCAGGCGCTCTTCTCAGGCGAGGTCATCCACTTGATCAACGTCCAGGCGGCCTTCTGCTTGTCGGCTTCGAGACCGGCCGGAACGATCAGCGAGGCGCCGCCGATCGGCACGGCGTTGCGGACGTTGCGCGGGATAAAGGCGACCTTGTAGTTGAACTTGGCGTTGTCGCGCACATAGGTCAGCGAGCCCGTCGAGAGCATCATCATCGCGGCGTTGCCGGAGATGAAGGAGGTGCTGACGGCCGGACCGGGCGTGGCGCCGGGGGCGTGAACCTTGTGCTTGTAGACAAGGTCGTTCCACCAGGTCAGCGCGCCGAGCATCGAGGGCGTGTCGTAATAGACCTCGCCGCCGAACTCCTCGTTGTAGTAGCGCCCGCCATTGGTCATGGTGAGCGTTTCCATCATCCAGCCGCAATAGTCATAGGCGCAGGGGATCGCGATGCCCCATTGGGTCACCTTGTCGCCTTCGCGCTTGGTGAGCTTCTTGGCCCAGTCGGTGAGCTCGGCCCAGGTCTGCGGCGGCTTGCTGGGATCAAGGCCCGCTTCCTTGGCCTTGTCGGCGTTAATGTAGAGCAGCGGTGTCGAATTGTGGAAGGGCACGCCGTAGACTGAGCGGTTGATCACTGCGTTGCCCTGCAGCGCCGGGAAGAACTGACCGAGGAACTGGTCCTTGGTGGTGCCGTCGGCGGTGATCAGGCCGTCGAGATTGGTGAGCTCGTTCTCGATCTGCATGTCGAGCAGGAAGTTCGCCGACATGATCACGGCAGCCGGCGGCTTGCCGGCCTTGATCGACGCACGTGTCTTGATCAGCGTGTCGTCATAGGAGCCGGTGTAGACCGCGGTCGCCTTGATGGCGGGATGGGTCTCGTTGAACTCCTTGATCAACGTGCCCATGTCGCGGGCGAGCTTGCCGTCGACGGGAACGGGGAAGAACAGGTCGATCTCGGTCGGACCTTCGGCCATCGCCGGGACGGCGAGGGCGCCGGCCATAGAGCCTGCCATGGCAAGGCCAAGCATGAGCCTGCGGGTAAACAGCATCGAAAACTCTCCTATTTGATGCCTGAGGTGACGAAAGAACTGATAAAGCGCTTCTGGAAGATCAGGAAGGTGATGAGCAGCGGTGCGATCACCATCAGCGTGCCGGCGGCAATCGTGCCCCAGGCCTGCGTCCCTTCGGCGGTCGCGGTGAAGACGGACAGACCGACCGTGAGCGGCCGCTTGTCCGGCGAATTGATCACCATCAGCGGCCACAGGAAGTCGTTCCAATGGCTGGTGACGGAGATGATGGCGAAGGCGGAGAAGCTCGGCATCGACAGCGGCACGTAGATGTGGCGGATGCGCTGGAGAAGGCTGGCGCCGTCGATCAGGGCGGCGTCTTCCAGCTCGGTCGGAATGGCTTCAAAAGCCTGTCGCATCAGGAAGGTGCCGAAGGCCGAGGCGAAGAACGGCATCATCACGCCGGCGAGCGTGTCGTAGAGCCCGAACTGCGCCACCAGGCTCAAATTCGGCACGATCAGCAGCACCGGCACCAGCATCAGCTGCATCAGGAACAAATAGAAGATCAGCGTCTTGCCGGCGAATTCGAGCCGCGCAAAGGCAAAGCCGGCCAGCGTGATCGTGACGAACTGCACCAGCAGGATGCCGGTGCAGATGATCGTGGTGTTGAGGGTGTAGCGCGGGAAATCGCCGATCTCCCAGGCATCCCTGACATTGTCGAGCGTGGGCTTGAGGCTCGGGATCAGCTCGGCCATCACGTTGATGCCGTCGGACGCCGGGCGGAGCGTCGCCACGCCCATCCACAGGAACGGGATCAGCCAAACGATCGCGAGCAGCACGGTCAGCAGAAAGCCGAGCTTTGGCGTGATCTCGCGGCGCGTGGCGAGCGGGGCGTCCCTAAGCAGCCAGTCGATCAGCGTCATGCTCCGCCCTCACGATTGGCCATCGTCCGGAAGGAGAGCGCGGTGAGGCCCATCAGCGCCGCAAGCGTCAGCAGCGTTGCCGCCGAGGCCTTGCCGATGTCGTAATGCTCGACCGCCTGCTGGTAGATGTAGAACAACACGAGATTGGTCGAGTTCGACGGTCCGCCCTTGGTCATGACGAAGACGTGGTCGACCTGCGTGACCGCGTTGAGCGTGGCGATGACGATGACGAACAGGAAGGTGGGCTTGAGCTCCGGCAGGATGATGTAGCGCAGCCGCATGAACGGGCCGGCACCGTCGAGATGCGCGGCTTCCATGACATCCTCGGGCACGGCCTGGAGGCCGGCGAGGAAGAACAGCATGTAGTAGCCGGCGTTCTTCCAGATGGTGATCACCATGATCGCATAAAGTGCGATGTCGGGGTCGCCGAGCCAGTTCGGCACCACCGGAAGCAGGCGGCCGATGTAATAGTCGAGCAGGCCGACATTGGGCAGGAAGATAAACAGGAACAGCGCGGAGGCCGCGACCATCGGGATCAGCACCGGCAGGAACAGCGCGGCGCGCAGCGCGCTGCTCACCGCATTGGTGCGCGACAGCGCCAGCGCGAACAGCAGTGCAAGTCCGATGCTCGGGATCGCCGTGCCGATGGCGTAGACGAGATTGTTGACGACCGCACCGGTGAAGGCGGGGTCGGCTAGCACCGCGGCTATATTGTCGAGGCCGACGAAGCGGACCGGTGCCTTCGGCGTGGCGCGCTGGTAGAGCGCGTCGATCAGCACGCGGCCCATCGCGCCATAGGTGAACAGTGCGAGGAAGACCAGCGATGGCAGAAGCAAAAGGTAGGCGGGCAGCGAGGCTTTGAATCGGCCAAGAAACCGCTTCAGGACGCGCAGACGCGGTGCCGCCGATGCCGCGACCGGAAGAGCCGCGGGTTCAGCGAGGCTCATTTCACCGCGCCGCGAACTTGAGCGCATAGTCGCGGCCGTCCATTCCCGCCGGTGGCTCGAAGGGGAAGCGCAGACTGGTGTCGAGGAAGTCGTGGCTGTGCACGACCAGGTTCTCGCCGTCGATCAGCACCACGCCATAGGCCGGCGGCTCATGGCTGGCGAGATGGTCGGTCGCGGCAGCGTCAAGCTCGAACCAGACCTGGTGGTTGGTGCCGCGGAGCGTCGAGAACGGGATCTTGCCGTAGCTGCCGAAGATCGGCCGGTGCACGTGGCCGAAGAAGAGATGGCGGATGCGTGCGCGATAGGGCGCGATCACCTCGGCGAATTCGGCGCTCTGCGCCAGTGCGATCTCGTCCATCGCGTGGACGCCGACCGGGAAGGGCGGATGATGCATGAAGACGACGAACGGCATGTCGGCGGGCGCGGCCGCCAGCGTGCTTGCGAGCCAGCCGAGGCGCTTGGCGCACATCTCGCCGGCGTGGCTGGTCTCGTCCAGCGTGTCGAGGAAGACGAACAGGCCGTGCTCGGTGGTGCGGGTGCCCTGGACGAAGCCGTTCGGGTCGCGCGGCGCGGCCTTCAGGCCGTCGAGGCAGGCCACGCGCTTATCGTGATTGCCGACCATGGCGATATAAGGGATTTTCAGCGCGGCCATCGCCTCGGCGAAATTGGCGTAGGATTCAGGCTCGCCCCAATGGGTGAGGTCGCCGGTCACGACCGCGAAGGCAGCATCGGACTGGTGCTTGTTGATGTCGGCAACCGCCGCGTCCAGCCGGGCGCGCGGATCGAGGCCATAGAGCTTCAGTCCGGGGTTCGCGAGATGCGTGTCGGTGATGTGGATGAATTTGAAGGGCATGGCGCGTCAGGACTGTTGGAGGATGGGCGCCTCCGGCAGGACGTCCCTGACAGGCCGTTAGAGCGCCAGTGTTTCAGTTTGATGACAGCGGTTCCTGCGGCGCGTGGAAGATGTGGACATGCTTGGGACGACCGGGCGAGCGTACTCTGGGGTCGAATGACCTCTCACGATTGAGGCGCAAGATGCGGTCTACCTTGCCGCGAAGATGCGGTCGTGGTTTGCTCATACTGCTCACCGAATTTGCATCACGAGACCTCCAAATGTTGCCGCCGCGTGGCCTCCCCAAGCTGGGTTTGCTTGCCGTCTCCCTGCTGCTTGTCGTCCTCTCCGCCGTCCCCGATGCGGCGCGCGCCGAATTCAATTTCGCCCGTTACAAGGAGACCGATCTCGACGAGTTCCTGGCACGGCGGCGACCGGCCACCGGCCTCGACGTCTACCCGATGTCGCCGCTGAAGCTCGACGTCACGCTGGCCTCCCACGGGGAGCCGTGCGCAAGTGGCGCGCTCAAGCGATCGCTGATCATGAGCGGCATGCCCAAGACCGACGCCGACGCCTTGCAGGCGACCAACTGCATCACGGTCCGCTCCGCCAAGGGGCGCGAGCTGAAGGTCTTCATCCAGGATGTGGTCTACGGCTTCTTGCCGGCGGAGGTGCCGGTTGGGGACAAGCTCTCGCTCTATGCGATCCATGCCTTCACGTCCCCCGAAGGGCCGGGACTGCTGGTCAATGAATTCCTCACCCCGCGCAGCTTTCCGCGCGCCGACAAGCCTGCAGACAAGACGATGACCTCCTGTGGATGCTGGACCCAGGACGAGCATCCCGGTGTCGATTTCACCTCCGACAAGGCAGTCGGCCCGGTGGCGGCGATGGCGGACGGCGTCGTCGTCAAGATCGAGACCAGCGAGCAGGCGCCGGCCGACCTGCCCGTGATCGGCGGTTGCGGCCGCTACGTCGTGCTCAAGCACACTTATCCGAACGGCGGCATCGTCTACACACGCTACGTCCAGCTCGGCCGCATAGGCGGTCCGAAGGGCGAGCCGCTTGCGGTCGGCGCGAGCGTCAAGGCCAAGGACACGATCGGCGAGATCGGCCCGAACAAGGTGCTGCATTTCGAGATCCGCCCCGTCGCGCCCGGGACAACGACGACGAACAAGGCCTGGACCGAGCGGTACGCCAACGTGCCAGACATGGAGTGGTCCCGCTACGATCCCGTCGATCCGCAAAAGTTCGACGCGGCGTCGTTCGGCGGAGTCAGGAAGGCGACGAAGTAAGGACGGCGCGTGGAAATCCTGCGTTTCTTGTTCTCATTCAGCGGACGCGTTAGCCGGTTCGACTATGTGTTTCGCTTCCTGATCCCGCTGGCCGTGGTTCATGCCGTGGTGATTGTTCTTGTCCCTCCGCTTCAGTTTAACGTGGCATTCGGGGTCCTCGTGCTGCTCTCGCTCTGGCCCAGTTGGGCCGTCGGTGCCAAACGGTGTCACGATCGCGGGCGCTCGGGCTGGTTTCAGCTGATCGTGCTCATTCCCATCGTGGGGCCGCTACGGCTATTGATCGAGCTGGTTTTCCTGCCGAGCGTAGAGAAGACGATCAGTCGGCCATAGGCCGCAAACGCTCAATTCGATTGTTTCGATGCCAGATATCTTGCCCAGCTCCTGAGCACCTCAGCGACGCCTGCCTGACTTTCAACGGGTGCAATCCAGTCGGTCGCTTCGCGCGACAATTCGAGAGCGTACAGCACCTCGTTGACGAGCGGCTCAACCCCGTATTCCACGGGAATGATACGAAAGGATCGGCCATGAGGCCATCCTGGCTGTCAGGGTGGCCCGCTAACAGTGCGCCGCCATGTCTTTACACCGATGGGTTGCAGAAGGTATAGAGCTGCCGTTGGAGCCAGGAAAATGGAACGCTCGCCTAGAGATTGCTGTGCCCTTTGCGGCAACACTGAATTTCATCCAAAACTGACGATCAGCCGCAGGGGTGATGACTTCTCTATCGTACAGTGCGGCGGCTGCGAGCATGTCTTCGTTGCTGATCCGCCGGCGGACACAGCCAACCACGTCGAGATCGAGAAGATCGACTGGGCGTTCCGGCCACGACATCACCAGATCAGGCGGCTAATCCTCGCGCACCTCAAGTCCGGTCAACGGGTACTCGAGATCGGCTGCGGGCGTGGCGAGGTCGGTTACCTGTTGCGCGACGATCCCGTAGTCTATCAGGGCTACGAGCCGGCACGCGGGCTTTCCGACTTTGGTATCCGTGCCGGCGTACCGATAATTCAAGAAATTTACCGCGGCGGCGATACGGCCGATGCGATCGTGATTGACAACGTCATCGAGCACGTCGCCGAGCCGCGACAGATGGTTGAAGTGGCGGCGAGGTCATTGCGGCCCGGCGGCCTCGTGATCGTCATCACCCCAAATGTGCATGACGTGCGGGCGATTTTCCCGCAGTTTCGAAAACGGCATCTGTGGATCCCGCCAGATCACATCAATTACTTCTCGGCGCGGGATATCGATTTCATTTTCACAGCAGCCAACCTGCCGCGGCCGCAACGCTTCCGGTTCTTCCCACTCAGCCTAAAGGATTATCGCTTCTTCCCGCGCGCATTTTCCGAAACGCTT
This sequence comes from Bradyrhizobium sp. 63_E2_N1_3, assembly GCF_052076005.1. Lineage (NCBI taxonomy): Bacteria > Pseudomonadati > Pseudomonadota > Alphaproteobacteria > Hyphomicrobiales > Nitrobacteraceae > Bradyrhizobium > Bradyrhizobium sp. 63_E2_N1_3. The sequence continues at coordinate 5,252,996 of NZ_CP197235.1, read as the reverse complement.
GGCCTATCGATCTTCGGTCACAACGTGTTTGCGATCAGGGATTGAAATTCCTTTAAGGAAAAATGTTGCTGCTGACGTTCGATCCGCCCGAGGATTGATCGTTGCAACGGTCCACGTGAAATCCGGAGCTGGTGTTTCCAATGTTGGTGTTCGGGGTGGTGAGGACGTCATCAACAGCATAGCCAGGACACGGCATCGCTATGCTGGCTTGCGTCACGGCGCCGTCAGAAACCCTCGCCTTACCTGAGCTGCTCTGCCCCGAACCGCCGGTCAGAGGGACGCCGTTGTTGGTCGTACCGCGACTTGATCGCTTCCATCCCTTCTTCGTTCAGAGTAGGGAGCTGGGTAATTTTGCACTCCAGATCAGGTTCACGTCCCGCAGAACGTCTGCAGCACCCGCTGGTCCGGCAGCGGCGGATCGGCGTAGGCGGCATAGTCCGGCTGCTCCTCGAACGGCTTGGCCAGCACCTTCACCAGCTCCTCGAACGGCGCGTAGTCGTCGTTGTTTACCGCGGCCTGGATCACGGCCTCGACGCGGTGGTTGCGGGGGATGAAGATCGGATTGGCGGCGTGCATGGCGGCTTGCCGCTCGGCTGCGGCCTGCGGCTCCAGCGCGGTGCGCTCGCGCCAGCGTCTGGCCCAGTCGTCGAGGGCTGAGGGGTCCATGAACTGCGCGCGGACGTCGGCCGCGGCGGCCTCGTCGCCTGCGGCGTCACCGAGCTTGCGGAAGGTGAGGGTGAAGTCGGCCTGGTTCTTGGCCATGGCATCCAGCAGGTCCTGGATCAGCGCCTCGTCGCCGTCGCGTTCCGTGAACAGGCCGACCTTCTTGCGCAGGCCTGCTTGATAGGCGTTGCTGAAGGTCTCGGCGAAGGCGCCGAGAATGTCCTGGGCTTCCGCGACCGCCTTCTCCTGATCATCGGAGAACAGCGGCAGCAGGCATTCGGCGAGCCGGGTCAGATTCCACAGCGCGATGCGCGGCTGGTTGGCATAGGCATAGCGGCCCATCTCGTCGATCGACGAAAACACCTGCGCGGGGTTGTAGGCATCCATGAAGGCGCAGGGGCCGTAATCGATGGTCTCGCCCGAGATCGAAGAGTTGTCGGTGTTCATCACGCCGTGGATGAAGCCGACCAGCAGCCAGCGCGCGATGAGATCGGCCTGACGCGCGACGACGCCGGCGAGCAGGGCGTGATAGGGGCGCTCTGCCTGGAGCAGATCCGGATAGTGGCGGGCGATGACGTGGTCGGCGAGCCGGCGGATCGCGCCGGTGTCGCGGCGGACGGCGAAGAACTGGAAGGTGCCGACGCGGATGTGGCTCGCGGCGACGCGCGTCAGCACCGCGCCGGGCAGCGCGGTCTCGCGGATGACGTGCTCGCCGGTGACGACCGCGGCGAGCGAGCGCGTGGTCGGGATGCCGAGCGCGAACATGGCTTCGCTGACGATGTATTCACGCAGCACCGGACCCAACGCAGCACGGCCGTCGCCGCGGCGGGAGAACGGGGTGGGACCCGAGCCCTTGAGCTGGATGTCGCGGCGGATGCCGTCTCTGTCGATGACCTCGCCGAGCAGGATGGCGCGGCCGTCGCCGAGCTGGGGCACGAATTGCCCGAACTGGTGGCCGGCATAGGCCATGGCGATTGGGTCGGCGCCAGCGGGAACCGTTTTCCCGGCCAGGATTTCGGCACCCTCAGGGGTCTCCAGCAGGTCAGGGTCGAGCCCGAGCTGGACCGCCAGCGGCCGGTTCAGCTTGATCAGCCGGGGGGCGGCCACAGGGGTCGGCGCGACCCGGGCAAAGAAGCTGTTCGGCAGTGCCGAATACGAGTTCTGGAAGGGGAAATGGACGGTCATGGAGGTAAAGATAGGCGGGGAACGCCTGATGGCAAAGGCTTGAGGCCCAATCGGCCAAAAATGGGCGCTTCGGCCCCAAAACAGCCCGTTCCCTTGGTTGCCGCCCCCGGTCTCGTCGGGTAAACCCTGCCGCAACTTCGGACCGGTCGTTTCAGGCCGTCCGATTCGACCCCTCCGACATTGATTTTGGGACGACCATGCATCGCTACCGGTCACATACATGCGGCGCGCTCCGCGAGAGCAACATCGGCGAAACAGTTCGCCTCTCGGGCTGGGTCCATCGCGTTCGCGACCATGGCGGCGTGCTGTTCATCGACCTGCGCGACCATTACGGCCTGACCCAGTGCGTGGTCGATCCGGACTCGCCGGCGTTCGCGCTGGCCGAAAAGCTGCGCTCGGAATTCGTGGTCAAGATGGACGGCAAGGTCCGCCGCCGCCCCGAGGGGACAGACAATGACGATCTGCCGACCGGCAAGATCGAGATCTATGTCAGCGAGATCGAGGTGCTCGGTCCGGCCGGCGACCTGCCGCTGCCGGTGTTCGGCGATCAGGAATATCCCGAAGACATCCGCCTGAAGTATCGCTTCCTCGATTTGCGCCGCGAGAAGCTGCACCAGAACATCATGACGCGCGTCGACATCATCAAGTCGATGCGTCGGCGCATGGAGGGGCAGGGGTTCTTCGAGTTCAACACCCCGATCCTGACTGCGTCCTCGCCGGAAGGTGCGCGCGACTTCCTGGTGCCGTCGCGCATCCATCCCGGCAAGTTCTACGCGCTGCCGCAGGCGCCGCAGCAGTACAAGCAGCTGCTGATGATGTCGGGCTTCGACCGCTACTTCCAGATCGCGCCCTGCTTCCGCGACGAGGACCCGCGTGCCGACCGTCTGCCGGGTGAGTTCTACCAGCTCGACGTCGAGATGAGCTTTGTCACGCAGGAAGACGTCTTCGCGGCGATGGAGCCCGTGATCACCGGCGTGTTCGAGGAGTTCGCCAAGGGCAAGCCGGTGAGCAAGAACTGGCGCCGCATCCCGTTCGCCGAAGCGCTGCGCAAATACGGCAGCGACAAGCCGGACCTGCGCAACCCGATCGAGATGCAGGACGTCTCCGAGCATTTCCGCGGCTCCGGCTTCAAGGTCTTTGCGCGCATGCTCGAAGACCCCAAGAACCAGGTTTGGGCGATCCCGGCGCCAGGCGGCGGCTCACGCGCTTTCTGCGACCGCATGAACTCGTGGGCGCAGGGTGAAGGCCAACCCGGTCTCGGCTACATCATGTGGCGCGAGGGCGGCGAGGGCGCTGGCCCGCTTGCCAACAACATCGGGCCTGAGCGCACCGCTGCGATCCGCGCGCAGATCGGCGTCAAGGAAGGCGATGCCGCCTTCTTCGTCGCCGGCGACCCCGACAAGTTCTGGAAATTCTCCGGTCTCGCCCGCAACAAGGTCGGCGAGGAACTGAACCTCACCGACAAGGAGCGGTTCGAACTCGCCTGGATCGTCGACTTCCCGATGTACGAGTACAACGAGGACGACAAGAAGGTCGACTTCTCGCACAACCCGTTCTCGATGCCGCAGGGCGGTCTCGACGCGTTGAAGGGCCAGGACCCGCTGACCATCAAGGCGTTCCAGTACGACATCACCTGCAACGGCTACGAGATCGCTTCGGGCGGCATCCGCAACCACGTGCCGGAAGCGATGGTGAAGGCGTTCGAGATCGCAGGTTACGGCGAGCAGGAAGTGGTCGACCGCTTCGGCGGCATGTACCGCGCCTTCCAGTACGGCGCGCCGCCGCATGGCGGCATGGCCGCGGGTGTCGACCGCATCGTAATGCTTCTGTGCGGCACCAACAATCTGCGCGAGATCTCGCTGTTCCCGATGAACCAGCAGGCCATGGATCTGCTGATGGGCGCCCCGTCGGAACCCAGCACCAAGCAGCTCCGCGAGCTGCATGTGCGGGTGAACCTGCCGCAGAAGTGATCCCTCTTCGCCTCTCCCCGCGTGCGGGGAGAGGCCGCATCGCATCGAAGATGCGAGGCGGGTGAGGGGGACTCTCCACGAGTCACTTTGTTACCTTCTTCGCGGAAGCAGCTCCTCACCCCAACCCTCTCCCCGTAAGAACGGGGCGAGGGAGCGCACCACCGCTCGCCCCTACAGCCCCGTCGACGCCTCGATCCTGAACTGCGCCAGCGCGACGATCGGCTCGCTGTTCAGTGCGTCCATGAGCTGAAGCACGGGCAGCTTGCCGAGCGGCGTCAGCTTGATGGTGAGCGTCTGACCTGAGGTCTCGACGAAGCCGGCGAGTGCATCGACCGCCGCTTTGGCATCGAGATTGGCGGCCATGACCTTCTCGCCCTGCGCCCGGATCATCTCGGCGATGGCGCTGCGGGCGGCGTCGCGGCTGACATTCTGCATGCGCGAGAACTGCGCCACGACGAGATCGACGACGCCGCTGTCGCGCAGGGAGAGCTCGATCGCGCCGGTCTCGATCTGCGCCGCCTGGCCCATGGCCTGCGCCGGATCGGTCGTGAACAGGCCGCGCGGCACGTTGGCGAGCGCGAAGCGGGCCTGAGCTTTGGCAAGGTTGCCGAGATCGATCGTGGCAGGCGCGAGCGCAAACGCGCCCGAGGACTCCGTCCAGGCGGCACCGAGATCGAGGTCGATCGCGAGCTTGTCCACGCCCGCCATGATCAGCGGCCGCTGCGCCGGATTGGAGGGATCGGTCGGCGTGACCATCTTCACGACCAGATTGGCCTTGCTCGGGATCGATCCGACCAGCTGGCCCCAGTTGAGGCTGATCGTGTCGATGGTGACGAGCTGCCGCGTGTTCTTGTAGGGCGAGACCACGCCCTTGATCTCGGCGCCTTCGAGCACCCGGAACAAGCCCAGCATCTGGTCGGGCGAGGGCGCCTGCCCGGGATTGCTAAGGCCAGCGGCCCAGCGCATCAGGTTCGTAATGCTGAACGATTTGAGCGCGAAGCGCTCCATCTTGAACTGCCCTTGCGGCGACGGCGTATCGACGCCCTCGACGGCGAACTCGCCCTCGCGGTACCTGACCGCATTGATCTTGGCTGTTCCCTGCGGCGTCCCGATCGACGTCTTGCCCATCTCGGCCTTGCCGATGCGAACACCCTCGTAGACCCCGGCGAGCTTCTCCAGCAGCTCGCGCGCCTGCGCCGGCGTCTGGGGCGCCGATTGATCCTGCGGCAGCGCGGCGAGCACGTCGGCCAGCCGGAATTTCGACGGCTGCACGGCGATGTCCTCGATGGCGAAGCCGTCGATATCGACGCGAATCGCCTGTGCCGATTTGAGCGTGTACGGGCCTGCCGAGACTTGCCGGTAGACCCGGCGATAGTTGTCGTCGCCGCTCGTCTGCGGATCGAGCGCCGCGAGGATCGCGGTGGCATCGAAATCGTTGACGATGATGTTCGACAGCTCGCCTGTCAGCTTGTCCGGCTTGCCTGGCTGCTTCACCTCGACCGAGATGACGGCGCGGTCGGCCTTCATCGCATCGATCTTGCCGTGCTTGAGGTTCTGGATCGCCAGCCCGGTATAGGTGAACTCGCCGCTGCCGGCGGCAGCGTTGCCGGAATCGAAGCTCATCGTCAGTGTCGGGGCCGTAAGCGACGAGGCCGTGACGCCCGTGTACTGGCTGAGCGCATAGCGGTACATCTCGATCAGGGAGTTGTCCGCTGGCGCAGCCGCGGCGTGAACGGGACCGGCGTAGTCGCGCATCGTCAATTGCGGGATCTTGTAGGAGACTTTCAGTTTTGCCGGGGGAGCCTGGTCCAGTGCGACCTCAACACCGGTGATGTCGATGCTGTCGGCCGAAAACCTGATATCGTCGACCAGGCAAACACCCGTCCCTTTGATGCCGGCGATCTTGATCTGCGCCTGCGGCAGGTTGCCGGGAGTGACCGCGATATCCTCGATCGTCAGCGTCCGGGTCGCGAGCTCGAACGTGATCTTGCCGTGGCTCGCCTTGCCGCCCTGTTGGCGCATCTGCTCGAACGCCGCCTCGACCTCGCTGGTCGCGCGGTGCTGGGCATAGAAGTTGAAGCCGAACCATCCGCCCGCGGCAAGCACGGCTGCCACGATCAGGCCGATCAGGATCCGCTTCATTCCCAGCTCCAGTTGCCCGTTTTGCACTGCGCAACCTGCCATATTCGGGAAATGCCGCGCGGTCTAGGGAAAGCTAGCGCTATCAGGTATTTGACCATGCGCCCTGTTGATGGGGCCGTAATCGGATGTTGCCACCGGGGCGCCCGCCGTGCTTCATCCCGTTTCCATGACCCGGAAATACCGTCCGCTTGGGCGACGGCTCCGGATGAGGCATTTTGAAGCCGGTAACGCGAGGCGAGACACCGCATGTCGTCTTATTCTGATGATCTCCACCAGGCGGCGCTGGCCTATCACCGTCTGCCGCGCCCCGGAAAGCTCGAGATCCAGGCGAGCAAGCCGCTCGCCAACCAGCGCGACCTCGCGCTTGCCTATTCTCCGGGCGTTGCTGCCGCCTGCACCGAGATCGCCAAGAACCCGGCGGAGGCCGCCACGCTCACCACCCGCGCCAATCTGGTCGCGGTGGTCTCCAACGGCACCGCGGTGCTCGGCCTCGGCAATATCGGCCCGCTGGCCTCCAAGCCGGTGATGGAGGGCAAGGCGGTCCTGTTCAAGAAGTTCGCCGGTATCGACGTGTTCGACATCGAGATCGCCGCCGACACCATCGAGCGCGTGGTCGAGACCGTGGCGGCGCTCGAGCCGACCTTCGGCGGCATCAATCTCGAGGACATCCGCGGACCGGAATGCTTCGAGATCGAGGCGCAGCTGAAGGAGCGCATGAAGATCCCGGTCTTTCATGACGACCAGCACGGCACCGCCATCATCGTCGCCGCCGCCATCACCAATGGTCTCAGGCTGAACGGCAAGAAGCTGTCCGACGTCAAGATCGTCGCGTCGGGGGCAGGGGCCGCCGCGATCGCGACGCTCAACCTTCTGGTGTCGATGGGCGCGCAGCGCAAGAACATCTGGGTCTGCGACATCGACGGTCTCGTGCATGAAGGCCGCAACACCACGATGGACCGCTGGAAGGCGGTCTACGCGCAGAAGACCGACAAGCGCACGCTGGGCGACGTCATCGGCGGCGCCGACATCTTCATCGGGCTGTCGGCACCAGGGGTGCTCAAGCCGGAGATGGCCAAGGCGATGGGCGACAAGCCCCTGATTATGGCGCTCGCCAATCCGACCCCGGAGATCATGCCGGAGGAGGCGCGGAAGGTGCGCCCCGACGCCATGATCTGCACCGGCCGCTCCGACTATCCGAACCAGGTCAACAACGTCCTCTGCTTCCCCTTCATCTTCCGCGGCGCGCTCGACGTCGGCGCCAGCGCCATCAACGAGGAGATGAAGCACGCCGCCGTCGAGGCCATCGCGCAGCTCGCGCGCGAGGCGCCGTCGGATGCGGTCGCGCAGGGCTTTGACACCGGCGAAACGCAGGGCTTTGGCCCCGGCTCGCTGATCCCGAGCCCCTTTGATCCCAGGTTGATTCTGCGCATCGCGCCCGCCGTCGCCAAGGCGGCGATGGAGTCGGGCGTCGCGACGCGCCCCATCACCAACTTTGACGAATACACCGCGCTGCTCGAGCGCTTCGCCTTCCGCTCCGGCCTCGTCATGAAGCCGATGTTCGCCAAGGCCAAGACCCAGCCGGTGCGCGTGATCTACGCCGAAGGCGAGGACGAGCGCGTGCTGCGCGCCACGCAAGTGGTGCTGGAGGAGAAGCTGGCGACGCCGATCCTGGTCGGGCGTCCGTCGGTCGTCGAGGCGCGCATCAAGCGCTTCGGCCTGTCGATCAAGGCAGGCAAGGATTTCGACCTCGTCAATCCCGAAGACGATCCGCGCTATCGCTCCTATGTGCAATCCTATGTCGAGGTCGCCGGCCGCCGCGGCGTGACGCCGGATGCGGCGCGCACGGTGGTGCGCACCAACAACACGGTGATCGCCGCGCTCGCGGTCATGCGCGGCGAGGCGGATGCCATGCTCTGCGGCGTCGAAGGCCGCTACATGCACCACCTCCGCCATGTCCGCGAGATCATCGGCTTCTCCGCGGGGATCATCGACTATGCGGCGCTGGCGCTGCTGATCACCAGCAAGGGCGCCTTCTTCATCGCCGACACCCAAGTTCGGCCCAATCCGAGCGCCGAGGAGCTCGCCGAGATCGCCTCGCTGGCGGCGGTCCACGTCCAGCGCTTCAACATCAAGCCGAAGATCGCCTTCGTCTCGCACTCGGATTTCGGCAGCTACGACACCGAATCCTCGCGCAAGATGCGCCGAGCGACCCAGCTGTTGAAGGAGAAGCATCCGGAGATCGAGGCCGACGGCGAGATGCAGGGCGACACGGCACTTTCAGCTGCTGCGCGGAAAATGGTGCTGCCGCACTCCAAGCTGGAGGGCGAGGCCAACATCATGATCATGCCGAGCCTCGACACCGCCAACGTCGCCTATCAGATGATCAAGTCGCTGGCGGATGCGCTCCCCGTCGGCCCGATCCTGATCGGCCCGGCGCGCCCCGCCCATATCCTCACGCCCTCGGTGACCGCGCGCGGCATCCTAAACATGACGGCCGTTGCGGTCGTGGAAGCGCAGGAGCGCGCTGCACGGCAGCAGCCGACGTTGTTTACGTAAGATGCCGTCTTACCCTCTCCCCCTGTGGGAGAGGGTGGATCGCGGCGTTAGCGGCGAGACGGGTGAGGGGCTCTATCCACGAGTCCCACCGCTATTGAGCTCGCGGAGATACCCCTCATCCGGCGCCATAGCCGAAGCTTCGCTTCGGCGTTCTTAAGAACGGCGGCCGCAGGCCGCCTATGCCACCTTCTCCCGCAAGGGGAGAAGGCGCACCGCCCGCGTCGCCAACTTTGAATTGCTCGCAGTTCGCCATTTCCCCGTTTGTAAACCGGCGCACGACTCTTCATAATCGCCCGGTGCTCTCGTCAAGACGCCTTTTTCAAAAAGCCTGAGCCAAGAGGCCGATCATGCCAGCGTTCGTGACTTTCGGGCGAATCCTGTTCGCCGTGCTGTTCATCTACACGGGCGCGACCAAGTTCTTTCCCCTCCAGGCGACGGCCGATTTCATCGCCACCAAGGTGGTGGTGCCGGAAGTCATAGAGTCCTACACCAAGCAGATCGAGACGGCGACCGCCATGACCACGCCGCAACTGCTGGCGATCGCGGGCGGCGGGCTTGAGATCATTGCAGGCCTGATGATTGCGCTGAACTTCGGCGCGCGCTTTTTCGCATTGCTCATGATCATCTACATCGCGGTTTCGACCGTCCTGTTCTCCGATTTCTGGAATCAGGCCGCGCCCGACAACGCCAGGATGGTGGTCGATGCGCTGAAGAATCTCTCGATCATCGGCGCGCTGTTCATGATCATGGGCTACGGCCGCGCTACGCGCTCAGCCGAGACGGCCTACGGCGACGTGTAAAGCGAGTTGATGGCTCGTCCGACAGCATCTCCACCCGCGCCGAATATCGCGTCACTCATCTCGGGGCGCGAGACGATCTGGCGTCTGATTTCATGACCAGCCTGAGCGCGGGCGGCACGGTGCACACGCTGCGCGGCGTGCTGGCCTATCACCTTCCGACGCCGTAGCGCAGATCGCCTGCGCTAGACTCGACGCCACGGCGTCACCGTGACGTCATGCGCCGCGTCGAGCAGATACGGCGCCCCCGGCTTCATCCCGTGTGACGCCAGCACCTCATGCGGCGTCCGCTCCGGCACGCCGACAAAGCAGCCTTCGCCGCCGGGCAACCGCACATGCGGTGCTTCCGACAGCCAGAACGTGTCGTAGCGGTCCATGAACATGTCGAACACGACGGGGCCGCCGATGATTGCGACCGTGCCGGAGGCGACATCGGCGAAAGCGCAGGCCTCCTCGAAGCTCGCATGCTCGGGATTCCACAGCGTCGCGTTCGGCATCTCCGGGTCGACGGTGAGTGCCTTGATCTTGCGGGTGAGGATCAGCCGCTTGCGCTTCGGCGAATTCTGCTGCTGCTCGTGCGAGTGTCCGCCGTGCACGACGACCGCGGCTCGATCGAGCGCTTGCTCGAAAAAGCGCTTGTCGCCTTCGAACACCAACGTTGAGGGCATGATGTGCGACGGATCGGCAAGCATGCCGTCCGCCGATATGATGACGTAACCCTCAAACCGGAAAGACAATTGCGGTCTATTCCGAGACCGTCGTCACGACGGAATTGACCGGGCGCGTGCTCACCGTCGGCAGCTTGACGTCCTTGAGCAGCTCCTGGTCGTATTCGGGCAGCGTCGAGGCCGGGAACTTGGCGCGCATCGCCACGACCTTGTAGCCGCCGGCCTTCAGGCGCTTGAGCAGCTCGGGCAGGGCTTCCGCCGTGTGCTTCTGGAAGTCGTGCATCAGGATGATGCCCTTGCCCTTGGTGTCGAGCTTCTTCATCACGGTCTCGATCACCTTCTCGGGCTTCGACGCCTTGAAGTCGAACGAGTCGATGTCGCAGGAGAAGATCGCGACGTTGCGGTTGCCGAGATAGGTGACCATCTCCGGCGGGTGCTGGAGCGCCGGGAAGCGGAAGAACGGCGAGGGCGAGATGCCGCCGAGCGCCCACTTCACCGCCGAGAAACCCTTCTCAATCTCTTCCTTGCGCTGCGCTTCCGTGAGCTTCTTGTTGTTGAGGTTGGCGTGCGACCAGGTGTGGGCGCCGACAGTGTGGCCGGCCGCATAGACCTGCTTCAGGATCTCCGGCTCATAGGTCGCGTGCTTGCCGATCGAGAAGAAGATGCCGGTGGTGCATTCGTCGGCGAGTGCCTTCAGCACCGCGGGCGTGTTCTTCGGCCAGGGGCCGTCGTCGAAGGTCAGCACGACCTCCTTGTCGCGCAGGAAGTCGAGCTCCTTGAAATGCTCGAAGCCGAAGCCCGGACCACCCGTGGTGTCGATCTCGACGGTGCGGGCGACGCCGAGCGCGCCGGGCGTGTTGCAGGCCGCGCGGGCGGGCTGGGGCGCCTGTTTCGGCGGGGGCGGGAAGGCCGCTTGCGTCGGCGCAGCGGCTGCCGCCGCGGGAGCGGGCGCCGGTGCCGCGGCGGGGGCTGCAGCCGGTGCCGCCTGGGTGGCGGCTGCGGGCTTTGCGGCCGGGGTCTGCGACCACGCTGCGCCTGCCATCGCAACCGACATCGCGCTTGCCAAAATCAGTCCTGCCGCCACACGCATGGTGTTGTCCTCGAGATTGATCCCGTTGTTCCGCCGCAGCTTTTCGCCTCTGGCAAAACCATCCTGCCCCTTGATCGTCCTAGCCTAGATGGTGGGCCCTCGTCATTGCAACGGCTGTTTGGCACCCCGCCACAATTGTGCCCAACCGGATGCGGGCTTGCGGGTGTCAGCTGTCGGCCAGCGCCTTCGCAATCGCTGTCTTGACCCGCGTGTCCGTCGGATCGACCGCAGACGGATACACCTCGGCAATGTAGCCGTCGCGCCCGATCAGGTATTTGTGGAAGTTCCAGCGCGGAACGTCGCGGGGGCGCGCCTCGGCCGCCCATTTGTAGAACGGATGCGCCTTGGCGCCGACCACCACGGCCTTGGCCGCGATCGGAAAGGTAACGCCGTATTGGTGGTGTGCGGTCTCCGTGATCTCGCTGGTGCCGCCTGGCTCCTGGCCGCCGAAATCATTGGAGGGTACGCCGATCACGGTGAGCCCGCGCTCGCGAAACTCGCTCCAGAGCTCTTGCAGGCCCGCGTATTGTGGAGTGTAGCCGCAGAGCGAAGCGGTGTTGACCACCAGCAGCGGCTTGCCAGTGAACGCGGCAAGGCGGATGTCGTCGCCTGATAATGCAGGGAAGGAGAACGCATAGGCCGAGATCCGGCTCATGCCGCCATCGGCGCGGCTGCGTCCAGCAGACGCGGTCGTCGCGACAAGCGCGGCGAGCATGGTCCTGCGGTTCAGCATGGCAACGTCCCCCGACGTGATCCGGGACGCACCTTACTGCGTCGGCGCGACGCGCCTGGTCAACACCGCGTTATCGGACGCGGCAAGGCGCCACTTCGCTCGAAAGCGCTCTAGTAGAGGCGGACGATGAAGTCGGTGCCTTCGCCGGTCTCGCCCTGGTTGATGCCCTGGTCGGAGACGATGATCGAGCCGCCCGATGTCAGCATCTCGTTGATCTTCGCCATGGTGTCCGCAGGGATCGAGATACGGTCGAGTGCCTCGGCCGGGCTGTCCGGCATGACCACGGGCTTGGCTGTAACGGGCTTGGCGGCGACGGGGATCACGGCGGCGCCACGCTGGCGGAGTGTCACGCGGCTGTCATCTTCGCGCGCGGCGGCGCGGGCGGAGACCGGCAGCGACACCACCGACCAACGCAGCGCGTTGGTGTCGGTCTTGTCCACCTCGGCGGTGAACACGTGCGTGCCGAGCGGCCGGTCGCTCGCAGCGATCGTGACGGGAACCTCGAACAGCGGCGCAAAGTTCTGCCGCACGTAGAGCTTGGAATCCTTGCGGCTGATGAACACCGCGATCTGGCCGGCCCGTTTGGGCGTCTCCGGCTTTGCGGCAGGCGCAGGATCAGCGACGCGGGTCTCGTCCTTCTTTGCGTCGGGCGAGGCGGCGAGCGCAGGCGCGGCAGCGGGCGCATCGGGCTTCTTCGCGGGCTCGGCCGCTTCAGCCTTAGGCGCTTCTGCAGTCTTGGGCGCTTCTGCGGCATCAACGGGCTTTGCGTCGGTGCTTGCGGGCTTGGCGGCTTCTTCCGACTGCGGCTTGACCGGGGCAGATGCCTCGGCGGTCTTTTCAGACTTGGCCTCAACCTTGTCGGGGGGAGCGGCTGCTTCCGCGCGCACCGGTGCATTGCCGGTGGTCACATCCGACATCACGGTATGGCCGAGCGACGAACGCAGCTCGAGCGCGCTCTCCGCGCTGGCGGTCTTCGTCTCTACGGGTTTTGCTTCGCTGACTTTGGTTGGTGCGGCGCCCTTGTCGGCCTTGTCGCCGACATTGGTCTGCGGCTCCAGGCTGGCGGCGGGCTGCGGCGGCACGCGCACCGAGGCGAGCAGGGGATGCGAGAAATTTTGCGGCGACATCTGGCCGGGCGAGACGATCACGCGCGCGCCCATCCTGGTCCAGTTCCACATCTTCACCGCGAACGCCATCGGCATGCGGATGCAACCGTGCGAGGCCGGATAGCCCGGCAGCACGCCGGCATGCATGGCGATGCCGGACCAGGTGATCCGCTGCATGTACGGCATCGGCGCGCCGCTATAGATGTTGGACTGGTGGAATTTGTGCTTCTGGATCACGCTGAACACGCCCATCGGCGTCGAGTGGCCCTTCATGCCTGTCGACACCGGGGATTCTGCGAACACGCCGTTGGTGTCGAAGACCGTCACCTTCTGCCGATCGATCGACACGACGATCACGAGCGGACCTTGCGGCTTGGTGCCGGCTTCCTTCTCGGCGACGACCGCCTTCTTACCAGCCGTACTGCGCTTCTGGGGCTTCTGCCGGGGAATGTCGGGATAGCGCTCCTGCCGGGCGGCGTAGGACCCGTCCGAGTAGTCGCTCCAGTAGTAGAACGCCGCGTCCGCCTGGCTGGTCAAGCCAATCGCACCCGCCGCCGTCAAAATGGCGACCTGCCACAGCCGGGCCGGCCTGGCAGAAAAACTGGCCCCGTTCACGCTATTCATTCCTCGAATCCACAATCCAACTCAGAAATTAGTCTCGCAGAGGGGATACGCGTTCACTAGCACGGCAGTTCTGCCATCAGCGAATTTTGTCCATGACGTAGCAAAAAAGCCTCACGGAGCGGTAAACGGCGGCCGCGACGGCTGCCGGTCGTCTTCCTGACCGGCTGTCGCATGCCTACATTGCCGGGACTTGTTACCGGAGAACTTCATGTCATCTCGTTTCCCCGGTCTTTCCGGCATCCGCTTGAAAGGCCTTGCTTTATTCCTCCTGTTGCTCGCTGTCCCAGCGAGTTCTGCAATCGCCGCCGACGAGCCGGATCTGATCTTCCGCCGCTCGACGGTATTCAAATGGATGAGCCCGAATGACAAGCTCGCGACCTACGGCCTCGACGACCCCGAGGTCGAGGGCGTGGCCTGTCATTTCACGGTGCCGGAGAAGGGCGGCTTCAAGGGCTGGCTCGGCCTTGCCGAGGAGGTCTCGGATATCTCGCTGGCCTGCCGCCAAGTCGGTCCGATCAAGTTCAAGAACAAGATGGAGCAGGGCGACGACATGTTCCGCCAGCGCCGCTCGCTGTTCTTCAAGAAGATGCAGATCGTGCGCGGCTGTGACGCCAAACGCAATGTGCTGGTCTACATGGTCTATTCGGACCGGCTGATCGAGGGCTCGCCGAAGAACTCGACCTCGACGGTACCGGTCATGCCGTGGGGACCGGCTGACGCAAACGTCCAGAAGTGCGGCGAGTTCTTCACTCAGTGACGCGCGTGCGTTCACTCAGTGACGCTCTTGCGTTCACCCAGTGACGCGCTCGCGTTCACTCAGTGACGAGAGTGCGGCTGGCGCGCGGTTTTGCGAGATGCGAGCCGGTCAGCCGCACGAATGCTTGTGGCGCGGCCTCGTGGCCGCGGCCCGACTGCAGCGACATTGCCCCGATTGAAGCGACCCGGCTGGGTTGGTCGGCGCGGTCCGTCCGTAGGTCCGCGTCGCGCGGCGTTGCGCGATCTTGCGCCGTCATGATGGCATCCCTCAACTGAACGCGCCCGGTGGTTCCGGACTTCTCGGTTTCGATGGCTTGAGTCGCAGTCGAATCGCCGCCGGTTCGACGGAACCCAGCCCTCGTTCGGGCTTCTCTTCAGCAGAAAAACGTAAAATGCATGTGAAGTGCGGAAGGCGCGCGTGTGACGGCGCGCAGTGTGGGTCTGCTTCCAAGCACGGACAGAGCCTGCAAGGCCACTTTCAGGCGCGGCGCGACCCATTTGAAAAGACTGGGATTTTCCGCTGAATGTTTCGTCGCCTGGCGCGTGACGAAACAATTCTCACAAAGACGAAACCATTTTCCGCTTTTGGCGCATCACGCGCGAAACGACGCATGGTTATCAGCTTCACAACGACGACGCACCGCCGGCCAAGGAATTGGGACACGAGATCATGCGCACGCTCAGCTTCATCCTTGCCTTCGCTTTCGTGCTCGCCGGCTCTTCGTTCGCGGGGGCGCCGGACGGCAATCTCCCGGGTGTCGGCACCTTCCAGTACAGCGGCTCGCCGGTCACCACCACGGCGCCGCAGCCGATCGTGGTCGCTGCGCGTTTCTGATCGACAGCCAAGAAAATCAAAAGAAAAATCACAAGAAAAACCAGCCGATAAAGGCCATCATGATTGTCCGATTCTGCGCCGCAGCGTTCGTTTCGCTTCTGACGATCAGCGCTGCCCACGCGCAGGTTCGCGCTCCTTCGAGGCTACCGGATCCCCGCAGCGAGTTCATGCGTCAGTGTGCGCCGCGGATGCTCGGGCGCTGGGAGCATCCCGAGGAGGTCTGCGGCTGCCTGCATGATCACGCCGTTGCTGCCGTCGAGGACCGCGATCTGCGCGAGGCGCTGTTGCGCGGCATCAGCGAGACCGGCGTGCCAACGATCGAGACTGATTGGGTGCCCGCGTCCAAGCAGGGCGAGATCGGCTCGACCTTCACCAAGATCGCCAAACCGACCTTGCAGTGCATGTTCGACCCGGCGAAGTCGTAACCATCACTTCGATTTCGGACCGTAGCGCGGCACGCAGGCGATGGTCCGCGCCACGCCCTTGTCGGTCATTCTCGCACCGCGCACTTCCTTGACCTGCCCGGCGGGGCAGGTTCCGTCATCCACTTGCACGCGCTGGCCGAGCTTGAGATCCGTGATGTCCTGTTCACGTCCGACGGTGACGGCATGCGCCGCCGTCGCGAGGGCGACGGAGATCAGCAGCGAGAGGCAGGTCGCGCGGCGCAGCAGCATGATGTGAGGTCCCGGCATCGATGCCGCAATGTAGGGAGCGGCAGGCGATTCTCATAGCGAACGTTTCTCATAGTGAACGTTCGTCACGCCCGCCGGGCCGATTTGCTCCTCGCGCGCAAGGCGCCGCGCGACTCCAGCGCGAGCCGTTCGGCGGAGGCCACGAGTTGCGGAACCGCGTGGCCGGAAAATCCCAGCACGAACCCGGGCAGGGGACGCGTGCGCGAATAGGTGTCGGCCAGCAGCCAGCCTTCTGCGCCCGCGGCCTGCTTCGCCTGCGCCGCGACGGTAAGCTCGACCGACGGATCGAACCGGGCGACGAGGTGCAGCCCTTGCGACGGCACAGGCACCGACAACGCACCGTCGGATGCTGCTTCCAGGGTCTCAGCCAGCGCGTCGCGCGCCTCGCGATAAAGCTTGCGCACGCGCTTCAGGTTGGCGGCGAACGCGCCGGAATTGAGCATGTCGGCCACCGCGCCCTCCATCAGCGTGCCGGGAAAGCGGTCGAGCGCAGCGCGCGCGGCCGTGACGTCCGCGATCAGGCGCTCGGGCAGTGCGCAATAGCCGATGCGCAGGCCGGGAAACAGCGTCTTGGCAAACGTGCCCATGTAGATCACGCGCTGGAGATGATCGATGCCGGCAAGCGACATCAACGGCGCGCCGTCATAGCGGAACTCGCTGTCGTAGTCGTCCTCGAGCACGAAGGCGCCGGCCTGCCTCGCCCAATCCAGCAGCTCCAGCCGTCGCGGCATCGACATCTGCACGCCCAGCGGAAACTGGTGCGACGGCGTCACATAGGCCGCGCGTGCGGACGATGCGGCGGTGCGGCCCTTGGCGACACGTATCCCGTGCTCGTCGACGGGGACGGGCACGGCGCGATAACCGCAATGCGAAATGGTGTTTCGCGCGGCGGGGTAGCCCGGGTCCTCGCACCAGACCTGGTCGTTGGGCTTCAGGATCGCGCTTAGCACGATGCGCAGCGCGTGCAGCGTGCCCGAGGTCAGCATGATCTGATCCGGGTCGCAGCGCAGGCCACGCGCCGACAGCAGGTGATCGGCGATCGCCGCGCGCAGCTCGCGGCTGCCGCGCGGATCGCCATAATGCAGATGCTCGGGCCCGAACGCGCGCATGCGCCGCCCGACGAAGGCACGGAATCGCTGCAGCGCGCGCTCGTCGATATGGGTACAGCCGAGCGAGAATGCGCCCTGTCGCGGCGCTTCGACCACGGCCTTCGGCTTCTTTGGTTCGGCGGCGCGCGCCGGTATCCGCGCTGCAACGAAGGTGCCGGAGCCGACGGTCGCAGCGGCAAAGCCGTCAGCGATCAGCCGTTCATAGGCAGTGACGACGGCGTTGCGGCGGAAGCCGGTCTGCTTGGCCAGCGTCCGCGACGGCGGCAGCGGCTCACCGGGTTTGACGAGGCCAGAGACGATCATGTCGCACAACGCCTGGTACAGCCGGTGCGCCGATGACGCGCCCGCGGTGATATGCGGGCCGGTGAGGTCGAGCGGCAGTTCGGCCTTGGCCGGCGAGGGGGCAAAATTGGTCGGAATTTTTCGCATGGAATTGGCACTATCGCAGACCAAATCCGCGGCTACAACTCTCCTGGAATTGTTCCAATCCCGACAGGAGCGGCCGTGAGCCAAGCTGAAAGCCAAAATTCCTATCCGACGTCAGCGCGCAACCAGGTGAAGCGCCGTCACGACCGCGGCTTCTACGACCACGACACCGTTCACCGCATCCTGGATTCCTCGATGCTCTGCCAGGTCTCCTATGTGATCGACGGCCAGCCCTATTGCACGCCGACCTTCTTCTGGCGCGAAGGAACGAAGCTGTACTGGCATGGCTCGAGCGCCAGCCGCATGCTGCGCAACCAGACCAGGGGCGAGCGCGTCTGCCTGACGGTCGCTCATCTCGACAGCCTCGTGCTGGCGCGTTGCGGCTTCAACCATTCCGCCGACTACCGCGCCGTGATGGCGTTCGGCACTGCCTATCTCGTCACCGATTCCGAGGAGAAGGAGCGGGCGGTGATTGCCATGGTCGATCGCTTCTTCCCGGACCGCACCGCGACCCTGCGTCAGAGCAACACGCAGGAGATCAAGGCGACCTCCTTCATCGCGATGGAGATCGAGGAGGCCTCGGCCAAAGTCCGCGCCAAGGGTGTGGCTGACGACGACGAGGACTACGAATTGCCGATCTATGCCGAGCGCATCCCCGTGCGCACCGTCTTGGGCGCGCCGGAGCCGTGCCCGCGCCTGCTGGATGGTGTAACCCGGCCTGCGACGCTGAATGGCTATTCGGAAGGCCGGCTGCTCGAAGATGCATTGCGGGATGCTTATTTTGTGGAGTACCCGAACGGCTGAAATCGGCTAGCTTGCGCGCACCATTGACCAATTGGATGCCTGGAGTTGCCCGATGAATGCCGAAACGCAGCAGAGGATTCTTGACGCCGTCGATGTCGGCTTCGAAGCCCAGCTTGCGACCACAAGCGATTTCGTTGCGATCCCTTCGACCCGCGGGGCCGAGGGGCCGTGCCAGGACATGATCGGCGACCTCCTGCGCGAACGCGGCTACGAGGTCGACGACTGGCACATCGATGTCGATGACCTCAAGGATCTGCGTGGTTTCGGTCCGATCGAGCACGATTTCTCCAAGGCGCGCACGGTGGTTGGCACCTACCGTCCGCAAACGAATGGCGGCAAATCGCTGATCCTCCAGGGGCACTGCGACGTTGTGCCCGCGGGGCCGCTGGAACTGTGGGACACGCCGCCATTCTCGCCCGTCATCAAGGACGGCAAGATGTTTGGCCGCGGCGCCTGCGACATGAAGTCGGGCACGATCGGCGCGCTCTACGCGCTGGACGCGATCAAGGCGGCGGGTTTCAAGCCGACGGCGCGGATCCACTTCCAGTCCGTGATCGAGGAGGAGAGCACCGGCGTCGGCGCGCTCTCGACATTGCAGCGCGGCTATCGTGCCGACGCCTGCTTCATCCCGGAGCCGACCGGCGGCAAGATGGTGCGCTCGCAGGTCGGCGTGATCTGGTTTCGCCTGCGCGTGAAGGGCCATCCGACCCACGTTGCCTTCGCCGGCTCCGGCGCCAACGCAATCATGGCGGCCTATCATTTGATCCAGGCGCTGCAAAAACTCGAGATCGAGTGGAACGAGCGCGCGAAAGCCGATCGGCACTTCAAGACGCTGAACCATCCCATCAACTTCAACCCCGGCATCATCAAGGGCGGCGACTGGGCTTCCAGCGTGCCGGCCTGGTGCGACGTCGATTGCCGCATCGCGGTCCTGCCGGGCTGGTCGATCGCCGATCACCAGAAGGAGATCGTGGCCTGCGTTGCGGCTGCCGCGCGCAACCACCGCTTCCTTGCCAACAATCCGCCGGAGGTCGAATGGTCGGGCTTCCTGTCGGAGGGATATGAACTGACCGACTCCGCGGCGCCCGAGGCCGCGTTCGGCAAGGCCTTCAACACCGTCTATGGCGGTGAAATCCAAGACCTCGTCTTCACCGCGCTTACCGACACCCGCTTCTACGGTCTCAATCACGGTATCCCGAGCCTCTGCTTCGGCGCGAGCGGCGGCGAGATGCACGGCTTCAACGAATTCGTCGACCTGGAGTCGCTGAAGAAGTCGACCAAGGCGATGGCCCTGTTCATCGCGGATTGGTGCGGGGTGGAGAAGGCGTAGGTCTCTCCGCCGTCATTGCGAGGAGCCCTTGCGACGAAGCAATCCAGACCGTCGCTGCGGAAGCAGACTGGATTGCTTCGCTGCGCTCGCAATGACGGGCGGACGGTCCTGTAGGGTGGGCAAAGGCGCCCTTGCGCCGTGCCCACCATCTCTCTTCTACCCCGAACGAAGTGGTGGGCACCTTCCGCCTTCGCTCTTCGAGCTACGGCGGACAAGTCGCTTGGCCCACCCTACGGCATCTCGGCCGGGACGGCCGCTGCCCGAAACACGGGCGCGTCCAAATGCTTTAAGCTTAAAAGAAAGACTAGGACGCCGTCCTGACTGGTGGCAGACTGGCGCCCAGTTCGACTGGCCGAATACTTGGGTGTCACGATGCGCGATTGGGATGATGCTTATGCCAATTCGGCCCATATTCCGGGCTCGGACAAGATGCCGGCCCAATGGGCGGAGCGGGCGGCGGCTTATCGCACCGGCCTGAAAGACTTCCGCGCGGACGTCTCCTACGGCCCGGGCGAGCGCCAGCGTCTCGACCTGATCCTGCCAGACGGCGACAGCAAGGGCCTCGTCGTCTTCGTGCACGGCGGCTACTGGATGCGCTTCGACAAGTCGACCTGGACCGATCTGGCCGAAGGCGCGCGGCATCACGGCTGGACGGTGGCGCTGCCGAGCTACACGCTGACGCCGGCCGCGCGCATCTCCGACATCACCGCAGAGATCACCGCCGCGATCACCAAGGCGGCTTCGCTCGTCTCCGGCCCGATCCGGCTCGCCGGCCATTCCGCGGGCGGCCATCTCGTCACGCGCATGCTGTGCAACGACAGCCGGCTCGAGCCTGCCGTCTACAACCGCATCGCCGGCACGCTCTCGATCAGTGGGCTGCATGATCTGCGACCGCTGCTGAAGACGAAGATGAACGACACGCTGCGCATGACCATGGAGGAGGCGACGCTTGAAAGCGCGGCGCTGCACCTGCCGCGGGGACATTCGCCGGTCACGGCCTGGGTCGGCGGCGGCGAGCGGCCCGAATTCATGCGGCAGTCCGATCTGATCGCCAATGTCTGGACCGGCTTCGACGTGCCGACGCGCCTCGTCGTCGATCCCGGGCTCAACCATTTTACGGTGATCGACGGACTGAAGGATCCGTCGTCCCCGATCACCGCGCGCCTGATCGGCCTCGACTGACGCGGCGAGGATCGATCGATCGAAAGGGCCTGCCATGACGTCCAGCGATTACGATCCCACGAGCGAAGGCGCCGAGACCGATTTCGCCCGGCGTATGTCCTACGGCGACTATCTGGCGCTGGTTGCGATCCTCGGCGCGCAGCATCCGCTCTCGGAGGCCCATGACGAGATGCTGTTCATCATCCAGCATCAGACCACGGAGCTGTGGATGCGGCTTGCCATCCACGAGCTCAGCGCCGCGCGCCGCGCCATCGCCAGGGACGAAGTGCAGCCCGCGATGAAGATGCTGGCGCGGATGTCGCGCATCTTCGAGCAGCTCAACGGCGCCTGGGACGTACTGCGCACCATGACTCCCAGCGAGTATACGCGTTTCCGCTCGCAGCTTGGCCAGTCCTCGGGCTTCCAGTCGCGTCAGTACCGGCTGATCGAATTTCTGGTCGGTAACCGCAACCACGCCATGCTCAAGCCGCACGCGCACGATGTGGAAACGACCAGGCTGCTCGAAGGCGAGCTTGCCACGCCGAGCCTGTACGACGAGGTGCTGCGGCTCGCCGACCGCAACGGGCTCAAGATGCCCGCGTCCGTGCTGGCGCGCGACGTTCGCGAAACCCACAGCTTCAACGAGGGCGTGCTCCAGGCCTGGCGTATCGTCTATGAAGCGCCGGAGACGCATTGGATGCTCTACGAGCTTGCCGAGAAGCTGGTCGACTTCGAGGACTACTTCCGGCGCTGGCGCTTCAACCACGTCACGACGGTCGAGCGCGTCATCGGCTTCAAGCGCGGCACCGGCGGTACCGGTGGCGTCAGCTATCTCAAGCGCATGCTGGAGGTGGAGCTGTTCCCCGAGCTCTGGCGCGTCCGCACGATTCTGTAGAGATCCCATGACCAAGCTTCGCGTCTATGACGACACCAGGGCCTTGTTCCATTTGCCTGAGGGCGTGATCTATCTCGACGGCAATTCGCTCGGCGCGCTGCCGCTGGGCGTTGCCGAGCGCGTCGGCAACGTCATCACGGCCGAGTGGGGCAACGAGCTGATCCGCGCCTGGAACAGTGCGGGCTGGTATGCCCAGCCGCGCCATGTCGGCGATCGCATCGCGCGATTGGTCGGTGCGGAAGCCGGCTCCGTGACGGTCGGAGACACGCTGTCGCTCAAGGTCTACCAGGCCCTCGCCGCCGCGCTCGACATGAACGCCTCGCGCAAGGTCGTGCTATCGGACACCGGAAACTTTCCGACCGATCTCTACATGGCCGAGGGCCTGATCGCGACGCTCGGCCGCGGCCATCAATTGCGCCTGGTGGCGCCGGAAGAGATCGAGGCCGCGTTGTCGGAGGAGATTGCGGTCCTCTACATCACCGAGGTCGACTACCGCACCGGACGGCGCCACGACATGGCGACGCTGACCGCGAAGGCGCATGCGCTCGGCATCGTCACGGTCTGGGACCTCGCGCATTCGGCCGGCGCGCTGCCGGTCGATCTCGCTGGCTGCGGCGCCGATTTCGCCGCCGGCTGCACCTACAAATACATCAACGCCGGCCCCGGGGCGCCGGCATTCCTCTACGTCGCGCCGCGCCACGCCGACGGCGTGCGCGCCGCGCTGTCGGGGTGGATGGGCCACGCCAAGCCGTTTGCGTTCGAGCTTGCCTACGCGGCGGCCGGCGGCGTCGAGCGCATGCGCGTCGGCACCCCGCCGGTGCTTGCAATGGCGGCGCTGGAGGCCTCGCTCGACATCTGGGACATGGTCGACATTCGTGAGGTCCGTGCGCGTTCACTGGCGCTCGGCGATCTCCTGATCGCCGAGGTCGAACGCCGCTGCCCCGAGCTCAAGCTCGTCACCCCGCGCGCGCACGAGCACCGCGGCTCACAAGTCTCCTTCGCCTTCGACGGCGGCTACGCCGCCATGCAGGCCCTGATCGCCCGCGGCCTCATCGGCGATTTCCGCGCGCCTGACATCATGAGGTTCGGGATTACACCGCTCTACATTGGGGAGAGCGAGATCATGCGAGCAGCCGAGATCATCGAGGAGGTGATTGCAGGCGAGGTCTGGCGTCGGCCGGAATATCAGGTCGTGAACGCGGTGACCTGAAGAAGGTCTCGTGCCCCGGACGCGGCGCAGCGCCCCCGGCGATGCGAAGCATCGTCCGGTGCGGTGCGCTGCAGAGCCGGGGCCCACGTTGCACTGAACTCCGTATCGAGATGGGTCCCGGCTCTGCGCAGCAACGCTGACGCGTTGCTGCGCGTCCGGGACACGAAAGCTGCGATCAAGCTATTTGAGTCCACCCCACAACGCCGTCACGATCGCATCCAGCCCATCCGTCAGCGCCGCCGGCCCCGGCTGCAAGATGATCGGCGACTTGATCTCGACGATGCGGTCGTCGCGCACGGCGGGGATCTCGTTCCAGCAATCGCGCGCGGATGCGGGCAGGGACGACTTTCTTGCCGCACCAGGAGGCAAGGATCACGTCGGGCGCTGCCTCGCGCACCGCCTCCGCCGAAACGATGCGATCCTTTGCCGCCTGCCGATGTCGCAGCTCCGGAAACACATCCTCGCCGCCGGCGATCTCGATCAACTCGGACACCCAGCCGATGCCTGAGATCAACGGATCGTCCCATTCCTCGAAATAGACCTTTGGCCGCGCCGATGGGCGAGGTGTTGCCGCTATCTCTGCGAGGCGCCGTTCGAGATCACGGGCAAGGCCTTCGGCGCGTTCAGCGGCGCCGACCAGGGCACCAAGTGTCCGGATCATCGCCAAAATCCCGGCGATGTCGCGCTGATTGAAAACATGGACGTCGACGCCCGCGCGCACGAGATCGGCGACGATGCCGGCCTGGAGGTCAGAGAAGGCCAGCACCAGCTCCGGTTCCAGCGCCAGGATCTTCGGGATGTCTGCTGAGACGAAGGCCGACACCCGCGGCTTCTCCCGCCGCACTTGGGGCGGACGGACGGCGTAGCCGGAGACGCCGATGATGCGGTCCTGCTCGCCGAGCAGGTACAGCGTTTCGACCGTCTCTTCGGTCAGGCAGACGATGCGGCGGGGCGGGAAGTGGCGCATGGGAAGAGCATATGCGCAAATGCCGCCGCCGATGTCAGCAGGGCTATTACCTCGGGCGTCATTGCTTTGCTGCCCGAAGCAATTCACGCTGAAACAACAATGAATTGGGAGGAGATCCGATGACGCCGCTCGAGAAACTTAAAGCGATGAAGATGCCGTTTGCCGAGCTCAAGGGCGTCGAGTTCGTCGAGGCCGAGAAGGACCGCGTGGTGGCACGGATGACGGTCAGGCCCGACCTCTGCACGCTCCACCACACCATCCACGGCGGGGCGGTGATGGCGCTCGCCGATTCCGTCGGTGCCGCCGCGACCGTGATCAATCTCCCGGAGGATGCCAAGGGCACCACGACGCTCGAGAGCAAGACCAACTTCATCGGCGGGGCGAAGGAGGGAACCACGGTTATCGCCACGGCTACACCGGTCCATCGGGGACGGCGGACCCAGGTCTGGAGCACCCGGCTGGAGACCGAGGACGGCAAGCTGGTTGCCGTGGTGACCCAGACCCAGCTGGTCCTCGTATGACTACGGGGGCTTGATTTTGTTAACGAATTGGTCGCCTCGATGCCTGAAACTTGGGCAGGTTCCCGTCTTGAAAAATATGTTGCGACGCACAATATTGGGGACCTAGGGATTCGAACGCCTCCTCGAGGGACACCAAGAGGAGTTTTGACGTGGTACTTGAAGACACGACCCGCACGACGCCCGTTCCGGGCTATGTGCGGACCTTGAGCCAGCAGGAAGAATTGCCGCTTCTGCGCGATCACCTCCTGCGGCTTGATTCCGCAAGCCGGCACGACCGTTTCAACGGCTTTCTCGACGACAGCTTCATCGAGCGTTACGCCGCCCGCTGCGCCGAGGACGGCACCGTGATTGTCGCCTACATCGTCGACGGCGTGGTCCGCGGTGCGGCCGAGCTGCATCCGCCGGAGGACGATTCGTTGCCCGAGGTCGCCTTCAGCGTGGAAGCCTCGGCACGGCGCCAGAATGTCGGCACCATCTTGTTCAGCCGGCTGATCGCGGAAGCGCGCTGGAAAGGCTACAAGCGCCTGCGCATCACCACCGGCGCCGAGAATCACGCCATGCGCGCGCTCGCCAGGAAGTTCGGGGCGAATCTGCAATTCCGCCATGGCGAATCGACCGGCACGATCGATCTCGCCAAGACGCCCGAGGCCGAGCTCGCTGAACTCGCGGCCTCGCCCTTCACGGCCGGCCGCGCTCTTCTCAGCTTCAACTCGACCTGCTGGAAGATCATCTCCAGCATGTACGGCAATCGCGCCGCCTAAATCCCAACGCGGACTGGAATCAAAAAAGCGGACCGGCAAAACCGGTCCGCTTTCGTATTGGGGATAGGGAATTGAGCGCTCAGGTACCGGTGCGCTTGTCGTTGCCGAAGCGGCGGACGACACGGCGTTCGACCACCACCGAGCGCTGCGCACCCTGTTCGCCTGCGATCACGCGTGTGGCGGTGATGCGGCCGTTGGTGCGGGCCTGCTTCTTCACCTCGGCCTGCACGATTTCGATCGGCATCCCCATCAGCGCTGCCGCGATCTCGGCCTGCTGCTCATGATCGTCGGTGATGCCGACGGCGGCGAAGATCGCCTCGTCCAGGGTCGGCGGATCGTGGCGCACGCGCCGCGTGCCATATTTAGTGTTCCAGTCTGCGCTCATAACGGCCTCGGTTTGATGCCGGGATACCTAGTGCCGGAGATGTTGCATTGCAATATGAATTTGGTGTGGCATCACAGCTATGCGCTCACAGCTTTTCGAGCCTGTCGGCCTCATAGAGGTCGAGCGTGGTTGGCCCCGTGGCCAGCGAGCGCAAGGTGCGCACGAACTCGCCGGATGCAGGTACCGCAAAGTGGGCGGCGAGCGCGGCGCGGTCGGCCCATTGCTCGAGGAACACCAGCCTGAGCGGATTCTCGCAGTCGACATGCACTCCATGGGAGATGCAGCCGGGTTCCTGTCGCGACCGATGAACATGCTCGAGGCTCAGGCGGCGCGCCTCGTCGAACGTCTCGGTGCGGACCGTTACGCTGCCAGTCACAACGATCATGCGCTGTCTCCCGACGTGATTTCCGCTAGGGGGGCGATGCCTCGCGGGGCGTTTCTTTCATCGGTGCCTGCGGCCAGCGTTTCAGCGCCGCGTGTCCGGCCTCGGTCAGCCCGTAGATTCCCCGGTCCGCACGTTCGAACCAGCCATACACATTGTTAAGCAAGATCTTGCCGGCATCGGGACAGCGCTTGCGCAATTCGCGCACCTTTCGTGGCCCGCCGACGAGTTCCGACGCACAGGCCAGCGCCTGCTGGCGATAGGCCGTCATGATCGGCGCGCGGGTGCTGCCGCCGAGCACGGGATCGCCCTGGCGGCGCTGATGTTCGGCGACGAGGCGAGAGCGCTTTTTCGGCTCGCGGCGCGGCGCTGCCGTCGGTGGCTTCACCAGCACCTCGACCTGGCCGCGGTCAGTGACCCCAAGCATACCGAAGCCGAGGCGGCGGCACAGATTGCGATAACGCGCATCGCTCTCGCGTCCCTTGCCGCGGATCGACATCTTTGCAGCGATCCAGACCTCGTCGCCGGCCGGTGCGCGGTCAACCGCCTGGAGGATCAGCTCGAGATTGAAGGCGAGCTTGAGCTCACCAATCACCACGACAGGCGGATCGCCCGCGCTGAGGCCGACGAGGTCGCAGCCGCCGATCTCGCCCTTGACCGTGAAGCCGAGCTCTTCGAGGAAGCGTTTGACGGGTAGATAAAGCGCGGTTTCCAAGGAAAGCGTCCGGGTCTTGCGTTCCGATCCGAGAATCAGTTGCGGCCAGTTTAGCCCGGAACGCAGTTGTGGCTCTGCGCCATTTGATCGGGAACCGATGGTGCGGTTATCCTGCGACCGGGACAGTCGGGCGCTTTACGAAGATGACGATCAGGAATGGCCTCTATCACATTCGCATCGAGATGCTGGATGCCGTCCAGGGCGGCAATCAGGGCGTCATGGTGCTGCGCGACGGCACCATGCGAGGCGGCGATTCATTCTTCTTCGCCTATGGCAGCTACACCTCGGCCGACGGCAAGTGGAAGGGCGAGTTGACCAACGAGGAGCATTCGCCCTCGTTCGACGAGCGCCCGGTGTGGGGCCGCAAGGTCGTGACTATCGGCTTCAGCGGCACCTACACAGGCGAGACCGCCTATGGCGAAGGCATCGCGCTCGCCGGCAAGCAGAGCATCCGCTTCAAAGGCGATCTGCGGCTATTGGTGCCGGACTAAACCCGGCCGCTCACCGGGATCAGCGCGCCGGTGACGCCGCTCGCGGCATCGCTGACGAGGAACAGGATCACTTCGGCGAGTTCCTGCGGCGTCACCCATTTGGAAAAATCCGCCTTCGGCATGTCGGCGCGGTTGGCCTTGGTGTCGATGATCGATGGCAGCACCGCGTTCACGGTCACCTTGCCCTTCCACTCGTTGGCAAGCGCCTCGGTGAGGCGATGCACGCCGGCTTTCGACGCCGCATAGGGGCCCATGCCGGAACCTGCCTGAAGCGCGCCCATGGCGCCGATATTGACGATGCGGCCAGCCCCGGACGCGGCGAGATGCGGCAGCGCCGCGTGCGAGGTGTTGAGGGCCGTCAGCACGTTGAGCGCATGCATGCGCTGCCACGTCTTGATGTCGCCGTCGCCCACGGTCTCGAACGCGAAGCCGCCGGCGATGTTGATCAGCGCATCCAGCCTGCCGAAGTGCTTTGCCGCCGCCTCGACCGCCGTCTTCGCTTGTGCTGGGTCGGACAGATCAACGCCGCCGATCTCGATGCGTTCGGGCGTTGCCGACATCTGCGAGGGCGCGTGATCGATGCCGGCCACACGCGCGCCGCGCGCCAACGCTGTCTCGGCGACAACCTTGCCAAGGGCGCCGAGCGCGCCCGTCACGATCAGAACCTTGCCTTGCATCGTCGTTCTCCCGGCACGGCCGCTTACGATTGCAGATAACGCGCCTTCAGCGCGGTTTGCTCCGGTGTGCCGAGCTTGAGGCCGTCGCGCAAGTAGGTTTCGAGACCGCCATATTCGTTGGAGACGGCCTCGAAGGCAGCACCAAGATATGAGGCTTCGACGCCGCCGATCGCATCGAGGACGTCGGCGGGAAGATCGGAAGCGTTCGATGCGTCGCGCCTGTAGTGTTGGTTGGTCAACAGGTAGTCCTCGGCAATGACCTCGTCGGCCACGCCGAGCGCATGCAAGATCAGCGCGCTTGCAAAGCCAGTGCGGTCCTTGCCGGCGGTGCAGTGGATCACCAGCGGCGCGCGGTCTTCCAGGAGATGGCCGAACAGCGCGCGAAAGCTGTGCGTGTTGTGGCGGACATAGTTGCGGTAGGACTCCCGCATGAGTTCGAGCGCGACCGGCGCGGTGAGCCTGCCCTCGGCAAGCTCGGCGCGCAGCGCGGCCACCACGGTCGGCTCGATCGGCAGCGAATGCACCGTGATCTCGTTCACGACGCAGACGCCGGCCGCGCGCTCCTCGACGCCGCGAAAATCGAAGGCGCTGCGCACGCCCAGCGCGCGGACGATTTCGACGTCGGCGGCCGTGAGCTGGCCGAGATGGTTGGAGCGGAAGATGTGGCGCCAGCGCGTGGCGCGGCCATCCGAAGTCGGATAGCCGCCGAGGTCGCGAAAATTGCTGGCGCCTTGCAGGGCGAGGTGGCGGGCAGGGGAATCTGGCATGAGATCAGCTTGGGTTATGTTTCCACTGGACGCACTGCGGCGTCTTTGAGTGCATTCAGGGGGCAATCATGGGCCGGCACAAGGCCATTGTTTTGGCGATCACCATGCTGTCGGGCGGAATTATCGGTGCGGGACAGGCGGATGCGCAGACGTTCCGGACCTATCGCTGTGCCGATGGTACGCAGTTCATCGTGGGATTTTATGACGATGACAAACGCGCCTTCCTCCAAATCGACGGCGAACCTGTCACGCTGAAGAAGCGGCTGGCGCTTTCTGGCACCCGCTATTCGGGGGCAGGGATCACGCTGAGGATCGGCAAGACCGGAGCGACCACGGTCCAGCATCTGAAGCGGCCGGTCACTTCCTGCACGGTGATCGAAAAGCCCGCCCTCTAGCCGGGAGTCCAGCAGGAATCAAAAAGGGCCGAAACCTCGTTGTTTCGACCCTTTTTCAAACTTCCGTCGGACGCTTGCGCGCGCGCGGCGGTATCATACCAAACACAAACATTAGCGTTCCCATTTGGGCTTTGCTTCGTCGACCGCATCCTGGTGGTACCAGCTGTCGCTGCAGATCGAGACGTTCGCGGGAAGCGAAGCATGATCGGCGGGAAGGCGGGTGTCGCCATAGCGGCGTCCGGCGAGAGCCGCGCGGCCCCCGACAGGGAATTGGTAGATCGTTGCAGATCCGTGATTCAGACCATTATTCATCATTGCGATTGCTCCTGGGTCGAAGCGCCTTGGCCTCCATGGTGCGCCCGACTCGTTCGATTGTGGTTACTGGATTCTCCATATCGGCCGCGCATCCCGAATTGGAAAGTGCTGAAAAGGAAATCAGTTGCTGCCTAATCTGTAGGCATGTGACCCTCTGCATCCCCTAAGGCACCGCGTCGGTGGCTAACGCCTGGGCCATTCCAAAGGTTGCTAGGCAGGGCGCAGGACTTTGCGAAAGTTGCCGGACGTTGATGCGCGTTTCATCGGCAACCTCCGGCAACGATGCGTCTGCTCCAGAATCAGGCGTTTTCCGCGGGATTTTTGCGGTGCAGCTTCACGCGAAGGTGCGCGGCTATGACGCACGCCGCCGAGGACGGTTTGCCGTCGGCGGGCCGACCCCGGCCGCGGTGGAAAACCACCCGCGCTGCGGCCTTTTGGCACGCAAAATGCTTGTAGAGGGTCGGCCGATGATGGCCGGGTACAAACGTGCGGGGGCTCTCAACCCCACCTTTCGCATCATCTACAGAGAGGCTCAATGACCAAGTATAAGCTCGAGTACATTTGGCTCGACGGATATACGCCGACTCCGAACTTGCGCGGCAAAACTCAGATCAAGGAATTCGCGTCGTTCCCGACGCTCGAGCAGCTTCCGCTCTGGGGCTTCGATGGCTCCTCCACGCAGCAGGCCGAAGGCCACAGCTCCGATTGCGTGCTGAAGCCGGTCGCCGTGTTCCCGGACGCCGCGCGCACCAACGGCGTGCTCGTGATGTGCGAAGTCATGATGCCCGATGGCAAGACCCCGCACGCATCCAACAAGCGCGCCACCATCCTCGATGACGCCGGCGCATGGTTCGGCTTCGAGCAGGAATACTTCTTCTACAAGGACGGCCGTCCGCTCGGCTTCCCGGCCTCCGGCTATCCGGCCCCGCAGGGTCCGTACTACACCGGCGTCGGCTTCTCGAACGTCGGCGACGTCGCCCGCAAGATCGTCGAAGAGCATCTCGACCTCTGTCTGGCGGCCGGCATCAACCATGAAGGCATCAACGCGGAAGTCGCGAAGGGCCAGTGGGAATTCCAGATCTTCGGCAAGGGCTCCAAGAAGGCCGCTGACGAAATGTGGATGGCCCGCTACCTGATGCTGCGCCTGACCGAGAAGTACGGCATCGACATCGAGTTCCACTGCAAGCCGCTCGGCGACACCGACTGGAACGGCTCCGGCATGCACGCCAACTTCTCGACCGAGTACATGCGTACGGTCGGCGGCAAGGAGTACTTCGAGGCGCTGATGGCGGCCTTCGACAAGAACCTGATGGACCACATCGCCGTCTACGGCCCGGACAACGACAAGCGTCTGACCGGCAAGCACGAGACCGCGCCGTGGAACAAGTTCAGCTACGGCGTTGCCGATCGCGGCGCGTCGATCCGCGTTCCGCACTCCTTCGCCAACAACGGCTACAAGGGCTATCTGGAAGACCGCCGTCCGAACTCGCAGGGCGACCCATACCAGATCGCTTCGCAGATCCTGAAGACGATCGCGTCCGTGCCGGCCGACAAGAAGGCCGCGGCCTAAGATCCTCCCGGCCCGGGCCGGGGGGCTGGCCCGGGTTGGTCTTCAATCCGCCGGAGCTTCAAAGCTCCGGCGGATTTTTGCATTCCGATGACAGCCGTTGTTGTGGGTCTGCCGGCCATGCCGGCTTGAAGTCTGTCCATCGCCGGCGAAACCGGGATAGAATGCCCCGGGATGCGCGGGGCCGGGGACACGGCTGGTGTTTGAAGGCTTCTACAAGGTGCGATTTCAGCTCGGCGACGCGGTCGGCCGGAGCGTGATGCATGTCGGCAATGGAAAGATGCTCGGCGGCAATTCGGCCTTCGCTCATATCGGCACCTATGAGAGGACCGAAGCCGGCGTCGACATCGTCATCAAGACGGTCCGCCACAACCCGGACCCGAACTACCGCGCCATGGCCGGCACCGACGATGCGACCTTGCTCGCGAAAGGCTGGGCCGACGGCGATCTCTATCGCTTCAAGGGCGAGCTGAAAGAGCTGCCCGGCGTGCCGTTCCAGTCGGTGATGACGCCGATCACCGAAGACGAGGTGCCGATCGCGGGCGGTGTCGGCGAGGCCGGCATCGCCGACGGGCTCTACTCGATCCACCTTCGCATGCTCGACGGCGTCGATGGCGGGCTCACCGGCGTGATGCTGCTCAACCAGGGCCGCATCCTCGGCGGCGATGCCTCGTTCTACTATCTCGGCAGCTACACTGCTGCGAATGGCCGCTGGAAGGGGCAGATCCTCAATCAGGAGCACACGCCGGCCAAGGACGATCCGATCTTCGGCGGCCACGAGGTCGGCATCGGTTTCTCCGGCACCTATGACGCGGAGCAGGCTGTACTGGAGGCAACGGCGCTCGCCGGCAAGCGCAGCCTGCGCCTGACCGCCGCGCTCAAGCTGATGCACCGCGCCTGATCGCGACAGGAATAGCCCATGGAAAACATTCGCATGCTCTCGACGCTCGGCCTGATGGGCGCGATGCGCAGCCTGTCCTCCGCCTTCGAGGCCGCTCACGGCATCCACGTCGATGCCGACTTCGCGCCGACCCTGGCACTGCTGAAACGACTACGCGACGGCGAGGCCGCCGATCTCGTCATCCTGACCCGTGAGGGGCTCGACGAGATGATCGGCGAGGGCCGCGTGGCCGCAGGTAGCGCAGCCGATCTGGCGCGCTCCTTCGTCGGCATCGCCGTGCGGGCAGGGCAGGCGCATCCCGATATCTCCAGCGAAGCTGCATTGCGCAAGTCGCTGCTCGCGGCGCGATCCGTCGCCTGTTCGCGGCTGGGCGCGAGCGGTGTCTATTTCGCCCAGTTGATCCAGCGATGGGGCATCGCGGCCGAGATCAACGCCAAGGCCACCATCGTCGAGCAGGGCTTTACGGCGGAGCGGCTCGTCAGCGGCGAGGCTGACCTCGCCGTGCAGCAGATCAGTGAGCTGAAGCAGGTCGAGGGCATCGAGGTCGTCGGCCCGATCCCGCACGATTTGCAGACACCGGCCGTGTTTTCCGCCGGCCGCATGGCCAACGCCAGACATGCCGAAGCGGCCGATCGGCTGCTGCGCTATCTGGCATCGCCGGAGGTCGTCCCGGTGCTGCGCCAATCGGGACTCGAGCCTTGAATTTGCCGGAGCAGAGACGCAACGTGGTGCCCATGCGGACTTGTCTCCTTGCCATCCTCCTCACGCTTACAACGCCGTTATCGGCGCACGCGCAATCGGCCGATCTCGTCCTGTGCGACCGGCTGGCCGCCGATCCCAGCGATCCCGACAAGCCGGCCGATGTGAAGGGCGTGACGGAGCTTGCTGCATCTGACATTGCGACCGCCGTCAAATTCTGCAAGCAGGCCGCACCGTCGTCGCGGCGCGCGATGTTCGCGCTTGGCCGCGCCTATGCCGCCAACCGGCAGACGGCGGAGGCGATCGCCGCCTGGCGCAAGGCGGCCGACAAGGGCTCGAGCGCGGCGATGGTCGAGCTCGGTGTCGCCTACGGCACCGGCTCCGGTGTTGCGAAAGACGAAGCACAAGCACGCAAGCTGTTCGAGCGGGCGGCGCAGGCCGGCAATCCTCGCGGTGTCAGCAATCTTGCCGCGCTCGGCGGCGCCGGCGGTGCTGCGCCGGCCGACCCCGCACAGGCGCGCGCGCTGCTCGGCAGGGCGGCCGAGACCAACGCGGAGGCGCAGTACCAGCTTGGCCTGATGCTCTCCAACGGCAACGGCGGCGAGAAGGACGACGTCGCGGCGCGCGCGATGTTCGAGAAGGCGGCGGCGCAAAACCATCCCGGCGCGCTGGAGCGGATGGGCGCCTTCGCGCAGGAAGGCCGCGGCGGCGCGAAGGACAAGGATGCCGCCAAGGCCTATTACGAGCGCGCTGCCGCGCTCGGCGACGAGGATGCCAAGAAGGCGCTGGAGCGGCTGCGCTGCCCCTATGCGATCAAGGACAAGCAGGGCAAGCTCGTCACCACGCTGTGCTTCTAGCTCACTTGTAGTAGTAGGCGACGTTGTTGCGGGCGTCGCGATAAGTCGTATCGAGAAAGTCCGGATATTGAGCGGCCGCGCGCGCGACGGCGCGCACGACGCACTCCCAGAAATCGCCTATCCAGTTGAAGTGCTCGAAGGTGGCATCTTCGAACTTCACGGCGGTGATGATGGCCTGCCGGATTGCTGCGTCATCGGCGCGTGGATGGGCGCGCTTCACATAACCGAACATCGGTCCCTCATGGGCGTGGTCGCGGTCGTAGCGGTATTTCTCGGCCATCTGCTGCGGGGTGAGGGTGCGATAGACGCGCACCTCTTCGTCGGTCGGGCGTCCGTCGAGTGTGTTGAACCGGTAGCGCCGGCACCAGAGCTCGAAGGCCGCATCGAGCAGCGGCTGCTTTGCAGCGCTGGCGATGATCGCTGCGATCTGCGCTTCGGCTGAAGGCTCTGTCTGGTTCATGCCGCTTTGTCGTGCGCTCACTCCGGCGGGTTCGAAGGGGCCTCAAGGATGAACCAGCTCCGGCACGGGCCGTTGAACCACAACATGAGGAGGGCCGCCCGGGATCGCACGAAACAAAAAAGTCAAAAACAACCCCATGCACAGTAGCCAAGTCGTCGAAATCACTAAGTTCGTATTTTA
Source organism: Bradyrhizobium sp. 63_E2_N1_3 (assembly GCF_052076005.1). Taxonomy (NCBI): domain Bacteria; kingdom Pseudomonadati; phylum Pseudomonadota; class Alphaproteobacteria; order Hyphomicrobiales; family Nitrobacteraceae; genus Bradyrhizobium; species Bradyrhizobium sp. 63_E2_N1_3. Next base: position 5,219,204 of record NZ_CP197235.1, on the reverse strand, counting down.
CGAAAATCAATTGACCCGTCGGGCAAAACAGGGGCATGATGGCATCATGCGGCGAGTGGGCTCCGCTCCCGGCCCTGCGCTGAAAAGCCGGATGACCTCGGTGCGTCTGAGTTCGTAGTGCATGATTCGAGGCTCCAGTTTCGGAGCTTGAATCATGTCCGCGGTGATACCATCAAGCCGCATTGGCCCTGCGAGGCGCCGCTAACTGGTTCGACCCGGTCGCGAATGACCCGCAACGGACCTCGCCTCTTAGGCAACTGGTGACGTTCATATCCTGTCCGCGTTCCTCCTGTGATATTAATGACGCAATCGGCCAAATATGGCGCGCGCTTTGTCGGATGACCGATATTGGTCGGACTCCGCGATGTTCCCCCGCTAAACCTGATACCGCAGAGCCCCGCTTAACGGGTCCATGCGCGACGGGCGCCGCAAAGGCGCAACGGAATTTCAAACGTCGCTATCTGGGCTGCGGGGAGATTTGGGTTGTCTTATTTTGTAGCGTCTGAAGGCGCGCTGGAAACCGGCGCGGCCGTTGTTGGGCGCAAGCGATCGATTAGCCGCTTTGCGGCGCTGACCTTGGCCGCGTTGTCCCGTCGCCTGCTGGGCACCAGCTCCACGGTGGCGCTCGGACTGGTCCTGGCGACATCGACGCCATCGCGCGCCACCGACTGGACCGGCGCCACCTCAACCGACTGGTTCACCGCCGGCAACTGGTCGGCCGGCGTTCCAACCAGCGCGGTCGACGTGAATATCGACACGGTCGCGCCCAATGCCACAGTGGTCGGAGCGGCCGGCGCGCAAGCGAACACTGTCTTTGTCGGCATTTCCGGCACCGGCACGCTGACAATCCAGAGCGGCGGCAACTTGAGCGACTTCAACGGCTATGTCGGCTTCAATGCCGGCTCGACCGGCACCGCGACGATTGATGGCGCCGGCTCGGCCTGGACCGCTTCCAACTTGTTCGCTGTCGGCTATTACGGCACCGGCACGCTGACGATCCAGAACGGCGGCACGGTAAGCAACACCAACATCGGCTTGATCGGGTCCAATGTCGGCTCGACCGGTACCGTGACGGTCGATGGCGCTGGCTCGGCCTGGACCAATTCCACCAACCTCGCTGTCGGCAATTCCGGCACCGGCACGCTGACGATCCGGAACGGCGGCACGGTGAGCAGCGCCTCCGGCGTTCTCGGCCAAAATTTCGGTTCGACCGGTACCGTAACGGTGGATGGCGCCGGCTCGTCCTGGACCAATTCCAGCGACCTCGAGGTCGGCTATGTCGGCGCCGGCACGCTGACGATCCGGAACGGCGGCAAGGTGAGCAACGTCACCGGCGGTCTCGGCATCAATACCGGCTCGACCGGCACCGTGACGGTCGATGGCGTCGGCTCGTCCTGGACCAATTCCGGCGATCTTTCTGTCGGCAATTCCGGCACCGGCACGCTGACGATCCGGAACGGCGGCACGGTGAGCAGCAACACCGGCTATCTCGGCAACAATGTCGGCTCGACCGGAACCGTGACGGTTGACGGTGCCGGCTCCTCCTGGACCAATTCCGGCCTCGTGGTCGGCGGGTCCGGCACCGGCACGCTGGCGATCCGGAACGGCGGCAAGGTGAGCAACGTCACCGGCGTTCTCGGCTTCAATGCCGGCTCGACCGGCGCAGCGACGGTTGATGGCGTCGGCTCGGCCTGGACCAATTCCGGCTCGCTCTTTGTTGGCTATTCCGGCGCCGGCACGCTGACGATCCAGAACGGCGGCACGGTGAGCAACAACTACGGCTTCCTCGGCTACTATTCGACCGGCACCGTGACGGTTGATGGCGCCGGCTCGTCCTGGACCAATTCCGGCGACCTCTGGGTCGGCGGTTCCGGTATCGGCAAGCTGACGATCCGGAACGGCGGCAAGGTGAGCAACGCCAACATCGTCTATCTCGGGCTCTTTGCCGGCACCGGCACCGTGACGGTTGATGGCGCCGGCTCGTCCTGGACCAATTCCGGCTCGCTCTTTGTTGGCTATTCCGGCACCGGCACGCTGACGATCGCCAATGGCGGCGCCGTCTCGGCGGCTTCGGGCATGCAAATCGCCCTTAACCTCGGCTCGACCGGCACGCTCAATATCGGCGCCGCCTCCGGTCAGGCCGCGGCCGCGCCGGGCACGCTGACCACGCCCTCGGTCGTGTTCGGGGCAGGCACCGGCAGCATCGTCTTCAACCACACCGCCTCGAACTACACATTCGCCCCGGTCATTTCTGGCGCGGGGTCGGTGACGGTGGAGAACGGCACCACCATCCTGACCGCGACCAACACCTATAGCGGGCCGACCACGGTCAATGGCGGCACGCTGGCGGTCAACGGCTCCATCGCCAATTCGGCGGTGACGGTCAATGCCGGTGGCACGCTCGGCGGCAACGGCACCGTCGGCAATACCACCGTCAACGCCGGCGGCGTGCTCGCGCCCGGCAATTCGATCGGCACGCTGACGGTCGGCGGCGATCTGGCGTTCGGCGCCGGCAGCATCTACCGCGTCGAGGTCTCGCCATCGGCCGCCGACCGCGCCAATGTCACGGGCATCGCGAGCCTGACCGGCGGCACCGTGCAGACGAGCTTCCTGCCCGGAACCTATGTCCGCAAGAGCTACACCATCCTGTCGGCGGCCGGCGGCCTCGGCGGCACCACCTTCAGCGGCGTGAGCAGCAGCCTGCCCGGTTTCACTGTCGGCCTGAGCTACACGCTGTCCGATGTGTTGCTGAACCTCACGGCCTCGCTCGGCGCCGGCACCTCGCTGCCGGGCAATGGGCAGACCGTCACATCCACGCTCAACAACTTCTTCAACAATGGCGGCGCGCTGCCGCCGGGCTTTGTCGCGCTGTTTGGTCTCACCGGCAGCAATCTTTCAGCCGCGCTGTCGCAAACCTCCGGCGAGACCGCGACCGGCTCGCAGCAGACGACCTTCAACGCAATGAACCAGTTCATGGGGGTGCTGACCGATCCCTTCATCGACGGTCGCGGCGATGGCGTTTCAGCGGGATCATCCGCGGGCGCGTCGGCCTACGCCTCGCCGGACAGACCGCGTTCCGGTGCGGCGCGGGACGCCAATGCGATGTTCACCAAGGCGCCCGTCATGGCCGATCCGTTCGCGCAGCGCTGGAGCGTGTGGGCGGCAGGCTATGGCGGCTCGCAGACCACGGACGGCAACACGACACTCGGCTCCAACAACACGACCAGCCGCATCGCAGGCATCGCGGTCGGCGCCGATTACCGTATCTCGCCGAATACGCTGGCGGGCTTTGCGCTCGCCGGCGGTGGTACGAACTTCAGCGTCGTCAATGGCGGCTCTGGCCGATCTGACCTGTTCCAGGCCGGCGCCTTCGTCCGGCACAATGCGGGTGCGGCGTATCTCTCCGGCGCGCTGGCCTATGGCTGGCAGGACATCACCACCAACCGCACCGTGACGGTGGCCGGCATCGACCAGTTGCGCGCGCAGTTCAACGCCAATGCCTTCTCGGGTCGCGTCGAAGGCGGCTATCGCTTTGTCAGCCCGTGGATGGGCGGCATCGGCATCACGCCCTACGCGGCAGGACAGTTCACCACCTTCGACCTGCCGGCCTATGCCGAGCAGGCGGTAACCGGCGTCAACACCTTTGCGCTCGCCTACGCCTCGAAGAGTGTCACTGATACGCGCAGCGAGCTCGGCCTTCGCAGCGACAAATCATATGCGATGGCGGACGGAATCTTCACGCTGCGAGGGCGCCTGGCATGGGCGCATGATTTCAATCCCGACCGCAATATCGGCGCGACGTTCCAGACGCTGCCGGGCGCATCCTTTGTCGTTGGCGGCGCCGCGCAAGCCAGCGACTCCGCGCTCGTCACCGCTTCTGCCGAAAAGAAATGGCTGAACGGTTGGTCCGCCGCCGGCACTTTCGAACGCGAGTTCTCTCAGCTCACCAGGAGCTACGCCGGCAAGGGCGTCGTGCGGTATGCGTGGTGAGGTGGCGACTTCCCGAACGACGCCTCTCCAATGCCAACTGGTGATGTCGATATCCGCGTTCCTCCTGTGATATTAATCACGCAGTCGGCCAAATAGGGCGGCGCGCTTTGTCGGATGACCGATATTGGTCGGACACCGCGATGTTCCCCCGCTAAACCTGATTCCACAGAGCCCCGCTTAACGGGTCCATGCGCGACCGGCGCCGCAACGGCGCAATGGTATTTCAACGGTCGCTATTTGGGCTGCGGGGAGGTTTGGGTTGTCTTATTTTGTAGCGTCTGAAGGCGCGCTGGAAACCGGCGCGGCCGTTGTTGGGCGCAAGCGATCGATTAGCCGCTTTGCGGCGACCATGCGCGCGGCGCTGTTCGCCGGCGTCTTGCTCGGCGCGCTCGTGACCGGAGCGCGGGCCCAGACGGTGATCAACGTCACGGTCGCCAACGACACCGGCACCACCTCGGGGGGCTCGACTGGCGGCGCCGGCACGCTTAGCGCCGCGCTCGCGCAGATCAATGCTTCCACGCCCCCCGGCGGCTTCATCATCAACCTGCAGACCAATGTCACGCTGTCGGGGCCGCTGTCGCCGATCTTCAACTCGGTGAGCATCAACGGCAACGGCTTCACCATCAGCGGCAACAATTCGCAGCGCATCTTCATGGTCGGCGTCGACACCGCGACGCAGACCAGCGCGGGGGTGGCGGGCTCGATCATCGCGGACCGCCCTCAGGTGGCGATCAGCAACGTCATCCTGTCCGCGGGCCTCGCCCAGGGCGGCGGCAACGGCGCCGGCGGCGGCATGGGGGCGGGCGGCGCACTGTTCGTCAACCAGTCGGCCGACGTGACGCTGAGCAACGTCAGCTTCGCCAACAACAACGCGAAGGGCGGCAACGCAACAATCAACACGTTTCGCGGCGGCGGCGGCCTCGGCGGCAGCAGCGGCGGCAGCGGCGCCGGCGGCATTTTCGGCAGCGGCTCCTCCGGCGCCGGCGGCGGCATTTTCGGCGGTTCCGCTGGCGCCGGCGGCGGCGGCTATAGCGGCGCCGGTGGAAGCGGCGCGAACGGCACCGCGGGCCTCCTGTCGATTGCTGGCCTCAACGGCGCCGGCGGCGCCGGATTTGGTGGTGGCACCACCGGTGGTGCGAATGGCGGCGGCGGCGGCGGTATCGGAAATGCGGGCGGGGGTGGCGGCTTCGGCGGCGCAAGCAGTTCCGGCTCGACCGGCGGGGCGGGTGGTTTCGGCGGCGGCGGCGGCACCGGCTTGAACGGCGGCGGCGGCGGTGGTTTCGGCGGCGGCGGCGGTGGTTTCAGCGGCCCTGGCGGCGCCGGTGGCTTCGGTGGCGGCGGCGGCGGTGGCGGCGGTGCGGGCGGCTTTGGCGGCGGCGGTGGCGGCGGCGGCGGCGCGGGTGGGTTTGGCGGTGGGGGCGGCGGCGGCGGGGCCGGCGGTGCGGGTGGCTTTGGCGGCGGCGACGGCACCAGTGGCGGGAACGGCGGCGGCGGCGGCATGGGCGGGGCGGTGTTCGTGGTCAAGGGCGGCTCGCTCACCATCAACGGCAACGGCTCGACCTCGGGCGGCAGCGTAGCCGGCGGCACCGGCTCCAACGGCGGCGGTGCGGGCTCGGCCTTAGGCACGGGCTTCTTTGTGCAGGGCTCGACGCTGACCTTCGGTGGCAGCGGCAGCTACACGGTGTCGGACGCCATCGCCGATCAGAACGGTTCCGGCGGCTCGGCGGCCTCGGACGGCCTCGGCGGCACCGGTGGATCGAGCGCCATTACCAAGAGCGGCATCGGCACGCTCAGCTTTTCTGGCGCCAACACTTATACTGGAGCTACGACGATCAATGCCGGCACGCTAAGGGGCGCTGCGGCGAACACATTCAGCGCTACGAGTGCGACGACAATCAACACCGGTGGCACGCTCGATCTCGGTTTGCTGGGACAAACGATCAATATCGTTTCGCTATCGGGCGGCACGTTGGCCAACGGCGCGTTGACCGGCGCAGTGACCTCAAGCGGCGGCACGCTGAACAGCCTCGGCGGCGGCATGACGCTGACGGCGAATAGTGGCGCGACCAATGTGACGGGCACCAACACCTTCACAGGCGCGACCACGGTCAACGGCGGCCTGCTCTCGGTCAACGGCACGAGCACGGCCAGCGCGGTGACGGTGAATGCCGGCGGCACGCTCGGCGGCAACGGCACGGTCGGCAACACGACCATCAATGGCGGCACGCTGGCGCCCGGCAATTCGATCGGTACGTTGACCGTGCAGGGCAATCTCGTGTTGACGGCCGCATCGAGCTACATGGTCGAGGTGTCGCCTTCGGCGGCCGACCGCACCAACGTCACCGGCGTGGCGACGTTCGGCGGCGCCACCGTCAAAGCATCTTTCGCAGCCGGGGCCTATGTCGCAAAGCAATACACCATCCTCAACGCCACCGGCGGTATCGGCACCAGCACGTTCGGCTCGATCGTCAACACCAACTTGCCGGGTGGATTCGCGTCGAGCCTGAGCTATGACGCCAACAATGCGTATCTCAATCTCGTTCTCAGTTTCGTGCCGCCGCCCGGGACGGGTCTCAACAACAACCAACGGAACATCGCCGACCCGATCGTCAATTTCTTCAACTCCAACGGCGGTATTCCGCTGGCGTTCGGCGGGCTGACGCCGGCGGGACTGATCCAGATCTCGGGCGAGACCGCGACCGGCTCGCAGCAGACGACCTTCAACGCGATGAACCAGTTCATGGGATTGCTGACCGATCCCTTCATCGACGGTCGCGGCGATGGCGTTTCAGCGGGATCATCGGCGGGCGCATCGGCCTACGCCTCACCGGACATGCCACGCTCCGGTGCGGCGCGGGACGCCCATGCGATGTTCACCAAGGCGGTCGTCATGGCCGATCCGTTCGCGCAGCGCTGGAGCGTGTGGGCGGCGGGCTATGGCGGCTCGCAGACCACCGACGGCAACACGACACTCGGCTCCAACAACACGACTAGCCGCATCGCAGGCACCGCGGTCGGCGCCGATTACCGTATCTCGCCGAATACGCTGGCAGGCTTTGCGCTGGCCGGCGGTGGTACGAACTTCAGCGTCGTCAATAGCGGCTCTGGCCGATCCGATATGTTCCAGGCCGGCGCCTTCGTCCGGCACAATGCCGGTGCGGCGTATCTCTCCGGCGCACTGGCCTATGGCTGGCAGGACATCACCACCAACCGCACCGTGACGGTGGCCGGCATCGACCAGTTGCGCGCGCAGTTCAACGCCAATGCGTGGTCCGGTCGCGTCGAAGGCGGCTATCGTTTTGTCAGCCCATGGATGGGCGGGGTGGGCATCACGCCTTATGCCGCAGGACAGTTCACCACCTTCGACCTGCCTGCCTATGCCGAGCAGGCGGTAACCGGCGTCAATACCTTTGCGCTCGCCTACGCCTCGAAGAGTGTCACTGATACGCGCAGCGAGCTCGGCCTTCGCAGCGACAAATCATATGCGATGGCGGACGGAATCTTCACGCTGCGAGGGCGCCTGGCATGGGCGCATGATTTCAACCCCGGCCGCAATATCGGTGCGACGTTCCAGACATTGCCGGGCGCATCCTTTGTCGTTGGCGGCGCCGCGCAAGCCAGCGACTCCGCGCTCGTCACCGTCTCCGTCGAGAAGAAATGGCTGAACGGCTGGTCCGCCGCCGCCACCTTCGAAGGCGAGTTCTCTCAACTCACCACCAGCTACGCCGGCAAGGGCGTGGTGCGGTATTCCTGGTAAGTTGACGATTTCCGGTTTTGGCCCTTCGCATCATTTCGCTGTGCTGCGGAATTTGGTAGCTATCGGGGGCATAGCGGACTCTGGCAAGCCGACCGATCGGCTGATTTATGGGATCACGGCCTAGGTAGCCCGCGATTCTTTTCTGATTTTGTGGGCTTATTGAATTGCTGGACGGACTCTACAAGGTTGAATACGGCGTCAACGATGCGTTCGGCCGCAGCATCATGTGCCTGCATGACGGTAAGATGCTGGGCGGCAATTCGGCCTTCGCGCACCTTGGAACCTATGTCGAGCGCGACGGCGAGATCGTCGCCGAGGTGATCACCGAACGGCACAACGAGGATCCCAATCACAAGCCGCTGATGGGAGCCGATATCGCCTCGATCGGTGCGCGCGGGCGGCTCACCGGCAACCAGATCCGTCTCGAGGGTGGCGCGGACACCATGCCGGGCGCAAAATTCTGGGCCAATCTCACCCGGCTCGACGACGAGGGGTTGCCTCCGAGTGGTGCGGTCGGTCCGGGCGGCATCGCCAACGGACTCTATGGGATGAGCCTGCGCGCGCTTGACGGTGTCGATGCCGGATTATCAGGCGTGATGCTCCTGATCGACGGCCGCATCCTCGGCGGCGATGCGTTCTTCTACTATCTCGGCTCCTATTCGTCGGCGGATGGCCGCTGGAAGGGCGAGATGCTGAACCAGGAGCACACGCCGGCGAAGGGCGAAAACCCCGTGTTTGGCGGCTATGAGGTCGGGATCGGCTTCTCCGGAACCTGCACGGCGGATATCGGTGAGCTCGAAGGCATCGCGCTCGCCGGCAAGCGCAGCCTGCGCCTTGCAGCCTCGCTCAAGCTGATGCGGCGGGCCTAGGACGTATCCTCATCGAAGCCGCGTCGGCTTATGCCAAAAAGTGACATCGAAGTGGTCTGGGACGAATGTCGTCCTTGGGCCAGAGGCGGGAAGGCCAGTTCTTCTACCTCTCGCGCTTCATTTCATTGCAACATCGCGGTCGATGTCTTGCAGGTGCACGAAAGTTGCCCAAGCCTTTCGATATTCGCTGTCTGTGGGATCGATCGCAAGCAAGGCGCGACACGCCTCTTTGATTTCGTCCGACGAGGGACGCATCGCGACGTTGCCGGACGACTTGGCTTGGTTCCAGCGTTCCTCGACGCCTTTCGCCAAGGCGAGTGCTTCGGAGGGGCTCCGTTTCCGGGTTGACCTCGCCAAAGGGTGATCCGGAGGGAATTTGGGCCATGCGACGGGAGGCTGATCGGCTCGCCACTCACTCTCCTTGCCGGTCCCACGCTCTCCCGGCAAGTTTGCCTGGGCTCCATTGGCCGATTGAGGCGGGACAGTCCGTGCGCCCAGCTCGCGGAGCTGCTGCTCCATGGTCCCGCCGGACGCCGTTGCGCCTGCCGCAGGTGCACGCGTCGTCAGACCTGACACAGTTGAGGTGCCGGCCTGCGGAGCAACCTTCTGAACGGTTTGCGCAACGGACAGCATGCCAGGCGAAAGAGCAGGCTTCTGCTGCGCGACCTTGTCATTTTCAGTGGGGCAAGGCCGAAATCCCGAGCGCAGCTGCGTGATCCGGCCGTCGTCGTCGATGCGGGCAAAGTCAACGGCCACAGTGTAGACGAAAGCGGCATCGATGGATTGGCCGGATTTGTCTCTGGCGTTGACGGCGCCGCAAACATATCGCGCCGCGTCGGCCTCGACTGAACGCAATGCGCTGAATTTGGCCGAGTCCGGATCGATCAGCACGCGCCGAACTGCTGCGCGAGCTTTCATGTGCTCGTTAGAGAAGATGCTGAGCACGACATCCGGATTGAACATGTCGGGCTGGTAGTACCACTTGTACTCCACAGCAAGGAATGCTGCGGCCAAAGGCCGTCGCGATCAGGAAAGCAGATGCATTCATGGATTTGGTCGGGCAATGGAACCCGGTATGGTTGTTGTTATCTTCTTGAACCATTTATGATGGAATCTACTAACAATCCGTAAATTGGTTGCTCCCGCGATTTTCAACAACCGGTGGAAGAGCCACAGCTGGTTTTGCTCAAGGGGGCAGTTGCCGGTGCGGGAAACACACTGACCAAAGTCAACCAAGGGGGCACAGGCTGACGCCTGACGGGTGGCAGCGGCAGGTCCGCTGTGGGCCATAACCGGACATCAACCAGCGAAGGACCGTGGGTCTCACAGCACTGGCGTACACTGCATGTCTGCTCCGACGATGAGCGGCCCGTTGTAGGCAGTTCGCAAATCAGCGATGGCGGCATCGAGTTCAAACAGACCGAAATGACTGACGATGAGCTGCTTGACCGCAGCCTCTTGGGCAACGCGTCCGACGACTGCCGGTGTTGCGTGCAAGGGAACATTCGCACCGGGCGGGATTGCAAGATGCATGATCAGGAGGTTCGCGCCCTTTGCGAATTCGACGAAGCCTGGATCGGTGCCGTTTTGGTCGGAGCTAAACACGATCGACACATTTCCGGTCTGCACGCGATAGGCCAAGGTTGGCATATTTCCATGCGGGATTTTCCGTGCCGTGACTGTCGTTCCCTCGCGCTGCAAAACCACGGATGGATCGCTTTTGACAGCGTCAATCACTCCGACATCAAGTCGAACGCCACCCGCCACAACGCGCCCCATATCGGGCCGCACGCCGCTGCCCCCGTATGAGCCGCCTAACGCCGATCCGAGCACTGGAAATGCGCCAGTCTTCTCGTCAAAAAGCCTGTTGAGGAAAATCGCAAAGTCAGGGGCCGCATCGTTGCCTGTAGGACCGAAAACCTTGAGAGGTTCCTTGCGGACCTCGTGGCTCAGCCAAAGGAACGCTGGCAAGTCGGAAACGTGATCTGGATGAAGATGGCTTATTCCGACCATCCACAAGTCTTCGAGTTTGGCTTGCGATTCACCAAAGCGGTGTTGAGCACCACCGCCCATGTCGATGAGTATTCTTGCGCGCCCCTCGATCCAGACCAGATAACTCGTCGATGCCCGAGTGGGATTCATTCTGGGGCCACCAGAACCGAGGATTTGCACGTCGAGCGGCGTTGTACCGCAACTCTGTCCGAAAGCGCTCAAACTGCTCAGTGACGCACAGAAAATTCCCAGCAAGAAAATAACCGGAAGCCGAACCATGAAGACACCCATGTTGTTCAAACAGAGTCTATCAAATCGGTCTTGCAAATTTCACGACAGGGCCGAGATGGTCATTCGGGCAGCCCTGCTTGCCGCAATCCTTCCTCATATCGCGCGACGTCCTCAGCACGTCGATAAGGGCCAAGCACATCTTTGAGATTGGAAACGCGCAGCGTGGGGCTGAGTTCTCGCAGCCGAGCCACGGCCTTGTGTGCTTGCTCCGGCCGACCGGCCATTGCGTTGCTTGCGGCGGTGATCCGTAATCCAGGCCGATAGTCCGGGCTGCACTGCAATGCCATTGCCGCCCATGATGCCGCTTCGTCATAGCGGTCCAAAAAGAAATGTGCATACGCGGTCCCGGCTCGCATGCCCATCAGCCACGGATCAAGTGGGCTCAGGCGAATGGCTCGTGCGAAGCGCTCGATCGCCGATTCCGGCTCGCCGAGCCAGAGTTTTACCCAGCCGCCGAAATTCCATGCCTCAGCCAAATTGGAATTAAGCGCGATCGCGCGATCAACTAAGCCGGCACCTACCCCGAGATCCCCAACAACAAACGCTAACGCATTCCCGCCAGCGGAGAGCGCGTTCGCGTCATCCTTGCCCAACTCAACTGCCCGTTGGGTGAGCTTCTTCACTTCGGCAATCGCGTTCGCCGTGTCCGGAATCCAGCCATTGATCCTGGCAATGAGGTAGCAAAAGGCTGCGCGACCGTAGGCGGTGGCAAATTCCGGGTCGAGCTCTATCGCGCGGTTGAACAGACGCAATGCCTCGTCGTTCGCTTGCCGGTTACCAAACTGATGAAGCCGGGCCAGACCGCGCAAATAGTGGGCATAGGCGTCGAGACTAGCGGTCGGCTTGCGTTTGGCGCGCTCGATCTCAGCTTTCTCCACCGCAGGCGCGATCGCCCCGACAACGCTTTCAGTCACCTGGTCCTGCAAATCGAAGATGTCGCCGAGCTCGCCATCAAACCGATCGGCCCAAATATGTGCTCCAGTAGCGGTATCGACGAGTTGTCCCGTAATGCGCACTCGGTTTGCCGCCTTGCGAACGCTCCCTTCCAACACGTAGCGCACCCCAAGCTCGCGCCCCACCTGCTTCACGTCGACAGCGCGCGCCTTGTAGGTGAAGCTGGAGTTTCGGGCGATGACAAATGGCGCCTTGAAACGGGACAGCGCCGTGATGATGTCCTCGGCCATTCCATCGGCAAAGTATTCCTGTTCGACATCGCCAGACATATTCTGAAACGGAAGCACCGCAATGGAAGGCCTGTCGGGCAGCGGAGGCGGACTCCCGGCCTCGGCAGCAAAAACTGGCGCAGCCTCTCGCGTTTCCGTCGGCGCATCGACCTCAAAGGCCCTGATTGGCTCCTGAATGTTCTTTACATGTTGAACGCCAAGATCCGTACCTGGGTCTGTGACCGAGGCTCGCGCGGGCAATTCTTCCTCGGTGATCTCGCCAACAAACCGGAAGCCTCTGCGAGAAACCGTCCGGATCAGGCGTTGCCCTTGCCGGTATCCCCGATTGCCTTGCGCACGGCATTGACGTGGCTGGTCAGCGTGGATTCGGACACGATCCGTCCTTCCCACACCGCCTTCAGAAGATCGTCCCTTGTCACGACCTGTTCCCGGTTTCGGACCAGGAAGAGCAGCAGGTCGAACACCTTCGGTCCGATGGGGATGAGCTCGGAGCCTCGCTTGAGCTCGCGCCGGTTGGCATCGAGACAATAATCTTCGAATAGAACGACACTTGTGATCCTTCCTGGACAAGAAGCCAAGGAAAACTCGATCGCAATTCAGGCCGGCTGCAAGGTCTTTTCCGTTCGAAACAGTACACATTTTCTCACCCTTCGGGAACGAGGGTTCGAGAAATGGTTGGCCCGCCTGCACTCGACGCGCACTGACGTTCGCAAACAACGCAACAAACCTGGCCGAGCCGAGGCAGGCTTACCACCTGCATCGCCTCCCGAGTGCGAGGATACGTTCATGAACAAGCATATCTTGCGCGCTTCCCTGGAGGACGCGTCACTTGCGCCTGAGGCGTGCCAAGTCACTCCGGCTCATGCCGAGCGCCCTCCCGCCGGTGCAGAAATGGCGCGGGTGCTCGGGACCACGCCATTTCAAATGGCTTTGGATTCCTCCGGCGCCGGAATCGCCCACTGGAAGCATGACCCGCTGCACGACGTCGTCGCGCCCATGAGCCATCACGTCATCATGGCTTACAACGGCACGGTGCGGCGCATGGAGCGGCGGATGGGAAGCGCGGTTGCGATCGGTACGTTTCGTCCCGGAGTCGTGATCATCATCCCCGAAGGATCGAGCTCCCGGTGGGATATTCCGAAACCTGTCGATGTCATCCAACTCTATCTTCCGCACGCCACGCTCGAGCGGGTTGCAGGCGAGGTCGACAGCGCCACCTCGACCGATCTGCTGGAGCGAACGGCGCATCCCGACCCCATTACATCCCGATTGCTCCTGACCGCGACCGACGCCGTGGTGGGCAATGTCGTCGTGGATACACTGTTCAGGCATCAGCTGATGGACCTCTTGGCCACGCGCCTGCTGGCGGCGCATGTCGGCGCGCCGTCCACGTTCCAGCCGACGCGGGGCGGCCTCTCACCGGTCGTATTGCGCCGCGCCATCGAGCGCCTGCACTCGGACATCGACGCTGACGTATCGCTCGCGGCGCTCGCTTCTGATGCCGGTCTTTCGCGATTCCACTTCTGCCGCGCCTTCAAGGAAAGCACCGGGCTTTCCCCACATGCCTGGCGGCGCCAGCAACGGCTCGAGGAGGCCAAAAACATGCTGCGCGGCACCGACGCGTCGGTCATCTCGATCGCGGTCGCGCTCGGCTATTCTTCCCAGACCGCGTTCGCCGCCGCCTTCAGGAAGCTGACTGGGGACACCCCGAGCAATTGGCGACGGCGTGCACGTTGACAGCATCGCCTATGCTGGGAACAGCATCATTGCGAGAAAGGCTCCCGGATGCAGGCGGGCAAAAGAAGGTCCCATGACCGCTATGGGTCACAAGCCGACGCCTGACGGGCGGTAGCGGCAAGTCCGCTATATGGGACATTGGCGGACGTCACGCCTTGCCGCTCGCACAGCGCGCTTCGGCTGGAAGCGGACAGCGAGACGGCAGGCAGCGGGCGCGAAGCGTCGCGTCGGGATGAATTACAGGAAGCTGGCGTCTGGCGGGGTGGAATCCGGGCCCGGCCGGGCTTCCCCTGGCGGCCGGCATGGCCTATGACGCTGCAACGCAAAAAATCCTCCCAAAAAGACCCCATGATCCGCCTCGACAACGTCAGCAAGCAAGCCGGCCACCAGATCCTGTTCATCGAAGCCTCCGCCGCCCTTAACAAGGGCGAGAAGATCGGGCTCGTCGGCCCGAATGGGGCCGGAAAGACCACTTTGTTCCGGATGATTGCCGGTGAGGAACTGCCCGACGAGGGGCAGGTCTCGACTGATCGCGGCATCACGATCGGCTATTTCAACCAGGACGTCGGCGAGATGAGCGGCCGCAGCGCCGTGGCCGAGGTGATGGATGGCGCAGGTCCCGTCAGCGAGGTCGCAGCCGAGTTGCGCGAGCTCGAGGCCGCGATGGCCGACCCCGACAAGGCCGACCAGATGGACGAGATCATCGCGCGCTATGGCGAGGTGCAGCACGCGTTCGAGGAACTCGACGGCTATGCGCTCGACGGCCGCGCGCGCGAGGCGCTGTCCGGCCTCGGCTTCAGCCAGGAGATGATGGACGGCGATGTCGGCAAGCTTTCCGGCGGCTGGAAGATGCGCGTGGCGCTGGCGCGTATTCTTTTGATGCGCCCCGACGTCATGCTGCTCGACGAGCCGAGCAACCATCTCGATCTCGAAAGCCTGATCTGGCTGGAAAAATTCCTGCACGATTTCGAAGGCACGCTGCTGATGACCTCGCATGATCGCGAGTTCATCAACCGCGTGATCTCCAAGGTGATCGAGATCGATTCCGGCTCGCTCACGACCTATACCGGCGACTACGAGTTCTACGAGCAGCAGCGGGCGCAGAACGAGAAGCAGCAGCAGGCGCAGTTCGAGCGCCAGCAGGCCATGCTCGCCAAGGAGATCAAGTTCATCGAGCGTTTCAAGGCGCGCGCGTCTCATGCCGCCCAGGTGCAGAGCCGGGTGAAGAAGCTCGACAAGATCGAGCGGGTCGAGCCGCCGCGCCGCCGCCAGACCGTGGCATTCGATTTTCCGCCGGCGCCGCGCTCGGGCGAGGACGTCGTGGCGCTCAAGAACGTCTACAAGGGTTACGGCAGCAAGCGCATCTATGACGGCCTCGATTTCATGATCCGCCGCAGGGAGCGCTGGTGCGTGATGGGCGTCAACGGCGCCGGCAAGTCGACGCTGCTCAAGCTGATCGCCGGTGCGAGCGAGCCGGACGAGGGCACGGTGGCAGTCGGCGGCAGCGTCAAGATGGGCTATTTCGCTCAGCACGCGATGGATCTGCTCGACGGTGAGCGCACCGTGTTTCAGTCGCTCGAAGACCAGTTTCCGACCGCGGGGCAGGGGTCGTTGCGCGCGCTCGCCGGCTGTTTCGGCTTCTCCGGCGACGATGTCGAGAAGCGCTGCCGCGTACTGTCGGGCGGCGAGAAGGCGCGCCTCGTGATGGCCAAGATGCTGTTCGACCCGCCGAACTTCCTGGTGCTGGACGAGCCGACCAACCATCTCGACCTCGCCACCAAGGAGATGCTGATCACGGCGCTGGCGGATTTCGAGGGCACCATGCTGTTCGTCTCGCATGACCGCCACTTCCTGGCGACGCTGTCGAACCGCGTGCTGGAACTGACGCCGGAAGGCATCCACCAGTTCGGCGGCGGCTACACCGAATATGTCGCGCGCACCGGGCAGGAAGCGCCGGGGTTGCGGTCTTAATTGGAAGCCGTAGCCCGGATGGAGCGAAGGGCCATCCGGGATTCGTTCCACGCGAGCGGTCGCGTGATGCAGTTGCTCCGGCCCCGGATTGCGCTTCGCTCCATCCGGGCTGCAACCAAATCGAGAGACTCGCAATGAACTAGCGGGATGGGCGGCGGTACAGCACCCATCCGTTGTGGCCCTCAATCGCTATCGCAAAATCTCGCGCAGCACCTCGCCATCGACCTGGTGCGGTCTGACGCCCAGGATCTGCATGATGGTCGGCGCGACGTCGAGATTGTGCATGCGTCGGATCGTGGTGTTGTTGCGGATCTGCGGGCCGGCGGCGATGAAGGTCGCGCTCATCACCGGCAGCTTGGGATCGTGGCCGTGGGCACCGTAGAAGTTTGGCATCGACAGCGTGGTCGTCGCCGCATTGAACGGAGCATCGCCGAGCCGGGCGACGCCGGGGCTCTGGATGCCGTCGAAATTGTACCCCGGGGCCATCAGCGCGAATACGTCGCCAAAGTCCTGACCGATGGTCTTGCTGGTGCACTGTCCGAGCCCGGCCTCGCATTGTAGCGGGCGGGTCTCGACCACCGTGAACAGCCGCCCGTCCTCGAGCGAAGCGTTGAATTTGGGGTTGGGATCGACGGCATTCCTCACGGCCTCGGTGATCTGCGTCACCAGCGACTTGTAGGTGGCAGGATCGACGGTGCCACCCTGTTCGCGCTGTTGCAGGTTGACGTAGATGTTGGCCGCCGGACCGGAGGTGCGGATCGCCACCTTGGTGGTGTCGATGCCGGCGTTCTTCAGGATATTGGCCATGCTGACCGAGGTGTGGAACGGCGCAAAGCCGTGGTCCGACACGACGATGACGTTGCTGTCCGGCCCTGCGGCATCGGCGATCCGCTTCACCGCCTTGTCCGCGGTCTGATAGGCGAAGCGAATGTAGGACTTGTAGCGGGCGACCTTGGCTGCGTCCTGGTTGGCCCCGATCGAGTTCGGGTCCTTCGGGTTGGTGCCCTGGCGCGGGTCGGTGAGCAGGAACTGATGCTCGGAGCCGTCGGGCTGCTCGATATAGACCATCACGAGATCGGCGTCGGGATTGTTCAGGATGGCGCGCTCGCCGATATCCGCCTGATAGCGCACGAAGGTCTTGACCATGTCCTCGAACATCGCCTCGATCTCGATGTCCGGGAAATTGGTGAAGCCCGGGCTCAGCCGCTCCGGAATGCGGAAGTCGGCCTGCGGACGCCAGAAGCCGATAGTGTTGTTGATGTCGTCGACGTCGGTCAGGACCGGTGCGTTGCGCGGAATGAAGTTGGCGCCGTAACGGGCGAAGCGCACCACCGAGAGATCGGGCGCGAGCTGCGAGACGAAGTAGGCCGCACCGACCTTGGCGCCGCTGCCGTCGAAGAAGAACGGCGCGTTCTCGCCACCGAACTTCGCATAGGCCGGTCCGGTCGCCGGGGGCTTGAACGGTCCAGCCGTAATGCCGCGCGTGGCGTCGAAGAACACAAGCGTGTCGTAGTTCACCCTGCTGTCATTGGTGGTGTCGAGCGCCGCTACCCGGATCGCATATTTGATGTCCTGGGTAGCCGCGTTGGTGCAGGTTGCGGTCGGAGCGGATGCGCATGAGAACGTCTCGATCGGCGCGGAGGTTGCCAGCACCGGGCTGAACGAGAAGCGGCCAGCCGCCTGGAGGGCCGTGGCCACGGCCGGATCGGCGGCGAGGTCCGCCGATGTGAGCGAAAAGCCCTGGGCGCCGATACCGCCGAATGCGCCGAACGGCACGGTGTAGTCGGTGATGCGGATCGGCTGGGCCGGTTGCACCACCGTGCCGTTGATCGAGATGTCGGCGCCGTCGCCGCCCGGCCACGTCGCAGTGACGACTTTCCTGCCCTGCTGGCGCAGTTGCACCCACAGCGGCAATGCCGTCGGACGCGGCGAGGGCCCGAGCGGGCTCTCGCGATAGCCGCCGATCGGCGCGGCGAAACCGCTGAGGCTCGACGTAACCGGCCCGACGATCGCCTGATAGGTGTTCGAGGGAATGTCGTTGTGGACGGCGGTCGAGCCGGTGGCGATCTCGATATGCGAGACGGCGGTAAGTGACGGCGACGCCGTGATGTTTTGCTGCGCCACCGCGCCATGGCGGCTCAGCCGCGCCAGAGCGCCGTCGCGCGGCAGTACGCCTTCGTCGATAAATTGCTGGATGAAATCGGGCTTTGCACCGTCGAGCGAGATGACGACTACCGGCGGCGAGCGGTGTCCGTGATGATGGTCGCGATCGTGGTCGCGATCCCTGGAATTGTCGAAGCCGCGGTCGCGGCCGTTGTCGTCCTGATCGGCGTGCGCCGGAATTGCGGTGCCAGCCAGCGATGCGGCGAGCGATATCGACGAGATCAGGGAGAAGAGCGCCTTCATGTCCACGTGGTGCCCCATGTTTCTTGCTGCGCAACCTGCGCGGGTTTGACCTGGAATGACGCGGGGATTATCGAGCGTGGCCCACGACGCGCGTGTGACGCCTCGGCGACGTGTGTGCGTCGTTGAGATAACGCGGCGTGGCTGTGGTCACGTCACACCGAAATCAAGGTCCCGGCCGCACAGACATGCGCATATGAGCCTTGAGCACTGCGAACTCGCTCGTTACGCTGAAGAAAAAGCGGGAGGAGACGCGTGAAGCAACTGCGGATCGGCGACATCACCATCGATGCGGTGATCGAGCGGGAAGGGCCGTGGCGGCGGCCGCAGGATTTCTTCCCGGCCTATGACGAGGGCGTGTTCGCCCGTCATCTGCCGACGATGGAGCCGGAGGTGTTCGATGCCGCGCGCGGCATGATGGTGATCACCTATCAGACCTTCGTGGTGCGCACGCCGCGCTACACCATCCTCGTCGACACCTGCACCGGCGAGGACAAGGGCCATCCGCCGCCGTTCGACTTTCCCGGCAAGGTGCGCTGGCGCAACGAATTGTTCGCGCTCGGCATCTCTTTCGAGCAGATCGACTACGTCTTCTGCACGCATCTGCACATCGATCACACCGGCTGGAATACGACCTTGCGCGACGGGCGCTGGGTGCCGACGTTTCCGAATGCAAAGTACGTCTTTCACAAGGGCGAGTACGCGGCCTGGGAGGCGGAGAATGCCAAAGGCAACAACCCGCCCGGCACCGTCTTCCGCGACAACTGCCTGCCGATCGTCGAGGCCGGGCAGGCGCTGCTGGTGGACGACGACTACGCGCTCGATGACACCGTCACGCTGACGCCGACGCCGGGGCACTCACCTTGTCATTGCTGCGTGAATATCTTTTCGAAGGGGCGCCGCGCGGTGGTCGCGGGCGATCTCATGCATCACCAGATCCAGTGCCGCGAGCCGGACTGGTCGGCGAAGCCGGATTGGGATGCCAGGCAGTCGGCGGTGTCGCGACGAAAGTTATTCGCCTCCGTTGCGGACACCGACACGCTGATCCTGCCGATCCATTTTCCGGCTCCGACGGTCGGGCTGATCAAGCCGCTGGATGGGGCGTTCGACTATCGGTTCAAGCGGGACTAGGCCGTGTACGCCCAAATCAGTCCTTTCCCGCCGTATTGATCACGGCCCGGCCGCCGTCGATATATGAAATTGGCGGCCATTATCGAACGATTTCAAGCGTGACATTGACCACGCCGATCTTGATCATTCCAAGGGCTGCGGCCGCACCCGATGTAACGTCGATGATGCGTCCATGAACAAATGGACCGCGGTCGTTGACTCTCACGATCACGGACTTTTTGTTCAAGACATTAGTCACGCGCAGGCGCGTTCCGAAAGGCAAGGACGGATGCGCCGCATGCAGCGCATGCTTGTTGAACCTCTCGCCGCTCGCGGTCATCTGGTCTTCCGAGTAGAAACTCGCAAGCCCAAACAGTGGGGTTTCCCTTCTGGGATGCTTTTTATGAAATGCATGCTGATGGTTGCTCTTCCGATGCGTTGCTCGCCGAATGTCGCCGTGAGCTTTCGGGCCTTGCCCTGCTGCGCGCTGACGCCGTCGCGGTGATTTCGTGGCAAGCGAGGGGAGGTCGTTGGCGTTTGGCGAACCGTTTGCGTCGCGGGTATGGTCATGCACTTCCAGTGGCGTTGCGCCAGGGACAATCGCCGACTTCGTTATTCGACCGAACTTCGCATGCGCAGAGTCAATTCCACCATCGAATGCGATGCATGATGCAGCAATCGCGGTAGCAGCGAGCAGTGCAGGTTGACCGCTCCATCGTTTCATGATGGCCCCCCCAGCGCCTCAGCTGGTTGGAGTAGTTCGGTTCCAGGAATTGCCGGCTTTGACATATGTCAACGTTGCCGTGGAAGGCAGCGGAGTTGCCATTTCGGTCAGCGCCCAGCCGACGCGCAACGAGAATTTGCCCAACTGCCCGCACATCGCCGCAAAGAACAGCCGCTGGCCTTGGGGAAGCCAGCGGCTCTGGCATCCCGCAAACCAATGGTGCAGGGCGCGTAGAGGTGGGCCGTGCGGCCCACCGAGATCAGATGCCAAGCGCGCTGGAGATTTCGCCGAGGGTTGCTTTCTCGGCGTCGCTGACCTGAACGCCCCCACCGAACCACCCTCCGCCTTCCGATGCAGCCTCAGCCGTCTTTTGACTAATCTGACGCAGCCAGCCCTTGAAAGCCGCGGCATCATCCGGAGCTTTCGCAGCAAGCAGCGCCGTGACTTCATGCAACGATGCGATTGTCTTGGTCTTGATCTCGGCCGGCGTGCTCTTGCCGAGCTCCGCCTTCAACCCGTCATGAGCCGCGGCCCGGCCGTCGCTCGTCTGGAAGTCGGCGACCACAGCCTTTACCAAGGGGTTGGCATTGGGATCGGTGGCCGCCTGGGCGAGCGCGGTGCCGCCAGCAAATGATTCCTTCAGAAGGCCAAACAATCCGCTCGGTTCGGCAGCCGTAATGGCCATTCCAGCATTCATCGGGCTTCTCAGGAGGAGCGCCCATTCATCCTTGGTGAAACTGGTCTTGTCGGCCATGGAGTCTTCTCCTTTCATCTTGCAGGACGGGAGGGTGGGAAACACGTCCCGTCCTGAAGTGTGGCGAGTTTATTGCGTGTGACGTCTCTGGCTTTCAGGCTTTCGCCAACTGGTCGAGCTTGGCACGAAGATTGTCGATCACTGGCTTTGCGATCGTGCCGGCCGGTGTCGCCGAGACCTTGTCGCACATCTGATTGATGGCCGGCGCCGCCGCGACGATCAGCTTGGCAAGCGCGCGTCGCGCTTCCGGAGAAAGCTTGGCAGCTCGTGCCGTGACGCCATCCAGCTGTGAGATGGCGTCGTTGATCTTCGGCAGGGCCGCCTGCGCGCTAGCTTCATCGGTGATGGTCGGCAGTTGAGCCTGCAGCGTACCAAGGGACGAATTGACCTGGTTCGCCAGATTCACGCCGTCAACGGTCAGATCCGCGGGCGCCATGCCCACAGTTCCGGTTGAGGGCCGCGTAATGTTTGTACTCTGAGCGACCGTCGGCTCGGTCGGACGCTGAAGCGCATATATGGCAAGCCCGGCAACGATAACGAGCGCGGCGAGCCAATATGGCCATTGCGACCGGCCGGCGGCCATGGCGGCCTGGCTCGCGCCAGTGGCGCCGGAAACGCCGGCGATCCGGCTCCCTGTGGCGGCGGCCGAGGCCATTCCACTGCGTGCCTTGTCGATCAGGCCCGCGGCGCCGAGTTGATCACTGAGGCCCGATGGAATCGCCGCCATGATCTGATCTTTCTGCGAGCGCAGAAGCGATGCCAGTCCGTTTGCATCCATCCCGGCGTCATGCTGCTGCTTGCCGAGCATACCCAGGACCAGCGGCCCGACCACGGCGAGTAACGACTTGCCGCCGCCATCGCCCATTCCCGCGAAACTCCCGATCGCCTGGGCCATGGTATCCATGGTTCGGCCTCCAAGCAGTCCGGACAACATGCTCGAACCCGTCTGAGCCAGGTCCGGGGCGCCGGCGTTGCGCAACATATCCATGGGATTGCTGCCTTGCTGTTGTGACAGCAGTTTTGACAGTTGATTGGCGCCGGCCGGGGTTCCGACCAGATCCGACAGGCTGGCCAGTATTGTCGGGATGGCCGCTATTGCGGCCTTCTGCGTCGCGCTTCGGTCCATCCCAAGAAAGGAGGAAATCTGCGCAATGACTTCAGGGGTCAGGAGCTGTTGTGCAGCTGAAATGAGATTGACGGCCATGGCGGTCTCTCCACTACGTTGCAGGTCTGTTGGTTGCCCCCTAATTCGCGAATTTGATGTGACAGGCGTCGATGGTTCCGAACGTCGCCTATCGCCCAAGTTGAGATTGCATCGATAGTTCGACTCCTTGATCCAGATCAAAGGTCTTCGGTACAGGGCAAATGCGAAGAGTTCGGCGCGAGATATCCAGTGCGCTGCGGCCCATCAGGCGGACCTGGTTGAGAGGCATCGATATTTCGCTGACGGGCCAGGATTGGCTATCGGCTCCGAGCACCGCAATGCCCGCTAGCGGGCATGATGACGCGCAGTGGGATTGTACCAGAAGACAATTGTTCGTCGCGCGGACATCCACGTTACTGGCAGTGCGCGGGTGGGCTGCGGTCCGCGCCTCGATGACGGTCCCGGAACCTCACACTCAACCCAAGTCCGGGGCCGTCGTTTGGATAATCCAAATTGATCAGAAGGATCGTCGACCGCGTATCGAACTTCGCCAGTTTCTTGCTCGCAAGCCCTGGATGCGGGCGCGCGGCGCTAGCTTGCCCGCGCTGCGGATGTGAAGCCTCCCGCGAGAACGTTCAGCGGGGACGAGCTAGGGGATGCTCTCACCTGAATTGCGAGCAATGCGGAAAGACCAGTGATATTGCAGGATGGCGGCTGCAGGGTCTTTCCGAGCAAGGCTCAGGGCCACTTATCGGATGAGTTATGTCCGCCGGCCCGGGGCGAGCGCAGAGGTGCCGATGTGGGCACGAGGGACTCGTTCGCCGCTTTCGTCGAGCGACGACGCAGGAGCTATGAAGCGTCGCAAGCGTCTCCCGTCTCCACATGAGCGGCGGTCGAACCGGAAAGCTTGGATGATCCATTTGGAGGAGGCGGCGATGCGGATGCTCCGTTGGCTAATCCTGGGCAGTGCGGCGATCCTGGCGATCGCCTCGGCTACAGCCCAAACCTACGATCCCAGCCACCCCGTCTGCCTTCAGAGATGGGAGTGGGGTGGCAGCACCTATTTCGAGTGCGCTTATACGTCATGGGATCAATGCCGAGCGTCTGCGATCGGACTTTCCGCGATGTGCGTGGACAACCCGTATTGGCAGCGACCGCAGGCGAGGCTATCAGGCGGCCGCTTGCGTTCATCAACCCCGTACTGATGCGCCCGGCGACAGTCTCCCAAGCGCAATTTTCGCGCGCAGCATTTCCGTTGCTATTCGATCACCTCGTCGGCTCGGGCGGACAGCGTCATGGGAATGTCGAGACCAAGAGCCTTGGCGGTCTTGAGGTTGATATTCAGGATCACATCCGTCGTCTGCTGGACGGGAAGCTCCGCCGGACGGGCCCCTTTCAGAATGCGATCAACATAGCTTGCAGCACGTTGCCATAGTTTGAAAAGGTTGGCCGAGTACGACATCAGTCCTCCTCTCTGAGCCGAGTCGCGGAATGGATAGATCGCCGGCAAGCGCCGCTCTGCAGTGAACTCGATCAGGCGGGGAACGAGGGGTATCAGCGATGGATCGTCGGTGACGACGAGACCATCGAAGCCTCTCTCCCCAAGCGCGGCGAAGCTGTTGTCGATGTCCGCGCGCCGTATCGAGAGAGCCGTCAGCTCGATACCGAGACCGGGCGCCGCTTTCTGCATGAGTTCGACTTGGTTGGCGGTCGTCGGATTGTCAGGATTCCACAACACTGCGACACGGCGCACTTTCGGTGCCGCCTCCTTCAGCAGTTCCACCCACTTGACACCGTATTCGCCCGAGAGCTGCGACAGCCCGGTGATATTGCCGCCTGGTCGGGCAAGGCTTGCCACAAGACCGGCTCTGACCGGATCTCCGCTCATGCAGACGATCGGCACCGTGGACGTTGCACGTTGCGCAGCCTGCGAAATTGGTGTGCCTGGAGTCACGAGAACATCGACGTTGAGCGTGAGGAGTTCAGCGATCAATGCGGGAACGCGCTCCGGCTCTCCGTCGGCGTAGCGTTCTTCGAGCAGCAGGTTGCGCCCCACGACATATCCCAGGTCCGCAAGTCCCTGACGGAAGCCGGTCTGGTAGTACAAGTCCGTCCCGCGAACGCCACCCCAGACATAGCCAACCCGCGGCACCGCGGGTTGCTGCGCGTGGGCCGCGAGGGGCATGACGGTCACCGCAGCGCCGAGAAGCGCGACAAAATTGCGGCGTTTCATTCGGTCACCTCGCGACGCCCTACCGCTGCAATATGCACCCGCGCGGGCGAGGAGTCAGGTCGATACTTCCGGGCTAAAGACCCCGCCGCGGCACACGAGCCGGCGATCAAGTCGCACCACATTTGCGGGCGCGCCGGAATCGTTCGCTGCTTTTGGCGAGCGACGACGCAGGAGGAATAAAACGCCGCAGAGCGTCTCCTTTTTCCATACGACGCGGCAGTAGAAAATTCCGGAATGGCCGTCGAACGACAACACAAACTCGTCGGCAAATATGTAGTACGGCGTGGAAATGCGGGCACCCAAGGCGTTGATATCGCGCACCAAGCACGGATGAGTCCCGTGAATTTCACCAAACGATAGCCGCGCGGCCCGGTTGATCGGTATGCGCTTCATTGCACGACGTTCGATCATGGCGAGATGCTCCCAATGAAAGACGATCGCACTCGACGAAGTCACTTTCCCGGTCCCGCCGATATCCGGAAAACGGCAATTCCCGCACGTTGATCTGTGCGGCTCACGCTAACAAGCAGCGTTGTTGTCTTATTAAAATTGGATCGAATTGGTGGTTAATTCGAACGGCTTGACGACGATGTTACCAGAGGACGTTCGTGCTTTCGACTTGGCCCGGCCATCTGATCTGTGCCGCACGGACACACATATGTGGATGCCCGGGACAGGCCCGGGCACGACGGAGTTGCAGAGTGTCCGTGCAGCAGTGGCGAACCAGCAGCGATCAGGCGCCGACTTCGCACTTCTTCATGAAGCTGTTCTTGGCGGCACCGGCAAGCGGCTTGCCGTCGGCGCTGACGGCCTTGGGCGTGCAAGCGTCGGCCTTGCACTTCTTCATGAACGAGGTCTTGGCGGCGCCGGCGAGTGCCTTGCCGTCCTTGCCGACCGCCTTGCTCTCGCAGGTGTCCTCCGCGAAGGCCGAGCCCGCTGCAAAGGTGGCGACGATCGCTGCGAGAAAAATCCGCTTCATCATGGGTGTCTCCCTAGGACAAAATTACCGAGCGGATTGGAGCCGCGAATCGTGGCGCAATCAAGCAGGATCGATGCGCGCCACGACCGATGTCGCGGATTTTTCCATTCATCTGCGGTTCAGATTCCGCGCGCGAGCAGTGTCTTGAAATCGGCCCGTGCGCGTTGCGCCTCGGCCTTCGCGGCCGCGGAAGCATCGCCAAGGCCGAAATAGCCGTGGATCAGGCCGGGGCCCTCATGGTGCTTGACGCGGACGCCGGCGGCCTCCAGCGCCCGTGCATAGGCCGTGCCTTCGTCGCGCAACGGATCGAACCATGCGGTGGTCACGATCGCGGGCGCGAGCCCTTTGAGCGAAGCGGCGCGGAGCGGCGAGACCCGCCAGTCGGCGGCACCCTTGGGATCGGCGAGATAGTGGCCACAAAACCATTCCATCGTCGCGCGTGTCAGAAAATAGCCGTCGGCATTCTCGGTACGTGACGGATAGGGCGCGTTCTCGCGCGCATCCGCGTAGCCCCCGACGACGTCGGTCACGGGATAGACCAGCAGTTGCGCCGCGAGCGTGATGCCGGCGTCGCGGCAGGCGATCGCGGTGGCGGCTGCGAGATTGCCGCCGGCGCTGTCGCCGGCAACGCCGAGACGCTTTGCATCGCCGCCAAATTCCGCGACGCGGTTGAAGATGTCACTCGCAGCGGCGAACGCGTCCTCGAAGGCGCCGGGAAAGCGCGTTTCCGGCGGGCGCCGATAATCGACGGAGACGACGACCGCGCCGGTTTCGATCGCGAGATTGCGCGCCTGCCGGTCGTGGGTTTCGAGATCGCCCGCGACCCAGCCGCCGCCGTGGAAGAAGACTACGGTTGGCGCAGGATTGGGGCCGACGCGATAGACACGTGCATCGAGCGGCCCGGCGCCGCCTTTCACCTTGATATCCTGCACCGTGTCGACGGGGGGCGGCGGCACATCCGCACGCGAGGCAGCCAGTGCGCGCAAGGCATCGCGCGCGCTCTGTGGCGTCATCGTGGTGGGATCGCGCAGCGGCAGCAGCGGAATGATCTGGGCGATGACGGGATCGAGCGGTGCGGGCATTTGCAGGTCCTCGCTGGGTTCTTGGTCTTGCTTGCGGGGTAGCATAGATTTGGCGTACCGCATCGGCAACCGGTTACGCGTTACAATTGCAATGCCGCGGAATGAACGGTCAGGGAGGTCAAGAGTTGGAATTCGAAACGCTGGTCCAGTCGCGCCGCAGCGTGCGCGGTTTCAAGCAGCAGCCGGTGCCGCGCGCGGTGATCGAGGCGATCATCGAGAGCGCCAAGCGCGCGCCGTCGTCGATGAACACCCAGCCCTGGCATGTGCATGTGCTCACAGGCCCTCCGCTTGAAGAGTTGCGCCGCCGCAACATGGAGGAGATGGTCGGCGGCGCCAAGGTCAAGCGCGATATCATCAGCCATGGCGAATACCAGGGCATTCATCGCACCCGGCAGGTCGACATCGCCAAGAAGCTGTTCGGCGCGATGGGGATCGAGCGCGACGACAAGCCGATGCGGCAGGACTGGGTGCTGCGCGGCTTCCGCCAGTTCGACGCGCCGGTCTCGCTGGTGCTGACCTATGACCGCGTGCTGGATCCCGGCGCGGTCTGCCATTTCGATCTCGGTGCGCTCTGCTACGGCATCGTGCTCGCGGCCTGGGACCGCGGTCTCGGTTCGGTGATCAACGGGCAGGGCATCATGCGCTCCGACATCGTGCGCGAGGTCGCGAAGATTCCGGAAGACGAAGTCATCATGACATGTGTGGCGATGGGGTATCCCGACGACAGCTTCGCCGCGAACGCCGTGCGCTCCGATCGCGAGGGCAACGACGATTTCGTGCGTTATGTCGGCTTTGCCGACTAGTGCGGGAAGTCACTGATGCGCACAGCCGGCTGACGCTGCGAGCCGACTAACGCGGAGAGCCGGCTGAGGTGGAGGAGAGGAGATTATTCTCTCGTCGATTTTTTTGATGCTGAGCCGTTGGTGGCCTCTTGCAATCTCGATCGCGCGGGAGGAACAATACGCGGAGTGAAAGGTTTGTTGCTGGCGCGAGGGAATCGACATGCGGCGGCTGGCTAGCCTGGTTCGACGGTTCTTCGGTCCGCGACAGCGGTATCCGATTGATGATGATCCAAATCTGCCCTTCACACCCGATGAGCTCGGCAAGCTGATCCGGAGTGGCAGACGCGAGGACATGAAGCTGCTTGCGGAAGGACTGGCCTCCCGGTCGATTCCGCACCGCGCCAAATACCGGGCCACGCACTAAGCGCGGTTCGTGACGAGGTCCTCGCTGCGGGATCGCCCAGCCTGCGCGGTCATCGCGTGAGCGCAACGTCCTTGAACGAGGTTACGAGCGCCTTCTCGAGTTTTCCGGTCATCCCGCAAAGAATGTTGTAGGCCTCGGTGCGCGGCATTGTCGGCTTGTAGTGCCGGTGTTCGATCAGCGCGGCGAAGATGTCCGAGATCGTCAGAATGCGGACGATGTCATTGATGCTCTCGCCGCACAGCGCGTCGGGATAACCGCTCCCGTCTAGATATTCGTGATGATGCCGCACGGCGTCGAGAATCTCGGGCGAGATTTTCTCGTGATCCTTCAGAAACTCGTAACCCGCTGCCGGATGCTTCTCGATCATGGCGCGTTCGTCGGTGTCGAGGCGGCCGGGCTTGTCGAGGATCGCAAGCGGAATCTGCGCCTTGCCGATGTCGTGGAACATGGCTGCGGAATACAGCCGCTCGAGATCGGTTCGTCCGACGCCGAGGCTCAGTCCGAAGTCGATCGCCACGCCGGTCACGAGCAGGCAATGCTGGTAGGTTCCCTCATGGTGACGCCGCACCGTGGCAAGCCATTCGGACAGGCCGTGCTCGGTGATGCGGTCGGCGATCCTGCGGCCCCCTTCCTTCGTGCCGTCGACGTCGAGGGGCTCGCCGAGCGTGACGGCCGTGAACATCGACGCGATGGCGGTCGCCGCGGCTTCGACGGCGTTGTCCGGTTGCGCTGCGTCACTTGAGCCAGCAGAGGCCGGTTCGGCCGGGTCAGCCAGCGCTGCCAGCAGCTTGCTCTTGTTGAGAGCCCCAGGAAGAACGAGGGTGGCGCCGAGTGCGTAGGCCTGCGAGATGCCGACGTGAGACGAGTGCTCGACGAGGAAGATGCGCTTCGTGGCTTTCGCCAGCTTGCCGGCGCGCTTCTTGATGGCCGCGATGGTGCCGACGTCACGCAGCTCCGCGCGAACGACGACCGCGAATGGCACTTGTGACAGCTTGGCTTCCGCATCGAGTCGTTCGCCGGCGACGGTAAATTGCCGTTCGAGGGCCGAGCAGACGCCCGCCAGTTTGTCGGACGAATCGGCCAGCACATGCACAAACGGGCGAATCGCTTCCGTCATTCGGACGCCGCCGTCGTTTTTGGCGGGGCTGGATATGGTTCGGGCACTCTGCACGGCGGACCGGACTATGATGACGTTGAATGAGCTCGATGAATTCTGGAGCCTATTTGCTCGGCGTGGAGTTTGGCGCGGCGGCCGCCTTTGCGCTCGCCGGCTTCTTCTTGCCGTCAGCGGTGATGAAGTGCACGCCGGCCATGGTGCCGTCGATCCACACCAATTCGCACCGCCGGTAGGCAAGCCCCGTCGATGACAGCAGCATGAAGAATTCCTTGGCCTGGAGCACGTCGAGCGTCCCTTCGACCTCGATCTTGGCGCCACTTTGCGACACGTCGAGCAGGAAGCAACTACGTCGCCAGGTGCCGTCGGAGCCCATCAGATTGACGGCCTGCTTGTGATCCATCCGTACGCGAAGCGCCTTTCGACCGTCGAACCTCATCGGTTAACCCCCATTTTTGTGCCGCGATGTCCCGCATCGCTTGGGTTGGCACTCGCTGCAATTTCCCCCCAGCGCACTGTCCATTGGCTGGTCGACAAGAGAAGCGTTTCGAAAATCTGCTGCGCCCGTTCGCGCTCGACGAAGGAGAGCCGTGAGCCGCTGCGGTTGCTCAGGATCGCAAGCGTAGTGGCCCAGTTCAGCCGTGCGGCCCGGCAGGCCATGACGAGGCCCTCGCAATCGTCATCGGTCATGACATGCTCGACGATCTCGATCGGAGCGCCCGAGAGCACCGAGAGCGCCGTGAACAGATTGGCCGTCTCGCCGCGGATCGTGAAGCGGTTGACGGTGGAATCGTTGAGCTTGCCGACGCGGCTGAGGGCGACGATCTCCGGCCTCGCGCTCGCATAGTCGGCCGGGCAGGGCAGCTTGGGCGGAACCGGCGCGGCGTGTTGTGCGGGCGGAATGGTGGATGCGTTGGCCTTGGCCGGCGCCTTCGGGGCCGGCGCCTTCTGGGAGAGCAGCTTCCGGACGACCAGGTCGGGCGTGTCGGGCCGCAGCACCAGCGCCTTGGCAATCTCGCCGTCCGGATCGGCCCTGGCGATCAGCGCGGCGTAAGCTGCCTCGGAGAATTGGGTTCCCGGGTTCTTGATCAGCGCAAGGCAGATCGGGCCGCCGCGCTTGATCAGCGCCTCGGCCACTTCAGGCTCGATCGAGTTGCGCGCGGCGATCGCGCGTTGATGCCGCTCGTCGCACGAGGCCGCGATCGTCGCGAGATCGGTGGCGGAGAATGCCTGCGATTTGACGAGGACAGGACAGGCCACGTCCGGATCGGCGTGTGAGGCAAGGCGCAGCAATGTCTCGGGCGGGGCGACCTTGAGCTCGGCAAGCGCCGTGCTGAGTTGAACGAGCGCCTTGGCCTCGACGCGTTCCGTCAAGCGCAGCAGAACGCCGTCAACCACCCCAGCGAGCAATTCCTGAGGCCGGTCGGGGCTACCGGTGAGCAACTGCACAATGCCCGAGAGGATGCGAGCACAGCGGTCCGGCGGGCAACTAGCGACCGCCTGTTCCAGCTCAACCAGAATATCAGCAGGCAAATTTGCCATCATGGCAGGGGCCTGACTCAAAAAATCGCGACTATCCAATGACCTTCATTGCGCCTGACAGGCGTTAATTTGAAATTTAGAGCTTGATCGATGGGGTATCAGCGCACCGCTGGCGGCGCTGGAAACGCTATCGAAATTCGGCGAGACTCGATGCGGCGACTTGTCCTTTGAACGGGACCCTCGCCAACTGAACGAGACGAATTAGGATGATTCTTTCGGTCGAACGGGACAACCGAAAGGGGGAAACTCGGACCGGCATCGCCGCCGGACGCGCGTTGGTTACGACGCGACGTTTCACATTGCCATGAACAGTATTGCGCCCAGGGTATTTCGCTTCTCCGACGTCGACGAATTTCGGAATGCCATACGAGGCCTGAATTTCGAGTTCACGCCCTTCGTACGGAGGATTTCGGCCGAGCAGACCATCCTGTCGCTGCCCGGTTGCGACGTGAATTTCACGCGGGCGTTTCCCCGCGTCGTCGACGCGCAGCTCGTCGAGAATTGCACCGCCATCGGATTCACGATGGATGAGCTCAACGTGCCCATCCGCTTCAACGGCTCGCAGCGGGCACGACCGGTCATCGTGATCGGCAGCGGCGGCGCCGCCTACACCACCATCGAGGAGGTGGAGCGGCAAATTGCCTCGGTGGTGTTCAGGCCGGAGGTGACGGATCGCGGCTGGCCGCACGCGACATCCAGCTTCAAGATATTTGAAACGACGGCCGCGAGCCTGAACCGGCTGCGCAGCCTGGTCCGGGAGGTGCTGGCTGCCGCGTCGGAGCCGATCGGAGGCGCGGACGTGCCGCTGAAGGCTGCAGCCATGAAGGAGTCCCTGCTTGGCGCCGTCGACGACGCGTTCGAAAGCGTCGTTGCCGCGCGATGGACCCTGCGTCCCAATGACGAGCGCAACTTCAGGATCTTCCGGGAGATCCGAGCGCTTCTGTCCGACGACCTCTCGCAGCCGATCTACAGCGAGGAGATTGCGCGCAAGCTCAACCTGTCCGTCCGCACCCT
Source organism: Bradyrhizobium sp. 63_E2_N1_3 (assembly GCF_052076005.1). Taxonomy (NCBI): domain Bacteria; kingdom Pseudomonadati; phylum Pseudomonadota; class Alphaproteobacteria; order Hyphomicrobiales; family Nitrobacteraceae; genus Bradyrhizobium; species Bradyrhizobium sp. 63_E2_N1_3. The sequence goes on along the minus strand of NZ_CP197235.1, from coordinate 5,188,108 downwards.
GCACGACGTCGTCCGCCGCTATCGCGGCATGAGCCTGCATCGCTATTTGCGCCTGCGCCGGTTGTGGCTGGTGCGTCAGCGCCTGCTCGCCGGTGCCGACAGCGTCAAGGCCGTCGCACTGGCGTTCGGCTTCTGGCATCTCAGCGACTTCTCCAGAAGCTATCGCGACCAGTTCGGCGAGACGCCGTCGCAAACGCTGGAGCTCGGACGACAACGGTAGCGCGGCAAATCGGTTGAGGCCGTACCGCCATTTCGTGCTAGCGTCCCGGCCATGAGCAATCGCATCCTCGTCCTCTACGGCTCCTACCGTTCCGACCGCATGGGCGTCCGCCTTGCGAATTTCGTCATCGATCGCCTGCGCCAGCGCGGCGAGGAGGTCGAGTTCATCGACGCCAAGGCGATCGGCCTGCCGATGCTCGATCGCATGTACAAGGAATATCCCAAGGGGGCGGCACCCGAGGCGCTCGAGAAGCTGGCGGGGCAGATCCGCGGCGCCGACGGTTTTGTCTTCGTCACCGGCGAATACAATTGGGGCATCCAGCCCGGCCTGAAGAACCTCACCGATCACTTCCTGGAAGAGTGGTTCTGGCGCCCGGCCGCGATCGTGAGCTACTCCGCCGGCCGACTGTCCGGCGCACGCGCCTCGACCGCCTGGCATGGCACGCTGTCGGAGATGGGCATGGTCGTGGTGTCGAGCACCATCGGCGTCGGCCCGATCGCGCAGACGCTGTCGGCCGAGAGCGAGCCGATCGGCGAGGGCGGCAAGGCACTGGAGCGCTCGTTCCCGCGCTTTGCCGATGACCTGCTGTGGTGGATCGAGGCCGCCAAGGCGCAGCGGGCCCGCAAGGCGCCGCCTTATTAAGCTGACTAGGCGGCCCTGACCTCACCGAGGAAGCGGTCGAACTGGCCGGCGAGATCGCGCGACTGGGTCGAGAGCTGCTCGGCGGCGCCCAGCACTTCCCTCGCGGCCGCACCGGTGTCGTCGGCGGCGCGCTGCACGCCCGATATGTTGGTGTTGACCTCCTGGGTGCCGCGCGCGGCCTCCTGCACGCTGCGGGAGATCTCCCGGGTTGCCGAGCCCTGTTCTTCGATCGCAGCCGCAATCGCGGTGCCGATCTGGTCGATCTCGGCGATGACGTCGGCGACGTTGCGGATCGCGTTCACGGTCTCGTCGCTTGCGGACTGGATCGCGGTGATCTGCTCGGAGATTTCGGTGGTGGCCTTGGCGGTCTGGCCCGCCAGCGACTTCACCTCGGATGCGACGACCGCAAAGCCGCGGCCGGCGTCGCCGGCGCGGGCGGCTTCGATGGTCGCGTTGAGCGCCAGCAGATTGGTCTGCTCGGCGATGCTCTGGATCAGCGTGACGACGTCGCCGATCTTCTGGGCGCCCTCGGCGAGCGCGCGCGCCGTGTCGCCGGTGCGGCGGGCGTTGTCGACGGCGCGGGCCGCGATCTCGGTGCTTTGTGCCACCTGCCGGCCGATCTCGGAGATCGAGGAGGTCAGCTCTTCGGTCGCGCTAGCGACCGTCTGCACGTTGGTCGAGGTCTGCTGCGAGGCGGCGGCAACGACCGCGGCCTGGCTGTTGGTCTGGGCCGCCGTCGAGGTCATCGACTGCGCCGTGCTTTCCATGGTGGAGGAGGCGCGGGAGAGGCCGCCGACGAGCTCGGTGACCTTGGCCTCGAATGCACGGGTGAGCCCGTCGAGCGCCTGGGCGCGGCGCATCTTGCCGTCGTTCTCGGCCTGCTTCTCCGCCGCGAGCCGGTCGGCCCGGATCATGTTGTCCTTGAACACCTGGACGGCGGAAGCCATCGCCCCGATCTCGTCGGAACGCTCGGCACCGGGGATCTCGTCCGCAACGTCGCCGTCGGCAAGGCGCGACATCCGCGTCGTCAGGCTGACGATCGGAGCGCAGACGCGGCGGCGGACCATCACGATCAGGCCGGCGCTGGCGATCAGCACGGCGAGGAGGCCGGCCAGCGCGATGGTGAAGCTGGTGCGCGCGGCGGAGGAAGCGCCGGCGAGGATCTGCTCGGCGTTGTCGTAGAAGGCGTCGCGGACGCCGATAATGGACCCGAGGCCCTTCTGGGACGCTACGTAGAAGGTCTCGACATCGTGTTCGTATTTGCCGCTGACGGCGCCGTCCTTGACGAGCTTCATCTCGCGGCCGAATTCCTCGACATAGTTCGAGTTCATCGTCTCCAGCGCCGCGGCGACGTTAGCCGGAGTTGCCGCATTGCCACGCAATTCCATCAGCGACATCACGATCTGGTCGTTGCGGCCCTGCATGCGGGCCATGTCGGCCTTCTCGGCGTCGTTGGCCACTTTCTTCGCGCCGACGAGGTTCTTGTGCACGCTGGAATTGAGGCCGCCGACGTCGCGCAGCGTCATGGCGATGTTGGCGTAGTTGGACTGGCGGTAGGCGTCCCCATTCAGGATCGCCATGCGGCGGACCTGCTCGTTGAGCAGCGCGGTGACGCCGGCATTGAGCACGGCATTGTCGGCGACGACCTTTTTGGCGGCGTCCTTGCGGGCATACGCAGGTCCTGCGATCGCCTTGTCGATGGCCTCGCGGAGCGCGGTGAATTTCGAATTGATCGCGTCGATGTTGCTGCCGATGGTGGCACCGTCGTCGAACGGGCCAGGCAGCTCCTTGCGCAGCGCGTTCATCCGGTCGCGGGCGCCGTCGGTCTGCTTGCGCAGCTTGTCGTGCTCGGTGAGCTGCGCCGGATCGACCGTCGCTGGCCCGTAGAGGATGTTGGTGGCGAAGCCGCGCTCGGGGTTGAGGTAGCGCGGGATGTCGCTGGCGGCGCGGACGATCGCGAGTCGTCCCTGCGCTTCAGCGATCCTGTCCATCGTCTGGTACTTCGTCACGGCGACGTAGACGGCGAGGCCGCCGCCGACTGTCGAGAGCGAGACGATGGCGGTGGTCAGCAGCGTACCGATTTTCATGATCTGTCCGGCAATTGGCGCGGGGAAGAAAATTATTCTGCGCAAACGATAGGCAGCCGGTGTTAATCCGGAGTTTACGCTGCCGGCCGCCATGCTCCGCCTGCATGCGTCCATTCGTCTAGGCGTAGGTCGCGCTAGCGCGCCGGCCGATCGAGCCTGGCGAGCATCTCCAGCGTGGCACCGTCGCGCTCGCCTGCGAAATATCGGGCAAGCGCCTGGTCGAAGACGGGTTCGTCGGAGACCGCGCCGAACAACGTCATCGACGAGCGGAATTTGGCGTCATCGGGCGCGCCGAGGATCGCGTTGATGGTTCGTCCCTCGACGGCAAGCACGAGCGTGGTGCATTCAATGAGTCGCGGACCGAGTACGGGGTGGGCGAGGTAGGCTCTGGCCTCGGCGCGCGAGCCGATGGCGTAGCGCTGCGACATGGTGCTGAAGCCGAGGCCGGCGATCTGCGGGAAGACGAACCACATCCAGTGAGTCTGTTTCCGGCCCCGGGCCAGCTCCCCCTGGACGTCGTGAAAAACCGGGTCCTGGGCCCCGACAAAGCGCTCTAGGTCGAAAGGATCGGTCATTGGATACCTCAAGGGGGGGGCTTGCCGGCCGCGATTATGCCTAAGTTTTGGCTCCCAATGCGATGGCTGGTATAGAGTCTCCGGACGGGGGTTGGGCCCCTCCGGGGGTTGATTTGGGGATCTGATGGTTTCCGACCGCGCAAGCGCCGAAAGGCTGTTGTCGCGCCGCCGTATTGGGCGAGCGGAGACGATACTGCTGTCTTTGGCAGCCGTCGCGCTGGCACTGGGAGCGGCCGCCTGGGTCGCTGACATGGGCGATTCGACGCCGCTGGTCACCGCCTCACTGCCTCCGGCCACCGCACTGCCTCCGGCCAATGGCCCTTCGTTTGACGACCGTTTCGCTTCAGTATCCAGCAGCCCGCCGGCCCGTGACTTCGGCCTGCGGACGCTGGAGCGCTCCGCGGTGAGCGTGGTCCAGCTCAAGCTGCGCGACGCCAAGGCGATGCTGGCCCAAAAACTCCAGGGCGACGACTGGCGCTCGACCCTGACCGGCTCGACCCTGACCGATGACGACCGGCACGTGGTTGACGAGACGAGGCCGTCGCAGCGCGCCGACGCCATCCCGGTGCCGCGCTCGCGCCCGGCCCAGGCAGACCTCGCGTCCCAGATCGCCTCGAGCCAGGCCTACGCCGAGACCAATCCCAGGGTCGACAACCGCAATTTCTTCGAAAAATTCACCGACAAGATCAAGCTGGCCTCGCTGACTCCCGGCGACGGCCTGCTCAGCAGGGCGCCTGATCTCGCCGCGCTCGGCTACGATTCACGCACGGCGGTCTATGACATCAAGGCCAAGGCGCTTTACCTGCCGAGCGGCATCGCGCTGGAAGCGCATTCGGGCATGGGCGCGCTAATGGACGACCCCGACCATGTCGACCAGCGCATGGTTGGCGCGACCCCGCCGGCGACTTACGATTTGAAGCCGCGCGAAAAGCTGTTCCACGGCGTCCGTGCCCTGCGCTTGACGCCCACTGACGGCACCAGTGCGCTCGGCCGCGTCGGCCTGCTCACCCATAACTACATGCTCGGGCCACGCGGCGACTCCAATGGCTGCGTCTCGATCAAGGACTATGATCGCTTCCTGAAGTCCTGGGACAATGGCGAGTTCAACCGCCTGGTCGTCGTGCCTAGCCTGCGCGGATCGGCGACCGTCTCGCAGCGCGCGAGCACCGACTCCTGATATTTGCTGGACGGCGGGGCTGCCGTTTCCCCTTCGTTAAGCCGACCTCGTCCAGAAGCAGCCCATGAGTGATCCCCAAAGTTCCGAGACCCCGCTGCGTACGACGTTCAAGATCAAGCTGAACGGCGACACGCTGGCGATTGCGACCGTCGGCCAGGCCTATCAATTCCTCACCAACTTCAAATCGGTCGAGTGGATGGAATTCCGCTCGCTCCATGAAGAGGCGGTCGCGGCGCTCGAGGGCGCCGCCGACAACGCCATGCTCGCGGTGCAGGCGACCAACGCCGTGCGCGCGCTGTTCGTGAGCGCGAAGCTGCTCTGAGCGGCCTTTCAACGCGCTCTCGTCGCCCGGATTGCGCTGCGCTCCATCCGGCCTATGGACGCCGGCAGGCCTTCCGCTCTCAGCTTGAACTCCGCTATAGGAACGGGCAAACGGTCCGCGAAGACCGTGGCCAGACCCCGATATGTTTGAAACTTACCTGCAGGGAGAGACCCCAACATGAAACGCCGTACATTCCTCAAGGGCGGCGCGGTCGCCGGCGCGACGACGCTGGTTGCTGCACCTGCGATTGCGCAAGGCGCGCCCGAGATCAAATGGCGCCTGACCTCGAGCTTCCCCAAGTCGCTCGACACCATCTACGGCACGGCGCAGACCTTTGCGAAATACGTCGCGGAAGCCACCGACAACAAATTCCAGATCCAGACCTTTGCGGCCGGCGAGCTCGTCCCCGGCCTCCAGGCGCTCGATGCCGTCAGCGTCGCGTCCGTCGAGATGGCGCAGACGCCGCTGTATTTCTACATCGGCAAGGAGCCGGCGCTGGCCTACGCCACCGGCGCGCCGTTCGGCATGAACCATCGCCACCAGGAATCCTGGTGGTATTTCGGCGGCGGCGCCGAACTCACCAACGAGGCGCTGAAGCCGTTCAAGACGCACGCCATCCTCTGCGGCAATTCCGGCACCCAGATGGGCGGCTGGTTCCGCAAGGAGATCAAGACCGTCGACGATCTCAAGGGCCTCAAATTCCGCATCGCCGGCATGGGCGGCCACGTGCTGGCCAGACTCGGCATCGTGCCGCAGCAACTCGCCGGCGGCGACGTCTATGCGGCGCTGGAGAAGGGCTCGATCGACGCCGCTGAATTCGTCGGTCCCTATGACGACGAGAAGCTCGGTTTCCAGAAGGTCGCCAAGTACTATTACTTCCCCGGCTGGTGGGAAGGCGGCGCGATGCTGCACATGATCGTCAATGACGAGAAGTGGGCGAGCTTGCCGAAGCAGTACCAGGCGATCGTCAATCAGGCTGCCTCGGCGGCCGGTGCCTGGATGCTGGAGAAATACGACAGCGTGAATCCGGCAGCGCTGAAGCGGCTGATCGCCAACGGCGCGGAGCTGAAGGCGTTCCCGCAGCCGGTGCTGGAAGCCTGCTACAACGCGACCCAGGAGCATCTGAACGAGCTCGCCGCCAAGAGCGATTTGTTCAAGCGCACCAAGGAAAGCCACGACGCCTATATGAAGGAGCTGCTGTTCTACACGCAGATCGCGGAAAACTTCTACGACAACTATCTGCTCAGCAAGATGCGGAATAAGACTTGATGACGAGCGGGGCGCGATGACTACGCCGCGCCCCGCTCTCGTAGGGTGGGCAAAGGCGCACTTGCGCCGTGCCCACGTTCTTTGCGTCACGTGCAATGGTGGGCACGCTTCCGCCTTCGCTCTTCGAGCTACGGCGGACAAGTCGCTTTGCCCACCCTACGGCACCTGTCGTGTGGCGCCTTACGCCGCACCCAGCCCCAGCTTCGCGTAGATCCGCCTTGCATAGGCGCCGAACGCGTCGGTCGTCTTGAGCGGCAGGTCGCGCGGGAAGGGCAGGTCGATCGGGAAGTAGTCGGCCATCTTCGCAGGCCCCGCCGTCAGCACGGCGCAATGCGAGGACAGGAACACGGCTTCCTGGATCGAGTGCGTGACGAAGATGATGGTCTTGCCGCTCTCGCGCCAGATCCGCAGCATTTCCAGATTCATCTGCTCGCGCGTCAGGGCGTCCAGCGCCCCGAACGGCTCGTCCATCAGGATCAGCTTTGGATCGTGAATGAAGGCCCGCGCGATTGCGGTGCGCTGCTGCATGCCGCCCGAGAGCTCTCGCGGATATTTCTGCTCGTAGCCGGCAAGCCCGACCAGGTTGAGCAGATCGCGCGCCCGCTCGCGCGCGGCCTTGATCGGCAGGCCAACGATCTCGGCCGGCAACAGCACGTTGTCCAGGATGGTGCGCCACTTCAGCAGCAGCGCTTGCTGGAACACCATGCCGATGTCGCGGGTCGGATCGAACGGGCTTTTGGCATTGCCAATTCTGATGGTGCCGCCGTCGGAGCTGTGCAGGCCGGCCAAAATCTTCATCACCGTGGTCTTGCCGCAGCCGGAGGGGCCGACCAGCGAGACGAGCTCACCTTCCTGCACGTCCATCGTGACGTCGGACACCGCCAAGAACTCGGCGCCGCCGCTGCGATAAACCTTTCGGACGCCGCTCAGGCTGATGAAGGGCTCGGCGCTCATGCCAGCCATTTATTCAGATTGGGGGCGACGAACGCATCGTCGCCGAGGTCGGCGTGCTCGCGATAGACGCGGTCGATCTCCTCCTTCTGGCCGGGGCTGAGGCCCTCGTTCGGGTCGAGGCACCACAGGCCCTGCATCAGGCCCTGACGCCGCAGCACCTCGTGGCAACCGGCGATGCAGCCGTGAAAATTATTGGCGACGTCGAAGAAGGCGCTGTTGCAGTCGGTGACGCGGGCATCGAGGGCGAGCAGATCGGCCGGCACGGCCTCCTTGTGCCGCGCCGCCTTGCAGCGCTCGAACTGTTTGATGGCGCTCGCGGTCCACACCGACCAATGGCCGAGCAGGCCGCCTCTAAAATAGGTGCGCGTGGTGATGCCGTTGTCGCGCAGGTCGAACGGCAGCATCAGGTCGAGCAGGATGTGGTCGTCATTGCCGGTGTAGAGCGCGACGCGGTCGAGCGCACCGGCCGCCGCGACGCCGCGCAGCACGTCGAGCGTGCGATAGCGGTTGAACGGCGCGATCTTGATCGCGATCACATTGTCGATCGCGGCGAAGCGCTGCCAGAACCGGCTCGACAGGATGACGCCGCCGACGGCCGGCTGGAGATAGAAACCGACCAGCGGGATCTCGGCGGCGACCGCCGTGCAATGCGCAATGATCTCATCCTCGGAGGCGCTCTTCATCGCGGCGAGGCTGAGGAGCCCCGCGTGATAGCCGATATCGCGCGCGGTGCGGGCCTCAGCCGCTGCCTGCCGGGTCGGGCCGGCGAGGCCCGCGACCATCGCCAGCGGACGCTTGGTCCAGTTCGCAGCGGTCTCGGCGGCGAGCTCGAGCACGGGACGGTAGAGGCCGACGTCCCGGATCGCAAATTGCGTGGTGTGGACGCCGACCGCAAGGCCGCCCGAGCCGGCGTCGATGTAGTAGCGCGTCAGCGCGCGTTGATGCTTCTTGTCGAGCTGGCGCTCCGCCGTGAGCGCGAGGGGGTGCGCCGGCAGCACGGTGCCGTCGGCGATCAGCTTGCGGACGTCGCTGTTGATCTGGCTGTGGTGCATGATGTCCTATCCGAATTCAGGGCCGGCGACGGCGAATGGCGTATCCTTGGCAGCGGTGGTGGCGGGGCCGAACCGCATGCGCTGGAACGGCCGCTCGATGGTCCAGCCCGAGGCGGTCAATCCGTCCAGGAATGCGGCTTGCGACGCAACGGCATCGATCAGAATCGGGCCGGTCTCGGAGCGCACGATCGCATGAACCAGGGCCAGCGCTGGCGCGGCATTGTTGGCAAGCAACGGTCCGATATGGCGCGCGGTTCGGCCGTCGCGAACCAGCGCGATGGCGCCATGTGCGGCGACGATGCGCGAGCCGGAGCGCAGGGCGATGGCGGCGAGGAGCGCGGTGCGGTCGAAACCGGTGGCGCGCCGGTCCCGCGCTCGCAGCGCATCGATGGTCGCCGATGAAGGCGGTGGGGCTTCGGCTCGCCCGGATTTCACCAGCTTCAGCCGGCGCAATTGCAGCGTCGGCGTGAAGCCGAGCGGGCCGTAGACGGCGGCGCCGTCGGGCGTCGCGTCGAGCCAGCTCGTCAGCCCGTTCTTGCGCGCGGTTTCCAGGCAGGCATCGACGAGACGGGTGGCGAGGCCGCGGCGGCGATGCGTGCCCGATACCAGCACCATGCTGATCCAGGCGTTGTTGCCGGAATAGGGCAGCAGCGCCGCGGTCGCGACCAGCCGTAGGCCGTCGCGAATACCGAACACCACGCCCTCGTGCAGGAAGATTCGCCAGTCCTCCTCGGTCTGGTTCCAGTGCGCTTCCGTCGACAGCACCAGCCCGGCGATCGCGTCGTCGACGGCGAGCTTGAGGATGGGCGGACCGTCAGTAGCGTCCATCGCGCACCTCGTATTTGGTGGGCTTGCCGAGGCTTGGCATGGCGCGGGACACCCAGTCCGCGGTCCAGGCGATCAACTGTTCGGTGTCCACGACCGGCAGGCCGAACAGCTCGACAGCTTTCGACGTGTCGGTGAGCCAGGCCGTCGGCTCTTCCTTGCCTGTCAGCACCGGCGCGCGGCCGAAGCGCGCGCCGAATTTTGCGGCGAGATCTCGTACCGCCAAAATCTCGTGGCCGCTGACGTTGATCGGCGAGGTCGGCGCCGTGCAATGCGCAAGGCAGCGCAGCGCCTGCGAGGAAGCATCGCCCTGCCAGATGAAATTGACGTGGCCGAGACTGACATCGATCGGCGTTCCCGTGAGGACCTTTGTCGCGATATCGTGCAGCACGCCATAGCGCATGTCGATCGCGTAATTGAGCCGGAACAGCCGGCCCGGCGTCGAAAACTTGCGCGAAAAATACTCGAACATGCGCTCGCGGCCGACGCAGGACTGGGCGTATTCGCCGGGCGGATTCGGCGCCATGTCCTCGGTCGCGCCTTTGCCGTCGACGGGGACGAAGGGATAGATGCAGCCGGTCGAGAACGCCACGATGCGCGACGTCGGGAAGGCCTGTGCGACGAGGGCCGGCACATGCGCGTTCATCGCCCAGGTCAGCGACAGGTCGCCCTCGGCGCCGAACTTGCGGCCGGCCATGAAGACGATGTTGGGCGCCTTAGGCAGCGCTTGAATCGCCGTCTCGTCCATCAGGTCGCAATTGATCGTCTCGACGCCGCGCGCCTGCAGCCAGTCCTTGACGCTGGGGTCACTGAATCGCGCGACGCCGATGACGCGGCGATCGGGTGCGGCGGCTTTCGCGAGCCCCGCCAGCGTCGGTCCCATCTTGCCGGCGACGCCGAGGATCATGATGTCGCCCTCGACCTTCTTGAGGTCGTCGATCAGCGCCTGGGTCGGCCGGCACAGAAGATCGTCGAGGGCTGCGATATCCGGGATCGTCTTCGGCAGCGTCTGGCGGGTGAGCAGCATGGATCGGTCCTTGTCGTTAGTTCTGCCTGGCATCGCCGACCACGAACATGCGTTCGAGCGCGAGGACCAGGCCGTAGAGAGCGACGCCGAGCAGGGTCAGCAGCACGACGGCCATCACCATCGCGGGCGTGTCGAGCGACGACTGCACCTGGATCATGAGATAGCCGAGCCCGCGCTCCGAGGCGATGAACTCGCCGACGATGGCGCCCGCCACCGCGAGGATCGCGCCGACCTTCATGCCGGAGAACACGTAAGGCAGCGATCCCGGCAACTGGATCTTGCGGAACAGCGTCCAGCGCGAACCGCGCAGCGATTTGACGAGGTCGAGCAGGTCCGGCTCGACCTCGCGCAGGCCGCGCGCGGTGGTCAGCAGGATCGGGAAGAAGCAGATGCTGAAGGCGATCAAAATGTTCGGCACGATGCCGTAGGAGAACCAGACGATGAAGAGCGGGCCGAGCGCGACCTTCGGGATCATGTTCATCGTCACGAACAGCGGCAGCAGCACGAGGCTCAGCAGCGGTGCCCAGCTGAAAATCACCGCTAGCGCGACGCCGACGAACGCGCCGAGCGCGAAGCCGCCGAGGATCTCGATCGCCGTGACCAGCGTGTTGGCGCCCCAGGCATAGCTCGCGGTGCCCAGCGTCTGCACCGTCGCGAGCGGGGAGGGCAGGATGAATTTCGGCACGTGGAAGGCATCGACCGCGACCTGCCAGAGCACGAGCACGGCGAGATGCACGATCAGGATGATCGCAAAGCTGCGCGAGGTGCTTGCCCCGTCTCCCGCCACCGGTTGCTCCCTGTCACTGCGGCGACGATGCCGCTGGAAGTTAAGCCTAGCCGGCCTTTCGGAAAGTTTCAACCAGTTGGTTGATTAGGGCCGGAGCGAATGCAGCAAGAGGTCGACGACATGCCTGCGGCGGGCGCGCCTTGCCGCCCGGCTCGAGAGGTCCTTGCCGAAGATCGCCGACAGCGTCGGCGTGTTGGAGAGATAGAAATAGCTGAGGCCCGCGATGGAGATATAGAGCTGGATCGGATCGATCCCCTTGCGGAACACGCCGGTGCGGACGCCCTCGTGGAGGATGTGGGAGACGCTCTTCACCAGCGGCGAATGCATCGCCTCCAGCCGCGTCGAGCCGCGGACGTGGCGGGCGCCGCCGCGGTTCTCGTCGTTCAGGAGCACGATGAAATCGGGGTTTGTTGCGAGGTAATCGAACGAGGCCTCGATCAGCTTCCGGATCGCCTTTTCCGGCGGCAGGCCTTCGAGGTTGAGCTGGCGCTCCTGCTCGCGGATATCGGCGTAGACCCATTCGAGCACGGCGAGATAGAGCGCGTCCTTGTCGCCGAAGTAGTGGTAGACGAGCTGCTTGTTGACCCCCGCGCGCTCGGCGATCTCGTCGACGCGGGCGCCGGCAAAGCCGTGCCGGGCGAACTCCAGGCGCGCCGCGGTGAGCAGCTTCTTTCGGGTGGCGACGGGATCGCGCCGCTGCGGCACGGTGTCGCCTGAACGTTTTGCGGGCATTTCCAACCAGACAGTTGACAAGTCGAGGGCGGGCTTGTTGCATTGGTATCCTCACATGGGGAGAGCGACAAGCCGGGTCGCGGCAATGAGGAGGGATGCGATGAAGCGTTTGCAGGCTGCGGGCTCGGCTTTGGCTTTGGCCCTGATGCTCGGTGTGCCGGCGGTGCCGGCGAGCGCGGGCGAGGCGGTCAATCTGATCCTGAACTGGACGCCGACGGCCGACCATTCGCCGTTCTATTACGCCAAGGCGCAGGGCTGGTTCGAGAAGGCCGGCATCGACCTCACCATCGAGGTCGGCAAGGGCTCCGGCGTCTCCGCCGCCAAGGTCGGCTCGGGCGGCTCAGCCTTCGGCATCGCCGATCTCGCCACCATGCTGGTCGCCAAGAGCAAGGGCGCCGACGACGTCGCGCTGATGAGCATCTACGCCAACACCGGCCAGACGTTTTATTGGCTGAAGAGCTACGGCGTGAATGGCGTGAAGGAGTTTCCGAGCCACAAGATCGGCAACCCGCCCGGCGACGCCTCGCGCGTGATGTGGCCGGCCTTTGCCAAGGCCGCAGGCATCGCGCCTGATGCCGTCAGCTTCGTCAATATCGGGCCGACCGCGAAAATCGCGGCGCTGAAGAGCCACACCGTCGACATCATCAGCGACTTCTACAACGAGCACGATCTGAAGGTGACAGAGTTCGGAAGCGATCTCGGCTTCGTCAACTGGAAGGACATCGGGCTCAACCCCTACGGCAATTCGCTGATCGTCAACGGCGCTTATCTCCAGAAGAACCCCAAGCTGGTCGAGGAGTTCGTGCGCGTCTCGCAGAAGGCCTTTGCGGCCTGCGTCGCCGACGTCACGCCGTGCCTGAAGGCGCTGCTCGACCAGGTCTCCGGTCTCGACAAGGAGAACCAGGAACGCCAGTGGGAGCGCATCAAGTATTTGATGACCGACGAGTTCACGACCACCAAGGGTCTCGGCTGGATCGACGGCGAGCGGATGAAGAAGGACTATGAGCTGGTCCAGACCTATCTCGGCATGGAGAAGCCGTTCGACGTGACGACGGCGTTCACGACGAAGATGCTGGATCCCGCCGTCAAGATGGATGCGAGCAAGGTGAAGAAGTAGGGGGAGCCGTGAGCGGTCCCTGACCGCTTGCTGCGTATCGTCAGCTTTTCTTCATCTCGTAGACGTGTTCGGGCCCGGGAAAGGCGCGTGAGCGCACGTCGGTGGCATATCCTTGGATCGCCGCTTCGATGGCCGGACCAAGATTGCCGTACCGCCGGACGAATTTCGGGGTTCGCGGCGACAGCCCGAGCATGTCCTCGAGCACGAGCACCTGACCGTCGCAGGCAGCGCTCGCACCGATGCCTATGGTGGGGATCGCAATCGTCTCCGTAATCCTGCGCGCCAACGGTTCGGCCACGGCTTCGACGACGACCGAGAATGCACCGGCATCGGCGACGGCCTTCGCGTCGTCCTCGATCGGGCCCCAGTCCACCTCGTTGCGCCCCTGGGCACGAAACGAACCGAGCGTGTTGATGGATTGCGGTGTCAGACCAATGTGGCCCATCACCGGGATGCCGCGCCCGCACAGGAATGCAATCGTCTCCGCCATGCGAACGCCGCCTTCGAGCTTCACTGCGCCGCATTGCGTCTCCTTCATGATCCGCACCGCGGAGTTGAACGCCTGCTCCCTGGAAGCTTCATACGAGCCGAACGGCATGTCGACCACGACCAGCGCCTGCTTCGAGCCCCGCATCACCGCGGCGCCCTGGAGGATCATCATGTCGAGCGTAACAGGCACCGTCGTCTCGAAGCCGTGCATGACGTTGCCAAGGGAATCGCCGACCAGGATGACATCGCAATGCCGATCCACCAGCGCGGCCGTATGCGCGTGATAGGACGTCAGCATCACGATCGGCTCGCCCCGCTTGCGTGCACGGATGTCCGGCGCGGTCTTGCGCCTGATGGAAGACTGAATTGACATGATCGGGCTCCATATCCGGGGGACGCGGATCGAAGCCAGATGCCAAGGGCATGTCAATGCGGGATGATTGGGGCTGCGATCAAAATCGACGCGAGCAGAGGTGAAGAAGGAGGGGCAGGGGCGCCGTCATTGCGAGGAGCGCAGCGACGAAGCAATCCAGAGTCTTTCCGCATCGGCAGTCTGGATTGCTTCGCTGCGCTCGCAATGACGATGTGGCGAGAGCCAGCGCCAATCCATCACCTACCCACGTAACCCCTGGAGAAATTAACCCGTCGTTAACCAAATCCGCCGCATCGTTAACCATTCAATAACAGGGATCGAGTCGGCCGCTATGGAGGCTGCAGCAAAAGTCCAACGCCAAATGGTTCGCCTGCGCGGGCGCTCCTACGTGGCCTTCGTGTTCGTGCCGACGGTTCCGATCCAGGACTGGCTGCAGGAGATCGACGCCACGATTGCGCGCTCGCCGGGTTTCTTCGCCGGCCGGCCCGTGGTGATCGATCTGTCCTCGGTCGATCTCAGCCAGTCCGGCATCGCCCATCTGCTCACGAGCCTCCAGGATCGCAACATCCGGGTGCTCGGGATCGAGGGGGTGGAGGAGGGCCGGCTGACGCCGACGATGCCGCCGCTGCTCTCGGGAGGGCGCAGCTGCGTGGTCGAGCCGAGCGCGCCGAAGAAGGCCGAGGCGAAGGCCGTAACCAAGCCGACCTCGCTCCTGCTCGATAGCCCGGTGCGCTCGGGCCAGACCGTGATCTTCCCGGAGGGCGACGTCACCATTCTGGGCTCGGTCGGCTCCGGCGCCGAAGTCGTCGCCGGCGGTTCCATCCACATCTACGGCGCGCTCCGCGGCCGTGCCATGGCGGGGGTCAATGGGCACACGAGCGCCCGCATCTATTGTCAGAAGATCGAGGCTGAACTGCTTGCAATTGATGGATTTTACCAGACTGCGGACGACATCGACGCCGCTTTGCGCGGCAAGCCGGCGCAGGCCTGGCTGCAGGGGAATACCATGCGAATTACAGCACTGAACTGACCAGCAAAGGAGACATTTCAGATGAGTAAGGTACTGGTCGTGACATCAGGCAAGGGCGGGGTCGGCAAGACCACGACGACCGCCGCGTTGGGGGCTGCGCTGGCGCAGCGCGGCGACAAGGTCGTCGTCGTCGATTTCGACGTCGGCCTGCGCAACCTCGACCTCGTCATGGGCGCCGAACGCCGCGTCGTGTTCGATCTCATCAACGTGGTGCAGGGTGTCGCAAAGCTGCCGCAGGCGCTGATCCGCGACAAGCGGCTGGAGAATCTCTGGCTGCTGCCGGCCTCGCAAACCCGCGACAAGGACGCGTTGACGGAAGAGGGCGTCGGCAAGGTCATCGACGATTTGCGCGACCGCTTCGACTGGGTGATCTGCGACAGCCCGGCCGGCATCGAGCGCGGCGCCTCCATGGCGATGCGCTTTGCGGACGAGGCCGTGATCGTCACCAATCCGGAAGTCTCCTCGGTGCGCGATTCCGACCGCATCATCGGCATGCTCGATTCCAAGACGGTGCGGGCCGAGAAGGGCGAGCACGTCCAGAAGCACATTCTCATCACCCGCTACGATGCCTCGCGCGCCGCGCGCGGCGAGATGCTGACCATCGACGACATCCTCGAAATCCTCGCAACGCCCTTGCTCGGCATCATCCCCGAGAGCCAGGACGTGTTGAAGGCCTCCAATGTCGGCACGCCGGTGACGCTGTCGAACGTGGACGGCGCACCCGCACGGGCCTATATCGATGCGGCGCGGCGGCTGTGCGGCGACACCGTGGCGATGCAGGTTCCGGCCGAGCGCAGGCGCTTCATGGATCGTCTGCTGCGACGGAGGGCTGCATGAGCATGGGTCTGCTTCGGCTTCTCCGCGGCAAGAAGGCCTCTGCCCCGGTCGCTCGCGAGCGATTGCAGATCCTGCTTGCCCATGAACGCGGATTGCGCGGCCAGCCCGATCTGCTCGGCGTGCTGCGCGAGGAAATTCTTGCTGTCGTGTCCAGGCACGTCACGCTGGACCCGACCAAGGTCATCGTCCGGCTTGAGCGCGGCGACGAGGTATCGACCCTGGAGGTCGATATCGAGGTGCCGAACGATTTGGAGCGCAAGCGCGCGGCGGTCGGGTAGGGGATCCGGCCGGTACACTGCAAATTTGGGGTGGGTGAGAAGGCGGTCCGCTGGGCATAGCGGACCGCCTTTGTCTTACTTGCTCGTCACGTCAAATTCCAGGCCTGCCGATGTGATCGGTCGTGGGCGGAACGGGACCTGCGGCGAAATCGTTGTCGGAGGCCGCGGAGCGCCAAGCCAGGCGCTGCGGTTTCCTGAACAGGAGAGCGCCCATGATATCCGAGATCCAGGTCCACACCATCGCGCGCCAGATGCTGGAAAAACATGGTTTCGCTGCGATTGCGAAGGCCGCCGAGCAGGCGCAGGCCTGTGAGGGCCGCGGCGAGGCCGATGAGGCCAAGGAGTGGCGTCACATCGAGGACGCCATGAAGATCATCCGCGGCCCGCACCAGAGCTGATCCGCGGCCAGCGCGCTCAGCGCTCCCCGCGGTCGGCGCCCGGCTGCGTAGTGCGATTTTGTGTCTGCGGCTGGGGACGCTCGCCTGTCTCTTTGCAGGGCAGCGGTTCCCACGAGCCGTCGGGTGCTTGCTGGTAAGCACTGCAGGATGACGAGGTGGATTTTTCCTCGCCTTTCTGGGCATCGGAGTTCTTCGCCAGGGCGGGCGCGGTCAGCACAGCGGCGGCCGCAAATGCGCCGGCGAAAACAAAATGGATACTCCGCATGTGGGCTCTCCTGTTCGAATTCGAAGAGGCCGCATGGTGTCGAGGATTATGACGATAGTTGGCCGCCGCGACGGTTCCGCCACGGCGTGCTTAACGCCGCGAGAGAGCGCCTAGCCGCCCTTGCTGCGGATCAGGCCGGCGAGGTTGGTCTTCTGGGCCTCGCACCAGCCGGGCATGCCGAGGCGGCGCTGGTCCATGTCGGTCGCCTGCGTCGCGACCGCGACCTCGGCCATCAAATCATCGTCCTGCTTCTCGCCCATCTTGCCGCCGGTGTGCATCCAGGCGATCGCCTTGCGCACCTTCTCGGTGGTGCCGTCCGGCAGCTGCATCTGCTGCGCCTTCTGCACGAGGTCCTGATAGACGAGATCGGTGTTCGGACATTCCACCTTGGCGGCGAAGGCCTGCAAGACCATCGTCACATAGGTCGAGCGTGCACGGTCCGCCGCTTGGGCCGGCGCGGCGAGCAGTAACAGACCTGCGATCAGGAAACCGGTGCGCATCCTTGGTATCTCCTCCGTTTTTTTGGGAGGCTAGCGTCCGGCAAGCCACTCCGCAATGGTGCCGGGACGTATTTGTCGCTCCCCGGTGCGGTGCGCTATCGTCACCCCGTCCTGGCCACGGAGAGCGACATGAGCCTGTTGAGCACGCCGTTCGACCCCGCACGCGACACGGCGCTCGTCACCGGCGCAGGCAACGGCATCGGCCGCGCGATTGCGCAGGCGCTGGTCGGCGAGGGCGTTCGGACCGTGTTCGCCGATATGAGCCTGGAACGGGTGAATGCGGCGATCAGCGCGAGCGGCAGGCCTGAACTGGCGGTGCCGTGGGTCGGCGATCTCGCCAGGTCAGACGCTTGCGATGCCCTGCTGGCCGCCGCAGAGGCGCTCGGTGGGGTGACGCATTTCGTGCACAGCGCATCGCCGCCGCGGCGGGAGGCCGATCATGCGCTCGCGGTCGACCGCAAGACCTGGCACGAGATGCATGCCGTCAATCTCGATGCAGGATTCCATCTGGCGCGCGGGCTGGCAAAACGGCTGATCGCGGCGAAACGGCCCGGCTCGTTCCTGTTTCTCACCTCGCTGCACGCGGGCACGCCGCGCAACCTGCCGCATTATTCGACGGCGAAGGCGGGGATGGCAATGCTGGTGAAGGAGCTCGCGAAGACGCTCGGGCGTCACGACATCCGCGTCAACGCGCTGGTGCCCGGCGCGATCGCGGCGGGCGGGTTCGTTGCCGATGCCTCGCTGGCGAAGCACATTCCGCTCGGGCGTCTCGGCGAGGCCAAGGACCTCGCGCCGATGGCGCTTGCGGTGCTGTCGAACAAGCTCTCGGGTTACGTCACCGGCGCAGCCTTCGTCGTCGACGGCGGATTGTCGCTGACGAACTGGTTCGAGCCGCCGGAGCTGGACGACTAAGGCCCCGTTCCGATGACTCGGAAGGATGCTTTTGAGTCACAGTTCGACGCACTTCTACGCGAAGCGGTTTCCAAATCGCTCGAAACGCCGTGGCCTAGCGTCGCCAGGCCGGCACGGGATCGAGCGGCGTGCGATAGACCTCGTTGTGATCGCGATCGGTGACGCGCACCGCGCAACCCTTCCGTTGCAGCTCCGGCTTCACCTGCGACAGCTCGGTAGCCAATTGAACGGCGCGATCGGAAGCGACCTCGATGTCTTCGAGGATGATTCCACCCTGGTTCTTGAACTCTTCACCAACCACGAGATCGAAGGAATAGTAGGGCATTCGATTTCCCCGGTGTGACGACGTGAGCTTCAGTGGAAGTCTCAACACATCTCGGATGATACCACTGAGTCGATATTTTCGAATGAACGGGGCGCGCAATCTCTGTGCTTATGGCGCAGAAATCATGTGCAGCATTCGGGTGCGTTAAGATTTTATTAAATATGTCGACGTGATCATAAGGCATGGAATTGCAGCAGAACCGGGCTCCGGGAACCGGCAGCTGCAAGAGAAGGCCGGCGGCATAAATCCCGACGGCCTTTTCTCTTGACGGAAGACGATCGAAATATCGGTCTCCGTAATTGCCCGGACTCAACGCGTCGCATCGACTCGGACAGCTTGGACGACGTCGCGAAAGCGACGCCGCGCTCGCGACTGGTTTAACGCACCGGCATCGGCGGACGCACGACAGGTCCGTCGTCATCGGCAACGGCTTGCGTCGTGGCGACCGGTGCTGCCGTCGGCGCCGCCGCGGCAGCCTGCGAAGGCGGCGGAGGTGCAAGCGGCGCGGGCGAATAGGCCGGCATGTAGGTTTGCGACACGACCGGCTTCGGTTTGCGAACCGGAGCCGCCGGAGATCTCGGCGGGAGCGTGGACACACGCGCGCGCGGATCGACCGGCTTGGCCTCAGCCACCGGCTTTGGCGCGGGCGGTTTCGCCATCTCGCGCGCCATCTGCTCCTGCCCGGCCTTCAGCTCGGCGATGTTGGCCTTGAGCGCTTCGATCTGCTGCGCCATCGCTGCGAGATCGCGCGTCATCGATTGGACCGACTGCGCGGGATCGGGCTGTGTTGCGACAGGTGCGGCTGCTGCAACCTGAACCGGAGGCGGCGTCGCGGGTTGAGCAGCTTGATCCGCCGCTTGATCCGTTGCGACTGGCTCCGCGGGCGGCGCGGCCTGCGCAGCGGTGACCGGCGCGGCGGTCACCGGTGCCGCCGTTTGCGATGTCGAAGGCAACAGCGAAGTCAACGCAGTCAATGCAGGTGTCCATTCGGCGAGGATCTGCCTGGCCGTGTCGCCATGTTTCTCCCAGGCGACAGTGGCGGCCGCGCTTCCGCCCGCAAACAAGATCATGACGAACGCGCCGCGCAGCCATTTGCCGGCGGAGGATCGCTTCTGCCGGCGACCATCGCTGGCGGCGACGCGCACGGCGGTGTCGACCGAGGGCGCTGCCGTCTGCGGCTCCAAGACGGGACTGAATTTCGGCTCCGGATTAATGGTGCGCTCCGGCGCGAACTTCGGATCTATTTTCGGCTCTGGACGGGTTGCGATCTCAGGCGCCAACGCGGGCGCACCACCGATGGGGCGCGAAGCCAGCACCATGTCGGGTGAAATCTCAACGGCGTCGTGCGGATCGTTGTCCTTGACCGTGTCCTTCACGATCTCATCGACGATTTGCCTAGAGTTCAGCGTCGCGAGCATCGCAGCTCCTTTGAAGTCCGAGTGTTTAATGTATGGGCGTCCGCATTGGCGCGAGCCGATCTGTCGAGGTGAACCCATCCCAAATCCGATGAGTCAGCACGATGACCCACGAGTCCAGCCGGGTTTGACCAAAGCAAGGCGAGGGGATGGAGACTGTGCGACGCTTCTCCGCCGTTTGTGGTGATGGAACCAGGCCGGTGGAACACGCGCACGTGTTCCACACTGCCTTTTTTTCAGCACGATTTGGGCAGCATCTAGTGGGGCTGGGGGCGCTGCTATCCGCTATCGGGGGGCCGGTGGTGCCAAAATCTCTAATCGTATTGTTCGTCATGGCCATGCTTCCGCTCGCCGGCTGCATGCAGACGACGCTTTCTCCATCGACGGATGCGAGCATGACGCCGCGCGACCGGCAGTTGCTTGCGCACACGCCCTACGCGCAGGCGAACGTGCCTGAGCAATATCTCCGTCATATCGTCGACTACCCGCGCAAGGAGCAGCCGGGCACGATCCTGGTCGATACCGATGCGCGCTACCTCTATTTCGTGCTGCCCGAAGGCAAGGCGATCCGCTACGGCGTCGCGGTCGGCGAGGAAGCCATGGCCTTCTCCGGCGTCGCGCGCGTTGGCCGTCTGGCGGAATGGCCCGACTGGGTTCCGACAGCGGAGATCCAGGCGCGGCTAGGACCGTATCCGGCGCGCGTCGCCGGTGGCCCCGCCAATCCGCTGGGCGCGCGGGGCATCTATCTCTACCTCGGCAACAAGGACACGCTCTACCGTATCCACGGCACCAACCAGCCGGAATATATCGGGCAGGCGATCTCGTCCGGCTGCATTCGGATGCGCAACGAGGACGTGATCGATCTGTTCGACCGGGTGAAGCTGAATGCCACGGTGGTGGTGTTGCCGCCCGGGCAGAATGCACGGGTCGACGCGGGGTCTAGCTGGCGCGGGTAGGCGCAGTGCGATCGGTCATTCCACTGCTCACGAGACTTTCGTCGTGGGCAGGGTTGAGACCTAGTTCTCAGGCCGGGCGACGCGCCATTGCAACGTCGTGGCATTGCCGTTGGCGTCGCCTGGCGCCTTGTCGGCCGGCGAGGTGTAGAGCGGACGATAGCGGTACGCCCACATCTTGCTTCCGTCGTTGCGACTGATCACGGTGAAGTCGCCGATGGGCTTGGCGTCGACCGTAGCGGATAACGGTACCCAGCTCTCGGTGCACTTGCCGTTGCAGTTCGACGTCTTGCCGGTGGTGTCGCGCTCGTAAGTGTAGAGCGTCATGCCCTTGAGGTCGACGAGCGTGGGACCCTGCTTGGTCAGGACCACCTTCGCCGGTGCGGTCGTGGCCTCGGGCTTCGGCGGAGCAGGGTCGCCGCCGCCATGGCCGTTGGCAAGCGCAGGACCGGCCGAGAGCGCGATGGCCGTCGCCGCAATGAGGAACCTGAACATCCGAAACTCCCGGGCGGCAAAGTAAATCGCGCGTTAAACGCCGAATATTGCCGACCGTAGCAGCCGAAGGTTAGTTCCTGGTTTCGCGGCACTGCGACAATTACGGATAGAAATACGGGGTTCATGCCTCCAGCTCGCGCAGCGGGGCGCGGCTGAGCTCGTTGCCGGCGGCAATGGCCTTGCGCAGCAGCCGCATTAGCTCTTCACCTTCCTTCGCGCTGAGGCCGCGCAGCATGACGCGCTGGGCGGACTCCACGGCCGGCGTGATCTTGCGCAGCGTGCGTCGGCCCTCGTCGGTGATCTCAAGCTCGCGGGCGCGGCGGTCGCGGCTGGAGGCGCGGCGCTCGGCAAGGCCTTTCTGGACGAGGCGGTCGATGACGCCGGTGATGGTGGTGCGGTCGTAGGCGATCAATCCTGCCAGCGTCACCTGGTCGAGCCCCGGATTGCCCTTGATGGTCGCAAGTGCCGCGTATTGCACCGGCGTCAGGTCGAAACCGGCTTCCCCAACCTCGGCCAGAAACACCGCCACCGCGATCTGCTGGAACCGGCGCGCCAGATGCCCGGGCATGTCGTTGTTGTCTTTCACCGAATTCTCCGTTGCGGCAGGGAAGGCGCGGATCGTTGACAAGTATACTGATAGTCAGCATACTGAGCAATAACGAAGAAGACGTTGACGGGAGAGGTGCTCATGCAATTCCATCTCAATGGATTTCAGCCGGGCGATCCTGAAATCGCCGATCCCGCCGAACGCATTCTGGCTTCGGGCGCAGCCGGGGTCGTGCCTGAAGAGGTCGATGTCCTCATCGTCGGCTGCGGCCCTGCGGGCCTGACGCTCGCGGCCCAGCTTGCGCAGTTCGGCGACATCAAGACCTGCATTGTCGAGCAGAAGCCGGGCCGTTTGCTGGTCGGGCAGGCCGACGGCATCGCCTGCCGCACCATGGAGATGTTCCACGCCTATGGGTTTAGCGCGCGCGTGCTGAAGGAAGCCTATTGGGTTAACGAGACCACGTTCTGGAAGCCGGACGAACGGAAGCCCGAGACGATCGTCCGCAGCGGGCGTGTGCAGGATGTCGAGGACGGGCTGTCTGAATTCCCGCATGTCATCCTCAACCAGGCGCGCATCCATGACGGCTTTCTCGATGTCATGCGCAATTCGCCGGCCAAGCTCGAGCCCTATTACAACCGGCGCCTGCTCGACCTCGAGGTCGATCCGGCGGCAGGTCCCGCCGACCATGCCGTGACGGTGCGGCTCGAGCGAGGCGATGCCGGCAATGAGGGGAAGGTGGAGACGATCAGGGCGCGCTACGTCGTCGGCTGCGACGGCGCGCGCAGCACGGTGCGCAAATCGATCGGCCGCGAACTGCATGGCGATTCCGCCAACCACGCCTGGGGCGTGATGGACGTGCTGGCGGTGACCGATTTTCCCGACATCCGCTTCAAGGCCCTGATCCAGTCGGCGAAGGACGGCAGCCTGCTGATCATTCCGCGCGAAGGCGGCTACATGGTCCGCCTCTATGTCGAGCTCGCAAAGCTCGATGTCGGCGAGCGCGTCGCCAATCGAAACATCACCGCCGATGACGTGATCGCGAAAGCGCGGCGGATCCTGAAGCCGCACACGTTGGATGTGAAGGAGATCGCCTGGTGGTCGGTCTACGAGATCGGCCAGCGCCTGACCGACAAGTTCGACGACGTTCCGGAGGCCGAGATCGCCTCGCGCCTCCCGCGCATCTTCATCGCCGGCGATGCCTGCCATACCCACAGCCCGAAGGCGGGGCAGGGCATGAACGTCTCGATGCAGGACGCTTTCAATCTCGGCTGGAAGCTCGCCGCCGTCCTCCGGGGGCAGTGTGCACCGGGCCTCTTGCATTCCTATTCGGCCGAGCGCCAGGCGGTGGCGAAGGAGCTGATCGATTTCGACCGCGAATGGGCGGGCATTCTCGCCTCCGCCGCCAAGGCCGGTGGTGCCGATGCGGCCAGGACGCAGGACTATTTCGTCAGGCACGGGCGCTATACCGCGGGCACGGCGACGCATTACCGGCCGTCGCCCCTCACTGGCGCGACATCACACCAGCATCTTGCCGAAGGCCTCGTCATCGGCACGCGCTTCCATTCCGCGCCGGTGATCCGGCTTGCGGACGCCAAGCCGGTGCATCTCGGCCATGCCGCGCAGGCCGATGGCCGCTTCCGCGTCTACGCGTTTTCGCCCGCGGAGGATCCCGCCGCCGCGGGATCGGCGATCCGCGCGCTGTGTGATTTTCTCGCAGAGGCCCGTGAATCGCCGGTCCGTCGCCATACGCCCGCTGGAGCCGACATCGACAGCGTGATCGACCTGCGTGCCGTCTTCCAGCAGGATCATCGCGCGCTCGCCGTGGAGGCGATGCCGGCGCTGCTGCTGCCGCGCAAGGGGCGACACGGCTTGATCGACTACGAGAAGATGTTCTGTCCGGACCTCAAGAGCGGCCAGGACGTTTTCACCATGCGCGGTATCGATCGGAGGGCTGGCTGCATCGTCGTGGTGCGCCCCGACCAATATGTCGCGCAGGTTCTTCCGATCGACGCTTTTTCTGCGCTCGCGGCGTACTTCGACGCGTTCATGCTGCAAGCGAGCTGACGCTCAAACAGCCCTGGCGTTGCCAACGAAAGCCCGGTCCTCGCGCCGGGCTTTCCGTTTGGTTCGAGTCAGGTTCCCGGCTTGTCCAATTTAAGAAAGTTCTTCGCGGGCAGATTTCATCGATCGTAATATGTGTACTCAAAGCTGTAAGCATCCACTCGGGGCAGCGGGGCAACGGGAGGATGACGATGAGACAGAGCCAGGCGGAGACGCGCCGCCAAAATGTCGCGAAGCGGTCGATGACCAAGGAGGCCAAACAACTGTCCAGCCTGATCGCCGGGCTGCGCAAATCCCTCGACGGGATTCACAAGGAGCGGACGAGCACGAAGCTCACCGGTGCCGAGATGGGCATGCTCGACGAGCGCCGCAACAACCTGTTGCTGACCATCGCAGCGTTGGACGACCGTCTCTCGGCGGTGCAAGGGCTGATCGATCTCGGCCGTCCCCATATCATTCGCGTCCACTAAGCGGATCGCGATACCTTAACGGTTCCGTCGCGGCGGCGATGGACCCGGGCCCGGTGGCCGGCTCCGCAGGGCATAAGGGTTGGCGTAGCACTGGGCGGACTGCCCGGAAGCAGTCGCGGCGCACTGCGCGATCGACGTGAAGCTGCAATCGATGCTGCTGCCGTCGATGGTGTAGATCTCGATGCAGACGGGATAGCGCGGATCGTAGGTCTGCGCCCGCGCAGGTGCGGTGGCAAGCAGCGCCACGCCAGGCAAGCCCGCGACAAGCAGAATCGCACTTCTGATGCTGCGCACGATCAATCTCCGTCGCTCAGTTGGAACCAGGGCACAATGCTGCCGTCGATGGCACCAAATTGCCACGCTCCCGGCGAATTGCCGCCAAAGCCCGCTGCCACGAGGGAGCGGGTGCAGAGCGACGCAAGGGGATGCGCATTGGCCTATAAAATGGTCGCAGAACGCGACAATGAGAAGTGCAGTTTTGCCCGCGAGAGCCGGTTGCTCATCGTGGCGAAGGCAAAAGTATGGGCGAGCGAGGGATGGAAGGTCGTCATCACCGACCCGGACGGCAAGGCCTACACTCCGCCCGAATTCGATCAGCTATCGGCGGCGTGACCGCGCGACGGGGCCGATTCTTCTTTTGACGCGTTTTCTTTACGCGAACCGGAATCCACTTCGCTCGAAAACGCTCTAGGGGACGACATTGATTTCGCTGTTTCGACCGGGGCGCGACGTGATCGCGCCCATGGT
The DNA here is from genome assembly GCF_052076005.1 of Bradyrhizobium sp. 63_E2_N1_3. Lineage (NCBI taxonomy): Bacteria > Pseudomonadati > Pseudomonadota > Alphaproteobacteria > Hyphomicrobiales > Nitrobacteraceae > Bradyrhizobium > Bradyrhizobium sp. 63_E2_N1_3. The sequence continues at coordinate 5,163,227 of NZ_CP197235.1, read as the reverse complement.
GACTCTCGCAGCCGCGGCGCTGACGGTGACGGTCGCGTCCGCGCAAAATCTCGATGCCGGCAAGCCGGCCGCAAAGCTCTTCGCGGACGGCTGCGCGACCTGCCATCGCAGCCCGCGGGGATTGGCGAAAGGGCGCTTCAGCCTGACGCTCGCCTGGTTCCTGAAGGACCATTACGCAACCAGCCCCGACTCCGCCAAGGCGCTCGCCGCCTATCTGGTGTCCGTCGACGAACCGCCGCCGCGCGCGGCGGCCAAGTCCGGTGCAAAGCCGGCCAAATCCGCGCCGCGTCCGCCCAAGGCAGTGCAGAGCCAATAGCTGTCGTTCCGGTTATCCGCGCCGATAGGTCTGTGCGATCAGGCGGTCGTGCACGGCACGCAAGTCCGCGCCCATGCGCGTCTGTCCCGTCGTGATGTAGGACAGCCAGGCGCCGTCGGCGGCGAGGCGCACAACGTGGAGTTCGGGCGCCGCGTCGGTCGTACGGTGACGCTTCAGGCGCGCCTTCATCCAGTCGTTCCAGAGCCGGCGCAGGGACGGATCGGTGACGACGACCATGCTCAGCGCCGCCCAGGGCGTCGCAAAGCCGAAGGCCTTGCCGGTGAAGACCGCATTGACATAGGCCCGCGTAAAGCTGCCGCGCGGCTTCGGGTCCGTTTCGATAGCGGCGTCGATCTCGGCATCGACGCGGCCGAGGAGATCGGCGAACAGGCCCTCGATCAGCGCCTGCTTGCTGCCGAAATGATGAAACAGCCCGCCCTTGGTGACGCCGGCCGCCGCCGCCACCGCCTGCACCGTGATCCCCGATACGCCGTGATCCATGGCGATCGCCGCGGCATGGTCGAGCAGGGCGCGCCGGACCTGCTCGGGCTGCTTGGCGCGGGTGTAGGCGCTGGCCGGCATCAATGCGCCGTCGTCTGCGAGAACAGGTTGATGACCACGACCCCTGACACGATCAGTCCGATGCCGACGAAGGCCGCGGCGTCCAGCATCTGGCGGAACAGCACGAAGGAGACGGTCGCAGTCAGAATAATGCCGACGCCGCCCCAGATCGCATAGGCGATGCTCAACGGAATGACCCGGATCGCCACCGACAGCGCGTAGAAGGAGGCGACGTAGAACAGCACCATGGCCAGCGTCGGCCATGGCCGCGTGAACTGCGCGGACTGTTGCAGGAAGGCGGACGCGGTCACCTCGAAGACGATGGCGAGGGCAAGCGCCGCGTAGGCATTGAAGGCGGAGGTCATGGCGAGCTCAGATGTGGCGCGCGAAAGATACCGCGCGGTAGGTATGTTTAGCACGCGGAACATGGCTTTTGGCGGGTGAAGGTATCACGTGTGAGTGACGAGCCTGCGACAGGCCGGAGCCTGTTGGCAGCGGTTTGCCGGAGTTTTGGCTGTTTCGCCGAAAAGACGAAGCCGCCGCGCGATAGATCGCACGACGGCTCGGAGTGTCGATTTTATGCGGCGTCAGCTGATCCGCACGGAGAGCTCGACGTCTTCGGCGAAGGGCGTGGACATGTAGCCGCTTGCGGGCCTGCGTACGCGCGCGAGATAGTCGGGGCTGTCGTCGGCATTGTCGGCGACGATGATCGCGCCCGGCTTGAGATGGCCTTCGACCAGATCCAGGATCTCCGGGTAGAGCGCCTTGGCGCCGTCGAGCAGCACGAGGTCGATCGTGTCGGGCAGATCGGCGCTGAGCGTCTTCAGCGCATCGCCCTCGCGGATTTCGACGAGATCGATCAGCCCACCAACCGAAAGATTGTCCCGTGCCCGTGCCGCCTTGGACGGCTCGAACTCGCTGGTGATGAGACGGCCGCCGCCATTGTCGCGCAAGCCTGCGGCAAGGTGCAGGGTCGAGATGCCGAACGAGGTCCCGAACTCGACAATCGCCTTGGCGCGCGAACTGCGCGCCAGCATGTAGAGCAGGTGACCCGTCTCGCGCGAGACCGCGAGCGGTGCGTCCTTCAAGCGTCCGTAGAGGTCGCGGTAATCGGTCTTGCTCCGCATCATCCGCGCCCGGTCTGCGTCGGACAAATCGGCGACGGCGGCGTGCGTTGCGCCCCTGGCTGCTTCGGCCTCGTCAAACAGGCGATCCAGCAGCGGCGCAAGCGTTGTGATGGTCGGGGTGGTCATTTGATGTCTCCGGAGTTCGCGAGGAAGCGCGCGCTTGCCCAGCGGTTGAAATACGACTAATTCGTCGCATTTCCTATTCGCATTGCCCGAGTACGCCATGGCCGACCGTCGAAGCCGTTCAATTTCCTCACGAAAACAGCCGCAACAGGCCCGATCGAGCGGGCTGGTGGCCGCCATTCTGGATGCCGCTGTTCAGGTCCTGGCCAAGGAGGGGGCGCAGCGTTTCACTACGGCACGGGTGGCGGAGCGGGCCGGTGTGAGCGTCGGATCGCTCTACCAATATTTTCCGAACAAGGCGGCGATCCTGTTCCGCCTCCAGAGCGACGAGTGGCGGCGCACGAGCGAGCTCTTGCGCGGGATCCTCGCGGATGCGGCGAAGCCGCCACCGGCGCGGCTGCGCGCGCTGGTCCACGCTTTCATTCGTTCCGAGTGCGAGGAGGCCGCGATCCGCGTCGCGCTCAGTGACGCTGCACCGCTGTATCGCGACGCGCCCGAGGCGCAGGACGCCCGGGCAGCCGGCGAGGGGATCGTCGCCGCGTTCATGCGGGAGGCGCTGCCGAAAGCCTCGGATGCGACGCGTACCCTCGCCGGCGAGCTGATCACGGCGACGCTGAGCGAGGTCGGCAAGAGTTTTTCGGAAGTGACGCGGAGCGAGACGGAGATCGCAGTCTATGCCGATGCCATGGCCGACATGTTCTGCGCCTATCTTGCGACGCTGGCGCGGCGCTGAGGCATTGCTGACATCGGCGTTTGCGGGCCGATTGTTCTTCAGATCTTGCCGGCTCGTGGGTTAACCTTCTCTCGCCGTTCCCTATTCGAGCCATCGAGCGCCGCGCCATGCATGTGCTTCGCCCCCAGTTTCGCATCGAGGAGCAGCGTGCGCTGGAATTTGCCGGGCAACGCGGCTTCGGCATGATCGTCGCGGCGGACGAGCACGGTCCGCGGGCCTCGCACGTGCCGTTCGTGCTGGGCGAGCGCGACGGGCAGGTGGTCGTGCAGATCCATTTCACCGCCAAGAATCCGCTCGTTGCGCTTGCGGACGGCACGCGGCGCTTCCTGCTGATCGTTGCCGGCGACGACGCCTACATCTCCAACGACTGGTACTCTTCGCGCGACAATGTCTCGACCTGGCTTTACGAGGCCGTGCACCTGTCGGGCGTGGCGCATCTGCGCGAACTGGACGAGAACCGCGGGCATGGCGATGCGCTGCTTGCGGTGTCCGAGGCGCGGTTGCCGAAGCAGCCCTGGGACCTCGCGCAAATGGAGCCGGGCAAGCGCGAGAGCATGCTGGCTGCGATCCGGGTCGTCGATCTCGTGGTCGACACCGTCGAGGGGCAGGCCAAGCTCAATCAGCACAAGAGCGATGCGGACCATGTCGCGATCGCTGACCGGCTGGCGCGGTCGGAGGAGACGGGGCACGGGCGGCTGGCGCGGAAGATGCAGGCGCTGCGGCCGGGGCTGGGGTATGAGATGCTCTAAACTTGTAGCCCGGATGGAGTCAACGGGTCGGCGCGAAGCGGCCGCCCGATGACAAGCTCCGCGTAATCCGGGATTCATGCCGCGATCTGAGAACCCCGGATTGCGCTTCGCTCCATCCGGGCTACACCAGCCGTTCCTGCTACGCTTGCGTCGCTCAGCATTTGATCTTACGGACCTCTGCATGCTCGTGATCTCCATTCAAAGCCAGGTGGTTCACGGCCATGTCGGCAACAGCGCGGCGGCCTATGCCATGCAGGCCGAGGGCGTGAACGTCGCGGCGGTGCCGACGACGCTGCTGTCGAACCATCCGCGTTATCCGACGTTGCGTGGGCGGGTGCTGGAGACCGAGCTCGTCGCCGATCTCCTCAAAGGCGTCGAGGAGCGCGACCTCGTCGATGAGGCCGCGGTGCTCGTCACCGGCTATCTCGGCTCGCCTGGCAACGCGGCTGTGATCGCCGACTTCGTCGAGCGGGCGCTGACGCGGAATTCGAAGCTCGTCTATCTCTGCGATCCCGTGATCGGCGATGACGGCCGCGTCTACGTCGCCGATGGCATTCTGGACGTGGTGCAGCACCGGCTGCTGCCGGCCGCCAACCTGACCACGCCGAACCAGTTCGAGCTCGAGCTGCTGTCGGGCGTCACGATCGCGGACACGCAGAGCCTGCGCACGGCCTGCGCGGCGCTGGCGGGGCAACGTCGCATCGATGTCGTCGCTACTGGCTGCACGCTCGCCGACACGGCAGAAGGGCAGGTGGAGACGATCCTGTGCGCCGACGGCCAGCTGTCGCGCTTTGCGACGCCGCGGTTGCCGATCCGCCCCTCAGGCACCGGCGATCTCCTTGCCGGCCTGATTGCGGCGCATCTGGCCAAGGGCAAGGCGATGCAGGCGGCCGTACGGCTCGCGGTCGAAACCATCTTTGCGGTGCTGGTGCGCACGCAAGACGCAGGCACCGCCGAGATGCGCCTCGTACCGCTGCCGATCCCCGGGCGGAAGCCGTAACAGGGTCAGGTCGCGCGCTTGCCGGCCGATTGCGCTGACTTCTGCGGCTTGGCCAAACTCTTCTGCTCGCGTGCGGCGTGTGTCTTTCGCAGCTTTGCGTGGGCCGCGGCCCGCATCACCTTCTTGGACCTCACGTTGGCCGCTTCCTTGCGGTCTCCCGTGCCACGCTTCGAGATGTATTCCTGGCCGTCGACCGGGCCGACATGCGGCGGATCGCGGCCGAGATAGGGCCGGCCGATGCCGAATGCCTTGCCGTTGGCGTCAACCCACTTCCACAGGATTTCGGTCGAGACCCAGCGCTGCGCGCGGTTGTTGCCCTGGGTGCTGACGATGTCGGCCGCCATGCCGTGGCCGTAGCCACCGCGCGTGCTGCCGCCATGATAGGAGCGGTCGGAGGCGGCCTTCAGGCCGCTCGCGATCGACTGGCGGTAGTCGTCGCGGAACGCGCTGGTGATGCCCGGCGACAGGCCGGCGGACTCGGCTGCGAGCAGCATGCGAAACAGCTTTCGCTTGAAGCTCTTGTCCATGCCGCCGATGACGTAGTCCATCATCGGCATGCTGGCGCGCTCGGCCGCTTTCGGATCCTTCCAGCCAAAATCCTGATCAACCAGCTTTGTGAAGCTGCGCATCACCGTGACCATCTTGCCCCTGCGCTTGATGGTGACGGGGCGGCGGTCCTCGACCTTGATCGAATCCTCCTTCGCGGTGCGCTGATAGAGCGTCCACAGATAGCGGTCGATGCAGGCGTCCATGACAAAGCATTCATCGAGCACGGCGACTGTGTCGGCCGGCGGCGAGGGCGTGCTCGCGGCAGGCGCTGGGCCGGTCGCGATCGCCGCGGGCGACAGCTCATCTGTCGTCACGATCTCGGTGGGATCGGCGGAGGCGAGCTTGACCACGGGCTCCGGCGCCGGTGCGGCTTCTGCTGGTGCAGCCTCGCTGAGGACGGGCGCGGGTTCAGGTGAAATCTGTAGCGCCGGCGGCGCTTCCGCCGGCAAGATCAGCGCCGGATCGGCCGAGGCGAGCTTGATGACGGCGGCGGGCATCTCGGCTGTTGCGGCCTCGGGGGCCGGATCCGGATTCGGTGTCGCAGCGACAGCGGCTGCGATATCGGCGGTCAGGGCGATGCCATCCTCGATGGCCGCAGCATGCGGGACGTCGGCGAGCTCGAGCCGGCCAAGATCTTTCGCGTGCGACACGGCGGAAGCATTGGCGCTGCCTTTCTCGATGAGGGCCGGAGCGTAGGCGGACAGGGAGAGCGCCAGCCAGCCGGCGAGAACGGCCGAGGGGCACGAGACCGCCACCAGAAGAGACCGCCGATCATTCATGATCCCTGCCTCCAAACGGTTCTGTTCGAACCAATCTTGCACAGCCAGGCACGTGACGCGTCAATTGTTCGGAGGATGGTGTGGCGGCGCAATGGCGCAAAGAGGCGAAATGGGGCTTTTCGGGCGGGTGTTGCCGAGGTGCAACGCGAGTTCCCTGCGGTTTGAGGGGCGGCAAGTGGCTGAAAAGCGCCAGCCATTCATTGTCATCAAATTGAAGGGGTTGAATTGACTCAATCTTGGATTGCGGCTTGGTATCTCTCCCGTGCCAGCAACGTGCGGTAGAGTTGGAAGGGATGCGAGTTGTGAAATTGAAATGCCTGTTGACCGAATTTGCCGCCGATGAATCCGGCGCCACCGCGATCGAATACGGCTTGATTGCAGCTGGTATCGCGCTGGCGATCATCGAGATCATCTATGCGCTCGGCACCAATCTCGTCGCAAAGCTGCAATCGCTGGCGACGGCGTTGAAATAGGCCGCGTGGACGCGGGGCATGTGCTCGGTACCTGACCGCCGCCCATAAAAGTGTCATGTCGCGTCTGGCAGGGCTTTGACCAAGCGCTTGTGCGCATTAAACATATTGCCATGCAGCGGGCGCGCTGTTGCAATGCAACGGAGCATGTCGCAATGCAGCAAAACGCGCTTAAATGTGCTCCGAACCTTCCACTCAGGAGCATCACCAATGAACAAGAAGACTCTGTCGATCGCCGCCGCCATCCTGACGATCGCGGGCAGCACCGCGGCTTTCGCCGCCGAGTTGCCGACCTATGAGGCCAACGGTTTTCCGGTCTCCCCCCTGCAGGTGCGCGTGCTTGGTGCCGCGCATGTCGAGCAGCAGGCAACCGTGCCGACCACGGTCGCTTCGGTCCACCAGGCCCGCGTGCTGACGCCGCGCAAGGTCAAGACCGCGGATGTCACGACGGGCACGGCCCGCTGATCTCAATCGTCTGAAGACAACACGAATCTGGCTCGTCTCCTCCCGAGCCTGCGCGGACCGTGTTCTCTTTCGGGAGCGCGGTCTTTTTTTGAGAGGCGAGCCGTGATTTGGCGCGGCCGTGCGCGGGTTGAGAAAGCTGCGGCAAGAAAAATCGCCGTCGCGCGCCGGTTGTGTACGGCCGTTCAAGACGCGTGTGATCTCTTTAATAGTTGCTTTGCAGATCGCGGCGCCTGATGCGGGCGCCGCTTAGTGGCGGCCAAAAACCGTTTTCATAATGGAGCCGTCATGCCCGTTGCGCAAAAAGCCGTTATTGCCACCACCTCGCCGCGCGCGTTTATTCTCAGACATATTGCATTGTTCGCAGCCGCCGCGCTGTTCGTGTTCGTGCTGAGCCTGACCTATGGACTCGATCTCAGCCCCGGGTTTTTCTGAGCGAACTTGCGCAGTTCGATTCGGGCTACGCATGCTTCGATGAGCGCAGGCTGGACGGCGATCTTCCATAGAGCTCGGCGAACGCGGCGTTGAATCTCCGCAGGCTACCGAAGCCGGCCTGGAACGCGATGTCGGTCATGGTGCGTTCGCCGGCATCGAGCAGGCGTTTTGCGCGCTGGACGCGCAGCGTCTTGGCAAGCTGCTGCGGCGTCGCGCCGACATGGCGCTCGAACAAGCGCGCCAGGTGACGCGAGGAGATGCCGAGCCGCATCGCGAGCGTCACCACCGAATCTTCATCGAGCGCGCCCTCGTTGATCAGCTTCACCGCGCGCGCGACCGTCGAACGCGTGCCGTTCCAGGCCGGGCAGAACGGTGCGGTTTCGGGACGGCAGCGCAGGCAGGGCCGGAAGCCAGAGGCTTCGGCCGCGGCCGCCGTCGGGTAATAGACGACGTTGCGCGTCAGCGGCTGCTTGGCCGGACAGACCGGGCGGCAATAGATGCCCGTGGTCTTCACCGCGGTGAAGAAGCGGCCGTCATAGCGGGAATCCCTGCGCAGGCGCGCGGCGTTGCAGTCGTCAAAACTCAGCATGACCGGATGATAGCGCATGCCTGCGCGGGCGGAAGGGCCGCGGGATGACCGAGTCCGATTGTGGCGAGCCGCAACGCGCATGGCGGCCTAGAAGCCAGCCCTCGATGCAAGCCCCCTCAATGCCAGTTCTGGAGCGCGCCGTGACCAGCCCGAAAGACATCGTCCTCAACGCCTGGAAGACCTTTTCGTCGCGCGATGCCGGCCGCATCGCCGCACTGTTCACCGACGATGCCGAATGGATCGCGCCGAAGGGCAACGCCACCGCCGTCGCGCTCGATCACACCGATCACATGGTGGGCGCGCAAGCGATCGCGCGCTTCATCGCGCAGGAGATGCACAGGATGTTTTCCGAGATCGATATCGCCTTCCGCAGCGTCTACGCCGACGGCGATGTCGTGATCGTGGAAGAGCGGATGCGTGCCACGCTTGCGGGCGGCAAGCCCTACGAGAACGACTATTGCTTCGTGTTCACGGTGGCCGGGGACCGCATTCGCGAGGTGCGGGAATACATGGACACGCGCAAGGGATGGCGGATGGTGTTCGGCGAGGAGGCATGACGGTTGATACGCTCCATCCGAGCTACGGAATCTCGCCGTGTGCCAGACCTGCAACGGCGTGGGTTGAGGCGGCTCACGCGCTGACATAAGGCTTCCTCATGGATCAGCGAACGAGCGGCGCTGACGCTCTCATTCAGAAGAACGATGCGGCGCCGGCGTTACTCGGCGTCGTCTGCGGCCTGTCGGCTGCGCTGTTCTGGGCGCTGGGCTTTGCCGGCACGCGGCACGGCCTCAAGGTCGGTTTCACCCCGGTCGATCTGCTCGTGCATCGCTATGTCTGGTCGGGCATCGCGTTCCTGCCGCTGGTCGCGCGCGCCGGCATCGGTGATCTCTGTGGCATCGGCTGGGGCAGGGGCCTTGTGCTGATGGTGCTCGGCGGTCCCGTGATGTCGCTGATCTCCTACACCGGATTCCTGTTCGTGCCGCTCGGCCACGGCAGCGTGATCCAGCCCTCCTGCGCGACGCTCGGCGGCCTCCTGCTCGCGGCAGTCGTGCTGAAGGAGCACATCTCCGCCTCGCGCCTTGCCGGCGCCCTGGTCATCGTCGGCGGCCTCTGCGTGATCGGCGCCGAATCGATCGGCCATATTGGGTCCGACGGCGTGCTCGGCGATCTGATCTTCGTGCTCACCGGATTCATGTTCGCCGGTTTTGGCGCGCTGCTGCGGCACTGGCGCGTCTCCGCCGTGTCGGCCGCGCTCGTCATCAACGTGCTGTCGCTGCTGCTGTTGCCGATCTATCTCGCCACCGTCGGTCTCGCCCATGTCGCGGCGATCGGCGTGACCGAGAATGCCATTCAGGCGCTGGCGCAGGGCGTGCTCGCCGGCCCCGCCGCGCTTTATCTGTTCGCTGTCTCGGTCCAACGCCTCGGCGTCGCCCGCGCCGCCGTGATCCCGGCCTGCGTGCCGGCGCTGACGCTCCTGGTCGGCTGGCTGCTGCTCGGCGAGCCGCCGACGATGTTGCAGGTGGCGGGCCTGGTCACGGTGCTGTGCGGGTTCTATCTGGCGCAGCGGCAGCGGTGATCGCATAGCGCGACCGGAGGTGCGGCAACATTCCGGATTATGCGTCCGCTCCATCCGGGCTACGCTGTCCGTCATGACCATCCTGCTCAACATCGACGTTCCCGACGCAGCGCAAGCGACCACCTTCTACACCGCCGCCTTCGGCCTGACGGTCGGCCGCCACTTCGGCACCGACTTCGTCGAGCTGCTGGGCTGGCCGGCGCCGGTGTATCTTCTGACCAAGCAGGCCGGCACACCGGGCGCGGGCAGCGACCGCCGGCGCTACGAGCGGCACTGGACGCCGCTGCATATCGACGTCGTCGTCGACGATGTCGATGCCGCCGTCGCGCGCGCACTTGCCGCCGGTGCGACCCTCGAGGCGCCCGCGTGCGATGTGCCTTATGGCCGGATCGCCATGCTGGCCGATCCGTTCGGGCACGGGTTTTGTCTGCTGGCATTCAGCGCGAAAGGGTATGACGCGCTGCTGGAGGAATAGCGCGAGCGGACGCGGGCGGCTTAAGCCTTCTTCACGAACTCCGATTTCAAATTCATCGCGCCGATGCCGTCGATCTTGCAGGCGATGTTGTGGCCGTCGGTGGCGTCCTGGAGGCGAATGTTCCTGACCTTGGTGCCGCCCTTGACGACCGACGACGACCCCTTGACCTTGAGGTCCTTCATCACGATGACGCTGTCGCCATCGGCGAGCGCATTACCATGCGCATCGCACACGCCGGCCTCCTGCGCGACCGGAGTGGCCGCATCGCCCCCAGCGCGCCATTCATGGGCGCATTCCGGACAGACCCAGAGATCGCGGTCCTGATAGGCGTGCTCGGACTGGCAGTTCGGGCATTTCATCGGTTCGGTCATTGCTTGCCTCGTCACCCCCTAGAGCCTTTGCTCCAGGTTTTTGTTTTGGCGCGTTTTCTTTACGAAAACCGGTATCCACTTCGCTCGAAAACGCTCTCACGGGCGCGCCGCACGCATTCCGCCGGAAAAGATGGATTGGGAGCAAATCCTTTACCATGGCGTCCGGTCCCGGTTGAAGTGCCGGAGCCTTAGGAGTTCGGGAAAAATTCCGCGGTATCCATGTCCTGATCATACGGATGCGTCGGCTACGCCGTTCGACGCTGCCGCAAGCTTTGGGAGTCCAGGTCATGAGCGAGCATCGTGCCGCTGCCAGACATCAGACGTTGCGAACCGGGATTGTCGAGTTCGACAACGGCACCGGCAGCCTCATCAGCGTGCCCTGCACGATCCGCGATGTCTCCGGCACCGGCGCCCGCCTGCAGCTCAACTCGTCGCTATGGGTCGCCGAGCAGTTCACGCTGGTCTTCAGCAGCGGACTGCGCAAGGACTGCCGCGTCGCCTGGCGCAAAGGCAGACTGATCGGCACCGCGTTCGCCGAGGGTTATGCGAGCCCGGACGAACAGGCCGTCATGATGACCGCGGACGAGCAGTCCCGGCATCGGCTCGGGATCGGTGCGCGCGTCAGAGCGGCGCGCGAGACCCGCGGCTACACCGAAGTCCAGCTCGCCGAGCGCATCGGCGTGACGCCCGCCTTCCTGGCGCTGGCCGAGAACGGCGAGGCCGACATTCCGCTCTACCAGCTGATGCACATTGCCGATTTGCTGATGGTCGGCCTCGACGGGCTCGTCGCAGGTCCGCCGCCTGAGGACGTCGACGCGGCGTAGGGGCACACCTCGCGGAACTGTCCGGCCAACAAAAATGTCGAAAACAACCCCATGCACCGTAGAAAACTCGCGTGATTTCAGGGGTCTGCGGGACCGAATATTGTGCTGCACCGTCGGCAATCCCGATCGTTGCTTGCCTCGGATCGATTTCGGTGATCCCGAATAAAATTTGACTCGTCGGGCAAAACAGGGGCACTATGGCATGGTGGCGCCGGTGCGAGGGAGAGGTGCTTCGCCGGGCCGCGGGGAGACATGCCGAAAGACCTGAAGAGAAAACTGAAGACCTACCAGACCTCGCTCGGCTTCTACGACCAGGCGGTCGCCGCACCCTCGATGAAGGCGGCGCTGGAGGCCTGGGGCGCGAGCTCCAACCTCTTCCATCAGGGCGCCGCGAGGGAGACCGACGACCCCGACATCGTCGCGGCGACCATGGCAAGCCCGGGCGTCGTGCTCCGGCGTCCGGTCGGCTCCGGCGGCCCGTTCACCGAGAACGCCGCGCTGCCGACCGATCTCGCCGACGATGAGGCCAAGCGAAAACCCAAACCCAACTCCAACTCCAAGTCCAAGCCCGAGTCCAAATCCGAGTCGAAGCAGCCTCCGGCCGAGGGCGTAACAAAACAGTCACGCAAGATTGACGATCAGGACGCGCGCAAAGCCGCCGCGGCGTTCGAGAAGGAAGAGCGGCGGCGGGACGCCGAGCGACGCAAGGAAGAGGTCGCCCTCGCCAAGGAGCGCGCCAAGGAGCGCGCGCGCCGCGACAAGGCGGTGGCCACGGCCCAGGCGGCGCTGGACAATGCGAGGCGGGAGCACGCCGCGAAGGCGGAGGCGATCGAAGCCGAGCGGGCTGTGCTCGACGAACGCGCCGAGGCCGAGCAGGGCCGGTGGGACAAGCAAAGGAAAAAGCTGGAGGAGGCTCTGCGCCGCGCGCGCACGTAGCGCGAGCGAATTTAGCTTGCCTTGCCTTGCGTCCTTTTGCACTCTTCCAGGGAAGGAGACCAACGCATGAAGATCATCACCGCCGCGTGTGCGCTCGGAACGGCCCTGGTGCTGTGCAACCTCGGGATATCGGGCGCTGAGGCCCGGACGCGGAAGGCCCAAGTGGTTCGCGAACCACAGCAGAGGCTTATCGTCACGGCGCCCGTGCTCAGGCCGACGCCGTGGGATTACTACATTGTTCCACGATATCGTTATCGCCCTGAAGACGACCGGGTCGATCCGAACGGTCCGCCCTATGTGTCGTCATGGGTCCGCTACGAGGGATGGCGGTGGCCGTACTGGTGGTAGAGGAATAGATGCGTATGATGGGTAGAGCGACTTGTCCGCCGTAGCTCGAAGAGCGAAGGCGGAAGCGAAACCCATCAATGGCCGTCATGGAATGATGGGTTTCGCAAGCGCTCCACCCATCCTGCGCGCTGCTCCTCGAGGCATCCCCGAGACGTGCTATGCTCCTGGGCGGGAGGAATCAGCATGAGAGTCCCTACCGCGATACTCGCCCTGCTTCTTTCAAGCCCGGCCGCCGCCCAGGAGTGCCAGACATGCTCAATGGCCGACGCCTGCATGAAGGAGTACTCTAAGGCAACGTTGGAGGCCCAAAGGGCCACGAAGCAAGCAATCCGGGACTGGAAGCAGAATCTGGACCGAAAGGCCTCCGCCGAATTGTCCAGCAGGGGCATACTCGCATTGCAGGACGCGATGGAGGCGCAGGTTCGTTCCGAGCTGGAGCGGCTGAAGGAGTGCCTGGCGAAGATCAGGTAGGGCGCAAGCGCGCGGCGGAAAGCACCCGCATATAGGGACGCGCGCCCTCGCGACCATGAATGTCTAGGCTGGTGCGCTTCGCGCAGCCGCAGGCAAACCCACCCTACGGGTCATCCGCCGATAGCCGCAGGAACTGCCGCTTCATCGCGTTGACCCTGGCGATATAGCTTGCAACCGAGTGATCGCCGCAGCGTTCGTCGGCGATCATCTGAAACTTGCGGCGCGCGTAGGCTGTGGCGGGACCGGCGCCGCAGAGATGGATGAAGGCGGCCAGATCCTGCTTCTGCTCGCGGCTTGCCTTCACATCGCCCGCGCGAGCGAGAACGTCAGCCACGTTGCGGTCCAGATACACCGATGCCAGCTCGATGGCGTGGCTCGGGATCGCGCGGCTATAGAGGCCCGTGAACCCGCAACCGGTCTCCGTGACCGCGTTGCCGCGGACACAGAACCGTGCGGCGTCGGCGTAGGCGGGATCGGTCATCTGGTAGAGGCCGACGGCGCTGGAGGCGGGCCGGTAGATCGCGAGCGGATTGAGGCTCAATCGCCAGCGCCAGTAGGTGCGCGCCACGGGATTGCCCGAGCTCTCGACCTGCGCCAGCGCGGCCAGCAATTCGGGCGTGATCGTCGCGGTGGAAAAGCTTCGGAACAGCGGCCCGTATTGCCGCCAGTTCTCGGCCGGCTCCTTGTCGAGCGCGTTGCCGACAAGGACGAACAGCTCGGTCGGCTTGCGGATGACGTGATAGACGATGTTCAGAAGCGCAGCGACCGCAAGCAGGATCGCCACGCTGCCTGCGATCCGAACCATCCGCGGTGCGCGCGCGAACCTCTTTCGCATCCACCGGGCGCCTCGCCGGACGCTGCGAAGGCGGGGGAGGAGGCGTTTGCTTTTTCGTGGCATGGGTCTGGTGGGAGCGCGTGGATGAGTTGAGGCTTTGCGAAATCCATCACCTGACGGGGTCGATGGGGATCGACTCGCTCCACCCATCCTATGGATCGTGTGGGGGTATCACTGCAACGATTCGTCCCTGTCCTCTGAGAGTTGGGTGCACCGTCACCGCAATTCGAACCGCAACTATGAGAGGTTGAGCGTTGATGACATCCATCATCGCTGCGTGCCGCGGCGGAAACTGCACAAAAATGGTAAAGCTGCGACTGTCAACGACATATCTGATTAGAAGGTCGCTTATCCACGTAATACACTCAGCGCCGTTTGGGGTACGGGGAGCGTATTGGGAGGGTCAATCATGGCAAGTGTCGAACAATTGCGCAGACGTGAAGGCGTAAACTTGGTCCAGCTCGAGGCGGACATTGCATCGGTGCGCACGGGAAGCTCGATTGCTTCAATTGCGCTGCCCGATTACGTCGAGCACACCGAGGGGGTCACGCGCGTGGGCGCGCTCAGTGCAGAGGCGGTCATTCGTGACTATGAGTCCGCTGCGAAAGAGATCGAGGCCATGGGCGCCGAGCTGATCGATGCCGCGCGAAAATGCGAGGCGCTGACAGCCCAGGTCCATGATGCGATCGCCTTCATGCGCGAGACGGCAGCGGGGTATCGCGACGAGGGGCGGAAGATCTTCAAGCGCATCGAGGAATGCGCGCTCTTCACGGAAGACGTCCGCAAGACGTGCGAGCAGGTCAAGCGCAGGATGAAGGACGTCTCGGTCGGCGAGTACTGCAGCGAGGAGCTTGCGACGGAAGAGCTCGAGCCGACCGGGATCGCAGCCACGGTGTCGGTGTGCGAGGTACGGTGAGGCGGGCGTAGAGCGTAGTTCGCAGGATGGGGTGAGCGCTCGCGCGCCCCCATCCTGCGGGCTGGGCTTCAAAGCCAATCGCGCGTCGACGGGAAACAAGCCCGTTTGCGAGAGTCCCAGACGTAATCCGAACCGCCGCAAGGCGGACGCGCACGCGACGTGGCCGGACATTGATTCCAGACCCGCGCACCCGTTGCCCAGCCATCGACCACGCACGCGCCGGAAACGGTGGCGTGGCAACCGGTGCCGCAGCCGTCTGCGGCGCTGGCCGCGCAGACTGCAAACAGAAGCATCATTGGGGTCAACAGGACGCGTGAAAGGTGCCTGGTCATGGGCTTGCTCCTTCATGCCGAGGCCCGTCGTGACGTCGCACAGATCTGGCCGAGGGCCTGCCGGCCGATCGCCGCGCAGCATAGCACCAAGGTTCTTGGCACCAAGGTTCTTGGCACCAAGGCTCTTGGCACCAAGCCTCTTGGCCGAGAACGCTGACGGCTTACCAATCCGGATCGTAGGGGTCGGCCATATAGGGCGGGGGCATCCAGCGTCCTCGCGGCGGCGGTGGCCTGGGCCGCCGGGGGGCGGTCGCTTGCACGTGCGGCCGTGCAGGCGCAGCCGTCTCGTTGCTCGTCGCGCTCCGCACGACCGGTTTCGCGGGTGCAGGCGCGGCTGACGTCGTCAGTTGCGTTTGCAGCGCCTGGACCTGTGCGGCGAGGCGCGCATTGTCCGCGGCATCCTTCTCCTGCGCCGCCTTGAGCTGTTGAATGGTGTCGGCCTGCTCGCGCAGCGTCTGCTCGTTGCGGCTTTTCAGTTGCTCGAGCTTTCCGTTGATGCTCGCAAGCTCGCTGGTGATGGTCTTGAGCGATTGCGCGAGATCGGACGATGACGGATCAGGCGCCGTGGCGCCGGTTCTTGGCGCGTCAGGTCTTGCAGCGTCAGGTTTTGGAGCCTCAGCTCTTGGAGCGTCAGTTCTTGGAGCGCTTTCCGTTTCCTTGCCGAGCGGCGGCGCGGGCACCGGACTGGGCCCATCCGCAGCAGCCAGTTGCACGGCCGGCGGTTGCGCCGGACTTTCGACCACGGACGCTCGCGCGGGTTCGCTCGCGGCCGGCGGAGCCCATCGCGCCATGATGGACCTGGTCATCGACTTGGCCTCATCGCGATATTGCGAAGCGAAGGCGGCGCCGAGAAGGCCGATCGCCAACACGAGGCCAACCAAGGCACGCAGCATGGTCCGATCTCCCTTCAGGCCTTGATTGCCCACCTTGCTAACCGGTGCCGGCACCTTGTCCTTGGGACCCTCGGCTGCCTTCGCACCGGCGCTGGCCTGCGAGGCCCGCGGGGCTTCGTTGCCGCGTTCCATTCCGGAAACCAGCCGGTCCAGCCGCGCAAGGTCTTGCTCTGCGCTCTTGATCTGGTCATAGGCCCGTGCCAGCCCGCCATCGGCGCGCACCTCGTCCGGCTTGGCGGCCTCAGGCTTGTGGGCCTCAGGCTTGTCGGTATCAGGCTTGTCGGTATCAGGCTTGGGGTCGTTCGCTTCAGGCACCGATGCGCGCTCCATCCAGTCGGGCGTCAATGGGAGTGCGGCAGTCCGATCGTCGGAAGGATAGGCCTCACCGTTGTCCAACACAACGCGCGCGCGAAGGAGAAATTATGGCGGGCTACGGTTGCTGAAGCAGCCGGGCGCTGCTCCCCGGGGCATCCCTGCGACGTGCTGTGCTATCGCGGGAGGAAGCGCCATGAGGGTCTCTACCGCGACACTCGCCCTGCTTCTTTCAGGTCCGGCCGCGGCCCGGGAGTGCCAGACATGCTCAATGGCCGACGCCCACATGAAGGAGTACGTTAAGACGACGTCGGAGGCCCAAAAGGCCACCAAGCAAGCCATCCGGGATTGGAAGCAGAATCTGGACAGAAAGGCCTCCGCAGAATTGTCCAGCAGGGCATACTCGCATTGCAAGACGCCATGGAGGCGCAGGTTCGTACGGAGCTGGAGCGCCTGAAGGAGTCCTGGCGAAGATCAGGTAGGGAGGGGCGCAAAGGAGGATCCAATGAAATCGCTTCTGCTGCTCACGGCGAGCGGTCCGCTGCTCATTCTCACCTCGCACCAGTCCCTGGACGACCAGAAGCTCCTTGGGGTGCTCAGGCAAAAAGGTATCGGCAAGTTCGTCGCGTTCGAGGTTCCCTTGTCGCTCGCCAGAGAGCGCTACGGCGGGCACTTTCACGCGGTCGAAAGCAATCTGCACGAGACCGATGATTTGAGAGTGCTCGACTTCAACGGCCAGCGGGTCTTTCAGCTCTTTCATTTCGAAGAGCTCGGTTCACCGATCCTGGTAGAGCGGTCGTGATCCGGTTTTGTTCGGCGGCGAAAGGGGATGTGTCGAGTAGGGCTGTTCCGAAGGGACGCCGATTGAGGTACGGTGGAAGCTTGGACCCGTGGAGTCTGCCATGACGTCATATACTGTCGGGTTGAAGCTCGGGGTGCGTGCCAAGGTGCTCACGATCGAAGCCGAGGACGCATTGGTCGCGGCGCTGAAGATCAAGCTCGAGAACCCCGAGGCACTCGTCACCTACGTTCGCAAGTCAAATCGGCGTGGCGATCGTCGCCACCCGCACGAAGTGCAGCGGGCCAAGACAACCGGCTAAAGCGCGATGAGATTGGGATGAATCGTCATCGCGCTTTAGGTTGTTGTTTGAGCATGATCTTTTCGGAAAACCGCTTCGCACTTTTCCGGATCATGCGTTAGCCGATGCCGAGACCGCGGCAGGTAGCCCGGATTTCGCTTCCGCCTTCGCTCTTCGAGCTACGGCGGACAAGTCGCTCCATCCGGGCTACGCTCGCTCCCCCCTGCGTCGGAGTACGCAGTTGTCGTTAGTGACGTGTCGCGCGGATTTCGAGCGTCGTCTGGGTGAGCTTGGCCACGAACCCCTCAAAATGCATGACCCTTTGTCTGGTCAATTGTCCATGCAACTCGGCGATCTTCTGGGATTCGGCGATCAACGATCCGCACACCTGTTTCGCGTACTCCATCTGAAGCTGAAAGGCCTCGACGGGTGAGCGCGCCGCCGCGAGCTTTCCCAGGAAGTTCCAGGCGTGCTCAAGCGACGTCCTCGTGTAGTCGCTATAGGCATCGGCAATCGCCTGCGGGCTGGCCTGGGAGGGTTCCACCGGTGCGACGGGCGCGCTTGCAGCGATCTCCATCCCGGAAGCCTCGCCCGGCAAGGCTGCAGCCGAGGGTACCTGAGCACTGATCTCTCGGCTCGTCTCTTGCCTTATCTCTTGCTCGGCCTCTTGCCTGTTCTCTTGCTTGTTCTCTTGCTTAGTCTCTTGGCTGATCTCCGCCGAGGCATCCGGCAGTTGATGGGCTGCAGCTGCGTGTTGCTCGCCGGCCCTGGTCCGTTGCCCGGCCTTCTTCTTCGCGCCGCGCCGGCCGGATTTTCCCGTTGTCTTATTTTCGCCCGCACTCAACATTGCAAATGACTCCTGAATATCGCTGAAGCCGCAAGCCTCCGTCGTGTTTGCGCTGAAATCGCGATTGTGGGTTGTCGCTTGCGTGGCGGCCATGTGGTGAGATTTTGCCGGGCATCGGCAAGGCGCAATTCGCGGGTGACGGCCTGGACTGCTTCGCAGCGCCCGTCATCGGGCCGCGCTCCGCGCGGACCCGGTGGCTCGCAATGACGGGCGTCCTGGTCCTCGCGCGTTCGTCGTCACCCGAACAGGGCGACATAGACCACGTAGAGCCAGCCCAAGATGCCGTGGATGATCGCCCACAGGATCGAATGATTGTTGGTGTAGGAGATTGCGATGGCGAGTGCGGAGCCAAAACCCACGCCGTATTTGGCGCCCTCGACCCGAACCCCGTAGTAGCGATTGCCGTTCATGGCGGTCCTTCCTGCGGGCCACGCTTGCTCATCACGCCTTATAAAAGTCTTCCGCCAATTGTGAAATGGCACACAGACGGCAGCCCTCGGGTCTGCTTCTTTAGCACCGACACTATACCCTCGTGCGCTTGCTCGGCGATGCGCACCGGCGGGTCGGCATTTGGCAATTTCGGGATGATCGCTATGGGCGTTTTCAATCGCACGGCCATGCTTTGCAGCTCTTTCATCGTGTCCACCATGAGCGGGTGAACCGAGAGATTTTCGCGTGCGCGCAACGGCGCGTGCAGGGATTTTTCTTGAGGCCCCGCCGGTGACGGACGGGGCCTTTCCATTTTTCATGTCAGCCCACGACTGCCCGGCGGTGCCTTCGCGAAGAAGGATGCAGGGTCATGTGGGAGTATTTTGGACCCGATTTCGCTTTTGACGTGGTGAAGGGATTTGTCGCCGGCGTTGCCTCCATAGCGTTTCAGGTCGTGGCGCCGCGGGCGTTTCATGCCGCGAAGCGATTTCGCGCGCACTGGGTTGCCAGAAAAGACGCAAGACAAGCCGCAAGGCAAGCACGCCGCAACGCGCCGGCGAATGATGAGCCGTGAGGTCTCGTAGGATGGGTGGAGCGAACGCTCCACCCATTCCTACACCCTTCCCAGATATCGCTACCCTGATCCGAGCTACGAATTGCCGATATCCGCCGCCAGCCGCAGAAACTGGCGCTTCATCGCGAAAGGCCATTTTCGCTCAATTGCTCTCAGCGGTCGTATCGACGGAAATCCCGATTACCAAAGCTAGGTGCGAGTTCGAACGCCCCCGGAAGGGGCGTTCGGTCGCCCGCTTTTTGGTGCGATCGGACCCTCATATAGAAGTCGGAACTTCATGGTTAGCTCGCCCGCTGCGGGTGCGTTTGCAGCTGAATATTCGCTGGGGACCAATAGCAAAAGACCCGCTGAGTCGATCAGCGGGTCTCGCCAAGGCTGCGACTATAACGTGGTGCTCACGAACACCCGGTCGTGCTGCCGCAAGTATCGCACTTCATGCACGTGCCATTTCGCACCAGCGTGAAGTTGCCGCACTCCGAGCACATCTCGCCTTCGTAGCCCTTGGCCTTGGCTTCCGCGCGGCGCTCGGCCTTGCTGGGAACCAGGGTCTGCGCGGTGCCGGACTTGCTCCACTGGAGCTGCTCGAGCTTCTCCGTCGGCGACAGGTCGTGGGCCACTTCCTGCTTCAGCGCGACCGCGCCTTCCAGGGCATCGCCGACCCGCGCGCTTGCGCCGTGCGAGGCCAGCGCCGTGACCTTGCTGCCACCGGTCGGGGCACTGTCGTTACCCTGGGCGACCGCGGTGGAGCCGCCGCGCATCACGACGAGGTTGTCGGTGCGGGAGCGGGTGAGGCCGCGCGAGACCAGCTTGGTCGCGTGCTGGGTCTCGTCCGGCTCCTTGCCTTCCTCGACGCCCTTGCCGAGCGCGTCGAAGTTCGACTCGGTCGGATCGACATGGGCGAGATCGAAGCGCGACATGTAGCTCACCGCGAGCTCGCGGAAGACGTAGTCGAGGATCGAGGTCGCGTACTTGATGCTGTCGTTGCCCTGCACGGGGCCCGCCGGCTCGAAGCGGGTGAAGGTGAAGGCGTCGACATATTCGTCGAGCGGCACGCCGTACTGGAGGCCCAGCGACACCGCGATGGCGAAGTTGTTGATGAAGGAGCGGAGCGCTGCGCCTTCCTTGTGCATGTCGATGAAGATCTCGCCGAGACGGCCGTCGTCATATTCGCCGGTCCGCAGGTAGACCTTGTGGCCGCCGACGACCGCCTTCTGGGTGTAGCCCTTGCGGCGATCCGGCATCTTCTCGCGCTCGCGCATCACGATGATGCGCTCGACCAGCTTCTCGACGATCTTTTCCGAGACCTGGGTGGCACGCGCCGCCATCGGCTTTTCGTAGAGTGACTCGGCCGCATCCTCCTCGTCCTCATCGTCGGCGATGAGCTGCGAGTTGAGCGGCTGGGAGAGCTTCGAGCCATCGCGATAGAGCGCGTTGGCCTTCAGCGCGAGCTTCCACGACAGCATGTAGGCGGACTTGCAGTCCTCCACCGTGGCGTCGTTCGGCATGTTGATGGTCTTGGAGATCGCACCCGAGATGAAGGGCTGGGCCGCCGCCATCATGCGGATGTGGCTCTCGACCGACAGATAGCGCTTGCCGATCTTGCCGCAGGGATTGGCGCAGTCGAACACCGAATAGTGCTCGGCCTTCAGGTGCGGGGCACCTTCCACCGTCATCGCGCCGCAGATGTGGACGTTGGCCGCCTCGATCTCGCGCTTGGTGAAGCCCACGGCCTGAAGCAGGTCGAAGCCGGGGGCTGCGATCGCCTCGGCACCGATGCCGAGCTGGTCGCGGATGAAATCCTCGCCAAAGGTCCACTTGTTGAAGGCGAACTTGATGTCGAAGGCGGTCGGCAGGGCCTTTTCGACCTTGGCGATGGCTTCATCGGTGAAGCCCTTGGCCTTCAGCGTCGAGGCGTTGATGGCCGGCGCGTTGGAGAGCGAGCCGTGGCCGACGGCGTAGGCTTCGATCTCCGCGATCTCGCTCTCGCGATAGCCGAGCGCGCGCAGCGCCGCGGGGACCGCGCGGTTGATGATCTTGAAGTAGCCGCCGCCGGCGAGCTTCTTGAATTTGACCAGCGCGAAGTCGGGCTCGATGCCGGTGGTGTCGCAATCCATCACGAGGCCGATCGTGCCGGTCGGTGCGATCACCGTGGTCTGGGCGTTGCGATAGCCGTGCTTCTCGCCGAGCTCGAGCGCCGCATCCCAGGCGGCCTGCGCGTGGCTGACGAGGTCAGCCTGCGGGCAGGAGACGAGGTCCATCGGCACCGGGTTCACCGAGAGCGCCTCGTAGCCGTTGGACTGGCCGTGGGCGGCGCGGCGGTGGTTGCGGATCACGCGCAGCATGTGCGCGGCGTTCTTCTTGTAGCCCGGGAAGGTGCCGAGCTCGGCCGCCATCTCCGCCGAGGTCTTGTAGGTGATGCCGGTCATCACAGCGGTGAGGGCGCCGCAGAGCGCGCGGCCTTCCTTGCTGTCATAGGACAGGCCCATGGTCATCAGCAGGCCGCCGATGTTGGCATAGCCGAGGCCGAGCGTGCGGAACTCGTAGGAGAGCTCGGCGATCGCGCGCGACGGGAACTGCGCCATCATCACGGAGATTTCGAGCACGATGGTCCAGAGCTGGCAGAGGTGCTCGTAGCCGGCGACGTCGAACTGCTTGGTCTCGGTGTTGTAGAAGGTCAGCAGGTTGGCGGAGGCGAGGTTGCACGCCGTGTCGTCCAGGAACATATATTCCGAGCACGGATTGGACGCGCGGATGTCGCCGGACGCCTTGCAGGTGTGCCAGTCGTTCATGGTGGTGTTGAAGTGCAGGCCCGGGTCGGCCGACGCCCAGGCGGCGTAGCCGATCTTTTCCCAGAGGTCGCGCGCCTTCAGCGTCTTGGTGATCTTCTTCGTCGTGCGTCCCACGAGGTTCCAGTCGCCATCCGTTTCCACGGCGCGGAGGAAGTCGTCCTTCAGCGAGACCGAGTTGTTGGAGTTCTGGCCCGAAACCGTGAGGTAGGCTTCCGAATCCCAGTCGGTGTCATAGACGTCGAACTGGATGTCCTTGTAGCCCTGCTTGGCGAACTGCATCACGCGCTTGATGTAATTGTCGGGCACGAGGCTGCGGCGCGCGAGCTTGATCTCGCGGCGGAGCGCCGGGTTCTTCTCGGGGTCGAAGCAGTCGTCGCCCGAACCTTCGCAGTTCACGCAGGCCTTCAGCACCGCCTTGAGGTGCTTCTGGTTGATCTTGGATCCGGTGACGAGAGCGGCGACCTTCTGCTCCTCCTTCACCTTCCAGTCGATATAGGTCTCGATGTCGGGGTGATCGACGTCGACGACGACCATCTTGGCGGCGCGGCGCGTGGTGCCGCCCGACTTGATCGCGCCGGCTGCCCGGTCGCCGATCTTGAGGAAGCTCATCAGGCCGCTCGAGCGGCCGCCGCCCGAGAGCTTCTCGCCTTCGCCGCGCAGGCGGGAGAAGTTGGAGCCGGTGCCGGAGCCGTATTTGAACAGGCGGGCTTCGCGGACCCAGAGGTCCATGATACCGCCCTCGTTGACGAGGTCGTCACCGACGCCCTGGATGAAGCAGGCGTGCGGCTGCGGGTGCTCGTAGGCGGACTTGGACTTGGTCAGCTTGCCGGTGAAGGGGTCGACGTAATAGTGGCCCTGGCCGGGGCCGTCGATGCCATAGGCCCAGTGCAGGCCGGTGTTGAACCATTGCGGCGAGTTCGGCGCGACCATCTGCATGGCGAGCATGTAGCGGATCTCGTCATAGAAGGTCTGGGCGTCCTCGTCGGAGGAGAAGTAGTTGCCCTTCCAGCCCCAATAGGTCCAGCAGCCGGCGAGCCGGTCGAACACCTGCTTGGCCGAGAGCTCGCTGACGAAGCGCTCTTTCTCGGGGAGAGCGGCGAGCGCCTCGGTGTCGGGCACGGAGCGCCACAGGAAGGAGGGGACGGACTCCTCCTCGACCTTCTTCAGGCGCGCGGCGACGCCGGCTTTGCGGAAATACTTCTGGGCGAGCACGTCGGAGGCGACCTGCGACCACTCGGTCGGCACCTCGACGTTCTCGAGCTTGAACACGACCGAGCCGTCGGGATTCCGGATCTCCGACGTGGTCAGCCGGAAATCGATCCCGGCGTAAGGTGACTGTCCCGAAGTGGTGTGGCGCCGCTCAATCCGCATGGTCTTGCCCCGTCCTTTTATCTGCCGGACTGCCTCCGCAAGGCGCCCGGGTCGCTATTTCGGTTCGCGATTCCTCCGAGGGCCTCATCGGCCCAAAGGCTTCGCAGTTCAGCCGGTGGATCCGGCCCAGTTTCTCCCGGCGCGATGGTTTTCATCCGCCGGCATGTCCACACCCATCCGCCCCCAAGGGGATGTGCGCGACATGCGTTCAACGCCCCACACGCCACTTCAACCAATGCCATCCGAGCCTGTTGCCGGCCCGTTCTGGCGCCCGAAGGTCTGCATTTCGAGGGCAGACAAGCCCTCATCCGCGGCCTTTGGCTGGCTTGGCGGAGTGACGATTTGCGAGACCCTTTGGGGGAGTGCCGGCGGGACGCAAACTCACTCGCGCCGAACGGACCGAAAGCTAGGACTCTCCGTTGCGCCCGTCAAGAACTAGTGCGAGTTCCTGAATCAAATACTAAATATGGTGGATTGCGGGGGATAACAGGGGGTAAGCCCGCGCCTGTTGTTGAGCCAAGTATCAGTGAGTCCTCAGGGATTCCCAACCAAAAAAATTTGCATCCCGTGACGATACGGACCCTTCACCCCGCTGTTCACAGGGCAGGTATATTTTTCGGGACCGGGGTTGCCTCAGCGGGACTCACGTAGGGCTACGGAAGGTGAGGGCAGGCATGCCCGCCGGGGTGGTGGTGGCGCGTGCGAATCCGCGCCAAGCTGACCGCGATTTTGCCGGGTACCCCACATGCTTGATTCGACTCGCCGGGATGCGCGACCGCGCATCGCCCCGGCCGGCCTGATGTTCCTCGCCATCACCTCGATCGGCTGGGGTTTCAACTGGCCGGTGACGAAGTTCCTGCTGTCCGAGCTGCCGCCGCTGACGCTGCGCGGGGTGACCGGCGTGCTGGGCGCGGTGCTGCTCGCCGCCCTCGCGCTGATCCGCCGGCAGAGCCTCAAGGTGGGGCCGGGGATCTGGCCGCGCTTACTGACCGCCGCCGTCCTCAACGTCACCGGCTGGATGGTGCTGATGGGCCTGGCACTGCTTTGGCTGCCGGCCAGCGAGGCGGCGCTGATCGCCTACACCATGCCGGTCTGGGCCTCGCTGATCGCCTGGCCGGTGCTGGGCGAGCGGCCGACCGTGCTGCGCACGCTGGGGCTGGTGATGGCCTTCGTCGGCCTGGCCTCGATCATGGGCGGCAACGGCTTTGCGGCGAGCGTGGAGAAGCTGCCTGGAATCATCATGGCGCTGGGCGGCGCGCTCGGCTTCGCCGTCGGCACGGTGTTCTCGAAGAAGTACCCGATCCATCTGCCGCCGATCACGGCTGCGGCCTGGCAGATCGGGATCGGCTGCCTGCCGATCTCGATCATCGGCCTCTTGGTCGAGACCACGCATCTTTCGCTGGTGACGCCGGTCGGCTGGTGGCTGCTGGTCTATTCCACCGTGGTGCAGTTCTGCATTGCCTATGTCAGCTGGTTCGCAGCATTGGCGCGGCTGCCGGCGTCAGTGGCCGCGATCGGCACCATGGCCGTGCCTGTCATCGGCGTGGTCGCCTCCGCGCTCGCGCTGGGCGAGCCGCTGGGGCCGGGCCAGATCGCCGCGCTGATCTTTACACTGGCGGCCGTGGTGCTGGCGACGCGCTAGTTCGAGAACCAGGCATCACCATGCGTAGCGGATCGCGCCCTTGCCGGCATAGCTTTGCGTGACATTCGAGAACCCGCCCTCGAACGTCGCGGCGGCAGACCAGCCGTTGGTCCACTGCCATTCGGCCGAGGCTGTGGTCAGCGCGGAGTCGGACGCCTGCGCCGCACCGTTGACGACGAAGCTTGCGCCCGGCAGCGACTGGAAGGTCGGGGCAATCGAACGATCCGGATTAAAATCATGCGCCCATGCAAGGCGGCCGCGCAGCGTGACGATGCCGTTCTGCATGGCGAATGATTTGTCGGTGCGAATGCCGAGCTCGCTGCGCGTGTCGGTCACGCTCTTGGCGGCATAGGTCTGTGCAAACAACGGCGAACCGGCGACGACGCTTTCGGCATAGGCCGGCAGGTCGAATGTGGTGAATTGCCCTGCGGCGTAAGGGGTGATGCCGAGACCGCCCAGCGTCGGCGTGACGAAGCGGTGGCCACTCTCCACGCGACCCGAATACGCATTCGCATTGAACTCGGCGCGCAGGTGGTCGATGCCGGCGACCGTGACGATGCGGTTGGTCGTGATGTCCTGCCAGCCATAAGCCAGCGCAGCAATGATGTAGGCCGCACCGATGTTATGGCGAACGAAGGCGCCGGCTTGGAACAGGTCGGAGCTGCCATAGCCGAGGCCGTTGACGTTGAAGCCGGTGCGGCCGCCCGCCAGCGCAAATCCCGCGCGCGTGTCCGGCGAGACCCGATAGTCCGCACCGACCGCGATGCCGTAGATGCTGCTCGCGCTGTTGTTCGAGCCGATGATGGCGTTGCCGGCCGTGGTCTGCGACCCGCCGAAGCCGGCGGCCCACACGCTCCAGCGTTGGTCGAAGGTCGGAGCTGCCAGCGCCTTGGTGGACATCGCCGCATAAGCGTCGCGCTCGCCAACAGTTCGACCGCGTGCCGCGTAGGCCGAGCTGTCCTCGGCATATGCATTCGGCGGGCCGCCGGCGCTGACGGGACCGCGGCGACCGGAGATGAATGGATCCGTCATCACGCCCATGAACTGGTTCATCGCGTTGAACGTCGTCTGCTGGGAGCCAGTGGCGCTCTCGCCGGAGACCTGGGTCAAGCCGGTGGGATCGAGTCCGAAGAAGCCCATCGGAAGGCCGCCGTTGTTGTTGAAGGCGTAGGTCAGCGCGTTGGCGACGTTCTGCTGGTTGACGTTGAGGCCGGTGTAATTGGTGAAGGCGGCCGTCAGGTTCAGATAGGCGTTGTTGGCGTCATAGCTCAGTGTATCGCTCGCGCCCGTCGGCAGTCCGACATTGGTGATGCCCGCGAACGTCGTGCCGCCACGTCCGCCGGCCGCGGTCAGGATCGTGTATGTCTTCGAGACATAGCTGCCGGGCAGGAAATTCGCGACCACGGTCGCACCCGTCAACGTCGCCGCGCCCGTGACATTGGCGGAGCTCGATGTCGATGGGTTGAGCGCAACGACGTAGAGCGCGCCCGATTGGAAGGCCAGATCGCCGGCGACCATCGTCGACGTCCCGGGCGTGTTGACGGCTCCAGGCATGAACGTGCCACCGGCATTGATCGTCGCTGCGCCGATAGTGCCCGTGCCGCCAAGCGTGCCGCCGGCGTTCACGGTCATGGTCGAATTGGCCAGCGAGCCGTTCACCAGCAGCGTGCCGGCGGCGATCGACCACGGCAATGCAGCGCTATTGGTGCCGCTTAGCGTCCAGGTCGAAGCGCCCGTCTTCTCGAAGCTCGCGAAGCCCCGATACTGCGCAGCGGCGCCGATCAGCGAAACGTCGAAAGAAGCAGTGGGGTTGGTGTTGCCGCCGAACTGCAAGGCGCCGTTGCCCGTCTGATCGACGACGTTGCCGCTGAAGCTGTAGCCGGCCTGAAGCTGTAGCGTGTTCGCGCCGCCGGTGAAGGTGATGGCGTTGGCACGCGTGACGCCGTCGCCGGCGAGACCGCCTGAAATCGATCCGCTGTTGATGATGCTGAGATTGGTGCCGATGACGCCGGCGCCGCCTGCACCGACCGCGCCGGAGACCCCGGCGGTGACGGTGCTGCTGCCGGAGCTACCGCTCGCGCCGGCGCTGCCGCTCACGCCGGAGAAGCCGTTCGTCCCTGTGGTGCCGTTCGTGCCGCCGCTGGCGGCCAAGGCCCCGGCACCGCCGACGCCGCCGGAGCCGCCGACACCACCGCTGCCGGCGCTGCCCGCGGTGCCGCCGAGGCCACCCATGCCCGCGGCCCCGGCGATGCCGCCATTGCCGCCGGTGATCGTGCCGCGATTGATCAGCGTGCCGCCGTTGGAGAAGGCGGCGCCAACGCCGCCGGTGCCACCATAGCCGCCATCGCCGCCGCGGCTCGAGGCGCTGCCACCGTTGCCGGCATTGCCGCCGGCACCGCCAAATCCGCCGGTCCCGCCGTTGCCGCCATTGCCGCCATCGGTCGAGCCGACCACGTTGACGCCAGCGGTGCCGTTGCCGCCAGCGCCGCCAACGCCGCCGACACCGCCGTTGCCCGCATTGCCACCGGCGCCGCCGTTGCCGCCACTGCCTGCGGTGCCGCCGCGGCCGCCATCGCCGCCGGTGATGATGCCTTGATTGGTCAGCGTGCCACCGTTTGAAATGGTCGCGCCGGCGCCGCCGGCGCCGCCATGACCACCTACGCCGGCATCGCCGGCGCTTCCTCCGCTCCCGCCGTTGCCACCCATTCCGCCGGCGGCGCCGCTGCCGCCGCTGCCGCCAGCGACGGCCGGGAGAAGGGCACTCGCGCCAGCACCGCCGGTGCCCGCTGTGCCGGCGTCACTGCCGTTGCCCCCGGCGGCGCCGTTGCCGGCATTGCCGCCGGAGCCGCCAATCCCGCCGGCGCCACCAGCGATGTTGCCCGAAACTGTAACGGTCCCGCCGTTCGTGAGCTGGACACCATCGCCGCCGCTGGATCCGCTACCGCCAATGCCGCCATTTCCGCCGGCGCCACCATTCCCGCCGTTGCCGCCAGCGCCACCAACCAGACCGTTGTTGCCATTGAGAAAGCCGGAGCCGGAGGACCCGTTGGCGCCATTGTCGCCTGTGCCGCCGGCGCCGCCGATCCCGCTTGCGCCGCCATTGGCGCCGTTGCCGCCAGCTCCGCCATTGCCACCGGCGCCTCCCATGATCGTTTGGGAAATTGAGAGCGTGCCACCGCTCGTCACCTGCAGACCAACGCCACCGCCGGCACCATTGGCGCCATCGCCTGCGTGGGCGCTGGCGCTGCCGCCGGTGCCACCATTGCCACCGCGCCCGCCGGCTACGCCGAGCCCGATGCTGGATCCCGCGTTGCCGCCGTTGCCGGCCATGCCGCCGGCGCTGCCTGCACCGCCAGCGCCACCGCTGCCGCCGGTACCTGCCGTGACGCTTTGCAAAATCGTCACGGTGCCGCCACCCGTGACCTGGATGCCGTCGCCACCGCTGCCGCCGATCGCACCATTGCCGCCGGCACCAACCCCGCTATTGCCGCCGTTTCCACCGGTCCCGCCATCGAGCGCGCCGAGAACATTGGCGCCGGAAGCGCCCGCACCACCGCTCCCGCCGTGACCCGCTGTACCGCCGCGCCCGCCGCTGCCGCCATCGCCGCCGGCGACCGTTTGCTGGACCGTCGTGGTGCCTGCGCTGGTGACCTGCACGGCGGTGCCGCCATTGCCGCCGCCGCCGGCAGCGCCCCCGCTGCCGAGGACGTTGCCACCGGTCCCGCCGGTCACACCAGCGACGCCCAGGGAGAGAGCACTGGCTCCATTGCCGCCGCTCCCGCCGGCGCCGCCACTGCCACCAACCCCACCCGCGCCGCCGGTCGCCGCTATCGAAAGGGTGCTGCCTCCGACGCTGACCTGCACGCCGGCGCCACCCGCACCACCGCCGCCACCGACGCCGCCGCTGCCCGTTCCCGCGCTGGCATCAAGGCCACCAATGACAGAAGAACCATCGGCGCCGCTCGCGCTGGCGCCGCCGTGACCGCCGGCGCCACCCGCTCCACCGGAGCCGGCACCGAGCGCACCTTCGCCGCCACCGCCGCCGCCACCGCCACTACCCGTAGTCAGAGCTGAGTTGCCGTTGCCGCCATTGCCGCCGCTGCCACCGACAACGTTGCCGCCGTCACCGCCAAGTCCGCCGTTGCCGCCTGAGGTCGCCGTGCCCCCGGAGCCTCCGGTGCCGCCTGCGGCAGCGCCGCCGCCGCCGCCCGCGCCTTGTCCGGTCGCGTTGTCACCGCCATTCCCACCGTTAGGAGAGGCGCTGGTACCGGCCGCGCCACCGCCGCCGCCCGTGCCATTGCCACCGGCTCCGCCAGCGCCGCCGTCGGCGCGCACCGACACGATCGTCAGCGCCAGTGCGACAGCCGTGCTCGCCAACAATGTAGGGAGCCTGAAACGGCGCCGGGTCGGACAAGAACCAATTCTCGATTCAACTATCAATTGTATTACCGGCAGCCTTGGCACCGACCCGCAGGCCATTCCGAGGTGAAATCCTCAGAAACAGACCGCAACATATTCGCTCGCCGAAACGGCTCAACGAGAATGGTCTTGCCTGCCAGGAATACCGTTTGATTTCGGTCGCCTGTCACCCGGAAACAACATCGACACCCGCCGCGAGACCGCGGATGACGTCAGTGAGCATTCGTAATTCAGTGCAGTTCTCAGCCGAGCGCACACACAATCTGCGCGCTTTCGAAGCCGTGCCAGGCCTCGCATCCGGAGCAGGTGACGACGCTCGGCTGGGCAGCCGTCTATTCGACCGTGGTGCAGTTCTGCATCGCCCATGTCAGCTGGTTCGCAGCGTTAGCGCGCCTGCCGGCCTCGGTCGCCGCGATCGGCACCATGGCGGTACCCGTGATCGGCGTCGTCGCCTCGGCACTGGCGCTGCACGAGCCGTTGGGCCCGGGGCAGATCGCCGCGCTGGTCTTCACGCTGGCGGCCGTGGTGCTGGCGACGCGCTAGACAGCGGTCTCTTGCGCGAAGCCGCGCTGCACCTCTAGATAGTTTCCCGCGATTCACCTCGCTCCAGGGGCAACGCATGAGAGTCATCGCGCTGGCCGTCGTGCTCGGCCTGATCCCGTCCCTTGGATTGGCTCAAGCCGATCAGGATCGGTTATCTTGCAATGCATCCAACGATGCTCCGGAAGCGGCCGTGATTTCGGCCTGCACGCGCCTGATCGAGGCCGGCACGCCAGGCCACGATGAACGTGCGGGCTTTTTTCATGATCGGGGCAACGCCCACTGGCGCAGCGGCGACTACAAGGCGGCTGTCGCCGATGAGAGCGAGGCCATCGCCATCAATCCAGCCTTCGCCGACGCCTATATGAGGCGGGGTGCAGCCAATTTCGACGACGGCAATGTCGATCAGTCGATCGCCGACTCGACGAAAGCCATCGAGATCGATCCGCAGAATTTTCGCGCCTACACCAACCGGGGTATCGCCCGCGATCGGCGCGGTGCCATCGCGGACGAATCCAGGGCGATCGAGATCAACCCGAGATGGATCGCGGCCTATCTTGCCCGGCAAGACAACCGCAATCACATCGGCGACCGCGCCGGCGCGTCATCCGATCTTGCCAGCGCGCTTGGCATCGAACCGGACGGCGGTTTCGATGGATATCGATACCGGGCTGTGGCGTTCAGGCGAAAGAAGGACTACGGCCACGCCATTGCCGACATCGATCACTGGATCAGCATGAATCCGGGCAGTGCGGCGGCTTACGAGAGTCGCGCCGACGCTCGTTTACGCCAGGATGACTTCGCGCATGCGATTGCCGACGCCAGCAAGGCGCTCGAGCTGAATCCGAAGCGTTCGTATCCGCTCAGCATCCGTGGTTCGGCTTATCTGCACACGCGCGATCTCGACGCAGCCATCGCCGATTTCGACGCCAGCATCGCAGCCGACGCCAGGATCGGATACGTCTACGGGCTTCGCGGCCGCGCCTACGCGCTCAAGGACGATCAGGACCGGGCCATTGCCGACTTCACAAAGCAGATCGAGCTCGATCCGGACAATGAACAAGCCTATCGCGCACGCAGCGCGGCCTACGAGAAGAAGCAGGACGCTGCCGCTGCGAGCGCCGATTTCGAAAAGGCATGGGCGATAGAAGGCGCGCGATCGCGTGCGCCTGGGGCGATGCCTCCGGATGTTGCGAAGGTGTTCGAAACAAAGCGGCGGAAGCCGCCGCAGAACAATCCTTGAACTAGCCCGCCGTCATCCCGCCGCCGTTCAGCGCCTTCCTGATCATCTCGGCGAGCTGGTTGCGGCGGTAGGGTTTTGTCAGCAGCAGCACGCCGTCGTCGAGCTTGCCGTGGTGGACGATGGCGTTGTCGGTGTAGCCGGAGGTGTAGAGCACCCTCACACCCGGCCGGCGCTTGGCCACCTCTTCGGCGAGCTCGCGCCCGCTCATGCCGCCGGGGATGACGACGTCGGTGAACAGGAGGTCGAAGTCCTGGCCGGCCTCGATCATGTCCAGCGCGGCCCGGCTGTCGGGCGCGGCGACCGTGTCGTAGCCGAGGCTCTGCAGCTGCGCGGTGACGAAGTTGCGCACCAGCGTGTCGTCCTCGACCACGAAAATGGTCTCGGCGCCGCCTTCGGCCTGCGGCGCCACTGGGGCCGCCGCGTCCGTCATGCCGTCGCCCGGCGGCAGATAGAGCTTGATCGTGGTGCCGTGGCCTTCCTCGCTGTAGATCTTGATGTGGCCGCCGGACTGCTTGACGAAGCCGTAGACCATGGAGAGGCCGAGGCCCGAGCCCTTGCCGACCTCCTTGGTGGTGAAGAACGGCTCGAAGGCCTTCTGCTGGATGTCCGCTGACATGCCGGTGCCGGTGTCGCTGACCGCGAGCATCACGTAGGGGCCGGGCTGCACCTCCGCGTGGGCCTGCGCATATGCCTCGTCGAGCACGACGTGGTGGGTCTCGAGCAGCAGCTTGCCGCCGTTCGGCATGGCGTCGCGGGCGTTGATCGCCATGTTGAGCACGGCATTGGTGAGGCGGGACGGATCGATGTGCGCGGTCATCGGTCCCTGTTCCAGCACGGTCTCGATCTGGATCTGCTCGCCGAGGGTGGGGCGCAGCAGCTTGGCGATATCGGCGATCGCGCCGTTGATCTCGACATTGCGCGGTTGGAGCGGCTGCCTTCGTGCAAAGGCGAGCAGATGCTGGATCAGCTCGGCGCAGCGCTCGGCGGCATCGTCGATCAGGCGGGCCACGCGCTGGAGCTCGGGCTGCTGCTTCAGACTCGCCACCAGCGTCTCGGTATTGCCGGAGATCACCGTGAGCATGTTGTTGAAGTCGTGCGCGACGCCGCCCGTCAGCTTGCCGATCGCATCCAGCTTCTGCGACTGGTGCAGCTGCCGCTCGGTTTCGCGCGACGTGGTCGCGTCGTGATAGACCAGCACGGCGCCGGAGACGTTGCCTTGTCCGTCGCGCATCGGCCGGCCGCTGATCATCAGATGGCGGGGATCGTTGCCGTTATGCGGGCGGACGATCATCTCCAGATTCTCGAACTGCTCGCCGCGCAGCACGCGCGTCGAGGGCAGCTCGTCGGCCCTGAGCGGCGTAACGCCGTCGCCGTGAAACACGTCGGACAGGGCGCGCAGATTGCGCAGGCTCATGCCGGCGCGATGCAGCAAGATGCGTTCCGCGGCCGGATTGGACAGAAGGACAGTGCCCTCGGCGTCGATCACCAGCACAGCCTCGGCCATGCTGTGGAACGTGCTCTGGAGCACGTTCACCGACAGCCGCAGCTCGTCATGCGCGTTGACGAGATGCTCGG
Source organism: Bradyrhizobium sp. 63_E2_N1_3 (assembly GCF_052076005.1). Lineage (NCBI taxonomy): Bacteria > Pseudomonadati > Pseudomonadota > Alphaproteobacteria > Hyphomicrobiales > Nitrobacteraceae > Bradyrhizobium > Bradyrhizobium sp. 63_E2_N1_3. The sequence goes on along the minus strand of NZ_CP197235.1, from coordinate 5,130,537 downwards.
TGCGCTCGGCGACGGCCGCCTCGAGTTGCTCCTTCGCCGCCGTGGTCTCCAGCAGGGTGCTCTTCAGCGCGACCGTGGTGCGCTGGCTCTCGCGCATCAGCATCGCGACCAGCAGCAGGATCACCAGCGCGCCGATCACGTCGATGCCGAGCAGGACGATGCCGGTGCGGCGGGAACTTAGGGCGCGGGCGGCGAGCAATCGCTCTTCCTCCGCGCTCAGCTGATCGAGATTGCCCATCACCGTGTCCATGAGGCCGCGGCCCTCGCCCTTGCCCTGGAGCGCGGCAACGCCGGCCTGGTCGTTCTCGGCGCGCAGGCGCATCACCTCTGCGGCGATCTCGACCCGGCGCAGCGCCAGCGGCTCGGTGCCCTCGATGAGCGCGACCTGATCGGGGTTGTCACGCAGGCTGCGCTTGAGGTCGGCCAGCGCCGGTGCGATCTGGGCGTGCACCGCCTGAAACTCGTCGCTGAAGCTCGGGTTGCGATAGATCTCGTAGCCGCGCGCGGCGCTCTCGGCGTGGCGCATCAGCACGCGCAGATCGGAGATCTTCTTCTGCGTCTCGATGGTGTGATTGACCCAGGCGGCATCGAACCGCGACTTGACGTCGAGTCCGATCGAGGCGGCGGTGATGATCAGGAGGATTGCAAGTCCAGCACCGAGAATGACGCGCTGCGTTGGGATCAAGGGGCTTCTTTCTTGTCCTTCGGCTGCGTGGCCTCGCCGAGGCATTCCCGGATCGTGGTCAGGAGCGCGTCCGGCGTGAACGGCTTGCGCAGGCAGCGTGTCGCGCCGAGTTCCAGTGCCATGCGGAGGAAATCGGGGGAGGGCGACGCAGACGAGGCGAAGGCGTAGCCGGACATCGCGATGAGAGGGATCGCCGGGGCGCGCTCGTGAAAGATGCGGATGGATTCGAAGCCGCGCATGTGCGGCATGAAGATGTCGACCAGCATCACGTCAAACGTCTGCGCTTCGAGCGCAGCCAGCCCCGTTTCGCCGCCGTCAGCCATCGTGACATCGAAGCCCTGACGTTGGAGCAGGACCTCGATGGTCGCGCCGACCATCGGATCGTCATCTACCACGAGGATACGCGGCATGACATTTCCCAGTAGATCGAAGTCCCAACATTCATCGGTGATATAGGCGAATCGCGGGACGGGTCAATTTGGGATTGGATCATTGTAGATATGCACGGTGCGGTGAATAAAGGTCCCTCGCGTTCGCGTGCATAGTTACTCCCGCGCGATGCGCGGGCTGCGCGCGAAACAGGCGATGAGCGCGCGACAAACGAAAGAGGCGCCGCACCGATGCGACGCCTCTTCCGTCAAGCGTTGTCGACCTGCTTACGGGCAGGGATGACGCTGGCCGTCATAGCCGAGATACGTGCCCGAGGCCGGATCGTAGGATCTGTATCGCTGCGCGCAATAAGCCGACGAGTCACCACCGCTATCCGGCACCACCGCGACCGACGGTTCGTCATAATAGCTGTCGTCGCCATAGTAGTAGGGATCGTTGTAGTACCCGCCACCGTAGTAGGCGTAGGAGCCGAGCCCGCCGATCGCAGCACCGGCTGCGACGCCCGGCCAGAAACCGCCACCATGACGACGCCAGCCGCCACCGTGCCAGTTGCCACCGCCGCCGCGCCAGTTGTTACCCGCGACTGCGAGGGGACGGCCGCCGCCACCACTAAACGTGGCTCCTGCGGTCGGACGCATGGCTAGGCCGGCGCTCGGGCGCATGGCTCCGGCTGCGAAATTGCCGCCGCCGCCACCGAACCGCGCGCCGCCAAAGCTGCCGCCGCCCATGCGGGCGCCGCCACCGCCGAAATGGGCGCCGCCACCACCGCCAAAATGACCACCGCCGCCACCGCCGTGGCCGCCACGGCCCTGGGCGAAGCTCGGCGTCGCCAACGGAAGGACCAACGCCACCGCTGCCGCGGCGCTCAAAATTCTCAGACTTTTCATGTTCAAACTCCTTATTCCCTGAAGCAAACCTCTTGAAGGGCCCGCGGTTCCAGGGTTCACGCCGGTGTGCGCGTATGGCGCAGGTTTCCATGTGGCCGCTGTACCCGGCATGAACGGATCGCGTCCGATTTGCGGCAGGGCTTGCGCCGGGCACCACATTTTGCGGGGGGCACCGCCGCCCCCGCGGAACTGGACATTTCGCCGCCCGGATGGCATCAGGGCCTCACGAAGCAGGGCCCTAGCCGTATGAAACAGTTCTTCCTCAAGTTCTTCACCTGGTGGAGTGGCCAGACCTTTGGCACCCAGCTCTGGACCAAGCGGTATGGCGAGCTGGTCGGCCAGGACGAGCAGGGGAACCGCTATTATCGGACCCGCGGCGGCGCGATCGATCCGACACTCGGCTTCGAGCGGCGCTGGGTCATCTATAACGGCTACGCCGAAGCGAGCCGCATCCCGACGGGTTGGCACGGCTGGATGCATCACGTCGTCGATGTGCCGCCGACCGAAGAGAACTACCAGCCGCGCGAATGGCAAAAGCCGCACCAGCCGAACCCCACCGGCACGCCGAACGCCTATCGGCCCTCCGGCTCGACGCTTGCCAGCGGCAAGCGTCCCAAGGCGACCGGCGACTACCAGCCCTGGACGCCTGGCTAGCTTTCCGATCTCCGTCCGAATCCTTGCCGTGGGGGTGGATGCACCAGCATCCGCCTCACCTTGCTGTGGACAACGGGAACAGCGGGGACAGCGCCTGCGCCGGCGTTGCAGCTACGCGAGCGATGCGGCTCAATGGTCCCATCTTACGGAGATGGGAGACCATCGCGTTCGGTTCGGGCAACAGTTCGCGACTGTCCCGTGATGCAGCGGCCGCCGACGAGGACTCGATCGGGAGATAGGCCCCCGGTCTGGAAGTTCGAAATCGCCCGATGGAATGTGCAGCCACCGTAAGACAGGAAAGGCCGCTTGGGAAACCGAGCGGCCTTTTTCTTTTGGGGACTTGCGGGAGGTCTCGTGCCCCGGACGCTGCGGCGCAGCGTTGCATGCTGCACCGCGTCCGGGACATGAGAGCTACATCACCCGCTCAGCCGCGCGCTTGACCGCCTCAAGGCGGCGGGCCTGGTTTGCGGCGCCGCGCTCTCTCAGCAAGGCCAGCACTTCGGCCGGCGCGGTGTCGGGCGAGCCGGACGTGAACGGCGGGGCGGGGTTGTATTCGATCTGGAGCTGGATCGCTTCCGCCGTGGTGCGGTCGACCAGGATCGACACCAGCGTCAGCGCGAAATCGATCCCGGCGGTGACGCCGCCGCCGGTGACGCGGTTGCGGTCGATGCAGACGCGCGTTTTGGTCGGCATCGCGCCGAACTGGCCGAGCATCTCCATCGCGCTCCAATGGGTGGCCGCGCGGTAGCCCTTGAGCAGGCCGGCAGCGCCGAGCGCCAGCGCCCCCGTGCAGACCGAGGTGACGTATTTGGCGCCTTCGGCCTGCCGGCGCAGGAAATCCAGCACCTCTTCGTCATTGAGCAGGTCGTTGGTGCCGCCGCCGCCGGGCACGCAGATCACGTCGAGCTGAGGACAGTCGGCGAATGTCGTGGTCGGCGTCAGCGTCAGCACGGAATCGCTCGGCACCGGCTCGATCCGTTTCCAGATCAGGTGCAGCTTCGCGCCGGGGACGGAGGAGAACACCTGCAAGGGACCGGTGAAGTCGAGCTGGGTGACGCGCGGAAACACCAAAAGACCGATCTGGAGCGGTGACGACATGGGCAGGTCCTCCAAAGATGAGCTTGACGGACGCAGCCTCTCATGATGCCATTCCGTCCAAAATGGCGTATTTCCCTCACTTTCGGACATGACCATGATCGGCATCCTGATCTTCCCGGACTTCCAGTTGCTCGATGCGGCCGGCCCGATCTCGGTGTTCGAGATCGCGGCGCGCTGCACGGGCAAGACGACCACCGGAATCCGCGTGCTGGCACTGAACGCGGGGCCCGTGCGCAGCTCGTCCGGCGTGGAAATGATGGCGCGCGACTTCAAGTCGGCGAACGCGATCACGACACTGGTCATCGCGGGTGGCGCAGGCGTGACGGACGCCGCACGCTGCCAGGTCACGCGCGCCTTCGTGCAGCGGCTGGCGCGGCGCGGCGTGCGTGTCGCCAGCGTCTGCTCGGGCGCCTATGTGCTGGCCGAGGCGGGCCTGCTCGATGGACGCCGCGCCACCACGCATTGGGGCCGCACGCGGGATTTCGTCGCGCGCTATCCCAAGGTGAAGTTCGAGCCGGACCAGATCTTCACGCATGACGGCAATGTGTGGACGTCGGCGGGCATCACCGCGGGTATCGATCTCGCGCTCGCGATGGTCACCGAGGACCATGGCGAGGAGATCGCGCAACAGGCCGCCCGCCAGCTCGTGCTGTATCATCGCCGCAGCGGGGGCCAGTCGCAGTTCTCATCGCTCTTGGAGTTGAAGACGCCGAACGGCCGGTTCGGCGCGCTGCTGTCCTGGGCGCGCGAGAACCTCGATGCCCGGCTGACGGTCGAAGATCTCGCCGATCGTGCCGGCATGAGCGCGCGGCATTTTGCCCGCGCCTTTGCCGCGGAGACCGGCACGACACCGTCGAAGGCGATCGAGCGCTTACGGATCGAGGTCGCGCGCGAGCGCGTGCAGTCCTCGCGCGAGGCGATCGAGCTCGTCGCGGAGGCGACCGGATTTGGCGACCCCGAGCGCATGCGGCGCGCCTTCATCCGCGCCTTCGGCCAGCCCCCGCAGGCGCTGCGGCGCGCGGCGCGGGCGGGTTAGGAAATCTCACCTGGCACTCGAGCGTGGAGGCGAAGATGAGCGGGATGGAGTACAGCAACGAGAACGCGAAACGGCTCCAAAGACTTTATCTCACAGGGGACGTGACCGCCCAGCGCGCGGAGACCATTCGGCAGCTCAATCTGTCTGCCGGCGAGAGCGTTCTCGATATCGGATGTGGTCCCGGCTATCTCTGCGAAAGCATGGCGCAGATCGTTGGGCCTGATGGTGCCGTCGTCGGGATCGATGTGTCGACTGACCTGATCGCGGTCTGCAACCGGCAGAAGGCTTCCGCCTGGATTTCATATGCGATCGGCAACGCCACGGAATTGGGTCAACCCGATGCGTCGTTCGATGTCGTCGTGTGCACGCAGGTTGCCGAGTACGTGCCCGATGTTGACCGCGTCCTCACAGAGACATTTCGCGTGCTCAAGCCAGGGGGCCGCACGATTTTTGTCGCAACCGACTGGGACGCGGTGGTGTGGTATTCCGAAAGCCCGGAACGTATGGCCGCGGTGATGAAATCATGGGAAGCGCACTGCGCTCACCCGCGTCTCCCGAGGTCGATGGCCCGCAGATTGGCGGATGCACGACTTCACCTGGACGGTGCGTCGGTCTTTCCAATCCTGAATTTGCAGTACGATGACGATAGCTACAGCAAGGGGCTGGCCCAGGGCATTCGGGACTTCGTCGCCCGCAGGAACGACGTTTCCGCCGATGATCTCGAAGCATGGCACAGCGAGTTCGAGTGTCTCAGCGGGGCAGGACAATACTTCTTCAGCACCAACCGCTATCTCTTCAGGGCCTCAAAGCCGGCTGCGACGCCGCTATGACTGCGTCCTAGGTCGCCTTGCCTGCAGCTGCCTCGCCGTTGCCATCCGCGCGCGCCGTGAAGCGGCGTGCAATCGGCGTCAGCATGTAGGGCGCAAGGTGGATCGGAAATTGCGTCATCGCGAAATAGAGCCAGGTGGTTGGCGGCAGCGCGCCGGCGGTCGCGGCCAGCATTAGGCCCAGATTGCGCTGTGACACCATTAGCCCGAGCGCCAGCGCGCGCTCATAGCCGATGCGGCGGAACAGCAACGTGGTCACGGCGAGCAGCGTAAAATAGATCGCGAAGGACAGAGCCGCCAGGCCGATGGTGAACACCGGCTGCGCCACCAGATCGTTCACAACATCGCCCATGATCGCGGCGGCGAAGATCAGGAGGATGATGATGTTGAAGCCGTCGATCGGCTTCCTGTGGCGCTGGATCGCTTTTGCGCCGAACACCCAACGGATGATGGTTGCGGCCAGCAGCGACGCCGCGAGGATGCCGAGCAGCTTCAGGCCGAGCGTCGCCGGCGTGACGCTGAGCATGCCGTCGAGGAATAGGCTTGCGAACAGCGACGCTGTGAACGGCACCAGCGCGGTCGAGGTCACCAGCGTGACCAGCACCAGCGTGGCATCGAGCCCCATCAGCGCGGCGAGCGCCGGCGAGGCCATCATGGGCGAGGCCATGCTCTGGAGCATCAGGGCAACGGAAAGGCCGGGCGAGCGGTCGTTGAGCCCTGCTGCATAGATGATCAGTCCGACGATCAGCGGCACGCCCATCGTAGTCCAGGCGGTTGCGGTCGCAATCAGCGCCGGGCGGCGTAGGTGACCGTACAGCGCCGCGAGATCGACTCGCATGAAGGAGATGCAGAGCAGGACGAGGATCGCTTCGGTGATGTAGGGCCGCAGCAGCGCGCCGAGCGGCGGTACGGCGGCGGCGACGAACACGACCGCCGCGACCCCGCGGGTGCCCTGGCTGCCGAGCCATGCCAGCGCGCGCAGGGGGAGGGCGAAGACGGTTTGAAGAACGAAGGGCATGGGAGGCGTCAGCCCAGCTCCTTCAACCAGGCGCCGATCTCGCGCACCGCGACGTTGGCCTGCGGCAGCAGCTTGCCCATGGTGAAGAAGCCGTGGAATTGGCCGGGATAATGTTTGTAGGCGACGGGCACGCCGGCCTGCTTCAGGCGCGCGGCATACTCGTCGCCTTCGTCGCGCAGCGGATCGGCGCCGGCCGTGAGCACATAGGCCGGCGGCAAACCGGCGAGGCTTTTCGCGCGTGCCGGCGAGGCGCGCCAGTCGTGGATGTCGGCTGTGCCGTTGAGATAGTGATCGCGGAACCAGCGGATCACCGAATGCGTCAGCAGCACGCTGGTCTCGGGCTCGCTGTGGGAGCCGTGCGTCATGGCGAAATCGGTCGCGGGGTAGATCAGGACCTGGCCGGCGATCTTCGGACCGTTGCCGTCGCGTGCGGTGAGTGCGACCACAGCGGCGAGATTGCCGCCGGCGCTGTCGCCGCCGATCGAAAGGCGCGCAGCGTCGATGCCGAGTTCGCGCGCATTCGCGGCAATCCATTTCGTGGCGGCGATCGCGTCATCGGCGGCGGCGGGGAACTTGTGCTCGGGCGCGAGGCGGTAATCGACCGAGATCACGATCAGCGCGCCCTCGACGGCGAGCTGGCGGCAGACGACGTCGTGGGAGTCGAGATCGCCGATCACCCACCCGCCGCCATGGAAGAACACCAGCGCCGGCGACAACCCGTCCTGAAGGCGCGGCTCCTTTGGCACGTGGGTGCGGGCGGGGATCGCGCCGTGCGGCGCCGGGATCGCCAGCGCCGCGACGCGCGCCAATTCCAGCGGCTCGGGGTTGGTGGCAAAGCGGGCCTGCCCGTAATAGGCGCGGGCTTCCGGTGCCGTCAGCGTCTCGTAGGCGGGGCGGCCGGCGTCCTGGAAGGCCTTGTAGACGGCGGCGGCATCGGGATCGAGCACGACGGGCATGGGAGCGACCTTAGGCTTAACGTTGTGGTTGGACGTCGTTTCCGGGGGCGCTGCCCGCCTCGGCCCCGGGGAGGGGCGGGTCAACTATCCCATCCGGCCGCCGGTCTGGCCAGCCGGCGGCGGGCAGGGCAGGGATGCCGCCCTTCCCCCGCCGTATTCGCCGTGTTAACCGGATGGCCTGCGAGCGGCGGTATCCCCTGTAGAATGTCCAGCAAGCCCGATTCGCTGTTGAAGCCGCGCGAGAAGATGGTTCGAACCTTTACCCTTACAAGACTTGCCCTGCCAGGTCTTGCGGCGCTTCTGGCCGCCACCGCATTGACGGTTGCGACGCCCGCGCAAGCGCAGATCGGCACGATCTTCTCCGACCCGCCGCCGCGGCCGCCGGGTTCGATTCCGCGTGGTCAGCCGCAGCCTCAGATCCCCGATGACGACGAAGAGGTCCCCGAGCTGCCGCCGCAGGGCCGCGTGCTGCCGTCGCGCCCGATGGCGCCGCCGCCGGGCCGGCAAGGTAACGTGATGCCGGGGCCGGTCGAGTCCCAGCCCCTGGCGCCGCCGCCGGGCTCAACCGTCGCTCCGCCGAACCAGCCGCCATCCGTGGCGGTTGCTCCGCCCAATCCGCAAGCCGCCCCGGGGGCGCCCGGTCAGCGCCAGCCCCAGCAGAAGGGCGGGCCGGGCGGCACTGTCCCGCAGACCCCGGCGAGCCTCCAGCCCGGCGACGAGGTCGTGACCGAGCCGCCGGCCCAGAAGATCGTGAACAAGAAGGCGACCTTCTCCGGCCTCGACAAGATCACCGGGCGCATCATCAATTTCGACGAGGACATCGGCGAGACCGTCCAGTTCGGCGCGCTGCGGGTCAAAACCGACGCCTGCTATACGCGGCCGGCGACGGAAGCCACCAATACCGACGCCTTCGTCGAGGTCGACGAGATCACCTTGCAGGGCGAGGTGAAGCGCATCTTCTCGGGCTGGATGTATGCGGCAAGCCCGGGCCTGCACGGCGTCGAGCATCCGATCTACGACATCTGGCTCACCGACTGCAAAGAGCCGCAGCAGACCATTGCGACCGCGGCGCCCGATCCGGCCGCGGCAAAGCCGCCGGCTCCGCCGCCCGCGCAGAAGAAGGCGGCGCCACCCAAGCAGGCCGTGCAGCAGCGTCCGCCGCAGCCCTTGCCGCCGATCCAGCAGCAGCAGCCGGCGCCGCCACCCCCGCCGCCGCCGGAGCAGCGGCCGGGCCTGTTCGGCATCCCCGGGTTCGGGCGCTAGGCCCCATCACCGATTATGGCCGGGAGGCGACGATGTCGAGCGCGCGCGCGCCCGGGATCGCGTCACTGGCTGACAGCCTCAGGAAATCGCCGGGGTCGCCGGCGAGGGCCTTGTCGAGCAGTGCGGTGTAGCGCCGCCGCGAAATCTCGACCGCGCCAAAACTCTTCAAATGATCAGTGACGTATTGCGTGTCGAGCAGCTCGAAGCCGCCATGGATCAGCCGCGCGACCAGGTGCACCAGCGCGACCTTCGAGGCATCGCGCGCGGTGTGAAACATGCTCTCGCCGAAGAAGGCGCGTCCGAGGCTGACGCCGTAGAGCCCGCCGACGAGGTCGTCGCCCTGCCAGGCCTCGACGCTGTGGCAATGGCCGAGCTCGTAGAGGCCGCCATAGAGGTCGCGGATCCGCTTGTTGATCCAGGTGTCCTCGCGTCCCGCCTGCGGCGCCGCGCAGCCGGCGATCGTTGCCTTGAACGCGGTGTTGACGGTGACGCGAAAGGCGTCCGTACGGACGGTGCGCGCGAGCCGCGAGGCCACGCGAAATCCCTCGAGCGGGATCACGCCGCGCAATTCCGGCTCGACCCAGAACAGGGTCGGATCGTCGGCGCTCTCGGCCATCGGAAAAATGCCGCAGGCATAGGCACGCAACAGCACGGCCGGCGTGATTTCAGACGAAGCGGAGTCGCGCGAAGTCATGGCGCAACAATAGCAGGATCGTGGAGGTGTTGCGAAGGGGGCGAGGGTCAGCCTGCGGCGGCGTTGTTGGTCTTGTCGGGGGCCGCGGGCGTGCGGCGGAACCTCAGCATGACGCGAGTTCCGGAATGGGCGGGGTCGCGCTCGACGGTGGCGTCGAGCTTGGTGGCCATCGCCGCGACGATGCGCTGGCCCATGCCGGTCGAGCGTGGATCCGCCTTGACCTTGTCGCCGACGCCGTCGTCGGTGATCGCCAGCAGCAGATCCTCGCCCTGCGAGGTCAGCTCGACATGGATGGGGCCGGCGCCGTCGGGATAGGCGTATTTCACCGCGTTCATCACCAACTCGTTGACGATGATGCCGACGGCGACGGCGCGGTCCGGGTCGATCTCGATCGGCTCGGCCTTCACCGTCAGGCGCGACATCCGGTTGCCTTCGGCCGAGCGCCTGAGATCCTCGAGCAGCGAATCCAGATACTGGTTGAGCACCACGCTCTTCAGGTCCTGCGAGGTGTAGAGGCGGCGGTGGACCTGCGCGACCGCGGCGACGCGGCCCATCGCGTTGGTCAGCGCCGCCTTGACCTCTTCCTGGCCTGCGGAGTTCGCCTGGAGATGCAGCAGCGAGGCGATGATCTGGAGCGAGTTGCCGACGCGGTGATTGACCTCGCGCAGCAGCAGTTCACGTTCGGCAGCGAGCGCGGCGTAGCGGTCGCGCGATGCGTGGATCTCGGCCTCGGCTTCCTCGCGCGCCTTCTGCAATTCGGCCTGGCGTAGCGCGCCGTCGGCGGCGACGTGGAGCAGGGGGATGAAGTCGCCCTTGACGTCCTTGACGAGATAATCGGCCGCGCCCGCCTTCAGCGCGGTGACCGCGATGCTGGAATCCTGCGATGCGGTGACGAACACCACGGGCGGCGCGCCTGAGATCGCCATGATCTGCTCGAGCGTCTCCAGCCCGTCGAGGCCGGGCATGTACTGGTCGAGCGCCACGACGTCGATGCAGCCGTCGGCGCTGTTTTGGGTCCCCGCGCGACGGATACGCTCCAGGCCTTCCTCGCCGCTCGCGGCATGAATGACCTTGTAGCCGCGCCGCGTCAGGCCGCGCTCGACCAGGCGGGCCAGCGCCGCGTCGTCGTCGATGTAGAGCAGTGTAGGCGGGTGCTGGTTCATGAGGCGGCGGGCGGGACCTGGATGACCGAGAAGAACAGGCCGAGCTGCCGGATGGCATTGGCGAAATTCTCGTAGTTCACGGGCTTGGTGATGTAGACGTTGCAGCCAAGCTCGTAGCAGCGCTTGATTTCCTGGGAATCGTCGGTGGTGGTCAGCACCACCACGGGCGAGGCTTTCAGGTACTTGTTCTCCTTGATCTGCTTCAGGATGTCGATCCCGGTCATGTCGGGGAGATTGAGATCGAGCAGGATCAGGAGCGCATTGCCCTTCTGCACGAGCCCGCTGCCGTCGGAGCCGAACAGGTGCTTCACCGCGTCCGTGCCGTTGGCGAAGGGGATGATCTCGTTGTTGACGCCGGATCGGCGGATGTTGCGCTCGATCAGCCGGGCGTGGCCCTCGTCGTCCTCGATCATGATGATGGTGACGGGTTGAGTCATTGGTCGGCGTTCCGGTTGCTTGCGTTCCAGGTGATGGGCAGCGTGATGGTGAAGGTGCTGCCCGTATTCAGTTCCGATGATACCGACATGGTACCGCCGAGGCGGCGCACAAGTGCACGCACATGCGCAAGACCAATGCCCTGACCAGGCTTGTCCTGGGTTCCCGCCCGGCGAAACAGGTCGAAAATCCGCTGGTGATCTTTCGGATCGATCCCGCGGCCATTATCGCTGATCTCGAAGATAGCGTAGCCAAGCTTGGTGCGCCCGCGGATTCTGATCTCGCCGGGGGCGCCGGCCTTGAGATATTTGATGGCGTTGTCGATCAGATTGGAGAAGATCTGCTCCAGCGCAAGGCGGTCGCTGACGAGATCCGGCAGCGGCGCGACATGGATCTCGGCCTGCGCTTCGGCGGACTGATGCGCCAGCGTCGAGACGATGGCTTCGATCAACTCGCGGGTGTCGATCTTCTCGGGCACGAATTCGCGCCGGCCCTCGCGGGTGAGGTTGAGGATCGCCGAGATCAGGCGGTCCATCTTGGCGATCGACGACTTGATGAAGCCGAGCGCTTCGGAAAAATCCGTTGAAAGCTGCTTGTCCGGGCCTTCGAGCGTGACCTCGCCGTCAGCTAGCGGCGGGCCATCGGCCGGGACATGGGTAAGGCCGCCGATACGGCGGAAAATGTCGCCGCTGAGCTCTTCGAGTTCGCTGGTGAAGCCCATGATGTTGACGAGGGGCGAGCGAAGATCGTGACTGACGATATAGGCAAAGCGCTGAATCTCGTTGTTGGCCTCGCGCAGGTCTGCCGTGCGTTCGTCGACCACGGTCTCGAGGTTGGCGTAGGCGTCGCGCAGGCGCGTCTCGGCCTCGTCGCGGGCCAGCACCGAGCGCCGCACCAGCCAGATCGAGATCAGGGTCAGCAGCACCACGAGGCCCGAACCGATGCCGGTCATCGAGGCCGCCAGCGTCTGGCTGCGGTCGGAATTGGCCGATCGGAGCCGGAACAGACGCTCCTCCTCCTGGATCATGGAGACGGCGACTTTGCTGATCTCGGCCGTGGTGTCGGTGGAGGCGGCCTCGCGGACCTGCGCTATGGCCTTGTCCGGCCGATTCTGGCCGATGAAGTCCAGCTCCTGCTTGAATTGCCCCAGCCGGATTTCGATGGCCGCGCTCAGCTTCTCGATGTTGCCGCGTTGGTCCGGATTATCGCGGGTCAGGCGCGTGAGCTTGTCGAGGGCAGGTATGATCGCTGCCACGGCTTTCTCATGGTCGGCCTTGAAATCCGCCCCTTGGGTCAGGAGATAGCCGCGGGCGGCGCTCTCGGCACGCCGGATTTCCAGCAGCAGGGCGTTGATCTGGTTCTCCGCCTCGATGGTGTGGATCACCCATTTGCTATCGTCTCTGGCCTTGTTGACCAGGTAGACGGAGCCGGCGCTGATCACGGTCAACACGAGAAGACCCGCCGAGAACAGCAGGATCTGCCACATGGAGCGCCGTCGTTGCGCTTCAGTCGTCACGACGGTCTCGCTTCGTCACGTCAACGGAACTCAAAAGGCCCCCTCGGAACTGTCCCCGTCCAGAACGCGATGGGGGCCAAAGGGTTCCATCGGGAGAGAGGGTTACCCCGCGGTCGGTTCCTTACCCGCGAGGTACTGTTCCAGCCAGTGGATGTGATAGTCGCCGTTGATGATGTCGTCCTGGCGCACCAGGTCGCGGAACAGCGGCAGCGTCGTCTCGATACCCTCGACCACCATCTCGTCCAGTGCCCGGCGCAGCCGCATCAGGCATTCGGCGCGGGTCTTGCCGTGGACGATGAGCTTGCCGACGAGCGAGTCGTAATAGGGCGGGATGGTGTAGCCCTGATAGACCGCAGAATCGATGCGCACGCCGAGCCCGCCGGGCTGGTGATATTGCGTGATGCGGCCCGGCGAGGGACGGAAGCTCTGCGGGTTCTCGGCGTTGATACGGCACTCGATCGCGTGGCCGATGATCTGAATCTCGCTTTGCTTGGCCGGCAGATCGCCGCCGGCAGCGATGCGGATCTGCTCCAGCACGAGGTCGATGTCGGTGATGCTCTCGGTGACGGGATGCTCGACCTGGATGCGGGTATTCATCTCGATGAAGTAGAACTCGCCGTCCTCGAACAGGAATTCGATGGTGCCGACGCCGAGATATTTCATCTCGCGCATCGCCTTGGCGCAGGTCTCGCCGATCTTGGCGCGTGCAGCGGCGGCAAGGACCGGCGAGGGACCTTCCTCCCAGACCTTCTGGTGGCGGCGCTGCAGCGAGCAATCGCGCTCGCCGAGATGGATCGCGCCGCCGCGGCCGTCACCGAGGATCTGGATCTCGATGTGGCGCGGCTTCTGGAGGTATTTTTCCAGATAGACGGACGCGTCACCGAAGGCGGACTTGGCCTCGTTGGCTGCCGTCGACAGCGCCACCTGGAGGTCGGCCTCGCTCTGCGCGACCTTCATGCCGCGGCCGCCGCCGCCGGCGGCTGCCTTGACCAGCACGGGGAAGCCGATCTTCCTGGCGATCGCCATCGCGTCGTCCTCGGGGCCGACCGCGCCGTCCGAGCCGGGCACCACGGGAATGCCGAGCTTCCTGGCCGTCTTCTTGGCCTCGATCTTGTCGCCCATCAGGCGGATGTGCTCGGCCTTGGGGCCGATGAAATGCAGATTGTGCTCGCCAAGGATTTCGGCGAAGCGCGCGTTCTCGGAGAGGAAGCCGTAGCCGGGATGCACGGCATCGGCGCCGGTGATCTCGCAGGCCGCGAGCAGCGCGGGCACGTTGAGATAGCTGTCCTTGGACGGCGGCGGCCCGATGCAGACGCTCTCGTCCGACAGGCGCACATGCATGGCGTCGGCGTCGGCGGTGGAGTGCACGGCCACGGTCGCGATGCCGAGCTCCTTGCAGGCGCGCAGGATGCGAAGGGCGATCTCGCCGCGATTGGCTATGAGGATCTTGTCGAACATGGTGTCCTTAAGGGACTGGCGCGCGGGAAGCGGCTAGGGCGGCTGACCGCCCACGACCATTACTCAATGATGACGAGCGGCTCGCCGTACTCGACCGGCTGGCCGTCTTCGACCAGGATCTGCGTCACCGTGCCGGCGCGCGGCGAGGGGATCTGGTTCATGGTCTTCATCGCTTCGATGATCAGCAGCGTCTGGCCGACCGAGACCTTGCTGCCGACCTCGATGAACGGCTTGGCGCCGGGCTCCGGCGCCCAATAGGCGGTGCCAACCATCGGCGAGATCACCGCGCCCGGATGCTTCGACAGGTCGGCCGCGGCTGGCGCGGCGGCAGCTGCGGCCGCCGGCAGGACGGCGGGACCGGCCGCCATCTGCATCGGCATGGTGGCGGCGACGCTGATGTTGCGGGCGACGCGCAGGCGAAGACCGGCCCGTTCGATCTCGATCTCGGTGAGGCTGGTCTCATCGAGCAGAAGTGCGAGCTCGCGGACGAGCGCGGAATCCTCGCTGGAAAACTTTACGGCTGCTTTGTCGTCTGGCTGGCGCGCCATGTTCTGATCCGAATGTTCTGTGTGAAGAGGGAGCGTCAGGCTTTGGGCTTGATGCCGAGCTTGGCGGCAAGGCCCTGGATGGCGAGGCGGTAGCCCTCGATGCCGAAACCGCAGAGCGAGGCGAAGGCCGCGCGCGCGGTGTAGGAATGGTGACGGAAGCTCTCGCGGGCGTGGATGTTGGTCACGTGCACTTCGACGGTCGGAATCTGCACCGCGAGCAGCGCGTCGTGCAGCGCGATCGAGGTGTGCGAATAGCCGCCGGCATTGATGATGATGCCCTTCATCTTGCGGGCGTGCGCCTCGTGGACGAAGTCGATCAACTCGCCTTCGCGGTTCGACTGCCGGCAGTCGGCCTTGAGGCCGTATGCCGCCGCCGCTTCGCGGCACAGTGTTTCGACGTCGGCCAGCGTCGCATGGCCATACTTCTCGGGCTCGCGCGTCCCCAACATGTTGAGGTTCGGCCCGTTGAGAACGAGGATCGTGTCGGTTGCTGGTTCGGCCATTCCAATCCCGCAAGAGGTGCTTCGGCGTGGCGGGGGTTATAGGTAACAAAGCGCCTTAGGGGAAGCCTTGAAGGACCTCCCAGGGGGCTTCAAACAGCTCATCCGGGGTGCAAAAACCTGTGCGGAAGTTACGGAAATTGCTTGTTAACCAGTTCTAATCGTGGCTGCCGGGCGGGATAGGCAGGGGAGGCCGCCCAATAGGCCAAAAGCCCCTGCCGATCTCTCGGCAAGGGCTTATCGGGCCGTCAGCCAGGTGGCTTAGCCTTCGATGATGTACACGATCTCGCGCGTCTGCGGACGGACGATGATGTACTGTCCGCGGACGTAGATCACGTCATAGCCGCGCCACTCCGGATAGATTTCCACGATCCGGGGCGGCAGCGGATGGAAGCGAACGGACGCCGGGATCGCGGCGCCGACCGAGATGTTGAAGTTGACGTTGGTGGTCTCTTCGATCTTGGTCGACTTGATCGCCGTTGAGATCTCGGTCCGCTTCTCGGCAGGCGGTGCCGCAGCGGTCGCAGGCGCGGCGCCGGTCGTGGTCTGAGACTTGGTGTCGGCAGCCTTGCTGTCCGCGCCCTTGGTCTGGGCGTTCATGTTGCCGCTCTTGGTGTCAGTCTCGGTGCTCTTGGACTTGTCCATCTGGGACTTGTCCATCGTGCTCTTGGACTTGTCCTGCGCGGACTTGTCCTGCGCGCCCTGGGCGTGCTCACCCTTCGTCGCGCCGGCCTTCTCGTCAGCCGCGTTCTTGTTCATCGTGCCGGATTTTTCCATCCCGCCTGACTTTTCCATCGCACCGGATTTCTCCGTCGCGCCAGACGACTTCTCCTCGGCTGCTCCGCCGGGCTTCATGGCGCCGCCAGCCTGGCCGACGGTGCCCCTTTCGGGAGCGGCTTCCTTGCCCATCGCGCCACGTTCAGCCGCGCCGCCGGCGGGTTGCGAATGTTGCGTCGGCTGCGCACCGGCCCCGCCACCGCTATCGCGGTTCATGGTGCCCTGTGCGTTCGCCAGCCCGGTGCCTGCGACGAGCGCGAGCGCGGCGACCGAGATCATAAAGCGGTTAGACATCAAATTTCTCCTCACGTGTTTCTTAGCGTCATTGCCCGCGCCACCAACGAAAGGAGATTTGAGTTGTTCCGGAACATCGGCGGTTCCGGGGTATTTGTTTCTTAAACGCGAGATGAATGCGCGCGCCGGATTCGCGCCAGAATTCGCGCAGAGCTGCGGTCAACGAAAAAGGCCGGCTGTTCAGCCGGCCTCGTCGCATGCGCAGATTGTGAAATGCGGGATCAGCAGGTCGCCTTGTTAGCAAGTCGCCTTGCCGCAACGGGCAACGCCGATCTTTTCCTTCAGGCCTTCGAGGCCGACGGCGCCGATCACAATCTGCTTGCCGATCACGTAGCTCGGCGTGCCGTTCATGCCCATCGCTTCGGCGAGCTTGAAATTCTCCTCGATGGTGGCGCGCACCTCGGGGCTGCCGATGTCCTTCTCGATCTTCGCGGTGTCGAGGCCGGCTTCCTTGGCCGCCTGCAGCGCGCGCGCCTTGTCGGCGGCGCCACGGCCGCCGAGCAGCTTCTGGTGGAAGTCGAGATACTTCTTGCCGGTGGGATCCTGCATGCGCACGGCGACCGCGACCTGTGCCGCTTCGACCGAGCCCTGGCTCAGCACCGGAAACTCCTTGAGCACGACCTTCAGCTTCGGATCGGCCTTCATGAGGTCGAGCATGTCGCCCATCGCGCGCTTGCAGTAGCCGCAATTGTAATCGAAGAACTCGACGAAGGTGACGTCGCCGTCCTTGTTGCCGAGCACGACCTGGCGCGGCGAGTTGAAGATCGCATCGGAGTTCTGCGCGATGCTGGCTTCGTGCTTCTGCGTTTCGGCCGCGGCCTGGCGCTTGGTGAGCTCGGTCATCGCTTCCTCGAGCACCTCGGGATGGGTGACGAGATAGTTCTTGATGATCGCCTCGATGTCGGTGCGCTGGGCATCCGAGAAGCTGTCGGCCGACGCGGGAACGGCCGCGCCGAAGATGGCGAGCGCGAACAGCGCGGGAGCAAGCAGGCGCAGCGAAGGCATAGGCAAATCCTCTTATCGAAAGCTGGTTTCGGAAAACGTCCCGGCGGACTTAAGCTCGGTGTCGTGACGTCGTGGTGTCAGGCGTCGTCTTGGTCGCGTTAGTTGCGCGGCGGCTTGGCCGCCACGATGTCGTCGGCCTTGACCCATCCGGGCGTGCCGACGGCGAAACGGGTTTTCGCGCGCGTGGCGAGCTCGCGGGCGGTCTTGTTGTCGCCGCGCAAATAAGCGGCCTGCGCCGACGCCAGATCCGCCTCGGCATAGTCGCCCTTCCGGCCATAGGCCATCGCGAGCTGCATATAACCGAGCGCAGCCTCCGGTTCCCGTGCCACCGCGGCCCGGAGAATCCGAACGGCATCATCGGTGTAGGCCTTATTATCCGATCCAACCAGAGCCTGCCCAAGTAACATCTCGATGAGGGGCGCGTTGTTGGACAGCTGCACCGCCTTGCGCAGGGCAGGGATCGCCTCGGCCGGCTTGCCGCCCTCCAGCAGGGCCTGGCCGCGCACCTCGTAGAAATACGGGTTGTTCGGCTGGACCTGGATCAGCGCGTCGATCTGGGCCAGGGCGCTGCGTAAATCGCCGTGCAGATAGGTGCTGATGGCGCGGGCATAGCGCGCCGGCATGCTGTCGTTCGTCTGGGGATAGCGGCGGTAGACCGTCTCCGGCCGCTCCATGAACGCGGAAATCTTGGCGCGCGCCATGTCGTGGCGGAGCTGGAGCGCGGGATCGTCCTTCTTGTCCCAATAGGGGCTGGAACTGGCGAATTCCTGAAGCGACGCGACGCGCTCGGCGGGCATCGGATGCGACTGGAGATAGGGATCGGTGCCGCGGGCAGCGAACAGGCTCTCGCTGGTGAAGCGCTTGAAGGTCTCGTACATGCCCTTCGGCGACTGCTGGGTCGCGGTCAGGAATTTCACGCCGGCGCGGTCGGCGTTCTCCTCCTGCTGGCGCTGATAGGACAGCAGCGTGCGGCGGATCATCTCCTGCGGTCCGGCGATGGCGGCAGCACCGGCATTGGCGAGCCCGTTGTTGCCGGCGCTGTTGCTGCCGCGGGTGCTGCCCACGGCGATCGCGCCGGCCCCGAGCAGCATGGCGATGATCATCTGGGTCTGGGCGTTGGCGAGCTGTTCGCGCAGCTTGGACAGATGGCCGCCGGCCAGATGTCCGGTCTCGTGCGCGAGCACGCCGATGATCTGGTTCGGCGTCTCCGACTGCATGATCGCGCCGTAATTGACGAAGATGCGGCGGCCGTCCGCGACGAACGCGTTGAACGAGCCTTCGTTGATGATCACCATCTGGATGTTCTGCTTTTCCAGACCGGCAACGCGCAGGATCGGGCGCGTGTATTCGCGCAGCAGCTGCTCGGTTTCGGTGTCGCGCAGGATCGGCGGCCCCTTGGCCTGCGCATGCGCGGCCGGCATCGGCAACAGCGCGATCGCCGCGGCGGTGACGAGGGCGGTGAGGGAGGAGGCCTTCTTGCGCAATGCGATCTGGAGCAACATCAGGCGGTCTGGGTCAAACGGTCTTGATCAAGCAGTTTCGTGATTGGTTTTTGGCGATTGGCGGCGGACCGGATACGAGATATGCCCTTATGAGCCGTACAATGCGGCCAGTCTGGGGCGCAAGCGCCCCGTTTCCGGGACCGAACCGACCGGTTCGCCAGCGAATAGCAGAATTCGATGCACGATGCGACATTGAGGAACCGGGTGGGGCAGTGGCTCGAGCCCTCCCGCCGCAGCGATGTTCCCCCGTTCATGGTGATGGACGTGATGGCCGCCGCGGCCCGAATCGAGGCGGCAGGCGGCCACGTCATCCACATGGAGGTCGGCCAGCCCGCAACCGGCGCTCCAAAGACCGCGATCGCGGCCGCCCATGCGGCGCTCGAGGCGGGGCGGATCGATTACACCTCCGCGCTCGGCATCCCCTCATTGCGCGAACGCATCGCGCGCCACTATCGGGATGCCTATGGCTGTGATGTCAGCCCCGAGCGGATCGTGGTGACGACAGGCTCCTCCGGCGGTTTCATCCTGGCTTTCCTGTCGATGTTCGCGCCCGGCGACCGCGTCGCCGTGACGGTGCCGGGCTATCCGCCCTACCGTCACATCCTCACCGCGCTCGGTTGCGAGCCGGTGCTGATCGAGACCACCAATGACACGCGCCACGCGCTGACCGGCGAGGCGCTGCTGGCGGCCCATCGCAAGGCGCCGCTCAAGGGCGTGCTGGTCGGCAGCCCGGCCAATCCGACCGGGACGATGATGTCCCGCGAGGCGCTTGCCGGCCTGATCGCTGCGGCGGAAGATGCCGGCATCCGCTTCATCTCCGACGAGATCTATCACGGGCTCGACTACGCGTTTCCGGCGGCGACGGCGGCGGCGCTGTCGGAGCACGCACTCGTGATCAACTCGTTCTCGAAATATTTTTGCATGACGGGCTGGCGCGTCGGCTGGATGGTCGTGCCCGAGATCCTGGTGCGGCCGATCGAGCGGCTGCAGCAGAACCTGTCGATCTCGGTGCCTTCGCTGTCGCAGATCGCGGCCGAGGCCGCCTTCGACGGCGCGGCCGAGATGGAGGAGATCAAGCACGGCTATCAGGAAAACCGGCGCATCCTGATCGAGGGATTGCCCAAGGCGGGCCTCAGCAAGTTCCTGCCTGCCGACGGCGCCTTCTATCTCTACGCCGACGTCTCGGACTTCACCTCGGACAGTTTCGAGTTCGCCAAGCAGATGCTGGAGCAGGCGCACGTTGCGGCCACGCCGGGTCTCGATTTCGATCCCATCCATGGTCGTTCGTTCATACGGCTTTCCTATGCGCGTTCGGCAGCGGAGATGCGGGAGGCAGTTGACCGGATCGCTCACTGGCTTAAATAGCCGCGAGTTTTCGACAGCCGTTTCGACACCAGCCCTGCGGAGTTCAACTTTGTCTGACCGTTCCCTCCCGTCCGTCGCCACGCCGCATTCTCCTCTCGCCGCATTGATGTGGCCGACCCGTCCGGGTGAAACCGTCGGCGCACTTCGCGCCGTCGTGCTGATTGCGCTCGGCACCGCCTTGATGGCGCTATCAGCCAAGGTGAATCTGCCACTGCCTTACGTGCCCATGACCCTGCAGACGCTGGTCGTGCTGATGATCGGCGCCGCCTATGGCTGGCGCCTTGGCAGCGCAACCATGATCGCCTACCTCGCCGAAGGCGCGATGGGGCTGCCGGTGTTCGCCGGCCCGGTCGGTGGAATTGCACCGCTGGTCGGCCCGACTGCCGGCTACCTGTATGGCTTCGTGCTGGCTGCCTTCATCACCGGCTGGCTGGCCGAGCGCGGCTGGGATCGCAACGTCGTGTTCCTGTTTGGAGCAATGGCGCTCGCCCATGTCGTCATCTTCATCGCCGGCTTCGGCTGGCTGGCCTACGTCATCGGCCTTGGCGCAACCAAGGCTTGGGCGGTCGGCGTCGCGCCGTTCATTGCGGCATCGGTGGTCAAGAACGCGCTGGGCGCCGCGCTGATGCCGGCGGCCCGCCGGATCGTCGATCGACGCGGGTAAAGCGCACCATTCCGAGCAGTTCCGATTGACAGAGCCGGCCAAGTTGATCTTGGCTGGCTCTGAGTTTGAGGGGGAGTGAAACAATGACGACGACAACGATGGCGGGGGCGCCGGTCGCGCCGGCCGCCGCCAAGCCTTGGTACAAGGTTCTCTACGTCCAGGTGCTGATCGCCATCGTGCTCGGCGCCTTGGTCGGCTGGCTGTGGCCGTCGCTCGCCACCAACGAGTGGATCAAGGCGATGGGCGACGGCTTCATCAAGCTGATCAAGATGGTGATTGCGCCGATCATCTTCTGCACCGTGGTCTCCGGCATCGCGCATATCCAGGACGCCAAGAAGGTCGGCCGCATCGGCGTCAAGGCGCTGGTCTATTTCGAGGTCGTCTCGACCTTCGCGCTGGTGATCGGACTCATCATCGGCAACCTGGTGAAGCCGGGTGCGGGCTTCGGCAGCGCCGCCGCCAACGCGCAGGCCGTCGCCAACTACGCCAAGCAGGCCGAGGGCCAGAGGTCGGTCGACTTCATCCTGCACATCATCCCCGACACCGTGGTCGGCGCCTTCGCGCAAGGCGAGATCCTGCAGGTGTTGCTGTTCTCGGTGCTGTTCGGCTTCGCCATCATGGGCCTCGGCGAGCGCGGCCATACCATCCGCAGCTTCATCGATGACGCCGCGCATGCGGTGTTCGGAGTCATCTCCATCGTGATGCGCGCGGCGCCGATCGGCGCCTTCGGCGCAATGGCCTACACCATCGGCAAGTTCGGCACCGGGGCGATCCTCAACCTGGTCGGCCTGATCGCGACGTTCTACGTCACCGCGGCGCTGTTCGTATTCGTCGTGCTCGGAACCATCGCGCGCCTCGCCGGCTTCTCCATCTTCAAGTTCCTCGCCTACATCAAGGACGAGCTGCTGATCGTGCTCGGCACCTCGTCCTCGGAAAGCGCGCTGCCTTCCTTGATGGAGAAACTCGAGCGCCTCGGCTGCTCGAAGTCGGTGGTCGGCCTCGTGGTGCCCACG
The DNA here is from genome assembly GCF_052076005.1 of Bradyrhizobium sp. 63_E2_N1_3. Lineage (NCBI taxonomy): Bacteria > Pseudomonadati > Pseudomonadota > Alphaproteobacteria > Hyphomicrobiales > Nitrobacteraceae > Bradyrhizobium > Bradyrhizobium sp. 63_E2_N1_3. The sequence goes on along the minus strand of NZ_CP197235.1, from coordinate 5,108,789 downwards.
GGCTATTCGTTCAATCTCGACGGCACCAACATCTACATGACGCTGGCGACGCTATTCATCGCGCAGGCGCTTGGCTTCGATCTCACCTTCGGCCAGCAGCTCACCATCCTGGTGGTGGCGATGCTGACCTCGAAGGGTGCCTCCGGCATCACCGGCGCGGGCTTCATCACGCTGGCCGCGACGCTCGCCGTGGTCGATCCGCGCCTCGTGCCGGGCATGGCGATCGTGCTCGGCATCGACAAGTTCATGAGCGAGTGCCGCGCGCTGACCAACCTCTGTGGCAACGGCGTGGCCTGCGTGATCGTCGCCTGGTGGGAGGGTGAGCTCGACCGCGACAAGCTCAACGCCAACCTCGCCAGACAGATCGATCCGACCGACATGGAAACGGCCGTCACGACGGACTGATCTGCAAGCGGAATCTGACGGCGCGGGCGGCGCCGTCAGACCTCGAAATAATGGGGCTGGTCGAGATCGTCGATCAGCCCTTTTTCTTTCGGCGCCCAGCTGAGCGAAGCGCGCGTCTTGGCGCTTGAGGTCGGAACGTCGATGCCGGCGAACTGTGCGAACCAGCCGAAATGCGCGGCCGCTTCCTCAGGCGATTTGGACACGACGGGGACGCCGAGCCGTCGGCCGATCACCTCTGCGATCGCCTTGAACGGCACGCCTTCCTCGGCGATCGCATGATAGCGCCGCGCGGTCGCGCCTTGCTCCAGCGCGAGACGATAGACGCGCGCGGCGTCGAGGCGGTGCGCGGCCGGCCAGCGGTTTTGGCCTTCGCCGATATAGGCCGCGGCGCCTTTCTCCCGGGCGAGCGCGATCAGGCGCGGCACGAAGCCGTGGTCGCCCTCACCGTGGGTCGTGGGCGGCAGCCGCACGATGCCGGTGCGGACGCCGCGCTCCGCGAGGTCTTCGGCAGTGGCTTCCGAGACGCGCGGAAAGTGGCGGGCCGCCGCATCGTCTTCGGTCGCGAGCCGTCCGGGCGCCAGCAGCGCTACACCGGATGTGACGATGAGAGGGCGGTCGGAGCCTTTGAGCTCCTCACCGAGCGCGAGGATCGCGCGGCGGTCGAGCTCGCAATTGTCGGCGAATTTCGAGAAGTCGTGGTTGAAGCCGAGATGCAGCACACCGTCCGAAGCGGCGGCGCCGCCGCGTAAGGAGGCATGATCCTCCAGCGACCCACGATGGACCTCGGCGCCCATCGCGGTGAGCGCTGCGGCGCCGGCATCGGAGCGGGCGAGGCCGTTTACGCTATGGCCGGCGGCCATCAGGTCTCGAACGACGGCGGAACCGACGAAGCCGGTGGCACCGGTAACGAAAACACGCATGCGAAATCTCCTGGTGTTGGTGGAGAGAACCATCTGCGCTACAGTTATCCGGGTAAAGTAGTGACATTATCAGGGTATAATAGCTAACAGGATGAGCGAGAGCGCTGCCGCCGAGAACTTGCTTGGGGCCTATCTGAAGGACCGTCGCACCCGGCTCGATGCAGCCGCGTTCGGCTTCTCCGGCAGCCGCAGGCGCACGCCGGGTCTGCGCCGGGAGGAAGTGGCCCAGCGCGCCAATATCAGCTCGACCTGGTACACCTGGCTGGAGCAGGGCCGCGGCGGGGCGCCATCGGCCGACGTGCTCGACCGGATCGCGCGCGCGTTGATGCTGACCGATGTCGAGCGCGAGCACCTGTTCCTGATCGGCCTCGGCCGCCCGCCTGAGGTGCGCTACCAGGCGAGCGAAGGCGTCTCGCCGCGGCTGCAACGCGTGCTTGATGCGCTCTCATTCAGCCCGGCGTTGGTACGCACCGCGACCTGGGACGTCGTCGCCTGGAATCGCGCCGCAAGCGTCGTGCTGACCGACTACGGCGCGATCCCTCCGAGACAGCGCAACATCCTGCGCTTCATCTTCTGCGATCCGCGCGTGCGCGCCGCGCAATATGACTGGGACAGTGTGGCACGCTTCGTGGTGGCCGCATTCAGGGCAGACGCGGCGCGAGCAGGTGCCGTCTCGCATGTCGCCGATTTCGTCGACGAGCTCTGTCGGACAAGTCCGGAATTCGCGGCGCTCTGGCGCGACAATGACGTGCGCCATCATGGCGACGGAACCAAGCGGCTGCGGCATCCCGTTCACGGCACGATGTCGTTCGAATATTCGAGCTTCAATGTCGAGGGCCGCTCCGATCTCAGCATGATCGTCTACAATCCGGCGACGCCCGAAGATGCCGACCGCATCAGGAAGCTGCTGGCCGAGCGCGCCGACTGACGGAATTTGCCGGCTCGCGCATCTCAGTCGCGCTCGCGGTGCGCGCCGCGGACGCCGACAGCTAGAAGCGCTCAGGCCGGTATGGCGTCGGATCGATCGCCGGCGTCTCGCCGCTCATCATCTCGGCGAGCAGGCGACCGGTCGCGGGCCCGAGCGTAAAGCCCTGGTGGCCGTGGCCGAAATTCATCCAGAGGCCGGGATGACGCGGGGCTTGCCCGAGCACCGGCAGCATGTCGGGCGTGCAGGGGCGGGTGCCGAACCACGGGTCGGGCTCGACGCGCCTGCCGAGGTCGATCAGCTCTCGCGCCGAAGCTTCGGCACTCGCGAGCTGCACCGGCGTGGCGAGCGCGTCCATGCCGGTCAATTCCGCGCCTGTGGTGATGCGGATGCCCTTCGCCATCGGACCCATGGCATAGCCGCCGGCCTTGTCGACCAGCGGCAGATCGAGTGAGGCGCCGCCGCTGTAATGCATGTGGTAGCCGCGCTTGCGTACGAGCGGAATGCGATAGCCGAATTTGTGCAGGAGATTGGGCGACCAGGGCCCGAGCGTCACGACGGCGGCCGCAGCGTCGATGGTTCCCTGGTCCGTGTCGACCGACCAGCCGGTCGCGGTCTGCCGCAAGGTCTGGGCATCGCCGAGCACGATGGTGCCGCCGAGGCGTTCGAACAGCTCGGCATAGGCCGTGACCAGTGCGCCGGGATCGGACACGGTCCAGGTGTCGAGCCAATGGATCGCACCGGGCAGGTCGTCGCGCAGAATCGGTTCGGCCTTGGCGAGCTCGGCCCCCGAGAGCGCGCGAAACCTCACGCCGAATTCGCGCTGGTCTTGTTCCGCCGCCTTGACGGCGAGATCGAAGGAGGCTGCGTCGCGATGCAGATGCCGGTAGCCCGCGCGGCGGATCAGATTGTCGGCATGGGCTTCGCGAATGAGGATGTCGTGCTCCGCCGTCGCGTAGGCGATCAGCCGCGCCCAGGCGTCGATCGCCTCGCGATGCCGCTTCGGCGCCGAATGCCACCAGTAGCGGAGCAGGGGCTCGATATGGAGATGAAGCGACGACAGGCTGTAGCGCACGTCATTGGTGCGGCCGGTCGCGATCTTCAGGAGCGAAGCGAGGTCGCGCGGCATCGGATAGGGACGCACGGCTTCGGCCTGGATCATCCCGGCATTGCCGTAGCTGGTCTCGCGGCCCGGCTCCCTGCGGTCGACGAGCGTGACCGACCAGCCGCGCTGCCGGAGGTGCAGCGCCGCGCTCACGCCGATCATGCCGCCGCCGAGAACAATTGCGCTTTGCATCGAAACTGACCTCGCTAAATCAAAACCGCCCGGTTTGGCCGGGCGGTTTCAACTGCTTTGTTCGCTCTACTCGCCGCCGCCGAACCGGCGAGACCACCAGCCGGCGCGACGCGGGGCGGCCGGGGTTTCGGTTGCCGCCTCCGGCGTGGGTTCAGCGGCTGGTGCGGGCGGGGCAACCGGCTCTGGCGCTGCCGCAACCGGTGTTGCCGGCTCGCTCGCGCTGCTCGACAGGAAGCTCACCTTTTCCCGGACCGTGGAGCGGCGACGCGCTGCCTTGTCGTCGGCGGGCTCGTCGTCCGCGGCGGCAGGAGCGGGCTCAGGCTGGGCCGGCGCCTCAATCTGCACCTCGGCGCGCGGCTCGGGCTCGCTGACCTGAGGCTCGGCGGTGGTGTGTTCGGCCTGCGCGATCGAGGGCGCAGCCTCGCCGCCAAAGCTGTCGAAATCGGCGGCGGCATCGGTCGCTTCCGACGGCGCATTGGCTGCGAGCTCGTCGCCGATGGAGCCGGCGAGACCTTCCTCGTTGCCACCGCGACGGCGGCGTCCACCGCGACGACCACGTCGGCGACGGCGATCGCCGTTGCCCTGCTGCTCGCTGCGGGCCGCCTGGTCCTCACCTTCCTCGCCGTCCTGTTCGGACTCGGAATCCTCTTCACCTTCGCTGGCCGCCACGGCCGCTTCGGAAGACGCCGGAGCGCCATCCTCGCGCAACTCGCCGTCGCGCGGGGCACCGCGGCCGCGCCGACGCCGGCGGCGCTTGCGGCGCTGGCCATCCTGGTCGGAAGCCGCTTCGCCGCCAGCCTGCTCCTCGGCGAGGCCTTCGGTTTCTTCGGTCTCGACCTCGGATTCCAGCTCCGGATCGAATTCCTCGTCGTCATAGACTTCTTCGGCTACGGGCGGCGGGCTTGCGGCGGCCTGTGCCGCCAGCAGCGCCTTCGCTGCTTCCAGCGTATGCACCTGCTCGCCGCGGTCGATGAGATAGGCCTGCGGTCCGCTGACGCTGGGGTCGGCGATGACGGCCAGCGTGACCTTGAAGCCGTTCTCGAGGTCGCGCAGATGGCCGCGCTTGTGGTTCAGCACATAGAGCGCGACGTCGGTGCGGGTGCGGACCACGAGATTGTGGGTCGCGCCCTTCATCAGGATCTCTTCGAGGCCGCGCAGCAGCTGGAGCGCAACCGAGGAGACCGAGCGGACATGGCCGGTGCCGCCGCAATGCGGGCAGGGATCGGTCGAGGATTCCAGCACGCTGGCGCGGATGCGCTGGCGCGACATCTCGAGCAGGCCGAAATGCGAGATGCGGCCGACCTGGATGCGGGCGCGGTCCTGCCGCAGGCAATCGGACAGCTTGCGCTCGACCGCGCGGTTGTTGCGCTTCTCGTCCATGTCGATGAAGTCGATGACGATCAGGCCGGCGAGGTCGCGCAGGCGGAGCTGGCGGGCGACCTCTTCGGCCGCTTCCAGATTGGTCTTGAGCGCAGTGTCCTCGATATGGTGCTCGCGGGTCGATCGTCCGGAGTTGACGTCGATCGAGACCAGCGCCTCGGTCTGGTTGATCACGATGTAGCCGCCGGAGCGCAACTGCACGGTCGGAGAGAACATCGCATCCAGCTGGCTTTCGACGCCCATGCGCGAGAACAGCGGCTGGCCGTCCCGATATTGCTTCACCGCGCTGACATTGGCGGGCATCAGCATCTTCATGAAGTCGCGCGCTTCTCGGTAGCCGGACTCACCGGCAACCGAGATCTCGTCGATCTCCTTGTTGTAGAGGTCGCGCAGCGAGCGCTTGATCAGCGAGCCTTCCTCGTAGACCAGGGTCGGGGCCTGCGACTTCAGCGTCAGGTCGCGCACCGTCTCCCACATCCGGATCAAATATTCGAAGTCGCGCTTGATCTCGGGCTTGGTACGGGCGGCGCCGGCGGTGCGCAGGATGATGCCCATGCCCTCGGGCACGTCGAGATCCTGCACAACTTCCTTCAGGCGGGAACGATCCTGGGCGCTGGTGATCTTGCGGCTGATGCCGCCGCCGCGCGCGGTGTTCGGCATCAACACGGCATAGCGGCCGGCGAGCGAGAGGTAGGTGGTCAGCGCTGCGCCCTTATTGCCGCGCTCTTCCTTGACGACCTGTACCAGCATCACCTGGCGGCGCTTGATGACTTCCTGGATCTTGTACTGGCGGCGCGGGCGGAAGGTGCGCTCCGGCACCTCCTCCATCACGTCGTCGCCGCCGACGGATTCGACGTGTTCCTCTTCGGCTTCCTCGCCGTCCTCGTCCTCGTCGTCTTCCTCCTCGGACTCCTGATGGCGAGCATCAGTGCTTTCGCCGGCAGCGTAGACGGCGTCGGCCGGTTCGGCGGAGGCGGTCACGGCTTCGGCGAGAGCCTCGGCATGGGCTTCGGAGGCGATAGCCTCCTGCGGTTCGGAAGCGGTCTCGGTCGCGACCACGGGCTCGGCGCCGAAGGCTGCGACAGGCGCGGGCGTTTCGTCGGCATGATCATGGTCGTGATGATCGTGCTGGCCGTCGTGGCCGTGGTCATGATCGTGATGATGGTCGTCGTGCCCATGATCGAGATGATCATGGCCTTCGTGGTCATGATCGTGGTGATCATGATCGCCATGTTCGTGGTCTTGATGCTCGTGGCCGTCGTGCTCGCCGTGATGCTCCGTCTCGGCGTGCAGGTGCTCGCCCTCGTGCGACGCACCCTCGATGTGCAGGGCGTCGCTCTCGACCGGCTGGGCCGCTGGATCGGCGCCGGCCTCGAGGCCCTCGACGATGTCGCTGCGGACGCGTTCGCCTTGACTGCGGCGGCGGGAGTTGCGGTGGCGCGAGCGGCGGCGGCCGTGGGAGCGGTTCTCGCTCTCTTCCTCGGCCTCGCGATGGGCCTGTTCCTCGGCCTCGATCAGTGCCTGCCGGTCGGCGACCGGGATCTGGTAGTAATCGGGATGGATTTCGCTGAAGGCGAGGAAGCCGTGGCGGTTGCCGCCATATTCGACAAAGGCGGCCTGGAGCGAAGGCTCCACCCGGGTGACCTTGGCGAGGTAGATATTCCCGCGCAGTTGCTTGCGTTGTGCGGTCTCGAAATCAAACTCTTCGACGCGATTGCCGCGGACCACGACGACCCGGGTCTCCTCCGGGTGGGTGGCATCGATCAACATCTTGTTGGGCATGTCTTAACTCTTGGCGGCGGCGGGCGCGATTCACCGTGGGCGCGATTAGCGCTGCCGGGTGCCGCGACGGTCCACCTGATTCGGGGGTGAGGGGAAGGCCGAAACGCCGTCTCTCGCGCCTTGCCGAAACGGAAGCTGGAGGGCCGAAGCGGCGCGCGGGATTGTCACTCCGCAGCGTCGCGAACGGTCCTTCAGAATTCGTCGGCACAGTCTGGCGCATCAAGCGTCGGCCCGTATGAAACATTGGGCGGCGGGGCCGCCCCTCAATCAGTTGCTGCTGGCCAGGCATGGCGCGAGCGCGCTCGCCTTGGGGATTACGAACCGCTCCCTTGGGATTAAGGGACCGGGTAACGAGTCACGTCGCTGTCAAAACCGTCCCGGAAACGCGGTGGTAACCAGGGACCGTCCGCCACCGGCGCTTGACCCGCTCCACCTCGCTGCCGCGCACCGCGCTGGTCTTTGAGGGGAACGGAAAAACGCTGGAATTCCCAAACCTTGAGAGTTCCGGCGCTGCACCGGGAGGCTGAACGCGACACAACCGGAAATATCGGCCGTCAGCACTCCGTACATACGTGGAATGGACCAACCGTGCAAGGGAGCGTCGCACGGCGGTCACAGTCGGGGAGTTTCGTATATCTGTCATTAAGCGACGATTAACCCTGTGGTTCTATTGCGTTAGAAGGGCCGCTCGGAGGCACTGAATCGGTGACGAGCCGCACAAATCAAAGGGTTTTGCTGGGATGCGCGCTTCTGTGCGCCGCAGCATTGGTATGCGCTGATTCCTGGCGCCTGAGCGCGGCGGAAAGCCAGCCGCAACCCTCTGTTGCGGTAGCGAATTTTCCAACCGCGTCCGCCGCCCGGCTGGCCGGCGATGGCAAGCAGACCCGCTTCATCCTCGACATCGATCAAGCCGTCACCTTCCGCGCCGTGACGCTCGCCGACCCGTACCGGGTGGTGGTCGATGTGCCCCAAGTCAATTTTCAACTGCCTGCGGGCACCGGGGTCGAGGGGCGGGGACTGGTCAAGGCCTTCCGCTACGGGCTGGTCATGCCCGGCGGCTCGCGAATCGTGTTCGACCTGACAGGCCCGGCCAAGATCGCCAAGTCCTACGTGCTGGAGGCCGCCAATGGCCAGCCGGCCCGGCTCGTGCTTGAGCTGGAGGAGGTCGACCGGACCGCCTTCGTGCAGTCGCTCCTCCCCGAGAAGCGCCCCGAACTGCGGCCCGCAATCGCCGACGCGCCGCCGGCAACGGTTCCGGCCGCCGCAGCTCCGGAAGCCGGGCAGCAAAAGGTCGACGGCCGCCCGATCGTCGTGATCGATCCCGGCCATGGCGGCATCGACAACGGCACGCAGTCGGGCGGCGAGAGCGAGAAGAACCTGGTGCTGGCCTTCGGCCTGGCGCTGCGCGACCGGCTGGACAAGACCGGCAAATTCCGCGTGGTGATGACACGGGACGACGACACCTTCATTCCGCTCAACGACCGGGTCAAAGTCGCCCGCGGGCTCAAGGCCGCCTTGTTCGTCTCCATCCACGCAGACGCCCTTCCGAAGGCCGAGGGCGATGCGCAGGGCGCGACCATCTACACGCTGTCCGACAAGGCCTCCGACGCCGAGGCGCAGCGGCTGGCGGATGCGGAAAACCGTGCGGACGCGATCGCCGGTTTCAACCTCGCGGAAGAGCCGACCGACGTCGCGGACATCCTGATCGACCTCACCCAGCGAGAAACTCGTACCTTTTCAAGCCGTTTTGCCCGCCTGTTGATGGGCGAAATGAAGTCGTCGGTGCGGATGCACAAGCATCCCCTGAAGTCGGCCGGCTTCCGGGTCCTCAAGGCGCCAGACGTGCCGTCGGTGCTGGTCGAGATCGGCTATGTCTCCAACAAGGGCGACCTCGAGCATCTGGTCTCGGAGGGGTGGCGGTCCAAGGCCGTGGGCTCGATGGCGCAGGCGATCGACGGGTTCCTGACCAAGCGGATGGCGACGGCCGGATCGTCAAATTGACGACCGGGAGGCGTCGAATTGAGAGGGATTTTCCGTCCCGTTGCAAAAGCCCTAGTTTGGCCACAGCGGGCGCTTTATAAAAATGCCGCAGGGGGTTCCGGAATCGGCGAGAATCCCGTTCGGCAAGCGTCTTGGGTCCGGCACTGATGTAATTGAGTAGGCCGGTAAATTCGCGACGTGGAGTTGGCGCCTGTTTTGGGTGCCTTGAGCTGATCCAGAGTTTGAACGGATAAACATATAATGCGCTTGCTGGTGCGGTTCATGGGCTTCCTGTTCGCCGCGGGAACGGTGGTGTTCCTTGTCGGTGTCGGGGCCGTGGCAGGCCTGATCTGGCATTTCTCCAAGGACTTGCCGGACTACTCTCAGCTTCAGGATTACGAGCCGCCGGTGATGACCCGCGTGCACGCGGTCGACGGCTCGCTGCTCGGCGAATACGCCAAGGAGCGCCGGCTATACCTGCCGATCCAGGCGGTGCCGAAGCTCGTGATCAACGCCTTCCTCGCGGCCGAGGACAAGAATTTCTACGAGCATGGCGGCATCGACTACACCGGCATGGCGCGCGCCGGCGTGCTCTTCATCCAGAACTACGGCTCGAACCGGCGTCCGCAGGGCGCCTCCACGATCACCCAGCAGGTCGCCAAGAACTTCCTTCTGACCAACGAGGTCTCCTTCGCCCGCAAGATCAAGGAAGCCTTGCTGGCGATGCGCATCGAGAAGACCTATTCGAAGGACAAGATCCTCGAGCTGTACCTGAACGAGATCTATCTCGGCCTTGGCGCCTACGGCATCGCGGCCGCTTCGCTGGTGTATTTCGACAAGTCGGTGAACGAGCTGACGGTCGCTGAAGCGTCCTATCTCGCCGCGCTGCCGAAGATGCCCGCGACGCTGCATCCGGTGCGCAACCGCGATCGCGCCATCGAGCGTCGCAACTACGTGATCGACCGTCTGCTGGAGAACGGCTGGATCAAGCAGGCCGACGCCGACAAGGCTCGCAAGGAGCCGCTGGCCGTCACCAACCGTTCCAACGGCGCTCACACCTTCGCCGGTGAATATTTCGCCGAGGAAGTCCGCCGCGACATCTTCGAGCGCTACGGCGAGAAGAAGCTCTACGAAGGCGGTCTGTCCGTCCGCACCACGCTCGATCCGAAGATCCAGGTCATGGCGCGCAAGGCCATGGTCGCCGGCCTCGTGAACTATGACGAGCAGCAGGGCTATCGCGGCGCCATGAGCAAGCTCGATATTTCGGGCGATTGGGGCGTGAAGCTCGCCGAGATCAAGTCGCTGTCCGACATCTCGCCATGGCGCATGGCGGTGGTGCTGGAGACCAGCGACCAGTCGGCGCGCATCGGCTTCCAGCCGAACCGCGAGCTCGGCGGCGCCATCAGCAAGCAACGCGAGACCGGCATCGTCACGGTCGACGGCGTGCGCTGGGCGAGGGCGGCCCAAGGCAACGCCAAGGGCAAGACCCCTACGTCGGTGGCGCAGGTGTTGCAGCCCGGCGACGTGATCTATGCCGATCCGCTCTACACCAAGGAGGGACAGCCGGTCGAAGGCCAGTACCGCCTGCGCCAGATCCCCGAAGTGTCCGGCGCGATGGTGGCGATGGATCCCTGGACCGGCCGCGTGCTCGCGATGGTCGGCGGCTTCTCGTTCGACCAGAGCCAGTTCAACCGCGCCACGCAGGCCTACCGGCAGCCGGGCTCGTCGTTCAAGCCGATCGTCTATTCGGCCGCGCTCGACAACGGTTATACGCCCTCGACCGTGGTGCTCGACGCGCCCATCGAAATCGACCAGGGCCAGGGCGCCGGCGTGTGGCGGCCCGAAAACTTCTCGTCCGGCAAATTCCAGGGACCCGTCACGCTGCGCAACGCTTTGCGGCAGTCGCTCAACACCGTGACGGTGCGCCTTGCGCAGGACATCGGCATGCCCCTGATCGGCGAATATGCGCGCCGCTTCGGCGTCTATGACGAATTGCCGAACTATCTCTCCTACGCGCTCGGCGCCGGCGAGACCACGGCGATGCGCATGGTCACGGCCTATTCGATGCTCGCCAATGGCGGTCGCCGGGTGAAGCCGACCTTGATCGACCGTATCCAGGACCGTTACGGCCGCACCATCTTCAAGCACGACCAGCGCGAATGCCGCGGCTGCGACGCGCCGGGCGGCTGGAAGAACCAGGCCGAGCCGCAGCTGATCGACCGCCGCGAGCAGGTGCTGGATTCCATGACCGCCTATCAGATCACCGAGCTGATGGAAGGCGTGGTCCAGGCCGGTACCGCAACCGTGGTCAAGGAGGTCGGCAAGCCGATCGCCGGCAAGACCGGCACCACCAACGAGGCCAAGGACGCCTGGTTCGTCGGCTTCTCGCCCGACGTCGCCGTCGCGATCTATATGGGCTACGACAAGCCGCGCGCGCTCGGTAGGGGCAACGCCGCGACCGGCGGCCATCTGGCCGCGCCCATCGCGCGCGACTTCCTCAAGCTTGCGCTCGCCGACAAGCCCGCGGTTCCGTTCAAGGTGCCGGCCGGCATCAAGCTCGTGCGCGTCGTCTCCAAGACCGGCATGCGCGCCGGTCCCGGCGAGACCGGTGGAACCATCCTCGAAGCCTTCAAGCCGGGCACGGCGCCGCCTGACAACTACTCGGTCATCGGCGTCGCCGATGCCGACGGGCGCGGCGGCGTGCCGGCGTCGCAGCAGCAGCAGCCGGATTCCGGCTTCTTCATGCGGCCGGGCACCGGCGGGCTGTACTAGCGGATAAGACAGACGATCGCGGTTCCGGCGGTTGCGCTTTGCAGCCGCCGCCGCTACATCCCGATCTGAATTGCACGCGGGATTCCGCGAGATCAGAGAACAACATGCGCGCCGAAATCGAACGGTTGGTAGAAGAGATCAAGCAGTCAGTCGGGCTGCTGAGGAGGCATCTTTGACGTCGAGAAATCGACGGCGCGCCTCGCTGAGCTGAACAAGCTCGCAGAAGATCCCAACCTCTGGAACGATCCCCAGAAAGCCCAGAAGCTGATGCAGGAGCGCACCTCGCTTGAGGATTCGCTCTCGGGCATCGGCAAGGTCGAGCAGGAGCTCGAAGACGACATCGGCATGATCGAGCTCGGCGAGGCCGAGGGCGATGCCGGCGTCGTCACTGAGGCCGAAACCGCGCTGAAGAACCTGAAGAAGGAAGTCGCCCGGCGCGAGCTCGAGGCGCTGCTGTCAGGCGAGGCGGATCGTTTCGATTCCTATCTCGAAGTCCATGCCGGTGCCGGCGGCACCGAAAGCCAGGACTGGGCGCAGATGCTGCTGCGCATGTACACGCGCTGGGCCGAGACGCACGGCTTCAAGGTCGAATTCCTCGAAGAGTCCGAGGGCGAAGAGGCCGGCATCAAGTCCGCGACGATCCAGGTCTCCGGCCACAATGCCTATGGCTGGCTGAAGACGGAGGCGGGGGTGCACCGGCTGGTGCGCATCTCGCCGTTCGATTCCAACGCGCGGCGGCACACCTCGTTTTCGAGCGTGCAGGTATTCCCCGTCATCGACGACAGCATCAAGATCGACATCAAGGAAGCCGACGTCCGCGTCGACACCATGCGCTCGGGCGGCGCCGGTGGCCAGCACGTCAACAAGACCGAATCCGCGGTGCGCCTGACGCATATTCCGACCGGCGTTGCCGTGGTCTGCCAGGCCGGCCGCTCCCAGCACAAGAACCGGGCGCAGGCCTGGGACATGCTGCGCGCGCGGCTTTACGAGATCGAGCTGAAGAAGCGCGAGGAGAAGGCTGCCGCCGACCAGGCCGCCAAGACCGATATCGGCTGGGGTCACCAGATCCGCTCCTACGTGCTGCAGCCCTACCAGATGGTGAAGGATTTGCGCACCGGCGTGCAGACGTCTGACACGTCGGGCGTGCTGAACGGTGAGCTCGACGACTTCATGGCCGCAACCCTGGCGCAGCGCGCCTTCGGCACCACCGGCGCCGACATCGAGGACGTCGACTGATGTCCCGCGTCGCCTTCATCGGGTTGGGGCGGATGGGCCACGGCATGGCCGGCCGCTATCTCGATGCCGGCTTCACGGTGACGCTTTGGAATCGCAGCAAGGCAAAAGCGGACGACCTGATCGCGCGCGGTGCGCATTGGGCGACCTCGCCTGAGGATGCCGCGATCGATGCCGATGCGGTCGTGACCATGGTCGCTGATGACGAAGCCTCGCGCGTGGTCTGGCTCGGGCCTGAGGGCGCGGCCAAGACGGCAAAGGCCGGCACCATTGCGATCGAGTGCTCCACCGTCTCCTATGACCACGCCCGCGAGATGGGCCGCGAACTGAACGCGCGCGGGCTGATCTACATCGACTGCCCCGTGACGGGATTGCCGGATGCGGCAGCGGCCGGAAAGCTGACGCTGCTCGCCGGCGCTGACGCAGCTGATCTCGAACGTGCGCGGCCGTTCCTCGAACCGATCGGCTCGACCATCCGCCATTTCGGCGCGGTCGGCTCCGGCACCGTCTACAAGCTCATCAACAATCTCTTGGGTGCGATCCAGATCGCGGGCCTTGCCGAAGGCCTCGCCATCGCCGAACAGGCCGGGCTCGACATGAACCTGGTGCTGGAATCGATCCAGGCCGGTGTCGCGGCAAGCCCGCAGGTGCAGCGTCACTCCAGGCGCATGGTCGCCCGCGATTTCAGCGGCGCGACGTTTACGGCGGCGCTGCGGCACAAGGATGCCGCCTACGCGGTGAGGCTCGCCGAAAGCCTGCTCGCCGACAAGCCGCTGGTCTCGCGCGCTGCGGTCGAGTCCTACGCGCAGGCGAAGGCCGCAATGCCCGACGACGATGAAGGCAAGATGATCGAGCTGGTGTCGCGGCCGAAGAAGCCGACCTAGCTGGACGCATCAACATGGGGCAGCCTCGTTCGGATCGCGGTCTCGGCATTGCCCTCGTCATCGCTGCCGCAGTTGCCTGGAGCACGGCGCCGTTCTTCACGCGCCTCTTGCCGTTCGACCCCTGGACCATCCTGTTCTGGCGAGGCCTGTTCGCGGGCAGCCTGATCACGGTCTTTCTCGTCGTGATGCAGGGTCGCGCTGCGCTGTGGCAATTGGTCGTGCCGGGGAAGGGCGGCCTGCTCGTCGCGTCCTTGTCCGCGGTCGGCATGGTCTCGTTCATTCCCGCGCTTCAGATGACCAAGGTCATGAACGTCGCCGTGCTGATTGCCACCCAGCCCTTCATCGCGGCCGCGCTGGCATGGCTGTGGCTCGGCGAAGCCGCGACGTGGCGTACGCTGACCGCGAGCCTGATTGCCTTTGCCGGCGTCGTCATCACGGTCGGCGGTGTGCAAGCCGGCGCCGATCTCGGCGGCGTCGCGCTGAGCTGCCTGATGGTGCTTGCCATCTCCGCCATGACCGTCGTGGTCCGGCGCCATCGCGAGACGTCGATGGTGGCCGCGGCCGCGCTGTCGAACTTCATGGGAAGCCTCGTCAGCCTTCCCTTCGCCCACGACATCGCCCATGTCGGCGGCAATGGCCTTGCGATCCTCGCGATGTTCGGCTGCCTCCAGGTCGCGCTCGGCCTGACCTTCTACATGCTCGGCTCGCGCTTGCTGCCATCAGGGCAGGCTTCCCTGATCGCGACGCTGGAAACGCCGCTGATGCCGTTCTGGATCTGGGTCGCCTTCCGGGAGTTGCCCGCCGTGCATGCGCTCATTGGCGGCGCGCTGGTGATTGGAGCGGTGATCGCCGATATTGCCGGTGACGCTCGCTCGCGGCGCCCTTCCTGAACAACGTTGTCGGAAATCGGGTGGCGGCCTGTCTCGCGCCGTCCTAGGCGGCAGGCTCGGCCGCCGAGGTGAAGCACATGTCCCCGAACGATAACAGGATCGATGCGCGAGACTGGTCGCTGCTCGCGGTGCTCTCGGTTCTCTGGGGCGGATCGTTCTTCTTCAATGGTGCGGCGCTGCGGGAATTGCCGCCGTTGACGCTGGTGTTCCTGCGCGTCGCGCTTGGGGCGGCCATTCTGCTGCCGTTGCTCCGGATGCAGGGCATCGGTCTTCCCAAGGGCATGGCGGGCTGGAAGCCGTTCGTCGCGATCGGGCTGCTCAACAACGTCATCCCGTTCTCGCTGATCGTGCTCGGACAGACCTTCATCCCGAGCGGACTGGCCTCGATCCTGAACGCGACCACGCCGCTCTTCACGGTGATGGTGATGGCGGCGGCCGGCGAAGAGGCCCTGCAGATGCGTCGGGTGGCCGGCGTGGCGCTCGGCCTCGCCGGCGTCATCATTCTGCGCGGATGGGGCATCGAAACGAGGCCGGGGCAGGGGCTCGGCATCCTGCTCTGCCTGGGCGGCGCGTTCAGCTATGGCTTTGCGGCGCTTGCCGCGCGGAGGCTGCTGAAGGACGCGCCTCCGCTGGGAACGGCGACGTTTCAGCTGATGGCGTCGACTGTGATGATGGCGGTCGTCGCCGGAGCTATGGAGCAGCCGTGGCACCTTTCGATGCCGGGTCTCACGACCTGGCTCGCGGTGCTTGGCCTGGCCGCCCTATCTACGGCGCTCGCCTACATCGTCTTCTTTCAGATCATTCGGCGTTCGGGCGCGACCAACGTGATGCTGGTGACTCTGCTCATTCCCGTCACCGCCATCCTGCTGGGATGGCTGGTGCTGGGTGAGCCGATCTCCGCGCGCGAGATCGCGGGCGCCATCGTCATCGGTAGCGCATTGCTCGTGATCGACGGGCGCGCGCTGAGACTGCTGCGGCGCACCGCGTAAGTTCCGGGTCCGTCGTTTCACGGCGCGGAAAATCGCGGCGCTTGCCAGCGGCGAACGGCCTTGCGACACTCTCCGCAAAACAAGACTACAAAACATAGGGGAGAGAACGATGCCGGGTCGTCGCGAAAGCCTTGCTGCCCTCGCCATTCTTGCTGCCGGCGTGCTCGTCACGGCACCGGCTCTGGCGCAGAAGAAATACGATCCCGGAGCCACCGACACCGAAGTCAAGATCGGCAACATCATGCCCTATAGCGGGCCGGCGTCGTCCTATGGCGTCATAGGCAAGACCGAGGCCGCCTATTTCAGGATGATCAACGATCAGGGCGGCATCAACGGCCGCAAGATCAACTTCATCAGCTATGACGACGCCTATTCGCCGCCGAAGGCGATCGAGCAGGCGCGCAAGCTGGTCGAGAGCGACGAGGTGCTGCTGATCTTCCAGCCGCTCGGCACGCCCTCGAACTCCGCGATCATGAAATACATGAACGCCAAGAAGGTGCCGCAGCTCTTCGTCGCCTCCGGCGGCACCAAGTTCGGCGACCCCAAGAATTTCCCGTGGACCATGGGTTTCCAGCCGAACTACCAGAGCGAGGGGCGGATCTACGCAAAATACATCCGCGATCATTTTCCCAACAGCAAGATCGCGGTGTTCTGGCAGAACGACGACGCCGGCAAGGACCAGTTCAAGGGCCTGAAGGACGGGCTCGGCGACAAGGCCGGCATGATCATTGCTGACAAATCCTATGAGGTCAGCGATCCCTCGATCGACTCGCAGATCGTGGCGCTGCATGACTCGGGCGCCGACATCTTCTTCTCATGGGCCGCCCCGAAGGGATCGGCGCAGGCAATCCGGAAGGTCGGAGAGCTCGGCTGGAAACCAAAATTCTTCCTCGCCAATACCGCGACCTCGGTCGCCTCGGTGCTCAAGCCCGCCGGGCTCGACTATTCCAAGGATATCATCTCGACCGTCTATCTGAAGGATCCGACCGACCCGACCTGGGACAAGGACCCGGCGGTGGTGAAGTGGCGCGAATTCATGGACAAATATTATCCCGATGGCGACAAGGCCAACGCCAACAACATCTACGGCTATGTGCAGGCCGAGGCGATGGCGCAGGTGTTGAAGCAGTGCGGTGACAATCTCACCCGTGAGAACGTGATGAAGCAGGCCACTAGCCTGAAGAATTTCCACACTGATCTGATGCTGCCAGGCATCATGGTCAACACCTCCACCGACGACTATTTCCCGATCGAGCAGATGCAGTTGATGCGCTTCAACGGGCAGGCCTGGGAGCTGTTCGGCGACGTCATCACCGGCGAGGTCGGCCACGAGCGGAGTCAATAGTCAGGGTTGGCGGCCGGCTCTTGCCTTCAGCGCCATGCCGCCGGCGACGCCGACGCCGAGCACATACATCCAGCCTTCGTGGAAATCGAACAAATGCGAGTTCAGAAGCGAGCTCGCGATGTTCTGTACGACGGCCACGAGCCCGATCCAGGCCGCAAGGCCTTCGTCAAGGAACAGGCGAAGGTGGGCGATCCACATGGAGTAGAGCAGGGCGACGCCGAGTATGCCCCATTGCATGCCGACATTGAGGGTCTGGTTGTGGGGATTGCTGACGATCTCCGCATCGAGGCTGCTTCCACCGGTGGCGGCGTGCTCGAACTGGCGCTTGATCGACCCGGTGCCGTGACCGGCCAGGGGCGCCTCGGCAAAGGCGTGAAGCGCCTTGCGCCAATAGGTCAGGCGTTGGGCGGTCGAGGCTCGGCTGATGTCCTCATGGCCGTGGCGGTATTCGACGGCGATGTCTGCAATGCGGTGGCGCAGATAGGGCGAGGTCGTCCAGGCCAGCGCGCTCGCGGTTATCGTGCCCGCGAGCAGGACCAGCGCCGCGCGCCGGCTCAAATGCCTCCAGGCGAGCAGTCCGAGCAGCACCGCGATGCACAGCAGCGCCGTGCGGGCGGAGGCGACGAACACCATGTTGGTGGCGAACAGCAGGATCAATGCCAGACAGAGGGCTGTCGCGACCACGTTTCCGCCGCGCCAAAAAGTCAACGCCGGCAGCGCGAGCGCAAAGGCGCTCAGCGTGAATTCCTGGCTCTGGTCGATGTAGTTCTTGACGGGAACGCCCGCCGACGCGGTCGCGGTGAGCTTCCAGGCGGGATCGTGCAGCACGATCCAGGAGTAGACTGCAAGCAGCGCGCAGGATACGAGAAAGCCAAGCAAAAGCCAGAAACCGCGTTCGGATCGGCTGAAGTGATAGAGCAGTGCTGGAATGAGCACGAGCTTTGCGACCGGCTTGATCGCATGCACCCGGTCGGCCCACGCGCCGTCCGACCAGAGCGTGCCGAGAAGCGCGAGCAGCAGGAAGACAAAGGGCAGGGCGAACGCAGGCCGTGCGAGCTGGCGTCCATAGTCGCGCCAGTCGATGGTCGGCGTCACCACCAGCAGCCAGAGCCCGACGAAGATCGAAGGCGCTGTGGTCGACCAGGGCAGGGACGCCGCGATCAACACAGCGAGCACATCGGCGGCCCCGATCAGAGCGGGCGATTTGCCCATGGCCTGCCATCGGGCGCGCAAGGCTTGTCGACCGGCCGGGCCGGACCATTCCGCGGTTTCAGCAGTCATGTGCAACGACGCTTATTGCGCGGCGGCCAGGCTTTCCCGGGGCATCTCATGCCCGAGGAAGTCGCGCGCCTGGGTCTCGTAGCCGAAGCGTTCGGCGAGCTCGTGTCGCCTCGCGCGGATGCGGCCGCGGTATTCCTCCTGCCGTGTCAGCACGCGGGTGATCGAAGCTGCGATCGCATCGGTCGAGAACGGATCGAAATAGTCGGCGAGCTCGCCCGCGACCTCACGGAACACCGCGATATCGGAGCACAGCACCGGCGTGTTCGCGGCCAACGCCTCGATGATCGGTATGCCGAAGCCTTCGGCCAGGCTCGGCATGATCAGCCCGTGCGCCTCCGCGATCATGGCGGCCTTTTCATGCTCGTCGACATAGCCGGCGAAGCGGACATTTGGCGGCAGGTTGCGCATCCGGCTGATCTGGCCCGCATGACCGATCACCACCAGATCGGCCTGAGGGACGTTGCGGAAGGCACGAATGACGGTGGCGACGTTCTTGCGCGGCTCGTTCGACACGATGATGACGAAGTTCGGCCGCCCCGGACGCCCCGACAGGGCTGGGAGGTGGAGGACATCCGGGGCGTCGAACCGGGTGCGGGGATACACGACCCGCGCCGGCAGGTGCGCAAATTGCGGCAACAGTTCCCTGAACCGCATCATGCTATAGTTTGAAACGAAGGCGAGCTCGTCAGCCTGGCGCAGGCTGGTGCCGATCCGCGCCAGGAACTGCCGCGTGGCGATGTCGCTGAGCTTGAGGTCGGTGAGCGGCAGCAAATCGTGGACGACGCAGATCACCTTGGCGTTCGGCTTGCGCCTGATCGCGACCCGCGTCGGGGTGTCCACAACGATGAGATCATAGTCACGCGCGTCGATCCGCGGCGGCGGCAGCAGGAAGAAGGCCGAGGAGTCCTGATAGTCGAAGAATCCGGGCTCGAGCTGGAATTCGCTGAACAGTTCGAGATGGCGCATATCCGGCGGAATGTATTCGAGCGCGGCGGTCCGGTTCTCGATCAGCCGGGCTTGCAGGCCAAGCAGGCCGATCGCGCGCAGGAGGCAGAGGATATTATCCCGCGACGCCAGCATGGTGGCCTTGTGGCGGAGCCAGTCGAACCTGCGACGCGCGCCGCTGAGCATTACCGGCCCGCTCACGTTGACCTCGTCGAGGAAGCGATAAAGAGCGAGCAGCTCGATGTTGCGCGACTGCGCCGGAAACAGCTTCGTGCGTCGCTCGCGCCGACATAGCTTGCGGTAACGCTTCGAGGTTTCCACCAGCAACGTGAGTTCGTGGCCTTCCGACGCGAGCGACCGTACCAATTCCCGGGTGAAGTGGAAGATGCCGCGCTTGTGATTGGGTTGCCCGAGCGACTCGGACACGACCAGGATGTTCTGTTTCATGCGCGTTTCTCTCGGAGCTCAAAGGCGTGCGTGGCGGGCGGCTCGACCGCGATGGTCGAGGCGATGCGGCCGTGATCGAGGTTGATGATGCTGGAGCAGGTGCGGCGCAGCAGCGGCAGGTCGTGCGAGGCGATGATCACGATCGCTGCCTGCGAGACCAGGTTTTGCAGCCGCCTCTCGGCCTTCTCCGCAAAACGCTCGTCAACGACGCTGAGCCATTCGTCGAGCAGCAGGATGTCGGCCGGGAAAGCGGTGGCGGTCGCGAACAACACCCGCATCAGCATGCCCGAGGAGAACATCCGCAGGGGCAGGCGCTGCATGCGCGTTTCGAGCTCGGTGAAAGCCCAGATCTCGTCGATCACGCTACGTGTGGGCTTGCGACCGCTGATCCGCAGCAGCAGCGCGATGTTGTCCTCCGCCACGAAGTCCAGATTGACCCCGGCGTTCAGGCCGAGCAGGGGCACGACGTTGCCCCGGACCGTGACGCGGCCACTGCTCGGCGGATAGACACCGGCAATCAGGCGCAGCAGCGTCGACTTGCCGGAGCCGTTGGGCCCGGCGAGCCCGATACGGGCGCCGGCTTCGGCCTCGATCGAGACGTTGTCGACGGCGCGGATGATCCGCATCTCGCCCGGTTCGCGGATGAGGTGGCCGAGTAGCCGCCGCTTCAGCGAAAAGTCGTAGGCGCCGTAGAGCGGATAGTCGAGACAGACGTTGTGCAGGTTGATCGAGACCATGCGTCAAATCCAGAATGCGGCTTTGCGCAGGTGGACCAGCGTCAGCACGCTCGCAAAGATCAGCAGCGCCAGCGTGATGAGGACGTAGACGATGCTGGCGGGATCGATATTGCCGCCTGCAAGTGGCTCGCGCCACACCGCGAACAGATGCGTCAGCGGATTGAGCCGCATCACCGTCGAGCGGTGATTGATCATCTCGGCGGACCAGATCACGGGCGAGGCGAGGAAGGCGAGCATCAGCGTGGATTCGATGATCGGCTTGAGGTCGCGATAGCGCGTTGCCGTCGCGCCGAGGACGAGGCTCAAGGCGAAGGTACAGGCTATGAATAGCAGCAGGCCGGGCAACGCCGCCAGCGCGTGAGAGAGGTCGTGGGGCGAGAGGATCAGCCACAGCACCAGCGGCACGCAGGCGTTATGCAGCGCGAACAGCGCCTGGCGGAAGGTGCATTGGAGCAGGAAGATCACCGGCGGCAGCGCCCGGTCGCGGATCAGGCTCGCGGAATTCTGAAGCGCCGTGGTCGCATCGAGCACGACGCTGTTGAGGAAGGTCCAGGCCGTCATCGACAGCGCCAGCATCGGCAGGCGCGCCAGCATGTCGGCGTTCGACATCTGGCCGATCACCGAGCCCAATACTGCGACCACGATCGCCATCTGAAGCGACATCCAGAACGGGCCGAGCAGCGAACGCACGTAGCGGTGGCGCATGTCCGACCAGGCCAGTGCGGCCGCGATCCGGACGGTGTCCAGCCAGCCGGTCGCCTGCGGCGGCTCGGCGGCGGTTGCGGGTACCTTGCACGACGCGGTGACGGCGTCGCGGTAGACGGCCTGCATGCCTTCCCTGAAGGCTGGGGCGGAATAGCGGGTGAGGGCGCGCGTCCGGGCTGACAGTCCCATGCGGCGGCGGCGCTCGGGATCGCTGATCAGCGTGTCGATGGCATCGCCGAGCTTTTCGGCATCGCCTGGCGGCACCGTGATCGCCTCCATGCCGTGGCGGGCGACGCGCGGCACCGCGGTGTCGAGCGCCGTGTTCACGACAGGGCGGCCGGCGGCCATGGCCTCGAGCTGGACCAGGCCAAAGGTCTCGGCATTGGTGACCGACGGCATGACGAAGACGTCGGACAGGCACATCAGCTTGATGCGCTCGCTGTCGTTCACCGAACCGAGCAGGCGGACGCGGTCACCGAGGCCGAGCTCGCGGATCAGCTGCTCGAGCCGCGGACGCTCGGTGCCTTCGCCGATGATCCAGACCTCGAACTTGCGGTTGACCGCGGCGCGGATCAGGACGTCAAAGCCCTTGTAGGGCACGAGCCGGCCGCAGGCGAGCACGAGCCGGCCGCGATCGTTCACGTGGTGCGGCTCGATCTTCGGCCAGTCGTAACCCGCGGTGTCGATGCCGAACGGCACGATGTGGCATTTGTCGACGAATTCCCGCAGCAACGGCGTGTTCTCGATCAGCGCGTGGTCCGAGACGATGATCGCTTTCGCCCGGCGCAGTGTCCGCCGCATCAACGGTTCGATGAACCAGCGCAGGCCGGCATGGGTGACGATGTCGGCATGCCAGTGCACCACCAGCGGCCGATTGGCGCCGAAGCCGAAGGCGAAAACGAGGTCGGCGAGCGGGAAGGGGGCATGGAGCGCGAGCAAATCGTGCTCGGCGATCTTGCGCCAGAGCCGCCAGGGATAGGTGGGGGCGGCGGGAAGCGACAGGACATTGCCGAATGAGCGGACGCGCTCGACCGGCACATCGTTGACGACGATCTCGCGCCGCTCGGCCGATTGCGAGCAGACCAGCAAGGCGGAGGCGAAGCTGTCCTTCAGGCTGGCGCAGATGTCGCGGATCACCGTCAGCGTGCCGCCGAACAGGTCGGGATAATAGATCTTGAAGATGTGCAGCACCGACGGGCGGTGCGGAGTTTCGCTGGTGTGATGCATGATGGTGTCAGCCTGCGAGAAGGGCCGCGACGAACGGTGCGGCCAGCACCGAGATGAAGATCACGCCGCGCAACAGCGCCGGCAGCATCGGCTCGATTGCGCCGCGCCCCCAGTCAGGAGCCGGCAGAGCACGCAGTGAGTTGGAATTGCGGACCAAGCGGTCAGCCATGGGTGTGATTCCCTTTACGTCGCGCCCTCAGTGGCGCCTCGTGTACGTGGGAAAATTTACCACGTCAATCGGAAAGTGGAAAAAAGTGGGATTGTGTCCCACGTGGGGCACGGGTACAGTTCAGACATGAATGCCAAGTCCGGGTCCAAAGCAGCGGCTCCGCAGCCGACTGCCGCGAAGCTGCACGCGCCGCTGGCGCGGCTGCTGCGCCCGCTCGTTCGGCTCTGCATTCGCAGTGGCATGACTTTTCCGGCATTGGCGCAATTGCTTCGCGAGCTGTTCGTCAACGTCGCCGAGCACGATTTTGCGCTGGAGGGGAAGGAGCAGACCGACAGCCGTGTCAGCCTGCTCACCGGGATCCATCGCAAGGAGGTGGCGCGGCTGCGCGGTGCCGGCGCGCCGGTGCACGAGGCGCCGGCCGCGGTGTCGCTGACGAGCGCCGTGATCGCGCGCTGGCTTGCTGCGCCCGAATTCACCGATGCGAAAGGCGAGCCGCTGGCGTTGCCGCGCACGGCCGAGGGCGATGCGCCGTCGTTCGAGCAGCTGGTCGCCTCCGTCACCAAGGACGTGCGGCCGCGCGCGGTGCTCGACGAATGGGTCGACCGCAAGCTCGTCACCATCAACGATTCCGACGAGATCGAGCTGGTCGAGGCGGCCTTCGTCCCGAGCGGCGAGGACGACAGCAAATGGCACTATCTCGGCCGCAATCTGCACGACCATATCGCGGCCGCCGCACAGAACGTCTCAGGCGCGGCGCCGCGCTTCCTCGAGCGCGCGGTGCACTACAACAACATCTCGCCGAAGCTTGCCAAGCGCCTCGAGGCACGCTCGCGCGAGCTCGCGATGGACGCGCTGAAGACCGCCAACCGCGAGGCCAACCGCGCGCTCGGCAAGGACAAGGGCGGTGACGCCCGCTGGAATTTCGGCATCTACATCTACAGCGAAGACGCAGATGGCGAGGCAGAGGCCAAGGAAGGCGGCAAGGACAACAGCAAGGAAAGCGGCAAGAAGGGTGGTTCTTCATGAGCCGGCCGCCGCTGATCTCCCGCCGTCTGCTGCTGACAGGATTTTGGCTCGCCGGTACGGCGATGGCCCACGCGCAGGTCAAGCGCGGCACCGATCAGGGCATCGGCGGCACCGGAATCAGGCGCGGTGACGACCACGGCATCGGCGGCACCGGCATCGTCGGCGTGATCCAGCGGTTTGGCAGCATCTACGTCAACGGCGAGCGGGTCACTTATGCGAGCGACGTGCCGGTCCGGATCGACGGCGAGGCCGCGAGCCCCAAGGCTCTGCGCATCGGCCAGCTTGCGCGCGTGGTCGCGACCCGTCAGGCCGACGGCACGCTCGTGACGCGCAACATCACGATCGCGAGCGAGGTCGCAGGTCCGATCGAAACCGTGAAGGGCAACGAGCTGACGGTGCTCAGCCAGAAGATCGTCACAAGCGACAAGGAGAGCAAGCTTCGTGCGGGCACGCAGGTGGCCGTCTACGGCCTGCGCCGGACCGACGGCGTGATCGTCGCAAGCCTGATCGAGCCGCGGCGCGAGGCGACCGAGCGTGTCACCGGTCTCGTCGAGCGCGGGCCTGATGGCTTGCGTATTGGCGGGCTGAGGCTGAGCGGGGTCGATCCGCTGCTGGTTGGCCAGCGCGCCCAGATCGAGGGCCGTTCGAGCCAGGGCACGATGCAGGCCGCGCGCACGCGCATCGACGACTTCTCGGATCTCGTCGGCGCAAGCCGCCTCTCGATCGAGGCCTATGTGCAGCGTGTGGGATCGAACCTCCAGCTCGGCTCCGGCTTCGTGGCTCGTGACGGTTCGCGCTTCGGCCCGGCCGCCGGCGAAGCCCGCATGGTGGTCAACGGCGTGTTCGATCGCTCGCGCGGCTTCCAGGTGGAGTCGGCTCAGGCCATCGGTCAGGGGCCTGGAGCCCCTCCATCCGGTGGCGGCAGTCCCAATCGGTCGCCCGGCGGCTCGATCCTGCATCCGAACCGCGGTGCCACCACTCCGAGCGGCGGCCAGCCCGGCGCGCCCGGTGGTGGACCTGCGCCGGGATCTGGCCCTGGACCTGGCCCAAGTGCGAATCCCGGCTCCGCGCCGGCGGGCTCGAGCGGCCCGTCAGGCCCCGGCGGATTTGGTTCGCCCGGCGGTGGGCCCATGGGACCCGGCGGTGGAATGGGCGGTGGCGGCTTTGGAGGTCCCGGAGGCGGGATGGGCGGCGGCCGGCGGTAGGCGCGGCCACGCTGAAAGCGCGTGGTGCGGGCTTAGCCCGCGCTGAGCCGCACGCCGGCGCGCAAGAACTTCTGCGGATCGACCGCTTCGCCGTCGATGCGGGTTTCGTAATGGAGGTGCGGGCCGGTGGAACGGCCGGTCGAGCCGACGAGGCCGATGACCTGGCCGAGCTTCACGATCTCGCCGACCTTGACGTTGATCTCGGAGAGATGGCCGTAGCGGGTCGACAGCCCGTTGCCGTGATCGACTTCGACCATGCGGCCGTAACCGCCGGACCAGCCGGCCGAGACCACCTTGCCGTTGGCGGTGACGCGGGCGGGATCGCCGGTCGCGGCGCGGAAATCGAGACCGGTATGCATCGCGGGCCGGCCGAGGAACGGATCGCTGCGCACGCCGAAGCCGGAGGTGAATTCGACCTCGCCGATGACGGGCTTGCGGTAGGGTACCAGCGCCAGCGTGCGATTGAGCCGATCCATCTCGGCGCGGGTGACATTGATGCGGTTGAGCTGTTTCTCAAACGGCCCGGCATTGGCCGTCAGCTTGACGGGCACGAAAGGACCGCCCATCGCGGAGCGCGGCACGGCGGCTTCGAGGCTGGCGAGATTGAGGCCGAGGTCGCTGACGACACCGCGCATCCGGCGCATGCGTGAATCCATGCCTTCCTCGACGGCGCTGAGCGTCGCCATCTGGCGACGCTCGACCTGGTCAAGCGAGGTCGTGAGCCGGACCAGGACGTTGTCGAAACCTTGGTTCTTGGCGAATTGGCTGGTCGGCGGTGCCGCGACGGTCAGCGCACGCGACTCAAGCCGTGCTTCGCGATCGGGCGGTGCCACGAAGATCACGGTGTCGCTGATCGGCGACGGCTTCGGCGTGCCCTGCGTCGCGCCCTGGCTCGAATCACCGCGCTGCGGGGCCGTGCGGGGGATTGATCCGGTCACGTCGGGCATGGCCCCGAGCGCCGTGGCGCGGGACTCCAGCGCCGTCTGGCGCTTCATGATCTGGTCGAGCTTCTGGTCGAACTGTTCCTGGTCGAGCAGCTGCCGGCTGGTGGTGCGGTCGACCTTGGCACGGAGCTCGGCGATGCGATCCTCGTAGGCGTACTGCATCTCGGCCTGACGTGCGATCAGCCGGGTCAGGACGTCGTCGCGGAAGGCGAAATAGGTCGCGGTCGCGGCCGACCAGAGTCCGAGCAGCACGACGGTGCCGACCACGATCCAGAACACCACAGGTCCGAGGCGGACCTGCTTGCCGTGGTGCACGATGGTGTAGGCGTCGTCGGTCGAGGGAAGGGGGATCGCGGCTGCAGCCACGGCGGCGGCAGGACGGCGATGGAGGGGCCGTCCGTGGTCGTGCGCGTGATGTTGGGGGTACTGCGAATATTGGGCAGAACTTTTCGACATCGGCACTCCCGCGCCGGTCGGATGAGTCCGTACGGCCTAATTGCCGCAGCAATCTGGGCCGGTCATGGTTAATTTTCCGGAAACGGAACCACTCGAATTTAACGGATTGGTTAAAGGCCTCTTGCCGCTTCCAGCACCTCGTCGGCGTGGCCGTCGACGCGGACATTGCGCCAGACCCTGGCTACCTTGCCGTCGGCACCAAGCAGTATCGTGGTGCGAAGAACTCCGAGGAAGCTCTTGCCATACATAGATTTTTCGCCCCAGGCGCCGTACGCCTCCAGCATCTCGTGTTTCTCATCCGAGATGAGGGGCATGCCGAGGCTGTGCTTGTCGCGGAACTTCTCCTGGGCCCTTAACGGATCGGCGGAGATGCCGAGCAGGGCCGTGCCGGCAGCGCTGAAAGCGTCCGCCAGCCGCGTGAAATCGATCGCCTCCCGGGTGCAGCCGGGCGTGTCGGCGCGGGGATAGAAGAACAGGACGAGCTTCCGACCGGCATAGTCGGCGAGCGAGACCACATCGCCGCCGTCGCGGGGCAGCCGGAAGGCGGGCGCCCTCTGGCCTTCGGTCAGGGCCGGCTTCGCCTTCGCGGGCGCGGAGGCCGATTTGGAGGAATTTAACTGTTTCGACGCGGCCTTATGTGATCCTGCTTTTGCTACGGTCCTGGTTGATTTGCTCGCCTGCGTCCGCTGTGTTTTCGCGGACTTTGTTTGAGTCGTTGCCCGCTTGGTCGGGGTCTTCTTTTTAGCTGTTGCGATGCCGGAGGGCGTTTTGGACGATTTCTTTCGGGATTTCTTGGACATACGCCTTCCTTTCGTCGCTTTCGGCGGGTCAACCAAAGCGGTATTGCAGCTCTCGTCCGGTGTGCCGGAATCGCCCTCGTCTGGGCAAGTCTGGCGACGCCGGGGTATGGTTACAAGGAATTCCACGCACCACCCCACTGCTCGTTGAACGCGCGCCCGGGGCGAAATGACGAACAGCAGGAACATTCGAGGTATGGCGGCAATGCCGGCGCGGGGAGCTTCGCTTCCCGCGGACGGCTGCGGTCCCGGCGGTGCTCAATCCTACGATGGGCGCCTGTATCGAGAGGCAATGGCAAGGAATACGTCGCCCCAGGATTACAATCGGGATTTCGATCGGCGCGGCGGTCAACAGCAGCCGCAGGAATGGGACGACGCCGACTGGGATCCGGATCAGGAAGCAGCGGCGGGCTATCGGGCGCGCCGGCTGTTGTCGCGTTCCAATTCAGGCTTCCATCGTTTCGGTGACGGGTTTGCGTCAATGCGCCGCTGGCTGGCGGCTGATCGCTGGCTGAAGCGGCTGGCCATCGTGGTCGGAGCCCTTGCCGTCATTTTCATCGGCTGTTTCGGCGCGCTGTGGTGGCGGCTTGGTGCGGGTCCCATCAATCTCGACATCGCGACACCCTGGCTCGCTGCTGCCATCGAGGACAATATCGGCCACGGCAACACTGTGGAGGTCGGCGGCACCCAGATCGAGCGGGCCGGGCGGATCCGCATCGCCGTGCGCATCCGCGACATCGTCGTCCGCGACCATGATCACGCCATCGTCGCCACCGCGCCGAAGGCCGAAGTGAAGCTGTCGGGGGCGGGTCTCCTGATGGGGCACCTGCGCGCGGAAAGCCTCAACCTCGTCGATGCCGAGCTGGCGATCCGCATTGCGCCCGACGGCACCGTCACCGTGTCCGCCGGCGACACCGCCAAGCCGCTGGCAACCGGCGTCGCATCCAAGAAGGAAGCGGGCCTGCCGCCGACATTCCCGCGCAACGGTGTCCCGCCGCCGCCATTCGCCACCGGACCTGCAAGCCCGGACGCATCGCAGGCTGCTCCCCAGGCCGCTGCCCCGAGCGGCATTCTTCAGGGCCTCGACTGGCTCGACAGTCTGAGCATGACCGGCCTCGACGGCCAGAACCTCAACGAGATCGGTCTGAAGAACGGCAATCTGATCGTCGACGATCAGCAGCGCGGCAGCAAATGGAGCTTTGAGAACATCACGCTCAGCCTGCGCCGGCCGAGCCATGGCGGCGTCGCGCTCAGCCTAGGCGAGGAGGGCGCGCGCCCGTGGTCGCTGCGCGCCACGATCGGCCCTGCCGAGAATGGTGTGCGTTCGGTCGACATCCGCGCCGATAAGCTTTCCACCGCCAACATCCTGCTGGCGCTCCGGGTGAAGGACTTCACCTACACCGCCGACCTGCCGCTGACCGGCGAGCTCAAGGGCGAGCTCGGCCGCGACGGCGTGCCGACCTTCTTCCGCGGCAAGATCGCGGTCGGTGCGGGCAACATCATCGACACCGACACGCCTGACTATCCGATGGCGATCGACTCGGCCGAGATCAACGTCGAGTGGGATTCGAACCGGCGGGTATTGGTCGCTCCGTTCAAGATTCTCTCGGGCGCGAACCGCCTGACGCTTCTGGCCCATCTCGAGCCGCCCAACGGCACCATCAACGACTGGCAGCTTGGCTTCAGCGGCGGCTCGATCCTGCTGGGCGGCATCGACAACGAGCCCCCGCTGGTCTTCAACCGCATCGCGATCGGCTTCCGCTTCGACACCGACCACAAGCGCATGCTGCTGACGCAAGCCGATATCAGCAATGGCGAGATCGGCGTCGCCGGCACCGGCGCCATCGACTATTCGGGCGAGCCGCGGCTGACGCTGGGCTTTGCGGGAACGCCGATGTCGGCCTCCGCGCTCAAGCGGATGTGGCCGACGCTCGTCGTTCCCGAGTTGCGCGAATGGGTGATCGAGCGGATCGAGCGCGGCACGCTCCAGCGCATCGAGATCGGCGTCAATTCGCCGACGAAGAACCTCCCGCGCAAGGGCCCGCCCATTCCCGACGACGGCCTGTCGGTCAACATCGTCGCGAGTGGCGTCGCGGTCCGCCCCGTGGATGGCATGCCGGTGGTGCACGATGCCGATTTGAAGGCGCGTGTGACCGGGCGCACCGCGACCGTGAATATCGGGCAGGGCATTGCCGATACGCCGGCGGGCCGCAAGGTCACGATCTCCGACTTCGTCTTCGAGGTGCCGGATATGGCGCCCAAGCCGTCGCCATCGCGGACCAGGTTCCGCGCCGACGGCCCCGTGGCGGCCGCCGCCGAAATCCTCTCCAATGATCGGCTCAGCGATCTGTCGGCGACGTTCGTCGATCCCAACACCAGCAAGGGAACGTTCTCGGCGAACATCCAGCTCGGCTTGCCGGTCAAGGGCGCGCTGACCAAGGGCGACACCAGCTACGCCGTCAGCGCCGACCTCAACGGCTTTGCCGCCGACAAACTGGTGATGAACCAGAAGCTGGAGGCCAACAACCTCAAGATATCAGCCAACAACCAGGGCTATCAGGTCAAGGGCGACGTCAAGATCAACGGGCAGGCGGCTTCGCTGGACTACCGCAAGCCGACCGAGGGCGACGCTGACGTCAAATTGCAGGCCACGCTCGACGATGCGAGCCGCGCGCGTCTCGGATTCGACCTCAGCCCTGCCGTGAGCGGATCGCTGCCGATCAAGCTGTCGGGCAAGATCGCCGGAGGTCCCGACCAGACGACGAAGCTCGGTGTCGAGGCGGACCTGACCTCGGTCAAGCTCGACAACATCCTGCCCGGCTGGGTCAAGCTGCCGGGCAAGTCGGCCAAGGCCAGCTTCAAGGTGGTGCCGACGGCGCAATCAACGCGTCTGGAGGACATCGTCGTCGAAGGCGGCGGCGCCTCGATCAAGGGCTCGCTCGAGGTCGATCCGAACGGCGACCTCATGAACGCGAACTTCCCGACCTACGCTCCGTCCGACGGCGACAAGGCCTCGTTGAAGGTGGAGCGTGGCCAGGACGGGGTGGTGCGGGGCACGATGCGCGGGGATGTGTTCGACGGCCGCGGTTTCCTGAAGTCGGCGATCTCGGGCAATTCCAAGGACGACGCCAAGAACAAGATGAAGAACGTCGATTTCGACATCGACGTGAAGCTCGGTGCCGTCGCGGGCTTCAACGGCGAGGCGATGCGCAGCGTCGACGGCAAGATGTCGCGGCGCAACGGCACCGTCAAAGCCTTCACGCTGAACGGCAAGATCGGCCGCGACACGCCGGTGGCAGCCGATTTGCGCGGCGGCCGCGCCCAGGGCAATCGCGAGGTGATCTACCTCCAGACCAACGATGCCGGCGCGTTGCTGCGCTTCACCGACACCTACACCAAGGCGATCGGCGGCCAGATGGTGGTGGCGATGGAGCCGCCGACGTCGGAGCCGAACACGACGCGCGAGGGCCTCATCAACGTCCGCGACTTCACGGTGAAGGGCGAGGCGCAGCTCGAACGCGTTGCCGCCGGCGCGCCCAACGGCACCGGGAACGGCGTCTCCTTCAGCGCGCTGCGCGCCGAGTTCACGCGCCAGAACGGCGCGCTGACGATCCGCGATGGCGTCGTCAAGGGCCCGATGATCGGCGCCACCATCGAGGGCTCGATCGACTATCCCGGCAACCAGGTCTGCATGAGCGGCACCTTCGTGCCGATGTACGGCTTGAACAACATGTTCGGACAGATTCCGGTGCTCGGGTTGTTCCTGGGCGGTGGCGACAAGGAAGGCCTGATCGGCGTGACCTACGAGGTCGTCGGCACGCCGGCCGCGCCGGTGATGCGCGTCAATCCGGTTTCGGCCATGGTGCCGGGTGTGTTCCGCAAGATCTTCGAATTCAACACCGGCAAACAGAACACGCCGTTCGAGGAATTCCCTTCGCAGTCGAACGACGGCTCGACCGGATCGACGCGCCAGCTCTCGAGCGGCTGCACCCTCGCGCGGCGATAACCCACTAAAATTCGCAGGTGCTCGTCATGCCCGGGCTTGTCCCGGGCATCCACGTTCTTCGTGCAGAGCGGCTATAAAAACGTGGATGGCCGGGACAAGCCCGGCCATGACGCATGTGGAGGGATTGGCGTCGGGAAGCTTAGGCCGCGCGCACGCCTGCCAGGAAGGTGCCGACCTCGCCGGAGAGCTGCTCGGCCTGCTTGGAGAGATTGCTGGCCGCAGCGAGGACCATGCCGGCGGCGTTGCCGGTCTCGTTCGCTGCGGTGCTGACACCGCCGATATTGGTGGTGACTTCCTTGGTCGCCTCAGCGGTCTGCGAGACGCTGCGGGCGATCTCGGCGGTGGCGGCACCTTGCTCCTCGATGGCCGCGCCGATCGAGGTGGCGATGCGGCTGACTTCCTCGATGGTGGCGGTGATGCCACCGATGGCGTCCACGGCCTCCTTGGTCGCGCCCTGGATCTGGGCGATCTTGTCGCCGATCTCGCGGGTGGCTTCCGCGGTCTGGCTCGCCAGCGACTTCACCTCGGAGGCGACGACGGCAAAGCCGCGGCCGGCTTCACCGGCGCGTGCGGCCTCGATGGTGGCATTGAGCGCGAGCAGATTGGTCTGCGCCGCGATGCTGGAGATCAGCTCGGCGACGTGCTCGATCTGCTGGGCGCCGTCTGAGAGCGCACGGACGATGGTGTCGGTGCGGCGTGCGCTGTCCACGGCGCGGCCGGTCACTTCGGCGGATTGCGCGACCTGGCGGCTGATCTCGGTGATGGAGGAGGAGAGCTCCTCGGCGGCAGCCGCGACCGTCTGGACGCGCTGGCTGGCTTCGGTGGCGGCCGAGCCGACCACGGCGGCGCGGCGGTTGGTGCCCTCGGCCGTGGACGACATCGACTTGGCGGTGGTCTCGAGCTCGCCGGAGCCCGAGGCCATCAGGCCGACGAGCTGGCCGACCGAGGCATCGAAGCGGTCGGCGAGCGAGATCAGGGCGTCGCGTTTCTCCTGCTCATTGCGGGTCTTGGCGGCAACCTGCTCGGCCTCCAGCGTGCGCGCCGTCAAAGCGGTCTGCCTGAGCACTTCGAGCGTCTCGGCCATGCGGCCGATCTCGTCGCCGCGATCGGTCTCCTCGACCGGCCTGTCGATAGCGCCTTCGGAAATCTCCTGCATGCGGGTCTTCTGGCGGTTGAGCGCGCCGAGCACGTCGCGCGCGATCAACCAGGACAGCGTCGCCATCAGCAGCATCAGGCCAACGCCGATTGCGGCGAGCTCCAGCGTCAGCGCGCGCACGTCGGCGTCGATGTCGTCGACATAGAGACCGTAGGCAATTGCGACGTTCCAGGGGGCGAACTGGCGGGCGAACACCAGTTTGCGAACCGGAACCGTCTCGCCCGGACGCGGGAACAAATAGGACAGGATACTGCCTTCCGGTGTCTGCTTGCCTGCGGCCACCGTGGCATCGCCGATCACGATGCCATTGGCATCCTTGATGCCGTTGTTCTTGCCCTCGAGCTGAGGCGCGCCGCCATTCATCATCACTGTTGAATCGGCGGTATAGACGACGGGATAGCCTTGGCCGCCGTTGAACTTCATTCGCCGGCCGCGCAGCTTGAACTGGTCTTGCGCATCGGCGAGCGTCATCTTGCCGGCGGCGACCTCGTCCTGGAGCGATTGCGCGAAGCCGTGCAGCAGATCGACTGCCGTCTGCATCTGGCGCGCGCGATCTTCGAGCATGCGCGTCTTGCTGAGATAGGCTGACGCGACGATGAGGGCAGTCACGGTGAGCGCCGCAAGACAGACCATGCTGGCAAGCTTGGTGCGGATTTTCAGGTGACTGAGCAGCGTCATAACGGCCTCGCGAACGGTTGCAAAATGCTAGTTCTCGCGCAGCCGTATCAGGAAGTCCTTACCATTCCTGAACGCAGGGCACGGCGTGTTCAGACGCGGCGCAATCTGCGCAGCCATGGACACGCATATGCAGGGAAGACGCCGATGCCTGCGGCGACGTGTCCAGAAAAATGCGTCGTGATCGCGTTCGTGCGATCGCGTGTCGGTTCGATCGATGCATCGATTCGCCGATGCTTCGTCGCGTTTAGAACCAGCGTAGCGTTGCGCGGCTTAAGCCGCGCGGACGCCCGCGAGGAACGTCCCGACTTCGCCGGAGAGCTGTTCGGCCTGCTTGGAGAGGTTGGAGGCGGCCGCGAGCACCATGCCGGCGGCGTTGCCGGTCTCGTTCGCTGCGGTGCTGACGCCGCCGATATTCGTGGTGACCTCCTTGGTCGCCTCCGCGGTCTGCGAGACGCTGCGGGCGATCTCGGCAGTGGCGGCGCCTTGCTCCTCGATGGCCGCGCCGATCGAAGTGGCGATGCGGCTGACTTCCTCGATGGTGGCGGTGATGCCGCCGATGGCGTCCACGGCCTCCTTGGTCGCGCCCTGGATCTGCGCAATCTTGTCGCCGATCTCGCGGGTGGCTTCCGCGGTCTGGCTCGCCAGCGACTTCACCTCGGAGGCGACGACGGCAAAGCCGCGGCCGGCTTCACCGGCGCGCGCGGCCTCGATGGTGGCGTTGAGCGCGAGCAGATTGGTCTGCGCCGCGATGCTGGAGATCAGCTCGGCGACGTGCTCGATCTGCTGGGCGCCGTCCGAGAGCGCGCGGACGATGGTGTCGGTGCGGCGCGCGCTGTCCACGGCGCGGCCGGTCACTTCGGCGGATTGCGCGACCTGGCGGCTGATCTCGGTGATGGAGGAGGAGAGCTCTTCGGCGGCAGCCGCGACCGTCTGAACGCGCTGGCTGGCTTCGGTGGCGGCCGAGCCGACCACGGCGGCGCGGCGATTGGTGCCCTCGGCCGTGGACGACATCGACTTGGCGGTGGTCTCGAGCTCGCCGGAGCCCGAGGCCATCAGGCCGACGAGCTGGCCGACCGAGGCATCGAAGCGGTCGGCGAGCGAGATCAGCGCGTCACGCTTCTCCTGCTCATTGCGGGTCTTGGCGGCGACCTGTTCGGACTCCAGCGTGCGCGCCGTCAAAGCGGTCTGCCTGAGCATTTCGAGGGTCTCGGCCATGCGGCCGATCTCGTCACCGCGGCCGGTCTCCTCGACCGGCTTGTCGATGGCACCGTCGGCAATCTCCTGCATGCGGGTCTTCTGGCGATCGAGCGCGCCGAGCACGTCGCGGGCGATCAGCCACGACAACGTCGCCATCAGCAGCATCAGGCCGAAGCCGACCGCGGCAAGCTCGAGCGTCAGCGCGCGCACATCGGCGTCGATGTCGTCGACATAGAGGCCATAGCTGATCGTCGCGTTCCAGGGGGCGAACTTGCGCGCGAACACGGTCTTGCGCACCGCTTCGGTCTGGCCGGGGCGGGGATAGAGATAGGAGGCTACGCCGCCGCCATTCTGTTCGCCGGCCTTGAGGATCGCGTCGGCAATGAGGACGCCGTTGGCGTCAATCGCGCCGGTGATCTTGCCTTCGAGCTGCTGGTTGGCGCCGTTGACGAGGAGGGACGTGTCGGCGTTGTAGACGACCGGATAGCCCTGGTTGCCGTTGAAGGTCATGCGCCGTCCGCGCATGTGGAACTGGGCCTTGGCCTCGGCCTGCGTCAGCTTGCCGGCGGTGACGTCGTCCTGGACCGACTGGGCGAGATTGTAGAGCATGTCGACCGCGGTCTTCATCTGCTGGACCCGGTCCTCCATCATGCGGCTCTTGCTGAGGAAGGCCGATACCGCGATGATGGCTGTGACTGTGAGAGCCGCAAGACAGACCATGCTGGTAAGCTTGGTGCGGATCTTCAGATGGCTCAGCAGCTTCATCGCAGCCTCTACGAAATGGTTGTTATTGCTCGCATCGGTAGCATGAAGTTCTTACCAATCATGAACATAGGCATGTGGCCGCCGGCCGCGCGCGTGACCGTTCGCAGCCTGATGCGCAACCGTGCAGGCAAAGCGACATGCGTCGGCGCACGTCAGCGCGTATGCTGGAGAAGATCGATGCTGGACTTTGGTGGTCATCGAGCCTGGCGGGAGCGGCAATGAACCGATTCGTTCACCGCCTCATCATGTCCGCGCTGCTCGTCGCGGCCCTCGTCCTGATCTGGAACGTGCTGGGCTCGCGGTAGATGACACCGGCAAAGCTGCCGGTGCCATCCGTGACTTGAGCGCTAGTTGCGCGCGTCAGCGTCGCGCAAATGCGCCGCCGGTCGAGGCGCGTTCGTTGCCCATCGCCGCATCGACGCTGATCGGGCCGCCGCCGGCCGCCGAGAGATAGAGGCAGGCGAAGCAGAACAGGATGGCAAGCGTGCCGTTGTTGAGCAGCGGCAGGAGCACCGGCGTCTCGCCCTTGAGCATATGTCCCATGAAGTAGGCGAAGGCCATTTCACCGGAGAGGATGAAAGCGGCGAGGCGGGTGAACAGGCCGAGGATCAGCAGCGCGCCAAGCACCAGCTCAAGCGTCCCGGCCGCGCCGTAAAGCGACATCAGTTCGACTTTCGCGAACATCGGCAAAGGCGGAAACTTGAAAAGCTTGGCTACGCCGAATTGAAACAGCAGCAGGCCGGTGATGAAGCGGAACAGGCTCAGGAGAACCGGTTCAAAGCGAGTGAGATAGGAAAAGTTCATTGGTTTGTGCCCTCCATCCAATGGGCGACTTGGACCGTATTCAGTTCGGCCTCGCAAGCCACCCGGGGTCAATTCGGCGCTGACATTTTTGTCATGTGGACAAAATATCGCAGTTCGTCCCTTAACTCCGGTTGCGCCCGACTGTTTCGCACGCGGCGCAGCGTGTGTCGCCCGTAATTTCCCGGTGACGCGGAGGGATGCAGGTTACGTCGGGGAGACCTACTCCCGCAAGGCGGGGACAATCAGAAATGGAATCATTCCGAGGATCACGCTCGCAAGTGCGAAGACGAGCAGGAGATTGTAGCCGTGCGTGAAGTCGTGGATGAGGCCGCCGCTCCATGAGCCGAACGCCGAGCCCAATCCGCTGCCGATCGAGATGGTGCCGAAGATCGTGCCGACGCGCTTGCCGCGAAAAATCTTCATGGCGGTCGCTGTAATCAGCGGGCCGCGCGAGCCCATCATGCTGCCGAAGCAGACGACGAAGCCGGTGAGCAGGATGATGTTCGGATAATACTGCAAGAGCCAGAGCAGGACGATGCCGATGATCGAGATCGCGTAGCTGAGCAGCACCGAGGGCCGGCGCCCGATCAGCCCGTCGAGCGCGGATACGCCGAGCATGCCGAACACCAGCACCACGCCCGAAAAACCCCAGGCGGTCGCGGCCTGGAGCGGCGGAAAGCCGGCGTCGATGAGATAGGCCACGATCTGCGCCGCGATCGAATACATGCCGACCGCGGTGAAGAAGAAGGTCGAGAACAGCGCCCAGAAAGCGTGGTGGCGCATCGCGCTCACGAGCGTCCAGCCGTTGTCGATGAAATCAGGATCGGTCTTCTTGGTGACATGCGGCGAGCCGACCGCGAACATGCGCCAGGGCAGAAGCAGCAGTGGCACGAGCAAGCCGAGCGCGGCGAAGCCGTAGACCTGATAGGCTTCACGCCAGCCGAGATGATCGATCAAAAGCTGCGAGGTCGGGAGCAGCGCCAGCACGCCGCCGCCCATCGCCGAATAGACCACCGCCATCGCGGTCGGCAGCCGTGGCCCAAACCAGCGGCCGAGCAGGATCGAGTTCGGCACAATGCCGATGAAGGCGACGCCAATGCCGACGCAGAGGCCGATCGAGAGCTGAAATTGCCAGAGCGCCTGCGCGTGCGCCGCGATCAGGAAGGCCGAGCCGAGCAGGAAAAGCCCGAGTGCGTAGACGATGCGCGGTCCGGAATGGTCGAACAGGCGCCCGACCAGTGGCGCGGTCAGCCCGCTGATCAACCAGGTCAGTGAGTAGATCGAGACGACCTGCGCACGGTCCCAGCCAAAGTTTTCGGAGATCGGCTTGAGGAAGACAGTGAAGCTCTCGCTGAGGCCGCGGCCGAGGACGGCGAGCGTGAAGCACAGTCCGAGCACGATTAGTGCGGTGCGCACCGCATCTCGCTGCGTGCGTACGGCTTGTTCCCTCGAAGTTTCCCTGGGCGTGTTTTGATCCATTGCCGGTCAGGGAGCGCGCTTCGGCGCGCCCTGACAAGCATCAAAAGCTCATAAGCCTATGCAGGCCGGATGAGGACGTGCTTCTTCTTGCCGAAGGACAGCTTGATCACGCCCTCAGGCGTCAGATTGGCCGCAGACAGCGCCATCTTCTCGTCGCTGACGGACTCGTCGTTGACGCGCAGGCCGCCGCCCTTGATCTGGCGCCGTGCCTCGCCATTGGAGGCAACCAGGCCTGCCTTGACGAAGGCGTTGAGCACGCCGAGGCCGGCGTCCAGCTCGCCGCGCGGAATTTCCACCGTCGGCAGGCTTTCGGCCAGTGCGCCTTCCTCGAAGGTGCGGCGCGCGGTTTCAGCCGCCTGGTTTGCGGCGTCGCGTCCGTGCAAGAGCGCGGTCGCCTCGGTCGCAAGCACCTTCTTGGCCTCGTTGATCTCCGAGCCGCCGAGCGCCTCGAGCTTCCTGATCTCGCTCATCGGCAGCGTCGTGAACAGCTTCAGGAATTTGCCGACGTCGGCGTCCTCGGTGTTGCGCCAGTATTGCCAGAAATCATACGGCGAGAACTGGTCGGCGTTCAGCCAGACCGCGCCCTGCGCGGTCTTGCCCATCTTGGCGCCGGATGCGGTCGTCAGCAGCGGCGTCGTCAGCGCGAACAGCTGGTGGGTGCCCATGCGGCGGCCGAGATCGACGCCCATGATGATGTTGCCCCACTGGTCCGAGCCGCCCATCTGCAATTTGCAACCGGTGCGCTTGGCGAGCTCGACGAAGTCGTAGGCCTGGCAGACCATGTAGTTGAACTCGATGAAGCTCATCTCCTGCTCGCGCTCGAGGCGCAGCCGCACGGAGTCCATGGTTAGCATGCGGTTGACCGAGAAATGCCGGCCGACGTCACGCAGCATCTCGATCCAGTTGAGTTTTGTCAGCCACTCCGCATTGTCGAGCATGACGGCGTCGCTCTTGCCGTCGCCGTAGCGCAGCACCTTTGCGAACACGCCGCGGATCGATTCCTTGTTGGCCTCGATCTCGGCGACCGTGCGCATCGCGCGGGTCTCGTCCTTGCCAGAGGGATCGCCGACCATGGTGGTGCCGCCGCCCATCAGCGTAATCGGCTTGTTGCCGGACTGCTGGAGCCAGTGCAGCATCATCATGGTCAGGTAGTTGCCGATGTGCAGCGAGCGGGCGGTGCAATCGTAGCCGACATAGGTGGTCGCTTCGCCCTTGGCGGCGAGCGCGTCCAGCCCCTCGAAATCGGAGCACTGGTGGATGAAACCACGTTCCTGCAGGGTGTTGAGGAAATCCGATTTAAATGCAGTCATCTGTCGGCGAGCCTGACAATTCTTGGTTTACTGTTTCGGGTGCAATTTAAGGGTCTCCCGTGGGAACTTGATTGCCACCCGCCACTTTGCCTGTGGCATTATAAGATGTGTCCCTCTGGCACAAGATCGGCATGCCGGAGGGGGTCTCTTGAGGACGCTGATCCATGATGTTGACGGCACTCGGTTTGATGAGCGGCACCTCGCTGGACGGGGTGGACGTCGCGCTGATCGAAACCGACGGAAAGCAAGTGAAGGCGTTCGGGCCGTCCGGTTACCGGGCCTACAGCCCGGCGGAGCGCAATCTGCTGCGCCAGGCGCTGAGCGAGGCCGTGCACCTGCCGCGACGCGATGCCCGCCCGGGCGTTCTGGCCGAGGCCGAGCGCGCGGTGACGCTGGCCCATGCCGAGGCTGTGGCCGCCTTCATCGCCCAGAACCGAATGAAGCCGGAGGACATCGACATCGTCGGCTTCCACGGCCAGACGGTGCTGCATCGCCCCGAGAAGCGGCTGACGGTCCAGATCGGCGATGCGCCGGCGCTCGCCAGGGCGATTCATATCCCCGTGATGCACGACTTCCGCGCCGCCGACGTCGAGGCCGGCGGGCAGGGCGCGCCGTTCGTGCCGGTCTACCACCGGGCGCTCGTCCATTCGCTGGAGCGCGAAGGGCCGATCGTCGTCGTCAATATCGGCGGCGTCTCCAACATCACCTATATCGACGGCAACGACACGCTGATCGCCTGCGACACCGGACCGGGCAACGCGCTGCTCGACGATTTCATGTACCGCACCATGAACCAGGCCTTCGATGCGGAAGGAAAGTTCGCGGCGCTCGGCAAGGCGGACGAAGCCTGGATCGCGCGGGGACTGGAACTGCCGTTCTTCGCAGCTCCGCCGCCGAAATCGCTCGACCGCAACGACTTTGCCGCGCTGAAGCTCGGCGACGTCCCGCCGGCCGATGGCGCCGCGACCCTGACCGCCTTCACCGCGGCGGCGATCGCCCGGATCATCTCGCTCCTGCCGCGCCGTCCGCGGAGCTGGATCGTCTGTGGCGGGGGCGCCCGCAACCTCACCATGCTGCGGATGCTGCGGGAGCGGGTGGGCTCGGCCACCGTCGAAGCCGCCGAGACGCTCGGCTGGGCCTCCGACGCCATCGAGGCGCAGGCCTTCGGCTTCCTGGCCGCCCGCGGCCTCAAGGGCCTGCCGCTGTCCTACCCCGCCACCACCGGCGTGCCGATGCCGATGACGGGCGGCGTGATGGCGCGGCCCTGACGTCCGGACCTTAAGATCAGAGGTCGGTTGATGCATATGCATCGATCTTGACGAGTGAATGCAATTGCATCTATATTGGATGCAGTTGCATCAAACCGCCGGGATCATTGCCATGACCGCTTCACTGAAACTCATCAGCCACAAGCTTTGCCCGTATGTGCAGCGCGCCGTGATCGCGCTCAAAGAGAAGGGCGTGCCGTTGGAGCGGATCGACATCGATCTCGCCAACAAGCCCGACTGGTTTCTGAAACTCTCGCCGCTCGGCAAGGTGCCGGTCGTGGTGGTGACGACGGAGAAGGGCGAGGTCGCGCTGTTCGAGAGCAACGTGATCTGCGAATACATCGAGGAGACGCAGGCGGGCCTCAAGCTGCATCCGGCGGATGCCTTGAAGCGCGCCGAGCATCGCGCCTGGATGGAGTTCGGCTCGGCGATCCTGGGTGACCTCTGGGGTCTGGAGACCACGACCGATCCGGCGACGTTCGAAAGCAAGCGCCAGGCGGTTGCGGCGAAATTCGCGCGCGTGGAGGCAGCGCTCGGCGCGGGGCCTTACTTCGCAGGCGATGCGTTCAGCCTCGTGGATGCGGTCTTCGCCCCGATCTTCCGCTATTTCGACCTGTTCGACGAACTGACCGAGCACGGCATCTTCAGCGATCTGCCGAAGGTCCGCGCGTGGCGCGTGGAGCTTGCGAGACGTCCGAGCGTGCGCGCCGCGGTCGGCGCGGACTATCCGCAATTGCTGCGTGCCTTCCTGGTGCGCCACGACGCGCATCTGCTGAAGCTTGCGGCCTGAGCGCACGCCAATGTCGCAATCCATGGCCTGGCTGATGCTGGTGATCGCCGGTGCGCTCGATGTCGGCTGGGCGATCTCGATGAAATATGCGGAAGGCTACACGCGAGCAGGCTGGAGCATCGCCTCGCTCGTGCTGCTCGCCGCCTTCGTCTTCCTGCTCGGACGCGCTTTGCAGGTGCTGGAGGTCGGCGTCGCCTACTCGGTGTGGACCGGCATCGGCGCGGCCGGCACCTTCCTGTTGGGCGTCGTGCTGTTCGGCGAGACCTTGAGTGCGATGAAGCTTGCCGGCATCGCGCTCGTGCTGATGGGGATCGCCGCGCTCAAGCTGGCCTAGATCTCCGCGGCCATCTTCGCGAGCGTTGCGACGGTATTCATGTTGCGCGCGGTGCCGGTCTTGGCGGCGGGGATGACGAGCTTCGACGTCCCCATGCCGTCGCCATAGTGCACGTAAATCTCGCGACGGCCGAGGCGGAGCTCTTCGTTGTTCTGGCCGCGGATGCTGGTAAGCGCGTCTTCAGGTGGCGCCCTGTCGAGGAAGATCGCGACGGTGCGATTGGGCGCAGCCTTTGGAAAAGGATTGTCGGCCGAGACTTGCGCCATCTCGGCGGCGCTACGCACGAGCACCCCGACCGGCGCGCCGGCGTAGGCGTGCAGGCGCTTTTCGAGGGCGGTCTTGATTACAGCTTCCGACTTGCGGCTCGTGAAGACGACGTTGCCGCTCGCAATATAGGTGCGCACGGCGGCGAAGCCGAGCTCCTCGCACATGGCCTTGAGCTCGCTCATCGGCAGCTTGCCGGTGCCGCCGACATTGACGGCACGCAGCAAGGCGACGAAGCAGCCCATTTGAAGCCTTAGCGCACGTTGGCGAGGCGCATGTCGAGATAGGCCGTGATGGTTTCCATCAGCGGCTCGAGCTTGGCGTCGAAGAAGTGGTTGGCGCCGGGGATGACCTGCTGGTCGATCACGATGCCCTTCTGCGTCTTCAGCTTCTCGACCAGCGTGTTGACGTCCTTGGGCGGCACCACCGCATCCTTCTCGCCATGCACAATCAGGCCCGACGACGGGCAGGGCGCCAGGAACGAGAAGTCGTAGAGGTTGGCCGGCGGTGCGATCGAGATGAAGCCCTCGACCTCGGGACGGCGCATCAAAAGCTGCATGCCGATCCAGGCGCCGAAGGAGAAGCCGGCGACCCAGCAGGCGCGTGCTTCGGGATTGATGGTCTGCGCCCAGTCGAGCGCTGCGGCCGCATCCGACAATTCGCCGGTGCCGTGGTCGAACGAGCCCTGGCTGCGGCCGACGCCGCGGAAGTTGAAGCGCAGCACCGAGAAGCCGCGATGCGCGAAGGCGTAGTAGCACTGGTACACGATCTGGTGGTTCATCGTGCCGTGAAACTGCGGATGCGGATGCAGGATCATCGCGATCGGCGCGTTCTTCTGCTTGGCCGGGTGATAGCGGCCTTCGAGACGGCCAGCAGGGCCGGTGAAAATGACTTCAGGCATGATGATCTCTTGATTGATCCCTTGAAGACGCTCTTCAGCAATCAACCGATTGTGCGGACTTCATCGACTGCTGTGCCGATCAAACCGCGAATGGAAGAGTGGAGCGGCGCCCTCGGATGGTGCGCGAGCGGCGCGCGGTGAACTGACGCGGGCGTTCTAACATGAGGCGAGGGTCAAAAAGCAAGCATCTTGAACATCCGGCAATGGGCTCAAGATGTTAGCGCGTCATGGCGGCGTCATTGAGCGGTGGGGATTCGGAATCGAGTTGCCAAGTGCTCCACGGGGGCCCATGTCGGGCTCCAGGACGGGCACACCAACCCGATCCATGGAGTAATATATTACCTTATGCCGAGCCGCGTGTATCTCGACTGGAATGCGACCACGCCGCTGCGTGCCGAAGCGCGGACCGCGATGCTCGCCGCCTGGGAGCTGATCGGCAATCCGTCCTCGGTTCATGCCGAGGGGCGCGAGGCGCGCCGGCTGGTCGAGGAAACCCGCGCCACGCTCGCGGCGGCCGTCGGTGCATTGCCGCGGAACGTCGTCTTCACCTCAGCCGGAACCGAGGCCAATGCGCTGGCGCTGTCGCCCGGTCTGCGGGGGTCGTCCGGCCGCCTCGTCGAACGCCTGTTGGTCTCGGCTGTCGAGCATGCCTCGGTGCTGTCAGGCGGCCGGTTCCCAGCGGACAAGGTCAACCAGATCCCTGTCACACGCGCCGGCGTCATCGACCTCGACCATCTGAAGGCGTCGCTCGGCGACGGCCCGCCGGCGCTGGTCTCCATCATGGCTGCGAACAACGAGACCGGCGCGATTCAGCCGATCGCAGAGGCTGCCGGGATCGTCCACGAGGCCGGCGGGCTCCTGCACGTCGATGCGATCCAGGCGCTGGGGAAAATCCCGTTCGATATCA
Organism: Bradyrhizobium sp. 63_E2_N1_3; assembly: GCF_052076005.1. Taxonomy (NCBI): domain Bacteria; kingdom Pseudomonadati; phylum Pseudomonadota; class Alphaproteobacteria; order Hyphomicrobiales; family Nitrobacteraceae; genus Bradyrhizobium; species Bradyrhizobium sp. 63_E2_N1_3. The sequence continues at coordinate 5,066,189 of NZ_CP197235.1, read as the reverse complement.
AGACTGTGGACGCAGACCTTGCGACCTTTTCCGCGCACAAGATCGGCGGCCCCAAGGGCGTCGGCGCGCTGGTCCTGGCGGAGGGGATCGCCGGACTGGAACCCGTGCTGCGGGGCGGGGGGCAGGAGCTGAGCCGGCGCGCGGGAACCGAGAATGTCGCCGGCATCGCCGGATTCGGGGCAGCGGTGAGAGCCGCCCTTCAGGCTCTGCCAGAGGATGTGGAGCGGATGGCAACCCTCAGAGATTCCTTGGAGAATGGTATCCGCGGGATCGCTGGCGCGGTGGTCTTCGCGAATGACGTCAAGCGGTTGCCAAATACCATCCTTTTCACTGCCCCCGGCCTGAGCGCCGAAACCGCCGTGATCGGCTTCGATCTCGAAGGCGTGGCCGTGTCCTCGGGCTCGGCCTGTTCTTCAGGCAAAGTGCAGCCGTCTCACGTGCTGTCGGCGATGGGGTATGATGCCACCGTTGCCCAGGGAGCGGTGCGTCTCAGTCTGGGCTGGTCCACGGAACCAGATGACATCAACAGGGCGTTAGAGGCTTGGCGAAAGCTTGGTAATACCCTACTTAGAGCCTAAGCGACGAAACACGGCTTGAACGGTTCTAAGCGCGTGCTTTCTGCGGAAAAACATCGTAATACTCGTCCAAGTTTGTGATCCACCGCGGTCCTTGAAACCGCGAGCGGAGGATAGAATGCCAGCCGTGCAAGAGACGGTCGAGCGCGTGAAGCGCATCGACGTCGATCAGTATCGTTATGGGTTTGAGACCCTGATCGAGTCCGACAAGGCCCCCAAGGGACTGTCGGAAGAGACCGTCAAGTTCATCTCCGAGAAGAAGAACGAACCCGCCTGGATGCTCCAGTGGCGGCTCGAGGCCTATCGGCGCTGGCTGACCATGACCGAGCCGACCTGGGCGCGTGTCGACTATCCCAAGATCGACTTCCAGGACCTCTATTATTACGCGGCGCCGAAGCCGAAGAAGACGGTCACCTCGCTCGACGAGATCGATCCGGAGATTCTGAAGACCTACGAGAAGCTCGGCATTCCCCTGCGGGAAGTCGCCATGCTCGAAGGCGTCGAGCCGAAGCCCGGCGATCAGGATCCGGCCCGGCGCAAGATCGCGGTCGACGCGGTCTTCGATTCGGTCTCGGTTGCAACCACGTTCAAGGCCGAGCTGAAGAAGGCCGGCGTGATCTTCATGCCGATCTCGGAGGCGATCCGCGAGCATCCCGAGCTGGTGCAGAAATATCTGGGCTCGGTGGTTCCGACCTCGGACAATTTCTACGCGACGCTGAACTCGGCGGTATTTTCGGACGGCTCGTTCGTCTACGTGCCGCCGGGCGTGCGCTGCCCGATGGAGTTGTCGACCTATTTCCGCATCAACGAGCGCAACACCGGCCAGTTCGAGCGCACGCTGATCATCGCCGACAAGGGCTCCTACGTCTCCTATCTCGAAGGCTGCACCGCGCCGCAGCGCGACGAGAACCAGCTGCACGCCGCCGTGGTCGAGCTCGTTGCGCACGATGATGCCGAGATCAAATACTCGACGGTGCAGAACTGGTATCCCGGCAATTCGGAAGGCAAGGGCGGCATCTACAATTTCGTCACCAAGCGTGGCGACTGCCGTGGCGACCGGTCCAAGATTTCCTGGACCCAGGTCGAGACCGGCTCCGCCATCACCTGGAAGTACCCGAGCTGCATCCTGCGTGGCGACAATTCCAGCGGTGAGTTCTACTCGATCGCGATCTCGAACGGTTTCCAGCAGGTCGATTCGGGTACCAAGATGATCCACCTCGGCAAGAACACGTCGAGCCGGATCATCTCGAAGGGCATCGCCGCCGGCAAGTCGCAGAACACCTATCGCGGGCTCGTCACCGCGCACCGGAAAGCGACCGGCGCGCGCAACTTCACCGCGTGCGATTCCCTGCTGATCGGCGACAAATGCGGCGCGCACACCGTGCCGTATATCGAGGCCAAGAACTCCTCGGCGACGTTCGAGCACGAGGCGACGACCTCGAAGATCTCCGAGGACGTGCTGTTCTACTGCATCCAGCGCGGTCTCAGCCAGGAAGAAGCCGTCGGCCTCGTCGTCAACGGTTTCGTCAAGGACGTGCTTCAGCAGCTGCCGATGGAATTCGCGGTGGAAGCGCAGAAGCTGATCTCGATCTCGCTTGAAGGGTCGGTCGGCTAATCGCCGACCCTCGCGGTGCGCTACGGCGCTCCATGCATCATTTGAATAGACTGGACACCAAGATGGCTTTGCTTGAAGTGAAGGATTTGAAGGTTCGTGTCGAGGAGCGTGAGATCCTCCACGGGCTGACGCTGACTGTGAACGAGGGCGAGGTTCACGCGATCATGGGGCCGAACGGCTCCGGCAAATCGACGCTCTCCCACGTCATCGCCGGCAAGCCCGGCTACGAGGTTACCGACGGCCAGATCCTGTTCAAGGGCGAGGACCTGCTGGAGATGGACCCCAACGAGCGCGCCGCGAAGGGCGTGTTTCTGGCGTTCCAGTATCCGGTCGAGATTCCCGGCGTCGCCACCATGACCTTCCTGCGCACCGCGCTGAATGCGCAGCGCAAGGCGCGCGGCGAGAGCGAATATTCGACCCCGGACTTCCTGAGGAAGGTCCGCGAGGTCTCGAAGTCGCTGAACATCCCGCAGGACATGCTCAAGCGCGGCGTCAATGTCGGCTTCTCCGGCGGCGAGAAGAAGCGCAACGAGGTGCTGCAGATGGCGCTGTTCGAGCCGAGCCTGTGCATCCTCGACGAGATGGATTCGGGTCTCGACATCGACGCGCTGCGCATTGCGGCCGACGGCGTCAACGCGCTGCGCTCTCCCAAGCGCGCGATGGTCGTCATCACCCATTATCAGCGGCTGCTGAACTACATCGTGCCCGACGTCGTGCACGTGATGTCGAAGGGCCGTGTCGTGAAGAGCGGCGGCAAGGACTTGGCGCTGGAGCTGGAAGCGTCCGGCTACGCCCAGTTCGAGGATGCCGCGTAAGGAATTTTAGGATGAACGTTGCTGTGGCAAAGACCGGAAACGGCCGTGCGGTGAGCGATCTCTTCGCCAGCGCCGAAGGCCGCCTGCCGGGTTCGCCTTCTGTGATCGCGGTACGCCGCGAGGCGTTCGAGACCTATGAGCGTCTCGGCCTGCCGCATCGCCGGATCGAGGAATGGAAATACACCGACCTGCGTGCACTGGTCGGCGAGGTGCTGCCGCTTGCAGCCAGCCCCGATGCGGCAGCGCTGAAGCGTGCCGCGGATGCCGTCAAGGCGCATGCGATCGAAGGCGCCCGCAAGCTGGTGCTGGTCGACGGCGTGTTCGCGGCCGATCTCTCCGACGTCAAGGCGCTTGCCTCTGAGGCGGGCCTCAAGATGCTGCGGGAAGCGCTGGAGAAGGACGCAGGTCTCCTGAAGACCGCGGCCACCGATGCCGTGATCGCGCTGAATGCGGCGCTGGCAACCGACGGCGTCGTGTTGTCGATCGCCGACGGTGCGCAGCTGTCCGCGCCGATCCAGATCATCCACATCGCGACCGCTTCGTCCGCGTCGGCTTTCAGCCGTTCGCGGATCGCGGTCGGGAACGGCGCTCGCGCCACCATCATCGAGAGCTTTGTTGCGGCCGGTGCCAAGGCCTACCAGGTCAACGACGCCGTCATCCTCTCGGTCGGCGACAATGCCGACGTCGCGCATATCCGCCTGTTGGACGATGCACCCGACGCAGTGAATGTGACTTCGCAGTTCGTCACGGTCGGCGCGAACACGAAGCTCAATTTCTTCAACATGACGACTGGCGCTGCCGTCAGCCGCCTCCAGGGCTTCATCACGATGGCGGGCGAGGGCAGCGACCTCTCCGTCAACGGCGTGAACCTGCTCCAGAAGACCGAGCACGGCGACACCACGCTGGTGGTCGATCATGCCGTGCCGAACTGCGTCAGCCGCGAGGTCTTCCGCGCGGTGATCGACGATCGCGCCCATTCGGTGTTCCAGGGCCGCATCATCGTCCGTCCCGACGCGCAGAAGACCGACGGCAAGATGATGACCCGCGCGCTGCTGCTTTCGGACGAAGCCGAGGCCGACAACAAGCCGGAGCTCGAGATCTTCGCCGATGACGTCTCCTGCGGCCACGGCGCCACTGCCGGCGCCCTCGACGACAGCCTGCTGTTCTACCTGAAGGCGCGCGGCCTCCCGGAGAAGCAGGCCCAGGCGCTGCTGATCCAGGCTTTCGTGGGTGAGGCGATCGAGCAGATCGCCGATGACGGTTTGCGCGAGCACGTGATCGGTATCGCCGAGCGCTGGCTGGAGCGGCGCCAATGAGCACGCATCCCGCAGTCAAGAACGGTGCCTACGACGTCGCACGCGTGCGCCAGGATTTTCCGGCGCTCGCCATGCAGGTCTACGGCAAGCCGCTGGTCTATCTCGACAACGCCGCCTCGGCGCAGAAGCCGAGCGCCGTGCTCGACCGCATGACGCAGGCCTATACGTCCGAATACGCCAACGTGCATCGCGGCCTGCATTACCTCGCCAATGCCGCCACCGAGGCCTATGAGGGCGGTCGCAGCAAGGTTGCGCAGTTCATCAACGCGCCGCGGACCGAAGAGGTCATCTTCACCCGCAACGCGACGGAGGCGATCAACCTCGTCGCGTCGTCCTGGGGCGAACCGAACATCAAAGAGGGCGACGAGATCGTCATCTCGATCATGGAGCACCACTCCAACATCGTGCCGTGGCATTTCCTCAGGGAACGCCATGGCGCCGTGATCAAGTGGGCGCCGGTCGACGACGAGGGTAACTTCCTCATCGACGAGTTCGAGAAGCTGCTGACGTCGAAGACCAAGCTGGTCGCGATCACGCAGATGTCGAACGCGCTCGGCACCATTGTGCCGATCAAGGACGTCGTGAAAATCGCCCACGCCCGCGGCATTCCCGTGCTCGTCGATGGCAGCCAGGGTGCAGTGCATCTGCCTGTCGACGTCCAGGATCTCGGCTGCGATTTCTATGTCTTTACCGGCCACAAGGTCTACGGGCCGACCGGCATCGGCATCCTCTGGGCCAAGTACGAGCACCTCGTCGCGATGCGTCCCTATAACGGCGGCGGCGAGATGATCCGCGAGGTCTCGCGCGACATCGTCACCTATGGCGATCCCCCGCACAAGTTCGAGGCCGGCACGCCCGCGATCGTCGAGGCCGTGGGCCTTGGCGCGGCCATCGACTACGTCAATTCGATCGGCAAGGAGCGCATCGCCGCCCACGAGCACGATCTCACCACCTATGCCCAGGACCGGCTGCGCGAGATCAATTCGCTGCGGCTGATCGGCACCGCCCGGGGCAAGGGCCCGGTGATCTCCTTCGAGCTCAAGGGCGCCCACGCCCACGACGTCGCCACCGTGATCGACCGCCAGGGCATCGCCGTGCGCGCCGGCACCCATTGCGTGATGCCGCTTTTAGAGCGGTTCAATGTAACCGCCACCTGCCGGGCGTCGTTCGGCATGTATAATACGCGGGAAGAAGTCGATCATCTGGCACAGGCGCTGTTGAAGGCGCGGGATTTGTTCGCATGAGTGACACGGCCGAAGTCAAAGCCAATCCGATGGAGACCCAGTCGGCGCTGCCGCCTGAGGAGACCGAGCGTCTCACCACCGAGATCATCGCGGGCCTCAAGACCGTGTTCGATCCGGAGATCCCGGCCGACATCTACGAGCTCGGCCTGATCTACAAGGTCGAGATCAAGGACGACCGATCGGTCGACGTCCAGATGACGCTGACGACGCCGAACTGCCCGGCTGCCGGCGAGCTGCCGACCATGGTCGAGAACGCGGTCGCCAGCGTCCCCGGCGTCGGCGTGGTCGACGTCAAGGTCGTCTGGGAGCCGCCGTGGTCGCCGGAACGCATGAGCGACGAGGCCCGCCTCGTGCTCAACATGTGGTGACGGTCTCAGCTCGCATTGAATTCGCTCAGCAACGGACCACATAGATAACATGACCCAGGCAACACCAGCTTCGACACCAAAGCCCCGGCGGCCACGCCCGCAGGTGATGCGGCTGACGGATGCCGCGGCCCAGCGCATCAGCGAGCTGACGAGCCGCGCCGATTCCGAGATCGTGGGCCTGCGCGTCGGCGTGAAGAACGGCGGCTGTGCCGGCCAGTCCTACACGGTCGAATACGCCCATGATGTCCGCCCGACCGACGAGGTGGTCGAGGACAAGGGCGTCAAGATCCTGGTCGATCCCAAGGCCGTGCTGTTCCTGCTCGGCACCGAGATGGACTACAAGGCCGACAAGATGCAGGCCCAGTTCGTCTTCAACAACCCCAACCAGGTCTCCGCCTGCGGCTGCGGCGAGTCGGTCGAGCTGCGGCCCGCGAAGATCGACGGGTAAGTCGCTGTCGTCCCCGCGAACTCAGGGGACCATACCGCGTGATCTGGCGATGACGCTCGGTATCAGTACCAAGCTTTCCTGGCTGGTAGTCTTCGCTAAACTCCTCCCTGTGGTTATGGGTCCCCGCGTTCGCGGGGACGACCGTGGGGAGACAGCTTGGCCATGGACCGCGAATTCCTGATCGACCTGTTCGCCGATTTCGGCCCCGTCACCATCCGCAAAATGTTCTCCGGCTACGGCATCTCCGCCGACGGCATCAACTTCGCGCTCGCCTTGCGCGCGGGCCTGTTCTTCCGCGCCGACGAGGTCACCATCCCGGACTTTGAAGCGGAAGGCTCGAAGCCGTTTCAGTATTCGACCCGCGCCAAAACCGTGCTGGTGAATTCCTATTGGGAATTGCCGGCGCGCCTGTTCGACGATTCCGAGGAGCTTGCGCAATGGGCGAGGGCAGCGCTCGCCGCCGCCCAGCGCGCCAAGGTGAAGAAGCGGCCGAAGGGGAAGAAGGCGGTGGCGAAGAAAACGCCGGCGAAGAAGACTGTGAAGAAGCGAGCAGCCAAGAAAGCGGTTCGTAGGGTGGGCAAAGCGACTCGTCCGCCGTAGCTCGTAGAGCGAAGGCGGAAGCGTGCCCACCATTCAGGATGAAGGTGCTGGAGAGATGGTGGGCACGGCGCTGCGCGCCTTTGCCCACCCTACGAGACCTCAGTCCACCGCCTTGGTCAGTCCGACCCTCATGTCCTTGGCGATGAAGACGCCGACGCCGTCGGCCAGCACGCGACCGTCGGCAATTCCGAGCACCAGCTTGCCGCGCCGGACCATACGCATGGCGACCTCGTAGCGCACGCGTCGCGTCTCCGGTGTGACCAATCCCGTAGCTTCGACCTCGCCGACGCCAATGGCGCGGCCCTTGCCCGGTGAGCCCGACCAGCCGAGCCAGTAGCCGATCATCTGCCACATCGCATCCAGTCCGAGGCTTCCCGGCATCATCGCGTCACCGCGATAGTGGCAATCGAAGAACCAGTGGCCGGGGACAATATCGAGCTCGCCGACGATGTGGCCCTTGCCGAACTCGCCGCCGTCCAGGCTGATCTCGGTGATGCGATCCATCATGAGCATCGGCGGGGCCGGCAATTGCGCGTTGCCCGGGCCGAAATAGCCGCCGTCGCTCGATCTCAGCAGTTCATCCCTGGTGTACGACGGCTGCGGTGTGTGAAAGTCATGGGGATTGGGCAAGACGACAAGTCCTCTCGACGCTCGCAGTCGGGCGGCGGGGAAGATGTCGTTCGGCGGATTGGAATGTCAAGCGCCGGCCGTCTCTTCGGCGCGCTGCTTCGGCGTCAGGCCACCCGGCTGTGCGACTCGATCGCGAACTCCGGATCGGCCTCGCAGATCACGCGGTTGCGCCCGTTGCGCTTGGCGGCATAGAGGCAGGCATCGGCACGCTCGATCAGCGCGTCGGGATCGTCGCCCTGCTTGAGCATGGAGACGCCGACGGAGATGGTGACGCGGCCGAGGATCTCGCCGGTCGATTTCTTCTTCAATTCCTTCGCCATCACGGCGCGGCGGATGTGATCTGCAACGGTGAGGGCCTGGCGCAGCGCCGTGTTGGGCAGCAGGACCGCGAATTCCTCGCCGCCATAGCGCGCGGTGATGTCCTGTCCCTTGATGGTCTGCTTCATGGACAAGCCGACCAGCCGCAACACCTGGTCGCCGGTGAGATGGCCGTAGGAATCGTTGAACGATTTGAAATGATCGATGTCGAACAGCAGCAGCGACAGTGGCTCGCCCGAGGCGAGCGCGCTCTGCACGGCCATGCCGATCATGCGATCGAAATATTTGCGATTGCCCAATCCCGTAAGCGGATCGGTCAGGCTCTCGGCGCGGATCGCCTCCAGGCTCTGCTGGAGATTGCTGATCTCGTTCTTGGACAGCGTCAGCCGGTCTTCCAGCGCCTTGTTGGTCTCGCGCATCTCGCTGGTCGAACGCAGCAGCGTCTCGACGACTGACTTGATCTGGTCGCGGCTCTTGGCCGACGACAGTTTCTCGGTCGCGCCCGACAGGCTGGCATCGTAGGAGCCGGTCATCCCGAGCGCTTCGCTCAGCACCTTCATCACGTCGTCGATCTCGCCGATGACGCGTGCGCCGACCTTGTCGATGCGGTCGGTGGTCTTGATGTGGGAAAGATAGGTCTCGTAGATCTGCTCGAGATCGCCTTCGGTCAGCTTGCCGTGGCGTGCCAGCGTCTCGTTGATGATCTTGTTAAGCGGTGCGTTATAGCCGGTGGCGTAGACGTACCAGATCTCGTAATTGCGGGGAATTGCGGTCTGTCGAAGCGAACGGATCTGACCCAGAGCCACTTCGGCGAACGCCATCGTGCGTTCGTGTTCGTCGAGCACCTTGACCACGGAACATACCCCACAGCGGTCGGCGCGCCATCGACCGCAGCAATGCTTAAATTATGTTCGTAGGCTAACGGACGATCGTGAACGCTCTGTAAACAGACGTTCGCGAATGCATCAGAATAAGTGTGAAGCGGCTCTGCTCAACCGAACCTGAGTCGCGCCGGCGCGTCAGGCGCCGGCGGGAGAACGCACTGGCCGGAGCAGAAACGCCGGAAGGTGCGAGTGATCGCCGGGCTCGGTATCGGCCTCGCGCTGGCGGCGCGGCTCGGGGCGGCCGATCGACGGCACATGCGATGGATTGGCTTGCTGGCGCGATCCACCGCGCGGCTCGGATGATTGCTTCGCTTCACGCGGAGGCCTCGCCTCCCGTGCGGGCCTCGGCTCACGTGCAGGTCTCGCTTCAGGAGCGGGCTGTGTCTCTGCGGAAGGCCTCGCCTCGCCGCGCGGTTCGCGGGGCTCGTGGCTGCGCTCACGATCGCGGCCACGCTGCGGCTTGCCGCGTCCGCCGCGGGAACGTTCACGGTCGCGCCCGCGCGGTTCGCGCGAACGTGCGCTCTGCTCGCCTGCGTCCGCGGGCACTTCGAAATCGCCCTCGGCGCGCGGAATACTCTGGCCGATCAGCTTCTCGATCGCCACCATCGACTTCTGGTCGAGCGGCGTCACGAGCGAGATCGCCATGCCGGACCGGCCGGCGCGGCCGGTGCGGCCGACGCGGTGAACATAGTCGTCGGGGTGGTGGGGGACGTCGAAATTGAAGACGTGGCTGACCTCAGGGATGTCGAGGCCGCGGGCGGCAACATCGGAGGCGACCAGCAGCGGCAGTTCGCCCTTGCGGAACTGTTCGAGCGCCGCCGTGCGGGCCGACTGGTCCATGTCGCCATGCAGGGCGCCGACGCTGAAACCATGCTTTTGCAGTGATTTGTGAACGACGGCGACCTCGCGCTTGCGATTGCAGAAGATGATCGCGTTCTGGAGATCCTTGGCCTCGCGCAGCAGGCGTCGCAGCAATTCACGCTTCTCATGCGCCTCGCGCCCGGCCGGGACCTGACACTGCGTGACGGTCACGGCGGTGGTGGCGGGCTTGGAGACCTCGACCTTCTGCGGATTATGCAGGAAGGTCTCGGTGATGCGCCGGATTTCCGGCGGCATGGTCGCGGTGAAGAACAGGGTCTGCCGCGTGAACGGGACGAGCTTGCAGACGCGCTCGATGTCGGGAATGAAGCCCATGTCCAGCATGCGGTCGGCTTCGTCGATGACGAGCAGCTCGACGCCGGTGAGCAGGAGGCCGCCGCGCTCGGTGTGGTCGAGCAGGCGGCCGGGGGTGGCGATCAGCACGTCGACGCCGCGCGTCAGCTTGGCATCCTGGTCGCCGAAGGAAACGCCGCCGATCAGCAGGGCGACGTTGAGTTTCTGGCCGGCGCCGTAGCGGTCGAAGTTTTCCTTCACCTGCGCCGCGAGCTCGCGGGTCGGCTCCAGGATCAGCGTGCGCGGCATGCGCGCGCGGGCGCGACCCTTTTCGAGGATGGTGAGCATCGGCAGCACGAAGGCCGCGGTCTTGCCGGTGCCGGTCTGGGCGATGCCGAGCACATCCTTGCGTGCGAGGACGTGGGGGATCGCCTGTTCCTGAATGGGGGTGGGGGTGGTGTAACCGGTGGCCGCCACTGCGGCGAGGACTTTTTCGGACAGTCCGAGATTTGAAAAGGACATTGAGCCTCTGGTCGAAACCGCCGTTCGGAATCGAGGGTAATTAAGGCTGTCGCGTTCCACCCCGAAACGGCGCGCTCTCAAAGAAGCTGGGGGTGCTGACTCACGCGAACAAAGCGCAAGGCTCAAGAATCGGTCTTCGATCTGAGCCGCGTCGCCCCGGAACATAGGCGGGAATCGGCCAAAGTCAATGGAGCGGGCGCGGGAAGACCCTAAAAAACCTGAGGTTTTTGCTCAAATAGCGGGCCCGGCTGGGCTTTTCCGCCTCCACCGTTAACCGGGCGATAGCTGCCGGAGGGACGGCTAACGCCCTTCCGGGCCCCGGGCCCGGAAATCGCCGGGGGCCATTCCGTAGGCGGCGTTGAAGACCCGGTAATAGGTCGCCAGGCTCTCGAAGCCGCAGGAGGTCGCGATATCAGCGATCAGCCGGTCCGGCGCCTCGCGCATCAGGCGGCGGCTCTGTTTCAGGCGTCCGTCCGTCACGGTCTGCGAAAAGCTCTTCGCCGCGGCTTCGAACAGCATGTGCAGGTGACGCACGGACACGCCGAGCTGGTCGGCCACCATCGCCGGCGCCAGACCGGGGTCTTGCAGATGGCGCGCGATCAGGCGCCGCGCCTGCGAGAGCCGGGCGGTCCGCAGCGCGGCCTGCCCACGGCGGCTGCCGGGCCGCACGATGCCGCGCTCGATCAGCGCCAGATGGGCCAAGGCCTGGACGAGCGAGGCTTGATCCAAGGAGGCCTGATCCAAGGAGGTCTGGGCGACTGAGGTCGCATCAGTGGCGCCGTTATCGCCCGCGGCGGCCTCATCGAGGTCGGCGAAGCAGGCGCCGAGCAGGGGCGCCAGGCCGGGATCGCTGAAGGTCCGGGGCGCAAGCTCGCGCATGCGCCTGTCCTGCGTGGAGAGCCTGCTCACGGGGATCTTCAGGATGCGCAGGTGGAAGCCGCCTGCGCCGAGCGGCGCGGTGCGATAAGGCTGGTCGGTATGGCTGGTGGCGAAGCTGCCGTTGGCGATCGCAAAGTCGCCGGTGCGCATGCCGCCGAACCAGCCGCCGCTGCCGAGCTGTTGGTAGACGCAGATGCTGTCGCCGGGCGCGTAGGCGATGTCGGAGTTGCTGCGCTCGACCGTGTAGTGCGACGCCTTCAGCTCGACGAGCCCACCGCCGCCGAGCTGGCGCAGTGAGAATTCGCCGTAGAAGTCCGCGCGGCGCTCGCGCTCGAGTTCGGCGGTGACGCCGAACAGGCCCTTGGACCGGACCTCGCGCCAATAGTCGAACCGGTCATGCGGCTCGACCTCGTCAGTACACCATCGATACACGGCAGCCCCCGCTTGCAGCGCGCAGCTACCTAGAAAAAGCAGATTCCGGAGGAATCTGCCATAGTCCTGATGACGGAACCCGAGGGCTCTGCGCGTTGAACCGTCGATATGGCTGGACCGACTATCATCAACGGCAGAGGGTTCCAATGAATCGCTGTTCGAGGGGGCCGGCGGAGCGCCGTTCTGCAACGGGAATTTTACGATGACGCGTCGGCTTTTCAGAATTCTGGCGGCCCTTGGCCTTGCGGTGAGCCTGAGCGGCTTCGCGCTGCCCGCACACGCCGAGAAGCGCGTTGCGCTCGTCGTCGGCAACAACGACTACAGGAACGTCCCCAAGCTCCTCAAGGCGGTCAACGACGCCCGCACCATGGGCGATACGCTGAAGCAGCTCGGCTTCTCGGTGATGGTCGCCGAGAACCAGAGCCGGCAGCAATTCTCCGAGACGCTGCTCGCGTTCGACAGGACGATCGAGCCCGGCGACACCGCATTCTTCTTCTACGCCGGCCACGGCTTCGAGATCGCGGGCCAGAACTACCTGCTGCCGACTGACGTACCGGCGGCGACCGAAGGGCAGGAAGAGCTGGTGCGCGACGCTTCCATCCTGGCCGACCGCATCGTCGAGCGCCTTCAGAACAAGAAGGCGCGCACGTCGATCCTGGTGTTCGACGCCTGCCGCAACAACCCGTTCGAGCGCAAAGGCACCCGCGCGGTCGCCGGCGGCGGCGGCCTCGCGCCGATGGTGCAGCTGCCCGAAGGCGTGTTCTCGGTGTTCTCCGCGGGTCCCCGCCAGACCGCACTCGATCGTCTCTCCAACGACGACGCCAATCCCAATTCGGTGTTCACGCGCACCTTCGCCAAGGAGCTGCTCCAGCCCGGCGAGAATCTGGTGCAGGTGGCGCAGCGCACCCGCCGTCTCGTGAGCGAGATGGCCGACACCGTCAAGCACAGACAGGTGCCGGTCTATTTCGACCAGATGGTCGACGACGTCTTCCTCAGCGGCGTTGCCAAGGACGCGACGGCCGCTGCGCGCCCGGCCGATCCGCCGCCGCAGAAGCTCGCGGCTCTCCCGCCGGTGTCGGTACCGCGTGTGCCGAAGGAGGAAACCACCAACGCGCCGATCGCCAGCTTCTCGCGGCACAATGGCGGCTGGAGCGTGGTGTTCTCCTTCGCCGACCCGACGCTCGGTATTTCCTGGCGCATGGCCGGCAATGGCGATTTCCGCGAGACCGGCTTCATCGACACGCTCGATCCGCGCACACGCAAGCGGATGCCGAACCCGTCGATCGAATTGCCGCCGGATGCGCAGGCCGGCACCATCGAGGTCCGCTATGTCGATCAGTCCGGCGACATGCAGGGGCCATTCCCGATCAAGTTCGATCCCGAGGCCGCGCTGATCCGCGACCAGCGCAAGATCCTCGACATGACCGCGACGAGCTGGCTGTCATTCCGCGAGTTCAACGGGCTGCTCGTCTATTACACGCATCTCGTGTCCTACCGCTGCGCCATCCGCGAGGTGCGCATCGGCATCGACACCGCCGTTCCGAACCAGGTGTTGAAGATGCCGGGCTGCGACATGCGCGATCCCAGTGCGATCAGCGCCGGCATGCCGCTCTACCTGAAGCTTGCCCCGGCGACGCAGTTCGTCTCGGTGGAACTGACCTACCGCGACGGCAGCGTGTCGGAAATCAAGAGTTTTCGGGCCGCGAACCGCAGCAACAACTGAGCGGTCTGCGGTTCCATTGTTGGGCGGCGAGCGCAGTTGGCGCGGGAAACTAGCCGCGACGCTTCCCGATGTAGCGCTTGATGGCGTCGATCGCTTCCATCAAGGGCGGCGCAAGCGAGAAGAACGTCCCCATGGCGATCGAGATGACCACATGGCGAAGCAGGACCTTCTCCTGTTCCTCGAACGGATAGCCGTTCTGGTCGATCCGTGCCGGCGCGAGCGTGCCCGCCTCCTGAGGATCCGGCTTCCGCGGCTTGCGCGGCGGCAGCATGATCACGACGAAAAGCACGTTGATCAGCAGCCAGATGCCAAGCACTATCAGTATGGTGCGCAACGCGGGATCATCCTGAAATCAATCGAAATTATCAGCAACGCTACCGGCCATTCGGCATTGCGGCAAACCAATTCCGGCTTGTTGCACCGCACAGAGTACTAAAGTTGTAAGCGAGGAGTTGATGACGGAATCTGATACCCCAGAGCACACCGTGCGTCACTCCGTGAGAGCCCGATGTTGCATCGTCGGCGGCGGGCCGGCCGGCATGATGCTCGGCTATCTCCTGGGACGCGCCGGCATCGACGTCGTGGTGCTGGAGAAGCATGGGGATTTCTTCCGCGACTTTCGCGGCGACACCGTGCATCCCTCGACGCTCCAGGTGATGGACGAGCTCGGCCTGATCGATGGGTTCCTGAAGCTGCCGCACCAGCGCCTGCAGATGATGGACGGTCTGTTTGGCGGCACGCCCGTGCGGATCGCCGATCTCCGCCGGCTCCGCACCAAGTACCCGTTCATTGCCTTCATGCCGCAATGGGACTTCCTGAATTTCCTGCGTGAGGCCGGCCAGCGCTTCGCCTCGCTCAAGGTGATGATGAATACGGAAGCCGTCGATCTGATCCGTCGCGGCGAGACCATCGCCGGCGTGCGCGCGATGACACCGGATGGGCCGATCGACATCGAAGCCGATCTCACCATTGCCTGCGATGGCCGGCATTCGACGGTGCGCGAGCGTGCGGGGCTCCGCGTCGAGGAGATCGGCGCGCCGATGGACGTGCTGTGGTTCCGCGTCGGCCGCAAGGCGGACGAGACCGAGAACCTGTTCGCGCGTGTCGAGCCCGGAAAGATGATGGTCACGTTCGACCGCGGCGACTATTGGCAGTGCGCCTATGTCATCGCGAAGGGACAATACGAGGCGGTGAAGGCGAGGGGATTGCAGGCGCTGCTCGACGACGTCGTGCGCATGGCGCCGATCCTTCGATCCGGCATGGCCGATGTGAAGGGCTTTGACGACGTCAAGCTGCTCACCGTCGCGATCAATCGCCTGGCGCGCTGGACGCGGCCGGGCCTGCTTCTCATCGGCGATGCCGCGCATGCGATGTCGCCGGTCGGCGGCGTCGGCGTCAATCTCGCCGTGCAGGATGCAGTTGCGACCGCCAATTTGCTGGCGGACAAGCTTCGGCACGGCTGCCCAACCGAGAATGAACTCGATGCCGTGCGCCGACGCCGCGAATTCCCGGTGAGGATGACGCAGCGCATGCAGGTGATCGTGCAGAACAACATCATCAGCGGCGCCCTGCAGGGCGGCGATCGGCCGCTGAAGGTGCCGCTGGTCGTGCGCCTGATCACTGCGCTGCCATGGCTCCAGGGTATTCCGGCGCGCCTGATTGCGCTCGGCGTGCGGCCCGAGCACGTGCAATCCAAGGCCGCGCCGGCGTCGTAGTGCAGGAGGTCGGTAGGGATAACGCGGCGTTAAATCGCGCGCCGCGCGTTGCGTGCGCGCAACAGCGCAAACGGATTCACGTCGCGCCGCTTGCCAATCCGGCGTCTTAACTTTCTTGATTCAAATTTGAGTAAGACCTGCGTGTGACCGTGCACCCATCAAAGGACACGGGGTGTACCATGCGTAACAAATTGATTGCCGCCTTCGCCTGCACGACCGCTCTGGTTTCGACCGGCGCCGCTTCAGCCGCCGATCTCGGTGCGCGCTACGTGAAGGCGCCCGCCTATGCGGAGCCGCTGTTCAACTGGACCGGTTTCTATGTCGGCGGCCACATCGGTGGCGCATGGACCAACGAGCAGTTCATCAACAACGGGACCGGCGCGCCGTTCGGCGATCTCGTTCCGGGCCAGGGCTATCGCCAGCGTGGCGCCGGCATCATGGGCGGTGCCCAGATCGGCTACAACTGGCAGGCCAACAACTACGTGTTCGGCATGGAAGGCACGATCTCCGGCCTCGACAACAAGGGTACGGTCGTCAACACCGCCTTCGGCGCCGCTGACGACATCTTCACCTGGCGCGCCAACGTGCTCGCGACCGTCGTCGGCCGCGCCGGCTTCGCCGTGCAGAACAATTTGTTCTACATCAAGGGCGGTTATGCCGGCGTGAACAACCGTCTCAACGTCAGCGACACCGTTGCGCCCTCGACCGGCTCGGGCGGTCAGACCCACTGGGCCAACGGCTGGACCGTCGGCGCCGGCTGGGAATACGGCATCACCCGCAACTGGATCGTCGGCCTCGAGTACAATTACGCGGCCTTCGGCAGCCAGACCTATCAGCTCGGCGGCACCTCGGGTAACTACACCTTCGATGCCAAGCCGCGCGACATCCAGTGGGCCGTCGTGCGCGCGAGCTACAAGTTCGACGCACCGGTCATCGCGCGCTACTGAGCACGTCAACAAACGACCGAAGCTAAAAAAGTACTGCCAACAACTGAAAGCCCCGGCTCCGTCCGGGGCTTTTTTCTGCCGATTCGCGCGTCGTTGTCGCCACGGGCGGGACGGCGCAGCGGATGGTCATCTCCGGAAACTGACCGTGACGGTGCATAAGGGTGCAGTAGGTAAATAGCACTTGCCTATTTCTGCCCCACGGACTCAGCGACGTATCGTTCAGCCATGTCGTTGATGCGGTGCGCGTCGGCGTGAACTACCGCTTCGGTCCCTCGGCCGTCGTCGCAAGGTACTGATCTCTCCGAACGTGAGAGCTTTCAAAGCCCCGGCATCTGCCGGGGCTTTTTCGTCGACCGCGGGGCAAGCTTACGCCATCACGGAGAATCCACCGTCGACGGGGATCGCAGTGCCCGTGACGAAGTTCGAGGCGGGCGAGGCGAGGAACACGGCGATGCCGGCGAAGTCGTCGATATCGCCCCAGCGTCCCGCGGGCGTGCGCGCCAGCACGCGCTCATGCAGTCCCGAGACCTGCTGCCGCGCGCCGCGGGTGAGGTCGGTGTCGATCCAGCCCGGCAGGATGGCGTTGACCTGGATGTTGTCGGGCGCCCACGCATTGGCGCACGCGCGCGTGTACTGCACGATGCCGCCCTTGCTTGCCGCATAGGCGGTGGCGAAGCTCGCGCCGAAGATCGACATCATCGAGCCGATATTGATCACCTTGCCGTTGCCCGACGCCTTCAGCGCCGGATAGGCCAGCTTCGAGCACACGAAAGCGCTGGTGAGGTTGGTGTCGATCACCTTGTTCCACTCGTCGAGCTCGAGCTCGTGCGGCGGCTTGCGGATGCTCATGCCGGCATTGTTGATGAGGATGTCGATCCGGCCGAGCTCCTTGACGACGCGGTCGATCATGGCCGCGACCGCCGCCTTGTCGGTGACGTCGGTGGTGACGGCAATCGCCTTCACGCCGCGCTCTCTGAGATCGGCAACGGCAGCGGCCGACTTGGTTTCGTTACGTGCGACCACGGCGATATCGGCGCCGGCATCGGCGAGTCCGTGGGCGAGGCCAAGACCGATGCCGCCATTGCCCCCTGTGACGATCGCGACTTTGCCGCGGAGATCGAACCGGTTGGATGTCATATTTGTATTCCCTGGTTTCTTCTATTGGTTGCTCTGCCAGATCAGGACCAGTCCGAAGCCGGCCATGGCTGCGCCATAGCCGGCCCATTGCAACTGGTTGACCATGAAGCTCGACCGCGGCCAGGCGACGGTGCCCGTTCCCTGTCCGATCCAGAGCAGCCCGACGGCGAGGGCAAACAGGCCTGCGATCAGCAGAAATCTGCGCATGCATTCCTCCCCGTTGGTTTGCTTCTGTCGTGGCCTACGGCATCAACGATCGCCGCTTGTCACGAAAACTTCCCGCCAGACTAGCCGTAGCTTCGGTTTGGATACAATGGCTGCGGATGCAGGGCCGCTGGGAGGATCCATGTCCGTGCGGAAGATGATCCTTGGTAGCACCCTTGGCATCGCGGCTGCGGCCGCACTGGTGGCGGCCTATGCCGTCATTCCGCGACCTGCGGATCTGCGGGCGTTCGATCCGGCCGAGATGGCGCGGCTCGAGACCGCGATGTGGCGCGACTATTACGACAAGCGCTATGCCGCGCTGTTCTATCATCTCTACGAATCGACGCGGACGCAGTTCGGCTTTTCGCCGCTAAGAAGCTTGCAGATCGCGCTCGGCGCCGCCGGGGCCGCCAGGACGTTCCAGCCGACGCGGTCACGACCGGAGGCCGATGCGGCCCTGCCAGCGCTCGTTGGATACTACCGGGATTTTGCATCGGCCGCGCCTGTGGCATTCGACGCGCACGAGGCCGCCCGTCTCGAGCTTGACTGGTGGCAGGCGCGGCGCGAGGCGGCGGACCCGCGCGACTATGGCCTCACCATCGCACGCGTGACGGCGCTGACCTACGGCAGGAGCGCGGACGATTCCGGCATCAGGCAGTTCGGCATCGCGCGGGCAGAGGCCATGGCGTTTCGCGATGCGCGGGGCGAGGCGATCGCCGAGGCCGACTGGGCGGGGATCGAGAACCGGCTTGGAGAGGCGTACCGATCTCTGAAGGCGAGCGTCGGCCGCTGACAATCCGGCAACGAAAAAGCCCCGGACGATGCCGGGGCTTTGACGTCTAACCAGACTGGATCAGGACCTGTCTCAGGAGTTGGGGCGCTTCAGTTGAAGCGGTAGACCAGCGACGTGCTGATGGTCTGGACCCAGGGCTTGAAGGTAATTGCGGTGCCCGTCAGACCCACCGCCGGCGCGCCGAAATTATTGCCCGGAGCAAACGTCGTGGGCCGGGAAATGCGGTCATAGTACGCCGAACGGTATTCGGTTTTCATGAACCAGCCGGGCGCAGCAATTCCGAAAATGTCGAGGTTGTTCTCGACGCCACCGCCAACGAAAAAGCCATCGCGGTGGAAGGAGCCAGTGGTCGTCTGCGTCGCGGTACTGGCGCCCGGTCCCACACCCAGAAACGTCTGAGACGTGCCTGACCATTCCGAACCCGAGTAACCGGCGTTGACGTAAGACAGGACATTGGGCGCAACGAGATAGCCTAACCGCGCGCCGGCCGTGTAGCTGGTGCGAAGCTTTTGGCGGCCTTCCGTTTGCCAGAAGGCGGGGTCGGTCAGCGAGCCACTGATGTCACCGAACTGTCCGTCAGCAAAGACGCCGGCCACCCAACGGCCGTTGAATTGCCAATCGTAACCGGCGCCGACGGTTCCAAACCAGCCGCTGCCGCCCAGGCGCGTATCGCGGGTTATAGCGGTGCCCGCCGGTCCGAAGGCACCGAACCCTCCAGCAACACCAGTGCTCTGGATGTTGCTGTCAGCGGACCACAGACCGCCGCCGCCGCCGCCGAAGATGTAGAAGCCGGTCCAGCTTTGGACGGGCGCGGGCGCCAGAGCCTTCACATAGGGGCGGGCCCCAAGGTCAGCCGCCGCGGCCGAACCGGTCATCGCCGCCAATGCCGTCAGAGCGAGCAAAAACTTCTTCATGATTAAATCCCAACCTTGGTCTGTTCGGCGCGCGCGCTGAACTTCGAGTCATCGGATGACCAAGCTATAGGCGGTTCCAGCCAAAAAGCTGTTGCCGGTCAGGTACATATGAATTGGGAACGCAGAGCTTGAGGCGACGCCTCCGGACTGGCACGACCCGCTGGGGCACCGCGCACCAGAGCTCTCGATGTATCGAGCCTTGAACTCCGCAAAACAGAAGCCGCAACGAAAAAGCCCCGGACAATGCCGGGGCTTTGACGTCTGAATTTCAGATCAGATCAGTACTTCGCGACGACCGGACCGGTCCAGTTGAAGCGGTAGACCAGCGAGGTCGAGATCGTCTGGTTCCAGCTGTTGGCGCGGATGCTGTTGCCGGTCGGGAGGTTGGTGCCGTCGATCAGTTCGTCCTGGGTCTTGGCGTTGTAGAAGGCCGAACGATATTCGGTCTTCATGAACCAGCCGGGCGAAGAGATTCCGAAGATGTTCAGGCTGTTCTCGACGCCGCCGCCAACGAACCAGCCATTGCGGTTGTAGCTGTTGAGGTGGGCACCAGCGGGAACGCCGGCCAGCGTCAGGAAGTTGGTCTGGCCGAAGTGAGCGCCGGAATAACCGCCGTTGACGTAGGAGAGAACGTTCGGAGCAACCAGATAGCCGAGGCGCACACCAGCGGCCCAGGAGTCTTCCAGCTTCTGCGAGCCGGTGATGCCGAAGAAGGGATCCTGAACCGTGCCACGGATGCTGCCGAACTGACCGTCAGCGAACACGCCGGCGACCCAAGTGCTGTTGAACTGCCAGTCGTAGCCGAGACCGACGGTGCCGAACCAGCCCGAGCCACCCTGGCGCTGGCCGATCGTCAGCGGAACCGCGCCGACCGTGGTCTGGACGGACTGATCGGAGTTCGACAGGCCACCACCACCGCCGCCGAAGATGTAGAAGCCGGTCCAGTTGGCGACGGGCGCCGGAAGCGGGGCCTTCACGTAGGGACGGGCAGCCAGATCGGCCGCCGACGCCGAGCCGGTCATCGCGGCAACCGCGGTGAGTGCGAGCAAAATCTTCTTCATCTTAAAATCCCCAAGCTTTGGTCTGTCCGGCAGGCGCGAGCGCACTGAAGTCCGAGTGATCTGATGCCCGGACTATAGCCGCTTTCCACCGAAATGCTGTTGCCGGACAGGCACAGTCGCCGGGAAACGCCGCTCGGCGAGGATTCCGGGCGTGATCGCCGAAATCAAAAATAGCGCTATTATTACAATATGTTGCGCCATTTTCCGAAGATCGAATTTCGGTAACTTCTCGTTAGTAAATCCGGCTCTGTCCGAAATGGTAGCAATCCTGCCTCAGCCTTGGCGCCGGTGAGTCGTTGGCCGAGTCGTTCCGCCCCAAGATGAGTCGGGTAGCGGACGCGGTCTGGTCGGGCGCCTCCGCGAGCAGCCGCAAACAAAAAAGCCCCGGCCGAGGCCGGGACTTTGTGCGTGACGTCGGAAGACTGCCTCAGACGTCCAGCAGCTCCTCGCTCGCAAACTCCGCCTTGTCCGAGATGAACGCGAAGCGCGCCTCGGCCTTGGTGCCCATCAGGCGCTCCACCGAATCCGCCGTGGTGTCGCGGTCGTCGGCGAGCAGCACCACCTTGAGCAGCGTCCGCTTGCGCGGATCCATGGTGGTTTCCTTGAGCTGCGCCGGCATCATCTCACCAAGGCCTTTGAAGCGGTTTACCTCGACCTTGGCGTTGGCGTTGAACTCGCTCTTGAGCAGCGTCTCCTTGTGCTTGTCGTCGCGTGCGTAGACGGACTTCGAGCCATGGGTCAGCTTGTAGAGCGGCGGCACCGCGAGGAAGAGGTGGCCCTCGTCGATCAGCCGCGGCATCTGCCGGTAGAAGAAGGTGATCAGGAGCGAGGCGATGTGGGCGCCGTCGACGTCGGCGTCGGTCATGATGATGATGCGCTGATAGCGCAGATCCTCTTCGCGATATTGCAAAAGCTGGCCGCAGCCGATCGCCTGCACGAGGTCGGAGAGCTGCGTGTTCGCCGTCAGCTTGTCCTTGCCGGCCGAGGCGACGTTGAGGATCTTGCCGCGCAGCGGCAGCACCGCTTGCGTCTTGCGATCACGGGCCTGCTTGGCGCTGCCGCCTGCCGAGTCACCCTCGACGATGAAGAGCTCGGAGCCGTCGGTGCCGGCATCGGTGCAGTCGGCGAGCTTGCCGGGCAGGCGCAGCTTCTTGCCGGCGGTCTTGCGTGCCGTTTCCTTTTCCTGGCGACGGCGCAGCCGCTCCTCGGCCCGATCGATCACGAAGTCGAGCAGCCGGTTGGCCATGTTCGGATTGCCCGACAGCCAGTGGTCGAACGGATCCTTCATCGCCTGTTCGACGATGCGCTGTGCTTCGGCGGTAGCGAGACGATCCTTGGTCTGGCCCTGGAATTCAGGCTCGCGCACGAACACCGACAGCATCACGGCCGCGCCCACCATCACGTCTTCCGACGTAATGGATGACGCGCGCTTGCCCTGACCGACGCGCTCGGCGTGATCCTTCAGGCCGCGCAGCAGCGCGCTGCGCAGGCCGGATTCGTGCGTGCCGCCATCGGGCGTCGGCACGGTGTTGGTGTAGGACGACAGGAAGCCGTCGGCATCCGCGGTCCAGGCGACAGCCCATTCGCAGGCGCCATGCGCGCCGTTGCGGCCCGATTTGCCCGAGAAGATGTCGGGATGCACCAAGGTGTCGGCGTGGATCGCAGCGGCGAGGTAATCCTTGAGGCCGCCGGGGAAGTGGAAGGTCGCTTCCGCCGGCACATCCTCGACGCCCTTCAAGAGCTCGGGTGCGCAATTCCAGCGGATCTCGACGCCGCCGAACAGATACGCCTTCGAGCGCGTCATCTTGAACAGGCGCTGCGGCTTGAATGCGGCCTTGGCGCCGAAGATGTCGGTGTCGGGCTTGAAGCGCACGCGGGTGCCGCGGCGGTTGTTGATCTTGCCGAGATCCTCGAGCTTGCCCTTCGGGTGCCCGCGCTCGAACGTCATCCGGTAGAGCTTCTGGCTGCGCGCGACTTCGACCTCGAGCAGCGAGGAGAGGGCGTTCACCACGGAGATGCCGACACCGTGCAGACCGCCGGAAGTCTCGTAGACCTTGCTGTCGAACTTGCCGCCCGAATGCAGCGTGCACATGATGACTTCGAGCGCCGACTTCTTCGGGAACTTCGGATGCGGATCGATCGGGATGCCGCGGCCGTTGTCGGTGACGGTCAGGAACCCGTCGGCGCTGAGCTCGACTCCGATGAAGGTCGCGTGCCCGGCCAGCGCCTCGTCCATCGAGTTGTCGATGACTTCGGCGAAGAGGTGATGCAGCGCCTTCTCGTCGGTGCCGCCGATATACATGCCGGGCCGGCGGCGCACCGGTTCCAGGCCTTCGAGCACCTCGATATCGGCCGCAGTGTAGTCGGCTTCGCCGCCGGTCCCGCGCGAGGCCGCCTTGGCGGGTGCGTGCGACTTCGGCTCATCGCCGCCGAAAAAATCGTCTTTTGCTTTTGGCTTCAACTGCTTGGACATATATTTTGATGCACTTTGATGGCCGCGATGGCTGCGAATCGGTTGGGCCGACTATGCCACGGCTGGCCTGCAAAGGTCACCGCAGGTCCGCCCGGCGGGTGTGGGTGGGAGCCAATCCCGGCGATTTTACGCCGCAGGCCCCCACCAATTCCCGGCAATTTGACACCTGGGCCCGGCTCAGGCCCGGCTTTGTGACTTGATGTCACACAAGTCCTTGGCTTACCAGTCCTTTTATCTGACAGGACCGTGACGGGGCGGGAAGGCAATCTGGAATGGAGCAGTACGCGCACGCGCTGGCCGATTTCGTGCGTGCTCACCAGGCTTGGGCGGCTCCGATCGTGTTCCTGCTCGCCTTCGGGGAGTCGCTGGCCTTCATCTCGCTCCTGATCCCGGCCTGGGGAGCGCTGGTTGCGATCGGCGCACTGATCGGGGCGAGCGGCATCAGCTTCTATCCGGTCTGGATCGCGGGCGGCATCGGTGCTGCGCTCGGCGACTGGGTCTCCTACTGGTTCGGCTATCGCTACAAGGAGCAGGTCGCGCAGATGTGGCCGCTCTCGCGCTATCCGGAGCTGCTGCCCAGGGGCGAAGCCTTCGTGCGGAGCTGGGGCGTGCCCAGCATCTTCATCGGCCGCTTCTTCGGCCCCTTGCGCGCCTCGGTGCCGCTCGCAGCTGGCATTTTCGAGATGCCCTATTGGAGTTTTCAGGCCGCCAATTTCATCTCGGCGCTGGTCTGGTCCGCGGCACTGCTGCTTTTTGGCGACGTGATCGCGAAGATCATGGAATGGATCTGGCGCGTGATCTGACCGGGCAGCTCGGCCGCCCGGTCAGCGGATACGGCAGAGCCTAAAGCGAGGCGTTCCAGATCGACGGAATCCAGCGATAGCCCGAACCATCCTTCTCCTTCTCGACGCGGACGAGACCGGGGAAGGCGGCATGGAAGGCCTGGATCGGCATCTTCTCGGCAATCGCCATGTCGTAGAGCTTCCGCCGCGTCTCTTGCGCCAGCGGCTTGTCGACGTCGGAGGCGATGTTCCATTCGGGGTGCTTCACGAACAGGAAGGCTGCGCCTGCGGTGATGTCGACCTGCACAAGTACCTTTTCCGCGCCGGACGCGACGATGAAGGAGTTGTGTCCCGGCGTGTGGCCCGGGCTCGCCACCGAGCTGATGCCGGGCGCGACTTCCTTGCCGGATTCGTATTGCGTGACCTTGCGACCGAGCGCATCGAACACGCGGCGGATGTTCTTGAAGTTGCTTTCGAGGATCGGATTGCCGGTCCCCTTGCTCATCTCGCCGTCATCCATCCAGAACTTCCATTCCACTGCCGGAACCATGATCTCGGCGTTGGGGAAGGCGGGCTTGTTCTCGGCCGCGAGCAGGCCGTTGATGTGGTCACCGTGGAAGTGCGAGATGATGACGGTGTCGACTGCCGCGCGGTCGATGCTGGCCGCCGCAAGGTTGTTGTGGAACTGGCCGACCTTGCCCTTGGTCTGCGTGAACTGGTCGGGCCCGAGACCGGTATCGATCACGACGAGCTTCGGCCCGGTGTTGACGACGACCGGATTGAACGTGTGGGTGACCTTGTCGGTCGGCAGATGGTTCTCGGCGAAGATCTTGTTGATGTCGTCCTTGCTGGCGCCGGCCGCGTAATTGTCCGTCAGGTTGACGGTCGCGACGCCGTCGCAGACCACGGTGATCTGGTGGGAGCCGACATTGTAGCGGTAGAAGCTCGCATTCTGGGTCGCTGCCGGGGGCGCGGCGGCGCTCGCGGGCGAGGTCTTCACGAAGGGCAGGAGCGCCGAGGCGGCGGCGCCGGCTAGCGTTGCACGACGGGTGATCTCGGTCATGGCGATGTCCTGGGGCTGGGTTGCGAACGAAAGGCGCGAACCGGCGGGGTTGTGGCGCCTTTCTTTCTCGGGAACCCCCAAGCTTAGGGGAAATTCCGCTGCGACCCGATGACATCCGTGCGGCATCCTGCCGTCACGAGTGCGGCATCCTGCCGTCACGAGTGCGGCATCCTGCCGTCACGAGTGCGGCATCCGTCACGCCCCATCGATTTGGACTTGACCCTGGAACCCTCTGGCCTTATAGCCGCGCGCCATGATCAACGCCGCGACCATCCTGTTCGCCCGTCGCCGCCGCCGCTCTTTAGCGGTTTGGGCGGTCGATCGCGTTTGAGATCATCGTCTTTGCCGCTGGATCCGATCCGCGGCATTCTCTCTCCTGTCAGCGCGATCTGATCCGGCGGCCCCTCAAGGAGGCCCAGCAGGAGACCACGATGTACACGCCACCCTTTTTCAAGCAGGACCGCGCCGCGAGCCTGAAATTCGCCGAGGAGCGCGGCTTCGGCACGATGTGCGCCTTCGACGGCCACAAGCCGGTCGCCTCGCCGCTGCCGTTCTACCTGACTTACGCCGCTGACGGCACGCCGCAGGCCGCCTTTCATGTCGCCCGTCACAATCCGCTGCTAAAGCTGGCGGATGGGACGACCTCCTGGCTGCTCGCGGTCAACGGCCCCGATGCCTATGTATCGCCCGACTGGTACGTCTCGCCGGATCAGGTGCCGACCTGGCTCTACCAGTCGGTGCATCTGAGCGGGCCGGTGCGCCTCTTGTCGGACGATCAGCTGGCGGTGCAGATCGACACGCTGAGCGACAAGTTCGAGAGCTGGCTGTTGCCGAAAGCGCCGTGGACATCGGCGAAGATGACGGCAGGCCGGCTGGAAGCGTTGAAGAAGGGAATCGTGGGCCTGGTCATGACGGTTGAAGAGGTCGAAGGCAGCTTCAAGCTCAACCAGCACAAATCGGACGCCGACTATACCGCGATCGCCAACGCGCTCGGGGCGCAACCCGCAGCCGACGCCAGAGAGATTGCACAATTGATGCAGGACGTGAGGCCGGAGGCCTTCGCGAACGAAACCAACATGCTCGAAAGGAGCGCGCCATGAGCCTCACGGAAACCACCAAGGCCCCGACCACCGGCGCAGCCAAGAAGCCCGCCACCGTGTTCGTCGACGGCGGCTCCGGCACCACCGGGCTCGGCATCAACGAGCGGCTGAAGCTCCAGAGCGACGTCACCGTGAAGACGATCTCCGACGACAAACGCAAGGACCCCGCGGCCAAGAAGGCGCTGATGGAGGAGGTCGATCTCGTCATCCTCTGCCTGCCTGACGATGCCGCGAAGGAAACAGTGGCGCTGGTCGACAGCATGGGCGCTTCAGCGCCGAAGGTGCTGGACGCTTCCACCGCGTACCGGGTCGCGCCCGACTGGGCCTACGGCTTTCCGGAGCTGACGCCGGACCAGGCCGGCAAGATCAAGGCCGCGAAGAAGGTCTCCAATCCCGGCTGCTATCCGACCGGTGCGATCGCGCTGCTGCGGCCGATCGTCGATGCCGGTCTGTTGCCGCCCGATTATCCCGTCACCGTCAACGCGGTGAGCGGCTATTCCGGCGGCGGCAAGTCGATGATCGCGAGCTTCGAAGACGGCAGCGCGCCGTCCTTCGAGCTCTACGGCCTCGGCTTCGAGCACAAGCATCTGCCGGAGATGCAGCTCTATTCGAAACTGACGCGGCGGCCGATCTTCATTCCCTCGGTCGCCAACTACCGGCAGGGCATGCTGGTCTCGGTGCCGCTCCAGCTCGACGCGCTGCTGGGCAAGCCCAGCGGTGCGGACCTTCAGGCCGCGCTGGCCAAGCGTTACGCCGGCTCGAAATATGTCTCGGTGATGCCGCTCCAGAACGAGGCGACCAAGGGCGGCAAGCTCGAGCCGGAGGCGCTCAACGAGACCAACATGCTCGAGCTCTACGTCTTCGCCAGCGACAAATATCACCAGGCGGTGCTGGTCGCCCGGCTCGACAATCTGGGCAAGGGCGCGTCAGGCGCAGCCGTGCAGAACATGCGGCTGATGTTGGGCCTTGCCGACAATAGCTGATCGAACGTTGCTCGGGAGGCCAGCCCGGTGGACGAAGCGACGCTGCGACTTTCGACCCCGGCAAGACGATCAAATGACGCCTGAAAGGTACGCGTGATGAGCTCGAAGAAGATCGGCATTCTCGGCGCCTCCGGTTACACCGGGGCCGATGCGGTGCGCCTGTTGGCCCGGCATCCGAATGCCGAGATCGTCGCGCTCACCGCCAACACCCATGCCGGCAAGTCGATGGGCGACGTGTTTCCGCATTTTTTCATGCTGGACCTGCCGAAACTCGTGGAATGGGAAAAGGTCGACTGGAGCAAGCTCGATGCGGTGTTCTGCGGACTGCCGCACGGCACCACGCAGGAAATCATCGCCGCGGTCCTCAAGGCAAATCCCAAAATCAAGGTCCTCGACATGTCCGCCGATTTCAGGCTGCGGGACAAGAGCACCTATGCGCAATGGTACGGCCATGAGCACCGGGCGCTCGAACTGCAGGGCGAAGCGGTCTACGGTCTCACCGAATTCTATCGCGAGAAGATCACGTCGGCGCGGCTGGTCGCCTGTCCCGGCTGCTATCCCACGGCGGCGCTGCTCGCGCTGGTGCCGCTTGCGAAAGCCAAGCTGATCGACGTCGACGACATCGTCATCGACGCGAAATCGGGCGTCACCGGCGCCGGCCGCGGGCTGAAACAGAACACGTTGTTCAGCGAGGCGGGCGAGGGGCTGTCGCCCTATTCGGTCGGCACCCACCGGCACGCGCCCGAGATCGAGCAGGAGATCGGCGTCGCCGCCGGTTCCGCAGTGACGATCAACTTCACGCCGCATCTTATTCCGATGGCGCGCGGCGAACTCTGCACCTCCTACGTCAAGCTCAACGGCGCGACGCCGGACGATCTGCGAAGCGCGCTGGAGCAGGCTTATGCCAACGAGCCCTTCGTGCATGTCGCCAGGAAGGGCGTGCTGCCGCAGACCCAGAATGTCCGCGGCTCCAACTATGTGCAGATCGGCGTCGTCGCCGACCGCATCAAGAACCGGGCGATCGTGATTTCCACGCTCGACAATCTGGTGAAGGGTTCGGCCGGGCAGGCGATCCAGAACATGAACCTGATGTTCGGGCTGCCCGAGACGGCGGGGTTGGAGCAAATCGCACTGTTTCCATGACACGAGGTACTGCGGTGGACGAAGCGACCTTGCAATTCTACCGGCAGAACGCCGAGGCCTATGCCGGCTGGACGAAGGCCGCATCGACGCGGTTGCAGGGCTTTCTCGCCCTGCTGCCGCCGGGAGGCGCGATCCTCGAGCTCGGTTGCGGTGCCGGCAATCATTCCGCAGTGATGCTCGCCGAAGGTTTTTCAGTGCGTGCGACCGATGGCTCGCCCGAAATGGCCGAGATCGCCTCGCGCCGGCTTGGTCATCCCGTCGAGGCGATGCGGTTCGACCAGCTGGATGCGCACGAGGCCTATGACGGCGTCTGGGCGAGCGCCTGTCTGCTGCATGTGCCACGCGACGAACTCGCCGGCATCCTTGGAAAGATCCACCGTGCGCTCAAGCCATCAGGCGTGTTCTACGCCAGCTACAAGATGGGTGAGGACGATGGCCGCGACAACCTCGGGCGCTACTACAGCTACGTCTCGCGGGAGTGGCTCGAGATGACTTACGCCAGCGCAGGTTCGTGGATCACGCTGTCGTCGGACACCAACGTGATCCAGAGTTTCGACGAGACGCCAGCCAACATGCTGAACCTCGTCGTACGCAGGGCCTGATCCCTAAGAGACCCGATTTCTAGAGCACCTTGAAGATTGCCAGCGCAAGCACGGCCTGGGCGAGGAAGCCGACGGTGAAGGCGAGAGTCCGGAACACCGGGATTCCGAGCGCATAGACGATCAGATGCGCGACACGCGACCAGAAATAGACCGCGCAGGCGAGCACGGTCCATTTCGAGGAATAGTCGATCGCGTTCAGGATCAGCACCAGCGGCGCGAACAGCACGAGGTTCTCGACGGCGTTGTCATGCGCGAACATCAGGCGGTTCGCCCACTCCGCTTGCGGCTTGTCGGCGCGCGAGGGATTGGCCAAGGCGCCACTGAGACCTCGAACCTGGCAGCGGTTGATGGTGTAGGGAATCCAGAGGATTCCGGTCAGGATCACCGTCAGTGTCAGCCAGAACAATTCGCGCGTCATAACCCGGTCCCCTCTGTCGTCGCTATGTTGAACGCGAGATTATACAAGCGCGCAGGATTGCGCCATGCGCAAAGAAATCCCACTAGGCGCGAACCCTGACATAGCTGCCGGGCGCGTCCTCGATCGCGGGCAGGGCCTCGCTGCCGACCACGCGCGCCGGGACTTCCTCGGGATCGAGCCCGCCCAGCCATTCGCGCCAGTCCGGCCACCACGAGCCCTTGTGCTCCACCGCGCCCTTCATCCACTCGGCGACGTTGATGTCCTTGACGTTGTCGTTGGTCCAGTACTGGTACTTGTTCGAGGCGGGCGGGTTGACCACGCCGGCGATGTGGCCCGAGCCGGACAGGACGTATTTTACCGGGCCGCCGAAGAACTGCGAGCCGTACAACACCGATTCGGCCGGCGCGATGTGGTCCTCGCGGGTGGCGAGGTTGTAGACCGGCACCTTGACCTTGGAGAGGTCGAGCAGCGTGTTGTCGAGCACCATCGTGCCGGTGGAGAGCCGGTTCTCCAGGTAGCAATTGCGCAGGTAATAGGAATGGTTCGACGCGGTCATGCGCGTCGCATCCGAATTCCAGTGCAAGAGGTCGAACGCGCTCGGCTGCTGGCCCTTCAGATAGTTGCTGACGACATAGGACCAGATCAGATCGTTCGAGCGCAGCATGTTGAAGGCCATTGCCATCTTCGAGCCTTCGAGCACGCCGGCCGCCTTCATGTCCTGCTCGAGGGCCGCGATCTGGTCTTCGTCGACGAACACGAGGAGATCGCCGGCATGGGTGAAGTCGACCTGCGCCGCGAAGAACGTCGCCGACGCCACGCGCTGGCGGCGCTTCTCGGCGAGCCAGGCCAGCGTGGTCGCGAGCATGGTGCCGCCGACGCAATAGCCGGCGGTGTGCACCTTCAACTCGCCGGTGACCTTCTCGATCACGTCCATCGCCGTGAGCGGGCCTTCCTTCATGTAGTCTTCCCAGCTCTTGTTACCGAGCCGCTTGTCGGGATTGACCCATGAGATCACGAACACGGTGATGCCCTGGTCGACGCACCACTTGATGTAGGATTTCTCCGGCTTGAGATCGAGGATGTAGAACTTGTTGATCCAGGGCGGCACGATCAGGAGCGGCGTGCGCAGCACGTTCTCCGTGGTCGGCGAATACTGGATCAGCTGCATCATCTCGTTCTGGTAGATCACCTTGCCCGGCGTCGTCGCCATGTTGACGCCGACGACGAGATTGTCCGGATTGGACTGGCGGATCTTCAGCATGCCCTTGCCGGCCGCGATGTCCTCGGCCAGCATCTTCAGGCCGCGCGCGAGATTTTCGCCGCTGCTCGCCACCGTCTCGCGCAGCACTTCCGGATTGGTCAGCACGAAGTTGGACGGCGAGATCGCATTGGTGACCTGCTGGATGTAGAAATCCGCCTTGCGGCGGGTCTGCGGATCAAGCTCGGCGTCGTGCACCAGCTCCTGCGCCCATTTGGTCGTGAGCAGATAGAGCTGCATCATGAAATCAAAGAACTGGTTCGACTTCCATTCCGGATCGGCAAAGCGCTTGTCGCGCGGCGAGGGCGCGATCGCGGGCGGGGCGTCCTGGCCGGCCATGCGGCGCGCTGCCGAGCCCCAGAGGTCGAGATAATCCTTGGCGAGCTTGGTCTGTAGATCCGACGCGCGGGATGTATCCGACAGCCAGTATTCGGCGACCGACGTGAAGGCCTTGACCACTTCCGTAAGCTCGGCGGGCGGCCGATCCTGCACGTCGCCGCTCTCGCGCGGTTTCAGATACGCGGCGAGCGCCTTGCCGCCGCTCTCCATCGCCCGCGCGACATTCATCGCGAAGGCTTCCGCATCGAACTTCGTCTCGGGTTTGGGCGTGTCGGTCGTGGCGGTACTCATGAGCAGAACAGTAACGACTCATTCTGTATTCGTCACCGCGAAGCTCGCATGTTTGGCGTTAAACAAGCTCCAACATGTGCTGCACTGCGACAAAGCCCCTTGGTTTTGTCACAATCAGCGTGCACCTCTTCCGCAGTGGGCCTTGGAAGTATTCTCGCTCGTACCATTTGTGGGCAGCAATGGTTTGAGCTTGGGCAGGTTGTCGGGTTAAGTTCCGGCAGCCTTGCGTTGGGACGAGTAGGGGATTTCCCAAGTGTTGGCGTTGAGGGACCTGCAAAAGTCGCTGCCGATCTGTGGCGCGCTGCTGATGGCGGCGCTTGCCTTGGGCGGCTGCTCGAGTCAGCTGGCTGACTATACCCCTACTGATGCGCAGGCCCATCCCAGGGAGCCCGGCTCGTACCTTCCGGTGCACGATCTGCCACCGGATCGTGATCAGGCAATCATCCCGCCGGACCAGCGCGCCAAGATCGAAGCCGAGCTGGCCGCCGCGCGCGACCGCCAATCCGTTGCCGCAAAAGACGCCAAGTAACGCGGCGTAATCGCTGGCGCCCCCGCCATGCCGTGCTAAAAGACCTCAGTTCAGCCGAGAGTCAGGGCGAACGACTTCAGCTCCTGCCGTCGAATCTTGCTCTAAGCGTTTGATTTTGAGCGATTTTCGCGAGGGGGCGAGAGCTTTCCCGAGCGGCTGTCATGGCCGGTCGATTCTGTCCTGACCGGTTGCCCGGAGCCCAGAGAGCCATGGAAGAGTTTTACCGCATCCGCCGCCTTCCGCCTTACGTGTTCGAGCAGGTCAACCGGGCCAAGGCAGCCGCGCGGAATGCCGGCGCCGACATCATCGACCTCGGCATGGGCAATCCGGACCTGCCGGCGCCTGCGCATGTGCTGGAGAAGCTGAAGGAGACGCTGGGCAAGCCGCGCACCGACCGCTACTCGGCTTCCCGCGGCATCCCCGGGCTGCGCCGGGCCCAGGCCGCTTATTACGCCCGCCGCTTCGGCGTGAAGCTCAACCCCGACACCCAGGTCGTGGCGACACTCGGGTCGAAGGAGGGCTTTGCCAATGTGGCGCAGGCGATCACCGCGCCCGGCGACGTCATCCTCTGCCCGAACCCGAGTTACCCGATTCACGCCTTCGGCTTCCTGATGGCGGGCGGCGTGATCCGCTCGGTGCCCTCGGAGCCGACGCCGCAATTCTTCGAGGCGGTGGAACGGGCGATCGTGCATTCGATCCCGAAGCCGCTCGCGCTCGTCGTCTGCTACCCCTCGAATCCGACCGCCTATGTCGCGAGCCTCGACTTCTACAAGGACCTCGTCGCGTTTGCGAAGAAGCACGAGATCCTGATCCTGTCCGATCTCGCCTATGCCGAAGTCTATTTCGACGAGAACAACCCGCCGCCTTCGGTGCTCCAGGTGCCCGGCGCGATCGACGTCACCGTCGAGTTCACCTCGATGTCGAAGACCTATTCGATGGCCGGCTGGCGCATGGGCTTTGCGGTCGGCAACGACCGCGTGATCGCCGCGCTCGCCCGCGTCAAATCCTACCTCGACTACGGCGCCTTCACGCCGGTGCAGGTCGCCGCGACCGCCGCGCTGAACGGCCCCGACGATTGCATCAAGGAGATGCGCGACACCTACCGCAAGCGCCGCGACGCGCTGGTGGAGTCATTCGGCCGCGCCGGCTGGGAGATCCCGCCGCCGGAAGCCTCGATGTTCGCCTGGGTGCCGCTGCCGGAGGCCTTCCGCAGCGTCGGCAGCATGCAGTTCGCAACCCTGATGGTGGAGAAATCCGGCGTCGCGGTCTCGCCCGGTGTCGGCTTCGGCGAGCACGGTGAAGGATATGTCCGCATCGCCATGGTGGAAAACGAGCAACGGATCAGACAAGCCGCGCGCGGCGTGCGCCGCTTCCTTGAAAGCGGCATCGAAACGTTGCACAACGTCGTTCCGCTCGCCAATCGGCGTTAAGTTTCTCTTCGGCAGGTTTTCTAAAGCATCATGGTTGCACCCCTGAAAGTGGGCATAGCGGGGCTCGGCACCGTGGGCGCCGAAGTTGTCCGTTTGATCGAGACCCAGGCCCGCGTGCTCGCGGGCCGCAGCGGCCGCGGCATTCGCGTCGTCGCCGTCACCGCGCGCTCGAAGGCGAAGAAGCGCGGCGTCGATCTGCGCGGCATCGAATGGGTCAGGGACCCCATGGCACTGGCCACGCATCCCGGCATCGACTGCTTCGTCGAGCTGATGGGCGGCGCCGGTGATCCCGCTCTCTCTGCGGTCGAAGCGGCACTGAATGCGGGCAAGTCGGTCGTCACCGCCAACAAGGCGCTGCTCGCCAAGCACGGCCTGAAGCTTGCCAAGGCCGCCGAAAAGCACGGCGGCGCGCTGAATTTCGAGGCAGCGGTCGGCGCCGCGATCCCTGTCATCAAAACGTTACGCGAAGGGCTTGCCGGAACCGGCGTCACCCGCGTCTACGGCATCCTCAACGGCACCTGCAATTACATCCTGACGCGGATGGAGCAGGAGGGCCTGTCCTTCGCCGAATGCCTCAAGGATGCGCAGCGGCTCGGCTACGCCGAGGCCAATCCGTCCTTCGACGTCGATGGCCACGACACCGCGCAAAAACTTGCCATTCTCGCCAGCCTCGCTTTCGGCACGAAAGTTGCTCAAAGCGCGGTGTATGTCGAGGGTATCTCATCCATCGCGCCGGAAGATCTGCGCGCAGCCGACGATCTCGGTTACCGGCTCAAGTTGCTCGGCGTTGCCGTTCGCACCGCCAAGGGCATCGAGCAGCGCGTGCATCCGACCATGGTTCCAAAATCCTCCTCGATCGCGCAGGTGATGGGTGTCACCAATGCAGTCACGATCGATGGCGAGGGCATCCCTCCGATCACGCTGGTCGGCCCCGGTGCCGGCGGTGCTGCGACCGCATCCGCCGTCGTCGCCGACATCGCCGACGTTGCGCGCGGCATCCGCGCCAATCCGTTTGGCCGGCCGATCTCGCATCTGCGCGACACCAAGAAGGCGCCGATGGAGCGGCACGAGGGCGGCTACTATATCCGCCTGCTGGCGCGGGATTTCCCGGGCACTGCGGCCGCGATCGCGACCCGGCTCGCGGAGCAGAAGATTTCGATCGAGTCGATCGTGCAGCGTCATCCCAATGGCGGCGCTGCGCCGGCGAGCGGCAAGGCGGTGCCCGTGCCCGTCATCCTGATCACCTATGCAACGCACGAGGACGCCGTGCGACGCGCGCTCGCGGCCGTGCAGAGGGACAAGGTGATCAGCGGACGGCCGCAGGTGATCCGGATCGAGAAGAACTGAGCATGACCCGGAAAAGTGTGAAGAGGTTTTCCGGCAAGGTCATGCTCAAACAATAGGACACGGTTCGAACGAACTGTGGGTGTTACGAGTTGATGCGGACGGAGATCTCCGTCCAAAACTGTTCCGAAGGAGTTAGCCGATGTCGACCCATATTTCAGTCCCGCCGCACGCGTTGCTCGAGCGCATCCTCACGCTGGAGATCGTGCGGGTGACGGAGCGGGCGGCGGTGTCTTCGGCGCGGCTGCGCGGGCACGGCAACGAGAAGGCGGCCGACCAGGCCGCGGTGGACGCCATGCGGCGCGAGCTCAACAAGCTGCCGATCGAGGGCACCATCGTGATCGGTGAGGGCGAGCGCGACGAGGCGCCGATGCTGTTCATCGGCGAGAAGGTTGGCATGAACGCCGGCCCGCAGGTCGACATCGCGGTCGACCCGCTCGAAGGCACCACGCTGTGCGCCAAGAACATGCCGGGCTCGATTGCCACCATGGCGATGGCCGACGGCGGCACGCTGCTGCACGCTCCTGACGTATACATGGAGAAGCTCGCGATCGGTCCCGGCTACGACAAGGGTGTTGTCGAAATTGATGCCTCGCCCGCCGACAACGTCCGCCGCCTCGCCAAGGCCAAGGGTGTCCAGCCGGAAGGCATCACCGTTCTCGTGCTCGACCGCCCGCGCCATGCCAGCATCATCGAGAGCGTGCGCTCGACCGGCGCCGCCGTCCGCCTCATCACCGACGGCGACGTGGCCGGCGTGATCCACTGCGCCGACCCCGATAACACCGGCGTCGACATGTATCTCGGCACCGGCGGCGCGCCGGAAGGCGTGCTCGCGGCCGTGGCGCTGCGCTGCATCGGTGGCCAGATGCAGTGCCGCTTGATCCTGGATTCCGACGAGAAGCGCGAGCGCGCCGCCAAGATGGGCGTCAACGATCCCAAGATGATCTACGGCATCGAGGACATGGCGCGCGGCGACTGCCTGTTCGCTGCCACCGGTGTCACCACGGGCTCGTTGCTGTCGGGCGTCAAGTTCCGCAAGGACGGCGTGATCGAGACCGAGACGGTCGTGATGCGCTCCGTCACCGGCACCGTGCGTTACATCAAGGCCGAGCACCGGCAGTTGGAGAAGTTTTACCTGGGCTGACGCGCTTCGTCATTCCGGGGCGACGGGACCGCGCAAAGCGCGCGGCCCGGAGAAGCCGGAATCTCGCGCCATAACTTCTGGATTCCGGGTTGGTGCTGACGCGCCCCCCGGAATGACAAGAACAACAAAAGAGGAAGCGCACATGTCCGATCTCTCCTCCGTCAAAGCCCTGGTCTTCGACGTGTTCGGCACCGTCGTGGACTGGCGCACCAGCCTAATCACCGACCTCATGTGGTGGGGCAAGGGCCGCGGCATCTCCGCCGACTGGACCGCTTTGGTCGACGGCTGGCGCGGCATGTACACGGCCGCCATGGATGACGTGCGCAAGCACCCCGAACGTGGCTATGTCATCCTCGACGTCCTGCACCGCCGCTCGCTGGACAAGCTGGTCGAGAAGTTCGCGATCAAGGGTTTGACCGAGGCCGACCTCGACTACATCACCAAGGGCTGGCACCGTCTGCATCCCTGGCCCGATAGCGTCGCCGGCCTGACGCGCCTCAAGACCAAATTCGTGATCTCGCCGCTGTCGAACGGCAATGTCGCGCTGCTCACCAACATGGCGAAGTTCGCAGGCCTGCCGTGGGACCTCATCATGTCGGCCGAGCTGTTCGAGCACTACAAGCCCGATCCCGAGACCTATCTCGGCGCCGCGCGCCTGCTCGGCCTCAAGCCGGAGCAGGTGATGATGGTCGCCGCCCACAACGGCGACCTCGCCGCCGCGCAGAAGAACGGGCTGAAGACCGCGTTCGTGGCGCGGCCGACGGAATACGGCCCGCTTCAGAAGGTCGATTTCGAGGCGACCGGCAATTGGGACATCGTCGCCAAGGATTTTGGCGGGGTCGCCGACAAGCTCGGCTGCTGAGCGGCACTGCTTCTGTTTGACATCCTTCAAGACAGCGCCTTTCATATCGACAATGTCGATGTGTGAGGTGCGCCCTTGGATACCGAGCTCGCGCGTACATTCCTGACCGTGGTCGCGACCGGCAATTTCATCACCGCCGCCGACCGGCTACACGTCAGCCAGTCCACCGTCAGCACGCGGATACACTCGCTCGAGGAGCTGCTCGGCTGCACGCTGTTCGTGCGCAACAAGGCAGGCGCGACGCTTACGGTGGCTGGGCGGCAATTTCAGCGCCACGCCTCGACGCTTGTTCGCAC
The DNA here is from genome assembly GCF_052076005.1 of Bradyrhizobium sp. 63_E2_N1_3. Taxonomy (NCBI): domain Bacteria; kingdom Pseudomonadati; phylum Pseudomonadota; class Alphaproteobacteria; order Hyphomicrobiales; family Nitrobacteraceae; genus Bradyrhizobium; species Bradyrhizobium sp. 63_E2_N1_3. Next base: position 5,029,840 of record NZ_CP197235.1, on the reverse strand, counting down.
CGTCGAGCAGGCCCGCCACGATGTCGGCCTCCCCAAGGGCTTTAGCGGCGCGCTGGTGGTCGGCGGCCGCATCGGCCTGTGGGAGGAGTTCCTGCTGCTTTGGGTGCCGCGCATGCAGGAGGCCAATCCTCAGATCTCCATCCGGGCCGAGAGCGCCCTTGAGCCCGAGTTGATGCAGGGGCTGGTCGAGGGACGCATCGACATCGGCGTGATGTACACCCCGCAAAGCCGCCCCGGCCTCAAGGTCGAGTTGCTGATCGAGGAGCAGCTCGTGCTGGTGTCGGCCAATCCCAGGAGCGATCCGGAGCCGCAAGAGGGCTACGTCTATGTCGACTGGGGGCCCGAATTCTACGCCCGCCACAGCGCCGTCTTTCCCAATTTCGCGGGGCCTGCGCTGACCGCCAACATCGGCTGGCTCGGGCTGCAGCACGTTCTCGCCAACGGTGGCTCCGGCTATTTTGCGCACCGGATCGTCGAGCCGCTGCTGAAGGCGCGGCGGCTGCACCTGGTGGTGGGAGCGCCGAAATTCTCGATGCCGGCCTATGTCGTCTATTCGGTCGACCAGCCCGACGACCACGTGCAGAGCGCGATAGCGATCATGCGCGACCTCGCCGCCGAGCAGACCCGGCGCGTGACGGAAACGCCGGCGCGTGGCGCGCGCAGGCGCCGCTGACGGCTCATTTGACTGGATCTATCCGCGCCGGTGCAGGCGGGTCTCGGCGAGCGCCGTCACCGCGCCAAGTGCGAGCGTCGCGACGACGATGTCCGCAGTCGCGCCGAAGCCGACGGCGAGAACTGCAGCGGCGATCACCGCGGCCAGCACGGTGATGGCGAAGCCTTCGTCGGTTATCAACCGTCGCGCGCCGCTGAGAAGCATTGCACGCTTGTTCGTGGGACGCATTCGCCGCCTACTGAAACAGCTTCATGGCATTGAGCAAAGTCTGGATCACGCCCGCGAGCAGGGGGATGCCCGCAAAGCTCCAGACCAGCGCCAATTGCAGCGGGGTGGTCTTTGCTGTCTGAGCGGTCTGCATGATGTCAGGCCCCCGAGGGATTGTTGCTCGCCGCGGCTACGGCCGCGATCTCGGTGGCACGATGCACCGGCCGCATCGCCGCCATCGTCCGTGATACCCGGCAGGCGATCCAGCTCAGTAGCGATTGGGAGAATGACGCTTCGCTCCGTGATGTCGCGGTCATGGTCGCCTCCTTGTGTTCGTCCGAACGTCAGGCAGCACGCGCCGCCTCGAGACCTGAACTGTCCTCGTCTTTCATGTGATGACGCTTGTCGACGGCACGGACGCAGAGATTGGCGAGGAAGCCGACCACGAGCAGTCCGGCCATGATGTACATGGTCGTGTTGTAGGCCTGTGCCTTCGGCACGCCGTGCGTGACGTTGTATTCGCGGATGTAGTTGATCAGCACAGGCCCGGCGATGCCGGCCATCGACCAGGCCGTCAGCAGGATGCCGTGGATGGCGCCGACATAGCGCGTGCCGAACATGTCGCGCAGATAGGCCGGAACGGTGGAAAAGCCGCCGCCATACATGCTGACGATGATCAGGAAGCACAGCACGAACAGCACGACATTGCCGCTTGCGCCGGCATAGGGCACGGTCACGTAGAGGGCGATTCCGAGCACCGTGTAGACGAAATAGGTGCTCTTGCGTCCGATGAAGTCGGATAGCGAGGCCCAGCTGAAACGCCCGCCCATGTTGAACAGGCTCATCAGGCCGACGAGACCTGCGGCCGCCACCGCGGTGATGTGGCCGGGGAACATCTCCTGGCTCATCGCCGAGGCCTGGCCGAGCACGCCGATGCCGGCGGTGGTGTTGCAGAACAGCACGATCCAGATCAGCCAGAACTGCGGCGTCTTGATCGCCTGGTAGACGAACACGTCGTTCCTGGTCATCAGCTTGGTGGCGGCCGCAGGCGGCACATAACCCTCCGGCTTCCAGCCCTGCGCCGGTACGCGCACGATGGCGGAGCCGACCATCATGAAGACGAAGTAGGCACAGCCGAGCGTGACGAAGGCGCCGAGCACGCCGACGTCGCTCGTGGTCGCAAACTTGCTCATCAGCCAGACGGAGAGGGGGGAGGCGATCAGCGCGCCGCCGCCAAAGCCCATGATCGCCATGCCGGTGGCCATGCCCGGCCGGTCGGGGAACCACTTCATGAGCGTCGAAACCGGGGAGATGTAGCCGATGCCGAGCGCGCAGCCGCCGATCACGCCGTAGCCGAGATAGATGATCCAGAGATTGTGGAGATAGACGCCGAGGGCCGAGATCAGGAATGCGCTCGCCCAGGCAACGCCGGCAGTGAACATCGCCTTGCGCGGGCCGCCTTCCTCGACCCAGCGTCCGAACACTGCGGCCGACAGTCCGAGGAACACCATCGCGATGGAGAAAATCCAGCCGAGCTCGGTGAGCTTCCAGTCGCCGGGTGCCGATTGGGTGACGCCGATCAGCTTGGTCATCGGCAGGTTGAAGACGCTGAAGGCGTAGGCCTGCCCGATGCACAAATGCACGCAAAGCGCGGCGGGCGGCACCATCCATCGGCTGTAGCCCGGCCTTGCGATCGTGTGCTCGCGATCAAGGAAGGGCAGCAGCGAACGTGCAGGCATTCCCGATGCGTCGAGCGTCGTCGTCATCCAATCCTCCGGTGCCTCGCTGTTCTCGGGGGCGGCCTTTACGGGCAGCCGGGCGATGGCGCGGGATCAGGCTACGCAGAAGGAAGATTTTGACAAACGAATAATATTAGCTTTTACAATCGGATTAATCGATATTAGAAAAAGCAGAAATCGGCATGGCGTTTTCGCGATGGACAAAAGGTCCGGGCGGTCTCGCGCCGCCCGGACCTGATCCGAAGAATGACAACGTCATCTGCCTTGGTTCGGTATGGTATGTCAGCCGATGCTACTTCGCTGTGACCGCATTCGCAGCCTTTCGGATCACATCCAGCACCACATCCGGCTTCGACAGCATGGGGACGTGGGACGAAGCCACTTCGGTCACGGTGGCGTTCATGCGCTTCGAGACGAAGTGTTGCAGATCGGGGTGAACCGTCTGGTCCTTGCTGGCGAGGATGTACCAGCTCGGCTTCGAGGTCCACGCTGTGCCATCGACCTTTTGGGTCAGGAGATCCGCAACCGGGGCCCCTTGCGTTGCGTAGACCAGCTTTTGCTCGGCTTCGGGCAGGTCGCCGGCAAAGTGCGTTAGGCCGCTTGGCTTGAGCCAGACACGGCCCGCCGGCGCGTCGATGTGGCCGAACACCTGCGTCGTCGGAAATTTTGCAATCTGGCTCTGCGAAGTTTCGTCGGCAGCGGGCGCGAGCGCGGCGATGTAGACCAGCGCGGCGACCCGCGGATCGGTTCCGGCATGCGTGATCAGTGTGCCGCCATAGGAGTGGCCGACGAGGACCACGGGTCCGGGAACACGGCCAAAGCACGCCGTCACGCAGGCGACGTCGGTTGCGAGTGAATCGAGCCCGTGCTGGCTCGCCAGGACCTCGTGGCCTTCGGCTTGCAGCGCCGGGATCAGCTTGCCGAAGCACGATCCGTCAGCCCAGAGGCCGTGCGCGAAAACGATGCTTGGTTTGGTCATGGATGGTCTCCGTTGGCTGCGCAACGGCGAGCCGAGGTGCTCGCGGAGCGTGAAGCGGGGGAGCTTCACGTCTAACGCGCGACCACGTCAGCTGACAGAGGGTCGCAAGGATAATCGGGCGAATGCGAAATTGAGCAAGTTCGGCTCGTGAGCCGAAGGCAGCATACGCCCCACACGACAGAGAGCGTGCATCAGTTCAATGGTCCGGGCAGCGTGCACCGTCGCGATAGTGTCTCCTGATTGCGCGATGCGGCAGGACTGGACGAATCTTTGCGTCAGGATGGCGTGCGCATGCCCAGGCGTTCGACGAAGCGCACGAGGTAACCGTCCGGATCCTGGACGAGGAATTCGCGCTGGCCGAATTCCTGGTCGCCGACCCGATACCAGGCTTCGTTCGGCTGCTCGTAGAGCGGCCATTTGGCATCGCCGAGAGCCCTCAGCATGGGATCAATGCGATCGACGACCATCTGGAAATTGACGCCGCGTCCGAATGGCCGCTGCATCTCGGCCGTCTCCCAGCGTCCATTCAATTCGCAGAGCATGACCTGCAAACGCCCCCTGACGAGATACGCAAATCGCGCATCGGGGCGATCGTAAGCGAGCTCGAAGCCGAGCAAGTCGCGCCAGAACGGCAGGCTGGCTTGAATGCTGGAAACGCCGAGTTCGGGAACGAGATCGGCAAAGCCGTCTTGCGGCACGCTTCCCGTGCTGTCGGAGGTCGCACGCGCGGCGGGGTCTGAGGGCAGCGGTTTGTTCATTGCGGCGTCGCCTGATCTTATGACCGATCTTCGGGGCGGTTATCGCAGCGAAGCGGCGTGAAGGCCAGACGCGGAATGGGGCGAACGAGTGCTCGCCGGGCACGGCCGCCTCACGCGATCCGCAGCGCGAGGTCGTTTCCTTCCGTCTCGGCAAAGCCCGCCTGCAAAACCTCTTCGCGCTTGTGGCGCAGATGCGCACGCAGGATGTGGGAGAGGCCGGCGCCATCGCGCCGCTGCAGCGCGTTCAGGATCGCCTCGTGCTCCTTCACGGCGAACGACCAGCGCTGCGGTGTCATCGGCGTGACATAACGCGCGCGGCGAATGCGCGCGGTCACGGAAGCATAGAGCCCGGTCAGCGCGGGATTTTCGGCTGCTGCGACAATGGCCTCGTGAATGGCGCGGTTGCCGCGATAATACTGGATCAGATCGCCCTCGCGATAATGCCGGACCATGTCGTCATGTGCGGCGGGGATTTCGCCGATCCCGGCGTCGCTGATGCGCTCGCAGGCGAGCTCGCCGGCGAGCGCCTCGAGACCCTGGCAGACCTTCGGTGGCTTCCCATTCCCGATCTGCACGCCCGCGCACGGCACCGCCTACGACATCGCAGGGCAACGCATCGCGTCGATCGGCGCCAGCCGCGCCGCGTTGCTGCTGGCCGCGGAGATGGCGGCGCGCCGCGCTGCGTGACGAGGCGGCGCTACTTCGTGATCGGCGTGACCAACTCCTTGTCTGCTGAATCCACGACGAAGACGGCCAGCAGCTTCGCAGGTTCGGTATCGCTGGCATTCGCGCTTATGGCGTGACGGTCGCCGGGCTTTTCGAAGAAATTCTCTCCTTTGCGATAGACCTTGGCGGGCTCGTCATTGACCTGACTGCGGATCGCTCCTTCCAGGATGGTCGCATAGATGAATGCGGAGCGCGGATGCATGTGGGCCGGCGAGGAGCCTCCGGGACCATACTCGACCAGCACGCCCTTCATGCTCTTGCCCGGCACGTTCGGCAGCGCCTGGTCGAACACGACCGTCACTTTTGCCAGAGGTGCCGGTTCGGCCGCATGCCCCGTCAGGATTGATGCGGCATAAACCGCCGTTGCGATCAGCAATCTGCGCATGGGATTTCCTTCATTACAGTGGTTGTCGTGATGGAAGGTCTGGCGGATCCTCAGAGCCTTGTGAGCCACGTTGCGAGCGGCGTTTTTCCAAGCCGCGCCTCGCCGAGCGGGTTCAGCGATGTGTCGTCGATGGGGGCGCCGTAGTACGGTGCCTTCGGGTCTCCCACCACCGGTCGGGCGTCGCCGGATGCCTTGAGGCGCCGCGCAATGAATTCATTGAAGGGGGCCTTCTCGGGTCCTGCGATATCGATGGTGCCGTTGAGCGGCCGGCCCATGGCGACCTCCGCGACGCGATCAGCCACGTCTTCGGCGGCGATCGGCTGAAACAGTGCAGACGGGACGACGATCTTTCCTTCGACCACAGCCGTTTCGGCAATGGCGCCGAGGAATTCGAAGAACTGGGTGGCACGAACGATGGAGTAGGGGACCGACGAGGATTTGATGATGGTCTCCTGGGCGAGCTTGGCCCGAAAATAGGAATTGTCGGGCGACCGTTCGGTCCCCACGATCGACAGCGCCACGTGATGCTTCACGCCCGCGGCCGCCTCTGCCGCGACGAGGTTTGTGCTCGAGCGCTGGAAGAAATCGAGCACGGCGGCGGGCTCCCAGGACGGCGCGTTGGCGACGTCGACGACGACATCCGCGCCAGCCAGCACTGCTGCGAGGCCTTCCCCGGTGACGGTGTTCACGCCTGATTTCGGCGAGGCCGCAACGGCCTCGTGGCCGTGTTGTTTCAACTTCGTCACGAGCTTGGATCCGATCAATCCGGTCCCGCCGATCACGACGATCTTCATGGCATGTCTCCTCGGCATGTGACGAGCGTGAGTGATCCCAATCCGTGAGCCGATCACGTCACGTCGCCCAACGTGATGCGAAGCGCAGCGTAGCCGAGCAATGCGGCAAGCTCTTGCCTGTAACCGGCCTGCCTTGCCGGAAAATGCTCAGAAGACTCGTTGCGACGGGGTGGGCGCCGCGCCTGCCGCGGTCGGATTGAAGCCCAACGCAAGAAGTTTGCTGCATCTGCTCTGCTCATGCGGAGGCGGCAAAATTGCACCGAGATCAATGTTCTTATTGTACTGAGTAATGTACCGGTTCATATTGCGCCGCATCGACCCTCAAATGCACCGAGAGGTGGTCGCGCCCGACAAAGCGGAGCAACAGAATGACTATGAGTTATCTTGATGTGTTTCTGGCATTCCTCGGAATGACCTTTGGCCTGCCTTCAGTGCTGCCCGGTCTCTTTTTCCAGCCGAAGGCCGAGCCGCCTCGAACCTCGCAAGCGACGTCGACCGACGCCGGCCCAACAGCAACCGATGACGACGTCACGGCGACCTGAGCCGAGTCTCTCCCGCGACGTTTCGGCGTGACGCGCGCCGAGGCGCGAGCGTACCCGTCATGGAGATGCGCAGATGGATTTGACTGTCGCCACGGTGATCATCGCCTTTTCCGGCGTCTTCCTGATCTGCTTCATGAAGGGCGCATTCGGCGGCGGCTTCTCTATCGTCGGCATTCCGTTGCTGTCGTGCGTGATGGATCCGGTCACGGCGGGCGGCCTGCTCGCGCCGCTCTTCATCGCCATGGACCTGTTCGCGCTGCGCTACTGGAAGCCCTCGACATGGTCGAAGCCGGACCTTGTGCTGCTGTTGCCCGGGCTCGTGATCGGCATTGCCCTCGGCTATCTCTTGTTCCGTGTATTGGACCATCGCGCCGTCGCGATCGTGATGGCGGTCGTGACATTGAGCTTCGTTGGCATATGGCTCGTGAGTGATCCGAAGGTGGTCATTCGTCCGCGCTCCTCGCCGAAGGCGGTTGCTGCCGGTCTTGCCTCGGGTGTCACGACCATGGTCGCGCATTCCGGCGGACCGCCGCTGGCGATGTACCTCCTGCCGCTTGGCCTCAGCAAGGAGGTCTACGCGGGAACGACGAGCCTGTTCTTCACCGTCGGCAACGCGATCAAGGCGGTACCTTGGCTGTTGCTGGTGCGGCCGGCGGGCAACGTCTGGATCGTGATGGCGGCGTGCCTCTTTGCCATTCCCAGCGGCGTCTGGCTCGGCTGGCGGCTGCACGGAAAGCTGGACCAGCGGCAGATCTACCGGGCGTGCCACGGCCTGCTGGCCGTGACGGCGTTGAAGCTGTTGTGGGACGGAGTGTCTGGCTATCTCGGATAGGCTGCAAGTCGCGCCGCATCACGGCGCGACCATCGTTCGACGGTCACGCTGCCGCGCTCGCAGATCACGCGATGATGTCGTCACGCCCCGCAGATGATCACGCCGTACCAGCCGAGGCCGCGATAGGTCTCGTAGCCTGGCGTCGCGTGGAACGCGACCAGCGCGCCCGTGCGGTCGTGGTAGAAGCCGGAGCGCTGGCCGTTCAGCGAGATCGAGATGCGCTCGCTCAAAATACCCTGGCCATCGGAAGCTGCGATGACACGCAGATTTGAATCGACCAGCAGCACGCGCGCCTTGTCGCTGTCGCCGACGCGCACGCCCTGCACGATGGCGCGGGCCTGCGCCTCCCAGTCGAAATGGATGGCGAGCACGCCGATCGGCGCGCCGTTGGCCTGGCCGCCGGCGCGGACGCTGGCACAATAGGTCGCGACCTGCGCATTGCCGAGCAGCGGCTGGTTCTCGACGTCACCGGCGACATAGTCGTCGCCGGAGCGCAAGGTTCGCGCCTCGCGAAACCACCTTGTGTGGGCGACGTTCTGGCCGACGACGCGAAAGCGGTCGGCGCGGCCGTTGGCGATGACATTGCCGTCGGGGTCGCAGAGCCAGAGGTCGAGATAGACGGTGTAGGCGCCGAGGATCACGCCGAGGCGCTGCGAGGCATGGGAGACGGCTGCGGCGTTGGGCGAGGCCGCGCAATCGACCACGGCGGAATCGGTCGCCCACCAGCGCACGTCGCAGGTGCGTTCATAGAGGTTGCGATCGATCAGCTCGATGGCGTTGAGCGACAGGTCGACCATGCGCTCGCCGCGCGAGCGCTGGCTCATGCGGTCGATCGAGGCGACGAGATCGCCGGTGCGCTTCGTCAGCTGGGTTTCAAGCTCGCGCGCGATGGTTTCGACCTGCTGGCCGACGCCGCGCACCTCCTGCGCCACCACCGCGAAGCCGGCGCCTTGCGCGCCGGCGCGCGAGCTCTCGATCAGCGCGTTCAGCGCCAGCATCTTCATCTGGTTGGTGATCTGCTGAATCGCCTTGGTCTTGTCGACTGCGATCTGGTTGACCTCCGCGGTCAGGCGATTGATCAGTGCGGAGATATCGGAATCGTCATCAGCGGGTTCGGTGGCGATCGGCTTGGCTTTCAGACCCAGCGCAGCAGACATCGGGGAGCTTCCCTTGGCAATGAGGCCTGATCTGCAACGAACCCGGAACAACTAATTACAGATCGAATACGAGTCTTTTTCGAAGATTCCGCCTAACGCCCGCTTAATTTGCTGTTCCACGGAATGCCCAAATGATAGTCAGTCCGCGCAGCAAAGCGGCAATCCACCGCTTTGTGCGGCGCGGACGTTGCAAATCCCAGAGGATTCCAGGTCAATCGTCATTGCCGGCCGATCGCCGCAACACCCGGTTCGATTCCCGGGTTCCTCAAGCCAGTCTCGACTCATGACGCCGCCCGCAACCGCCTTGCCCGTCGAAGTGCCCCAGGCGTTTCTGGGCGTCGCGCGCTCGCTCACCGACAAGCTCTGGCTCGACCGGCTGGATGCGCGCGGGGCTGCCAAGGCGCTCGCCATCGTGCAGCGGCACCAGCTGCCGGAGTTACTGGCACGGGTGCTGGCGGGCCGCGGTGTCGATATCGACGCCGTCGCCGACTTCCTCGATCCGACCATCCGCAAGCTGTTGCCGGACCCGTACACCGTGACGGAGATGGAGGCCGCCGCGAAGCGGATCGCGGACGCAGCGATGCGCGGCGAGAAGGTCGCGATCTTCGGCGACTACGACGTCGACGGCGCCACCTCGGCAGCGCTGCTCGCCTGGCATCTGCGCCATTGCGGGCTCGATCCGCTGATCCATATTCCCGACCGGATTTTCGAAGGCTACGGCCCGAACACCGAAGCGATCCGCGCGCTGGCCGCGAAGGGCGCCACGCTGCTCGTCACGGTCGATTGCGGCACCACCAGCATCGAGCCGCTCGCTGAAGCCAAGCGCCTCGGCATGTCCGTGGTCGTGATCGATCATCACCAGGCCGGCACGGAGCTGCCGGAGGTCGATGCGCTGGTCAATCCGAACCGGCTCGACGATCTCTCGGGCCTCGGCCATCTCGCCGCCGTCGGTCTCGTGCTGGTGACGCTGGTCGCGGTCAACCGCGAGCTGCGCCAGCGCGGCTTCTGGACCAGCGAGATGCCCGAGCCCGACCTGCTCGGCATGCTGCATCACGTCGCGCTCGGCACGGTTGCGGATGTCGCGCCGCTGATCGGGCTCAATCGTGCTTTCGTCGCAAAAGGCCTGATCGCCATGCGGCGGCGCGACCATGTCGGCCACACCGCGCTGATGGACGTGGCGCGGCTCAACGGCCCGCCGGAGGCCTGGCATCTCGGCTTCATGCTGGGGCCGCGCGTCAATGCCGGCGGCCGCATCGGCCGCGCCGATCTCGGCGTGCGGCTCTTGCTCGAAGGCGACAGCGTCGAGGCGGCGCGGATTGCGGCCGAGCTCGATCGCCTCAACAGCGAGCGCCGCGTCATCGAGCAGGCGGCCGAAGCGCAGGCCGAAGCCGAGGCGCTGGCCTCGATCGGGCTCGAGGACAAGATTGGCGTCATCGTCACGGCCTCCGAAGGCTGGCATCCCGGCGTGGTCGGCCTCGTCGCGTCCCGCCTGAAGGAGAAGTTTTCACGGCCGGCCTTTGCGATTGCGCTGGAGCCCGGCGGCATCGGTACCGGCTCGGGCCGCTCCATCGCAGGCGTCGATCTCGGCAAGGCGGTGCGGCAGGCGGTGACTGACGGTATCTTGCTGAAAGGCGGCGGCCACGCGATGGCCGCGGGCGTGACGCTGCGGAAAGAGAAGCTCGCCGAATTCCGCGCCTATCTCGAAAACGCGCTGGCGCAGGACGTCGCCGAGGCGCGCCACGTCAACGAACTCTATGTCGACGGCGCGGTGTCCGCGCGCGCGGTGACGACGGAGCTTGCGACCACGCTCAACCACGCCGGTCCCTTCGGCAGCGGCAATCCGGAAGTCGTGCTGGCGCTGCCATCGCATCAGCTCGTCTATGCCGATGAGGTCGGACAGGCGCATTTGAGGCTACGCTTCAAGTCCGGCGACGGCTCGATCGTCAACGGCATTGCGTTCCGTTCGGTCGGCCAGAAGCTCGGCAACGCGCTGCTCGCCAATCGAGGGCAGCAATTGCATGTCGCGGGATCGTTGTCGGTCGACCGGTACCAGGGCGCCGAGCGCGTGCAATTCCGTGTCGTCGACGTCGCGCTACCGGACCAGGGGCCATCCGTGATTAGATGACGCAAGATCCCTCGCGACAAACGCGGTACGCGTTTGCGCGGAGATCGTGCGTCAAAATAAGCCGCTCAAACAACAAAAAAGGGAGTGAACATGGCAGGGCAGGTTGAGGGCAAGGTCGCGCTGGTGACGGGCGGCGCCTCGGGCATTGGCGAGGCTATCGTCGAATTGTTCGCGCGCGAAGGCGCTACCGTCGTCATCACCGACATCGACGAGCTGCGAGGCCCGGAGCTCGTCAAGCGCGTGACAAAAGCCGGCGGCAAGGCGATTTTCCTGGAGCAGGACGTCACCAGCGAGGAGCGCTGGATCGAGATCGTAGCCGAGATCGCCAAGCGCCATGGCCGGCTCGACATCATGGTCTCCAATGCCGGCATCGGCATTGCGGTACCCTCGATCGTCGATATGACGCTCGCTGACTGGCACAAGCAGAACGCGATCAACCTCGACGGCGTGTTTCTGTCCGTGAAGCATTGCCTGCCGCTGATGCGCAAGACGGGCGGCAGCTCGATCGTGATGATGTCCTCGCTCGCGGGCTTGCGCGGTGCGCCCGGCCTCTCGGCCTATTCGCTGACCAAAGGCGGCGTGCGGCTGTTCGCCAAATCGATCGCGATGGAGTGCGCGGCCGCCGGCGACGGCATCCGCGTCAACTCCGTTCACCCCGGCATCATCGATACCCCGATCTGGGGCAAGATTCCGACGGGGGCAACGGGCGCCGGCCAGAACGCCCCGATCGACCCCGAGGAGCGAGCCAAGGTCGCAACCCCGCTCGGCCGCGCCGGGCAGGCCGCGGAGATCGCTTCCGGTGTGCTGTATCTGGCCTCCGATGCCTCGCGCTACGTCACCGGCAGCGAGCTCGTCATCGACGGCGGCATGAACGCCGGCGGCGTGCCGCGGCGGCAATAAGCCGCCGCGCAAGACGCGAAGGGCAGGGTGGCGCCCGCAGGGGCTGACGCAGAGGCGTCGGCCCTGTACAACGCGGGCCTCTTCCGACCGAAAGAGGTTTCCTTCGCCATGGCGCACAGCCTTCAATCTTCCTCATCCGCACCTGCGCCGTTCCGCTCGAACCGGCCTGATCTCGCCACCGACGCGATCCGCACCGCGCGCGAGGACCTCGCGGCCTGCTTCCGCATGGCCGCGCGCAATGGTTTTGAGGAGGGCATCTGCAACCATTTCTCGGCCGTGTTGCCCGGCCATGACGATCTCTTCCTGGTCAATCCATACGGCTACGCCTTCCGCGAGCTGACGGCGTCCAAGCTCCTGATCTGCGATTTCCACGGCAACGTGCTCGACGGCGAGGGCGCGCCCGAGGCGACCGCGTTCTACATCCATGCCGAGATGCACAAGCGCCTGCCGCGCGCGAAAGTCGCCTTCCACACCCACATGCCCTACGCCACGGCGTTGTCGATGACCGAGGGTGATCCCCTGATCTGGGCCGGCCAGACCGCGCTGAAGTTCTACGGCCGCACGGCAGTGGACCGCGATTATAACGGCCTCGCGCTCGATAACCGCGAAGGCGCGCGCATCGCATCGGCCGTCGGCGATGCCGACATCGTCTTCATGAAGCATCATGGCGTGATGGTGCTGGCGCCGACCATCGCGGAGGCCTGGGACGATCTCTACTATCTCGAGCGCGCCGCCGAGGTGCAGGTGCTGGCGATGTCGACGGGACGAAAAGTGCTTCCGGTCGATCCCGCGATCGCGGCGGAAACCTACAGGCAGATGCGCGAAGGCGATTCCGAATCCGCGCGATTGCATCTCGCCGCGATCCGGCGCCAGCTGGATGCGGAAGAGCCGCAGTACCGGCACTGACCCCAACCGCCGTCATTCCGGGCTCGCGCCAAGTGGCGCGCCCCGGAACGACAAAGTGAGAGAGCGGGCCCTACGATCCCTGCCGCAACTTCGCCAGCACCTTCAGCCCGCCATAGCCATCGGCGGGCGTGATCCCCGCGCGCTGCTGAAAATCCTTGATTGCCTTCATGGTGTCGTTGCCGACACGGCCGTCGGTGCCGCCGGTGTCGAACCCGGCCTTGGTCAGGCGAGTCTGCATCTCCTGCACCTCGGCGAGCGTCAGCGCGCGCTCTGAGCCGGGGAAGGGCTGGATGAAGGGCGGCGCGCCGAGGCAGCGGTCGCCCAGATGGCAGATTGCGAGCGCATAGTTCATCGAGGGATTGTAGCTCTTCACCGAATAGAAATTCGGTCCCAGCAGGAATGTCGGCCCGCCCGCAACCGGCGTCCACATCTGCGCGGATGCATTCGGTTGCGGAAACGGCTGGCCGTCGGCGCGAGTGACGCCGGCCGATGCCCACGCCGCGTAGGTGCGGTTGCCGCTCATCTCGCCGGACGCGCGCACCTCGTAGCCCCAGTGCTCGCCACGATGCCATTTGCCGCGATTGACGAGATACTTTGCCGTCGATCCCAGCGCGTCGTCGGGCTTGCCGAACGGCGAGACCTTGCCGTCGCCGTCATAGTCGATGCCGACATTGAGCCAGACCTCCGGCATCCATTGCGAATGCCCCATCGCGCCGGCCCAGGAGCCCTGCATCTGCTCCGGCGTGCTCCAGCCCTTGTCGACGATGCGCAGCGCGTTGATCAGCTCGGTCTCCCAATAGGCTTTGCGGCGCGGCTCGTTCCAGGCGAGCGCGGCGAGCGAGGGGAATACCGGCGTCATGTGGTTTTGTTGCACCAGCGGATCGCCATAGGCGGACTCCACGCCCCACAGCGCTAGCAGCGTGCCGCGCTCGACGCCGAAATCACGCTCGATGCGCGCGAGCAGCGCCTCGTTGTTTTTCAGCGCGATCTTGCCATTGATGATGCGCCAGTCCGAGACGCGGCGGTTGATGTATTGCCAGACCTGCTCGTGGAATTCGGGCTGGTTGCGCATCTGCTTGAACACGCTCATGTCGGGCTCGACCCGCGCCATCGCGCGCTGCCAGGTCGCAGCCGAAATGCCCTTCGCCATGGCGCGTGCACGAAAACCCTCGCGCCATTCGTCGAAGCCCGGAGGCGCGGCGAGAAGCTGCGTGGGGAATGTGATGAATGCGGCTGCGCCGAGCGTGGATCGAAGCAGGGCGCGGCGGCTGTGATTGGCCGAGGAATCAGCTTGTTTCATGGACCCATTCTAGCGGGAATCACGGCTGCTGTGGGCCGGTTCCTGGAACACCGGGAACAGGCCATCGCGCTGCGTTCCGCCGGAACAAAGTGTCGCAGTCCCGCATTCCCTCCGCATACACTGGAGGATGAAGATGAAAAGATATCTGTTTGCCGCCGCCATGGTCACGGCCATCGCCGCTCCTGCGTTCGCCGACGAAGTCGGCGTTCACGTCGGCCCGGTCGGAGCCGGCGTGACGGTCGGACAGTCCCACGAATATCGTGAGCGGGACCGCGATCGCGACCGCACCACGGTCATCAGGGAGCGCGAGCCTGCCAACCGCACCACGGTGATCAAGAAGGAAGATGAATTCGGCAATCGCAGCAAGACCGTGATTCATCACGACAACGACTGACGGAGCTGGGCCCCGGCCGAGCGCCGGGGCCCGCCGTCTGCACGCAATCTGCTCATCGAGAATTCGGGGCGGAATGAAGATACGGGCACACGCGGAAAGTCATGTCGTCGAACTCGACGACGGATCGCAATGGCGGATCTATCCCGGCGATCTCGCGACCACGTTGAGCTGGAAGCCCGAAACCGATTTGCGTCTCGAGCCGAGCGGTGATCGGACGAGTTCGCATGTGCTGGTGAATGCCACCGATCAGAGCCGCGTGCGCGTGAGCGCGGCAGGCGATGCCTGGCCCGACGGCGAGGTTAAGAAAGCGTTGAAGGGCGGCTGAGCGTCCTTAGGCTTGCCCGGATATCCCCAATTGTGAGCCTGTCGCTTTACGGTCGGTTTGCTTCCGTCTGCCCAGAATGCGCGCATGCGGGAGCTGTTCGACATCATCCGTACCAATCCCTGGCCGTTCGGCGCCGGGCTGTTTGTCGTGATCCTGATGATCATCGCCGAGAACTTTGGCCGTGGCATTCAGGGCGACGGCGCCGTCAGCGACTTCTCGGATGCCGATGGAGGCGACGGCGGCTGCGGTGGTGACGGAGGCGACTAGAGCCGGTTAGTCCTCCTGCAAATCGGCGGCGATGCCGGCGAGCCAGCGCCGGATCGCGGTCTCTGCCTTGGCGTCCAGACTTGCGGCAAGGCGCTTCTCCAGCGCGATCACGCGCTCCCTGCAAGCCTTCAACAGCGTCGTTCCCCGCTGCGTCAGCGTCCATTGCTGGATCCGGCCGTGGACCGGATGAGGCGTCATTGCGATCGCACCGTCGCGATCGAGGTTGCGAATGATCACACCGACCGTCTGCGGGGTCAGGAAGGTGAGCCGGGCGACGTCGGCGCCGGAGAGGCCGGGGTAGGCGTTCAGCATGGTGAGCACGGCAAATTGCGGCGACGTCACGCCGAGGTCGGCGAGCGTCCGTTCCATCGTCAGGCGGACCGCGGCGTGGGCCTGTCGCAGCAGATAGCCGAGATAACCTTGCTCGCCGCGCTTGCCTTCTCCGGGCGCGGGCACGCGAACGGCAACGATTTCGGCAGGTGCGGTCGGCTTCCGCGGAGCCTTCGATTTCGTGATGGCAGCGGTCTTGCGTGTCATATAAGAGCTCTTATAAGATGTAAGTAGTCTTACAATACACGAGGTGAACGCCAATGTCACACGCCCGCGGCGAGTACGAGGATTTCAAGAAGATCGCGCCCGATGCGTACGAGCTGGTGCTGGCGCTCGGCCAGGTGGCGGCAAAGGCGGGCCTCGACAAGCAGCTGCTCGAGCTGGTCAAGCTGCGCGCCTCGCAGATCAACGGCTGCGCCTTCTGCGTGCAGCACCACGTCCTGTTGTCGGAGCGGATCGGCGTGCCCGTGGACAAGCTCAATCTGGTCGCGGTCTGGCGCGAGGCGCCGGTCTTTTCCGCGCGCGAGCGGGCCGCGCTGGCCTGGGCAGAGGCGCTGACCTGCCTGCCCGATGGCGTCAGCGAAGAGGTCTATGCGGAGGCTTCCGGCGAATTCTCCGAGACCGAGCTGATGTACCTGACCTCGGCGGTCGCCTCGATCAACGTCTGGAACCGCTTTGGCGCCGCGTATCGCTGGACGCCGGCGAAGCGGCCGGTCGCAGCGAGCGCCGCGGCATCTTGAGTGCAACAACGATAAAACAAGGGGAGGTTATCATGACTGCAATGAGTTTGACCCATGCGCAGCGTCCGGCGCCATCGCGCTCGATGGCTCTGGCCGTCGTCGGCGGGCTCGCCTGCGCGCTTGCGATCGGCAAGGCGTTGCCGGTGACGATGGACGCCGTATCCGGCGCGTTGGCGCCGCTCTGCGCGACCGCGGCGGAGAGCTCGCCGCTCGACAAGGTCGAGCCGATCGGCTCCTACGCGCTACCGAACGTCCCGGGCAAGCGCGTCACCATCGTGCGTGTGTTCTACGGTCCCGGCGGATTCTCGCGGCCGCATCGTCACGCGGGCTCGGTGACCGCTTACATCACCAAGGGTGAAATCCGTTCCCAGCTTGGCGGCGGTCCTGTCGAGACATTTGGTGTCGGCCAGTCCTTCTTCGAGCCGCCGGGATCGACGCATCTGGTCTCGGCCAATGCCAGCGCGACCGAGCCGGCGGAATTGATCGCGGTGTTCGTGGCGGACGAGGGCGCGCAGCTGACGACGCTGTTGGAGTAGTCCGTAGCGGCCCCATGAGCGAGCTCGCCCCTCAATTCTCCTCGCCGCTCGATCCCTCGCGCAGGTCCGGCTTGATCACGTCCTCCGGCAACGCATGCGCCACCGGCTGCGGCGTGCCGGCGATCTCCGGGCCGACTTCGCGGCCGCGGGCGTGGATCAGGCGTTCATAGGCCGAGACCAGCGTGACGTAAGGACTGACCCAGATCCAGCCGTCGCGAGTAAATACCTGCACGTCGAAATGCAAATGCATCGATGTGCCGGCGGGATGGTCGAGATAGTTGGAGACCACGCCGATCTTCTCGCCTTCGGTGACGATGCGGCCGTTGAGCATGCCGTCGGCGGTCAGCGCCTGCGGGTTCATGTGCATATAGCGGAAGCGAATATGCTCGGTGCGGCTGTTGACCTCGAGCGTCGCGGCCTGATCCTTGGCGCCGCGGATCACGATGGCGTCGCGCACCGCGACGACGCCTCGCTGCTTGCGATCGCAGGGTTCGTGGCCTTCGCCGGGCGGTGGGCATTCGGCGGCGCGGATGTCCTCGCCCTGGTGGCCATAACCGCCGCCGCATTGCCAGACCTCGAAACTGCGGGACTCGCAGAAATTGTCGCGCCAGGGATAGGCCGTCGGGCCGTCGCTCTTGTCGCGCTTGCCGTAGGATTGCGAACGCACGAAGGCGGGCGCCTTTTCGAGCGGAAAACGGATCTGCGCATAGGCCATCACATCCGGATGGCCGGCCTTGTTGCGATAGCCGGTGTTCGGGATGATGTCGCCGCTCGGTCGGTAGGTGAAATCCGGCGACCGCGCTGAAGGACGATCGATGATGCTGGAGGCCATGTCCGTGAGCGGCCGCATGCGCTGGCCGCCGGCGATGCGGAGCCCTTTCAGGAAGCGCTCGGCAACCGGATAGGCTTCCTTGCAGGCGAGCCTCCGCGGCTTTGCGATGCTGTCCAGGCACTGGATGGAGACGACATAGGCAACGCCGAAGCGGGTGAAGGCGTAGCGCACATAGCCTTCCCGGATGAACCTGCGCAGGTCCGGATAGGTTGCCGCAAGCGGCTTGACCTGCTCGCCCTTGCCGCCGGCGGGATCGGCGACGTCGTAAACGAGTGCCGAGCCCGTGATCTGCACCTCGACCGGCCTTGTGTAGACGCGGCTCGGCATGCCGTCGCCGGCACCGGGTTCGAGCGAGAAGCTGGCACTGTAACCTGAGGGGCCGGCATCAAACATGTCGACGGGATTGAAATCGGCCTGATAGCGCGAGAGCGCGAGTGTCCCCGGCGCGCGATTGCGCTGCGCCTCGAGATAGGCGGCAGCATCGAACGGCAGAAGCACGGGCACGGAGCTGCGGGCGATACCGGTGAAGAATTGCGATGAGACCGCGTTGAGCTGCACCAGCGCAGGCATGGCGCGCGGATCGTAGCGTGGCACCGAACGGCGGGGTGCGAAGATGAAGTCGCCCGCGATCGGAGGACGGCTGTTGACCTCGGTGCGGAACTGGTCGAGCGCTGCGCGCCAATCGACGCGCAGCGCCGTGAGCGAAGGGCTGCGGATTTCGTCCGCAGCGAGCGGAGTGGCGGTGAGGAGCGAAAGCGCCGCCAGAATCAGCGAGACGAAGCGGAAACTTTTCCCAACCACTGCCTCGGCCCCCGGCGGCACCTGCTCTGATTCCTCGCTTAGTCCTTGGCGCGCTCGGAGTAGGAGCCGTCTTCGGTCATCACCACGATACGGGTGCCGACGGCGATGTGCGGCGGCACGGTGGTGCGCAGGCCGTTGGAGAGCACCGCGGGCTTGTAGGAGGAGGAGGCGGTCTGGCCCTTGGTCACGGGCTCGGTCTCGACCACTTCCAGCGTCACGCGCTGCGGCAACGCGATCGACACCACGTTGACGTCATGCGTCGACAGCTTGACCGTCATACTCTCCTGGAGATAGGCGGCCGCGTCGCCGATGACGTCCTTGGACACCTGGACCTGGTCATAGGTTTCCGGGTTCATGAAATGGAAGCCGTCGCCATCTTCATAGAGGAAGGTGAAGTTGCGCTCTTCGATCGTGGCCTTCTCGACCTGGTCGGTGGTCTTGTAGCGCTCGGAGATCTTTACCCCGTCCGAGATTCGGCGCATTTCGATCTGGCTGACCGGAGTGCCCTTGCCGGGATGGATGTTCTCGGCGGTCACAACGACATAAAGCTTGCCGTCTTGCTCGATCACGTTGCCCTTGCGAATAGAACTGGCGATGACTCTCAAAGCTATATTTCCTGCTTGCTTGGCCCGGCTCCGGCCAGGACGTGGTCAAATTGATGGGGGACCTGGGGCCTCAAATCAGACCGCGGCACCCGTTTCGGGCCGCAACATACGCATTTTGTCATTGAATGCCAGCATTTTGCTGGCCTGCGGGGCGGCCGGTTGATGGTTGGGGACAAGCCGATTTCGCCGTTCTGGTCGCCCTCGCGGCACCTCGACCGGCGGCCGCTCCTCCAGGCCAGGGGGGCCATTACCGGGTCTCTCAGGGGCTTTTTCGCCGAGCAGGGGTTCCTCGAGGTCGAAACCTCGGTCCTTCAGGTCTCCCCGGGTAACGAAACCCATCTGCACGCCCCCCGGACCGAGATCATGCGGCCCGATGGCAGCCGTGCCAGCCGGTACTTGCGGACCTCGCCGGAATTCGCCTGCAAGAAGCTGCTGGCGGCGGGCGAGGAGCGGATTTTCGAATTCGCACGGGTGTTCCGTGATCGCGAGCGTGGCGACCTGCATCTGCCCGAATTCACCATGTTGGAATGGTACCGGGCCAGCGCCCCCTATGATGCCATTATGGCGGACACCGTCGTGGTCATCGCCCGCGCCGCGCAGGCGACCGGGATCGGGAATTTCTCGTTCCGCGGCCGGGCCGCGGACCCCTTCGCCGAGCCGGAGCTGGTGACGGTCGCCGGCGCCTTCGAGCGGTTCGCAGGGATCGACCTGCTGTCGACAATTTCGGGCGGCGAGGGTAACCGTGCCGCGCTCGCGCAGGCGGCCGGCGCCAAGGTCCGGGTGGCGGAGGACGACACCTGGTCCGACATCTTCAGCAAGGTCCTGGTCGAGCATGTCGAGCCGCATCTGGGGCAGGGGCGTTTGACCATTCTGTTCGAATACCCATCTCCAGAGGCGGCGTTGGCGCGGGTGAAGGCCGATGACCCGCGGGTCGCCGAGCGGTTCGAGGTCTATGCCTGCGGCGTCGAGCTCGCCAACGGCTTTGGCGAGTTGACCGACGCCGAGGAACAGCGCAAGCGCTTCACGGAGTCGATGGCGGAGAAGCAGCGCCGCTACGGCGAGGCCTATCCGCTGGACGAGGATTTTCTGGCCGCGGTCGCCCAAATGCCGGAGGCGAGCGGTGTCGCGCTCGGCTTCGACCGGCTGGTGATGCTGGCGAGCGGCGCAGCGCGGATCGATCAGGTGGTGTGGACACCGCCTGCAAATGAAACGTTAAGTGAGACATGACGAAGACCAACCTTGCACGCACCCTGCGTGAGCCGGCCGAACTTGTGGCCGCGCAGCTTGCACCTGCCGAAGCGCTGCCCGCGCTCGAACGTGTCGCCGCGCGCTATGCGGTGGCGATCACGCCGGCGCTGGTCGAGCTGATCGACACGTCCGATCCCGACGATCCGATCGCGCGGCAATTCGTTCCGACCGCCGCAGAACTGGAGATGCAGCCAGGCGAGAGCGCCGATCCGATCGGCGATCATCCGCACTCGCCGGTGCAGGGCATTGTGCATCGCTATCCCGACCGCGTGCTGTTCAAGCTCGTCCACGTCTGCGCGGTCTATTGCCGCTTCTGCTTCCGCCGCGAAATGGTCGGGCCCGGCAAGGAGAACGCGCTCTCGGACGGCGCATATCGCGCGGCGATCGACTACATCCGTTCGCACAGCGAGATCTGGGAAGTGATCCTGACCGGCGGCGATCCCTTGATGCTATCGCCGCGCCGGATGAGCGAGATCATGGCCGATCTCGCGGGAATCGATCACGTCAAGATCATCCGCCTTCACACCCGCGTGCCGGTAGCCGATCCCGCGCGGATCAGCGACGAGATGGTGGCTGCGTTGAAGGTCGAGGGCGCGACCACCTGGGTCGCGGTGCATGCCAACCATGCGCGCGAGTTGACGGGGCCTGCGCGCGCGGCCTGCGCGCGGCTTGCCGATGCCGGAATTCCCATGGTGAGCCAGTCCGTGCTTTTGCGCGGCGTTAACGACAGCATTGCCGCTTTGTCGGATTTGATGCGAGCTTTCGTCGAATGCCGGATCAAGCCCTACTATCTGCATCACGGCGATCTCGCGCCGGGCACCGTGCATTTGCGAACGACGTTGGCCCAGGGGCAGGATTTGATGCGGCAGTTGCGCGGACGGGTGTCAGGACTGTGTCAGCCCGATTATGTCATCGACATTCCCGGCGGCGCCGGCAAATCGCCGGTGGGGCCGAATTATGTGTTGGCGGTGCAAAATACCGCAGCCGACGCGCGTGAAGCGGAAAAGGAAACGCGCTATCGTATCGTGGATTATTGCGGCGACGTTCATCTCTATCCGCCCGAGACGTGAGCGGCGATGCAGAGAACGTGGGTTTGAGAATGGAGGAACGGACATGAAGAAGATCATGGTGGTGGCAGCGTCGCTCGTGGTCTTGCTTGGCGGCGCGGCGGTTGCACAGCCCAGCGGCTCCAAGGGGGCGACATCCGGCGGCGCGACGTCCGGGTCGGTGCCGCAAGCGCCGATCGGACATCGCCAGCCGCGCGCCGGTGACGTACCGAACGAGAAAAATCTGAGCGATCCGAATAATCCCGTGAACAAGGAAGACGCGGCGCTCGACAAGAAGATCAAGAGCATCTGCCGCGGCTGTTAGCTTGTGGCTATCGGCGGGCAGGGCGCGACAGCTCGCCCCGCCCGCGTTGGTTTTGGCCTTACGCCGAGCGTTCGTGCAGCCCCGCGCGCTTCGTGTTGCGCCGGATCTCGACCGCGTCAGCGAGTTGCTCGAGCGCGGTTGCCGTGGTCGCCCAGTCGATGCATCCGTCCGTGATGCTCTGGCCGTAGGTCAGCGGCTTGCCCGGCACCACGTCCTGGCGGCCGGCGACGAGATTGCTCTCGATCATCACGCCCATGATACGGTTCTCGCCGCCCGAGATCTGGCCGGCGATGTCGGCCATGACCAGCGGCTGGTTTTCCGGCTTCTTGCTCGAATTGGCGTGGCTTGCATCCACCATCACCAGCGGCGCGACGCCGGATTTGGCCAGATCGTTGCAGGCCGCCGCGACGCTTGCCGCATCGTAATTCGGCTTGCTGCCGCCGCGCAGGATGATGTGGCAATCCTCGTTGCCCGCGGTCGAAGCGATCGCCGAACGGCCGAGCTTGGTCACCGCCATGAAATGATGCGGATGCGAGGCCGACTTTACCGCGTCCGCAGCGATGCGCACATTGCCGTCGGTGCCGTTCTTGAACCCGACCGGGCAGGACAACCCCGAGGCCAGCTCGCGATGGATCTGGCTCTCGGTCGTGCGCGCGCCGATCGCGGCCCAGGACACGAGGTCCGCAATGTATTGCGGCGTCGTCATGTCCAGAAATTCTGCGCCGGCGGGCAGGCCGAGATTGTTTACCGCGGACAGCACGTTGCGCGCCAGCCGCAGGCCCTTGTTGATGTCGAAACTGCCGTCCAGGTCAGGATCGTTGATCAGGCCCTTCCAGCCGACGGTGGTGCGCGGCTTCTCGAAATAGACCCGCATCACGATCTCGAGCTGGTCGGCCAGCTCTTCGCGCAAGCTCGCGAGGCGCTCGGCATATTCGAGCGCGGCCTTGGGATCGTGCACCGAGCAGGGGCCGACCACGACCAGCAGGCGGTCGTCCTGGCCGTTGAGGATGGCATGGATGGCGTTGCGCGCCGCCATCACCACACGCGTTGCGGTGAGCGTGCGCGGGACTTCCCGCATCACCTCTTCCGGCGTGCTCAGCTCTTTCAGTTCGCGGATACGAAGATCGTCGGTCGTGCTCAGCACGGCGGGCTCCTGTTTGTTTGAACCTGCCGGCAATAAAAAAGCCGCCAGGTCTGGCGGCTTGTTCGGACGTTTGCTTCAATATTCAGATTGAGCGCGATCCTCCTGCCGCCAGCGAGCTGTCGTAGCTAAAGTACCAAAAATAGCTGGTGACGAGGGTGATCATGGCCGCTCATATAGCGTGCGATTGGCGGGTTGTCACCCCCCAATCGGCGCGAGCGGCCACGAGGCGCCTCAACTGTTGCTCTTGCGAGCCGCCAGCGCCATGCCGATCAGGGTGGCGCCGCCGAACAGCAAATTGATACCGACGAGGATGCCGATCGCCCATTCCGCCGAGCTCGGCAGCCCCGTGATCACCATGAACGCGATGGCGATGTCGACGAGGCCGGAGATCAGGAGCCAGGACCAGCGGCTGCTCAGCTCGCGGCGGTGCTCCAGCGCATACATGATGGTGGCGACGCCCTCGGCGAGGAAGTAGGCGCCGAGCACGATAGTCAGCGTCAGCACGGCCTGCATCGGCCGGGCCAGCAGGAGCATGCCGGCGAGCACGGCCAGCGCGGCCGAGATCAGCGACCACCAGAATCCCGGCGAGCTGCGCGCCCAATAGGTCACGATCAGTCCGCCGATGCCGCTGATCAGGAACATCCAGCCGAGAAAGATCGTGATCGCAAGGCTCGCGAGCGGCGGCAGGATCAGCGCGGCGACGCCGAGAACGGCAAGCAGGATGCCTTCGAACAGGAAAGCCTTCCAATGCGCCTTGACCGTTTCGCTCATGGCGGATTGCAGCCGGGAAAAATCCTCAGGCGATGTCATCGGCAGGCTCCAGATCGAAAGATGTCTGCTCAATCTAGTATGCACACACCGCGCTTGCCATCCCGGGGCTCAACCGCCGCCGTGCGCTGACGAAAAACCTTCGCCGCTGGTGCGAACGCGGTTGCGGCCGAGAATGTAGATCGCGATCGTGACGATCAGGAGCGCGAGGCCGAGCAGGATCGAGACGAAGCCGATCGGGATCAGGGCCAATGTCAGATTGCGCTCGGGATTGATCAGCCAGTGATGGATCGAGGTCAGCACGAAGGCGAGGCCGAGAAAGCCGACGCCGCCGCCGGCGAGCAGCAGCGCCCACATCCGGCGCAGCTGGCTAAGCCGCTCCCGCGCGATATCGGTCCGCGGCGCGTGATGGCGCGCGACCCGCCGCACCAGGCGGATGGCGAAGGCGATCGAGCTGAAGCCGATCAGCAGGCTCGCTCCGCCCAGCCACATCCGCAGCGTCGGATCGAGATCGGGCATCCGCTGCAAGGTCAGCAGCGGGAAGTCGAAGGCCGAATGCAGCGCGAGCGGACCTGCGAAGATCAGCAGGCGGCTGGACAGGCGGGCCCAGTCGCGATGGTGGCGGTTGGCGCCCAGCGCCGTGCCGGCCCGCGCGATCGTCAGGTAGGCGCCGGCGATGATGCCGAGCGCGCCGTGGAACGGCACGGTCAGCACGCTGCGCAGCGCGGCCAGCGAGCGCCACATCTCGGCGTGCTGGACGAGGTAGGCGAGGTTCTCGTAGGCGGCGAAGCCGAGGCCGACCGCGGCGCCATAGACCACGGTGTCCATCGGATTGGCGAAGGTCCGCCGCTTGGTCGAGGAGACCAGCACGATGGCGATCACCTTGACCGCTTCCTCGGGCAGCGCGACCCCGAAGACCGAATGCATGGCGAGCGCCGCCCAGGGGTTGTCGGGGGCCGCAACCATCTTGGCGAAGGGCGCGCGGGCAAGGCCCAGCAGCGAAATGCTGGCCGCCCCGAGCAGGAACGCAGTCCAGACCTGGGCCGGCGGTCCCGGGCGCTCCTCGGCGGCAATGACGAGCCACAGCATCAGCAGCGCCGGGGCGATGGCGGCAGTTCCGATGACGGTGGGCAAAGCTTCAATCAGGTACATCGGCGCCGAAAATAGGTTCCCTTGATCTGCTTATCTACGTCTACCGATGCGACCATGTGTCATGCATTTGCTGTCGCGTCACTTAACAGGCGCGACAGCCGGCGTTCATCGGGATCGGCACCGAACGTGTAGAATACGAGCGCAATCAAGCGCATGACAGAACCAATTCGTCATCGATGGGAGCGGTCCGCGCCCGCCACCGGATCGCGATTGGCAAGTCAGATCAAGGCACTGCGCAGGTTTCTTCGATTCTCGATGCACGTGACTGAGCGGCGAGTCCAGAGGCGGCGGGGCTTCCGCCTGGACAACGCGCGGCCGGGCTAACCGGCCTAGTCACGCTTCGTTGTGCGCCCGCGGGGCGGCGCAGCGACCCGGCGTGCCCGCACCTGCTCCAACTCCCAGAAGGCGCGCACGAGGCACGTGCCAAGGCAGAAGACGATGAGCAGCAGCAGGAAGGCCTGGTCGACGGCGGGGATGTGCATCATGACGTTGATTAAGCAACGTGCATGCCATGCGTTCCCGCAGCCGCCTGCGCCGCGCGCAGCCCGCAAGGCGATTTGGGCCGGCGTTCCCGCCCTTCAATGCGTGGTGAACGGCGGTGGGGTGTCCGGCGCGATGTCGAAGGCGCCGAGATGGAATTCCTCGCCGACGGCCTCGTCCGGCTCGGCGTGGTGCGCGAGCAGCGTGAAGGCGGCTTGCGGATATTGCTTCCAGATATCGAGATCGCCGGCCGTAATCGTCAGCCAGCCAAAGGTGTACATGTAGCGTCCGGGCTCAGTGACCCGGCCAACCCGGTCCCAAGTGATCTTATCAATCCTAATCTTGTTGACTGCCATTCGGTCCCCCGATCGCAAGTCTGCAAATGAGGTCCGGCACGAGGCACAGACCCTCAAAAGCTGATCCCGCAATGGGGCCGCGATAGGGCAGCGGAGCAGAGGCAAGGCGGCCGGAGGAACGGCCGCCGCCTCCCGCCTTAGCGCGCCGTCGTGGCCGCCTGCGCTTCCGCTTCGGACGCCAGCTCGAGCTGACGGTGCGAGGCGTGGAAGACGTCGTGGACGAGGCCGATCTTCTCCATGCCCAGAATGATCAGGCCGTTGAGATCGATCTCCCACCAGGCGTGCGAGATATAGGCGTCCCGCGGGAAGCGGTGATGGTTGTTGTGCAGACCCTCGCCGAAGGTGAGGATCGTGGTCACGAACTCGTTGGTCGAGGCGTCCTCGACCTCGAAGCGGCGATAGCCGTAGGCGTGGCAGACCGAGCCGGTGAGCTGGCTGGTGAGGATCAGCAGGTAGCAGCGGAGCAGGCCGGAGAACAGCACGCAGCCGATCATGGTGTGCACGCCGCCGAAGGTGTAGCCGATTACGGCGGGAATGAAGACGCCGGACATCCCGTACCAGACCCAGCGCGTGCGCACGAAGAACATCGCGATCGGATCGGCGAGGATGTCCTTGGCGTAGTATTCGTTGTCGGTGGTCGCCTGGTCGAACACCCAGCTGCCCTGGGCGTGCAAAAAGCCCTTGAACGCGCTGACATAGCGATTGCCGAAGCCGTCGAATTGCGGGCTGTGAGGATCGCCGACATCGTCAGCGTATAGATGGTGGCGACGGTGGTTGGCGACCCATTTCGCGATCGAGCCCTGCACCGCCATCTGGGCGATGGCGCAGAAGAAGACGCGCATGATCGGGCCGGTGCGGAAGCTGCGATGGACGAACAGGCGGTGCATGCCCGCGCCGATGCCGAACGTCGTCAGCGCGAACATCCAGGCGAAGGTAAACAGCTCCACCCTGCCGACGCCTTGCGTGATGGCCCAGATGATGCCCGCGACAGCGCCGACGTAGAGAATGCCGAGGAGGAGGTAGCTTTCGCGCAACTTGGCCTGGACGAGCGGGCCTTCAGTGATGACGCCGGGCGGGAGCTGCGGCTTTGCGACGGCGGGCGCGTTTTGGGCGGTCTCTGCCGGGGCGAACTCAGCGATGGACATTCCGGGACTTCCAATAACTCGGGGCCCGCAGTGATTGCGGACATGCTGGGTCACACCCTACCGCGCGGGGATCAGCACCTCCAGTATTTAGTTAAAATTGAGTTAAAATCGATCGGGCCGATTCAGGCCAATTGCAGCATGGGCGTACGGACAACCAGGCGGACGAGGTCGTCCCGCTGCTGCTTCTCGGCGAACTTGACCGCAAAGCCGTTGTCGAATTTGCGAATGACGCGCCCGACGCAGGCGCCGACCGCAAGCGGGGTTCCGATCTGCGGGTCGTATTCGCAGGATATCGCGACCCCGGCCGTGGAGACGTCGATGATGAAGCAGGCATGGGTGCTGCCGTCGGCGAGCGTCAGAAAGCTGTGCGAGACCTGCGGAACGAAGCGCGCGTCATTGCGCAGTTCCAGAATGCTGGCGTCCTTCTGCTTCTTCTCCAGCCAGGTCAGCTTTTCCGACATCCAGGCGCGCCGCTCCCGCGTCATGTCGAGTTCCATCAGGAAGCCCGCCTTCAGCGTCGCGCTGATGGTGCACTGGAATTCGCCAAAGTCCTGGAAATAGGAGGTCACGCGCTCGCCGACCTTTCCGACAACAGGCACGTCGACGATCATGCGGAACGGGGAGACACGCTTGGTGCGGCAGGCGAAGGTACGCAGCTGGCCCTCACAATCGTACCAGCGCGGCAGCGAGTAGCTGCCGCTCACGCTGACTTCCACTGCACGCTGCCGGAGAAACTCTGAGACGGACATGAACGCCAATCGTGTTTCGGATTGTTTCCGTAGATTCACGGTAGGGCGCAACGTCTAAGCAAACGATACGCCGATCAAATAGCAGGGGTAAATTTCCGGTAAACGCCCCGGCCGTCTCACGACATCGTCATTGCGCGCCGCTCAGAGAGATCCGAGCAGCACCAGCAAGGCGAGCAGGCCAAGGGCCATGAGGAGCTTGATCGTCGTCGCGGTCAGGCTGTCCGGCCTGATCTGGAATCCGAACCACGGCAACGCGTGCCGCATCGCCAGCCCCGCAGACGCTTCGACGGTCGCGAACACGACGGCGATGCCGGCAATGGCGGACCAGGATGTGTCCGGCGGCATCCATGCCGCAAGCCAGGCCGGCACGGAGCCTTGCAAGGACGCGAGCAGCGCGAACCATCCGAACAGGGATGCGAAGCCCTTGATGATGTCGGGTCCGACCGTATCCGGCTCGAGCCGGATGCCGACCGTTCCGAGCGCGTGTTCGATGCGCTCGCCGTCGGTGAGGAAGAGGAAGGCACCAAGATAGAGAGGAACACGCGACTGGAAGAGCAGGGCGATGACACCGAACAAAACCATGTAGCCGAAGGCGTCGCCGAGAATGTCCACGCCGCTCGTGCGCGACGGCGCCGGCACCGTCGCGGCCTGGGGCTGCGGAAGCGATCGGGCGCGTGCCATGTGCTCCAGCATTCTGGCGCGCCGCTCCGGCGCGTACGGCGTGGTACGGTGCATCCAGGACGGCAGTGCCGGCGAGGCGGCGCCGGTCTGGCGGTCCGAGGGGGATTTATGCAGCACCATGGCCTGTACCGGTTCCAACGGGACATTGGTCGTCGGTCGGGGGCGGGGAGGTTCATGCGGGGCGGCGGATTTCGCCGCATCATCCGATGGCCCGGATGATGGCGCTCCCTGGCGGAATCGAACCCCTCTCTCCACTGTGAAAGAGATGGGATGATGTCCATGGTCGTTTATCCCCGTCTAAAAATGCGTGCTGCTTTGGCTTCCTCGTCGAGCTTACGCATCCGCTCCTAGTGGTAGGCCCTGGCGGCCGCTCGGTTCTCCACCTTGGTCATTGCGCCATCGAAGCCTGGCGCCGCGAGAGTCAAATTATCAATCCCTTGGGCCGCGGAACGAACGCGGGCTACTGCGCATCGTGGGTGTGGAAAAGCAAAGGCCCCGCCGGTTCACGCTGGCGGGCCCCAGCCTTGTTGCATGCGCTAATCATTCGTGAATTGCCCAGCCCTGACGCCGTAGAAATACTGATCCAGCTATGATGGCGGTGGCGTTGATTACCGGCTGTGTCAGCGTTTTGGCTCTAGGCGCCACATTCGCGGTGGTCATCTATTTCGATGCTAGAGCGGATCGCAGGCGCCAACAGTAAGGCCGCGCCAGAAGTTGATTGCCTGATGAACAGGATCACTCAAACGTTGGGCCGGACGGGGATGTCCCTTGTTGTCGTCTCTCTCGTCTCTGCCTGCTCCAGCTCAGAACATGCCGCTCCGAAGTCAGTTGTTCGATCTGGCGCGCCGTGGGCCCGAGACCTCAATGAGCCGCCCCCAAATCGAGAGCCCGCGAGTGCCGCAACTGCACAGACAAAGGCAGACCTGAACGCTGCGCGCCAGAAGGCGGTTACCGGGCGGTAGGGGGGCTTTCGCGCTGAGTCGTCCGCAAGCTTACCTGTGCTGGCAGAACTTCACGAGCGGCGGGGCTTTGGTCCCGCGCCTAGATCAGCGGAAAATGGTTGTTCCTATATTGAAGGGCTGACGGATCCGCAGGGCTCATGGGTTAGGAGCACGTGCCCGTGCCAACATTCATGGTGCGTTTGGGCGAAGCCAATCAAGGCCAGGATAATCAAAGCCACTGCGACGCATCCGGCTACAACGTTCTGCATCATGGCTGCCACTCCAGGTAAACTGTGACTAGCTTACTCGGCCAGGCACCGGCGAGCAGGCCTTCGAAGTCCGCGCTGGGCGCCCGGTCACCGAGTGATCACCGCGGACGGTGACCGGGCGGACAAGCTATTTGGCGAAACCGGAGTCTAGAAGCTTCAGAGTCGAAATCGGCCACTTGCCGTCGTGGCCACCGATCGAGATCCGGAGCCCGTGCACCTCGTCAAGGAAGACGTGATCAACCGTCCCCGCCTTACCGTCGGTCAGGATAACACCCCTGCCGATTAGCTCCGTCTCGGCAGCATGAAGTTCTCGAAGGATGTTCGTCGCTCGTTTGGTCCAGTCATCGGACATGGTCATGCCCTACGCGGCCGGCGGATTAGTGAAGATCAGTCAGCGCGGCAGATTCATTGAGGCCATCGCCGCTTCGCGCGAGTCAGTGCCGCCAACCGTCCTTGTCGAGCTCGACCCTGAAACCTTCCGGCAGCCGCGGCGTCTCGCCTTCGGTCACGACTTGCAGCGCGGGTTACTTCGGTGGGCGCAAATCGCCTTGAAGCCAGCGGCCATTGGAATGCATGGGATCTTCATGCGTTGCGAATGTCGTACGTGCGTGATTGCAGACAGCGCAGCGAAACATGTGCAAGTCCACGCTTAGGCTTTTTGGCTCGATGCTGACGAGCATCATCTGGGCCTTGCACCTCGGACAGGCAGGGCGCGCAAATGGAGCCGGCGGAATGTGCCGCGCCAATCTGGCGGCCCACCGTTGTTCGAACTTTCTTTCGAGGTCCGCAGGGATCGTGCTCATGATCCGAACTCCGGGGTTCGCGATCCTGCCCCGGTGCTAACGCCTCAACGCTCACCGCGCCCTAAAGGTCCCAAACAGCACCAGAAGGAACCATCGCGTCCGCAGCGGCGCGGTAGTCGGCCGCCAGCGCGTTCAGTCCGTCGCGCGCGAGAACGAGATCGTCATCGTCCGCCCAATCCGAGCAAAGGCGCTCCATCTCGCGCAGCTCCGCGACCCGGCGCTGTGTACGAGTCCATACCCGTATATTGGACAGGTGTTGGACACGGCGGCGGAGGAGGGCGGCAAGTGATTGATTTTGTTGGCGCTCCCTAGCGGAATCGAACCGCTCTCTCCACCGTGAAAGGGTGGCGTCCTAACCGATAGACGAAGGGAGCAAACACAAGGCCCCGCCGCTTTTCACGGCATGGCCGCCGGCCACCCGAGTCGAGCCCGGCGGCTGCAGCGGGCGAACGTATAGTGGCCTTTGGCGCCGTGGGCAAGCCGTTCGGGAACGGTCTTTTTGCACCAGTGGATAGCCTCCACCCCCGCTACATTCGGGGGCGATTTCAACGGTTTCTTAGGGGGGCCTGAGCTAGCGCTGGAACCGGAGAAATTTGTCCATGCCCCAGCCCAAGAAGCGCGCAGCCCGCAAATCGCTGTCGCGGCACGCCTGGATCACGCTCGACGGCGGATTCGCGGCGCGGCATTGCCTGGTCCAGGACATCTCCGATACCGGCGCAAAGATCACGCTGGACGAGGACGCGAGCCAGCTCCCGGGCGTGATCCGGATGGCGTTCGCGCGTGATGCCCGCACCGGGCGGAGCTGCCAGGTGATCTGGCGCCGCGGCAAATCGGCCGGCGTCAAGTTCATCTGATCCCGCGCGAGGCGACCCGGATGGCGCGTGGCGCCGGTCCGGGCTAGAACGGATGCATGCGCGCGCCGTTCCTCATCCTCATCCCGTTGCTGGCCACCTCCGCGGCCGCGGCCGAGGCCCTGCGCCTTCCGCCTGCCGAGGGGCCGCAGGCCGGCAAGGCTCTGCCGCTGAAGGGGACGGGTGGCACGGCGAAGGCCGGTTCCTGCGCCTCCTATGGCCCGCGCTTCGTCATGGTCGAGGGTACCGGCACCTGCGTGAAGATCGGCGGCTCGGTCAGCGTCGAGACCACGGTCAGGCGCTGAAGCCGATGCCGCCGGATCTCATGCGGCCCGACATCATCGTCCCCTTCGTGATGTATTGCGCACTGCTGTTGTGGGTCGGGCGCGGCCTGAGCTGGACGGCCAAGCTCGCCACCGCCGCCGTGACGCTGGTGCTGATCATCTGCGTGCTGCTGGTCGAGCGCGGCTGGCGCTAGGCACCGCCCAGAACAAAAACCGCGAAAACAACCCCATGCACAGTAGCCGTCAAGTCTTGGCGCGACGCCCGAGACGTGCGCCATGGCGACGATTCATCGCGCGCTCAGCACAGCTTACGCCGCGCCGCCGGCTCACGACATCGGCGGTGCGACGAACTGGGCAAATCCGGGCCGCTTGCCGAGCTCGGCGAGCCAGCGGGTCAAATGCGGTTGCGCCGGACGGGTGATGCCCTCGACGCCGAGCCAGCGCCGCGCATAGGCGCCGATCGCGATGTCGGCCAGCGTGAACTGGTCGCCATCCATGAAGCGGCGCGATGACAGCAGGCGGTCGGCGATGGCCCAGACCTCGGCGGCGGCATCGGCATCCCGCTGCACCTGGATCATGTCGCGCTCGGCGGGGGCCGTGCGCACGATGCCCCAGAACACCGGGCGGTCCACCGGCTGCACCATCGACAGCGTCCAGTCGAGCCAACGGTCGACGCTGGTGCGCAGCTTCGCTGCCTCGGGATAGATCGGCGTGCCGCGGCCATGCGCGAGGCAGAGATAGCGCATGATGGAGTTCGATTCCCACAGCACGAAGTCGCCCTCGACCAGCGTCGGGATCCGCGCGTTGGGGTTCATCGCGAGATAGTCGGGCTCGCGGGTCTTGCCAAAGCTCATGCCGGCGTCGATGCGCTCATAGGGCAGGTCGAGCTCGGCGAGGCACCACAGCACCTTCTGCACGTTGACCGAGTTGGCGCGGCCCCAGATCGTCCGCTTGGTGTCCGGCATGAAGTCCTCCCGCATTTCGCTTTGGCGCGCGTGATAGCGGAATTCCCTGGCGGGAGCGACGGCGATTGCGGCGCGCCTCTCATGCAAAAAGCTCCGCCGTCGGCGGAGCTTTCATTGCAAGCTAAACTTGGCAAATCGAACCCGGCAGATCGAGCCCGATGATCAGTGGCCGAAGAACAGCCACAACAGAATGATCACCGGGATCGGCACGCCAAGCATCCACAGCAACAGTCCTCGTCCCATTGCGTCCTCCTCCAATCGTTATGTCGGAGGGACAACACGGGTAGCGAGGGCTGGTTCCTGCGTCGCGGCCCTACCAGTGGCCGGTATTCGGCATCGACGACCAGGGCTCGGCCGGCGCCTTCGGCTCGCCCTTCTGCAGCAGCTCGATCGAGTGCAGATCCGGCGAACGGACGAAGGCCATGTTGCCGTCGCGCGGCGGACGGTTGATGGTGACGCCGGCCTTCATCAGCTGCGCGCAGGTTGCGTAGATGTCGTCGACCTCATAGGCGAGATGGCCGAAGAAGCGATCCTCGCCATACTTCTCCTCGTCCCAATTGTAAGTGAGCTCGACCAGCGGCGCGCCGCGCGTTTGCGGCTGCTTCTTCAGCGCCTCGAGATCGTCCGCCGAGCACAGGAAGACGAGCGTGAAGCGCCCCTTGTCATTCTCGATCCGCCGCACCTCCTTCAAGCCCAGCGCATCCTGGTAAAACTTCAGCGCGACATCGAGATTGCGCACGCGCAGCATGGTGTGAAGGTATCGCATGGTTGTTGCTCCCTGATACGGAGGTGTTTTGGTTTGGGCCGGAACGGCGGGGACAGGAGATAGCAGGAAAGTGGGAGGAGGGGCAGGGGGCGCAGGCACATCTGCGTGAGGGAGAGACGGTGGGTGCGGTCAGCCAACTCAGCATGGACGGACAAGCCGTAGCGTCAGCCGGGACACGCAGATGAGTTCAATGCGCTGTCAGCGGAATTCAACGCTTCTCGTCAATGAGCAAGCCCGGTCCTGCCGATGAACCATCCTCAATGTCACGGTCACTAATGCCCATATCAGGAAGGTATTTCGCCGTGAAATGGTTCAAGCGATATGCAATTGGCTGCCTGATCTGGTTGATCCTCGGCGGCATCAACGATGGCTACAGACGGCCCGGCGAAGATATGCGTTGGGGCGCTATCGTCATGGTGGCGGGTTTTTGGCCAATCGTGACCGCCGTCATCGTTGGCAGCTCTGTTGGCGAGGTTGCGCACAAGATCAATGAAGGGAAGCTGGGGTGACTGACGTGTCCGACACCCAGAAACTGATGCCCGCACTCTCGACGCCTAGGCGCGACCTGCTGAGGCGAGAAATATATAGGCAATTCCGAGTTGATGGTCGAAAGACGCTCTTCTTGCTCCTTCTCCTTTTCGCGATCCCCGCGGACGACTGCTCCGCGCAGACACCGCCGCCCCCAGTCGACGAACATGCGTTCGAGCGCGTGCCGCCGACAGTCGTGAAGAGATTGGCGACCCGCTTTTCGCTAGGCGCATTCGCCGGCCGCTTCGAAGAGACGCGGCTCGGCGCGGTTCGCGAAGCCGTGGGCGAAGGGACCATCCGACACCAAGGCGACGCTGGAGATAGCATCTATTGGCTGTGTTATCGGCGCGCGCAGCATCGATTATGGGTGGTGTCCAGCGGAGAGATGGGCGGCCCGGACCATCTCGTCACGGAGATCGTTGAAGAGCTCACCGAGAAAGACGCCGGGGCCTCGGCCGATTGCGCCATCATCCCGGAAAAGTTCTCGCCCGTCGTCCTCGACAGCAAGCTGCATTTAGGTATGTCGCGTCAGGAGGTAATCACGGCGTTGGGACCGCCGTCGAAGTCGGAAGCTGCTCAGATCGTGTATTCTCACGAGGGAAAGCTCGCAGACGGTTTCGATGAGACCGCTTGGCTCATTCTCGGATTTGGTGAGGACAAGCTCGTGTCCATGCGCGGCGGCAAGACCACGACGAATTGAAGTGGCTGGAGTTACGGTGACAGTGCACTCAATTGGCGCTAGCACCAAGCTGTCGGCCGAAGCCCCAGAGTCAGTAGGGGTGGCGATCGGGAATCAATTTAGTGCACTGTCACCGTAATCCCAAGCATCGAATGCTGTTTGCCGCTCGAAACGGATCATCCTGAAGGTTGCCGCGCCCCGATCTTTTGACGCGCCGGCCCATAACTTTGTGCATTTTTTCGTAATGTGAACTAGTTCATATTCCCGCTGTATAGCGAGCACTACCCTTTGCCGGTGCAAACTTCGGACGCGCTTCTTCCGGAGGGAAGATATGAGTACGTGCGGACGGGCTGTATCCAGCATCCAGAATGCGACCCACGTCATACGGATAGCCGCAACGGTTGCGTCGCTTTGCGCCGGACCGGCATTTGCGCAATCTCAAACAGCGCCCCAAATCCGAAAGCAACAAGAAGCTCTGATTTGGATGACCTACTACGAAGGTCTTGTTGATGGAAATGTCGGTGAAGGCACGCTTGCGGCTATCAAGAAATTCCAAGCTCGCATTGGGCATCCTGTAACGGGTCAATTGACGCCGCTGGAAGAAGGTCAACTTCTGCGCGAGGGTCGAGTTCGTCGTACTCAAGCGGGGTTTAAGCAGTTTACAGACAATGACGCAGGGGTTTCAGTCGGTATTCCCTTGGGCTATGTGGAGGGACCAACAGAGACGAAATGGGGTAACCACTGGTACAGCAAGAAAAACGGATTGCTTGTTGAGACACTGCGGTTTGGGACCGAAGTGTCGTTTAAAGATCTCTTCGACAGATTCCTCAAGATCAATGACAGGAAAGTTGCCTATCAGCGTTTCGTTGAAAACGATTGGTTCGTGATTGCTGCATTCGAGGGAAAAGCAGCTGTCTATGTCCGCGCCGATGTTGTAACGCCGCCTAACAAGCCACCGGAGATACGCGGATTTTCAATTTGGATGAGCAAGGATCGGCCCATCGAGTACCAGGCAATTCCTCCCGCGATGCTGTCTAGTTTCAGGTCCAACACCGACCGAAAGAATGATGCTTCGTCAAATGAAACGGTTGGCATCAGCACTCCGCCTGCCGTTGCGAATCCACCTCCTCTTGTAATTCAGACGAGCAAGTCCGCGGTCAGCGTTTTAGACTGTTACAAGGGACTTGGAGATTGTCCAGCTGCGATGACCCCGGCTCCGGTTGCCGCGTTTAAAAAGGATTGAGCTTTAACATTGAGAGATGTCGCCATGTGTATTGCATGCTCGCGACGCGCTTTGATCATCGGTTCGATTTCGACCCTCGTGTCAAGCCGAACAGCTTCCTATGCGATCGACGGCAGCCGTGTGGCCTGCGTTTCTGGAAGTTCGCCG
Source organism: Bradyrhizobium sp. 63_E2_N1_3 (assembly GCF_052076005.1). Classification (NCBI taxonomy): domain Bacteria; kingdom Pseudomonadati; phylum Pseudomonadota; class Alphaproteobacteria; order Hyphomicrobiales; family Nitrobacteraceae; genus Bradyrhizobium; species Bradyrhizobium sp. 63_E2_N1_3. The sequence goes on along the minus strand of NZ_CP197235.1, from coordinate 4,994,417 downwards.
CCCGATTATAGTAACATGACATCCAAATCGGGCGATCCGGCCTTTGACAGAGCGCTGATAGCAGAATTGAAGCGCATCATTTCGGTGATTCCGGTTGACCCTGGATTCAAGTTTGTCAACGCCAAGAACGCAGGAGCCACGCCTGAGACCATCGTCAATGGAACAAAGGGGACTGTCTTAATCGGAATCAGGCTGGTTAATGAGCTTCTCAAACCGAGGCAAGGAGGCATCACCGTAGCCTGTGTGTTAGCACACGAGTGCGGGCACATATTTCAGTTCTTCTCGGCCGATCAATATTATGCTCGTTTGAGCGGCCCCACGGAGCGTTTGCGCGAGCTTCATGCTGACGTCCTCGCCGGATACTATTTGGCCAAGAAGATGGGATCCGATCCCGGCGCTATGCGCGATGTACTGAGGGCATTCATTGACCTAGGCGCTTACGAAAACGCTTCACCGGATGATCATGGATCTCCGGGGCAGCGATGCGCGGCATTGGATAAAGGATATACGCTGTCGTTGAGTGGGAAGCCGTTCCAAGATTCAGCGCAGGAGGGTGCATCCTATGTGCGTGGACTGTAGAAAGCATTCAGCGCAGCTCACTTTAGCCATAGCAATGTGGAGTTGCTGGATTTCGCCAAGCGCCTGCGAGGAGACCATACCTCCTCCGCCAGTGCTTCAGAATCCTTCGAGCGCAGGAGCCACTCTCGCGGGATTTTTTTCGTCAAAGACACCTTACGAGTTTTGGCTGACCTGCTTGATCGGCATTCTTGGTCTCGCGATTATAGGCGCCCTTATTTTTTCGTTACGGAAAGTAGCGAATGCTCGGCCTGATGACATTGCCCGCCCAGTAATCATACTTACCGTAATCACTGGAACTCTCATCTTGGTGACAGTTGGCTACAGCAACGAACAGATTGCACCGGCTTTCGGACTATTCGGAACTATCATCGGGTACATGCTAGGTCGTTTTGCACAAACTACTTCGGCTGCCCCTGTTTCGAGTGACGCTCAACAAAGCACAGCTTCTCAGTCACCAGGAAAGCTTTCGAATACAGAAGAAGTAAGGAGCGCAGCATGATGGTCCGCGCGATGATTCCGGTTTGCGTTTTGGTCGCAATAGGTCTAGGGGCGCCAGCCGCCGCGGGGGATTCTGCGACACCAAGGACGCCTATCGGTCCTCGGGAAGGGGGAATAGCTCAGATAGCTCCCCCGTCTATTCTCTTGAACTCGCCGCCTAAGTCGGGTGAAATTCGCATACGAAATCCCGGTCCATACACGTTAGTTTTTTCTTACTGGAACGGGCAGTCTGCATGGCAAACCCTATCGATTGAGCCTAAGCAGTCGACAGACTTTTCGTGTGCAAAATGCGGCGAGACGGTTCTAGTCTCGTACCACGACGGAAAGGAAAATAAGACGATCAAGGCAACAACTGGACGCACCTACCTATTTTGGCCTGGACAGGCGAATGCCTGGGTTCTGGTTCTAGCGTCTTCCGAATCCCAGTAGCTGTTTAGTCCGACATCGTTGCTCTCATTCCAGTCCGTGCATCCGCAGAATTACGGTGACAGTGCACTAAATTGACGCCATCCGATTTCGCGATCAAGAAGCGGCATGGCCCGCCTTGCCCGTGTCGTTATTCCCGGTCATCCGCACCATGTCACCCAGCGCGGCAATGGCCGGTCGCGCACGTTCTTCGACGATGGCGACTATGCGCTCTATCGTGACCTGCTCGCCGCAAATTGCGGCGACGCCGGAGTTGAGGTGTGGGCCTGGTGCCTGATGCCAAACCACGTGCATCTCATCCTGGTGCCGTCCGATCCCGACGGGCTGCGCCGCGCACTGGCCCGTGTGCATCGAAGCTATGCCGGCACCATCCAGGCGCGACGCAAGCGCACGAGTCATTTCTGGCAAGGTAGGTTCGGCGCTGTCGCCATGGACGAGCGCCATCTTGCGGCGGCGCTGCGTTACGTGTCGTTCAACCCCGCGCGGGCGCGGTTGGTGCAGCGTGCTCAGGATTGGCGGTGGGCGAGCACGCGTGCCCATCTGCGCTGGCGGGATGACGGCCTGACCGCGCTGGTGCCGATCCCCCATCGCTTCCCGGATTTTGCTGATTTGCTCACAACTGAGCCGGAGCTGAATCTATTCGGCGCGCTGCGTTCCGCGGAAAGCATCGGCCGCCCGCTTGGCGACGACCGCTTTCTGGCTCGCATCGAGCGCCAGACCGGACGCGTTCTCAAGCCGGCGAAGCGCGGGCCGAAGCCATCTACGGTAGATGATGAATGAGGTCAGCTAATTAAGTGCACTGTCACCGTAATTACGCGCGATGACATGACACGGCGCGGCTGCAACATCAAAAAGGAGGATTGCGATGTGCGCGCGACAGCTACGTCACTTGGCTAGCTCACTTGGCTAGTTCACTTGGCGTAACCTTGGGAACGGAGCCATGCGATCTTGCGATCGCCGTTGATCCAGTCGTCGGCATCTGCCTTGCTGGCGAATCCGGTGATTTCGCGCTGTTCGTGGTCGGGGTAGTCCGCCAGTATCTTCCAGTCGCTGTCTGAGAGGCGGACGGTTTTGAAGGTCACTTTTGCTTTGGCCATGCCGCACTATGCAGGGAATTCTCTCAAAAGAGAACCCGCTTTGCGGCCGGCTTTTCGTCAATCCGCATCGGCATCACTCACAGTGACGGAAAACCGATCCGGCCCCGATCGGCCCGTTCCTCGGCGATGATGGCTGTTTACGAGTGTCGAGCAGTGACCTCGCCAGCAACCTATCGAACCGGCGCCCTCAATGGCCAACTCGCGGCGGTTGAACCCCGCCAGAGGTAGGGCGACTAAACGCCATGGCCGCTTTCTTTGCAGAACTCCTGTTTGATCTCGTCAGAATCCTCGTTGGCGACTGGCTGAGACAGGCTGCGGTGGCGGTTTGTGCGTGGCTCGATACGAAGATTCACGGCCGCGGGGCACGCTTGGTCGTGGGCGGCCTGCTCGGGCTCGCCGCCTATTTCCTCGTTCCGGTTATCGCCGGGCTGCTGGGGTTTTGATGCTCTCCGTGAAGGCGAACCTCATCATCGCATTGGCCATCGGGGCGCTCATCTCGTCGGTGCTCCTCGCCATCGAGCCGCTGACCGAATTCGCTTTTCTTTCGCTGGAGTGGCCCGGCATCACCGCAGCGTATTTGTTCTGGGGAGCAGTCGGAGGCTCCAGCTTCGCAGGGATTGCCATATCCTGGGTCGTGAATGCACTCACCTACGGTCTTTGTGCTTTCGCCATTCTCAGTGTTCTCAGCGCTCTCAGGCTGCTGGCCAGGCCGAAGAGTTGAGGCGCGCGGCGACCTCCTGAAATTACGGTGACAGTGCACTAAATTGACGCCATCCGATTTCGCGATCAAGATGCGGCATGGCCCGTCTTGCCCGTGTCGTTATTCCCGGTCATCCGGACCATGTCACCCAGCGCGGCAATGGCCGGTCGCGCACGTTCTTCGACGATGACGATTACGCGCTCTATCGTGACCTGCTCGCCGCAAATTGCGGCGACGCCGGAGTTGAGGTGTGGGCCTGGTGCCTGATGCCAAACCACGTGCATCTCATCCTGGTGCCGTCCGATCCCGACGGGCTGCGCCGCGCACTGGCCCGTGTGCATCGAAGCTATGCCGGCACCATCCAGGCGCGACGCAAGCGCACGGGTCATTTCTGGCAAGGTAGGTTCGGCGCTGTCGCCATGGACGAGCGCCATCTTGCGGCGGCGCTGCGTTACGTGTCGCTCAACCCCGTGCGGGCGCGGTTGGTGCAGCGCGCGCAGGATTGGCGGTGGGCGAGCACGCGTGCCCATCTGCGCTGGCGGGATGACGGCCTGACCGCGCTGGCGCCGATCCGCGATCGCTTCCCGGATTTTGCCGATTTGCTGGCAACTGAGCCGGAGCTGAATCTATTCGGCGCGCTGCGTTCCGCGGAAAGCATCGGCCGCCCGCTTGGCGACGACCGCTTTCTGGCTCGCATCGAGCGCCTGACCGGACGCGTTCTCAAGCTGGCGAAGCGCGGGCCGAAGCCATCTACGGCAGATGATGAATGAGGTCAGCTAATTAAGTGCACTGTCACCGTAATTACGCGCGAGGACATGACACGACGCGGCTGCAATATCAAAAAGGAGGATTGCGAGGTGCGCGCGACAGCTACGTCACTTTGTTAGCTCACTGGGCTAGCTCACTTGGCGTAACCCTGGGAACGGAGCCATGCGATCTTGCGATCGCCGTTGATCCAGTCGTCGGCATCTGCCTTGCTGGCGAATCCGGTGATTTCGCGCTGTTCGTGGTCGGGGTAGTCCGCCAGTATCTTCCAGTCGCTGTCTGAGAGGCGGACGGTTTTGAAGGTCACTTTTGCTTTGGCCATGCCGCACTATGCAGGGAATTCTCTCAAAAGTGAACCCGCTTGCGGCTGGCTCGGCGATGATGGCTGTTTATGAGTGTCGAGCAATGACCTTGCCAGCAACCTATCGAACCGGCGCCCGCAATGGTCAAACCCTCGGCAGTTGAACCCCGCCAGAGTTAGGGCGACTAAACGCCATGTCCGCTGTCCTTGCAGAACTCCTGTTTGATCTCGTCAGAAGCCTCGTTGGTAACTGGCTGAGGCAGGTTGCGGTGGCGGTTTGTGCGTGGCTCGATACGAAGATTCACGGCCGCGCTGCACGCCTCGTCGTGGGCGGCCTTCTCGGGCTCGCCGCCTATTTCCTCATTCCTGTTTTCGCCGGGCTGTTGGGGTTTTGATGCTCTCCGTGAAAGCGAACCTCATCATCGCATTGGTCATCGGGGCGCTCATCTCGTCGGTGCTCCTCGCCATCGAGCCGCTGACCGACTTCGCTTTTCTTTCGCTGGAGTGGCCCGGCATCAGCGCAGCGTATTTGTTCTGGGGAGCGGTCGGAGGCTCCAGCTTCGCAGGGATTGCCATTTCCTGGCTCGTGAATGCACTCATCTACGCTCTCGGTGCTTTCGCCATTCTCAGCGTTCTCAGCGCTCTCAGGCTGCTGGCCAAGCCGAAGACTTGAGAGGCGCGGCTGCCTCCTGGAGCTTATGAAGGCCGATCCGGGAAAGAGCGTAGCGGAGATCCACGCCATGACGAGGGCGGCATGACGCGCTGGCTGCAACGGCTCGGGAAGATTGCGAGGATTGCTGCGCTTTGCGGGACCGTCGCGTGGCTTGTGCTTTTGACGAGCTCTCCCCAAGAGCCTGATGCCGCACATCCCCAGCGTTACAGTCACCGACACGACGTCCGATATGTGAGCCAGGAGATGGGATCGACCCTGCGAATTCTGCTCGGCTCGACGTTTGCTCTGGTCCTGGTGGCGTTTGGATGTCACTTCGCGCCCAGGGACATGCGAGATGGGACGTAGCCGCAGCGCGTTCGTCGCTGTCGGACCATGCTTCGCATCGCCGGGAGCGCTGCGTCCGGGGCACGAGCGCACATGAAAAACCGCCCCTGACATGGCCAGGGGCGGGTTTCGAAAAGTCGGTCTAGTGACCGGTGCCGGGCTTCGTCGTCTTAGGCGGCTTGCCGTCTTCGACGCGGCCTTCGTTCCTGAGGTCGCGACCCTCCTGAGCCTTCTTCTGGCTCTCGGGCGATTTGCCGCGCTCGTACAGCTCTTCCTTGACGTAGCCGGCGGCTTCCTTGGCTTTACCTTCAACGCTCATTGCAATCTCCTCATCTGGAGATGGATCAATGTGCGGCAGAGCCGACCGTTCCTATGCGCCGGTCATTGTGAGGATGCCGTGGGCAACTACGCAGCAATCCGCCGTTCGACAGGCGCCGTCAGATATTTGAGCATCTGCGCATGCTCGAGATCGGGAACCGCGATCGCCGTGTGGCTATAGACCGCATGGGTCCGTGAGTTTGCGATTCTGTCCAGGATCTCTTTGCCCTTGATGACGTGGAGGCCCATGCCTTCCTGCGAGGGGAAGATCGCCAGCACCACGTCGTAGGCCGCGATGACAGCCTTGAGCGCTTCAGCCTTGTCCTCGGCGATGTCAACAAACACGCGAACATCAGCCGCGAGTTCACGCAGCTCGTCAAAATTCAGCACTGTGGGTTTACTCCAACGCAACGATACTGGCGGGGAGAGTGGATGGGTTAGGTTACCGAAGTCTCAACAAGGCGTGCCGGGCCGCAGGTTTCACGATGAGGTGACGCGTTGGCTGGGGATAACCGGGTTGCGGTGACAGTCCGCTCATTTCGGCGCAGCGCGCCTAGCGCTTGGCTTCGTCGTTGCGAAGCCTGTTATCCCCGGCCTCGTCCACGAGCTTCAAGGCGCTGCCGTCGTAGCTCAGCTTGAGCCCACGGCCGACGATCCACGTCCATCCCTCGCGAGCGTCCCTGGTCGGTTGGGCGTTGAACTGGTCGGAGATCGACTTGACGGCCGCGTCCTGCGGCCCCGGATTGTTCAACGCGGCATTGACGCGCCGGATGGGGTGGCTGGCGTCGACGTCGTCACTATAGACCGTGACTTTGGCGCCGTTGATTTCGCATTCGAGGATGTACGAACCGCGACCCTGTCGGCAGCGGTAGTGACGTTGCGTGACGAGCTTGTTGGTCTCCTCGAATGTCATCCCGGGCGAAAAGCCGAAGATGTCGGACTTCTTGACCTGTGCCAGAGACGCAGGCTTCAAGAACTCCGGCTGGATGGCGACCAGGGCGGCGACCGCAACGACGATCAGGCCGGCGATAACAATGGCAATCTTCATCAGCCCCTCACGAGAAACATCCGACCATATAACAGCCGGCGCGCTCCACCAGGCCTCCAAAAGCGAAAGCCCCGCCTGGGGGAAGCGGGGCTCTCTGATGGGGGTGAAGCTTGGGGACTTCAATTAGTTAGATGCGCCAGCGGCAGAATGGTTCAAAGCCAACGCGGCGCATGCTGCGACACTTTCGCGGGACGGGCTGGAACCCCAGCCGAAGCCATGCTTGTGTTTTGGGCCTCAATGGGTTCTAAGCCCCGTGACTTCATGACCTCCGGCGTGAATCGGCATCACACTTGCGTGGTTCAGCCGCGTCCTGAGCAGGATCTGCTCACCCGCACAAAAGGAATTCAGACATGGCGAAGATGACGAAAACTCAATTGATTGATGCAATTGCCGAGGGCACGCAGCTGTCGAAGAACGACGTGAAGTCGGTCATCGAGTACATGGCGACGGTTGGCTACAAGGAGCTCAACGAGTCCGGCGAGTTCGTCATTCCCGGCTTCGTCAAGATGTCGGTCGTGAACAAGCCGGCGACCGAGGCCCGCATGGGCGTCAACCCCTTCACCAAGGAGCCGATGCAGTTCGCGGCGAAGCCGGCGAGCAAGTCGGTGAAGGCCTCGCCGCTGAAGGTGGCCAAGGACTCCGTCTAAGCGACCCGCGACGTCGTCGCGGCGGCTTCCTGTCGCGGAGCGCCGCAACGACCGCCGGCTGGTGTGTCGGACACGGACAAGGAACTCTCGGGCATCGTCACGCTTTGCTTCCCAAAGGGAGACGTCACATGGCCAGTCTGAGCGAGGAACAGATCCGGGACCGCGCCTATCATCTCTGGCGGGAAGCCGGCGAGCCCGCGGGGAGAATGGACACCTTCTGGTATGAGGCCGAAAAGTTGCTCCTCGCCGAGAGGGCCGCGCAAGGCGAAGTCCCGCCGGGGCTGAACGACAATTTGCCGGTCTGACGGTCAACAAAGGCCGCACGAAAATTTGCCGTACACCGGAACGTTGTCCGGCGTTCGGCGGTTAAGATGACGGCGACGGAATCTTGCGCGAAGCTGACAGTCGTCAAAGCAGCCACCCGGTGTAACGCCCGTGTGGCTGCTTTGTTGTTTGCTGCCTTGTTGTTCGACGGCGCCGAAAAGAAAAGCCCCGGCCTTGGGGCCGGGGCTTCTCGAAGCTGGATGGCCACGTCGCACAGCCGCCAGCACCACTGAATTCAGCCTGACAACGCGGGGCGGGGACATTCGTTCCGGCCGCTACTCCGTCGACACCGACACATCGATGATCGCCGGCGGATCGATCTGGCGCTCGCGCCAGACGATGAATTCGCATTTGGGATTGAGCCACTGATATTCGGAGCCGCGCGCCTTGAGGTGCGCAAGCGCCGCATCGTGCGCCGTGGTCTCGTCGGGGGCCTCGACCATGATCTCCACGGTCTCCTCGATCTGACGAACCACTTCGACGGCGTAGAATTTCCTGGTCACGGTCCCTCGCTCCGGAATGGCTAACGGGGAGGACGACGGCGCGTTCCCAAAAGAAAAACCCCGCGCTTGCGCACGGGGCTCTCTTGGCCGGCGGCGTTGGGATTTCAGCGCCTGGCCGCCAGCGCCTCGAACTTAAGGTTGAAAATCCAAAAAGCAACCCGCCGTGGCGATGGCGCATGTTCGTCAGGCGGAGCTGCCAGTGGCCGGGCGCGGAAATCCCCAGCTTTCAGGGGGGCCGCGCGGCGCGAGGAAGGCTTGAGGCGATGTGCGTGGGAAATCGCGCGCGAGGGGCTGGACTTTTTGTTCTCATTTTGTTCTAGTTGGTAATCACGTTGGAGGTGACTCATGACCATCGAGAAACAGCGCGAAGTGATTAGGCTCTGGAATCAGCTGCGGAAGGTCGAGGGGCCGGCCGCTGAAGAGCTCCGCATCCAGATCCTCGAATGTTTTTCCGAGAAGGCCAACGCCAAGCGAGCGGCCTGAGGCGCGCCGGCGGGCCACGACGCGACCCAGTAAGCGCGATCTCGTCTGCCGTTGAAAATCTTGCCGATGAAGCCGTGACGGCGCGCGCCTTCATCGATCGTTAGGAGTCGCGCCGCGCTGATTTGCTCGACTCCGATTCGTTCTTTGCGAACGAAATGGAGTCGGATGCAGAACAAGGCGTGCCTTCTGTGTCGATGCGGGACAGTCCTTCTCGCCGCGCGTGAGCGTGATGCTTCGCACGGTCCCGCCCTCGTGTCCTCGTTACGGAATGAGGCGAAGGAGAGCGACATGGATGCGTGCTGGTTTCTCGCCGAGATCGTCAAAGTGTTCTGGTCCGACAGGCACAAGCGGCTGCGCAAAGGCAGGCCCTCGGTGCCGCAGGTGCCGCCGCCACCGAAGCGAGATGACATGGAGTGATGGTGCCTTCGCTGCGATCGCACGTTCGCTTTCGCGACGATCCGCACCACTTGTTAAGAGTTGCTCCGTGCCGATTTTTTCGATTCCGATTCGTTCTTCGAGAACGAAATGCAGGCGAAGCTGGAACAAAGCCGTACCCGCGGCTCCGCCGGAGCGTTTACGAGTTTTGGTGCGGACGTTGTCTGAAGCGGCGCGCCGGGATCTCAAGGGCAGATGTCTCAAGCCTTGCGCAAACTCCTAACGAAAATTTGCGGGAAAGCCGATAACCCTATTCGGTTAGGTTAAAACCCCAATCGCGTTGCGCTTGCGGTTGCTTGGGATAGGTGTCTTGCCAAGGACAAGAAACGACTTTGCCCAGAAGCAAGTTTGCATGACACCTTTTTCAGAACCATCCTTCTTTCAGGGCGACCGGCACACCTACCGGCGCGTCGCCGTCGTCGGCTCGCTGTTCTGCCTCGCCTTCGTGGTGATCAGCTTCTCGCTGCGGCCGCAGCTCGAGGACACGCGCGTCGCGGTCAAGGCCGACCGGCTGGTGCGCACGGCAGGCCAGGCGCCCCACACCAATTAGCGCTCGTCACCGTAGATGCGGTCGTCGGCGGAATGGTCCGGGCACGCGGTGCCGCGGCGCGCAAGCGCGACGAAGCCGGCATAGCCGGACAGGTTGAGCAGAACTTCAAGCCACGCGGGCATGTCGGGTCCCTTCTTGCGTGAAGAGGGTTCAACGTGCGCGGGAAACATTTGTTCCGTGCTCGCCAGAAACAAACCCGCTTACAGCGGAGAGGAGGGGTCCAGCCGCCGGCCGAGGGTCGCAACGGACGCGCTCGAGGGCTGCTCCTTGAGGAACTCGGCGATGGCCCGCGCCAGCTCGCCGTCGCTCATCGGCGTCGGCGGCGGGCGCAGCGCGCCGACACCGAAGTTGCGGACGATCTCGTCGTAGTGCTGGTCGCGGGATTTGGGAACGAGCCTGCGGATGCGCCCCAGCGCGGATAGCGGCAATGGGTCCTCCTCGGCATCCGTCCCGGTGGCAGCCATTGATGTCTGCCGCCATTTTCTTTCCGTGAAACTTCTTTCCGTGAAACCAAAAACCCCGCCAGCATCGTGGAGATGCTGACGGGGCATCGTGCTGTCGCCTCAACCGGATAGCGGAGGCTTCCGCACTCGCAGATGCAATCCGCCGAACCGGCTTTCGTTCCGCTCGTGCCGATATTTTTCTGCCGCCCGGGTTCCACTCCTGCGCGCAACCATCGCGGGCCGGCGACGTTGTCCCCGCGAGACGCGAAGGAGGAGAGTCATGAAGAAGACATTGGCAGTTCTGGCCACCGTTGCGGCCGTCGGCGTGACCGCGGTCGCGGCGCCTGCGCCTGCAGAGGCGCGCGGTCGCGGCATTGGCCCGGGCCTCGCATTCGGCCTCGCCGCCGGCGCGATCACCGCCGGCGCGGTCGCTGCGTCCCATCCGTACGGCTATTATGGTCCGGGCTACGGCTATTATGGCGGGCCCGCCTATTACAGCCCCGGCCCGTATGCCTATTACGGCGATGGGCCGTACTATCCCCGGCGCCACTACTACCGCCATTGGTAACGGCTGACCAAGTGAAAAGCCCGGAGCGATGCTCCGGGCTTTTTTCATGCGTGGCGATCGGAGGTGCCTTTATGGCCAGAGCGAGGGCCGCTCCACCTTGCGCGCATTGTCGAGCGTCGACACGAAATACTCTTCGCGCTCGCGCTGGAATTTTTCCTGGGTGGCACGGAAGGCGGCGACACGGGCGGCGATCTCTTCGCGTTCGCGGATTTTGCGTTGTTCGTCTTCGGTCATGTCAAATCCCCTCTACACGTCAGTATCTGTGCACTCCAATATGTGTGCACGGCCGAACTCACGCACTGCCGCCGCAATCACGTTGAGTCGCGTTAACACATGCATTGGCGCTTCTGATTGGGGCGTCAATGGGGAGGAGGCATTGCAGGATTGTGATAAGCGAAGGTCGGAAAAAATTGCCGACCGCGCTTGCGCGATTCTCACGTGACAGTGGATAACAGCGTCAACGATCTTGTCGCTTGCGCATGGAGCGGCCAGCGCAAGGTCAACACGGGAGGCCGCGAGTGATTGCATCGGACCTTCGCAGCGGCGTCGAACGACTCGGCGACATGATCGCCGAATCCAGGACCATCGTGCCGTTCACCGGCGCGGGCATCTCCACCGAATGCGGCATCCCGGACTTCCGCTCGCCGGGCGGAATCTGGACGCGCAATCGTCCGATCGCGTTCGACGAGTTCGTCGCGAGCCAGGAGGCTCGCGACGAATCCTGGCGCCGCCGCTTTGCGATGGAATCTGTCTTTGCCGCGGCCAGGCCCGGCCGCGGTCATCGCGCACTCGCCTCGCTCTACCGCGCCGGCAAGGTTCCCGCCGTCATCACCCAGAACATCGACAATCTGCACCAGGCTTCGGGCTTTGCCGCCGAGCACGTCATCGAGCTTCACGGCAATACCACTTATGCACGCTGCATCGGATGCGGGCAGGCCTATCAGCTCGACTGGGTGAAGCGCCGCTTCGACGAAGACGGCGGCGCACCCAACTGCACCGCGTGCGACGAGCCGGTGAAGACCGCGACGATCTCGTTCGGCCAGATGATGCCCGACGACGAAATGCAGCGCGCGACCGCGCTGTCGCAAGCCTGCGACCTCTTCATCGCGATCGGCTCCTCGCTCGTGGTGTGGCCGGCGGCGGGCTTTCCGATGATGGCGAAGAACGCCGGTGCACGTCTGGTGATCATCAATCGCGAGCCGACCGATCAGGACGACATCGCCGACCTCGTCATCCGCCACGACATCGGCGAGACTCTCGGGCCCTTTGTCGGAAATTGAGGCATCAATTTGATTCGCGGCTGTGCAAGCTGTTCATAGGTTCCGGCGAATCATATTTTTATCTATGCGCCGCAACCGGGAGTGTTATCTTTTGAGTCGAAAGATTCGCATCGCGTCGAATTGAGAACATTCTCTTAAGACGCGTGATTCGACGCCGCCGCTGAGGCGGGTTGCAATGGGCAGTGTGGGGTCCGGGGTTATGGGGTCGTCGGACGGATTTGAGTCCAAGAAGATCGGAGTTCCCGCTGTGGGCGAGCACGGCGGCGGTCGCGATAACGCGCTAAGCCCGTTCAGCGGACTTGGTGAAGGCAGTGCCAACCTCGTCGAGGTTCACGGCGTCATCAAATGGTTCGACGCTTCAAAGGGCTACGGCTTCATCGTTCCCGACAATGGCTGGCCGGACGTGCTGCTGCACGTCACCGTGCTCAGGCGCGACGGCTTCCAGACCGCCTATGAGGGCGCCCGCATCGTCGTCGAGTGCATTCAGCGCGCCAAGGGCTACCAGGCCTTCCGCGTGGTCTCGATGGACGAGTCGACCGCGATCCATCCGGCGCAGATGCTGCCGCCGCGCACCCACGTCACGGTCACCGCGACCAGCGGACTGGAGCGAGCCCAGGTCAAGTGGTTCAACCGCCTGCGCGGCTTCGGCTTCCTGACCTGCGGCGAGGGCACGCCCGACATCTTCGTGCACATGGAGACGCTGCGCCGCTTCGGCATGACCGAGCTCAGGCCCGGCCAATATGTCCTGGTCCGCTTCGGGCCCGGCTCCAAGGGCATGATGGCGGCCGAGATCCATCCCGAGACGGGATCGCCGGGATTGCAGTCGCACTAGCGGCGATCGCCAACTCCCGTAATCGTGACAAGAGGCGCGCAGGCCGTCCGGCGCGCCTCTGGCTTTTGTCACGATCGCCGCGTAAGGACTGGTCCAGTCCCACGCCCCCTTGAGTACCGTCCCATGAATTTTGACCGAAAGGCCGTCTGGTCCATTGCGAGGGGCTGGCTGGCCGCCATCCTCGTCGTCGGCTGTGCCGTCGGGAGTGCGCCGGTGCGCGCCGCCAGCTTCCAGCCGCTCGAGATCGTCACCAGGAACGGCGTGCAGGTGTTCTCGGTGGAAATGGCGACGACCGAGGAGGAGAAGCAGACCGGGCTGATGTACCGCAAGGAACTGGCCGACGGCAAAGGCATGCTGTTCGACTTCAAACCCGAGCAGGAAGTGTCGATGTGGATGAAGAACACCTACGTCTCGCTCGACATGATCTTCATCCGCGCCGACGGCCGCATCCTGCGCATCGCCGAAAACACCGAGCCGCTGTCGACCAAGATCATCTCGTCCCAGGGGCCCGCGCGGGCCGTGCTGGAGGTGGTGGCGGGAACGGCGCAGAAATACGGCATCCGTCCCGGCGACCGCGTCGGCCACCCGCTGTTCGGCACCAAGTAGGGCGACCCGGCGGAGTTATTGCCGCCTTGCTGGCGGCTTGAAAGCTTGATGGCGCTTTGGGAAGCGTGTATCGACGGGGCTCGCTGGACATTCGGGGTATAGCGCAGCCTGGTAGCGCGGCAGTTTTGGGTACTGCAGGTCGTTGGTTCGAATCCAGCTGCCCCGACCAGTCCCGAGGTTGAAGCTCCTTCAATTCTCTCGATATTGCGCCGCGCTCATCCCGTTGCCGCTGCCGCCACGACGGTCAGGTCGGCAGGACGATCTCCGCGAAATTGCGTCCGCTGCCACTTTTGCGTGCGTCGGCGTGCCGGCGGCGTTTCGATTTCAGAACAACAGCCAATCGACCAGGCGCCAGGCGATCCAGGCGAGGGCGCAGATCCAGCCCAGCATTGCGATCCCGGCGACGCCAAGCCCGCACAGTGCGAACAGCGAACTTTCAGTCTCCGGCGTGCCCGAGAGCTTCTCGGTCGTATCGATTTGACTCACTGCATCCCCTTGGCTTGCGGCCTGCTGTTCGTTGGTCTCTGCTCGCTCGTGAAAATTCACCGGCCGCGCTCCAGCTCACACGGTCGTGAGACGAGATGATCGTCCGTACATCGCGCGGGCATGGATCGCAGCCACGCGGCTTCCCCGGACAGACGGGAAGGACCTGCAACTCATGGCGCGGTGATTGGTTGCGACCGCAGAGCCGGGAACATGGCAACCAGGTGGGACAGGTCTACAACGCGCAGGGCACGCTGGGCGTCAATGCGCAGAGCACGTCGCGCATCTGAGCCGGCGCGATTGTGGGGGCGGGGCAGGCGGCCTATGGCGACCTGAAGCGCGCGCGAACCTTGCCTGAAGCCTTGCCTGAAGCCTTGCCTGAAGCCTTGCCTGAAGCCCTGGCGCTTGTTCTTCACAAAACGCCACTTCTGCGCGATTTTTCAAGGCATTGCGCCGGCCGGCCCGCCGCAGAATTCGCAAAATTGCTTCGAACCTTTGGCTGTCGCCATAGACATATAGGCATTGGGGATTTCAGCGCCCAATGCCTAAACGGACGCCGCCAAGCGATGATATTCCGCTTGAGCGGCGTCGCGCTATTTCCGGGGATCAGTTCGTCGCGTACCAGCCGAGCGGAAACGGCAGGAACGGCCACGCCAGATGATTGTCGTTGGCCGCCTTCGGCGGTTCAGAGACGGATGTCTTGACTGTCTTGATGCGCGGCGCAGGCGGCACCGAGCACACCGCCAGGCGCAAACGTCCACATTGCATATTCATTGTGGTGCCCCAGTCAGCAAGTCATTTGAAAAATGAAAATCAGTTCGCAATTGCCACGCGTCCAAAACGGCGCGCTCATTCTCAAATTGTGCACGCATCATAGAAAGATCGGCGCCGGCTTTCAACGGGTCTTGGCGGGTACCCACGAGGGGTAAGGTTGACCAGTTAGGTTAAGGCCGAGTGGTTGTTGCAGCCACATTCCTGGCTGATATCAGGTCGGCAAGGCTCGCGATGGGGTGCCTGCAATCGGTGGTCACACAGGTCACAGTTCGTCGCGGCGCTCATATCTTGTGAGTTTTGCGTCATGTCTTTCGATCGCAACGTCCGAACCGTCCATCCGCAGTCGAGCTGGACCGAGATCTGGCACCTCTGGACCGTGATCGTGCCGCGCCGCTCGATCAACGGGCAGCTCGTCTATGGAAAGGTCTGGCGCCGCCACGACGGCCGCGACTGGATCTACAAGAAGTTCACCGAGTACGACACCGAGGCGGCCTGAGCCGGCTCCGCTGCCGCAACTGAATCTAGCGCCCCGTTCCGATTTCATCGGAACGGAAACGGCTCTAGGCGGCCTTTGCGGGCGAGGCGGCCGCCGCAGGCTTGGGCGGCGGCGGCTTCAACGGCTTGTCCTGCTTTTTCGACCAGGAAATGTAATAGGCCACCGTCGTCATGATCGCGATGCCGGCGATGCTGACGAAGATCTGCGCGAACAGCGAGCCCGAGCTCATCGACAGCTCGAAATGGCCGACGAAGGACAGGAACACGCCGACGCAGAATACGGCGAGCGACTGCTGGCCGCAGACGATCAAGGGATCGAACACCTTCCACTCCAGGCCGGGCCAGTCCTTCGGCACGAAGCGGATCACCAGGATCACGATCACGACGAAATGGAGGAAGCGGTAGGGCGCAAGGTTGGTCTTGTCGTTGGGGTTGAAGGCCGAGAACAGCCATCCCGGGAACATGCCGCCGAGGGTGGGGAAGCGGCCGGCCATGGTCATGACCAGCGCGAAGGCGAGATAGCCGAGGCAAAGCCACAGCGTGATCGGCGAATTGATCACGGCTCCCGAACGCCGGGCGCCGCCCATCGCGCACCAGGCGCCGAACACGAACAGCACCTGCCAGGCATACGGGTTGAAGTACCACTGGCCGGCCGGATAGGCGGTCAGGTTCAGGCCGTAATGGCGGGCGGCGAGCCACAGCACGATGGACAGCGCCATCGTCAGGTCGGGCTTGCGCAGCATGAACCACAGCACCGGCGGAAACAGCCCCATCAGCACGATGTAGAGCGGCAGCACGTCGAGATTGAGCGGCTTGAAGCGCAGGAACAGGCCCTGGCGCAGCGTCTCGGTGGCGTTGTCGACGAGGCCGGCGACGTTGAACTCGTTGATCATGTCGGAATCGCCGAACCGCAGCGCCAGATAGCTGATCGAGGCGATGTAGATCACGAACAGGATGATGTGGGCGACGTAGAGCTGCCAGACCCGCTTGGTCAGCCTCGTGGCGCCGACGATGAAGCCGCGCTCGAGCATCATTCGCGCATAGACGAAGGAAGCGGTGTAGCCTGAGATGAAGACGAACAGGTCGGCGGCGTCGGAAAAGCCGTAGTTGCGGGTGGTGATCCAGTTCACCACGTTGTCGGGGATATGGTCGAGGAAGATCGCCCAGTTCGCGATGCCGCGAAACAGGTCGAGCCTGAGGTCACGGCCCTTTTCGGGAAGCGTGGCGTTGATGTTCAGGAAGGCCATGCGACGGAAGCTTTCGGAGGGGGCGGATACGCTGGTGTCGGCGAGACAGGGCCGCCGGGCGGGATCCCGGCGCGGAAGGCGGGTACGCAATTGTCACGGTGCAGCATAATGACTATACCCGTCGGCAACGCACCCCCGGGGGGACCGGAATCACCGATCAGTTCCCAAAAGGTGTCTCTATACTATGCCCGCGGTTTCCACCAACTGCTACCGTGACGCATCGAAATCGAACGAAAAGACCAAGAGGCCCGGACCACCCATGACCGCACGCATTTTCAAGCCCGCCAAGAACGCGATGCAATCCGGCCGGTCCAAGACCAAGGAATGGCAGCTGGATTACGAGCCGGAGCAGCCGCGTTCGGTCGAGCCGCTGATGGGATGGACCTCGTCCGGCGACATGAAGCAGCAGATCACGCTGCGCTTCCACAGCAAGGAAGAGGCGGTCGCTTATTGCGAGCGCAAGGGCATCGCCTACCAGGTGATCGAGCCGCAGGATTCGATCCGCCGCCCGGTCGCCTATGCCGACAATTTCTCGTTCCGGCGCGGCGAGCCCTGGACGCATTGAGGGGCGGCTGGCTGCTCCGACTTCATACGACGTGATTTACTCGTCATGCTTGGGCCTTGTCCCGCCTGCGCGGCCGAAGCCGCTTCGGCGAGGCGAAGGCCCGGGCATCGACGTCTTTGGGGCCGAGTGAAAGAGCGCGGATGGCCGCGACAAGCCCTGGCATGACGGCGGGGGTACCCCGCCCGCAGACATGACGTCGCGTCCGATGATCCCGATCCACGGACCAGCTGTCGCGCCGGGCTCCGGCCCCTTGGCAGCGATTCCGCCGCGTGCTTCGCTGACGTCATGACGGGATCATGGCGAGGTGGGGGATGGCCGGGCGTGACCAGCTCGACGGCATCGATCTGAAGATACTCTCCGAGCTGCAGCAGGACGGGCGGGTGCGCAACAACGAGCTGGCGCTGCGGGTCGGCGTGTCCGCGCCCAATTGCCTGCGGCGGTTGAAATTGCTGTTCAGCCGCGGCGTGATCCGGGCGGTCCGCGCCGTCATCGACGAGCGGCTGCTCGGCTATGAGGTGGTTTCGTTCGTCTCGATCCAGCTCGTGAGCCAGGCCCAGCCGGTGCTGGAGGCGTTCGAGAGCTCGATTGCCGCGATCCCGCGCATCCAGCAGTGCTGGCGGATTTCAGGCGACACCGACTACCTGCTGAAATGCGTCGCGCCGAACGTCGAAAGCATGCGCCAGCAGCTGCTGCATTTCGCCGCGATGCCTGATGTGAAGAACGTCCGCAGCTTTCCGGTGCTGGGCGTCGCGAAGGATGTGCCGCTGCCGTTACAGGATGTAGTGGCGGCACCCGTCGGATAGGCGTTCAAGTCTCTCTACTGAAAGTCCGAAGTCGGGGGGCGCTTGCGCGCGGTGCGGTCGATTCGGATAGTTATAATAGCTTAGTAACTCACCTAACTATGACATGTGATTTAGGCAGGACTGCAATGCGCGCAACCGTGATTGTCGGCATCTTTGCGCTGCCTAAATGCAGGGTGTGAACCTCGGTCTGCGTCGCACGCCGGGGATGCTTTTGTGGGACCCTAAGCAGGAAAAGACATCATGACATCGACTTCGAAGACGATCGCAGCCTCTGCTGCGACGCTGTTTGCGTCTGCGTTTTTTGTTCTGTCGGCGCCGGCTGCGAAGGCCGACGATTATTGCATCACCAACGGCGCCCAGGCCGCTCACGGCTGCGGCTATCCGACGATGGAAGCCTGCCGTCAGGCGGCCGGTGGCATCGGCGGCACGTGCTCGCAGGCCGGCGGCGCCAAGACTAGCAACGATGCGCTCGCCTTCCAGCCGAAGCAGACGAAGCAGCCCAAGGCTCGCCAGGGCGCGCAGAACTAACGCCTGAGATCGCGACCTGATCCGAGAGATTGCGTCCTCCGAGAGTGATCTCGGAGGACGTCAATTTATGACAAGCAGGTGACGCCGCGCCTCAGCGATAGCGCTCGCGAAACTCGCGCGGGGAGGCGCCGGTCCAGGTGCGGAAGGCGCGCGAAAAACTCTTCTCGTTGCGGAAGCCGGCGATCTCCGCGATCCGCTTGATGGGGGCGCGGCCGCGCATCAGCTCCTGCTTGGCGAGCTCGAACTTTGCCTCTTCCTTGAGATCGCGCAGCGAGGTCGCTTCCTCGCGCAGGCGCCGGTGCATGGTGCGGGTCGAGAGTGCCAACTCGCTTGCGACATCCTCGGCGCCGAGAATGCGCCCGCGTGCATTGCGCAGCACGCGGCGGACGCGCTCGACCAGCAGCCGGTCGCGCCGGTAGGGCAGCACGGTGAGCCGCAGCGCGCCCTTGAGCATGCTGTCGAGATCGGCGGGGCTGCGGGTCAGCGGCAGAGAGAGATAATGCTTGTCGAACACGATGCGGGCGCCGTCCGCACCAAAGCTCAAATGCCTGCAGAAGATCGTCGGATAGACCGAGACGTGGCCCGGCTCGGAATAGGGAAACTCGGCCGCACGCAGCGCGATCGCGGAATCGACGGCCCAGCAGGAGAAGCCGAGAACATAGCGGAGCAGGGTGACCAGGCAGAATTCACGCAAGGGGCCGAGGTCGCGCTGTTCGCGAATGGAGATCGTCGCGGTCTCATCACCAAGCGAGAGCTCGAACAGCACGTCCTCGGTCAGCAGGCGATGATGCCGGCACCAGCGTTTTAGCGCGACTTCGAGATTGGGGGCCGTGATCGAGGCGCGGCACAGCATACCGTAGGTTCCCCAAGGCAGCCGGCGCGAGAACCAGCCAAGCGCTTCGTCGTCGAGCTCGCGCATGGCATGGCCGGCCAGCGCCTCGAACTGGGCCGCTGTCACCCGTCCGTCGCGGGATCGAACGAGGTCCGCGGTGACCTGCCCCTTGCCCAAGGCTTCGGCCGGATCCCGCCCGTAAAGGGCATAAGCGGCAACCACGCCGCGGACGAAGGCGGCTGGGGTCATGGCGCGGCGGGGCGTCGCGGTCGCGGCTTGAAAGGGCATGAAAAATCCTCGCCAAACTTGGCGGAAAATGCAACCTTTTCGACCGCTGGGACGCCCGGGCGGGGGTAGGTTCGGACCCGACAAGAATACGGAGGAATCGCCTTGAACATCCCGAGCATCGATTTCGATCTGGGCGAAGACATCAGCATGCTGCGCGACACGCTGCGCGCCTTCGTGGAGGCGGAGATCGCCCCGCGCGCCGCCGAGATCGAGAAGGCCAATCTGTTCCCGGCCGACCTCTGGAAGCGCTTTGGCGACCTCGGCCTGCTCGGCATGACCGCGCCGGAGCAATATGGCGGCTCCAGCATGGGCTATCTCGCCCATATCGTCGCCATGGAGGAGATTTCGCGGGGCTCGGCTGCCGTGGGGCTATCCTACGGCGCCCATTCCAACCTCTGCGTCAACCAGATCCGCCGCAACGGCAACGACGCGCAGCGCGCGCGCTATCTGCCAAAGCTGATCTCCGGCGAATATGTCGGCGCGCTCGCGATGTCCGAGCCCGGCGCGGGCTCCGACGTCGTTTCGATGAAGCTGCGCGCCGACAAGCGCGGCGACCGTTACGTGCTCAACGGCTCGAAGATGTGGATCACCAATGGCGGCGACGCCGACGTGCTGGTCGTCTATGCCAAGACCGATCCGGAGGCGGGCCCGCGCGGCATGACCGCCTTCCTGATCGAAAAGGGCTTCAAGGGGTTCACCCACGGCCAGCATCTCGACAAGCTCGGCATGCGCGGCTCCAACACCTATCCGTTGTTCTTCGACGAGTGCGAGGTGCCGGAGGAGAACGTGCTCGGCAAGGTCGGCGAGGGCGTCAAGGTGCTGATGTCCGGCCTCGATTACGAGCGCACGGTGCTGTCGGGCGGCCCGCTCGGGATCATGGCGGCCTGCATGGACGCCGTGGTGCCCTACATGCACGAGCGAAAACAGTTCGGCCAGCCGATCGGCGACTTCCAGTTGATGCAGGGCAAGCTCGCCGACATGTATGCGACCTGGCAGTCGGCGCGCGCCTATGTCTATGCGGTCGGGCGCGCCTGCGACAGGGCCGACCACGCCCGCACGCTGCGCAAGGATGCGGCGGCCGCGATCCTCTATTCCGCGGAGAAGGCGACGTGGATGGCCGGCGAGGCGATCCAGGCGCTCGGCGGCGTCGGCTACACCTCCGAATTCCCGGTCGGACGTCTCTGGCGCGACGCAAAACTCTACGAGATCGGCGCCGGCACCTCGGAGGTGCGTCGCATGCTGATCGGCCGCGAGCTGATGTCCGAGACGGCCTGAAACCTTCACCTCATTGGAATCAACATGCCGCTCCATTCCAGCATCGATACGTCTTCATCGGACTTTGCGCGCAATTCCGAGGCCATGCGCGGGCTTGTCGCGGACTTGCGCGAAAAACTGAGCCAGGTCGCCGGCGGCGGCGGCGAGGTCTCGCGCAACCGCCACACCTCGCGCGGCAAGATGCTGGCGCGCGAGCGCGTCGACCTGCTGGTCGATCCCGGCACCTCGTTCATGGAGCTGTCGCCGCTGGCGGCGTACGGCCTCTATGGCGGCGACGTGCATTCGGCGAGCGTCATCACCGGCGTCGGGCGCATCTCGGGCCGCGAATGCGTGATCGTCGCCAACGACGCCACCATCAAGGGCGGCACTTACTATCCGATGACGGTGAAGAAGCATCTGCGCGCGCAGGACGTGGCGCGGCAGAACAATCTTCCCTGCGTCTACATGGTCGATTCCGGCGGCGCCTTCCTGCCGCTCCAGGACGAGATCTTTCCGGACGAGCGCCATTTCGGCCGGATCTTCTACAACCAGGCCCAGATGTCGTCGCAGGGCATCCCGCAGATCGCGATCGTGATGGGCTCCTGCACCGCCGGCGGCGCCTATGTCCCCGCGATGTCGGACGAGAGCATCATCGTGCGCAACCAGGGCACCATCTTCCTCGGCGGTCCGCCGCTGGTGAAGGCCGCGACCGGCGAGGTGGTGAGTGCCGAGGAGCTTGGCGGCGCCGACGTGCATTCGCGGCAGTCGGGCGTGACCGACCACTACGCCCAGAACGATGCGCATGCGATCGGCATCGCCCGGCGCATCGTCGGCACGCTGAAGCCATCGGTGCGGCCGAACCTCAACATGCACAAGCCGCGCGATCCGCTGTTTGCGGCGGAAGAAATCTACGGCGTGGTGCCCGTCGATGGCCGAAAGCCGTTCGACGTACGCGATATCATCGCCCGCATCGTCGACGGCTCGGAGTTCGACGAGTTCAAAAAACTCTACGGCACGACGCTGGTCTGCGGCTTCGCCCATGTCTGGGGCTATCCGGTCGGTATCATCGCCAACAACGGCATCCTGTTCAGCGAGAGCTCGCTGAAGGGCGCGCATTTCATCGAGCTGTGCTGCCAGCGCGGCATTCCCTTGGTGTTCCTGCAGAACATCACCGGCTTCATGGTCGGCAAGAAGTACGAGGCCGGCGGCATCGCGCGCGACGGCGCCAAGCTTGTCACGGCGGTAGCGGCCGCCTCGGTGCCGAAATTTACCGTGGTGATCGGCGGCTCCTACGGCGCCGGCAATTACGGCATGTGCGGCCGCGCCTACTCGCCGCGCTTCCTGTGGATGTGGCCGAACGCGCGCATCTCGGTGATGGGCGGCGAGCAGGCCTCGATGGTGCTGAGCCAGGTCCGGCGCGACAACATCGAGGCCAAGGGCGATAGCTGGTCGAAGGAAGAGGAAGACAAGTTCCGCGAGCCTATCCGCGCGCAATATGAGAGCCAGGGACATCCGTATTACGCGACCGCCCGCCTGTGGGACGACGGCGTGATCGACCCGGCCGACACGCGCCTCGTGCTCGGCCTCGGCCTTTCCGCGGCGTCGAATGCGCCGATCGAGCCTACCAAATTCGGCCTGTTCAGGATGTGATGCGATGGACCGTTCAATGCTCTACCGGCGTTTTCGCACGCTTCTGATCGCCAACCGCGGCGAGATCGCCTGCCGCGTCATCCGCACCGCGCGAGCCATGGGCCTGCGCACGGTCGCGGTCTATTCCGAGGCCGACCGCGACGCGATGCATGTCGCGCTAGCAGATGAAGCCGTGCTGCTCGGTCCGGCGCGGGCGCGCGACAGCTACCTCAGTGTCGAGCGGCTGATCGAGGCCGCGCGAAAGACCGGCGCGGAAGCCGTGCATCCCGGCTACGGTTTCCTGTCCGAAAATGCCGAGTTCGCGCGGGCGTGCCTGGAGGCGGGCCTGGTGTTCGTCGGCCCGACCGCCGCGATGATGACGGCGATGGGCTCGAAGTCCGGCTCCAAGGAGCTGATGGAGAAGGCCGGCGTGCCGCTGGTGCCCGGCTATCACGGCGAGGCCCAGGACGAGGCGACGCTTTCGAAGGCCGCGGACAAGATCGGCTTCCCGATCCTGGTGAAGGCGTCCGCCGGTGGTGGCGGCCGCGGCATGCGCATCGTGCGCTCGGCGGACGAGCTTGGGCCGGCGATCGTCAGCGCCAAGCGCGAGGCCAAGGCCGCGTTCGGCGACGACCGCATGCTGATCGAAAAATATGTCGACAATCCCCGCCACATCGAGGTGCAGATCATCGGCGACAGCCACGGCAATCTGCTGTCACTGTTTGAGCGCGAATGCACGTTGCAGCGCCGGCACCAGAAGGTGATCGAGGAGGCGCCGTCGCCGACGCTCAATCCCGCCCAGCGCGAGACCGTCTGCGCCGCCGCGCGAAAGGCGGCCGGAGCCGTGAACTATGTCGGCGCCGGCACGATCGAGTTCGTCTCCGACGGCAAGGACGTGTTCTTCATCGAGATGAACACGCGTCTTCAGGTCGAGCATCCCGTGACCGAGCTGATCACCGGCATCGATCTGGTCGAGTGGCAGCTGCGCGTCGCCTTCGGCGAGGCGCTGCCGCTGAAGCAGGACGAGCTCCGGCTCAATGGCCATGCGGTCGAGGCGCGTGTCTACGCGGAAAATCCGACCAAGAACTTCATGCCGTCGGTCGGGAGGATCTCGACTTGGCGGCTGCCGGCGGAAACCGGCGGCCTGCGCATCGACGCCGGCTATCGCGAAGGCGATACGGTCTCGCCCTATTACGATGCCATGCTCGCAAAAATGATCGCGTGGGCGCCGACGCGGGACGTCGCGATCGAACGGCTGAATCGCGGGCTGCAAGACTCCGACGTCCGCGGCATCGTCACCAACATCCCGTTCCTGTCGGCGCTGATGACGCATCCGAAGGTGCGGACCAATGCGATCGACACCGGCTTCATCGAGCGCGAGCTGGCGGGCCTAACGCAGGCCCCGCCGGCACCCGGCGAGCTCGAGCTGTGCGCAGCAGTCGCCGCTGTTATCAACGACGAGCGGCAGGCCGCGCAAGACGAGGCGAGTTCGCCCTGGCAGACTTTTGGCTGGCAGCCGGTCGGCCGCCGCCAGCGCAGCTTTGCCTTCCGCGTCGGCCATGGACCTGAACAGAAGATCACGCTGAATTACGGCAGCGGCCCCTCGACGCTGGTGACCGGCGACCGCGAATTGGCGTTCACGATCGCCCCGCGTGACGGCGGCTTCGATCTGACACTCGATGGCGTCAAATCACAGGTCGCAGCCGTGATCGACGGTCATGAGCTGTATTTGCGCACACGCAACGGCCGCTTCGACCTGCATTGGGTCGATCCGTTCGGCGGCGAGAGCGAAGAGCATGTCGGAGAGGACAAGATCGCGGCGCCTCTGCCGGGCACGGTCGTCGCCGTGCTGGCCGAGGAGGGCGCCAAGCTCGAGAAGGGCGCGCCGATCCTCACCCTGGAAGTGATGAAGATGGAGCAGACGCTGCGCGCGCCCTATGCCGGCGTGCTGAAATCAATCAAATGCAAGGTCGGAGACATCGTCCAGGAGGGCGTCGAGCTCGCCGTGGTCGAGCCATCGGGAGAGTGAGATGAGCGATCCCGTCCGCATCATCGAAATGGGGCCGCGCGACGGCCTCCAGAACGAGAAGACGCCCGTCAGCGTCGAGGCCCGCATCGCCTTCGTCGAGGCGCTCGTCACCGCTGGCCTCACCACGGTCGAGGTCGGCGCCTTCGTCTCGCCCAAGGCGGTCCCGCAAATGGCGAGCTCGGACGCCGTGCTGCGCGGCGTCAGCCACGTCAAGGGCGCCGAATTCCACGTGCTGGTGCCGAACGAGAAGGGCTATGACGCCGCGCGCGCTGCCGGCGCGCAAGTCGTCTCCGTGTTCGCGGCGGCCTCGGAAGGGTTTTCGCGCGCCAATATCAACTGCACGGTGGCGGAGTCCATCGAACGGTTCAAGCCGGTGCTGGCGCGCGCCCAGGCGGATGGCGTCAGGGTCCGCGGCTATATCTCCTGCGTGCTGGGCTGTCCGTTCGACGGCGAGATCAAGCCGAAGGCGGTCGCCGATCTCGCCAACACGCTGTGGGAGCTTGGCTGCTACGAGATCTCGCTCGGCGACACCATCGGCGTCGGCACGCCTGATAAGGCCAAGGAGATGCTGCGCGCGGTCATCGCCAATATCCCGCCGGCAAAACTCGCGATGCATTTCCACGACACCTATGGCCAGGCACTCGCCAATCTCTATGCCGGCCTGGAGGAGGGCGTCCGCGTCATCGATGCCGCCGCCGGCGGCCTCGGCGGCTGCCCCTACGCGCCGGGCGCGACCGGTAACGTCGCGACGGAGGACGTCGTCTACATGCTCGAAGGCATGGGCGTCAGGACCGGTGTCGACATGGACAAGCTGCTGGCGGCCACGAACGAGATGAGCGGCGTGCTGGGCAAGCCGCCTGTGAGCCGCGTAGCCTCCGCGCTGAACGCGAAGAAGAAGCGGGCTGCTTCGTAGGGTGGGCAAAGGCGCGTAGCGCCGTGCCCACCATCTCTCCGCGATTTTGATCTCAAATGGTGGGCACGCTTTCGCTTTGCCCACCCTACCAAACTGTGCCTTCAGGCCGCCTTCAGCCCGACATCCGGCAGGCGCGGCCGGTTCTTGAGCGCCTTCGCCATCATGGCCTCGACCTCGGCCTTCTCCTGCGGCAGCAGCGCGAGGCGGGGCGGGCGGGTCAGCGCGGTGCCGCGGCCCATGATGTGCTCGCACAGCTTGATGCACTGGACGAGGTCGGGGCGCGCATCGAGATGCAGCAGCGGCATGAACCATTCGTAGATCGGCATGGCTTCCGCAAAGCGGCCGGCCTTGGCGAGACGAAACAGCGTCTCGCCCTCGCGCGGGAACGCGTTTGACATGCCGGAGACCCAGCCCACCGCGCCCATAGCGATGCTCTCGACGATGACGTCGTCGAGACCAGCGAACAGCACGAAGCGGTCACCGACCATGTTCCTGGTGTCGATGAAGCGCCGCGTGTCGCCCGAGGAATCCTTGAAGCAGACCACGGTCTCGACGTCGGCGAGCGAGGCCAGGATGTCGGGGGTGACGTCGTTCTTGTAGATCGGCGGATTGTTGTAGAGCATCACCGGCAGGTCGGTCGCGCTGGCAACCGCGCGGAAATGTGCGGCGGTCTCGTGCGGCTTCGACGAATAGACCAGCGCCGGCATCACCATCACGCCGTCGATGCCGACGCGCGCGGCTTCCTTGGCGGTTTCGACCGCAAAGGCGGTGGTGAATTCGGCGATGCCACACAGCACGGGCACGCGGCCGGCCGCGACGGATTTCGCCGTCTCCATGATCGCGACCTTCTCCTTGCGCTCCAGCGAGGTGTTCTCGCCGACCGAGCCGCAGACGATCAGGCCGGAGACGCCGTCGCGGATCAACCCGTCCATGACCTTGGCGGTCGCGTCGATGTCGAGCGAGAGATTGTCGTGGAATTGCGTGGTGACGGCCGGGAAGACGCCTTCCCAGGAAACGCGGCGGCTCATGAATTGACTCCAAGTGAGTTTGCCGGCGGGGGGCTGGATCCGCCGGCTGTGGTGAAGAGGATAGCGGATGGGATCAGAGCGTCGCGCCGACCTTGCGCAGCTCGGCAAGGACAGGTGCCTTGGGCAGCCAGATCTTGTCGAACTCGGCGATGACAGCCTCGGTGTCGCCGGCCGGGACCTGGCGGATCGGGATCGGCGCGTTCTTGAAATTCTCGATCAGCGCGGGCTCGTTGGAGGCCAACTCGTCGATCTGCGCGTCCAGCATCGACTTCACCGTCTTGGCGATCAGCTCGCGGTCGGCTGCGGGGAGCGTCTGCCAGACCCGGCCGGAAACGACCGCGGCCATCGGCATGAAGACGGCGTTCATCTGCAGGATCACCTTGGAGACCTTGTCGAAGCGCTGGTTCCAGGAGAATTCGAGATCGGCCTCGAGGCCATCGACCTGGCCGTTGGCCATCGCGTCGAACACCTGCGGCGTCGGGATCGGCGTCGGCGCGGCACCGAGCGAGGAATAGAAATCGCGATAGACCGGCGTCGGGTTGATGCGCAGCTTCATGCCCTTGATGTCGGCGAGCGAGTTCAGGTCCTTCGAGGAGAACACCGCGCGCATGCCGGTGATGCCCCAACCGAGGCCGATAGTGCCGGTCTCATGCGGCAGCACATCGAACAACTTCACCGCAGCCGGATGCCGCACGAATTTCGCGACCGCAGGCGTCGAGCGGACGATGTAGGGCGCATTGATCGCGGCGATGTGCGGCACGCGCGAGCCGAGCTCGGCGGCCTGGATGAAGCCCATGTCGAGCGCGCCGGACTGCAATTGCTGCATCATCGCGGGCTCGTTGCCGAGCTGGCCGGAATGGAACACGGTCAGGGTGAGCCGGCCGTTGGTCGCGGCCTTGAGATCGTCGCCGAATTTCAGCGCCGCCTTGTTCCAGGAATGGCCATTGGGCGTGATCAGGCCGAGGCGGAATTCCTTGGCCTGGGCAAGCGCCAGCGAGGGCGCGAACACCGAGGCGGCGGCGCTGGCGGCGAGAAAGCGGCGGCGTGAAAGCGGCATGGTCGGGCTTCCTTTTGAACGGGCCTATTTGATGAGGATCAGCGAGAGCGACGGGTAGAGCGAGAGCAGCACCAGCAGGACGCAGGAGATGACGAAGAACGGCAGCGTCACCATGAACATCTTGCCGGGCTTGGCCCCGGTGACGGCGGCCGCGACGAAGAAGCAGAGCCCGACCGGCGGCGACAGCAGGCCGAGCACGAGGTTGATCACCACCACGACGCCGAAATGCCTGGGATCGATGTGGTAGACGTCGGTTGCAACCGGCAGCAGGATCGGCACCGTCATGATCAGGCCGGGAATGCCATCGATCACCGTGCCGATGATCAGCAGGATGACGTTGCAGATCAGCATGAAGCTGACCGGGTCCTTGGCGGCGGACTGGATCCAGCCGGCGGTTTCCTGCGGCACCTTGCCGAAGATCAGCACCCAGGAGAACACCGCCGCGGCCGCCACCAGGAACAGCACGATCGCCGAATAGATGGCGCTGCGCAGCATCATCTGCGGCAGCTGCGAGAACTCGAATTCCCTGGTCCAGTATTTCCCGACAAGTGCGGCGGCGACCGCGCCGACCGCAGCGGATTCCGTCGCATTGGCGAGGCCGCTGAGGATGGTGCCGACGATGACGATCGGGATCAGCAGGGTGGGTGACGTCCGCAGGATCGTCATGACGCGCTGGCGCGGCGTCTGATAATCCGCGCGGGGATAGTTGTAGACGTATCCCATCAGCGCGATGACGAGGCAGAACATCACCGTGAGGATCACGCCCGGCACGATGCCGGCGATCAGCATGTCGCTGACCGAGACCTGCGCGAGCACGCTGTAGACCACGAACATCACCGACGGCGGAATGATCGGGCCGAGCATGCCGCCATAGGCGGTCAATCCCGCCGCGAAGGTCTTGTCGTAGCCCTTCTTCTCCATCTCCGGCACCATGATCTGGGCCATGATCGCGACCTGCGCGGTCGCCGATCCCAGGATCGAGGAGATGAACATGTTGGCGAGGATGTTGACGTAGGCGAGCCCGCCCTTGAGCGAGCCGACGAAGGCCATCGCCATGTCGACGATGCGCCGCGTGATGCCGCCGCCGTTCATGATCTCGCCGATCAGGATGAAGAGCGGAATGGCGATCAGGCCGTAGCTGTCGACGCCGCCGAACAGCTGGAGCGGATAGGACTGGAACAGCACCGGATTGCCGGATGCTGCGATGTAGACGAGGCCGGCGAGGCATAGGCAGAGGCCGATCGGCACGCCGACCAGCATGATCGCGACGAAGGCGGCTGACGTGATCATCAGTTGACCCCGTCGAGTTCGGAGAGCGCAAAGCCCTTCGGCGGCGTGCGCGGGACCAGTTCGAGATCTTCCAGCAGGTTGGCGAGGCCGTGGATGGTCATCGAGACCGCGAAGATCGGCAGCGTCAAATAGAGCACCCAGGTCGGCCAGTTCAGCGTCTGGGTGTGCTCGGTGTAGAGAAAGTTGAAGGTCTCAGCCGCGAGCTTGCGCCCGTCGAAGCCGGCGCGCGCGAGACCAATCGGGTCCATCCAGAGCACGCAGGTCACGATCAGTGCGATTCCGAACGCGACGACCATGCCGGTCGAGATCACCTTTGCGATCTTCTGGTGCCGTGGCGAAAGACGCTCCGTCAGCATGGTGACCGCGAAATCGAGCCGCAGCCGCGTCATCGCGGACGCCCCGACGAAGGTCAGCCAGACCACGCAATAGACCGCGGATTCATCGATCCAGTAGATCGGGAAGCGCGCGTAGCGGGTGACGACGTTCACCAGGATCAGGCCGGTGAGCAGGTACATCAGGCCCATCAGCGCGACGCGCTCGACGGCGAGCAGGGCACTGGACGCGCCGACGACAATGCGTCGAACGCTGAATGCGCGCGTGGCCGGCATCGTCTGCTCGATCATGAAAGAGGCCCCGCCCCCTGAGAAATCTCGTGCTATCGGCAAATGTATAATTTATACATTTTGCGTGTCAAACGGAGATTGCGGTCATTTCGGCGGCAGGACGCGCTTTTGCTGGGCACTGGCTTTTGCCGGGCCCCACACTTTTGTTGGGCCCCTCAACATGCAAGAGAGAGACCGCTTCGGCCGGATGAGTCGGGAAGGACAACAGAAGGTCAGATGAAACAGCCTCTGAAGCATCGCACGCTGTCGGCCGCGATCGTCGACCAGCTCAGGCAGGCGATCCTCGACGGCACCTATCCGGCCGGATCGCAGCTACGGCAGGACGCACTTGGCGAGGCCTATGGCGTCAGCCGCATCCCGGTGCGCGAAGCGCTGTTCCAGCTCGAGGCCGAAGGCCTGGTGCGCATCGTTCCGCAGAAGGGCGCGATCGTCTCGGAGCTGTCGCTGGACGAGATCAACGATGTGTTCGACCTGCGCGGAATCCTGGAGCCACGCCTCCTGGCGCAATCGGCGCCGCGTTTCACCGCCGATGATTTCAGCGGGCTCGACGACATCCACAAGAGTTTTGAGAAGGCGATCAAGGCGCGCAACGTCAGCGAATGGGGGCAGCTCAACGCCGACTTCCACATGGCGCTCTATGTTCACGCCCCGCAGCCGCGTACGCGCGCGATCGTGCTGTCGCTGCTCCAGACCAGCGACCGCTACACGCGCCTCCAGCTCTCCAACACCAAGGCAATGGGGATCGCCGAAAAGGAGCACGCCCATCTGATCGCGCTCTGCCGCGCGCAGAAGGTCGAGGAGGCCTGCCGGTTTTTGGAGCGGCACATCGAGGCCGTGCGCAAGGATCTGTTGCAGGTGGTGGCCGGCAGCACGATCGCGCCGAAGTCACGGCGGAAGAGCGAGTCGTAATCGATGCGCTCATAGGGTGGCAAAGGCGCACTTGCGCCGTGCCCACCACGCTGTCCAACGGACACGACAAATGGCGGGCACGCTTCCGCCCTTCGCTCTTCGAGCTACGGCGGACAAGTCGCTTTGCCCACCCTACGGCAGCATCATCTGCTCCCGTCCGGCCCCATCACCAGGTCCGGCAGCCCGGTCGAGATTCCCGGGAAGAAGCACAGCAGCAGCACCGCGAGCATCATCAGCAGCACGAAGGGCAGGGTGCCCCAGATCACCTCGCGCAGGGGAATGTCCGGCGCGACGTTGCGGATGACGAAGATGTTGAGGCCGACCGGCGGATGGATCAGCCCCATCTCCATCACGATGGTCATGACTACGCCGAACCAGATGATGTCGAAATTGGCGGCGCGGAGCGGCGGCAGGATGATCGGCGCGGTCATGAGAATAATGGAGACCGGCGGCAGGAAGAAGCCGAGCACGACGACCATGACGAGGATCGCGAACAGCAGCTCCCAGCGCGGCAGGTGCATCGCGACGATGGATTCGGCGACCGATTGCGAGATGTGCAGATAGCTCATCACGTAGGAATAGAGCAGCGACATGCCGATGATCATCATCAGCATGGTCGATTCCCGGATCGTCGACTTCAAGATCGGGGCGAGGTCGCTCGGCCGCCAGACGCTGTAGATCGCCGCGATCAGCGCCAGCGCGAGCAGGCCGCCGAGGCCGGCGGTTTCCGACGGCGTCGCGTAGCCGCCATAGAGCGCGATCATGACGCCGGTGAGCAGCAGCACGAAGGGGATTACGCGCGGCAGCACGCTGAAGCGTTCGGCCAGCGTGTATTCGTCGCGGGCCAGGATCGCAGCCTCAGGCCCGCCTTTCTCAAAGATCGCCTGCGCCGCGGCATATTCCTGGCGGAAGCGGATCACCGCATAGGCGCCGAACAGGGACACCAGCAGCAGGCCGGGCCCGATGCCGGCGAGGAAGAGACGGCCGAGCGATTTTTCCGCGGCGACCGCGAACAGGATCATCGTGATCGAGGGCGGCAGCAGAATGCCGAGCGTGCCGCCGGCCGCGATGATGCCGGCGGCAAATCCGCCGGAATAGCCGCGCTTGCGCATCTCGGGGATGCCGGCCGATCCGATCGCCGAGCAGGTCGCGGGGCTGGAGCCCGCCATCGCCGCAAACAGCGCACAGGCGAACACGTTGGCGACGCCGAGGCCGCCGGGGACGCGATGCAGCCAGGCATGGAGGGCCGAATAGAGATCCTGGCCGGCGCGCGATTTGCCGATCGCGGCGCCCTTCAGGATGAAGAGCGGGATCGACAGCAGCGTGATCGAGGCCATTTCCTCGTAGACGTTCTGCGTCACCGTATCCAGGGACGCGGCCGGCATGTAGATGCCCATGAACACGACCGCGACCGCGCCGAGCGCGAACGCGATCGGCATGCCTGAAAACATCACGACCAGCGTCGCGATACCGTAGGCGAGGCCGATACCGAAAACGCTCATGGACGCCTGGCTCCTGCGAAAGGCAGCGCAAGCTGCACGAGGATCTGGATGCAGAGCAGGCTCATCCCGAGCGCCATCAGCGAATAGGGAATGGCGAGCGGCGGCGACCACATCGAGTTCGAGACCTGGCCGTCGACATAGGCTTCATGGGTCAGCGTCCAGGACTTCCAGGCGAAAAAGGCGCAGAACAGGAACGTCGCGGCATCGACCAGCCAGAGCCTGATCCGGTTCGCGAGCGGCGACAGCAGGCCGACAAAGGCCTCGATGCCGATATGGCCGCGGTTCTGCTGCACATAGGCCGCCGTCATGAAGGTGGCGCCGACCAGGAGGAATACGGCGGCCTCGTCCTGCCAGTAATTGGCGGCCTTGAACAGAGCGCGGCTGAGCACGCTGTAGCTCAGGATGGCGCAAGCCGCGATCAGCGCGATCGCTGCGAACACGACGATGATGGTGTTGAGGACGGCGAGACCGCGATCGATCGCCGCCGCAAGGCCGGTCCCTGCGGCAGCGTTCGCCTGGTCGTCACGATCCGGAAGCGGACCGTGGCTCATGCGCCGACGTCGGAGGCGAGCTTGAGCAGGTTGGCGGCGGTCGCGGTCTTGGCGCCGTAATCCTTCCACGCGGTGTCGCGGGCGATGTCGCGCCATTTGCCGACGGTGGCGGCATCGAGCGCACTGACCTTGGCGCCGGCCTTCTCGTAGACCTTGGCGACCTCGACGTCGTCGTCCTGCGCGCCCTTGCGGCCGAAGGCTTCGAGCTCGGTGCCGACCGCGAGCAGGACGTCCTGCTGGTTCTTCGGCAGCTTGTCGAAGATCGCCTTCGACATCATCAGCGGCTCGAGCATGAACCAGTAGGAGGCACCCGCACCGGAGGTCAGCGACTTCGCGACCTCTTCGAGCCGGAACGAGATCAGGCTGGTCGAGGAGGTGATGCCGGCATCGCAGGCGCCGGTCTGCATCGCCGCGTAGATTTCGTTCGACGGCACCGAGAGCACCGAGGCGCCGGCGGTCTGGAGCACCATGTCCATTTCGCGCGAGCCGCCGCGCACCTTCATGCCCTTGGCATCTTCAGGGGCGACGATCGGTTTGGAGCGGCTGGCGACGCCGCCGGCCTGCCACACCCAGGTGAGCAGGATGATGCCCTTGTCGGCGAGGAAGTCAGTCAGCGCCTTGCCGACCGGCGCCTTCTTCCAGCGCATGCCCTGGTCGTAGGTGGTCACGAGGCCCGGCATCAGGCCGATATTGGTCTCCGGCAGCTCACCACCGGCGTAAGGCATCGGATAGAGGCTGATGTCGAGCGCGCCCTTGCGCATCGCGGAGAACTGCGCGTTGGTCTTGATCAGCGAGGAGTTCGGATAGATTTCAGCGGCGATGTCGCCTTTGCTGCGCTTGGCGACTTCAGCCGCGAACATGCGGCAAAGCCGGTCGCGGAAGTCGCCCTTGTCGATGGTCCCTCCCGGGAATTGATGCGAGATCTTCAGCGTGGTCGCGGCATGCGCGGTACCAGTGCCGAAGCGAAGAATGGCGGGTGCGGCGACGGCGGTCGCGATCAGATGACGGCGCGTGAGCATGGTGTATCCCCTTGGACGGCCCTTGGCCGGTTCTTGTTTGGTGTGAGGTGGGCTGGGTCCTTGAGACCAGCGCATAGGTCCATCCTAGCCGGTCTCTCACCCAATATTCTCTCATCTGATAGTTCGAGACCGAATGCCGGGGCAAGTGCCGGCCTTGCTGCAGTGCACACGGAACATCCTCGCAGCCGGCCCGCAGAAATTTTGTCAGTGGGCGCGTAACAACGCCAGCGGGCAATCCGTCGAGATCAGATAGCGGCGTCCGTCGCTGACAAACACCATCTCGAAGGGAAATCACTCATGACCATTCGCACCCGCATCGTGCTCGGCGTCTCGGCTGCCGCTCTGTCGCTTGGCCTCGCGCTGTCGCCGGCCGCTTTTGCCCAGGACAAGATGGGCAAGGACGACGGCATGATGAAGAAGGACACGATGTCCAAGGACGGCATGAAGAAGGACACCATGTCCAAGGACGACGGCATGAAGAAGGACCACATGTCGAAGGACGGGATGAAGAAAGACGACGGGATGATGAAGAAGAACTGATCTTCCGCCGTCGTCGCGGCGTCTGCGAAGGCAGCCGCGCGCTTGGAAGTCCGAGGGCGGTCACATGGACCGCCCCCAGCGATGTTTCAGTTCAACTTCACTTGAACGCGACGTGAGTTGAACGTGACTTGCGAACGTTACTTCCGCTTAGCCTTTCGGGCAGCGTAGCGGGCGTCGCGCTTGGCCTTTTGCTCGGCCTCGACTTCAGCCTGCTTGGCGATCGCTTCTTCCGCTTCGCGGGCGATACGCGCGGCTTCGGCCGCTGCAGCTTCTTCCGCAATACGCTTCTGCTCGGCCTTCTCGGCTTCGCGCGCGGCCTTTGCCTCTGCGCGCTTGGCCGCGAGCGCCTCGCGCTCAGCACGACGTGCCGCCACGGCCGGATCATCCAGCCCGGGCTGCGACTTGAATTTGTTCAAAAGATTTTTGCGCGCTTCCTGCGCCGCCTTTTGCCGGTCTGAAAACCCGGGTTCCCTAAATCCACTCACGGGCCTTGCCTTCCTCGCTTTCAATCCTACATCGGTGACTGTTGGTACGTCGGCTGGGCATAGCAGGCACCACGCGACGCAGAAGCGTGTACATCGGCGCGCGTCGCGAAGCCACCCATAATCGCAGCCGATCAGGTAGACGAAAAATCGCCACCCCCGACGATCTCTCGTAGCCCCGAAAAACTGCCGAATTGTGATGTCCTTCATAGAGGACCACACGGAGCGGCGCCTAGCGTCCGCCCGGTACGAGACGGAGCACGGGCATGATGATCTCAAGACTGAGCCCGAAGGCGCTCGCAATCGCCGTCGCGGTGGTCGCCTTGGCTGGCGTCGCACTGTTGCTTGCCCGCCCGAAGCCGATCGAAAGTGCCGTCCTCGGCGCGGATTGGGAATGCACCCAGACCGCATTCTTGCTGACGACCTGCGCACCGCGGGCCACACCGGCGGTCGAAACCTCGCGCAAGGATGCGATCCGGCAGACCCGGGGCTGAACGATCGACCGGGATGTGACGCGACGTCGCAGAGGTGGTAAAGCCGGTTCACCCCTGCGATCGGCCAGTCATGTCCAAGTCTGAGTCCAAGTCTGAGTCCAAGCCCGAACCGGGCAAAAAGCCCAAATCCCTCGCAAAACCTCAATCCGGCGACAACCGTCGCGGCGCGATTGCCGGATTGGTCATCGCGCTCGTGATCCTCGGTGTCGGCTGGTGGCTCGCCCGCGATCTCACCGCGGCCAGCAAGATGCAGGACTGCCTGATGTCGGGGCGGACCAACTGCAATGTGATCGAGCCGGCGCGCTAGAACGGTTCCGCCGCGCCCCCCGGGGCCGAAAATTGCCGTGATCTTAATCATTTGTAACGGGACTTAGCCGACCAAAGCAGGTCAGTTATGTCCGCCGGCATCAGCCAGGCGCGAGGCGAATCGTCTATCGCGCTAGGCACCACGGCAATCGCGAGAGTAGGGGGTTAAGCACGCATGAGTGCGTCCAGCCGCATGAAGATCATTATTCCCTTGGTTTCGGCCATGTCCCTTGTCGCGCTGTCGGCGCAGGCACAGGACTCATTGCCGCCAAGACCCCAGGCCCAGACGCCTGCGGGGCCCGGCGCGGGCGCGCCGCCCCAGAACAATCAGAACATGCGCAAGGGCCCCCCGCCGCAGCAGGCGGCCCGGCCCGCGCAACAGCCCGGCGGCCAGCCCCACGCCGGCGGCCCCGGTCCCGGCCCACACGGAGCAGGCGGCCCGCCGCCCGGACGCAATTACGCCAGGGGCCCCGCACCGGAGCGCGACTGGGGCGGACACGCCTATCGCGGCAATCGCGCCTGGGATGGCGGGCGCTGGCGCCACGAGGTCCGCAACGGCCGCTCCGGCTGGTGGTGGGACGTCGGCGGCGTCTGGTACTATTATCCGCAGCGGATGGCCGGCCCGCCAGCCTACATCTCCGAGGATTACTTCGACGACATGCCGGTGGCCTATGCTCCGGCGCCGCCTCCCGTCGCCTACGAACCGCCGCCGCCTCCGCCACCGGCTGATCCCGGCGCAAGCGCACTTGGCGGCGCCATCGTCGGCGGCGTGCTGGGCGGCCTGATCTCGGGCAACGCCTCGGGCGCGGCCGCGGGTGCCGTGATCGGCGGCGCCACCGGCGCGATCGCCGGCGCCACGGCTGCCTCGCGGCCCGGCTATTATTTCGCCCAGGGCAATTGCTACTACCGCTATCCGAGCGGCCAGTATGTGCAGGCCGATCCTCGCGCGTGTTACTGAGGCTTCAGGCAAGGTCTGAAACAAGGAGGCGGGCGCAGGCCCGCCTCTTTTTGTCTGGGCAACGTATTGCTTGCTGAAGCGATACTGATCGCTTCGCGCGTCACACCAGCCAGTTGAAGAACGCGATCGCGGCCCAGACCAGGCCTGCGATCCAGGCCAGCATCACGATACCGATGGTGGCAAGAAACGTGGCGCCGAACAGGTCGGGCCTTGCGCGTCGCGTTGGGACGTGAGCCTCGGCTGCTGCTTCCTGTGTCATGATGGACCACCCATGCCCTCTCGCGGTGGTGCGAGCGGTTGAGTTCTGTTTAGCCGAGACGCCGGTTGCAGGCTGTGACGCACTTCACAGATGCGTCAGGGTGGGTTCGGACGACGCGAAGCCACCCCGCATTCATACGGACGAAATTGCCATCGGTCCGTCCATATCGGTCGGTTAGGTTCGGCCTCATGTGCCCCAAGTACGACCCACAGCACGAAGCCGAGGCGGCGATGAAGCGGGCCGCGGCGTCCGCCGACGGCGCCGACCGGCAGAGACTGATCCAACTGGCTCTGGCCTGGCATCAGCTCGCCCGCGACCGGCGCGACGAGCAGACGGACTAATCGCATCCTCGGCGAGATCTCGCGTCAATGGCCGGCCGAGGTCGGGACGCTGGTTGGCCTGCATGAGAAAGCCCCGTGCTCGGGGGGACAAGCACGGGGCCCTTCAAAGCCGACCGGGGCTGGCGGGTCGGCACCACTCCATTTCGTTGCAGCCAACGTGCTGGTCGTGATCTCGTTCGCGGCGCTACGCATTTCGTCGCGCCGTGGTTCGCTGCGACTGGCGTTGCGCGGTTAGGAACATCCGTTCCCCGTCGACGTTGGCCGGCTATGACAGACCCCGAATTGCGCGCGCAGTCTTTCGAGATCGCCTGGAAATATCTCGACCAATCCGGCCTGCTCACCGGTGAGCCCAATGATTCAGCCCGCTTCATCCTGAACAGGATCGACCGGTTGATGCTGCGCGGCGAGCGGCGCAGGCTGCTGCTGTCGAACGCCGCGATCGATGCGTACCGATTGCGGCCCGTGCTCGTGACCTCGGATGCATGAACGAACCGAGCCAGCGAAACGCGGCATTAATGAATGCGCGCTGCCGATTTTTGCGATGACGATTCGTGCTTTTGGAACGAAGCGGAGTCGGACCGTGAACAAAAGAAAGGGCGCTTAGGCGTCGGCTGATCTGGTGCTGCGCCTGACTCAATCGATCGCCAGGCAGTGCTCCAAATGTGGCTCCGAGTCCGCCTTCTGGCGGCTTGGACGCGCCCAGGCCTGAATAGCGAAGGCGAGTTGATGCTGACTGGCCGCCGCGTCCGCAATGGAAGCCCGCGCCGTCTCGATGCGCCGTGTGATCACGCTGGAGTTCACGACGCCAGCGTCGATTGCCAAATACGACATCGCGATCACGGCAACCGCAGATGCGATAGCCATTCTCGTCCACTCGGTTGGCAGCATCGAATTCCCTATCGGGCGCACGTCGCCCGGCGCATAGATAGGGTTCGTCTGTCCGGTTCAAAGACCGGGGCGAGGGTACCCACGTATTCGTGAAGTAGTGAGGATCGGTAACTGTGCGTCCGTCACGTCGATCAAGCGGCACCGAAATTCCGGCAGCGCGAATCGAAATCGTCCACGGGATCGACGAGAACAGCGAGGCTCTTGAAGACGTCTCCGGTGAGCGGGCGGCCGATACCGCAAGTCGGCTCCATCGGCTTCGTCAATCCAGTGATGAATGGCGATCCCAGCAGGACTGATTGAAATCAATTGTCTCAATGGCTTGACGGCAGGGTTAGGCAATTTTTCTGCCATTGTTTCCCATGGAGAAATTCGAAGATTGCCTAACCTCGGGCGGTGATGCAGCCATGGCAGAATGCGCCCGCCCAAGAGCGCCGCCCGGTATGCCCACCGAGCGGCGTTTTCTTTTGTGCACACTTTGCGTCCACGACAACCATATTTGTCATGGGCATCAAAACCACCAAACTCAAGAACGGCACGCGGGTTGTTCGGGCGACCAAGGCCGTACCGGCTCCAACTTCTCGAGTGTGCGCGGCACCGCTCATAATAACCCGCCGGTCGGCGCCCCTGTTGTTTGCGCGCGCCGCCCGTATTTGTCTGTGTATCGCATTTAGCGTTTTTGCTTGCCGAGCCTACTACCCTTTGTACGCCGACCATTCGGAGGAGGAGACCATGCAGATGCAGCAACAATCAGATCAGCGGCGGGGGGCTGAGCCGAACGATCATTATTGGCTGACGATGCCGAGTCCGGATCGCATCCACTTGTTCAACGAGTACGCGATGACGCTGCCCGATAATCTCAGCGTGCGACAGGTCCAGGCGGCCATGCTGAAGAGGTTTCCGATATGGTGAAGATGCTATCTGCGAGGCGAACACATGACAGCAGCGTCATCTGTTACGCCAATGTAGCTCTAAGCGACGACATAGCG
Source organism: Bradyrhizobium sp. 63_E2_N1_3 (assembly GCF_052076005.1). Taxonomy (NCBI): domain Bacteria; kingdom Pseudomonadati; phylum Pseudomonadota; class Alphaproteobacteria; order Hyphomicrobiales; family Nitrobacteraceae; genus Bradyrhizobium; species Bradyrhizobium sp. 63_E2_N1_3. The sequence continues at coordinate 4,955,944 of NZ_CP197235.1, read as the reverse complement.
GCCTTCAACGTAAAGATCACCGCCGACAAGATGCCTGGCCGCTACCGGGCGCACGCGCCCAACTCGGCCGGCGGGCGGGTGGTTACCTTCTCGGCCAAGCTGGCGCAGGAGATTGCCGAGGCCGCAATTCAGTACATAGAGGGAGCATCCGCCCATGAGCGCACAGCCTAAATTTAACGAAGAAGCGCAGACATTTTCCGGTAACAACGCGCACGCTAACGACAACGCTCAGACCAGCGACAACAAGATCCTCCTCGACTACAAGCGCGACCACGGGGGTACCTTAAGCAGGCACAATGGCGTGGTTACGCTAATCGGATGCCGTGTCGGCGATGATGTCGGCAATGCGACTGTGCATGACGGCGCGGCCGTGTTCGCGCCGACTGAGCAGCCCATCGCTGTGGTCGACGGCGCCGTCATCCACCTCTCCGAAAGCGACCTTGCTGCCGTACTGGTGCGGCGCAATCAACTTGCCCTCCGGTACGACTGCGACCGCGGGAAGTGGTTTAAGTGGTCCGGCGCGCATTGGTTGGAAACAAAGCCCGGAGCCGTGCTGCACGAAGCCCGCATCCTCGCCCACACCGCGTCGACCGGAAAAAAAACGAAGGAACTGATTGCTGCGCGCAAAGCAAGTTTCATTCGCGGCATCGAAACATTAGCCCAGAAGGAACCGCCCATGCCCACTTCAATTTCAGAGTGGGATGCGGACGATTATTTGCTTGGGACTCCGGGTGGGACAGTCGATCTGAGAACCGGCGCACTTCGGCCCGCTGATCAAGACGACATGATTACGAAGCTCACCGCGGTTGCGCCTGCAGATAACGAAGACTGCCCGCGGTGGATCGCTTTCCTTAACGAGGCCACAAGCGGCGACAGTGAGCTTATCGGGTTTCTTAAGCGCTGGTTCGGCTATTGCCTGACGGGTGATACGCGGGAGCACGCCCTGGTCTTTGTATTCGGTCCAAGTGGGACAGGAAAGTCCAGATTCATAGCCATCATGGAATATGTTCTCAACAACTACGCGACGACGGCTGGAATGGAGGTGTTCACCGCGTCAAAGTTCGATCGGCACACTACTGAGTTGGCGCGGCTTGCCGGTGCGAGACTTGTGACGGCCAGTGAAACCGAAGAAGGGAAGGCGTGGGACGAGGCAAGGGTGAAGCAGCTTACTGGTGGGGACAGGATCGCGGCTCGCTTCATGCGGCAGGACAACTTCGAATTCGTGCCGCGGTTCAAGCTGTCGATCGTTGGAAACCATATGCCGCGCGTGAAACGCGTATCCGACGCAATGCAGCGCCGGCTCAATGTCGTGCCATTCTCGATCAAACCTGCCGTCGTCGATCAGGACCTTCCCGCGAAGCTGGAGGCCGAAGCAGCCGGAATTTTGCGTTGGGCGATCAATGGTTGCTTGGATTGGCAGCGGGTCGGGTTAGGCAGGCCCTCTAAGGTAAAGGATGCGAATGCCGACTACTTCGAAAGCCAAGACACAATTTCTCAATGGTTGGAGGAGTGTTGCCGCGTCGAAAAGGACAACAAGTATCTCAAGGCTACGCGGAGTGATCTCTTCACGTCGTGGAAGAATTATGCAGAAGCGGCGAACGAGTATGCCGGGAAGCAAAGTGACCTGTTTGAACACCTAAGGCGGGAAGGATTTAGGGAATACAGGGTGGCGCTCGGTAGAGGTTTCAGCGGGCTACAAATCAAAAATGAGCACCCAGCCCGGTACGAAGGCGAATGACACTTAGCAGGTGTCACCTTTCCGCGGCCTAACTCATTGAAATTAAACACAGTGACACCTAGTGACACCTGAAACGTATCTATCGCCCTACACGCGCGTGTGTGGAAGCTCATACGTAAAACGGAGTCATTGGGTGTCATGGTGTCACTGAATAGAGATGTTGCCATGAGCATTGAACTAGCTCTCTCCCTCGCCGCCACAGGTACACTCGTCTTCCCGTGCAAGCCCGAGAACAAACGGCCCCATACCAGCAACGGCTTTAAAGCCGCGTCCGTCTTCCCACATGTGATTCAGCGTTGGTGGTCGGACTGGCCCGACGCGCTTGTCGGCATGCCGACCGGAGAGCGTACGAACTGCTGGGTGCTGGACGTGGATCCGCGTCATGGTGGCGATGTCGGCCTCGCAAGCCTGCCGCCCTTGCCGCTAACGCGCACTGTGCGCACCCGCAGCGGCGGGCAGCACCTTTACTGGCGGCGTGTAGCTGGCTTGGGCAATTCGCCTGGACGTCTGCCGCCTGGCCTAGATGTACGCGGTGATGGCCGTGGCTACGTCATTGCGGCCGGCAATCCTGGTTACACGCTGGAGCGCGACCTGCCACCCACCGAGGCGCCGGAATGGCTGTTGGCCATGGTCCGCCCGCCCCCGTACGTTCCGCGACCGAGCCAGCCATACCAGCCGCAAAGCCACGACGCCTACGTCACCAGCGCGGTGCAATCCGAGCTAGACTCGCTGTCGCGCTGCCCGGCAGGCAGTAGAGGGTACCAGCTCAACACCAGCTCGTTCCGGCTCGGGACGCTCATCGGCGCTGGTGCGTTAGACCGTGCTGATGCCGAGCAAGGCCTGCTCGACGCTGCGCACGGATGTGGGCTGCTAGCGGTCGACGGTGAGCGTGCCTGCCGAGCGGTAATCAAACGCGGGCTGGATGCAGGCACCAGACAGCCGCGCGCACTGCCGGAGCGGGACGATACACCGTTGGTGGACGTGACGAAGCTGTTGCGGAAGGCCAAAGCAAAGGCATCAGGGTACGGGTAGGTCAGAAGTTGCCAGCCCACCGCCTGCCGACCGGCCGCATCCTGCAACGCGCGTGGGGGGTGCCCCGGTTCAAGTGGTTGCGACCCCATTTCGACCTATCGACAACCCCATCACAACCTAATTTCAAAGGAATTCAAACCATGACGCACGTCATCCCTAAACACCTAGCACCGCCAACTCGGCGCTGGATTAAACAAATTCTGGCTGATTTCGACCTCGAATCCTTTCATTTTCGCCTGCTGGTGAAGGCCGGCGAGGCTTGGGACCGATCTGAACAAGCGCGCGAGGCCGTCGCGGCCGATGGAATCACCGTGCCGGACCGGTATGGCGTCCTGAAAGCGCATCCAGCCGTGGCCATCGAGCGCGATTCACGGTTGGCTTTCGCCCGGTTGCTGCGCGAGTTGGCGTTGGATGCTGCCGCGCCAGATAGCCGACCGCCCCGGACAGCTGATTACGGAGCGCGACGCTGAGATGCCCGTACGCAAGCGGAAGGATAGACGCAAGCAGGCTGCCGGCACGCTGGAGAACTGGGAATGTGCGCTCGAAATGGGCTGGCCGTGCACGGGCGACCTGTGGGGCATCTGCGAACTCGACGCGAGTAGCTACCCGGACAGAGAGGCGGCCCGCAAAGCCTGGCGACTTTACGGCGCGGAGATCATGGCACGCTGGCACGCCGAGCACCCCAACGGATCGAGGTATAGCGTTTGGGCGCTCGACGAATTTGGAGAACCCTGATGCCGCCACGACCAAAACGAGACAAGCGCAGCAACGCGACCCGGGTCTCTCCCGAGGCCGTTGCCATATTTCGGCAGGGCATCGACATGTTGCGTGGCCCGCATGACCGCGCCGAGCTGCGCGACCTGAAAATCACCCTCGCCGCAGCACTTGGCCGCTCGAAGTTCGCCGCCAACCCGCTGGATCCCAATCCACGCTCATTGATCGGATGCGACCGCGAGCCGCCGGCGGTCGTACTGGATATTCAGCGGCTCCTGCTGCGGGCTATCGGCGAAAGAGCGATGCCCGTTTCGTAAACCCGCGACCAACAGCACACAGCATCACCGTCACAGGAGGGCAGATGCCCGCACACGCAAACGACAACAGCCACCACACCGCACCGATCATCACTAGGCTCCGCCGCGCCGGCAGGCGCGATGACCTGGCGAACTTGCTCAGCTACGATCGACCTGTGCAGACAGACTTGTACCCGGATAATGACAACCAGCTGTCCCGCGATATGGGCGTCGACAGCGTACACGAAATCCGCCCGACGCCTGGCGAGATCGCCCGCGCGGGTATCGACGGCCTGCGCTTCAACAAGAAAGGCCAGATCACGCATTGGCGCCGAGCCGATTCTGCCGGCAATCCCGTGCTGGATAAGAATGGCCGCGAACAGTGGTTCGAAGCGTTCGAGCGATATGCGCAGCCGAAGGGCAAACGCCGGAAAACCCGCGCGGAGCAGGACGAGGAGGGGGCAGCCTACCTTGCTATCCCGGCGACGGGCAGTTTCCCGGAACGGTCGAGATATGTAGAACGCGGTAGTTCTGGCGAGGACTATCGCCGCCAGTGCGCCGCGAAATGGGTCGATGCCATGGGCGAGTTCTGCGACACCCGCCGTCGCGAGATCGATCGCATGGGGCTCGGTGGCGGGAAGTCATTTGAGGAGGCGTGGGCGAGTGCAGGCCTTTATCCAGCTTGCCGCTTGCCACAGTATCAGACAGGCATCGCAATGGGCGTGAACTGGCTCGGCGGCAAGACGCGGCGGAATGCCCGTGCAACGCCCGGCAGTTTCGTCGGCGCCCCTGACGCCGCTGAAAACGCGAACGTTGCCGCCATGGATGCGCCGAAGATGGATGCCGCCCTCGGGGACCATGTAGCGGTGCTACACGAGGCCCTGGACGGCATGTCAGCCCGTCAGATCGCCAGCAAGCGTGGATGGGGCAACAGCAAAGGCGCCGAGCAGCGCGCGGTGCGAGCACAGGATAGGGCGCTGGCGGCGCTTGCTGAGGTGCAAAAGCAGGCTGCCTAATTATTTGATCCCGCATACTGCCTCCGCCCGCTGTCGGAAGGTTCGTATATGAAGGCCACAATTTTTGGCCGACGTTACGTGCAAAACTTGGCGCGCCGGCCATCACCCGGCGCACCTCTTTTGCCGGCGTAGTGCCGTGAGCCGTGTTTCATTTCATCTCTCATAACTAGGATTGCAAAACAATGCGCAAACGTCGCGCTGTCCAGGTCGTCGCGCGGCGCCTCGGGCTGAACTTTAACCGAGTCGCAGCGCTGGTCCAGCGTGTCAGCGAAGCGGGCTTGCTACCCGTGACGACTGGCAGCACGCGGCCAGATCTATCCCACCGGCAACTCGCCACGCTGTTACTGGCTGCCATCGCCGACAATGGCCTGGGAAACGCGCCGGCCACGGTCCGGGAGGTTTCCGCGCTTACCGCCGGCGCACTGCGTTTCGATGATTGGCTTGAATCCGCAATTGCCGGGCGTGTGAACGCCGCTCCGATCCTGTCTGTCGTGCTTCAACTCGATCCGGCAGCCGTTACCGTGTTGACCAGCGCCACGCAGTTGGAATTCGGCCAGTCCGTCCGCGCGGCAACCACTCGCGTCACCGCAATCAGTGGCGAGGCACTCCGCGCAATCATCGAGGATTTTCAGAATGGCGTGGGGTAAAATCGCCCGTTGGAATTACGCGAGATCGTTCGGTTTTGTCGAATACGACTATCCTCCCGGCGAAGCCGTGTTCATTCACGCGTCCGTGCTGCAGCATGCCGGCATCGAGCCATGCGACGGCGTTCCCGTCGAATTCGAAACCGAAGTCCACAGCGGCAAACTTCGCGTTAAATGGGCGAAGCGACTTCGAACGTGGGACGAGCCCGAGCCCGAAGAGGATGCTGAGGACGATCCGCAGCGAAAAATCGCGGGCCGGATCGTGCACGTCAATGACGCGAAACGTTACGTCTTCGTTGCGCGCGATGACAGGCGCGGCGTTCGCGTTTTCTGTCGGCTCGGGGACCTTCAGCGTGCCAGCGTGCCCGCCGCAATCGGGACGCGCGTCCTTTTTGAAGTCGGCGAGCGCGACGGCCGCCCGGTCGTCGTGGCAATAGAGCACAACGTCCACGCCGACCACTAAACCCGTCGACCATACCCTCCACTTACCAACCATCCTGCGCCACGCGTGGCGCATCTGGGAGTAAATCAATTGGCAAAACAATCCGAACCCACCCTGATCGAACGCATCCGCGCTGTGCATCCGAAATATGCGGCGCTGCTGGAAAAGCAGCGCGAGCTCCTGGATAGACAGGACGCGCTTTATCTCGATCTGAACGACAGCGCGCCGCAAACCCTTGTGCGCGCCGTTGATGCTGCCGGTGAGGAACGCGTCACGCTGAAGGCAGGCAAGATAAGCCTGGCGGAAACTGCGCGCCGGTCTGTTCTGGGCTGGGTCGCGCAACTGCCCAAACCGAAACCGCAGCCGGTTGTGCGGCACGAGGGTGCAGTTGCGTTGGTCGGCGAACTGCTGAGCCCGCAGCCAGAGCATGAAATCAACCCGCCGCCGCTCCCGCCGAATTGGCCCGATGAGTCGCGCTACAAGGAAATTGGCCGGGAGTTGGAGAGCATCGCAGAGGCGCTGAAACTTCTTGCGCCTGAGTTGACGCGGGCGCGTCGAGAATATTCCAAACTGGTGGTGGCAGAGCGCGCGCCTGATTATCAGAAGCTCGTGGAGACCGTCGTCGATGCTTCGCGCCAGCTTGGTGACGCCGTGCTGGCCGCTCACGAATTCGTCGATCAGGCGCGCCTTGACGGCATCGAGCGGCGCTATCTGAAGCCGCTTTTGATGACGGAATTCGGCGACCTGACTGAGCAATATTCCCCGCTGCGCTCAATTATCGAACGCGCAATCGAGTTAGGTCACGTAGCCGCCGGCAAGAGGCCGGACTGGAAGCTGCCGGCAAGCCATGAATTGATTTATTCCGGAGTCTGAACATGACGAAGAAGAAGGACGGCCGCGCTGAACTTCGCGGTCTGATTGCTAAGCTGGACGCGGTATGCAAGGCCGACGTAGCCAAGCACAGAAAGCCAGCCAGCCGCAGCGCGCGTTTGCGGGAGGCCGAAGCCCAGGTGAAGGCTGCGAAGCCGCGCGATCAGCGGTTGGTTTGGAAAGAGATGGAGTAACGCCGCGCGCCGCGTTCCTCGTCGGCGATGGCAGTGGGCGGGCGCGTTCGGGGAACAGCGCGTCCGCCCCCAACCAATTCTTTGCAACAATATGAGATTATATTATGCGTGACATTTCAAACGACATTTGCCGGCCGAGGTCGTGCTCGGGATTCGGGCGCATCTGCTGACTGAGCTCGGGGAGGAGCGCCTGTAGTTGCGCCAGCGCTACTGCGTGCTGAGTGACACGCCAAGAACAAATGCTTTGACAGCAGTCGCACCCGGCGTCCGCTTCAACGTCTTTGCAATCTTTGTGACACCGGCCTTCTGCTTTGCGAGTGACCTCAGCGTCTTCACATCGTCTTTCGTCCACGCGCGACGAACAGTCTTCTTTTTCTTGACCAAGGAAATTTCCTTCATTTGCTTTCGTGGCGGCTTTTAGCACGCGGCGATGGCGATGCAAGGCGCAGCACTAAGGGCCACAAATGAAATTGAATCTCGGCAACCTACCGCCCGAACTCACCGAACCGCCGCCCCAAGCTCGCGGCTGGATCGCCTTCCAACCATCCACCGGCAAGGTCTGGCGCAGGGTCGACGGCGTGTGGCTGCGAATTGAAGAAGCGCTGGCGCGCATCGAAGCAAGGAAATCAAAGTGACCGCACTCTCTTCATACTCCACCGGCACCGTCGCAGTATCGGCAGACGGCACCGTTGTGACCGGCGCTGGTCCGCTTTGGTCGAGCGCCGGCAACGTTAAGCCAGGCGATCTTTTCCAGAGCGGTCATTTCCTCGCCACGATCACCGACGTAACCGACGACACGCATCTTGTCATTACGCCGTGGCCTGGCTCGACGATTAGTGGCGCCGCCTATGTGGTTTGGAAGGTGTCGCAACAGCGCATCGTCGGTGAGACCTACGCGCGCTCGGTTGATCAGCTTGTTAGCGCAATGGACACGAGCGGCTTTTTCGTTTTCGTGAACGTCAACCAGACCGTGCCGGATCCTTCCCTCGGCGACGACGGCCAATATGCGTTCCAGCCGACGACCGGAAAGACGTGGGCGAAGGTTGGCGGCGTATGGTACTATCTCGGAATCTATAAAGGGCTCCAATTCAGAGGCGCTTACGACAACGCCGCAACGTATTCCTACGGCGACGTGCAGACGACGTCGGGATCGTCGTACATCTACACCAACGCCACGCCGAGTGCCGGCCATGCCGCCCCGAACGTGACCTATTGGCAATTGCTAGCCGGTGTTGGAGCGACCGGCAGCACCGGCCCGAGCCCGCTGCTACCCATAGCAGCCTGGATGACGGCGACCGCCTATGTTGTCGGGCCTCCGGCAAGTTTCGTGTCAAGCGGTGGGTCGTCCTACATGTGTCTCGTGCCTCACACGGCGGGCACATTTGCCACCGATCTAGCGGCAGGAAAGTGGGGTCTCGTTGCGCAGAAAGGCGCGGGCGATCTGTCGAGTGCCAACAACCTGTCGGACGTGGCAAGCGCGGCGACTGCGGCTACAAATATCGGCGTGGTTCGTTACGCCGGTGCTCAGTCGCTCTCTTCATCTCAGAAGCAACAGGCTCAGTCGAACGTTGGCGTTCGCAAGGTGCTCACCGCGAACGCCACTTATGAGGTCAACGGGGCGACGGGAAACGACGCTAACGATGGGCTCACCACCGGCACGGCTTTCGCGACGCCACAGAAAGCAATGGATGTTATCGCAGCGCTCGACTGCTCGACCTTCGATGTTATGGTCAACGTCGCGAACAGTACGTATGGCGCGCTCGTCCTGAAGAGCTATCTAGGCTCCGGCGCGGTGACGTTCCAAGGCAACAACGCGACACCTTCAAACGTCGTTATCAGCAACTCATCCGGCGTCGCAATCTCCACCACCGCTGTCGGTGGACGGTTCACGATATCTGGTGCCCGTGTGCAGTCGTCGGTGGCGCAGGATGTTGCCGTCTCGTCGGCGACGAGCGTCACCCTCCAGAATATGGAGTACAATGGATCGAGCGCGAATTTTCGGATCTATGCGAACAGCGGCGGACTGCTGACTTGTGCCGGTGCCAATCACAAGGTGCTGACCGGAGGCATCGGCCTCTTTCTCGTCGGGGATGGGGCGGCGAAGCTCACCACCAGCAGCTCAACCTTTACCTTCGGTGCGAATGTCACGTACAGCGGGGCAACGTTCACAGCGCGCCGATTTGGCTACTGCGAGTGCCCTAGCATGACCTTCACGTTGGGTGGGTTTACCGTCACCGGCCAGCGGCACGCCCTCGCACAATGTTCCGGCACTGCCGGCGCTGGAGTGGCTACCTTCTTCCCCGGTACGGTAGGAGGTACCACCGACGCCACCAGCTTCTTTGGATAGATGGCTTCACCATGGCGGTAGGCGCCACACGAAAAGGCCGCAGCGGCGAACCCCTGCGGCCAGCCGGGTTAAAATGAAAACGTGAAATATTGAGTCCAGCCCCGGCGAGACAAAGCCTACAGCAGCCGAGCCGGCGTGCGGTGTCATCGAAGTCACACTTCGCAAAAAACTAAATAGGTCAGTTTTGCTGACTGAGGGAGGGCTCGCCGGGGCTGGCGAAAGCGAGCCCTCAACCTCAAATGCAAGGCCGCCGCCATCGCAGCGCGACAGTCTGCACCCGATCGCGTCAGATTGGTGGCAAACCAATATCGAATTCTGGCAGGTCGCTTCTGATCGAGAGTGAACCAGCCAGCCTTCCATCACCGCTGATGGCCTAAGCCAACCCCTAACACGAGCGCCTTCTGACGTAGCGCGCCAGCGGTGCGCTTGGTCATCTTGGATATTTTGACGACAGGCGTCCGCGCCTTTCAACCCGGCAAGAGGGTTGAGCCGGCACCGATTGATTGGTCAGTGTGGCGGGCGGAGCGCGCTGGTGCATCGTTGCCCCGATAAGGCCGGTAGCCGGTGGCGTTATCGGGGCGGCGCCAGATGCCGGTCCCTCACTTCCTAGCTCTTGTTGGCCAGTGCCGCCATCATGCTCTTCGCGTCTCTGGTAGGTAACTCGGTGAAATACTGTTTGGTGGCTCCTCGGAGTGCGGCCATTGCATTGAACAGTTTTAGCGCGACATCGGTCAGCTCGCGCAATTCGGCAGGAGACACCTTTGCTAAATCGAAAACATCATTGTAGGAAACTGCGCTGGTTCGATGGGCGAACGCGTTGTTGCGTAGAATGGCCACTTTCCCGGCTGCAGATTTGGCGGTCAGCATGAGCGCCGCGACCTCCGCTTCTTGCGAGCCCTGCAGATGGCCCGCGCCGGTCATGTCTCGGATCAAAGCTCCAAAGTTTATCGTGTCGCGCCTCTTTTCGAAGGCTCCTGCGATGTAAATGCAGTAGGTGAGAAGATATGCGTGCGGAGTGAACCGGAAAAACTCATTGTAGTCGCGCATGGTCTCGATGATGTGCTTTCTGGTGTCATCTAGTTCGAAGTAGGACCAGAGATCCAGAAACAGTCGCGCTCTCACGATATGCTGGCCAAGGCGATCGAGCCGCTGGTCAATCGATAGTTGATGCTGCGCTGTGCCTGTTGTCATAGCCTATCTCACAAGTGACCGATCAAAGCTGGCATTGATGGACAGATGCTTGCGATTGTCGGCCCAACTCAATTCGATCAGGTTACGAGTGCTTCCTGTGTTCACTCTGATGCGTCCTGGTCTGTATAGCCATTCACGCAGAATCGGGCTCTTGGAAACGACTGGAGCGGCTATCATGAGCACGAATTCTAATCCCAAAAAACTCGTCCATAAGCCTACGATTTCCTGTTTGGAGTCGCCGTACCACGGTTGAATCTGAATTCTTTTGTTATTGATGAAGCGGCTGCCCGGATGCATAACGAAGTATAATCCGGTGGCCTGCGGCCACGTCGATGGGTCCTCAATCATCTTCACGACATCGACGTCGCGCTGAAACAAGTCCGGCAATTTTACTCTGCCGCTCGCGAGATTTCCGGACGCCGCCATCGCCTTCAGCGTCTTAAGTAACCAACGCTCCAAATCGTGGCCCGACAGCAGCACTGGCTGTTCCGCCTCGCTCCTCTCTAGGCATCCTTTAAGAGCTGAAAAAAATAGTTTCGCGCAGTCATCGAGCGGATGGATGGCGCTGTTGTGTCCCCTGCATAGGCATTTCGCTGTCAGATTCCCGGGCGCCAGAGCTTTTGTTTCCCCGGCCTGGAGCCACGGCAAGCCGCCGACAGTAAATTCACCACCTGAGGACAAAATTTCGATGACGCTCTCGCTGATGATATGCTCCCGCGATATTGGCGCTTCGCAGTTGCCCAGCATTCGCATGTAGCATCGATCCAACGGCGGTGCAGGTCTCGGGAGCCGCAGCCGAAGAGAGGCTGGGGGCTTGTGCCAGCGGTCGCCGGAAAGGCAGCAGATGCCCGCGATCCGCCCGGACCGGCACCTGCAAGGGCTTCCTTTCTGTTGTTCGCGCTCCCTCTTTGCCTGAAGCATCAGCGAACGTTGTCGTCTGGTCACCGCCCGTGCTTATCCTTCGTCGTGCTCATAGTAGCCCTCAACGAGTTGATCCAGATCGATCTTCCTGATTGATGCTACGATCGATCGGTCTACTTTCCATATGCGTGGCTGCGCAAATTTCCAACGCAGACAGAGTTCTATCTGGCTTTCGGCACTAATGGCGTCGTACTCGCGAGGCCTAAAGATCGGGAGAACTGCCTCCGCACCTCCGTCTAGCGAGATGGTCGTATCGCCATCAAACATGGTTTGAAGCACGCCTTCTAACGATTGCCCTTTGGCGACGCGCATCTTCCTGTGGTCTCCGTCCTTCCACGAAACCAAAATGGGTCGATCACTGGGGTTTTTGAGATACAGGAAGGGGACTATCTGACGGCTGCCTGCCATGAGCGGTCTAGCGACGATGACAGCCACCGGGACGTGTTTAGCGTAACGATCCCAAAGCAAGAGGCTGATAGCCAGCAATCCGGAAGCGGCGCCGACGGCCTTGGCAATCTCGTAGAACGTATCCAATGTTGAACCTTTCGAATCGCTGATGGTAGCGCGAGGCAGGTCGAGTCAGCGGGCCGATCTGTATGACTTGATGAGCGACGGACAGTGGACGGAAAATTCGCGATCACCGCGAGGATCGTTAGCGCAGTAGACGCAATATGAGGCGGCGTTCTCGCCGCGATAGTCCGGATCAGATCCACCACTAAGCATAAGCGTTGCGAGATTTTGCCTTTTGTGGAAGATGAATCCTCGGGCACCGGCATAGCCGCCCATGCGGTTCTTCGAGTTGACCATTCCGCAAACCACTTCGCCCTCATCAGGCGTGGAGACCTTGAAAAGGTCGGTGTAACGCGCGGATTCGGGATCGGTGAGCTTGCGCACTAGCGCCGCCTTGGCATCAGCGAACTCGTCGGTGGGAGGTTTCTTGATCGCCGCCTTTGGTGCTTTGGCCGCTTTGTCGAAGCACGCCAGCCTGGCCTGTGTGTCAGCAATGGAAGTGCAGTCAGCCGCCCGAGCGGAATTGCCGCAAGCTGCAAGCAGCGCGAGCGCTGCGAAAAACATCTTCATGGAAAGGATCCCCAAACCCGCCGCAATTTTAGATCGCGGAGGGTGGTGGGGGCAACTATTCTTTAGCCGTCACCCGACATGGCCAGCCAGGCCGCTTCGCCCTCGGGGGTGATCCGATAGATTCTGTTTCCCCGCTGATCGTGGCCCGTGGCCTGAATGAAGCCATGGAGCAGGAGCCACAGCGCCGTTCTCGGCCAATGTGTGCTTAGGGCGATCGGCATCCCACGCGCCTCGAAACACAACTTCAGGGCATCCCTCTCTCTTTTGGAAATTGGCCGCGCTTTATTTGCCTTGTCGGTCTCGGCACAATCCGAGCGCAGGCGTTCACGAAGATTGAGAGGGCCGTTTAGCCGAACGTCTGACCGCACCAGAAAGTTGAGGGTGTCCTCGCAAATAGGTCGCTCGGGCGACAAATTCAGGCGCCCCACAGAAATTTCGGATTTCGCTGGTATGCGGCACAGCTCACGCATTCTCGAAATGGCCGCGAGGGTGGTGTAATCCTTGCCTGCAATACGCTCGACGACAAGTCGTCCCCGGACCGCCTCACGTCGCAATCCGCTTGCGGTCATGCCGCCGCCGGGAAAGGCGAGCTCGGCAGCCCTGCGCAGCCGTAGAGGGGCGTCCCGATCGATGAAGTTTGCAGGACCAGACATCGTCAGCCTCCACGATATGGAAACTCCGAGCGTCAAGACGATTCGTGTCGGGACAATGCCTGGCGCCCACATCCCTGTGGACGCGCGCAGCGCCCCTCATCGCGAAGCCCCACGAGGGCGTCAACGCTTCGCCAGCCTCACACCCGGCCCGCCGTCGATCGACTGGCCGTCGCTGAGGAAGATGACGCCGGCGACTTCGAGTGCAGCGCGGATATCGGCGACCGTCCGGGGCAACAGCTCATCACCGCGCTCTAGCCTAGTAATCGTGTTGGTGGACACCCCGGCGGCCTCAGCGACCTCGCGAACACCCAGGTTGAGGGCAGCGCGGGCCATTCGAGATTGAGAAGCGGAAATCACTGGTACCCCCAAAATCGTGTGGAACCGCTACACCGTAGCGAAAACGACTTGACGTAGCAATAGCCGTCGCTATGGTTACTGTGTAGCGATTCCGCTACAAAATGGTGGGTTCCATGGCATATACGAACAGTGAAACGCCGCGCTTGGGCAGTTTGGTCTCTATATTGGGTGGAGCAAAGCTGGGCTTTGTTGTTGGCTTTAGACGGGGCGGCTTCATTAAGGCTGCAACCGTTCATAAAGACGGACGGCGCGATACTGCTTATCATCTGTTGGAGTCGCTTAGCGAACCGGATCCCCACAACATCAGAGAGATGGTCCGCTTTTACGATACATGCGCTGGATTCTACGACGGCTCAGCGGGTGCGGAAGGCGACGTTGCGGGGTTGATCGAGAGTATTCGCGAACAGGTACTCGACCTAGCTTTAGCGGTCGGACAAGCGATTCAAGAGATGAGGCCACCCTATGATCGCGAGCGAATTCGGGTCTGCCTAGACTACGCTATGCGCACAGGTGTGTCGGCAGACCGCATCGCGCGGGAGCGCTTGAGGCTTGAGGCCACATGTGGGTCGGTCTGCTTATAAATGCCGGATGACGGGCGGGCTTTTTTCGGCATCGTCGCAGAAATTTACGGGTTTTGACTGGGATCCGCGCCGGTTCGATATATACTGTTTGTTGGCGCGCAATTCGCCCGGGAGGCGGTCTTTTTGGCCGTGTTAAGCTCGTAATTCATTCGGGGGGCGCGCCTTGCCCAACATCGCCAATGACAACCAACGCGTTGTGCCTCGCGGCCTGCGGCGAGTGGATGCTGCGCGGTACATCGGTGTTTCACCGAGCTACTTTGACCGGAAGCGCAAAGAGGGCGAGGTTCCACCACCCAAGGTGATCTTGGGCGTGGATGTATGGGACCGCAACGACCTCGACCGCCTGTTTGATTGTGCATCAGTCGCAAATGACAACGACGACTATTGGGACAAGGCATGCAACGGCGAAAGCCTAAATTCGTAAACGAGTACATCGATAGGCACGGCAAGCCTCGCGTATATCTGCGACGACCGGGCAGGGCGCAAGTCGCATTGCCCGCGCCGCTGTACACGCCAGAATTCTGGACGGCCTATCGTGCGGCCATGAGCACGGACGAACCGATGCCAGAGGTGCGGCGTGTCAAGGTCGGCAGCATAGCGGCGGCCGTGCGCGGCTATTATGGCTCGACTGAATTCAAGGTGCTGGCTGAAACGACAAAGGCCACCTATCGCGGCGTTCTGGACCGCTTCGTTGATAAGCACGGCGAAGGGCCGATTGCTGGCCTTCAGCCAAAACACATCAATAAGCTGATTGACGAGATGGCCGATACGCCATCCGCCGCGAGCAACTTCCGGAAGCGGCTTAAAGGTCTGATGGACTATGCCGTGTCGGCCGGGATGCGCAGTGATAATCCGGTGGTAGTCGCCAAGCGGGTCAAGCTGAAAACCACTGGTCATCGAACCTGGACTGAGGAAGATATCTCCGCATTCCGCAAGCGGCACAACATTGGCACACCGCTGCGGCTTGCAATGGAGGTGCTGTTGCACACCGGGCTGCGCCGCAGCGATGCGGTACGGCTGGGGTGGAAGCATCTCACCAAGGACGGCTTCGTCATCAGCACAAAGAAGAGCCAGGGCCATGTTGAGTTGTGCATTCCGGTGCATAGCGACCTGGCGCGCTATATCGCTGATTGTCCGAAGGATGGCCCGGCCTTCATCGCAACCATGTACGGCCGCGCTCGCAGCGAGAAAGCGTTCTCCACGTGGATTAGCGAAGCGGCATGCGACGCTGGCCTTCCTGCGAAGTCTTCGCCACACGGCGTGCGCAAGGCCGCGTGCCGTCGTTTGGCCGAGGCTGGATGCAGCGCGCTCGAAATCATGAGCATCACTGGCCACACCGATATTCGCGAAATCGAGCGCTACTGCCGCGAAGCTGCGCGCAAGAAACTCGCAGTTGCCGCGATGACGAAACTTGAAGGCGGGTTTGATATCCGACTGCCTAACCCACCGGACGAGTTAGGCAAAAACGACGATAACTTATTGAAATCATTGACTGCAAAATCAGAATGGCGATCCCAGCAGGACTCGAACCTGCAACCCGCGGAGTAGAAAGCGTTTAGCCAGGCGGCGAAACCGGCTTGTGCTTCAACGGCATAAGCAGCTCGGGCGGCTCGGTTCGGGAATTATTTCGGGGCGGTGTTCCGACAGGCTCCGAGCCACGCGAGGGGGGGAGAAGCTGTGATAGGTCGGATAGCTTCGCAAGGTCGCACTACGTGCCGGGCGGCCGTGCCCCCACCGGATGTTCGGATTAACGCGGAGACGACCGCTGTTTGCCGGTGACTGGTTCTCATCTCTGGGTTGACCCAATTGTGGGTTGTGGTACGGGACACTTCCCGTGGGGGGAGGACATGGAATGCGCGACGTGGTTATCGGCTTCTATTCTGGCGTTCTTCGAAAGTTGTTAGATGATGGGGCAATCGCGCTTTCCGACAGTGTTCTCATCGTCTGCGCCGGCCCTCAGGATGAACAAGTCGTTAGAGATCTCGGGTCTCGGGACTGCACCCTAACCAACCTTGATCCCCGCGCCGCCAGCAGCCACCAAGACGCCGAAAACCTCAGCTATGACGACGGCTCATACATCCTTGGATCAAATAATCCTTAGGAGCTTGTTCAGAACGATCGTGGGCTCGGGCTGTTGGCTGAAGGCCCGACAGCACGAGCACGCATCAGCTCGGTATCTCTTTGCGATACCACGCGATGCCAAAGCGTCGGCCTTCAGCAGCCGACTCAGCGCCGGGCCAACCGACTTGAGCGTAAGGGATGCCAGTGGCGCGCGTGTTTTGCCGCGCGAAAATAGAGCGTGTACTCATAATTCGGAGACGCCTTTTGACGTCCGCTGTGCCCCTGATAGCGGCGCGTAAGCAGAACGTCGCAGGACATCACTGGGAGTTGGAGGGGCAATCACATCAACAGGAAATCGAGGAAGTGAAGATGTTTGCGCGCGAAAACGGGACGCAGATGGACACCGTCTGTAAATTTCGGCTCGCGGGCTCCAAAAAAGGCTGAGCACGTTTCACCGTTTCCGCAGACGTCGGGAAAGACATCTAGTAGTTTCGCTCCGGTGCTCTCCGCGACGGCACGCAGATCAGCATCGGGCTGAGCATAAACCGCCCGCAAATCCGCAATTGGCACGGCGTTATCAACATTCGTTTCGACGCGGACCCCTGTGACACCTCGCGTGACCATACGTTGAGGGTTTAGACCTGTAAGCGACTGTGGCGCACCTAGCACGAGGTAAACCGTCGCGTTCAGTTGCAGTTGGCGAACGTAATCTTCGAGGTTGGCGTAAAAAGCACGCCTCCCTTCGTCTCCCCCATCCAGAGGAATAGACTTGCCCTCCCGTTCGATGAAGGCATTCTTCCTGGGCCAATAATGAGGACCGAGGACGACCGTTTGCACCTTCTCTTTTTGAACCAGCTCCAACAATCTGTTCGCGACGTGGGCGCAGTTTGCAAACTCATCGCGGGCGACTACGCCGGGCACCAATGGACATGCCGGGCCCGTCACGAAGTAAGCACGGACCGCTAACAAACCTTCGTCTGCGAGTTGCTGCAAACGAGGGCCGTAGTGGAACATCGTACTGCTGCCGGCCAGCACTACTTTGCGAGCGCCTTGGCCGATTTGAGCCACAATGGAGTATCCGCGGCTGTTATACTCAAGAACGTTCATGCCGTTCGTCGGCTTGTAGGTCTCGTCGAGGGCGGCGGCGTTGATCTTTTCCAGATCGAGGCTGGCGGGAAAACGTTGCGGCACACCACCTGTGACCCATACCGCCAAGCCACACGCACCAAGCACGGCGACGCAGGCCGCGACAATGGAAGTGTGGCGCAAGCGATTAGAACTATCGCGAACAGGGCGTTCAATGAAACGGTATGTGGCCCAAGCTAACAGCAAGCTCACGATCACAATTCCGAAGGCCATAAGAAGGGTCGGGGGCTTCCCTCGGATAACATAAGCGAAGGCAATCAGCGGCCAGTGCCATAGGTATAGCGGATAGCTGATAAGCCCTATGGACACCGCCACGCGATTTGAAAGAAAGGTTTTGTTAACAACGGCATTTGATCCGGCCAGGATGACCGCGACGGAACCGGCCACGGGCAGCAAAGCGAGCCAGCCGGGAAAGCGCATCTCCGATGCAAACAATCTCGCGGACACCAAGATGGCTGCCATGCCCGCCAACGAAATTACATGCTTAAGGCCCGCTTTGAGATTGATATCCGGGCGCCAAGCCAGTGCTGCACCGGCCAGCAGTTCCCAGAAGCGCGAGACGGGCAGGTAGAAGTCGCTCGACGTGTCAGCGAGCGAGAGCGCGACATTGACCGCAAAGGAAGCCACCAGCAGCCCAACTATCAATCGCCCAATGGCGGCCTTTAGTTTGAAGGCGATCCAAAGCAGCGGTGGCCAGAGGATATAGAACTGCTCCTCAATGCCCAAAGACCAAAGATGCAGTAGCGGCTTTGAAGTAGCGGCCCCGTCAAAGTATCCGCTCTCGCTCCAGAGTGCGAAGTTGGACAGGAAGCTGGCCCCGAAAAAGACTTGCTTGCCGAGTTGAGCAAGCTGCGAGGGCATCAACACGACGAAACCGTATGCCAACACCGCGGCGAGGCAAACAGCGAGGGCGGGAAAGATGCGCCTGATGCGGCGCCCATAAAAGCTCGCTAAGGAGAACCGGTGCTGCTCGATTTCACTGAATAGGATTTTCGAGATGAGATATCCGGAGATGACGAAAAACACGTCTACGCCAACAAAGCCACCAGGAAGCCACGCTTCATCAGGGAACGCGTGAAAGATCACCACCGAAAGCACAGCCACCGCCCGCAATCCGTCGATATCGGGGCGATAATTGTGGGCGAGAGTAGTTGTGTTAATCGGTGCGGTCATTTGGCGATTTGCATGATGATCAGGCTTTAGCCAATGTTGCGACAGCGCGCAAACCGGCGCTGAGAGGCGGCCGAGTGTTGAAGGCGGCCTTTGCGGCGTCCAGCTCGGCGCGGTACCGACCGGCGGTCCGGTCGAGGTCGGGATGTGAGCGACCACGTTCCAGATCCAGACCGCCTGGCGCTCTTTTGGGTAGCGGATGCGCCCGACCAGCTGGCCGTCGTCGAGTACGGAATAATCGCGGAGGCCGTCGGTTTGAGCGTCAACGTCATTTGCCGCCCTTGTCCTCGATTGCCTTTGGCGGGGTCTGCTCGACCTGGCGCGGTGCGGTCGCTTCCATCGCGGCGCGCATGTCCTCGACCGTCGCGTCAGTGTAGAATTTCGCCGTGATCGCGATGTCGGTATGGCCGAGGATCTTTTGCACCACGCGCAGGTTGCCGGTTTTCCGCAAGGTGCGCATTCCGGTCGTATGGCGCAGGTCGTGGATCCGCGCGTCGACGCCGGCGGCTTTCCATTTCCGCTTGTTCGATCCCATGCCGTGATATGTGATCGGGTAGCGCTGACCTTTGACGAGATCGCCAAGCTTGCGGCCTTTCCGGCTGCGATCTTTCCAGGTTCGCTTGGCCTTGTAGGTAAAAACGAATTGGGGGTGCTGGCCTCGGCGCTTCCAAAGGATTGCATAAGCCTCGGCCGACAGCGGCAGCACGCGCGGCACGCCGCCTTTGGCGATGACGCGAATGACGGCGAGCTCGAAATCGACCTGCGACCAGGTCAGCAGCAGATCCTTGCGGCGCAAGCCGGTAATGATCGCAAAGCGACGCAGCTCGGCAAAGTCGATATCCTCGACCTGGTCGAGGGTTGTTTCCTCGGCCGCCGAGATCTCGCGCACGTGCCGGCGCTTTTCCTTGAGGCGGTGCCGCTTCCAGACCGGCTCGCGCACGATCGCCGCATTCCAGTTGTCGCGCGCGCGGCGCACCACACGGCGCAGCAGGTCGAGCGTGCGATTGACCGTGGTCGGGGTGACCGGCCGATACAGCTGCCGGCCCTCGTCGTCGGTTGAATCGCGGCGAACGTCTTGGCGACGTTCGTCGACCATGCGCGAGACGATGTCGTCATTGATGTCGTGCAGATAGGTTTTGGCGCCGATGATCTTAACCAGGCGATCGAGCGCGGATTTGATCTTGGCGTCGGAAAGCGTCGAGCCGTGTTCGCTCCACCAGCGATCGCAAGCGGCCTTGAGCGTCAGCGGCTCGGCGCCGGCGGCGCGGATCCGGTCGACGATGATTTGCGCGTCGACCTTGCGGGCTTCTTCAAAGCGGGTCGCGTCATCCTCATTCCGCAGTTTGGTCGAGCCGGAAAATCGATAACGGTCGATCCGGAAGTCGTAATGCCAGAACGGGGATCGCTTGGGGCGATAGAGGGACATGGGGCGGCCTCGGCCAGCTGCTGCATAAACCGGGTGACATCGGCGATGGTGAAAACCCGATGGCGCCTGGCGCGGCCGAGGCCTTTCAGCCGGCCGACCAGGTTGCCGGCGGCAACATGCCGCGCGATGGTTTCCCGATGCAAGGGGATCAGGGCGGCGAGCTCGGGGACGCCGATGGTCGCGCGGCCGGCAAACGCAGCCTCGAGCGCCTGGCGCAGCTCGAGCGGATCCGCGGGGAGGGGGCGGGCCGTCATCGCTCGGCCTCGACCAAGTGCAGGCGATCGCCGATGATTTGGGCGCGGCCGGCGGCGACCAGGCGGTCGACGACACTGTCGCCGATCCGCCTGGTGCCGTAGCGCCAGCCGCGCGGGCGCCGCTCAAAGGGGCTGGATTTCAGCAGCGCCAGGTAAAAATAGTAGTCCGATGGCAGTCGCCGGCTCATGTGGCCCTCACTGCGCCGCAGCGGCGGCGTCGAGCATGGTCATCGCCGCGGCGACCGCCTCGAGCGTGGCGTCGAGGTCGGCCTCGTCGGGAAGCGGGGCCATCGGGCCGTCGATCGGGACATGAAAGCGGCCGGCGAATGCGCGCGCTTCGCGGAGGGCGTCGTCATGACCAACGTGCGGTTGCCAGGCCGCATAGATCCGCGACGCAGCGGCGTTAACCATGCGCGAGCAAGGCACAGCCTGCGGCTGAAAGCCTGCCGATTTGCGACTTGTCAAAGGTGGGGATGCGGCGGAAGCTGTTAAACTTAACGCTTGCTTGGGCTGGTTGATGGTCATGCGGCGAATCTCCCGATGTGGCCACAACATATACAGGCAGCATGTACAAAACACAGATGAAATACATGCTGCATGTATAAATTTTGGAGTGGGATAAAGTGGAAATGCTTCGGGAGCCGGAACAAACCGACGAATTGCGCCGCCTGGCGGTACAGCTCGCCTTGCAGCTGCCGGCATCGATCAAGGATGCGCGCAAGGTGCTCGAGCTGACGACGGAATGTCTGGACGATTTTCTAATCGACAAGGCCGAGGCGGAATCCGCGGCCGCGCGGGCGCGCCGGCGCTGGCGGCGGCCGCGGCCGATCGAAGTGAATGCGACGCCGGTTCCGGTGCGACCGCCGGTTTTCGCTGTATTTCTATGCTGTTTGGGTGCGCTGGCGCTGGCGGCCGCGCTCGGAGCCGTGTCGGTCCGGTTGATCGGTTACGGCGAGATCGGCCTGACCATGCTGGCGATCTCGATGATCGCGCTGTTGTTCGGTCGCGGGGCGGCGCTGGCGAGTTCGGCCCTTGCTTATGCGCTGACGACCTGGGCCGTCATACCGCCGGCCTGGGCGCTGGACTGGCCGACAACCCATGAGCTCTGCGGTGCCGCCCTGTATGTTCTGACCGCCGTCATCGTTCCCTGGATACAGGCGAAGCGCGAGCCGCTGCGCGAGGCTTCCTTGCGGGTTGCGGCGGGGCCGCTGCGCGTATTGCTGCGCCGGGCGGCCTAGCGCCGCTTGCGCTGCAGGTTGAGTTGCACCTCGGTCGGCAGTCCTGACGTCATCAGACCGCGATAAATCCAATCGGTCGTGACGCCGGTCGCGGCGCAGACCTTGAGCGCCTGGTCGATCGAGATCCGATTCCTGCCTTGCTCGTAATTCGACCAGGCCTGCGGTTCGATTCCGACCAGGCGGCACCAATCGGCCTGGTTGAGGCCGAACGCTTCGCGGGTGCGCCTGAGCCGATCGGCCAGCTTTTCGGCCTCGGTGACCGGGATTTTGCCGTCTTTCATACCCGGAACTATCTCAAAACCCTGCATGGCGCTCAATCAATGCGCTGATGACGTTTGTTTTGTACATGCTGCATGTATATTTGGCCGCATGGAAATGATTCGAGACGCTCTCGAGGTACCTCCTCTGGACACTGTCGACGCCGTGATCGAGGCGCTCGGCGGGCCAATGGCCGTGGTGCGGCTGACCGGGCGGTCGCGCCAGAACGTCACCAACTGGCGCGCCGCCGGCAATTTCTCCTCGACGACCTTTCTGGTGATGACGACCGCCCTCGCGGCCGCGGGCCTGCGCGCTGCGCCGCGCCTGTGGCGCATGGATGAGCCGGCCGAAACTTCCGACGTTCTGGGCTGAAGGGTTCCACATGACGAAACCGACCTATCGCGGCGGTAGCGGGAAGGCAAAAACGGCCGCCGAGGAAAACCTCGGCAAATCCCGCAGGGATCATCGGTGGTTTGCGCCGGTCCTCGTCGAGTTGCGCAAGGAATTCAAGCAGAAGCTCGCCGCCGAGCTCGCACTGATCGCGAATCGCTCGACCAGGGTTTGCGAGGATTGGATCGCGACGCCGCCGCGCGGCGCGCCGGACGGCGAGGCGCTGTCGGCGCTGCTCAATAGTCGTATCGGCGACGTCGTCTGGAAAGCCTTGACCAGGTCATGCGCCGAGCCGTGGCGCAAGAAACTCAACCGCCAGATGGAAATTTCGCAGCTGCTCGACCAGCAGCGGGAAACCGCGGCGCGTCTGGCGGCGCTGCAGAACGGCGGAGATCTGTGATGGATGAGGATCTGCTCAGCTGGGCGATGCTCGGGATCGTGCTGATGTCGTTCGGCATCGCCACGGTCGTGATCGCCTGGCCGCTCGAGGGCGAGCGCGGCGAGGCCTGGCGCATCATCCGCGCGCGGTGGCCGCGATGAGATCGGCCGTGCGCGCCTGCGCCGTCACGCTGCTCGACGGCGACCGTCCGGTCGCGCGCGGCATGGTCGCGATCGACGCCGAGGGCGTGCCACCGATCATCCTGTTTGACGGCGACGCCTTCGTGCCCGTGCTCGAGACCGCCGAGCTGATGCCGGAGGTGCAGACCTATCGCAAGGCGCGCGTGCTGCACGCCGGCGACAATTTCCGGCCGGTCATGCTGACGGTGGTGCATCGATGATGCAGGCGCCGGTCAACATCGTCGGGGCGCGCGCGGTCGATTTCGAGGCCGGCCTGCTCGACCTGTCTTGGACGCCGTGGCGCCGGGTCTGGCTGTCGTCGCGCGAGCCGGTCTGGACGCTGGTCGACGCCGAGGATTTTGACTGGCTGATGCAATGGCAGTGGAACGTCTGGCACGGCGGCCGCGGCAAGGAATGTTTTCTCTACGCCAAGCGCAACACCGGGCCGCGGCGCGACACGGTGCGGATGCATCGCGAGCTGCAGATCCGCTGCGATCCCCGCGATGACGATTACCTGGCGCGGCACGTCGTCGACCATATCAACGGCCAGACGCTCGACAACCGCCGTGCGAACCGCCGCTGGTCGACCAAGCGCGACAACAACATCAACCGCCGCGTGCGCGGCGAGGCGCCGAGCCTCGACAAGATCCTGGCCGACCTGCTCGCCGAGCTGCCGCCGCGTCACCAGCTCGAGGAGATCCCGTTTTGAGCGAGCTCGCACGATACGAGGCGGCCGAGCGTGCGATCGCGGCCGCGGAAGCGGTCGACGAGGTGCTCGAGATCCGCAGCCAGTCGGCGGCCTGGTCGGCCTATGCCAGGCAGGCGAAAAACAAAGATCTCGAGATCCGGGCGGCGCGGATCCGGTTTCGCGCCGAGCGCCGCCTCGGCGAAATGCTGCTTCTAGCCAAGGCGGCCGGTCACCTCGCCGAGGGGCGGCCTAGAAACTGTTCCGGCGAGGAACAGTTTTCCGACGCCGGCGGCGATGTCGCAGAACGCGCCGAGGCCGAGCTCGGAGCCGCCAAGCCGCTGCGCGTGACGCTGCAGGAGGCGGGGATCGACCGCAAGCTGTCGTCGCGGGCGCAACGCCTGGCGGCGATGGATACGGCCGAATTCGAGCAGGCGCTCGAGCGCCAGGCCGAGGAAATGCGGTCCGGCCAGGCGCGCGTTGCGATGGATCTGCTCAAGGTCGGCGCCGAGGAGAAGGGGCGCGCCGATCGGCGCAACCTGGCGGCCGCGCTGTCCGGTCAAACGGCTGACCTGCCGTCCGGTCCGAAGGTGCCGGCGGTCTATCTCGATCCGCCCTGGCGGCGTCAGGGCGGGATCGGCGACCGCGCCTATGAGAACCACTATCCGACGATGAGCTGGCCGGAGATCCTGGCCTATCTGCGCCAGGTGCGCGAGCGCCTGCTCCCGGACTCCTGGGCCTTCATGTGGATCCCGCGACCGCACCTCCTGGCGCTGGTCGAGATCGAGCTCGAGGTCACGATCGCGGAAACCGGCGAGGTGCAGCTCGCGCGCGTCGACATGCCGTTGTCCTGGGCCTGCGCGCAGGCGCTCGGGATGGATGCCTATTCGACCTGTTTTGTCTGGACCAAGACCGACGACGAGCATCCCGACGTCAGCGGATCCGGCCTGATCGCGTTCGACCAGGATGAGCTGCTGCTGCTGTTCAAGCGCGGCCAGGGCCTGCCGAAACCGGCCGGCTCGGAAAAATTCGGATCGAACCATCGCGAGCGGCCGCGCGAGCATTCGCGCAAGCCTGATCACTACCGGCACATGATCGCGACGATGGTCGGATGCGACGCCGAGGGGCGGCCGTTGCCCGTGCTCGAGCTGTTCGCGCGCGTCGACGCCGAACATCCATTGCCGCCAGGCTGGCTCGCCGCCGGCAATCAGGCCGCCGCGGCGCCGATCGAGATCAAGCCGGCGCCGGCGGCCGCGGAAAAGTTGGAAGCCGAAAAGCTTTGCGCGCATCCGGCCGTTGTCGACCGTCACGTCGTCAGCATGTCACGCGATTATCCGGATAGCGTCTCTTTTAGCGTCGCGACCTGTCAATGCGGCTGGACGTTCCGGCAGGAAACATCCGACGAGAATTGCCGCCGGGTCGATGACGCCGTCGACGCGCACTGGCTCGAGGTGATCGACAGTTTCGCCGCCGGAATGCCCTCCGACGCCGGCGAGACCGTGACGGCTGCGGCAAATGCAACATCAGACGGGGCCAGCGTTGCCGCGGCCGTCGCGGATGTCGTCGCGATCCCCGACCAGGCCGACGATCGCGCGCCGTATGACGCTGACGACGTCGTCGCGATCGACCAGCTCGCCGGCTCGGAATGGCTGCGGCCGGCCGAGCTCGACGCGCTCGAGTTGACCGAGCTCGAGCAGCTGACGATCCTTTCGGATTTCTGTCATCCGAAGCGCGCGGCCATGCAGGACGTGCTCGGCGCGAGCTGGGAAAAGCGCGAAATGGCCTATCAATCCGGCGGGCAGTGGCAGCTGCGCGAGGCCGGCTGGTCGCGCCTGCACGCGCTGCGCGATGTCGTGCCGACGCCGCCGGTCGTCGCGCTGACCGAGCCTTACCGCGCGCCGCAAATGTCGCTGTTCGATTGTCCGGCGCCTGAGATCGTTGACGGCGCACTGCAGACGCGCCTGCCGGTCGACGATGACGAGCTCGCCGAGCAGCTCGCGCTGATCGCGGTCGACGCCGGCGGCACGATTGCCGGCGAAATGGCGCGGCATCTGTGCGGCAAGGATTATCTGCACGCCACGACGACGGCGCTCAAGGTCACAGAGCTCGGCCGCGCCTTCCTGGCGCAGCTGGTCGGGCCGGCATCCGTTCAACAGCAGGGGGACGCACGATGAAGCAAAGCAAGGTCATGTCGCTGGTCGAGAGCGTCATCAATATCGTGGTCGGGTTCGGCATCAGCCTTGCGGCGCAGATCTATTTCCTGCCGCTGCTCGGCGTTGCGATCTCGTTTCGGCAAAACCTGACATTCGCGCTGATCATGACGGCGGTTTCGATCG
Organism: Bradyrhizobium sp. 63_E2_N1_3; assembly: GCF_052076005.1. Lineage (NCBI taxonomy): Bacteria > Pseudomonadati > Pseudomonadota > Alphaproteobacteria > Hyphomicrobiales > Nitrobacteraceae > Bradyrhizobium > Bradyrhizobium sp. 63_E2_N1_3. Next base: position 4,930,346 of record NZ_CP197235.1, on the reverse strand, counting down.
CGCGATCATTCGCGCTGCGCCGCGTTTTCGAGGCGCTCCACATTCGCCGGCCGCTGTCGCCGTTCATGCAGGCCGTGATCGCCGAGCGGTTTCGCCAGGTCGAGGGCGAGGGATGGTCGACAGAGCATGACGACGGTCATCCGGTTGGGGAGCTCGCCGCGGCGGGATCCTGTTACGCGATCATGCCGACGTGGCGCCGGCGCGCGGATGATAATTTTGGCGCCGAGCCGCCGATGACCTGGCCGTGGGCGAGCAATTGGTGGAAGCCGCAGAGCAATCGCCGCGACCTGGTGCGCGCCGGCGCGCTGATCATCGCGGAGGGTGAGAAATTCGACCGCAACCGCAAGGGGGGCGGGCGGTGAATCACAAGTGGAGCGAAAAGACGCGCGCGCCAAATGGCGACTCGCGCAAGGTCTGCACGCGCGACGGCTGCGAAATCGTTTGCGTGTCGCGGCATCGCATCGAGCCGAACGGTCGGCAGGATCATTACAAGGAATGGTTTCGCGGCAGCGCCAGGATCCAGATCGGCGGCAACACGCCGGCGTGCGAAGCCGTTGAGGTGCCGGCATGATCCGGCGCTCGCATTGGACCGAGGCCGATAAGGCCAGGCTGCTCAAGCTGCGCGATGACGATCAGCTCGACTGGTCGGCGATTGTCGTCGCGATGCCGGGCCGCACGTTGGCCGGCTGCAAGATCCAGTATTACGGCCGGCTGCGCGATCGCTGTAAGGCGAAACGCTACAGCGCAACGCGGCAGCTGCCGCCGGCGCCGCCGCGGGCCGCGCCGGTTGTCGCGTCTGCCGTCACGCCGGCGCCTGTGATCAAGCGGGAGGCGCGCGGCGCGTCGCTGGACGGCCTGCGCGAATGGAATGAGCTGCGCGCCAGGATCGCCGAGCGCGGCCTGACGGGTGGCATGTTCAACGATCCGCCGCCTGGCCGGTCCGCGCTCGACCAGCGCGCAGGCGCCGCTGCGGCGGCCGTACAGCGCACGTTGGCGCGCGGGGGCTCGGATGCCGGCTGATCTCATTCTCGCGACGCTGGGCGCCGGCGGCGAGCCTGCGGTCAAGCTGGCGAACGTCATTCAAAAGCTGGTGCTCGAGGCCGCCAAGCTCGGCGAGCTCGACATCGCGGTTTACGTGCGCTCGACCGGCCAGCTGATGAGCGAGGATGAAGCCGACGCGCTGCCGGCCGAGCAGCTCGCCGCTGTTAGCGATCATCTGGTCAGGGTGAAGCGCTTTCCGTCGCGTTGGCTCGATCGCCTCGACGATGGGATCAGCCGCGGCCTGTTCTGGAATTATTCCGACGACCAAATCGTGCAGTTCATGCTGATGGGGCCGCGCTGACCAAACCCGTTCTGTTGCTTACCGCGTCCAGTTGAATCGAAACCTTAAGAGCATTGCCACGATGACGACCGAAAAACGGCGCGCGCGACGCATTGCCGCCGATGAGGCGCACGCCTGGGCGAGGAACCTGCGCCTCAATAATCCGCACGCCAAGCTGACGCTGTCTATGGCGTCGCTTTACGTCGACGGTGACGGCTATTGCTTCGTATCGATCCCGACGCTTTCCGACGACACGGAATTGTCGACGCAGACGGTTCGCAACCGCCTGGCCTGGCTCGAGCAGATCGGCGCGATCGCGCGGCTGCCGCAATGGATCGACGAGTACGGCCGGCGCAACGGCGAGTGCAAAGGCAAGCGCACCAGCGACCTGATCCGGCTGATGCTCGACGTCGATCCCGACGTGATCGAAGCGGCCGCCAGGGGCGAATTTGAGAGTGTTTCACGTGAAGTTAGCCCTATGCCGCAGACAGGGCTAAATTCGGCCTCCGAAACCGTTAGCCCTGCGCCAGCCCTACGCCAGCCCTATGACTCGGCAGAGGGCCTAAACTCTGAACCTGAACCTGAATCTTCCCCTAAATCCCCTTCCAGGGGACGAGAGGACGATCGCGAGGATCTTCAGGAAAGCGCGCCGGCCGATTTCGAGCCGGCCTGGCAGAGCTGGCCGGGTCACCAGGCGATGCGCCGCGATCTCGCGCTCGCCGAGTTCCGGCTGCTCGAGCCGGACAAACAGCGGCTGTGCCGGGCGGCGATCGTGCCGTTTGTCGAGATGCTCAAGCGGCTGAAGCGCGACGCGGTGCCGAATTTTCATCTGTGGATCCGGCAGCGGCGTTTCGAGGAGTTTCCGGGCGCAAGGTTGCCGGATCCGGCGCCGGCGCGTCGCTGGATCGACGGCGACGAGCTCGCCGGCCTGCAGCTCGCCGGGCGCATCGCGAGGCGACCGGTACGCCTGGCCGAGGATCCGGAACGGGGCCGCGGCGTGTGGTCGCTCAAGCCGATGCAGGCCGACCTGGCGGCGATAGGACGCTTTGCCGGCGAGGATCCTGAGACCTGGCTGCAGGTCGAGCTCGGCACGGCGCAGTTTGCGGCCTGGCGCGATCGTCTGGCGCTCTGGCTCGGCGTCGAGATCGAGGCCGAGCGGGTCTGGACCGAGCCACATGATCCGGCCGTGCATGGCCTGCCGGCGATGCATCCGAATTTTAAATTACGAAAATCAAAACAAGTGCTGCGCGTGCCGGCGCCTTGGCCGCCGCATCGGGACGGCACATGGTCGAGCGACGAGGGGGAACGGGCATGAACTATTCCAACGCGGCACGCGATCGCGTGCGCGGCGAAATCGTTGGTTATGTCGATCTCGAGCAGCTGCACGGTCCGCGCGAGGTGCCGGTCGCGCCTGAGCGCTGGTATCTGCTGCGCGTCCATCCGCATCTGCAAACGAAGGTGCTGAAGACATTCCGCCAGCGCAACATCAGCTGTTGGATGCCGATGCAGACCGTCACGCAAAGCGTGTCGCGCTACAACCGCGGCAACGAAAAGGTGGTTGAGCAGCGCGTTACGGTGCCGCTTGTGTGGGGCCTGATCATCCTTCCCGATTTCGAGGTCAAGGGCGGCCGCTTCAACGCAGTCGACGGCGTGATCGACATCCTGCGCGTCGGCGATTGTGTGCCGGTATTGAAGCCGCAGGACGTCATCGATCTGCGCAATATTGAGGCGATCGGCAACACGCCGAAGTCGAAGCGCGAGCGCAAGTTTGCGATCGGCGAGCTGGTGCGCGTGACGTCGGGGCCGTTTGCATATTTCTGCGGCCGCGTCGAAAGATTTGACTCAGCGGGCCGACTCAGTGTCGGGTTGGACATATTCGGGCGCCTCACTCCGATCTCGATCGAGGAGAGTGATCTCGAGCTAGAGCAGCGGCCAAGGTCGCTGCATAGGTCGAGCGATAGCAGACGAAGCTCTCGGCGCTTCCCCTCTCGGTGACGGACCGAGTCAAGGGGGCGCGCGAAGCGCAAGCACAAAGCCAGGCCTCGAGCCTGGCTTTCGCGTTTCTGGTTGCGAGAGGCTTTCACAACGGAGCGCTGATCATGTGATCTCACACTAGGTTGTGCGGTAGCGCGCTCCTGTGCTGCCGCTGCCCTCCTTGGGCGTTTCCTCCCTTGACTAGGCCGGCCAGCGGTGACGCTGCGCCGGCCTTCCTTTTGTGAGATGGCAGCGCCAGTCAAGCAGCAACGCGCCGAGCCGCCCTGGCGCCAGTGGTACAAGCTGGCGCGCTGGCGCAGGCTTAAGGACCAGGTGCATCTGCGCGACGCTTTCGTGTGCCAGCGAACAGGCGTGCTCTGTGACGGCGTCTACCCTGCCGACAACAGCCCGGTCGCCGACCATATCGAGGCGCATCGCGGCGATCCTGTTCGCTTCTGGGATCCCGACAACATCCACACGGTATCGAAGGCGTACCACGACGCCGAGAAACAGAAGCTCGAGCAGGCCTCGCTGCATCAGCGCGGCGTTTGGGATTGAGGGGATCGATCATGCTGACCGATGACGAGATCAAATCAAAGCTGCGCGTCGTCTTCAATGAGGCGAGCTCCGATCATGCGCGCAGCGAAGCGGCTGCCGGCCTGCTCGGTCATGCATTGACCGCGCTCGGCCGCATCGCTGATGCGATGCAAGTTCCTGATCTCGATCAACCCAAGGGGTAGGGTGGGTAAAAAGTCGCCAGGCCTTTTCGTCTGAGACCGGCCCCTCTCTCATTCGCAGGTTTTTTTTCGTTATGGCTGAAGTTTTCGACCTGTTCGGTGATCCTGTGCCGGCCAATTGGGGCGAGCGCGGTCGGCCGCAACATGTGCCGACGCAGCAAAACCGGAATCGCGTCAGCCTCTTAGTCGCGCTCGGCTGGTCGCCGCCTCGGATCGCCGCGGCGCTTTTCGTCACGCCGCCGACGTTGCGGAAGCATTATTTTTCCGAGCTCAAGTTTGCGCAGGTCGCGCGCGATCGCCTGGTCGCGCAGCTCGGGATCAAGCTGCTCGAGGGCGTCAACGCCGGCAACGTCTCGGCGATCCGCGAATTCCAGAAGTTCCTCGAGCGGAATGACCTGATGCTCTACGGGCAGACGCAGCAGCCGCAGAAGGCGGCGCCGGCGGATAAGCCGGTCAAGGCGCCAAAGGTCGGCAAGAAAGAGCAGGCCGAGCTCGACGCGCGCACGCCTGATGCCGGCTCGACGCTGGGCGAGCTGATGGCGCGCCGGCAGCAGGGTCTCAATTCGTGATCCCCTGGGACACCTCATGTCCGGATTGGGAAACCCGCATCCGCGAGGGTAAGTCGCTGATGCCGGATCTGCCGCTGTTCGCAGGTGAGGCCGACATGGGCCTCGCGTTGTTCGACGAGATCCGGCTGCCGGACGTGCCAGGAACGCCGCGCCTGGGCGATGCGTCCGGTCAATGGTTTCGCGACCTGGTGCGCGCGGTGTTCGGCAGCTGGAATCCGGTCGACCGCGTCCGGATGATCCGCGATTTCTTCGCGCTGGTGCCGAAGGGATCGTCAAAGACGACTTACTCGGCCGCGCTGATGCTGGTCGCGATGCTGATGAATTACCGGCCGCGCGCGACCGCGATGTTTATCGGCGAGACGCAGGCCGTCGCCGATCGCGCCTATGAGCAGGCGGTCGGCATGATCGAGGAGTCGCCGGATCTGCGCCGGCGCTTCAAGCCGCGCGACTATGACAAGACGATCGAGGATCTCGTCACGAAGTCCGAGATCATGATCGCGAGTTTCGATCTCAAGATCCTGACTGGCGCGATGGCGCTGATCTTTGTGCTGCTCGACGAGCTGCATTTGCTCGGCAAGCGCGCGCAGACATCGCGCGTGCTGCGCCAGATCCGCGGCGGCCTCGACAAGACCGAGGAGGGCGTTCTCGTCATCACCACGACGCAGAGCGACGAGGCGCCGGCCGGCGCGTTCAAAAGCGAGCTAAAATTCGCGCGCAACGTGCGCGACGGCCTGTACCGCGGCAAGATCATTCGCCCGACCTTGCCGCTGCTGTATGAGCTGCCGCGCGACATCGCCACGCTGACGCGCGAGGAGCGTCGCGCGAATGTCGAGCCGCGCTGGATGAATCCGGAATACTGGCCGATGGTGATGCCGAACATCAACCGGCCGATCACGGTCGCCTCGATGATCGCGGAATTCGCCAGCGAGCGCGAAAAGAGCGCCGAGGCCGTCAGCGTCTGGGCGTCGCAGCACCTCAACGTCGAGATCGGCACGGGCACAAGAGACGACGGATGGAGCGGCGCGGATCTCTGGGATCAGCAAGCCGAAAAAACGCTCGAGCTCGAGGAGCTGCTCGAGCGCTGCGAAGTCGCCACGATGGGCGCGGATGGCGGCGGTCGCGACGATTTGCTCGGCTTTTCCGTGGTCGGCCGCGAAAAGGAAACGCGCCATTGGCTGTCGTGGTCCTACGGCTGGGCCGATCCGATCGTGCTGCAGCGCCGGCAGGACATTGCCGGCCAGCTCGAGGGATTCGTCGAGGATGGATCGTTTAAGATCCTCGAGATCGGCGCGGCTCATGCGGATCTCGGAAAGTATGCCAAGCAGGTTGTCGACAGCGGCCTTTTGCCCGACGAGAACGCGGTCGGCATCGATCCGAATAGGGCGGCGGCGCTATTTGAATCCCTGTTCGCCGCCGGCGTGACGGACGAGCAGATCCGGCGCCTGCTGCAGGGGCCTGCGCTGGCGCCAGCGGTCTACGGAATCGACATCAAGCTCGCCGATGGCACGTTCTGGCACGCCGACCAGGCGCTCATGAGCTGGTGCGTGGGCAATGCCAGGGTCGAGCAGCGCGGCAATGCCGACATGATCACGAAGCAGGTCGCCGGCCGCGCCAAAATCGACCCGCTGGTCGCGTTGCTGCAGGCCGCGATCCTGATGAGCTGGAATCCGGAATCGAGCCGGCAAAACCTCGACGATTTCCTCGCAAACCCCGTCATGGTGGTCTGATCAATGGGCATTGTTTCCTGGACCGCTGCCAAGGCCGCGGCGAGCGCTTATCGCGTCTATGCGTCGGTCAGCGACGAGATCGCGAAAGAGCGCCGGTTGCGGCTCGAGGATGGTGGCGCCTGGTCGCGCGTGTTCGGCAACCGCGGCGCGGCGGGAAAAACCGTCACAGTCGATTCCGCGATGTCGCTCGCGGCGTTTTGGGCGTGCGTGCGCGTCACGGCGCAAGCGGTCTCGACGCTGCCGCTCGCGTTCTTTGAAAAACAGCCTGACGGCAGTCCGATCGCCGTCGATCATCCGCTCGCCGAGGTGCTTGCCGGTTCTCCGAATCTCGACCAGACGTCGCTGGAATATTGGGAGGCGGTCGTCGCCTGGCTGCTTGTCAATGGCGATGCCTGCTCGGAAATTTCGTCGATCGGCCGGCGCGTTTCGGCCGTCAACGTGCTGCCGAACGCCTATCCGTATCGCGACTCGGACGGCGTGCTGTCTTACAAATATTCCGATCGCGGCAAGAGCTACACGCTGCCGCGCGACAAGGTGTTTCACGTCAAGGGGTTCGGCTTTGGCGGTGACTGCGGCCTGTCGGCAATCCGCTACGGCGTGCAGACGTTCTCCACGGCGCTCGCCGCATTCGAGACGTCCGGCAAGCTGTTTTCCAACGGGATGCATTCTGCCGGTCTGCTGACGTCCGAGCAGGTGCTCAAGAAAGATCAGCGCGGGCAGCTCGAAACCATCATGCAAACTTACGCCGGCTCGGAGCGCGCCGGCAAATTGATGATCCTCGAGGGCGGCCTCAAGTTTGAAAAGCTGCAGCTTAACCCGGTCGACGCGCAGCTGCTGCAACAGCAGCGGTTTTCGATCGAGGAGGTCTGTCGCTGGACCGGGACGCCGCCGATCATCATCGGGCATGCGCCGGAAGGTCAGACCATGTTCGGATCCGGCGTCGAGCAGACGTTCCTCGCCTGGCTCGCGCTCGGCATCAATCCGATCTGCGAGCGGATCGAGCGGCGCATCACAAAGCAGCTGATCGCGCCAGGCGAGCAAAAGCGGATCTATGCGGAATTCAATCGCGAGGCGTTCCTGCAGATGGATGCGGCCGCGAAAGCGTCGTTCCTGTCGCAGATGACGCAGAATGGCCTGATGGATCGCAACGAAGGCCGGCGCAAACTCAACCTGCCGGCGCGCGCCGGCGGCGGCGAGCTGACGGCGCAGTCAAACCTGGTGCCGCTCGACCAGCTCGGCGAGACGGCCGGCGGCGCCAGCCAGGCGCGGGCCGCGATGCTGTCATGGCTCGGAATCAACAGCGAGGCGAAGCAATGAGCAACCGCGACCTGCCGAAAGCATCCTTCAACGTCCGCGGCGATCTGCGTTCGGTGATCACGCCGAAGGCGCTCGAGCGCTGGCGGCCGGAAGTGCAGGCCAAGGACGGCGCCGGCGAGGATACCGCGTCGATCTCGATCCTCGACGTCATCGGCCAGGATTGGTCGGGCAACGGCGTGACCGCGTCGCGGATCTCGGCGGCGCTGCGCAACATCGGCAAGCGCGACGTCGTCGTTAACATCAACTCGCCAGGCGGCGACTATTTCGAGGGCCTCGCGATTTACAACACGCTGCGCGATCATCCCGCCAAGGTCAGCGTCAAGATCCTCGGCGTCGCGGCCTCGGCGGCCTCGGTCATTGCGATGGCTGGCGACGAGGTGCAGATCGCGCGCGCCGGCTTCCTGATGATCCATAACACTTGGATCGTCGCGATGGGCGATCGCAACGCACTGCGCGAGGCGGCCGACTGGCTCGAGCCGTTCGACCAGGTCGCGGTCGACATCTATGCGGCGCGCACGGGGATCGAGCCGAAGGCGATCGCAAAGATGCTCGATCGCGAGACCTGGATCGGCGGCGCCGATGCGGTCGCGAAACACTTCGCTGATGATTTTCTGCCGGCCGACGCCGTGACCGACGACGCCAAGCAGGCGGCCGCCGGCCAGGCGCTCAAGGCCGAATTCCGAATTGACGAGATCCTCGCCAGGGCAGGGGTGCCGCGTTCCGAGCGGCGCAACCTTGTCCAGGCGATGAAAGGCGGCACGCGCGACGCTGCTGCAACCGACACGCCAAGCGCTGTCGACGTGCTCGACCAGGTCAATGACCTGCTCGCGCGCATGAAGGCCATCTGAGTTTCGCGTTTCACCTTTCAATCCATCCAGGAGAAATAAAAATGTCCAAGCGACATCAGGTTTTCAAGTCTGCGGTTCTTTCGTCCGCGGCGCTGTCGACGCTGCTCGCGTCGCCGAAGCCGGCGGCTGTGCTCGGCTCGGTGCGCAACGAAGCGCCGAATCCGGCCGAGGTCGAGAAGCTGCTCAACCAGGTCAAGGCCGAGCTGACGCGCATTTCCGATGACGTCAAGCGGACCGCCGAGGACGCGCTCAAGCAGAGCAAAGACAGCGGCGCACTGTCGGCCGAGGTCAAGCAGTCCGCCGACAAGCTGATCACCACGGTCGGCCAGCTCGGCGACGCGCAGACCAAGCTGACGCAGAAGATGGAGGAGCTCGAGACGCGCAATCGCGATATCGAGCAGAAGATCGCCGACACGCTGCGCCAGGGCCAGCGCGAGCAGGGCAAGTCGGCCGGCGAGGTCATCGCGCTGCATGATGATCTCAAGCAGTATGTTACGCGCGGTGCCAAGGGCAGTGTTGTGATTGGCGTCAACCAGGCAATCACGTCGCTGTCAACGTCGGCAGGCGGTCTGATCACGGTTGATCGTCAAACGGAGATCGTCGCGCTCGCGCGCCGTCGTATGACTGTGCGTGCGTTGCTGTCGCCTGGTCGCACCAGCAGCAATATGGTCGAATACGCCAAGCAGGCCGCGCGCACCAACAATGCCGCGGTTGTGACCGAGGGCGGCACCAAGCCGCAATCCGACTATACCTGGACGAAAGCCGACGTTGCGGTGCGCACCATCGCGCACTGGATCAACGTCTCGCGCCAGGCACTCGAGGACGCGCAGCAGCTGCAGACCGAGATCGACAGCGAGTTGCGCTATGGTCTCGACCTGGCCGAGGAAGCCGAGCTCCTGTCCGGTTCTGGTGCCGGCGAGCACTTGTCGGGCCTGATCACCAACTCGACCGCCTATAACGCACCGTTTGTCCTGACCGGCGCGACCATGATCGACCAGCTGCGCCTCGCGATGCTGCAGGCCTCGCTGGCCGAGTTTCCGGCCGATGGCATGATCCTGCATCCGTCCGATTGGGCTCGCATCGAGCTCACGAAGGACGGCGAGGATCGCTATCTCTGGTCGAATCCGCGCTCGCTCGCGGGGCCGAGCCTTTGGGGTCTGCCGGTCGTCGACACGCAGGCGATGACGGTCGACAAGTTCCTGGTCGGCGCGTTCAAGATGGCCGCAACCATCTATGACCGGATGGATGCCGAGGTCGCGATTTCCTCGGAGAACCAGGACAACTTTATCAAGAATATGTACACGGTCCGCGCCGAAAAGCGGCTCGCGCTCGCGGTCAAGCGTCCGCTGGCGCTGACCTACGGCGATTTCGGCAACGTCTGATCTTGGTGACGACAGCGCGGGCGGCATACGTGCCGCTCGCGACATTCTGCCGGGCATTATCCGGGATGGGACAATGACCACGGTTTACGGCGTCGGGCTGCAGCTCGCAGTCACGGGCACTGGCTGGGGCGAGGGGCCTGCAGCGATCGAGCGGGTGCTCAACGCAATTCCTGTAATCGCGGGAGTGCTCCTGTTCCTTGGCGCGATCTGGATCGTCTCATGCTTGTCAAAGTAAACCGCGAATTTCTCGACGACATGGGCAAGGTCCGCGCCGGCCAGGTGCTCGATCTGACTGACTGGCACGCGCGGCAATTGATCCAGCGCGGCCTGGTCAGCGAAGTGCAAGGGGACGCGGCCGCGCACGGTGCGCGCCACCCTATTTCATCGCCGACCAGCTGCCGGACTGGCGCGGCGAGTGTGCAATCATCATCGGATCCGGACCAAGCGCCGCCGGCGCCGATCGCGAGCTCGCCGGCCGAGGCCGCGGCGTCCGCGTCGTCGCCGTCAACGACAGCTGGCGACTCTGCGCCGGCGCCGATATCGCCTATGCCTGCGACGGCGCCTGGTGGAAAGCCCGGCAAGGCCTCGCGGCGGAATTCGCAGGGTTAAGGCTGACGCATGACGCTGCGGCCTGCGCGATGTTTCCAGGCTTGCGCCAGGTCGGCATCGCGCGCGGCCGCGACGAGATCCTGATCGACGAGCCGGGCGTGCTCGGTGACGGCGGCAATTCGGGTTTTCAGGCGATCAACCTCGCCGCGCAGTGTGGCGCAGCAAAATTGATCCTGGTCGGTTTCGATATGCGGCTCGATCTCGGCGTGCACTGGCACGGCAAGCACGGCCGCGGCCTCAACAACCCGACCGAGCGCAACCTGGCGAAGTGGCGCGGCATCATCGATGGATCCGCGCAGCGCCTCGCCCAGCTCGGCGTCGCCGTCATCAATGCCAGCGCGGTTTCCGCGCTCGAAGCCTTTCCGAAAATGTCGCTGACCGAGGCGCTGCAATGCTGAAATTGATTGACGTCATCGCGGAATCCGACGAGCGCCCGGTGACGCTCGCCGAGCTCAAGAAGCACGTTCATGCTGCCGATTTTGCCGACGATGACGAGCAACTCGAGATCTTCCTCGACGCCGCGATCGACTTTGTCGCCGACCGCACGTCGCTGACGCTGCGGCGCTCGAGCTGGCGCGTCGATCGTTGCGACTGGTGGTCGGGGTGCCTGCAGATCCTGCTGACGCCGGTCCGCGACGTCACGGTCAAGTATATCGACGCCGCGGGCGCCGAGCAGACCGTCGCCGCGGATCTGTATCGCTGGGAGCGGACCGCGCTCGGCAATGCCGAGATCCGGTTTCTCGACGCCTTCGCCTCGCCGGCGGTCAAGGCCGACACATTCAACGCCGTGCAGATCGAGCTCGAGGCCGGGTTCGACCAGGATCCGAACATGACCGGCGCCGGCGATGATCCGGAGCTCGAGTTTCCTCCGCGCGCGCGCCAGGCGGTGCTGATGCTCGCCGCGAGCTGGTATCGCAATCGCGAGGCGGTTGCGGAGACCGATCTCAAGGTCGTGCCGCTCGCCGCCGAGGCGCTTATGGGACAGTTGAGGGTCTATCGCTAATGAGCGGCCGGCGCGTCGAGGCGCGGACGGATGGTCGCGGCGCGCGCTGGCCGAGCAAGGATCCGGCCGAGCGGCTCGACTTCGTGATCGACTGGACGGCGCACCTCGAGGGCGATGCGATCGCCGCGTCGACGTTCGCGGTGCCGGCGGGGCTCGCCGGCGATGCGTCGTCGCGTAGCGCGACCATGACGACCGTCTGGCTGTCGTCGGGGGCGGATCGCCGCTCTTACCTGGTCGTCAACAGCATCACCACGGCTGCCGGTCGCGTCATGCGCCAGGCGGTCAGGATCAAGGTCAAGGCGAAATCGCGGGCCTGAAATGGATCGCCTCGAGGCACTGGTCGCGATCGCGCACCTGCGCCTGCGCCTGGTGATGATCGAGCGCAGGCCGCAGCTATTGGAGGGTGTCGACATGCAGATCAAACGACCGATCGAGCTCGCCGGGTTGAAAGGCCGCCTTGTGCGCGCCAGGCAGACCGAGGCGGCGATCGCCGTGACCGGCGAGCGCTACGACGCGGCGCTCGACGCGATCGACGAGGCGCATGGGGCGGCCAAGGCGCATGTCGGCGAGCTCGAGCACTACGGCGCCGAGCTGCGCAAGACGGTCGAGAGCATGACCGGGGGCACGAATGGCGGCCCAAACGATGGCGCGAGCTCCTCGATCGCGTCCGGCGATGGCGGGCAGGTGATCACCTCCGAGCCTGAGACCGGCGCGTGAAGCCGTCTCTGCTGATCCGCGGTCAGTGGGGCCTCGGCGATAATATTTTTGCGCGGCCGATCATCCGCGCCTGTGTCGCGAAATACGACGTCTGGCTCGAGACGCCTTGGCCGGAGCTGTTCGAGGATCTGCCGATCAGGTTTGTTGCCGCGATGCGGGATCTCCGCACGCAAATGCGCAATGTGGCGCGGCAGTCGCCGGCGCGCTGGTCGACGCCGCCGAACGGGATCCGCGAGATCCGGCTCGGTTACGGTCATGCCGAGCTGGCGCGCGGGTCGATCGTCGCGGCGCTCGAGCGCCAGGTCGCCGCGATCGGCGTGCCGCTGTCGGCGCCGTCCTGGGATCTGCCGGACATGGGAGCGCCGCTGGTCCTGGCCGATCGTCCGATCGCGCTGGTGCGGCCTGTGACGGTCCGCAGCGAATGGCGCAACGAAGCGCGCAACCCGAGGCCGGAATATGTGGCGGCGATCGCGCGCGAATTGACCGCGACGCATCACGTCGTCGTCGTCGCGGATCTGCAGGACGGTCGCGAATGGCTCGAGGGCGTTCTGCCGCCGCATCATCAGGCCTTTCTCAGGGGCGAGCTCGCGGTGCGCGAGCTGCTTGCCCTGGTTGGCGCGGCCGATGTCGTCGTCGGCGGCGTCGGCTGGATCGTTCCGGCCGCGATCGCGCTCGGCCGCCGCGCCTTTGTCATCCAGGGCGGCCACGGCGGCCACAACGCGCGCCAGATCATTACGGATCCGCGGATGAACCTGTCGCGGATCGGCTTCGCAACCCCTCGGGAGCTCTGCAAATGCACGGACAAGCTGCATCAATGCGACAAATCGATTCCGGATCTGGCCGCGCAATGGACGGCGTTTTGCAGCCAGGTCGGCCTCAATTCTTTGACGCCTGCGCCGAGCGCCGCCTAACCTGGTGGCCTGAGCTCGGCGTCGGCTTCTATCCGGTCGAGACCGGCGTCGAGCCGTATGACGCCGACTATTTCGAGCGCTACCAGCGCCAAGCCGACACAGCGATCGGCCGCGCGCTGATGCAGGCGCGGGTCGATTTCGTTAACCGGCATTTCGCCGGCGCGGTCCTCGACGTCGGCATCGGCTCGGGCGCTTTCATCGATCGGCGCAATGCCGCGAGCGGCGACCGGCGGACGACTTTCGGATTCGACGTCAATCCGATCGCCGCGGCCTGGCTCAAGTCGCGGGCGCTGTGGCTCGATCCCTATCAAGGCCAGGTGCCGGCCGTGACGCTGTGGGACGTGCTCGAGCACATTCCCGATTTCGGCGCGCTGCTCGATCGGGTCAGCGCCTGGGCGTTTGTGTCGATCCCGATTTTTACCAGCGCGCAGCACGTGCTGCGTTCCAAGCATTTCCGCCGGGATGAGCACGTCTGGTATTTCACCAGCGAGGGATTGATCCGCACGTTTGACGGCTGCGGTTTCGACCTGGCGGCGATGAATACGATCGAGACCGATCTCGGGCGCGAAGACATCGGCTCATTCGTCTTTAGGCGCCGCGCATGACCAGCGCGGGAGATCTGCGGCATCGCGTCGGGTTTTTCCAGCGCGCGGTGGTCAGCGACGGCAACGGCAACAATGAGGCCGGCTTTCCGGCGGATCCGGTCTTTGAATGCGCGGCCGATGTTGCCGTCAAGTTTGGCGGCGAGGCCGTGCTCGCCGATCGCCTGCGCGGCACCAAGACCGCGACGATCACGGTCCGTCGTTCGGCTGCAACGCTCGCGGTGACCGAGGCCTGGCGGGTCCAGGACATGCGCGACGGCACGGTTTGGAATATCCGCTCGGGGCCGGTCGATCCGGATGACGGCCGCGCCTGTCTCGAGTTTCTCTGTCAGGCCGGCAGCGGGGTCGGGTCTTGAAAACCATGCTGATGCTGCGGGCGTTTTCCTATCATCCGTTCCGCAATGTCACGATCCAATACCAGGCCGGAAAGATCTACGGCCGCGTGCCGGAAGCGGCGGTGCGGGAGATCCTTAAGGCAAGCGCGGGGCGGATTATCGATGGCGAGACGACCAAATCAGAGTCTCGAGCGGTTCAAGCGGTTGACCGAGCAACTTCGCAAGGAAGTGCACGACGAAGCGGTCGCCGAGCTCAACGCGCAGGGGGATGATCTGGTGCGCCTGATGATCCTGGCGGCGCCGCACGATGAGGGCAACCTCGAGCATTCCGTGCGCAAGATCCCCGGCAAAAATGACACGCAGATCCGCATCGTCGCCGGAGGGAGCCTGACGATCCGCAAATCGGTCTCGAGCAAGCCGTTTGACTATGCGCGCGCCGACGAATTCGGGACGGTCAACATGCAGGCGCGGCCGTTCTTCTTTCCGACCTATCGGCTGCGCCGCAAGAAAATGCGCGCCGCGATGAAGCGAAAACTTACAGCCTCGATCAAGAAGCGGTCCGCAGAATGAGTGATCCCTCGGAAAAGCTGCAGGCGGCAATCGTCGCGAGGCTCAAGGCCGATGCGGCGCTGATCACCTCGATCGACAAGCGTGTTTATGACGAGGTGCCGACGTCATCTCGATTTCCGTATCTGTCCACCAGTGGCGGCCAGGTGCTCGGCGATGACGATGATTGCATCGATGCGTCCGAGGTGACCTATCAGGTGCACGTCTGGACGCAGCCGCCGTTCGCCGGCGTCACCATGAAGCGCATTGCCGGCCAGGTGCGCGCGGCGATGCGCGCACCGCTGGCGCTCGCCGGCTTTGATGTGCTGGTGCAAGAATTCGTCCAATCGCAATGGTTGGACGATCCCGACGGCCAGACGCGGCATGCGGTGGTCGAGTTTCGTTTCGTCATCGTTCACACCAGCTAGGAGGGCCGGCCAATGGCGGCAATTCAGAAGATCCGCGGCACGCAATTGTTTATCAAGGTCGGCGATGGTGCCTCGCCGGAAGTGTTCGCGCATCCGTGCCTGATCAATACCAAACGCGGGATCCAGTTTCAGTCGTCGACCAATAAGATCATCACGCCGGACTGCGATAATCCGGATGATCCGGCCTGGACCGAGGCGATCAAGGATTCGCTGGGCGCGACGATCAACGGCGCCGGTACGCTCGACGTTGCCTCGGTCTCGTCCTATGACGCCTGGTTTCGCAGTCCCGACTCCAAGAGTGTGCAGGTGTGGCTCGCCGCGCTCGGTCATTGGGGCGGCTTCTATCACCTGACCAATTTTGAGATCACGGGCGATCGCGGCGCGCTCGCCGAGGCGTCGATCACGCTCGAATCCGACGGCATCATTCCGGCGTTTATTCCTGCGCCATGAGTCGCGATGGTCTGACCGAGCTGACCTGGGCCGGCGATGAGCGCCGGTTTAGGCTCGGCATCGATGAGCTGCTGGCGCTGCAGGACAAGCTCGACGCAGGCCCGGCGGAAATCGCCGGACGGCTGCGCGCCGGCACCTGGCGCGTGCAGGATCTGCAAGAGACGTTCCGGATCAGCCTGATCGGCGGCGGCCTTGAGCCGAAGAAAGCAAAGGCGCTGGTCGACACGCATATCGTGCCGGGCAAGCTCGCATCGCATGTGCTGATGGCGTGGGCGATCGTCGCGAACGCGATCCACGGCGACGAGGATGATCCGGTGGGAAAACCGGAGGCGGGGACCGAGGCAGCGCCGATCGGATCTCCGCCGCAGGCATCTACGGAAGCGCCGTAGTGATGGGGTTCACGCCGCAGCAGGTCGGCGCAATGTCGCTCTATCAATGGGCGGCGTGCGTCGACGGCTGGAATAGGGCGCAAAATCCCGAAGGCGCAATAACTGCGCCGTCGGCGCAGGAATTCGAGGCCGTCAAGCGGCTGCATGGTGACGGGTAGGTCATGGCAAAAGACGATACTGCGGCGCTTGTGGTTGCGCTCTCGGCGCAGGTTTCGCAATTTGAACGCGACATGAAGCGCGCCAACGATATCGCCGACCGGACGGTCGGCCAGATCGAGGGGCGATTTTCCAATCTTCTCGGCGCCTCGACGCTCGGCAATCTGTTCGGCAACATCGCGACCAAGGGACTCGAGAAGGCGGTTTCTGTGCTCGATGATCTGCTCGATCGTTTCGTCAAGCTGACGCAGATCGCCCACCTGGTGCAGGTGCCGATTCAGGATGTGTTCGGGATCCAGGAATCGGCCAGCAAGGATGGTGCATCGGTCGACGAGGCGGCGCAAAGTATCCGCAGTCTGGCGGTGCTGCTCGATCAGATGAAGCGCGGGCAGACCAATACGCTGACCGAGCTGTTTGACGTCAATCCGGCGGCGCTGCGCGGCGTCAACGTCGAGGCGCTGACACTTCAGCAAACGTTCGGAATCATCGCCAACCTGGTGCAGAACGCCGAAACCAACATTCAAAAGCTCGACGTACTTAAGGCTGCCGGCCAGGCCGAGTCGATGGCGAAGTTTCTGCAGCGCGGCGCCGACGAGACGGCGCGGCTCGCCAAGAATGCGGCCGACGCGGCGCCGGATCTGCAGCGCATCGCCGACAGTGCAAAGCTGTTCGACGAGGCCTGGAAGACGGCGGTGCAGAACGTCAAGGCCTATCTGGCTGAAAACTTCCTTGGCGTATTCAAGCAGGATTTGCAGGATATCGTTTCGCTGCTGAGCCTGGCGACCAAGTTTCTGGCGCTGTTCAAGGGCGGGCCGCTCGGGGAGCAGACGGCAAGCCTGGCCGCTGATCTCGAGAGGATGAAAACCTCGATCGAGGATCTCAGCAATCGCGCTAAAACGGCCGGCCGGATCTCGGAGGATAAGCCGGCGGCCGCGGCGCCTGGCGGCGGCACCTCGACGCGCGATCCGTCGCGGCCGCTGACGCGCATTCCGCTCGCGGGCGACAAGGAGACGCAGGATTCGTTCGATCGGACCGAGGAACAAATCACGCGGCAGACCGCGCTGATCAATGCCGACACGATCGCGGTCGCGCAAAACAATTCAGTGCGGGCGCAGCTGCGCGCCGAATTCGCGTTGCTCAATGCGATCCGGAAGGATGAGGGCGAGGTCACGCAGGAACAGATCGATCGTTATGTCGCGCTGCGCGGGTCCATGAGTGCTGAGCTCGCGCTCGAGCAGGCCAAGATCGACCTGACGCCGGCGCACAAGGCGTCATTCATGGCGGCCGCTGAAGGTGCGGCAACAGCAACGGCGGCCTATGACCAGGCGCGCGAGGCGGTGAGCAAGCTCAACAGCGCGAGCTCGCAAGTCGGCTCGGCGCTCTCGAGCGCGTTCGCTGATGCGGTCGTCGAGGGTAAGGGCCTCGGCGACGTCTTGACCAGTCTTGCCAAGCAGCTCGAAAAAATGGCGATCAGCAGCGCATTCGGATCAATCTTCAATGCGCCGGCGTCGGGCGGGCTGTCGCCGGTCGCATCCTTCTTTCAGGCGTTGATTCCGAAATTTGCGGGCGGCACTGACTTCGCGCCAGGCGGGATGGCGCTGGTCGGCGAACGAGGGCCTGAGTTGGTCAACCTTCCGCGCGGATCGCAGGTTATCCCAAATGACGTCGCGCGGCGGGGCGGTTCGTCGGGTGCAACAATTCAGAACGTCTTTCACGTCGGTGGCGATGTCGGTCCCGGCACGATTGAGAAGCTGCAGGCGGCGGTCGTCGCCGCGCATCGCAAGGTCGACCAGGTTAATAGCGTCCTGGTCTCGACGCAGCGCATGCAGCAGACGGGGGTCGGCTGATGACGCAGATCTATTTCCCGCGCGCGCTGCTGCGAGAGAAGTCCCATAGCTGGAATCTGCTGGGCGTCGCGGCGACGCCGGGCGTCACGATGCAGTCGACCGCGACGTTTGTCCGGACCGATGGCGGCGGCTTCTGGTCCTGCGCCATGACCGATGTGAGCCTGAGCGGGCCTGGTCGAAACCTGGATCGGCCGCGCATGTCGGCGCTATTGTGGCGCGCGGTGCGGCAGGTTTGCGACGGCGGCGTCAATGCCATCGTCGTGCCTCGGAATGACGCGCTGTTCGTCCCTTACCCGCCTGGCTTTGCGCGCGTGGTGACGGTTCCGCATAGCGACCAATCCACGCTGGACGACGGGACAAGCTACTACCAGCCGGTGATCGACATCGCCTGCGATGGCGGTGCGGCCTTGCGTGCGACCAGCATGGCGATCGATATCCGGGTCGCGGCCGACCTGGTCGGCGGTGAAAGCTTTTCGGTGCGGCACGCCGCGGTCGGTTGGCGCCTCTACGAAATTGCAACGGTCGTTTATGACGACGACGCGCACGCAATGATCACGTTCAATCCGCCGCTGCGCGAGGCGGTCGGGGACGGCGAACAGCTCGAATTCGATCGGCCGTGTTGCACAATGCGGCTCGCCAAGCCGGAGTCGATGAATTTCTCAGTCCAGCCCTGGACGTTCAACTCCGCCAGTGTCGATTTTATCGAAGCGCCAGTGAGCTGATCCGCACATGCTGACCTTCAACGATAACGAGCTCGAGGCGCTCGATTCCGGCGTCTTGCGCCTCGGCGTATTCTTTCGGCTCGAGACCGATCCGGTCGTGCGTCTCTGGCTGGGATTTGGTGACATCGCGCCAGGCATCAACGCCTATGATGTGGATGGTGCGGTCTATCGAGGGCTCGGCGAGCTGCAGAACGTGCCGGCGATCAATCAGCTGATCAATGGCGCGGCCGAGCGCGTCGAATTCGTGATGTCGGGCGTCAGCGGCGAGGTGCTGCAGATATCGCAGGGCGATGACGCCGAGGCGATCCAGGGTGCACGCGCCGACGTCGGGATCGGTCTGATGGGGCAGGATTGGGGCTTGCTCGGCAGCCTGCACTGGATGGCGAGTTACGTCGCCGACATTCTCTCGGGGCAGCAGCAGCCGGCGCGGCCAGGCGATCCGATCATTCGCCTGGTTTCGCTATCGGCGGGAACGCGCTTCACGCGCCGGCGCCGGCCGAGCCTGTCTTATTTTACGGAGCAGGATCAGAAGCGGCGCTTTCCTGGCGATCGGGCCTGCGATCTCGTGACCAACTACGCGCACAACTTCAACAAAACCTGGCCTGTGTTCTCGTGATCCGTCTTTCTGACTATCTCGCGCGGGTCTCTGATCGCGCTTTCGCCTATGGCGTGCTCGATTGCTGCACCTTCATGGCTGATTGGCTGGTCGGCCGCGGGCTCGCCGATCCGATGGCCGATCGCCGCGGCTGCTATGCCAGCCGCGGCGAGTACGAGGCCCAAATGCAGGAAGAGGGCGGCATTGTCAGATCGTGCAGCCGACGCTTTCGTGCGATCGGCCTGGTGCGTCGTGTCAAGGATCCGCGCGCCGGCGACGTGTGTCTGGTCAGGGTGCCCGTGCTGACGGGCAATGGCGCGACCACCCTCGGCGCGACCGGCGCGATCTGTGTTTCAGATCGGCTCCGTGCCGTGGTCACGCCGGATGCCGGCCTGGTGCTGGCGCGGCTGCCGGTCGTTTGCGCCTGGGGGTTGCCTGATGCCTGAGACCGTTGGTCTGTTGATCCTCTCGACGATCGGCGCGACGACATCTGTGACCGGCATCGGCACGGCCGCGGTGACGCTCGAGATCGCCGGCGCGACTTTCAGTGCCGCGTCGATCGTCGGCAGCGCGGCTATCATCGGCGCGTCGATCGGTTTGCAATACGCGCTCAGCAATCCGGACGTTCCAAAGCCTGAGAACGGCGCGCAGCCGCTCAAGCAGTCCGTACCGTCGCGGCAGCGGGGATATTGGACCAACCGGCTCAGCGGATACTATCTGCTGTTTTTAGGCGCAGGTGGCGACTCGCAGGACATGCTTGCATTTCATAGCGGTCCCATTGAGTCAGTTCTGCAACTCTATCTGCAGGATCAGCCGGTCAGTACAATCCCGGCTCTTACACATGATGCGGTTTGCGTTGTGCAGTCGGTCGGCGCCGATGCGTTTCTCAATTGCATAACTGTGCAGGCCTTCTATGGATATGACACGCAGAACGTCAACGGGATTATAAACGCCTCAAACACGAGCGGCGTTTGGACGTCTGATTTTGCAGGCAAGGGAATTGCCTGCCTGGCAATGTATTGCCAGAGCCAAGTTGATCCATCCGTTTTTACCAAGCGTTATCCGCAAGGGTTGCCGCTGCCGTCGGTGCTCGCAAAATGCGCGCCGGTTTGGGATCCGCGCGATCCTGCGCAGTCGCGGGACAACCGATCGACCTGGCGCGCTTCGCCAAATCCGGTTCTGCAATTGATCGATTACCTGACCGAGCCTGACGGCGGCATGGGATTCGAGCTTGACGACATCCTGCCGCCGCCGGTGCTCGCGCAATGGATGGATGAGGCGGATCTATGCGACGGTCGATATTCGTCGGCCGGCTTCTATCGCTTCGACAACTCGCCGGAATCGGTGATCAACAAGATCCTGGCGACCTGCGACGGCTGGCTTTGCGAGGCCGGCGACGGCACGCTGTCGTTGACGGTCGGCGTCTATCGTGAGCCGACCGATGTGCCGCTGACCGCAAAGCACATTCTCGGATGGAGCATCAACCGCGGCATCGCATATGAGGAGCTGGTCAACCAGCTCGATGTTACATTCACCAACCCGGCGGCAGGCTACGTCGCCGACCAGATTGATTCGGTACGCGATGAGGACCTGATCTCGCGGATCGGCGAGGTGCGGGCCAAGCCGCTCGACCTCTCCTGGGTTCAGGATGCCTGGCAGGCCAATTTACTGGCCGAACGGGCAATGTTGCGCCTCAATGGCAGCGGCGGAACGTTCGTGACCGATCTTTACGGGCTGCGCTATCTCGGCCGGCGCTGGATCCCCGTGCAGTTTCCCGACGTCGCCGGCCTCGAGGATTGCGTTGTCGAAATCCAGGACAGGGCCAAGGTCGATCTTTTGGCCGGGCAGGTCACGTTCAATTGGAAACTGGTCGATCGGGACGCGCTGGCCGCGCTCGGGGCCGCGACGCCGGCGCTGATCCGCCAGGATGGCACATTCTACCGGCGGCACGACGACACCGTTCTCGTACGGCAAAATTAGGGGCATTTGCATGGCAGGTCACATTTGGGACGATCCTGACAAGGCCGTCGATGGAACGGAAAAAGTTGCCGCTCAGACGGCGACGGATGACTTCGGGATCCTGATCTCCTCGATCGCGAGTTATTTCGCGACGGTCGCAAAGACGCTGACCAATAAGACAATCAACGCGGCATCGAATACGATTTCGAACCTGACGACCGCGATGTTTGCGGCGAACGTGATCGATACCGACACGACCTTGGCGGCCAACAGCGACACGCGCATTGCCAGTCAGAAAGCAGTCAAAGCCTACGCCGACGCGCGGATCGCGGCGCAGGACGCCATGGTGTTCAAGGGGCCGACCGATTGCTCCGGCAATCCGAATTATCCGGCGGCCGACCGTGGGCATACCTATCGCGTGTCCGTAGCTGGAAAGATCGGCGGCGCCTCGGGCGTGGTCGTCGAGGTCGGTGACATGTTCATCTGCCTGGCCGATGGCACGGCCGCGGGCAACCAAGCGACGGTTGGCGCCAATTGGTCCGTCATCCAAACGAATATCGACGGGGCCGTGACCGGGCCGGCATCGGCGACCTCCGGAAATCTCGCTACCTACAACGGCACGAGCGGCAAGGCTTTGCAGGACAGCGGGCTCCCGGTGTCGACCTTGACAGGGGCATGGACTGTGACGACGCCGACTGTAACGGCGTCCGTTCCCGCGTTCACGACCGTCAGCTGTTCGCTTCGTTACAAGCTGATCGGCAAAACTGCGATATTTACGGCAACAATCACGATCACCAACGCCGGCACGGCCGCCGGCAATATCCTGTTCGACCTGCCGTTCACGCCGACGACGACGCATGCCGGCGGCGGCAAGGAAGTGGTCGCAATCGGCTATCAGTGCAATTGGCAGACCATCGGGTCACAGGTGGCAATCGCGAAATACGACAACACGACCATCATTGCGACGGGTCGCACCGTGGTCATCACTGGCACCATTGAAACGACCTAGTAGGGGGTGAAAATGACCGTTCTCAAAGCATCCGAAATCTGGCGCGACTACGAAACCGACGGCGTGCCGGCGAGCGGCCCTCATCAGCCCGTCAAGCGCGATGTCAGCCAATGGGGCTCGACGCTGGAGTCGATGCTCGCGCAACTCGGTCTCGGCTTTGCGACAAAGGCCGCGCTCGACGCCAGTTTGCTCTACTCTGCCAATACCCTTGCGATGGTCTATGCCGACAGCACCGCGGCCAACAACGGCATATATGTGAAGTCCGGCACCTCTGGCTCGGGCTCATGGTCTCGCATTGGCGATCTGCCAGGCACAATCGTCCCGCTGACGGTGACAGGCGGAACCGGAAACGCGATCGTCGCGACTGCGCCGGTTGACCCATTGCAGCCTGGCGCCAAACTGTATCTGATCACGCCGACGGCAAACAACACGACGGCAACCACCATCGTGGTAAACGGCGCAAGCGCTGTCAGCATCAAGAATGCGTTTGGAGCATCATTGGCGTCCGGTTCGCTGATCATGGGCAATCCCGCGATCATGATCCGAACCGCGACTGATTTTCGTCTTTTAATCGCCGCGGCGATCGACGGAAACTCCATCCTGGCAGATGCGCAGGCGGCGGCCGTATCCGCCGCATCGAGTGCAACCACTGCGACCGCAGCCGCCAATGCCACTTTGAACTTTGCCACGCGTACGGCTGCAATGGCGGCGACGATTGGCGGATCGGTGACTCACATCACCACGACCGGATATACGACCGTCGGCGACGGCGGCGGTAGTATCGCGACAGGCGCAATTTACAAGCGCGTCGGGAGCCTCCCCGGCCACTCCGGCTATATCCAGTCCGCCGACGGCGCCTATTGGGAATTGACGGGTCCGTGGGTCAGCGTCTTACAGTTCGGCGCTGTTGGTGCGGTCGCCGATCTTGACACCGATCCGGACTGCGCTGCTGCAATCAACCTCTGCATGGCCTACTGCAATTTGAAGCGGACTAACATGAAGTTTCCGAGCGGTTCGTATCCGCTGGATTCCGCCATCACCGCGCCGACTTTCATCATTCATATGGCGGGCGAGCAAGGTGGTGGACAGCCGTCCATTCTTTACAAGCGATATGTCGAGGCCGACGCCACAAGGGGTGTGATCTCGTTTGGTGCATGGGGCGCAACTATTTCTGACATTCAGATCGCGGCGAAAGCAGGTGTTTCTGGTGGATCTGGTTTCTCGGCGATTCTGCCGACTAACGCGCCGAACGTCGGCGTTCTGCGTTTGAGGAATTTCTACGTATCGTGTGGCGATGGTGTCGATCAAAGTCTCATTATCAGCGGGACCAACAACACTGGCGGCGTCGGCGGCACGGGCGGTAAAGGCTACCGCAGCATCGAGATGGAAAGTTGCCATTTCTTCGGCGCGAAGAATTACAGCGTCGTGTTGACCAGTGTGGTGAACCTGAACGCCTCGAACGTATTCTGCGACACTTCGGGCGGCTCAGTCGTAACCACCTACTCTCTGAATTGTACGGGCACCGCCAGCGCGCCCAGCAGCTTCATCAACTGGTCGGGTGCTGTGATCAATGGGTCTCTGAACTTGGACCGCGTATCGAATGCGATTTTCAACAGCATCGTTCAGGCCAACGTCGACAACACCTCGAACGTCGCTTCGACGACCGTCATGCGCGCACTCGGGACGGTCGGAACGAACTGGACCAACTCGCGCGTGATCAATTAGCGATAGAGGAGTCAAATCAAGGAAAAACGTATCCTTGCACATCGGAAAGCTGCGCAATCTGGAGGAGCAGTGCGGCAGCCATCGTAAGGCCAACGAATGCGGCTACCTTAGCGGCATGGGCGAAACGCTTCATTCTCAAGTATGCTCGCTCTTTTTCGGGGGGATGTCTGCAATTACGGTGGTGATCAGGAGTGCCGTAGCAAAACCCCAAGCAATCATCCCGCGATCTGAGAATGATCCGCCGAACACAGAAGTATAACTTGCAAAGCAAATGACGCCGATCGCTGCCGAAATCGCAAGAGGATCACGCCTGATCCTCAGGAGAGCGAGCGGGGCGACAGCGAATAGGGTGAGTAAGGAGGCAAGACCAAGGATGCCGTTCTCATCAAGTCTTAGCAGGGCCATAGAATGTGGGGCGGTGTATACAGGGTCGGCGCTGACATAATGACCGGAGCCCATGCCCAGCGGCCAATGATCGCGAGCAATGGCCAACCCCGACTTGATCGCGTTCGCGCGGTCCACGCCGGAGACGTCAATCTTACGTTTCCCCGACATCACGTCGTCAACAGTGTTAAATGTGGATCTTAACTTCTCTGTCGCTACGCCGGTCGGCGGGGAAAAGAACGCTTGAATCCCAGCTCCATAATAAGCCAGCCCGCTGGACGGAAGATGCGTTACAATGATGAGGGCTATTGCGACTGGCACCGCAATGGCCAGTCGTCCAACAAAGAGCATCAGCACAATTACTGCGGCCAGGCCAACGATTGCCACCGCTAAGCCGCTCCGCGAATAGACCAATAATCCGGCATAGAGCAGGCCGAATAGTAGGGCAGTCTTCGTGCGTCTGAAGCGTGGAACTAGAAGCGACCCAGCGATAACGGGAAGCACGGCGACCCAAAGGGATATGAAGTTCGTTGGGTTACCGTAGCCGTTGTCTCCGGCCAGGCGCATGGTCCGCAAGTTCATCTTGCCTTCTAGAAAACCTCTCGCTGTGAGAGCGCAGCAATCCTGCGCGAGAATGGCTGCGGACTGGCTGGCGGCAACGATCGCGAAGCCGAGGCAGAACAAGGCGACGGAGTGCTTCAGGAACTGACTATCGTTGGAGTGTGCTGCGTAGGCGTAGATGACGCCGAAAGGAATGATTAGCTCAAAGAACCCGGCGCCGAATGCGTGCAATTGGTCTGCCGCGGCTAGGCTGCTCGAGATCCAGCTCGCAAGTGCCAGTGCAGCGCTGACCAATAGAAGCGCTGGCAACTTTGTAGTTCTTCGAGCCAGTACCGTCCCGATCGTCGCGACGATGAGAACAACGATCACGGGTCGGAAGACCTCAAGCCCTACATAAGGATCGAACAGCGTTTTGCGGATGGCTTTCATTGCCAGAAGGTTGTCGAGCGGAGAGGCAAAGGCCACTACGAGAAGGCTTCGCTGTATCCAATCGGGGTACTTTCGCCAGAGGCCGAAAAAAGAGAAATAGGCGAATCCAACTGCGATTGCCGCCCCTTGTGCAATGTGGCTGGGGAGATAATCCGGCAGTCGGAAAAATACGATGGGCGCCGTCGCGAGGACCGCCGCAGCAGCTAGCAGAGGCCAGAGGTATTCCCGGACTTCAGCATCACTGTTCTGACGGTTCATGTCTGAGCGCTAAGAACCCGAGGGCGTCGCCGTTGCGATGATGTACCAGCCAGCAAATCGGCCAACGGCGTCGTAGACCGGCTGTGGAACAAGACGAAGTAACGGCCGCAAAATGCGTGCTCCGGGAACGTCGTCAGGGGTGCACTTGCGGACCTCGATGCGCTTGATCTTGAAACCACTGCGCTCCAATACCGCCGACAGTTCGGCTTTTGAGTAGACGTTCACGATCGGCTTGGCATTGGAGGCGGCGGTGGCCTCGATACGAGATCTGCGGTCGGAGAGCGTCTCACGGAAGATTCGTCCGCTTGCGAAGTGCGTGAGCAGGACGCCCAAGTAAAAGACCGAGTAGCGATGATACATCAGGATGGTCATTTTGCCGCCCGGTTTGAGGACGCGTCGAATTTCTTTGAGGGCGTCCGGGAGGCTTGGAATGTGGTGAAGTACGCCGTTTGAATAAACGATGTCGAAGGATGCGTCGGGGTAGGGCAGATCCTCAGCGTTACCCTGGCTCACGTCCGGTTCAAATCCGAAGAAACCCAAATGCTTCTTCGTGCGATCGACATTTTCTGGAGTGATGTCGATGCCGGAGTAATCAGCACCACTCTGCAAAAACTTAAGTGCGTCAAATCCGGGTCCAAAGCCGATTTCTAGAACGCGCCTACCCTGAGTCTCCGTAAAAGGGAAGACCTCGCCAAGCCAAGGTTGCTCAACCGAATCGCGGAAGTGACGGGCTTTTTCGAAGAAGGCGATGGTCCCTGGGAGTTCATCTTTTGCTGATGCCCAGCCGGTGGGCGAAGCACCCCAAGTCTTTTGCGCTTCAGTCAGTTCGGCCATTGAGCACGCTCCTTTATGGGGGGGCGAACGGGAACCTCAATCGGTTGAAGTGAGTGCGCCCACCAGTAGCCCTAGCAGTGGCAACGGCGACGCGCAATCGGTCGAGACGGGTCTGTGGGCGATGCAACAAGGCCTCAAAAACTCGTCAATCGCCTAGAGGAAAACCTATGACTAACTGGCCCAAAGACAACCAAGCCGCTCGGAATGCCTTCTTTGGCGACCCAGGCTAACGGCAGATTGCGCCGCAGATGGTCCCCTATCCCACCCTTTGCAATGTATTACGAGGGCAAGCGGGTGAGGGCGATCCAGTTCCACAAGAAGGCGGCGCCTGCGTTGCTCGCTGCCCTCAATGAAATCTGGGACTACTGCCAGCACGACCAAGCCAAGATCGATGCGGCTGGTCTCGAAATATGCTGGACCGAGTATCGATTCGCTAACTGGAGCAAATAGCCAAGCTGACGGCACGCACCTGTCGGACACTGGGACGACAAACGCAGCTGCGCTTGCAGAAGCTGCTTGGCACCTTAGTTTTGTCAGCGTTAATGTTTGCGCCGTTTTTCGCGGATGATGATTACAATGTTCACCACTACGGCCAATGCGATGAATGCAACCGTGAGAGGAAACGCGTAAGAGCCATCTTCGGGGAAGCTGTAGAAGCTGTTTATCGCGCCCATTGACTGGTTGCCCTGTCGAATTGCGGAACGCGCTTAACCAGTGCTTCCACCACGCCGGCCGCCGCGAGCAGGACAAAGATCCTGATGGGGAACAGGTACTGATCGTGGAAGTGGATTAGCACTGACTGCGCGAGGAAAAGCGCGATGAATACAAGAGGGATGGGCTGGCCAAGTCCGGCGAATAGCCAACCGGCCAAAATGACTGAAAGCACCTGCCAAAGCTTCGTGCTGAACCACATAGGTGCGTCCAGCGTGACGAGAAGCTTTCTGAAGTAAATGCTCACCACATCGAGCGGGTGAGCGAAGACGGTCTTGAAATATAGCCCCTTGAGTATGTCGTAAAAGCGGGGGCTGAGGTATTCGACGCTAGGATCAACGGCCTTGACGGCATCGATCGCACTGAAGTCGTTCCATTCGATGCCAAAGGGATTTTCGACGGCGCCGAGGCCCATGTACAGGTTGGCCCACGTGCCGTGACTTTCGATCTTCTCAGGCGGCGGCAGGCTATAGGCGATGTCTCGTGCTCTCAGGAGGCCATACGGGGCCGCAGATGTTGCGACGACGGCCGCGGCCAACGCCATGCCGACCATCCACCTGCGATCTCGCAGGGTAACTATCGCAACAGCGAACAGTGATGCGACGATGCCCATCATGCCGATGGCTTCGCGGAACAAGAGAGCGGCGATCAAGCCGAGAAAGCCAACCACGATCCATGCCGGGCGCCGCGCGGTCAACAAGGCGATCGGGAGAAGCGCAGCGAAGCAGGCAGCCCCTAACTGGGCCGGATGCGGTGTAAGCGCGTGAAGCTTGTTCGCGGTAAACGTGCCGGCCGTGAGCAGCGCGAAAGAACTAAGCGGCAATCCGGCCGAAAAGACCAACAAGGCCAGAATTGCCAAGCCTAAGTAGTTCACGGTGGAGTTGAGAATAGAGATGCCTGTGTCTGCGGGGACCTCTCTCATCACGATGGCTGCGAGATCCATCGAGAGAGCATGACCAAGGTCGTCACCACCAAAACCATCGGCGATCGGTAGAACCTTATCGTCTTTGCAGATCACAAGGACCTTGCCGGTTTGGAGGGCGCATTTAGCGCTTTTCATCCAGACCTTGCCCGTGGTCCACGTCAAAACCTGACCGGTAGACGCGTCATACGACCGATAGAGCTGTGGAATCGTGAAGAAAAGAAACGTGGCCGCCAGCAGGAAGGCAAAGCCATGACTGCCAACAAACTTCCTGATTGAGAACATTCCAAGTCACCCGGCCCCAGAGCGGCCTTGTACCACTACAACCCCTAGCAGAGTCAACTCGTGGTAGACCCCAACGCGGCAACTCGCGCGAACGCCATTTCATGGCCCAAAGACACGCAGGCGGCCCGGAACGCTTTCTACGGAGATCCTGGGAAGGGGCAGATCGCGCCGCAGATGGTCCCCGTCGTCCCTCCCTTTGCCATGTATTACGAAGGCAAGCGGGTCAAGGCGATCCAGTTTCATCGCAAGGCGGCGGCGGCGCTGCTCGCGGCGCTCAATGAAATTTGGGACTACTGCGAGCACGATCAGAAAAAGATCGATGCGGCCGGCGTCTCACAATACGCCGGCGCATACAATCATCGCCTTGTGCGCGGATCCTCGACGAAGTGGTCGAACCATGCCTATGCCGCGGCGATCGATCTCAACGCCGGCGAGAATGCGCTCGGCGTCAAAAAGGGGACCATGCCGCAGTTCGTCGTCGACGCCTTCTGTCGGCAAGGCGCGATGTGGGGCGGCTGGTACAATTCGCGGCCGGATTGGATGCATTTTGAATTCGTCGACAACGGCGGCCGCAAGCCGAGATCGCCGGCGCCGACGTTCGGGCGTTTGCCGCTGCTCAGCCATCCCGAAACCGGCGCGCCGGTCGACGAGCTCGAGGATCCGGCGCCGGCGATCTCGCCGCCGGCCGCGCCGCCGAACGTGCAGCCGCTCGATCCCGATGTGCGCGGCGATGCCGTGCTCTATGACGTGCAGACGCGGCTCAAGGCGCGGCGCTATTCGCCTGGCGTGCTCGACGGGCGCTGGGGCAGCGGCACCAGCGGCGCGCTGTCGGGCTTCATGAACGATCGCGGCCTGGCGCTGCCGCTGCCGTCCTCGGTCGACGAATTCCACGGCATCGCCGACCAGGTGCGCGCCGAGCTCGGCAAGGCCGAGACCGAGATCCAGCCGGACGGCAGCATTGGCTGGTTTCGTCCGGTCAGCAGCGCGCGCGCAAATGCCGATCCGCATATCCTGGCGCAGCTGGCGCCGGAGATCACGCCGGCCAGGCGCAATTTCCTGGTCGCGCTGTGGGGCTCGATCACGGCCGCCGCCGGCGCGGTTTGGGACACCGTCAGCGGCTACGTGTCCGAGGCCTGGGATTTTTTCACGGAGCATCGCGACGTCGTCGACGATCATCCGGGCCTGGTCTCGAGCCTTTGGGATCATGTCACGGCGCTGCCGTCCGGCGTCTGGCTGCTGCTCGGCGCCGGCGGCCTGGCTTTCATCGCTTACAATTCCTGGCGCGCGATCAACACGTCGACGCTCGCCGTCACAACGGGGGAAAGACAATGATCCAGGCGTTTTTGCTAGCGTGGAAAGCCGCCTCTTGGGGGGTGCGGATCGCCGCCGTCGTCGGGCCTATTGTGGTCGTCGGCGCCGCCTATGGCGTCTGGCACCATCAGGTCTATCGCGCCGGCTATGTCCGCGCGCTCGCCGACATCGCGGCCGAGGACGAGCGCGCGATCGGCAAGGCGACCGAGCTGCGCGCGACCTGGCGCGCCTGTCTCGATCGCGGCGGCCGCTGGATCCAAAGCGAGGGGAAATGCGCATGACCAGGCTTGCATCGATCGCGCTGCTCGCGCTGCTGCTCGCCGGCTGCGCCTCGCACGGGCCGGCCTCGATCGCCGGCGGCGAGTGCCGGATCTTCGAGGCGCCGCCATACGAGGTGCGCGGCCATCGCGCCTATGACCAGGACTGGATCGACAGCCAGGTCGAGGGCGGCGTCGGCGGCTGTCGTTGGAAGCGGCCGCAGCCGCGGCCGGCCGCGATCGACGCCGGGCGGCCTGCGAAAGCTGCGGCCGCGCCGGCAAAGCGCCGCGGCATCGTTGCGCGGATCCGCGATCGCGTGCTGCCGCCGAAGGTCGAACCGCCTGCAGCAGCTGCGCCGCCGCTCGAGCCGCCGCCGGCGCCTGCGGTCGTCGCGCCGGCGCCGCGGCCGCCGCGCAGTGCGATCGAGCGGCTACTCGAGCCGCGCGACGACGATTAGCGGACCGACCGGCCGCGCCAACGGCCGGCCGATCCTGACCTGCGTGAAGTGTCACCTTCATCAACAGGCTGGGAATGATCCTGGCTGAAATGCCTTAACGGCCGGGAAACGGGGAATGAGCGAGCTCGCGCAGGAAATTACAAAGCTCGGCGTCGGCAGCGTGATCTGCCTGGTGCTGCTGTGGGTGATTTACAAGTCGGAAAAACGGGAAGCGGCGAAAGATCAGCGGATCCAGATGCT
This sequence comes from Bradyrhizobium sp. 63_E2_N1_3, assembly GCF_052076005.1. Classification (NCBI taxonomy): domain Bacteria; kingdom Pseudomonadati; phylum Pseudomonadota; class Alphaproteobacteria; order Hyphomicrobiales; family Nitrobacteraceae; genus Bradyrhizobium; species Bradyrhizobium sp. 63_E2_N1_3. The sequence goes on along the minus strand of NZ_CP197235.1, from coordinate 4,899,818 downwards.
CGAGAACAAGTTGACCGAGAGTTATGACGAGCGGATCGCGGCCGCCGATAGCATCGCGGAATCAAACGTCGGGCTGCGCAGTGCGCTCGACGCATTGACCGCGGAAATCAGGGCGAGGCTGAAATGAGAGCGATCCTCAACAATATTCGCCGGATCCTGTTCGACGACGGTCGCGACGATCGCGATTTTACCGAGCAGGAGCAGCGCCTGCAGGAGGTGCTCGCGCATCTGCACAGCGCGACCAACAGCGTCAAGAAAGGCGCCGAGCTGCTCGCCGACCTGATCAAGGCGCGCGGCTAGATCCATCACCAAAAGGAAAACTGAAAATGAAAACCGCTTTTGTCGCGGCGATCGCGCTCGCCTGTCTTGTCTCGAGCGCAGCCGCGGCCGAGATCTGCGAGGCCTCACAATACGGCGTCGGCGACGGCTACCACGGCCGCCGCACGGCGTCCGGCGCCAGGTTCAACACGTTCGCGCGGGATCCTTTCACGGTCGCGCACAAGACGCTGCCTTTCGGCCGAGAAGTGACGATCACCAATCTCGCCAACGGCCGCGCGATCCGGGCCGTGGTGACCGATCGCGGGCCGTTCGTCCGCGGCCGCTGCGTCGATCTCGGCCGCGCCGGCGCCGATGCGCTCGGCATGGGCGGCACGGCCAGGGTGAGTGTGCAATGAGCGCTGATCGCTGTCAGGGCGGCGTCGCCGATGCCAGTTGTTCCCTAGTCCTGGTCGGCCTCGAGCTCGCGCACCAGGCGGCGGATCCTGGCCAGCGTCAACAGCGGCAGCAGCAGCTCGACCGCGCGCGGGATCTCGAGCGGCTCGCGCCGGCGCAGCCGTTGCGCACCGTCTGCGGGGGCGTCGCAATGAAACTTTTGGTCCCGGCGGAAATTGTGCATCGGGCCAAATTTCGCTTCGGAGGATCGGTAATGGCCAATTCTGTTCGCCCGTGGACCTCAGATGACCTTGAGAAGCTCAAGGCGATGGCCGGGAATCACCGCCGCGACGAGATAGCCGCTGAATTGAACCGAGGCGTCTCGTCGGTGGCTGTCAAAGCGCATCAGCTCGGCATCTCTTTGCGATACCACGGGCTGCCAAAGCGTCGACCTGCAACAGCCCAGTCAGCGCCGGGCCATTGACTCGATTGTTTTCGCTCACCTGCGCGTCAGGCGATACCGCGCAAGGGCAGGGCCAACTGCATGTCCGTGCCGGCCGCCGCCTCGATCGCGACATCCGATCGAGGGCGAGGAACGCATACGCTGCTCCGATACAATAACGGGGGAGAGACGGCCACTATCTGGTGCTCGAAGAGGAGCGCAGAGCGCAAAAAAAGCCCCGCTTAAGCGGGGCTTTTGAAAGTAGCTGTTCCATTTCGAGCGCGTCAGGAAGCTTTGGGGAGCCCACCCGACACGATCAGGATGGTGGAGTTAGCCCGTTCCGTCAATCACCTTTGTTAATTCACCCAAGAAAAAACGGCCCGGCAAGATGCAGGGCAAAAGTGGCAATTCACAAGTGAACAGTTCATGTTGATGAACGATCAGCGCCTGCAACTTTGTCACGCGTGATCACAGCTCCATATAACGTCCGTTTCAGGTCATTAAGCGTAGCTTCATCTGCCGTGGTCCTTGGAAGGCTTGCGCCGCTAGTTGCGGTCTATGACCCACCGGCCGCGGATGCTCGAAGGCGACCCGTCGGCTTTCTTGCTCTTTGCAGAAGCATTGATCCTCGACCAAGAGGAGGTGACAATCCTGGGAACAAGTGGCAATTTCTCCCTACTCGCTGCGACGAACGAGAACACGGCAGGGAGGTAGGAATATGTCCTTTGACCCGATAGCCGCTGCCGTTGCTTGGCTTGATGCCTACCGCGCTGGAGACATTGAAACTATCTTGGCAATGTATGCCGAAGACGCGGTGGTTCACTGCAGCTGCGAAGGCATAAAAATTATCACCAGCACAGACAGCTTGCGTGCTTACTGGGATGACCGCCTTAGGAAGCGTCCCGCGTCCCATCTAGACAACCTGCAGCTATCAGAGGATGGGACAGTAATCTCGTATGTCACACGCGAGGGTGTCGTGAGCGCCTTATTAACTTTCGATGCATCCGGGCAGATCGCGTCACTTACCTGCGGTCCTTCAAACTAAAATACATATCGGACGTTGAGCCGGCGACCACTAAGGTCCGCTGCGAGTAGTCAGGGTCGCATGGCGCAGATAAGCATCGCCGGCGCCGTGTCAACGCGCCGGCGGGCCAGGCTTAAGGCGCCTCAGCGGCCTCGAGCTCGGCGACCAGCCGGCGCACTTTCGCCGGCGTCAACAGCGGCAGCAGCAGCTCGACCGCGCGCGGGATCTCGAGCGGCTCGCGCTGCCGCAGCCATTTGCGCACGGTCTGCGGGCTGACGCGGATCAGGCGCGCAAAACCCTGTTGCGAGATCTCGAGCCGCGTCAGGTGGGCGCGGCATTGGTCGGGTGTCATCACCGCGAGACCCGCCAGACGTTGCGGCCGTAGTAGGTGCCGACAATGCGCTGGCGGATCTGGTCGTCAGTTGTCATGGTCTTGAACTCCTCGGGGCGGTTCATTTTGTCACCAGTACGTAGCCTTTGGCCAAGGTCTTGAGCGAAATCTGCGTTCGGCGCGGCTTGGCCAGAACGTTCCCGAGCACGTCGGTCAGAGTTTCCACGCGCACCTTGTCGCCCGTTACTTCGATGATCCGGATTGTGCGATGCTCCTGCTCGCCGCCGTCCAAGCCGTCGAAATACGTATCCCGGTAAATCTGCCCGACCTCGACCATGTGTTTGCCCTCGGTTGGGGCCGGGGCGCCGCGCCCCGCCGTTCGCGAATGATCTAGCGCATTATGCGCTACCTGTCTACACGTCACGTGTACGAGTTGTGGGATACCAGCGCCGCGCTAGTTTCGCTGTGCGAAATCAGTTCGGGACTTAGTTCGGTAATTTGGCCCGTGTTGCGTCGACATCGGCCGACTTTGTCCGGCATCCGTTCTAGTCGATCCGTGTACTAACAATATTTCGCGGGCGGCTTAAGCCTTGGATTTGCTTGGCTTTTTGCCTTGTAAAAATGGCGATCCCAGCAGGACTCGAACCTGCAACCCGCGGAGTAGAAATCCGCTACTCTATCCAGTTGAGCTATGGGACCGTCTTGATGCCGGCCTCGGCTGCCGCCTGCCGGTCTTCTATCACGCCAAATATGAAAAATCCGCAGGTTCGCCAAGTCTGAACCGAACCGTTTTCCTCAACGCCGCGACTAAGCGGAACGGTGGGGTGTCAGGGTGCCGGGTTGAGCGGCAGCGGACTGGACGATGGATTACATCGCCGGGAACGCTGGCCAGCTTCCGGGACACGGCCGCCGGTCGATCGGTCAGGTATGGCTGCGCCATCAGGACGGCGTGCGCGGTGATATCTCGATCGGTTTCCTCAGGGCTTGCCTTGTCATGGCGAATGCGACGATTTGCACCTTTGGTTCCATCGCCTTGAGTCCGTCACCTTTCCGCGCATTTCATGCTCACGCGGCGTTCGCCGCGATTTCCGGGAGTCCATTATGATCGGTCTTGTTCGCGCCGTCACACTCTGCGCCACGCTGGCGCTCGGCCTTAGCGCAGCGCTGGCCGCCGACAAGGCGTTCAAGCGCGACGACCTCGCCGATTCCGCGATCAAGCTGGAGGCCCAGATCAAGAGCGAGGCGGGGCCGGTCGCCAAGACCAGCGCGACGCTGCGCACCGACGCCGACGCCGCCTTCCGGCGCAATGATTTCCGCACCGGGCTGTCGGTGCTCGGCCAGATCGCCGCGACCACGCCGGAGGATACCGGCAACTGGCTGCGGCTCGCCAAGGTGATCTTCCAGATCTCGCCGAAAAGCTCGAGCGAGCAGACGTTCCTGCTGGAGCGGGCCTCGACCGCCGCCTACATCGCCTACCAGCGCGCCGGCAATCCGGGCGAGGAGGCGGATGCGCTCGCCGTGCTCGGCAAGTCGCTGGCCGAACGCAAGCTGTGGCGGCCGGCGCTGGATGCGCTGCGGCTATCGCTCGACATGCGCGAGGTCGCCGACGTCCGCGGCCAATACGAGAAGATGCGCGACGAGCACGGCTTCCGGCTGCTCGACTATACCGTGGACTCGGATTCGGCGAGCCCGCGCGCCTGCTTCCAGTTCTCGGAGGAACTGGCCAAGCGCACCGATTTCGCGCCGTACCTCGCGCTGGCAGGCCAGGACAAGCCGGCGCTGTCGGCCGAAGGCAAGCAGCTCTGCGTCGACGGGCTGAAGCACGGCGAGCGCTACAACATCAATCTGCGCGCCGGCCTGCCGTCCACCGTGAAGGAGGGCCTGCCGAAATCGGCCGAGTTCAACGTCTATGTGCGCGACCGCAAGCCCTTCGTGCGCTTCACCAGCCGTGCCTATGTGCTGCCGCGGACCGGCCAACGCGGCATTCCCGTGGTCAGCGTCAACACGCCCGCCGTCAACGTAAACGTCTTCCGGATCGGCGACCGCAACCTGATCAACACGGTGGTCGACAGCGATTTCCAGAAGACGCTGTCGCGCTACCAGCTCGCCGATCTCGGCGGCGAGCGCGGCGTCAAGGTCTGGACCGGCGAGCTCGCGACCGCGATGACGCTGAATCAGGACGTCACCACCGCATTCCCGGTCGACCAGGCGCTCGGCGAGCTTCAGCCCGGCGTCTACGTGATGACCGCCGCGGCCAAGGGGCCTGGCTCGGACGACGACTATCAGCTCGCGACGCAATGGTTCATCGTCTCCGACCTCGGCGTCACAGCCTATTCCGGCAATGACGGCATCCATGTCTTCGTGAACTCGCTGGCCTCGACCGATCCGGTCGGCAAGGCCGAGGTGCGGCTGGTCGCGCGCAACAACGAGATCCTGGCGACCCGCAAGACTGACGACAGCGGCCATGTGCTGTTCGAGGCGGGGCTCGCCCGCGGCGAGGGCGGCCTGTCGCCGGCGATGCTGACGGTCACAGGCGAGAAGGCCGACTATGCCTTCCTGAGCCTGAAGACCTCGGCTTTCGACCTGTCCGACCGCGGCGTTTCGGGCCGGGCGGTGCCATCGGGCGCCGATGCTTTCGTGTATGCCGAGCGCGGCGTCTATCGCTCCAGCGAGACCGTCTATCTCACCGCTCTCTTGCGCGACGGGCAGGGCAATGCCGTTGCCGGCGGGCCGCTGACGCTGGTGATCGAGCGCCCCGACGGCGTCGAATTCCGCCGCGCCGTGCTCGCCGACCAGGGCGCCGGCGGCCGTACGCTGTCCGTGCCGCTCAATTCGGCCGTCCCGACCGGGACCTGGCGGGTCCGCGCCTTCACCGATCCGAAGGGCTCGTCGGTCGGCGAAACCACCTTCATGGTCGAGGACTACGTCCCTGATCGGATCGAATTCGACTTGTCCGCCAAGGACAAGCTGATCAAAGCTAACGCTCCGGTGGAGCTCAAGGCGGATGGCCATTTCCTCTATGGCGCGCCGGCCTCCGGTCTCCAGCTCGAAGGCGACATGCTGGTCGCGCCCGCGAGCGAACGCCCGGGCTTTGCCGGCTACCAGTTCGGCGTCGCCGACGAGGAGACCACCTCGAACGAGCGCACGCCGCTGGAGAATTTGCCGGAAGCCGACGCCAATGGCATTGCCACCTTCCCGGTGACGCTGGACAAGCAGCCTGCCTCGACGCGCCCGCAGGAAGCGCAGATCTTCGTTCGCATGGTCGAGACCGGCGGCCGTGCTGTCGAGCGCAAGATCGTGCTGCCGGTCGCGCCCGCCAACGCCATGATCGGCATCAAGCCGCTGTTCGGCGACAAGAACGTCGCCGAGGGCGACAAGGCCGAGTTCGACGTCGTGTTCGTCTCGCCCGAAGGTGAGAGGCTGCGCCGCGATGGCCTGCGCTACGAGCTCCTGAAGATGGAGTCGCGCTACCAGTGGTATCGCCAGAACAATTACTGGGAGTACGAGCCGGTCAAATCGACTTCGCGCGTTTCGGACGGCGACGTGACGATCGCGGCCGACAAGCCGTCGCGGATTTCGCTGGCACCGCAGCCCGGCCGCTATCGGCTCGATGTGAAGTCGAACGATGCCGACGGTCCGGTGACCTCGGTGCAGTTCGACGTCGGCTGGTATTCCGACGGCAGCGCCGACACGCCGGACCTGCTGGAGACCTCGATCGACAAGCCGCAATACGCCTCCGGCGACACCATGACGGTATCGGTGAACGTCCGCAGCGCCGGCAAGCTCACCGTCAACGTGCTCGGCGACCGCCTGCTGACGACGCAGACCATCGACGTCAAGGAAGGCACCGCGCAGGTGAGGCTGCCGGTCGGCAAGGACTGGGGCACCGGCGCCTATGTGGTGGCGACGCTGCGCCGCCCGCTCGATGCGGCTGCGCAACGCATGCCGGGCCGGGCGATCGGCCTGAAATGGTTCGGCATCGACAAGCAGACCCGCACGCTCCAGGTGAAGCTGACGCCGCCGGCACTGGTCCGGCCGAATGCGACGTTGAAGATCCCGGTAAAGCTCGACGGGCTCAATCCGGGTGAGGACGCCAAGGTCGTCATCGCCGCGGTCGATGTCGGCATTCTCAACCTGACCAATTACAAGCCGCCGGCGCCGGACGATTACTATCTCGGCCAGCGCCGCCTGAGCGCGGAGATCCGCGATCTCTATGGGCAACTGATCGACGGCATGTCGGGCACGCGCGGACAGATCAAGTCCGGCGGCGATGCCGGCGCCGGCGAATTGCAGGGCTCTCCGCCCGCGCAAAAGCCGCTCGCGCTCTACTCGGGCATCGTCACGGTCGCCGCCGACGGCACCGCCGAAGTGAGCTTCGACATCCCCGAGTTCGCCGGCACCGCGCGCGTCATGGCGGTGGCGTGGACCGCGACCAAGCTCGGCCGCGCCAACACGGATGTCGTGATCCGCGATCCCGTGGTGCTGACCACGACCTTGCCGCGCTTCCTGCTCAATGGCGACCACGGCACGGTCAACCTCGAGATCGACAATGTCGAGGGCCAGGCCGGCGACTACGAAATCAACGTGAAGACAGGCGGTCCGGTGAAGATGACCGGCAATCCCGCAACCACGGTCAAGCTCGCCGCCAAGCAGCGCAACGCGTTTACGCTCGCAATCGACGCGACGGCGGCGGGGCAGGCGACGCTCGACGTCGACATCAAGGGACCGAACGGCCTTGCGCTGGCGCGTCACTATGCGCTCGACGTCAAGGCGGCGACGCAGGTGCTGGCGCGGCGTTCGATCCGGACGCTGGCGAAGGGTGAAAGCCTGACGCTGACCTCGGACATGTTCTCCGATCTCGTCCCGGGCACCGGCAGCGTCTCGGTTTCGGCCAGCCTGTCGACGGCGCTCGACGCCGCAACGATCCTGAAGGCGCTCGACCGCTACCCCTATGGCTGCTCGGAACAGATCACGAGCCGTGCCTTGCCGTTGCTCTATGTCAACGAGCTCGCCGTCGGCGCGCATCTGGCCATGGACACCGAGGTCGACCAGCGCATCCGCGATGCGATCGAGCGGCTGCTGGCCCGCCAGGGCTCCAACGGCTCGTTCGGCCTGTGGTCGGCCGGCGGCGACGACGCCTGGCTCGACGCCTACGTGACGGACTTCCTCACCCGCGCCCGCGAGAAGGGCTTTGCGGTGCCGGACGTGCTGTTCAAGAACGCGCTCGACCGTATCCGCAACTCGGTCGTGAACGGCAACGAGCCTGAGAAGGACGGCGGGCGCGATCTCGCCTACGGCCTCTACGTGCTCGCGCGCAATGGGGCGGCGCCGATCGGCGATCTCCGCTATCTCGCCGACACCAAGCTCGCCAACCTCGCAACGCCGATCGCGAAGTCGCAGCTTGCGTCGGCGCTGGCGCTGGTCGGCGACCGCAACCGCGCGGAACGCGTCTACGGCGCCGCGCTCGACAGCCTTGCGCCAAAACCGGTGCTGGAGTTCGGCCGCACCGACTACGGCTCGCAGCTTCGCGATGCCGCCGCGCTGGTCTCGCTCGCCAGCGAAGGCAACGCGCCGAAGGCGACGCTGACGCAGGCGGTGTCGCGGGTCGAGACCGCGCGCGGTCTGACGCCCTACACCTCGACGCAGGAGAATGCGTGGCTGGTGCTGGCGGCGCGCGCGCTCGCCAAGGAGAACCTGTCGATGGAAGTTGACGGCCAGCCGGTCAAGACCGCGCTGTACCGCAGCTACAAGGCCGTGTCACTGGAGGGCAAGCCGCTGAAGATCACCAACACCGGCGATGCGCCGGTCCAGGCGGTGGTCTCGGTGTCGGGCTCGCCGGTCACGCCGGAGCCGGCTGCATCGAACGGCTTCAAGATCGAGCGCAATTACTTCACGCTCGACGGCAAGCCCGCCGACATCAGCAAGGTCAAGCAGAACCAGCGTTTCGCCGTGGTGCTGAAGATCACCGAGGCGAAGCCCGAGTACGGCCACATCATGGTGTCCGACTATCTGCCCGCGGGCCTCGAGATCGACAATCCGAAGCTGGTGTCGTCGGGCGACAGCGGCACGCTGGACTGGATCGAGGACGGCGAGGAGCCCGAGGATACCGAGTTCCGTGACGACCGCTTCACGGCGGCGGTCGATCGCGCCTCGGACTCCAAGGCGGTCTTCACCGTCGCCTACGTCGTGCGCGCGGTTTCGCCCGGCAAATACGTGCTGCCGCAGGCCTATGTCGAGGACATGTACAATCCCTCGCGCTACGGCCGGACCGGGACGGGTAACGTCGAGGTGCGGGCGGCGAAGTGAGTGGAGAGATGAGCGAAGCAGAGCCACATACTCCGTCGTCATGCCCGGGCAAAAGCGCGAAGCGCGTCTTCGCGCAGATGTCCCGGGCATCCACGAGCTGTGGCGCTGCCGGCAAAGACGTGGATGGCCGGGTCAAGCCCGGTCATGATGGAGCCAGGGGCAGGGGCTTTCGCGTCCTCTCGGGCCTCGCGCTCACGCTCGTCCTCGCCATCTTCGGCTTCGTCGCCTGGGTCTACTCGCTCGGCCCGCTGCCGCTCGACGAGGCGCGCCAGGTCTCCACCACGGTCGTCGATCGCAACGGAAAGCTGCTGCGCGCTTATGCCATGGCCGACGGCCGCTGGCGGCTGCCGGTCGATGCCAAGGCCAACGTCGATCCGACCTATCTCAAGTTACTGCTCGCCTATGAGGACCAGCGCTTCTACGCGCATAACGGTCTCGACCCGCTCGCTCTTGGGCGCGCCGCACTACAGCTCACCACGCGCGGCCACATCGTCTCGGGCGGCTCGACCATCTCGATGCAGCTGGCGCGGCTGATGGAGCCGCGGCGGCAACGCTCGCTCTATGCAAAGCTGCGGCAGATCGTGCGGGCGATCGAGATCGAGCGCAGCATGAGCAAGGATGCGATCCTGGACCTCTATCTCGCGCTGGCGCCCTATGGCGGCAATCTCGAAGGCATCCGCTCAGCCTCGATCGCCTATCTCGGCAAGGAGCCGAAGCGGCTCTCTCTGGCCGAGGCCGCGCTGCTGGTGGCGCTGCCGCAATCGCCGGAGACGCGCCGGCTCGATCGCTATCCCGAGGCGGCACGTAAAGCCCGTGACCGCGTGCTGGACCGCATGGTCGAGGAACGTGTGGTCAGCCTTGAGGACGCGAAGCAGGCCAAGGCCGTGCCCGTGCCAAAACTGCGCAAGCCGATGCCGATCCTCGCGCCACATGCCTCCGACACGGCGCTGTCGACGGTCAAGGATACGCCGGTCATCAAGCTGACGCTCGATGCCAATCTGCAGAAGGTGCTGGAGCCGCTGGCGCGCGACCGCGCCATTGCGCTCGGGCCCAACATCTCGGTCGGCATAATCGTGGTCGACAATGAGAGCGGCGACGTGCTCGCCCGCGTCGGTTCGGCCGATTATTTCGACGAGAGCCGGGCGGGGCAGGTCGACATGACCCGCGCCGTCCGCTCGCCGGGTTCGACGCTGAAACCCTTCATCTATGGGCTCGCCTTCGAGGACGGTTTTGTCCATCCCGACAGCCTGATCGACGACAGGCCCGTCCGCTTCGGCTCTTACGCGCCGGAAAATTTCGACATGACGTTTCAGGGCACGGTGCCGGTGAAGAAGGCGCTGCAATTGTCGCTGAACGTGCCGGCGATCGTGCTGCTCGACCGCGTCGGCGCGAGCCGGCTGTCGTCGCGGCTGCGGCAGGCCGGCGGCAATCTGGTCCTGCCCAAGGACGAGGCACCGGGGCTCGCGATGGGACTCGGCGGCGTCGGTGTGACACTCCAGGACCTCACCCAGCTCTATACGGGTTTCGCTCGGCTCGGCACCACCATGCCGTTGCGCGACCTCATGACCGGCCGGGACGATCGGGAACCGCTGCGGCTGCTGGACCAGGTCGCGGCCTGGCAGGTCGGCAACGTGCTCCTGGGCACGCCGCCGCCCGAAAACGCCGCCCACAACCGCATCGCGTTCAAGACCGGCACCTCGTACGGCTATCGCGACGCCTGGTCGGTCGGCTTCGACGGCCGCATGACCATCGGCGTCTGGGTCGGCCGGCCCGACGGCGCGCCGGTTCCCGGCCTGATCGGCCGCGTGGCCGCAGCCCCGATCCTGTTCGATGCCTTCGCCCGCACCGGCAAGATGCTGGCCCCGTTGCCGAAGCCGCCGAAGGGAACCCTGGTCGCCAGCAACGCCAAGTTGCCATTGCCGCTGAAGCGGTTCCGCCCGGTCGGGGACCTGGTGCGGACCGGCAGCGAGCAGGCGCTGCACATCCAGTTCCCGCTGAACGGCTCGCGGATCGATGTCGACCGTTCCGGCGGCGAGGGGAGCGCAGCCATGCCGGTGAAGGTCGCTGGCGGCGTCCTTCCCATGACCATCATGGTTAATGGAACATCACTCGGCGAGATCGACGGGCGCCGCCAGCGCCTGATCGATCCGCCCGGTCCGGGCTTTGCGCGGCTCACCGTGATCGACGCCACTGGCGCCGCGGACACAGTTGTCATTCGAATTCAATGACCCCGCCTTAACCGGTTGTCCGAATGACGGTTTCAGCGTAAGCGGAACCAATGGCCGAGACCTATCCCAGCCCCCGTTTTGGAGCACCCCGCGAGCCGAAAGCGCCCGTGAATCCGGGCAGCCGGCTCGTGCTTATGCTGGACTACGCCACGGCCAGTCACGCCCGCGCGGTCGGCTTCCTGCTGCTGTGTGCGCTGCTGCTATTCCTGCCGGGCTTCTTCACGATTCCGCCCGTTGACCGCGACGAGGCGCGCTTTGCGCAAGCGACCAAGCAGATGGTCGAGAGCGGCGATTATGTCGACATCCGCTTCCAGGAAGACGTCCGCTACAAGAAGCCGGTCGGCATCTACTGGTTGCAATCGGCCGCAGTTGAAGCCGCATCAGCGCTCAAGCTGCCGAAGGCCGAATTGCGGATCTGGGTGTACCGGCTGCCGTCGCTGATCGGCGCCATCGGCGCCGTGCTGATGACCTATTGGGCCGCGCTCGGCTTCGTCACGCGGCGCGCCGCGGTGCTCGCCGCGCTCCTGATGTGTGCCTCCGTGTTGCTCGGCGTCGAGGCACGGCTGGCGAAGACCGATGCGATGCTGCTGTTCTGTGTGACCGCCGCGATGGGCGCGATGTCGCGCGCCTATCTGTCGTGGCAGCGCGCAGAGGATGAGACCCATCCGCCCTGGAGCTGGCCCGCGATCTTCTGGACCGCGCTCGCCGTCGGCATCCTGATCAAGGGTCCGCTGATCCTGATGTTCGCGGGCCTGACCATCGTCGCGCTCGCGATCCAGGACCGAGATGCCTCGTGGCTGTGGAAGCTGCGTCCGCTCTGGGGCCTGATGTGGATGCTGGTGCTGGTGCTGCCCTGGTTCGTCGCGATCTTCTGGCGCGCAGGCGATGCCTTCTTCGCCGATTCCGTCGGCGGCGACATGCTGAGCAAAATCGGCGCCCAGGAATCCCATGGCGCGCCGCCCGGACTGTATCTGGCACTATTCTGGATCACGTTCTGGCCCGGCGCGCCGCTTGCGGCGATGGCGGCGCCGGCGGTGTGGCGGGCCCGGCGCGAGCCCGGCGCGCAGTTCCTGCTGGCCTGGCTGATCCCGTCCTGGATCGTGTTCGAGGCAGTGCTGACCAAGCTGCCGCATTACGTGCTGCCGCTGTATCCGGCGATCGCGATCCTTACCGTCGGTGCGCTGGAGCGCAACGTGCTGTCGCGCTCGTGGCTCGCGCGCGGCTCGGCCTGGTGGTTCGCGATTCCCGCTGCCGCCTCGATCATCGCCGTGGTCGGCGCGGTCATGCTGACGCGGCAACCGGCGTTCGTGGCCTGGCCGTTCATTGCGGCCTCGCTCATCTTCGGTCTGTTCGCCTGGTGGCTGTTCGACACCAACCGCGCCGAGCGCTCGCTGCTCAACGCGCTGGTCGCAGCGCTGATGCTCGCGGTCGTGGTCTACGGCATCGTGCTGCCGTCGCTGACCCCGCTGTTTCCGAGCATCGAGATCGCACGCGCGCTTCGCAACGTCACCTGCGTCGGGCCGAAGGCAGCCGCCGCCGGCTATCACGAGCCGAGCCTCGTGTTCCTGACGGGCACGCAGACGCTGCTCACAGACGGCTCGGGCGCGGCGGATTTCCTGCGCCAGGGGAGCTGTCGCTTCGCGCTGATCGAGCAGCGCTCGGAGCGCAGCTTCGTGCAGCGGGCCGAGGCGATCGGGCTGCGCTACAAGGTAGGTACGCGCATCGACGGCTATAATTTCTCGCAAGGGCGCGCGATCTCGATCTCGATCTTCCGCTCGGAAGGCACTGAGTAGATGCCGGCGCCAGCCGACATCACGCCGCGCCCGGGCTATCCCGCGCAATTGCTCGCGGTGTCGGGCCGTGCCCTGGCGCAGCTCGTCCGTACGCCTTCGCATTCATGCCGCGCCGAAGCCGCGCGAAAGCTGGCGCGGCATTCGCTGTGGCTCAGCGCGGCCGGTGCGGCCTTGATTATCGTGCTGATGCTCGCGTTCGATCAGACCGAGATCCAGCTGATGCCGGTGCGTGGCACGCCGAGCCTGTGGCCGATCCGCATCCTCACCGATTTCGGCAAGGACGAGTATGTGCTCTCGCTGCTCGGGGGGACGCTGGTGCTCCTGGCGCTCGTTGCAGCGGGATTGCACGGCACCCGTCGTGGGCTGCTGCTCGGCCTCGGTACGCGGCTGCAGTTCATGTTTCTGTCTGTCGCCCTGTCCGTGTTCGTTGCCGAGATCCTGAAATATCTCATCGGTCGCGGACGTCCGTTCGTGAGCGGCAAGGCCGATCCGTTCAACTTCATCCCGTTAGAGGGAACGGGGGCTTATGCCAGCCTGCCGTCGGGTCATGCGGTGACGGCGTTTGCGCTGGCGTTTGCGGTCTCGGCACTGTGGCCGCGCCTGCGCGTGTTCATGTTCACTTACGCAATCGTGATCCTGCTGACCCGGCTGGTGCTGCTCGCGCATCATCCGAGCGACGTCGTCGCCGGCGCTCTGGTCGGCATGGTCGGCGCCATGGCAGTGCGCTACTGGTTCGCGGCCCGGAGGCTCGGCTTTGCCATCCGCGCCGACGGCACCATTGTGCCTCTTGCAGGGGCGGTCTCGGGCCGCCTCAAAAGGGTTGCCCACGGGGCATCCGCCCCATAAAAGCGGCTGCCTGCCGGGACCGCCGGTTCCCCGGGGCAGGCCAATTCCAACCACGAGCTTTCGATTTGTCGTCGTCCCAGCCTTCGGTTTCCATCGTCGTTCCCGTGCGCAACGAAGCCGACAACATCGCGCCGCTGATCGAGGAGATCGGCGCGGCGCTCGACGGCCGCTGGGCCTATGAAATCATCTACGTCAACGACGGCTCGACGGACGCGACCGGCGAACGGCTCGGCGCGATCATGCAGCAGCGGGACAATCTCCGGCAGCTTCGCCATGCCAGAGCAGGCGGCCAGTCGGCAGCAGTGCGCAGTGGCGTGCGCGCGGCGCGCGGCACGATCGTGGCGACGCTCGACGGCGACGGGCAGAACAATCCCGCCTTCCTGCCCGACCTGATCGCGGCGGTCGAGAAGGGGGCGGGGCGCGTCGGTCTCGCTGCCGGTCAGCGTGTCGGACGCAAGGATACCGGCTTCAAGAAGTTCCAGTCGCGCGTGGCGAACGGCGTCCGCAATGCGATCCTGAAGGACGGAACGCGCGATACCGGTTGCGGCCTGAAGGCGTTCCGGCGCGACGTGTTCCTGATGATGCCCTATTTCGACGGGCTGCATCGCTTCCTGCCGGCGCTGGTGCGCCGCGAGGGCTACGAGATCGCCTATGTCGACGTGATCGACCGGCCGCGCCGTTCCGGCGTGTCAAACTATGGTTTCTTCGACCGGCTGTGGATCGGCATCATGGATCTCGTCGGCGTGTGGTGGCTGATCCGCCGCAAGAAGCCGGCACCAGATGTGACTGAGGTGAAGGCATGATCATCCAATACGGTCAGGCGTTGAATAACTATCTCTACGACGTCTTCGTCGCCAAGTTCGATTTCTGGCTGGCGTTCGGCCTCATCGCGCAGCTGTTCTTCACCGCGCGCTTCCTGGTGCAGTGGATCGCGAGCGAGCGGGCCGGCAACAGCGTGGTGCCGATGGCGTTCTGGTTCTGCTCGATGGGCGGCGGGCTGATGACGCTGGTCTACGGCGTCGTGAAGCGCGAGCCCGTCATCATCCTCGGACAGGCGCTCGCGACCATCATCTACATCCGCAACATCATGCTGATCATCAAGAACCGCGGCCGCGCCTCGAATACGCTGGAACGCTGAAGCGCGCCGCTAGCGCGGTAACGCCGAGGCCGCGCCGGAGGCGGGCAGGGCGGTATCCGCCTCACTCCTGCGATAAGGCTCGCCGGCGGCATCGAGCACGGGATAGGCGACCGAGCAGATATGCGAGTGGATGCGGCGCAGGTCGCGCAGCACGTCCAGATGCAGCGAGGTGGTCTCGATGGTCTCGGGGCGGCCCTCGCGCAGGCGGTCGAGATGACGCTCGACGGCGGCGAGCTCGGTGTTCTTCAGCGTGGTCTTCTCCACCAGCAGCTTGCGCGCTTCGTTGGCATCGCCCGACATGAAGACGCCGAAGGCGATCCGCAGCGAGTCCATCGTGCGCTTGTGGAAGGCGGCGAGCTCCTCGGCGCCCTCGACCGAGAACTGAAAGCGGCGCTTGATCTTCTTGGTCGCGAGCTCGCTCAGGCTCTTGTCGATGATGTCGCCGATATGCTCGAGGTTGATGGCGAAGGAGATGATCTCCATCGCGCGCCGGCCCTCGCTCTCGTCGAGGCTGCCCCGCATCAGCTTCGTCACATAGAGCTTGATGGCTTCGTCGAGGCTGTCGACGACATTGTCCATCTTCGTGACCTGGTCGACCAGCGCACGGTCGCCGGTCATCATCGCCGCCATCACCTTGCGCAGCATGACCTCGACCAGATCGCCCATGCGCAAGGTCTCGCGCGCGGCGTCGGCGAGCGCCAGTGACGGCGTCTCCAGCGCGCTCTCGTCGAGATAGCGCGGCCGGGCCGGATCGTCCTCCCGGACGCGATCAGGCAGCAGCCGGGTCAGGAGCCGGGACATGATATCGAGTAGGCCGATGAAGATGACGGCCGTGCCCACGTTGAAGGCGATGTGGAAGGCCGCCGTCATCCTGGCGAGATCGGGCTGCCAGGCGTGCATGTGCTCGGCGATCCCACTCAGGAAGGGCAGCACCAGCGCGATCCCGATCACGCGGTTGGCGAGATTGCCGAGCGGCAGGCGGTAGCTTGCGGGATCGTCGCGCCGGGCGCCTTCGAATACGGGATTGATGGCGCTGCCGAGATTGGCCCCCAACACCAGCGCGAGGGCTGCGTAAGGCGTGATGAACTGCGAATAGGCCAGCGACATGATCAGCAGCACGCTGGCGACGCTCGAATGCACCGCCCAGGTGACGAGCGCGGCGATGACGATGCAGAGCACGGGATCGCCCGTGATCGTCGACATCATGACGCGAACACCCGGCGCGTTCTCCGCCGGAGCCAGCGTGTCGAGCAGGATGTGCAGCGAAAGCAGCATCAAGCCGAGGCCGATGAAGACGCGCCCGATATCCTTGATCCGCGACCGTGGGCCGGAGCGGAAGGCGACGAGCCCGAGCACGAACAGGACAGGCGCAACGGCTGCGATGTTGAACGACAGCACCTGCACGATCAGCGTCGTGCCGACATTGGCTCCCAGCATGATGGCGAGCGCGGCAGCCAGGCTGACGAGGCCTTCTGCCGCGAATGAGCTGGTGATCAGCGCCGTCGCCGTGCTGCTCTGGAGCAGCGCGGTGAGGCCTAGTCCGGCGGCGAACGCGTTGAATCGGTTGCCGAGCGCCTTGCCGAGCAGCCGCCGCAGGTCCGGGCCGAAGGCGCGCAGAATCCCGCTGTGGACCATGTGCAGGCCCCACAGCAACAGCGCCACGCCGCCCATCAGATCGAGCAGAACCAACGTTCCCATGCTCCGCGTCCTGGATTGGAGTCGATTGGTGAGGCTAGCGCCAAACGTCAGCAGTTCAAACCCTTTGTTGGCGCATCCGCGTTAACGTTTGCGGCGGTTGCGCGTTCCCGCGGCGCGCGATTGCCGCGTCCCGAGGCGCGATGCCTTGTGAGCAGGCTCACATTGCCGCCTTGAGGGCAGCGAAGCCGCGATCGAGATCGGACTTGAGATCGTCGACGCTTTCGAGGCCGATGTGCAGTCGCAGGGTCGGGCCGCCCGGCGACCACTTGGTGGCGGTGCGATAGGCGTCGCAATCGAAGGGAATCACGAGGCTCTCGAAGCCGCCCCAGGAGAAGCCCATGCCGAACAGCTTGAGCGTGTCGAGCATGGTGTCGACGGCCTTCTGCGGCGCGGGCTTCAACACGATGCTGAACAGGCCGGACGCGCCGGTGAAATCGCGCTTCCAGATCGCATGGCCGGGATCGGTTTCGAGCGCCGGATGCAGCACGCGCGCGACCTCGGGTCGGGCCGCGAGCCAGCGCGCCATGTCGAGCCCCGAGCGATGATGCTGCGCCAATCGTACCGACAGCGTGCGCAGGCCGCGCAGCGCGAGGAAGACGTCGTCAGGGCCGGCGCAGACGCCGAGCAGGCGGATGCCTTCGGCGATCTGCGGCCAGGCCTTGGCGTTGGCCGAGATGGTGCCGAACATGATGTCGGAATGGCCGCCGATATATTTGGTGGCGGCCTGCATGCTGATGTCGACGCCCTGGTCGAGCGAGCGATGATAGAGCGGCGTCGCCCAGGTGTTGTCGTCGATGACGAGCGCATCGCGCGCATGCGCGACCTCGGCGATGGCGCGGATGTCCGGCATCTCGAACGACTGCGAGCCCGGCGCTTCCACCAGCACCGCGCGGGTGTTGGGCTTGAACAGCTTGTCGATGCCCGCGCCGATCAGCGGATCGAAATAGGTGGTCTCGATCCCAAGGCGCGCGAGCATGCCGTTGCAGAAATTGCGCGAGGGCCGATAGACGTTGTCGCAGACGAGCAGATGGTCGCCGGTCTTCAGCACCGAGAGCAGGGTGGTGGAGATCGCCGACAGGCCTGACGGCACGATGCCGACGCCGGCGCATTGCGGCCCCTCCAGTGCCATCAGCGTCTCCTGGAACGCCCTGGTGGTGGGGGTGCCGTGGCGGCCGTACTGGAACTCGCCGCGATGGGCGTGCAGGTCCTCGGCGGTCGGATAGAGCACGGTTGAACCGTGAAACACCGGCGGATTGACGAACCCCTTCTGCGCCTTGGTGTCGCGGCCGGAGGTCACCAGCCGGGTTTCGGCGTGCTGTTGGGAGGGGTGCGAGGAATCCATGCGTCTGCTTTCAAAACCGCGTTTCTACCGGGCGCGCCGCGCCCGCGGGCCGGCCGAAGGCCGCTGCCGTTAATAACAGAACACAGAAGAGTCCCGTCAACCCCTTGACCCGGCTCGCCAGTCGTTCTGAGATGCGCGGGTGCTATTCAGTCGCCGCATGTTGAGGGGCTGCCGCGACCTTCGATCCATCGTCTGACCGGACCTTGCGTCACAGCCATAACGGCGGGCGCCTGCGGCGGGGGATTAAGGTATGGCCTCCCGGGATGGGCGAGTGTTCGGCAAGGTTTTCCAGCATGACTCTTGCAAGGCTAGTCTTGATGCGGCTAGCCCTGGCGGAGACGATCCCAAAGACGCCATTCCTGACCTTGAGACGACTTTGAAAGGCCTTCAGCCCATGAAACGCGTAACTCTGGCTCTCACTCTCGCTGTCGCCGCCGGCCTCTCCGCCCAGGCCGCCGATGCGCAAACGCTCAAGACCATCAAGGACCGGGGCATGCTGTCCTGCGGCGTCAGCCAAGGCCTGCCCGGCTTCTCCTCGCCCGACGACAAGGGCAACTGGACCGGGCTCGACGTCGACCTCTGCCGCGCGATCGCAGGCGCGATCTTCAACGATGCGACCAAGGTCAAGTACGTGCCGTTGTCCGCCAAGGATCGTTTCACGGCGCTGCAATCCGGCGAAATCGACGTGCTCTCGCGCAACACCACCTGGACCATCTCGCGCGACACCTCGCTCGGCGCCAACTTCACCGGCGTGACCTATTATGACGGGCAGGGCTTCATGGTGAAGAAGTCGCTCAAGGTGAATTCGGCGCTCGAGCTCAACAGCGCCTCGGTCTGCGTCCAGACCGGCACCACCACCGAGCAGAACCTCGCCGACTACTTCAAGGCCAACAACATGAAGTACGAGGTGATCGCGTTCGGCACCAACGACGAGACCGTCAAGGCCTATGAAGCCGGGCGCTGCGACGTCTTCACCACCGACCAGTCGGGCCTGTACGCCAACCGCCTCAAGCTTGCCAATCCCAACGACCATATGGTGCTCCCCGAAATCATCTCGAAGGAGCCGCTCGGGCCGATGGTGCGTCACGGCGACGACCAGTGGTTCGACATCGTGAAATGGACGCTGTTCGCCCTGGTCACCACGGAAGAGCTCGGCGTGACCTCGAAGAACGTCGATGAGAAGGCGAAACTGGAAAATCCGGAGCTGAAGCGCGTGCTCGGCAGCGACGGCAATTTCGGCGAACAGCTCGGCCTGACCAAGGACTGGGTGGTGCGGATCGTGAAGGCCACCGGCAATTACGGCGAGGTGTTCGACCGCAACGTCGGCGCCGGTTCGCCGCTCGGCATCAGCCGTGGCCTCAACAATCTCTGGAATAAGGGCGGTCTTCAGTACGCGCCGCCGATCCGCTGATCCCACCTGATCCGCGGCGATGAGCACCGAGGCTCGAAAACCGCCGGCCCAGATCGCGCTGAAGATCAGGCGCGTTCTGGGCGGCAAGGCAGGCTGGAACGGCGTCGCCGTCCAGTTTGCCTTCGCGGCGATCCTGGGCTGGATTGGCTATGAGATCGTCTCCAACGCCCGGGCCAACCTCGAAAACCAGCACATTGCCGCCGGCTTCGGCTTCTTGCGGAACAATGCCGGCTTCGACGTCAACCAGACGCTGATCTCCTACACCGGCTCGGACACGTTCCTGCGCGTGTTCGTGGTCGGGCTTTTGAACACGCTCGTGGTCTCGGTGGTGGGCATCTTCTTCGCCACCGTGATCGGCTTCATCGTCGCGCTGTGCCGGCTGTCGCCCAACTGGCTGTTGTCGCGCGTCGGCGAGATCTATGTCGAGATCGGCCGCAATCTGCCGGTGCTGTTCCAGATCCTGTTCTGGTACCTGGCGGTGCTCGCGGCCCTGCCAAATCCCCGGCAGAGCATTTCGCTGCTTGGCATCGCCTTCATCAGCAACCGTGGGCTCGTCATTCCGCGCCCGATCGGCGAGGGCGGCTTCGAGCCGTTCCTGGCGATGCTGGTCCTCGGCATCGTCGCTTCGCTGGTTTTGCGCTTCTATGCGCGGCGGGCGCTATTTCAGCGCGGTCAGATGATCCGGATCTGGCCCTATGTGCTGGGCCTGCTGTTCGGGCTGCCGCTCGCGGCCGTGCTGGTGTTCGGCCTGCCCTTCACCTTCGAGCTGCCGCAGCTCAAGGGGTTCAATTTTGCCGGCGGCTCAAGAGTCATCCCGGAATTCGTGGCGCTGACGCTGGCGCTGTCGACCTATACCGCGGCCTTCATCGCCGAGATCGTGCGCGCCGGCATCCTGTCCGTCCACTCCGGTCAGATGGAAGCGGGATCCTCGCTGGGGCTGAGCCGCGGCACCACGTTGCGCCTGATCGTCGTGCCGCAGGCGATGCGCGTGATCGTGCCGCCGCTGACCAACCAGTATCTCAACCTCACCAAGAACTCTTCGCTGGCGGTCGCGATCGGCTATCCCGACCTCGTCTCGGTGTTCGCCGGCACGTCGCTGAGCCAGACCGGGCAGGCGATCGAGATCATTGCCATGACGATGGGCGTCTACCTCCTGATCTCGCTGCTCACGAGCGCCGTCATGAGCGTCTACGGTTGGCGCGTCAGCCGGAGTCTGGGCGCATGAGCGACATCATCTCGTCCGCCTATGTCCGCCGGGACCTGCTCACCGAGCGTCCCGCGCCGGTCAAGACCACGGGCTTCATCGGCCTGATGCGCACGCGCCTGTTCAATTCGCCGACCAACATTTTGCTCACGATCGTGGGCGCCTTGCTGCTCTGGTTCACCGTCATTCCTGCCGTCAAGTTCCTGATGGTCGATGCGGTCTGGACCGGCAAGGATCGCACGGCGTGCCTGACCGAGAATGCCGGCTTTACGGTCGGCGCCTGCTGGCCCTTCATCCAGGCCAAGCTGCCGCAATTGATCTACGGCTTCTATCCCGAGGCCGAGCGCTGGCGGGTCAACCTCTCGCTGATCCTGGCGGCGGCTCTGCTGCTGCCGCTGCTCATTCCGCGCCTGCCGGCGAAAGGACTGAACGCAAGTCTCTTCTTCTTCGCCTTTCCCGTGGTGGCGTTCTTTCTGCTGCACGGCGGCGGCATCACCGGGTTCGGCCTGAGCTGGACGGCCGGCCTGCTGCAATTGTTCGACGACAGCATCATCGGCGCCGGGCAGGCTCTGCTCAGTCTCGCCAAGACCTCAGCCATCGCACCGCTCTTCTGGCTGGCCGGCAATCTCATCGTGCTGGTCGGCAGCGCGATCTACTGGCTGATCTTTCCGCTGACCTGGCTGCGTGACCAGCTCCAGGGAACGGGCCAGTCGGTCTGGGCCGATTTCGCCATCACGGCGGCGGTCGTCTCCCTGATCGCCTTCGTCGCCGGTGGCGGCGTTCGCACCGGCGGCCGGGCGCTGACATCCAGCATCGGCACCTTCATCGCGATCGCGGTCGTGATCAAGCTGATGGGGCTCGATCACGGCGGCCTGCCGGTCGTGACCACGAATCTGTGGGGCGGGCTCCTGGTGACGCTGGTGGTCTCGGTGACCGGCATCGTCACCTCGCTGCCGATCGGCATCGCGCTGGCGCTCGGCCGCCGCTCGACCATTCCGCTGATCCGGATCTTCTCGATCGCCTTCATCGAGTTCTGGCGCGGCGTGCCGCTGATCACCGTGCTGTTCTTCGCGACCTACATGCTGCCTTTGTTCCTGCCGGGCAATTTCACGGTCGACGGTCTGGTGCGCGCGCTGATCGGCATTTCGCTGTTCACGGGCGCCTATCAGGCCGAGAACGTCCGCGGCGGGCTGGCCGCGATCCCGCGCGGGCAGGGCGAGGCGGCGGCCGCTCTGGGCCTGTCCTGGTGGAAGACGACCTCGCTGATCGTGCTGCCGCAGGCGCTGCGCCACGTCATTCCGAACCTCGTCAACAGCTTCATCTCGCTGTTCAAGGACACGTCGCTGGTCTCGATCGTGGCGCTGTTCGACCTGCTGGGCTCGCTCAGGGCGTCGTTCTCGGATCCGAAATGGTCGACGCCGTCGACCGCGTTCACCGGCTTTGCCTTCGCCGGGATCATCTACTTCATCTTCTGCTTTGGAATGTCGCGCTACTCGCTCTTCGTCGAGCACCGCCTCAACGCTCACCGTCGCAACTGATCGAGGTCATCATGTCCGACCCCATCGTCAAGATTTCCGGCCTCAACAAATGGTACGGCGAGTTCCACGTGCTGCGCGACATCGACCTCGAGGTCAAGAAGGGCGAGCGCATCGTGATCTGCGGCCCCTCAGGCTCGGGCAAGTCGACGTTGATCCGCTGCATCAACGCGCTCGAGGAATTCCAGGAGGGCGAGATCGTCGTCGACGGCATCGAGCTCGGGCCGAACCTGAAGCACGTTGATGCGGTCCGCCGCGAGGTCGGCATGGTGTTCCAGAGCTTTAATCTGTTCCCGCATCTGACCGTCCTGGAGAACTGCACGCTGGCGCCGATCTGGGTGCGCAACATCCCGAAGAGGGACGCCGAGGTCAACGCGATGAAATTCCTGGAGCGGGTCAAGATCCCGCACCAGGCCAACAAGTTTCCGGGACAGATGTCCGGCGGCCAGCAGCAGCGCGTCGCGATCGCACGCGCGCTGACGATGAACCCCAAGGTGATGCTGTTCGACGAGCCGACCTCGGCGCTCGACCCCGAAATGGTCAAGGAAGTGCTCGACACCATGGTCGACCTCGCCGAGGAGGGCATGACCATGCTGGTTGTCACCCACGAAATGGGCTTCGCCCGCGAGGTCGCCAACCGCGTCGTGTTCATGGATGCGGGCCAGATCATCGAGGCCAATACGCCGAACGAGTTCTTCGCCGCCCCCCAGCACGCGCGGACGAAGCTGTTCTTGAGCCAGATCTTGCGGTGACCCCGTAGGGTGAGCAAAGGCGCCTTTGCGCCGTGCCCACCATCCGTCCGCAGTCTCCGGCAAGCAAGGTGGGCACGCTTCGCTTTGCCCACCCTACGGCTACGGCACCGCGGCTTGCCTCAACTTGAGCCGGACTTCGAAATCCGGGCGGCCGCAACCCTCCCGGCCTAGACGAACGGCGGCTTGATGTTGCTGCGCTTCTCCAGCCATTCCGGCACCGGCAGGTTCTTGGCGCGCATGAAATCCGCATTGAACAGCTTCGACTGATAGCGGCTGCCGGAATCGCAGAGCACGGTGACGACGGTCTTGCCGGGCCCGAGCTGTTTCGCGAGTCGTATCGCGCCGGCGATGTTGATGCCGGTGGAACCGCCGAGGCACAGGCCTTCGTGCTGGAGCAGCTCGTAGATCACCGTGACGGCTTCCGCGTCGGGAACGAGATAGGCGTCATCCACCTTGGCGCTCTCGACGATTGCGGTCGCACGGTTGAGGCCGATACCTTCCGTGATCGAGCCGCCCGGCGTCGCCTTGGCGTCGCCGCTCCGGAAATATTCGAACATGCCGGCGCCATGCGGATCGGCGCAGGCGATCCGGACGTCCTTGTTCTTCTCTTTCAGATAGCGACTGACGCCGGCGAGCGTGCCGCCGCTGCCGACCGAGCAGACGAAGCCGTCGACCTTGCCTCCGGTCTGCTCCCAGATCTCGGGGCCCGTCGACTCGTAGTGCGCCTTCGCATTGTCGAGGTTGTTCCACTGGTCTGCGAACAGCACGCCATTGGGCTCGGTCTTGCGCAGCTCGTCGGCGAGCCGGCGGCCGACATGCTGATAATTGTTAGGATTGGCATAGGGCAGGGCCGGCACCTCGATCAGCTCGGCGCCGCACAGCTTCAGAAAATCCTTCTTCTCCTGGCTCTGCGTCTCCGGGATCACGATCAGCGTGCGGTAACCGCGCGCGCTCGCCACGACCGCGAGGCCGATTCCGGTGTTGCCGGCGGTCGCCTCCACCACGAGACCGCCCGGCTTGAGCTCGCCGCGCTTCTCGGCCTCCAGGATCATCCATTTGCCGGCGCGGTCCTTCACCGACTGGCCCGGATTCATGAACTCGGCCTTGCCCAGAATGGTGCAGCCGGTCAGTTCGGAGGCGCGCTTGAGCTTGATGAGCGGGGTGTTGCCGATGGCTTCGACAACGTCATTTTTGATGGTCATGTCAGGCAATTACCGGCTGGATCATAGGGTGGGCGCGACCCTAAAGTAGGGTGGCGGGCCTTACAAGCGACCCTTGCAAGGCGAGCCCGCAAACTCTTATTGCTGCTTTGCGAAGATGACTTGCCGGACGTCGATATTTCCGGACAGGAATCCGGCCTCGCAATAGGACAGGTAATACTCCCACAGCCGCCGGAACCGGTCGTCGAAGCCGAGCGGCACGAGGCCCGGCCAGGCCGTCTGGAAGTTATTCCGCCAGGTGGCCAGCGTCTTGGCATAATCCTGCCCGAAGATGCGCTCGCGAATGACGGGCAGGCCGAACCTGTCGCCGAGCGACTTGAGCACGGCGGGCGAGGGCAGCATGCCGCCGGGAAAGACGTAGCGCTGGATGAAGTCCACCTCGCGCCGGTAGCTCTGGAACAGCCTGTCCTGGATGGTGATCGCCTGGATGCCGGCGAGGCCGCCGGGCAGCAGCCGGTCCCGCAACTGGGCGAAATATTTCGGCCAGAACTGCTCGCCGACGGCCTCGATCATCTCGATCGAGGCGATGCGGTCGTAGCGGTCGCATTCGTCGCGATAGTCCTGAAGACGGATCTCGACCTTGTCGGCAAGGCCCGCCTCGTGAATGCGCTTCTGCGCAAAATCGCGCTGCTCGGTCGAGATCGTGAGGCCCACCACGCGCGTGCCGAAGGTCTTTGCGGCGAACTCGGCGAAGCCGCCCCAGCCGCAGCCGATCTCGAGCAGCGTCTGGTCCGGCTTCAGGTCGAGCGCCTCGGCGAGCCGGCGGTATTTGTTGGTCTGGGCTGCCGTGAGATCGGAGGTGCTCTCCTCGAACAGCGCCGAGGAATAGGTCATGCCGGGATCGAGCCAGGCCGAATAGAACGCGTTGCCGATGTCGTAATGGGCATGGATGTTGCGCCGCGCCTGACGGCGGGTGTTGCGGTTGAACCAGTGCTGCAGCAGTTGGACGAACCGCATCAGCGGCTTGTCGTTCAGCATGGCCTGGATCAGATCGTGATTGACGCAGAACAGGTAGAGGAATTGCGTCAGGTCCGGCGTATCCCAGTCGCCGGCGAGATAGGCCTCCGCGATGCCGATGTCGCCGCCGTTGATGAGGCGCGACGCGAAGCCGTAATTGTGCAGTCGCATCGCCGCATTCGGGCCCGGCTCCTGGCCGCCGAGACGGATCACGCGTCCGTCGGGCAGGGTGACGTCGAGCGTTCCTCGCCGCAGCCGCGCGCCAAAACTGAGTGCGAGCCGAACGATGCGCGGCAGATCGGCGAGCACTGTGTCTATGGTGTCTGACGTCACCGAGATGGTATGCGACATCGGCAGATCCATCACCTGAACGGATACTGTCCGACCGCGAGCCAGGCGCCCCCATACGCCTCATATCGCTGGACCCGAGGGCGCCCCGCAAACGGTCAGCGTCGAATCATGCGCATGATATAGGTGCGCGCTGCGCCGGTCGCCAAGGGGCTGGCGGGGTACCTCCGGCAGTCCACCGCCGTGTGCACAGCGCAATTGCGGGCCAGCACCCGATCATAGCGCGCCGTGCGCTCAGCCAAGGCCGGGGAAGCTGCGGTGCGCCGCGGCGCAGGTTTCGGTGGAGCGCCTGGCGGGACCGGTAGCTCTGGCGTCGGCGTGGCGGCAATATCACATGAAATCTTGGTAAGCTTGAATGCGCCTCGGAGCGAGGTTGGAATACAAAAAAGCCCTGTGACACAGGTATATTTTGTATTTGCGTGAGTTCGACATCGACGCATTCGAGGCCGCATTTCGCAGGTGCGGGACTGTCCCCCTGTTCCGCGCCCCGCTAGTATGAACTTCAGGTTCCGCAGAAAGCATCACGGCTGTGAACGAGTTACATAAACGCCCCCGGCCGTCCCGCCACGAATCGGTTAATCCGGCTCTGCGGTGGCGGATCTATCTGCCCGGCGGGGGGTGGATGTGACACAGGATGGTCCTGCGGTCGCCATGAGGCGATCTCCCGGCCTTACGTTCCGGACGTCGCGCGCGGCGCGATGGGCTGCCGTGGCGTGCCTTGCCGCCAGTTCAGGCGCCTGCGTGCTGACGCAGGATTTGCCTGATCCCGCACTCGATGTTCCCGCGCAGTACAAATACGCGGGCAAGCCGGATGCGCCGCCGTCGCTGGATTGGTGGCGCGGCTTTCGCTCCGCGGAGCTGACGCAACTGGTGGAGGAGGCGCAGACCGTCAATCTCGACATCGCCGCCGCCGTCTCGCGCATCGTCCAGGCCGACGCCCAGGCGCGGCAGGCGGGCGCTGCGCTGCTGCCGAGCCTGTCGGGCGGCGGATCGGAAACCTATTCACGCACCTCGGGTTCGAGCGCCTCGGGCCTGTCCATCGGCGGCCGCGAGGTCGTCAACTATTCGGCGTCGCTGAGCGCGAGCTACCAGCTCGACTTCTGGGGCCAGAACCGCGATGCGCTGCAATCGGCGGAAGAGACGGCGAATGCCAACCGGTTCGATCGTGACGTCGTCGCGCTCACGACGCTGGCAGGCGTTGCCAACGCCTATTTCCAGGTGCTGGCCTCGCAGGACCGGCTGCGCACCGCCCAGAGCAACATCGCCAGCGCGCAGCGGATCCTTGATGCCATTCGCGAGCGCCGCAAGGCCGGCACCGGGACCGATCTCGACGTCGCCCAGCAGGAGAGCGTGGTCGCCAACCAGAAGGCGCTGGTGCCGCCGCTGCGCCAGACGCTCGACCAGAACGTCAACGCGCTCGCCGTGCTGGTGTCGCGGCCGCCGGAGAGCGTGCGCGTGCTCGGCGGCACGCTGAACAAGATCGCGATCCCGCGCGTCACGCCCGGCCTGCCGTCGGAGCTTTTGACGCAGCGGCCCGACATCCGCCGCCAGGAGGCACAGCTCGCCTCGGCGACCGCGAACATCGGCAATGCCCGCGCGCAGTTCTTTCCGACGATCCAGCTCACCGGCAATGGCGGCTATCAGAGCTCGGCGCTGGTCTCGCTGTTCCAGCCGCATGCGGCCTTCTTCCAGCTCGTCGGCAGCGCCACGCAGCCGATCTTCGACGGCGGCAAGATCCTCGGCAATTTCGAATTCGCCAAGGCGCGGCAGGACGAGTTGCTCCAGACCTACCGCAAGACCATCATCCAGTCGTTTGCGGACGTCGACAACGCGCTGTATTCGATCAAGCAGACCACGATCAAGCTACAATTGCAGCGCGATGTCGTTACCTCGTCGAAGCGCGCCTTCGATCTCGCCGAGCAGCAATTGCGCGCCGGCACGGCCGACATCGTGACTGTGCTGAACGTCCAGCAGACACTATTTCAGGCCGAAGATGCGTTGTGGCAGGCCCAACTCGCACGGCTTCTCGCCATCGTCAGCCTGTATCAGGCGCTCGGCGGCGGCTGGGAGCCGCGAATGGAGAAACCGGTCAATGCTCTTTAAGCCGGATACGAAGGAAGGCGCGAAAGAAGGGACGGCGAAGAAATCGCGCGGCCGCGGCTTCGTCATGACCCTGATCACGCTCGCCATCCTTGGCGGGCTCGGCTATTTCGGCTGGACCGTCTGGCACCAGCAGCCGCAGCAAGCGAATGGCCGCAACCAACGGCCCGATCTGCCGGTGCCGGTGCTGGCGGCGACGCCCCGCATCCAGGACGTCCCGGTCTATCTCGACGGCGTGGGAGCGATCCGCGCGCTCAACACCGTGACCGTGCGCTCGCAGGTCGACGGCAAGCTGATCGCCGTGAAATTCACCGAGGGCCAGGACGTCAAGAAGGGTGACGTGCTCGGCGAGATTGATCCCGCGCTCTACCAGGCGACGTACGACCAGGCCGTCGCCAAGAAGGCGCAGGACGAGGCCCAGCTCGCCAACCAGCGCATCGATCTCACGCGCTACGAGCAGTTGGCTGCCTCCAACGCGGGCTCCAAGCAGCAGGCCGACACCCAGCGCGCCGCGGTCGCGCAGACCGAGGCGCTGGTCAAAGCCGATCAGGCCGCGATCGACAATGCGGCGGCGACGTTGAGCTACACCAAGATCGTGGCGCCGCTTTCGGGCCGCGCCGGCCTGCGGCAGGTCGACCAGGGCAACATCATCCACGCCGCCGACGCCACCGGCCTCCTGGTGATCACGCAATTGCAGCCGATCGCGGTGTGGTTCAGCCTGCCGCAGCAGCAGATCATGCGCGTCAACGCAGCGGCGTCGAAGGGCACGCTCGCGGTCGACGTGTTCGGCAATGACGGCATCACCGTGATCGACACCGGCAAGCTGACCGGCATCGACAACCAGGTCGACCAGACCACCGGCACGCTCAAGCTCAAGGCGGAATTCCCCAACGCCAATTATCAGCTCTGGCCGGGCCAGTTCGTCAATGTCCGCCTCAAGGTCGAGACCTTGATGCAGGCGCTGGTGGTGCCGACATCGGCGGTGCAGCGCGGACCGATCGGCACCTTCAGCTACGTCATCGGCGAGGACAATGTCGTCTCCGCCAAGCCGGTGACCGTGACCCAGCAGAACGAGCATGACGCCGTCATTGCCAGCGGCTTGTCGCCGACCGACAAGGTCGTCACGACGGGCTTTGCCAATCTGTCCGACGGGTCCAAGGTGGTCGTCGGCCGCGATGACCAGACACCGTCGGCCGATCTCGCCCCGCGCAAGCGCACGCGCGGCCCGGACGGCCAGAAAAAGGATGGGCAGGCCAAGGACGGGCAAAAGGACGGACAGGGCAAGGACGGCGAGCACCGCGCCAAGCGGAGCAGCAGTGAAGGCGACCAGAAGGGGCAGACCGGACCGGCATCGGGGCCGGGGGCATCGGGACCTGGAGCCAAGCAGCCATGATCCCGACAACAGCCGCCTGAGCGGCAGGCATATCCCATGGGCGTCTCCGAACCCTTCATCCGCCGCCCGATCGCGACCTCGCTGCTCGGCATCGCCCTGCTGATCGGGGGCGCGCTCGGCTATTTCTCGCTGCCGGTCTCGGCGCTGCCGCAGGTCGATTTCCCGACCGTGCAGGTGTCGACGCAGCTTCCGGGCGCGAGCCCCGACGTGATCGCCTCGCTGATCACCGCGCCGCTGGAACGGCAGCTCGGCCAGATCCCGTCGCTGACGGCGATGAACTCGACGAGCTCGTTCGGCGTCAGCCAGATCTCGCTCCAGTTCGATCTCAACCGCGACATCGACGGCGCGACCCAGGACGTGCAGGCCGCGATCAACGCGGCGGCCGGCGTGCTGCCCAAGACGCTGCCCTATCCGCCGACCTACGCCAAGGTGAACCCGGCGGACGCACCGGTGATGACCCTGGCGCTTCGCTCCGACACGATCTCGCTGCGGGCGATGAGCGACATCGCCGACACGCTTCTGGCGCAGCGGCTGAGCCAGATCTCCGGCGTCGGCCGGGTCTCGGTGCTAGGTGGGCTGAAGCCGGCCGTGCGCATCCAGGCGGATCTGGCGCGCCTTGCCGCCTATGGCATCGCCATGGAGGATCTGCGCACCGCGATCTCCAATGCCAACGTCTCCGGGCCAAAAGGCTCGCTCGACGGCGCGCAGCAATCCTACCTCATCGCCGCCAACGACCAGATCGCCGCTGCCGACGCCTACAAGCCTGTTATCATCGCCTACCGCAACGGCTCCCCGGTCACGATCGGCGACGTCGCGCAGATCGTGGATGGCCTGGAGAACGACCGCACCGGCGGCTGGTACCAGGGCACGCCGGCGGTCATCATCGACATCCAGCGCCAGCCCGGCGCCAACGTCATTGATGTCGTCAGCCAGATCCGGGCGGAAATCCCAAAAGTCCAGCGCGCCATTCCGGCCGGCGTGAACCTCACCATCGTCTCCGACCGCACCGTCACGATCCGCGCCTCGGTCCGCGACGTGCAGTTCACCCTGATCCTCAGCGTCGTCTTGGTGACGCTGGTGGTGCTGCTGTTCCTGCGCTCGCTGCGGGCCACGCTGATCGCGGGCGTCGCGCTGCCGCTGTCGCTGATCACCAGCTTCGGCATCATGTATTTCGCCGGCTTCAGCCTCGACAATCTGTCGCTGATGGCGCTCACCATCGGCACCGGCTTCGTCGTCGACGACGCCATCGTCATGATCGAGAACATCGTCCGCCACATGGAGAACGGCGACAGCGCGATGGAGGCCTCGCTGAAGGGGGCCAGCGAAATCGGCTTCACCGTGATCTCGCTGACGGTGTCGTTGATTGCGGTGTTCATCCCGCTGCTGTTCATGTCCGGCCTCGTCGGGCGCATGTTCCGCGAATTCGCGCTGACGCTGACGATCGCGGTCGTGACCTCGGCCGTGGTCTCGCTGACGCTGACGCCGATGATGTGCTCGCGGCTGCTCAAGCACGCCCATGAGGAACTGGCTGTGCCGGGATTGGCCGCGATCAGCCGCTTCATCGATCGCACCGTCGAGTTCTATCACCGGACGCTCCTCTGGGTCCTGGAACGCCAGCGCGCCACGCTGCTCGTGACGTTCGCCACGCTGGGCGCGACCCTCGTCCTCTACGTCGTCGCGCCAAAGGGCTTTCTGCCGCTTCAGGACACCGCATCGATCACGGCGGTGACGGAGGCGGGACCCGACGTGTCGTTCACCGAGATGCAGAATCGGCAGGCCGAGGCGGCCGATGCCATCAAGGCGGACCCTGATGTGGTCGGCGTGGTCTCGGTGATCGGGGCGGGCTCGGTCAACCCGACCACCAATGTCGGGCGCCTGGTCATGACCTTGAAGCCGCGCGGCGAGCGGCGCGACGACGTCAGCGCGGTCGTGACCCGGCTGAAGGAACGGGTGTCGGCCATCCCCGGCATGACCGTCTATTTCCAGCCGGTGCAGGACGTGCAGATCTCGACCCAGTCGAGCCGTTCGCAGTACCAGTACACGCTGACCGGGACCGACGCGACGCTGGTGTCGGAATGGGCGCGCAAGCTCGTTGCCGAGATGCGGCGCGATCCGCTGTTCCGCGACGTCTCCTCGGAGGCGCAGGAGGGCGGCCTGCGGGCGCAGCTCGATGTGGACCGGACCCGGGCCGGACAGCTCGGCGTGAGCCTGCAAGGAATCACCGACACGCTCAACGACGCGTTCGCGCAGCGGCAGATCTCGACCATCTACGGCCAGGCCAACCAGTACCGCGTGGTGCTGGAAGCGCTGCCGATGTACCAGCGCGATCCCTCGATCCTGTCGAAGCTGTATCTGCCGGGCGCGGCGAGCAGCATCGTGGGCGCGCCCAACGCCCAGGTGCCGCTCTCGGCCGTGGCGACCCTGAAGCGCACCACGGCGCCGCTCGCGATCTCGCACCAGGCGCAATTCCCGTCGATCTCGCTCAGCTTCAACCTCGCCCCGGGCGCCGCGCTCGGCGATGCCGTCGAGGCGGTGAAGACGATCGAGACCCGGATCGAGATGCCCAACAGCATCGTCGGCGTCTATGCCGGCGATGCCGCCGAATTCGCCAAGGCGCTCGCCGGCCAGCCCTGGCTGCTGCTCGCCGCCGTCATCACGATCTACATCGTGCTGGGCGTGCTCTATGAGAGCTACATCCACCCGATCACCATCCTGTCGACGCTGCCCTCGGCCGGCGTCGGCGCGATCCTGGCACTGATGCTGTGCGGTCAGGACCTCTCGGTGATCGGCCTGATCGGCATCATCCTGCTGATGGGCATCGTCAAGAAGAACGCGATCATGATGATCGACTTCGCGCTCGAGGCCGAGCGCAGGCAGGGGATGTCGCCGAACGAGGCGATCGTGCAGGCCTGTCTCTTGCGCTTCCGTCCGATCATGATGACGACGCTGGCGGCGCTGTTCGGCGCGCTGCCGCTCGCGATCGAGAGCGGCACCGGCGCCGAGCTGCGCTTTCCGCTCGGCATATCCATCATTGGCGGCCTGCTGCTGAGCCAGCTTCTGACGCTCTACACCACGCCCGTGATCTACCTGGCGCTCGACCGCATCAACCGCCGCCTCGAGCAGGCGCTGCCGCCGGCTGAATCCGGCGGCCCGCCGGTCGCGGGCGCAACCGAGGGGATGCAGTGATGGCATCGATCTCGGAGCCCTTCATCCGCCGGCCGGTCGCGACCACGCTGCTGTCGATCGGGTTGTTCCTGCTGGGTGTCGTCGCCTACGAGTTCCTTCCCGTCGCCTCGGTCCCGAACGTCGACTTCCCCGCCATCTTCGTGTCGGCCAGCCGGCCGGGCGCCGACCCGTCCGTCATGGCGGCGACGGTGGCCTCGCCATTGGAGCGTCGGCTCGGCGAGATCGCGGGCATCAACCAGATCACCTCGACGTCGTCGCTCGGCACGACCAGCATCCAGCTGCAGTTCGACATCGGTCGCAACATCGACAAGGCCGCACGCGACGTGCAGGCGGCGATCAACGCGGCGCTGATCGACCTGCCGAGCGACCTGCCGACGCTGCCGCGCTTCCGCAAGGCGAACACGGCCGGCGCGCCCGTTTTCGTGCTGGCGCTGACCTCGAAGACGCTGTCGGCCAGCGCGATCTACGACGTCGCCGATACCGTGCTCGCGCAGCGCATCTCGCAGGTGCCTGGTGTCGGTGACGTGACGGTGAGCGGCGCCGACCAGCCGGCGGTGCGCGTGCAGCTCAACCCCGTCGCATTGTCCAACGCCGGCATCGCCACCGACGACGTCAGGACCGCGATCATCAACGCCAACCCGCTTGGTCCCGTCGGCATCTTCAACGGCGAGCGCCAGAGCGAGACGCTGTCGCTGAACAAGCAGATGCGGACGGCGAAAGAGTTCCGCGACATCATCATCAAGAGCTCGAACGGCAATTTCGTCCGGCTGTCCGACGTCGCCGACATCGAGGACTCCGTCCGCAACGCTCGCTCGATCGCCTGGTTCAACAAGCAGCCGGCCGTGCTGATCCAGATCACCAAGCAGGGCGACGCCAACGTCATCGACACCGTCGACCGGGTGAAGGCGCTGATCCCGGCGCTGAAGCAATGGATCCCGGCGGGTGTCGATATTTCCACGCTGGTCGATCGCACCAGTACGATCCGCGCCAGCGTGCTCGACATGCAGTGGACGCTGCTGGCAACCGCTGTCCTCGTAATGGTCGTGGTGTTCGTGTTCCTTCGGCGGCTGACGCCGACGATCGCGGCCGGCATCTCCGTGCCGCTGGCGTTGGCCGGGACCTGTGCCGGGATGTGGGTCGCGGGCTTCTCGATCGACAATCTGTCGCTGATGGCGCTGGCGATCTCGGTCGGCTTCGTGGTCGACGACGCCATCGTCATGATCGAGAACATGTACCGCAATCTCGAACATGGCATGCGGCCGCTCCAGGCGGCGCTCGTAGGCGCCCGGCAGATCGGGTTCACCGTGGTCTCGATCAGCCTATCGCTGATCGCGGCTTTCACGCCGTTGATCTTCATGGACGGCATCGTCGGCCGCCTGCTGCGCGAGTTCTCGCTGACGCTGACCTTCGCGATCCTGGTCTCGACGCTGGTGTCGCTGACGGTCACGCCGATGATCTGCGCCCATTACATCCGGCAGACCACGTCCGGGACCGCGACGCTGTTCGATCGGCTGATCGAAGGCTCGCTGTCACGCGTCGTCACGTTTTACGCCCGCAGCTTGCGCACCGTGCTGCAATATCCGCTGCTGACGCTGCTGGTGTTCTTCGCCACCATCGGCCTCACGGTGACGCTCTACATCAAGGTCCCCAAGGGCTATTTCCCGACCGACGATTCCGGCTTCGTCATCGGCGCGACGCGCGCCTCGGCCGACATCTCGTTCCAGTCCATGCTCGGCCTGCAGCAGCGGCTCGCCGACATCGTGATGCAGGATCCGGCCGTGGCCGGCATCGGCTCGACGGTCGGCAGCGGAGGCGGGCCGGGGGGAGCGACCTCGAACCGCGGCACCATGTTCATCAGCCTGAAGCCGCCGGAGGAGCGTGACCACGTCTCGACGCAGGTCGTGATCGACCGTCTCAGGCGCGCCCTGTACCCGGTGCCCGGCATCCGCCTGTTCATGTTCGCCGCCCAGGACGTCCGCGCCGGCGGACGGCAGAGCGATTCCGACTACCAGTACACGCTGACCAGCACCGACCTTAGCCTGCTCCAGAAATGGGCGCCGATCGTGGCCAAGCGCATGGAGAGCGTCGAGGGCATCACGGATATTTCCAGCGACCGCGATCCCGGCGGGCTTCAGCTCACGCTCTCGATCGACCGCCAGAAGGCCTCGGCGCTCGGCGTCAAGGTCCAGGACATCGACAACGCGCTCAACAACGCATTTTCGCAGCGGCAGATCGGGATCATCTACACACAGCGCAACCAGTATATGACCGTGCTGGAGATCGACCCGAAATTCCAGGTCGACCCATCCAACCTCGATCGCATCTATGTCGCCGGTGCCAATGACGCGCAGGTGCCGCTGTCGGCCGTGGTGCATGCGACGCGCGGGCTCGCTGCGCTGGCGGTCTACCATTCGCAGGGGTTTCCCTCGACCACGGTATCGTTCAACCTGATGCCGGACGTGCCGCTCCAGACCGCGACCCAGAACGTGCAGCGCGCGATCGAGGAGCTGCACATGCCGGAAGGCATTCGCGGCAGTTTTGACGGCAATGCCGGCGATTTCGCCAGGACCAGCGGCCGGCAACCGCTGCTGATCCTCGGTGCGCTGGTGGCGATGTATATCGTGCTCGGCGTGCTCTATGAGAGCCTCGCCCATCCGCTGACGATCATCTCGACGCTGCCGTCCGCCGGGCTCGGCGCACTGCTCGCCTTGCAGCTCACCAACACGCCGCTGACGGTGATCGCCTTCGTCGGCATCATCCTGTTGATCGGCATCGTCAAGAAGAACGGCATCATGATGGTGGACTTCGCGCTCGATGCCGAGCGCCAGCGCGGCCTGTCCTCGGCGGAGGCGATCTTCGAGGCCTGCCAGGCGCGCTTCCGCCCCATCCTGATGACGACCATGGCGGCGCTGTTCGCCGGCATTCCGCTGGTCATCGCGACCGGTCCGGGCACGGAGCTGCGCCGTCCGCTCGGCATCACCATCATCGGCGGCCTGTTCGTCTCGCAGATCCTGACGCTCTACACGACGCCCGTGATCTACCTGCTGATCGACCGCCTGCGCCGCCGTTCCGAGCCCCGTCCGCTCGCCGCGCCCGCGGAATAGGCCAAGTATCGCGCACGTTCCGACACCGTCAGTCGGCTCGATCCCCTAACATTTGATGTTGTCAACTTAACATCTGTTCTCATAAAGGCTGTTACTTCTCATTTCTGTCAACAAAGCTCGTTACAGAACGGAGACGGGCGCGGCCTTCGCTCGTCGCGCCGCCCGAAGCTATTGCATTCGAACGGAATCCCGCCCCGAGAACGTGTGACGTGCTTGGGAATCCTTGCGGGCGAGCGGAAATCGGCTGGCTCGTGGTGTTTTGGAGTGATTGGCCAAATGGCTAATACGGTCGGATCGCACTTTTTCCCGGAGATTGCGGCGGGTGGATTCTCTCGG
This sequence comes from Bradyrhizobium sp. 63_E2_N1_3, assembly GCF_052076005.1. Classification (NCBI taxonomy): domain Bacteria; kingdom Pseudomonadati; phylum Pseudomonadota; class Alphaproteobacteria; order Hyphomicrobiales; family Nitrobacteraceae; genus Bradyrhizobium; species Bradyrhizobium sp. 63_E2_N1_3. The sequence goes on along the minus strand of NZ_CP197235.1, from coordinate 4,864,473 downwards.
GTCGATGGCACGGTTCAGTTCTGGCAGCGGGTCGGGGCTTTGGTTGGCCCGGATTCCGTCGTGCTGGACTTTGGCGCCGGGCGAGGCGCCGGCCAGAGCGAGGATTCGGTCGCCTACCGGCGCAGTCTGCGGTCGTTGAAGGGACGGGTGCGCGAGCTCGTCGGGGTGGATGTCGACCCGGCCGTAACGACCAACAAGGCGCTGGATCGGGCGTTCGTGATCACACCCGATGGAGAGCTACCGATCGCCGATCACTCCATCGACGTGATCGTATCGGATTTTGTGTTCGAGCATCTCCAGGATCCTGCCAGAGCCGCCCGTGAACTCGACCGCGTGCTCAAGCCGGGCGGCTGGATCTGCGCGCGAACGCCCAACCGCTATGGATACATCGCACTCGCCAACCGGATGATCCCCGACCAGTTGCATGCCCGCATCATCCAGTCGGCCCAGGACGACCGCAAGGGCGAGGATGTCTTCCCGGCCGTCTATCGGCTGAACACTGCCAGCGCGTTCAAACGGCATTTTCCCGCCTCCCGATACGATCTGTATGTGATCCCGTGGGACGCGGAGCCGGCCTACTATTTCGGATCGAAGCTGCTCTATTCGCTGTTGCTAGCGGTTCAGCACTGCACGCCGGCTCCGTTCAAGACGGTGTTGACGGCGTTCATGCGCAAACGCCCCGTGCCGTGAGCCCGACAGCCAAGTCACGTCGGGCTCAAGCCGCCGTACACCTCATTGCGAAGACGGGACGAAAGGCCTTCGAGCGCGGAACGTCACGCAACGCAGGCGCCTTGTAGAAAGATCGTACCCTCCAAGACGTCACCAAGTCCGAGCGATAACGTCATTCGGCGATCAACTGGGGCGTGTATTACGGCCTGACCACCACACTTCATGACCATCGCCTCCCAATCCCCATCCCAAAGCCCATGTCGACGTAGGTGCTCAGTTCTACGACACAGACCTCAGCAAGCCGATTTGGGTCGCCAACGTGGCCGCGAATGGTACTGTGGATTGGAGAGACGCTGCCGGAACGCCGGTCTAGCAGAGCGGTCGACGCGTTCGACATACCGGCGCAACGAGACCGCCTTCGGGCGGTCTTTTTGTCGTGTGCCGAGGTTCGGGGTTATGGCGGCGCCACTCCCGGCAAGAGAGTTGTTGAACCGCCGCTTCAAGCGTATAGCGGCGACCATGTCGAACCCCACAGCCGCCGCGCCGGCCGATCCGATCCCCGAATGCCCGCACTGCCAGAAGCCGATGCCGCTGTGCATCTGCGACAGTGTCACGCCCATCAAGAACCGGCTCTCGCTCCTGATCCTCCAGCATCCGCAGGAGCAGGACAGGGCGCTCGGCACCGCCCGGCTGCTTGCGAAGCACTTTGCCGATGCCACGGTGCGGGTCGGCCTGTCCTGGTCGAGCCTGTCCAAGGCGCTGGCGCGGCCGGTCGAGAACGCCTCGCACTGGGCCGTGCTCTATCTTGGCTCGGCGCGCGCGGCCGATCTGGAGGCCGAGGGCGAGATCCTGGCGCTCAACCGCACGGGCGAAGTCGCGGAGAACCAGCGCTCGATCCTCGGCAAGCTCGAAGGCGTGGTGCTGCTCGACGGCACCTGGAGCCAGGCCAAGGCGCTGTGGTGGCGCAATCCCTGGATGCTCAAATGCCAGCGCGTGATCCTCAACCCGGCGCATCCCTCCCGATACGGACGCCTGCGCAAGGAGCCGCGGAAAGACGGGCTGTCGACCATCGAGGCGGCCGCGACCATCCTGGCCAGTCTTGAGAAGCGCCCCGATATCGCCGAGACGCTCAATGCCAGTTTTGAACGGATGTTGACGCGCTACCGCGAGGTTCAGGCCGAAATGCCGGAATTGGCGCCAAAACCGCCGGTCAAGGACCGCCGGCGCGGTGTCCGGCGCAGCAAGCGCAGCTGACTCGCGCTTAAATCCTCCGTACGGTTGATTGCCCCGCGCGAGACGGGCGGGTAGAGACGATCGGCCGATGGGCCGCGAACTGTTATCTTCGCAGAATCGGAAAGCCGGAAGCGGAAGGGGCAGTCGAATTCAGGCCGCGGCGAAGGAAATCCTTGCACAGGCGGCGCGGCCCGATCGGTGGGGCACGCTCGCGCTGATGGACATCTCGCTGCGTTACCGGCGCACCGTGATCGGCCCGCTCTGGATCACGCTGACGCTGGCAGCAACAATCGCAAGTGTCGGCACGGTCTACGCCGCACTGTTCAAGCAGGACATCGCCGGTTTCCTGCCGCCCTTCGCCGTCGGCCTGATCGTCTGGACCCTGATCGCGACGACGCTCCAGGAAGGCTCAAGCATCTTCGTGGCGTCGGGCCACTTGATCAAGGCCGTGCCGGCGCCGCTGATCGTGCATGTGCTCCAGATGATCGCGCGCAACGTGCTCATCTTCGCGCATCATCTGGTGATCGTGGTGCTGCTCTACATCGTGATGCCCTGGCCGCTGCATGGGAGCATGCTGCTCGCGGTGCCCGGCTTTGCGATCCTGCTCATCGTTCTGCTCGGCGGTTCGGTCGCACTCGGCATGCTCTGCGCGCGCTTTCGCGATATCGGCACGGCGGTCGTCAGCGGCCTGCAATTCATCTTCTTCCTGACGCCGATCATCTGGACCGAGGACGCCCTGCGCGGCACCGCGTTCTCCTGGCTGATCCGCGCCAATCCGTTCGCGACGCTGCTCGACCTCGTGCGCAGGCCGCTGCTGTCGCAGCCGACCGATCCGGTGCAATGGCTGCTCGGGGCGATCTATGCGATCGTCGTAGCCGTCATCGCCTTCGGCTGCTACGCGAAATACCGCCACCGCGTGGCGTATTGGCTGTGAGGCGCGCATGAGCCTTGCTGCCCACATCGTGCTTCGCAACGTTTCGGTCAACTTTCCGGTGCTGTCGTTCCGCGACCGTTCGCTGCGCAGCCGGTTCGTCAGCGCGGTGACGCTGCGCCGGACGCGGGCTGTGCCGCACATCGTCTCCGCGCTCAACGACGTCAGTCTCGACATCCGCGCCGGCGACCGCGTCGCCATCATCGGCGCCAACGGCGCAGGCAAGACCACGCTGCTGCGGGTGCTCGCCGGCATCTATCATCCGACCGCGGGCAGCGTGGACGTGCTCGGCCGCTGCCTGTCGCTGTTCGACCTGTCGGCCGGCTTCGACGAGGAGGCCACGGGCTACGAGAACATCGTGCGCCGCGGGCTCGTGATCGGCGCGCGGCGCTCCGAGATCGATGCGCGGCGGGCGGAGATCGCAGAGTTCACCGAGCTCGGCGACAGGCTCGACCTGCCGCTGCGGACCTATTCCAGCGGCATGATGCTGCGGCTGATCTTCGCGGTCGCAACCGCCGTGGAAGGCGAGATCGTGCTGCTGGACGAATGGATCGGCGTCGGCGACCAGCAATTCCGCCGGAAGGCGCGGCAGCGGCTCGACGAGATCGTGGCCCGTGCCGGCATCCTGGTGCTGGCCTCCCACGACATCGAGCTGATCCAGAGCACCTGTAACCGCGCGATCCTGCTCGAGGAGGGGCGGATGACCGCGGCCGGCCCGACCGATGCGATTCTTGCGAAATATCTCGCCGGTCCTGGCGTGGCAAAGGCGTAAACACCCGGCCGGGGTTGCCTAAGCCATTGATCCCCTATATTGCTCCGCCCGTACGGGGCCACGTGGCGGAGTGGTTACGCAACGGTCTGCAAAACCGTGTACACCAGTTCAATTCTGGTCGTGGCCTCCATTACAACTTCCTGATATTTCATCACAAATTTTGCTCACCGCGCGTTCCGCCAAGCGCGCGGCTAAGGCCTGCCAGGTCGTGCACACCGGGTTTGCCCGGGGCTTGGCGGACACCAGCGATTCAGGCCCGATGGCATAGACTTCGCATCTGCGAAGTGATGCGTCAGGCCCCCCTGGAGCTGGAGAGCACGTGAGCGACGTCGTCCGATTTGTCCCGAAATCCGAGCTGGAGCGGGCTCGCCTCATTCGCGAGGCCCGTGCGATCTATGACAGTATCTTTCCGCCGGCCGCACCCGACCGGGTGCCGCAGGACGGCGAGGAGCGGGTCAAGACCTGATCGGAGCCGCGCCGTTCCGGCGCATGGCCGATAGCAAAACGCCCGCAGGAGCGGGCGCATCGGTTGACGTTGAAAGTGGTCTCAACAGGCCGCGTACCAGCCGTCCGGAAACGGCAGAAGGGGCCAGGCGCCCTCATTGTCATTGGCGGCTTTGGGCGTTGCGACGTACGACCACGAGCGGGGCACGAATTCCTCCTCCGGCTCGGGCGCGAAATCTTGATAGACCATGGCGTCCCGGACGGCATCCAGCAGCAAGTTGAATTCGGCTTCGCTCATCGCACCCTCGCAGAACGCGGATGGCGCAATGTCGCAAAGCCGGTTTGTTACCCGATTGAGCCGATCGTTCGCATTTTAGCGATCCGGCGATCGGGCTCCGATTGGTTAGCGATTCCTTAAAATCCCCGCGGAACCGTACGTTCCTCCCGTCCGGCCTCAGTGTGAAAGAGATCACATCCCCCGCGATTTATTTCTCCTACCCCTTGGCACGACACCGGCCAGCGAAGGCCGGGGGCGGGCAAGGCAGACGGGAGACTTGGTCATGAGGGCAAGGTTCTTACGGTTTGCGGGGGCGAAGAGCCGGGCGCGCCGCGCCTCGACGGTCGGGCTGTTCCTGGCGCTGTTCGCCTCCGCCGCCAATGCACAGCAGGGAACGCCGGAGCAGCGCCGGGCCTGCACCCCCGACGTCTACCGGCTCTGCGCCGGCGAGATCCCCAACGTCCGCGCCATCACGGCCTGTCTGCGCCGTAACCGGTCAAGCTTGAGCGAGGCTTGCCGCACCGTGTTCGATCAAGCCGGCGGTTGACATAGCCGCCCTGTGGGTTTGTGCGCAGCAAGTGGCTCGTGCGGCCTCGCGAATCCGGCATAGTCGGCCTGTGGATATGCTGCGGACAGGCTGTGGAAAGCGGTGAGATGCTGTGGATGTCGTCCACAGATGCGTCTGCCCCGCGCCTCATTTCCGTCAGCGAACGTCATATCTCTGTCAAATATCCTGACTGATTGATTCTCCAACCGTGCAGATTATTGCGTCGCGCGAGATCATTTGGTTCTCCCGAATTCGGAATTGCGTGCCGCAGGACACCTGACGCACGAACAGTTTTTGTGCAGCCGGCTGCCTAATTCGCGGGCCTCATTCATCCAATTTTTTGTACGCCCGCGGACAAGCTTTCCCGTCCGCACTCCACCTAGGCTCGCTCCCGAGATCTGGAACATGGCCAGTGCCATGACAATTCAAAGGAGCTGGAGATGGAGAGACGGGTATTGCCCCACGCGCAGGGAACGGCGCGCGCATCATCACCGTGGCGCAAGGTCGCGCTCGGCGCCACCATCGCCTTCGGCCTCGTCGCAGCGGCGCCGCTGAGCGCGCAGGCCGCCGCGCCCGCCGCCTGCGCCGCACTCCAGGAGAAATATCCGGACTGGAAGGGCAAGACGCTCGTCAACGCCATCAACCCGCATACACCGGGCTATGAGACGATCGACCCGAAGGATCCCAGCAAATATATCGGCTTCGACATCGATCTTGGCGAGGCCATCGGCGAATGCCTCGGCTTCAAGCTGACCTACAAGCCGGTGACGTTCGCAGCACTCCTCACAACGCTCGCTGCCGGCCAGGCGGACATCGTCATCTCCGACATCTACGCCACCAAGGAGCGCGCCAAGGCCGCCGACTTCATCACCTACTCGAAAGTGTTCGACGGGGTGCTCGTCGCCAAGGGTAATCCGAAGGGCATCAACGGCATCAACATGTCGATGTGTGGCGCGGCCGCCGCCGAGAACACCGGCTATGTCGAGGTGCCCCTGATCCAGGCCCTGATCCCGGAATGCAAGAAGGCGGGCAAGGCCGAGCCGACCATCCAGCTCTACGACAACAACGCCAACTGCATCCAGGCGATCCTGGCCGGCCGCGCCGACACCTATGTCAATGACGTCAACACCGTCGACAGTGCGGTGAAGGCCTATCCGGACAAGCTGGAGAAGGCGATCGCGGTGACGATCCCGTATTCGGTCGGCATCGCCGTTCCCAAGGACAAGCCGAAATTCCGCGACGCCGTGCTCGCCGCACTGATCGAGGTGCAGAAGGCCGGCACGCATATGGAGCTTCTAAAGAAGCATGGGCTCGACGTGAACAACTTCAAGGAGCCTGACATTCTGACGGCAGACTGATGTCGCTGTTCCTCCATTACCTGAGCATGCCGTATCTGCTCGAGGGCATCGAGCTCACCCTCGAGGTGACCGCCCTCGGGCTCGGCGGTGGATTGATCCTTGGATTGATCCTCGCCGGCATGCAGCTCTCGCGCTTCTGGCTCCTGGCGGCGATCGCCAGGGCCTATACCGTGATCTTTCGCGGCACGCCGCTGATTCTGCAGATGGTTTTCGCCTACGATGCGTTACCGCATATCGGCATCAAGCTGCCGGCGGTGCTGGCGGCCGGCCTCGCGCTCGCCTGCAACGAGGCGCCGTTCATCGCGGAGATGCTGCGCGCCGGCGTGCTCGGCGTCGACCGCGGGCAGGTGACGGCCGGCCAGGCGCTCGGCATGACGCCGCGGATCCTGATGTGGCGGGTGATCGCGCCGCAGGCGATCCGCACCATGATCCCGGCCTTCGGCAACGAGGCGGTGAGCGCGCTGAAGAATTCCTCGCTGGCGTCCGTCGTCGCAGTCCAGGAGCTGACCTTGCGCTCGACTCAATTGGCGTCCTCGACCTTCGACTTCTTCTCGATCTTCTTCGCCTCTGGCCTCTTGTACCTCGTGCTGACCTTTGCCATCAGCGTCATCCAGTTGTTCGTCGAATGGCTGCTCGATCTCGACCGCGCCAAGGGACGGAAGCGCAAGCTCGCCGATTACCTGCCGTGGCGTCGCGTCGATCTCGGCGCCAAGCTGGAGCTTGCGGAGGCGACCGTCGCCGATCCCGAACCCGTGCAGGCAGAGCTGACCGACACGCCGCCGCTTGCTCTGACCAGAGAGGAGCGCACGCGGCGTTCCGCGACGATCGCGCGCAACAACATCGCGGTCGAGACCAAGGACCTCACCAAGAGCTACGGCACGCAAAAGGTGCTCGGTGGCCTCGATCTGACCGTTCGCGTCGGCGAAGTGGTCGCGCTGCTCGGCCCCAGCGGCTCGGGCAAGAGCACGCTGCTTCGCTGCATCAACCATCTCGAAAGCTGGGACGGAGGCACCGTGCGCGTCGGCGGCCGCCGTCTCGGCTTTGACGACGACGGCAAGTTGCTGTCACCGCGGGCGATCGCCAACGAGCGGGCAACGGTCGGTGTCGGCATGGTGTTCCAGCAGTTCAATTTGTTCGCCCATCTGTCGGCACGCGAAAACATCGCCGGGCCTTTGCGCTGGGTCCACGGTATGACCCGCATCGACGCCGACCGTCGCGCCACCGAGCTGCTCGACCGTGTCGGTCTCTCACAGCGCGCCGACGCGCTGCCGCGACATCTCTCCGGCGGCCAGCAGCAGCGCGTCGCCATCGCCCGCGCGCTGGCGCCCAATCCAAGCGTGCTGCTCTTGGACGAGCCGACCTCGGCGCTCGATCCCGAGCTCGTCAACGAGGTACTGGAAGTGATCCGGCGGCTCGCCATCGACGACGGTCTCACCATGATCATCTCGACGCACCAGATCCGCTTTGCCGATGAAGTCGCCGACCGCGTCGCTTTCCTGAGCGGCGGCACCATCATCGAGGAGGGACCGGCGCACGAGGTGCTCACCAATCCCCGCAATCCGCTGACGGCGCGTTTCCTCAGCGTGATGGAAGCCGACAAGACTCCGGAGGCGGTGCGATGAGCGCCGCCCCCACGTTCAAGACCGCGTTCCCCGAAGAGGCCACCTGATGAAGCATTTCACGCTGCCGGTTTCGCCGAAGACCGTCCACTGGGGCTATTTCTCCAAGAAGGTCACGCCGGCCCTGACACTGCGCTCCGGCGACCGCGCCACCATCGAGACGCTGACCCATCACGCCAACGATGATTACGAGCGCATGATCCAGGGCGATCCCGGCGCCGAGAGCGTGTTCCAGTGGACGCGCGAGTACAAGGCGGTCCCGCGCCGCGGCTCAGGCCCGGTCGAAGGTCCGTTCATCCGCGGCGCAGGCGAGGGGATCGGCGTGCATCTTCTCACAGGTCCCGTCGCGATCGAAGGCGCCGAGCCCGGTGACATCCTGGAAGTGCGCATCCTCGATATCAGGCCGCGGCCGAGCTGCAGCGCCTGCCACGCCGGCCGCTGCTTCGGCTCCAACGTCGCCGCAAACTGGGGCTTTCACTATCACGATTTGATCGAGGAGCCGAAGCCGCGGGAGGTCGTCACCATCTTCGAGCTCGACACCTCGGGCGAGCCTTATGCGAAAGCGGTCTACAACTACGTCTGGACGCCGCAGACCGACCCCGACGGCATCGTGCATCCCACCATCGACTATCCCGGCGTGCGCGTCGATCACGCCACCGTCAGGAAGCGCGAAAACATCCTGTCGAGCGTGAGGGTGCCCGCGCGATTGCATTTCGGCACCATGGGCCTCGCGCCCTCGGAAGCTGATTTCGTCAGCTCGATCCCGCCGAGCTACACCGGCGGCAACATCGACGACTGGCGTATCGGCAAGGGCGCGCGGATGTTCTATCCGGTCGCAGTCCCCGGCGCCTATTTCTCGGTCGGCGATCCTCACGCCGCGCAAGGCGACAGCGAGCTCGGCGGCACCGCAATCGAGACCTCGCTCACCGGCGATTTCGAGTTCATCCTGCACAAGAAGGCTGATCTGGCCGGCACCAGTCTGGAGGGCCTCGACCATCCGATGCTGGAGACCGATCACGCCTGGTCGTTCTACGGCTTCACCTATCCGAACTATCTGGCCGCGCTCGGCGCCGACGCACAAACCGAGATTGCCAATCACTCGAGCCTCGACCGTGCGATGCGCGATGCGTTCAGAAAACTCCGGCGGTTCCTGATGACCGTGCACGGTCTCAGCGAGGACGAGGCGATCTCGCTGCTGTCGGTCGGCGCCGATTTCGGCGTCACCCAGGTCGTCGACGCCAACTGGGGCGTCCACGGCACGATCCGCAAGAACATCTTTCGCTGCGACTAATGCATTGAGACACAGCGAGTTTTCGGGATGAGGGGATGAGCGGCGAACGTCATTTGCGGCCCGTTGCTGCGACGGATGACCGCGTTCGTCTGGCACAGAGGTTGCTTCGATCAACTGCAATCTGGGTTGATCTGATGAGCTTCCGGCCGTTCACGAGCGAGTCCTACGCGCAAGACGACCGCCCCGAAGCCTGGCGGGACGTGCTGGCGGCGGTCGGCCTGCAACCGGCGACCGGCCATTCCTTCTTTGACGGACATGCAACCGCATCGCATCGCCACACAGCAGGTGTTGCGCTGACGCGGATGGCGGCTGGCGCGCAAAGCGTCGCGCCGCTATCGCAAGCGAATGAAGACCTTCCGATCGCGCTGATCCCGGTCGAGGACGGCATGGTGCTGAAGAGCGCCGGCGGCCACCGCATCGTTCCGGTCGGCCATCTCGTGCTGCTGCCGCGGAGCGGAGACTGGAGCATCGTGTTCCAGCGCGACATGCGGGCCATCGTGCTGTCGGTGACCTCGGAAGCGCTGCACGGACGCCTCTCGGGCAGGCCGCGGCTCGGCGAGCCCCGCGTCGTTCCACCCAGCGGCTTTGCCGATGTGTTCTCGCGTCTGCTGGACGCGACCGCGCGCACGCTCGACACGTTGAGCGATGCCGAGTGGAATTCGGTCGCGCAGTCGCTCGTTGACCTGCTCCTGACGCTCGCGCATCAACTGGCGGCTTCGACGTCCGATGCCGGATCGAGTGCGACGCAGGCCGCGCTGCTGCACCGGATCTGCCAGACCATCGAGCGGCGGCTCGACGATCCCGAACTGGCGCCGGCGCGCGTCGCGCAGGCCCAGGGGATTTCCGAGCGCTACCTGCAAAAACTGTTCGAGACGGTCGGCGACAATTTCACCCATTACGTCCGGGAGCGCCGCCTCCAGCGTGCCTGGGCCGATCTGTCCAATCCGACCGAGGCGCTTCGTTCGATCTCGGAGATCGCCTACGCCTACGGCTTTGGCGATTCCGCACATTTCAGCCGCGCCTTCCGTCATCGCTTCGGCCTGCCGCCGCGCGAATTCCGCCAGCAGGAGGCGGAGCGGGCGACCTTGCAGCACGGCATTGCCGGCCAGCGCGGCTGGCCGCAGGAGGCGCTGGCGCAGCTCCGCGTGCATTCGAGCGTCGAGGCACGCAGCACCGCTGCTTGCGCCGGCACCGAGGAGCGGACGACCGCGGAACGCAGGCATCACCATCTCCCGGTCGAAGCCAGCCGCATCCATTGGGGCTATTTCAGCCGCTCGCTATCGCCGCAAATCGAGATCGCCTCGGGCGACACCATCACCATCGAGACGCTGACGCAGCACGCCTCCGATGCGCCCGAGATGATGATCGCGGGCGATTCCGGTGCTGAAAGCGTGTTCGGCTGGACACGGGACAAGAAGAACGTCGATCGTCGCGGCGCTGGCCCGATGGATGCCAGCGTGTTCGGCCGTGGCGCCGGCGAAGGATTTGGCGTGCACATCTGCACGGGGCCGGTCGCGGTGAAGGATGCCCAGCCCGGCGACGTGCTGGAGGTGCGCATCCTCGACATCGTGCCGCGCGCGAGCCGCAATCCGAACCATGCCGGCCGTGTGTTCGGCTCCTCGGTCGCGGCTTGGTGGGGCTATCACTACAACGAGTTTCTCGGCGGTCCCATGCCGCGCGAGGTCGTCACCATCTACGAGATCTTCGACGATCCAGAGGAGCCGCACGCCCGGGCGCTTTATTCCTATCGCTGGGAGCCGCAGACCGACCCCTTCGGCGTCGTGCACGCCACCTACGACTATCCCGGCGTCCCCGTCGCGCCGGCCACGGTGAAGCGCCGGCATGCCGTACTCGATGGCATCCGCATTCCCCTGAGGCCGCATTTCGGCGTGATCGCGGTGGCGCCGCGCGAGGTCGATTTCGTCGACTCCGTGCCGCCGTCCTATTTCGGCGGCAATCTCGACAATTGGCGGCTGGGGAAGGGCTCTACCGTCTATCTTCCGGTTTCGGTGCCCGGCGCGCTGCTGTCGGTCGGCGATTCCCACGCCACGCAAGGCGACGGCGAACTCAGCGGCACGGCGATCGAATGCTCGATGACAGGGACATTCGAGGTGATCCTGCACAAGAAGGCCGATCTTGCAGGCCGGCCCTTTGCCGATCTCTCTTATCCCCTGATCGAGACCGAGACCGACTGGGTGCTGACCGGCTTCAGCCATCCCAACTATCTCGCCGAGTTCGGCGCGCAGGGCCAAAGCGAAGTCTACACAAAATCCTCGCTCGACCTCGCCATGAAGGATGCGTTCCGCAAAATGCGGCGCTTTCTGATGAACGTCAAAGGGCTCAGCGAGGACGAGGCGATCGCCTTGATGTCGGCCGCCGTTGATTTCGGCGTCACCCAGGTCGTCGACGGCAATTGGGGCGTGCACGCCATCCTCAGCAAGCGCCTGTTTCGGGACGCGACTTAACAAGGACATCTCAAGTGAAATTCCACATGATCAGCGGCGGACCGAAGCCGGTCGCGCCCTTCAGCCACGCCGTCGAGACCGACGGGTTTGTCTTCGTCACCGGCCAGATGCCGGACACGCCGCAGGCGCCGGGTGTGCTGCCCGACGGCATAGAGGCGCAGACGCGGGCCGTGATGGAGAATTTGAAGGTGGTGCTCGCCGGCCTCGATCTCGGCCTCGAGCACGTCGTGATGACGCGGATCTATCTGACGCGTTTCAAGGAAGACTATGCCGCGATGAACGAGACGTATCGCAGCTTCTTCGCACCGGATCGTTTGCCGGCTCGCACGTGTGTCGGCGTCACCGGGCTCGCCTATGACGCACTGATCGAGATCGATCTGGTGTGCCGGCGGCCGTGAGGCGATGCTGTAGCCCGGATGGCGCGCAGATCGATCCTGGACGCGTCCTGAGGCCCCGGATTACGCTGCGCTCCATCCGGGCTCTAAAAATGGAAGTGTCGGGACATCGACCAGCCGATTAACAGTCGGATGGTCGGCGGCAACGTTGACCAGTCCGGTTTCCGTTGGGTTCGCCTTAAATTGCAACCCGTGCGTGCATGAAGTCTTGATCGGCCGTGATCTAGGGATGATCAACCTCCTTGAACGCGTCGCCTGCGGCCGACGACTAACCCACAGAGTGCATGAGGGTCAGGGGAACGTGATCGTACTTCCTCTTCCAAAAGCACCAAAATGGTGCTTTAGTGCTTTCCATGAGCCCGTCGTCCAAAAACGCGCCGTCCGCGCTGCGTTACAGGCTTGCCCCTGACCCGGCCGCCAAGGCCGCCATGGAGGCGACGTTCAGGGCCTATGACCGCATGATGGAGATCCTGGACGAGGTGGCGCGGAGCCATAACGTCGGCTCCAATGTCGTCCTGCTCCATGCTCATGCCTATGAGCCGATCCGGAAAGAAACCGCGCTGCCGTCGCGGCTGGTGACGCTGGGCCTGCGCGACCGCGCCGATTATCGCGCCGCGCAGGGCCGCCGCCTGCCGCTCGACGACAAGCTCGCCAAGATCAAGGGCCCCGCCACCATTTCGATTGCAACCGTGGAAGGGCGCTTCAGCGTTCCCTTCGACTATGCCGGCTATGCCGAGGGTTGGGGGCAGAGCGCTCCCGCGCACCTCATCCGCACCGACGACGGTTTCGAAGTTCACTACGGCGTCACGCCGAACAATCTGCCAGAGGAGGAGAACGCTATGGATACCATCGCTGCCGCCCCCGACAACTTCCTGTCCCGGGTCGGGCGCCTGATCGCCGGGATCGCCTATGACGCGATCGAGCAGGCGGAGGGGAAGAACAAGCTGAACGTGGTTGGCCAAGCCATCCGCGAGATCGAGCGCGCGGAGAGTGAAGCGCGCGATGCGCTCGCGGCCGCGCGCGCCGAGGAATACCGTCTCAACGCGCGCCGCACCGAGATAGAACGCGAGATGACCAATCTTGCGCCCAAGATCGAAGGTGCGATTGCTGATAGCCGGGACGATCTCGCCCGCGCCGGCATCGCGCGGCAGATGGACCTCGAAGCGCAGTTCGAGGTGCTCTCCCGGGCCATCGACGAGAACAACGAGAAGATCGAACAGTGCGTGACGTCGCTGCGCGCCGTGCTGTCAGCATTGCAAGATGCCGAGCAACGCCGCGCCGATCTCGAAAAGAGCGAGGCTCAGGCAAGCCATCAGGCTTCGACGTCGCCCCGGAAGTCCGGTGGTGCCTCGGCGGCAGCGAAGGCCTTGCGCGCGGGCAGGGCGGTGGCGCGCGCCACCGGCGTCCCGGCAGCGATCCCGTATTCAAGCGACATCGACGAGCTCAGCACGTTGCATCGCGACAAGGAGATTGCAGCGAGGCTGGCGCGGTTGAAGTCGCGCTCCTGAGTAATGTGTCATGAGCGCTCTGCTCGAACACGTGATGTCGCCGGAGGTCAGGCCGTTCGCGATCGCGGCGGCCATGATCCTCATCGTCGGCTCGATCGAGGTGGTCTCGATGCTGGTCGGGGCCTCGCTGAGCGAGATGCTCGGCACCAACATCGATTTTGGTCACCCCAGCGACAATGGCGTGATCAACGCCATCTCCTGGATCAATGTCGGCGGCGTGCCGCTCTTGATCTTCCTGCTGTTGCTGCTTGGCGCGTTCTCCATCACCGGCTTCCTGATCCAGGACATCGCGCGGATGGTGGCCGGTCCCTTGCCGGCAACGCTCGCGTCGGTCGGAGCGGTCGCCGTCTCGATTCCGGTGGTCCGCGCCGCAAGCAGGGGCATCGCGCGGGTCATTCCCAAGGATGAAAGCTATGCCGTCGGTCTCGGCGATCTCGTCGGCCGTGTCGGCGAGGTCGTGATCGGCCCGCTCGATCAGGGGCCGCCCGGCCGCGTCAGCGTCGCCGACATCCACGGCAACCGCCATTTCGTGTGGGCGGTCGCCGCACCGTCATCATTGCCCCTGCCGCAGGGAACCATGGTCCTGCTGGTCGATCGCGCCGGCACCCGCTTCGTGGCGGTGAAGGCCGACGATGAACTGAAACCTTCCAAACCGCCTCTAAGCAGCTGACAAGTCATTTATCGGAGAAAGTCATGTTCGACATTGCAGTCCCGGCCATGATCGGCGTCGCGCTGATCGTCGTCCTCGGGATCGTCTTCACCATCCTCTACAAGCGCGCCACCCGCGACGAGGCCTTCGTGCGCACCGGCCTCGGCGGCAAGAAGGTCGTGCTCGACGGCGGCGCCATGATCCTGCCGATCTTCCACTCCTATGCCAGCGTCAATTTGAAGACGCTGCGGCTCACCGTCGAGCGCAAGGAGCGGGAGTCCCTGATCACCAAGGACCGCCTGCGCGTCGACATCATCGCCGAGTTCTACGTGCGCGTCCGTCCTGACGATGAGAGCATTGCGCTCGCGAGCCAGACGCTGGGCGCGCTGACGAATGACGCCGAAGCCCTGCGTAACCAGGTCGAGGCAAAATTCGTCGACGGCCTGCGTTCGGTGGCGGCCACCATGTCCATCCTGGAGTTGCAGGAGAAGCGCAGCGACTTCGTCAAGCATGTGCAGGCGACAGTGGAATCGGATGTGAAATCCAACGGTCTCGAGCTTGAATCGGTGTCGCTGACCAAGCTCGACCAGACGGATGTGAAATTCTTCAATCCGGAAAACTTCTTCGACGCCGAAGGTCTGACCCAGCTGAAGACCGTCACCGAGACGCGCCGGCGCGACCGCAACTCGATCGTGCGCGACAACGAGGTGGCGATTGCGCAAAAGGACCTCGAGGCGCGGCAGCAGACCCTGACCATCGAGCGCACCAAGAAGGAGGCCGAGCTCTCCCAGGAGCGCGACATCGCCAACAAGACCGCGAGCACCCGCGCTGAAGTCGCAACCGCGACCCAGACCGCGCGCCTGACCGAGGAGAACGCCCGCATCGATACCGACCGCGCCGTGGCCGAGAAGGAGGCCGGCGCCAAGCAGGTCAAGGAAACCGCGGTCATCGAGTCGGATCTCGCCATCAACAAGCGCAAGACCGACGCGCAGCGCGAAATCCAGATCGCCACGCAGGAGAACGAGATCCAGATCGCGGCCAAGAGCAAGCAGACCTCGGAAGCCGTCGCCGACGCCAAGACCGCCGAGGCGCTCGCCGTCTCCGCGGAGGAAAAGGTCGTGACCGCCCGCGCGGTCGAGGTCGCCGACCGTGCCCGTCTCACCCAGGTGCTCGCCGCGCGCACCGAGGCCGAGCGCAAGTCGACCGAGCTGATCGTCGCGGCCGAAGCTGAAAAGAAGGCCTCGCTCGATCGTGCCGAGGCCGTCAAGACGCTGGCCACCGCGGAAGCCGAGTCCAACAAGATCAAGGCAGTCGGCGTCAGGAATATCGGCGAGGCCGAAGCCGCAATCATCACGCTCAAGAACGAGGCGCAGAACAAGCTCGGTGCCAACGTCATCGACTTCGAGCTCGCCAAGAAGCGGATCGAGACCATGCCCTCGGCTCTGGCCGAGATGGTCAAGCCGATCGGCAATCTCAAGGACGTCCGCATCCTGCACACCGGCGGCGCGTTCGGCGGCAATGGCACCGGCGGCGGCAATGTCGGCTTCGGCGAAGGGCTTGCGGGCGAGCTCCTCAAGGTGCACGCGCTGCGTCCGATGATCGACGAGATCCTGCGCCAGAGCGGGTTTGCGCCGGGCGAGGATCCCGTGAAAGCGCTGGTCGGCGCGGTGACGGGAAAGAGCAACGGCGCCGCAGTGCCGGCGCCCGTGCCGGAGAAAACAAACACCGCCGATCTATGAACGCCGGTTCATTGCTGCGGAGAATTCGAATCGATATGAACTGCCCGTGCGCGTCTCGCGTCGCGCACGCTCCGGAGCGTCGATCGATCGCGTGTTGAACCACTTGATCGCGCTCCGGGTGAATTCTTCGAGGCAACGCCATTTGTTGCCGCGGTGCCTGCGCGGATCGACGTCAGGCACCGGAGCCTCTTTCGATCGGGGGAATTTCACATGAAGTATTTTCTGTCCGGACTGATCGCGATCGGTCTTGCGATCGCCGCTGCGCCGTCGTTCGCGGCCGACGCCCGCAACGTCACCGTCGTCAACGAGACCGGCTATGCCATCAAATTCCTGGGCTTCAACGCACCGGACGACGGCCTGGACGAATGGGAGAACGAACTCGACAAGGTTTTGCAGAACCAGGCGAGCACCTATGTCGAGTTCGAGGAGGACGACGAGGGATGTGTCTGGAACATCCGCGTCGACTGGCAGAACTATGACGAATCCGTGCTCTGGAAGAACGTCAACCTCTGCAAGATCACCGCGCTTCGGTTGCGGTACGATTCCGGAACCAAGACCACGTCCTTCGTCGCCGAATAGTTTGACCTGACTTGAGCCAGGGGAGGGGCGGCGGCCCTTCCTCGGCGCATTGTGCAAGATCGCGAATTCGTCCTTTGCAAGCGCAAGCGGCTTTGTTATACGCAGCCGCGCGCGAACGACTGGTTCGCCCTTTCCTCGGTAGCTCAGCGGTAGAGCATCCGACTGTTAATCGGATGGTCGCTGGTTCGAATCCAGCCCGGGGAGCCATTTACTGTGCATTAAGCCTTTGATTTCAAAGCGCTTTTTCAAATTTAAAAAAGGCTTTCCCCGCTTTCTCTCCCCGCTTTGATCAGGCGCCGCCCGGGGCCGGCTCACCTGCAAGCTAGCCTGCACGCGCGGCCCTCGCGCAAGATCTGGTGGGTAGGAAATAAATTTACTCCATATGCGGTTTCTCTATGGCCATATTGCCCGAAAGGTGTATAATGCTCATTATGGCGACGTTGTGCGATTCGTGGGCGCTCACGTGACTGCCTGACGGGCACCTAGCCCGTCATCGGCTCTCAGCCGAGGTAATGCAGCCGCTCAGCGGCAACGCTAACCGAAAACTCCACACACCATGCACACTCTAAATCCGTCCGTCGACGAGCCCATGCTCGTCTCGATGAAGCACGCATGTGCGCTCACTTCGTTGAGCCGCACGATGCTCAACCGCTACCGCGCGGAGGGCCGCTTTCCTGCGGCCGTCCCGCTCGGGGACCGCCGCGTCGCCTTCGTCCGTCAGGAAGTGAATCAGTGGATCGCTGACCGCATCGCTGCGCGTGGCGCCAACGACAATTCAAAGAGCGGCACCCAAGCCGCCTGACGCTCGATCGGCGCAAGCCGAGGTACGCAGCGGCACAGCCGCAACCCCAATAGGGGGATTTTCCACTTGAGAATAATTGATATCCGCCCGGCACCGCCTGGCTCGTCGACGATTGCGTACGTCGATGTCGAATTAATCGACGGCGCCAAACTATTCGGAATCCGCGTCTCGCGGGCTGATGACGGCACGTATCGCGCATTCGGCCAGAACTCCGAGCGCGGACGTACCTGCTCATTCTCTCAAGCCATCGTCGCAGACATCGCAGCAGCAACCATTTCTCAACTCTCATTGACGGGCCATCGCACCAATGACCGCACTCGCAGCTAACAACACCGACAAAAACGATATCGCCGACCTTCGGCGCACACTCTGCGAGAACGGCTATCCCCACATCCCTGTGAAGGATAAGGGTCCGCGTATTCCTGGCTGGGCGAAGAAGCGTATTACCACGGGCCAGGTAGATGGGTATCTTCGCCAATATCCTGACCACGTCCGCACTGGCATTCTGTGCGGCAACGATCTCGTCGCTATTGATATCGACGCGCCAATCGAGGCAGTCAGCGAGAGGCTGTTCACTCGGCTGACCGAGGTTGTGCACGCCGCTGCACAAGCACCACGCCGTACCGGTAAAGCGCCAAAATGCCTATTCCTATTTCGAGCCACTGAGCCGGGCGACAAGAGTGCCACGCCAGAATTCAAGATCGACGGCGCTAAGCATCAGGTCGAGGTTCTGCGCGACGGGCAGCAGTTTGTCGCATTCGGCGATCACGTCGAAACCGGCAAGCCGTATCGTTGGGATAATGGCTCACCGCTCGATGTGAGGCCAGTCGATTTGCCCGCCATAACCAACAGTGAGATCGCCGCGTTTCTTTCCGAGGCCGAAACTATTCTCGCTGGCCTTGGCGAGCGGGTGAAGGAGAAGCCTAAGACGAAGCGCGCGTCGGCTGGAGATTCGTTCTGGCAGCAGGTCAACACCGCGGCTATTGCGTCGCCAGACCGATGGGTGAAAACGCTATTTCCTGGCGCACAGTACCAACCTGGCACTGGAGCGTGGCGAGTTTCCAGCCAAGAGCTTGGCCGGAAACTTGAGGAGGATATCTCAATCCATCCCGAAGGGATTCAAGACTTCGGCCGCGAACATGGTGCCACGCCCATTGAACTCGTGAAGGAGTTTGGTGGTGCGCCCACCACCAAGGATGCCGCATTCTGGCTATGCGAACAGGTTGGCGTCGATCCCGCCGATCTTGGATGGCAGCAGCGCCAGGCTGTCGCGATCATCACTGGCCCAGTCGCGCTGCCGACGCCCGCCAACGATGACACCAGATCGCCTGCGAACCGTCGTCATGACGAGGACCCTTTCACGCCTGAAGCGTGCGGTGGTCTCATGGCAGACATCTCACAGTGGATTCTCGATACGTCTCGGCGCAAGTCACCCGAGTTTGCGGTCATGTCGGCAATCGCCTTCATGTCAGTGTTCTATGGGCGGCGCGTTATTGGCCCGACCACTTGTGGGGTGAACCTCTATCTCGCCGGCATCGCCGGTCCGGGGTTCGGTAAAGAGGCGCCGCTGCAGCGGTTGGTGAAGTTGCTGCAGGAGACCGATATGGCGTTCCTCGTGGGAGCCGGTGAAGTATCCAGCGCCAGTGCGATCGAGAAAATCCTTCGTCGTAAGCCCGTCGTCGTAATGCCTTGGGACGAAGTTGGTGACGTTCTGGAGTCGATCAACGCAAAAGGAAATGGGAACTGGGCGTCGACAATTCGCAAAGCTATGTTGGAGCTATACTCGAAATCGACCGGTGTCTGGTTCGGCAAGGAAACCATGGATGACGATCGGATCGGGGCGCCGATCCATTGCCCGTCGTTGACAGTCATCGGCACGTCGACACCAACACGATTTTACGGTGGTTTGTCGGATAAAAACCTGTCGGACGGCTTCGCCGCCCGCATGGTCTTTATTGCCCCAACCAAGCGACCGGAGCGCGGCAATCCTCGCGACGGCGGGCTGGTGGTGCCGGAGCCATTGCGGGAGGCGATCAAGGAAGCGCAAAAGAAGTTCCCGTGGCCATCCATGAACTCGCAGGGGAATTGGCGGACGCCCGATGTTCAGCCCCATCTGTACGAAGTCCCGTGGGCTGATGAGGCGGCCGAAGCCGCGTGGTTGGCAATCGAAGATTGGCAGGAATCTGAAATCGAGCGTGACGAAACCAGGGATGGTCTCGTTGGACGATTGGCAGAGAACGCAATCCGGTTGGCCACTTTACGCGCGCTCAGCCGCAGCCCCTCGCGGCCTTCAGTCAGTGTCGAGGATGTGCGGTGGGCACACGCGATCATGTTGGCCTCCGTCCGGTCGCTCGATGATGGCGTCGACAAGTATATGTCTAGCAGCCAGTTTGAGCAGCTCTGCCAGGCCATTCTGTCTTCGCTCCGCTCCAGTCGCGGCGGCTCTATGTATCGAGCTGAATTGCTGAAGCGCCGCGGCATCAGTGGCTCAGATACCAGGACGTTTGATGCTGCGATCCTCCGGCTTCAGGAAACCCGCCAGATCGAGAAGACGGACGGCAAGCGGTTCGTTCTCTCACCCGCCAGTGGTGGGTGAGGGACTTGCAGAATTCTTGCAGAAGAACGGCAATTGCAACGAGGTGGTACTGGAAATTGTGCCACGGTGTTGCAAATGGCAAGAGTTTGGCAAGTGGTGTGGTAGGTGTAAGTATATGATATATATAAATATTATCTATTCACTTGCAGAATTGCAGCATTTGCAATCACTCCCGCTTTTTTCGGATCACTCCGAGAATCCCTATGGGTTGCAAATCTGCAAGTCGGTCTCGGAGGATGGGGTGTGATGATCGATCCAGACACAATTGAAGATGCCGACGAATGCGATGGCGAGTTGCTCCACGCCTACGGGCGCGACACCTCGACTGGCGAGTGGCAATGGCAGTGGGTGCCCGTTGATGTGCTGATCGAGGCAGGTCGCGGCGACTTGGTGCCGTGGTTAGGGTAGGGGGCCATTCCGAAGTTGCCAGCCCACCGCCTTGCCTACCGGCCCCACAGTTACGGACGTCATCCCGCAAGTTTTCAAATTGTTTTCCCCTGTGTGCAGCCATACCAAGAGCCAGTGAATGGCCAGAACGTCACGTCACGAAGAGACAATCCATGAAACACACCCGTCCTGGATACGCCACGCGTTGCTGCTGCGCTGGGCGAACACCGTGATGTGTTGGAGCAGTCACTCGATGGCGCGACCGCGCGGGAGATTGCCGCTGCGAACGGTTGGGGCGATGGCAAGGCGGCGAGCGCAGGATCGGGGGCTGCAGGATGCCGCTCTATTGGCGTTGGCCGCGCCGGAGATCGCAGCCTAGCAATGAAATCATGGTCTAGCCTCATTTGAGCCTGGAATCGCCGATCAGTATCTCCCGCGCGCCAGAGCGGGGGAGACTGCGAGTCGTGGCGAACGAGCGGCGACGTAATGTCTATGCTGCGCAGATAATGGTCGACGGCAGTCCTGTGCGCCGCCACCTCACTGATTCCTCTGCGGTCGTACAAGTAGATAACGCGCCTCTCGTGCCCGCAGCCTTCGGCCTGCGCGTTCCAAGTGCTGGCTTGGATACGGATTGCTCGGTTGTATGGCGTGATGAGCGCCGTCTCGCCGTGAAGTTTCTGAACTGACTGCCTATGTCTTTGTAGACGCGCGTCCCTCGACCCTATCTGGGAACGTATACAAGTGTAGGGATGCTGATCCCGACGTGGCAGCGCGCCGCAGGGTTGAGGGGGCATGTGCCGTCGACAAATCTCGCTTAGCATCTGAGGCGCATGGACCGGGGAGGGGTGGGTCAGATCCTTCCAACCTTCGCCACTAACCACCGGCGGCCCCCGAAATTTCGCGCATCCACAAATCAAAATATGGGGTATCTTAGGTTGTATTGTATAGTAACGCACCTGACGAGAAGACCCATGCCGCGCGAAAGCGCGGCGAGATCAGTGCTCCGTAGTCGAAGAATAGATCCTTCATGAACCCGCTAGCAACGCGCTCCGCTTTTCTTTGGTCGTCGACAAGTAAATCAGTTGCGGATGCCGATTAGTCGCAAGCATGGGACGGCCGCCTCATCAATGATAGCCATATCGCCGACAGCATCATCGCCTGCGCGAGGAAAGGGCAGACATCGATCGGCGGTTTGACGGAGGCGGGAGAAGCCGCGCTCGCACGCCGGGCCATTTCAGACAGGAAGCAGGCCTGATCTTCTCTACCGGGCCGCGTGATCCGCAGGCCGAGACGCGGCGGCTTCCTTGTCGGCGCGCGGTAGCCAGCGCTGTACGCCAGTAAGTTGATCAGAAGAAGAACGGCGTTCTGGATGATGAGCGAGTTCTTCGGTTCATTATCCCGTCGGCGATCCATGCGAGAGACGCGGCGATAAAGAGAGCGAACCCGCACACGGTGATGCGCGCGTTCCAGTTCGCCGCCACCATGGCGGCAGCGATAATCGTCATGGCGGCTGCCAGTGTCCTTAATACTTCAAGGCTCATGCTTTCCTGCTCAAAACAAGGGCCGCCTTCCGGGCGGCCCTCCACGTCAATCCTGCCAACGGACTAGGCGGCTTTCCGGTTCACGCTGCGCAGCGCCATCGTATTGAGCTTCTCGTCCGTCGCCTTCTCCTCATCGAGATTCTGCTGCAGGACGGAGGCGCAATCATCGCGGCCGAGCATCTTGGCCCATGCGATCAGTGTGCCGTACCGGGGTGATTTCATAGTGTTCGACGGCTTGGGCCGCCACAATCAGAGCCGCATCCAGCACTTGCTTGTCGTCGACGTCGCCCGCGACCTCACTCGCTTCCTTGAGGATGCCGTCGATCGCGGGGCAATCGACGCCCTTCGCCGCGACGCCATGCATTTCGAAGACTTTCTCAAGCCGGGTGATCTGGCCCTTGGTTTCGGAGAGATGCGTTTGGAAGCCGTTCTTGAGGCCGGGATCGCTTGCCTTCTCGATCATGTCCGGAAGGTTCTTCGCGATCTGCTGCTCGGCGTAATAGATATCCTGCAGCGTATGCACGAAGAGGTCGTTCAGCGTTTTAATGTCCCTGGTGAAAAAGCCCATGGCGTCCTCCTGTGTTGGGTTCGCACTCCAAACGACCGGCGGGGGGACCGTTCCTACGCGCTACAGCGGGATTTGCTGCGCGGGGATGACGATCTTATGCTGCGCGAGCTCCGACTCCAGTCGCTCGCGAAGACCGCGCCAGTAGTCCGGGAGGAGAAGCTCCGTCGTGACCTCAACGACGGCGATATTGTCGTGCTCGGTGCCGCCGCCGCTTCGCCACAGACCTTCGCCGGGCGCTCGGATGAAGCTCGTTGCGCCGCCGAACTTGTCGGTCAGCTCTCTCAGAAGCCCGTCGAACCAATCCTTCGGGATCTTTTCTCCCTTGCCCGTCTCCTTCGGTAGCAGGATCTGCACAAGATAGGACTCGCTCATGGCAGAAGGCCCGTGCGGGTGCCGCCGGGCCAGGCGGCGAGGAGCGTTTCCGTCGTCACGCATTCCACCTGCTGCCCGAACCTGTTCGCGTAGATGGTCATCATGGAGTCGTGGGTCTCGTCGGCGGAGCTGCAGATCGCGTCGGTCATGAGGACGACTCGAAAGCCCCAATCGACCGCGCCCAGCACGGTCGCCAACACGCAGACGTCGGTCTCGCCGCCCGTGACGATCACGGTGTCGACGCCGGCGGCGCGCAGTTGCGCGTGCAGGTCGCTGCCGATCCACGGTGAGTAGACGTACTTGTCAAAAGTGCGGGCAGGTGGAACGAAGCGGGCGAGATTCGGTACAAGATCGATCATGTCGGAACCGATCTCGTCGATGGTCATCGAGCTCCAGCGCTCATAGTAGCGGCGCCACATGCCGACGCCGTGGCCGGGAGCGCTCGCCGGAATGAAGCGGGTGAAGACCGTGCGCGCCGGGTGCGCGGCCGTTATCGCCACGACGTTCGGCAGGACGCGGGGCAGCCACGGCATCTTCCAATCCGTGTCTTCGGCGAACATGCGCTGCATATCGACGCAGAGGTGGATCGCCTCGGCGCCCACGGGCCCGTACCTGAGCTCGTCCTTTTTTGACATCGCTCCCATCCTCGAAAGCCAGCCCCAACGGACCTGCTAGGGCTTGGTTCCTCGCTTGTGCGAGTGGCACTTGCGGTCGCGGAGCTTGCAGCCGAGGACGGCACCGGCGAGGGCGGCGCCGACCACGTTGGAGCCGACGATGACCCAATCTCCCTTAATGGCGCCGTAGACGATCCAGAGCGTCAGGCCGAGCGTGAGTGCCGTGAGCATGCCGAGAGAGAGGTCGTCCGTGGATCCGCGTGGCCAAGCCTTCCGGACCTGCGGCACGTAGGACAGGGAGGCGAGAAAGGCGGCAAGTGCGCCGACGTAGGGGGCAAGGGTCGACAAGCCGGTAGCTACTTGGGCTCGATCTTGAGCTTAGGATCGGTAGGAAGGACTTTCGCGCCGACATCGGCCGCGGCCTGCTCGGTGCTCACACCGGAGTTGGCGTGGACGGAGCCGGAATTCTTCCCGCCGATCAGCGGGTAACTGAGGAAAACGGTCGCGAGCACCAGCGCTCCACTAGATGCGAGCCATTGCGATTTCCGCTTCTTCCCGATTGTACCCATCGTTTTCCAAATCTTGGCCTGGTCGATTGGTTCCATGACAGGCAGATGAACTTGGAACCTGCTCCGACGTTATGATGGCAAAGGCAATTCAAACGAGGCGTCCGCGACTACGCGGACGCCGTCACGGATCGAGGTGATGGCGCTGGTCACTGTCAAACCTACCAAGCCTGACGTGCTCATTGCACGGACCGTGGCGAGTAAGACCAACCATTGCGCGGAGAGGGTCTCGCGCGGCCTGACGTGGGGCGGCGACGAAAAGATCCTCCTGGCTTTGGCCGTCGCCGGTTGGGTCGTGACGAGGGGCAGATCGGAGCAGCTGCAGCGCGCGGGCAACCACGCTCTCCTGGTCACAGTCGCAGCCTCCCTGGCGCCTCACGGTATGAAATCGGTTTTCGACCAGACCCGCCCGGATCGCACGACGGTGCTCGGTCATCTGCACGGGGTCTCGTTTTCCGGCAAGCGCGAGGACGCATTTCCGTCCGGCCACGCGCTCCACATGGGCGCCCTGGCATCCGCTGCGGGCACATTGCCGCCTCTGCTGCGGCGACTAATCCGTACCTTGGCGGTCGGCCTTTCCCTGACGCGGGTCATAGTGCTGGCGCACTGGGCGAGCGACGTGATCGCGGGCTTCGCGCTCGGAGTCATCATGGAGCGGTTACTGCGTCTCTGGACCGGCTATCCAATGTCGCCACCGAAGGAGGATGACAATGCCAATCCTTGAGGACGTGAAGGAATACGTGCAGCGCGCGACCGGTCTGCGCCGACCCGGAAAGAAGGAGGCGCCTGACCTAGCGCGGCCAAGAAAGCCTCAGACGGCTCGTTTCAAGGAAGACGGTCTCATCCCGAACCATCCGCGCTGGCCTCTCGTCATCTACCGAGGCGCTGTGGATCTCGGCGACGGGCATGATCCGGCGGCCGTCATGGAGGACCTGTTCGAGGCCAACGGCTGGGGCGAAACTTGGCGGGACGGGATTTACGACTACGTTCACTACCATTCACGTATCCATGAGGTGCTTGGCATCGCGCGGGGTAGGGGACGTGTACGCTTCGGCGGAAGCAAAGGCCGGATCTTCAAGCTTAAGGCGGGCGATGTCGCCATCCTGCCGGCGGGCACGGGACACCAATGCCTGTTCGCAGATGAGGACTTCCTCGTCGTCGGCGCCTATCCGCGCGTCGGCACCTACGACGAGTGCACGCAGGTCGAGGACCGTCCGAAAGCTCTGAAGACGATTCCAAAGGTGCCTGTCCCGCGCAAGGATCCGGTGTACGGCGCGGGAGGCCTGCTCTCAAAGCTATGGAAGAAACCGAAATGAGCGAGTACGTCGTCCGCTTCCTGGTAGGCGGCGCCGTTGTGTCGGCCTTCGCGATGCTCGGAGACGTGCTCAGGCCGAAGAGCTTCGCCGGCCTGTTCGGAGCCGCGCCCTCGGTCGCGCTCGCCACTCTAGGCATCGCGATCTATCAGCACGGCGAATCCTACGCAGCCGTCCAAACCCATTCGATGATGGCCGGTGCGATCGCGCTCGGGATCTACAGCTTGGTCGTCTGCCAGCTCTTGATCCGGGCGCGCATGCGTGCGCTGCCGGCCACGCTGCTGTCGATCGTCGTGTGGCTCGCAGCTGCCTTCGGCCTGTGGGCGGCCGCGGGAGGTCAGACATGAGCGCGCCGATTGAAATCTCGCCGTCCTCGCTGCGAGAAGGACGCTGGCACGAATACGCGGTCCGCTTCGCGCTGGGCGGCGCAGCGACCGTCTTCGCCGGCCTGGTCAGCAGTTGGTACGGGGCTTCGATCGGCGGCCTATTCCTTGCTCTACCGGCGATCTTCTGCGCCAGCGCCACTCTCATCGAGAAGCATGAGATCCGCCGCATGCGCGAGGCCGGACTTGACGGAAAGCGGCGAGGGCAACAAGCCGCAGCGCTCGACGCCGCCGGCGCTGCGCTCGGCGCGCTCGGGATGCTGGCGTTCGCCGGAGTGTTCTGGCTACTGGTCGAACGAAGCGTCGCCGGCGCATTTGCGAGCGCCTCGCTGGCGTGGCTGGCGGTGTCGGTCGCGGCTTGGTTCGTGCGACGCAAGGCGAGATCATGTCGGAGCTCGCCCGCAGCCGAAAGGGCCGGCCCGCGTTAACGCGAAGCCGGCCCTTCTGAAGTTGGTCAGCCGTCAGGCAGCGTCGGAGGCCTTGGCGTTGACGCCCTTGCGCAGCGCGACCGTGTTGAGCTTGGTGTTCGCCGCCTTCTCTTCGTTCAGGTTGGTCGTGAGGAAGCGCACGATCTCGTCATGGCCGAGTTCTTCGGCCCAGGCGATCAACGTCCCGTAGCGGCACATCTCGTAGTGCTCGACGGCCTGCGCGTTGGCGACGATGGCCGCGTCCAGCACCGCCTTGTCTTCGATTTCGCCGGCGGTCTCGTCGGCTTCCTTGATGATGCCGTCGATGGCCGGGCACTTCGTGCCGCTGGGCTCCTTGCCGAGCTTTGCGAAGGCCTTCTCGAGCCGCTCTACCTGCTTATTGGTCTCTTCCAGATGGTTCTTGAGGCCGGTAACCAGGTCGCGGTTGGTGGCCTTTTCGATCATCTTCGGCAGCGCTTTCAAGATTTGCTGCTCGGCGTAGTAGATGTCCTGAATACCGTGGATCAGAAGGTCATCCATGGTTTTGATGTCTTTGGTGAAGAAGCCCATAATCGATTTCTCCTCTCGCAATGATGTCAACGGAACGCCGAAGGGTCTTCGGCGGTTCCGCCTTGCGACACGGAGACACTGATGACAGATCGAACCAATACCTTCGTAGCGCGGCTCGATCGAGCGGCCATGGGCGACTAGAGCGACGTGCCACGCCATATTTAAGAGACACTCTTCCTCGAACGTCGGCAGGAGCGATGGCGGGAAAAGGGGCCGGCGCCACGAGGGCGCGGGCCCTAAGTTTTGCTCTTCGAGTATCGTGACATCCTCGAAGCTTATTCAACGTTCGATGTCGGTCGCCGTTCCTGCGTCGCGCGACGCAGAGCGCGACGAGCTCGCTGCGCCACTACTCGACCGGCATCCGAGGACATGAAGCGGTGGGGCGTGCTGACGATCGGGACGGGACTGGGCAACGCCCGCGTCACCAACCGCGGCAACGGCAAAAACTAGCAGACGTTAGCGACCCGCCGTCATCTCTCTCACGGCTTCGACAATCTGCTCCGGATGGTAGGGCTTCCGTAACATGAGGCTGTTCGGCACCGGTCGGGGCGTCACGGGAGAGAAGCCCGTCGCATAGATCACCGGCAACTCCGGATGATGTTGACGGCAGTGTTCGGCGATCTGCCAGCCGTCGATCTTTCCGGGCAGCCTCACATCGGTGACAAGAACGTCGGCCGCCGTACGTTTGCACCACGCAAGCGCTTCTTCGCCGTCGCAGGCGTGGATGACGTCATAGCCTTCCTCGCGTAGCGCTTCGACGATGAATTCTCGGATCAGAGGGTCGTCTTCGACGAAAAGGATGCGCACGCGGAACTCCGATTCACTCAGGAGTCTGAACCGCCGAATGTTTGGGCGGTTCCTGCTGGTCTATCGGTCCACACGGGCCGCGCCGACCGTGTCCGCCATCTTCGCGCCCCGCGCGCCGAGCGGCTTAGGCGCGCCGGTCGTGGTGTCACGTGCGGTCTGATGCTCTATCTCCGCGTTAAGTTCGCATCCGAGCAGGATCACGATCGCTGAGATCCAGAGCCACGTCATGAAGCCGATGACGGCGCTGAGCGAGCCGTAGGTCTGGTTGAACGTGCCGAAGTTGGCGGCGTACCAGGAGAACAGCGCCGAAGCCACGAGCCAGAGCACGGTCGCGCCCGTGCTGCCCCAGGTGATCCACGTCCAGCGTGGCGCTTGGCGGCTTGGCCCGAAGCGGTAGATACAGGCGAGAGAGAGCGCGAGGACGACAAAGAGCGCCGGCCAGCGCCCAATCCGGACCAGGAGTTTGGCTGCGTTCGACAGGCCAACGTACTGCAGTGGAACGACGACGACCGCACCCAGCGCCGCTATAACAAACGCGATCCCGGCGGCGGTGAAGCCTAGGGACATCGCATTCAATTTCAGAAAGCCGCGCTTCTCCTGTTCGCAGTAGACTATGTTTAAGGTGTCAAAAAGCGACTTCATAGCGGCGTTCGCGCTCCACAGCGAGATTCCCAGCCCGATCGCGAATGTGAAGAGCCCAGGGTCCGATCTCCCTTGGTGGCAACGCGCATGAGTTGTTCGCGTGCCACGTCGACGGCACCGCCCGGGATGAAGCCGGACACGTCGTCGAGGTGCCTGGCGATGCTGCCTGGATCCGAAAACAACCCGTAGATGGCGACGAGAGCGGCGATCGCCGGAAAGATCGCGAGTATGCTGTAGTAGGTCATACCGGCGGCCAGCGCGAGAATGCGATGTTCGCCGATGTTGCCGTATACACGCCAAAGAATGTCTTTCCACCCTTCCGCCGGGATCTCCGACGGAGAAGTCGCGCTCCGGCCGCGACCGTCGCCTTCCGCCGCCAGGCCGGCAGCGGCGGTGTCCCGCTTTGCCTCCGCCAGCGGCGGATGGATTTCGTCCTCTAAAGGGGCAAAGCGCTCGACCAGGAATGCCGCGGCCAACAAGCCGAGCGCCGCGGCGATACTCCAACCACTATGGTCGGCGCGAC
Source organism: Bradyrhizobium sp. 63_E2_N1_3 (assembly GCF_052076005.1). Taxonomy (NCBI): domain Bacteria; kingdom Pseudomonadati; phylum Pseudomonadota; class Alphaproteobacteria; order Hyphomicrobiales; family Nitrobacteraceae; genus Bradyrhizobium; species Bradyrhizobium sp. 63_E2_N1_3. The sequence continues at coordinate 4,835,906 of NZ_CP197235.1, read as the reverse complement.
CGCGGGGCGTGCCATCGACAACATGTTTCATGAGCCTCTCCGCGAAAGTTAATCGGAGTGGTTGAAGGGAATTCCTCGCGGCGACTTCGGAGGTTTCCGGCCTTAGCCCCCGGTTGGGGAAACATGCGCCACGCGCCTGAGCTGCGGCCTGAGAGGAGCCTATGCTAACTCGGTGGGGATACTCAGATGTCGGCGATAGACCAACCGATGCGGAAGCCTTGACCGTTGTGAGGCGGGTCCAATAAACGCGCGCCTGACAGAACCCGGCGGGGGCGGGATCGGTACGTTTGTATGAACTGCTATGACTTAAGTCGGTTGGAGGATCCCATTAGGCGCTGTTGGATCGAGGGTCTTCTCCGGCCGCTCGACAAGTAGGGAAATAATCCGGCGCAGGGCTTGCTCTTGCTCGTCGATCTTATTCGCATCGGCCATGGTTTAGCATTGGCACTGGAGCTCGAAGCGATGGGATTGCGCTTGGACGGCGATGGCGAACTCCAGGTGTCCCGTGAGCCGTCACGGCCTCGATACGGTCCATCTCCGTCACTGGGCTTAAGATTTTCGGGAAAAACTGGAAACCTCCGCTCGGGCGATGAGTTGCCGTCCCACGACGTCAATTTTGTTGGACCCGGAACATGGTCGACGAAGCCCTGCGGCGGCGAGCCGTGGATACAGTTTGGTCCCTCTATCGTGCGAAGCATCGCGACGTGGATGCCGCGGACAGCCGGCGTTGTCTGCTGCAGCGCCACCTTCAAGGAAGATGGGAAGCGCGCGTGAGCGAGGTCGAAGAACTGACCGGGTTCGGCCTGGCCTACTTGAACCGTCTCCCCAAGGACGAATGTTGAGGCTTATGGAGAAGCTCGTCAGGCAATTGGTGGCAAGCACCGCGAGGCCGGACTGGACGCTGTTGATCATCTCCAAGCTCGTTTCGGCTGCCATCATGCTGATCCTCCTTTTGATGTTTCCAGTCTAGAGGATCGGCAATATGCGCATTGCTCAGCTTGCTCCCCTCGCCGAAAGCGTTCCCCCAAAGCTCTACGGCGGCACCGAGCGGGTCGTGGCATGGTTGGTGGACGAGTTGGTAGAGCTCGGTCACGAGGTCACACTATTCGCGAGCGGCGACTCCAGGACGAAAGGCAAACTCCATCCCGTGTGGCCACGCGCGCTGCGCCTCGGTCGGAAGGGCGTGGACCCCAATGCGGCCAGTGCCGTGCTGCTGGAGGCCATCGCCAGGCGCGCGAAAGACTTCGACGTGATCCACGCACACATCGATTGGTTGCCGCTTCCGCTGCTCAGTCGGCTCGGCGTGCCCTTCCTGACCACGATGCATGGTCGGCTAGACCTCCCGGGCCTGCCGGACGTGGTGCGCGAGTTTCCCGGCGCCGGCTTCGTCTCGATATCCGAGCACCAGCGCGTGCCGCTTCCGGAGGCGAACTGGATCGCCACGATCCAGCACGGGCTGCCTTCGCACCTCTTCCGCCCGTCTTTCGATGAGGGATCCTATCTCGCTTTCCTTGGTCGCCTCACGGCGGAGAAAGGTCCCGAGGACGCAATCCGGATCGCGCGGGCGGCCGGCAAGCCACTGCGCATCGCCGCAAAGATCCCGCGCGGTGAGACCGGATACTTCAAGAAGAAGCTAGAGCCGCACATCGATGGTCGAATGGTTCAGCTTGTGGGGGAAGTCGACGATGCGAAGAAGCAGCCGTTCCTCGCCGACGCAGCGGCCCTCCTATTCCCGATCGATTGGCCTGAGCCGTTCGGTCTCGTCATGATCGAGGCGATGGCATGCGGAACGCCCGTTATTGCCTACCGATCCGGATCCGTGCCGGAAGTCGTTGAGGACGGCGTGACGGGTTTCATCGTCGAGAATGAGGACCAGGCGGTAAGGGCGGTTGGAGAGCTTGGCCGTCTCGACCGGAGGGTAGCCCGCGCCCGCTTCGAAGCGCGCTTCTCCGCAAGCCGGATGGCGCGAGAGTATGAGCGCGCCTACCGAGGCTTGATCGCCGATCCCGGCGTGAAGGAAACGGACCTTTGCCCAGGTGCTCAGCCATCGATACCATGAAAGGATTTGGCGATGTGGCCTCGAAAGGTGAAACACATCATTGTTCTCCTGGCCGTGATGGCCGACCCGGCGGCGCGGTGCGCCGAAATGGGGGCGGCTGCTATCGATGCCGCCGAACCATCGAAGAAGATCTTGTCGAACGAGAAGCCGACGCCGGCGGGCGTTCGGTTACAAGTCCTGCTCGACCGGGCCCACTTCTCGCCAGGTGAGATCGACGGCAGATTCGGCGAGAACGCGAAGAAGGCCCTCCGCGCCTTCGCGGAGGCGCGGCAATTGCCGAGCTCGGACGTTCCGACCGAGGACGTCTGGAACGCACTGCGCGCGGACGATCGGCGAGTCACGGCGAACTACACGATCACCGAGCAGGATGTCGCCGGACCTTTTCTTAGCAAGCTCCCGTCGAAGATGGAGGAAATGAAAGACCTGCCGAAGCTGGGTTTCACCAGTCCGCGAGAAGGACTGGCCGAGAAATTTCATATGAGCGAGCAACTGCTGGCGGCGCTCAATCCCGGGCAGCGCTTCGACCGCCCCGGCGACGACATCATCGTTGTGGATACTGGCAGTGCAGAGGCCGGCGCGCCGTCGAGGGCGGACAGGGTCGAGGTCGACAAGAGTCGGCAGACCGTGAAGCTGTTCGACAAGTCTAACGTGCTTATCGGCTTCTATCCGGCAACGGTCGGGAGCGAGGAGAAGCCGTCGCCATCCGGCACTCTGAAGGTGACCGAGGTCGACCGAAATCCGACCTATCGCTACAATCCGGCCTACCACTTTAAGGGCGTTCAATCCCGAAAACCTTTCACCATCAAGCCGGGCCCCAACAATCCGGTTGGAACGGTGTGGATCAACCTCACCGCTGAAGGATACGGCATTCATGGCACACCGTCGCCCGACAAGGTCTCGAAGGCGGAATCCCATGGCTGCGTCCGTCTGACCAACTGGGATGCGGAGCGGGTTGCAACGAGCGTCGCGAAGGGCACTCCGATCGCCTTCGTCGACGGCTCACGATGACAGCAAATGCACCGCGAGCGTGGCCCCCCGGCGCCGATTGGCGTGAATGACTCCGGTCGGTCAGGTCGGCGAGTGTTTATCGAGGTAAGCGCAGCATCGAACCCGGAACCTGTTCTGGCGTTGAGTAGCCTGGTTGGCGCCGGCTGTTTATCGAGGAGCCATTGGAGGAGGAGCGGAATGGATACGGCCGAAGGTTCGAGCGCTAGCTTCCCTACCAGGCTGCCTCGCGACGCACACTAAGCCGCCGGAGCTTACGCCCGCCGACGGCAACGGCGGTGAAGAGCTTTTTCAAGGCAGCTACAACACTCGTTTGCGACCCCTATGTTCCGAACGTTCAGACGTCACGGTTTCGGACTTGGCGGCGGCGTGGGTGCGGCTTGAGGAGGCTGAGAGGGCATCAATTGCTCGGCTGCTGCGGCGCTATGGTATCGCCGCCTGCATGAGGAACGCACGTACCGATGTTGCTAAGCAGGCGTTTGGCCTGGAGGTCGCGCATCTTTGAGTATTCGCGTCGTCGCTCGATATTTGCCGCGGCCCATCGGTCCCAGACCTCGAAGGCGTCGGTGTAGTGCTTTCGCATCTGCTCCTTGGCGGCAAGGCAATCGGCGAATTTGTCGAAGACCAGGTCGGTGTTGACCGGTGTCATGCCTCCTACCAGGACAACGAGCATCCATTTCATCTGCTGTGCCTTTCGCGCCGGACGGATATTCGCGTTTACGCGAAGAATTTCCGGTTACCGCGGTTAGATAGCCCGTCGACTGCGACCGGCCACAAAACCGTAGACAAAAAGCACGATGATGGCGCCCACGACCGCCCCCACCAGCCCTGCGCCTTCTCCGGGCCGATACCAGCCTAGTGACTGGCCAAGATAGGTCGCAACGAACGCTCCCACTATTCCCAGGATAGTGGTCAGGATGAAGCCGGAGGGCTCGTTGTCGCCAGGCATGATGAACTTCGCGATGACGCCTGCGACGAAGCCAATGATGATCGTCCAGATGATGCTCATGTCTCTCCCCTAGCCTTGCGATCCCGATGGAGCCGGAAGACGTCCATCAGGCGTGTATTTGTCCACCGCTTGCCGGCAGCTCGCGAGACAATCGGTCGAGAATCTCCTGCCGGGACAGGCCGGTCTGCTGCTCCAGTTTTTGAAGGACGTCCGGACCGATAGCCTGCTGGAGTTCGGGCGGGGTGACTTCCCGGTTTGGCCCTTGATTGATCCAGGATTGGGCCGCATCGCCCTGTCCGTTCTGCTTGAAGTGCTCAAGCAACTCGCCGATCCCGCCGTTCAGCAGCGAACTCACGCCGCCGCCTCCCACAAGGCCGCCAAGATTGCGAGCATACCGCTCAGGGAATCCTTGGCACCCGCCGGCTGACCGGAGGTAGCGTTGCGAAACATGTCGGCGAGTCCCGATTTTGGTAACCGGCGATTGCGAGCATACCCAAGAGGGCGGTCATTGATGGCATTCCGCGACTCATCTTCGGCTCCTGAGTTCGATGGGCAAACGTACGCAAGAAAAGGGCGACCCGCCTTGGCGGGCCGCCGGGTAATTCATCGCAGGCCGGTGCCGTAGAGCTGGCGCTCTCTCCGGACCTCCTCCGCGCCATAAGGCTGGGCGGATGGATCATAATTTTTCCACCCTGCCTTCTGCCAGGCTGCGCTCCGGTCGCGCAGGTTGACGGCGGACTGATTCAAGATCGCTTCGTATCGCGTCCGATCCGCATCCGGCACACGAGCTGAAACCAGCGTACCGCCGCGCCTCACACCTTCGGCGTAGAGTGGTGCTTCCTCATCGGATACGCCGGCCTGCGTCAGCGCCCCAACGACCCCGCCTGTGGCGCCGCCGGCAACGGCACCGAGCGCGGTCGATGCGAGCCATCCGGCCGCCACGACCGGACCCAGGCCGGGGATAGCCAACAAACCAAGGCCCGCGAGCAAGCCGGCAGCGCCACCAAGACCTGCGCCGACGCCCGCTCCCGTGGCTGCGCCTTCCGCCCGATCGTCCACCCCATCGCGATCGCGATCGACCTTCTTGTCGGTGCTGTACCAGTTGTCGGAATTGTTCGCGACGATGCTCAGATCCGAATGCGGCACGCCCGCGGCCTCCAGGCTCGTCACCGCGCGCTGCGCATCGGAGTAGTTATCGTAGAGACGTGAAATCGTAACGGTCATGCTGAATCCCTCTTAATTTTCGCTGGTGGTCGCCAGGTTACTTGGCCGCGTTCACGTTGCCCTGGAAATCCAGACTGACATTGGTCGAGGCACCGCCTTTGCTGGCCTTTCCGCGCCAAACGCCGTTGTCGTCCTTCTTCAGGGATGTGACGTTGCTGTAGCCCGCGTCCTCGATCTTCGATTTGGCCTGGCCCTCGGTGAAGCTGTTGGCGCCTTCAACCGGCTTGCTGGAATTGTTCTGGCCGGAACTGTTGACCGCATTGTTGTTGGGCCGATCGGTCGCCGGCGGATTTTGCGCAAACGACGGACCCGCCAGAAGCGAAGCAGCCGTCAGCAGCAAAAGAAATGTCTTTTTCATATCGTCCTCCTGTCGTGGCAAGGCCCAACATACGCTGAACTGAGAAGTTCCAAGTTTTCCCGGTCCGCAGGGCTTGCAAAGCATCTACAAGAAAGCGGGAGCGAGCTCCGGGGCGCGTACTTGAACCTATTAGAAGGAGAGCCCGGACGTGGTCCAACTCGGGCCTGGGGCGACGTGCGCCAACGCGCCCCTGTCAGAAGTAATAGCGAACCTCGCAAGAAGCGCAGCGCGGGTAGTACATTTGCTGAGGCTGATGCGGCAGGCGCGGTATCCCAAAGCGCAACGTGTGATCCGTCCTTAGCTGTGTTCAGGCGTGCACCGTGTCTTTTTGATTCGGAACACCGCATCGCCTTCGAAGTTGGAAGATTCGTGGGTTAAGTAAGCTACCCGCCGTCGGCGGAGGTCCGCAACGCGTTGAAGCGCCGCGGGCCCCAAATTCAATCTCTCTTGCCGAATAGGCCGTCGACAACTTGTCTTGCGGTGTCGCTGATGACACGGCCAGCGCCTCTGTCTCCTTTAGCCATCGCAGGCATAAAGGAGCGGGCCTCCTTGAACGTGACGTGCGGCGGCAGCGGAGCCACCTCAGGATCTGTCTTCACTTCCAGGACGACAGGGCGATCGCTCGAAAGTGCCTCCTGCCATGCGGATGCCAGGCGGCCCGGAGAATCAACGAAGATCCCCCTGAGCCCGAGCAGTTCGCCAAATTTGGCATAGGCAAAGTCGGGGATATCCTGCGAAGCCTCGAATCTTGGGTTTCCCTCCATGACCCGCTGCTCCCAAGTGACTTCGTTGAGGTCCTGATTGTTGAATACACATACGATCCATCGCGGATCCGCCCAACGCTTCCAGTACTTCTGGACCGTGATGAGTTCGGTCATGTTGTTCATTTGCATTGCGCCATCGCCCACAAGTGCGATGACCGGCCGGTCCGGATGGGCGAACTTGGCCCCGATGGCATAGGGGACTGCTGCGCCCATCGACGCCAAGCCTCCCGAAAGCGATGCAGCCTGGCCCTGCTGCACCCGGAAATCGCGGGCATACCAGTTGGCGCAGGATCCGCTGTCACTGGTCACGATGGCGTTAGCAGGTAGCAAGGGTGACATTTCCCAAACGACGCGCTGCGGATTGACGGGATTGGCTTCCGCCTTAGCCCGACCTTCCAGCTTCTTCCACCACCCAGTTATGTTGGTCTCGATCGTCTTCGCCCATTCCCGGTCCTCCTTGCGCTGGATTAGGGGCAGGAGCGCCTTAAGCGTTGCGGCGGCATCGCCGTGAAGGCCGACGTCGACCGGATACCGCAGCGACAGCATCGAGGCTTTGATGTCGATCTGGACGGCGCGTGCGGCCCCGTCTTTGGGTAAGAACTCCGACCAGGGAAAGCCCGTGCCGACCATCAGGAGCGTATCGCAGCCTTGCATAAGATCCCAGCTTGGCTCGGTCCCGAGTAGGCCTATCGCGCCGGTAGCGAACGGCAGGTCGTCCGGCAACACATCCTTGCCCAGCAATGCCTTCGCAATGCCGGCGCCGAGCAAGGTCGCCATTTCGATGAGTTGAGGAGCGGTGCCACGAGCGCCCGCGCCGACCAGAATGGCTACCTTCTTGCCGGCATTCAGGACCTCGGCCGCCTTGGATAGGTCCGCATCCTCTGGAATGATCTTGGGTTTGGAATAGCCCACTCCAGACCGCGTAAACCCGTGCGCTACCGCGGGCTCTTCGTATTCCTCGTCCTGAATATCTTTCGGCAAGATAATGACGGAAGGTATGTTGTCGGCTTTAGCGACCCTGATGCTGCGGTCAAGGAGGTGCCGCACCTGGGCAGGGGATGACGCTTCCTGTACGAAGCCAGCGACGTCCGCAAACATCCGGTCTAAGTTAAGTTCCTGCTGGTAACTGGCACCTCGAACGGTTGCCTCAGCTTGCCCGCAGATAGCAAGAACGGGAGCATGGTCCAGTTTACCATCGTACAATCCCGTGATGAGGTGAGTTGCTCCCGGGCCGCCGGTCGACAAGCACACCCCTAATTCACCGGTGAACTTGGCGTGTGCGACCGCCATGAAGGCGGCCATCTCCTCGTGCCGCACCTGGATGAATTCAATGCTGTCGGCGCGCTGCAGGGCGCCGATCACACCGTTGATGCCGTCGTCCGGATAGCCATAGATGCGGCGCACGCCCCAAGCGTGGAGCCGTTCGACCACAAAATCGCCGACCTTCATGCTCAAGCCTCCGAAGCAGCAGGGAGCGAGGCGCTTTTCTCGATGAGGCCTTGTTGCTTGAGATCACCCCAGAAATCCGAAGGGATCTTGGCCTGGAGCGAATTCCAGTCCTCCTGGATCTGTTGAGCGCTCCGTGCCCCCACGACCAGAGCGACCGCGACGTCGGCCGCCGCCGAAAACTGAAGTGCGGCAGTTCGGAGGTCCACGCCATACCGAGAGGCGATCGTCCTGAGCTTCTCCCGCTTCTCGATGACAGCAGCGGGAATCTTGAAGTTCTCTTTTCCGTAATTGTAACGTGGACTTCCTGAGATGAAGCCGGCGTTGAGAGAGGAGCCGATGACGAGCGAAACGTTCTTTTTTCGCACGACCGGGAAAAGTTCGTTCACCGCACTTGCGTGATCGATCAACGAGTATTGGCGGGCGCACAGGCAGACGTCAGGATCCGCATCTTCCATGACTTTGAGGATGGGAAGCGGTGTATTCACGCCGATGCCCCAAGCGCGGATGATGCCCTCGTCACGCATTTTGGAGAGCGCCGGAAACGCGCCTTTACGGGCGATTTCGTACTGTTCTTCCCAGCCGTTCGGAAAGAACGCGAAATCGGGTGAGATGTCGTGCACGAAAGCGACGTCCAGGCTGTCGACGCCGAGGCGCTGCAGGCTGTCTTCGATCGAGCGGCGCACACCGTCCGCCGTATAGTCAAAAATGATGTCATTGGGCGAATCTGACAGCGGATAAATATCCGCATGTTTGTTGTTCTTTGACGCCTTGAAAAGCTTCCCGACCTTCGACGAGAGCATATAATCGTCGCGCTTCTGGTTATGCAGAAAATGACCGAAGCGACGCTCGCAGAGTCCGAACCCATACCAAGGCGCTACATCGAAATATCGAACGCCCATCGCCCATGCGCCTTCAAGGGTTGCCTCGGCTTCTTTATCGGTATGCTTGTTGAACTCGTTGCCGAGGGAAACGCCACCGAGGCCGAAACGGAATTCCGGTTTGAAGATCTGTCGCGCGCGGTCATTCATAGAGAATCCTCAACATTTGTCGGGAATTGAACGACGGGCGCGAGAGCCGGTTCCTAGATGTAAATTCACAGGAGCTTGGGTTTTCGGCGCTGAAGGGACGGACAGTGACCGTTACGGAACCGGTCATTTCCCGGAGACTTTCCTCTTCGAGACGGCCATAGCGTTCCGCGAGTGGCGAGGAACCGTACGATGGACAAGTCGCTGATCGGCGATAAGGGCGAGCGGAATATCCATACAGACGACGGTTTCGTCCGCGTCCGCGGAGCCCGCGAGCACAATCTGAAGGACGTTTCGCTCGAGATACCCCGAAATGCGCTCGTGGTGTTCACGGGCGTGTCCGGATCCGGGAAGTCGTCGCTCGCCTTCGGGACCTTGTACGCAGAGGCCCAGCGGCGTTACTTGGAATCGGTCTCACCGTACGCCCGCCGCCTTTTCCACCAAATGGCAGTGCCCGAAGTGGACTCGATCGAGGGGCTTCCCCCCGCAGTCGCTTTGCAGCAACAGCGAGGCTCGCCGACGACAAGGTCATCAGTCGGCAGCGTGACGACCCTGTCCAATCTGCTGCGGATGTTGTACTCGCGCGCCGGCGACTATCCGCAGCATCAACCGTTGCTATATGCGGAGTCGTTCTCGCCCAACACGCCCGAGGGCGCTTGTCCCAACTGTCATGGCATCGGACGCGTCCATGCGGTCGATGAACGTTCGCTCGTTCCCGACGACACGTTGACCATTCGCGAGCGGGCCATAGCCGCGTGGCCAAGCGCGTGGCAAGGCCAGAACCTACGCGATGTTCTCGTTACCCTCGGCTACGACGTAGACAGGCCGTGGCGCGAATTGCCGAAGAAAGATCGGGACTGGATTCTGTTTACTGACGAGCAGCCGACCGTGCCGGTCTACGCCGGCTATACGCCTGCCGAGACGAGGCGGGCGCTGAAGCGGAAGGAGGAGCCGAGCTATCAAGGTACTTTTACCGGCGCGCGCAAATACGTGCTGCAGACGTTCGCCACGACGCAGAGCGCTATGATGAAACGCCGGGTGGCGCAATTTCTGTCGAGCTCAAATTGCCCAGTCTGCAAGGGGAAGCGGCTTAAACCCGAACCGCTGTCCGTCACCTTCGCCGGAATGGACATTGCCGAGGTTTCGCGACTGCCGTTGAACCAGCTCCGCTTGTTGCTCGGCGGGCATCTCGACAAGAAAAGGAATCAATTCGTCGGCCATCCTGAGAAGGCTCTCGTGGTGCAACGGATAACGGAGGACATGTCGGCACGCCTTGAAGTGCTACTTGATCTCGGTCTTGGCTATTTGACGCCCGAACGCAGCACGCCGACGCTGTCGCCAGGCGAGCTTCAGCGGCTTCGATTGGCGACGCAGGTCCGCTCTAATCTGTTCGGAGTGGTCTATGTCCTGGATGAGCCCTCGGCGGGACTGCATCCGGCGGACACGGAAGCCTTGTTGCGCGCTCTCGACCGCCTGAAGTCGGCCGGCAACTCGCTGTTTGTCGTCGAACACGAGCTCGACGTGGTGCGGCACGCCGATTGGATCGTCGACGTCGGCCCCGACGCAGGCGCGCAGGGAGGGCGTATTATGTACAGCGGTCCCCTGGCAGGACTGAAAGACGTGGAAGCGTCTCGGACGCGACCTTACCTCTGTGGCCAGCACGAGAGCGTGGCAAGGGCTCCACGAAACCCCCGCGGATGGCTCAAGCTTCGCGGTGTCACGCGCAACAATCTCAATCGGCTAGACACGGAAATTCCGCTCGGCGTGTTTACGAGCGTCACGGGGATTTCGGGATCCGGCAAGTCGAGCCTCATTAGTCAGTTTCTTGTCGATGCCGTGGGCGACGAACTGGGCCATCGCAAAGAGGCGGGCGACGAGGACGACAAGCTAGAGGCTTCGGTCGAAACCTTAGGTGGCGAGATTGCGGAAGGCCTCGATGACATCAAGCGATTGGTAGTAGTGGACCAGAAGCCGATCGGCCGCACGCCGAGATCGAACCTCGCGACTTACACCGGCCTGCTGGATCATGTTCGCAAGATATTCGCTTCAACCAAACAGGCGCGTGCAAGGCGCTATGACGCGGGAAGGTTCTCCTTCAATGTAGCGAAAGGCCGTTGCGAGACGTGCCAAGGGGAAGGCTTCGTCTGTGTCGAGCTTCTCTTCCTGCCGAGCGTTTACGCTCCCTGTCCGACTTGCAAAGGCGCGCGGTACAACGCCAAAACGTTGGAGGTCAAGATCCGGAACAAATCAATCGCTGACGTGCTGGCGTTGACTGTAGACGAAGCGTTCGAGTTCTTCAGTAGTGAGGATTTTCTACGTCGTTGTCTGGGCGTGCTTCGCGACGTCGGGCTCGGGTATGTCCGGCTCGGCCAGTCGGCGACCGAACTGTCAGGAGGTGAGGCGCAGCGGGTCAAGCTCGCCACCGAGCTGCAACGGGCGCAACGTGGTCAGACACTCTACGTTTTGGATGAACCGACGACTGGACTTCATCCGTCGGACGTCACCAAATTGATGAGGCAACTGCACGGCCTCGTTGAGGCCGGCAATACGGTCATCGTGGTCGAGCACGACATGACGGTGGCTGCCGCCAGCGACTGGATCATCGATATCGGGCCCGGTGCCGGCGACGAAGGCGGTCGGATAGTAGCCTCAGGCACGCCGTCGCAGGTCGCGAAGAAATCGCGGAGCCGGACAGCGAATTATCTCGCAGCCGTCCTCTAAGGTCCTGAATCTGCCGCCTTCAACGCCGCCAGGCGCATGTGTAGAAAGGCCAGAACCATGATGGGCGTCAGTTGCGCGTACTGCTTCTTGAATTTTTGAGCTATTTTCGCTTCGATCATATCGACGAATTCGCCGGACATGTAGGCAGTCAAGACCTCTGTGTACGTAGCTCTTGCGGCAGATGGCAGGCGTGTTGCCGAGTTGCTTCGCCACTGTCTCGATCGCGGCGACAACATTGCGCTTCGGCTCTGGCTAGCTAGCGATCATGGCCCGCCGGTTCACGCTGGCGGGCCCACACCTGGTGAGCCCATTAAGGGCGATGCTTCGGAGTCAAATCGTGAGCGGGGTTGGCCGATCGACTCTTACCAAATCACAGCGCAACGCATTGGAGGCGGCGGCAGGTGGGGAAGTTGTGCACGACGCCGCTAGTTCACTTTCGTATCGAACGGGCGCAGCTCTAGGTCTCTGTGGTTCTTATGGCGCACGAGATTGATTGCACCCGGCCGCAAGATTGACGGCACAAGCGTCCTGATGGAGCCAACGGAATTGGGAAGAATCGAGCTTTCGCCAATGTGTGCACCGCCGAAAACCGCCTCCGGGCGGGATAACCCAATCCGGCGCGCGCCCGGTACATGAGTCGTGCGTTGAACGCGGTTATTCGATCTGATCGGTGAAACGGCGCCAAAATAAAGAAGCCCTCAATTGGCAGCCTCTTCGTATGCGCCGGTTCAGCGGGCGGGCTTCTCATTGGCCTTAAAATTGAACGCCGCCAGGCTCAAAATACATTGTCCTGGCGGCGCTTATTCCGCTGGTCTCAAATCCCAGTCCGCCAGTTTAGCGGGCCGAATATGAAGGGCGCCTGAACCAACTCACGTATCGCTGGGGAACAGTGGCATTTCGCGCCCCCGCGCTCATTGGCGATCCTGGAGAGCCGTCAGGATGAGATATCGCCACGAATGCGCGGCCTGATTGCTGGCTTGTACGAAGACTGGATATCTCTCGATGAACGGGTCGAGAGCCTTTCCGGCGAGATTGACCAGATCGGTGAGAAGGAAACTGACTGCCGTCGCATCATGAGCATTCCGGGCGTCGGCCCTCTGATCTCGACCGCCGTGGTCGCCGCCATTGGTACCGGCGAGACTTCGGCGCATGGCTGGTCTTGTGCCAAAGGTGCCGCAGCTTGGTGTGCCCGGATCGCAAAAGCAATTCGCGCCGTAATGTCCGGCCGGCCGCTTGCCTCAATACTTCTTCACTGCGGCACCGAACGCCAGCCACAGCCCGATCGATGCGAGCCCGAAGCCGCCCAGCAGCAAGAAGGTCGGGCCGTAGCCGATCCACTGCGCGATCCAGCCGCCAAGCGCGGGGCTCAGGCTTGCGCCGACGCCCTGCACGGTGATGACGGCGCCCTGGCCGAGATTGATGCGGCCGGTGCCGTCAAGCGAGCGCGCCACCATGCCAGGCACGGCGACGGTCTGCAGCCCGGTGCCGATGCCGTCCAGCACCTGCGTCGGAATCACCCCCCACCATCCCGTTACGAAGAAGGCGAGCACGCCGCGGATCGGCAGAAACATGAAGGAGATGAGGATCACCGGCCAGTAGTTGCGCTTTCCCGCGACCTGCATGGCGATCAGCGAGGTCACCACCATAACGCCCTGGGCGATCACCACGGTGGTCGCAACAAAGCTCGGTCCGTTGGCCTGGCCTTCGGCGACCGCTGCAAGTCCATAGAGCGGCACGATCGCTGCATTGCCGAGATGGAAGATGGCAAGCGCAAACGCCAGCACCAGTAGCGGCTTGTGCTTGAGCAGGACGGACATGCCATCCGGCGGGTTCTTGCTCTCGTCTTCCTTGCTGCCGCGGGCCTGGCGATCGTCGATGGAGTTGTCCGGGATCATCAGCACGCAGGCTATCGCGATGGCGCCGAATACCGCCGCAAGCACGAACACGGCGACGTAGCCGAACTTGTAGCCGAGATAGCCCGACAGCGCCGCGCCCACCATGTTGCCGGCGTGGTTGAAGGCCTGGTTGCGGCCGTTCAACGCATTGAAGCCCTTTTGCCTGGCGATGCCGAGCGTGATGCCTGTGACCGCCGGCACGATCGCAGCGCTCGCGAGCGATTGCGCTACTTGCGACAACGTGACCGCCCAGAAATGTTGCGAGATCAGGATGATCGCGGACGCAAGCACCACGCAGATGCCGGGAATGACGACCCACAGGCGCTTGTTGCGGCTCGAATCGATGAAGCCGCCGATCGGCGTTGTGACCAGCATGCCGGCGACATTGCCGATCGTCAGCGCGGTGCCGATCAGTCCGGTCGCCCAGCCGCGCTCCTGGAGGAACACGCCGACGAACGGTCCGATGCCCGACTGCATGTCGGCCATGAAGAAGTTGACTGCGTAGAGGGGCCAGAGGCGGGGAGGGGAGCGCGATGCCATCGAGACGCTGAACGACTTCCGACAGAATGTGGTCCCGTACACGCAGGGCTGACAAGACGCGATGACATGGCCAGCCAATTGGCGCGGGGGCGGACCAGAGGATAATATGGGCCAATCGCGGTGGTTCCTCCGCCCCTGCGATGGGATGGTTACGGCGTCATCTCGTGGGTGCCCCTTGCTTCTCCTGGATCATGGCCATGCCTCTCTGGACCCGCGAAACCTGCGGCGCCCGATTTCAGACAGCGGAAATCCACCTGCCTCGCGCCTGAACTGCGAGGACGAGGGGCAATATGTGAATTGGAAGGGGCAGAGCCGGAGATCGGCCGCTGGGGTAAACGCCAGCGACGTACGCGTCAGAGCGTCGATACCGGCCCGCGTCCGCAGCTCAGTTGGTAGCAGCGCCGCTGTGACATGGCGGAGGTCGGCCGTTCAAAACCCGTCGGGACGCACCACCCAATTCGCACTTTTAGCTCAGGGGTAAGCTTTGGGCTACGACGCGTTTCATTGGGGCGGAAGCTTGTCGCGCGCAAAGCGGACATTGGTGCCGATGCCGAGGTCGGTTAAGGGCCCCCATGAGCAAAGGTGGCATGTTCCCAAATCTTCTTTTCTAGGGAACATATGCAGGCTCATTCGGGCAAAGCAGCTACTTGCAAGGCGGCCAGCCCAGCTCGACGCTTTTTCGAACAGCCAATCGCATTGACCGTTCTGTGCAACGATCGACATTGCCCCGTGGAATCCATCTTGCGGCGCAACTACGGAACAACGTTACATCTGTGAGATTCGCGGAACGAAAGGCATCGTCAGTCTTTCTCTGACTTTGGGAGACGCCCATGACATCTCAGGCCGTAGATGGTGCGTGCGCGTTCGCGTGGCGGAACTACTTGCTGCTCCACAGTGGCATCAGCGAGAACGACGACAGGTGTTCCGCCCTCTATCGCTACGTCGCTCATCTTCGTAATACCGGCGAAGATGATTTCGATCTCTTGCAAATAGCGGCAGTCGCCTATTTGAGAAAACTCGACGAATTGCATGACGACCGATGTGCGAGACTCGCGGCAGATCAAGTTTTGGCCGAGTTTTCAGCATCACGCAATGCACAATCTGACACGTAGCTTTAGGCCATAACACTAGAGCGAAGGAGCGAACCAGCATTTTGACGAGATCCAAGACGTCAAAGTCACCAAGGATATGCTCGATCTCGCAAAGCACATTGTCAACCAGAAGTCCGGCACGTTCGATCCCGAGAAATTCGAGGACCACTACGAAACGGCTCTGATCGAGCTCATCAATCAGAAGCGCGCCGGCAAGCCGATCACTCCGAAGGAGCGTCCGCGCGGCGAAAACGTCGTCGATCTGATGGACGCGGCGGAAAAGCGTCGGGGGCGCCGCAGCCGTAGCCAAGGTTCCAAAAAAGTCGGCCAAGAAGGCCAAAGAGACCTCGGCCGTTCAGAAGGAGATGTTGATGCCGATCGCCGGCAAGAAGTCGGCGAAGGAGGCGGCCGCCAAGAAGCCGGGGGCCGGGACGCGGCGGAAGTCCGCGTAGGAACGAGCCGTCGGGAGATCGGTTGCTCCGACGCTATCGTAGGAGGACCGCATGGATATGAAAGAAACCTCGGCAATGACGGAAGCCTCCGGGCTGACGAATGATGACGGCGGCATAGAGCAGGCTTCCTTAGCGAGGTCGAGCCGCCAGGCGGATGCGAGCCGTCGCCCGTCGCATTCGCATGATGCCGCGATGCGCTGGGCCGAACAGTTGCGCGAGATGACTTTGAAGGCGCCGCTGCAATCCCTGTTTGTGGCGTTCCTGCTTGGGATCTGGGTGGCGAGTCGGCGCTAGGCACCCGTGGGACCGGAAACCTTGCGCACCGGACTGTAAATAAGCGCCGAACTTTGACCCCCATCGGCTTGTGATGGTTCAAGGGTGTCGATGGTGTTGGGCGGGGTCAGCCTTGGGCGCCGATCGGGGGGCAAACCATGCGCCGAATAACAGGTCGTTCGCCACTTCAAGGGCGATCTCGCCGGCGGAGGCTTGATCAAGCGGTTTAAGTTGCTTCTCGAGCAGCTTCCTTCGAACAAGCAGAACGCGGACGAGATCATGCACATGGCTCGGTTCGATCCGAACGTGGCAGCTCCTGCTGGAGCGGGCTGTAAAGAACCCGAACGTGCCGCAGTACAACATTGACTTGCGTCGTCTTATCGCGGCCGCCAACGCATCCCGTGAAAACTAAGGGGCTTAGGATGCCGTGGATTGCAGCTTACGACCTCAGCGAATAGCAGCGGACGCTGGTGCGCCTAATCGTCAACGACGGGAAGAAGCTTGAAGAAGCGGCCGACCTCGCCGGATATCACCCCAAGTATCGGTTTATAAGACAATGCGACTGCCAGCGGCCGCGGCTGCGATCTCGGAATCGATACAGCTTGACCTTGCAGTCGTAGGTGCCCCGCTTGCTTATCGAGTTGCGAAGTCGCTCCTCCAAGACACAAGCATTAGCGCCCGTGTCCGAGCCGATCTGTCGATCAAAGTTCTAGATCGGGCAGGGCACATTGCTCCTACTCGCAAGGACCCGTCGTCCCAGCAGAAAGCCCTCTCTGAGATGTCGCGGATGAGCTCGCGGCTTTCATCGAGCGCAATCAACCGAATTCGACAAAGTGGAGGGTGAGCTCGCGTCGCGAGCGAAGGACATTTCGTATTTAGGGTGATTGCGCGGCGTGCTCGAGACTCGGCGGTGTGAGCGCTAGCCGCTTGACGCCAACTGTCTACAGTTGCGCCTCCAAGGCCGCCTTATCGATAACCGATCGAACGCGCATTATCTTGTTGCTATCGAATTCATAGAAAACGTTCTCGTGAAAGGAAACTCGCCTGCCGTTTACCGGCAAGCCGAGAAAGACGCCTGCTGGAGAGCAATCGAACCGTAGCCGGCTTCCTAGGTGGGGATACTCACTAATCATCATTTCCACGTTGAAGCGAAGGTCGGGAATTGCCGCGTAATCCTGTTCGAGCATTTTTCGATAACCCGCCAGGCCGAGGGGATTGCTATTGTGGGTGATGTCGTCGGCGACGAACGTGCCCAAGCGCGACCAAGCTTGCTCATTCAGGCAGTCGATATAGTCGCGATAAATCTGCTTTAGGTCCATCACTGAATAACCTTTGGCATCACCACAACGATGTCGCCAGTCATCCTAAGAGGTAGACTCGCCTAACTACCCTTTGGAAGCGGCAATTTGGAGAGGCGTCGCTTGCGGAGCCGCCTGGCCTGACATCTCTGCCTGTTCGAGCTCGTCGGCCTGCGCATGGTATTGCTCGGCAAGGGACCGTAAGGTACGGGATGCCGACATGTCGCTGACGGTGTTGGAGAGCCGCTCCGCCCGAAAAGCTTGCTCCCTCAATCTGTCTGATTGTTTGCTCAAGAATGAGTTCCTACCCAATGAACGCAGAACGCTTCGTGAGCGATTTTCGTTCCTGTCCATAGGCTAACTTTCTGGGCACTTCTCATCCAGCGCACAAATGTTAAGGATCGGGCTCCGCCGTTCTGGGCAGAACAGCGCTTCAGCGAGGACGCAGGGAGAAAGGGAGGCATGCCAAGCTATCGGGTTTATGAGGTCGATGCGGAGGGGCACAAGTGTTGGATGGCGCAGAAGCCCGCGACCGTTGACATCGAGCTCGACGAGTTTTGTGATGGTGCCACATTATAGGTGTTTTACCCGACGCGTCTGTCGGCAGAGCCAAGCTTCGCCGTGTAAGTCAGACCAGCAACATCAAACGGCCGTCTGCGGTCGTGTCTCGATCGCCTCAAGCGCGGCGGTGATCGAGCAGACAAGCCCCTCCGGCGCGAAGTCGAGCCGGATTTTCCCGTTCACGTCGCGGCTTGCATGTTCGATCAGGCGGCTGCCGAACCCGCGGCGAGTCGGCGGAGAAACCTGCGGGCCGCCGCTTTCGCGCCAGCTCAGATTGAGCATCTCCTCCTGCACACGCCAGCGAAGCTCGACCCGGCCCGAGGGCCGTGAGAGCGCTCCGTATTTTACGGCGTTGGTGGCAAGCTCGTGCAGCGCCAGCGAGAGTGCCAGAGCCTGGCCGGGGGAAACATCCAGGGAAGGCCCCTCGGTAAGGATCTGATCCGTGGCGAAGGGCGCGACCGCCCCCGCAGCGAGATCGGCGATATCGGCGCCCTTCCAACTGCGGGCAGTGAGCAGATCGTGTGCTCCGGCGAGGGCAACGATGCGTGCGTCGATCGTCCTGCGGGCCGCCTGCACATTCGTCGCGTCCCGAAGCGTCTGATTGACGATCGATTGCACGGTGGCAAGGCTGTTTTTGACGCGGTGATTCAGCTCGTTGGTGAGCAGGCGCTGCAACTCCTCGGACTGCTTCAATTCAGTCAGATCGCGGCTCGCGCCGGCGATGGCGACGGGTTGGCGCTCGGCGCCGCGCCCTTCGAACTCCACGAGGCCCCAGGCACTCAGCCAGCGCCAGCTCCCGTCAGTCTGCTTCACCCGGTACTCAACCTCATAGCGTCCGTCGCTTTCGGGATCGATCGCTCTGGCGACGCGGGCCCACATCAGATCCATGTCGTCCGGATGGAACTTGGCTTCAACGCCGGCCGTGTCGTGGAGGAAGCGCGCCTCAGTCAGACCATAGAGCCGCTGGGCGTTCTCATCGTAGACACAGACGTTGTCTGCCATGCTGTAGCGCCACGTGCCCATCTTCGAAGCGACCATGGCGAGATCGAAGGTACGCTGCTGACGCTCTAGTGCCAGCCGCATGTCGTGCTCATGCGTGACGTCCAGGAAGCAATTGATCCCTCCGACGACTTGGCCGCCAGCGTCGCGCATGGGCGCAACATTGACGCGCGCCACCCATCGCCGTCCGTCGGGATTTCGCACCACGGCCTCGGCGCCTTCGAAGCTCTCCCCCGCTAGCACGGCCCGCGCCATCGGCGTTTCGTGGGGCGGAATGAAATCGCCTTGCAGGGTCTCGAGCCAGAACGAGCCACAGAACTTCTGCTCGGGATCGAGCAGCTTCGGAGCGCGTCCCCAAAGCTGGATCGCCCGCTCATTGACCCTCACGATCCGTCCCTCAATATCGCAGGCATAAACGCCGATCGGGAGCGCGTCGAGGATGGTCTGGTCGAGTGATAGGAAAGACGCAAAGAGAGCGGGTGCCCGGGCAGGCAGGCTGAAGTTCAGAAGCGACATCGCTCTAGGCTATCAGAAAGTGCAGCGGCAACCAATGCAGCCGCCTGAAGCTTATTTCCGGAGCGATAGGAACCTGTCTGAGCCGGCCGCGTTTCTTCCGGTTTAATCGGACGAGTTCGAGGCGAGGTCCGTCAGTTTCGCAAAGCTTCCAGAGGCGTTGTTCAGCGAACGTCAGGCTTGCCCTCCGAGCGGCATGGAGGAGGCGGGGGCCCCGAAAGGGCTTGGAGTCTGCTCAATCACAGCTGGTCCCGGTAGTGAGCTTTACCGTGCTGCAAGAAGTCGGGTCAAGGGCAGGGGGCGGTCTCTGAGTCGGACCACTTCTGCACGAGCTCTTGCTCCAGACATGTCTCTGGAGTGTGCTATCAAGCCGATGCACCAGAGAGCTTACGCCGAACTGAACAAACAAACGTAGCAGCGCGATTCGCGAAGTCGGACAGACCAGCATTGGACCTAGATCTCATCGAGCAGTCCGCGGACCTTCGCCGCTAGGTCTTCGATATTGAATGGCTTGGAAATCAAGTGTGCCGGCATCGAGCATGCCATTGTGGACGATGGCGTTGCGCGTATAGCCGGTCGTGAACAGCACCTTCAACCCGGGCAATCGCTCTAAGGCCCGGCTCGCCAATTCGGCGCCTGTCGTGTCGGGCATGACCACGTCCGTAAAGAGCAGATCCGGGACGAGTCCGTCGTCGATCTTTCTGATCGCCTCTTTAGCACCTGCCGCCTCGACGACGGTATAGCCCAGGTCACGCAGGCTTTCCGACGAGATATTGCGAACCCGGTCATCATCTTCCACGACGAGGATGGTCTCTTTGTGCAGGCTCGCGCCGATGTTCGCCTTCGGCTCGGGCGCACCCGATGTCTCCTCGACGCCGAAAAAGCGCGGAAGATAGACTTTGACCGTCGTTCCTACTCCCACTTCGGAATATAACTTTACGTGACCGCCCGACTGCCGCACGAAGCCGTAGACTTGGCTGAGACCTAGGCCGGTGCCCTTGCCCACCGCCTTCGTCGTGAAGAATGGGTCAAATGCTTTACCAAGCACGTTTTCAGGCATTCCAACGCCATTGTCAGTGACGGCAAGCAGGACATATTGACCGGGCGTCAGCGCGTACTCACGCGCATACTTCTGGTCTATAGACGAATTGCTTGTTTCGATCGTCAGCTTGCCGCCCCTCGGCATGGCGTCACGCGCATTCACTGCGAGATTTAGCACGACACTTTCCAGCTGAGCGGGGTCAGCTTTGACTCGCCAAACTCCGGCCGCCAGAACCATCTCGAGACGGACGAGTTCTCCCAGCGATCGGTCGAGCAGCTCGCTCATCCCGCCAACCATCTTGTTGAGGTCCATGACCTCGGGCGCAAGCGGCTGTTGGCGTGAAAACGCCAGTAGGCGCTGAGTTAGTGTGGCTGCCCGATTTGCACCATCTATGGCTCCCTCGATGAAGCGGTCCACGTTGATTTCTCCCTTGCCCAGTCGTCGTTTGGCAAGATTCAGACTGCCGATGATCACGGCCAGCATGTTGTTGAAGTCGTGAGCAATCCCGCCCGTCAATTGACCGACAGCTTCCATCTTCTGAGACTGTCGGAGCTGCTCCTCGGCCTTCATACGTTCCGATATCTCCTCGGCTACGCGTCGCTCCAAATCGGCATTGAGGGACTCCAGTCGCATCAGAAGACGCGCGTTGTCGATCGCAGTGGCGGCGTGGCCGGCGATGCCCAGAAGTGTGGTTTCGTGCTCGATTTGAAACTTCCTTGGCTCAGCGTGACCGAAGAAAAGTCCGCCAAGTACTTCGCCCGAACGTGAAATTACGGGTACCGCCAGATATGACCTGACGGGAAGGTGACCTTCCGGCATTCCTTTTCGCGGAGCATTTTTGCCATAGCGCGGATCTTTCAGGATGTCGTCTGATCGCACCACGCCCGTACCCAAGAACGTCGGCTCGAAGACCGCCGTATTGCGTGGCATAGGGAAGTTTTCGAATGCCGATCGTGGTACGCCAGACAACGAATAAAGCATATAGCTTCCACCGTCCGGTGTAAGGACGTTGTAGAAGAAGGCGCCGAATTGAGCCCCCGAGAGCTCGACGCCGGCATCGGTTACGGTCTGAACTATCTTCTCGAGATCTCGTTCGCGGGCCACGGAAGCCCCGGTGTCGTTCAGTATGCGCAGATGGCGCTCGGATTTCTTCTGCGCACTGATGTCCAGAACGGTGCCGATGAAGCGGACGGCCTTTCCTCCCGAAAAGATCGCCTCGCCGGTCGCCGCGATCCAGCGCTCGGTTCCATCCTCGACACCTATGGTTCGGTATTCGATGTTATAAGGCTTGGGAGACGTCGGCTCGAGTGCTTCAGAGACCGCTTCGTGCGCACGTTGCCTGTCGTCCGGATGCAAGCCCTTCAGGAACGCGCCTTCGTAACTTATTTCCGCCTGAGGCGACAAGCCGAACAATTCTTTGCAACGATCGTCCCTTGGCAGAACGTCATTGACCGGATCATAGTCCCAAGTGCCTATGCCGGCAGCCTTGTTGGCGAGGCCGAGTCGCTCTGCCGCTTCCCGGGCTGCCTGCTCCGACCGTACACGTTCGATGTGCGCCCACGAGCGTTCGGTCACCTCTGTAAGCAATGCGAGTTCGCGCTTGCTCCACCGGTGCGCTTGCCGATGATGGATCGCCATCAAAGCTGTTAGCCGTCCTTCCTTCACGAAGGGCATGCAAATGGTAGCGCCGATTCCAATGTTCTGGAACGTAGCCGCTTCTTCGGGCGCAATCTCTTTCAAATTGTCATTGATGACCAGGGGGCGGCCCGCTCCGAGCTCGGTTACGGCCTTTTGACCGAAATCGGCCAGGCTATAGTGCCCAAGAATGTGCATTGCCCCTGGTGCCGCCCAATCTCCCCGAATGGTAAAGCCGTCCTCGTCCGGATCCATATCGGCGTAGGCACAGCTCGATACCATCAGATGTTCGCCAAGCATCCTAGTCGTCACAGCTAAAACGCCGTCTGCGTCTCTGGTTTTGGCGGTTTCCCTGTTGAGGGCATCTAGAAACGTCAGGCGAGCCTCGTTTCCCCTGACAGCGACCTCGGCCCGACGACGTTCCACAGCTGTGCGGGTTCGCTCGGCAACTTCGCGCACCAGTTCGAGTTCTTCTGCGGTCCACTCCCGTGGCTCCGCGTTGTTCAAGTACAGGAGTGCCACAACACCGTCGGACTCGGAGATTGGCATGTTGACCAGGGCGCGAGCCGATATTGCTTCAAGAGCATCGGCACGCTCGCCGATACGAGGGTCCTTCTCCGCATCCGCACAGATGACCGTCTCACCGCGCTTCAGATCCTCGATGTAGCTACCGTAGTCGCGGAAGCGAAGAACGCCCGCCAGGCTCGATATGCCCGGCGCATTCCAGTCACGGCTTATGGTGATCGTTTCGGCCGATGTATCGACCGTACCGTAGCCGGCCCTGCTGACCCCCAGGCTGCTTCCGAGAAGTTCAGCCGCGGCATACGCAAGAGCATCGGGATCGTCGATCCGACGGATGAAATCGCTCAGGGTGTCAGGGACGGACATGCGGTCGATCGATGGCGTAGCCCGTAACGTCATCGATCCCCCTTTGTGTCTTTGAGCATATTGATTTCTTAATATTTCAGGGGCGTGCCCTGAGCCAGGCGATCCGCAGAGGAATTGCATAACGGCGGGCAGCAAGCCTAGGTTCCCGTTCCGGATATGCCTACAAAAAGCAGCTGCTAACCGTGGTTCGGACGGCCGAGGGCGTGAGGCCGAGGGGTTTCCCGAAATCCTGCCAAAGGACCAATTCGCACTGAGCTGGATCATCCGCGGAATGCGTCCTGAGGACTTAGCACCAAGTATCGATGAAGAGTGCCGCGCGACATGAAGCCCATAGCGGCAATCGCGGTAACGGAGGGATGTCCCTGGATGCCGGGCCGGACTTGCCGACCACGTCTGATGCCCCGTGAATCCAACACCTCGTCATCGTTGCCGTGACGACCGCTACCGGCCAATTACGGAAACTGAGCCCGTCAGGGGAGTGGCGCCTACCTGGTGGCCCCGGGGCCGGTCAGGAAGGACATTGTTGCAGGCCCGCCGCTTTCGGCCATTGCCGGGGAGGAGCCGTAAGCTCATCTTATGGCGCCAACGGCCCCGGATCGATTAACCGGGCTCCGCTTGCGAGCAATAGAAACATCGCCTGATAACCGCGATATCTCGCGGCCATTCGCGTTCTTTCACGGCCCTTACCCAGGGCAGTGCCAGACTGGTCGCAAACTCGCCATTCCCAACCACGCCGATTGCGATCGATCAATATAAGGTCCAGCATTGAAGCTAAGCCACCCTGGATGCTGCACCGGTGATTGGACCGTCGAGATTCAAGGAAAATGGGAAAGTCGTCGTCGATAGCGCATCAATAGCGATTTGCTCCTCCGAGAGTCGCTTCATCAAGAACTCGCGCTCAAGATCTGAGAGCCGAGTGCTCAGCAGGCGGCGGTAGCGGTGGACGTTGTTGCGATGGGCGCGAAGCCGCGCTAGTTTTTCGTCCGTTGTCATCTGAGGCTCCGAACTTCACGCCGCGGCCGCACGTTCGGTCGAACGGAGACGGTAGGGCTTTCCGCCGGGTGGCGTCCGGGGGCCACCGTCCAAGGCGCGCAACGCGTCCAAGATTTCGTCGATCGATACCGGCTTCTTGAGGCCGGCAGGTGCGCGCATCGACGGGCAAGAGGCGATCGCGGACGCGTCGGACGCCCATGATGCCAAGATTGCGCGCTTCTCGGCCAGCGTCAGGGCAGGGTGATCCAGAACGTCTTTGGGTGTCTCAAAGACCGTGCCGGGATGAAGCAGCGCGTCGAAGTCGAAAACGTTGTCGTCAGCGGTCGTCGGCCGCATGGTCCTCTCCTTTTCATTGACGAATGGATGGGAGCCGCACGACTTGCAGCGCGGCTCCATGGCGCCTCTACTAGGCGGCGGCTTTGGCTTCCAGCTTCCGCACGCTGCCGGTCGAGGCATCGCCGATCGCAATCCGGCGCGGCTTCATCGCATCCGGAATCTCGCGGACGAGTTCGATGGTCAGCAAGCCGTTGTCGAATGCGGCGCTTTTCACCTGGACATATTCGGCGAGGCTGAATTGGCGCTTGAAGGCGCGGTGCGAGATACCGCGATAGAGGAAATCACGTTCGGTCTTGTCGGATTTGCTGCCTTCAACCGTCACCACGTTCTGCTCGGCGGTGATGACGATATCCTCGGGCGAGAAACCCGCCACCGCCAGCGAGATCTGATAGCGATCCTCCGCCAGCCGTTCGATGTTGTAGGGCGGGTAATTGTCCTCGCTGGCCCGCTGAGCGGTTTCTGCGAGGTCGAAGAGGCGGTCGAAACCAATGGTCGAGCGCCAGAGGGGGGCAAAATCGTAGGTGCGCATAGCCAAATCCTCCTAAGAGCAAGATGTCTACGAGCGGCACCGGACACGGTGCCCGTCTCTTGGCCCGGGCCCATGAGGCGCCCGGACACCATCGTCAGATGGCGACAAAAAAATTAGCAAAGCCGGTTTTGGTTTCAAGAGGGGGCTGAAAAAATTTTGCCGCCGATCGCCGCGCCGTTACAGGTCCTCGCACCCCTTGAAGAACGGATGCCGCACCTTCCCCTCGGCCGACTTCGCTTGGTATTCGATCTCAGCAAGCAGCTTCGGTTCGACCCAGATGCCTTCGTGCGCAATCCTCTTGGCATAGGGCTGTGTCTTACGGACCAGCGGCTCGAGGCGCCGCCGCAGCTCGGCCGCCGATGTCTTGTCGAAGCCAGCTCAAGGGCGCCTCGACGAAGATCGTGCTCGTCGCCTTCGACCTGCTTTATCTCAACGGCAGGGACCTCCGGAATGTGCCGCTGTTGGAGCGCAAGGCGGCGCTGAAGAAGATCATCACCGGCAGCGACCTACAGTTAAGCGATAGCTTCGAGATCGATGGCCGCGAGATGTTCACGCACGCCTGCAAGGTGGGGCTCGAAGGCGTAGTCTCGAAGGTGCGTGACAGCATCTACGCCAGCGGCCGGGGCAACAATTGGATCAAAAAGACATGCGCCCAACGCGAGACCTTAACAATTGCCGGCTTCGCGCTCGACGAGGGCAAATGGGACGGTATTTATCTCGCGAGGCGCAAGGGCGACCACCTAATCTATGCCGGCAAGGTCGACCATGTCGTTCTGTAAGACGGAGAAATCGGTGCTGCCATCGGCGGCCGGCATCACGACCTCGCCGTTTATGATGGCCGAGCTCGCCTTGAATCACCCGAACCCACCCTTCTTCAGGATTTGCCGCAGTGTATCCGATTTGCTACGCGTCGTTCAAGAAAACGCGGATTTCGAATCCGTCGAGCAAAAGATTGCAATAATTGCGATAGCCTTCTTCGTCGCAACTTCTTGCAACCGGCCCATGATACTGCGGCTTTCCAATCAAGAGCTACCCGTCTTAGCAACGTATGCCTGACAGCAACGCTGCGCCACCGCGGCCTGAACTGTTACGCAGTAACATTCTCCAGACGCGCCTTTCATCGGAGGAACCGGAACAATGCTCTGGCCCAGCGGTTGACGGCGCATCAACAACCACTGGAGAGAGTGGACATGAAAACCCGTCTTGCGATTTCATTGGCTGCTGTGTCGCTGCTGGCGGCGTCGACTGCGGCCTTTGCCCAGTCGACGACCGAACAGGGCGCTAGGGACGGCGCGCGTGCGGGTGGCGACATCGGTGGCCCGGTCGGCGCGATGGTCGGCGGCACCGTCGGTGCGGCCGTTGGCGCCGGCCTCGAAATTCCGAATGCCGTGCTCGGCGGAATTCCGCGCGACGACTCCGTCGTGATCCACGAGCGCGTCGTCGTCGGCGAGCCCTTGCCCCCGACCGTGGTCTTGCGCCCGGTGCCGAACTACACCGAGTATCGCTACGCGGTCGTGAACGACCGCCGTGTCATCGTCGAACCGCGCACGCGCCGGGTCGTGAAAATCATCGACTGATCGGTCAAGGCGTGTAGGCTGTTAAGAGCTAAGGCCCCGCGGAGCGTCACTCCGCGGGGCCTTAGTTCGTCATTGCCGAATTGGCGCGAACCGCCGGTGCGGTTGGGAGATCAGTCGTTGCGAGAAGGCCCTAGGCAACTGTGGCGGGCTTCTCGTGCTCGAGGCCGCCGAGCCGGGTGTACGATAATGGCGGAGAGACGGCCCCGGCTGCAGGGGTCAAGGGGGTAGGCCGAGGCCGCTCCGCCAGCTCTGCCGGCGAGCCAGCGACGACTCAATAATTGCCCGCGCTCGTCGTTCCTATTGGGACCATCATTCCAAAAATGGGCACTGGCTTGTGTGCGACCTTAGGCGCTGGCCGTACTTATTGGTTGCGGGAACAAGTGGCAATTCCACGAGTTTTCGAACCGTCTGTGTTGCATGGTTATGCGCCGAGGCAACGATGAAGACCAAGCTACCCGGGAAGTTGTCCCACTACGATAAGATGGCCGCCTCCGCTCAGCAATTTTTCAAGGAGGCGACGGCCTGTCGCGGGGAGGCGGCTCGCAGCCTCGACCAGGTCGATCGAGAAGGCTGGCTGAAGCTTGCGCGCGAATGGACAGAGCTCGCGCTCGCGGCCGAGCGGGGCCAGATTTTCCGCCGGGATTAGCGATGGATGCGTCCCAACAGGACGTGTTGATTGCTGGATTGAGCCCTTAGAGCCGGGGCCGTCTCTCTACCGTTGTCATATCGGAGTAACGTATGCGTTCCTCGCTCTCGATCATGCCAGCCGCCCCTCTCGACCACAACATTGCTGAGTGCCGCGAACATGCGGATCACTACAAGAGACTTTCTGACCACTACAAGAGACTTTCTTCCGCGAGCGGCATCTCCAAGGACCGCGCCACCGCCCTGAGAAACATCGCCCGAACCTATGTCGGTTTGGCCGGCCAACTGGATAGACTGGCGTCTCTCGCGCGGAACGAGCAGACAATGGAGGTGAAGTAAGGCGGCACTGGCCTGCTTGCGACTTCACGGACGCTGTTCGTATTTCAACTTCGGTGTCCCAAGCAGATCCCAATTTGCCAACTTTTCCCGACCGCGGTTACTACCTTTTAGTTGATCGGGGATATAGGGGGGGACCACTTCCGTTTACCCGATGCCAGCATAAAAAGAGCAAGAAGACCGAAGGGTCACCTTCGAGCATCCGTTGCCTGCGCAAATGATGGCCATTGATGGCACGTGGCGTCGCGCGTGCACGCTTAAGGAGGTCTCAAATGTCGGAGCAACACTTCAAGTTGAGACCTCGATTGAGGGGCTGACCCTGAACGAGTTCTTTCTTCTGCTTTCGTCCACTGGACTTGCCTATCGTCGCTGTCAGCTCGAACGAGTAAACGGCGACCAGTTGCGGGTCAGCTTCATCCGCGAAAAGGTCAAGGCCAAAAAATCCTCCGACAGGAGCTGGACCCCGGATTTCAAGACTGCCAAACTTTCCCGGGAACCTTTGGCTTGTGTGCACTTTGTAACCTCCAGTTCACGTGTGCTCGGCGGAAAACTATGACGGAAGTGCTGCCGACAGTTCTTCTGGTAGAAGACGACGATGCGATCCAAGGCATTGTCGAGGAAGCATTGAGGGAGGGGGGCTTCGAGTTCACCAGCGCCAAGACCGGCGAGGAGGCGGTAACACTGCTCAAAGGTCGGCTCGTTGCATACTGCGCTCTAGTGACTGACATCAATCTGTTAGGAAGCCTCACCGGCTGGGAGGTCGCGCGGGCGGCACGCGAGACCGATCCCAATTTGCCCGTGGTCTACATATCGGGCGCAGCGGCCCACGACTGGCCGGCACAAGGCGTTCCCAACAGCATAATTCTTCAGAAACCGTTTGCCCTCGCGCAGCTTACAACGGCGGTCTCTCAGCTCCTTAACGAGCGCTCGGTGGCCGATTTAGGCAAGGCTTGAGGCGAGAGATGACGCAGGCATCAATACTCCTCGTGGAAGATGAGGCGCTTATTCGAATGATGCTTGTCGAGATGGTCGAGGAACTCGGACACAGGGTCATCGCTGAAGTGGGGAATATAGATGATGCGCGATCCGTTGCCGAGATCGGGGAATACGATCTCGCGATCCTCGACATCAATTTGCATGGTATGAACGTGGGGCCCGTTGCCCAAGCAATAAGGAGACGAGGGCTGCCGTTCTTTTTCTTGAGCGGATACGGCAGCAGCGGCGTGCCGCATGGATTTGAAGGAACGCCCGTCTTAGTCAAACCGTGCACGCTGGATAAGCTTAGGCACACAATCGATACTGTTTTGCCGAACGGAGAAACTTGAAAGCGCAAGACAACCGTTGCGGTTGCCCTTTGCGAAGCAAGGCCGCCTCAGTTGGCGGGCTACCCCGCCCAGCACCTCCTATTTGCGAGTCAGCAGATCCTCCCCGGGCGGCGTCCGCTTTCATGCTGCGATCACCAGCCGCGCTCGATCTCATATCTGAGCCCGGCGCCAATCCGCTTCAATTCATCTTCTCACGGAGCTTTCGGATGAACTCGCGGTAAGCGTCGTTCCGCTCCCACCTTTTCGGGGCAGATGGGATAGGCGAGTTTCACGATCTCTTTGAAGGGATCGGTTTGTGTCTATGTTTGACCATACGCTTAAGTCGGATGTAACGGCGCGCCGGCTGGAAGTGATCACGGAGACGGGACGACGTCGTTGGTTCTCCAAGGACGACAAGGCCCGGATTGTCGAGGAGACGCTGGTACCAGGCGCGGTCGTTTCCGAGATTGCCCGGCGACACGGGCTGACCCCACAACAAGTGTTCACTTGGCGCCGGCAAGCGCGCCGGCAGCCGGCGCCGATGGCTAACGATCCGCAGTTTGTACCTGCGGTGGTAGACGCCATGGCGCCGGTCGCGGTTGCGGGCCGTGAGCGCAAGACAGCGCGACGGAAGGCCAAGCCGGATGTTGGGGGCATCGAGATCGAAGCCGAAGGCGTCACTATCCGGGTCGGCCAAGGCGCGGACGTGGCGATGATTGCGGCCATCGTCCATGCGTTGAAGGCAAGCCGGTGATCGGCCCGTCCGGCACTGTCCGGGTGATGGTGGCAACCAAGCCAGTCGACTTCCGCAAGGGAATGGAAGGGCTTGCTATGTTGGTACGCGAGCACATGAAGGCCGATCCGTTCTCGGGTGCTGTTTATGTCTTCCGTGCCAAGCGCGCGGACCGGATCAAGCTGATCTTCTGGGATGGTACGGGTTTGTGCCTGTTCGCCAAGCGGCTCGAGGAAGGCGTCTTCCGCTGGCCGAAGATCGAGGATGGCGTGATGCGTTTGTCAGCGGCAGAATTGTCGGCGCTGCTCGAAGGGCTCGATTGGCGGCGTGTCCACGCGGCACGGGAGACGGTCGTCCCGACGCAAGCCGGATAATTGTGGGCCGCGCTGCGGCGAAGTGAATCAGAGGCATCGAGTACGTCGTCAGGCGGGCGCGAATATGCTCTGATTTGCCCGTGAGCGATAACCTTCCTGATGATCCCGAGACGCTGAAGGCGATGCTGCTTGCCGAGCGGCACGAGAGCGAGCGGCTGCGCCAGATCATCAAGGAATTGCAGCGTCATCGCTTTGGCCGGAGGGCGGAGTCGCTTCCTGAGGAACAGATGCTGCTGGGCCTCGAGGACGTCGAGCAGGTCGCGGCCTCTGCCGAGGCCGGTCAGGACGAGACCGCCCCGGAAGGTCGGGCGGAACGGGCGCGCAAGCGCCGCGTCAACCGCGGGGCACTGCCGGCGCATCTGCCGCGGATCGAGGTCGTCGTCGACATCGACGACAAGACCTGCCCCTGCTGCCAGGGCGAACTGCATCGGATCGGTGAAGACAAGAGCGAGCGGCTGGACATGGTGCCGGCGCAGTTCCGCGTTGTCGTTACCCGGCGTCCCAAATACGCCTGTCGTGCCTGCGAGGATGGTGTCGTGCAGGCCGAGGCTCCGGCCCGGCTGATCGAGGGCGGCCTGCCGACCGAGGCCACGGTCGCCCAGGTTCTGGTGTCCAAATATGCCGATCATCTGCCGCTCTACCGGCAGGCCCAGATCTATGCCCGCCAGGGCATCGCTCTCGATCGATCGACGCTGGCGGACTGGGTTGGGCATGCCGCCTTCCACCTGCGCTCGCTGCATGAGCGCCTTCTCACGATGCTTCGAGCGAGGTCCAAGCTGTTCGCCGACGAGACGACGGTGCCGGTGCTCGATCCCGGTCGAGGGCGCACCAAGACCGGCCAGCTCTGGGCCTATGCCGCCGACGACAGGCCCTGGGGCGGCCTCGATCCGCCCGGCATCGCCTATGTCTATGCACCCGACCGCAAGGCCGAGCGGTTGTTCAGCCATCTTGCCGGCTACAAGGGCGTCCTGCAGGTCGATGGCTACACCGCCTATCCAAAGCTTGCCGAGCGCGGCGAGGTCGAGCTCGCCTTCTGCTGGGTGCACATGCGGCGCAACTTCTACGAACTCGCGACGGCGGGCCCCGCGCCGATCGCAAGCGAGGCGCTGAAGCACATTGCCGCATTCTACGCGATCGAGAAGGAGATCCGCGGCCGCAGCCCGGAGGAGCGCCGTCTCGTGCGTCAGCAGAAAAGCCGACCGCTGGCCGATGCCTTCGAGGCTTGGCTACGCGCCAAGCTGGCTCTCATCAGCCAGAAGATCAAGCTCGCCGCCGCCATCCGCTACGCTCTCTCGCGCTGGCAGGGGCTGACGCGCTTCATCGATGACGGTCGCATCGAGCTCGACAACAATACGGTCGAACGATCGATCCGCGGCATCAAGCTCAGTCGCAAGAACGCGCTGTTTGCCGGATCCGACGGTGGTGCCGAACACTGGGCGGTCGTCGCGTCCCTGGTCGAGACCTGCAAGCTCAACGACGTCGATCCGCTTGCCTATCTCACCGACGTCCTGACCAGGATCGTCAGTGGTCATCCGAACCGCGACATCGACCAGCTATTGCCTTGGGCCTACCGCACTCAGTTCCTCAAAGCCGTGGCCTGATAACGACGCTTACAACTCGCGAAGGTCATTCGCATAATCCTCAACGATCCGGCGCGCCTCCTCCAAGCGAGTTGGCTTGGGCTCGGGTTCGGTTGGCTTGGGCTCGGTATCGGAAGGCTTGTTCATGGCAGAGGCCTTGAACCTAGATCGCCGGCAATCCTTGATCTAAGTCAACGGACCTTCGTGCTAGCTCCCGCAATATCCGCGATCATGATGTGAGTCTGCGTATTCATCATCGTCGCCAGTACGGCTCGTCGCTTTTGGTATCAGGGTTGTGCCGGTTCTTGCCGATCGAAATCGGCAAGCCGGCTTCTGTCGTTTAACATGATCTCTCGCTGATCGCCGTCGAGGAACGTAAGGACGCCCGCTTTACGCAAGCTAGATAGCACGCGAGAAACCGTCTCCAACGTCAGGCCGAGATAGTCCGCAATGTCGCGACGAGTCATCGGGAGCGACACATTGTCTGCTCCGGTGCGGCAATCCATCTCAAGTAAGAAGGCGGCAACCCTTTCTACCGCGGTCTTGCGGCCCAGAAGCAGCATATGGTTTTCTGCGTGCTCCAGGTTGCGGGTAGTCATGCTGAGCAGGTTGTGCGAGACAACCGCGTCTCTTGCGGCCACCAATTGAATGCTTTCTCGCTTAATCAGGCGCGCGACGGTTTCGACGACCGCCTCTGCGGTAAATCGATGCGTGTCGCCATTCTCAATCCCGAAGATATCGCCCACTAAGTGAAAGGCGGCGATTTGACGCCGACCGTCCGAGAGCAACTTGTAACTTCGCACCGCACCATGCTTGACTTGATAGACATACACAGCGGGCTCTTTTTCACCGAAGATTTCGGTGTCTTTTCGGTATTTAAATTCGCTGAGGCCGATGATTCGGTTGAATGTACCCGCTAAACCGAATTCATCGAGCGTATTGGGCTGAGGTCGTCGATCCGTTGTGATACGCACAAACATCGGTCATTCCTCTTCCGCATCAAATCCTTTGAATAATCCTTTGCCACCAGGTCGTTCGACGAGCGACCATATTCATTCCATGTCCCTTAGATCATTGTACCAAAGGACAATGTCAGGTTGCTGGCGTCCCCGGCCGCAATGTTGCGTTTCGAGGAGCTCGCGCGCGGACGCCTCCGGGTCTGCATAGGGTCGTTCTGCGGTGTGCTTCTAGATTTTTGCGGTTAGCGCGGTGGCGCTCATAACAGAGCCGACGTGCGATCTATCCAAGAGGGCGGAATGAAACTTTTGGTCCCATGGGCTATTGCGCTACGTGAGCCAAATTTGTTGTTTGGGAGGCCGCCATATGGCCAATTCTGTTCGCCCATGGACCTCGGAAGACCTTGAGACGCTCAAGGCGATGGCCGGGAATCACCGCCGCGAAGAGATAGCCGCTGAATTGAACCGAGGCGTCTCGTCGGTGGCTGTTAAAGCGCATCAGCTCGGTATCTCTTTGCGATACCACGCCATGCCAAAGCGTCGACCTTCAACAGCCGAGCCAGCGCCGGGTCATTGACTCGATTGTTTCGAATCTGCGTTGCCCTCTTGCTAGAGCGGAAGTCCGCCACCGTCAGGCGACCCCGCGCAAGGGCAGCGCGAGCTGCGTGTCGAAGCGCCTTGTGGCGTTGGCGGCGATGAAGTCTTGCAACGCAGACGAGACCTCGGCGTCGGTGTCGGCCGCGCGCCGGGCCTACGCATCGGCTACCTCGGAAGTCGCGTCCCGCGACCACCCCTCGACGGGATTGAAGGATACAATCCGGAGCGGATAGGCGTACTGGCCCGAGGGTCGAAATCGGGGGTCGGGTGCATCGGCCTTCTCGGGTCAGGTGGTTGCAAGGGAGGTCTTTTTTCGGGTAAACGGGGGTCAGGTTAAGGGGCGAAACGGGGCGAATCTGTCGCGCTTTGTGGAACTTGGTCACACCTCAGCCCAGTTTGCATTGCTCGGCGACAAGGTTCGATCGCCGACTTCGGCACCCATGTATGCGGCACATCAGTGGATTGCTCGCCGTTTCAAGCACGACCCAAACGGAAAGCAGAAAGCAGAGGCTCATGCCCACAATCGCTTTGGTCGACGATGACAGCAACATTCTCACATCCGTCTCGATCGCGCTGGAGACGGAAGGCTACCGCATCATGACTTACACCGACGGCGCCTCCGCGCTCGACGGCTTCCGCACCACCCAGCCCGATCTTGCCATTCTCGACATCAAGATGCCGCGCATGGACGGCTTGGAAACGCTGCGCCGGCTGCGGCAGAAGTCCAACCTGCCGGTGATCTTTCTGACCTCCAAGGACGAAGAGATCGACGAACTGTTCGGCCTCAAGATGGGCGCCGACGACTTCATCCGCAAACCATTCTCGCAGCGCCTGCTGGTCGAGCGCGTCAAGGCCGTGCTGCGCCGCTCGGCGCCGAAGGACCCGACTGTCGCGCCGAAGGAGAACAATGCCAAGGCGCTCGACCGCGGCCTGCTGCGCATGGACCCCGAACGGCACACCTGCACCTGGAAGAACGAGCCGGTGGCGCTGACCGTCACCGAATTCCTGATCCTCCAGGCGCTGGCGACCCGCCCCGGCGTGGTGAAGAGCCGCAACGCGCTGATGGACGCCGCCTATGACGACCAGGTCTATGTCGACGACCGCACCATCGACAGCCACATCAAGCGGCTGCGCAAGAAGTTCAAGGTGGTCGACAACGAGTTCGAGATGATCGAGACACTTTATGGCGTCGGCTACCGCTTCAAGGAAGCCTGAGGCTCACGCGCCTTCACGAAAGACTGAGAGCATCGCCGGTTCTCGTTCCATCGGGACCGGGATGGCTCTAGCGATAGGGGAGTTTGCAGGACGCCCTCGAGGTTGGTGTCAGCCTCATCCGTCTCGCGCCAGGCGCAACCGGCGCGCTCCAGAGTCTTCAAGCACCAGATAGATATCGCGGTCGAGGCGG
Source organism: Bradyrhizobium sp. 63_E2_N1_3 (assembly GCF_052076005.1). Classification (NCBI taxonomy): domain Bacteria; kingdom Pseudomonadati; phylum Pseudomonadota; class Alphaproteobacteria; order Hyphomicrobiales; family Nitrobacteraceae; genus Bradyrhizobium; species Bradyrhizobium sp. 63_E2_N1_3. The sequence goes on along the minus strand of NZ_CP197235.1, from coordinate 4,801,800 downwards.
TCGGCCGGCACGATCGAGGGCGAGGAACGCATACGCTACTCCGATACAACAAGAGCGAGAGACGGCCCCGGCTGCAGGGGCCTAGGGGGTAGGCCGAGGCCGCTCCGCCAGCTCTGCCGGCGAGCCAGTCAAATATCAGCCGCCCTTGTGGTTCCTTTTCCAAACTGAAGGGGGCGCTTCCGTATTTAACCAGTGTCATAAGACTGATTTTAACGGGCGCTAACATGGTAGAAGGCAAGCCAGCGGGGAAGGCGCTGCTGTGACCCGCACGGCCAACAGAAGGCAGAGCCAGTGATCAACATTGCTGAGTGCCGAGAACATGCTGACCTCTACAAGAGACTTTCTGGCGCGAGCGGCATTTCCAAAGATCGCGCCGACGTCCTGAAAAACATCGCCCGAACTTATGTGGGTTTGGCTGGCCAACTGGACAGACTGGCTTCTCTCGCGAGGAACGAGCTGAGGTAGGTGGCCGGCCTGCTTTCGGCATCAAGTCGCCTAGTTTGATTTGGGCGTGGCCTGTTTTACGAAAGAAACAATTTGAGGTTGGCGTCGTTCTGGTCTGATGAGACGGTATTATTTTGACATCAGAGAGGGTGACGAGATTTTCCCGGATGAGGAAGGTCTAGAGTTCTCAACCATAGAGAAGGTGCAGGAAGAGGCGGCGCGCTCGCTTGCCGATATGGCCAGAGATGCCGTCCGCGCCTTAGGGGGCGATAGCCAAAAGCTGTCGATTGAAGTCCGGGACGAGAGCGGTCCGGTGCTCCAGCTCAAATTCACATTCGCGGTCGAACGGCGCAGGCATTGAGGCCGCCTCCGTTGGCGGGCTGTGTTCCTTCTGTCGGGAACCCGAGTTCTGGTTTATGGTCCGGAGATCACCGCCCCGTCCGAGGCGCCCATTGATGACTGAGAGTGCTTCATGCTCCCGCCCTCTATGCCAAGCGGAAGCCATGTGTGAGAAGTGCGTTCAGTACGACGACAAGATCGCCCGGTATCGGCGCCTGTCGCTCGGAATCAACGACTGACAAACGCTGGACGGAATTGCAGTCCTGATCGCACAGGCGACGGACGCAAAAGCCGTCGTCCATCCATTCCCGCCCAAAGACTGAGGACGGGCTATTTGTGCGGCGAGGTTTCGCCTTTCATAGCTCCTTGCTGGCATTCAGGCGTTCGCCGTTGCATGTTTGTCCCTATGGAGACGCGCGAAGACTTCCTGCTTAAGCTAGCGACGGTTTTGGATGACGTCGGGTCGAACCAGAAATTGATAATTCGGGACCGTTACATCGAGCGTGCGTTTGGCGGCACGCGTGCCATCGCGATTGCAGAGGCGGAGGTCTTTGCCCGGGCGCACGGCTGCACTTTTCGCTACAACCGCATCAAGCGCCAAGGAGAGTTCACCCGTGCTTATCCGGCAGGCGGCAGGGCGTGAGGTGGCTCGTCGAGAGCGCGGGCTACTGCTGGTCGTTGGGTGCGGAAAAGCAAGTCCGGCGGCCGGTTCACGCTGGCGGGCCAGAACTTCAAGTAAGCATCCAGACGGAGAAAACGACACAGAGGCAGCTTGCACCTATGAATGCGAGACCCAAAAAGAAGCGCTCGGCAAGGTCCATTTCCATGGCGTTCCCCTCCGGCTGCCCGCGATAAGTAACATTCAATTGTGATCCGAGGTTCCCGCGTTATCGCGTGGAACTTGTGTTCACTAGGGCACAGACCACGGAACTGCCCGCGCGTTAGGCTGCAAGAACTCAAACCCAACGGTTAGGACCCGTAAGATCGAGGTGTGTCATGCAGCGACGCCGTCGTTTT